>JADKAM010000003.1 GCA_016715365.1 Chitinophagaceae bacterium
CCTTGTCCTCCGAACTATAACCCTTTCTGCCCTTATGATATGCATGTATTTTAGAAACAGCTGTTGCAATAAAAGTAGCTTTTTGCTTATCGGGCAGGGTTAATAATTTTTCGTTAAAAGAAGATATCTCACTGGCTTTTACCGACCACCAATAATGGTAACCCTTAGCCTGCATTTCATGATAGGCAGTATTTATAATATCATTATACCACAATTTGGTTTCCTTTTCAGCTGGCTGTTCGGTTTCTTTTTCTGCTTCTTTACCATTACCACCAAGTGCAGATTTTATATAATTGAATAGTCCCATAATGAGTACAGTTATCCGCCTACCAGCGGCGTAAGTTTTACAAAACTTATATTGGTATTGGTATTGATGACAACCATCTGTTCCAGCGATTCGGATTGTATATTATCAACCAGCAGGAAGAAACCGTTTTTCTGAAATGCATCAAGTGCAATGAGGCATTGTTTTTCGGCATCTACTTTTCTTTTTTCCTTTAATTTAAATCCATTGAGTGTGCGTTCGGCATCACCTGGTTCTACCAGCCCTTTAAAATATTCAGGCATTTTATTGTTGTACTGGTCCACTTCGGCAGTTACCCTTGCGGTGATGATCTCTTTTACAGTTGTTAATTCGCTGGCGAAGGATACGTTGATCTCGTTGGTGGTTTTGCCACCTGCGGTTTCATCTTTAATGGTTAGGGTAATTGCTGACATAAAATGTTTTTTTAAAATTAGGGAATTATGTCCAATTCTTTATTCATGCCTGCGAAGCGGAATTGTAAAGGCAACAGTAATTTTTTATGCAATCCTTAACTTTTTTATCATAGTTTCAAATCAGCTTAAAACCAGAACTATGTTACGCATCATCTCACTTTGTTTATGCATGTTGTACAGTATGCCTTCCTGCGTTAAAAAAGCTTCGGCTCAATCGCCCATAACAAGCGCTATACCTGTTTTAAAAGTTTTGGTTGATACCAGCATGATTGCCTTGCAGATAGCGAAATTGGACGTTGACATAAAAGTTACCGGCAATATTGCCACTACCGTTTTTGATATCATGTATTACAATGCTACAGATAAAGTGCTTGAAGGTGAATTTGATTTTCCGATGGCCGATGGGCAGAATATATCCCGCTACGCACTTGATATTAATGGCGTTTTAAGAGAAGGAGTGGTGGTTGAAAAAGCAAAAGCCAGGGTGGCTTATGAAAGTACCGTACGCCGCAAAGTAGATCCCGGGCTTGTAGAAAAAACAAAAGGAAATAATTTTCGCACAAGAATTTATCCCATTCCTGCCAAAGGGTATAAGCGGGTGTTGATTGGTGTGGAGCAAACATTGATTTCAGAAAATGGAGGATTGCTGTACCGCCTGCCACTGATGTCGGAACAGGTGATAAAAGATTTTAAAATTACAGCTGTTGTATTTAATCCGGATGGCAAACCTGTTTTGCAAAACAACACCTTGCCTGGTTTTGATTTCAGTAAAAAAAGCGATAACTGGGGAGCACAATTTAATACTACTGATTTTACCGCTAACAATATGGTTGAAATTTTACTGGCCGAAAATAAAGAGGGGCAGTTTTACACCGAAAAATTTGAAGGGCAAACTTATTTTTATGGGCATTTACCTGCAGCGGCTGCGTATCGTGATAAACAATATCCGGCCAGTGTTACCCTGTTGTGGGATATTTCTTCCTCGGCCGAAAAGCGCAATATAAAAAAGGAGCTCGACCTTTTGGCCATGTACCTCAAAAGGCTGAATAATGTAACCGTAAACCTGGTTCCTTTTAATATATCCACATTAACGCAGGAGCGGTTTGATATTAAAAACGGCAATACCACCGAGCTGGTAAAGCGGCTTGTATATTTTAGCTTTGATGGGGGTACACAATTGGGCAGTATAGATCTTACGCAAATTCGGGATGCAGAGATACTCCTGTTTTCCGACGGGCTGAGCACCTTCGGAAAAAAAAGAGATCGTGCTTTCCGCCATTCCGGTTACTGCTGTAAGTTCGGCCCCGGTTAATGATAATGCTTACCTTAAATTTATTGCCCTACAAACACATGGCAGGTTTATAAACCTGAATGAAACAACAACGGAAAGCGCACTGAATGAAATGGCAAAAGAACCTTTGCAGTTCATTGGCGCCACATACAATAATGAGGAAATAACTGAGTTCTTCAGCCAGGTAAATTCGCAACTGCAAAATGGTTTTTCTTTTGCAGGCATATTAAAAAAAGGGCCGGCCTCGGTAACCCTTCAATTTGGGTATGGTAATAAAACAACCTTCAGCAACACGATTATAATTAAAGAAGATGCTGCTGCCGAAAATGTAAAACGCATTTGGGCAACCACAAAAATTGCCCGGCTCGAACTGGAGTATGAAAAGAACAAAGCTGAAATTACAAAACTGGGTAAACAGTTTTCCATCGTTACCCAAAATACATCGCTGCTGGTTTTAGACCGTTGAGGATTATGTTGATCATGAAATTACACCGCCTGCCGAATTGCAAAAGCAATTATACTTTATTAAAAGAAAAACTAAAAATAAAACCGATGAAAAAGCAGCTGCATTTGAAGAGGCTGTAACTGCTATGAATGATATGAGGGATGGTATACGCCAAAGAAACGACCTGTAATGAAAACACGTTTTGCTGTTACAGATAGTGTAACTGTGTCATACGCTGCAAAATGCTCAATTGTCTGTTGCTTATGCCGATTCAACTGTTGTTGCAGCCCCTAATGGTGCAGCATCTTATTATACAACTACTTCAGATAATACCATGCAGGTGCTTGCGCAGGAAAAAGCTTCAGCAGCTGAAATAAACGAAATGAGATTTACCCCACCCATGATTGTACAGGATGAAGAAGTAAAAGCCGACAAGCCTGCCGGGTTATCATCGGGTATACAGGTAAGCGAATGGAAAGCCGATGCTGCTTATTTAAAAGAACTGGACAAAACAACGGCAGCAAAATATTATGAAAAATACCTGTCGCTTAAAAAGGACTACCGGGATCAGCCTTCATTTTATGTGGATGTAGCACGTTATTTATTTCAAAAGAATAATAAACAACTGGCATTACAGGTGCTGTCAAATGTAACTGAAATGAAACTGGAAGACCCTGAACTGCTGCGTGTTGTTGCCAACCAGCTTATTGAATTTGGAGAAACAGCATTGGCAGTTGAAGTATTTAAAGAAGTACTGAATATCAGGGAAGAAGAACCACAATCATACCGCGACCTGGCATTGGCTTACAATGAAACCGGTAATTACCAGCAGGGGGTTGATCTGCTGTATAAAGTTGCACTGGGTAATTGGGAGGGCAGGTTTTACGGGATAAAATCCATTGCACTCAATGAAATGAATGCTATTATCAGTGCCCACCCCAACGGTTTAAATCTTTCAGGCATAGATAAAAAACTCATCAGGTCAATGCCGCTTGATGTACGTATTGTGATTGGCTGGAGCTCAAATGATTCTGATATCGACCTTTGGGTAACCGACCCTGCAAAAGAAAAATGTTCCTATCAAAATACAAGTACCGGTGCAGGAGGAAAAATTTCAAATGATAATACTCAGGGCTATGGCCCCGAAGAATTTATCCTTAAAAAAGCTGTAAAAGGCAGTTATGATATTGAAGTAAACCTTTATGGAGACAGCAGGCAAACATTAGGTGGCCCAATAACAATCAAGGCTGAATTATTTACCAACTTTGGTAAGCCAACACAAAAGCGCAGCGTAATTAATTGCCGGGTAACTACCGATAAGGAAGTTATTAAAATCGGTACATTGAAATTTGAAAACAGTTTGTAATACTTTGTGTAACCATCAACTGATCAACTACCCGCTTACCGGTTTATTATTTTCTTATTTTCAGGCGAGTCTCTGCCCTGATTTTGAGCTTAGCCTGCAGGTCTCATATAAAAAATGACGGGAACCCCGTTGAGCCATATGTTGAGTTATTTAAGAAAACAAAAACAAGTAGCATATCTACATGTAATTAACCTAATAGGTTCGGGACGGAGGTGATCTTTTAATTTTAGAAGAGTTCAGTTAGGGGCCTGAGTATTACAGCGTATTTTTTCTATTGTTACAATTCTTGGAGATCGTGTAAAACTGGTTTGGTAGGTCACTTTAAAAGTTTAAAAAAAATATTAATAAATACTTGCAAATATCGATTTTAGTTTTTATGTTTATACTCTAAAAGAAAACTAACCTTCATTACCCTTTTGTTTTTTTAATCCAATTTCCCGAGAAGCTAGTATCAAGCAAGCATTAGAAAATCCCTGGTTCTCATGTAACATATAGTTGCATAGACATTGTTTTTATTGTTTTGTTTATTACTAAAATTAACCTTTATGAGTCTTATCCGACTCTTCACAACAATACTGATAACTTTATCTTCGCATTTCTGTGTTGTTCTGGTCCATAGCTTCCTGCAAACATTAAAAAAATCCGTGAGAAATGTATTCCGTCGCCGAGCTATGTACTGTCTACCCTTTCAAGCAGAAGGAAACCCTCCAACTGAGAAATGCACATTTTCCGAAAAATCCCCTTTTTTTCTGGTGTTTTTCCCTTGTTTAGGAAAAATAAGAGTATCATTTTTGTTGCAGGATCAAATCTACTCATTAAATCAGTACATAAACTTAAAGGAAAAAGGTGCAGAGGTGTAATATAGTAATGTAGAAAAATTAGTGTTGTAGGTTTTTAGAATTAATCATAAAAAAGTTAAGGTTATAGAATTATAGAAACGTTTTTCGAAAGATGGTTAAATATTTTTTTACTTAATCTAAAGCCCTATGAGTCTTACCCGACTCTTCATATCAACAATGCTCATCTTTTCTTCGCTATTTTGCGAAGCCCAGACTGATAGTATATTCCAGACATTAGAGAATCTTCAAAAAGTTCCTGTTAAATATCTTGATGCTGTAGAAAATAAGATAGACAAATATAGCAACCGCATAACCGGCAAAACAGAAAAAACTTTAGTTAAACTGAGCAGGTGGGAGAAGAAGATACAATCATTACTGGAGAAAGTGAATCCTGAAGCAGCAAATAATTTATTTGGACCTGGCAAAACCACCTTTACTGTTTTACTACAAAAATTAAGAGAAGGACAAAACATTGCAAATGGCTATAGATCTCAATATAATGAATACAGAGATAAACTGAATACAAGCCTCAAATACCTTGAAAGCCAAAAAGAAAAAATCAATTCTAAACTCATTAAACCAGTAAAGTCTGTAACAAAAAAGATGAATGAACTGGAAGAGGATGTAAAAAATACTGAGGCGATGGAGCAATTCATCAAGGAAAGGAAAAAGCAATTGTTTGATGTAGCGTTGAAATACCTGGGTAAAAACAAATACCTGAATAAGATCAATAAGGAAACGTATTATTATGCTGAAACCATTAAAAATTATAAAGAGATTTTCTCTGACCCTAAAAAATTAGAACAGACAGCGACCACACTTTTAAAAAAGATACCTGCTTTTAATGATTTCATAGAAAAGAATAGTGGGCTTGCTTCGCTATTTGGAAATCCTTTAGGTGGCGGAGGTGCTAGTAACACAAACACTGCAACAAATTATGCAGCATTAGGATACCAAAGTAATGCATCAATAGTTCAGAACTTGCAGCAAAGAAATGTATCGGGTCCCAGCATACAACAGCTTACCCAGTCAAATGCCAGCGCATTAAATTCTCCATTACAGGAACTGAAAAATCATTTCCCCGGCTCAGCGAATTCAGGTGATATGCCCGACTTTAAGCCGAATGAAATGAAAAGTAAAACATTTAAACAAAGGATTCTATTTGGTACAAACCTGCAATTTGGAAAAGCCACTAACTTTTTACCAGGCACAGCAGATATTGGAGTGCAGCTTTCCTATAAATTAAATACTAAAAGTAACGTGGGGTTGGGAACTGTTTATAAGTTAGGCCTTGGAAGCGGAATAAATAATATAAAATTAAGCTTTGCTGGGATTGGTTTGCGAAGTTTTGTTGACTGGAAACTGAAGGGCAATTTTTTTATAAACGGCGGCTTTGAATATAATTATAATGCAGCATTTAAGTCTTTCAGAGACCTGCCATCAATTAATAGCGGAGCTGTTTCATTATGGAAACCTGCAGCTTTGATTGGAATAAATAAAAAATACAATTTAGGTAAAGTGAAGGGTAATGTAATGCTATTGTATGATTTTTTAGCAAAACAAAAAGCACCACAAACGCAGTCGTTGATATTTCGGTTTGGTTATAACTTTTAGATTTTTATCAGTATTTAAAAATAAAAAGCAAATAATTATGCACAGGATAATTTTCTTAGCTATTTCTTTAATTGTATTTAATAGAGCTAATGGGCAGGATAGTTTAAAAAATACCTACAAAGTGAATATATACAATCCCCAAAAGGATTCTACTGGTAGTAACCAAACGGCATCATTAGTTTCTTTTGGTGATGGAACTGCTATTGATGCAACTACAGCTCCTGTAATCATGCCTTCACCTAATAGTGCTGCTTTAACAAATTTAATAAGCGATAATGTAGATCTGTATACAGGGAAAACGAATGTTAATCTGCCACTTTATACACTTAAGAGTGGTAGTATAAGTTTACCAATTTCTCTGCAGGCAAATGTAAATGCGCATAGAGTAAATGATATTGGTTCATGGGTTGGGTTAGGGTGGAATCTTAATGCTGGAGGTGTTATAACACGAGTAATGAAAAACCTGCCAGATGAATTTGCTGGTAATACCATATCCACCGCATATCAAATGCCGGGTTGGGGGTATTTGAATATTAAGGGGAATGGGCAAAATGTTGATTTATCAGTTTTCAATTCACCCAATCCGGATATCAATGTATTAAAGAATATTATTGCAAAAGGTAATTGGAATGTTAAAAGCAATTGGCCAGACAGAGGCTGGGATCTACAGCCGGATGAATTCTACTTTAATTTTGGAAACTATTCTGGCAAATTTGTTTTTGATCAGGATGGTGGGATTAACCTGATTCCACAAGCAAATCTAAAAATCACGCCACTTTTTCAGGTAATAAATGGAGTAAACAAAATAACCGCATTTATTGTACTTACAGAAGATGGATTCAAGTACGAGTTTGGTAAAACTGCTACAACTGATTATAATTCGGCTCCTGTTGAAGAAACTAAAATGACGATTGAAAATAAGAGTATGTTATATACTTATCGGGCTGTTGCTATTAATTCTTCAAACAGTCAAGTAGTTGAAGTTGATGGAATTCCTTTACCTCAATCAATTAATGGTTATTCTTATTGGGTATATGAAAGATACCCCTATTTGTTAGGTGGAATACCTGGCTCATCTTGCCAAGGTTCGGGAAACAGCCCAGTGCTTGCAGGATGCTTTCAGGAATTCAATGCAGCTAGTACCAATGAAACTACTGAGTATTTTTCTTACCCCTCATCATGGATGCTAAACAAAATAACTTCTCCTACAGATGATTTTATAATTTTTAATTATTCTACCGGAACAACGATCTCATATCAAAATGACCGGTCATTCTCTGCAAGTTTGCCAACATTAATGGATGATATATTGAGGTTTCAATTAACATCTAATGGTGGTCTAATTCGAGATAATAACGGTAATAGATTTATGCCTGTTTTTGTATCTGCAATATCCCCCAATTGGGATCCGTTTAGACGAATATTTACACTACCAGCCAAACAAAATTTTACAGTTTCAAAAACTATGATTGAATTAAAATCAAAGAAATTACTTTCTATAACTACTTCTGAAAATAATAAGATCGATTTTAGTAGCATAACTCCACGTGAAGATTTTATTGGCGACAACAGGCTAGATTTTATAACAATAAAAGACAGAAACAATTTAGAACTAAAAAAAATTAATTTTAATTACAATATTGTAAACACCTCCGAATTAGAGTGTCATACTGAGGAATATGATTACAAAGTTTATCCGTCCCGCTATTCAATTACATCCGGGGGATCGTTTATAAAAATGGACTCCTATTTTTCTTCTTCATGGTTATATGAAGAGCCACCTGTATACAAAACTATACCTTGGTCAGTTCCACCGGAATTTAGAAATAGGATGTTTTTATCTAGTGTACAGGAAGTAGCTAATGGAGTAAGTTCACCTGCTTATAGTTTTAATTATGAAAATGGTAAGCTCCCATTCAGAACATCCACCGAACAGGATTTTTACGGATTTGCCACTGACAATCCAACTCACCATCCTTTTTCAAGTGATGGTCATCCCAGTCAAAGATTAACTTATAAATACAACTTTCCTTATATCCCACCAAATACTACTACAACAGCACCTCTTTCTCGACCAATTTTGTTTTTCAATTCATTTGGACCTGGCTATTCCGCTTTATACGGAGCTACTAAAAATGCATCTGTAGTTAAAATGCGGTACGGGGTATTAGATAGAATAACATATCCAACAGGAGGTTATAAAGAATTCGAATTCGAATTTAGCGGGAATAGTGTAGCGTGGAATGGACTTCGTGTTAAACAAGTAAGGGAATATGAATCATCAGTGTCTGCACCCATTCTAAAAAATTATTCTTATGGTACTTTCATTAGTACAGATGCGGTATTAAACAGTGAATATAATTACCCTACCAATAATTATTATATGGGTGAAGCTGGTGTTATAACCCCACTCAATGTGTACTATGCATTAGCAAGAAAGTTCTTTTCGTCTAATCGTGTAAATCCCGAAAATTCAACTAAAGGTTCAGCTGGGGGGTATACTTTCGCAGAAATCAGCCAACCCGGCAACGGAAAATATCGTGTCGAATTTAATACTGCAATAGATTTTCCTGATAATGCTAATGAAACGCAAAATGTTTCTTGTTTCTTTGATCCCCCAATTAGCTCTGTATCATTTAGTTACCCCTTCTCCGCAACAAGTTCTTTGGACTGGAAGCGAGGGCTACCAAAAAACGAAACAATTTTAAACCAATCCGGATTAAGAGTTAAATATGATGTATATAATTACATTACTAATCCAGCTTTATACGGCCAAAAAGAGATATCAGGTTTCAATACTTCTGTATATAAAATCTGGGCATTATCCCCGTATTCTAGCCCCAATTGCCCAAATCAAGAAATACCGGGTTATTGGCTTTCTAGTCTATATGGTAAAACTACCTACACATCATCTTGGTACCCACAGGTAAAAAAAATGAGCAGAATATATGATCAAAACGGCATTAACTATACAGAAAGTACTCAGGAATATGAATTCAAAAAATACACCTTTAACAACAAAGACTATCTTTTCCAATACCAGCAAAAAGATTTAAAGAACAGCCAAAATGAGCAAACCGTCAGTTACGGTAAATACCCCCTCGATTATAACAGTACAAATATTTACGATCCAGTTTTAGTTGCTATCCAAAACTTAAAGACTAAACACATCCTCAATGCTAAAATTGAACAATTCTCCTGGAGACAAGATCAAAATGGAAATAATAAAAAATATATCGGCGGAATATTGAATAAATATCATACAGATAAACCTTTAATTAAAGAAGTGTTTAAACTGAAAACAAATGGCTTGATGAGCACGTTTGTTGAATCAAATACAAATAATACCTGGTTTAATTTTGATCCACATTATAGTTCTGAAGTAGAATTTCCGCTTTATGATGCCAATGGCCGTATCATTGAGCAGAACAAAACCAATGACATCAAAGAAACCTATATCTGGAATTACAATAAAATGTACCCGGTAGCAAAAACAGTGAATGCCAATCAGGGCGAAGTTGCATATTCAAGCTTTGAGGCTGATGAAGCAAATAGTAAAGTGAATTTTATTCCAGCAAATGTAGTAACAAATGCGTCTATTGCACATACAGGTAGAAAATACTATTCCTTAAACGATCAAAATCCGCTTAATGCTAATATTACAACTAATATTGCGCCAATTATAAACAACACCTATAAACTCAGCTTATGGGCCAAGGGTGGTGATGTTATGATCTGGCATGTTGTTAATGGCATATATAATTTTATGACTATTCCGGCTCCTATAAAGACGAGATCTGACTGGAATTATTATGAGATCGTTATGCCGTCGAATTTTAGTGGTATCGCAGCCATAAGTAAGCAGAATAATTTCGAAAGTGTTTTTGCAGATGAAGTCAGACTTATTCCTTCTCTTTCGCAAATGAATACCTACACATTTGATCCGTTGATAGGAATGACGAGTGAAACAGATGTGAACGGAAAAACCGTTTATTATGAATACGATAAATTAAACAGGCTGACCTTGATAAAGAATGAGGATAAAGACATTGTAAAAAGGATTTGTTACAACTACGCAAACCTGGTTGTACCATGTGATCAGTAGCCGTTTCTTTTTAAAATTGTTTCAACGCCAAAATTGACAAACCAAATTCATAAAAAAATTAAGTCAGATGTACCTTTTTAATAAAAATGCGCTGGTAAAAAATTTTATTTTTTTGATGATTATTGTATTCACTAGTACAACATCCATCAATGCTCAATCAACCAACAAAAATTTTGTGGCTACCACAGAGCTTAAGCAGCCGGGCATTAAAACAGCGGTAGCAGTTAATGCGGTGGCACCGCAATCAAAAGTGATTAAAGTAGAATACTTAGATGGCCTGGGCAGAAGTGAACAAACTGTTTTAATGAATGCAAAGGAATTGGGTACTGATGTGATTATACCCAAAAAATATGATGACCTGGGCAGGGTTATAAAAGAGTATTTACCTTACGCAGTTCCGGTAATCGTCACAGGTGCATTCAGACCGAATTGGGAAACCGAACAATTATCATTTTATCAAAATAATATTCCAACAACAAACGATCTTTCAGATAATAATCCTTTTAGTATAAATGTATATGAAGCATCACCCTTAAATAGGGTAATACAAACTTTTGCGCCTGGCAATGCATGGGCGGGTACACAGTCTGGCAGTGAGGTTTCTGTAAAAAATGAACTTAAAATTTATGATCCAACCAGCGACAATGTAAAATCATGGGAGTTGAATTATTCGTTCAATCCTGTGATTCCTGTAATTTCAGGCTATACTTATCAGCTTGCAGACCTGGTTAAAACCAATACTTATGACGAACACGGTAAGCAGGTTTTAGAATATAAAGATAAAAGCGGCAATACCATTCTAAAAAAAGTACAGCTCGACAATACGATTGCACCGGATTATCACGGGGGTTGGTTATGCACCTACTATGTTTATGATCATCTGAACAGGTTAAGATATGTTTTACCTCCAAGAGCAGTAGAATATCTGCGTAATAATAGTTGGGTTTTAACCCAAGATATAATTGATGAATTGTGTTTTTGGTACGATTATGATGACAGAGGTAGATTAATTATCAAACATGTACCAGGGGCATTACCTGTGAATATGGTTTATGATAAAAGAGACAGGTTAATTTTAACGCAGGATGGCAACATGTCAGCATATGATCTACCTGGTAATGAGCAACAATGGTTGCTTACAATGTACGATTTTTTGAACCGGCCATTGGTTACAGCATTTTGGTACACAACTAATGATAGGGCAGCTTTACAAACTTTGGTTGACCAGGATATTATGAATGGCAATCAGGTTAATTTAATTGAAGGCGATAACCTGCTCATAAGTAATAAACCAACATTTATAGGCACTAAAATGACTATCCTGACAATTAATTTATATGATAATTATCAAAATACAGTTGGAAATACGGGTAATGCTACTTTTTTTTGGTTGGCTACCTTACCATATCAACCGGGCCAGGTAACAAGCTCTGGGCATTACCCTGAAGATGCTTCAATATGGAATGTTACCGTTACGGGCAAATTAACTGCTACGAAGGCCAGGATACTGGATTATGATGCAACTACTTATAATAACGGAAGCCAATATTTATACACTGTAAATTATTTTGATAAAGAATACCGCACTTTGCAAACAACAAAGCAAACTATTATGGGAGTGCCAATTGTTACGAATTATGTAACCCATGTTGTAACCAATCAGTATGATTTTACGGGGAAATTATTGGGCAACCAGGAAGTTGTAGATCCATATTCTCCAGCAAAATGGTCAGTGGTTACAAAGAATGAATTGGATATTGAAGGGAAAGTAACCAAAATTTATAAAACTGTAAGGGATATAAACATTACAACCACTCCAAAATTAATTGTAACCAACGAATACGATATACTAGGGCGGTTGAAGAAAAAAACAACGGGAGCTGGTACTATTTGTGAAAACAAACAAGATTATACCTACAATATACGTGGGTGGCTAAGGGGGGTAAATATGAATTTCCTGAATGATAATATTTTACCAACCAATCAGCGTTATTTTGGTTACGAACTTGCTTATAATACACTTACTTCAGGAGGCAATTTGCCCCATCCCCAATTAAATGGCAATATTGGCTCTATGGTTTGGGCAAGTGCTGGTAAAGCTGGCAGGGATGCATTAGGTACATGGTTACCCCTTCCTTCGGGTGCAGGGATAAAAAGAAAATATGATTACACTTATGATTTTACCAACCGGTTAAAAAAAGCGGATTTTACAGAATATAAAAATAACTTCTGGCTTAAAAGCGAAAAAGATTTCAGCGTATCAGGTAATGATGCCGGGATGATTCGATATGATGAAAATGGTAACATACAATCCATGAACCATATGGGAGTAAATGGTACGGCCATAAGTCAAATTGACATTATGACCTATAACTATTTTAACGGTGGCTATAGTAATAAGCTGATGGCAGTAAATGATGCTTCGCCTACAAATGCTGAGTCCAGTGATCTTGCAGACTTTACTGAAGGGGGTATGGGCAGAGGAGGTGCAGGAACAGGCTTAGGACAAAGTAGCCAGGATTATGATTATGATAACAACGGCAATATGGTCACCGACAGGAATAAATCTCTTATATTTAATAAATTTGGTAACGATGGTATAAGATATAATTACCTGAACCTGCCTGACTATGTAAATTTTGTTATTAATCTTGGAGATGTTTATGGACCTGAGAAAGGGAATATTGCATATACTTACGATGCACTTGGTAATAAACTAAGAAAAACTGTTACAGACAATACTACCACTCCCAATCCTACAATTAGCATAACAAACTATCTTGGAAGTTTTATGTTTGGAGGAGATTTTGGAGGAGGTAGCCTGCACCAGGTTGCAACTGAAGAAGGCAGGATACGTTTAGCCACCCAACCCAACAATACACTTGCCTACGAATACGACTGGTTTGTAAAAGACCACCTGGGCAATACCCGCATGGTGCTTACAGAACAACCCACACCCTCACCTACATTTCAATACAAGGCAACTTTTGAAAATGTGCCTACTGAAAAAGTTACTAAAGAAGATATTACCAAAGAAAAAGAACTATTTGGCGAAGATGTTTTACAACCAACACGCAGCCCCTTGCCGGTTGAATTACAGGATAAAGATCCTGGCAATAAAAAATGCTCACTGCTTAAACCCGGCAGCAATAATGGTAAAGTACCTTATAAAATATTAAAGGTAAATGCTGGTGATAAATTTAATATTGGCGTACAGTATTACTACCGCCCGCAGGCAAATAAAAACAGCAGTAAAAGTTTGAGGGAAGATATTTTGAATAATTTACTGAGCGGTATTTTAGGTATAAGTAACGCCGCTGCTGGCGGTGATAAGGCCGGTAATGTGATACAGCAAAATTTAGTAAACAGCCCTTACAGCAATAACAGCGCCCTGCAGCAGTTTACCCAAACCGATCAGGACCAGCAAACCCCCGACAAGCGCCCACGTGCATACCTTAATTATGTGCTGATGGATACTGCCATGCAATTTATTAAAGGTGGGGCGTTACGGGTGGGTGAAATGGATGCTAAAGAACCTGAATGGAAAAACCTGGTACAAAACGATATTGAAGCTACCAAGGCAGGTTATTTTTTAGTGTATATAAGCAATGAAGAACAACCTACTGCCAATATGAGTGAAGGCAATGTTTATTTTGATAACTTAGTAATAATTACCAACGAAGGGCCCATAATGGAAGAAAACCATTATTACCCCTTTGGGTTACTGATACACCCGCTTAGTACAAGTGGTAGTGGAAAGTTGCAGAATAAATACAAGTACAATGATAAAGAATTGCAAAATGGTGAGTTTGCAGATGGTAGTGGGCTAGAATGGTATGATTATGGAGCCAGGATGTATGATCAACAGATAGGAAGATGGAATACTATTGATCAATTGACCGAAAAATATTACCCAATTTCATCGTATGTCTACGCAGCTAACGATCCGGTTAAGTTTATTGACATTGATGGTAAAGATATTATTTTATCTTTCGTTAGTCTGAGTGCCCAAATAAGATATCTAGAGATGATTAATAAAGGGTTAGAGGGCCAATTTGTATTGGATTTAAAACTACAAAGCAATGGAAATTATTTGTTTAATATTGTATCTGCAAAAAATGGTGGCGATGTAAATATGTTAACGGCAGGAGCAAAAGAATTTTATACTCTTTTAAAAACTGTTCAAGATGATCATTCTGTTATAGTTAATCACGATGTAGTGGACAACGAGTCAACTACTAAAGGGGGAAGTTTTCTGAATAATACAATTGATGTTGCAGATTTAGAAAAATTTCCTGAGCAGTCTACAACAAATTATGGAAAAACTATGACAAGAAGTTCTGTGATTGGGCACGAGGTATGGGAGCAGTATTTAAAAGCTCAAGCTGGATATAAAAAAGGAGAATTTACAGCTGATAAAGTAAAAATTAATTGGAAAACAGGGAAAGTGGAAACTGTAGAAACAGCTATGCAAGTTTTTAACAAATATTTTCACAAGCCTGCCTTGGAAAAAGAAGGAAATATAGGAGGCTATGATAGAGTTACTGATGGGGACGGTTATAATCCTTCTACTGGGGCCTATTTATTTAAAGCAACTGAAAGGGCTAATCCATCTAACACCTTTTACAACATATTTTATAACTTTTAAAAAATGAAAAATATTTTATTGTTATTAATCTCAATTTTCGTTGCAGTAGATGGTAATTCTCAATCAAATAATGATATAGTATTAACTAAAAAAGCGATACTTTATACTTAAAAGTAAAATTAATTGACAGCACTTATAATATTCCAGATTGCGGACTTTCACTTACTAGGATAGGATTATACTTTTTGCGGAATGTATATGGGCTTTATGAAGAGAAAATAATAATCCATTTTCTATGTCCTAATGAGACGCTAGGTAGAAATTTTTTTATTAAAAACAGGGAATATTCATTGCGTTGTGTTAAATCAAAATTTAGTATTTCAGGATATCAAGAATATAATGCTCTAGAATAATATAGTTTTAACTTTTATAATCAATTAGAGCTTCCTGAGTTATTAGCTTAGGGCCATTTTTTCAGATCATTATCACCGAAATAATTCATTGACTTTTTAGTGTAAAAGCATTTGAAAACAATCTTAAAAAGGTCCCTAAATAGTTTAAAGGGCTCTAAAACAAGTGTCATTATTTTTTTTCGTTATTGCCGCGTTATCGGTAAAGTTCAGCAGCCGAATGCGATGCTAATGCCGCAGTTGAGTGTACTCCCCAACTGCCGAAGCGTTAACCATTTTAGCCTTTGTAATGAAGAAGCATACCAAAATCATCTATACCATATTCATAAAATTTTGCTAAAGAATAATTATACTCTTCTTAGCAATGTACATATTCTTGCCTTTACACTATAATTAATTAAGATACCCTTTAGGTTACTCAAGATACTAAATCGTATTGAATGGAATGTTGCTGCTAACAATTTTTTTGCCGCTTTAGTTAAAGTTTCTGGCATCGTTGTTTGAAATACAAAAGAAAAAATAAAACTGAATTACAGAATTATCTTATCACAATAACCGAACCTTTCCGTTGTATCAATCTGCCATCAAAAGTGATAGCCTCAGCAAGCCATACAAAATTACCTGCAGGCACAATCACTCCATTTAACCGGGCATCCCATTTGTCAAATTCATTCCTTGCGCTAAATACAATATTACCCCAGCGGTCATATATTCTAAAATAGATAAGTTGTTTTATACCAATACAAATCGGTTGTAAAAAATCATTTAATCCATCGCCATTGGGTGTAAAAGCGTTGGGTACATAAACATCAGCCCTGTTAAATACTTTAATGTTTATGGTATCAAAACCTAAACAGCCTTCAGTAGTCAGTCCTTTTAAATAATAAGTCTGGCTGTTGTTATATAATACAGCAATGGGGTTGTAAATGACATTGTTATTTAAACCGGTTGCAGGCGTCCAGGTATAGGTACTTGCACCAGCAGCTTGCAATTGTAAGGGTTGGCCTTTCGCTATGGATGTGTCTCTTCCTGCAAATACATTTACTTTTTGAATGCTGAATGTTTTACTGACCGGTGCAGATACACAACCATTGCTTGTTGTAACTTTTAATGAAACAGTATATGGCTGGTAGCTGGAGTAAGTAGTTATAGGGTTTTGCAAAATTGACGTATTACTATTACCTAAATTCCAATTCCACACAGATATAGTACCCAAACCATTTGTGCTACGATCATCAAATTGAACAGGCTTACCAAAGCAAGTACTATCGAAACTAAAATTTGCTTTGGGAATGGAGTGAACAATTGTATTGATAACCGCAGTATCGGAAATACAACCTTTTGCATTCTGCAACCAAAGGCTAACGGGATAGTTTCCGTGTGTGCTGTATATATGGTTTGGATTTAGTGCAGACGATGTAGCTGCATCACCAAAATTCCAGTTGTATTGTGTAATGGCTTGTCCGCCACCTGTACTCTGGTTAATAAAATAAACCGGGCTGCCTGAGCAAATAGGTTTAAGGCTGTCTATTTTAAAATTGGCATCCGGTTGTGGAAATATATCAATATCCGGATATAGTTTTATAATAGTATCATGTACGCATCCTTTAGAAGAAGTTGTCTGTAACTGAACATCAAATGTGTTTAAAGAATGATAAACATGCAAAGGATTAATTGCGTTAGATGTATTTGGATTTCCTGGCCCTGCCAAAGGATCACCAAAATTCCACAAATGATTTAAGGCATTAACATTACCTCCAGATACTGTAGATGTACTGGTAAACTGTATGCCGGCATTGGGTAAGCAACCATGTGCTTTTGTAAACGAAGCCTGTGGTGTTGGGTTTACAGTAATCAACCTGATACTGTCAGCCCGGCAACCGAAATTTGTAATAAAGGAATAGGTGATAGGGTAATTACCTGGAGTTACCAATGAAGGGTTAAACGTGCCCAGTGCAGGATTGGTAATACCTAAACCTGAATAAGTGCCTGTACCAGTAAGGCCCCATATTTCGGATGCAGTTATGTTAACCGGAATAGATTCATTGCAGATATCCGGAATTGGATTAAATAAAATTTCGGGAGATGCATTTACAGTAATAGTCTTTGAACGAACATCAACACAAACAATACCTGAGTATGCATGCATTTGAATTGTAAATGTTTTGAAGGCGGGGGTTCCAAAATTTGCATAGCGATGCGTATAAAAACTTCCATTCGGCATCTGGCCGGGGTTATTATCAATTGTTGAATTACCATCTCCCCAAAATATTTCCAGCTTAGTGATATTGCCAAAATCAACATAAGAACTATCCTTAATTTCAACATCCATATTGCTGCATAATGTTGCAGGATTACTCACAATAAAATTTGACCTTGGTACGGCACCATTTACAGTAAATGGTTTTACAATACTATCTACACATCCTAAATAGCTGGAGGTTACCAGTTTTACATTGTAAACTGCTGCAGCACTGTATAAGTGTGTTGGATTTATTAAAGTTGAAGTATTGGGATTAGCCGCTGTTGCATTGGGGTCATCAAAGTTCCATAAATAACTTAACGTACTGGTATCGGCAACTGTGGTGGAATTTGTAAAAGTTGCAGTTGCATCTAATAGGCATATTGCAGGTACAACAAAATTAACAACAGGTTTTGCACCAGCTACTATAATCATGGTAATGGTATCGGAAACACAATTAAACTCACTGGTAGCAACCAGTTTTACACTATAAGTGCCTGAAGCCGAATAACTATGTACCGGATCTCTTAAACCAGACGTGTTACCATCTCCAAAATTCCAATACCAGTTTGTAATATTACCTGCTGCTATAGTAGAATTATTACTAAACTGAAATGGTTGACTATAACAGCCATTTGTAAAATTAAAATTGGCAACAGGCTTGGCAGCAACATGCACAACTTTTATCATGGTATCTTTTGAATTGCACTGGTCATTCGATTCTACGATCAACCTTACATTATAGGTGCCATAGCTTAGATAATTATGTGTTGGGCTTGTGGCTGTTGAAGTATTACCATCTCCAAAATCCCAGGAATGAGAAATGATCTGTGCACCGGCACCAATGGTTGAAGAATCATGGAACGCAACAGATAGGTTATTGCAGGATGTGGTAAAACCAAATTTAGCTGTTGGAGCAACACGGTTAAATACAACAATCTTACTCCTGGTTGCAGTACCTCCGCAAACACTGGGATTGTTTATGGTGAGTGTAACTGTAAACTGGTTGGGGAAGAAGGAAAAACATGTGTAATGTTTTGCCCGGTACCGGTATTGCCATCTCCAAAATCCCAGTTCCAGATTAAAGGGCCGGGTATATTGCTTACACCAGAGAAATTAACAGTTTTGCAATCCGGTAAAAAACTGTAAGTGTAATCAACATTATAATTTGTAACCAGCCTTCCGAAAAAAGTAGGGTAGCCTGCATGACCACTCCTTCCATTTAATGAAATTGTCTGTTCTGCGTAATTGCATCCAGCACCATATACATCCGGGTTATTGATCACACTTGAATTTGGGGAAGTATTACTGTATATCTTATTGTCGGGACCTATTTGTAATGCATCGTGTTGTACAAAAACATTATCTACCCGGTATTTTGAGTTAGATATGGTTGCAGAATCGTAAACGCCTATTTTAAACTGGTAGGTATAATCACCATTTACATACACTATTTGAGAGTTTGGCGAAAATTCAATGCCATAACCAGCTATCTGCGAAGAATGCGTTATCATAATCCTGTCTGAGATGATACCCGTAGAATTATTAAACTTAAAAAGGTCCCATTTCCCTTCTACATTCCTTGCACTTGCCATCCTGGTACCATCAGGAGACACTTTTAAACCGCCGGTCCAAAAACCGAAAGTAGCCCCATTAATAGGGGCTACTGTAGAGATTACGGGGTTAATGTCAATACCGTTACAGGTTACCAAATATGCCCTAAAAGTAAAATTATTCAGGTCTTTGGTGATTACCCATATATCTATTCCGTTGGAATGGCTTGCTGCAGTAAGTTTTTCTGTAGATGGGGCATACAATAGCACATTTTTAGTTGCAGTAATATTACCAAGCCCACCATTTAAAGTGATGTCAACTTCTGAATATCTGTAACCGCCTGCTCCGGTATTCTCATGGGCATCGGCAGTAAAAATATAATAGATGGTATTACTGCCTGGTTTAGGTATTACAATTGCCGAATGTGTAGATGATTCGTGCCCCATTAACCCTGACCCATTTGGCATTACCAGGTGATTACGGTTCCAGACATTTCGGCCATCAGTATAAAACAGTAAATGCCCTGTACTATCAGACACAGTTGCACAACCTTCGTGAGTGGTCATTTGGCTATTAGTTAGTGCAGTTGGCGGGGTATTATTAAAATCCAGGCCAGCCCGATCTCCAAAATACCAAATATTGGCCTGTTGCGCTTTGGCAGCGAAATTAGCTATTGATATTATTGTAATAAAGATTAAAAATTGTTTCATAAAGTTGACCTTATAAAAATAATAAAAATTTTGAATTTATAGGAAAAAAGGCTGATAAAAATGACTATATTGGGTATGAAGAATGAAGACATATTTTAGCAGAAAATCCTGTGTATTGATCTCACAAAGAAGTTGTTCGACTAAAAAATGCCTTAAGGGTGAAATACTAGTTTTTCAAAGGCTCTATAAAATAATATTTCATACTCAAAAAATTAATTTGATCTTCAGAATAAGCAGGGCCCTGACCTTCCTTCGCTCCTCTATCAGAATCAATTACTTTCATTATCGAAAATATTTTGGTGAAACAGCTTCACTTTTTATATGAGACTTTATCGAATGGGAGAGTCAGAAATTGTATCCTAAAACTAATAGAGAAGTTGTATCCTAAAACAAATACATACTGCAATCATATAATTTAGTTGTTCATAATACAAGTCTCATAATTTAACTGTTCACACGTAAGAACGGTTCAACGTTGTTAATGTAATAGTGAAAATTTATTTGGGAAATTTTTATAGGATTTTGTATTTGTATTTTACCGCTGCAATAAAAGATTATGGAATATTCCGAATTATTCCGAATTATTCGAGCGAATAAATTTATACTATCACTTCATTTGTTCAGAAAAATATTTATTTTAAGTAATTCCAGAAGAGAACGGAAAGGATAAGAAATGATAAATTTGCTTTCTCTAAATCTTCAAAATATTTCGAAAAATTCCGAAATATTTGTACTCTGAGATTTAATCGCAACGATTGCTTATAATAAGTGGACAAGAACTAATTGAGCCGTCTGTTGAGTTATGTAGATAAAATGAAACCAAATAACATGTTTTCATGTATTTAATCCAGTAGGTTCGGGACTGGGGGGATCTTGGATGAAGTGCTTTAGGTTTCCTTGAAGGACAATATAAAAAATGAGGATGTTATCAGTAAATTAAGTAGTCCTATTGTTTTTTAATGTTGGATGCCCCTGGATCATAACGTATAGAGAAAATAGTAGGGACTTTAAATCATTTTATTACTTTCAGTAGTACATCTTCTTTATTTTTCAGCGATTTTAGCGCTATTCCTTTTTCTTTTTTACTATCCATTAAAACAACATAGTGGTCGTACCCTAAATCCACAACCACCCGGTTATCTATTATCCATCCACGGCCCTGAATAACTATGCCCTTTGAAGTAAAGCGGTTTTGTACCTGTAAGTTTTCCTGAAGTGTAAAAGATATAATATTTCCATCTTTAAATTTTTTATACTTACCTGTTATCTGTGCTAATATAAATTTTTCCTGGTTTGTATTCATACTTTTAATCTCTGTTATTTTTTTATCAAGTGTTTCAGGATGTGCACCATCGGTTTCATCAACCTTTACTGTCATACCTCCTAAATTCAGCTTTTCTATATCATTTTTGTGCTGGATTTTGAATTGTTGTTGTTTTTTGTATTTGTTAAAATATTATAGCCAAACCCTTGCATGTATAATTCGGGGTACTCAAGTAATTCTTTTACTGCGATGATTTTGTAAACATATTCCGCAGTTTCTTTATTAAGATCCATCTCAAAGTAATTTTTCCCCTGCCTTTTTATTGCCTTACTTATGTTTCCAATGCCATAATTGTAGGCGGCAGTTGTTAATACCCAAGAAGAAATGTGAAAATCTTTACGGATTTTAATGTAGAAATTGGCCAATAATTTGCAGGCAGCGTAGGTTGATTTATTGAGATCATTGCGTTCATCAATTTCCCCATTTATTATTAAATTTAGATCGCCAGCTGTCGGCTTCATAATTTGCCAAAAACCGGCTGCACCAACTGGTGATACAACGTTTCTCAAACCGCTTTCTACAATGGCCACGTATTTTAAATCTTCCGGTAAACCGGTTTTCATCAGATAATACTCAATCGTTTTCATGTATTCGTTCTCTTTTTGACGCAATTGAGAAATGATACCGTAATTCATTTGTTTTTTAATTATGCTCATAAGTTTATCACTAACAAAACGATCGGCTACAGGGATTTTTTCGCCACAAAAAGTGATTTCGTGTGCTGAAACATGTAAAGAAATCATGGAGAATAAACTATATGCAGCAAATTTTATAAACGTTTTTATATTCATGAATAAAATTTTAAAATAATTTCTGAAATGCTTTTATGTTTTACAAAACGTTATTATATTAATTTTATGAGGAAGCTAACCTTTCTACCTGTCATTACCTGCAGGTGAGTTTCTTTTTTTACGTTTTGCCTTTTTCACCTGTTTATTAATCTTTGAAATCTGTTCTTTTGGCCAGGGTCTGTTTAAAAAAGCCAGCGCATTACTATAATATACTTTTGCATTATCATAATCTTCTGCTTTGTATAGTTTATCTGCCTCAACAATTGCCTCATTGTATTTTTCTCACGTTCTTCCAGTTGTTTTACTCTCTCTTTCAATTTTTTAATTGAAGAGAAGTCGTAATCCGAATTTTTAATAACGTCTTCAGTATTGGTTTTCTTATTAAATATTATGAATCTATGTGTTCGTTTATTTTCTATAACAAACAATTCAGCAGGTGGGGTATTTTTTTTCTTTGCAATTATTGTAAAACCAGTGGGTAGTGATATTAAATTATAATGAGCATCTGGAGGATTTGTGTAAAAATTAGTTGGTAGCGCAGGAAACCTGACAGCTACTATAGTTTTTGCATCTACATAAATAGTATCCCCATTTATTTCCTGCGCTTTTATTTCAGACCTTACCAACAGCAAACCTAAACTTAAAAAAACAACATATTGTTTAACTCGCTTCATATTCACAAACTTATAATTCTAAAATGATATACTTTTTGCTGAATTGACAAGACGCAATAACTATTCATATTTTATCTCAATTAAGGTAACACAGTTGGCTTTATCTTTATTTAAACGAACGCTTTTAATATGTACAGCTTTTTTTCCAAGTCCCAGAAATTTGCTTCTTCGCTTACCATTTAGTTCTGCACATGCCTGTTCAAAAGTAACCTGTTTGTCGGCTTTTCCATTAAGAATTACATGCGTTTTACCCTCCATACATAAGTAATCATAAAAATCTTTTGCAAAAAAATCACCGGCTATAACTTTTCCAAGATATTCTTTGAATGTTAAATCAGAAATGGCGGTTTTAACAGATTTCTCCTTATCTATTTTTGCCAGTTTATCATAATCAATCAGTTTATCTATTTTTTCAACCTGCTTTGGTTTTTCGTTTTCAACAACAGTAACAGATTTTCTGTAAATTTTGAAACGATCTTTATTTAAAGTAAGTTTAATCGTAAAATCTCCTGGTGACAAAAATTTATAATTAACACTTTGGCCGTTAAGCAACCCATATTCCGGATGGTTTTCAATACTCCATTCATAGGTATCAGCACTTAACAAAGAAGTATAGGTTTCACCAGCTCCTACAAAGGTTGAAGGGTGCCCATCAATTTGTTCTCTATTTGTGCTGGTTAAACTTTCAACAATTGCTTTTCTAACAGTTATTGGTTTTACAAACTGACAATCAGAATTCACCGTAACTTTTATAAAATATTTTCCTTCTTTAGCAAACCGGTGTGTTACAAATGTACCGGTTCCGTTTGGCGAATTGTCTCCAAAATCCCAGGTTATATTCTTTTCAAAACGCAGCGAACTGAACGAAAGGATTTCATCTGTGCTAAATACAGAATCGTTATCAATTGTTTTTATTTTAAAATCAACAGGGATACATTTTTTTGTATCAATCAACGTATAACTAAACAGCCCTATTGAAAGAACAAAAAGCAGTATCATAACACGCCAGACCCGGTGGTCTAAGCCAAGTGTTTTACGGGTTAATATTCTTTCGATGTTCATCCTGGTAAATTTAAAAGTATTACTTATTAATGCTTTGATGCCTGTATTAACTGAATCTGCAATAGATCATTTTTACTTTTACAATCTTCCAGTTTATTCTCCAGGTTTTCATTTTCTCTTTTTAAAGAATTGATGTCGCTATCACCTTCTGTGGATTTGCGTAATTGCTTTTTAGCACGTTGCAAATCACTTAAGTTAAGTACCACACTTCTGTACAGCTCTTTATTTTGAACAGAATCCATATCAATCATGATCGTTAACTTTTGTACACCCAAAGAGATTTGTCCGTCAATCAGATCAGCATTGCTGCTTGCTGTTGCATTAACTGTGTCAAGCAGTGAAACAATAGTAGTCATCTGCGACAGAAAATTTATTGAAAATTCTCTTTCATGATCTGATACTTCTACTTGTTTTTGTAACAGTGAATTGACTTTTACAGGCACTCTTGTACTGGAAAAAGCCAGTAATACAATGATTGCCGTACTCAATAAGAACAACAATAAAAAACTATAAAAAGTCTTTTTTCTTTCTGTTTTATTTTTTGGTTCCATAACACCGTTATTTATAAATTAATTATGTAGTAAAATGATTGGCCTAATCAAAAAAACGTCTTCTTGGCTTAGGCTGTTGCACTTCATTCTGTATGGTAGTTTGTTCTTCCTTAACAAAAATGCCACCCTCTTTTCGTTTTCCTATAAATTCAAGTTTACTTAGCGTTTCAAAAAGTCTTAAGGTGACTTTTACAAAAGCAATAATATCGCTGATATTTTTTGTTTACATCGTTATTGTCGAAGTTTGTATTTGAAAGATTTCCAAGCATGGTCTCCAGTTCCCCTGTTTTAATTCACACCATTCAGTAAGGTAATTCATCAGTTCATCTTTACCCGATCCGGTACGCATATCAATACTGTTCTTCATTACCCTTGCCAGGTTTGAAATAGCAGCAAACATAGCAGCAGGCGGCTCATACAACATCGTCCAGCGCATGGTTGTAATAGCCTGGCCAATATAAAGCATTACCCTGTCGCATAAAAACATCACTAATTCAGAGATTTCATTTTGTTGATTTTTTTTGAATATCTTCTGAATGATCTTTGAGGCATATAATTCAATATTTGCCAGAAATTTATCCAATTCGCCATGGAGGGAAACCAGGTCGGGGTGAGCACTTAAGGAAAAGCAGGGGGGGATATATTCGTTTTCGATCCTGATTTCTTTACCATTTACGGCAACTTTACCTATTGCCAGTGAATATGGGTGCCAGGCAAGTTCCCTGTAATTATTTTCACTTACAAGCTGAATGGAATAGGTAGGTAGCAAATAAGGAAATCGTGGTGGATTCTCTGATAGATCAGGACTGCCGGCCGGTTGTTTTTCAAAAGGATGAACAGTTAAAAACAACCACCAGTAAGATTCGTTTGCTGCTGATGAAAATGGAAATGTTTGGGTAATAACATTACCGGCTTCTGTGTGCCCTGCGGCAGAAACAGCAGGAATAATAATTCGTACGCCACCCGATGTAACAGCATTGCAGGAAAGTACAGATACACGTAAAGAATCCTGGTTATCAAGCGATATTTTTATATTGAAAGTACTATCGCCAGAAATGGAAGCTGGCAATACTCCATAACGGATAGGGGAAACATGAATGGAAGAAAGGTCCTGTAACATGCTACGCCAGGCATTGTCCTGATCTATAAAATGATTTTTATTGATCTTCATTCCATCTATCCAATTTACCGGAAAATGTTTTATGTTATCTCTCATATCCTTAATTACTATTAAATGAATTCTAACCTTTCACAAATGATCACCGAATTTTCTTTAATTTTATTTTCCCGTACAGTTAATTCTGGATCCAGTATCCGGTTTGGCTGAAACCATTTGGGTTTTAATCTGAACCACCATTCATAACTTTCGTGTTGTCCATCCGCAAAATCAATGGTGGTCTCACTATGCAATTCGTTATAATCATTTATGAAATGGTAATAAAGATCACCCAGTTTCATGGTTTCTGGCCCTTTGGCCCTGAAGTTAGTTTTAAGCTCTGATGACGCTTTTTTTGCAATTTCAAAAGCAATAACGACCAGTTTTTCATTAGGCTTTTCATCCGGAAGATCTATCTGCTGATGAATAGGATATATCCAGGAAGCGAAAACCGGATCTGGAATATTATATGCGGCCTGAAATGTATAAAACAAGGAAACGGGAACAAAAAATGCCAGCATACTGGTTAGCATTGGATAAAAAGGGTAAGACTTATTGTCCATTACGAAATAGATAAGAGCCGAAAAAACTACAACACAAAAAAACAGCAATGCTATAGAAAACAACAGTTCTCCAATAACTACGCCGCCACGGCTATATGGATCGGGATAAAAATATTTTTTGTGAAAAACAAGGATATGAAATAACCCAAATGCTACAAAGACCAGGGCAACTAACCAAAAAACTATATAATCGTTAAATGGAGTAAGTGTAGAAAGAAATGATAGCCCTCCAAAAATTACAGCCGCTGCAATAGCATAAAGAACAGGTTTTAATCCTTTTCCTGCAAATGCTTTCGTAAACTTTTGTACTGATGCAAATAATACAAATGCACCGGCAAAAAAACTTCCAATATATATCCAAAAATATTTAACAGCCATAATAAATCAGCTTAGTATGATTATTTCTGACTGCTGTCAACAAAGCCAGCAGCCATAATTTTAACAAATTTGAGACCAATTGTTAAAAAGGTTAATGGTTCTTAAGGAGGATATTTTGGTTACTAAGAATATAGTTTTCTGTAATAGCCGGATTACTTATTTTGTTTGAATTCTGCTTTCCACTCTTCGTCATCATCACCTTTGTATCCATCTAATTTCACTAAAAAGCTCTTAGCAGGAAAGAATGGTGTAATGTGAATATCCGTGAAAATATGGTTCTTTCTGTTCCTCATCTCTTTTCAAAGCGTAATATCTGGAATTCTCTATCAACTTATCTGTCCCTGGATACCATCCAGAATTTTACAATTTGTTTTCTCAGGTTTCCTTCCATTTTGGTATTCCAAAGTTCAAAGGCGCGCCTGTTCAAAAAGTCGGACATAACTTTAGCTATAAAATCAAACACACGTACAACTGAATATGTTTGCATACCCAGATTATCGCCGGTAAACAAGGTTTTGGCAGAGAAGGGCATTACCTTTCCCCATTCGCCTACAAGCGGCACCAGACCTACGTTTTCCAGCTCCGAAATATCTGCTTTCTTCATGTCGAAACGAACAGCATCAACTTCGTCAATTGTTCCATAAGTTTTACCGGCAACCGGCTGTGACATTTTGGTACAATATAATTTGCCGGCTAAAGCTGCAGAACCTGGTACATAAACATCTTCCTCTTCTCCAACCTCTTTATTTTTACCACGGCCTACAATATAATTACAGGTCATCAATACATTTGCTTTGTGTGCATCGCCACCGGTCAAATTAGCATCTGTAAAAAGATCAAGCACATCATCGGGTGTTTCCACATTTTCAAAGTCTGTAAGCAACATCACTTTATTGGCATATGCCATTTTAGCCCATTTATCTACTACTTTATTCGATCCCAGGTATCCTGGAATTACCATCATTGAATAGTTCTGGCGCAGATCTAGCCTATCGAATTTTTGTTTTAATTCTTCAGACACATGTTCTATAAACCGCGGCTCATCCAGATCGGTTATCTGGCTCATAGCGGCATTCATTAAGGCTACATTTTTCAATTTTGATGATTCGGTATTTTTGTAAAAAAGGTGAACCGAACGATAAGCCTGTTCAAGTTCTTTGGTTGTTTCCAGCACTTTCTTCAAATTACCTTTTAATAATTTTTCTGCTATATCTGACCTCTCTGTACTTTGTTCAACCATTGCAGATACATTATCAGCGTTAGCTAAAAGATCCAGCCACATGTTCATCTTCTTTTTCAATTCAGCCCGCTGTGCTTTTTTATTGCTGTCGGTAAGAAATATATTTTTCTTTGCTTTACGGGCCGGATTCAGGTTATCAGCACCATCCACAATAGCTTCCAGAAAATCGAATCCACCTGATTTAGCCAGCACGTTCAGTGATTCTTCCATAGGAGCAAGACCAGTCTGCTTTACATCTTCTTTAAATGAAGCGGCTTCTCCTTCTTTTTTTATTTCTTCGTTTGCCATATTGATAAGTTTAATATTTTTAATTAAAAAGACTATAAAATAAAACCTTTATTATTTTTCATCCAGTTCTGCTACCAATGATTTTAAAGCATTGATAAAAGCAGCTTTAGTTTCGGGATTTTGAATAACATTGGCCAGCGATTTATTGCTTTTTAGTTGTTTGATGATCTTTAGGTAAGCACCGTACTCTATATCAAGGTTCTTTAAATAAGCACTTTGATTAGTGAGATTTTTTGCATCAAAATCTCCCAGGCCTCCAAATTGAAAATTTTCTTTGGTAGTTGAGCCATCTTCTTTATCCAATTCCACATCGCAGGATGGTTTAAAGTGAGCAAAAACATCTTCAACAGTTTGAAGGTCTTCTACAATATCAGGTTTAATGGGGTCATCGTAGGTTAGCTTTTGAATAAAAAGGGTTTTGTTGGGAGATATTTCAACGAAACCTTCACCAACAGGATCGGGAGCAAGAATGGTAGTAGCTATACCTGGTTTAACTTGTGGCATATTTGTGTATTTTAATTTAAGTTAAGGTGATTTTATGAGTACCCTGCAAATAGTTTTATATAAATATATTAATAGTTTTTAGCTTTTTATTCAATTTTCCATACTAATTCTTCATTTTTAATGTCCGCATGAATACTATTGCCCTTTTTTAATTCGCCCGATATAATGTATTTTGAAATTGGTCTTCGTATTTGTGTGCGAATAACACTCGAAATTTGCCTGGCTCCGTATTTTGGTGTAAACCCGTTTAGGGCAAGATATTTTTTTGCTTCTTCTGTTATGGAGAAGGTAATTCCCTGCTTGTCTAATATCTCCAGCAAACCTTTCATCTGTATATCAAAAATTCGGACAATACTGTTTTCGCTGATTGGTGCAAAAGGTACAATTTCTGTAAGCCGGGCTAAAAATTCAGGGCGAAAATATTTTGTCATAATCTCCATCAGCTTATTGGAACCCGGCATCTCGTTTTTTGCAAACTGCTCTGCAATCCATTCACTGCCGATATTGGAGGTGAAGATAATCAGCGCATTGGAGAAATCACCCTCTTTGCCAAGTCTATCGTGCATATGGCCTTCATCCAGTATCTGTAAAAAGTATCAAATACCGATGGATGGGCCTTTTCAATTTCATCAAATAATAAAACGGAGTAGGGCTTTTGTCTGATCTTATTTACCAACACACCACCTTCTTCATAACCAACATAGCCGGGAGGTGCGCCATAAAGCAAGGCTGCAGAGTGTTCTTCCTTAAATTCCGACATATCGAACCTGATCATAGCTTTTTCATCATTAAAAAGAAATTCAGCTAATGATTTAGCCAGTTCTATTTTACCAGTGCCAGTTGGCCCAAGTAAAAACAAAGACCCGATGGGTTGCCCTTTTTATTTAATCCACTTCTGGATTCTAAAATAGCTTCTGAAAGTGCTTTTACAGCATGATCCTGTCCAACCACCCGCTTTTTAAGGTAGGTTTCCATATTGAGAAGCCGTTCTTTTTCCTGCGCCTGAATTTTACCAAGCGGTATTCCGGTCTTGTAAGATATTACTGAAGCGATATCTTCCTTGTTTACATCTTCTTTATTTACATCTGCTAAAATGGTAAGCTTCAATAAGCTATCGGTTAAAAAATTCTCAAATTCTACCGATGTTTCAAACTTATCTGCCTGTGACGCATCTTCCAGTTTACCCAATAAAACTGGGCTTATTTTGGCTTTTACCAGGCTGTTCAACCATTTATATTCACTAAAAAGTTCATGTTCTGATAACTGGGCATCATTCAGCTTCAACGTATTCAAATTACCAGTTAATCCTTCCAGTTCGACTTTATTGGTATCAACCATCATTTTAATAGCCGCCATGGTGCGGTCAAGCAGGTCAATAGCTGCATCGGGCAATCTCCGGTCTTTAATGTAGCGTTTTGCCAGGCGCACACATTCACCTACGGCATCTTTTTCAATTTTTAATTTATGATGATCTTCAAATTTTGAAGCCAGACACTGCAGCATTTTATGGCCGATGAGGTATCAGGCTCTGGTACCGACAATACCTCAAACCTACGGGTGAAAGCCTGATCTGGCTCAATATTTTTCCGGTATTCATCGTTGGTGGTGGCGCCAATAACAGTTATTTCGCCACGGGCCAGTTCAGGTTTTAATAAATTGGCAGCGCCACCTCCCATGGAACCCTTATTGTCCAGCAGAATATGAATTTCATCAATAAAAATGATGGCTTTAGAATATTGCTTAACCTCTTTTATGATATTTTTAAGCCGATCTTCAATTTCGCCTTTGTAAGATGCGCCGGCAATAAGGGCTCCCAGATCAAGCTCAAACAATAAAGAATCCTGTAGCTGTGCAGGTACTTTTTTATTTACAATATCCATAGCCAAACCATCTATCAGTGCGGTTTTGCCTACGCCTGCTTCGCCGGTAATAATTACGTTGGGCTTGGTTCTGCGGCAAAGTATTTCCATCATCATCCGGGTTTCTTTATCCCGGCCAACAATGGGGTCAGTTTTACTTTCTCTAGCAAGTGCCGTACGTTCAACACAATATTTAAATAAAGCCCCTGCAGGTGTGCCATTGCCATTTGCTTCAGGCTGCGTAACCGCTTTTTGAAAGCTATCTTCGTTAAAATAAACTTCCAGTATTTCTTTTTCCTTTACAGGAAATGTCTTCAACTGCTCATTGGTAAAACCAACACGAGGTTTTGATATGGCACATAAAACACAAATAGGGGATATCTGGTCGAGGCCCATTTTTATACGAACATTATCAGCTTCATCAAATACCATTTTAACGCCTTCATCGCCTGTCACCTTATCTTTTACCTGGCCAACCTTGGGATATTCGTCCATCCTTACTTCGGCCCACTCCATAATATACCCCGAATCTTTACCAATTGAGTCCAAAAAAACCTTTTAAACCTACTTCTTTGTGCGCATGCTTCTTAGCAGGTGGGCGGGATAAAAAAACTCATTATGATATTCCTTAGCAAGCGATTGTGAAATTTCAATTGCAGTTTTAACCGACTCGTTCAATGAAAGTGTAGGCATAATGAGATTTTGTTAGCAGTTGATTGATAATCACCTGCAATTTAATAAGAAAAAAAGCTTGAAAAGCAAAGAAAAGGGCAAATCATATTAAAATTTAACTCAAAAGAAATTGATGGGTGATGATGTATTACCCTATTAAAAACTATGAGTTTTAAAATGAAATACATTTTTATGCATTATTAAAAAAACTGATTGTATTTTGTGTTACACAGTTTTACTTTTTGGATAATGAATATTATTTACTATAAAATTCCACTTCAACTTTCATCCTTGCTGGAAGGTAATGAATTGCCGAATGCTGATTTAAAAGAATCCATAAAAAAAACGCTGGAGCTTATTATTATGACCCGATTTGGAGAACACAGGCATGACCCCAGCTTTGGTTGTGAAATATGGGACCTTGATTTTGAATTGATAGTTAGCGAAAATAAATGGGAAGAGAAATTGAGGCAGTCGCTGCTTAAATCTATCACTACGCATGAGCACCGTTTATCTGATATTCAGTTAAACGTACAAATAACTGAAATTGAAAAATTTCATTTACTAAAGCAATATGCCGAAATAAAAAAAACGTGTAGATATACATCTTACCGGAACAATTCATAAAACCGGGGAATCATTTAAATTTGATAACAGTTTGTTCTTAAGCCCACTGGCTGTAGATTAATTTAAACCCATTCGTATGTTTTCAGGTTCAGCCAATACAAAGGAAATTATCAGGAACAGAATGCTGAAACATGCATTGAACTACTGGAACATAAAAAATACTGAGGACCTTGACCCTATTGTAAAACTGATACTGGAAGCTCTTTCATCTGAATTATATAACCTGGGTAACGAAATTAAAGATTCGGAAGTAAGGCTGCTTGAGAAAATTTCAAACCTTTTGGCTCCCGAATTTTTAACCTGTCCTAATCCTGCACATGCCATCATGCATGCTACACCTGTTGAAGCAGAGGATATGCTTACCGAAACTGATCATTATTACACACCAAAGAAAATTTCTTCAAAACAGGATGAATTACTTGATAAAAGCATAGATGTGTTTTTTACTCCGGTTGGCAGGTTAAAGCTTTTTAATGCTGGTGTATCCTGCCTTGTAACTGGTGCTGCTTTATATACAGTTGATGCAAATTACAATAAGTTAATAGCTGCTCAAACCCTTTCTGGAAGAAGTATTGAGAATAATGTGCTTTGGCTGGGAATAAATATTGATGAAAAAATTGAGCATATAAACAACCTGTTTTTTTATTTTGACTGGAAAAATCCGGAACATACTTTATCAAATCTTAATTACCAGCTTTTGCCTTTGAGCAAATGGTATTTGAACAATGAGGAAATAACTATTGCCGAGGGGCTGCCTTATGATAAAAAACGTGTTGCCGGATCCCTGCAAAAAGATCTGTCATTTGATTATGATCTGCTTTCTTTAATTGAAAAAGACATAACCAATTATTATGACCGGAAATTTATTACGATTTCAGACGACCGGAATACCAATGTTCAGCATCTTAAGCAAACCTATCCGCCTGCATTTAATAATGTTTTTTCAGAAGCTGATCTGCAAAAATTTAATGATAAACTACTTTGGATAAAAATTGTTTTTCCGGCAGCAGTGAAACAGAGTTCATTGGATGAAATATATGTTTATACCAATTCATTTCCGGTGATTAACCGCCAATTAAATGAAATGAAATACCGTTTGAAAAACGGAAGTAACATCATTCCGTTAAAAATTCAGGGGCTTGAACAATTCCTTGCTGTTCATTCACTCGCAGATGAGATGCATACCTATATATCCACACCATTCAGAAAAATGGAGGAGGAAGAGACAGGTACATACACCCTGCGTAATGGTGGTGTCGAAAGGTTTGACGAACGAAACGCAAAAGAATTTATCAGCTATTTACTGGAATTGTTACGCAGTGAGTCAGCAGCTTTTTCTGCACATGGCAACGATTTTATTGCTTCTACACTGCGTGAAATGGATCAGCGCATTGCATTGATGGAACAAAAAACAAAATCTATTGCCAACAGCACTCCGGAGATACCACATTATATTATTGCAAAGCCCTACGAAGGATGTGAGATAATGTATGTTGAATACTGGACCACCAATTCCGAAACTGCAAATGTATTACGCACAGGTACCCGGCTGCAGGAATACAATGGCACAAAAATAAAATCCGATTCGCTTTTTCTTGTTACCACTTCGGGCGGAGGCAAAAACAGGCTGAAGCCCGATGAAAGGGTAAAAGCTTTCCGCTATGGCCTGATGACAAGAAACAGAATTGTTACCAAAGAAGATATTCGGAATTTGTGTTTCTACGAATTAGGAAACCGGATAAGTAAAGTAGATGTTGAACGTGGTTTTGAAATGCCGGCACACCCCAAACAGAGCTTTTTACGTACGATTGATATTATCATTACAGCTACTCCATCTGAAAAATTAAATGCTGAGGCATGGGAGGTCTTATTTGATCATTTAAAAGCCAAATTAAAAAGCAGGTCGGGCATGAGCAATCATTACAGGCTCTTTTTAAACAATGCATAATACCGAATTAATGAATAGTCCCAGTTTAACAAACATTTTGGCTGATACATTTGATGCAGACTTTAAAGCAGAAGTTATTGCTGCAGAGATGATTGATAATAATGTGTCTGCCGAGCAGATCATGATACTGATGCTGGGCTCCAGAAAAAGATCGTTTCGCAAAGATGTTGATTCTGTTACCGAAGAGATTTCTGATTATAATAACAAGGAATATACACTGATCACTACGCATAAGGAAGGCATTTATGATATGCTTCCGGAGGGGCTGTTTCATTCACCAACCCTGCCCAAGAATGCTACCACCCAAAAAGAGATTATCGATAATATTAAAAAACACCGCATTGAAGAAAGCAATGCCCGGCGTTTATTTTTGCCTTTTGAAGCAGCCATCAATCATTTGCGTATTCAGATGGCGTTATTTGAAAGCAGGCTGGATAAAGGAGCACATCACAACGACCTGGTCAACTTATTCAAAAATTACTGGGAAATTTTTAAATATCTCGATACTGATCAATCCGATATTTTTTTGCAGGTACTTCCTTTGATACATGATATCAGGGATGATTATGAATCTGCCGCCATTATTTTTGAATTGCTGTTATCACTTCCTGTAAAGATTGAAGGAAATTTGCAAGGCCAGTTAAAAGCTGTAAATCCGGTATTTTCCAGTTTGAACGATACACAACTAGGTATTAATTTCACAACTGGCAATGCCGTGTATGATGGGGGAGAAGACGAGATTGTGGTAACTGTTGGGCCGCTCAGTAATGAACAGTTAAAACTGTTTTCTCCTGGTTCAAGAAAAAGTAAAATACTTGAAATGCTGAGTGATTACTTATTGCCGGTGCATGTAGATATTAATACTGATTTTGAGTTGTTTGATACAGAGAAGGGGATGAGTTTGGCTGATACTGAAAATGATTTTAATGCTACACTTGGTTTAAGTACATACCTGTAGGGAGATCGCGGTTTTTATTCCTAATACTGTTTTTATGGTAAGTCAGTAAGTCTGCCTCTTGGGTTTGCTTTGGCCGCGGCAATTTTTTGATCCCAGGTTTGTTGTATTGCAGTATTGATACCGTGATTGGTCTGACTCTCACTATCATAACGGGCATCAACCTGTGTAACCTGTTGTGCGAACCTTTCTTTTAATTGGTTTACCCTTCGTTGCAGGGCATCGGCAGTGGCAGCAGAGAGACCAATAAGTGTATTATAAAACTCGCGTGCACTGATAGCTAGTATATCGTAATGTCCCTGTTCGTGTTTAAGCAAATCATTGGTCATACGGCTTGTTACCACCCAGCAGTCGTCTGCAATTAAACTTAAATCAATAGTAACATCAGTAATGGTAAGTGCATTTCGTACCCTTGCCAGCACAAAATTGGAGGGGGCTATATCCGGATGGATCTGTGCATACTCATTTGCTCCACCGGGCTGGCCCAATTGCTGGTTAAAATCCTGCCAGGTAAGAATCCGATCAAAATTATTAAGCGGCATAAATAAATTTTAAATTGAATTGCTAAAATACTTTTTTAAAAAATAATTGATATTACAAATAAATTTTACCCGGCAAAACAATACCTGCAACCCTTGCCGGTAAAGCTGTAGTAAGTTTCCATTGTGGAATGCCTTGTCCTGGTGGATATTGCGTATCATTATCTACTTTAGCATTGTGAGGTGTATTGGCAATTACTTTTACCAGGCGTTTATTGCCAACCAAAGTAAAAGCGTTCTTCAGCACCATTTCCTTCAGTTTAATTACATCCAGTTTTGTTGGGTCAATGCTTTTAAATTTATGTTCGGCAACCTGTGTATAGCCCAATAATTCAAACTGGTTAATATTGGGTATTTGAATTAAGGCAGCTACTACAATACCGTTATCAAGCCGGCCTTTTTTAAAACCCAGTAAACGCTCCAGTTCGGGCAGGCTGCGGCCTTTTATGTATCGCTCCTGGGTAATGCAACCACGTACTTCAATCATTTCGTTTACGTTCATAGTTTTTAAAAGTTTGCACTAAAAATAATAACTAGTTATATTTAAACTAAATTTAGTTAGACAATCATTTGAGCTTTCTTTTTTTGCATTTCGGTTCGGAATTTTACGAACCAAAGAGTTTTGTAATATCATAATATCTCTGTTATACTTCAGTAGATCCATATTTGTAGCTTGGCTGCTAACCACCCAAAATTCCGGCGAATTCAATCCTATCTCAACACTTAAATTGGTAATTTGTACATAGCTCCTGGCAATATCATAGTCGTATTTCTGTGGAAATTTTAAATGGATATCTGCATCTTCTGTTACGCCAGGAGGCTTTGCAGGCAACTGGTTGAAGTCGGACCAGGATATCAGGTAATCAAATTTGGTTACAGCCATATTGTTTATAATTTTTACTATACACAAAGCCAAATCAGGTAGAGTGCTTGATATATAAAGCACATGTATTAAAAATTCAATTGTATTCCGTGATTTGATTAAAGATTTTATTGAATTTTACTTTTGAATAAATTCTTGTATAACTTTCTTGTCAACCTTATTTTTATATAGTCAATTATTTTTTCTTGTGTTTCAATTTCCCGTTCAAAAATGGGTACTAGAAAAGACTGTACTTCCATCCTAGTAGCATCGGGATTTATATTTAATCTGTACTCGTCTGATTTAATCTGGTTTAATATTTCCAAATTATTCTCTGAACAATTAATTATTTTATCATCATCATTATATAAGGCATAATCCAATACAAGACTTACAGATTCAGCAACAAGTTGAGCTACAGTATTTATTAGGGTTGTGTCGAATATATTGTAGTTAACTATTAAAGGTTCACATTTGTCGATTTGATTTTGAATTTCCTCTGAATCGGCCATTTCTAAATCTTCTTTTATGAATTTAAAATAGACAATAGAGTTTTGTAAGCTTCTCCTTTGGGAATAGAAGGTTCAGCTTCGCTAATATCTTCAGCTAGATCAAACTGTTTATATAGTTCAACGATTCTTTCAATACATGTTATTGCAAAAAAAGTTTTCTCCTTTTCTGAAAGTAATTTTATCAAATTTGCGACTTTGTTTTCTAACGCCATTTCTTAATATTTATATAATTCTATTCACGATCAGGCCAATCACCAGCGTGAGAATCATTTCTTCTTGTTTTTGATCTTTTATCAGTTGTATTTTCTTTATTATACTCTACATTATTGTCATCCATTCCTTTTTGACAATCAGGACAGATTGGTGCACTACTTCCCATTTTCACTGGCTTTTGTTCAGCATTATTATAAACTGACTCTTCCGCATGAACATTAGGCTTTCCACTATCAACAACAGTTGCATTATTTTCTTTTGCCCACTGTTCTATTTTACCTCTGGTAGTTTTTTCACTTGTTGAAACGGTTAATTTACCATTTTTGTCAACACCAACAGCAACAACTACTGCGCTGGGTCTACTTAATCTGCTTGCAGCATCTTTTGCCATCGCATCAAGCTCCTTGCATGTTGGAGATAGCCCAAATTTATCAATCCAAGTATTAGTACATTTTACATATTTATAAAGTGACAAACCACCATTTAATCCAATCGGATCCTGGCTTATGTAGCAACCTTCTTCTGGTGCATAATATCTAAATCTATTATAATAAAGACCTGTTTCTACATCTTCGTATTGTCCTTGATAACGAAATGGACAACTGCCTTCATCACCTTTATACATGCGCACTTTTCCATTGCTGTCCAGTTGAGTCTCCCAGACCTTTTCGCCTTCATTGGTGTACATCTGGTATGGAGTTCCAAGATGATCGTTTAAAATGCTATAACTTTTATCGCCTTTTATCTTGGCAATAGGTGAAAAACTATCTTCATCAAACAACCATGTAATAATTCCATCCTCATTCACATTTTTGTTACTCAGTTTTGCTCCTGTTTTAGCATGCTCTTTCCACTCGTGTAGTGGCTTGGTGTTATTCCAGATCCATTTAGTAACAGTGTTTTTTATATTTTTAGATAAGCGTCTGCCTAAAGCATCATACGCAAATGAAACTATGTCTGCATCTGGACGAATTACTGATGCTAACTTACCAGAGGCGTCCCAAATATATTTCCATGTTTTACCTTCAGCTTCTCTTTTTTCAATTAAATTTCCTTCATCATCATATTTATAAGAAGTTCCATTTCTTCTTAATAGGCTACCGCTTTTACCGTAATTACTGTCTGTTTTCGAAACGCTATTAAATAAATTGCCAACCGCATCTATATTTCGTAATTGCTCAGTACCATCAGAAAAAATAGTTTTAGTCAAATTACCAATTTCATCATGTTGGAATTGCGTAATGCCTGTAGTACCATCTGTAATTCTTTGTAAGCGATAATTTATATCCCAACTATATTGCCGGTCATGCAGCAATATTTCTTTATTCCTTACACTATGCTTGGTGGGCCTTCCAAGTTTGTCACGTGTCCATAAACTGCTAATTTTGCCCGGTAAATCTCTTTCAATTTCCAATCCCAATTCATCATACTTGATATTAGTTTGCCATTCATTCGCTTTTGTACAAATCGCATTCCCATAATCATCGTAGTGAGTAATGATATGGGCTCCAAGTGATGATGTGATTATTGTACTATTATCAGATAAATCATATTGATAATTGATAGAACCTTCTTCATTTATTTCCTTAATTACTCTGCCAAATAAATCTCTTTCAAAACTAACAACTGAATTTGAATTTAGCGCTTCAATGAGGAAGCCGTTTTTTGCATATGCATACTTTTCAAAACTTCCATCGTGGTAGTTTACTTCAGCAATATTCCCGACCTCATCATAATCATATTTTGTAAATTTATTTTCTGGCCTTTCAATCTTAATAACTTTCCCTGCTTTATCACGAATATATTTACGAGTTAATCCATCAAATAGTGTTTCTTTAATTAACCTGTCGGCGGCATCTGTTTCAAAAGAACATACTTCATTGTGCTCGTCAGTCAATTTAAACAAATTGCCCTCTGTATCATAGTTAAGACTCATAGTACGGCCAGCCTGCGAGCGGGAGCGTAGATGGTTTAAAAAATCGTAACTCAACTTAGTATCTGAGTGTCTATCTTTAGTTCGAATTACATTTCCTTCAGCATCAAACTCGAAAAAATAAATATTGCCATCGGGCTCATTTATTGTTACTGGAAGTAAGAGTAGATTGAATTCGGTTTTCCTTGTGTTACCAAGGGAGTCAGATGATTTAATACAATTTCCTAAAACGTCATAGCTCCATTGCTTTTCATAACCGCTAGAGGAAATTACTTTCATTAAATTGTAGGAGACATCATATTCAAGCTGTGTCGTAGTTCCTTTAACATTAATAATTGTTTTCAAAAACCCATCTGCATATTCATATTTGGTAACTGCATTTAGTGAATTAATCCGTTTAATTAAATTCCCAAAAGCATCATATTCACACTTCCACTTACCACCTCCTCTATCTATTGACTCCACAACCGCATGTTTTTGAAACCCAGCACCATACGTAATTTGAAAAAACGACCCATTCGCTCCTGTTACAGTAGCCACATTACCCCAATCATCATAAGTAGTTGATTCTTGATTACCTAATGGATCTATTTCCCATTCCAGTTCATTATGCCGGTTAAAACGATATTCCCAGGCAGCCCCCAATGCATCTATATGTTTTATAACAACACCATTCTTATGATAAAATAGTTTTTTAAACCCACGGCTATTGATAGCAACAGTGCAGTTTGGATCGGTATAATCGAATTTATAATGAAGTAAATTTCCGGTTCCCCATACTTCAATACATTTGGCATCTATTCCTTCTGGTTTATTATATCTAAAATGCCAGTTGCATCCGTTACGCCAGATTTCTTTCACCATTAAATGATTCTCATATTCAAAATGCATGGACTGGTCAAGGGCATCTGATTGTTTTACCATATCGCCTTCTGGGGAGTAAGCATATTTTGTTATGGCAAAATTTGTGCGGCCCTGGTATGTTGGATCCGGTGCTTCAATACCGCTTATATGTCCCTGCTTATTATTATTAACAATGAGGATTCTGCCTGCGCTGTCAGTTATCTGTGTTAATGCACAATCCTTATTGTATGTAAATCTTATTGCAAAACCGTTGCGGTTTGATATGCTTTGCAGCAAATGCGTTTGGGTTTGGTTAAAGGGATTTTTAATTTCATTTTGTGTAAAACGGTAGATCACCCCTTTAACATCAGTTGCAAAATAGTAACCGTCTTCATGCAGGCAGAGTGTTATTTTTTCGCCCCGGTTATACACTTCTTTTTTAAGTTCGGGAATTTCAAAATGTGCAACACGACCATCAGCCAAACGTATGATGGCAGTTTTAGTTTCATCATCAATTGCCAGTGCCAGATCGTAACTGTGGTGCCAGCCATAACCCAGCGGACCCTGGTAACTGCTGTAACTATGCCAGGTACGCTCAAAAGAAAGTGGTATAGGACCGGGTAAAGAAAAATCAATATTGTCTGTATAAAAATGGCCGCTTGCCACATCAACCGGGTGACTTTGTCCTGTGCCAACTAATTTTGAAGCAGCAGTAAGTGGCCCGCAACCCACTTTGCCGTTTAATTTGTCCAATCCTTTTTGTGCTGCTTTTCTGCCGGCAGCTTTGAGTTTACCTAACCCGGCCTTAAATAATTTATCTAAAACGGCCATTGGATTAATAGGAGTGGGTATTGAGTTTACCAGCACAGGTCTGCCAATGGGTATGGGCATAACAGTTCCTGAGGGCACAAATAATTCAGCCTGTGGCGCTCCTGGTTCGGGTGCTTTTTTTGCACCGGCACGCTGGCCTTTAAAGAGGTCAATTACACCCACATCCCAACAATCGTAATTAAGATGAAAACTCCCAACCATTGGGTCGCCATCTGCAACAACAAAAAGGCTACCCAAAAAAGCCTTACCATTATTTTTTGCAACCGATGCTGCAAATGCCGGGTGAAATCCTGCGCCCATGGGTATATGCGGTACATTCTTGGTTTTTGTGCCGGTTACCGCCCTAGGAATAAAATCGCCAAACTTTACTGAAGCACTCATACCTGCTACACCCATTGCAATAGCGGCAATTGCATCTTTATTTTTTGCTACTGAAGCTACAACACCTTTGTCATCCGGTGCAGGTGGTGGCAATGCATCTAAAATGTCTTTTTTAAAAGTATTGATGACGCAGCTTACCCAATCTTTTGTGTTGAAAAGGATACCAATATAAGGGTGGGGTATTGGTATTGGAGCTGGTGAGGGCGGAATATTTACCATGTGAACATCTATACCCATTACAGGGTCCATCTGTTTTGCCGCCGGTAAAATAGCCTGGCCTTTAAATGCGCCAAGGGCTTTCATAACAGGCATCATCAGCGATTCGGAAAGTTTACCGGATAGACCTTTTACAGAATCGTAGGCGCCTTTAACAGCCATGGCAACATCAACAATATTGCCGCCGTCTTTTGAATTAAAATTCTTGATTGCATCTGCTGCTTTACTTACAGATTCCGTTGTATCATGCACATTACCCTGTGCAGCAACAGATGCTGCACTTATATCAGATTCGGTATTTTTTGCAGCAGGTGTATGTGTATTGTGTGGCTGTTGATTATTGGCGGCATTATTATTACCGCCTGCAGCATTATTACCTGCTCCGGCATTGCTGCCCGAACCTGTATTTTCGCCCGGCGGTATTATGTTAGCCATTATAAAATCTATTTTGTTAACTATACTTTATTTTCTGAATAAAGCCATATAAGACCAAACGCCACCTGCTACAACCAAAACTACCCCCAGTATAAAACCAACAATCCTGGCTGTGTTGCGGCCCAGGTACCTGCTTAGTTGACCAATTGTCCACTTGTTTTGATAACTTTCGTCTGGCTTAAACAACCAATCCCAGTTTCTTAGAGCACCTATAATTACTAAAATTCCAAATACTAAAAATGCCAATGAAACAATCTTGCTGAATGTGCTTCCATTATTGTGTATCCAGTCTTTAATTTTTTCAATCATTGCAAAATATTTTTTTAATTACAGATCTGTTAAGTATCAATTTTAATTTTCAGCTGCTTCCATTTCCCTTTTTTCAAAGCGGCATTATCAGGAATTTGTTTCCAGTTTGTAACTTTTTTTATCCAATCGGGGCCATAAATTGGCAATGCTATTTCGTTAAGTTCCTGCATGGATATAAGTGCAAAATGATTTGTTTGTAAGAGCAGATCCAGTACGCCTGCATACGTAGTGCCGGCCGCAGCTTCAGCATCAATGGTATTGCCAAGCCTGGCTCCATCCGATAAAATTTTAGCGGCATAATCTTTTTGTCCACTCTTTAATGCACTTTCCCCGGCCATCCTGCAGGCTTCAATTGCCAGGGGCATGTTTCCCTGTTGCTTATAGGTTTCAAATGCAACACTAAAATCAGTGCAGGCTTCCGTTCTGTTACCATTAATAAAAAAAACAGTACCCCTGAACATAACCGCCTGTGCCATCAGTTGCGAAACAATATCATTTTCAAAATAAGCTTTTGATGCTGTTGCGGTTTCAACAGCTTTCTGAGCATAGGCAAGCGTTTCTTCTTTTTTTCTATACCTGATCTTGTCATTTGCCGGGGCTATATAAACTACGACCACCTGCATTATCCAGTAAGGATCTTTACTTATAAATTGTGTAGCTGTTTTAATACATTCCTGTCCCCATTTTTCAGCTTTGGTTTCATTGCCTGCGCTTATTTCATTCATCATCTTCATAAATGATTGCCTGTAAGTGGTTGCCGGATCATTGGGATCGCCCATGGCAGCAACCTGCTCCATGGCTTTAGGCATATTTAAATTTATGGGAATGGTTGTAATATATGGCGTGTATTTTACAACAAGTTCTTCGAAAACAGGATTGGCCACAGTATCATGAAATAAAAATTTTACAGTAGGGCTTATTCCTGCATCAAGTGCATCTTTAAACCATAAGCTCAAATTTTTATCGTTTCCCAGGCCTTTAAGAACAGCAACAGTAAACAGGCCATCGTGAAGATTCATTTCTTTAGCAAGTGCATTAAAATTTTTTACAAATAGTAATGCAGGGTTTTTATCATGTTGCGTTGAGTAATCAGCCTGCCAGGGCACGGGCACATAATCTATACGGCTGTCTTTTTCACTGTTAGTCCAGATGTTCATTATTTCTTCCAGCTCAGCTAAAAGAGATTTACTGAATTGTTTTGGATCGTAGCATTCTGAATCAAAATGAAAGGCAATATCCAGAATGGGAGTATCGGTACCAATCATATACGTGTAAAATGTATCAACCATTTCGGTTTCATCCGGCTGGCAGCGAATAAGAACTAATCTTGCTTTGGTATTTGCTTTTGCATCTTCCCATTTTCACAGATCAACTCTATGCGCTGTTGTATGGGATTAGATTGCATGGCTTTTTAATTAATTTAATTTTACAATTGCACCTTCTATAGATGTAGGGCCGGATGATTTTACCGAAGTACTGGCATCGCCATTTAGAGTGGATTTTGGCGAAGTCACAGTAGCTTCTGCAGTACCTGAAACAGTGGATTTTGTTCCATCCATTATAGCATCTCCGCCTTTTGCAGCAGAAAAGGAAGCAGGCCCACTTGCCATTACTGCATCATCTGTACCTTCTATACTAACATGTGCTGCTGAAATTGTTATGGTGTCTCCATCCATAGTTATAGATGATTTTCCATTGGTTAATGCAATTTTTGCAGAAGCAGTAATAGTAATCGTGTTTTTCCCGTCAATCTCTATTTTATTACCTGATGATTTATCAACTATGGTTATTCCTGCTCCATCGTCAAGAGAAATTGTATGTCCGCTTTTACTGTTAAGGCTTTTTGTATTATTACCGCTACCGCCGCCGCCGCCACTTTTGCCATGAAACATGCTTCCCATAACAAATGGCCTGTCGGGATCATTATAACGGAAACAAATTAAAACCTGGTCACCGGGTTCCGGTATTACTACAAGTCCCCTGTTTTTGCCTCCTCCTTTTCCACTTCCGGCATCTGGTGTCATCACACGTATCCAATCTGTCATTTCATTTCCTTTTTGCCAAAGCATCTGCACACGTACCCGGCCCATATTATCAGGGTCCTTATTGTCTTTTACGTTTGCAATCTGTGGTTCAGCCAATGGTACAATTATACCAGTTACAGGAAGAACTTCCACACCAGATGGTATAGCTTCAAATTTGTTGTAATACTTACCATTTTCATTCAGGTGATGTTCAATTTCAGTTACCAGAAATTTGCCATAGTCTTCCTTTACAAAAGATGTTTCCTGAAGTTTTGAAACTTTTACAAGTATTATAGAACCAAGTGATACTTCCGGATTATAACACGTACCTGTCAACACTTCAAGATTTGCTGCCATTGCAGCTTTTTGTTTTTTTACAAAATTTTCCAGATCCGATTTATTTTCAACACGTTGTTTTACAGGCAAATTAACAGGCTCCGAAAAAAGATTGTCAGACTCTTTTAAAACATAACTGGCATATTGGCCCATACCATTTACCTTGCCGGGCGCATCGTATTTTTCTACCTTATCTTCTTTTGAAATGTAGGCGTAGTTACTGAAATTCATTGGCAGTGCCTGCAGTGTCATTTGCATACTGCTTATATCTTCGCCATAAGTAATTTCAACAGTTTTTGAAGAAGGGGGTTTACCAAAATTCAGGTCTTTACCATCGTAATAAAAAATTCACTAAACTCGCCAGACAAACGGTTAAGAAAATGAAAGCCGCTTTCTTTATATTGGCAGATATAGGTAATTTGTTTGCTGTACTGATTCTTTATATTAACATTACAATTTACCTGGCTTAGCGGTTTTGTTACCTGCTCTACTATCTTTTTTAAATCGTTTTTATAGAATGAAGCAAGGTGCTGGCCATTTTCCAGCAGAATAGTGGGGCTGTAGCCGATCAAAACCAGGTCTGCATCAGATTTGCCCGATTGTTCCATCCTTACTTCGCAGATTATGCCCCTGAATTCAAAAGTATCTTCCAGGCTAAGGTCTAATTTTTTAAGACGTATCAGTGCAGACTTACCAATTTTTTTCTGGGCATTTTCCAAACTGAATGAACCGGATGTTTCCAACACATCATGACTGATGCGTATGGTAAACTCATGATGTGCATTAAATTTCTGCCGGAGTGTAATATTGGTATAATGCTCAATTTTGGTTCCGTCAATTTCAATTTCTGCGACTACTAAATATTCCATAATCTTATTTTAATGAACATACATAGAAACAGGGCTGGCAAAAACAATTACAATATTACCTACACCAATAAAGGTATAATGAATTATACCTGCACTGGCAATTAACAGAAGTTTTATTGGGCTTATAAAATGTAAATAAAAAGGTTATTTACTTTTGAGGCCAATCGTTTTTATGCTCGGCTCCACCAATTTTTATTGTTTGGGCAGAAACTGTAAAGCTTATCAGCATTGGCTGAGAGCCAATTGTGTCAAAATTTTCGCCAAAGCGTACTACGTAACCTTTTTCAAAAGAAAGTTCTTTAAGTTTAGCATCTTCATCACTTTTTTTAAATGTGATAGTACCATCCAGTGGCTTATGCTGGTTGTTAACCATAGCTTCAATGATTGATGTATCATCTGTAGATTCAACTACCAGGTCAATAGTGCCGCCATAAACTACCGATGCAGGCCTTCCTTTTCCATCCACTTCTCTGTGAAGTGCATAACTGCAGGAGATAACATCAAATTCTTTACTACCGATTTTTGCTGTTGCTTTAAATGACATAAAAAAAAATTTAACTGTGAATAATACTACAATATAATTTATATTTCTTATACTTTTTAACAAATAACAAGATTTTTGTTTCTTTTAGAAAAAGGGAATTCTGGCATTCTGCTGTCAAGGCATTTATAGTAAAAAGTTGATTGTGTTTAACAAATCTGTTTATCGATATAATTAAAATCCAAAATTGCTTTTCGGGAGTAATCGTAATTTTAGTAATTACTTAATGAATCCTTTATGTATTCAGGTAAAGGAAAATATAAAGAAATATATCTGATAAATTAATGCCTGACTATGAAAAATACACCCAAAAAATCTATATATACAGACCCATTGACTAGATATAAGCCATTTATTATTAATAGTTGAGTAAGAGTGATCTGTTATAGAATGTTCGAGACTGAGCGTCTCTGGAATTTTGAATGCAAGTCACATTACTAAAAGCAGAGTAAGATTAGCTCGGCAATGGTCGGTAAGTGAAATAAAGTATGGCAGAAAAATGATTCAAAGAAGAAGAAAATTTAAAATTTTATCTTTTTCATGTGTCGTTGCACTTCTCTTTCTGCTTGATCAAAATCGGGTAAAGCTTTTATTTGTTCACTCATAGACCCTTTCCAACGGCCTCTATATTGTGGTAACCGCTCAGCTAATTTCTTCGGAAAATCAGATGAATTCAAATTTTTACTGGTGCACTTTTTCTGAAATTCATTAGTGTAAAAATTGGCATCCATTTCGTGTATTTCCAGCAAATACCAGATATCATAAAAATCTCTTGCCTGCATCCGCTGCATTACCGAACGCATTTTTTCTACTAAAACTTCTTCAAGAGGATAACACAACAATTTGTATTCGTCTATATCAGTGTAGTTTTCAATTACAGTTTTGATTACAGGTGCAAATTCAAGTGTTTCACTTCTGGAAATATCAACCTTAACTCTTTTGTTATTGCCTTGTCCGCCAAGCGGGCCAACGTAACTTATATAAAAATTTATACCACCATCTTCGTGTTCGTTATTGTCAATGATTTCAAGTGGAATATTGGCTTTTTCACGAACGTATTCAAATGTTACTTTGAACCAGGCGAATATTTGCTCATTGGGTATTTCGTTTTTGAGCAATGTAAAATCAAGATCTTCGGAAAATCGGTAATCTTCAAAGTATATTTTTTTTAAAACCGTCCCTCCTTTAAAGACAATAGATTTAGAAAGTTTCTCATGTTGGGCAACGCCTTTCAATATCCATGAAAGCACATAGTCCTTTTCTATCTGCTGGTCACGAACCCCTACTTCTCTTGCCTTTCGCTGTATTTCTCCGGGTTCAATCATGTTTGAATTGCTGATTTAATTGTTGCAGTTTCTAGATTCTGTTGTATGCTCCATCTGCTGATTCGTTTTCCATTTTTGGGTAGCTCTGTATCCAACAAAACATATGAAGCAGTTTTCCGCTTTTGCAATTCCTCAATGATGCTGGAGTTTATGTCCAGTGTTTCTAAAAGAAAGCCAAGTCGTTTTATTACAGCTTGTGAATCGAATTCATAAGCATACTTAAGTAATACATCGAACCTGATTTTATCTTTAGTGGTATAAATTGCTCTTGCAACTTCAACAATGCCCCCTGCATAATCTGGTTTGAAAAGACAATCTATAAAAGTTTTCTCTAAGTCTGAACAAAGCACTTTATTAAAATTATCTATCCATATTTTTTTCGCTCCAAAAAAATGTTTTTTATTGTGATAAATAAACTGAAAAGGAATATTCTTAATTTTTATTTCTGATGGTTTAAGTTGTTTGGAAACAACTATCTGTTCTTTCAATGACGGTTGCGTAATAAGGTTATGAATTTGCAAAGCGGAATAATAACCGATATAATGATCAGTATCTTTTACTATATGCTCTGCTATCAAATGCCAGTCGGGCATAAATGATTCAGCATTTTGTTCGTAAGGAATGATATAATAGACACTCTCCCTTAATCGCATTAAAAGCCCTCGTTTAGTCATATCACTAAGTAATTCTCGAATGGAGCTTTCTTTTGAATTTGGTAATGCACTAAAAGCTTCTTTATAAGCAAAACAAGCCTTGTTCTGTCCATTAAAATAGGACAGAAGTTCATTTGACTGAGTTGATATGTATTTATGTTTCATAGCTTTTGTGTCAGGTTAAACCTGACTGTAATGATATGAAAGATAAGTTAAATTTTAGCATTTTGAAAAAAAATACATATTATAGCTGTCTTGTCAGGATAAACCTGACCAAAGGGATATAAAACATAAAAATTTGCCTTATTTTTCTTCAATTTCAACTATTAAGGAAAGTAACTGAGGAATTATTTGTATTGTTTTAGTATTTATCATTTGCCTGTAAAAGGCGATTTATCCAAATATTTACCCATAAATACCCAAAAATCGATTTCTAGAACAGTTTCTATTTTGATATCGAAAATTTGACATTAGGTGAAATTATGAAACCATCATACACTACGTGAAATTGAAAAAAATGAATTAGATAGAAAGGCTATCCTTACTGCTTTAACCTGATAACATCATCTTGGCTTGAGTATTAACGAAAATGAGTATTATTTTTCCGATTGGAATATAAATTGGAATAAATAGCTTGCATTTTGAGATAATATGAATTATAATTCCGATTATGTTCATTTTTGTGAAAAATTTGATTAATTTGCATCAAATAAGAAATATAATTCCGATATGAATTTCATGGAAATTGGATTATTAATTAAACAAAGACGTGAATCTCTGAGATTGAGACAGGAGGACTTGTCTGAACTCAGCCAGGTTACTATTAAAACAATTCATTTAATTGAACAGGGAAAAGCAAATCCCTCATTTAAAACATTGAATAAAATAGCAGAAGTATTAGGACTTGAATTACTTCTTAAAATTAAACAGATTAATTAATGCCAAAGGCTGAAGTATACAACAATGGCATATTGGCCGGGATCCTTGAAAAAAAGGCAAGTGATATTTATATTTTCACTTACGATGATCAATATTTTATTGACTCAGGAAAACCGGGAATCAGCTTAACATTACCAAAAACGCTAAAAGAGTATAAGTCAAAAGAATTATTTTCTTTTTTTTATGGCTTGCTTGCAGAGGGTATAAACAAGGATATTCAATGCAGGTTATTAAAAATTGATGATGAAGATGATTTTACAAGATTGATAAAAACTGCAGGGGAGGATACTATTGGAGCAATAACAGTAAAAGAATTAAAAGAGGCAATATGAGATGTTCAGGATGCTATACGGAAAATACAGAAGGCTACTGTAGCAGCTGTCGGAAGAAATTATTCGATGGTAAGAAAGTAAGTAATGTATTGCTTTTTGATACGCCCCAGGCTGATAATCTAATTGCTTATCAGGAGCAGACAAAACGCCTTTCAATTTCCGGAGTGCAGTTAAAATATTCATTAAAACTTATCGGGAAAGAATTGGTATTAACAGACAGAGGCGGGGAATATATATTGAAACCCATTCCTCCTTCGATGTTAATTGCTTTACCCGATCAGGCACCCGAGAATGAACACCTGACTATGCAGATAGCGAATCAACTATTTAAAATACCCGTGGCAGACAATGCTTTGATCTATTTTAAAGATGGTGCTCCTGCATATATAACCAGGAGATTTGACGTAAAACCTGACAGAACAAAATATCTGCAGGAAGATTTTGCACAAATAAGCGGTAGTACAAAAAAAAGTAAAGGAGACAATTATAAATATGAAGGAACCTATGAGGATATAGGGAAATTAATAAAAAGCAATGTTGCTGCATACATGCCAGTAATGGAATCCTTTTTTAAAGTTGTTTTGTTCAATTATATTTTCTCAAACGGAGATGCACATTTAAAAAATTTCTCACTCATTCAAACAGATTTTGGAGATTATACTTTATCAAAGGCCTATGATTTGATGTGTACAGTTCTGCATACAAGCCTGGAAGGTGATACAGCACTTGATCTGTATACTGGCGATATTGAAAGTGAATTTTACCAAAAGCACGGATTTTTTGGAAGGACGAATTTTGAAACCCTCGCAGAAAAAATTGGGTTAATTCCGTTACGGGCTAAGAAAATAATTGATAGCCTGCTAGGAAAAGAAAACGAAGTTTTAGGTATGATTGATGGCTCGCTTTTAAATGAAGAAACCAGGCATAAATATATCAATGCTTACCGGGATAAAATTAAAAGATTTGATACCACTGCTTACTAATCTTACTCAATCAGGATTTAATATTTTAAACAGAGAAATTCCAAGAAAATATTTTAGCTTATTGAAAATGGCTTAACAAGTTCATAAACATTCTTCTCCTTTTTATTATTCACTCACCCTTAATAAAATCGTTGACCAACCGTTGAGTAAATGAATTCCGGATTTAAAATTCAGAAGCGCAGCGACAATTTATTTTCTAATAAATTGACAAAATGCTTTGATGATTTGAAATTTTTTACTAAATTCGTCTAAGAAATGACCCTCATTAGGGGGTAGGGGGTGTGTAAAGCGAATCTATTGAGTTTTTATTGAGTCGAAAAAATATGGTCTCTTAATTAATTGATTTTCAATTAGTTATAACAAAAAGTTCCGGACCCGTCCGGTCCGCAAAAGCCTTCAATACTTAGTATTGAAGGCTTTTTGTTTTATCTAATTTCACTTCTTCTTAATACCTTCACTCAAAATTAATTTTAATGAGTTTACGTAAACAATTACAGGGCACAGGTGTGGCCATCATTACTCCGTTTAAAGCAACTATGGAAGTTGATTTTGATGCTTTGGGAAAATTAATTGACTTTATCATTGAAGGCGGAATTGATTACATCATTACGCTGGGAACCACCGGCGAAACACCAACGCTTGATACAGAAGAGCAATTCGACATTATTAATTACACTTTAGAGAAAGTACACGACCGGGTGCCGGTTGTTGTGGGAGTTGGTGGTAATAATACCAAAGAGGTGATGGAGAATTTACAAAGTTATCCGCTTGAAAAAGCTGCTGCGGTTTTATGTGCCAGTCCTTACTACAACAAACCTACGCAGGAAGGAATTTTTCAGCATTACAAAAACCTGGCAGCTGCAAGCCCTAAGCCGGTAATATTATACAATGTACCTGGCAGAACCGGAAGCAACATGACTGCCGAAACCACTTTGCGCCTGGCAAAAGAAGTGGATAATATTGCCGGTATAAAAGAAGCCAGTGGCAACATGTTGCAATGTATGCATATACTGCGTGACAGACCTGATGATTTTTTAGTAGTTAGCGGCGATGATCACATAACACTGCCGTTAATTGCCTGTGGAATGGATGGAGTTATCAGTGTGGTGGCCAATTGTTTTCCGAAAGATTTTTCTGATATGGTGCGTTATAGTTTGCAGGGCGATTTTGGAGCGGCAAGGCCACTGCATTATAAATGCCTTGAAGGAAATGATCTGCTGTTTGCCGAAAATAATCCTGCCGGTGTAAAAGCATTTTTATTTGAACTGGGATTAATTGAAAACATACTCAGGCTGCCGCTGGTGCCGTTAAGCGATGCTGTTCATCAAAAGGTAAAAACATACCTGAAGAGTAGAAATGAGCCATAACAAAGCTTGGTTCCGACTGAAATGTCTATTAGCGAATAGCATCTGGCCAAAATGAAATAAAAATAAACAGATGAAATATTTGTTGTGCCTTATTCTTTTTACCTGCAGCTTTTTTTATAGCGAGGCACAATACAGCGTTGTTTTTAAATTAGGAAAATACCCTGATAAGCATAATAATGACACTGCTTTTCTTGCTGGAAGTTTTAATAACTGGAATCCCGGAAACAATGCCTTTCGATTTTTACTTACCAATGAAAATAGTTTTGAGTTAATACTCAATTTGCCTGCCGGCCAGTACGCCTATAAATGTACAAGGGGCAATTGGGGAACAGTGGAATGTTTTGCAGATGGAAAAGACATAAACAATCATTCGTTCCGGATAACTGCCGATACAACCATTGAAATAAATATTGAAGCCTGGAGGGATGATTTTGCTCCTGTAACTAAAATGCATACTGCCAGTAAACAGGTGCAGGTGATGGATACCGCATTTTTCATTCCGCAGTTAAACAGAGCCAGGCGCATCTGGATCTATTTGCCCGAAGGATATGAAAAAAATAAAAAAGAATACCCGGTTATGTATATGCACGACGGGCAGAATATTTTTGATGAATACACTGCCGGTTTTGGCGAATGGGGCGTTGATGAATGCCTGGACAGTTTGATAAATGCCGGAAAACAGGCTTGCATTGTTGTAGGTATTGATAATGGCCCTAAAAGATTGAATGAATACAATCCCTTTACATTTCGAAATTTTGGAGAAGCGGAGGGAGACCGGTACCTTGACTTTATTGTACAAACCCTTAAGCCTTTTATTGATAAAAAATACAGAACACTTTCCTCAAAAGAAAATACGATCATAGCCGGCAGTTCAATGGGTGGCCTCCTCTCATATTACGCAATGATAAAACAGCCACAGGTTTTTGGTAAGGCAGGTATTTTTTCTCCGGCTTTCTGGACAGCACCGGCAATTAACTCCTTAACCGATTCGCTGGCAGCAAAAGTGAACGGTAAATTTTTCTTTTATATAGGCGGACAGGAAGGAGCGGCTTATTTAAATGATATGGTGACGATACAGGAATTGCTGGGAGAAAAATCTACCGCCATGATCTACTCTGTTGTTGATGATGAGGGCATGCACAATGAAAAAGCCTGGCGTAAATGGTTTGCAGAATTTTATAACTGGATAATGGCCGAGGGTTTTAACAAAGTAATGAAAGTTGATGAGTAACTAGATGATATAACAGCTTCCCTGTATTGCCAGCTCGGTATTTTCAAAAACTTCTTTTGTTTCCTGCAAAAACTCATCAAGAATTTCATATTTGGATGAGAAATGACCGATCAATAATCTATTCACTTCCCCTTTTTTTGCAATGGTCCCTGCCTGTACTGTGGTGCTGTGAAACCTGGCTGCGGCCCTTTCATGCAAATCCTTCAGGTAAGTAGTTTCATGATACAACAAGTCAACTCCTTTTACTTTTTCTGCAAGACTCTCATCAAAAATGGTATCGGCGCAATAGGCATAACTCTTACCTTTTGAGGCAGCGGTTGTTACTTCCTCATTGGGTACAATGGTGCCTTTTTTGGTAACATAATCTTCGCCCATTTGCAGGTTATCATAAAAAGCTGCCGGTATCTCATAAATTTTTGCACGTTCAGCATCCAGTTTCCTGGGCTTTTTTTTCTCACGGAATAAAAACCCCCAGCAATCTATCCGGTGCTTCACTTTAAAGCACTCAACTGTCATTTTATTTCCGTCAACAATCAAGCCTTCCTTTTGCAAAGGATGAAAATGTAAATTGAAACAAAGATGTGTGGCAGCAAAATTGAGTTGTAGTGTTATTAACTGCTCCAGTTCTGGTGGTGCATGCAAATGCAGGTCCTGCGTGCGGTTTAGCAGGCTCATGCTGGTGAGTATACCAATCAAACCAAAATAATGATCACCATGTAAATGCGAAATGAAAATGTGATTTATTTTGCTGCGCTTTACTTTGTATTTAGAGAGCTGCATCTGCGTCCCTTCGCCACAATCAATCAAGTAACTTTCTTCCTGGGTTTGTAAAACCTGGGCAGTAGGGTTTCTGTCAAAAGCGGGTATTGCAGAGTTGTTTCCTAGTATAGTTAGTGCAAGCAAGTATTTTTAGTTTTGTGTTTGGTGTTTATTGTTTTTTGTTTTTCCGGAATAAGTCAGCTAAAGTTTATAAAGACTGTAAAAGCAATTGAAGCGCTGCTCAACTAAAAACTAAGAACTAAGAACTAAGAACTAAGAACTAAGAACTCTGAGTTTTCACTCATCTCTCAAGAAATCCCTTTCAATTTCTTCCATCTGCAAAATATCCCATGCTTCACTTTCTGTTGGTGTAATATTCATCAGTTCCAGTATTTCTTTGCTTTCCAATAATTGTACCACATCTTTTTGCAGGGCACAAATCACAAAGGAGCAGTCATTTTCATAAAATTTACTTTGAAGCTGTGCAATCGTTTCACCCATTTGTTCATCTATAGATTGTACCGCATCCATTTTTAAAATAACATGTGGTATGTCTTTTTGCAGGTATCCAAGCAACAATTGGTTAAGTTCATCTGTCATATTAACAGATAGATGCGCTTCTTCAGGCGTAATAACAGTAAATCTTTCTTTGGTATCTATTTTGACATTCATTGGTTAAGATAATTGTTTTAGAAGATGTTCTTTGTAAAGTAAAGAAAATTTTGCTATCGGGATTTGCAAAATCTGGATAATTTTATTGCAGCACAGCAAACCATGTTTAAAATACCGCTAAATTGCTGAACAGGTTAATGGTTGTATTTTATAAAAAAAGTATTCCCAAAATAGAAAGTCTACTTTTTAACATATTAACATTTCGTAAAACAGGCAAACTTTATCTTTGAAATTAACGTTATTATTGTACAAGCTAAATTCAATATAAAATGGATAATAATTTTTCAGCACAGGTAAAAGAGATCATCTCCTACAGCAGAGAGGAGGCATTGAGATTGGGAAACGATTTTATTGGAACAGAGCATTTGGTATTGGGTTTAATCCGTGATGGAGAGAATACGGCTGTTAAAATATTAAAATCACTCAATATCGACCTTTCCGAACTCCGCAAAGAGATTGAAATTGCGGTTAAAGATAAAACCGGAAAAAATATTGCGAACATCAACTCACTTCCATTAACCAAGCAGGCCGAAAAAGTTATCCGCATAACGGTGCTGGAAGCCAAGGCACAAAAAAGTGCATTGGTAGAAAGTGAACACCTGATGCTTTCAATTTTAAAAAATAAAGAGAACATAGCCACACAAATTTTAAACCAGTTTGATGTGGATTACGATGTTTTTAAAAACGAACTCGGATTTGTAACCAGTAATCCGCCATCGGCCGAATTCAGTGATGAAGGAGAAGATGATTTTGATGAAGAAAGAAAACAATACGGGGGGCAAAAACCACAGCGCCCCGGTGCAGCCAATCAGCCCAAAACAAAAACACCGGTACTCGATAATTTTGGAAGGGATATAACACGCCTGGCAGAGAATGGTTCTTTAGATCCGATTGTTGGAAGAGAAACTGAAATTGAAAGGGTTTCACAAATTTTATCACGACGTAAAAAAAATAACCCCATTTTAATTGGAGAGCCTGGTGTTGGTAAAACCGCTATTGTAGAGGGTTTGGCCCTTCGCATTGTTCAAAGAAAAGTTTCCCGTGTGTTGTTTGATAAAAGAGTAGTGAGTTTAGACCTTGCAGCATTGGTTGCCGGTACAAAATACCGTGGACAGTTTGAAGAAAGGATGAAAGCCATCATGAATGAGCTGGAAAAAAACAGGGATGTTATTTTATTCATTGATGAGATACATACCATCGTTGGTGCCGGTGGTGCCAGTGGTTCTTTAGATGCTTCCAATATTTTTAAACCGGCTTTGGCCAGGGGAGAACTGCAATGTATTGGTGCATCAACCCTGGATGAATATCGTATGCATATTGAAAAAGATGGTGCTTTGGATCGCCGTTTTCAGAAGGTATTGGTTGAGCAACCTTCGGTTCAGGAAACGATAGAGATATTGAATAATATTAAAAGTAAGTACGAAGATTATCACAATGTAACCTACAGCCAGGAAGCGATTGAAGCCTGCGTAAAATTGAGCGACCGTTACATGACAGATCGTTTATTGCCCGATAAGGCAATTGATGTTTTGGATGAAGTAGGAGCCCGCAAACACATTAAAAATATTAATGTACCGGAAGACATCATTGAACTGGAGAAAAAGATTGAAGATATCAAGCTTGAAAAAAATAAAGTTGTAAAGAGCCAGCGTTTTGAAGAAGCTGCATCCTTAAGAGATACTGAAAAGCGTTTGCAGGAAGAACTGGAAACTGCAAAAAATGCCTGGGAAGAAGAAAGCAAACACAAACGTTACCCGATTGAGGAAGAAGATATTGCTGAAGTGGTGCATATGATGACGGGTATTCCTGTAAAAAGAATGGTACAGGCAGAGACAGACAAACTGCGCCGCATGGCAACCGATCTGCAGGGAGCTGTTGTTGGACAGGATGACGCCATTTCAAAAGTAGTTAAAGCCATACAGCGTAACAGGGTAGGGTTGAAGGATCCTAAAAAGCCAATTGGTACCTTTATTTTCCTGGGCCCAACCGGTGTTGGTAAAACAGAATTAGCCCGTTCGCTTGCCAGGCATATGTTTGACAGCGATGACGCACTCATACGGATTGATATGAGTGAGTACATGGAAAAATTCACTGTAAGCCGTTTGATTGGTGCACCTCCCGGATATGTTGGTTACGAAGAAGGCGGCCAGCTAACAGAAAAGGTCCGTCGCAAACCCTATTGTGTAATACTGCTGGATGAAATTGAAAAAGCGCACCCGGATATATACAATATTCTGTTACAGGTTTTGGATGATGGTATGTTAACCGATGGTATGGGCCGCAAGGTTGATTTTAAAAATACCATGATCATCATGACATCCAATATTGGTGCAAGGCAGTTGAAAGACTTTGGAGATGGGGTGGGTTTTGCAACAGCCAACCGTATGGAAAACGCCGATGAAAATAACAAAGCTGTAATTGAAAAAGCATTGAAGCGCACTTTTAGTCCCGAGTTTTTAAACAGGATCGATGATGTGGTGGTATTCAATTCTTTGAGCAAAGAAAACATCTTCGAGATCATTGATATTGTAATGCAGGGAGTTATCAAACGGCTTACCAACCTGGGTTTGGCCATGGAGTTAACACCGGAAGCAAAAAGTTTTATTGCCGATAAAGGATACGATGCACAGTTTGGTGCCAGGCCTTTGCACAGGGCCATACAAAAATACCTGGAAGATCCTTTAGCTGAAGAGATATTGAATATGAATATTAAGCATGGTGATGTAATGGTGGCCGAAATGGATGAAACCGGTGAGAAAATAAGATTCGTATTAAAAAAAGAAGAGAAGAAAAAAGAAAAAAAATCTGAAGCCTGATTTTGGAAATAAGTGTTTTATAAAAAAGAGTTGTACACCAGTGCAACTCTTTTTTTTATTATTGCCTTGTTTTGTTGATTTTTGCATCAATGAAAAAAATAATCATCACTATTGATGGATGGTCTTCCTGTGGAAAAAGCACACTGGCAAAGCAGCTGGCAAAGTCGCTGGGGTATGTATATATCGACAGTGGCGCTATGTACCGTGCCATCACCCTGTATTTTTTGCGCAACCATATAAACTGGCTGGATACGGTGCAGGTAAATGATGCTTTAGCACATATAACACTTACTTTTAAATTCAATAACAAAACTCAGCAGTCTGAAATTTATTTAAATGAAGAAAATGTGGAGTATGTGATCAGGGACCTGGTTATTGCTGAAAAAGTAAGTGATGTTGCTGCCATTAAGGAAGTAAGAACTTTTGCAGTAGCCCAACAACAAAAAATGGGTGAAGAGAAAGGTATTGTGATGGATGGCCGTGACATTGGCACCACTGTTTTTCCGGATGCGGAACTTAAGTTTTTTATGACAGCCGATATAGCCGTACGGGTAGAAAGGAGATATCTGGAGATGTTGGCAAAGAACCCGAATATATCCATCGATGATGTAAAGGCAAATCTTGAAATGCGGGATTATATTGATTCTAACCGGGAAGTGAGCCCTTTACGAAAAGCGCCGGATGCTATTGAACTGGATAATACAGCATTGAGTATAGCAGAGCAGTTGGAGATCGCAGTTGGTTTTGTCAAAGGTAAAATTTACTGATTTTTAAAATAGTATAAAAAAAATTTGGATAATTTGAAAATTGTTCTAATTTTGTGGAACCTTTTGTACTAAACCACATATCCCGTCCATAGGAATTTATTCCTATCTTAAAAGCCGTATTTTTAATTATCCATTATTCCTGTTATTTACACTCTGAATAAATCGCGTGTTTAGATTTGTTTGCATTCTATGCCAAATCTTAATAACGCAACTTAGCAGCAGATTAAGTCATAATATCCACATTCGAAAAGTCTCCAATTTCAATCATCCTTTTGATTATGGCTATATGCCAATGTCACCACTATGTATTGAATTATTTAACGCTTATTTATACTAAAACCTGAAATCATGAAGACTTTTACATTTATTAAATTTTTATTAATCGCATTTGTAGCGAATTTAATGCTGGGTAGCAGTGCTTTTGCGCAGATAACCCAGGTTGCCGGATCGCCTCAGAATGCAACAACAACCGGAACCTTACTTACAATAACCAAACCATCCGGACTAGCAGTTAATGATGTGATGATTGCAAATATTGTTCAAAGTGATAATGATAATGCTACCTTGACCGATGCCGTACTTAATGGATGGCTCCTTGTTGAGGGAACGGATTTTGCATCTAGTGGAACTAGTCATTGGCATGGTACAATTTTATATAAAGTAGCTACAGCATCAGATGTATCTGCAGCAAATTTCGGATTCACTCTAGATTCTGATGCGGATGAAGGAAGTGTAGGAGCAATTGTTGCTTTCAGGAATGTAGATGTAACTGGAGGTGTAACAGCGACTGGTGCTGCCGGCGGACCATTTGATGTTGAGCCAGGAACAATAAGCACTTCCGCTAATACAGATATAAGTACAGTTACTGTGACCGGAATAACGACTGCAACTCCAAATGCTGCTGTTGTTATGTTAGGTCTTTTAGGTAATAATAGAAATTTTAATGCTGATTGGCAAATTGCAACAGGCTCTCAGGCCCTCACTGAATTGTATGATGTTCCCTTTAATACTGGTTTGGATAATGGAATAGGTGCAGCATGGGCAATAAAAAGCAGTGCAAGTGCTACGGGTTCAGGTACTGTTACACTTTCTGGAAATGCTAGAAATGGTGGAATATTGGTTGCCCTGAAAGCAATACCAGTTGCACCTTCAGTAACTCTTACCCCAGCAGCATCTCCACAAAATATCCTGATAGGGCAATCCATTACTTTTTCAGCATCAGCCTTTAATTATGCAGGTACTGGTAATTATACGTATACCTGGACTGCAGCTGCAGGTTCAACAAATGCATCAATACCAGCGCCAAATCCTGCCACGGTAGGAACAGCTACAAATGCAAAAGCAATAACTTTTAGCAGTGAAGGAGTATATAAAGTATATGTTCAAATTGCCAGGGCAGGTGCAACAACATTAACAACCGATACAGTTCTGGTACAGGTAAATGCAACTCCCGCAGCGCCAAATATGTGGGCATCTTCTTCTACCGGTTCACAAATATCAAGCTTTACTGTAATTAATGGTATCTATATAAACGGTCCAAATAATATTTTCGCTCCTACTTTTCCGGGTACTACAACCGGTGGAACTACCACTGCTGCTATCGGCAGAAACGATCAGGGTGGTATTGTAAATGGATTTTTTTACTGGTTGCCTAATACATCAACTAATAATGGTGTTGTAGAGGTTTTTGCAGCTACAGCAACCGGGGCAACTCCTACCCGTGTTGGTTCATTTGATGTTAATGGAAACAGTACCAATAGTTTAGGTTTTGTTCGTTTGGGTATGGGCCCCGATGGAAGAGGATGGATACTTGCGGGAGATGGGTCAACCTTATATCTAACAAGTTTTATGTCAGATGGCGTTAATCCGGTAACATTCACAACCAAACCGGTTAGTTTGACAGCCGGTAGTGCATCAACTTTTCAGAATGGTGATGTTGCAATATCCGGTGATAGTTTCTTATTTGCACTGGCCAATGATGGAAATGGTGTTACACAAATATTTGTAGGCGGACTTAACGTGGCATCAGTAGAATTGACCCCGGTATTAAGCCTGGTTGATAATAATAATGCACCTTTTGTTGGTTCGGTAAACGGCGTTGCTTTTGATGAGCTTGGAAATGCCTATGTAACAACAGCTGCCGGTTTATATTTTATAGATGGTGCAACAGTTAATGGCCCTGCTGCTACTGTTCAATGTGCTTTAGTTAGAACCGTATCCGGATTACAGGATCTGGCTTCAAATTTCTTCCCAAGTGGTTCACCACTTCCGCTTACGCTGATTGATTTTAAAGGAAACTACCGTAATGAAAATGCAACCATTAGCTGGTCAACTGAGAATATGTACAGTTTCAGTCATTTTGAGTTAGAGCGTAGTACAGATGGAACAAGCTTCTCTGCAATAACTTCAATAGGTCAAAAAGGAGATGGATTATCCAAAGCACAATACCAGTTTATCGATAACCTGAGCGGTGTAAATAATAAAATAGTTTATTACAGGCTTAAAATGATAGATATTGATGGTAAATTCAAGTACAGCAATATTATCGTTATCAGAAAAGAACAAGGTACATCAGACAAAATGTCTATTTATCCTAATCCACTTAGAATTGGTGTTAATGCAACAGTTAGCTTTACATCTTCTACAAGTAAGACAGTTAATTTCAATGTATTTGATATGTCTGGTAAAGTGGTATTAACACAACAGAGCAAGGTAGCCCAGGGTAACAATAGTGTAACCATTAAGAGTATGGATAACCTTACAGCTGGTATGTATATTATCAGGGCTAATGATGGCGAAAACAGCATGTCGGCTAAATTTTATATTGTACGCTGATAACTTATAATTCCTTACTGAAAGGGTGGCGGGTCTGCTGCCCTTCAGTCTGGATTTCAGCAGGGTCATAAAAAAGAATTTTAGAAATATTTCGATAACCAAGCACAAACAAAAGAAGTCCCCGCCTTAACCGGGGGCTCTTTTTTTTAGCAGGTTGTGCTGACTAGGGGCTGAGGTTTTAAATACTTTATATGATTGCGGTTATTTCCGAAATGATATCCTTAATTGATTTGTTAACGGAGTAGATGGAAGTGAGCTTATTAATAACAGCTTCCACCAATGCATCAGGGCAACTGGCGCCGCTGGTCATTAATACTTTTAGCGGTGTTTTATCCGGAAGGAAATTTGTAGTCGTTAATTCTGCTTTGCTGTGAAAATTATAATGCAGAATGGAGGATTTTGAAATTATTTTTTTTTCATCATTAATAAAATAAGTGGGTAGCCTGGATTCACATAACTCTACCAGGTGCGTAGTGTTGCTGCTGTTGTAACCGCCTACCACAATGGCCAGGTCTGCTTCCTGCTCCAGCAAACCATAAACCGCAGATTGATTATCGTTGGTTGCATAGCATAAAGTATCCCTGGTATCGGCAAAACGCTGATCTATTGTTTTATCGTTCAGGTTATATTTTGTAAGCATTACCTGTTTTAAAAAATCTGATATTTCCTGTGTATCGCTGGCCAGCATGGTAGTTTGATTTACAACACCAATACGTTCCAGGTCTTTGTGTACATTAAAACCTGTAGAAAACTTACCGGCAAAATCATCGCTGAATAAGCCTGCATCCTTTTCACCGGTTATATATTTACTTAAAGTAATTGCATCGCTTATATCATTTACTATTATAGTAGGAGTGTGTGCCGATGCATGAGAAAAAGTAGCCCTGGTTTCTTCATGTGTGGGCTTGCCATGTACAATTACGGTGTAGTCTTTTTTTGCTATCTGCTCACTGCGGTTCCACACTTTTTCTACAAAAGGGCAGGTAGTATTATACCGGTATGTTTCAATGCCGATATCAGTAAGCTGTTTTTCAATATCCAGTGTTGTACCAAATGCAGGAATGATGACCACATCTTCTTTGGTAATCGTATCAAATGGTATAACCTGTTTGCCATGGGTATCCTGCAAAAACTGAACACCTTTTTCGAGCAGATCGGCATTTACCTGTGGATTGTGAATCATTTCACTTAATAAAAAAATGCGTTTTCCGGGGTTTTCTTCAATGGTACGGAAAGCTATTTCAATAGCGTTCTCTACTCCATAGCAGAATCCAAAATGCCGGGCCAGGTAAATTTTCAGCGGGCCGTAATCGAGCAGGGTAGGTGTGAAATCTTTTTTCATCTTATCCTGCTCCTTACGTTTATTTTTTATTGCTGCAATTAAAGGGCTGCGGTATATTATGGGAACATCAAATTTCTTCATGATTGTTTATAACAAATGCAAAGGTACATGGTTGATAATAAAAACAGGGGTTGAACATTTTCAGAATCCTGTGCTTACATTTGAGTACAGAACCTAATTAGATTGATAATGAGCAATGAATTATACAAAACAGCTGACTGGATAGCCCATACCAATATTTATGAAGTAAATATCCGCCAATACAGTACTGAAGGCAGTTTCAATGCTTTTGCCGAATCCTTGCCCAGGCTTAAGGATATGGGTGTGGAAGTGCTTTGGATAATGCCCATCCATCCCATTGGCAAAACAAACCGCAAAGGAACATTGGGCAGTTATTACTCCATCGCCGATTTTAAAGGGGTGAACCCGGAATTTGGTACAGCAGCCGATTTTAAAAACCTGGTACAGCTTGCACATGGCCTTGGCATGAAACTGATCATAGATTGGGTTGCCAATCATGCTGCCTGGGATAATGTATGGACAAAGGACCATCCGGAATATTTCGTAAGGGACGGGGAAGGAAATTTTAAAGCGCCCTACGACTGGACGGATGTTATACAGATTGATCATAGTAATGCTGCAGAGCAGGATGCCATGATTGATGCCATGCAATACTGGGTTACCCAATTTGATATTGACGGCTTCAGGGCCGACCTGGCGCATCTTACGCCACTCACATTCTGGAAAAAAGCCCGCACAGCTATTGAACCTTTAAAGCCCAACCTGTTCTGGCTTGCCGAATCGGAAGAGGTAGACTACCACGATGTTTTTGATGCAACATTTACCTGGGAGTGGATGCATACTACCGAAAATTATTACAAAGGAAAAACAGGGTTTAATAGTTTATTCGATGTGCTTGCCAAATATGATGCGTCATTTCCGCAAGGGGCACACCGGATGTATTTTACCAGCAACCATGATGAAAATACCTGGAACGGTACCGGCTTTGAAAAGTATGGTGATATGCTTCCATGCCTGGCTGTGTTCAGTTGTACCTGGAACGGTATACCACTTATTTACAGCGGCGAAGAAATGCCCAACACCAAACGGCTTGCCTTTTTTGAGAAAGACAGTATTGAATGGAACGGCAAATACCAGCTTCATGATCTTTATAAAACCTTATTAACGTTGCGTAAAAACAACCCTGCTTTACGCTCGGCTGATGAGGCTGTTACCACTTTTCACATACTTACCGAAGGCGGTAAAAATATTATGGCTTACTTACGAAAAAATGATCTGTATGAAGTGCTGGTGTTTTTAAATTTAAGTAAAGGGCCTGCAGGCTTTACCATAAAAGACCAGCTTATTAATCATGTGTATACAAATGTTTTTGATGGATTGGAAATCCATTTAAATACAGGCTCCTTTATTAAAATGAAGCCATGGGATTATTTGGTTTTTGAAAGAAAAATATAAAATAAAAAAATGGGCAACGATTTCGCTGCCCATTTTTTATTCATCAATATCTTAATTATCATCCAGCGAAAGGGGGTATTCATACACCCCATCATAACCGGGATAAAACCCGCTGATGGTTATGCTTTTGTTTACGCCTACTGTAGCTTTCATTTCATCTACAGTTTTCACTTCTTTATCATTTACTTTTAAAATGATAAAACCATCTTTCATACGGGTCTGGTCATTTATAGCACCTTCATTTATCTTCTTTACAATTACGCCGCCTGTAACACCGTATTCACGGGCTTTTTTTGCATCAAGGGTGGTAAGTTCGGCACCCAATGTTTCTAAAACCGCATCGGCTTTTACAATATCGTAATTGCCTGCTTTGTTTTTTAAGGTAACCAGGGCCGTTTTTTCGCTTCCGTTTCTGATATAGCTGATGGGTATTTTATCGCCTGGTTTCTGGCGGCTTATCAGGCCCTGCATTTCGGCTCCATTGCTTATATCGGCTCCATTTACTTTAGTAAGGATATCTCCCTTACGGATGCCGGCCTCGTATGCGCCGCCATCGGTAGGAACATCGGTAACATAAATACCTTCGGCAGTTGCAGGTATTCCCTGCCTCTTTTTATCATCTTCTGTTATATCGCTGGCATTTACAAAACGTACACCTAAAAATCCTCTCTGTACGGTACCAAATTTAATCAGGTCATCAACCACTTTTTTAACAATGTTAACCGGTATTGCATAAGAATATCCTGAGTAATAACCGGTAGGCGATGCAATGGCAGAGTTAACGCCAATCAGCCTGCCATCGGTATTAATAAGTGCACCACCGCTGTTACCCATGTTTACTGCAGCATCTGTTTGTATAAACGATTCAACACCCGAAGCAGGGTCTCCGTTTTTATCTTTATTCAGCCCAAGCGACCTTGCTTTGGCACTGATGATACCTGCTGTAACAGTTGTTTCTAAATTTAACGGATAACCAATGGCCAACACCCATTGCCCAACTTTTAAATCATCTGAATTGCCATAAAGTAAAAATGGTAAACCTGCAGCTTCTACTTTAATTACTGCCAGATCATAAGAAGGATCGGTACCAATTACTTTTGCCTTGTAGGTTTTTTTATTACTGAGTGTAACATTTATTTCATCTGCATTTTCAACCACATGGTTGTTGGTTACAATGTAGCCATCATCGCTGATGATAACGCCAGAGCCACTGGCTCTTTGCTCGGGTATAACACCACGGCCACGGTTACCAAATAACTGGTTAAACATATCATCATCAAAAAGATCGCTGAAGGGATTATTGGGCTGCTTTTTGGATAAATTGTTGCTTACCTGTTTGGCGTTTGTTTTTGTTTTGATATGCACTACCGCCGGGGTTGCTGCCTGGGCAGGTGCAGTAAAATCAATAGTGGCTCCCGGAGGTGTGCCACCATCAAGCAGGCCTGCATATTTATAGTTTGCAGGCATTATACCTTCCTGCTGCCCTGCGTAGGTATTGCTGTTCTTAACATAAGTTCCATAGCCCCAGATAACTGCCAGGGCGGTTACTGCACTAATGGCAACTGTAAAGAAAATTTGTTTCAATTTCATTTTTCGTAGGTTTTATTTAGTTCAACAATTTTATAAAGCTTTTGTTTTTCACGGTTTGTTTCTATTCATCAACTCCCGTGCCTGTTGATGCAAAATAACGAAGCAATGACAAAATGTTATTTACCAACTGCCATGTTTAACAATTAATTAGGAAGGATTTCGTAGATCAGTTTCCTCATAGAAAAAATATTTCCCACAAAGCCCCAAAGAGCACAAAGAAAAACAAATAAAATTCTTTGTGTGCTTAGCACCGTTGTGGGACGTCCTTATAAAGTTAACAAAAATTGCATGGTATCAATCCCATCTGCATAATCCATTAAAGCGGGGCACTGCGCCTGCCCAAAAGCAATACCGGCGTGGCCGCAAATGCATTGTATATCTTCATTGTTTTTTAACTCATTCAGCAGTGTTTTTTCATCTTCATAAAAGCTGTAATTAAGCTGGCTGATGGCTGAAAAAATGGCATCGTTCTCCAGTAATAAACCACTGCCGTTGGTCATGTAATAAACATTATTGAGCAGGGCAATGGAGAGCTGGTAATCGTAATTGTTTTTAAATTTATGATGATCTGCAAAATATGTATACTTATCAAAAGCTCTTAGCAGCGGAACAAAATCGTAACCGGGCGGAACATATAATTTGGTGACATTTCTGCAACCCAAACCAAAATACTGGTGTACGTCATCTGCTAACAATTCCAGTTCGGATGTTGTTTCTTTCCCATCTAAAATAGCTACTGCGGTACGATTGCGGCGGATGATGTTTGGATATTTTGCAAAATACTGATCAAAGTATCGTGCAGAATTATTACTGCCGGTTGCAATATAGGCATCACAACCTTTAAGCATTTCGGCAAATGAAATATATGTGGCAAGCGAAGGTTCCCATTCAATCATTTTTGAAACCAGGTGCTTCAGCAGTATATCATCTTTAGAAGATAATTTGATGGTTTGTTTATGCCCGCTGATGAAGACACACAAAAAATCGTGAAAGCCTACCAACGGAATATTACCTGCCATTACAATGCCGATATTTTTGCCGCCAATATTATCATCCAGATGATAATGACTGGCCCATTGCTCCAGTTTTTCTTTTTGCAAAAACTGTGTGCAGATATTCTGCACAGCCAGGTCGATAAAATCTTCTGTAAACCATCCGTTATGAAAAAATGATTTCAATCGTATTTGCTGCCAATCTTCCTCATTGTTTAATAAATATTTTTGAAGGGCCTGTAATATTTCAATTCGTTTTTGTAAATTCATATTGTTATTATTAAATTGCACCTGGCTTCCATAAGGAGGTTTAAAAATCAAAATTACGATAGATGGCCATAAAGATCACAGAAGAATGTATTAACTGCGGTGCCTGCGAGCCCGAGTGTCCCAACAATGCAATTTACGAAGGCGGTGTTGAATGGGCGGTATCTGATGGTACCAGCATTAAAGGTTCATTTACTTTAATGGACGGAACCGAGGTTGATGCCGACCAGCGCCAGGCCCCGGTAAGCATGGATATTTATTACATAACACCCAACAAGTGTACAGAGTGCCAGGGTTTTCATGAAGAACCGCAATGTGCGGCTGTTTGCCCGGTAGATTGCTGTGTGCCGGATGAAATGTATGTAGAGACTGTGGACCAGTTGCTGGCCAAGAAGGATAAGATGCATATTTAACGTGAACCGTGAATGGTGAGATGCCAACAACTCACGACTGACGATTCACCACTCACGAAATAAGTTTTTAAGGCTGAAAGGCCTAATACAGGCAGGTGATATTTCCTGCAACATGGCGAGGGTATTTGTGAAAATACTTTCGCCTTTTTAGTGTCGGGTGTTTTTGTTAATTTGTTGTATGAATAAACTTTTACTAACCATTACTGCAGTGCTGATGTTTTCATCCTGTTTATTTAAACGTGACCGGGATAAGGAAACCAGGGCGGATGCATTTGCCAAGATTGAAATGATGGAGGCCGACAGGAGATTCTCTAAAATGAGCGAGGAAAAAGGGATGAAAGCTGCTTTTATTGAATACCTTGACAGTAATGGTGTTTTATTAAGGCCCGGCCGCCTGCCCATTGCCGGTGCCGATGCAGTTGATTTTTTGATTCAGCAAAATGATGCCGATTATACCATGACCTGGGAACCACGCAACGGCGTAATTGCCAAATCGGGCGAACTGGGCTACACTTATGGTATTTATGCACTGAGGCCATCTGCCAAAGACACGGTTATTTATGGTACTTATGTGAGCATCTGGAAAAAAGAAAAAGGCGGAACCTGGAAATATGTTTTGGACAGTGGCAATGAAGGTATTGGAGATAATGGCCCTGAATAGTCATAAATACAACAGTTTGAAATTCTCATTAACAATTATGCTGTCAGTCTGAGCTTGTCGAAGACGGCTTAGTTTAGTATAGCCCCGGTTTCGACAAGCTCAACCTGACAACTTTTCAAAATTATTGCAGCTGTGATATTCAAAGTTGGTTGACAAAATGTTAAATCGTAAAAAAAACGGATACCAACAACCAAAAACATTCATCCGTAATCTATATTTCGTTTCTTTGTAAAACAACCTTTAGCAATCCAGATGAAGAAAAAAATAGCATTGATAACCGGTGGCTATTCCGGCGAAGCAGTTATATCTTATAAAAGTGCCAACAATATTGAGAAGAACCTGGATACTGATAAGTGGGAAACTTATAAAATAGATATTAATCCAGCAGGCTGGAATTACCTGGCCCCCGGTGGTGAAAAAACGCCTGTTGATAAAAATGACTTCAGCATTACTATTAATGGACAAAAAATAAATTTTGATGCCGTACTGGTGGGCCTGCATGGTACACCCGGCGAAGACGGTAAACTGCAGGGCTATTTTGATACACTGGGTATTCCGTATACCAGTTGCGATACCGCTACTTCTGCCTTAACTTTTAATAAACGTTACACCGTAGCCGTAGCGGCTTTTGCCGGCATACATGTGGCAAAGTCTGTTCATCTTTTTAAACATATACCGGTTACTGTTGAAAGTATTTTAGCAACACTGCAATTACCCGTGTTTGTAAAACCAAACAATGGCGGAAGCAGTATTGGTATGAGTAAAGTAAAAGAACCGGAAGCCTTACAGGCTGCACTGGATAAAGCTTTTGCAGAAGATGACCAGGTACTGGTGGAAGAATTTATTAAAGGCCGGGAACTGACCATCGGTGTTTTTAAATCGAATGGGCAAGTGATCGCTTTACCTATTACCGAGATCATTGCCAAAAATGAATTTTTTGATTACGAAGCGAAATATGAAGGTGCCAGCGAAGAAATTACACCGGCACAATGTGATGAAAGCATTGCTGAAAAAGTAAGGGATGCGGCAAAAAAAGCCTATGCAGTTTTTAATTGCAACGGATTGGTAAGGATAGATTTTATTTATGATGAAACTACGGGCAGTCCATTTATGCTGGAGATAAATACCGTGCCGGGCCAGAGTGAAGCCAGCATTGTGCCCCAGCAGGTTGTTGCCATGGGATGGACATTGAAACAATTTTATAGCGCTTTGCTGGATGAATGCTTTTATAAAAAATAGACCTTAACAAATAAAAATATTAAATTAACAGCGTGTTTAAATTCATAACCAATAAACCCTTTTGGGTAAATCTTGTAGCAGCCATTATTATTGCATTGCTGATCTTATTTTTGGTTTTAAAAATGCTTGGCCTGCTAACCAAGCATGGCGCTTACTTAAAAGTACCGGCTGTGGTTGGCATGAATACAAAAGAGGCCATAAAATTATTAGAAAAGGAAGGTTTTGATGTGTATATACAGGATTCAGTATTTACAGATACGGCCAAACGTGGCGTGGTATTAAAACAATTGCCCGATCCCAATGCAACCGTAAAAGTAAACCGCACTGTTTTTATTACCGTTAACCGGTATGTACCACCCATGTTGGATATGCCCAAACTGGAAGGACAAAACCTTGCCTTTGCAATAAAGATGCTTGAACGCAATCATTTAAAACTGGGCGATACCACTTTCAGGCCCGATTTTATGATGGGCTCTGTTCTGGAACAGCATTATAATGGTATGCGTATTCCGGAAAAATCTAAAATTCAATGGGGCAGCCGTATTGACCTGGTGATTGGCGGCGGATTGGAAAAGAAAGAAATGCCCGTACCTGCATTAACAGGTATGACCTTTGCTGAAGCAAAAGCGCTGCTGGATGAAAACGGGATCAGCATCGGGGCTATTATTCCGGATGGGAACATTACTGATACTGCTTCGGCTTATATTATTAAGCAAAGACCCGAAAGACTGGATGTAGATAATATGCTGATATATATACAATCGGGGCAGTTGATGGATATATGGATATCACAACAAATGAGAATTGTGAATGACTCTTTACCAAAAAAGAAAAATGAATTACCATGATAACGATTACTGCTGAAGAAGTAAAAGCACGCCTGGATGCAGGAGAAGCCATTAACCTGGTAGATGTACGTGAACCGGCAGAACATGCCGAATTCAATATTGGCGGTAAGCTGGTACCGCTTGGTAAAATACAAATTATGCAAACCGAAGATATTGATGATCTGAAAAACGAAGAAGTGATCTGCTACTGCCGCAGCGGCGCCAGAAGTACGCAGGCAAGTTTAATGCTGGAAACATTTGGCTTTACCAATGTAAAGAACCTGGCAGGAGGGATGATGGGGTGGCAGGAGAAATACAAGTAAAATATTAGTGGCAAGGGGGGTAGGGGGAAGGGGATAAACTTTAGGTTTGAAAAGTTTTACAATAGCATGCTTCTACCTTGTAGCTATTCCCCTAAAATCCTTATTTAGAATTTCAAGTTCACCCCCACCATAAAATTAAAACCCGCCATGGGGAAATAGAAATTCTCTGTAGTTAGATCTCCTCCATAAATATAACTGAAGCTGTAACCGTTGGGTTCGTACTTTTTATTGAACACATTGTTCAGTTGCAGAATTACATTGGTCTCCTTAAATATTTTATGGGTTATCAAATAACTCAGCCTGATATCCTGCAGATAATATGCGCTTAAGCTTCTGGATTTTTGTGCAGTGTTGTCTAAATATTGTCTGCCTACATATTTACTCAGCAAACTTATTGCTGCATTTTTAACCGGAATAAAATTGATGCTTCCACCTGCAATTACCGAAGGTGAAAATGAAATAGTTGTTTTGGGATAGAATTTTATTTGTTGTCCGCCATTATCATAATCATCCAGGTATTCTGTAAAATTCTTTATTTTATTTTCGCTGAAAGTAAAGTTGGCAGCAAGGTTCATCCAGTTGGTAATTACCGCGTTGCCCTGCAGTTCAATACCGGCCCGGTAACTTTTTGCAATATTGGTTCTTGTATACGCACCCACATCATTTATTTTTCCGGTTAGTACCAGTTGGTTTTGGTAATACATGTAATAAATATTGGCACCAAAAGCATAACCTTTTCCTTTTTTTTCTACACCCAGTTCAATATCATGCAAACGTTCTGCTTTTGGTTGTTGGGTATTGCCGGCTTCAAAGTCATCACGATTGGGTTCTTTGCCAGCCAATGCATAAGAAAGATAAGCCTGCCAGTTTTTGTTTGTGTAGGTAACACCAATTTTCGGATTTAGAAATGAATAATTTTGCCTGATAAGTAAAGAAGGGTTGTACCTGAAACCATTGATACGGTAATTAATATTTCTCAATTGTATATCAGCAAAACTCTGCCAGTTGGGGTTCCATTGCTGTATCCATTTTGTATAAACAGAAATATCTTTTTTATATGCAGTCAGATCATACCAGTGATAGCCGGACGGTACACCGGCCTGCACCGCAGCCCATTTAATATCTCCATAGTGTTTGCCATCATAGGCATTATAGCCGCCGCCAAAAATTACCTGTGTTTTATTTTTTTTGTATTGTAACGAATAAATAGTGCCGTAAAAATAATTATCCAGCCAAAGCCTGCGAACCAGGTCGGTTTCAGTTATGATGTTACCGCCGTCATTATAATCGGGTAAACCATAATCTGCAAAACTTTCCTGTGCTTTGTATTGTTCGTAATAACCCTTTCCTCTTGTTAAGAACAAGGCTATATTTCCTTTCCAGTATGGGTTGAATTTATGATTATAAAAAAGCTGGTAATGTGTTTGGGTGTAATTATCTGTTTCATTATCGTAAGGCTCACCGGCTTTTTCGGTACCGCTGGGGTTATAAGTACGGTTTGTGTCTAATAAATATGCTGCCACACCGTTCCAGGCCTGGTATGTTTTTTCTTTGCCCGAAAAAACATTCAGCCGCAGCGAATTATTTTCATTTATAAAAGCAGTACTGATGTAAAAAGACTGCAGGTTTGATTTTGCCCGGTCGATGTATCCGTTACTGCTGATGCGGCTTAAGCGGCCATCAATGGTAATATGTTTACGAAGTAAACCGGTTCCAAACTGGATATTGTTTTTAAAAGTATTGAAGGAGCCAACACTGTTGTTGGCAGCAGCATAAAAATCTTTATTCAACTCGTTGGTAGCAATATTGATGGTGCCGCCAAATGCGCCGGCACCATTGCTTGAAGTACCAACTCCACGTTGTATTTGAATACTGTTGGAAGAGGATGCAAAATCAGGCAGGTCAACAAAAAATGTTCCCTGGCTTTCTGCATCATTATAAGGTATTCCGTTGAGCGTAACATTTATACGGGCAGCATCGGTACCACGTATACGTATGCCGGTGTAGCCCACGCCATTGCCTGCATCGGAACTAACAACAACCGAAGGTGTTTGATTTAGTATAAAAGGCAGATCCTGTCCCAGGTTATTTTCAGCAATATCTTTTTTGGTAAGATCTGTTTTTGCAAAGGGTGCATTTTCGCCGGCCCTCACCGCCACTACTTCCAAAGGCTGCAGGTAAGCTGTATCATTGAATTTCTTTTCTTTTTGTGCAAATACAACAGCAACAACCCCACATAAAAAGGCGCTTAAAAATAACTTCTTCATCAGTAAAACATTTGAGCTGAAATTCCGGGGGGAGGTAAAGACCGCTTGTATTCCTCTTCCCGAATGGGGTTTGGAGGAGCTGTATTTTCTCCCTTCGCAGGCATTATCCTGTGCAGGTTATCGGGTATTATCTCAGCCTGAATTGTCATATTGAGCTTGTCGAAATATGGCAATTAAGCACCCCGGAAATTCAAACGGTTAAAAGAACTTTTGTGGCACAAAGGTAGGGGAGTTTGGGAATTATTTTTAAAAATTGTGTAACAAAACCAATTGACTGTACGTATCATTGGCAAGTATAGCCATGAAATTGACTTATCAGGGCGGTCATATCAGCTGTGATCGCTTTGTTAATGTCGTTTCGTCTTCCATTAAAACCTAAATTTAAAAAGATGAAAAAATTATTATGTTCTCTCATCACGATTCTTTCTTTAACTGCTTTTGCGCAGGATACGAAAGTGATCAATGATGCCAATGCAACCACCCGCAGTTTAAGCGGAAGTTTTACAGCCATTGCTGTTTCAAGCGGTATTGATCTTTACCTTAGCCAGGGCAATGAAGAGTCGCTGGCAGTAAGTGCATCTGACCAGAAGCACCTTGACCGTTTAAAAACAGAAGTTGTAAACGGCACTTTAAAAATTTATTACGATAATAAAAGGGTAACCTGGAAATCAGATGGAAAAGCTAATCTGAAAGCCTATGTATCTTTTAAAGCATTGCAAAAGCTGAATGTATCTGCCGGTTCTGATGTTAAAGTAGATGGCAGTATCAATGCAGCTGATTTTAACCTGGATGTAAGTAGTGGTGCCGTTTTTAAAGGAGCCATAACAGCCAAAACACTTACAGTGGATGTAAGTAGCGGTGCAAGCATCAGCATTTCCGGTAAATCTGATAAATTAAAAATAGATGTAAGCAGCGGTGCCGATTTTAAAGGCTACGACCTGGTTACTGATTACTGCGATGCTTCGGCCAGCAGCGGTGCAGGCGTGCATGTTACCATTAATAAGGAACTGAATGCAAAAGCAAGCAGCGGCGGCGATATTCATTATAAAGGAACTGCCTTGATAAGGGATATAAAAACCAGCGGTGGCGGTTCTGTTAAAAAAGTTTAACCATCAATAAAAAATAAAATGAAAAAGATTGTTTTATTGTTTGCAGCCTGTTGTTTTGTTTTTATTGCGAAAGCACAAAATGATATTGTTGTTGATGCCAATGCATCAGTAAGAAACTTAACCGGTCAATTTGATGCCATTAAAATTTCGGGTGGTATTGATCTGTATTTATCACAGGCAGATAATGTTGCCATAGCAGTAAGTGCCGGCAACGAGAATTATAAAGAAGGTATTAAGACTGTTATTGAAGACGGTACCCTGAAAATATTTTACAAAGGCGAAAACAGCTGGAGAAAAAAAGACCGTAAAATGCGGGTCTACGTATCTTTCAAAGACATAAAAAAACTGGAAGCATCCGGCGCCTGTGATGTAATTGTTACAGGCAGTATCAGTACTGCTTCACTGGCCATTCAGATGTCGGGGGCCTGTGATTTTTCGGGCAGTGTAAAGGCAGCTGTTTTAAAACTAAACCTCAGCGGCGCATCTGATGCAAAGATCAGCGGCACTGCAGGCACAGCTTTTATTGAAAGCAGTGGTGCCAGCGATGTAAAAGCATATGACCTGGTTACTGATATTTGTAAGGTAAATGTTTCGGGTGCTTCTGATGTATTCATCACCGTAAACAATGAGCTTACAGCATCTGCCACAGGTGCCAGCGACATTAAATACAAGGGCAATGCGCTTGTAAAAGAAATGAAAAGCAGCGGGGCAAGTAGTGTATCGAAGAAGAATTAGGGATTGTTAATCCGTTAATTGGTTAATCCGTTAATCCCTGCCCGCCTGAAAGAATTCATTCGGGGAGGGATTAACTTTTTTTATTTCCCAAAAGCCCATATTAAAAAAACAGGCAGTTGTTTGCTCCAGGTATTGTAATCATGTTTGCCGTTTGCATCTTCTGCAAAAATGATATCATCGGGCAGACAAATATTTTTTCCTTTGATGATGGCAACCAGGTCTTTGGTATCATCCACTACATCAATAATGCTGTCTTTATCACGGTCTCCTGCTTCTTCTTTGCTGCCGGCATAAAACCAGTATTTTAATGCCGCTTTTTTCTTTGATGACCTTATTTTGTTCAGCATGATCCTGTTCTTCTCATCCGAATAATCAACTGCTTTATCATCTTTATCACGCCACCAGAAGGAGCCGGAGAAAACACCCACTTTATCGATCTTATCGGCATGGTTCCAGGCAATGTCAAAGGCAGATAAACCGCCTTGTGAACAACCTGCAATTACTACTGATTTAAACTTCCGTACCGTTGCATTTTTTTTGGCAAATGGATACAGTTCATTGTTGATGAAAGCGTCGTAGTTATCTGCTTTATCGCCCCGCTTTAAAAAATCAGGATTTCCGGCAACGCCATATTCTTTCATCCTGTCTCCGGCATGTACGCCTACAACCAGCAAAGGTTTTATCAGTTTTTTCTTATACAGACTGTCAATTATGTCTTTCACCTTAAACTGTCCCGTTTCCTGGCCGTCGTTCAGTATCAGTAAATTCAGCTCGGTCTTATCATCAGGCATGGGCGTGCTGATGATGGTTAATTTAACCTGCCGCTGCAAATGCCTGCTGTATAATTCATCATCCTGCTGTTTTATTTTGCTTTTACAGCTGGTGGCTGAAATCAGCGACAGCACTAAGGTTAAGGGGAGCAGATATTTTTTAATCATGCTCAAATCTACTAAAGGTTTGTTTATTATTTGGCAGCGGAGCTGTAAAACCTTAGTTTTGCACCGCGAAGTAGAGCAGCGGTAGCTCGTCGGGCTCATAACCCGAAGGTCACTGGTTCGATCCCAGTCTTCGCAACACATATTGATACTGGTTTAATTCCAGTTTTCGCAACGAAAATCAGAAAAGGCTCTACTGAGCCTTTTCTGATTTAAAACGAATTTTTATTCTCAGTTTGTATTAAGCTGATGAATTTGATTATCTCCTCCATTCTTTAGCATGTTTGTGATAATCAATTTATTTAAAATGATCACATTCAATGAAATCAGGTTTTGTAAATATTTTTGGTAAGCCCAATGCTGGCAAAAGCACCTTGCTGAATGCGCTGATGGGAGAGAAGATGGCCATCGTATCGCACAAAGTGCAAACAACCAGGCATCGTATTAAAGCCATTTTAACCGAAAAAGATTACCAGATCATTTTTTCTGATACGCCGGGTATTATTGAACCTAAATACAAGTTGCACGAAAAAATGATGGATGCCGTAAGAGGCAGCCTGGAAGATGCGGATGTGGCTTTACTGATAACGGATGTACGGGAAAATACAGATGAGAGCCATGCTATTTTCAGTTCGCTGCGCCTGAAAGCACCGGCCATTGTTATTTTAAACAAAGCCGATACAGTTAACGATGAGCAACTGAAAACAACCGCTAAGTTTTTTGAGCAGCAGCCATATTGTAAACAGGTGGTTTCTTTATCAGCATTAAAAAAGACAGGGATCGATGAGTTATTAAAAACCATTCTTACTTACCTGCCCGAAGGAGAACCTTTTTACGAAGGTGATGACCTGAGTGATATGCCAACGAAATTTTTTGTGGGTGAGATCATCCGGGAAAAAATATTTTTATTGTACGGCGAAGAGATACCTTATCATGCAACGGTGCTGGTACAGGAGTTTAAAGAAAAAGCAACGCTCACAAAAATAAGTGCCGAGATCATTGTGCAAAGAGAAACACAAAAAGGAATTATACTTGGCGGCGGCGGCAGTATGATTAAAAAACTGGGCACCGATGCCAGAAAAGATATTGAAACTTTTTTAGGGCGTAAAGTGTTTTTAGAATTGTTTGTAAAAGTGCGGCCCAAGTGGCGGGATAATGAGTTTCAGTTGAAGGAATACGGATATTAGTTCATAGTTAATTGTTCATGGTTAATAGTTGTCCCTGCCATGAACCATTAACCATTAACCATTAACAAATTATGAGTTTCACAGTAGCAATAACAGGCAGGCCCAATGTGGGTAAAAGTACATTCTTTAACCGTTTGCTGGAGCAGCGTAAAGCCATAGTTGATGATATCAGCGGGGTAACACGTGACAGGCAGTATGGTGTAGCCGAATGGGCAGGTAAATCTTTTAACTTAATTGATACCGGTGGTTTTGTTGCCGGCAGCAATGATGTATTTGAAAAAGAAATACGCAAGCAGGTGGTGATTGCCATTGAGGAAGCCAATGCCATTATTTTTATGGTAGATGCCGCAACCGGCATTACCGAACTGGATAACAGTATGGTTGATTTGCTGCGCAGAAGTAAGAAACCTGTTTTTTTAGTGGTGAATAAAGTTGATAATCATGAGCGGTTGATGGAAGCCAGCGAATTTTATGCACTGGGTTTCGACAATATATTCTTTGTTTCTTCCATCAGTGGCAGCGGTACCGGTGAGATACTGGATGCCATTACAGAAAAGATAAGCGAAAAAGATTCGGATGAAGCAGCCATGGAAACCGACCTGCCAAAAATTTCTATTATCGGTCAGCCCAATGTAGGTAAATCATCTTTACTAAATGCATTGATAGGACAGGAGCGTACCATTGTAAGTGATATTGCCGGTACAACCAGGGATACCATTCATACACACTATAATTTGTTCAACAAAGAATTTATGCTGATTGATACCGCCGGTATCAGGCGTAAAGCAAAAGTGCATGAAGACCTGGAATTTTATTCGGTGATACGTGCCATTAAAGCGGTGGATGAATCGGATATATGTATGCTGATGCTGGATGCAGGCAAGGGTATTACTGCACAGGACCTTTCCATTTTTTCGCTTGCCGTAAAAAAAGGAAAAGGTATTGTGGTGCTGGTTAACAAATGGGATTTGGTTGATGATAAGAAAACCAATACCACCAAAGATTACGAAAAAGAGTTAAAGAAAAAATTTGCGCCCTTCAGCGATGTGCCCATTATTTTTATATCGGTTACCGAAAAGCAGCGCATATTTAAAAGTATAGAAATGGCACTGGAAGTTTTTGAGAACCGCAAGAGAAGAATTACCACTTCGGTGCTGAATGAAGTGATGCAGAAAGTAATTGAAGCCTACCGCCCGCCGGTGGTTAGGGGTAACCAGCTTAAAATAAAATACGTAACCCAGTTACCAACTTTTACACCCAGCTTTGCATTTTTCTGCAATTATCCCGATGATGTAAAAACACCTTATAAGAATTACCTGGAGAACCAGTTACGTGAAAACTTTAATTTTACAGGGGTGCCGGTGAGGTTGTTTTTCAGGAAGAAATAGTTTTTAGTTTGTGGTTTTTAGTTTGTGGTCAGTCGTCTTTTATATTTTAAAATCAAAAATAAAGAATGAAAAAATTATTAGCCATTGTAGCCGTTGTATCTTTTTTAGCAGCCTGCAATAACAGCAGTGAGGAAACTACAACCACTTCAAAAGATTCTGTTTCGGCAGATTCGCCGCTCACGGATGCAGTGAACACTGCAGACAGTGTAACAAAAAAAATACAGGACAGCATCGGTAATAAGGTGGATAGTATTAAAAAATAATAAGTTTTTTTAACCGCAAAGCTCGCCAGGAAATCTTTGCGGTTTTTGTTTTTTATAACTTTTTTGCGTTTAATTACCCCCCCCCATAACTGCAATTGCTGCTAAGTATTGCCCTGCTATGTTTAGTATATCCATAACCAATTCTTCCTGAAAACGGAACCGGCGTTTTAGTAGTATTATCAATAGAAATATATCTGTAAATCTATTGCGTTTTAGGTATAATCCTATAATTTGCATTATCATATATAATGTGCTCTATTATCCTATCTTAAATTAACCAATCCTGTTTTAATATTACCAATTTTGGCCTTTGTAATAAGGCTTTTTTATAATTTGAATATCCTGTATTGTTGCTGGATAAAATTAAAACCATACGCATGAAGAAAATTTACTTAATTCTACTAATTGTATTTGCATTTCTTTCTGGTAGCCAGGCACAGGTTACTGTAAGCGGTTCTACAGGCGCAGATGGAACCTATGCATCCCTTACCCAGGCAGCAGGAGCTTTTGCTGCCATAAATGCGGCCGGTAGCCAGGCCGGAAATAATATACTTATAACAATTACAGCCGATGTGGCAACAGAGGATGGTGCCAACCAGTTAAATAATGGTGGCTGGACAACTTTAACCATCAACCCTTCAGGTACCCGAACATTATCGGGAAATGTTAATACCTCGATGATTAGATTAAGCGGAGCTGCAAATGTAACCATCGATGGTTTGAATTCGGGCGGCAACAGCCTGGCAATTTCCAATACCAATATCGGCGCATCCGCTGCTACAATAACCTTTGCTAATGGAGCCTCCTCTAATACAATTCAGAATTGCAACATTCTTGGTTCTGCCACTAATCTGGGTGTAATTTTTTTTACCACCGGTACGGTAACAGGAAACAATAATAACCTGATCACCCAATGTAACATTTCAGCATCTGCCGGAGGTAATCCCACCAATGCTATACTTTCAGTTGGCACCAGTGCAGTCATGCCAAACAGTAACAACACCATTACTGTTTGCAATATTTCTGATTATTTCAGTGCAGGAAGTGCTTCTACAGGCATTAATATTAATTCCAATAATTCAGACTGGACAATTACCAACAATGCGCTTTACCAAACTGCAACAAGAACTTACACAACAGCCAATACACACAACGGCATATTAATTAATTCGGGTGCCGGCTATACCATTAATAATAACGTAATTGGTTTTGCGGCTCCCAATGGAACCGGCACCACCAATATGATTGGTTATGCCAGTGGTGTTTTTCCCGGTTCTGGCACTTTTCCTACCTCATACACACAGGTGGTGTAGCCAATGCTACCCGTTTTGTTGGCATCAACTGTTTTTTTGCTGCGGGAGGTGCGGTTTCCAGTATTCAAAATAATACCATTGGTGGTATTGCATTATACACGAGCAGTGGTGCTAGCACCACATTTGGTTTAATATGCGGTATTGCAGTAACATCTGGCAATGCAAATATTGGTACAGTAACTGGTAATACTATTGGTGCAGTAAGTGGAGGAAGTTCAATTTATGCGGCTTCTACAACTGCTGGTGGGGTCATTTCCGGTATTTATTGTACTACTACCAACACAATTAATATTCAAAACAATAATATTGGAGGTATAGATGTATCGGGTACAACGGCTACCCAGGCCCAGGGTTTTAAAGGAATTGATGCTGCAGGTACAGGAACCTATACCATTACCAATAACAGTGTGGGTAATGCTTCGGCTAATAATATCCGCACGGGTTACCTGTTAACAGCCGGTAGTTTATCAAATGCTGCAACTACGCCAACTACTGCATCAGGTACTTCAGCCTTCACAGGTATTCTTAATGCTTCAACGGGCAGCAATATTAATATCACTAATAATACACTGCAGGGTTTTTTAATGAGTGGTTCGGTTACAACCTTTACCGGCATTATTAATACAGCGGCTGTTACCGGTAATATTAATATTCAAAACAATAATGTAGGCTCTGCTGCGGCAGGCTTACTTACAATAGCTTTTGCCAATTCCGGCGCTATAGCCTGTATTTCAAATACAGGAGGTGGGGCAGCAGCAACTCTAAACATTACGGGCAATACTGTCAGGGGAATGACGTACAATGCTAACTGTACCGGTGCTTTTCAATGCATAAGTGCCACAGCTACCATAGGTACAGAGAACATTAGCAATAATAATTTTACAAACCTTACCGTAAATACCAGCAATGCTACTCAAGGCTTTTTAATTGGCGCAAGTAATGGAACAACCAATGTTACCGTTTCGGGCAATGCTGTGGTAACACAGTTTACAAATACCAATGCGGGGGGAGCAAATTATTTTGCTATTGCCAATTTATCGGCTGTACCTACAAGTGGGAGCTCTGCCATTTCCAATAATATTCTATCTAACATAACTGTAAGAACAACTACCAGTTATGCCGCAATGATCTATTGGGCGCCTGGTACGGGGTAGCCTGTACCCATAATATATCTGTAACCGGAAACACTTTGTATAATAATGCCAATGCAAGTTTGGGTACAGCAACACAGGCAGCCTCGTTATTTGGTATTGTAACATCAAGTGGCAGTACAAATCTTATTGCAAATAATGATGTTTCTTTTCTTTCGGCTGCCGGAGGAGGAGTAACCGGTATTATTCCGATAGGGAACAGTACAAATACCACCATTGGAAATACCACAGTACGTGATAATATTGTTCACGATTTAAAAACAACATCGGTTTACAGCGGCTCTGCCGCCGGGTCTGCTACAGGGATACAGATACAATCGGGACCGGTAAATAATTTTGTGTATAAAAATAAAATATATAATATTTTAAGTGTAACGCCATCGGCAGGAACCGGAGGTACGGTCACCGGATTGGTTATTGTACAGGCAACGGCCACCAGTGTTAATAATGTTTATAATAACATTATTGGCCAACTTTACGCAACAAACAGTACTTTTTTTCAATCGGTAAGAGGAATTAATATTGCCAATTCTGTTGCCAATACCACCAATGTGTATTACAATACGGTTTATTTAGACGGTACTCCCGGCAACCAGTCGTATTGTTTATATATGAGCAATAATGCGGCAAACAGTAACCTACGTAACAATATTTTTATTAACAATGCCGTAAGTGCAACTAATCCGCAGTTTACCATTTTCAGAAACGGAGCCTCATCATTGGGTACTTATTCCACCGCTTCCAATAACAATATTCTTTATTGCGGAACACCGGGTTCTTTAAACCTGATATATGCAGATGGTGCAGTTAATGCTTTAACCAACCAGCAGCAAACCCTTGCAGCTTTTCAGGCCTTTGTTGGCCCAACTCGTGAGAATGCAAGCAGAACAGAAAGTTCTCCATTCATCAACACAACAATGCCGGCTACTAATTCTTACCTGCACATTAATCCTACTATTGCCACACAGGCCGAAAGTGGTGCTGTAAATATTGCAACCTATACCGATGATTATGATACAGATATACGCCAGGGAAATCCCGGTTACCCCGGTACTTCAACAGGTACTGCACCGGATATTGGTGCCGATGAGTTTGATGTTACTGTAGATCATTATGGTCCGGAGATCAGCTATACCGCTATATCTTCTACAACATGCGGCGCAACCACCAGAACATTTACTGCTACCATTACCGATTACAGTGGTGTAAATGTTACTGCCGGTACATTACCCAGGGTGTATTATAAAAAACTGACCAATGCAAATGTTTTAGGTGGTACCAATACCAATACCACCGACGGATGGAAATATACAGAAGCAACTTTCCTGGGTGGCTCATCATTCAGCTTTACCATTGATTATACATTGGTATTTGGTGGCGTTGCTGCCGGAGATAATATTCAGTATTTTGTAACTGCACAGGATCTGTTTACACCGGTTAATGTGGGTATCAACAGCGGTTCATTTGCGGCTAACCCTGCCAGTGTTTCTTTAACAGGTGCTGCATTTCCTTTGGGTGGAACCATCAACAGTTATAATATTGTATTGCCGATACCAACCCTGGTTACCATTGGCGCAGCAGGCACATATCCTTCTTTAACCGGTGCCGGCGGCCTTTTCGCCGATCTGAATACCAAAGGACTTTCTGGTAATACGGTTGTAAATATTATAGACTTAACGGTAAATGAAACCGGCGCTAATTCATTGAACCAAATGGTATATGGTTGTGCAGGTCCCAACACGTTAACTATTAAACCAAATGCAGCCGGTACAACACTTACCGGTTCTTTGGCCAGTGCAGCTTTACTAAAAATAAAGAGCAGTAATGTTATCATTGATGGCAGCAGTAACGGTACCAGCAGCCAGGATCTTACCATAACCAACCTGTCGGTAACTGCACCAAGCGTTGTATTAATAGGGTCAACTGTTACTACAGCTGTTACCAATACAACGCTAAAAAATTGTTTTGTTATTAATGGAGTAAATACAGCCACAGCCGTTGTCGTGGGTGATGGAACTACTTTGGGCACTGCAGGATATTTTAATAATATAAACCTGCAGAACAACAATATTCAAAGAGCATACAATGGAATTTTTGCTGTTGCAGTTCCCTTTGCAGGTAATGGCAGTGGTTTAAATATTACCGGCAATGCAATTAATACCAGTGGTGCTAATGCCATCAGGTTAGTGGGTGTTTATGTACAGGGTGTGGATGGTGCTACTGTATCCGGCAACGATATCGGTAATTTTGAAACCATATCCGGTGAGGTGGACAGAGGTATCTGGTTTGCAACCTCTACAACTAATTCAGTTATCGAAAAAAATAATATCCATGATCTGCAATACACAGGTGTTGGTGGTTATGGCGCTAAAGGAATTTCTGTAAGTACTGGCCTGGCTGCTGCCAACATTACTGTTAAGAACAACATGATATCTGGCATAACCGGCGATGGCGATAGCTATGCTTCGTTTGGAGCATTGTATTGTCCGGTGGGTATTTATGCTTTTGGTGCCGGGCAAGGTGGCATCAATATTTATTACAATAGTATCTATCTTACGGGCAGCACACTCAATGTTGCTGCAACGTATTCCATAGGTATTGCGCTCGATAACAACACATCAGCAAACATTAAAAACAATATCATTAAAAATGAACTGGGCCTGTTAGGTGGCATTGGTGTTGGCGCCGTGGGTATTGCCGCACAAACTTCGGCAGCACAGTTTACCTCGCTTGATCATAATGATTATTATTCGCTGGCAGTTTTAGGTACTAACCTCATTGGTAAAATAGGTGCCATCGATTATGCTACCCTGGCTGCCTGGCAAACAGCTACTACGCAGGAAGCAAATTCACTAAATGAAAACCCGGTCTTTGTTTCGGCTACCGATCTGCACCTGGTAACTACACTCAACTGTACCCTGGACGGCTACGGTACACCGATAGCAGGTATTACCAACGACTATGATAACGATACCCGTGATGTGGCAGCACCCGATATGGGCGCCGATGAGTTTACAGCCGTTTATGCAAATTTACCTGCAGGTATTGTGGGCTCGGCTGTTTGCGCCAACAAAACCGTATCGCCACTGGGCACCATGTATGGTACCGGCAGTTGCCAGATCATTGCACGGGTATTACCTTCGGGTGGCGCTGCAGTAAATGGTAAAATAAATGCCTGTGTAACCCTGGATGCTACAGTACAGTCATTTAATGGCGAACCTTATGTACAACGCCATTTTGATATTGAACCTAACAATACACCGGCTACAGCAACAGCTACCATTACCCTGTTCTTCACCGATGCTGAATTTGTACAGTACAATACAAGCGCTCCGGTTTGGCCGGACATGCCAACTTTTGCTGGTGGCGGTAATGCAGATCCGGCTATTGCCAATGTACGTATTACCCAGTTTCACGGAACGCCTACCGGTGGTTTGCCAACAACAACACCGGGTAATTATACAGGTACCAGGGTGTTGATCATACCAACTTCGGTTACTTATAACCTGGGTGTATGGTCGGTAACTTTTCCTGTAACGGGCTTTAGTGGTTTTTATGCACATACCACACTTACCAATGCTCCATTACCTGTTGTTGTTAATTATCTTACCGGCCGTAAACAAGGAAGCAATCATTTGCTTAACTGGAAAGTTACCTGTACCACTTCTCCACGTGCAACGATGACACTGGAACGCAGTGCCGACAGCCGTAACTTCAGCGGCATCAATACCATTACTGCCGATGCGGCAAGATGTAACCAGCCATTTGATTATACCGATGCAAATCCATTAACAGGCATGAACTATTACCGCCTTAAAATTGTGGATGCCGATGGTAAAGTAACTTACAGTACAACCGTTGCTTTACTAAATGCAGTTAAAGGTTTTGATATCATCAGCATTGCACCTAACCCGGTTGTAACTGATCATTTTAAACTGAATGTTGCCAGCGCACAATCATCAAAAATGGACATTACGATTGTTGATATGCATGGCAGGTTGGTGAACAGGCAAACCGTTTCGTTAATTGCAGGGTTTAATAGTTTGAATATGAATGTATCTAACCTGGCATCGGGTACTTATATCATACAGGCCGGCATTGCTGATGAAAGATCGAAACAGCTGAGGTTTGTAAAGCAATAACATTTTGATACTTACAGATACCATAAAAGATCCCACGGCTTGCTGTGGGATCTTTTAATTATGATGAACCAATAAACCCTAAACTTCTTATTTTTGTTGACACACTGCCGGCCTAACAAGTAAATCGATCTGGAATGAGAAAGTTCAGTTTCTTCATTTTAGGGGGTATTCTATTAAACTTTGCAAGTCTTGCACAGGTTACCGTAACCAATCCTTCCAATACAACACCGGCTCTTGCAGCTACCTATCCTTCATTGGCAAATGCCATCACCGGCTTAAATAATATCACTGCTATCAGTGGCCCTGTGGTGATCACGCTTAATGCAGGCAATCCTGAAACAGCACCTCCAGGCGGTTATGCCATACAGTTTTCTGCAACCACCAGTACCCTAAATAATATAACCATCGCCGGTAACAGTAATATCATCACTGCATATACGCCGCAGCCCGTTGGTAATTTGAATGACGCTGTATTTAAACTCATCGGTGTTGACCATGTGCAGTTGCAGGATTTTATGATGATGGAAAATCCATCTAACGTAAACAGCACACCCGGTACCAACGATATGACGGAATTTGGTGTGGCTTTATTAAGAGCTGGCAGCACAGACGGCGCACAAAACAATACCATCCTTAATAATATCATTACGCTCAATAAAGACTATACCAACAGTTTTGGGGTGTATAGCAGTGTAAGGCATTCCAGTACCGACATCACCGCTGATGACATTACAAGTATCAGCGGATCTAATTTTGGTAACAGGATCTACGGGAATTCGATCAGTGAGGTGAATTACGGCATAGTTTTTATCGGCTCTATAACCCCGGCCTTTATGGATAACAGCAATGATATTGGCGGCAGTTCAGCAGCTACCGGAAATACCTGTACAAACTGGGGAACGGCAGTGGCCGGCAGCAGTTATCCTGATCTTACGGGAAGTAATTACTGCATCTACATGATTCACGGTATCAATGAAAATATATCTTATAATATAATCAACAGTGCTGTACACACAGACATTAACCCGCTTGGCGGCATTTTAAAAAACTTTACTATTGCTCAACCAACAGGGGTCATTAATGCTACCTATAATAACAATACCATCAACCTGGCCAAGAGTTCAACCTCGGGTGCAGTAACTGGTATCAGTATTGAAGGGATGAGCCCCGCATTAAGTACGGCTGCCATCAATGTAAATAATAACCTGATCAACAGTATTGACGTTAGCGGCGCCGGCAGTTCCAGTGCTATCACAGGTATATCAAACAGTTCGGCCAGCGGTGTATTAAATATCAACAACAATACCGTTCGTGGCTGTACTTCTACAGGTTCAACCGCCGGGGCACGCTTTACAGGTATAACAAATACCGGGGCTGTTGTCAATAATATCAATATCAACGATAACAAATTAGGAGATGCAATAGCCGGGGCTATCAGTTACAGTGTGTTTACAAATGCTCCCGTGTATGGTATATACAATACACAACATCCGGTAACATGCTCCGTCTCCATCAGCAATAATGATATCAGCGGAATTGTGCACAGTATGGGTTCAGCCAGTATCCAGGTTTATATAGGCAATATAGGATCGGGCCAGGTAGGTAACCTGCTCATTGATGGAAATACATTTACCAATTTATCAGTAAATACAACTAGCGGTATTGCATTTATTGCCCGGGAGGGACATATGACAGCAACCGGTACTGCTCAATGCAGCAATAACAGCATTGTGGGTAGTTTTACCAATAACTATGCAGGAGCCACCCCCAGCACCATGTATTTTTATTTTACCCAGCAAATTCCTTCGCAATCGGTTAATGGATCTGTTGTTACGGTAACCAATAATTATTTCAGCAATGTTTTGGTAAAAGGCCCTGTGTCGATCATTGGCTTTTATGACCTGGAAGGTGTTTCAACCATCAATGGGCCTGCGAAAACCTATACCGGAAACGGAATTACCAATATTACCATGAGTACGGGTTCCATTTATGCCATGTATATGAATAACAGTGGCCGGGTGGTATGCTCAACAAACGTGGTGAGCAATATTACAACCGGTGGATTTATTGCCGGTATCTGGCACGGCTCAACTAACGGGCAGGGTCCCGATCATGTAAGCAATAATACAGTAAGTAACCTGGCATCGGGCAGCGCAAATGTGGTGGGCATCATGGCAGGTTCCCTGGGGGTTCCCAACCTTACTGTTTCCGGTAATGTGGTGAGCGGGCTGTCTTCTACCGGAACAACCAATGTACAGCTTGTTGGCATGGAGATCATACAGGGACAAACCATCAATATCATCAACAACCTCATCCATAATATAGAGGGGTCGGGCACAGGTGCCAGTACATTTGCTTACGGCATGCGGGTGAATACAGGTACTGCTGTGCAGGTGTACCAAAATAAGATCTATGATGTGCGGCATGTTGGTATTACAGCAGCTGCCGCTTCCAGTGTTATAGGCATACAAAGTGTAAACCCTGCAAATCTTACCCTGTATAATAATTTTATCGCCGACCTTAAAGCGCCTAATTCGGCACAGGCAGATGCTATAAGGGGTATTCATATAAATGCACTTGGCGCAAATACTACTTATAAACTATATTATAATTCAATTTATTTAAATGCTGCATCCTCCGGAACCAATTTCGGTACATCCGGTATTTTTCATACGGGTAATGCAACTGCAACCACGGGCCGGCTGGAGATGATCAACAATATCATTGTTAATACGGCTACCCCAAACGGAACGGGTATTACAGCGGCGTTCCGCCGTTCCAATACAACGCTTACCAATTATGCTGCTGCATCTGATCATAATTTGTTTTATGCAGGAACGCCATCGGCAAACCGGCTTATATTTTATGATGGTACCAATAGTGACCAGACATTGGCTGCTTATCAAACAAGGGTTAGTACAAGAGATGCAAATTCAATAAGCCTGATGCCCACTTTTACTTCGGCTACCGATCTGCATTTAACGCCTGCCAATTGTTCGCTTGATAATAAAGGAACCCCGGTTGCAGGTATTACCAACGATATAGATTTGGATACAAGGAGTACTACTGTTCCTGATATAGGCGCTGATGAATTTGATGCTTATAACACAGGTGTTTTAGCAGGTATTGTAAGTACAGCAGTATGTTCAAACAAAGCAGTTGTTAATACCGGAACCATTTATACCGATGCAAGCTGTAACCTGATAGCCAAAGTAGTACCATCCGGCGGTGATCCGGTTGCGGGTGTAATAAATACCTGCGTTACCATGGACGCATCGCAACTTTATTTTAATGGCGACCCTTATGTACAAAGGCATTACGATGTGGAGCCTGTTACCAGCAATCAAACTACCACATCAGCCACTATTACCATGTACTTTACCGATGCGGAGTTTGCATTGTATAATACCAATAATAGCGCCACCTGGCCTGTTTTACCAACTATTGCAAGTGGTGGTAATGCCAGCCCATTTCTTGGAAACGTACGAGTTACCCAATTTCATGGAACGCCAACCGGGGGTTTACCAACATCTACTCCGGGTAATTATACAGGTACAAGCGTAGCATTATTACCGGTAAGCGTTGTATTGTCCGGAAGCATTTGGGAAGTAACGGTAAATGTTGCAGGCTTTAGTGGTTTTTACGTTCATTCTAACCTTTGGTTTGTACCGTTACCCATTACAGTTAATTACCTTACCGGCCGCAAACAGGGCAGCAATCATTTACTGGATTGGAAAGTAACCTGCGTAACTACGCCAAGTGTAACGATGACGCTTGAACGCAGCGGCGATGCCCGGAATTTTACAGGCATCTATACCATTACTGCTGATGCTGCACGTTGTAACGCACCATTTGATCATACCGATGCCAATCCATTAAAAGGTATGAACTATTACCGCCTTAAAATTATGGATGCAGATGGTAAACTAACTTACAGTACCACCGTAGCATTATTACAGGCCGTTAAAGGTTTTGATATCATCAGCATGGCACCCAACCCGGTTGTAACTGATCATTTTAAAATGAATATTGCCAGTGCACAGGCGGGTAAAATGGATATCAGCATTTTTGATATGCAGGGCCGTTTGGTAAACAGGCAACACATTCCGGTAATTGCGGGGTACAACAGTTTACCAATAAATGCGGCAAACCTGCAGGCAGGTACTTATACCATCCAGGCAATGATTGCTGATGATAGATCGAAAGTGATACGTTTTGTAAAACAATAAAACACCCTATAATAAAGGCCCCAAACAGCATCATACTGTTTGGGGCCTTTTTATTTGCATGTTTTGGCATAAACTTGGCGTTAGCTTATTAAGAACAGCAGTTTTATTTTATGGTTGTTTTAGAATTTAAGACTATTTTTATTTTGTAATATGAGTTAAAAATTTTTTATCCTTTGATCATAATACATGTCATCTCCTCAATTATTCATCATCCCCCGGCTTAAAAAAACTACTATAAAACTATTGTAGTCATAAATTTAAATCATGAGAAAAATTTACTTTTCCTTCTTTATTTCATTTTTTTTAGTTGCAGGCAGTTTTGCTCAGACAGTTGTTGTTGCGGGGGCAGATGCCGCAACACTTGCCGGCAATCCGTACTCAACTTTAAAAGCGGCTTTTGATAAAATAAACCTGGCATCGCAAACCGGAAATATTATCATCATTACCATAGCCGGAAATACAATTGAATCGGCCTCAGCTACATTGAATGCAGGTACCTGGACCTCTTTACTTATTAACCCCATTGGTAACTCAAGTGTAACCGGCAATATAGCAGATGCACTGGTAAAACTTAGTGGCGCAGATAATGTTACCATTGACGGGTTGAATGTTGCAGGCAATGCCCTGGCCATTAATAATTCAAGCAATATCATCGTTGCCAATGCTCTCCGTTTTGTTGATGATGCCAGCAATAATGTTATAAGGGACTGTAATTTACTTGGCAGTACCGGCGCTGCTGTTGGCACCGGTAGCGGTGTTGTTTACTTCAGCAGTGGCCTGGTTACCGGTAATGATAACAATACCATCGAAGAATGCAGTATCAGTGCATCTTCGGGCGGCAATCCTATTTGTGGTATTTTTCTTTGGGTAGCAGTAATGTAATTGATAACAGCAACAATACGCTCAGCGTTAACAACATTTCAGACTACTTTAATGCACTTGGAGCCTCAAACGGCATCAATATAAATTCTTTCAATGCCGGTTGGACTTTATTGAACAATGCACTTTATCAAACAGCCACCAGAACTTACACCGGTAATAATATTCACAGCGGAATTTTAATAACATCCGGAAGTAATTACAACATATCCAATAATTTTATTGGTTTTGCAGCGCCCAACCAAACGGGTACAACCAATATGATCGGGCTGAGTTCAGGTTCTCTCGGAGGCAGTTTTCCATCGTCATTCACTCCTGGAGGAACAGCCAATTTCACCAGTTTTATCGGTATCAATTGTTCCTTTACTTCAGGTGGTACAGTTTCATCAATACAAAATAACAGGGTTGGCGGCATTGCCATATACTCCGGTACTACCAATGCTTTTACCGGTATTTACGTTGCCTCGGGCAATGCAGATATTGGCACGGTTACCGGCAATATTATTGGCAGCAATACCGGCGCCAGTTCAGTTTATGTGGCCTATGCTTCGGGAGGCTCGGCCTGGGGTATTAATTGTGCAAGCAGCAATACTGTTAACATTCAAAACAATATCATTGGCGGTATAGATGTTACGGGAACAACCAGCTCAACCGCTTCGGGCTTTATTGGTATTGATGCAAGCGGTACCGGTTTATTTAGCATCAATAATAATTCAGTTGGAAATGATCTTCCTGATAATATACGCACGGGGTATTTATTAACCGGTGCCAATCTATCCAACACAGCAGTTACCCCTACGGCTGCCAGCGGCTCATCGGCTGTTCATGGAATCAGAAGTTCTGCCGTTGCTGCTGCATTAACTATAACCAACAACCTGGTGCATGGTATACAGGTAAGCGGCACTGCTACCGCTTATAATGGTATAACCAATTCCGGCGCTGTTACCGGAACCATCAATCTTAACAATAACCAGCTTGGTAATATTGATGCCGGTGCAGTAAGATTTATGTTTAATAATACCGGCGTTGTCACGGGTATATCCAATACCGGTGCTACAGCTACCACTACGGTTAATTTAAATAATAATTCCATTGAAGGTATTTTGGCAGTTAGCTTGACGAGCAATTTGACTGGTATACTTTCATCGGCTAATGCAGGTGTGGCAATTAATATCAATAATAATAATTTAGGAAGCGCCAGTGCAGATTTTAACACGTACAGTGCGGCAACATCGAATACTATCTTTGGTTTTTTTAATAGTGGTGGAGTTGCTGGCAGTACAGCAATCTCCATTAGTAATAACAATATCAGGGGAATTTTACATTCGGTAACCGCTTCCGGGGACCATCGCTACATTTACAGCACCTTTGCCGGAGCAATACAAAATATAAATAATAATACCTTTACAAACCTAAGTGTAAATACAACGGGCGATGTAGTTTTTATTAACGAGGGGGGGAGTATGACGGCAACCGGTATAGAAAATTGCAGTAACAACAGTATTGTTACAGCCTTTAATAAAACGGCAGCAGGGAGTACGGTAGCTTTTTACATTGGAGGAGGTTCTTCTGTTAATGGGTCAACCGTGACGCAGACCGGTAACAATTTTTCTAATGTTACGCTAACAGGTGCTACTGTACTGCTGGGTTGGCTTAATGGCGATGGACTCAGTAACATAAGCGGACCCACCAAAACAATTACCGGCAATATTTTTAATAATATTAACATAGGCGCTGCTGTTGCCTTTATTCTGAGAGTTGAATACTCCGGCAGTAACAGCCTGGTTTCGTCAAATACCATTTCAAATATTACCAGTGCAGGTAGTCTTCTGGGAGCTATTAGTTATGGATTTCAAAATGGCCAGGGAACACACACTATTCATTCAAACAGCATTTCAAACCTTTCTACAACGGTTACCGGCGCAAGTGAGGTTTATGGAATTTCGGCCGGGTACATAAGTATTCCTACACTTAATGTAAATAATAATTTGATAACAGGTTTATCTGCAACCGGCCCAAGCACTGGCATAATTGGCATTAGAATAACGGATGGAAATACTGTTAATGTAAATAGTAATAGTATCAATACATTTACCGGTAGCGGCACTACAAATCCATCAGCTGCCGGTATTTCAGTACTTGGTGCTGCTACGGTTAATGTGGGATACAATAAAATTCATACCATTAATCAAACAGGCATTAATACAGCAACCGCTCCTGTAGTTTTAGGTATTTCACTTGCAGGCGGATTAAATGTAACTGCTCATAATAATTTTGTTGCTGATTTAAATGCGGTTAATACTCCTTTTGCAGATGCTATAAGAGGAATTAGTGTTAGCTCAACCACACCACTCAGTACATACAATTTATACCATAATTCTATTCACGTCAATTCAGCATCAGCGCTTGCAACATCAGGTACTTCGGGTATTTATCATACAACCAACGCAACCGCCACCACTGCTGCTTTAAATATGATCGACAATATTATTGTTAATACCTCTGCTTCTGCCGGTGCAGGTGTGACTGCAGCTTACCGCCGTTCAAATGCAACACTTACTAATTTTGCATCCACATCTAATTATAATTTATTGTATGCAGGTACACCATCAGCCACCAACCTGATCTTTTATGATGGTACCAACAGTGATCAAACTTTAGCGGCATACCAGGCAAGGGTTGCAGCAAGAGATGCGAACTCCATCAGTTCTTTTCCAAATTTCACTTCTTCAACCGATCTTCATTTAACGCCTGATAATTGCAGTATCGACAGCAAGGGAATACCTGTTGCAGGCTTTACAAATGATATAGATGCCGATACCCGCAGTATTACCATACCTGATATGGGTGCCGATGAATTTGATGCATACAATGCCGGCGTTTTAGCAGGCATTGTAAGTACAGCAGTTTGCTCAAATAAAGCTGTTGTAAATACCGGAACCATTTATACCGATGCAAGCTGTAATCTTATTGCAAGGGTGTTGCCATCCGGCGTCAGTCCGGTTACCGGAATAATAAATACCTGTGTAACTATGGACGCTGCACAACTTTATTTTAATGGCGAGCCTTATGTACAGCGCCATTACGATTTAGAGCCGGCAACAAACCCGGCTACGGCCACAGCTACCATTACCATGTACTTTACCGATGCAGCGTTTGCATTATACAATGCAACAAACCCCGTATGGCCAGCCTTACCAACTGTGGCTGGCGGCGGATTATTAGACCCAAATTTAACAAACCTGAAAGTTACCCAGTTTCATGGTACGCCAACAGGCGGTTTGCCAACATCTACCCCCGGCAATTATACCGGCACCAGGGTTCTGTTAACTCCTGTAAGTGTGGTATTAACCGGAAGTATTTGGGCAGTAACCGTAGATGTTTCCGGCTTCAGTGGTTTTTATGTACACACCAATAACTTTAATGCACCGCTGCCCATTACAGTAAACTATTTAACCGGCCGCAAACAAGGCAGTAATCATGTATTAAACTGGAAAGTTACCTGTGTAAGCACACCACGTACAACGATGACACTGGAACGCAGCAGTGATGCCCGCAATTACTCAGGCATCAATACCATTACTGCCGATGCGGCAAGATGCAACCAGCCATTTGATTATACCGATGCAAATCCATTAACAGGCATGAACTATTACCGCCTTAAAATGGTGGATGCCGATGGTAAAGTAACTTACAGTACAACCGTTGCTTTACTACATGCAGTTAAAGGTTTTGATATCATCAGCATGGCACCCAACCCGGTTGTAACGGATCATTTTAAACTGAATATAGCCAGTGCACAATCATCAAAAATGGAACTCACGATTTTTGATATGCAGGGCCGTTTGGTAAACAGGCAACAGATTTCGGTAATTGCCGGTTACAACAGTTTACCGGTTCATATTAAAGATCTTTCTGCAGGAACTTATACCATCCGTGTAGCTATGGCCGGTGAACAATCTAAAATTATACGTTTTGTAAAACAGTAGTTATTAACCGGTTGCTTAATAAAAGCCCTGTAAGCTGTAAAACTATACAGGGCTTTTGTATTTTATGTGGAAATCTTAATGCATAATTAATACAGGCAAGAGCAACTTTTTTCTGTATTTAGGTATCTTGCACAAGATTCCGGCACTTGTTTTGGCCGAAAGTACTCTGTAAATCACCAACTAATTAAACCATTGCCAGCAAACGGTTAATTTAACCGGTGGTAATTTTATTTTAAAACCAATATTAAAAACAGATCATGAAGAAAATTTACGTACTTATTTTTTTGATTTTTGGAAGCGTGGTTGTTTGGGGACAAACTTCTTATACTTCAACAGCTGTAGGAACAGCCTGGAATGCTTTACGATGGAATAATGCTGCTGATGCTCCACCATATACTTCAACTTTTACTGCAAATAATATAGCCAGTTTTACTTCAGGCACTTATTCTTTTGCAGGTATGGGCGCAGCTGTCAATGTAGGAAACATTATTGTAGCAAGTGGAGTGACCGTGAACTTTGTAAGTATTGGAAGCACATTTGGAACAGGCGGTTTGGTGCGTACAATAGATGTTGGCGCTGGAGGTCTCTTTGACTTTAATGCACAGGCAATTTCGGTAGCAGGAGGAACAGGGTTTATTAAAAATGGTACTGGTGTTTTTGCCACAGGAGGCGGAACTTACACTGGTGGTTTTGTTATTAACGCAGGAACGGTTATTGCAAGAGGAACGACCGGATTCGGAAGTGGTGGAGCTAATTTTCTTACATTAAATGGTGGAACTTTAGCCGCTAATGGAAACAGGGCTTTTGCAAATACACGTTTTCCAGGTGGCATTACTATTGGTGGTGATATTCAGCTTGGTGAGATACCGGCTAACGTAGCCCTGGCATCTAATATAGCTAATTTACAATTTGATAACAATGTTTCTCTTGGAGCGTCTACGAGAACTATCACTTTGGGTAATGCAGGAACAAATACTTTTACCGGAATTATCTCAAATACAAGTGGTGGTTTAACGATAGCAGCTAATGCAAATGGAACTACAGGTAGTGTTATCATTTCAGGTGCTAATACTTATACAGGCGCAACTACTATTACCGGAGGAACCTTAACCACCGGTGCAGCAAACACAATACCTCTTGGCGCAACCATGACGCTTGGTGGTGGAACTTTACGAACAGGTACAGGTGCAGGTTTTACTCAATCAACAGGTACACTTAACCTTTCTGCCAATTCTACCATTACTTTAGGAACCGGTGTTCACACACTGAGCTTTGCAAACAGCAGTGCAGTTCCCTGGACCGCAGGCCAAACCTTAACCATCACCGGCTGGGCAGGTGGTTATAATGGTACGTCGGGTACTGCAGGTCAAATATTTGTTGGTGCAGATGCTACCGGTTTAACTGCCGGCCAGCTGGCACAAATTACATTCAGGGATGGATCTAATAATCCTTTTCCGGCTGTAATACTTGCAACAGGTGAAGTAGTACCCGGTGCGGCTATCAGCGTACCAGATATTGCTTTATCATCTCCCAACCCGGCTGTTGCCGCTGGAAATATTGTACAAGGCAGCTCCAATAATGTTATTTACAGGTTTGACCTGGCAGTAACCACGGCCAATGCCGCCTTAACCGGTGTTACCATTACCACAGCAGGTACATATGCAGCCACTGATTTTACCAATTTCAGGTGCTGGTATTCGGCTGATAATATTTTTGATGCCGGCACAGACGTGCTTTTATCAAGCATTACTCCGGCTGTTGCAGGAGCCCAGGCATTTACGCCTTTTACCAATCAAACCATCAACAACGGCAGTACCGGATTTATTTTTATTACGGCCACTGTACCTTGTACAGCCGTGCTTAGTAATACTATTTCTGTAAATGCCATCACTACGGCCGATATTACTTTTACGAGCGGTAATAAAACCGGAACTGCATTTGCAGGCGATGCACAAACTATTATTGCAGGATCACCTAATGATGTAACTATCCCGGGTGCTTCTGTTGCCAATTTAAGTTCATCACTTAGCTGGGTAACTCCCACCGGTTGTTTTGATGAAATTTTAATTGTAGCAAGAGCAACCAGTGCCAATGACGGGACACCAACCGGAGACGGAACAGCCTATACCGCAAATGCTGCGTATGGCTCAGGTACGGGCTTAGGCAGTGGGTTTGTTGTATATAAAGGTCCTTCTACTTCTCCTCAACCCGTAACCGGTTTAACAAACGGTACCCCTTATTTTTATAAATTCTTTACCAGGAGCGGTACCACCTGGAGCGCCGGTGTGGAAGTAAGTGCAACACCTGCTGTGGTAAGTGTTGCTACTGATTATTACCGTTCTGTTGCTCCCGGTGGTCCATGGGGTAGTACCGGTACCTGGGAATCTTCTTCTGATAATGCGACCTGGATCGCTGCTACATTAGTACCTACCGCAGCTGCCAATACCATTACCATACGCAACACTGCCAATGTTACTGTAGCGGCAGCGGCTGGCGGCGACCAGGTAGTTGTGGATGCAGGTGCCTCTTTAATATTAAATGCAAATTTCACTTTGGCAGATGGTGCAGGAACCGACCTGGTTGTAAACGGTACCGTAACGAATCTTTTGGGTACATTTACTTCTACCGGAACTGCTGCTTTTAACGCTGGAAGTGTTTACCAACATAACAGAAACGGAAGTCCGGTATTAACAGCAACCTGGGATCCTGCTTCTACCGTAGAGATCAATGGAATTGCCGGAACCCAGCCAACCGGTTTGGGACAAACTTTTGGCCACTTTACCTGGAACAGTACAGGCCAAACAGGAAATATTGGTTTAGGAAATCCTGCAGGGTTTGCCATTGCCGGTAATTTAACGGTTACCAGCACTGGTGGGGTTACCAACAGGGCATTCAGGTTTACATCCAATACTGCTTATACACTTTCAGTAGGAGGAAATCTTATTTTAAACGGAGGTCATTTAGGATTGAGCAGTGGTTCGGGTACCATGGCGTTAACAGTAGCCGGTGATGTTTCTGTTTCAAACAACAGCGAACTGTATATGAGCCAGACAGGTTCAGGTGCCAGTACACTTAACATCGGCGGAAACCTTTCTGTTTCAACCGGAACAATTACAGAGACCGGTTCCTCTACCGCATCATTGATCGTATTTAATAAAGCCGGAACACAAACATTCAGCGCAACTGCCGCAGTATTATCGAACGATCTTAACTATATAATTTTTACCGGTTCTACACTTGTGTTGAATAACAGCTTACCGGTAAACACAGGCAGGTTGTTTACCGTTGATGGTACACTTGATTGCGGAATACTTTCGGTAAATGGAACAGGAGCCGTTACGGTTAGTAACGGAGGAAGGATAAGGCTTGGTTCATTGAATGCTGCCGATGCAGTTGCCGATAATATTTCTGCGTCTGGTGGTCTTACTTTAAATACCGGGTCAACCGTTGAATTTAACGGGCTGGCAGCCCAGTTTGCAGCTGCCAGAACTTTCTCCATTGCTGAGATCAACAACATCAATGGCGTTACCTTAACCGGTGCAGTACTGGTAACTGATGTACTTGGTTTAACAAACGGTATTATTACCACCACTGCGGTCAACCTGTTAACGATGGGTGTAGCATCATCTTATACTGGTGGTAATTCAAATGCGAGTTATGTAAACGGCCCGGTTAAAAAGATCGGTAACACTGCATTCATTTTCCCGGTAGGTAAAGCAAATGGTTATGTACCCATTGGGGTTAGCAATTTTGCCGGGGCTTCTGCACCAACTGATGAGTTTACTGCTGAGTACATCAGGGCCAGCGGGGCTGCATTGGGTGCTAACGCAGCAATTCCGGCAGTTAATCGTATCAGTGCCTGTGAGTATTGGACCCTGGATGCAATTGGAACACCAACTGTTGATCTTACTTTATACTGGAATGCAAATAATCCTTGTAACGGTACTTATATTTCAAACGTTGCAGATATTGAAGTTGTACATTTTAATGGTACCAACTGGAATACCAGCAGTGTTGGATTTAGCTCCAAAACCGGTACACCGGCAGCCGGCGATATTACCTGGACAAATGTGAGTACATTCAGTCCGTTTACTTTAGCCAGCAGTTCAGCTGCCAATCCATTGCCTATCACCATTAATTATTTTAACGGCACCAGGAGCAATGGCAACCATTTATTAAACTGGAAAGTTACCTGTATTAGCACACCAAGTGCCACCATTGAAATTGAACGCAGTGCAGATGGACAAAACTACAGCAGCATCTACAGTATTGTTGCAACTGCTGTACGTTGCCAGCAGCCATTTAACTATACCGATAACCAACCTGTAAAAGGCATCAACTATTACCGCCTTAAAATGACCGATGTGGATGGTAAAATAACTTACAGTACTACAGTTACTTTAATAAATGCTGTTAAGGGAATTGATGTAATGAACATTGCACCAAACCCGATTGTAAACGGTGCATTTAATGTAAAAATCAGCACAGCCGAAAAAACACCAATGGAACTGGTGATTACCGATATGCAGGGCAGGATATTACAGAAACAAGCTGTGAATATGATTGCCGGCTTTAACCAGGTACCCATGAATGTACAAAACCTGGCAGCAGGTACTTACCAGTTGTTTGGCCATTCAGCCGATGGCAGAACAAGGGTATTGCGGTTTGTGATTCAATAAAATTTTTACGATCATACTATAAAAAAATCCTGCTTTTATTAGCGGGATTTTTTTTGTAGATTTATATCACCCTATTTCAATATCCCGGAACGGCCATTTTTTAATGATTACCGGATATGAAAAAGTTGTTTTATTTTTTTGCGGTTTTGTTTTTATCCAGCCTGTACACAAAGGCATCTGCTCCTACAGATTATTTTCGTTCTGCACAAAGTGGTGACTGGAGTAATTTAACCACCTGGGAATCATCGCCGGATAATGTAACCTATACTGCAGCCACCTTAATACCTAACAGTGCAGCCAATACGATCAAAATAGATCATATGGTTACTGTAAGCAGCAACCAGGATATGGACCAGGTGATAATTGGCTTCGGTACCCTGCAACATAACGGAGGAACACTTACCGTAAATGATGGGCCTGGGGATGATATTACAGTAGAGATCATTGGTGTTTTTCATCTTAATGTAAACCCGGGCCCGGTATTTTCCGGTGCAGCTGCCATAAGGATTAAAAATTCAGCTACGTTAAGACTTTCGGCTACGGGATTAACCGGTGCAGGAACGGGCGTAAATGCTTCAAATTATATTTATGATCACAATTCTGTTCTTGAATATACACTTTCCCTGGCTTTTTCTACAGCAGGAGTAACCTATTTTCCAAATGCCCTGCCGGGCGTAATTCCCATTTTCAGAACAACCAGTAATATTGGAATAGTTGGATCTAATTCTACCACCACATTCAATGGGCTGTTTGAGGCTAATGGCAATATTATATTTGGAAACAGCGGTGATAAAATTTTCAGGAATGGGATCAGCGGCACCGGTAATATTGATGGTTCAGCATCGGGCAAATTCATCATTAATGGTACCAGTGCTATTTTGGGCGGCACAGGTAATTTAACAGTACCTGCTGTTGCCGGTATGGACATTGGCACCGGCCCAAGCTGCAGTGTGGCCTTAAATGCAAATAAAACAATTACAAATAATATTACCCTGATCAATAATGGCTACCTGTTTTTACTTCCAGGCTTTAATTTGACTATGAATGGTATCATTACAGGCGGCTCAGGCACCGCACATGTTGTAACAATTGGTACAGGTAAACTGACCATCAATAATATTGGTGTAACACCGGTAACCTTTCCGGTAGGTCGATTTGCGGGAAACTATAATCCCATAACAATCTCAAATGGCGGTGGCTTAAATTATAGTGTGAGGGTTGATACAGGAATCAGCCCCACTATTGTTATTCCTTTAAATGCAGTGAACAGAACCTGGTTTGTTACACCCAGCGGCGGTACACCGGGAACAGTGAATACCAATTTCTCTTATTCCGCAGGCCAGGCCAATGCAGGATTTAATTATGCTGCCAACCTGGAACTGGGATTGCATACCGGTGTGTGGAATGTAATTCAAACAGGTATTGTGCCTGCCGGTTCTTACCAGGTTGCTACCACTGTAAGCACATTTGCCAATAACATAGAAGCTCCGCTGGTGTTGGGAAACCTGTATGCCATCCTTGCAGCAGATGACCCGGTATCGGTAAACTATTTTACCGGCGTAAAACAAAATGCTAATCATTTATTAAGATGGAAACTTACCTGTAACAGCAGCCCGGCAGTTACTATGGTGTTGGAACGAAGTAATGATGCCATACACTATGAGGCAATATTTTCTGAATACGCTACCGCATTGCGTTGTGAGCAACCATTTGTATATACTGATGACAGGCCGGCAGCCGGTGTAAATTATTACAGGATAAATATGACGGATGATCATGGAAAAATTGCTTACAGCACTATTATAAGTTTACTGCATGCTGTTTCCGGAATGGATGTTTTACCTATTGCACCCAACCCGGTTAGGGACAAAATTTTTGATCTGAAAATAAGCGTTGCAAAAATTCAACGGCTTGAAATGGTTATAACCGATATACAGGGAAGGGTTGTACAGAAAAATACGGTGAATGTATTTGCCGGGTTTAACAGGATACAGGTAAATATCGCAAGCCTTGGCAACGGCACTTATCAAATGGTAATTACAACTGCAGCAGGACAATCAAAAGTTGTAAGGTTTGTTAAGTTGTAAAACTTATGGGGCTGTATATTTTTTGATCACGATGTAGGCTACAATTACCAGTATCAGTAACGTAACGATGGTTATATAAAGCCAGGGCTGGTCTTTCAGTTTGCGCTTTTCTTTTCTTGCTTTCTTTTTTGCCGTTTGTTTTTTCAGTTCACTGTTCAGCTGCTGCACCATCAGCGAAACATCTTTTTTATTCTTAAAATTTTCCAGACCTTCCATAGCATCATTCATAAACTCATCATCGGCCATCTGTTTTTCCACTTCATGTGCTTCGGCGGCAGACAGGTTCTTATTCAGATAGTCGAGTAGTTTTTCCTGCTCAATATCTTTGTTCAGGTTGGCTAATATGTCTTTTAGATCTTTACTCATTTGTATAGTTCATAATTCTTAATTCTTAATTCTTAGTTCTTAATTCTTAGTTCTTGGTTTTTAGTTCTTAGTTGATAGCAAAAGCCTGCAACATAGTTCACAGCTTTTCTCCTTCCATGCGTTCCATAATTATTTTTAAATTTCTTTTTCCATTTTGAATATGGCTTTTTACATGCATGATGCTGTAACTGGTTTGATCGGCAATTTCCTGGTAACTTTTTTTCTCCAGGTAAAACAAAGTTACACATTGTTGCTGCTCTTCGTTCAGTTGCAACAGGGCGTTTGCCAGGTTATCCAGTGTTTTATCTTTTTGAATATGCTGGCTGTTGCCATCCGGTTCGGCAGGTGTGATTAAAGTCTGCTCGGTAATCTCTGCACTGAACCTGCCCTTGTCCCTCAGTTTCATCAGGCAATGATTTTTTGCGATCATGTAGATCCAGCTTTTAAAATACTCTACTTTGTATTTGTGCAGTTCGTTAATGGCTTTTAAAAATACCTGTTGCACGGCATCTTTTGCTTCTTCTTCATTTTTAAGATACTTCATACTTACACCCAACAGCAGCATGGTGTAGCGTTCGAGCAAAATACCCAGCCACTCATTCTGGTGGTCGGCATAAAACCGGGTAAGCAGTTCTGCATCGCTGATATGGCTGTATTTATTGTTCTTCAAAACGTACCGGTAATTTTAATTTGAATGTACAGATTACTTTACAAAAGGAAACATTTATTTTATTTTTTTTGTTGAAGTTTCTGATTGTTTTTCAGCACCAGGTATTCAAGCCACAAGGCTTTATTATACGCTGCCGAATAAAAATGATAGATCAGGTAATTCCAATGCAGCAATATTTGTTTCACCGGTGTAGGTTGTGCAAAGGCAGCCCTGGCCTGGAAAAACACAAAATGGTCCTGGTCTGTTTTTTCAAATTCTGCAATGGAATTAATAGTAAGTTCAGATACTTCGGCGCCCAATCTTAATAACGACGTTCTTAAAATAATACGTTCCATAATATTGGTAGCCTTCGCAAGTAATTTATTTGCATCATCAATTAACTGATCCCTGTACAATTGCAGCTCTGCTATTTTAAAAGCTTCAATTAATCTTGCTACATGATAAATAAGTATGGCAGGCTTTACATAACTGGGCGAAATGTAAACCGGACTTTTCATGTATGCACGGTTGTTTAACATATCGGTTATCAGGTAAATGGTTGCACTGTCTTCTTTTACCAGGGGTAATTTTTTTTCAAAATTGAAGTAGAGGATATTGCATTGCACAGCAAGATCAAAATCGGGGTGCATTTTTTCGCCCAGGTAAGTGCTGTAAGCCGGGATATCGCGGTATTTTTTAAAGGTAGAATTGATCTTTCTTTTTTTAAGATTACTGACTGCTATCAATCTTTCTTTCAAAGCGGTATTATCGTTGTCATTATTAGCTGAGGCCAGCAGTATCATAACGCTGTCGTCGGCATCATCGCCCTGCGCAAGAACCCCGGTAAGCCGGTTGATGAAAAAAGCATGTGGTAATATGGGTGCATTCACCGGCCAGAAACTGTAATAAGGTTTGCCATTCGGGTTTCTGTAATGCGGATATGCAGCGGTTGCATTTTTACTTATACGAATAGCTGTTGCTTTATCATCATTGCTTAAGTGTGGTGTCAGCTTATTTAAAGTAAAAGCTGTTATGGCAGTAAAAAAAATATTGTTATCGGGCTGATAATTATGCGGAAAACCGGCGCACCTGCGGTAACCGGGAAACATGCCTGTATAAAATTCCCCATCCTGTTTAAACTGCATGGCTTCAATATCAGCAAGCAGGTTGCTTATTAATGCAGCGTCGGTTTGGGCGAATAAGCCATTTGTATTTATGAATACTAATGCAAAAAGTATGGTAAGTTGTTTTTTCATAAAGTTAAACCCGCCTTCGACAGGCTCAGGCTGACAACTTTTTGTTTTAAAGTTTATCTATAATAACACTTTTTCATTCGGCAAGTTTATAAGCATACCACAACCACTTTAAAAAATTACGGGGCTTTTCCATATCCACGATCATGTCTTTCCGTTGCAATTCCTGCCAGTTAATTTTTTTGCCGTTTTTTTGCTGCAGCCGAACAAACTGATCCAGTGCCACAACAGATCTTGCATTGATGGTGTTCATCACAAAACAAAATTCCTTTTTATTTTTTTCGGCATAGGGCAATGCCATGATCTTTTGATTTTGTAAATCCACCCTTTCTAAAAATGATGTACGAAAAGCGGCAAAATCATCACAGGTATTTACCAATGTATATATATGGTCCCTTACATCTTTATACAGGTCGAAAATATCGTTGCCCAGCTGGAATAAACTGCCGGTATAAAACAATGCTTCTTTCATTTGCTCACCAGCCACATCATCCAGGCATTGGTGATAAATGATAACCGAAGCCGCTCCCTTCATATAGGTGATGTATTCAAGTTCCTGTTCAGCTATAGCCGGGTTGGTTTGCCTGGCTGTTTCAATCTGTATATCAAGTACATTTTTTGCTGCCAGCAGGTAGGCTTCTTTATGTGGCACATCGGCCAGTAAAAAACTTTGTATCTCTTTGGCTACATTTGCCGAAAATGTGGTTGAAGTATAGTTTTGAGGATCGTACGTTATTAAATGGATACGCTCTGTATCCAGTTTATCTACATCAAAAAGATCATCGCCAACCGGTGTTAAAATACCAAATAGTGTAGCTCTTTTTCTTTCGGCATCTGTAAGTGTACGTCCGTATAGTTTTGTGTAATTACTGCATAAAAAAGAAGTGATGAAGAGGCCGTAATAATTCAGTATCTTTTTTTTCTGTTCATCCGGGAATGTTCCGCCGTATTTATTTTCCAGCTCATGCAGGTAAGGTACCAGGAAGGTTTTATTGTATTGCTGTTGTTTTTTTATTTCTTTATAAACATGGCGGGATATGTTTATATACCTGAATAGCCTCATGGTAGAATTGGTTCCTGTATTTTAAATATACAAAGATCGCAGTTTGGTAATTGCTTAAACAGATCAGCTGCCATCAACCTGATTTACATTTACCTGCGATTGTTTGGTTCCGGCATCAGTTTTTTTTGGCTTATCCAGAAACAGCATTTTTATTGCGATAATGATCATCAGCACCGCAAATACTTTTTTAAGTGTTTCCTGGGATATGGTTAAGGCCAGTTTACTGCCAAAGAAACTGCCCGCTAAAAATCCAACAGCCAGCAGGCCAACTATCCTGTAATCAACATGCCCCTGTTTATAATATTGTATTACACCAAAAATACCAACGGGCAGCATGATCAACGCAAGGGATGTGCCCTGGGCAGTTTTCTGGCTAAAGCCGATAAAATAAACCAGCGCCGGCACAATGATGATGCCGCCGCCCACGCCTACGAGCCCGCTGAGCATACCGGCTGCAATACCTACCAGTATAATGATAAGAACAGTTTGTATATCCATTGGTTTCTTTTTAATGATCATGCAGGAAATGTTGTTTTGTAGAGTGCAATGGAGTCATTGATAACTTTATAGGCGGCTTCTGCATTTTGAAATTCATCTATCTCCACTATTTTATTCTCCAGCACTTTGTACTGCTCAAAATAATTGCGCAGTACGGCAATAAAATGTTTGGGAAGATCATCCAGGCTTTTTATATAATTAACTCCCGGATCTTTGGAAGCTACGGCAATTATTTTGTCATCAACCAAGCCGGTATCCATCATCTGCATATTGCCAATAACCTTGGCTTCTACCAGGCAAAGCGGTTGTATGCTTTCGCTGCACATCACTAAAATATCAAGCGGGTCTCCATCCAGGCCCAGGGTTTGCGGTATAAAGCCATAATTGATGGGATAGTGAAAAGAGGAATATATGATGCGGTCTAATTTTAATAAACCCGTCTTTTTATCTACTTCATATTTTGTACGGGAACCTTGCGGAATTTCGATGAGGCCATTAACAACCTGCGGAGCATTGTCTCCAAAGTGGGCGCCGTGCCAGGGGTGAAGTGTGTACATGTTTTAAGGTTTAATGGTTTAATGGTTTGATGGTTCAAATCTCAGGTCTCACCATTCACCACTCACGAATTTTTAATTTTTAATTCTTAATTTTTAAATAGCTGGTATCCCGCAAATGTTGCTGCAATGCCCAACACAACACTTAAAGCGATATACAAAAAAGCCATGCCTGTTTTTCCGCTTTGCAGCAGTTGCATATTCTCCAGTGTAAATGCCGAGAAGGTTGTAAAGCCGCCACAGATCCCCGTTGCCAGGAATAATTTCCAGTTGTTTGCAAAACTTTCATCTTTGATACTGCAGGCCAATACAAGCCCAATGATAAAACTGCCCATGATATTTACCGAAAGCGTGGCATAAGGAATTTTTTTGACGCTTACCAGCAGCGTGGCTGCATACCTGAGTATAGAACCGATGCCACCACCCAAACCAACCAGTAATAAATTTTTAATCATCTGCTGTTTATAAATTTCCGGAGAAAGTATATTTCAGGTCAACAAGCCATTTGTTATCAATGCGAACAAGCTTTAAAACGGTTTTATCGGCACGACTGTAACTATTGCTGTAATTAAAAATAAAAATACTGTCTGTTTTTACAACACTGGTTTCATTTACAATGATCTGGGCTTCCTTGTATTTTTCAAGGGTGGCTTTATCTTTTCCGCTGTACTGTTTTTTGAACCGTTCAAATATCTGGATATTGGTTTCATCTTTATAAAGATATTGTTCGGCTTCTTTAAAATCATTATCCAGTAAAGCACGTACAAAGGCAGTAGCTACATCTATATCTGTTACAGCCGTTTTTTTCTGATCAGCATTGTTGCAGGAGAAAATGGCTGCAGTAAGTAATAGGAAGGTGACGTATTTTTTAATCATTGTTAAAGTTAAACATCTTTTAATAAACAAAAAAGCATCCACCGGTTGGCAGATGCTTTCTTTAAAATATATAAACTGTTTATTTTTTATCCATTGCACCTTTCAGCGAATCCAGGGCCTTCATTCCTTTATCCATCATCATTTTAAGCGAATCGGCACTCATGTTTTTGAATTCCTCCATTTTTTCATTCAGCTCACCCATTTGCTCATCGTTCATGCCTTTCTCTTTCATTTTTTCGGCACCCATACTCATCATGGTAGCCATATCCATGGCAACTTTCCATTCTCCGTTTTCTTTCTTCAACACAAAATCAACAGCTTCGCCGCTCTTTTTTTCTTTTACATTTACGGTTGCCCTGTCTCCGGTAATCTTGGCTTCGCCCATTTCCATTTTACTTTTGTCAAACTGCTCATCAGTCTTATCTTCCACGGTATTGTCTTTCATTTTCATACCCATTTCCATCAGGTCAAACATGGCTTTACTATCTGCAGTAGCCAGTTTGCGGGCTGCGGCAATATCTTTTTTAGCCATCGCATCAAAGAAACCGGTTAATACAGCTTTGGGATCTCCGGCACCGCTTTTACAGCTGCTGATGTACAAGGCCGAAAAAGCCAAAAGCACTACTAATAATTTTTTCATAAACTATTTTTTAAGGTTAATATCTGCCAGGCATAGGCAGAATGGGTATAAAATTAATTTTATTTTGATTAAGAAAGCATTCTGTGCTATTCTTTTTTCTTTTGCATCGAATCCAATGCCTGTAATCCTTTTTTGATCATCATTTTCAGGCTATCCGGGTTCATTTTCTGTAATTTTTCAAGGCCGTCTTTCAGGTCTCCTTTTCGGCTGCCCATATTTCCCTTCATGCTGTTAAACATTTCATTGCCCGGTTTGGTAAGGGCTATCTTCCAGGTATTATCTTCTTTCACCAGTTCAAAGGTTTGTTTGGATATTTTTTTACCGTTTGCTGCAGCGGTATCTTTTGTTATAATTTCGGCTTCCACCGTGGCATGGTCGCCATCAATCTTTTCGTTCTTTAAACTATATTCAATATGTTGTGCCTTATCTTTTAATTCCTCGGTCATACGGCTTTTAATTTTTTGTATTCCTTCGGGGTCAATACTGGTCATCAATTTTTCGGCAGCTTCCAGCATGGCTACATCTGCTTTGGTAATCGACTTTTTCATGTCTTCAATATTACCGTTCTTCATAGCGGTAAACATATTTTCCATTACAACTGTTGGCGGATTGGCAGGCTCCTGATTGCAGGCAGCCAGGTATAGCAATAAACTGCATGCAGTGATTATTTTTTTCATGGTTATATTTTATACCTAAAATTAATTTTATTTAACGGCAACGGGTTGTTTTTTTTATGATTTAGTTATAGTGGGTGTTAAATAAAAAAGAGGCAGTAGTAACACTGCCTCCGGTATGTACAAGGTTAGTAAACTCAGGGTTGTGTGGGCTTTTTGGACTCGCCGGTTTTGTGGTCGGTTGCCTTTGCATCTGTTACTCTTACATCATCTTTGTTGTATGCCTTGATGATCTGTTTAACCAAACGGTGCCTTACCACGTCTTCTTCATCCAGTTCAATATGCGATATGCCTTCAATATTTTTTAAAATACGGGTAGCTTTAAACAAACCGCTCTGCTGATTTTTTGGCAGATCGATCTGCGTAGGATCGCCGGTGATGATGGCTTTGGCATTGGGACCAATCCTGGTTAAAAACATTTTTATCTGCAGGTCGTTTGTATTCTGTGCCTCATCCAATATAATAAAAGCATTGTCCAGTGTGCGGCCACGCATGTAAGCCAGTGGTGCAATCTCAATGGTACGGGTGCTCATGTAATAGCCCAGTTTATCGGCAGGTATCATATCATCCAGCGCATCGTACAGCGGGCGTAAATAGGGATCAATCTTTTCCTTCAGATCGCCGGGTAAAAAGCCAAGGCTTTCACCAGCTTCTACTGCAGGCCTGGTTAAAATGATTTTTTTAACCGATTTGTTCTTTAAAGCCCTTACCGCTAAAGCCACAGCAGTATAGGTTTTGCCGGTACCGGCGGGGCCAATGGCAAACAGGATATCATTTTTGTCGCAGGCTTCTACCATCCGCTTCTGGTTGGCTGTACGTGCCCTTACGGTTTTGCCATTGGGGCCAAATACCAATACATCATTGGGGTTACGGTCCATGAAATTGTCAACCACTTTTTCATCATCGCCACCCAGTATCTGCTCAAAATAATTGGCACTCATGTGGCCATTGCGTTCAAGATAACTGAGAATAAGATCAATTTTTTCCCTGGCGCCTTCAATTTGTTCCGGGGCCCCGCTTAATTTTATCTGCGTGCCACGACTGAGAATTTTTAAAAGGGGAAATTTCTTTTTGAGGATGTCTAACTTACCGTTGTTAACGCCAAAGAATTCGATAGGGTTTACGGTCTCGAGATTAATGATCGTTTCTGTCAATGGATTTTAGTTTTTGCCACTGTTTCTGTAAAGCTGATTTACCAGGGTATACATAACAGCGGTTAGTGATCAATAAAAATACAATTGCCTGCTAACTTGTCTCTTTTCCAAATTTAACGAAATGCATCTGATAGACAATGTATTTACTTATCAACAGAATGTTAATTAAATAAATCTACCATTGCAAAACAATCAGTACAAAAACTGTAAATGAATTTTAAATTCCTGAAAGAAAATGAAACCGGCATATACATTTTTTAGATGCCTGTATTTTATTATTGAACAGCAGACTCAAAAAAAAATATAAGTTTATCGCTTATTTGTAAATCGGCAACCGGGGCATATATTTTTTTTCGCTTTACATTTTGATTTTTTTTTGTTAGATTTGAATACAGCATCCTTACTACTAACAAGGTATGCAGTCTACTCCCATTAAATGCCGTTATATCCTATTCCCGCCTCTCTGAAAATGATAAGGCTTATTGCACTTCATGACCAATATCAGGATTTCTTTTCGGGCTGTTATTGACCTTTATTCTGCAATAAAAACATTTGCAAAAAAATAGTCTCAATTTTTATAAAACTTAAATTCTATTCACATGTATACCGAAACACAACACCGCACACTTATTGATGAATGCGTACATTGGCTTAATGAACTGGCTTCTTACCGTCAAAAAATAAATCAGCTTAAAAACGAGCTATATTATTTTGCCCCGGGCAAAACTGAACCCGACACATTACTGGGCATTGAACATTTTCACAATCAATTTCACATTCAGCTTATTAATATTCATGATCTGAAGCATGAGATCAGGTTTCATGTAAACGAGGCAGAAAAGCATCCCACTTTCGGGCACCGTATACCGCATCATTACATCAAGGAAAAACTGGACATGCTCCTGTCTGACCTTGACAAACTCGAAAATGAGTTTCATGCTTTTGTAAAAAAATAACTTATAAAAACACCAGCCAGCTTATAAAGAGCTGGCTGGTTTAGTATTGTACCATTCACCATTATTAAATTTTATGTCATGGCAACCTACGATTATAAACATGTAAAAAATATTGCCCTGCTGGGGCATGCAGGCTGTGGTAAAACCACGCTGGCCGAGTGCATGCTTTTTGATGCAGGTATTACCAAACGCCGCGGCAGTATAGCAGCAAAAAACACGGTAAGCGATTATCATGAACTTGAAACAGAAAGGGAAAGTTCGGTATTTGCTTCGCTGCTGCATACCACCTGGAAGGATTATAAGATCAATATTATTGATACACCCGGCTATGATGATTTTGCCGGGGAAGTGATAAGTGCCCTGCGGGTGGCAGATACGGGTGTAATTGTTTTAAATGCGGCCATGGGTGTGGAGGTTGGAACAGATATTACCTGGGAATATACCAACACATTTAAAACACCCACCATTTTTGTTGTTAACCAGCTTGATAATGCTGATGCCGATTTTGAGCGTACGCTGGCTGATGCCAAAGCACATTTTGGCCCCAATGTGGTGGCTGTGCAATACCCGGTGCAAACGGGCAGTGGCTTTAATTGCATTGTTGATGTGCTCAACATGGTCATGTATAAATACGGCCCTGATGGCGGTAAGCCGGAAAAATTGCAGATACCTGATGCTGAAAAACCAAGGGCAGAGCAGCTGCATAAAGAACTGATAGAAACCATCGCATCGAACGATGAGAACCTGATGGAAAAATATTTTGACCAGGGCGAACTGACCGAAGAAGAAATGAAAGCCGGCCTGCATGAGTCTATGATCAGGCATGATATATTTCCGTTGTTTTGTGCCAGTGCCGAAAAAAATATGGGCATTGGCCGCATCATGAGTTTTATAGATTATGTATGCCCTGCTGCTTATGAAATGCCGGCACAAAAAACAAAGGCCGGTGCCGAACTGCCCTGCGATGTTAAAGGGCCTGCCTGTATTTTTATTTTTAAAACAATTATAGAACCGCATATAGGCGAACTCAGTTTGTTCAAAGTGTTCAGCGGAAGCATAAAGGGTGGCAGCGAACTTATAAATGAAAATACCGGTACTACAGAAAAAATAAACCAGTTGTTTTTGCTGGAAGGCCATAACCGGGTGCCGGTGCAGGAACTGGTGGCAGGCGATATTGGTGCCACCATCAAATTGCGATCAACCCATGTTAACAATACACTGCATGAAAAAGGGGTGAACCTGGAACTGGAACCCATTGCTTTTCCAAAGCCCAGTGTTACGGTGGCCATCTCTTCGGTTAATAAAGGCGATGAAGAAAAATTATCCAATGCCTTGCATACGTTGAGAGAAGAAGATGCCAGTATGCATTTTGAAGTATCGTCCGAAATAAAACAAACCCTGCTGCATTGCCAGGGCGAGCTGCACCTGAAAGTGCTGCAATGGAAAATTGAACACATTCATAAACTGGATGTGAAATTTGATAAACCAAAAATACCGTACCGTGAAACCATCAGCCGCAAGGCAGAAGGAAATTACCGCCACAAAAAACAAAGTGGTGGTGCCGGACAGTTTGCCGAAGTGTACCTGCGTATAGAACCCTGGTATGATGGGATGCCCAACCCCGAAGGACTTAACCTGCGCAGCAAAGACGAAATTGACCTGGACTGGGGCGGCAAACTTATCTTTTGCAATTGCATTGTTGGCGGTGCTATTGATACCCGTTTTCTTCCGTCCATTTTAAAAGGTGTGATGGAAAAAATGCAGAACGGGCCTTTGACCGGAAGTTATGCCCGTGATATCAGGGTGAGTGTGTATGATGGTAAGATGCACGATGTTGACAGCAATGATATTTCTTTTAAGATAGCAGGATTACATGCATTCAGGCAGGCTTTTATTGATGCCGATCCGCAATTGCTGGAACCTATTTATACCGTGGAAGTATTTTGCCCCGATGAAATGGTAGGTGCGGTAATGGGCGATCTGCAAACCCGTATGGGTGTGGTGGAAGGCATGCAGGCTGAAGGGCATTTTGAAAAAATTACTGCCAAGGTTCCGCTGGCGCAGATGCATCAATATTCATCATCGCTGCGAAGCTTAACACAGGGCCGTGCCAGGTTCAATATGTTTTTTAGTTCGTATGCACCCGTGGCTTATGAAGTGCAGCGCAAACTGATGGAGGCACATAGTAAGCATGAAGTGTTGCAGGATTGAGAAACACTTTCAAAACCTGGTTTATTTTTTATCAGCAGCCACCGTTTCTCTTTTTTGCTGTTCGGCAAGAATAGCAGTTAAGAAAGGCGTGGTTTGTTGTTGAATTTCTGCTTCGGTAATATCCAATGCATGTGGATTGGTAATTAACTGCAGCCAGGGTTTGGGCGCATCAAAATTATAACTGCCAAAAACAATAACCGGTGTGCCGTTTGCCAGTATGGTTTCTGTACCTTTCAATATCCATTGATCGGCCCAGTCGTACATATAGCGGGCATCTTTTTCCTGCATGCGCAGGCAGGAGTGTGATGCCGGATAACCGGGCAAACTATATTGATGCCAGCCAACACCTTCTTTATTTTCTATATTAAAGTTCCACTTCAGTTCCCACTCGTCATTAAAAGTACTGGTTGTTTCTTCTGCTTTCCAGTTGGCATAAAAAAGGCCGGTAGGTGTGGGATGTTTTTTACTGCCCATATTAGTTGGGCCGGTGTACATTAAAATACCGTTTTCGTAAGCTGCAAATGTTTGGGTTGGGTAGCTGAAAAAGACGATCTTGTTGATATCGGCCAGGTAGGGTACATTTAAAGGGAATGGAAGATAGTAAGCGATGTCACCAGTCATATCTGTTGGTATGATGACGGTGTCCATTTTTGCGAATGCGGCTTTGTCTGCTCTGTTAATGGCCAGTATGATCTGTAGTTTTGAACTGTCGCCTGTTGTATCGGCCACTAACCATTGCTTTGCATTGGCCAATTGGTAAGTAACTGCTTTAGGTTGTTGGCGCTGTGGAGGTTGTTTTACCGTAACTTTTTTTTCTTTTTTTGTGTTACACGATAATAAAATAGCAACACAAAATGATAAAAAGATGAGGGTGTTTTTTATGGTGGTTTTCATGCGGCAAATATGCACGCAATATTTTTTAAAAGGTTACATGATTTAAGGAAAGCGTTATATTATTCACATAATCATAATAATCTCATTGTGAAAACCACCCATTCATCATTTTTTGTGTTTTTAGTTGCCACAGAATATTTAGCTTGTACAAATTTTCTTCATGAAAAAGATACTTGTTTTGTTTTTGGTGAGCCTGGTGGCAAAAGACATAATTGCCTGTACCACTTTCTGTATCAATAAAAACGGCCAGATCGTTTTTGGCAGAAACTACGACTGGGTAACCGGTGCCGGCATTGTAAATACAAACCAGCGTGGCCTGTTTAAAACTTCTATGAAAGTGGGCAAAGCTGCCACCATAAGCTGGATATCGGCATACGGAAGCATCACTTTTAACCAATATGGAAAGGAATTTCCTACGGGAGGTATGAATGAAAAAGGGCTTGTGGTGGAGCTGATGTGGCTGGATGCAACAAGGTACCCTGCTGCCGACAACAGGCCAGCCCTGGGTGTTTTGCAATGGTTACAATACCAGCTGGATAATGCAGCTACAGTAGCAGAAGTTATAAACGCTGATACTAAAATACGGATTGACGAAAATGATACACCCCTGCATTACCTGGTGGCTGATGCTGCGGGTAATGTAGCCGCTATAGAATTTCTGAACGGTAAAATGACGGTGCATAAAGAAAAGGAACTTCTTTTTCCGGTACTTACCAACGATACCTATGCATCCTCTTTACAAACCGCCAGGCCCATTGTTGAAAAAGGTTCTGGGGTTTCTTTAAATAACAATTCGATGGACCGTTTTGTAAAAGCCTGTAGTATGGTTAAAAAATTCAACGAAACCAAAATTGATATCCCGGTTACAGATTTTGCATTTGCAATTCTGGATAAAGTGGCACAGGGTGATTATACCAAATGGAGCATTGTGTACGATATCAGCAATAAAAAAATTCATTTTAAAACAGCTGGTAACAGAGATGTAAAGACCATCCAGTTTGCAGTTTTTGATCTGGCCTGCAATAAGCCTTCAACCATGTTCAATATGAACCAGGAAGGTAAAGGCGACATCAGTAAAGCATTTATTTTGCAAAATAAAAAAATAAAGCAGCAGGTTCTGCACCAGGCTGTAACCGAGAGCAGCAGCCGTGTAACAATTACTAAAAAAGAAGAAGAAGAACTGCTGGGTTTTGAATCAGGTGTAAGCTGTAAGCAGTAGATCATTTATTTACCTTCTAATTCCTTCAGTTTGTTTTTTGCTTCCTGGTAACCGGGATATAGCTCCAGCGTTTTTTTATAAAACCTGATAGCATCTTCTTTGCGGTTCAGGGCCAGGTAAATATTACCGGTGGTAAACATTACCAGGTCTTTATCCGGAAACTCGGCAACATTATTATCAGCAATGATCCTGGCATCTTCATATCGCTTTAAGTTGAGCAACTGTTCTGCAATAAAATTCATCGATATCCAGTCAACATAATAATGTGCCGTATCTGCTTTCATTTTCTTGTAAGCTTCAACAGCTTTTGCCGCTCCCAATTGGGCTATATTTGTTTCTGTTTTTTTGTGAATGGGTTCTTTTAGCACAACAGGTTTGTTGTAAAGTACTTTCACCAGGTTCTTTGTTATTCCAAAAAAATCGGTGGGAGAGCTGTTGCATAAAATAATGGTAAAGCTATTGGTAGACGGGATGCGGAGCATGAATGAAATAAATCCTTCCGTCATACCCAGGTGAAAATTGGCTGCAACACTGTCTTCTGTTGTGTATTTAAAATTCTGGTTAAACCAACCATAGCCATACCTTGCCGGCTGCATACCGGGGCTTAGCATTTCATCAGTGAGTTCTTTGTTGAGTAATGTATTGTTTGATAAGGCCAGGTGAAATTTAAACAGATCATCTACGGTTGAATATAAATCACCGGTTCCCATGGTGTTGGACTGGTCACGGAAATCGGCACTGGTAAAGCCACCAAAACTATAATTGTATCCTGTAGCCCTGTTGGGTACAATTTGCAAATGCTGGTATGATCCTGAATTATTCATCTGCAGTTTATCAAAAATATCGTCCTTCATTAATTGAGCATAGGATTTGCCGCTAACCCTTTCCATAATGTAGCCCAATGTAAAATAACCCCAGCTGCTGTAGAAATAGCGGGAGCCGGGTGTAAAAGAAAGCGCAGAATCCATAAACACTTTTACATAGGCTTCTCTGGTAAAATTTTGCCGGCTTAACCCTGGAAAAAAGTCTTTAATGATATCATAATTGGGTATGCCGGAAGTATGACTGAGCAATTGCTTTACCGTAACATTGGCTGCCGGTTTATTTTTAAATTCGGGTAAATAATCAGCAATGGTTTTATCTAAGCTTACCAAACCTTTTTGCACCTGTATTAACATCAATGTAGCTGTAATTGGTTTTGAAACAGAGCCAATCATAAATTTTGTGTCTGTTTTGTTGGGGATGTTCCATTCCCTGTTGGCCAAACCGAATGCGCCTTTGTAAACAATTTTACCATTCTCTGCAACCAAGACTGCACCATCAAACATATTGTAGTTGTGGTACGTTTGGATGATGTTTGACAGTGTTGCCTTTTTGTTTTGTGCAAAAAGGCAGCAGCTTGCAAGCAGGCAATAAAGCAATATCGGGATTTTTTTTAGCAACATAATATATCAGTATTGGTTATTTTGAAATAGTAACAGCCGGTATGATAAATTGTGCCACTTCGTTTAAAAGCGCAGCCTTGCCGGTTTTCAGCGCTTTTAAAAAAGTATCAATATCTTTTCCATAACTGCGAACACTTACAGCAAATAACAGAATACCTTTTTTACCAGATTTATCGGTAAAGGTTTTGTAGCGATAAACATTCCGCTCAACAATATCAACTGTTTTACCATCGGGCGAGTTGGCGCTTAATAAAAAGTCGAGCAGGTATTCCCCGTTTTTTTGAAACATCTCATAGTTAACCAGGGGATTTGTTGCTTTCATTTTTTTAAGCTCCGTTATTTTAGCACCAACAATATCTTTCAAAATAAAATTTCCCAGGCTTACATCCAGCATAACCATCGACTTAAATTTATTTACATTGTCGCCGGCCGGAATATATTCCTGTTTATAAAAACCGGATGAAGGGTTGGCTGACCAGGTCAAAGCGTGCGATTTCTTCCCGATCATTATAGGCCCCGGCACATTTAATTTATCAACGGCATTTTGTGCATGTGAAAATGTTGAAGTTAAAAGAGCTGCGATGAAAATGAATAGTGTGAGAATTGATTTCATTTCTAAATTTTTAGAAGTTCAATTGTGAATCACTGTGTTGCAATGCAACTGCCATTAAAATGGCATGCAGTATAAATATACGCCAATATCATCTGTTTGAAAAAGCCACTGCTATTTTTGCGCCCAGCGATGCATTGTGCAGTATTAATGCAATGTTCGAATGCAGGCTTTCACCATCGGTATGGTCTGCCAGGTATTTTAATAAGAACGGAGTTATCTCTTTTCCTTTGATATGCTGTCGTTCTGCAGCATCCAACGCTTTCAGTATATGTGCTTCCATTTCATCCTTTGGTATTTCCTGTGCCGCAGGTAACGGGTTTGCGATCAATACCGAACCTTCGAGCCCCATGGCCCATTTGGTGTGGAGTAAGGTTGCAATTTCTTTGGGTGTTTCTAAACGCAGGGGAGATGCAAAGCCGCTTTTGGAAGAATAAAAACCGGGTAATTCATCCTGTCCGAAAGTTACAACAGGAATGCCTTTTGTTTCAAGGTATTCCAAAGTAAGACCAATATCTAAAATTGATTTTACACCTGCCGATACCACGGCTACAGATGTTTGCGCCATCTCGGTAAGGTCTGCAGAAATATCCATGCTGCTGCCGGCACCACGATGTACACCACCGGTGCCACCGGTTACAAATATTTTTATGCCGGCCATGGCTGCAATACGCATGGTTGCTGCCACGGTGGTGGCACCATTTAATTTTTTACTCAGCACATAAGGTATATCCCGCAGGCTTACTTTCCATACGCCTTTTGCATTACCAAAAAATTCAAGCTGCTTTTCGGTTAAACCCACATAGCATTTTCCATCCATGATGGCAATGGTGGCAGGGATTGCTCCGTTGGCACGAACCACATCTTCCACAGCCAATGCAGTCTCCACATTTTTTGGGTAAGGCATGCCATGCGAAATGATGGTACTCTCCAAAGCAACCACCGGTTTGCCCTGTTCCAGTGCCATTTGTATTTCGGGTAAAATATGTATAAGAGAGTGGTTCATTATTCTTCGTAGTATTTAGAAACCTGTTGCAATAATTTTTCCTGGTTAAGATGTGTGGCAATGGCGCCTTTTACCTGCAATATTTCAGCAGATAAAGTGTGTGCAGTACGCAGACTGTTGAGGTTGTCTTTACCAAAATATTTTGATAAGATAAAACCACTTACCGATCCATCGCCGGCACCGGTACAATCCACTACGTTTGCATTGGGTGCATTCAGTTTAAGGGTTTCTGTTTTTTTGTACAGTGCCGATCCATCAACGCCCTGGTGCAGCCATATATATTGTATACCCCTGTCGAGCAGTTCTTTTATCTGTTCTTCTGTGGTGATGGCCGCATCGCTGCACAATGCAGGCAGTTCATCTTCATTGGGTGTAATTAAATACAGCCCGTTAAAATTAGCCGTAGCTATCTTTTTTGCAGGTGGCACCGAACAAGGCTCAATGATCATCCTGATCTTGTTGAGGTTGGTAAAGTTTATCAGCCAGTTAATAGATTCCACACTGATGTTTGCATCAACCAATACATAAGCAGCATTGGCGAGTAAGGCTTCTTTTTCCTGTAAATAATCCGGCGTTATTAAATGCAAGGCAGCATTGGTGAGCAGGGCAGTAAACATAGAACCATCTGTATTAATAATGGCAGTGTATTTACCGGTTGGTACAGGTGCGGTGATGGATGCATCCAGTAACATACCTGTATCGGTGCATTCCTTTTTAAGCCAGTCGCCATCCACATCATTGCCAAAAACAGAAATGAGCTGAACGGGAATATCCAGTAAACTTAGCTGGTGGGCAATGTTACGGGCCACACCGCCTGCAGTACGGGTGCTGCTTACTTCATTGGTGGTGTGCATCATCATTTTTTCTCTTGCATGAAAGAGCTCGTCCACCAACGCAGCGCCTATGCAGATAACAGGTTTTGACATGGGGCAAAAGTACTGAAAGTTATTGTGGGATACCTGTGCTGGCCGGGTATAGTTTTTTGTTTTTTTAGTATAGGCTGACTGTAAAATGAATATGGTAGCTGAAAAATCTGTAAGGCTGTAAAAGCTGCACCAGGGTCATTTATTTTACTTACCAAAGTCATACTTTCAGCAGTTGCAACAGGGTATTTTGTAATAGCAATATTTTTCATCTAAAACTTATTTTATGAAAAAGATATTATTAGGGATACTGCTGTCTCCGGTATTGGCCGGATACGCTCAGAAATGGGAAAAGAATTATGATTATGTTGATAATTGTGTGTGCGGACTTTCCAAAGTTAAAAAGAACGGTAAGATAGGTTATGTAACCAAAACCGGTGAGGAAGTGATAAAACCGCAATATGATGATGGCTTAACTTTTAACGATGGCTATACTGCTGTACAAAAAGGTAACAAATGGTTATTCCTGGACAGTACCGGCAAAGCCATTACAGAAGCGGTTTTTGATGATGCCATGAGTTTTAAAAACGGTTTGGCAGCGGTATCAAAAAATAACCTGTATGGTTTTATCAATTCCAGGGGAGAACTGGTAATACCTTGTACATTCAGCAATGCCCGCAGCTTTACAGAAGGGATGGCTCCGGCTGCCAATGCAAAAGGTTTTTGGGGTTATATTAATGAAAAAGGAGAATGGATGATTAAACCCGAATACGATTTTACCGATAATTTTGAAAACGGCGAAGCAAGAGTTATGAAGGGAGAAAAGACGTTTTATATTGACAAACATAATAAAATGGTGCATTAGGAATCAGGCTTTAGCAGATTAAATTTTTGCAAGTTTTTTCGATAAAAGCTCAATAAAGTTATACCGTACAAGAGTGCGACGCCAATGAGGCTCAATAGCAGTACAAAACCATGGCCCATAAAAAAACATCCGCCAACCGGCGGATGTTTTTTTATGTAGTTGAGATTTTCGTTTTCTAAATCACACCTCGACTTCGCTCGGTGTTTTAGTATGCCCCTTCGACTCCGCTCAGGACTCTTTAAATATCCGTAGCCTCTCCATAAGCCACAGCAGTTGCTTCTTTCAAAGCTTCGCTCATGGTAGGGTGAGGGTGAACTGCATTTAATATTTCGTGGGCGGTGGTTTCCAGTTTGCGGGCAACCACGGCTTCGGCAATCATATCTGTTACGCCTGCACCAATGATATGGCATCCTAAAAATTCGCCGTACTTGGCATCGTAAATAACTTTTACAAAACCTTCGGTGGCACCGCCTGCTACTGCCTTACCGCTGGCAACAAAAGGAAACTTACCAACCTTCAGCTCATAACCTGCATCTTTGGCCGCTTTTTCGGTGTAACCAACGCTGGCAATTTCGGGACTGCAATAAGTACAGCCGGGAATATTGTTGTAATCCATTGGTTCGGGATGATGGCCGCTTAAATGTTCGGCTGCATTAATGCCTTCTTTGCTGGCAACGTGTGCAAGTGCCTGCCCGGGTGTGCAATCGCCAATGGCGTAAATGCCGGGTACATTGGTTTGTCCGTTTGCATCAACAATTATTTTTCCTTTGTCGGTTTTAATGCCGAGTGCTTCCAATCCTAAATTTTCAATATTGGCAACAACACCCACAGCGCTTAATAAAATATCTGCTTCCAGTGTTACTTCACCGGTTGGGGTTTTTACTTTTGCCTTAACACCAGCACCACTTGTATCAACACTCAGCACTTCGCTGCTGGTCATGATGGTCATGCCCTGCTTTTTAAAATTCTTTTCCAGTTCTTTGCTGATGTCTTCATCTTCAACAGGAACCAATCTTGGCATAAACTCTACCATGGTAACTTTAGTGCCCATGCTGTTGTAGAAATAGGCAAATTCGCTGCCAATGGCGCCGCTTCCGCAAACGATCATGCTCCTGGGTTGCTCGGGTAAAACCATTGCTTCACGGTAACCAACAATTTTTTTACCATCAATGGGCATGGTGGGTAAGGCACGTGCCCTGCCGCCTGTGGCGATGATGATATTTTTTGCTTCTACAATTTGTTTGGTGCCATCGGCTGCAGTTACTTCCATTTTGGTAGCGGCAATTAATTTACCGGTTCCCATAATTACATCAATCTTATTCTTCTTCATTAAAAACTGAATGCCCTTGCTCATTTTATCGGCCACACCACGACTGCGGGTGATAACGCCGCCAAAATTTGGCGTTGGGTTTTCTACATTGATACCATAAGTAGCGGCATGTTTTGCATATTCGTATACCTGGGCACTTTTTAATAATGCTTTGGTAGGGATACAACCCCAGTTTAGGCAGATACCACCGAGGCTTTCACGTTCTACAATTGCCACTTTTTTGCCCAGCTGACTTGCTCTGATTGCTGCGGGATAACCACCGGGGCCGCTGCCGAGTACTATTACGTCGTATGCCATATTATTATTTTAGATTTTAGAATTGCGATTTTAGATTGATGTATTGCAATGAGACTGCTTTTTAGGCAGGCAGGCTGCAAATTTAAACTGAAAGCGGGGATTAGCCAAAAGCTAATTTGGGGTATAGTGTCTCAGTTTGTTTATATCCGCAGCGAGTCAGGCTGAGCTTGTCGAAGCCGGGATGCTCCGTTTTTAAGCCGCCTTCGACTAGCTCAGGCTGACATCTTTCTGAAATCAGGCAATATTGTTAAAGGTTGTTTTAACGTTTTTTAAGGCAGGGCTTCGGCATTTCGGTGTAATTTTAAGGATGATTAAAAAATGCTTATTTCTTTGTACGTTTTTAGTGTTAGTGATGGCTGCAAAAAGTCAATCCATCCCAAAATGGAAGATGAGAGATGTGGTTAAATCCTATTCGGGCAAAAATGATACCACCTATGTGGTAAACTTTTGGGCCACTTTTTGTAAGCCCTGTATTGAAGAGATACCCGATTTTTTAAGGATCGTTGAGAAATATAAAAGTAAAAAAGTTAAGCTGCTGCTGGTGAGTCTGGATCTGCCGGCTTTTTATCCTGCAAAGATTGCGACATTCGCCAAAAAGAATAATTACAACACCCATATTGCATGGCTCAATGAAACGGATGCAGATGTTTTTTGCCCCATGGTTGATGCTAAATGGAGCGGCGCAATACCGGCTACCATTATTGTAAACAACAAAACGGGCTATAAAAAATTTACAGAAGACCAGATAAGCGCTGCAGATTTTGAAAAGTACCTGAATGAAGCGATAAGCGGGAGTGACATGAATAAATTTATAGCACCGATGAATGATGCGGTGGCTATTTATGATAACCCGGAAGATACGGCGCATGTGAAAAGAGAGTATGTGACATTTAAATCGAACGACAGTTCGGTTTATTCTATTGCAGGCGGAAGGGTGAGTACGGTTGTTAAGATAGACCACATGAAAGTAGTGATCATTGAAAAGGATAAACTTTTTTATACCTATTCAAACCTGGGATCTACTTTAATAAAAAAAGGCGATGAGGTTAAGCCCAACCAGTTAATTGGTTACGCCGCACTAGACCTGGATAAACTTAAACCAACGGTAGAACTTTATATTTCAACCGGTGAAGAATATAGGGTGCTTACCAAAGATGATTTTATTAAGCGAAGTGATAAACGGCTTACAGATCATTCTATTGATTCTAACGATCCTCAATAAAAACATTTTAGAGGCCTGAAATAAATTCAGCAACTTTTTAATTAAAAGCTTTCGCTTCCGCTGCTTTTTTAACTTTGAAAAAATCGCAGGTTATGCAGGTACTGGTGTAAATAAAAATCAGTTTACCATTGACAGCAAACTGATTTTTTTTTATAATTCTATTTAAATAATCTTATTCCATAACTAAAAACTAAAAACTAAAAACCCGGAACTCAGAATTATTACATTCCGCCATTAGCAGATTTGTTCATTCTCTTAATGGTGCATCCTACACTGCGGCTTTCCTTTACAGTAACTTCTTTTCCACCAACCATTTCATTAATGGCTTCTTTTAAATGTAAACGGGTTATTGCAGCTTCATCCTGCGGACTGTTATCAATAGCGCCATGATAAACCAGTTTTAAATTCTTATCAAATAAAAAACACTCAGGTGTGCGGTTGGCACCAAAGGCATCGGCTACTTCGTGGTTTTTATCAACCACATAGTTCCATTGGTATCCCTGGTCTTTGGCATAGGTCTGCATGGCAGCATAGCTGTCATCATCTCCACGCAAGGCTTCGTTGCTGTTTAAAATAATTACACCTACTTTATTTTCTGTAGCAAATTTGCTGATGGCTACAGTGCGTTCCTGGTTCTTAACCACATAAGGGCAGGTATTGCAACTGAACATTACCAAAATGCCGTTATCTTTTTTGGCATCTTTCATGGCTACATTTTTTCCGGAAATATCCTGCATTTTAAGATCAGCTTTGGGCATGGTGCTGCCAATCTGAAGCGGATCGCCGTATGTAAAGGCAAGTGTTGCTAAAGAAGCAACGGCTATAAAGCCAAACAATATTTTTTTCATGATGATTTATTTTTTTAAAGTTAAGCAATCAGGTAGCGTATGTGTAACCACTCATGTATTTTTTTGTGCGGCCAGTTGTAGTTTTTCTTTGGCATCACGCTGTTCGGCCCTGGCCTTTAAGGTTTTAATACTTACATTCAGCTCAAAGCCTATCAGCAATACCAGCGAATTGATAAAAACCAATGCCATTAAAACAATAATGGTACCTATTGAGCCATACAACGCATTATACCTGCCAAAGGAATTTACAAAAGATGAAAAACCCAGTGAAGCAGCAATGCATAAAAATGTAGCCAGTATGGTACCGGGAGAAACCAGTTTCCATTTTTTTTGAACAGCCGGCGCATATTTATAGATAAATGCAATGGAATAAAAAATAAGGGCGATGATGACCAGCCAGCGCAGGTAAAGAATAAGTGCTAACCAAAAAGCACTTCTTAAACCAAAGAATTTTAAAACAGCACCCTGCGTGATGAGAATAACCAGGCAGCCAAGTACCAGTCCAAAAATAAGTACGGTTAAGCGTATAGCTACCCAGCGGGTGTGTAAGCCAACTCTTCTTTCAAAACCGTGATAATTTTTATTGAAGGAACGCATCAGGCCCATCATGGCATTGCTGGCAAAAAAAAGTGCCAGCAATAAACCGAATGACAACAAACCAAAAACAGGCGTTTGAAAAAAAGTTTTATCAATAAAAGTAATGATGGTTCTGTTGTACCCTTCGGCGGGGATGATATCTTTAATGATGAGTGAAAGCTGTTTAAATATTTCCCTTTTTTTTATGAAAGGTAAATTCGGTATCAGCGTAAATAAAAATAAAAACGATGGTGGTATGGCCATGATAAAATTATAGGCAATGGCCGATGCCCGCTCGGTTAAACCAACCGTTTTAACCTGGCGGTAAAAAAAACGTACTACATCATACAGCGGCACCCCTTCAAAACCCGGCAAATACCAGTGCTTGCTTTTATTGAGGATAAAAGCAATAGGTATACTGGTAATTATTTTGCGTTCTAATCTGGTCATGTAAATAGATATGCAATATAGTAATTAAAGATTTCAGCAGCATATCAGTAATATCAGATGCATTTGTAATTCCTGCAAGGGTTGCCAACCTTTTTAAAGTTCCTTTTAACTTAAAACTTTCTGCAGTAAGGTTGGCAACCCTTTAAAGTACTGCGATAATTTGAAATGCTTTCAGCAAACCCGCCAGGTTTACTTTATACCTACACTGTCTAAAAAGTGCTGGTAGTTTTTTGCATTTACCAGGTGTTCTTCATATGACTGGCAAAAATTTGACAGGCCTGACCAATCGGGCTTTGCCACAAAATAAATGTAATTGGTTTGCGGTGCATTTAAAACCGCATCAATGGTTTTTGTTGATGGAGTGCAAATGGGGCCGGGCGGTAAGCCTGCATGTTGATACGTGTTAAAGGGTGAATCGTAACTGAGATGCACATGCTTTATTCTTTTCAGCCCAAAGTTTTTCATGGCAAATTTTACGGTTGGATCGGCCTGTAATTTTATCCCTGTATTGATGCGGTTCATGTATACACTTGCAATTAAACCTTTGTCGGGTTCTTTGTTGGTTTCTTCTTCAACAATACTGGCCATCGTGTAAACCTGCTCTGGTGTAAGGTTTAAAGCTTTTGCTTTGTTAACCCGTTCGGTATTCCAGAATTTTTCTTTTTCGCTGTACAGCTTATTGATAATTTTTTCGGCAGATGCATTCCACAACATACTGTAGGTGTTTGGCACCACAATCGTCATTAAAGTATTGTTGTTTACATTGAATCTTTTTAAGGTTTCCGCATCATTTAAAACATCCATCACACTGGCTGAATCGCATTCAAAATTGGCAGCAATTTTTTGCGCCAGGTCTTCCTTCAGCCTTAATTTATTAATGACCAGGTTTACCGGCGCCTGGTTGCCGGAACGCAACATACGTAATAAACTTAAAAGGCTGGTGCCGTTCTTTACCTGGTAACGCCCTGCTTTAACCTTGCCTGCGTATTTTAATTGTTTTGACAGCAGGTCGAAAAAATAAGTGGAGCTGATGATCTTTTGATCGATGAGCGATTGCCTTACATCGTTGTAACCAGTTCCTGTTTTTATATAAAAATATTTGCTCTCCGGTGCCGATACCGTTGGTCCAAAAACCTGCCAGGCAACATAGCCGCCTACCAGTAATACAATAAATAAAACGCCGAAGATCAGTTTCTTTTTCATACGGAGCAAAGTAATCAAAAAACCCCGTCAGTTATTGACGGGGTTCTGAAATATTTTATAAAAATTTATTTTTTACCTGTATCAACACCGGCAGGAACAGCTGTGTTTGGCGTAGTTGCTTTTGCAGGCTTGGTATTGATATTTTCCTGTAATTCTTTATTGGGCGCTGCACCGGCTCCATCCTTTGGAATAAAAGCGGGGGAAACGATACAAAGAATACCAACAATGGCTGCAAATAACCAGGTGCCTTTTTCAAGTACATCGGTAGTTTGCTTAACACCCATTATCTGGTTGCCAAAACCACCAAAACTGCTTGATAAGCCACCACCTTTAGGGTTTTGAACCAAAACGATCAATCCCAGTACCACAGAGGCAATAATCACTAAAATTCCAAATAAAATCAACATATTATAATCCTTTTAAGTTTTCTAATTTGGCTGCAAAGTAAGTGCTTTTGGCAGGATTGAGCAAACTTAATTTTTGGTACACTTCACTTGCTTTGGCCATTTTGCCCTGCCTGGCAAATACTTCGGCCATCGATTCGGTCAGTACTTCCGTCTCGGTATTGCTGTTTTCGGCCAGTAATTGAACGGTGGTATCGGTTTTTACCGGGTTTTCGGCCTCATTTTCCACATGTACTTTTTTCATGGTTTTAAGCCATTCGGTAAAACTTTTTAGCTGTTTGCCCAGTTTATCGGCTGTTTGCACTTCTTCGGTTAATTTAATACCCTGCGATGCAAAATAATCAACCATGTGCATGGGTTCAAAAAGCATGGCTTCGGCAGCAAGATTTGATTTTTGCTCAGGCATTTTCAATTCAATATGCATGGGCTCAATTTCTTTTTCGGGCTGATGCGTATCGGGATCCGGAGCATCGGTATTATCGGGCAGGTCGTCCACCACCACTATTTCAGTTTGCGGAATGATGGTTTCCGGTAGGTCAATTATTGGCATTTCAGCAATTGCTGCCATGCCTGTTTGCCTTATCTGAAAATTAAGCCAGTGCGGATTGTTGAAAAAGAGATTTGTTTTTACTGCCTGCTTTTCAAAGGCAGCACTATCATCTTTTACATTTTGCAGCAGAAAAAAATGAGCCGGCGAAAAATAAGGATGCCTGTCTGTGATTTCTTTTAAAAAATCAGCAGTACCGGTATCAGAAAAATTCCTGTTAAATAAAGATTCAAAGATTGCTGTGTTGTGCTGCATGGTGCAAATCTACATTACCAGTTAGAAAAAATCTTATTAAAAATTGCATCGGTTAAATTCTTTGCAATATCATCTCCTTTAGTTTGCTCAACCTGGCTCAGACTCAGGTTTGCATCAAAATCAACACTGTAAGTTACATCGGCTTCAAAACTCTTTTTTTCATCGAGTGTGTTTTTAAATACAAGATGAAACTCAGCAGTAAGCCTGTTTAAGCTGGTGTTGTTTCCGCTTATGCCGGTTGTGCTGGTATAATATCTCGATACAAAACCGCTGATATCATAATGAGCATCATCATCGTTGCTTTGTCGAAGCCGGGTGGTACCAATTATTTTTTGCTTAAGCTTTTCGGTAAGCTGCGGGCTTAATTGCGGGTTCTTGTAATCGGCTTTATTCTCAAAATAATTTACACGAAAAGTTTTTACTTCTTCAGGAATAGGGGCCGTGTCTTTGAAACCGTATTTACAGGTAGCAAAGTTGCAGGTAGCAACTAACAGCAGGCAGATAGCAAGCAGCTTAAAACCGCTGATTGTAGATTGTCCGCAGGATCCTGTGGATAGATTGCCGATAGTAGATTGGCCTGCGCTCATAGCCAACAGCTCATAGCTCACAGCTTTCTTTCTATTCTTCAATATCATATTCTTTCAGTTTTCTGTATAAAGTTCTTTCGCTGATTCCCAGGTCAAGTGATGCATCTTTACGTTTGCCCTTATGTTTCTTTAATGCTTTGATGATGAGTTCTTTTTCTTTATCCATTATGCTTAAAGATTCCTCCACGTCTTCATGATGGTCGATCATATCTGTATTATGCGGCAGAAAAACGGGTTTTGATGAAGCTGTATTTGATGGGTTGCCATTCAGCTCGGCAAATGACTGGTCATTAAACACCGGTGCATGGCGGGCAATATCGGGATTTTGCAACAGGTCGAAGAACATTTTTTTCAGTTCGTTCACATCTTTCTTCATATCGAAGAAAAGCTTGTACAGGATATCCCGTTCATTGGCAAATTCACTCTGGCTTACCGATCCTGCACCACCGGCCAAAACCGGCAGGCGTGAATAATTATGTTCGGGTAAAAAACTCTTCATGGTAATTGCATTGATCGACTTATCCTGGCTCAGCACCGAAATCTGCTCTGCAATATTCTTCAATTCACGCACATTACCCGGCCAGGGGTAGTTAATTAACACATCTTTTGCCCCTTCATCCAGCTGCACAGGCGTGCCTTTGTAACGGTCGGCAAAATCAGTTACAAATTTGCGGAACAGTAAATAAATATCTTCCTTCCTGTCTCTTAATGCCGGAACCCTGATGGGCACCGTGTTTAAGCGATAGTACAGATCTTCCCTGAACTTGTTGGTTTGTGTATATTCGATCAGTTCTTTATTGGTTGCTGCAATTACCCGTACATCTGTTTTTTGTACTTTACTGCTGCCCACACGAATGTATTCGCCGGCTTCCAGCACCCGTAACAATCGTGCCTGTGTGCCTAAGGGCAATTCGCCAATTTCATCTAAAAAGATGGTACCGCCATTCACAGTTTCAAAATAACCTTTACGGCTGTCAACAGCACCGGTGAAAGATCCTTTCTCGTGGCCAAATAATTCCGAATCAATAGTGCCTTCGGGAATGGCGCCGCAGTTTACTGCAATAAACGGATTGTGTTTGCGGGCACTTAATGAATGAATGATCTGTGAGAAAACTTCTTTACCCACACCACTTTCACCATTAATAAGTACGCTCAGGTCGGTATTGGCAACCTGTACTGCTACATGCAAAGCATGATTAAGCCCCGGCGAGTTGCCGATGATGCCGAAACGGTTTTTTATTGATTGTAGTTCCATGATGTTTTACCACTAAGACACAAAGGCACAAAGTTGCACCAAGTGAAGTTTTTAATTATTTAAAAGCACAGTGCCGATTAATGTGCCGGCTGTGCATGAATCTATTTTGACCGTTACATATTCTCCAACTTTCAAATCCCTTTTTGCAAACACCACCACTTTATTCTGATCGGTTCTGCCATACAGATCGTTTTCGCTTTTTTTAGAAGCACCTTCAATTAATACTTTACGGGTTTTGCCTACTTCTTTTTGCATGGCTAATAATGAATGGCCACGATAGAGATCAACCATTTCCTGCAATCTTCTTTTCTTTACCTCCAGCGGTACATCATCTTCAAATCTTCGTGCAGCCAGCGTTCCGGGCCTTTCGCTGTAAAAATACATATAGGCCAGGTCGTATTTGCAGTATTCCATCAGGCTTAAGGATTCCTGGTGGTCTTCTTCTGTTTCGGTACAAAAACCGGTGATCATATCAGTTGATATACCACAATCGGGAATGAGTTCCCGGATGCGGTTTACTTTGGCGATATACCACTCACGGCTGTAAGTACGGTTCATCATTTGCAATACACGGGTGCTGCCGCTTTGTACCGGCAGGTGAATATAGTTGCAGATGTTTTCGTATTTCACGATGGTATGCAGCACGTCATCCGTAATATCTTTTGGATGCGAAGTGGAGAAACGAACACGCAGCAGGGGAGAGATCAACGCCACCTGTTCCATCAGCATGGCAAATGTTACCACCAGTTCTTTTTGTTCATCTACCCAATGGTAACTGTCTACATTCTGTCCCAACAAGGTTACTTCTCTATAACCTTCATCAAATAAAGTTTTGCATTCGCTGATGATGGATGCGGCATCACGGCTTCTTTCCCGGCCACGGGTAAAAGGTACCACACAAAAGGAGCACATATTGTTGCAGCCACGCATGATGCTTACAAATGCGTTAACCCCATTGCTGTTGAGGCGTATGGGTGCAATATCGGCATAGGTTTCATCACGGCTAAGCAAAACATTCACGGCTTTTTGCCCGGTTTCGGCTTCTTCAATAAGGCCGGGTAAACTACGGTAGGCATCGGGGCCAACCACCAGGTCAACCAGTTTTTCTTCCTCCAAAAATTGTGCTTTTAAACGCTCGGCCATGCAGCCCAGCACACCAACCAGCATGCCCGGTTTTTCTTTTTTTATCTGCCTGAATTCTGTAAGGCGTTTACGTACCGTTGTTTCGGCTTTTTCACGAATAGAGCAGGTATTTATAAAGATGAGATCGGCCTGTTTGTAATTATTGGTGGCACCAAAACCATTATCCATCAATATAGAAGCCACTACCTCACTGTCGGCAAAGTTCATGGCGCAGCCATAGCTTTCTATATAAAAATATTTTTTATACGGGTTGCTGTCCATTACAAAGGGGGCAAATGCTTCTCCCTGCCTGGCTTCATTGTGTTCTTTATTGGTAGCTACATTCAACATTAACAGGCATTTTTTTAGAGGAGCAAAGATAGTACAATAAGGGATATTGTGACAGGATGGCAGAAGCTTTTATGAAGGGTTGCCAACCTTTATCAGGACTTTAAATTTACAATGTATAGCCAAGGTTGGCAACCCTGATAATGTAAAAAGCGCATTCTGTGTTTAATAGACTAATTTTGCCTGCCTGCCTTCTTTCCTTTCCGCCTTCGTTGTTCCAGGGAATCTAAAGAATTAAACCTGGTCGCTACAATATGAGTAATAACCTGTACATCGTTCGCCACGGAAAAATGCTGATTGAGGACCGGAATAAACCCGATTACCTGCACCTGTCAAAAGAGGGCCTTGATTTTGGCCTGTACCTCGACAATTATTTTAAAGACATTTATTTTGATCATATTCTGTATATGTCAATCGATGTAAAAACATCTGACCCTTACAACCGCTGCCGAAGTACCATACGGGGCACCAAGGGTATTAAAAGCGAATTTGATAAAACACAGCTGAGCAAGATGTTTGATGATATTAATAAATTAGATAACGGCCGCCAGAATGTATTGCTTTGTTACCGCACCGAAGCCTTTAATGTGATCAGTAATATTCTGGATGTGGATGATAACGATGAGTTATTTAATAAAGATTATAACCGCATTTTTCATTTTACATTCAGCAATAACAATTACAGTTTTGTAAAGAAGGTGAATACCGAAGAGAAGTGATGAAGGGCCTGACACTTACGTCAAGTCCCGGTTAAAGACATAAGTTTCGATACACTCTGATTTCTTCAGGCTAATACCAGATTTGCTTTTTCTTCTGCTATACCAATTGTTGCAATGGCACCTGAGTTGAACTTTAAAAAATCTGATTCAATTCCATCAGAAAAAATTAGTCCGTTGGTTGGCATAAATGATTGTATAACTAATTTAGATTGTCCTGTTATAAGCCCTGCGGCTGTTTCTACTTTTGTCTTCTTGCTTGCAAAAGGTTCTCTTACTGCAAACATTAACTGGTTGTCTTTGAGTTTTGCATATTTTTTCTTTGATTTATCTTTCTCCATAAATTTTTGAATACCAAAACTCATATTGAACACAGAACTTAGCCAACCCGTAGAACCTGCTTGTGTTGAAACAATAATGCCTGAGGATGATTGTTCCTCCGTTTTGTTATTGTATGTTATCTGGTAGCGGGCAGAAACGTGAGAAGTTGCCCCGATAAACAAATCATTAAACGCTAAAAGTCTTTGTCCGTCATTTAATTTTGCTTCGGCAAAAGAAGCAATTTTTGAATTATAGTTGTTTGCAAGTACGCTGTCAATGGCTCCTAAAAAATTGCCTGAATGGAAAGGCAGCAAAATGCCATCAAATCTTTCCTGGTCCGGATTTACTGCAACAATGGGAATTTGCTTTACATATTTTGCGGTGTTGGCTACCAGGCCATCTTGTCCAACTGTTACAATTACCTGTTTTTCGTTGAAAATAAATGATGGTAAAAAACTACGTTCAACAATTTTGTTTTTTAAAACTGTTGAGAGATCTCTTTGAACCCTTGAAAGCGAGTTATGAAAAATCTCGTGTTCTTTTTCATAATCATTGAAATCTCCACCTGAACGCTCAATATAAAATTTTGCCTGCGCTTTGGTATTGAATCTTTCTATTAAAGTTTCAAGCCTGGTTTTATTTTTTATGATAATTGCGTATTCAACACTCATTTTCTTTCTTTCTGGTCGCTCAATAAGTTTTCAAGCAATTCCGGACTAATATTTAAGTTGCCGATTTTGCCTGCATTTTCTGCTAATTCTCTAAAAGCAAGTGAAATATTAAATTTAGGGTCTGTATTATTGTTTAATGCCGTTAGTATTTTCCAATCTAAATTTTTATAGGGTTTCAGTGTTGTTTCCAAAACATATCCTTGTGCATCTGCTTCTTTTCTTTCATTGGCAGTTTTTTGTTCCAGTAAAACTTTTCTTTGATTTTCAATGGCAATATCTGCCTGAACTTTCATTTCTCTAAGCTTTAATTCATTTTCTGCTTTTTGTACTTCTGTTTCTGCTTGTTTTTCGGCAATTTGTTTGTTCTTCTCTTCAATTGCAATTTCTGTATTCAACTCACTTTCTTTAATTTTTCTTTCCTGCTCAACTGCAAAGTTTCTTCTTGCATAAATCGCCTGGTCGGCTTCCTGCTGCAGGTTTTCCCTGGTTTCGGTTTCTAATGCTCTTTCCATTTCAGGAGTTGCTTTAATTGCCAAAATGTTTATGCTTAATATTTCTATGCCCAGCAACTTTATTGCGGTTGAGTTTAAAAGTCCTTCGGTAATATTTTTCTCTACAGATTTTGCAGAGCGGATTGCTTCTTTAAGTCCGAGCTGGTGAATAAATGATGAAGTTGCAGTTTGTGCTTCGTTTACAATAGTCTGGTTTAATTTTTCGGTATCATCTTTTTTATACACTCCGTTTTCATTAACAGTAAAATCTAAAACATCAGCCAATTGTTTGGGATTCCCTATTTTGTAAGCTATTTGTCCCTGTATGGTAATAGTCTGATAGTCTTTTGTTGTCTCGTTGAAAATGAAAGGCAAATTTGAACTTCCGATCGGGACTGCTGAAATTGAAGTTGTTGGTGCATAATAAAAAAAAGAAAGACCCCGCCCTTCTTTTGATACTTGACCGTTTTTAAACTTAATAACATAAGTCATTGAGTCAAACTTGATAAAATTTATTCCAAACATAGTTTAGCCTTTTAAATTGAAATATTAAAAAATTGCAGATAATAGCTGTCTTGCCTGAACTTTATATTCAATTCTATATTGAATTACAATTAGAAACAGGATAAGATTCATTGCATAAATGCAATCTAACAAAAAATATAATATATACAATCTACAAAAAAACCGCCTCACTTACGTGAGACGGTTCATATAAAATCTAAAAATTTATCTTACCAGATCTTAGTCCGCTTCTCCGGTGCCTTGTACATCTTATCGCCAAACTTCACATCAAATGCTTTGTAAAAAGCTTCCATATTGGTAAGTGGTCCGTTGCTGCGGTACATGCCCGGCGAGTGGTTATCGGTTACAATACGCTGTGCTGCTGCCTCGGGCAAAATATTATTGCGCCATACCTGGCTCCAGTTTAAAAAGAAACGCTGGTCGGGTGTAAAGCCATCGATCTTTTCGCTGCTCTGTCCCTGTTTGGTATTTTTAAAGGCTTCGTAGGCAATGCTTAATCCGCCCAAATCAGCCAGGTTTTCGCCAAGCGTTAATTTACCATTTACATGCAGGGTATCTAAAATGGTGTAGTCATTGTATTGCTGTACTACTTCATCTGCACGTTTTTTAAATTCATCCGCATCGGTTTTTGTCCACCAATCCTGTAAGTTACCATCAGCATCAAACTGGCGGCCCTGATCATCAAAACCATGGGTCATTTCGTGGCCAATTACAGCACCAATACCACCATAGTTAATGGCATCATCGGCTTCAAAATCAAAGAAAGGAAAACGTAAAATTCCTGCAGGAAAAACGATCTCATTTTTTTGCGGACTGTAATATGCATTCACTGTTGGTGGCGTCATGCCCCATTCTGTTTTATCAATGGGTTTGCCCAGGCGGCTAACGTTATCAGTATATTGCCACTGGCTGCAGCGTTGCAGGTTGCCATAAAAATCATCTCTTTTAATGATAACACCATCGTAGTTTTTCCACTTATCGGGGAATCCTATTTTTTTAACGAAAGCATGTAATTTGGCCAATGCTCTTTGCTTGGTCACTTCACTCATCCAGTCTAATTTTTTAATGCGGCTGTCGAAGCTGGTTGAGAGATTATTAACCAGCTCCAGCATACGTGCTTTGGCAGCCTGGTTAAAATACTTATCTACATACAATTGTCCCAGCAGATCGCCCAGTTGGTTATCAATTAAACCACTCATGCGCTGCCAGCGGGGCGTTTGTTCTTTTTGTCCGCTCAGTGATTGGTTAAAGGCAAAATTAGCATCAACAAATTCGCTGCTCAGGTAAGGGGCCGCATTTTTTAATACACCCCATTTCAGGTAAACTTTCCAGTCATCCAAAGAAACTTTGCTTAACAAAGAATCGATAAACACCATAAACTTTGGATTGCTCACAATCACACTATCCTGTTTTGTTTTGTAGCCAAGCTCTGGTAAAATGGAGGCCCAGTTTAAGTTTGGAGTTTTGGCAGTTAAAACTTCAACCGAAAATTTATTGTATAATTTAGTAGGGTCACGCATTTCCACACGGCTCATCTGTGCCTGTGCCATGGCGGTTTCCAACTGCATTACAGTAACTGCATTGGCCATAGCTTTTACTGTGGTTTCGCCGGTAAGGGTAAACAGTTTAGTGATGTATGCAGTATAATCTGTTCTTATTTTCTGACTGCGGGTATCGTTCTTTAAATAATAATCACGGTCGGGTAAAGTGGTACCACCCTGGCCAATGCTGATGATGTATTTGGTAACATCTTTTGCATCCTGGCCCACACCAATGCGGTACAGGGGAGATGTTATAGATTGAGACCGCAGGTAGTTTACCTGTTTTAATACCTGTGCTTTACTGCTTAATGCTGTTATTCCATCCAGGTATGGTTTGATGGGTTTATAACCCAGTTTTTCAATGGCTGCACTGTCCATGGCACTGGCATAATAATCGCCCACACGTTTCATCAGTTCATTTTTACCCGGGTCTTTTGATGCGTCTTCAAGCAGGCTTTTCAGGGCTTGCGAGCTTTCTTCTGCCAGTGCATCAAAACTTCCCCAGCGGGTTTTAGATGATGGAATGGGCGTCTTTTTTATCCAGGCACCATTGGCATACAGGTAAAAATTGTCGCCCGGTTTTACTGAAAGATCCATATTGGCAGGATCAATAAATTTTCTTTTTGACGAATTGGTTGGGGGTGTTGAAACAACTACAGGAGTGCCTGAAACCGTAACAGGACCAGCTTTGGTATTAACCGGGGCCGGCGCATTTTTTGCAGCCTGTGCTGCCTGTGCTTTTTCACGCTCTTCATTGGCTTTGCGGTTTTGAGCACTTTTAACAGGATCCGGATCAACCCCTGTTTGTGCAACGGTTATGGCAGGCAACATAACACAGCCTGTCAGCATAATTGAAAACAGTATTCTCTTCATAAAATTCATTTTTTAGGTGGATAAAAATACGCATACCGGCCTAAACGGCAATAAGAAAATATTTTTAACGGCAAAACCAGGGCTTAAATCCGCAGGTGGGGGTATTTACCCACTTAAAATAATTTAAAAGATCATAACTAAATTGATAGTTATTTTTGCCTATCATTTATGAAGCATATTGCAAAACTTACTGCCTTCCTGTTTTTGCTGTTTTTATCAAAAATTATTTTGGCGCAAAACACCGGCCCGGCAACAGGCCTGGTGATTGGCAGCATACTGGATGCCGAAAACAGCAAGGCAATACAGGATGCCGGCGTAACCATCATGCTGCTATCCGATACCAGCATACAGGTTACCCAACTCAGCAATGCGAATGGTGAATTTATTTTAGATAAACTTGGTTTTGGTTTTTACCGGCTGCGGGTTACAGCAGTAGGTTACAGTGCACTGTTGATAGACAGTATCCATATCAGGGCCGAGCGTTTTGATTTTGATTTGAATGACATCAAACTTAAAAAAAATGCAGCAGTGCTGAACGAAGTAATTGTTTTTGCAGAAAAGCCATTGATTGAAAATAAAGATGGTAAGATCATTTTTAATACCGGCGAATCGGCCTTAAGCTCGGGTGCTACCACCACCGAATTATTGAAACAAACCCCGCTGGTGAATGTAGATAATGATGGCAAGATTTTACTGCGTGGCAAAGAAGTGAAAATTTTAATTGATGATAAACCTGTGGAGCTCGACAGCAAACAATTGCAGGACCTGATGGAAAGTATGCCCGGCAGCATGATAGAGAAGATTGAAGTAATGACCACACCGCCGCCGCAGTACGCCAATGAAAGAGGCGGTGTTATCAATATTGTAACCAAAAAAGGTAAGGTTGGTTTTAATGGCCGGGTAAGTATCAATTACGGTTCAAGAGGCGAAGCGGCCATTAACGGCAATATTAGCTACCGGAAAAATAAACTGGCGCTGAATTTTTCAAGCGGATTTGGGTACAATATCTACAACGGAAACAGCTACAGTAACCGACAGAATTTTTATACCGATTCGTCGAACTACTTTAATACTATTGGTGAAAGCAGTAACAATAACCGGCGCCCAAACCTGCGGATGAGCCTGGATTACGATTTAAGTAAACAGCAAAGCATGAATTTTACGGTGATGTACAACAGTAACAATTCGGCCTATGAAAATATTGTAACGTACAGCAATGCCGACCGCAATAACCAGGTGTATAAATTAAGTAACCGCAATACAGCAACCGGCAACAACAGTCAAAGCCCGGTTTTTAATTTTACCTATACCATCAAAGGAAAAAATCCGAAAAATGTTTTTAAATTCATCAGCGGGTTTAATTATAATGCCGGAATTAATGAAAGAAATTTTTACCAGGAATATCTTAATCCGGATAATACACCAACCGGGTCAGACTCGACGCAGCAGCAGATTACCAACAGCCATAATACCAACATAAACCTGCGGATGAATTATGATAAGTCACTGAAGAATAATAAAACATCCCTGCACTTTGGCGCCACTTATAATGGTTACAATAATCACAATGTGTTGAACACGGCTTTTATGAAGAAGCCCGAAAATGTATTGGTTAATAACGCCGTGTTGAGTAATGATTTTCGTTTTCATCAAACTATTTACGGGGTAACTGCTTCTGTACGGTACGATTTTATACCCAATTTTTATGTGAATGGCGGCATGTTGGCAGAGTATACGCAAACCTATTTCGATATTAAAAACAACAGTAACCGGTATTTAAATAATTACTGGAGCCTGTTGCCTTTTGCCAACCTGGTAAAAAAATGGAAGAATGATGTAAGCATTACATTCACTTACAGAAGAACGGTGCAAAGGCCCAGGCTGAATGAATTGAACCCCAGCGTGGATTATGGCGACCCGTACAATACCCGCTCGGGCAATCCTTATGTACAGCCTTACTATGCCGATAATTTTGATTTTATTTTTGGTAAGTGGAATAAGAAATACAACTTCAATGTATCGGTTGGTTATAACGCCCTGCAGAAAATTTACAGCTCCATCAGAACACTGCAACCCGATGGCAGCACTTTTACCACCTGGCAAAATATAAGCGGCCGCAAAGAGTATGAAGCCAGTGCATGGGGTGGATATACTTTAACAAAAAAAGCAAAAGCAAACCTGAGCTTTGGTTACAACTATAATGTGTACAGCCTGTACGACCGAAATATAAGGCGCTTCCGAAACGGCGGTTCATTTTATTCAACCTTAAACGGCAGTTACCAGTTTACCACATTAATGAATGCCAATGCCAGTTTTACGTTTAACCGCTTTGCTAATCCGCAGGGTTCGGTACGCAGTACGCTCAGTATGAATATAGGTGTGCAGCAAAAATTCTTTAAGAAAAAAATTACGGTAACGTTCAACATTATTGATCCTTTTCGCCAGCAGCAGAATAAAAATTTTACGTACGGCAGTAATTTTAACCTGGAAAGTTTTAGCACTACCAACACCCGTAATTACCGGTTGGTATTGAGTTATACGTTTAAGATGAAAGAGAAGAAGTCGGGTAGGGAAGCGTTGTTGAAATCGTTGCAGAAGAAATAAACTCTTTAAATAGTAAGCTGTCAGCCTGAGCCTGTCGAAGGCGGCTTCATTCCTGTACACCGGTTTCGACAACACTTCGACAAGCTCAGTACAACCTGACAGCTTTTTATAATTTAGTCAGTTTTTATGGAGTTGTATTTTAACCTGCTTTTTCAGTAAAGTTCACCCGTTTTGCCAGCCAGCTATCTTTAACCGGGATGATCCATTTTTCAACCATTTCTTTTTTGGATAAGACGGTGTTGTTGAAATACAAAGTATCGGCGTTGATAAAATTATTCTCTACTGCATATTCCAGTTGACTAAGCGGAATTACTTCTATTTTATCTTTTACTATAAAAGCCAGGTTCTGCCTGTCGAACATTTGCACTTTGTATTTTTCTTCGATGGATTTGATGAGGTGAACAGAACTATCGGTGCTGCAACCGCTTACGCCGGTGGCAGTTTCATCGGCCATTAAAACGATGAAGCGGCCAAAAAATAAATTGGCAAAACCTTTTACAGGATCGCTATGGCTTTTCCAGCTGGCTGCAAAATCATTCAGCATGTCTTCCATTTCCAATGCTTCGCTGATGAAGAATAAGCGGCTGCTTTGGTATATCCACACACGGGAGCTGTCTGCAAAATCATGAGGAAGGTGTTCCTGAAAATCGAAATTCATGTAGAGAAATTGAGAAAATTAAATACTGAAATTTTTTAAAAATAATCTGTGTTAATCAGTTTCGTCAGTGTCATCCGTGTTCTATCCTTGCATCGCAGAAGCAACCAATTCCGCAATATCCAGCACCTGCACTTCATCTTCCTTATTACTGTTCTTCACACCATCTGTCATCATGGTATTACAAAAAGGGCAGGCAGCTGCAATAACAGAAGCACCGGTTTCAATGGCTTCATTGCTGCGGTCTATATTGATACGGGTGTCGCCTTTTTCTTCTTCCTTAAACATTTGTGCACCACCGGCACCACAACATAAACCGTTGCTGCGGCAGCGTTTCATTTCAACCAACGAAACATCCAGCGCTTCCAATACTTTACGTGGCGCTTCATAAATATTATTGGCACGGCCAAGGTAACAGCTGTCGTGGTAAGTAATTTTTTTGCCTTTGAAAGTACCGCCTTCGGTCATTTTTATTTTTCCTTCATCAATCAATTGCTGCAAAAAGGTTGCATGATGAATCACTTCATACGTGCCGCCCAGTTCGGGGTATTCATTTTTCAGCGTATTAAAACAATGCGGACAGGCCGTTACAATTTTCTTAATGCCATACCCATTTAAGATCTGAATGTTCTGGTAAGCCATCATCTGAAACATGAATTCGTTGCCGGCACGGCGGGCCGGGTCGCCGGTACACATTTCTTCTTTACCCAGAATGGCGTAATTAATGCCCACTTTATCCAATATGGTTACAAATGCCTTGGTTATTTTTTGTGCCCGCTGATCAAAACTTCCGGCGCAGCCAACCCAAAATAAAACTTCGGGGCTCTCGCCTTTCGCCATCATTTCTGCCATTGTTGGAACATGCATAGAATAAATTTTTACCGCTGAAAGTTAATTTAAAAAGCAAAAACAGTATTGTACAAAAATAAGCCATTCAGCCAAACTAAAACCAAAGAAGTATTAGGTAATATCCCACAAAGACAGGAAGCACACAAAGGAAAATCCTTATTGGCCTTTGCGGCCCTGTCTGCCGGCAGGCAGGTTTGGGGAAACTCAATTATCTTCGCAGCAATCTACAAGAAGTGAGAAAAATCTATAACCGTATTACAAACTGGGAAGCCTGGCCATTTAAAGTATTGTATGCGCCGCTTGCATTGGTGTGGGCTTGGTACATGCTGCGGTCGGGTTCGGTGTGGTTTTTTACACCCAGCAATCCTAAAATAACTTTTGGCGGTATGGATGGTGAGCCTAAAAAGGAAATGTACGATCTCCTTCCCAAGCATATATATCCCGCAACTTTTACTGTATTGCCCGGCCAGGATTTTCAAACTATAAAAGGAGCGTTGCAAAACAGCGGTATACAATATCCATTTGTTGTTAAGCCCGAAGTTGCCTGCCAGGGTATTTTGTTTCGTAAAATTGATAATGAAACGGAACTGCAACAGTACCATGCAAAACTTCCGGTAGAGTATATGGTGCAGTCGCTCGTTAGTTACCCAATGGAAGTGAGCGTGTTTTATATCCGTCATCCGCAGGATAAGAAAGGAAGGGTTACTGGGTTTTTACACAAGATTCCTTTGCAGGTTACCGGTAATGGAAAAGAAACGCTGGAGCAGTTGATTCAACAACACCCGAAGGCGCAAAAAAGACTTGGTGAAATGTTTAGCAAGCACCGGGAACATTTGCAAAAGATTATTCCTGCCGGAGAAAAATATATGCTGAGTTATGCTGCCAATCACAACCGGGGAGCACATTTTATTGATCTGAAAGAACATATTGATGATAAGCTGGTTTCCATCTTTGATGAAATAAGCCTCGGCATCAATGATTTTTTTTATGGCCGTTATGATATTATGTGCAGCAATGTAGAAGATTTAAAGAACGGAAAAAACTTTGCCATACTGGAGTATAACGGTTGTGGCGCCGAGCCCAATCATTTTTATGATACAGGTTACACTTTGATTGGAGCGTACAAAGAAATTTTAAAACACTGGAAAGCTTTATACCAGATAAGTAAGTACAACAGCCGGCAAGGCATCAGGCCATGGCCTTTTCAAAAAGGAAGAAAATTTCTGGCAGCTATAAATGCTCATTTTACATTGATACGGAAAATAGATACAGAAGTAAGTTGAGATTTTTATGTGTTTGTTCTGATTTCTTTCTTCTTAAACAAAGCTGTATATATTTTACCTACTCCCCAATTGCCTAATGGAAAATACAGCGCAAAAAACAACGCCATACTCAATGCAAAATTTTGTGGACTGAAAAACTTATCCAGCATATTATCGGGGTAAGCATAAGAACTACGTATGGCATAACCACCAAACTCACAAAGAGCCATAGCAACCAGGCCATAAGCATATTGCACATGAAAAGGCAGGCCCCGCAGCAGCAGCGAAACAGGAACCATGAATAAAATGTAACAGGTAATGATCTGCCACCAGTAAGTAAACCTTGCTATCTGCATATAGCTGCCAAAATAATTCATGCAAAGGCCCCAGGTAAAATATACGATCATATATACCAGTATCAGCCTCTTATCTACTTTTAATTTTTCCTTTGCATAGGTTATAAATTCGTTCATACAAATTTTTAATTAATGGTGAATGCTGCATAATTTCCATGATGTGTTATGGAAACCGGTATTTGCAGGTTGCTGCCACAATATAAAAAAGGAACGCCATTTTCATCTTTTAAAATAGCAGTATTTTTTTTCACCTGGCCGGAAACTGCCTGGTAACTGTCTATTATCTTTTTATGAATAAACAACTGTGGGTTGGTTTCACAGCTTTGCGGTAAGTAAAAACAGGAGTTTATAAAATCAGGATTTTCTGTACCTCCTGGTCTGGCTACACTATAGATGTAATCATATGTAATGCTGGTAAGGGTTTGGTAAGTAATAGTATTGATCGTCACCAGCCCTGCGGTTTCGTTTAACAGGCTGCAACTTAATTTCTGGGGAGCAAAAAAACGGCCACCAAATTGCCTTGTATACATTTTGTAAGCGCTTTCTTTCATGCTCCACAGCTTCCATACCATTTGTGTGGGTATTGGGGCATCATGTATATACTCCTGTTCTTTTTGCGTAAATATTTTTTCCAGAAAGCCTGGACGTTGCCAGTTGCTTTCAGCGGCAGCTGTTTTCATATCTACAATATCATTGCCCGTCACTTTTCGCTGAGTTTGGTTGTTATAATTTCTATCGCAGTTTGTACGTTCAGCATTTTTTCCATCGAGTCGTTATCGATTATAATATCAAATTCAGTTTCAATGTCCAGTATCACATCTACCAGGTTTGCCGAATTTATTTTAAGATCGTTCAAAAAGTCGGAATCTGCTGTCATGTTTTTAAAACCTTCTTCACTCTTTACATAAGGCTTCACAATTCCTTTCAGTTTTTCCATCAATGCTTCTGTTGTCATCCGTTGTATTTTTTAAAAATGATGCAGCTGTTTATATCGCCAAAACCAAAACTGGCTTTAGCAATTACCTGCAATGTATCTGTTTTGATAAGTTGTTGAGGAATTTTTTCTTCCCCAATGATGGAAGCGATATCCGGATGAATATCTTCGCAATTAATGGAAGGAAAAATAAAACCATGATACAAACCCAGCACTGCAGCTACACTTTCAATGGCTCCGGCAGCGCCCAGGCAATGGCCGGTCATGCTTTTTAAGGAATGTATGTAGGGGAAATCATTTCCTTTTCTGTTTAAAGCCACAGACCAGTTATTTATTTCTGCCGCATCTTTAATAGTTGCTGTTAAATGACCGTTTATCAGATCAATTTCATCAGCATTTATTCCTGCATTCTTAACTGCATCTTTTATGCAACGTTGCACTGCTTCATTGTTTGGTGCAGTCATGCTGCCGGTGCCACGCTGGCCACCTGCATTCATAGCTCCACCTACAATTTCGCCATAAATTTTGGCGCCACGCTCTGTAGCACTCGTTAAAGACTCTAACAATAATGCACCGGCACCGCTGCCCGGCACAAAGCCGCTTGCAGTAGCACTCATGGGCCTTGATGCTTTTTCGGGCGTATTATTATGTTTGTAGGTTATCACTTTCATAGCATCAAAACCACCCCACAAATAAGGGCCGTCATCACTGCAACCGCCCACCAGCATACGTTTTGCTTTACCAGATTGAATTCTTTCGAAGCCCGTTATTATTGCTTCTGTTCCTGTGCAGCAGGCCGATGAATTGGTGGTAACCAAATTACCCAAACCAAGTATGCCGCTTATATAAGCCGAGATGCCGCTTGCCATGGTTTGCGAAACGGCGGTACTGCCCAATGTTTTTACATGGCCTGCATCTATTTTGTAAAATGATTCACGTAGTTTTTCTACAGACGAACTGCCGGTTCCAAAAACGGTTCCGCTATCCCAATCCGGTTCGCTGTTTTCGTTGATGGATAAGCCTGCATCTTTCCATGCATCCATACCGGCCATGCAACCATACAAAATACCGTTACTGTTAAAATTTTTTAATTGAAGGGGAGATAAGTATTGTTGTTTTAATGCTTCTGGTACCGGCGGAATGCCTCCTACACAACAGGAAAAATTCAGTGCTTCCAGTTCTTTATAAAACCGGATACCGGAAATACCTTTTTTTATAGCTTCGTTGAAAGCAGCAACTCCCACACCGTTGGGCGCAGTTACGCCAAGTCCGGTTATAACTACTCTGCTTTGCACTTCTTTGATTTTATAAAGCCGGAAATGGATCCGCTGCAAACAATGATATCATGGCTGTTTCTCATTTCTACTGCACAACAAAGTTTGTTGAACCTGAAATATTTTTTCTGAGAGATCACGGTTACTTTTTCGCCGGGGAAAACCGGTGCATGAAAATTTATTTCAACTGATGTGAGGGCAATCTGGGGTATTTCAGGTCCACGCATCTGGTCACGAAACAGATAAATGCCCAGGCAAACAGCGCCAATCTGTGCCATGGTTTCGGTAAGTATTACACCGGGCGTTATTGGAAAATTGGTAAAGTGCCCCTGGTAAAAAAACTCGTCGGGCTTGTAGGTATAAGTTCCTTTAACACCATCGTCTGATATTTCACACAATTCATCTGCAAATAAAAATGGCGGTGAATAGGGCAATAAGTTTAATATTTCTGTTGTTGTCATTTTTCTTAACTGATGTGTTCTCCTCCGTCGGCAATAATAATGCTTCCATTTATCCAGGCGGCTTCATCTTTGGCCAAAAGATAAACAACATTTGCCACATCCTGGGGAGTTGTTATACGTTTAAAAGGGTTGCGGTTTAAAATATTTTCTTTCAGCATCTCATGGCCGGGTATCTTCCTGAAAGCTTCCGTATCTGTAACACCGGCCTGTATACAATTTGCCCTGATTCCGAATGGTGCAAATTCCAGTGCAATATTTCGTGTAATGGCTTCCAGGGCTGCTTTTGCTGCAGAAACTGCTGCATAGCTTTTGAAAGCTTTTTTATTTCCCTCGCTGGTAAAGCTCATCACCCTGGCATCGGCAGCAAATAATTTTTTTTCAAAAAGCAATTTTGTCCAGTCGTACAAGCTGATGGCCATCGATTCTAAGGTAAGATGAAAATCATCATTCTGCAAAACCGGTTTTTCATCATCCAGCATGGGTTTTAAATTTCCTTTGGCAATGCTGTGTATCAGCACCCTGATCTTTCCAGCTTCGCCCAGGTTTTCCTGAATGGCCGCAATCATAATTTCTCTTTTTTCGGCCGACATGGCATCCTTATTAAAAGATAACAGCTGCACACCGGTTTGTTTAATTTGTACAAACTCCTGTTCAATGGCAGCAGCATCCAGTTTACTGTTTCGGTGTACTATAATAATATTACAACCATGCAGGGCCAGTTTTTTTGCCGAAGCCAATCCCAAACCTGCCGAGCCTCCCAATATCAATGCCCAGTAATTTTTATTTTCAAATTCTTTTACCATTGTAATAAAATGCTTTGTGCTGTAAAGCCCGGCCCAAAACTAAGCATAAGGCCTTTATCTCCCTTCGCTATATTTTTTTCAAGAAATCTTTCCAGCACATAAAGTACGGTTACGCTGCTCATATTTCCATATTGTTTTAAAACTTCCCGGGTATCATCAATATTTTTTCCCAATGAGCCAAAAAGTTCTTCAACCGTTTGTACAATTTTTCTGCCGCCCGGATGAAAGATCAGGTGATTGACTTCCCCAATATCCGAATTATTTCTTTCCAGAAAAGGATGTACAATTTTTGGAAAATGTGCCGAGATGGTTTCCGGTACGGTTTCATCCAGTATCATACGCAGACCTGTGTTGGTAAGTTTAAAACCCATCATGTATGCTGCATCATAAAAATGATACATTTCTTCGGCAATGATTTCCGGTCCTTCATCTTCATCGCAGGATGAAAGTAATATGGCTGCAGCGCCATCGCCAAATATGGCAGCGCTTACAATATTGGCCATCGAAAAATCATCTAACTGAAAAGTGGCTGAAGGCGATTCTACCGCAATCACCGCCGCTTTTTTACCGGGGTTGGCTTTTAAAAAATTCTTTGCATAAATGATACCTGATACGCCGGCAGCACAGCCCATTTCGGTAACCGGCAGCCGCACAATATCCTGTTTCATTTTTAAACTGTTTACCAGGTACGCATCAACCGATGGTATCATAATGCCGGTGCAGCTTACCGTAATGAGGTAATCCAGTTCATTGGCTTTCCAGCCGGCTTTGTCCAGCGCTTTTTGCAGTACCTGCGCTGCCAGTTTTGTACATTCACGAACATAGATATCATTCTTTTCTTCAAAAGAAGTGCTTGTAAAAACCTCCTCAGGACTCATGATGGAATATCTTTTATCAACCCCTGCATTGCCAAAGATCTTGATCACTTTTCTTATAAAGCGCTCATCCTGCCCTGCAAGCCAGGTTTCTATAAAAGGAATGATATCTGCTGTTTTGCGTGAATAAGGGGGCAATTGTTTTGCCACTGTTTTTATTTTTACACTCATGTTTTTTTTATTATCCATTGATACCTGAAAGCCCATCTCCAGCGGATAGAACTGACTGTATTGTTTAGTTTTTTACTGATATGGATCAACTCATTTTTTTTAAATCCCCGTAAAACAGAAATAGCCCCGTCTTTTTTTACCATGGGGTTTTTTATAAAAAGGCAAACGGCTTTAAACAGGTAATAGGCTATGCTGCTCCTGTGCAGGTCGTTTATAACTACTCCTATCCTGGCTTTTTTTACGATGGGGATCAGCAGGTGATCAATTTCCTGATTTGTAAAATGGTGAAGGAATAAGGTTGTAATACCAATATCAAACGATAAGCCTGAAAATTCAATGGACTGTACATCCATTTTTATAAAACTGATCTCGGGATATTTTACCGATAATTTTCTTGCATAATTCACAGTATATTCATTGGCATCTATTCCGGTTAATTTAAAAGTATAATTATTTTTTCTTCCATAATCTGCTACGGCCCTCAGGATATCACCACTGCCACAACCCAGATCAACAATGGATATGGCAGCATCTTTTGGCTCAGCTTTTAATAACGTGTGCAGGCCATTAATGGTTGCCTTGTTACCTCCCAGGCGTTTATTTATCAGCACAAGCTGGTCCAGTGTATTTTGCAGCAAGTCGCCTTCCATCGATAGGTCATCCATGTCCTCCTGCCGGGTGCTGCGGTATTTTGTATTTATAAACATTTTAAATTTTCCTGGCCGGATAGCTGGTTAACAAAATTCTGAACAAAGGCACGCTCTGTAAACTGTATGTACCAATGCCAGCCTGCTGTAAAATGGCAAGCCATTCTTTTTCTGAGAACGATCTTTTTATAGCCAGTAAACCATCTTCTTTTGCCAGCTTGCTGATGGGCAGCAAAAAACTGCTGAATTTAAAAAGACGCATGGCAAACCGGTTTCGTTTCAATTCACTAAAAATAATTGCGGTGGAAACAGCCGGTAAATTATTTCTTAAAAAATCAACGAGCACATCTGCTGAAAAATGATATATAAAATGGCTGCTGATCAGTATATCGCATGGCTGAATGGTGAATTGGTTATCCAGAATATCGGCCTGCAAAAAACTTATTTCATTAAATGCGGCACATTTTTTTTCTGCGTAGGCTAAAGTGTTTGCATTGCCATCAATGCCTGTAATGGTACATTCAATTTTATGCCGGCTCAATGACTTTGCAACTGCTAAAGCCAGGTCGCCGCCGCCGCATCCCAGGTCAATGATATGCCATGTTTTTTTTTCTTTACCTGTAACACGCAGTATTGCTTTAACAACCGACCGGTGATTGCCAAACCACCTGTTAACCCATTCCAGGCTTTGTAACGCTTTATGCAAAGGTTCGCCATGCAGGGTAAGATCATCAAGCTTTTCATTTTCTGAAGACCTTATGTTCATACTGCAGATACGTTTAAAACTTTTCCATGGGTTTGCCTGATGATAGCAGGTAATACACCGGGGATATGTGTAAGGCCATACATCACTGCCCTGGCAAGATTATCTTTTCCAAAAAATGTCTGTAAAATTCTGCCGGTTGCAATTCTTTTTTTAAATGCGTTATCCCACTGCTGTGCATAGGCAGTTTCCAGTTCCTGCCGGGTTTTTATTTTAGCATCAAAATAATCAATGATCAGTTCCGAAGCTATTTTAGCACTGTGTATTGCCATGGCCATGCCATTGCCGCATAACGGGTGAATCATACCTGCAGCATCACCACACATCAATATATGATCTTCCACCGTTGTTTTATTTGAAAATGAGATCTGGCTGATGGTTAAAGGTTTTTCAAAAACAGGAACAGTATTTTCGAAAATGGTTTTTAAATGCGGATTTTTAAACAACACTTCCTGCTGAAAACTTTCTATATTTTTATACTGCTGAAAACTTTTGTAGTTGGCAATAAAGCAAATATTCAGGTTGCCGTTTTCTACCTGTGATACGCCACAATAGCCACCGGCAAAATTATGCAGCGCCACCAGGTCTTCCGGGAAATCACCTTTATAGTGTGCTTTTACAGCCATAAAAGGCGATCTGTTGTTTATAAAACCACGTTCCAGTTTTACATCCATATTACTTCTTTTACCAAAAGCACCTATCACCATTTTTGCATTCAGTTCATTTCCATCTTTGGTTGTTACCTTAAAAATATCATTTGCAAAATGAACATCCGAAACGGTATCCTGGATAACCGTACAATTATTTGCTACTGCTTTTTGCAAAAGAAAATGATCCAGTGTATACCTGCTTACCCCAAAGCCGCCCAGCGGAAGCGTGGTTTCAATTGTTTTTCCACGGGTGGTGCTTAACAAAAACCGGTTAATTTTTTTTGCACCGGTAGTCAGCGGATCGGCACCCAGATGCTGCAGGTAGGGCAATACTTCATTGGAAATATATTCGCCGCAGACCTTGTGCTTTGGGTATTCATTTTTTTCAATCAGCGTAACAGTCAATCCGGCTTTTGATAAATGAATGGCACTTACAAGGCCGGCAAGGCCGCCGCCAATGATGATGATATCTGTAGTTTGATTATTCAAAGCCGGGATTGTAATTTTCAAATAAACGGTAGCTGCAAAGATAACGATAGTTTAAGCACGCAGGTATGCTGCAAAGGGCTGTTAGATCCGGGTTCACAACTGTTAATTTTTTTCTAATAAGTGTCAATGATAAGGATGCACAAAGGGCCCATGTGTTGTAAAATATAAATGGAACGGTTCTTGAAGTGTGTTAAACCGGCATCTCTGAATAAGCTTTTCAGAAAAAATGTTAAGCGTGGTAGTTGTGATTGCCTGTGGTTTTAAAAACTTTAGTTAAATTGTGTTCATGAAAAAAACAGCCTTTTTACTTGCCGCATTCTTTATGTATGCTTCCTGCATTACAGCCCAAAGAATTTTATCACCTATTGATGCAAGCAGCAAAGTGCATTTTGTTATCAAAAATTTTGGTATCAAAACGGGTGGCGATTTTAAAGGATTAAAAGGTACTATAAAATTTTTGCCTGCAAATCTGGCTGCTTCTGCTTTTGATGTTACTGTTGATGCAGCAACTATTGATACTGATAACGAAAGCCGTGATGAGCATTTGCGCCAGGCCGAATATTTTGATGCGGCCACTTACAAAACCATACAGATAACAAGTACAAAAATCACCACTTCTTCCATTGCGGGCAGGTTTTATATGTTTGCAAACCTTACCATTAAAGGGGTAACAAAGCCCGTTGAATTTGGCTTTGGAGCCACACCAAAAGATGGCGGATATATTTTTGACGGTGAGTTTAAAATTAACCGCAGAGATTTTGGCGTTGGCGGCAGCAGTGTATCCATGTCGGATAATTTAACCGTGTCATTATCGGTTCTGGCAAAGTAAATGCCGGAATTTTTCTCTTCCTTGCGCATATATCCATATGTAAGCCTTGCTTAGTATCTTTGCCCGATGCCAAAATTGCTACGTGTTTTTTTGTGGGGCTTGCTAATCAGTTTCCTGGGATCATTACCACTGGGTACCCTTAATGTGGCTGCCATGCAGATAGGTATACAGGAAAGTATAAAAAATGCGATCTATTTTTCCATTGGTTCTTTATTAGTTGAAATGATTTACGTACGCATTTCTTTAATTGGGGTAGACTGGATTCGTAAGCAGGAAAAGCTGATGAAGGCAATGGAATGGTTTACACTTATAATTATAGTAGCGCTGGCTGTGGGCAGTTTTATTGCGGCTACCAGCGAAGGCGGCGATGCCAAAAATGTGATACTGCAAAATAATATGCACCGTTTTTTGTTAGGTATGTTCATGTGTGCCATTAACCCGGTACAAATACCATTTTGGTTTGGGTGGAGCACGGTACTCTTTACAAAAAAAATACTGGAACCGGTAAAAATGCAATACAATATCTATATCATTGGTATTGGCATTGGAACGCTGGCCGGCAATTGTGTTTTTATTTTTGGCGGCAAATGGCTGGTGCAAAGAATTGCCAACAGCCAGCAATATCTTAATTGGGTGATAGGCGGCATTTTTGCTTTAACCGCCCTGATACAGGCCATTAAAATGATCATGCATAAAGATGCAGTGCATAAATTTACACATGCTGAAGAAGCTGCAGAAGAAGAACCAACAGCTTAATCCACAATAAATAAAGTACAGCCATTTGCAGATCTGCTGCGGTGTGCATTGCTGTTGTCGCCAACCTGGTAAGTCATTCCCTGCGATAAGATAAATTCTCTGCCATCTTCCAGTTCGGTTATCATTTGGCCGCTTATGCAATAAATGATATGCCCTTTCCGGCACCAATGATCGGCAAAATAATTGGCAGAATATTCAACCATGCGTATCCTGATATCGCCCATCTTAAAAATTTTCCACCAGGCTGTTCCGCTTGTGCCTTTATGTTCTTCGGCTGCAATGCTGTTCCAGTCAAGTGTTTGAAAAGGGAATGTTTCTATGTTCATACCGGTTGATTGATATCTCAAATTTGCAATATTGTTACCAGATAAAAAATAGTTAGTAACTAAATTAATTAGTATTTTCGATGCCCGATGAATTATGCAATTGTAGATATTGAAACAACCGGCGGCCATGCGTCGGCCAATGGTATTACAGAGATAGCTGTTTATATACACAATGGCGAAAGGGTGATCAAACATTTTGAAACCCTCATCAATCCGCAACAACTCATTCCAAAATTTATTACCTCGCTTACCGGCATTGATAATGCCATGGTTGCCGATGCACCCACTTTTGATGAGATCGCTGATGTGCTGTTTGAACTGCTGAACGAAAATATTTTTATAGCACACAATGTAAATTTTGATTACTCTTTTGTAAAACACCAGCTAAAGCAATGTGGTTATGATCTCACGGCAAAAAAATTATGTACCGTAAGGCTGGGCAGAAAAATTTTTCCGGGACTTCCTTCCTACAGCCTGGGCAATCTATGCCGCTCATTAAAAATTAATATTGAAAACAGGCACCGTGCAGGTGGCGATGCAAAAGCAACGGTAAAGCTGTTTGAATATATGCTGTCCAACGGCGCTCAAACACATATTGATCTGATGTTGAAGCGAACATCTGCCGAGCAATGGCTGCCCATGAACCTGGATAAAGAAGTGATTGATAAACTTCCTTCCAGACCCGGTGTGTATTATTTTCATAACAGTAAAGACAAGATCATTTATGTGGGTAAAGCCATCAACATTAAAAAAAGGGTGAGCAGCCATTTTACCCACAACGATCCAGATCAAAAAAGACAACACTTCATCCGCAATATTCATAAAGTCTCTTATAAACAATGTGCAACCGAACTGGAAGCCATTGTGCTTGAAAGTACCGAGATAAAAAAACTATGGCCACGGTATAACAAAAGCCAGAAACAGCCGCTTGTAAAGTATGCATTGTATTCTTTTGAAGATAGCCGGGGATATATCCGTTTGGCTATTGATAAAAAGAAAAAGAATTTTCCGCACCTGTACAATTTTAATTTATTGAATGAAGGATTGGTACTGGTTAAAAAGATGGTGGATGAATTTGAGCTGAATGCAAGGCTTTGCTTTATTGATAAAACACCTTTTACCCAAAAAGAAGCAGATGCACTGGAGCCTCCCGGTGTTTATAATTTAAAGATAAAAAAAGCACTGGAGGCACTGACTGAAAACCTGCCCACTTTTGTGTTGGTAGATGAAGGTATAAAGGAAGAAGAAAAATTATGCCTGCTGATTGAGCGTGGAAGTTTCTGGGGCATGGGTTACCTGCCTAAATCCTTTCCTGTAATAAATTGCAGCGAATTGAAGAACCTGCTGAACCCCTATGCCGATAACGATTATATCCGTAATAATATCTACTCATTTGCCGAGGCTAATCCGCACAAAAGAATTCAGCTTACCGGGTAACTTTAATAAGCAATGCTTCATCTTTGCTTTTGTATCTTTGCAGACAATATTTTTTCTTTTGCAAAAAAGCTTATACAATTTAAAAATTCAAAAACGGATTGCAGCATTATCTATACTGCTGTTAATCGCAAAAATGTTTGCCTGGTATCTTACCGGTTCGGTTGCTATTTTAACCGATGCATTTGAAAGTATTGTAAATGTTATTGCGGGGTTGATAGGAGTGTACAGTTTGTATGTTTCTGCCAAGCCCCGTGACCAGGATCATCCTTACGGGCACGGTAAGGCCGAATTTCTTTCTGCTGCTGTTGAAGGTGCATTGATTGCCATTGCAGGTTTTATCATCATCTATGAAGCCATCAACAATCTTATACATCCGCACAGTATAAAAAAACTGGATTATGGAATTATACTGGTTGCCATAACAGGACTTATCAATTATTTTGCGGGTGCCGTTTGTATAAGAACAGGTAAAAGAAATAATTCACTCGCCCTCATTTCAACCGGTAAACATTTGCAAACTGATACCTGGAGTACTTTGGGAATTGTTGTCGGGCTGATACTGATCTTAATTACCGATCTGGTCTGGCTTGACAGTATTGTGGCCATTGGCTTCTCCGTCTTTATTATTTTTACAGGCTATAAAATTTTAAGGTCTTCCATAGCAGGTATTATGGATGAAGCAGATACCGAACTGCTTGAAAAAATGGTTGCTATGCTGAATGCCAACCGCCGGGAAAACTGGGTTGACCTGCACAACCTGCGAATAATAAAATACGGTGGCACCATTCATCTTGATTGCCATTTAACCGTGCCCTGGTATTTAAATGTGCATGAAGCACATAAAGAAATTGATGCGGTATCTGAGTTGGTAAAAAAGGAATATGGTGAATCGGTTGAATTGTTTGTTCATTCAGACGGTTGCCTGGATTTTTCCTGCAAGATCTGCACCAAAACAGATTGCCAGGTTCGACAACACCCGTTTGAAAAGAAAATAGAGTGGACGATGGAGAATATTTCCACGAACAGGAAGCACCAGGTATAACGCTTAATGTGCTTCAAATAATTTGGCTACACCAAATGCCGCCGCCGCTGCAACAGCACCAATCAAAGTAACTTTTAATGCACCCCAGATAGGATTAACCCCTGTCATTTTACTTTTAAAATAACCAAAAATAAACAGGCAAACCAGCGTAGCAACAACAGAAATTTTTAATGCTTCAACAGAATCAGCAATAAAAAAATAAGGGCTTAATGGAATAATACCGCCGGCAACATAAGACAAGCCGATATTCAATGCGCTCTTGGTTGCCCGTTTCGGATCGGGCTTATCCAGCCCCAGTTCATACTTCATCATAAAGTCAACCCAGCGGTCTTTGTCCTGTGCAATTTCTGCTGTTGCCTGGTCCTGCAAGGCAGGGCTTAAACCAATATTGGCAAAAAATTCTTTGGTTTCTTCAATCTCTTTATGGCGCAGGTTTTCCACTTCATCATATTCTCTTTTTACTTCACTGCTGTAGTGATCCTGCTCTGTTTTTCCGGCCAGGTAACCACCCAGGCCCATGGCAATACTGCCGGCTGCTACTTCTGCAATACCTGCAATTACAATAATGCTGCTTTGGTCCACGGCACCGCTCAAACCCGCTGCCAGTGCAAAGGGAACCGTAAGGCCATCACTCATACCAATAACCACATCTCTTAACAGGTCGCTGCTTTTTAAATGGGATTCGATGTGGTCGTGATGTAGATGCGTATCCATAAATTAAATTTGAAACTAAGGTACAGTTTTACAGTCATCAAAAACCGCTGAATAATACTTCAGCGGTTGTGTTAATCATATTTTAAACAAGCTGTTTCAAGCTGGTATCAATTATTCCCACGCATTCCATCACCTGTTCTTTATTTATAACCAGCGGCGGTGCAAAACGTATCTTATCGCCATGTGTTGGTTTTGCAAGCAGGCCGTTTTCTTTTAAAAGCAAACACAGTTCCCAGGCAGCATCAGGGTTGGGATGTTTGATCACTATCGCATTTAATAAGCCCATGCCTCTTACAATTGAAATATAAGGAGAGTTTAGTTTTTTAAGTTCGGTTCTTAATAAATTACCCATGGCTGCTGCATTGGCAGCCATGTTTTCATCTTTTAAAACCTGCAATGCAGTGATGGCTACAGCGCAGGCCAACGGATTGCCGCCATAAGTGCTGCCATGCTCGCCGGGTTTAATGGTCATCATAATTTCATCATCGCAAAGCACTGCACTAACCGGTAATACACCGCCGCTTAAGGCTTTGCCCAGCATTAAAATATCGGGCCGCACCTTTTCATGATCGCATGCCAGCATTTTTCCGGTACGGGCCAGCCCGCTTTGTATCTCATCGGCCACCATTAAAACATGGTATTCATGGCAAAGGTTTCTTACACCGGTATAATAACCTGCATCCGGTACTACCACACCGGCTTCGCCTTGTATGGGTTCAAACAAAAAGGCTGCAACGTTTTCATCCTGTAAAGCCTTTTCAAGTGCCGGTAAATCATTGTGCGGAATGCTTTCATATCCACTAACAAAGGGGCCAAAATTTTTGGTTGCTGTCGGGTCGCTGCTGAAAGAAATAACATTGATGGTGCGGCCATGAAAGTTGCCGTCACACACAATAATTTTTGCCTGGCCGGCAGCAATACCTTTAACTTCGTATGCCCATTTGCGGCAGAGTTTAATGGCGGTTTCCACGGCTTCCACACCGGTATTCATCGGCAGCACTTTTTCATAGCCGAAATATTCCGTAATGTACTTTTCATATTCGCCCAATAAATTGCTGTGAAAAGCACGGGAGGTAAGGGTGAGTTTTTGTGCCTGCTCCACCAGCGATGCAATAATTTTTGGATGACAGTGTCCCTGGTTAACGGCAGAATATCCGCTTAAAAAATCGTAGTAGCGTTTGCCATCAACATCGTATAAAAAAACACCTTCGCCGCGGTTTAATACAACCGGCAGCGGATGGTAATTATGTGCACCGTATTTTTCTTCCAGGTCTAAATATTGTTGCGCAGTTGATGATATTGATATGGTTGAGTTCATACATGTTGAAATAAAAATGTAAAAAGAAAAACAGAAAAGTTGAAATAGCTTAGATATCCTCCCCATGGGGAGGCACAAAAAAATTATCCTCGATGATTGAGCAGATCGAGATTGCTGTAGAGAAAAGATGATATGGTTAACAGCTTGCTGATGTTGATTAATTTTGGTGCAAGATATATTAATTTATTATTTTAATAAAATAGTTGCTGTCTTTTAATGATACAGGACCTGTGTTTGGTTCAAAAATGCCAAATACGGTACTGCCACTGCCACTCATAGCAGCATAAACTGCTCCCTGTGTATATAATGCCTCTTTTATTTCTTTAATGGCAGGATGAGCAGTAAAGACTGCGCTTTCAAAATCATTTTTCAGTTCGTCTTTCCAGGTATTAACAGGCTGATGAATAATTTCTTTGATAGATCTTGCCGGCTGGGCAGGGCTGATATTGGAAAATGCCCAACCTGTATTAATATGAATGCCTGGGTTGATCAATACAATTTTGTAAGCAGATAAATCCACTGCTATTTCTTCCAGCATTTCGCCGCGGCCTGTTGCCAGGCAGGGTTTGTTGATGATGAAAAACGGGCAATCACTACCGAGTTGCAAAGCGTAGTTTATCAGTTGGTCAGTTGATAAGTTGAGTTTAAATTTTTCATTCAGCAATTTCAGCATAAAAGCCGCATCGGCCGAGCCGCCACCCAGTCCGGCTCCCAAGGGTATGGCTTTATGCAAGTGTATTTTTATAGTAGGGATTTCAGGGAAATCTTTCTTCAGTAAATGATAGGCTTTTACACAAAGATTATCTGCTGCATTACCATCAACTGCCAAACCGGTTGCGGTAAATTCAATGCCGGTATTTGTTGATGGAATTAGTTCAAGTGCATCTTTAAATGGCACCGGGTAAAATACAGTTTCCAGGTTATGAAAACCATCATCTCTTTTACCAAGAATATGTAAGCCTAGATTTATTTTGCAATTGGGGAAGCTGAGCATGGTAATGGATAATGGGATAATTTATAATGGATAATGTTTTAGAAAGTCATCTTATGCCAAATATTAAAACAGCATGAAAAACGAAAGTTAATTATGAAATGAAAACATTATCCATTAACTCATTATCAGTTATCCATTATTTCTTCCTGCTTTTAATTTCATCCCGTATAGCAATGGCCCTGATATAATCTTCCTGGTCCAGCACTTCGGTCAATAAGCCTTCCAGTTCTTCCAGTGATAAAGATTTTAAATTATCGCTGCCACCTGTTTCAGATGTTACGGGTGCGGCTGCTTTTGTTTTGCCATCATCTTCCATTAAAATACCGGCCTGGTCTAAAATATTATCGTAGGTATAAATGGGGCAGCCAAACCTTACGGCCAGCGCCAGTGCATCCGAAGTACGGGAATCAATCTCAACTGTATCATTGGCCGAACTGCAAACCAGTTTACTGTAAAAAATGCCTTCCTGCAGATCGTTGATCACTACTTCGTGCAGGTCTACATTAAAAGCCATCATAAAATTTTTCAGCAGGTCGTGGGTAAGCGGGCGGCTGGGGCTCATCCTTTCCAGGGCAACGGCAATGGCCTGTGCTTCAAAACCGCCGATAACGATCGGCAGACGGCGTAAACCGTTTATTTCTCCCAATACAACCGCATAAGAATGGGTTTGTGTAATGCTGTGCGATAAGGCTACTATTTCCAGTTCTATTTTCTTCATACTTCCGTATTTCCTGAAGGGAATTAACGCTTGTTGTTTATAACGCAAAGATAAAAACAAAAAGCCCTTAAAACGCAATTACTACTCTTTTCTTATTATGGCTCCGGGCGTTGATTTAGATTAGGGTACTGCAGGCTTTACTGGTTTCTTTTTTACCGGTTTAACTGCGGGAAAGGGCGGAGGCACTGCAAAAGTATCAATCAAAACATCCGGATCTTCAAAAGGGTAAACCTTATCTTCCTGTCAACAGAACCGGCCTTACTACAATCAAAACCGGGTTAAGGTAATTAATTATTTCTTAATGTTCCCGTCACAAATCAGTAACAGTCGTCATTGAACATTGCAGCCAAAACTAATTAAAAAATGAAATTATCAAACCTTTTTTTGGCCTTAACCGTTCTTGTTGTATCCTGTAAAAAATCTGATACGCCCGAATTCTTTGTAAATGAAGACCCATCTACCTTTAAAGAGATTGGCAGCATTGGTATTGGCGGGCTTGGAGCTGCAGAAATTTCTGCCTATGATCCTGTTACGCAGCGCCTGTTTGTGGTAAACAACAGTGCCACCAATAAGATCGATGTAATTGATATTAAAAATCCTGCAACACCCACGCTTGTCTTTAGTATATCGCTTACTCCTTATGCAGGCGGAGTTAACAGCCTGGATGTGAGTAATGGCAGACTGGCTGCTGCTATTGAAGCTTTAAATAAGCAGGATAATGGTAAAGTAGTTGTTTTTAAAACGGATGATTACTCCGAAGTGAAAGTAATTACTGTTGGTGCTTTACCCGATATGATCACTTACAGCGATGATGGTAATTATATTTTAACTGCCAATGAAGGTGAGCCCGGCAACGATTACACCAATGATCCTGCCGGTACAGTTTCCATCATTGAAGTAAACAATAATTATGCGGTAACTACTATTGATTTTGCTGCTTTTGTTTCGCAGGAAGCAACACTGAAAGCTTCAGGTCTAAGAGTATTTGGTATCGGCAATAATTTTGTAAAAGATATGGAGCCTGAGTATGTAACTATTTCCGGCGACTCTAAAACTGCATGGGTTACTTTACAGGAGAATAATGCAATTGCAAAGATTGACATAGCATCTAAAACAGTCACCAACATTTTCCCTTTAGGATTTAAGGATTATAATACCAACGAAAATGCGATTGATGTTAGCGACCTGGATGGCGCTGTTGGTAGTTTTGCAAAATGGCCGGTTAAGGGTGTTTACATGCCCGATGCGATTTCTTTATTTGAGTACAATGGTATTCCTTACCTGTTTACAGCCAATGAAGGCGATGCCAGGGAATACACAGCGTTAACAGAAGCAAAGCGTGTTAAATCTTTATCGCTTGATCCTACTGCATTCCCCAATGCAGCTACTTTAAAACTGGATGCACAAATGGGCCGTTTAAATGTTACCAATACCATGGGCGATACGGATCGTGACGGCGATTTTGATGTGCTGTATTCTTTTGGAGCCCGTTCTTTCAGCGTATGGAATGGCAATACAGGTGCACAGGTTTTCGACAGTAAAAATGAACTGGATAAAAAAGCAGTTGCGTTGGGTGTGTATGATGATGCAAGAAGTGATGATAAAGCAGCAGAGCCGGAAGGTATTCATATTGGAAAGGTTGGAAATAAAATGGTAGCTTTCGTGGGTATGGAAAGGGTGGATGCAGTGGCTATGTATGATATCAGCAATCCGGCAGCACCCATATTTTTACAAATGATAAAATGCGGTGATGCTCCCGAAGGAATTCTGTTCATACCGGCAAAAGACAGTCCTACAAAAAGAAGTTTATTGGTGGTTAGCAGCGAAAATGATGGCTTTGTAAAAATATTTACACCCAATACCATTTAATAAACGGCAGATCTGCTTACCTTTTAAAGCAGCAGTTTATTTTAAGCCACGCTGTTTCTCTAAACCTCTAAGTTAATTTTATCAGTATAAAACATAGAGGTTTAGAGAAATAGAGAAATGCAACATTTAAAAAAGAGGCTACCTTTTTAAGGCAGCCTCTTTTTATTGGTTGAAATATAAATTTAAGCCTGTTTTAATTTCTTTACTGCTTCAATGATTTTTGGCATTACTTCAAAAGCATCGCCAACAATACCATAATCTGCCGCTTTAAAGAACGGCGCTTCCGGATCTTTATTAATTACCACAATTACTTTACTTCTGTTTACACCGGCAAGGTGTTGTATGGCACCCGAAATTCCAATGGCAATATATAAGTTTGGTGCAATGGCAAGTCCTGTCTGGCCCACATGCTCATGATGCGGCCTCCAGTCGCTGTCGGCAACCGGGCGGCTGCAGGCTGTAGCTGCGCCTAATAATTTTGCAAGATCAGTAACCAATGCCCAGTTCTCAGGGCCTTTTAAACCACGACCGCCGCTTACAACAATTTCTGCTTCGCTTAATGGAATTTCACCAACCACTTTATCAGTTGCTGTTACCTGCACTTTGGCCGCATCAACCGTTGCAGCAAATTCAGCCACTTCTGCAGTAGCAGTTGTGGTTACAACACTGTATGAATTTGGATTCAATGCAATGATCTTAACATCGGTTGTAACGGTGATATTGGCAAATGCCTTACCGCTGAAAACGTTTTTCTTAACAGTAAAGCCATTACTTAAATCTGGTAATGCAACTGCGCCGGAAACCAATCCTGCTTTTAATCTTACACTCAGTCGTGGTGCTATTGCTTTACCATTAAAATTATTGGAGAAGATGATAACCTTGGCATCAATCGCTTTGGAAGCATCGGCAATTATTTTGGTAAACACCTGTGCATCTATATGATCAAGCGCAGCATTCGTTACAGTATGCACTTTTTTAATTCCGTAGTTTCCTAAGCTAGTTAAATCATCAGCAACATTGCCCAACACAATAGCATCGGCAGTGGTACCTAAAAGTTCAGCAACTTTTGCACCATAGCTTGCTGCTTCAAAAGATGATTTTTTGATGTGGCCTTCTGACTGATCTAAAAATATTAAAACTGACATATAATTCGTTTAAAGTTTTCTTAAATGGCTTTAGCTTCTTCGTGTAATAATCTTACCAGTTCTTCAGGCGTATCCGGAGAAACAAGTTTTACACCTGCCTTCGCCGGTGGTAATTCAAAAGATGCAACACTTGTCAATGCATCAACCGCAACAGGTTCCACTGCATTCAATGGTTTGCTTCTGGCACCCATGATGCCTTTCATGTTTGGTATGCGTTGTTCGGCCATTCCTTTCTGGCAGCTAACAACCAATGGTAATGCTACTTTATTGGTTTCTTCGCCACCCTCAATTTCACGAACGATCACTGCATCCGTTCCTTCAAGCGTAAACTTAGTTGCTAAAGAAACATAAGGCAGGTCAAGCAATTCAGCCACCATACCACCAATGGATGAACCATTGTAGTCAATGGTTTCCTTACCGGTAAAAACCAGGTCGTAACTGCCTTTTTTTGCTATTTCGGCAATCTGCGAAGCAATATAAAAACTATCATGGCTGTCGGCATTAACCCGAATGGCTTCATCGCCTCCCAGTGCCAGTGCTTTGCGTATGATTGGGTCGCAATCGGCACCACCCACCGTAACCAGGTGTATAAGGGTTGCAGGGTCTGCTTCCTTCATTTCAATGGCACGTACCAGGGCGTACCATTCGTCGTATGGATTGATGATCCACTGAACACCATCTGCAGCGAATTTCGTATTGTTATCTGCGAAGGCTATTTTTGCGGTGGTATCAGGTGTTTTACTGATACAGACTAAGATCTTCATGTAATGAAATTTAAAATCCTGAAATAAGTTGTTTATGCAACTAATACAAAGATAAGCGTTGAGAAGATAATTTAGATACAAAACCTAAAAAAAATATTGACCAATGAGCAGGATAGAGAAATTACTGGAATACATGAAAACCTCGGGCAAGGACAGTTTTCTGCAACATGCACTGGCACTGGAATACATCAAGATCGGCAATGATGAGGAGGCCCGTAAACTGTTTAACGAAATTTTGCTGCGGGAGCCAACTTATATCGGTTCTTATTATCACCTGGGCAAATTATTGGAACGGGTTGGCGACTACGACAAAGCGATACGGATATATAAACGGGGAATTGAGGAAGCTCAAAAAGCCAATGATCATCATACAAGAATGGAATTGCAGGGGGCGCTGGAGGATATAGAAGAATAGTTTTGGGTTTGTGGTTTTTAGTTTTTGGTTCCCGGCATTTTATCTTTAATCAGCTTCATTGGCACAGTTTATCCCGAAAGCTTTCGGGGCACTCTTGTACTGAATATCAATATTGAACTCTTTATAATGAACCTTTTAGATAAATTCAAATCATACATCAAACAACCCGCAGGATCCTTCGGACAAAATCTTTTTCAACCAAAAGATAAGCTGCTGCTTGCTGTAAGCGGGGGAGTAGATTCTGTTGTACTTTGTGAGTTGTGCAAACAGGCCGGCTACGACTTTGCCATTGCTCATTGCAATTTTCAATTGCGTGGAGAAGAAAGTGAACGGGATGAAGATTTTGTGAGAGCACTTGGTGAAAGATACCAGGTTGAAGTTATTACCCAAAAATTTGAAACGCTTGATTTTGCAAAGGAAAGGAATATGGGAACGCAGGAAGCTGCAAGGATCATTCGTTACAGGTGGTTTCTTGACATCAGTGCAAAAAAAATGCAACTTAATTTTGATCAGTCTTCAAACGAACCTGGATGGCATACTGCCATCTATCCTGATAGTCCAAAATGGTGGGTAGCAACAGCGCACCATCTGAACGATAACATAGAAACATTGCTGATGAATTTTTTTAAAGGTACTGGTATCAAAGGATTGAAAGGCATTTCTCAAACAAGCGATAAACTGATGCTCCCCAACCTGGTAAGACCACTTTTATTTGCAACAAGAAAAGATATTGAAGCGTTTGCAACCCAAAACAATCTTTCCTGGGTTGAAGATTCTTCCAATGCATCTGATAAATACACCCGTAACTATTTTCGTCATAAGCTGATTCCTGCAATACAGGAAGTTTTTCCGGAAGTAGAAAATAACCTGTCTGATAATATCAACCGGTTTAAAGAAGTGGAAATGTTATACGACGAAGCGGTGCAGCAACATAAGCATAAATTGCTGGAAGAAAAAGGATCTGAAGTTCATATTCCTGTTTTGAAACTGCTAAAGGTTAAACCGCTGTCCACCATTATTTACGAGATATTTAAAGCGTATAATTTCAGTTCGCATCAAACCGGTGAGATTGTACGGTTATTAAAATCTGAAAGCGGAAAATATATAGAGTCAGAAACTCATCGTGTGCTTAAAAACCGTAACTGGCTTATCATTTCAATAACAGGAGCAACACTTGCACAGCATGTTTTAATTGAAGAAGGAGACAGGAAGGTTGAATTTGAAGACGGGTATTTAAACTTAAAAGGCATAACAGCTGCCGGTCATAAATTACAAACTGCAGGTAATATTGCGCAGGTTGATGCCCGTGAAATTAAATTTCCTTTACTGCTGCGCAAATGGAAACAAGGTGATTATTTTTATCCGTTGGGCATGGCTAAGAAGAAAAAGCTCAGCCGCTTTTTTATCGACCAAAAACGATCGCTCATACAAAAAGAAAAAACCTGGGTTATTGAAATGGATAAAAAGATTATCTGGGTAGTTGGACTGCGTATTGATGACCGGTTTAAAATTACCGGCAGCACTACAAATATCCTGCAGATCACTTTAACCCCTGCCGAATAAACTGGGATGCTTAAGTTCTTCAATAATACCCGTAAACAGATCGGGTTGCAGTACAGCAATTAAAATAAGGGTAAAAGCCAGTCCAAAAAGTGAACCCCACAAGTGTGCATCGTGATTGATATTATCGCCGCTTTTTTTGCCCATGTACACACAGTAAAAAATATACAGGATAGCATAAACCGTAGCCGATATTTTTAAAGCACCATACAGGTAAATAGGGCTCCAGGGACTGAAAACAATGGTAGCAAAAACCACGGCAGACACTGCACCCGATGCACCCAATGAACGGTAATTATAATCATCTTTATGCTTGATATAACTCGGTATATCGGAAATGATGAGGCCCAGAAAATAAAGCGCCAGGTAAGAAATATTACCCCCCAAACCATAAAAGCTGAAATAATGCTCCAGCCCAATGCCAAAAAAGAACAGGGTAAACATGTTAAAGATCAGGTGCATCCAGTCGGCATGTAAAAAACCCGACGTAATAAAACGATGATATTGATTTTCCCTGGCCACCCGGTATGGCCACATGATGGTTTTATCTACCATAGCATGGTTAGAAAAACCGATCAATGAAAAAATTACGTTGGCAACAATTAAGCCGATAGTTATAGGGTAGTCCTGAATATTCATACGTATTTAATCCCGGTAATTATGGGATGCCAAATCTAAAACTTTATCTGTGGTTTTCGGTTTCTTTTTGAGCATGCAAACAAAAACTGCAATTAAGCCACCGGGATATTGGTTAAAAGACTATAACATAAATCATATGCCGATGCTTTACAAATAGTATTTATCAGTTATTTTATATAGAATATACTAAGTAGTAATACTAACCATACAATAAATGCGTTAATGTAGTTGCTATTCTGCTGTTCGTCAACTGGTAGTGCAGAAAATTATTGATAATCAATTAATTAGATACAGGTAGCATTTCTGAAAAAAACCAATATCCAACAAAATGAAGCCAAACTTACACAAGTTTAACAGGCATGTGCAGCTCTTAACTGCAAAAGTATGGACAGAAATACCCATATATTTCACCCATTTGAAAATTGATCCTGTAAACATAATTCACTAATATTTTTATCCAACTGTTATCCTAAATAAAGCAACATGAAACCAATATTTACTAACTGGCATTTTATTAATAAGCGTGCCGTAACCCTCATAACAGGATTATTGTTGTTATTAATAAGTACTGATGTAAGGTCACAGGCAATTCCTCCTGATCCAACATCAAACTCGCCGCAATGTATTGGTACCGGTGTTACCATGAACTTTACAGGCACGGTACCGGCAGGAGAAACCTGGTACTGGCAAACCAGTGCTACCGGTACAAGTACAGCCGATTCAATTTCCAGTTATGTTGTTACCGTTTCCGGAACCTATTATTTGAGGTCCCGGGATAATAACACACTTACCTGGAGCGCAGGGGCAGGAAGTGTAACAGTTATGTTCACACCCGATGTTTCAACACCTGTTTTTACGTCGGGACCCACATCAACCCGTTGCCAGGGAGCTAATATGGTTACTTATTCTGCAACGGCATCCAATTCCACCTCAATAACTTATACACTGGATGCTGTAAGTACCGCTGGTGGTAATACCATTAATTCGCTTACGGGTGTTGTGTTGTTTGAAGCCGGCTGGAGCGGTATTACAACTATTACTGCCACAGCTTACGGCTGTAACGGACCAACATCTGCGGTTCACACTGTAACAATTACACCAACAGTAGGTACACCTGTATTTACTTTAGGGGAAACATCAACCCGTTGCCAGGGTACCGGAAATGTAATTTATGATGCCGGCGGAACAAATATCTCAGGCATAATTTATACACTGGATGCTGCCAGTACTACCGCTGGTAATACCATCAACGCTGCAACCGGTGAGGTTACTTTTACTGCTGCCTGGACAGGGACCTCAATTATTACTGCAATTGCAAGTGGCTGTAACGGCCCTGGCACAGCAATACATACGGTAACTATTACACCGGCAGTGGGTACACCTGTGTTTGATTTGGGCTTACAGTCTGTACGTACACAGTCGGGTGCTGCAATAACGTATGCAGCCTCCGCTACAAATACTACAGGTATTTCTTATTCGCTTGATGCAGGCAGTGTTGCCGGAGGTAATACTATAAATGCGGCAACAGGTGCAGTTATATGGAGTGCAGCATGGATGGGCGTATCGGCCATTACTGCAACTGCAGCAGGCTGTAACGGACCTGCTACAGCTTCGCATATTGTTAATACCAATACAGCAGTTGTTCAGGCTCCATTGTACCTCAGTACACCCGGGCAGATACTTGACAGGATTGACCCCGTTGCAACTGGTATAACAACCACCGTTCAAACTGCCGTGTTATCGTCAACCGGCACAACCAATACCACATTTAAATTAAGTCCGGCTCTTTGTAATTTACTAACCATAAAGGCACAGAATATTTCAGTGCAATTGTATTTAACCATTGCCAGCGGTACAATGCCGGTTAATCCAAATATTACTGCCTTAATAAAATATGGGACTACCAATATCATCAGTTTAACCAATCCTGTTTATAATTCCGGAACCAAAGTGTTATCGTGGAACGGTTCTTTAGGAGCCGATGTAATGGTGCCTTCCGGCCAGCCAATAGACCTGGTTATTACTACAGCTCAGGGTGGGGTAACATTCAGAATTGATTACCACAGCATGACCAAACCATCCAGGATAAGCCTGCTGCCGGTTTCAACATTTATCGACTTTTCTTCTTTTGATGTATATTCAGCCCCATACCCGGGTGGTGTAAAAAGAATCAGCGGTTTGCAGAATACAACCTATTATGTAAGGGCAACTGTTACCACTCCATTTGGTTATAAAGATATTACCGGTCTGGACATGAAGATCAACCCACCGGGAAATACTGTGCCGGTAAGCTGTGTAGACTCATCAACCTGTACCCGTACTTATGAATATCCATGGACGACTTCAGCATCCAATAATGTATATTACCTGCTGGCAACTGCTAAAGAAGGATATGAAAATAATATCAAAAATTCAGACCTGCTGGCATTCAATGTTTGTGCATCCTGTCCGCCGGCGGCTTTAAATGATTCAGCAAATGGAGCAGGCGGAGCTCCCATTATTGTGGATGTACTGGCTAATGATTACGACCCCAATAACAATATAAAATTATCTACACTGGCCATTGCCATGCAGCCTGCTAATGGAACCGGGTTTATATCAAACAACAAAGTAGTTTACCTGCCTAATGGTACTTTTGAAGGAAGCGATACTTTAACTTACGAGATTTGTGACAGTACCAATCAATGTGCCACAGCGCAGGTATTTTTTACAATTAACCCATTATTGGTAGATCCCTGCTCAGAAGCTACCAGGAATCATGTGTATTATTTGCCATTTTCAGAAAATGAAGCCCGTATTGCATTAGATAGTTCAACCAACATGGCATTCCCGGGCAATAATATAAGAACCGTAATCAGTATGAAAATGCCTTATCCCGGAATGACCATAGTATGGGATGAGTGGGAAGACGGTTACGAAATAAATGCTTTAAATCCTTTGCAGGCTACAACAAAAGTCTGGGGTGATGGAAATCCGTATAACGGTATAGCGCCGGGATATGCAAATGATATCATTCCTGCAGGCGGAAGCATTGTATTGGATAATCTGGTTGCTACAAACCCAAGGGATCCTTCAGTTATACAGTATGACGGAAGAGATAAAATAACGTCAAGCGGACAGATCACTGTAACACAGGTTTGCGGAGAGCCTTCTATAATGGCGGTTCAGTGTATGAAAACAAATGTTTCACCTACCATTGATTATGGTACCTCTTTTACTATACCGGCAGGTCAGAATTTTAACAGCCAGGATTTCAGGTATACGTCCCTGTTTATAAGGGCTTCTCAAAATAATACAACAGTTGAAATTGATAAAGACAATAATGGTTCATTGGAAACTACAGCAACCTTAAGCGAGGGCCAGGTTTTACATGTTAACGGAGGTGTTTTATCGGGGGCCACTGTAATAGCATCGGCACCCATTGGTGTAGAACTTCATTTTGGCGGTAATGATGATTATTCTTCCCGTGATGTACCCATTTTTCCGGCAACCTGGTATTCCAATACCTATTATTCACCGGTTCCAACAACAGGCAGAACCTCCAACACACCAAGGGACACTGCAGCGGTCATGCTGTACAATAGTTTAAGCAATACATCTTTAACCATCAACTGGTCATCCGGTATTCCAACAAGTGGCAGTATTGTAATTCCACCTAAATCGGTAGTTCGTTTTCCTTTGGGTTATTCACAAACTGCCGGGTACAAATTTGTAAATCCAACCGGCGAATCATTTACGGCTATTCAGATCTGCGACTCCTACACTCCGGGAAGCGGAGGAAATATTGGACGGGATTATGACTGGGCCTTTAACCTGATTGCCCAAAACAGGCTTACCGATTTTGCCACTATTGCTTGGGCCCCGGGTTCACTGGATGGTTCCAGAAATGATAACCCGGTTTGGGTAACACCTGTAAATAATACAGTCATTTATGTAAAATACGATGGAAATGTGAGTGGTACAACCGGCCTGTTGAGCCCATGTGGCCTGCGTTATGACGTATCCTATCCGCTTAACGCACTTAATCACAAGCGCCTGCTGGATCCCAATGATAATAACCAGAGCGGTTTAGCTGTATATACCTGCGATGGAACCAAATTAGCAGCGGTATATGGTGAAGATCCATCAACGGCAGTTATTGCCTCTCCCAGCTGGGATGTGGGCTCTACCATACAGCCATTCTGTAAGCAAAAACTGATTTTTGCAAACGATGATTTTGCCCGTACCCTGATTAACCAGCCGGTTACCATACCGGTATTGCTGAATGATTTTGGATTCCTGTCGGTTGTAGATCCTGCTTCTGTAACCAACACAGCTTTGCTGCAACCCAGAAATGGTAGTGTATCCATCAATGCCAATGGAACGGTAATTTACCATCCTGATCCGGGTTATACAGGTAAAGATACTTTTCAATACAATGTATGTTCTACACCTACACCCATTGTGTGCGATGTAGCAACCGTGTATGTTGATATTGCTGTTTGCCCGGCACCGTTTAATCAGAATGTAATTGCAGGTACTGTATTCCTGGATAAGAATAATGACGGTAACAATAATGATGGAGGTACCGGAGTTCCGGGTACCAGGGTTTATTTGTATGTTGATGGTAACTGTAATACGGTACCAGATACCGATGAAATGGTAGATTCAGTTATTGTAGATTCAACAGGCACTTACCAGTTTATTACGTATCCAGAAAAAATTGCCGAAGACGATTTTGATGGCACCGGTGGTGCAAGAACCTGTGCCAGCGGTACTGATGGAACCGGAGCCTGGTTAAGCAACTGGGTGGATGCAGGGGATCCTTCTGCCGGATTTTGCAATACCTCACAAACACAGGCTAATACCGATTGTGAGATATATAAAGACGGCGCCTTTACCCATGCCATCAGGCTAAAAGATAATAATGTTTCGGCCACCCGAACGGTAAACCTTTCCGGAGCTTCGTATGCATTCCTTTCTTTTTCTTACAGAAGAAAAACGGCAACACTTACGAACGGGCAGGATGTTATTGTACAGGCATCATCAAACGGAACAAATTTTGGAACTGTTTATACCATTTCAGGCGATGGAACTGCAGATGCAGGTTATGTAAATATTTACAACCAGGATATAACATCTTATGCTGCGGCAACAACTTATATACGTTTCTTAACCAATAATAATGTAGATGATGCCGATACTGTTTATATTGATGATGTTAAGATCCAGTTCATCAGGTATCCGGTATGTTATATAACCAGGATGGACAGTACCACCATACCGGCATATCATCACAGAACTACAGTTTTGCAAAGAAGTGTAACGGCTACCAGTACACAAACCTGTCTGTCACCTTTTGATTTTGGTATAGCAAAAAATAAGATCAGCATCAGCGGTACGCTGTTTCATGATGCCAATGGACTGACCGATGCATTAATTAATGGTAATGCAATCGGCACTATTACGGGTACAACTGTTTATGCATACCTGGTAGACTCTACCGGACGTGTGGCAAGAAGAACAACATTAAACACCAATACCGGGGCATTTAACTTCCCCGATGCAGATGTGCTCACCAATTATTCACTTCGCTTAAGTACTGTAAGTGTAAACCTGGGCGACCTCCCGCCAAACGGTTCAGGCACAGCAAATGTTTCCGGCAACTGGGTACCTACCGGCGATTCGTATGGAACAGGAAACGCTGCCGGAGCCGGTATTAAACCGGGTACACCAGGCTGTATGGTTTCTGTTACATCCGCTTTAACGAATATTACCAACGTTAATTTTGGTATTGAAAGATTACCCGATTCGGATGATAAAATAATAAGCTATCCCAAAAACACACCGGGTACTAAATATGATATTACTCCAGGGCTTACGGGTAAAGATCCGGAAGACGGTACTTTAGGTTCCGGTAAAACCTATAAGATCACCAAACTGCCTGTGGGAGCCGATTTGTATTACAACAATATTTTAGTAACACTCAACCAGGTATTTACAAACTTTCATTGGTCATTACTGAAAATTGATCCGGATGATATTACCCATATGGCAGCATTCAGGTATGCTTCTATGGATACAGCCGGTTTGTACGATCCGGTACCGGCCACAGTTACTGTAAACTGGAGCCAGACACTGCCGGTTAAACTCATCAGTTTCAGCGGCCGGTTAAATGGTAACAGGGTAGATCTGAACTGGGTTACTGCCAATGAACTGAATACCAAAAACTTTGAAGTAGAGCGTGGAACTGATGGCAGGAATTTTACAAAAATTGCTACAGTAACTGCAAAGGGTAACAGCAGTACGGCCATCAGTTACGACCAGGTAGATCCGCTGCCTATAAAAGGGATCAATTACTACCGTTTAAAAATTATTGATTTCGACGGTCAGTTTGAATACAGCCAGGTTGTGATCATCCGTATTGAAGATGGTATACAGCTGGTTACCAAAGTTGCACCCAATCCTTTCACCGGTAAAGTTGATGTGTACCTCACACTTACACACAATTCCATGGTAGATTTCAGGTTTCTTGATATCAACGGAAGGCTGGTATTTAATAAATCGGTAAAAGGTTTAAAAGGCTTTAACTGGTTTACCATGAACGATCTCGATAAACTTCCTTCGGCACCTTATATGCTGCAGATCAAAACTGATGATGCAACTATTGTAGAGAAGCTGATAAAACAATAATTTTATTCGACCACTATAAGCGAAAGCCCCGCAAAAAAATTGCGGGGCTTTTTTGATTACTGATTTTTTGCCACGAATTACACGAATAAAATACTGATCAACATTCGTGTTAATTCGTGTTATTAGTGGCTAAGATAAACTGCTAAGCAGTTTGCAAACTGTTTAGCTATGATGATATTTTTCATTCCTGTTAATACTGCAGGCACGATAGATTTGTTCAGCTAAAATCAGGCGCACCAGCTGATGCGGAAAAACAAGTTTGGATAAGCTCCAGGTATAATTGGCCCGTAGCTTCACAGCTTCGCTGACACCATAAGCACCACCAATTAAAAATACCATATTCTTTGTGCTTTCATTGGCTCTTTGCTGAATAAAGTTTGCCAGGTCTGTACTGCCCGGCATTTTACCCGTTTCTTCCAGCAAAACCAGGTAGTCCTCTTTTTGTAAAAGCCCGCTGATGATCTCTCCTTCTTTTTTCTTAAGGTCTGTTTCACTTAAGCTGGCTGCATTTTTAGGCATGGGAATGATATTCCATTCTACCGGATAATAATTGGAGATGCGCTTTGTAAATAATTCAATGCCTTCCTTTACATAAGGCTCATGATTTTTACCAACCGACCAGAATTGAAATTTCATGCGATAAAAATAAGAAAGACTGTGATAGTTTTACTGATAAAATAAATAGATCAGTTTAACCCCGTTATTTTTTATCTTTAAAAAAACAAATGCTTATGAGCCAACAACTGGTACATATACCTGAACTGCTTACAGCATCAGAATTGATAACGATTGATGCATTGATCGCTAACGCCGGTTTTGTGGATGGTAAATTAACGGCAAGCCTTGCAGCAAAAGATGTAAAGAATAATCTGCAGCTGGAAGCAGGCAGTGCCAGGCTTGCTGAAATTCAGCAAATAATAAACACAGCCTTGTCTCAAAGTCCGCTGTTTAATATTGCAGCGCTGCCCAAAACGGTGTATCCTTTTTTGGTAAGTAAATACAGTGCCGGCAAATATTATGGCTGGCATGTGGATAGCCCGGTAATGGGCAACCCGCCTATACGTACCGACCTGGCCATGACCATTTTTTTAAGCGATCCGGCAACCTATGAAGGGGGAGAATTGTCTATTCAGTCGGGTACAGGTGTTACCAATTTTAAACCGGCCAAAGGCGATGCGGTGTTGTATCCCTGCCAGTACCTGCATTGTGTAAATGAAATTAAAAGCGGCGAAAGGGTAGCAGCTGTAACCTGGATACAAAGCAATGTAAAAGACCCGGGGCAGCGGCAGATATTGTTTCAACTCAATCAGGTACACAGTGCAATGTTTCAACAGGCACCCAATGCACCCGCAACAAACCTGTTATTACAAACGCATAGTAATTTATTCAGGATGTGGGCCGATCTTTAAAATGAGAAAACTATTTTTTGCTTAGCCTGAATTTCTCTATTTGATCATACAGTACAAATGATCTTTTTAAAAAGCCGGGAACGGGTTCATCGGGCATGTCTTCACTAAAAACCTGTTCGGGAAATTTTGCATGAAAACCTGCTCTTTTTTCCATCAGCAGTCTTTCTGTTGGCGAAAAAGGTAAACCGGTAACAGCTGCCATGTTATCTACAATCCGCATGGCACCATCATGGTAATTAATGGCATAAGCCAATGGGTCTTTTTGTAAAATATCGAGGAATGCATCCAGGTAACTTTCAATCACCATGCCCATGTATTCATCAAGTGGCGTAGCGGATACGATCTCTTTATCAAAACCGAAAATATCAGGTTCCAGGTAATTGGGCAATGCCTGCATGCCTCTTTTCTTTTGCTGCGAACGCAGCACTTCATCGGGCTTTCTGTAAAGCAAGAAAAAAGGGACATCGGGATAAAGTGCTCTCAGCTCTTTATAAAAATGAATATGCCAGCTGTCTGTTTTAATAAAAAGCTGTTTATATTTTCCGTTTCGGTTGGCACCGTATAATGCAACGGCAGCTTTTAATTGTGGTAATAATGCATCCATGCAATCATGCATCTTTCCGTACCGCAACAGGTCATCAAAAAAAGGAACTTCCGATAAAATAATATTGGATGGCTGCATGCCCAGCATCTGAGAAATTAACGTAGAACCGCAGCGGGAGATGTGAAAAATAAAGGCAGTTGGTTCAATGGTATCTAACTCTATTGCCCAATCAGCCAATACTTCCGGACTGCTCATACTTCTTTTTAATTTCCAGTTTTCAGGAAACAAAGCCCGGCATGCCGAAATGGTTTCATCAAAAAAAGGCTCAGCAAAAGTTTTATCACCTGCATACAGCCAGCGGCAAAGCAGGTTATTTTCTTCAGGATATAATTTTACAGGTATCCAGCCGGTAATGGGAGCGGAATTATTCATGCATCATTTTTGAATTTATTATTTTGATTGCAAATACCCGGTCAGCATTTCATGAATATTAGTATCTACAAATTTCTTCCAGTCCGTTTCACCTGCAATTACCTGCCGCCTGATCTCGGTAGCCGATATGGCTGCAACCGTATCCGGTACATTAATTTCATTAATGGCGTAGCCTACACCTCTTCCATAATTAACCGACTCAATATCGGGTATGATGATCACTTTCACCAACGGGTTTGCAGCGTATACTTTCTCCCAGAGCAGTTTTACTTCTGTTGCAGAAAGCGGGTTGGCTGCATCGGGCTCAATATCACGTATGGCAATCAACACAGGCTTATCTTCTTTCAGAAAAGTATCAAAAATGTGCATGTGCCCCTTATGCGGGCTCTGGTATCTTCCAATAAATAAATTGTATCTCATTTGTTTGCAGCTTTAAATATTTTATCGGTACAATTTGCAATGCTTACAATTGCTGTATCGAGTAATACTTCCGGATTTTCGGGAGCATAGTAGGGGGCAGATATTCCGGTGAAATCTTTTATTTCCCCGGCAATGGCTTTGGCATATAATCCTTTGGGATCTCTTTCTATACAAACTTTAATATCGGTGCTTACATGCACTTCAACAAATTTTTTACACATACCCCTGATCTCATTGCGGATGTCTGCATAGGGCGATATCAGTGATACGATCACCACATTGCCCTGACTTTCGAGCAACGATGCCATATAGCCTACATTTAAATTGTGCTTTTTTCTTGATTCTTCATCAAAGCCGGTCTGGTGAATAACTTTCCTGATCTCATCACCATCCAGCAATACAGGAGTGATGCCTTTCTTTTTGTATCTTTCAACCAGTGCCTTTGCAATGGTTGTTTTCCCCGAACCGCTCAGTCCGGTTAAAAAAATAACAGCAGGCCTGGTTTTATACCCGGTAAGCCTGGCCCACATCTCATCAAAAAAATAATAGGAAAATATTTTTATGATAGAATCAATGATGCCGATAGAAATGGATGCAACAAGGTTCCTGGTTAAAATAAAAGCAATTAAAAAAGTGATGATGGAACTGTAGCACCGGTAAACAACTGCCTTAATTAATTTCAATTTATTAAACATGGTCTGCGAAAGGTACTAAATGGTTGAAAGGTTTATATGAATAAAAATACAGGAAGTTTTTTATGAACAGGTTATTGATAATTCCTTTTCCAGTTCATCTGCCAGTTTATTGCTGAGTTCAGTATTCATTTCCCTGAACTGTATGATCATTTGTTTTTTGGTTGCAGTATCATACCTGCCTGAAGTATTTTCGATCTCTTTTTTTATTTTGCAGTCAGGCCCTTCAAAAATTTCTTTAACCCAGTCATTCACCAATGCATCAATAACCAGGTGTACACGGTTTACGGAACTGTTATTATTAATGGCATGTGGCAGGTTAAAATTCATATACCAGCATTCGCCTTCCTGCAGGGTTAATCTTTCCTTGTCAAGAATAAATTCTACACCGGGATCTGTAAGCACCGGGATGTGCAAACGTATTTCACCGCTTTCAAAATTAAGTTCTGCATCACGGTGTTCTTTAATGCTGCTTCCTGCATTGAGTTTGAGCAACCTTACGGCCTGTAGCGGGCACTGGAATGTTTGCAATACTTTTTGCAGGTAAGGGCAGCTTTCTAAAAAAATGGTATCCAGGTATTGCGGGTTATCTGCAGGAGAAATGATCACATCATCGGCCTTGCCGCCAATACTGCGCAAGGGAATGGCAGTCCATGTTCCTTCGTAATGTTTTACCTGGTAATGGGGAAGCCATTGCGATGCAGATAAAGCATTTACTTCCTGCTGCAATAACCCCGCATCAAACAAAAAGGGTAATTTCAGGTATTTGATGATCTGCATTAAAAGAGTGGCTTAATATGAAAAGCCGAAGGTATCATTATGAACAGGTTTTACTAAAAACAACCTGGCCTTTTTTACCAAGGTTGTCAAAACCTATTTCAATTTTGCGTAAGGCCAAACCGTTAGTTGCTGCATGATTGATGATCACTTCTTCCTTGTTTTTATTCTGGGCAATTACGGGCCTTGTGCAGAAATCATCTGCATGCCCGCCAATGATCACATCCAGGTGCGTGGATGCAGCTGCAAGCGACAGGTCATTTAAACCCGTTGATGATTTATATCCGAGTTGCGAAAGGCATATAACCAGCTGGCAGTTTTTCTCTTTCTTAAGATAAATGGCAAGTGTATTGATCTTATCAGCAGAAACAGATTGATCGTTTGCAGTAATAATGCCGGTCTTAATATCGCCTTTGAAAACGATCCTGTAATCATTGTCAGCAACAGAATAAGTTTCTCCGGCATGCAGCGATGCATCATATGCCGATTGGTTTGCTGCAACCTTATTTCCGGCGTGCAGCATGATCAGGTTAGGGTTGCTGTTCCTCAGTTTGGTAATATGTTGCATGGCCTGGTTACTGCCGGCATGCAGAGCATTACCGGTATGTGCAAGTACCAGCTGATGGTTGTTAATACGATAACCAGTTACAGGGCTCAGGCTGTTGGCGATGGTTGTAAATGGTTTGGCTGTAAGTAAGGCTGCTGCGCCTAAACTGCCGCTGAATAAGAATTTTCTCCTTGTATTCATGTTGCTCAGGTTGGTTCTGGTTTTTATTATAAGACTACAAAATAGTATTTAACCTGCTACTGTGCAAATAAATCCTTTGAATAATCGAAATATTTTTGATTATATATGTAAAAATCAATTTATCGGTATTGTCAGCAATTGTTTTCAAATACTTTGTTTGTAAGCCCATCGTAATTTATCTTCATCCTTAAAATCATAACATAGCATACAATGACTGAAAGTGAAAATGAACTTATCCCTTTACGTAAGGTGCCTTTGGAAGAATACCTTGCCATCTGTATTTCATTTTTCCATGAGATTGGTATTGAAACAAGATTCGAAAAACTGGATGAACCCTGCTTTTTACCAGGCCTTTCCATCCGTAACGGTATTATTATTATAGATAAGGAAGCGCTCAGCTATCCCGGAGATATTTTACATGAAGCCGGCCATATAGCCGTTGTGCCTGCTGCCGAAAGGAATACGCTTTCTGCAGCTGTTATTGAAAAAAGGGATCAGCGGGAGGCTGAGGAAATGATGGCCATTGCCTGGTCTTATGCAGCATGTAAGCATTTGGGCTTAGATCCTTATGTGGTTTTCCACGATGAGGGATACAAGGGTGGCGGTAGTTATATTGCTGATAATTTTGCCAATAAAAATTATTTTGGACTGCCCATGCTGCAATGGAAAGGCATGACGCTGGATGAAACCAATGCAGCCAGGCAAAATGTACCACCATATCCCTGTATGCTGAAGTGGGTGCTTGATTAAAATGAAGCAGGTATTTTCACCTGTTTTTAAATTGAGACTTGACATATCAAAATATTGTTTCTATATTTATCAATAATAAACTATTCTAACACCTTAAACCTCATATTTTATGGACGGAACAATTGGCGAAATCCGCATGTTCGCAGCAACTTTTTCACCCAGGTTCTGGGCTTACTGCAACGGGCAGTTGCTGGCTATCAACCAAAACCAGGCACTCTTTTCAATTTTAGGTACAACTTACGGCGGTAACGGAACTACCAATTTTGCCCTGCCCAATATGCAGAGCAGGGTAGCAGTAGGTACGGGCACCGGTCCGGGATTATCTACTTACCAGCTTGGCCAGCTTACGGGAGTTGAAAACACTACCATCACAGCAGCCAACATACCATTGCACACGCATGTCATTACGGGTTCTGCAAAAATGCTCACCACATCAGCAGCTGCCAATGCGGTGGCACCGGCGGGTAATTATTTTGCCAATGATGCTACACCCAAGTATAAAAACTCCGGGGCCGGCGATACCATGAAGCCCGCAACCGTGGCGCTTGGGCTGGGTACTTCGGGGGGAACTCCTATAAGCAACCTGATGCCATACACAGCCATCAGTTACATTATATGCCTGCAGGGAATATTTCCATCCAGGAACTAATTAAAACCTTTAACCAAAACCTTTAAATTATAACATCATGGAAGGATATATTTCAGAAGTACGCATGTTCGGCGGCAATTTTGCGCCCAGGTCGTGGGCTTTTTGTGATGGCTCATTACAGTCTATTGCCCAAAATAACGCTTTGTTTGCACTAATCGGAACCACCTACGGTGGTGACGGGCAAACAACCTTTGGCTTACCTGATTTAAGAAGCAGGGTGCCTATTCATAACGGTCAGGGCCCGGGGCTGTCGAATTATGTAATTGGGCAAATGGGAGGCTCCGAGAATATTACGCTTACCGCAGCGAATGTTGGGGGCCATACGCATACTGTTAGTGGCAATGCAGGAGTGGCAGCAGCAACCGGCGACGGGCAAACAGCAGCTGCTGTTAATAATTTTCCGGCCGGCAATGGCGATCCCATTTATTCCACCACAACGGATAACAGTAATATGGCGCCTGCATCACTGGCAGGGGTAACCGTTGCCGTGCAAACGCCTAATGGGGCTGCTCCCATCAGCACAGTTCAACCCTATCAGGCCATGAATTTTATCATCTGCCTCGAAGGTATATTCCCGAGCAGAAATTAATATTATTAACCTTACTTAAATTATATTATCATGGAAGGAACAATCGCAGAAATTAGAATGTTTGCGGGTACATTTGCCCCCAGGAACTGGGCATTCTGTAATAACCAGACAATAGCTATTGCACAAAATACAGCCTTGTTTTCGCTGCTGGGCACTACCTATGGTGGCAATGGCCAAACCACTTTTGCCTTACCCGATTTCAGGGGCAGGATACCCGTGGGTGCCGGCACCGGGCCGGGCCTTTCCAATTACCAGCTGGGGCAAAAGGGCGGCACCGAATCATTTACGATCACCAATGCCAATTTTCCACCACATACGCATCCTTTAACCGGCTCTGTTACCATGAAGGCAAATGGAAATGCTGCTGCCACTGATGCAGATGCTCCGCAGAACAATTACCCCGGAACAGTTACCGGAACCAACATGTACTCAAGCGTAAATAACGGCAGTGGTCTGGCCAATATGCAAACGCAACTTACTGCTGCTGCAGCCGGTTCTGCCTCTCCTGCACCGCTAACCAATATTCAGCCGGTAATGGGTATGAACTATGTTATATGCATGTTTGGCATCTTTCCTTCAAGGAATTAATGCCTGTTCATCATATTAGTTAGAACCTGTTGGACCTCCATATATCTATATGGCTGATTCAACAGGTTCATTTTAATATTGAAATTGCACAACAAACTGCTTGATCATCTGAATCATCATTTTTACAAAAGTTTTGTTCAATAACAAAAAGACATGTTCACAATAGGAGTGCTTTTACCGGGGTCAACCCTTTACCCATCCATTGGTATGGATTTTTTACAGGGAATAAAAGCAGGGTTTAAATTTCATCAGCAAACAGCCCCGGATATTAAAGTGGAACTGATCAGTTTCGGGCTGAAGGATGATGAGATATATGCTGCTGCAGAAAGATTATTACTGGTGAATAACGCAGATGTGCTGGTGGCCTATGCCGGTGATCATCATGCAGAAAAACTGGCGCCCCTGTGTGCAGCGGCAGGTAAACTGCTGCTGATGACCAATGGCGGAGCCAGTTACCCTTTTTTCAAAGAAAAGATCAGCCATACGATCTTCCATTCTTTTAATGATTGTCTCTGCGCTTTCCTTACCGGCAGGTATGCTGCCAGGCAGGAAGGGGGGCATGGAGGCATTTTGGCTACTTCTTTTTTTGATGGTGGATATACCCATACACATGCCATGAGCAATGCGTTTATGCTTGCCGGTGGTCAGATCATGCACAATTATGTAAGCCACTATAAAAAAGAAGAATTTAACACGGATACACTTACAACATTTATACAGGATAACCCGGATACCCGGAAATTGCTGGCGATATACAGCGGCGATATGGCCCGTTTATTTTATGAAAAAATGATGCCCGTGCAACAGGAATATAACCTGCAATGGTATGTTTCGCCCATGATGTTCGACCGTACACCCGGCGATTTTGCAGAGCCCAGGCCGGCTGCACCTGATATGTGCGGCTATACCAACTGGTTACCTGAGCTGGAGAATGAAACCAATCAGCAATTCATACAGTATTTTAAAACAGAACATAGTAAAGAAGCAAACCTGTTTTCCATGCAGGGATGGGAGAGTGCCCTGCTGGTCATGCAATACCTGAAGATAAGGCAGGATGCAGCCGGCACGGAAGCGGCCATTGATCTGTTGCAGGCAGAAAAAATAAACAGCCCCCGGGGAGAACTGGTTTTAAATGAACAAAGACATATCATCGGCCCGGTACATTTTGCATCATCAACCGGCAATCTGCAGGTAACCATTACTGATAGCATCACTGATCTTCAGCAGGTGTGGGCAGAAATGTGTGCACAGATCCCAACAGATGCTGTTTCGGCCTGGCGCAATACCTACCTCTGTATATGAGCGGTACTGTAAATATCATGATACTATGCAATAATGAAATGGCCATACCGGCCATGCAGCAGGTATACATGAGCGGCAGCCTGAAAGCTGTGGTGATTCCCGAGAAAAATGTATCCTTATTTTCTTTGCTGAAACAAATGCTAACGGGTACGGGTATCAGTCTTGTAACAGTGAATAAAAAAACGCTGGAGCCTGTCTTAAAAAAAACGGCCGCAGAAAAAAATATTACCGCTGCCTGGATCATGACCTTTTCCTACATCATACCCAAATCATTACTGAATCTGCTACCCGGCGGCTTCATCAATTTTCATTACGGGCTTTTGCCGCAATACCGGGGTGTAAACCCGGTACTGGCCCAGATGCTTGCCGGTGAAAAAGAAAGCGGTATCACGGTGCATGTGGTGGATGAAAATATAGATACGGGCCCGGTTGTAATGCAACAGAAAATACCCATTGATGACAGGGATACTTTTGGCATGCAGTTGCAGAAACTGGGCATCCTGGGTGCTGCGATGGTTCAGCCCCTGCTACGTCTCTGCCAGTTCAGCCCGGTGTTACCATCTGTACCACAAGACGAATCTAAAGCCAGGTATTTTAAAAGACCGGTGGCTGCCGACCTGATGATCAACTGGAACACCATGAGCAGCCAACAGGTGATACAGCTTATCAATGCATGCAACCCCTGGAACAAAGGAGCGGGTGCCATGATCGGACAGATGGGGCTATGTCTTACAAACGCTGAGCCGGTTACAGAAATGGCGGAAATTGAAGCCTTGCCGGGTACCATTATTACCCTGGATGTGCCGAATGGTTTAAAAATTTATTGTTTTGATAATAAACTGGTTAAGATCAATGTGATCAGTACCACTGAGGGGTTCTTCGGAGGGAGCAGCCTGCTCAATTATGGAATTAATCAGGGTGACAGATTTTTGTCTCCAAATTATTAGGATTATAAATAAAATAGAATATCTTTATTACTGTATTTTTAATTTGTGGCCCGTTATTTTTTAGTGCCAGAAATGATTGGTTTGTTCAAATATACCTTAATACCAAATTAACCTCGTTTATGAAAAAAAGTTACCAGCTGCTTAGCTTATTGCTTGCTTTATTGGTTTTTTCAACCAAGTCATTCTCTCAAAACAACCTGGCGGCCGGTGATCTGGCCATCGTAAGTTACCAATCGGATTTTGATGCGTCTAATCCCATTGCCGGCGACAATGATCTTGCGGAATTTGAAGACCGGTTTTCTGTAGTGGTAACTAAACAGGGCGGACTTGCCGCGGGTACCGTGATATTTTTCACTACCAGGGGCTGGAATGCTGTTTCCAATAACTGGCACGATGTGGATTTTCCACCAAACACTTTTGGACTTGGCAGGAGAGCGGTAGTGCAATGGACTGTGCCTGCAGGTGGTATTGCCCGCGGAACGGAAGTGTTTTTTATAAATCAATATCATGATGAAGCGCCTGTAGGTCAGGAATATTATGACTGGGGTGCATACGCTGATTATAATGGAACAATAGCCCTTGGTGTAATGGCCAACGTTACGCCCATTATACCTGCCGCAAACAGTACAGATGGTATGAGCCTTTCTTTTAGCGGGGATCACCTGTTGGTTTACCAGACAGGCCCGGTGGCAGGCCCGAATGCAGGCCCTAACGGAACCCCCATCAGGTTTATTACAGCCCTGATGGCAAATAATAACGGTACCACCACTTTTGCTAACTGGGATCCTACACCGGCAGCAGTAAACGCCGAAAGTAGTGTACCTCCGGGTTTAACTAATGGCCAAACCTGTTTTTTAATGTCTCCCGGACCTTTACCCGCAGCTCCAAACGGTACCAACGAACCTGATAACGGTAAATTCAGTGCCTGTGCATTATCTGCAGCAGGTGTATGTACAGCCCTGGAGATGTCGGCCATCATTTATAATAATGCTAACTGGACATTTAGTGGTGCAGTTTTCCCGCTGGGAACTTCCAGCAGCCTGTGCACTTACACCTTTTCTGCAGCTAATACCATTACTCTCAATTCTGCGGTAGGAACCGATGCGCAAACTGTTTGTGTTAATACAGCTATTGTAAATATAACTTACAACACAACTGGTGCAACCGGTGCAACCTTCAGTGGTTTGCCTGCGGGCGTTACCGGTAACTGGGCAGCCAACGTGGTAACCATCAGTGGTTCACCAACAACTGCAGTGGGTTCTCCATTTATTTATACAGTTACACTAACAGGTGGATGTCCCGGAACCAATGCTACGGGCACCATAACCGTAAATCCTGTTAATACAGTTGGTGCACCATCATCAACACCTACACTATGTATCAATACAGTGCTGACGGCTATCACGCATACTACTACCGGAGCTACCGGTATTGGTGCTGCATCAGGATTACCTGCCGGGGTTACAGCAGCCTGGGCAGCCAATGTAATTACCATCAGCGGAACACCTTCAGCATCAGGTACATTTAACTACAACATACCGTTAACGGGTGGTTGCGGTGCGGTATCAGCTGTAGGTTCTATTACAGTTACACCAAATAATACCATCAGCCTTACATCGGCACCTGGTACCAATGCTCAAACGGTAAATATTAACAACCCAATCATTAATATAACTTACGCAACAACGGGGGCAACCGGCGCCACTTTCAGCGGTTTACCCGCAGGTGTTACAGGCAATTGGGCAGCCAACGTGGTAACCATCAGCGGCTCTCCAACAACTGCCGTGGGTTCGCCATTTAGTTATACGGTAACTTTAACCGGTGGTTGCGGAACAGTAACTGCTACAGGAACGATTACGGTTACTACCTGTGCGGTAACCCTTACTTCTGCCGTGGGTACCGATGCGCAGACAGTTTGTATTAATACGCCTATCACCAATATTACTTACTCAACAGTAGGTGCAACAGGGGCTACAATCAGCGGATTGCCCGCAGGTGTAACCGGTAACTGGGTGGCAGATGTGATCACCATCAGCGGCACGCCTACCACAACGGTTGGTTCTCCTTTCAGCTATACAATAACACAGGTTGGCGGAACCTGTGCCGGAACAACGGCAACCGGTACCATCACTGTTAACCCGAATAACACGATCACCCTAACTTCGGCACCTGCTACTACTTCGCAGGCTGTTTGTGTTAATTCAGGAATCACCAATATTACTTATGCAACAACTGTAGCAACCGGTGCTACTTTCAGCGGACTTCCTCCGGGTGTAAACGGTAACTGGGCTGGCAACGTGGTAACCATTAGCGGTGCTCCAAACACAACAGTTGGCTCGCCATTTAATTATACAGTAACATTAACCGGCGGTTGTACCGTAGTTACAGCAACCGGTACCATAACAGTAAACCCTGCAACGGCACCATTTACGGTAACCGGTGGTGGAGCCTTCTGTCAAACCCCGTCAGTTACGCTTTCGGGCCCGGCAGATCCTAATTATACTTATGCATGGGCACGCAGCCTTTCAGGCGATGTGCAAAGTCCATATGTTGCTTTTGGAGGAACAGCACAAACACAGGCAGTAACCGTATCAGGCATTTACCTGTTAACTGTTACCAACCAGTTTGGCTGCTCTGCCAGCGATTCAGCGGCCGTTATTGCAGCTGATTACCAGTTCGCTGGTTCAATCGGGGCAGGAGATCCGCAGCAGACAGGACGTATCAACCGTTTTGCTACCATTTCTACCTGTGCATCACCTAAAGCATGCCCGGGTATTTTCACTCCTACCGGCGCCAGGTTCTATGATGCCTATACCATTACCAATGTACGTAATGTGCCGGTATGCGCAACAGTAGGTACTACCAATGCTTGCGGAAATAATATCTTTATGGTAGCTTATACAGGCAGCTTTAACCCGGCTTCGCCTTGTACCAATTACCTGGCTGATGTCGGTTCATCTTATTCAACCCCGGCATTCATGGAATTAACTATTCCTGCCAACGGAACGGTAGTTGTAGTAATACATGAAGTGAATGTTGGAACAGGATGCGGTGCTTATACAGTAAATGTAAATATACCGAGGGATCCTGCCGGTATTACCGTATCACCGGCTTCACCAAGCTGTAGTGGTGCGCCTATCACTTTAACAGCTCCGTTTGCAAACTCTTATTCATGGAGTCCGGGCGGTGCAACAACACAATCAATTGTTCATAATACAGGAACAACCAACTATACAGTAACATTAGGATACGGCAATAATGCCTGCTCGGCAACAGCATCACAATCGGTAACCATTGCTGATCCGGTAGTTAACCCGGTAGCCAACCAGGCATTCTGTAACGGTGCTTCAGCTGCTGTTACATTTAGCGGCGGAAGTGGAGGTACAGTTTATAACTGGACCAATACCAATACAGCTATTGGTTTAGGTGCAAGCGGTAGTGGTAATCTGAACTTTGTGGCCACCAATGCTACAGCAGGTCCTATCAGTGGTACTATCACAGTTACTCCGGTAAACGGAGTCTGCACCGGTACACCAATTACCTTTACTATTACAGTTGCCAGTCAGCCAAGTATCACCTCGGTAACAGGTGCAACGCTTTGCGGACCTGGCGTAGCCAATCTTTCTGCTACAGCCAACGGAACCATTAACTGGTGGGATGCATTAACAGGCGGTATCGTAGTAAATACAGGAACTACCTTTAGTCCGAATGTAACAACTACCACCACTTATTATGTAGATGCTGCCATCAATGCAGGGCTGCAAAGTTTACTGGCAATGCCGGCACAGAGCAGCACCTTCACCGGTAATGTTAGAGGCTATTGGTTCACAGCCCCAACAGACTTTGTGATCACTTCGCTGAGTGTACCCACAACCGCTTCTTCTGCCGGGCAGAGTATTGCAGTGGTGAAATTCAACGGCAACACGCCTCCTCCGGTATTCTCGGCCACTACTAATGCATTTACCACTGAGTTTTTTACCAGGAATAATGCGACTGCCGGAAGTATTCCATGTAATATTCCGGTAGCAGCTGGCGAAGTAATAGGTATCCTCGGTTATCGCGGAACTATCAATTCTTATGCAAACGGAGATCATAATACAACCATTGCAGGATTCCCTGTACAGCTGCAACGCCTGGGCATGCAGTTCCCGCTGACAACAACCAACCCGCAAAACATCTGGAGAGAATTCGGGGCAGGTACCTTCATCTCAAGAATAGAATTTGAATATTCATTAAGCCAGAACTGTATCAGTGCACCAAGAGTGCCTGTTACTGCAACTGTGAAACCGGTACCTGTAGTAACGGCTACACCAGCTGCACAAACTATTTGCAGCGGATCTGCTATTACAACAATCTTATTAAGTACTACAGAACCTGGCACTACTTATAGCTGGACAAGAGATAATACCGGAACAGTAACCGGTATTGCAGCCAGTGGTACAACTGATATCAGCGGTACATTGACCAATACAACCAATGCACCAATAACTGTAACCTTTACAATAACATCTGATTTTAACGGTTGTCCGGGATTGCCCATCACTGCAACGGTGGTGGTTAATCCAATTCCAACGGTAAATGCGGTAGCTAACCAGGTGTTATGTAACAATACTTCAACGGCTGCAATTACCTTTAGCGGAGCAGTGGCCGGTACGGTTTACAATTGGACCAATAATACCCCATCCATTGGCCTTGCAGCCAGCGGAAGTGGAGATATTGCTTCGTTTACAGCTACCAATGCAAGTAATGCGCCTGTAGTGGCAACCATTACGGTAACGCCAGGCTATACCAATGCAGGAACCACCTGTACGGGTACGCCAAGAACGTTTACCATTACGGTTAATCCAACCCCAACGGTTGATCCTGTTGCCAACCAGGCGGTATGTAACAACGCACCAACAACAGCAGTAAACTTTACCGGTTTTGTACCGGGTACTGTGTACAACTGGACAAACAATGATCCTTCCATTGGCCTTGCTGCCAGCGGCACGGGTAATATTGCCAGCTTTACAGCTACCAATCCTGGTTCAGCACCTGTAACAGCAACGATAACAGTTACCCCTTCTTATACCAATGCGGGTACAACCTGCACGGGTACAGCAATAACATTCACCATCAAGGTTAACCCAACCGGCCAGGTAAACCAACCGGCCAGCCAGGTAGTATGTAACAATACGCCAACGGCACCGGTTAACTTTACCACCACGGTACCGGGTACGGTATTTGACTGGGTAAACAATACACCATCCATTGGCCTTGCAGCCAGTGGTACCGGTAATATAGCCAGCTTTACAGCAACCAATGCAACCAATGCACCGGTTGTGGCTACAGTAACCGTAACACCGAGCTATGTTTCTTCGGTAAGCGGTACACAAACTTTCAATTTTACAGGAGGCATACAAACCTTCACAGTACCTGCAGGCGTAACATCTGTATTCCTGCAAAGCTGGGGAGCACAGGGAGGTTCTGGTGCAACCGGCGGCAACGCTACATCCGGAGGGGCCGGTGGCCTGGGCGGATATGCCGAGGGTAACCTGGCGGTAGTGCCAGGCCAGGTATTGAATATATTTGTAGGAGGCCAGGGGGCCACACCTACGGGCGGATTTAACGGCGGTGCAAATGGTGGAAGCACCAATGCAGGCGGTGGAGGCGGAGCCTCAGATGTAAGGGCAGGCGGAACTGCTGAAGCAAACCGTGTGATCACTGCCGGTGGCGGTGGTGGCGGTGGCCGTGCAGGTTGCGAAACCGTTTCTGCAGGTGTTGGAGGTACAGGTGGTGTTGGTGGCAGCGGTGTAGGTACTAACGGAGGTGACTCACCCACATCTGGTGGTGTAGCCGGAGGAGGCCGCGGAGGTAATTTTGCTGCTGTGCAGGGAGCTTTTGGTGCAGCCGGAATCGGTTGCGGTGGATTCCTGGGAACTCAGGGAGGAACTGCAGCTACCGGAACGGGTGCTTCGGGTGGTGCAGGACAATCATGTTGCTGCTTCAGCTTCGGAAGTATTCCGGGCGGCGGTGGTGGTGGCGGCGGCCAGTTAGGCGGCGGCGGTGGTGGAGGCGGATCAGCCGGTACTTCAGGCTGTTCAGGCAATGATAAAGGCGCCGGCGGCGGCGGTGGCGGTGGTTCATCTTATATTGGTGGAGTAACTGCAGGAACGACAAATAATGGTATCTGGTTAGGCAATGGCCAGGTAACGGTCTCTTATCTGATCCCGGGTGGAGCCCCATGTCCTGGTACACCAAGAACATTTACTTATACCGTTAACCCTACACCAACAGTTGACCCAGTTGCAAACCAGGGCGTATGTAATGGTTCACCAACTGCGGCCGTAAACTTCACGGGTTTTGTACCGGGTACAGTTTATAGCTGGACAAATAACAATACAACAATTGGCCTGGGAGCCAGCGGCACCGGTAATATACCAAGCTTTACAGCTATCAATACCGGAACAGCGGCTGTTACATCAACAATCACTGTAACACCAAGCTATACCAATGCTGGAGTTACCTGTACAGGTACTCCAATAACATTTACAATAACTGTTAATCCAACCGGACAGGTAGACCAGCCTGCCAGCCAGGTAGTATGTAACGGTGCGCCAACTGCGCCTGTTAACTTTACCACATTGGTACCGGGTACGGTATTTAACTGGACCAACAGTACACCAGCCATTGGCCTTGCAGCCAGCGGCACGGGTAATATAGCATCGTTCACGGGAACCAATGCAACCAATGCGCCATTGGTAGGTACCATTACGGTAACCCCGGTTTATACCCCGGTATCAACGGTAACGCAAACCTTCCTGTACACCGGTGCAATGCAGACCTTTACAGTGCCTGTGGGCGTAACATCAGTTACCATTGATGCTTACGGTGCACAAGGTGGAAACGGCGCAACCGGAGGTAACGCATCAACTGGTGGTACTGGTGGAAACGGCACAAGAGCAACAGGTACGCTGGCGGTAACACCTGGCCAGGTGCTGAATATATTTGTAGGCGGTGCAGGAGGTACCCCTACGGCCGGCTTTAACGGCGGCGGATTTGGCGGAAGCCAGAATGCCGGAGGCGGTGGCGGAGCCAGTGATGTAAGATTCCCTGGTTCAGCAACAGCTGACCGTATTTTAGTTGCTGCCGGTGGCGGTGGCGGCGGTAGAGGCGGTTGTGAAAGTGCAATAGTAGCCGGCGGAAACGGTGGCACCGGAGATGGAAACGGCGTAAACGGAACCAATGCACCAACCAGTGGCGGCGTAGCCGGTGGAGGTTTCGGAGGAGTAGGATCAGCCTTTGGCGGAGCCGGTATCGGTTGCGCAGGCTTCCTGGGAGCACCAGGAACAGCCGGCGTAGCAAGCGGTACTGGCGGCAATGGCGGTAATGGCCAGTCATGTTGCTGCTTCAGCTTTGGAAGTATTCCTGCCGGTGGTGGCGGCGGTGGCGGATTTGTTGGTGGTGGCGCCGGTGGCGGCGGATCAGCAGGTACCACAGGCTGTTCTGGCAATGACAAAGGAGCTGGCGGCGGTGGTGCTGGTGGCTCATCCTTTACCGGAGGTGTAACAGCAGGAGCAACAACTCCTGGTGTACAAAGCGGCAACGGACAGGTGGTGATCACCTATGGGGTGGCTGCTGCAGGTGTACCTTGTCCCGGCACTCCAAAAACATTCACTATCACTGTTAATCCTGTAGCGCAGGTAGATCAGCCTGCAGACCAGGTGGTATGTAACAATACCTCTTTTGCAGCGACCAACTTTACTACCCCAACAACGGGCGGTACAGTTACCTATGCATGGACAAATAATAATACAACAATAGGGCTTGGCGCCAGCGGAACAGGTAATATACCTGCATTTGTTGGAACCAATGCAACCAATGCCCCTAATGTGGCAACGGTAACAGTAACACCAAGCATTACAACACCTGCGCCTGCAGTACCGGTAATTACAACCTTTACCTTTACCGGTGCAGTTCAGACCTTTACAGTACCTGCAGGAATAACATCACTGACCATTGATACTTATGGTGCACAGGGTGCACAGGGTGCCAGTGGTAATAGTAATGCCGGAGCTACTTCAGGAGGTTTTGGCGGCAGAGGATCAAGAGCTACAGGTACGCTGGCGGTAACACCTGGCCAGGTACTGAATATATTTGTAGGCGGTGCAGCCAGTGCTGCAACGGGTGGCTTTAACGGTGGCGGAACGGGTGCCAACACAGCCGGTGGCGGTGGTGGAGCCAGTGATGTACGTTTCCCTGGAGCAACTACAGCCGACAGAATTATAGTAGGAGCCGGCGGCGGCGGCGGCGGACGTGGCGGCTGCGAAAGTGGTACCGGCATCACCGGTGGCCCTGGTGGCAACGGAGATGGAAACGGTGTAAACGGAACCAATGCACCAACCAGTGGCGGTAGTGCCGGTGGCGGATTTGGTGCAGTGGGATCAAACTTTGGCGGAGCCGGTATCGGTTGCGCAGGCTTCCTGGGAGCACCGGGTACAGCAGGTGTTGCAACAGGTATTGGCGGTAACGGCGGTGCCGGACAGGCATGCTGCTGCTTCAGCTTCGGAAGTATTCCTGGCGGTGGCGGCGGTGGCGGCGGATTCGTTGGTGGCGGTGGCGCCGGCGGCGGATCAGCAGGCACAGCAGGCTGCAGTGGTAATGATAAAGGAGCAGGTGGCGGTGGCGCCGGAGGCTCATCTTATACAGGAGGTGTATTGGGAGGCAGTGTAACAACAGGTGTACAAACCGGCAATGGCCAGGTGGTGATCACTTATCTGGGTGCAGGTACACTTACCTGTGCAGGCACACCAAAAACCTTCACGTATACGGTTAATCCAACCGCAACAGTTGACCCTGTTGCCAATCAGGTGGTTTGTAACGGAGCTGCTACAACAGCCGTTAACTTTACCAGCCCCACAACGGGCGGAACAATAGTTTACAACTGGACCAACGACCAGCCATCCATCGGATTGGCAGCGAGCGGTTCAGGCAATATAGCCAGCTTTACAGCGGTGAACGTAACAGCAGTACCAGTGGTAGCAACCATTACAGTAACACCGGCCTATACCAATGGCGCAGTAACCTGTAACGGCACACCGATGACATTCACGATCACGGTTAATCCTCCACCGGTGGTAGACCCTGTTGCGAGCCAGGTAGTATGTAACGGAGCACCAACTGCCAATATCAACTTTAGCACGCCGGTAAGTGGCGGTACAGCAGTATTCAACTGGACCAACAGCGATCCATCGATCGGTTTACCTGCTGCGGGTACAGGAGATATTTTATCATTCAATGCCATCAATGCATCCAATGTACCTGTAGTGGCTACCTTAACGGTAACCCTGAGTTATACCAATGGTGGTGTAACCTGTGTAAGCTTACCGGTAACCTTTACAATAACGGTAAACCCAACACCTGATGTAAATCAACCAGCCGACCAGGTTGTATGTGCCAATACGCCAACAGCCGCTGTAAACTTTACAGGAGCGGTAGCGGGCACGGTATTTAACTGGACCAACAATACGCCATCGATTGGATTGGCAGCATCAGGCACGGGAGATATCCCAAGCTTCACAGCGCTGAACCCATCGAATGTACCGGTGATAGCAACGATCGTGGTAACACCAAGCTATACCAATGGAGGTACTACCTGTACCGGCCCATCGAAGACCTTTACGATCACGGTAAACCCGGTACCAACTTTAGCACCGGTAACAAACAAAGCATACTGTACAGGCGCAACAACGCTGGTGATACCATTCAACGGTACCTCAGGTAATTTACCAGGTACGGTATACAACTGGACCAACAGCACGCCAGGCATTGGCCTGGCAGCAAGCGGAAGTGGAGACATAGCACCGTTTGTAACCACCAATACAACGAACGGCCCATTGGTAGCTACGATAGTAGTAACCCCTGTTGGTCCGAGCGGTTGTGTTGGTACACCAATAACATTTACGATAACAGTAAACCCAACACCAATCGTGAACCCGGTAGCCGGCCAGGTAGTTTGTAACGGAACACCAACGGCGGCGATCAACTTTAGCAGTCCCACTACGGGCCCAACGGGTGCATTAACATTCCAGTGGACCAACAGTGCTCCATCAATAGGATTGGCTGCCAATGGTACGGGTAATATACCATCCTTTACAGCGGTAAATACGGGAGTATCACCTGTAACAGCAATCATTACGGTAACGGCGGTTTATACCAATGCGGGTATTACGTGTACCGGTAATTCACAAAGCTTTACGATCGTGGTAAACCCAACACCAACAGTAAACCCTGTAGCCAACCAGGTATTGTGTAACGGATCAAACACAGCTGCAGTAAACTTTACAGGCAGTGTACCGGGCACGATCTACAACTGGACGAACAATAATACCAGCATAGGGCTTGCAGCAGCAGGTGCAGGCAATATAGCCAGCTTTGTTGCCACCAATGCAACAAACGTGGCTCAGACAGCAACGATAACGGTAACACCAAACTTCAGCAATACAGTAACCTGTGCCGGTACACCGATCACGTTTACCATAACCGTGAACCCGATACCAACAGTAAACCCTGTTGCTAACCAGACAGTATGTGCCGGTACCACCGTTACACAGGCCTTTACAGGCACAGTAGCAGGTACAGTTTACAGCTGGACAAACAGCAACACGGCCATTGGCCTTGCAGCCAGCGGCACGGGTAACCTGAACTTTGTATCAACCAATGCAACGGGAGCACCGTTAACGGGAACCATAACAGTAACTCCATCTTATACCAATGCCGGCGGCACCTGTACCGGCACCCCAACAACGTTTACCATTACGGTGAACCCGATACCAACGGTGAATGCGGTATCCAATCAGGTAGTATGTAATAATACAGCCACAGCAGCGGTTAACTTTACGGGAGCAGTAGCAGGTACGGTATATAGCTGGACGAACAACAATACCAGTATCGGCCTTGCGGCTGCAGGAACAGGCAATATTGCCAGCTTTACAGCTACCAATGCAACCGCAACTGTACAAACGGCCACCATCACGGTAACGCCAACCTATACCAATGGTGGCACTACCTGTACGGGAACTGCCATAACGTTTACGATCACGGTAAATCCAACACCATCGGTAAATGTGATCGCAAACCAGACAGTATGTAACGGAACCAGTACCACAGCGGTAACCATTACCGGCCCTGTAGCAGGTACAGTGTACAGCTGGACGAACAACAATACCAGCATTGGCCTTGCAGCCAGCGGAACAGCCACGGTACCATCGTTTACAGCTATCAATACGGGCAGCACGCCACAGACAGCAACAATAACAGTAACCAGCAGCTTTACCAATGGCGGCATCACCTGTACTGGTGGAAGCACCACCTTTACGATCACGGTAAATCCTACGGCAACAGTTAACCAGCCAGCCGGCCAGGTACTGTGCAACGGAGCCAATACATCAGCAGTGGTGTTTAGTGGATTACCTCCGGGTTCTACCTATAACTGGACGAACAACAATACCAGCATTGGACTGGCGGCAGCAGGAACCGGTAATATAGCCAGCTTCACTGCCACCAATAATACCAACACGGTACAAACAGCAACCATTACGGTAACACCATCGGCATCGGGTTGTGGCGGAACAGCGGTAAGCTTTACCATCACGGTAAATCCAACACCAGCTGTAAATGCGATAGCTAACCAGGCACTATGTGCCGGTGCAACAACGGCAGCGGTAACCATCAGTGGCCCGGTTGCCAATACAGTGTATACCTGGACGAACAACAATACCACCATCGGCCTGGGCGCCGGCGGTATCGGTAATGTACCGGCCTTTGTAACAGTTAACCCAACCATTAACCCGGTAACGGCCACCATAACGGTAACGCCAACCTATACCAATGGAGGAGTAAGCTGTACAGGCAACCCGGTAAGCTTTACGATCACGGTGAATCCGTTACCAAACATCGTGTTCAGCAATGTACCACCTAGGGTATGTTTAACTGATACAGTTGTAACCTTGCGTGCAACACCTGCAGGCGGTACCTGGAGCGGCACGGGCGTAAGCGGCAATACCTTCTCAGCGGCGGCATCGGGAGTGGGTGTACACCGTGTAACCTATACCGTAACCAATGGTTCTGGTTGCAGTACCACCAGGTTTGCCGATATAGTGGTTAATGATTGTATCGAGCGCCACAATGTATTCCAGCAGTCGATCCGCATCTGGCCTAATCCAAACCAGGGCAGGTTCAGTATCCAGTTCAACAGTGATAAGTACAAAGAGTTCAAGGTTAAGATCGTTGACAGTAAAGGACGTGAAATGGGTTACTATGAATTTAAGAACCTGGTGTACGGACAGATACTGCCATTTGACCTGAGCAGACTGGCCGGCGGCACCTACTACCTGTATGTGTACAATACACAGGAAAGTGGTGTGTTCCCGATCATTATTGCTAGGTAGGGTGAGCAGTTGACAGCGTTAACAGCGTTTAAAAGTTAATAAGTAAGTCCCCCGGTTAATACCGGGGGACTTTTTTGTTTCACTATTGAGGAGTTTCCACATCATTACCAGCGGCTATCAGCCCATACTCGCCCACCCCGAACGTTATTTTTATTTTCAGACTAATTTTAAAGGCTACAAAAAGCTGAAAGACCTGGGTTTTATACTGCAGGTGAACCTGTTATCACTGGCCTGCTACTACGGAAAAAATGCGGCGCAGGCTGCCCGTTACCTGTTAGATGAAGGGCTGGCCAGCCTGGCGGGAACCGATTTGCACCATGGCCGGCATTTAAGTGCTTTTCAATTGAAAAAGAATCTAACTTTGTTTAACAGATACCACAGCAATGACAAATTGATTAATCAAAGATTGCTGAGCTAAACAGAAACTAAACTACTGAATGATGAATAAGTATGGTACAGCTAAACTGTATACCTTGCTGGTATGTATGTTGATGCTCACGATGATACAACCCGCAGCAGCACAAACTGATATAGATGGCCTGATGATGGAAAAGAAGTTTTTCTGCGCCGGCCCTACAGCCGGTTACAGCAGCTGGAAAAATTATTGGGAGGGCACATTAAAAAGAGATAACGGGAACATGGGCCGGGTGAGTACCACCAACTTTACACTGATGGGAAATTATGGTATTACCCACCGGCTGAATGTATTGTTTGGATTGCCCTACATAAAAACCAAAGCCAGTGCCGGTAATATGGCGGGCCAGAAAGGCGTGCAGGATCTTTCACTGCTGTTAAAATGGGTAGCCTATCAAAAACATATTGCCGGGGGCGACCTGAAAACTTTTTTGATTGCCGGCTATTCTACACCGTTATCTACTTACAATGCAGATTTTTTACCGCTGTCCATTGGCCTGCACAGCAGGAATGTAACCATGCGCCTGATGGCTGATTACCAGCGTAACCACTGGTTTGCCACTGCCTCTTATACCTATATCGCCCGCAGCAATGTTACCATAGACAGGAGTACCTATTATACTACCGAAATGCATTACAGCAACGAAGTAAAAATGCCGGATGCATCGCAATGGAATTTGAGGGCAGGTTACCGCAGTGAAACCATTATTGCTGAAGCCATTTTTAATAAATGGACCACCCTGGGTGGTTTTGATATACCCCGTAATGGAATGCCTTTTGTGAGCAATAAAATGAATGCCACCAGCATTGGCCTGAATATAAAATATGAAACACCGCTTGATGGTTTATCGGTTGTTGCCAATGGCAGCACCACACTAGGCGGAAGAAATGTGGGGCAGGCAACGGGATTTAATGCAGGGGTATTTTATATTATGGACTTTAGGAAGAAAAAGAAAGAAAAGAAGGAAGAAGGGAAATAGGGGAAGGAAGAAGGGAGAAGGGGTAATTCTTTGAATGACTTTGCAGCGGGGAGTTTTAAGGCTAATATTGTTTTAGCGGGCAGACTGATTTCTATAAAATGGTTTACCATTTTCCTTCGTGTCTTTGTGCCTTGGTGGCGACTCTTTTCGCTGCGAAGCTGAGAAAAAAAATTATTGATTTTTTGGAAATGGTACAGCGTGGCTGTTGATTAATTAAAGCGTAATTCAAACTGAAAATAAATTAAGTATGAAAAAAATATTTTTACTTACAAGCATTATTGCCTTACTCATGACGGGGTCGGTTATTTTTAATTCCTGTTCAAAAAGTATTGATGAGCAGAACATGCATTACCCGATGCTGAACCCCACCAGGGTGGATGCCAATGCCGGTACCTGGAAGCCAATACTGTTAAGCGCTGCCAATGAGTTTGCCTGTGCAGCACCCATTGCCACTACATCGCCGGACTATATCATTCAGCTGAATGAAATAAAAAGTTTTCAGAACCAGGTAAATGATGATGAAAGAAAACTGGTGGAATACTGGGGAGCCGGTGCTGTATTGCGCTGGAACGAGATCATGCGGGAACTGGTGGCATTGCACAACCTGCCGCCTTATCAGAACCCCGATGGCAGTTATCCTTTCCCCAGTGCCAATAACCCCCTGGCATACCCGACTTTTCCATTTGCCAACCCGCCTTATGCAGCCAGGGCCTATGCCTATTTAAGTGCTGCGCAATATGATGCCTGTGTGGGTGCTTATTTTTACAAACAACAGTTTAACCGGCCAGCACCTTTTACGGTGGATGCCACCATACAGACCTTATTACCCAAATCAACCTTACCCTCTTACCCCAGTGAAGATGCAGCCGTACTGGGAGCCAGTGTGGAAATATTAAAACTGATGTTTCCAGGCGACCAGGATTATATTAACCTGCGTGCCGAAGAACATAAACGTGCAAGATTAATTGCCGGTGCCAATGTACGCAGCGACCTGGATGCAGGTGAGGCATTGGGGAAATTAATTGCCGCCAAATTTGTAACACGTGCCCGTGGCGACCGGGCGGGGGCAGCAGCCGGTAATGCTACGCTTTGGGCAAAATTAAAATCGGATTGTATTGCCCGTGGTGAAACACCCTGGATAAGCCAGGAAACACCGGAGCGTCCGCCGATGTTACCGGCATTTGGCAGTGTGAGGGCTTTTTTATTTGATTCGCTGACGATGGTAACTGCCATCAGGCCGGGTCCGCCACCATCAACCGGCTCGCAGCAATTTAAAGACGAGACCGAAGAGATATACCAGATAACAAAAAATCTTACCAGGGAACAGTTACGCATAGCCAATTTCTGGGCCGATGGTTTAAGAACCTATACACCGCCGGGCCACTGGAATTTTATTGCTGCCAATGATTTTGCACAGCAGGGTTTTAGTGAAGCCAGGTGGGCACGTAATATGGCGTTGCTGAATATGGCTATTATGGATGCCGGTATTGTTTGCTGGGATGCCAAGAATTTTTATTTTAATCCACGCCCGATGCAGGTAGACCCAAGAATTAAAACAGGTATTGGTCTGCCTAATTTTCCGGCCTATATTTCGGGTCACAGCACATTCAGCGGTGCAGCGGCTACGGTATTGGGTTATATCATACCTGCCCGGGCACAGGCTTACAATGATATGGCAAAGGAAGCTTCTGTATCACGCATGTATGGCGCCATACATGCCCGCAGCGATTGTGAAACGGGTATTACCACCGGAAATAAAGTAGGTGGTTATGCTATTGCAAGAGGACGTATTGACGGAGCAGAATAGATAAATTTGTTTGATAAATATAAGGCCCCCGGAATTCGGGGGCATTTTTATTTAATGTATGTTAATGTTTTTGTTGACAATTGAACATTTTGTAATACTGAATCCGGATACAATCCGGTAGGCAGAAGTGATCCCATATCATATTTAAAAGAAGAATGCTATTTGACGGGAACATTTTCGACAGCGGGTTGGCCGCTGCTTATCACAAACCTATCCGCAGGATGCTGTGCATAGGTTAGCCGCAGTACAGATTTGTGCGTGTTATTAAAATTTAAAATCTAAGCTCTTAAGTCTACTTTAAAAGCCAGGCTTAAGTAACTGAAATATTTACCTTTCTGGTCTATAGTATTGGCAGCCCATTCCTGTCCGCCTGCGTATGGTAACTGATTTAAACAACCTGCTGCTTCACCTACACCAAGCAGGCCGTCATCTGTTTTCAGTTTAAAGCCATACACCATGTCTTTGTTAAGCTGTAACCCTTTTAACGGAAAAGCGATCCATGTTTCGTTATCTGTTTTACTGAACTCCACTGTTGAAGTGGCCAGCGCTGTTCCCCATATCTTTCGTTCTGTATCAAATGGATACAGGGTTAGAGCCACCGGTATTTTTTTGTTTACATAAACAGAAAATATTTCGATGCAATCCAGTTTGCCTGCTGCAGGGCAGGTAAAGGTTTGTCCGCTGATGTGCTCATTGGTTTCACCTGACCGGTGACCGATCCAGGATGTAGTGTTGTGGGTTGATTGCTGCACTATCGGTTTTAATGGAGCATTTGAATGATACGTTTCCATAGGATATTTTTTTTGAGGGTATAGTATGCAGATCACAATGCTGTAAATGCACAATAATCAAACAGGTTTTGGCAACTAATTATTGTTTATGAACTGTGAAAATTTCAACATGAAATGTTAAAGGACTTCAATCATCCATGTACTTTTTTTCGGCTTAATGGCCTTAAAGCCTTATGGGATAAGGGGTAGGGAATAGCCGGATTATTTTATGAACACCTGTAAAACTCAATAATAAAAACTACTAAATAAGTTTAACTACGTATGTTATCTATTAAAAGGGATTCCGTTACCAGGCAACCTGTTAACAATTTCAGTGGGGTTTACAATAGGGCCAGTTTTAACCTCCTACGTATAAATACTTAGTGTTGACTAAAGTGATTTACTATTTTAAAAAGTATGAACCTGTTTTTTTGAAAGTGTTTATAAGCTGTTGTAGTTTTATAACAGAAAAAAAACAACCATATACAAACCCAACCCCTTTGAAAAACTAAAAATCCTTTCCAGGAAATCCAGATCAACTTCTACAAATAAAAGATTTTAAAGAATTTAATTGATGCTACCTAAGCGGAACTATTCAACTCTATTTCTCTAAACCTCTATGTTTAGTACAGGTGAAAATTAACTTAGAGTTTTAGAGAAATAGAGAAATACAGCATTGCAAAAGAAAGAGGCTGTCCCAAAAGGGCAGCCTCTTTCTTTTACAAGTATCTTCATAGTAGTTACCTACCAGAACTTCACATAGAGCAATGTTAAGATCAATAATGTAACTACACAAAGCGCAACGGTTGATGATTTTAATTTGAACATACTGCTATCTATTTCAAATGCCTTTGGATTTACTTTCGGTCCGGCCATACTGATGCCAACCATCGCTGCCACCGTAAAGAAGAATGACCAGCCCATATTGATGAGGAACGGGATTTCTACATGTGTCAGCGTTAATCCGTCTTTTATTGTCTGGTATTCGAAAGCAGTGTATAGCCAGGTTTCTTTTCCAAAAATGCCTACAGCATAATTATTAAAGAAGATGGCAAGTACAAAACCCAGTATCAAGCCAACCAATGCAGCGGTACCGGTAGTTCTTTTCCAGAAGAAGCCAAGTATGAACATAGCAAACACACCCGGGCTGATGAACCCGGTGTATTTTTGAATGAAAGTGAAACCACCTTCCTGGCTGATCCCTAAGGTATCTTTCCAGGTGAAAATCATCGCTATGATCATAGAAATAAAAACGGTCATGCGGCCTGTCCACACCATTTTCTTTTCATCAGCATTTTTGTTGATGTACTTTTTATAAATGTCCAATGTAAAAATGGTAGAGATACTGTTTGCTTTTCCTGCAAGCGATGCAACAATTGCAGCGGTTAAAGCCGCTACAGCCAACCCTTTTAGCCCTGCAGGTAAAAAAGCCAGTACGGCTGAATAAGCGCCGTCCTTACCACCGTTAAAACCAGGCAGCATGTTGTTTTTATACAACACATAAGCAGCAATACCCGGAAGCATTACAATCACCGGCATCAATAATTTCATAAAACCGGCAAACAAAATTCCTTTGCGTGCAGTTTCTAAATCAGCACCCAATGCTCTTTGGGTAATGTATTGGTTGCATCCCCAATAGTTAAGGTTCACGATCCATTGTCCGGCAAAATACATGGCAATACCTGGCAGTGCAATGTATTTCATGATCTCTGTATTATTGGCCGTGCCTATTGACCCTGTTGTTACTTCCGGCTTTGCCAATATCATGTGGAAATGATCAGGTGCCTGTCCCATTAATGTTTTAAAACCATTGATCACATTTCCGTTTGCTACACTATTTATTCTTTCATCTACGATCTGCAGTGCAAGATAAACGGTTGCCAGGCCACCAACTATAAGAACTGCTACCTGTATTACGTCGGTATAGCCAATTACTTTCATACCACCCAGTGTGATCAGTAGGGCCATTGACATCAATACGATCATAATAAGATGAAGGTGTCCTCCGCCAAGTAATTCATTTATTGCTACAGAACCAAGATAAAGTATGGAGGTAAAGTTGACAAAAACGTACAGGAACAACCAAAATATCGCCATGATCAATGCAACTGTTTCATTGTACCGTGTTTTTAAAAACTGCGGCATGGTGTAAATCTTGTTCTTAAGATAGATGGGGATGAACCAGATAGCAATGATGATCAAAGCAACAGCCGCAATCCATTCGTAAGCAGCAACAGCAACACCCACATTAAAGCCTTCGCCGCTCATACCGATAAATTGTTCGGCACTGATATTGGATGCAATGAGCGAAGCACCGATTGCCCACCAGGTCAGCGAACCTTCTGCTAAAAAGAAATCATGCGAAGCTGTAACGGAATCTTTCTTTTTTTTCCGGTAGATCCAGTAACCATACCCGGCTATCAGAATAAAATAAAGTATAAAAACTAAAATGTCTTTGGTTGCAAGATTGTTCATTTAGCGTGTTGGTTTGGTTGGTTATGATTTATTCAGTTGGTAATACTGATAGCTTGACATAGAAACAGAAATGCTTCTAAATTGCTTTAAATAAAAAAGCAGCTACGATTTTTATTTCATAACTGCTTGATTTTAAGTGTGACCGCGTTAGGATTCAAACCTAAAACCTTCTGATCCGTAGTCAGATGCTCTATTCAGTTGAGCTACGCAGCCATTATTTTTTTGAGTGCAAAGATAGGAATTTATTCCATCCCTTCAAACTACAATCCACTTAAAAATTGATTATGTATCAGATCTACCACATTTAGCAGGCTTTTACTTTCTTCAAACACTTTAAGCTGCCTGTCGGCCCCGGTGCCTTGCTCCAGCATTTTATGTACATTATTGATGGCATGGCGGCTGCCTAATTCGGGTAAAACATCATCTACAAAATCAAGTAATTCATAAATAAGCACCCTGGTGTTTACTTCCATTTCCTTTCCAAAGTCAATCATACTGCCATCAATGCCGTAGCGGCCTGCCCGCCATTTATTTTCATTCAGCAAGGCACGTGAGTACATCATAAAATTCAGGTTCTGGCTGCGCAGTTTATACAGTTTGGCGCAAATAGCCTGAAACAATGCCGCAATGGTAATGGTTTCCTGCACCGTCATCGGCACATCACAGATCCTGAATTCAACTGTGTTGAAGAATGGATGTACACGCAAATCCCACCATATCTTTTTAGCATTATCAATGCAATTGGTTTTTACCAGCAGCTTTATATAATTATCGTAAGCTTCAATGCTGTCAAAATAATCAGGAATGCCCGTACGGGGGAACTTATCAAATACTTTGGTGCGGAAACTTTTGTACCCGGTTGTTCTGCCTTCCCAGAAAGGAGAGTTGGTACTTAATGCAAAAATGTGCGGCAGAAAATAACGGGCCGAGTTGGCAATATGAATGGCCATCTCCCTGTTTTCCATACCCACATGCACGTGCAAACCAAAAATTAAATTACTGCGGGCTGCTTCCTGTAATTCATTTACAATTTCGTTATAACGAACATGCTCTGTAATCAACTGGCTTTCCCAATGGCTAAAAGGATGTGTACCGGATGCACCTACCCAAAGGCCCAGTTCATCGGCAATACCACTGATGGTTTTACGTAAAGTTCCAACATCAACAAAAGCTTCGTCAATGTCACGGCAAATATCCGTACCTACTTCCACCACGGCCTGGTGCATCTCGGCTTTTACTTTGTCTTTAATAACTTTTTGGCCTTCGTGTACAATTTTCTGGTCATGGCTTTTCAGTTCCCTGGTTTCGGGGTCAATCACCATGTATTCTTCTTCAATACCCAGTGTAAATTGTTTGTAAGATAGATTTGCCATTCTTGTGAATTAAAAATTATAGAATTGGTGCAGGATCCTGGATACTTGATACTGGAAGCAGTCTGCTAATATAAAAGCTTTTTAATCATTGAGCTGTATCCAGAAACCGGAATCTGTTATCCAGCTTTATTTATACAGTTTCTTTTTTGCTGCGCTGTTTTTAATATAATCGCCCCAGGTTAAATTATCTGCATTGTCTTTATGTTCCATTGCTTTTTCAATGGCATAAGTTGCAGCGGTTTCTACTACCCAGTCAAAATTTTCCTGTCCTACGCTGCTAACTTCAGCATCTGGTGCCGGGTTGCAGAAATCAATGGCATAAGGTACACCATCACGCAGTGCTAATTCCACGGTATTAAAATCATAACCCAGGTAATGGCAAATGCGTAAAACGATATCTTCCATTAATTTATATCTCTCCGGGCGATGGGCTGAAATCGGCAACATAACGCAAATGATGTGGGTTGCGGGGCTCATAAGGCATGATCCGTACATGTTTGCCGCCAATGCAATAGCAGCGGTAATATTCATCAAACTTTATTTCTTCCTGCAGCATCATCACCAGTTGTTCTGTTTCTGCATGTTTTTCAAAAAACTCTTCCATGCTGTTAAGCTGGTAAACACTTTTCAAACCGCCGCCAGAAAAAGGCTTCATGTAAGCAGGGAAACCGATATAATTAAAAATGCCTTCCCAATCCATTGGGTAAGCCAGGTTGCTGAAAGATTCTTCGCTGGTATCGGGTGGTAAATCCCTGGATGGTAAAATAACCGTTTTCGGCACCGGCACATCAATCTTTGTTGCCAGGCAGTTATTAAAGAATTTTTCATCGGCACTCCACCAGAAGGGGTTATTAATTACGGTGGTACCGCACAATGCAGCATTTTTTAAAAAAGCCCTGTAGAAGGGAACATCCTGCGAAATACGGTCAAAAATAACCGCATAGCCCGATGGCTCTCCCTGCATTACTTTGTCAATGCGGACAGGCTCCGCCATGATGCCATCAATATTTTTACTGTTTACCCTTGCGATAAACGCTTCCGGAAAGCTTCTTTCCTTACCAAATAATACGCCTATTTTCTTCATAATGCAGTTTTAAATAGTTTTTAATTTGTTTTGCCAGCCAAATTTTTATGTAATTCAAATATATTTTGTAAGCACCAATAAAACAAATTATGTTTCATGTTGTTGGTTGTGAAAAAATACGGGCTGTAAATTTGTTTTGAGACAAAGCGAAACATTAATTTAGCTGGTATTTTCTTACTTTTGAGCATATGTCAGAATATAAGACAGCCAATATCTCAGTTGAGCAGCATATTATTTCTTCGGAATTTTTGAAACGTGAAGTTATCATTGATTTTTACTTTCCTCCTAAAACTACCGATCCATCAAACCTAAGCCTTTTATTGGTCAACGACGGGCAGGACCTGGTGACCATGAAATATGAAGATATTCTGGATGAATTGTACGAAGCAAAGTCAATCAGCAATCTTTTTTGTGTGGGTATACATTGCTCCAAAGACCGGAAAAATGAATATGGAACTGCGAAATACCTCGATTATAAAGGGCGTGGGGCGAAAGCCGCTTTATACAGCCAGTTTATCCTGCAGGAACTGATTCCTTTTATCAGGAAAACATTGTTCATTTATTCGTTTAAAGAAAAATGCTTTGCTGGTTTTTCGCTTGGCGGATTGTGCGCCCTGGATATGGTTTGGAACCATCCACGTGAATTTAATAAGGTGGGTGTTTTCAGCGGATCTTTGTGGTGGCGTGATAAGGACCAGGATGATGAAGACTTTGATGAAGATGTAAACCGTATTATGCATCGCCAGATTAAAGAAGAAAAAAATACCTATCCCTGGCTTAAATTCTTTTTTGAAGTGGGTACACTGGACGAAACTGCCGACCGCAATAATAACGGTATAATAGATTCCATAGATGATACACTGGGCCTCATAGATATATTGGCTGATAAAGGTTATAATGAAGAAGAACATATCAGGTTCGTTCAATTAAACGATGGCCGCCATGATGTACCCACCTGGGCTAAAGCGTTTCCTGATTTTTTAAAATGGGGATGGGGGAGAGAGGCGTGAGTCAGGAGTCGTGAGTCAGGAGTTAGTAATTAAGGAAAAGTAAATAGAGATAAAAAAAATCCCGGTCAACTGACCGGGATTTTTTTATGTAAGAATTTGCCTTGCGGCGAATGCTGTTTTATTTAAAGTTGAATCTTAAACCAACTGTACTAACCCACCTGTTTGCATAACCCGGTGTAGCCGAGTTATTAAAGTTGTATGGAGTTGTAACTGTAGGGTTAAAGCGGTATTGCGGTGTAAGGTTATTTGCAGCTACATAACCAGCAAATGTAACCAGCGCAAACTGATCGTTACCTGCAAAATACTGTTTACCCCAATCCCTGTTAAGCATGTTGGTGAAATTATAAATTTCCCATGTTAACTGTAACTGGTAGCTTTTTTTACCAAACTTCAACGTAAAGTCCTGGGCAAGTTTAAGATCTAAATTATGTGTAAAAGGTAATCTTGCACCATTTCTGTCGGCAAATTTACCCCTGTTTTTGCTCAGGTATTTATCTTTTGTGATGTAAGCTTCCAAAGCATCTTTCTGTTGTTGAGGGGTATAAGTAACACCCGATACTGTATTAGCTAAGAAAGTCTGTCCTTGTAATTCAGCAGCTGTAGGAATGTACATCAGGTCATTACCGCCACCGGTTCCATCATCACGTGTCATGCTGGTTACATAGGTATAACTTAACGGAGCACCACTTTGTCCAATGTAAGTTAAAGAAATGGTTGTAGCCAGTTTGCCTTTCAGATAAGTGAATTTTTTGCTGAGTGTACTTAAAATCCGGTGAGCCTGGTCAAAATCAGAAGGGCTAAGTCCTAATGAATTTCTTCCGTTAACAGACTCAATAAAGCGCCACTGGCTAAGGTTAACCGAACTGGTTGCTTCATTACCTACCATTGAATTACCGAATGCATAAGAAGCACTGAAATTAATGCCTTTTACACTTCTTTTTTCAATACCTACATTCAGGTTATAAGCAAAGCCTTTTGTGTGGCTTGAATTGTTTGAAACCAGGATAGCATTGTCATATGGATTTGCACCGGTACCATTATTTGCAATGGGAATAACAGCAGTATTGTTTCCGCTAACACCATAAACTGTACGTGGGCCTGCGCCTAAAGAAACGCCAATTGGTGGAAGTATATTGATATTGGTGTAATAGATCTCATTCATGTTTTTACTAACCAATACTTCAAAAGTACCAGTCCAGCCCTTGCCAAAATTTTTATCGAAAGCCATGGATGCTCTTACCAGTTTAGGCATTTTAAATTCTTTAGAAATCAGGTTCAGCGGTCCTTTTGTAAAACCTTGTCCTACCTGTGCAGGTGTCCACACACTGGCTACTGCATCTGCCGGGTTCCACCTGAAGCGGATGGCAGTTAAAGAAGCAGCACTGGCAGTATATCCACCAACAAAATAACCGTTGTTATTATAAGTTCCACCTGGCCATACCAGCGGCATACGGCCGGTAAACATACCTATACCACCGCGTATTGTAACAGACTGGTCAGGTATTTTATAAGTAAATCCAAGTCTTGGTGATATTGATAAGGGGAATTTAGGTTTTTGGCCAGAACGGGCTCCTTTCAAATCATAGTACTTGGCAAACTGCACAATAGCGCTGTCATTTGTATAAGCATCTGTATAAGGAGTGGTAATAAATTTCCAATGATCGGCCCTTACACCCATATTTATGGTAAGGTTATTTCCTACTTTCATTTCATCTGCAATAAAGAAAGCCAGCTTGGAAACGGTAAATCTGGCACCGGCACCGGTTTCATCGTTTAAATTCTTATCTGTGTTAGGAAAACCTAACTGATAAGTAGATGGGGCTACGTTGTTAGCAATGAACTTCTGAACGCCGGTAACAATATTTGGTGCTGTACCGGTAGTTAAATAGCTGTAGTTACCATAAGAGTTCTGGATAAAAACATTGAAAACTTTAAATCTTTCATAATCTACTCCTAATGTGAAGGAATGATTCTTATAGTTTATTTTCAGGTTATCTACAATACTCAGGTTCTTTTGGGTAAGTAAATTCTGCGTAGAGCTATTCTCTCCTCCAAAAGTAATGGTTCCTCCATTGTCGTTTAATGCAATACGGGGAAATGGATCGCCTACGATACTTCTGTCATCCAGCACATCAGAGTAGGTTGCCAATAACCTGTTGCTTATGTTTTTGGTAAGATTGCTCTTTAACTCAGCACTGAAAGCTGTTGTTCTATGGGGAAATCTTACACCACCGTTCGTGAAATTAATTGATGTAGATGAACTGATTGATGGTGATTCTGAAGTAAGTTTATTATACCTTCCGCTTACTGTAAAGCGGTGTTTAGGGCTGATATTCCAGTCTATTTTAGCAACGACTCTGTCTGCATCCAGCCTCCTGGTAGTTTGCTGCCATTCTCCCATTTCATAACCATAGGTACTTTTTACATGTGATTTAAGGGCTTCAACACCTGCAACAGTATTGGTGTTACCCCTGTAGGTTGAAAAGTCAAATATCTGCGGAGTAGCATCACGTTGCTGTTCAAAACTGGCAAAGAAAAATAATTTGTTTTTGATGATTGGCCCGCCTACTGTAAAACCAAAGGTCTTGTTTTTAAATTCAGGAAATCTTTGTGCTGTATCCTTACGCTGTAAAGGGTTTTTACCCGCTAATTTTTCGTTGCGGTAAAAATAGTACACCGAACCGGTTATGTTATTGGTTCCGCTTTTGGTAACGGCATTAATACCACCACCTGTAAAGTTACCAATGGAAGCATCGTAAGGCGAGATCATGATCTGGAACTGGTCAATCGCATCAATAGAAATTGGGGCACCAGCTGTTTGTCCGCCATTGGTTCCGCTTGCAGCCAAACCAAATACATCATTGTTAATAGCGCCATCAATATAAAAAGAGTTGTACCTGTTGTTCTGCCCTGCTATAGTAACCGCACCTTCATTGCCATTTAATGTTTTGGCAAAAGGGGTTACTTTAATATAATCCTGTATGTTTCTTCCTACTGCTGTAGTTAAGTCGATCCTGTCTCTTCCAATAGAAGAAGAAGTTCCTCCTTTTGCATCTAAATTGGTCCTGCCTTTTGCAGCAACAGTAACCTCTGTAATGGTCACAGAAGTCAGGTTCAAGGTAAAATCATAACGAAATACCTCACCCAGGCTAAGAAAAATATCATCTTTTATTTCTGTACCGTAGTTAACATACGAAACCTCTATTTTGTAGGGCCCCCCATTATTCATGTTTGTAATATCAAACCTGCCATTTGCCCTGCTTTGTACATTATAAACGGTACCGGTAGGCGTGTGTGTAGCTTTAATGGTAGCTCCGATCAATGCTTCATTTTTAGCATTTTTTATCGTACCCGACATACCACTTGTAGTAATCTGCGCATTTGCAGTAAATTGAAATGCAAAGGCAGTTAATAAAAGGAACAGAATTTTTTTCATTCTCATAATAGTTAGTTTTACGGTGGCAAAGAAACTAAATAAAAGCCGAATTCTGTTAACTTTTATTAACAAATTATAAGGAATAGCCAAGTTCTGTTTTAAGCAAGGTGAGCTTTAAAATCACTTAACCAAAAAATAACTTTAAATCACCTCCTAAAATGCTTCAAAAGCATTGCAGTATTGAAATTTTGGTTACAAAATAAAATATGTTTTTTATCTGCTGAATGTATTAGAACACTGATAAAAACTGATATGGCAAAAAAGATAAATGTTGTTAAAGAACAGCGGTGAAATTTGGGTTTTTTAACGGGCAACTGGTACCAAAGAAATGCCGTTTTAAGTTTTGAATTAAAGTTTTACCAAAACCGAAAGATGAGGCGCTTTAATTCTTGTTAACTTTGCAACATAAATTAATAATATGCTGGATAGTATTGAAAGTGCCATTGAAGACATAAAAAAGGGTAAACTCATTATAGTTGTGGATGATGAAGACCGTGAGAATGAAGGAGATTTTCTTACAGCTGCAGAAAATGCAACTCCCGAAGTGATCAATTTTATGAGCACGCATGGAAGGGGTTTGATTTGCGCTGCAATTACCGAAGAACGCTGCCAGGAGCTGGATCTGCAGCCCATGGTTGCCGATAATACATCGTTGCACGAAACGGCATTTACAGTAAGTATTGATCTGCTTGGAGAGGGTTGTGGAACGGGAATTTCGGCGCAGGACCGTTCCAAAACAGTAAAGGCGTTGGTTAACCCAAATACCAAACCCGGGGATCTTGGCAGGCCTGGTCATATTTTCCCGTTGAAAGCAAAAAAAGGAGGTGTTTTGCGCCGTTCGGGCCATACCGAAGCTACCATTGATATGTCACGCCTGGCAGGTTTTGCACCCGCTGGAGTTTTGGTAGAGATCATGAACGAAGATGGCACCATGGCCCGTTTACCTCAATTAAAAGAGATCGCAGATAAATTTGATCTGAAATTAATTTCCATCAAGGATTTAATTGAGTACCGCCTGAAGCAGGAAACACTGATCAAGGAAGAAGTGCGGGTTAACATGCCTACCAAATACGGTAGTTTTGAGTTGATAGCTTTTGAACAGGTAAATACAGGTGAAATTCACCTGGCGCTTAAAAAAGGCGAATGGGAAAAAGATGAACCGGTTTTGGTAAGGGTTCACAGCAGTTGTATGACAGGCGATATACTTGGCTCGTTGCGCTGCGATTGTGGCGACCAACTGCACCATGCTTTAAAAATGGTTGAGCAGGCCGGTAAGGGACTGGTGCTGTATATGAACCAGGAGGGCAGGGGAATAGGATTATTAAATAAACTGAAGGCTTATAAACTGCAGGAGCAGGGATTTGATACCGTGGAAGCTAACCTGGAACTGGGCTTTGATATGGATGGCCGTGACTATGGAGTTGGTGCCCAGATATTGCGCCACCTGGGAGTAAGTAAAATGAAACTGATGAGCAATAATCCACGTAAACGGGCAGGACTGCTTGGTTATGGTTTAGAAGTGGTTGAAAATATTCAGATAGAAATTGCCTCTAACCCACACAACGAAAAATATTTACAAACAAAAAAAGATAAGATGGGGCACGAGATCATGAATGGAGTCGGGAGTCAGGAGTCTTGAGTCGGGAGTCAGGACAGGAGTTTTCTAAAGTATAGAGCTTGCATATTATTCACCACTCCCGCCTCCCGTCTCCTGACTCTGTACTCAGGACTCATCCTTTCTGCTTTGCTTCTTTTCTTAATTGCCTTCTTCTTTTTTTCTCTTCGCTGGGGGCAAAAATATCAGATAGTTTATCAAAATCTTTGCGGTAAGATAGTTTAATACCTGACCGGTTCCTTTGACCCTGGGTAAGATCAATACTGGTGCGGTTAAACCCAATTACTTTTAAAGAGCCATCATTATTAAGCGACCATTCTATATTAATATCGGGCGTTAGCAATCCCTTTTTATTTAACTGGGCATACGGATTATTGTAATCGAGTGTGCCACCAATTAAAACCACCAGCCTGCTGCTTAAAACAAGTTTTAAACCGGCACTTAAATTAGCCTGTAAAAGTGCAGCTTTACTTTGCAGGTCCAGGCTGGAACTAATATCAAAATAAGTGGAAACAACCCCATTGGTGGCTTTCTCCAGTTCTTTATTAAAAAGACCGGTTAACCAGTTTGAAACGATGCCTCCAATTGTACTGGTTGCAATTCCAATGGTATTTCCTCCGGTAACAAAACCCTGGTTCTCGTTGGTAGAAATAAAGCTGTTAAAGATCAACAGGCTGGCTACCTGCTTGTTCATTTCATTTTCATCATTTTTAAGTGCCTCTAATTTATTTAACACAAAAAAATCTTTGCTTACCTCGCTGGTTGGCGGCAGGCGGAATTCGAATTTGATAATAGGTTTATTAAGCACGCCCGACATGTGTGCAATGATGGTTACATTTTGTCTTTGCTTGGTAGTTGAACTTAAATTATTCAGGTCAACATTTTTTGCAAGATATTCTGCATTAATATTTATTTGCGCCAAATACGGATCACCATTCCATGTTATGGAAGAGCCATCCATGATGTTGAAATATTTCTGCAGGAAAGTCTGAAAATTAAATTTGTATTCACCATCGGTAATATCATAACGGCCCCTGATACTTAAAGGCTCTTTACTGCCAACAGTGATATTCAGCAAACCATTTCCACGGCCTTTAATAATATCACCCGTTGTTTCGTCCAGTATCACATCAATCTTGCAGGCAGGGTTTGCTTTTAAATTCATATTCACCAGAAAATTGGATTCTTTTCTTCCTTTATATTCATCATCCATCTTGCTGCCGTACTGTATAAAATCAATATAATCAATCTTGCCATACTCGGTGCTGCTGCTGCTTGTAGGGATGTAAATATGACTGCTGTCAACAGCCGATGGTTCACCGTTAATATTCATCCGCATATCAGTAGTAGGGCCATTCAAGGTCATGAGCGCCTGGCCGATAACTTTTCCGTAAAACTGGCTGTTGTCTTTACTGGCTGTATTCAGCAACAACATTTTGCCGGTTTCAAAGCGGATGTTTTCAAACCCAAAATCGTTAAAAAATCTGTGTTGCAGTTTACCGCTGGCAGTGCCGGTATTATTTAAAGTATCCTTTAACTGCAACAGGCCAAAATCAATTTCATCCGGATTAAAAATGATGGTTTCGTTGGTGAATTTATATTTAACCTGGGTATAAATAATTTTCAATTCGCCCTCGGTAATGTTCACGGTGCCGGTAACATAATTATGGTCGGCACCGCTGTACACCCGCAGGTCCTGGGTATTGATATCACCTTTTATATCGCTGAAAATACCACCCAGGTAATTGTTTAAAATGCTGATGTCGAATTTTTTGGCACGCAGTGCAAAATTCATTTTATTAACAGAAGAATCTTTGTAATTATAAGTACCGTCAATTTCAAACTTATTTTTATCATTGTCAGCTTTGCCCTTGGCAGTTATAAGCCCGGTTGTTGTATTCACATCGCCTTTTATTTTTACGGTGCCTATTTCTTTATTATCCAGCCTGAAATCTTCTGCTTCTGCATCAAATTCAATGATCTGTTTACCAAAGGGATCTTTTAATTTAAGGGTGCCTGTTAAAATACCTTCAAGCCTGGGCTGTTTTAAAATAAGTGATGTAAAATCATTGATGTTTACCGTTTTCAGTTTGGCTACCAGGTTGGCTTTGCCGGTTTCATCATCCTTTTCGGTAGAAATGATGATCTCCTGGGTGCCTTGTGTAAAACGAACGTCGTTTGCCTGAATAACAGATTTACGCAGGGTTATTTCGCCATCTTTAGCCAGGCTCCATTTCTTATCATTTAAAATAAATGATGATGGAGCGAAGTTGATTTTTACACCATCAGTAAATGTTTGTACCCTGGCATTTAACTGTGCATCGCTGATGGTTTTACTGGCACTGGTTGATAACTGGATATTTGAGATATCGTTACTGGAACTTAAAATGAATGTTGTATTGGGTAAATGAAGGCTATCCGACAAAGAAAAGTCTCTTACAGATACAATCGTATTTAAACTATCACGGTTTCCTTTGCCTGCTAACTCAATGCTTTCAAAACTTTTACCATCATAACTGAATTGAGGTACTGATGCATTGATGTTGAATTCATTTTGTGCCAGCCGGAGGTTACCCGAAAAAACGGAATTATCAAAACCGCTTAACCGTTTTTCAAAAAGTTGTACATAATTATTAACGGCTTTTGTTTTTATCAGGAAAGAAAAATCCTGGTCGCCGATATCGTAACCGGGATCTTTAAAATAGGATGGATAATAGCGGTTAAGAAAAACACTGAATGCATCGGGCAGTTCCAGTATTTTAAACCGGCCGGTAATGTTGCCCTCCACTTCATTGCTTTGTACAGAAAGCGTTTTTCTGCCGCTGTCCATAAACGAATGGAGGTTCAGATAATCGAACGATAACTGTGTAGTGTCATGCAAAAGGGTAGCATTGTACATTTTTGCGGTTCCCAGAAAATTATCTATGTTGTTGCCTATAAAATCAAAGTTTAAAAGTCCGGATAAACTGAAAATACCTTTTGTTAATTTGAGAGGCTGCAGGTTTGCTTTTTGCAGATCGGCAGTAAAATTAAATTTGGTACTGTCTCCCAATAAATTCAAAGAACCATTCAGGTTAACGATCTTTAAATTAGGGTCATCAATATCTACCTGGCCTGTAAAAAGTGTTTTTACAAATTTGCCATTCAGGGTTATGTTCTGGTAGTTGTAGCCCGAAAAAGCCAGCTGTTGTATTTTTCCGTCAAAATCTACATTGATGGTAGCAGGCGTAAAGCCCGAACCTTTAACCTTCCCGTTTAATGCAATATTTCCCAATTGCCTGTTGTTGATGAGCCTGCCAATGTTAAATCCTCCGGAAGAAATTTTACCCGAATATGAAGGCACTTTGCCTGTTGGTAATTTCATATTTAAATCGGCATTTAAATTACCCAGCGCTGTATTGATATCGCCATATGCAACAAAATCATTTATAAAGCCGGTGAAATTTCCTTTAAAACGGATATTACCCAAACTGTACAGCTGGCTTAAGCCGGCACCTTTTAAAGAAGGAACAACGGCAACGATATCTTTATAATTGGTTTGCGAACCTGTTGATTTAAAATTGATGAACGTGTTATTAATATCCGGCAGCCCTTTTAAAGTAATATCGCCGTTAATAATGCTGTTGTCTGTCTTTAAAGTAAACTTATTGGCAGCAAGATTATCAATGGTTCCTTTTGCATTGCCGTTAAAATAAATGAGCCGTTTCCAGGTTTTAAGTGTGGGGGCAAAATACGCAATATCATCACTGTGTATTTTACTGTTATTAAAATATCCTTCCAGTTTTACGCTGTGCAAAAAATCGCTCATATCGGCATTAAAATTTTCGTACCGCATGGCATAATAATTTCCGATCCTGCTTTTATCAGTTATAATGTCCAGGTTTTTAAACTCCATTACCTCGGGCGTCATTTTCATAGCAGCCACCATTTGCTTTACTTCAAATCCGCTTTTTTCACGGGTTGCCAGATCAACCATGGCCGATAAAGTATCTTGTGCAAACAGGATATTGCTGAGTTTTCCATTGATAGCTGAGAAGCGGATATGCTGCCCGTCAAAATGATCGGTATAAGCAGCCCGTTCAGTTTCTTTTTCATTGATAAAGGTTCCGTCTTTTAAGCTTATTTCAGCAACGCTAAGCTGCCATCCATCGGGGTTCCATTGTAACTGCCCAGGGCTTGTAATTTTTGTTTTAACAGCACCCGGTATTGTGATACCAGGTTTTTTGCCGGTGTAATCATACAAACCAAAAACCGGAGTTTCAATATCAATCTGTTTGATGGCTATGATCTTTTTATCAAGATCAATTTCATCTGTAACCAGGTACATTTTTTTTAATGAGCCTTTCATATCCTGCCCGATCCATCCGTCTACCCGGTTAAATACGATGTTGTTCAGATCAAGTATTTTCAGGTCAAGCTGTAAATTATTTTTATTGTTGCTAGTTGTTTTGGGGGCCGTAAAATAATCAATGAGAAACTGGTAGTTCCAAACCGAATCAGAACGGTTCATGTTTATATAGGCATCCGAGAGGCCAATATAATTCAGTACGGGTTTATCCTTAAAGAAAAACCAATCGGAAATATTTACTTTTAAAGCGCCGGCATACAGAAGGGTGTCTTTCTTTTTGTCTTCAATCAAAACACCTTCAACCAGCATTTTATTAAACAGGCTGAATTCAACATGCTTTACTTCTACTTTTGTTTTTAATTCTTTTGATAAGGTTCGGGAAACTTTAGTGACCAGCCAGTTTTGTACACGGGTTGTTTGCAATAAGCCCCAGGTTGACAGAATGAGCAGGAAAATGATCAGGAAAAAACTGATCTTATACGTTGCTTTTTTAAACAGGATACCCCAAAACAGTGCCCATGCCAACAGGCAAACAGCAAACATGATTTTGGAATAAGGCAATACATATACGAAAATGGCAGCAAGTGCCACCCAAAAAAGCAGGGTAAGCAAAAACCACTTTAATATGTTAAAGATTTTGTGCAGTGTTTAATATTATATGTAAAAATAGTTATTCGGCCTTGTAAAGGCAAATACAGTACCAAAGTTTAAATAAATTTTATAGGTAAAAATCAGCAACAATCAGGGTTTTGTATGCATTTGCTGATTATACCATCTTGATTTACCAAATAGTCCAAAGGATTAGGGGGTAAATCTTAGATGGTATTATGCCGATAGAAAGTTATTTGACTATTTATTGGTATAACCGGCATTAAACTGATTGGAATGGCCTTTTGCAATGGAAAGGGTTTGCCAATCTTCATTTTTTATAAGCTTGGCCAGGTAGATGATTTGCCCTACATGATAGGGATAATGCGCCATTTGCCGGTTGATAGCATCTATCACCAACAGGCCTTCGCCGCGTATGTAAATTGTTTTCAGCAGGTCTTCTTCGGTTAAAGAATGTAAGCTGTTAAACAGGCAATCCCATCCCTTTAGCCAAAAATCAATCAATTGTTGTTTTGTTAAATGTTGTTCTACAAATTCGGTATCCCGGTTTCGCCAGTCTTTTTCGCCATCGGTGGTTAAAAAATCGGTCCAGCGGCTAAGCATATTGCCGGCCGTATGCTGAATGATAAGGGCGATGCTGTTGCTTTCTGCATTGGGTGCAAAATGAAAATCTTTTTCATTAAGCTGAGCAAAGGTTTTATCACCAAGTTCCTTGTAGTAACTGAGCCTTTTTATGACAGATTCGAGAAAGGATTTTCCGATACTCATCTTAATTTAATTGGATAAAAAATTTATAAAAGTTGATTGATGATTGATACCAGAATTGAAATGCTTATTAATATAATAGATAAAATATTTGCCTGATAAAAATAAGCGAATCCTTTTGACATCAGAACAGGGTCTGCTCTGTCGCAGGAAGAATTTATAGCATTGTATGCTTTTAATATTAAAAAGTATCCATAAATATTTAGTCCCACCATACTAAAATCAATCACCGGCGAGATAATAAAAGTAAAGACCAGTTTTGCATTGTCTATCAGTTCCCAATTGGTTTTTTTAAGTAGCAGATACCAGCCAAAAAGATGGGATATGGCATACACAGTGGATAAGAGCAAAGCAATTTTAGCCAGGCCTGCATTGCGTTTAACAACAGTCCTGTTTAAATTGTCAACAAAAGAGTTTGATATCAGGTCTTCATTCATCGGTTAAATATTTTAATATCCTCTTGCATCATCATCTCCTCTCTTATCACCTACAGCAATAATGGTTCTGTTTGGAGCCGAAGGATTTTTAACCTGTATGATCTCTAACCTGCTCCAGGCGCCCCTGGGTTTAATGGTATACCCCATAGCTTCCAGTTGTTTTTTTACATCTTCCGGAAAATCTTTTTCAACCGAAACCAGATCGGGCAGCCACTGGTGATGAAACATGGGGCTGTTAATGGCATCATGGGGTGTCATGTTAAATTCCAGCACATTTACCAATGCCTGAAAAACACTGGTTGGTATGGTAGTGCCGCCCGGTGTGCCAACTACCAGGTAAGGTTGGCCGTCTTTTAAAACAATGGTTGGCGTCATGCTGCTCAACATTCTTTTGCCGGGAGTGATAGCATTTTTTTCGTTGCCAATGGCCCCATACATATTCGGTACGCCGGGCTTTACGCTAAAATCATCCATCTCGTTATTCAATAAAAAACCTGCTCCGCCAACAACCGTGCGGCTGCCATAACCTCCATTTAAAGTAGTGGTTACCGATACTGCATTTCCATAAGCATCCAGCACACTTAAGTGGGTGGTTTCTTCACTTTCTTTTATCATACCGGCCGTGGTGGCTTTGCTGCAGCCCGCTTTGCCGGGTTCAAAATCTTTCATGCGCTCATTTAAATAGGCTTCGCTTACCATTGTTTTTACCGGAACTTTCACAAAATCGGGGTCGCCTAAAAATTCGCCCCGGTCGGCAAAAGCCCTGCGTTCCACTTCGGTCATCAGTTGTACCGAAGCGGCTGTTTGAAACTGCATAGCAGCAATATTCCGGCCTTCAATCATCTTCAGCATCTGTTGTATAATGATGCCGCCGCTGCTGGGCAGGGGCATGGTGATGATCTGGTAACCTTTGTAATTAAAATCGAGTGCTGTTCTTTCTTTAGCCTGGTAAGCTTTAAGATCATCTAAAGAAATAATACCTTTTCCTTTCTGCATTTCTGCAACAATAAGCCTGGCGGTTTCTCCTTCATAAAACCCTTTTTGCCCGTTATCCCTGATGCGCTTTAATGTATTGGCAAGATCTTTTTGTATTAAAATATCTCCGGCTTTCCATGCTGTTTCTTTTACAAAAGCAACTGCCGTTGTATTCAATGCCAGAAATTCTTTTTTGGTGTTGTTGAATGAAGCAGCCTGCGCTGCAGTAAGTGCAAATCCTTTTTCGGCAAGTTCAATAGCGGGTTGTATCAAGGTTTTGAACGGCAGTTTTGTATATTTCATGCTGGCAAATAATCCGGCAACGGTGCCAGGCACGCCGGCAGCCAAATGACCGTCAAGCGACAAATTCTTTACCGGGTTACCCGCTGTATCCAGGTACATATCACGGCTGGCTTTAGCCGGAGCTTTTTCACGATAATCCAAACTGATGTTTTGTCCGTTTTTTAAATGCGCCACCATAAAACCGCCGCCACCAATATTACCGGCACCGGGGTATACAACAGCCAATGCCAGTTGCGTGGCAATTGCCGCATCAACAGCGTTGCCACCTTTTTTTAAAATAGATAAACCCACCATGCTGGCCAATGGATGGGCCGATACAACCGCACCTTTGCTGCAGTTTATATTTTTTTGAACTGCATAACCGCTGCCGGCTATCTTTTGTGCCTGTGTGCAAATTGAAATGCCGGCAAGGATAAAAACGAGGGAGGTAAAAAATAACTTATTAAAACGCATGGTGAATATTTTTCCGAATTTACTTTATTAACAGCATATATTCCTAATTGTATGTCTGTTTGGGTGAATTATAATTGTCGTAAGACGTGTCACCTTTCATAAGCACTTTGTGTTATAAAACAGCAATAAAAAAGGTGACAACTCATTTATTACAAGGCGACAATTTTAAATGCACACCGACTATTTTGTTACCTGCAGTTAAAGACTGATATTCATATAATGGATAAGTGGAAGATGCAAGTCGGCTGCTTTCTTTATTTTCACTTATATTTCAGCAGGTTTATTACCATATTTGCAGAAATTTGATTTTTTAACAGAACTAAAATCACATAATGAATATCAAACTATTTTCATTGCTGTTGCTTTTTATAAGCAATGGTTTATTTGCACAATTAAAGAGCCCCGATGAATTTTTAGGATACCCACTCGGCAGCAAATTTACTCCCCACTACAAAATTGTAAATTATTTCAACCAGGCTGCAGCATCCTTGCCGCAGCTGATGAAACTGGAAAAATACGGCGAAACCAATGAGGGCAGAGATCTGTTGCTGGCCATTGTTTCTACACCGGAAAACATGGCAAGGATCGAGGAGATACGAAAAAATAATTTACGGCTTACGGGTATGTTAAAAGACAAACCAGCCGATGCAGGTTCACCGGTAATTGTGTGGCTCAGTTATAATGTGCATGGCAACGAAGCCAGTTCTTCCGAAGTTTCCATGAAGACTTTATATGAATTACTGACCCCTGCCAATGCACAAACAAAAAACTGGTTAAAGAATACCGTCATCATCATTGATCCCTGTTTAAATCCAGATGGAAGAGACCGTTATGTAAACTGGTTCAATCAAATGGTTGGTAAAGATGCGGATGCAAATCCCAACAGTCGTGAACACAGCGAACCCTGGCCCGGCGGCAGGGTTAATCATTATAACTTTGATTTAAACCGCGACTGGGCCTGGCAAACACAGGTAGAAACACAGGGGCGCATAAAAAAATACAATGCCTGGATGCCGCAGATACATTGCGATTTTCATGAGCAGGGGATTAACAACCCATATTATTTTGCACCTGCAGCAGAACCTTTTCATGAAGTGATCACCAAATGGCAAAGAGATTTTCAATATACCATCGGAAGAAACCATGCAAAATATTTTGATGCCAATGGCTGGTTGTATTTTACCAAAGAAATATTTGATCTGTTTTACCCGGCTTATGGAGATACGTATCCCACCTACAACGGCGCCATTGGCATGACCTACGAACAGGCCGGCCATAGCCAGGGCGGATTGGCGGTTGTAACCAATGATGGAGATACACTTAGTTTAAAGGACAGGATCGCTCATCATTTTACCACCAGCATGAGCACTATTGAAATTGCTTCGCAAAATAGAGATAAACTGATCAGCGAATTCAAAAAATATTTTGAAGAAGGAAATACAAACGGAACCGGAGAGTACAAAACCTATGTGGTAACAGAAGCCAATGCAGGCAGGCGTGAAGCACTGCGTAAATTTTTCGAAATGAACGGAATTAATTATGGCAGTCCAAGCGGCGCTGCTGTTAAGGGGTACAATTATTTTAGCGGTAAAGAAGAAATATTCACTGCTGCAAACAGCCTGGCTGTTTCTGCATTACAACCTAAATCTGCATTGATAAAAGTTTTGTTTGAGCCAAAATCAAAATTAAGCGATTCGGTTACTTATGATATTACTGCCTGGAGTTTACCCTTTGTATATGGCACACAAACTTTTGCGGTTAAAGAAAAACTACCGCTGGGAAATTACAACAGCGTTAATAAAAATGCAGCGGTACCTGCAACGGCATACGGTTATCTTGTAAGTTATAATTCGTTTGCCGATGTGAAGTTTTTAGCAGCCTTGTTAAATGCAAAAATTAAAGTTCGCTTTGCCGAAAAAGAATTTACAGCAAATGGCAAATCTTTTCAGAAAGGAACCATCATTGTTTTAAAGAAGGGAAACGAAGATAAATTACAACAGTTTGCCGACCTGGCTCAAACCTATAACGCAGCTGTAACAGCAGTAAGCGGCGGCTTTATGGATACCGGCTTTGATTTTGGCAGCGAAAAAGTACACCTGGTTAAAAAACCAACGGTGGCATTGTTAACCGGTAAGGGAGTTAACCCCGGTGCTGCAGGCGAAGTTTGGCATTTATTTGAGCAACAACTGAATTACCCGGTTAGTTTAATAAATGCAGATGAAGTTGATGGAAGTGCTTTAAAAGGTATTGATGTATTGATCTTGCCCGATGGCAATTATAAATTTTTAAAAGACAAAGATGCTGCAGCAGAAATTAAAATGTGGGTGCAGCAGGGCGGAAAAATGATTGTACTGGATAATGCAACTGCACAGGTTGCAAAAGCCGACTGGGGCATTAAACTTAAAAAGACGGATGATGATGAAAAGAAAGACGATAAAAAGGATGATAAAAATATTTATGTTGATGTAAAGCGATATGAGAACCGTGAAAGGGATGCTGTTGTAAACAATATTCCCGGTGCTATTTATAAAGTAGAACTGGATAATTCGCATCCGCTGGCATTTGGATATGACAACAATTATTATTCACTTAAACAAAGTGGTGATATGTATGAATTTATGAAAGACGGATGGAATGTGGGTATCATCAAAAAGGAAAATCAAACTTCAGGTTTTGTTGGCAGTGTAACCCGTGAAAAAATTAAAGACGGTACTGTAATGGGAGTGTTGCCCATGGGAAGTGGTGCTGTAGTGTTTTTTGCCGACGATCCTATTTTTAGAAACTTTTGGGAGAACGGGAAGATGCTGTTGGCGAATGCGGTGTTCCTGGTAGGACAATAAAAAATCAAAACGAATAAATATTTATAATGATAAAGAAACTGCTTATCGCATTTTTAATTTTTAATTCTTCATTTTTAATTACTCATGCGCAAACACCCAAGTCGTACACATCTGCAGAGATACTGTTGCAGTTGAAAAAATTGAATGTGCTCGGCTCGGTTTTATACATTGCTGCTCATCCGGATGATGAGAATACAAGGCTGTTGGCATATTTAGCCAACGAAAAATTATACCGTACCGGTTATTTAAGTTTAACCCGTGGTGATGGCGGACAGAATTTAATAGGAGATGAGCAGGGAGTTGACCTGGGTTTGATACGCACACAGGAATTGCTGGCTGCCCGCCGCATTGACGGTGCCGAGCAGTTCTTTAGCCGTGCCTTTGATTTTGGCTACAGCAAAAGCCCCGAAGAAGCCCTGAAATTTTGGGGCCACGATAAAATATTAAGTGATGTGGTTTGGGTGATACGAAAATTCAGACCGGATGTTATTATAACAAGATTTCCTACTACAGGCGAGGGCGGACATGGGCATCATACAGCATCGGCCATACTTGCCGGTGAGGCATTTGATGCAGCAGCAGACCCAACAAAATTTCCGGAACAGTTAACTAAAGGAGTAACAGTTTGGCAGGCCAAAAGAATTTTATGGAACACATTTAATTTTAGCGGAACCAACACACAAAGCAACGACCAGTTTAAAATGGATTGCGGCGATTACAATCCCATACTCGGAAAAAGTTATGGAGAGATTGCAGCCGCAAGCCGCAGTCAGCACAAAAGCCAGGGCTTTGGTGTGCCTGCACAAAGAGGTAGTGTAATAGAATATTTTAAAACCATTAAAGGAACGGCACCCGTAAATGACCTGATGGAAGGCGTAAATTTAGATTGGATGTGGTTTTCTTCGGTTGATCATCAAAACCAGGATGGTCTGGGTGTGAAAAATAAAATTAATAGTATAATTAAAAATTATTCAGTAGAAAATCCTGAAAAATCCTTGCCTGCATTAGTTGATTTATATAAAAATATGGAGGCAATACCCGACGATGGTTACTGGAAAAATAAAAAAATGGAAGAGGTAAAAGAACTGGTACAAAATTGTAGCGGTTTATTTATGGATGCTACCACCAATACGCAGTATGCAGTGCCGGGTGATAGCCTTAAAATAAACCTGGTGGTAAACAACCGTTCTGGTGCCAATGTTTTAAGTGCAGATGCTCATGTGAACGACGATTATATAATTTTTGATCAACTAAAGAAAAATATAAATTCAACTAAAACCTATGGTATGGTGGTACGGCATAATACCAGGCCTACACAGCCATATTGGCTGGAGAATACCATGGATAAAGGAAGCTTTAATGTTACCGATCAGCAGCAGATTGGTAAAGGGGAAACTGATCCATTCAGCGTTGTTTTCAGTATGCTGATTGAAGGCAGGGAATTTAAATTTACCAAACCCGTTCGTTATAAATTTACAGATCCTGTTAAAGGAGAATTGTACCAGCCGGTAACAATATTACCCTTGGCAGAAGTGAATTACAGCAGCAATGTTTTTTTGGCCATTAATAACAAACCGGTTGAAATAGGAACCCATGTGAAATCCAATTTGCCTGTGGCTTCTACTTTTACTGTTACAAAGCAAACCAGTTTAAAAGTAAAGAACGCTGCTAACCCTTTTACTTTTAAAAGCAGTACAGACAATAAAGTTAATAATGAATCTTCTGTATTTTCTTTTAATGGTGTTGAGGGTGATTATGTGGAAGAAATAAAATTGCAGGCTTCAGATGGCGCCGGTGTTTTTCAACAATACAAAAAAAATATTGAGTACGATCATATTCCTTCCATCGTTTATTTTCATGAAGCCACAGCTAAACTATCTAAAATCGATTTGAAGACTGAAGGTAATTATGTAGGCTATATTCCCGGTGCAGGAGATAAAGTTCCGGAAGCATTAAGAGCAATGGGCTACAAGGTTGTAACACTAAAGGAGAGCGATATGAAAGCTGCCAACCTTAAACAGTTTGATGCGATTGTCACCGGGGTACGTGCATACAATACCAATGAATGGATGAACAATGTATATGATGACCTGATGCAGTATGTAAAGGATGGAGGCGTGTTGCTGGTGCAATACAATACCAGTAACCAGATAGGCCCGGTTAAAGCAAAAATATCGCCGTACCCTTTTAACATCAGCCGAAACAGAATTACGGATGAAGAAGCAAAAGTTAATTTTTTAATTCCCGGTCATCCGGCATTGAATCATCCCAATAAAATTACCGATAAAGATTTTGATGGCTGGATACAGGAGCGTAGCATTTATCATGCAGACAAACCGGATACTGCTTACAAAGCCATCCTCAGCATGAAAGATCCTGGCGAGAAGGAACAGGACGGCAGTCTTATTATTGCGAATTACGGTAAAGGAAGATTTGTGTATACAGGTTTGGTTTTCTTTCGAGAATTACCTGCAGGTGTTCCGGGTGCTTACCGGTTATTTGCGAATTTGATTGCGAATAAAAGGAATAAGTATATAAAGTAGTTATTACAAAATTGAGTAGCTGAATAAAAAAATATGCAAAACGAAAAATCATATTGGAACAAGTGGTACATCGCAGTATTTATTTTTTTACTTTTTCAGATCTTTTTATTCTATTGGATAACTAAGTCATTTTCATGAGTAGCATCGACTGGATCATATTATGTGTAACGCTTGCTGGTATTGTTTTATACGGTATCTATAAGAGCCGTACATCCAAAAACCTGGAAGGTTATTTTTTAAGTAACCGTTCCCTGCCGTGGTATCTCGTGTTATTCAGCATCATGGGTACACAGGCCAGTGCCATTACTTTTTTAACCGGCCCGGGGCAGGCTTTCAGCGATGGAATGCGTTTTGTGCAATATTATTTTGGTCTGCCACTGGCAATGATCGTCATCAGTATATTTTTTGTGCCGGTATTCAGCAGGCTGAAAGTGTACACTGCTTACGAATTTTTAGAAAACCGGTTTGATCTTAAAACCCGTACACTTACTTCGTTTTTATTTTTATTATCCCGTGGGTTAAGCACGGGTATCAGCATTTTTGCACCATCTATTGTGTTAAGTTCTTTAATGGGCTGGAACATTTATTATACCAACCTGGTCATGGGTGGTATACTCATTATTTACACCATGAGCGGTGGTGCCAAAGCTGTGGCACATACACAAAAGCTGCAGATGATCATTGTGTTTGTCACACTTTTTATTGTTGGATATTTAGCCGTTAAATTACTGCCCGATGCCATTGGCTTTACAGAAGCCCTGCATAAAAGCGGCGAGATGGGAAAGATGAATATCATCACAACCGGCTTTACTGATAAGGGTTTCGACTGGAAGGACCGCTACAATATCTGGAGTGGATTGATAGGAGGTTTTTTTCTGGCGCTTAGTTATTTTGGAACCGACCATAGCCAGGTAGGACGTTATCTTACCGCAAAAAATGTAAAGGAAAGCCGCAAAGGATTATTGATGAACGGGCTGGTAAAAGTGCCCATGCAGTTTTTTATTTTACTGATTGGGATACTCATTTTTTCGTTTTATCAATACAATAAAGGACCGGTATATTTTGATGCCGTAAGTTTGCATGAAGCAAAACAAACGGTAAAGAAGGATTCTTTAAACATGCTGGAAGCACAGTATGATGCTGCTTTTGCAGCTAAAAACATGACAGAGGCAAATGCCATACGCAAAACTTTTAAAGGCGTAATGCAGCGGGCATTGCCTGAGGAAAAGCCAAACGATACCAATTTTATCTTCCTGTGGTTTGTAAAGGAAAATTTACCGGTGGGGTTGATAGGGTTAATCTTTGCTATCATTTTCCTGGCAGCCTGGGGTAGTATTGCTGCGGCACTCAATTCGCTGGCAGCCTGTTCGGTGGTTGATTTTCACAAAAAATTCTTTGTAAAAAAAGAAACAGAACTGGAAGATTATAAAGTGGCGCATTGGTACACACTGGGCTGGGGTATATTCTGCATCATCATTTCTATGTTTGCCTATAATATTGGCAACAGCCTTATTGAAGCGGTGAATATTTTAGGTTCACTTTTTTATGGTGTGATACTGGGTATTTTCCTGGTTGCTTTGGGAATGAAGTTCATCAGGGGGCATGCCGTTTTTTATGCCGCAATCATTTCAGAATTACTGATAATCATCATTTACAAAATGGATGTAGTTTCCTTTTTATGGTTGAATGCCATTGGTGCTATACTGGTTATTGTGCTTGCATCAGTACTGCAGCTTTTTACAAAACAAAAAGCGCTGCAGTAACGCAACGCTTTGTAAAAGTATTTGTGCCTGATTTATTTTAAAGTCTTCTGAAAGTCTTTATTCATTTTTACGTAATCATCGTTCTTTGCTGCTGTTGCCAGCTCCAGCGATTTTTTTGAACTTTCCAAGGCTCCGGCTTTATCTCCCATTTCTTTCTGGATCTTAGCTTTGTATATCCACATCCAGAAAGCTTCTTTATTTCCTTCAATAGCTTTGGTAGTATTTTCCAGTGCAAGGGCTAAATTTTTATCATATTCATTGTAAAATTGGGCAGCCTGCCAGTAAGGTTTTTTATCCGTTTTCATGGCAGCTTCGATCTGTCCTCTTACTTTATCCAGGAAATCAGCAACAAGCGGGATAGAAACTAAAGTCTTTTCCCATTTAATGTCGAGAGAACAGGAGGTGGCTTTTACATCATTAAATTCCATCGTAAATGATTCGGCTTTCTTTTTGTTTTTTACGGGTTCAATATTAAAACGAATAACATCTTCGCTTTCTTTGTATCCATCAATACCCCAGTTTTTCAGCCCTTTATTAATGATGACTACCCAGGTGTCAATGCCCGGAATAGTATACAAAACATAAGTACCACTATCCAGTTTTTTACCGCCAATTTCAACCGGTTCGCTAAAAACTATTTTGGTTGCAGCATTGGCACCGGTACGCCATAATTTATTATAAGGAACCAGGTCGCCAAAAATTTTACGGCCTTTGGCTGCCGGCCTTGAGTAGGTTAATTCAACCGTACCGATGCCAAACTCCTGCTTAACAGTTTGAGTTGGCGATGGTGCAGGCATTTTTACCTGCGCATTGGTTAACATGGCAAAGCCTGCAATTGCAAGTGCCGACAATATTATTTTTTTCATATAAAAATTTTGCACGTAAGGTACAAAATCTAAAAGAAGAGAAGATAGGATAATGATGCTGAATTGAATCAGAATTGCACTTTAATACTTGCAGAGGTTTTCTTACCTTTTTTAACCTTCCACTGAGGCCCCTCCTTAAGAAGGCGTTTGGCAGCCTCATCATACTCAGTACCCAGCGATTTGTTTACTCTGATGTTGGATATAGTGCCGTTTGATTTAACATCAAAAGTTAATTCCACTTCGCCATGTACATTACCCTGTAATTTCGATTCAGGTATATCAAGATTGTTGGCCACATAGGTGTTGTAATTATCCCAGCCATCTGCCGGTTCTACATTTACAGCAGAATCTCTTAAAAGCATGGCCCTGCGTGAGCGCTTGGTGCTGGTTATATCTGCATTGCCAATAATTGTTTTGTCTTTAAGTGCTATTTCGTCTTCCTGTAAAATAATTTTTGTTTGAGCCTGGTTGCTGCGTAAGGCGAATGTTTTTGCCTGGTAGCCAACAGACTTTACTTCTACCTGTAAAACACTGTCGGTAGATACCAGCCTTACCATTCCTTTTGCATCGGCATAAGTGCCAAAATTTTCTTTTTTAATAGAAATATTGGTAAAGGGTAGTGGTGAATTATCGGCTGATACAACCTGCGCTGTAAAAAAATTATTCAGAACAGCATCCCTTTTAGCAGGAGCCTTGCTTCTCTGTTGGCTCATAAAATCATCATCATTTTGTTTTGCTGATTGTTTGCTTTTTTCAGCATTCATTTCTTTGGCTAAATCGGCATTGTTGCCCGCAGCCGAAGGATTATTTACAGGCGGTGCTGCAGCAATGGTATTGTCATTTTCGGGTGCAGTGGCTGTAGCAACAGGTGTTACCGGCTTTAATTGCGGACCATCCGGGTTTGGAATATATTTATCCTCAGTTTTAGCAAGTTCATTCAACTTGGCTACTGAACCAGGTAAGTTATTCTTTTGCTCAGTTGTTGCAGAGGCAGATGGATTCAGATTTTCTGTAACTGAGGCAGATTGCGTGTTTTCAGGCAGGAATACACTGTCAATTACTGTAGTTTTTGCCTGGGCAATTTGTATTTTATCTGTGTCTTCTTTTTTATTGTTATTGAATAATACTGTAAATGTGGCACCACCACCAATAATGATAACAGCAGCCGCTGCTTTCCACCAGTTGGTTTTTGATTTGTGTAATGGAATTATTTTGGCCACGGTTCCTTTGTTGGTAATTTCCTGCCGCAATGCAACCAGTTGGTTATTCCATTCTTTGTTTTGCACAGTTTCGTAACCTTCCATAGCTTCTGCTAAAAAAGGATCGTCAAGTGCAGCTTTTTCCATGGCGTGCATTTGCAAAGGCGACAGGTTACCTGCCAGGTATTGCTCAATATCTCTTGCCGTGTAAATAATATTTTTTTCTTTATCGCTCATTAATCTATAAAATAAATCAGTTGCCTAAATATCTAAATTCCGAAACTCCTAACTCCAGACTCTTTACTCCCAACTCCTAATTCTTCCCATCCATACAAATTTTCAAATTCCGTTTTCCATTCTGAATATAACTCCGCACTTTATTCCAGTCAAATCCCGTTATTTCAGCTATTTCGTTATAACATTTGCTTTCCAGGTAAAACAGTCTTACAGTTTCCTGCTGTTCGGTTGGCAGGGTTTCCATACATTGCTCTAATTTCTTAAAATTTTCCTCTTTTTCCAAAGCCTCGTTCTTCAGATGCGTATTTTCTTCCGAATACATAAAAACAGGGTTAAATTCTGTTGTTTTTATGTTTTTGGGGCTTCTCAACTGCATCAGGCAGTAATTTCTGGCCAAAACGTGCAGCCAGCCTTTAAAATTATCTACCTCATGTACCCTCAATTTAGTGTTTAATTCGCCAAAAATATCCATTACGGCATCTTTGCATCGTTCGGTATCTTTAAAATATTTCAGGCAAACACCATACACCAGGTCCATATACCGCAGGTATAAATTGCTTAAATGACTGATTTCGCCTGTGCTTTTAAAAGCCGCAAGTAACTCTTTGTCGGTGGAATTATCCTGAGATATGTTTTTTATAAATGCCAAACCCCTAATCCGCCGCGGCGGAGATCAATTGTGTTTTATTATTAATATTATTACCAGTCATTATTTACAAATATTGAAAAGATATTCAAATTATCATTCTCCAAATTTTCCCGGTTTTATCGGGACGGAGGGAGTGTCTGCTTTACTCAAAATACACTTTCACCGTTTGATAAAAAAGCCGGCTGTTCATATACTGGCTCTGCTGCAATTGTTTTTCGGAAAAGCCCTGTAAGCCCAATAGTCCTGCTGCATTTCCTTTGTTGATGGCAATCTCCAGGTATCCGGCCGCATTAAATAATGCCAGCTTTTCGCCTTCGGGAGCATCCGCATAGGTTTCGCTTATTTTATCAATTACTTCATCCCTTTTAAATACAATTTTAAAACTGCGTCCTTTTCGCTGTTCTTCAAACTCATCTTGATGAATGTTTACGATCACGTTCTCAAAATTATCTATAAAAATAATCTGTCCTTCAATATAATCGTTTCCCAGCATGGGTCTTAAAGGATTTTTTACATGAATGGAAACGCCGGCATCGCCGATGTCTTCAATCTTTTTTCCAGTAAGCAACTTATTAAAAGCATGGGCAAATACGGAAGCACAGTAAAGCGTATTTTTTTGTTGATTTTTATCTAAAGCCAGTGCCACTGTTTTTTGCGGAACTTCTTCCAGGATCATGGTTAATAAACCATTATCTGCACAGCCAATAAAATGTCCATTGTGTTCTGCCATTAAAAGATGTTCTGGTTTTTCATCAAATAAATTAACCAGTATTAAATGAAAAGTACCCGGTGGAAAATTCTTTATGGCATTGCGGCAAACGTAGGCCGACTGCGGGTAATTAAACGGAGAAAGGTTGTGCGTAATATCAATTAAAGAAAAAGCCGGGTTTGTTTGTAACAATTGACCCTTGACTGCACCAATCAGAAAATCCTGCTGGCCAATATCGGAGGTAAGGGTTAGTAAAGGCATTTATTTTGGTTAATCCGTTAATTGCCCGCCCGGCTGAATGCCGTTCGGACGGGGTTAATTAGTTAATCCGTAAATACGTTATTCAAGTTAACGTTTAAACAGATTAACGTATAAGTTCCCCATTTTTAAAGAAGAATCTTTTTACCAGTTTATCTGTCAGCGATGGGAAAAACCTGTTCAATAAAACAGTTTGCTTTCCTCTGAAAGTAAGTATCAATGTTCTTTTTCTTTTTTTGATGGCATGTAAAATATGTGCTGCACATTTTTCCGAACTCATCATTTTACCCTCATCCATGGGGCTTTGGCCCTGCGAATTGCCTTTTTTATTTAATGCCCGGTAGCGGATATTTGAAGAGGTAAAGCCAGGGCAAACCCACATCACATTTACCCCGCTATCCATCATCTCGGTTCTTAATGCCTCTAAAAAACCTGTAACGGCATACTTACTGGCCGAGTAGCCACTGCGGCCCGGTAAACCCCGGTATCCGGCAATGGAAGAAACACCTATAATACTTCCTTTGCGTTCTATAATGGAATCAAGGGCCAGTTTAGTACAATACAAGGTTCCTTTAAAATTAATGTCCATCACTTTTTCAATCACCTCCACATCCAGGTCTTTTACCAGCGCCCTCATGGAAATACCGGCATTGTTGATCAGTATATCTATGCCGCCATAAAACTCAATGGTGCTTTCAATAAAATTTTTGCAATCGTTGTAACTGCTTACATCGGCTACCATGGTATGCAGCGATTTGCCGGAATGCAGCAACTGCAGGTCGTATAATTTATCCTGGTTACGGGCACAGGTAGCCACTTTAGCTCCCAGTGGAATTAAGGTATCTACCAATGCTTTGCCAATGCCATCGCTGCCACCGGTTATAACTACTACTTTGTTTTTGAAGAAGTCCTGCATAAAAATAATTATTAACAAAAATAAGCCAGTTATTCCGCTGTTGGTAAAGAAATTATTGAATTGATTGACGGATTGGGGAAAAACTTTCTTTAAATAATTTGTCGCAATAGGTTTTTGCCTTATTTTTGCACTCCCTTTAAAAAAAGGGTGTTTGATTTGGTAGCTCAGTTGGTAGAGCAATACACTTTTAATGTATGGGCCCTGGGTTCGAGTCCCAGCCAGATCACAGAAAGACTTCAGGTAACTGGGGTCTTTTTTTATGCTATTTCTATTGGTTTTATACAGACATCAAACTACATCCCCTCATATCACTGCTGTCGGCCCTTCCCAGTACTTCAAAACTTTCATTGGCGTGCAATCTGCCCACATCATCGGTAGCAATAAAACTGCAACTGTGTATATTGGCAAGGTCAATTACGTTAATAAGGCCGGTTTGCGATCTGTTTTGTACATCAGCAGCCGTAATAATATGAAAAGGGTCATCTTCATCCCTTAATACAATTTTCATCCAGCCGGGGCAATGAAAAATGCCATCGCCCTTTGAATAAGCCTGCGATAATAATTCCGTCATGCCATATTCAGAATGAACCAGGCTGATGCCCAATTGCTTTTGTAACTGTGCATGCACTTCGGTTCTGGTCAGTTCTTCACGCCTGCCTTTCATGCCACCGGTTTCCATAACAATGGTATGCCGCAACTGCATGGGGTATGCTGCTGCAAAATCAAGCAGGGCATAGGTAACGCCAATTAACAGTGTGGGCAGTTTCAGCAGTTCGTTATGCAGTATGGTGCTGTGCAGTTTTTCATGGTCATATAAATAAAAACCGCTTAACGGGTTGTTGCTGGCTTTTATCAGTTCATCGGCCATTAATACCAGTGAAGAATTTTTTCTTTCCAGGTAAGCAGGCAGCAATCCTAGTATGCATTTGTTTTGTGGCAGGCCGTAAAATTTTTCGAAACAGGTGGTAAAACTTTTTCTGTACAGGCCAATATCTTTTACAAAATGCCTGCTTGGTGTGGTTTGAGTTGTTCCGCTGCTTTCAAATACAGTGTCTGTTTCAAATATGCCTGTTTTTACTGTATGCGTTTTAAAAAATGAAATGGGCAGAAAAGGGATTTTTTTTAAGGTGTTAACCTCAGCAGCATTTATTTTTAAAGTATCGCAAAATTGCCGGTAAATGTTATTGTGCCGGTATTGATGATTGAACAATTCAACAGCTAATCCGTTAAAATTATCTTCCCGGGCAGCAAAGATGCTTTTTTCGAAGTCTGTATTTTTAACGGTTTGTTTCAACTGCAATCATTAAATTTGACATATAAAACACAAAGATGCGTTACAGTTTACTATTTGCAATAGCTATTTTATTTTTTACTGCCTGTAAAAAGGATAAATACACTACTGCCCCTCAAATTGTTTTTAAATCTTTTAATCCTGCAGAAGGGAGTACCTACAACCGGGTAGATGACCAACCGGTCATGGTACTTGAAATTACCGATGCGGAAGGAGACCTGGGAAACATCAGCGCAACAGAAATATCTAAAGTGTACATCAAAAATACGCTTACCAATAAAGAAGATTCGATTGATTTTCCTGATCTGAGAAGTGTAAGTAAATCAAATTTTAAAGCCAATATTGAAATAGGATTATTTAGCGTAATGGGCGGCCGCAGTTTACCTTTTAACCAACGCCCTTACCAGGATACACTGCATTTTGAAGTGTACGTAAAGGATTTTGCCAAAAATAAGAGCAATGTAATTTTAACTGACAAGCCATTTATTTATTATACGCTTCCTTAATGAAGTGGCTGCATTTCATCTTATCTCATTCCATCTTTGTTGCCGTTTGTGCCGTGGCACTTACTTTTCAGACTGCCCTGTTATTACAATTCAGTATTGATCTGTTTGTTTATGGGTTTATTTTCTTTGCAACGCTCTGCAGTTATAATTTTTACTGGCTATTAAGTAAACTGTCTTTTGCATCTCAAAAAAACATACCCGGTCTGTTGAAGAAAGAAACAACAGGATTTTTGCTGCTGATCATTTCTTCTATCGGTTTATTGTATTGTTTTCTGCGGACTGCCATTCCTTTACATTTTGTAATTACGGCAGTATTATTAACCATATTGTATGCCATACCACTTTTACCGGTATCTTTTTTAAGGTTTACCCGTAAAGCCGGCGTTTTAAAAACCGTATTACTGGCATTTACCTGGGCTTATGTAACGGTAATAATACCCTTGCAGAAAGATTATAGCCTTTTAAACGGTGCCGATGTTTTTATCATTAGCCGCCGCTTCCTGTTCATGCTCATGCTTTGTATAATTTTTGATAACCGTGATAAAGAACTGGATAAGATAAGAGGTTTGCGGAGCCTGGCTACGGACCTTAAGCCGGTAACACTCCGTATCCTCATTTACCTGATATTTGTTTTATTGTTCACCTCTAATTTCTTCTTCAGAAATTATGGTATCACGCTGTCACAATCCATAGCCCTGCAGGTTTCAACCATTGCTTTACTGGCCGTTTACTTTTATTCAAACAAAAAACAGGGGTATCTTTTTTATTATTTTTTTGTAGATGGCATGATGTTATTTTCGGCCCTGGCCACTTATATAGCCGGTATTTAAGTAATTTTGCCGCAATTAAATTTTTACCATGGCAAAAGCAAAAAAATCAAAAAGCATTCTTACTGATAATTCGTACAGTTTTTTAAAAAACTATATCAATAACCCATCACCAACTGGTTTTGAAAGCAGCGGACAAAAATTATGGCTTGAATATGTAAAGCCCTATGTGGATACAACTTTTACCGATCCTTATGGAACAGCGGTTGGTGTTATAAATCCTGATGCACCTTTTAAAGTGGTTATTGAAGCACATGCCGATGAAATAAGCTGGTTTGTAAATTATATTTCTCCCGAAGGATTGATTTACCTGAAACGGAATGGCGGTGTAGATCACCAGATAGCACCATCTATGCGGGTGATCGTTCATGGTAAAAAAGGAGCAGTAAAGGCGGTGTTTGGCTGGCCGGCCATACATACCCGTATGAATGGCGATAGTAAAGAAACACAGCCAAAAGTAGAGAACCTGTTTTTAGATTGCGGGGCCCGCAATAAAAAGGAAGTTGAATCCTTAGGAATACATATCGGCGCTGTAGCAACCTACGAAGAAGGTTATGAAGAAATAGCGTACGATTATCTGATTGGCCGTGCCTTTGATAACAGGGTAGGTGGTTTTATGATTGCTGAAGTGGCTCGTATGCTAAAAGAGAATAAAAAAAACTTCCTTTTGGTTTATATGTAGTGAATGCGGTACAGGAAGAAATTGGCTTACGTGGCGCAGAAATGATTGCCCGCCGCATAAAGCCGGATATTGCCATCATCACCGATGTTACCCATGATACCACCACACCGATGATCAATAAAATGATACAGGGCGAATGCAGTTGTGGTAAAGGCCCTTCGCTTACTTATGGGCCGGCAGTGCATAATAAACTGCTGGATATTATTAAAGCCACGGCAGAAAAAAATAAGATTGATGTACAGTTTAATACTGTTAGCAGAAGCACGGGTACTGATACTGATTCATTTGCTTACGCCAATGATGGTTGCCCATCGGCTTTAATATCAATTCCTTTGCGTTACATGCATACAACAGTGGAGATGCTGCATAAATCAGATATTGAAAACACCATCAAACTGATGTATGAAACCTTGCTGACGTTAACGCCAAAGACAAAGCTGAGTTATTTTTAAGCTTAAACAATCATATGCTTTAACTGTTGATAATAATGTCAAAAGGATTAATTGCTTTTATTGCTGTTGCCTTTATTGCAGTGGTTGCTGCAATGGTTATTTATATGAAACAATCTGCCGACAAGGCCAGGAAGATATCTGATGAAATGATGGAGGAGTTTAAAACCATTGACAAAGACTTACAAAAATCAACTGATGAACCTGATTCGCTCAATAAAATGTATTACGATTCATTGCGCAATGCAGTCAAATAAGCACTAATGGAAGACCGGTTTATTAAATACTCCAAACTGTACGCACTTATATTTTTGCTTTTTCTTTGTGTGCCTGTGCTGCTGGGGTTAATTATTGCAGCATTTTACGGTATTTCCAAACTGGTTTCTTCAACTGTTGCCGATATTACTTTTGGTTTGGGAGTGGTGTCGCTGGCACCAGCCATTTTTATGTCGGTTTATTTTATCTTTTTTAAAAGAACCCAAAAGCATCCTGCCAAAGCGGTAAAAATCGTTTCTCAGATCATATTCATTGCGGCCTTTTTAATAAGCCTGGTTGTGTTGGTTTTTGACATGATCGCATTCTTTACCCGGTTCAATACAAATATTACCGGTTACTATAGCCTGAGTCTTACCTACCTGGCCGGCAATGTGGCTATGCTTTTTTTAATTGCCATTGTGCAGGCATTTACCACAAAAAAAGAAGTGGATTGGATGGACCGGCACAGATAGTTTCGAAAAACATAACCCTGTAAAATATAAATTCCCTCCTGAGAACAGGAGGGAATTTCTTTAACCCTTAAAACAACCAACATGAAACCTGTTGATAGCTTAGTTCTTATATACGGGTAAATAGTGCTGATGGTTGCGTGCTGTTTAATAATTTTATGTTAAAGCAAATTCCGAAGTTTTGCCGGTATCAAATAGCAACAGTTTTATAAAATTATTGAAGTAAAGACAGTAGCAGAGCAGTCTTTGCAAAACATTTTTAATCTGTAACTTTTTTTCAGCACTCTCCCTTAAACCATTTATTTATCCACAAAGTAGATTTACAACGTGTTTTTACTATGATATTGTAAAAAAAACTATATTATATTTATATCTCAATATTCACCAAAAAATCAACTGTATGTTAAAACTAAAAACTACAATTTCAGTTGTACTCATTTTGATTGCTGCAACAACCTTTGCACAGGTTGAAAGGGTTACAGAAAACCAGGCAGGAATTTCTAAAAGATTACAACATGAAATAGATATGACAAAGGATCCGGCTCTTGGGTATGTTCCCAAAGGAAGGCTGGTAGAAGCTTACCAGGTAAGAAGCCAGCGGCTGAAAGCAAATACTGTAAACTCTTTGCTTTCGTGGACAGAACGTGGGCCTAACAGTGATGCTGTAGGTGCCAGTAATGGAAACACAAGGCCAGGCAATGGTAAAACATCTGGCAGGGTAAGAGCCATTTGGGAAGACCTGGGCGATGCCACCGGCAAAACTGTTTGGGTAGGAGGTATTGATGGTGGCCTTTGGAAAACAAATGATATTACTGTTAACCCTGCAACCTGGACACCCATCAATGATTTTTTTGGGAACCTTGCTGTGGCCAGTATATGCCAGGACCCTTCTGATGTAAACATCATGTATTTTGGAACCGGCGAAAAAGCCATTAATGCCGATGCCGTAAGAGGTGCCGGTATCTGGAGAAGTACAGACCATGGTGTTACCTGGTCGGTAATGGCAGGCACCGCAAATTTCTGGAATGTAAGTAAAGTGGTTTGCGATGCAAGTGGTAATTTATATGTTGGATGTAATTCAATTTCTAATACTGCAGGTTTGCAAAGGTTTACCAAAGCAACCAATACCTGGACAAACATCACACCATCGGGATTGGATGCAAGGGTGCCCGATCTGGAACTGAGCAGCACCGGAAGATTTCATGTAATTTGCGGTTATTATAATACTGCCGCTGGTAGTGCCGGTTATCGTTATACTGATAATCCTGCAACTGTATCATCAGGTACATGGACATCACCTGCCACTACGTTTCCAACACAATATAATGTGGCCATTGAAAGTAATGGTAATACACTTTACGCATTACCATCTAATTCTGCATGGGGAGTACCTACTATTTATAAATCAACAAACGGCGGTGCAAATTGGGCTGCTACCGGAGCTACACCTGCTTTCACAAGCGGACAAGCCTGGTATTGTATGGCCGTAGCTATTGACCCCAACAATGCAAACAATGTAATTGTAGGTAGTTTGGATTGTTATAAAACAACCAATGGCGGCACAAGCTGGACAAAAATAAGTGAGTGGGTTGGAACAACCGGTCAGTATGTGCATGCCGATCAGCAAATAATTACCTGGCGTAATAATAACCAGGTTTTGTTTGGTTGTGATGGTGGTGTGCATTACTCTGCCAATGGCGGTACAACCATTACCGACCGTAACCAGGGTTTACGCATCAAACAATTTTATGCTGTTGCCAATCACCCTACATCAACCAATTATTTTTTAGCAGGCGCACAGGATAATGGCGTACACCAGTTAAACAATACAACCATTGGGGCATCGGTTGAAGTTACCGGTGGTGATGGTGCTTTTGTACATATTGATCAAAACCAGGGTCAATTTCAATGGGGCTCATATGTATATAACCAATACAGGAGAAGTACAAACAGCGGATCCACGTGGGCATCCGTAAATTTTTCATCCAGTGCCGGGCGGTTTATTAACCCAACAGATTATGATGATGTAAATAATATTATGTACTGCAGTGGCAATGCCAATACATTTGTTCGCTGGAGCAATCCGCAAACGGGCAGCACATTTACATCCGTATCAATGACGGGTTTAAGTTCTGGCAGGGTATCGGCAGTAAAGGTATCGCCCTATACAAACCATACTGTGTTTTTTGGCGGTGGTGGAAGTGGCATTACACCTTCTTTAATTAAAGCAACGGCAGCCAATGCTACGCCAGCTTTTACAAGCATTATTGGAGCCGGAATGACAACTGCAAGTGCAAACATTTCCTGCATTGAATTGGGAACAAATGAACAGAACATAATAGTTGTTTACTCAAACTATGGTGTAAGCAATGTTTGGGTAACAAGCAATGGAGGCACAACATGGACAGCCATTGATGGTAACCTGCCTGATATGCCTGTACGTTGGGCCATGTTTTATCCGGGCGATAACACCAAAGCTATCATTGCAACTGAAACAGGTATCTGGCAAACAACATTAATAAATGGTGCATCAACAGCCTGGGATCCTGAAACCGGTTTCCCCAATGTACGTACCGATATGTTGCAGTACAGGGCCAGTGATGGTTTACTTTCTGCAGCAACTCATGGCAGAGGTTTATTTACAACCATAATTGGAGCAGCTCCGTCATGTGGAACAGTTAACGGTTTAGCAGCTTCTGCAATTACCAATACCACTGCAACTGTAAGCTGGACTGCTTTAGGTGGTGCTTTAAATTATGATGTAGATTATAAATTAAATTCATCAGGCACATGGATAAATGCTGCCACTGCAACAACCAGTCTTTCTGTAGCATTAAGCGGATTAACACAGGGCAGTTTGTACGATTACAGGGTAAGGGCAAATTGTACCGGAGCAACAGGTGCTTATGCACAGGCTCAGTTTACAACTACATCTCCTGCCAGCTGTAATGCACCGGCTGGCTTAGCATCATCTGCAATTACAGCAAGCAGTGCAACTGTTAGCTGGGGTGCAGTAAGCGGTGCTGCCAATTATGATGTTGATTATAAATTAAATTCATCGGGCACCTGGATCAATGCAGCAACAGCCACTGCTTCAACTTCGGTTGGCTTAAGCGGCTTAACTGCATCTTCTTTATACGACTGGAGGGTGAGGGCAAATTGTACGGCAATTGGGTTAAGCAGTGCCTATGCACAGGCTCAGTTTACTACAACTGCGGTAATTACCTGCCCCGGCCCGCTGGATGTTAGTACTAATGGAACAGCAGCCGGAGCAGCTACTATTCCTTTTAATACCGATGTAAAAGGTACTATAAGCCCAACAGGTGATAATGATTATTACAAATTTGTAATTACAACCGGCGGTACAGCTACCATTACATTAACTACTTTGCCTTTTGATTACGATCTTAAATTGTACAGCAGTAATGGCACTTCACAATTAGCCATATCGCAGGCAGGCGGTACAACCAGCGAAACCATAACCCGTACTTATACCGCAGGGACATACTATGCGCATGTTTATGGTTATAACGGCGCCACCAGCGCAAGCCTTTGTTATACTTTACGGGTGCAGCTTGGTACAGCTACTCAGCAGGAAATACCTTCTGTGGATAATTCAAAACTTACAGTTAAGGTTTTCCCTAACCCGGTTGCAGATAAGCTTACTGTTTATTTAACGGGCGATAACACCCGTAAAAATCTGGTGATGTATAATGTGAATGGCAAAGTGATGTATTCACAAACTGTTACTGATATGTTCACTACACTGGATGTAAGAAAGATTCCGGGCGGAGTGTATTATCTGAAACTTACAGATACCGATGGAAATTTATTGCATAGCGAAAAGTTTGTGAAGCAATAGATTGACATTGCAGGTAATAAAAAAGCCGCTCCAATTTTTGGAGCGGCTTTTTTATGGATTAATTTTTTACGCAAGCGCCAGATCCAGCACCTGCTGCATCGTCTTTACATAATGAAATTTGATACCCTTAATATATTGCGGGTTTATTTCTTCCACATCTTTTTCATTTTGCCAGCACATAATGATCTCTTTTAAACCGGCACGGCGAGCCGCCAGTACTTTCTCTTTAATGCCGCCAACAGGCAACACCTGCCCACGTAAAGTTATCTCACCTGTCATGGCCAGGTAAGGCTTTATTTTTCGGCCGGTAAAAGCACTTGCCAAGGCACTCAGCATGGTAATGCCGGCGCTTGGGCCATCCTTGGGTGTGGCTCCTTCGGGCACATGTATATGCACATCCTTTTTATTAAACTCAGCCGGGTCAATATTTACTTTCTTGCAATTGGCTTCCAGGTAGGTGAGGGCTGTGCTGGCACTTTCCTTCATCACATTACCCAGGTTGCCGGTTAGTTTTAATTCGCCTTTACCATCGCTCAATTGTGTTTCAATGAAAAGGATATCACCGCCTACATAGGTCCATGCAAGGCCAACGGCTACGCCGGGCATATTGGCAATCTTATACAGGTCATTGCTGTATCTTGGCTTACCCAATATCTTCTCAACATCATTATTAGTGATGGTGGCTTTTAATTTTCCTTTGATCACCAGTTCCTTTGCCTGGTAACGCATGATGCTGGCAAGCTGCCTGTCCAGTTCCCGTACGCCACTTTCACGGGTATAATCCTGTATCATTTTCTCCAGAACCGTATCGCTCAGTTTAAAACTATTGTCTTTTAACCCGTGCATTTCTTTTTGCTTGGGCATTAAATGGCGCTTGGCTATTTCAATTTTCTCCTCTACAGCATAACCACTTAAATCTATGATCTCCAGTCTGTCACGTAATGCTGCTGGTATATTGCTTAAATTATTCGCAGTGGCTATAAACAGTACTTTGCTCAGGTCGTATTCCAGTTCCAGGTAGTTATCGTAAAAGGTATTGTTCTGCTCGGGATCCAAAACTTCCAGCAAGGCTGATGAAGGATCGCCGCGGTGGTCTGCACCTACTTTATCGATCTCATCCAGTATCATTACCGGGTTACTCGACTTTACTTTTCTTATAGATTGTAAAATGCGGCCGGGCATAGCTCCGATGTAAGTTTTGCGGTGCCCACGTATTTCACTCTCATCATGCAGACCGCCCAGGCTAACCCTTACATATTTTCTTTGAATGGCAGCGGCAATACTTTTTCCTAAACTGGTTTTGCCAATTCCCGGAGGGCCAAGGAAACAAAGTATTGGTGATTTCATATCGCCTTTTAACTTCAAAACAGCTAAGTATTCTAAAATACGTTCCTTTATTTTCTGCATGCCGTAATGATCCATGTCCAGAATCTTTTTAGCCTTCTTCAGGTCGTAAGAATCTTCGGTGTATTCATCCCAGGGCAGGTCAAGCATCAGATCCAGGTGATTATACACAACCGAATAATCGGGTGTGGATGGATGCATACGCTCCAGTTTCTCAGCCCCTTTGGTAAACATTTCCTTAGCTGCTGCGGGCCATTTTTTGTTTTCGGCCTTCTTCAGCATATCTTTTACTTCGGCTACATTATCGCCACCCAATTCGTCCTTGATGGCTTTCATTTGCTGTTGCAAAAAGTATTCACGCTGTTGCTTATCCAGTTCAGCACGTGTTTTATTGGTAACCTTGTTCTTCAGTTCGGTGTATTGCAGTTCGGTCTGCATCAGGTTCATCAGCAGTTCGGCACGGGCTTTAATGCTGCTGATCTCAAGCAGGCGTTGCTTTTCCTTAATATCGCTGTTGAGGTTGCTGCTTACAAAATGTATCAGGAATGAAGGATTCTCAATATTCTTTAAAATAATGGCAGCTTCGCTGGGCAGATTAGGAGATAGGTTGATGATCTGTCCTGCCAGGTCTTTAATGCTTCCGATCATGGCATCAAAATCGGCATCGTCTTTTAAAGTTTCATCGGTTAGTACGGTAATCTTTGCTTTAAAATAAGGATCATCGCTGGTTATCTCTTCAATCTTGCAACGCTTACGGCCCTGAATAATAATGGTTGTTCCGCCATCGGGCATTTTAATCAGCTTGGCAATTTTTGCAACAGTGCCAATATCTTCCAGATCGCTTACGGTTGGTTCCTCCACGGTACTGTCTTTTTGCGCAACAACACCTATCAATTTGTCAGCCTTATACGCATCAGTTACCGCCTTAATACTCTTATCGCGGCCAACGGTTATGGGAATAACCACGCCGGGAAACAGTACCGTATTTCTTAAAGCTAATAAAGGAATAACATCCGGAATAGGTTGATCATCAGCACTTCCGTCTTCTTCTTCGTTCAGGGGAATGATAGGCATAAACTCCATTTCATCTTCTCCGCCCTGCAAATAAAACTTGTCGTTCATAATTTTCTCAATATATGGTCAAAATGTCAAAGCACCCAGTTAAATGGTTGTTTTTTGTGTGAGGTTGTATAAGGTCAATATTGGTGCCGTAATTAATTTTAGATTTTAGATTGACGATTTTAGATTTGAAAAGCGCTCACCCGAAATCGCAAATCTAAAATCGCAAATCTAAAATTCCCCTTTACTTTTGCAACACATGTATATTAATTGTGACGATAAAGAACTTGAAATTCTTCAGAAAATTGCCTTTTCTGCCGAAGAATTGGGTGTGCCCTGTTATTTAATTGGTGGGTTTGTACGGGATAAGATGCTGGGAAGAAATACCAAGGACATGGATATTGTTTGTGTGGGAGATGGGATTGAACTGGCTGCGAAAGTTGCAGAGAAATTTACACCAGCGCCGGAAGTTCACTTCTTTAAAAATTTTGGAACAGCGCAAATAAAGGCTGATGGGCTTGAAATTGAATTTGTAGGTGCTCGCAAAGAAAGCTACGATTTTAACAGCCGCAAACCTGCAGTTGAAAACGGCACCATTGAAGACGACCAGAACCGCCGTGATTTCACCATCAATGCCATGGCCATCAGTTTAAATAAAAACAACTTTGGCGAACTGGTAGATCCATTTAACGGTATCAACGACCTGGAACTAAAGAACATTCAAACGCCACTGGCGCCAGCCCAGACTTTTAGCGATGATCCGTTGCGCATGATGAGGGCCATCCGCTTTGCTTCGCAATTACATTTTACCATACACCCGGATACATTCGCTGCCATTATTGAAAATGCAGCCCGTATTAAAATTGTAAGCGGCGAAAGAATTGCCGATGAACTGAACAAGATATTGATGAGCAATAAACCTTCAATAGGTTTTGACCTGCTGTACAAAAGCGGCCTGCTCAAAATAATTTTTCCGCAGCTGGTTGACCTGGCGGGTGCCGAATATATTGACGGACACGGCCACAAGGATAATTTTTACCATACCATACAGGTGGTTGATAATATTGCGCAAAACACCAATGACCTTTGGCTACGCTGGGCTGCTGTTCTACACGATATTGCAAAACCTGCCACTAAGAGGTTTGAGGAAGGGCATGGCTGGACCTTTCACGGCCATGAAGTGGTTGGCGGCAGGATGGTGCCTAAAATTTTTACGCAGCTAAAGCTGCCGCAAAACGAAAAAATGAAGTTTGTAAGGAAACTGGTAGAACTGCATTTGCGGCCCATCAGTCTTACAAAAGAAAATATTACCGATAGTGCTATTAGGCGTTTACTCTTTGATGCAGGTGAAGATTTTGATGCGCTGATGACTTTGTGTGCGGCCGACATCACTTCTAAAAACAAAACCAAGGTAAAGCGGTTTTTAGAAAATTTTGAAATGGTAAAAAAACGTTGTGCCGAAGTGGAAGAGAAAGACCACCTGCGCAACTGGCAGCCACCTATTACCGGCGAAATGATCATGGAAACATTTAACCTGCAACCATCCCGGCCGGTGGGTGATTTAAAAAATGCCATACGGGAAGCGATATTGGATGGGATAATACCAAATGAATATGAAGCTGCTTACCATTTTATGTTAGCAAAAGCAAAAGAGTTGGGGATTGGTATCTAGTCAATGACTAATAACAGGTTTTTAAATTTTTAATTCTTAATTTTACTGCATGGCTATCTTACGTTTTAGAATTTATTGGGAAGATGATGACAGTGTGTACAGGGATGTAGCAATCAGGCATACCCAGAGTTTTTTAGACCTGCACAGTGCTATTTTAAAGAGTTTTGAATTTGATTCGCAACACAAGGCAACTTTTTACCGCAGCAACGATAACTGGTTGCGTGGCAGGGAAATTTCGCTGGAGAAATATGATAAGGATTATAAGGTAGAGCCACTCATTATGGCCGATACATTGATTGGCAGCGAGATCACCAATCCCAATCAGAAATTTATTTACGAATACGATTTTAATAAGTTCTGGCATTTTATGGTAGAACTGATAACGGTGGATAAAACAGAAAACAGTAAACTGGTATACCCCTGTTGTATTCGTACAGAAGGTATTGCACCTTCGCAATATGGTACCAAAGGGTTGGTTGACAGCCGCCTTGCAGAAATGGAAGAAAAATACGATCTGCGGCCAGATGCATTATCAGACGGATTTAGTGAACAGGATGAAGATGGTGATAGCGTAGAATCAGATGGTGAAGAAGAATCTGCCGGGGATGAAGCAAATGATGGATTTTAATACGTGAGGCGTGAAAAGTGAATCGTGAGAGGGCTTATATTTCTTTGAACTGCTTTCTCCTTACTCACGACTGACGACTCACCACTCACTAAAAGAGTTTTCTACAAACTCAAACACACTCCATGACCAAAACCTGCATCGTTATCGTTGGCCCAACTGCTGTTGGCAAAACTTCACTGGCTGTACAAACAGCGCTTCATTTTAAAACAGAGATCATATCAGCCGATAGCCGCCAGTGCTTTAAAGAACTGAATATTGGCGTGGCTAAACCTTCGGCAGAAGAACTGGCACAGGTAAAACATCATTTCATAAGTTCTCATTCTATACAGGATGAAATGAATACGGGCATTTACGAGCAGTATGCGCTTGGTAAAGCAAACGATATTTTCAAGGATCATGATGTGGCGGTATTGGTTGGCGGTACCGGCCTGTATGTAAAAACATTTTGCCAGGGCATTGATGAAGTACCGGTTGTGGATGAAAAAATACGCAAAAAAATAAATGCGGAGTTTGAATGGGAGGGACTGGAATGGCTGCAAAAGGAAGTGGAGAAAAATGACCCGCTGTATTATGCACAGGGCGAAATAAAAAACCCACACCGCCTGCTGCGGGCACTGGAAGTAAAACTTTCTACCGGAAAATCCATCATTGAGTTTCGAACGCAGCAAAAAAAGCCACGGCCTTTTAACATCATAAAAATTGGATTGGAAATACCCAAAGAGCAACTGCATAAAAATATAAACGGCCGGGTAGATGCCATGATGAAAGCCGGCCTGGCCGATGAAGTGAAAAGACTGCTGCCTTACAAAAAACTAAATGCCCTGCAAACGGTTGGCTATCGAGAATTGTTTGGCTATCACGAAGGCGACCTTTTACTGGAAGATGCCGTGGAGATAATAAAAATAAATACCCGCCAATATGCCAAACGCCAAATGACCTGGTTTAAAAAAGATGAAGAAGTGATGTGGTGTGAGCCGGATTTTGAAAAAGTGATGAAGGTGCTATTGCCGGTAATAATTGCCTAAGATCAATAAGGTATTGAAACATGTATTTTACATCCATTACCCGGACTGCTTTCTATTTTTGCAGTGCCATTAAAAGTTTCTGCCCTGTTTATAATATTAGAAATGCCAATGCCGTTTCTTTTGCTGTTTACATCAAAGCCATATCCATCATCTTCAACCTTTATAATAATGTTATTGCCTTTGGCTTCTAAAGAGATATGTACATTTTTTGCTTCGGCATATTTCATAATGTTGTTTTCCTGTTCCTGTATAATCCTGTATATATTTAATTTAAGATCATCGGAAATCATTTGATCTGGAATAGTATAGGTGAATGTTGTCTTTACAGAATTTTGATTAAACTTATTGAGCAGGTTTTGAATTAACTCATCCAGATTAACATTTTTAAGGGGCGTTACCAGTTTGTGCGTTAATAAGCGAATTTCCTGAATTAAATTATCAATCAACTCCATTGGGTATCTAATTATTTCTTTTGCTTCCTTGCTTTTGCTTCCTGCAACACCCAGGAACATTTTTGTACCGGCCAACATCTGGTTTATATTATCATGCAGTTCCTGGCCTATGTAGTTACGTTCTTTTTCCTGGCCTCTTATAATGGCCCTGGCAATTTTCTTTTGCCCCTCAATTTTTTGGTTCAATATTTCCTGCTGCATTAATATTTTTTCGGATTCGGCATTTTTCAGGTCTGTAATATCATGGGCAATAAAAGAAAGGAATTGGGGAATGCCATCGGGTGTTTTGTGTACAATAATGACCGCCAGCACTGGTATTTCAATACCCGATCTGCTGAGCATGGCTATTTCGCCGCTCCATTTTCCATCACGTATGGCCATTGGAAAACTTGTTTCTGTAACAAGTGTATACGTCCAACCGGGTAAAGTGTCGCTTATTAAAGTTGAAGAAATATCTTCCGTTTCGCCAATGTCAAGCATTTCACGGCCAGCTTTGTTTATAAACACAGCCCGCTGGTTCATATCGGCAATGACAACAAATCCCGAGGTAGCTTCAATGATATAAGAAAGCCTCAGCCGCTCTTCCGATTCTTTTTTCTTTTCTGTAATGTCTGTGCGTAAGGCTAAGTACTGGTAAGGTTTTCCATCTGTATGTAAGAAAGGAACAATTGTGGTGTCTACCCAATAAACAGTGCCATCCTTTGCTCTATTATTCAATTCACCCTTCCAGATTTTTCCATTGACTATGGTTGTCCATAAGTCTTTTATAAATTCTTTAGAATGATAGCCTGAGTTAATTATACGATGATCCTGGCCAATCAATTCTTCCCGGTTGTATTTGGAAATTTTGCAAAAATTATCATTTGCATGTTGTATAATTCCTTTCTGATCGGTAATAGCTACAATAGAAGACTCATCCAGGGCAAACTTATAATCTGTAATTTCTTTTATACTATTTGAGAGTTGCTGTTCTGCTTTTTTTTGTTTGGTGATATCACGAACAATCTTGGATGCACCGGTTATATTGCCGGATGAATCTTTTAACGGAGAAATGGTGAGCGATACATGAATAAGTGTTCCATCTTTTCTGATTCTTTGGGTTTCGTAATGATCAATGACTTTTCCTTTGCGGATCTTTTCTATTATTTCATATTCTTCACTCCAGTAGTAATTAGGTATAAGCATGGTAATATGCTGACCAATAATTTCTGCCGAAGTGTAACCAAATATTTTTTCTGCACCCTGGTTCCAGCTTGTAATAACTCCTCCCAGTGTTTTGCTTAAAATAGCATCGTCCGAATAATTCACTATAGACGCAAACAATGCCTGTTCTTCTTCAAGTTTTTTGCTGCTGGTAATATCTGACCGTATGGCAATATACTGGTAGGGTTTTTCTTTTTCGTCCAAAAAGGGAACAATGGTTGTATCTACCCAGTAAAAAGTACCGTCTTTAGCCCTGTTCTTTAATTCACCCCGCCAGATTTCACCATTAGCAATGGTTACCCAAAGGTCTTTTATAAATTCTTCTGAATGGTATCCGGAATTGATGATGCGATGATCCTGTCCCAACAATTCTTCTCTGCTGTATTTTGAAATTTTGCAGAAGTTATCATTTACATGATTAATGATCCCCTTCTGATCGGTGATGGCTACAATAGAAGATTGATCCAGCGCATATTTATAATCAGAAATTTCATTGAGTGTTCTTTGCTGGTCTTCGCTGGTTTCTTCAGGGAGGTTAGCAGCGTGATGAATGCTGCTGCTGCGGTTGTTTTCTGTTTTAATTACCCCTTTACTACTCATTATCTTATCCCTTTGATCCTGGTTAATATAGTTTAGCATAAACAACAGACGTGCCTATTGTGTGCATTAGTTGCACGTATTCAACAGCCGGTAAACGAAAGTTTTTCTGCATAGTTACTGACCGCTATAATTTGGCTTGTGAAATCAATAGGCAAAAAGGATTGATTCCGGAAACGGGTGGGTTTATATTTTGCTGTTGTTTCATTGCTTAAAATCTGTAACAACACAAATTCCTTTAAAAGCGTTTTAATGCACCCGAATACAGAAAACCAGCTGAACGGATTTGTTTAAATAAAATAGTTTATTATAAAAATAAGGTTAAGCAAAGGTTGTCATAAAAATCAACAGTTCCAAGTAAATTACTTTTTTATTATGATTTATATCAGGGTTGCAGCATGGCTATTGTCATAGATGACAACATTTCATTAGTATAATTTTATGATATTGCGATTCACATAAACTAACATGGCTGAAAAGAAATTTTTGATTACAATCGGAAAGAAGATCAAGCAATATCGGCAGCGGAACAATATGACCCAGAACGATCTGGCCATTGAATGTAATTTTGAGAAAGCAACCATGTCACGCATTGAATCCGGCAAATCCAACCCAACAGTACGCACTTTAGTAAAAATTTCGAATGCGCTGCACATACATTTAAGTGAACTCTTTATAGAGTAAACACTATGATGACAGCATTTATACTTTTGATACATCTGCATCAAATGCCTGCCTACCGATTTTTACTGTCTTACTTAGATACTTCTGTTTACATCAAAATTTTCCAACTCTTTACTTACTGCATTTAAGAAAGTTGAGCCAAGTGCACCATCAATAATCCGGTGGTCGTAACTGAGCGAGATGTACATCATGTGGCGTATGGCAATGCTGTCTCCCTGCGGGGTTTCTATAACCATCGGGCGTTTTTTAATAGCGCCCACAGCCATAATAGCTACCTGCGGCTGGTTGATGATGGGCGTGCCCATGATGCTGCCAAATGTACCCACGTTGGTGAGGGTAAAAGTGCCGCCTGTGGTATCATCGGGTTTTAATTTTCCGGTACGGGCTGCATTAGCCAGGCCATTTACCTGTTTGGTAAGGCCGGTTAAATTAAGCTGGTCGGCATTTTTTATTACCGGCACAATTAAGTTGCCGCTTGGCAGGGCAGTGGCCATACCAATGTTGAGGTCTTTTTTAATAATTATTTTATCGCCATCAACGCTGCTGCTGAGCATGGGATATTTTTTAATACACTTTACAATGGCCTCAATAAACAGGGGTGTGTAGGTAATTTTTTCGCCTTCTCTTTTTTCGAAATCTTTTTTTACTTTTTCTCTCCACATTACCAAACCGGTAACATCGCATTCGGCAAAGCTGGTAACATGTGCTGATGTGTGTTTACTGTCTACCATGTGTTTGGCAATCAGTTTGCGCATACGGTCCATTTCAATTACTTCTACATTGCCGGTGTATACAGTCGGTGGTTGGTATGTAGGTTTTTCGTTGTCCGTTGTTCGTTGTTCGTTTGCTATTGGCAAAACAGATACTTCCTGCACCTGCTGGCTTGTCCCTTGTGGCTTATGGCTTGTGGCTTTATCACCTACGTAAGCCAAAATATCTTTCTTGCTCACTCTGCCATCCTGGCCTGTGCCAGGTATATTTTCCAGTTCGGCCATGCCAATACCTTCCTGCTGGGCTATATTTAATACAAGCGGAGAATAAAACCTGATTTTATTATCTGACGACTGACCACTGACCACTGACGGTGTTGGTTGATACGGTATTTCTTCAACAACTTTTGCATCCTCATATTCTGGTTTTTCCGGCGCAGGTGCAGGCTGGTTGTTTGAAACAGCTGCATTGGCACCCACCCTTATTTTGGCAATAACGGTACCTATAGGCACCACATCATTCTCTTTAAATAAAACCTCTTCAATTACACCTTCGGCTGTTGAGGGCACTTCACTGTCTACTTTATCAGTAGCAATATCCAATACAGTTTCGTCCTGCTTAATGGTATCACCCGGTTTTTTATGCCATTTTAAAATGGTGGCTTCCATGATGCTTTCTCCCAGCTTTGGCATTACTAAATCAACTAAACTCATATACTTGTTTGAAATTTGTTTGCAATCGTACTCAAAGGTAATTATTTCCGATTTAAGTAGTTGCCAGGACAATAAGAAAGCTTTTGGCAAATTAGCTGCATTTTTTTGCCTGCGGCTAAGATTGGGCCAGTATGAATTTCCGCAGCAAATTCAAAGCATTGGTGGCGGTTAATTGTATATTCCTGGCCCTGTCGAACCGGAAATAAAGCTTTTGAGCCTGTAAGTTCTCTTTATTGCCCACGGCTATCCAAACAGTGCCGGCGGGTTTATCTGTTGTGCCCCCATCGGGCCCCATAATACCCGACACGGCAATTACATAATCAGATTTAAGATGCATTAATGCACCACGGGCCATTTGCAGTACCACTTCTTCACTTACAGCACCTTTTGTTTGCAGTATGTTTTTATCAACCTGCAACAGATCTTCCTTTGCTTCGTAAGAGTAACTTACCACACTGCCATTATAAAATTTTGAGGAACCAACTATAGAAGTAATCAGGTGTGCAATATAGCCGCCGGTACAGCTTTCGGCAGTGCACATGGTTTTGCCTGTTGCCAATAGCAATTTGCCAACCACATTTTCCATGGGTTCATCTTTATCAGTTACCAGGTAATCCGCCACAAGTGATTTAAGTTGTTCAAATAAACGGCTTATTTCTTTTTCTGTTTCAGCAGCATTAAAACCTGTTGCTGTTAACCGTAATCTAACCATGCCGAAATTGGGCAGGTAGGCCAGTTTGATGTGAGCAGGCAATGCTTCTTCAAAATCTTTTATCAGTTCGGCTAAAAAACTTTCGCCAACACCGGCAGTTAATATTGTATTGTGAATAATGGCCGGAAATTTAAATTGCTTTACCAGTGCCGGTATCACATCATCTGTCATCAGTCCTTTCATTTCGTGCGGCACACCGGGCAGACTTACAAATACCTTTCCATCTTTATTGAATAACATGCCCGGGGCGGTTCCTCTTTTATTTTGTAACACAGTACAAACATCCGGCACTTCGGCCTGTTTTAAATTGCGGTCAATAATGGGGCGGTTTAATTTGGTAAAGATGTCGAGTACATTTTGTTTGGCACTTTCGTCAACGATCAATGTACCGCCAAAATATTTGCAGAGCAGGGGCTTGGTAATATCATCGGCGGTAGGGCCAAGGCCGCCGGTTATTAAAATAATATCGGCATATTTCTGTTCTTCATCCAGTGCGGTCCATATTTCATCCCACACATCGCCAACCGCCACCCGGCGCACCACACGAATGCCGGCTTTGTTCAGTTCCTGCGCCATCCAGGCGCTGTTGGTATCTATCACCTGTCCTATTAAAAGTTCATCGCCGATTGTAATTATAGAAGCCTGTGTCATGTATCGTTTTTAAAAGATTAATTTTAGTGCAAGATAAGTTAAGGTATGAAAACATTTTTTTTGGTTTTTAGTTTAGTGATAAGTACAATTTCTTATGGGCAGAAACATGATGCCCGCCTTGCAGCAGCTTATAAAGTTTTTGAAGCCGATGCCCGGTTTAAACATGCATTGATAAGCCTGTACGTGGTTGACAGCAAAACAGGTAAAGTTGTATTTGATAAAAACTCGCAGGTAGGATTAGCCCCGGCCAGTTGTTTGAAAGTGGTAACCAGTGCCGCAGCTTTTGATTTGTTGGGAAAAGATTACCGGTATAGAACAGCATTAGGGATCAGCGGAGATATAAAAGACGGGCATTTGAATGGCAGCATCAACATTACCGGTTATGGCGATCCTACACTGGGCAGCTGGCGTTATAAAAACACTACAGATGAAGTGGTGTTGAATTCTTTTTATGAAAGTATTGCAGCTTTAAAAATTAAATCAGCTGCTGAAATGATCATTGATAATTCAAAATGGGGATCTGAAACAATGCCGGGTGGATGGACCTGGGAGGATATGGGTAATTATTATGGTGCAGGCACAAGTTCATTTAACTGGAATGAAAATCAATACACAGTAAATTTAAAACCGGGCAAACTGGTTGGCGATAAGGTCGATATACTAACACTAAAACCATATCCGGGTATTCAACTCGTAAATGAATTAACTACTGCAGAAAAAGGCTCCGGCGACCAAACCATCATTTACTTTTCACCTTATTCCAGCATGGGATTTATCAGGGGCACTATTCCAAGAGGAGTAGATTCATTCAAGGTTGCAGGGGCTTCTACAGATGGTGCTTATAGTTTTGCTAACGTTTTCGCTTCCAGATTGAATCATTCGGGAATTACAATTGTGCAGGGTACGAAATCGCTGTTTAACAGTTTAATGAATAATGGAAATCAGGTTGTGATTCCACCTCAAAAATTACTGGCAACACATTATTCCCCGCCGCTTGACAGTATCAATTACTGGTTTCTTCAAAAAAGTGTAAACCTGTATGGCGAAGCATTTGTAAAAACAATAGCGTATGAAAAGACAGGTTTTGGTTCAACAGATACCGGTGTAAACATCATCAAAGATTTCTGGAGCAGGAACGGAATAGAAAAATCAGCATTAAATATTATTGATGGCAGCGGCCTTTCTCCAGCAAACAGGGTTACCACCAATGCGTTGGTTACTGTAATGCAGTATGCTAAAAAGCAAAACTGGTTTTCATCTTTTTACAATGCCTTGCCCGAGCAGAATGGCATTAAAATGAAATCGGGTTATATAGGTGGAGTAAGAAGCTATACCGGCTATATTAAATCCAAATCAGGTACTGAATATACTTTCTCTTTTATCATCAATAATTATGATGGAAACCCCGGTGCTGTAAGGGAAAAAATGTGGAAGCTGCTGGATGTTTTGAAATAATGGATAATTTAAAAATGGATAATTGATAATTTATTAAACTAAAAGCTCTCCGCAAATAACACATAAGGCAAGCCTGAAAGGAATTATCAATTATCCATTAACCCATTATCCATTAACAAAGTATCCTGCCAGCTTCTCCCTCAACACTTCCGGCATATCGCAACGCTTCATCGTTTTTGCATCTACAAAAAACAAAGAAACCTCACCGGTATTCAGTAATTCATCCTGCTCATTAAAAATTTCGGCATGAAAAACAATTTTGAAATGTGTGGGCATTTCTTTGAGCGTTGTTTTTACAGTTATAAGATCGTCATATTTTGCAGGGCGTAAAAAACGGCTGTGTATTTCAACCACAGGCATGATGATGCCCAGAGCTTCTATTTCTTTATATGTATAACCGATCTGCCTGATGGCTTCGGTACGGCCAATTTCATAAAACTGTGCATAGTGACCATAATATACCACGCCCATCTGGTCGGTGAGTGCATAATGTATACGTATTTGTGTTTCGGTGATGAACATGTCAGTCAGTTTTTTTCATTATCTCATCTGGTGGCTCCGGGTTTTTGATCCTGGCTGCAAAGAACTCGGCAAAAACATTGGCATAAATCATCAGCACAACAAATAATCCTGTACTGCAGAATTGTATAAATAAACCGCCTCTGGACTTGTTATCCGGAACAAAACCTTCTTCAGCATTGGTATTAAAAGCTTTTATATAATTATAGGTATCATTTATAAGCCAGGGCAGGTCTCTTATTAAACCATACACTGCTAAAACGGTAAAAAATGTAAACAAGATGTCCTTTGTGCCCAGCTTCAAATTTATTTCTCCATGCAGGTTTGCTTTATCTGTTATCCAGCCGGCCAGCTGCTTTGAATTGCGGATGCAGTAAATAGAAAAAATAGAATATATCGCCAATAAAAGAATGGTAATAATCAATTCCTCCATCAGGTATCCACCTGCAAGGCCATCTGTAAACCATGTAAAAAGATAATAAAGAAAGGTGGGTACAAGATCGAGGCTGAAAAAAATACTGCAAATGCCTGCGATGATAAATGCAAGTTGTACCAGGTCAAGTCTTTTCATAAAATGGTTAATTATTTTCCAATCATACTGTCAACACTAACCCTGCCGGGACCAACAAATAGTAATACCAGGTAAGCAGTAAGGTACAATGCTGCAGTTTCGCCATCTCCAAATACATCGCCATTGTGTGCTTTAAAAACCATAACACAGGTTGCAATAATCAACGGAATGGCAGCAAGTCTTGTAAATAACCCTAATATTAAAAACAATGAACAAAAGAATTCTGCAAACACAACCAGCGCCAGCGACATGGTACTGCCTATTCCTAAAAAGTTCATAAACTTATGTTGTAATTCTCCAAAGTGTATCAGTTTATCATAACCATGCATCATCATCAGAATACCAACACCCAGGCGTAAGATGAGCATGGCTGCACTAAAGGCTCCTGCCGAATATTTTGTAGATAATAATTTTCTCATGTTGTTTTTTTTAAGGGGTTAGATTTTTAATTAACTGTTAATAAAATTTGGCAACAAAGTTTATTTATCATTTTATTAACAGCAATGTAAAAATACATTCGTTTTGTTTACATCAATTATCCACTTATTAACAATCATTTGGAATGATGTTTGTAACAGGATATGTAATCAAGTAATTTTGCAACCAGTCCGCAGGATGCTGCGCATAAAAATGCACGAATCTACCACCATGATAAAACAAAAAATTGCCCTGTTGCTTTTTGCAGCAATTATCTCTCTTCCCGTTTTTGCACAACCCACACATGCTGTAACCGATCCCGAAAAAAAGTATAAAGATGCCAAAGAGCTTTTTGTAAGGGAGCAGTTTGCCCTGGCATATCCTTTATTTGCGGAGTTGAGGGCAGCAAACCCGGACAACACAGCAAGCGATCATGCCTACCTCAACGAAGATGTGAACTATTATTACATTGTTTGCGAATTAAAACTGCAGCAACCTGTTGCAGAGCAGGAAGCCCGCCATTATATTAATGTGGTGAGCAATGAACCCCGCCGTCAATTGCTGAGTTACCATCTGGCAAAATATTATTTTCTTAAAGAAGATTTCAATAATGCCATTACATATTACGAAAGGGCAGGACTGGAGAATTTGGCCAATGATGAAATTGCTGATGCAAAATTTGAAAAAGCATATTCTTATTTTAACCTGAAACAATTCGCCGAAGCCAAACCTTTGTTTGATGAGATACACCAGATGCCCGAAAGCAAATATTTTATACCGGCAAACTATTATTACGGCTTTATCAATTACAATGAGCGCAATTATAATGAAGCGATTAAAGCTTTTAAGATGGTAGAAACCCATGAGGATTACAAAGGGGTGGTACCCTATTACATAGCCGAGATATATTATTTCCAGGGGAAAAAAGAGGAGGCACTGCGTTATGGCGAAAGTGTTTTGGGAAGGGCAGGTACTTTATTCTATCAAAAAGAAATGAACCTGCTGATTGGTCAGCTATATTTCGAAAAGAAAAATTACCCCAAAGCATTGCCGCTTTTAGAATCTTATGTAAACAGCAGCGATAAGGTAACCAAGGAAATTATGTATGAACTAAGTTACTGTTATTACGATGCCAATAAATTAGATAAAGCCATTGAAGGGTTTAAACAACTGAGTACCGAAAAAGATTCGATGGGACAAAACAGTATGTACCTGCTGGGCGATTGTTACCTGCGTACCAACCAGAAAGCCAATGCCCGCAATGCTTTTCAGTACAGTGCTTATAATAACTCCAATAAACTGCAACAGCAGATATCGAGATTTAACTATGCAAAACTCTCTTACGAACTGGGTTACCAGGATATTGCTTTAAATGAAATGAAAAAATACCTGAATGATTATCCCAATAGTGAATACGATACCGAAGCTAAAGAGATATTGGTAAGTCTGATGGCCAACACAAATAATTTTGCCGATGCCCTGCAATTGTATGAATCATTTGATAAGCCAACGGCTTCCATGCAGAAAGTGTATCCACGTATTTTGTATGGCCGTGCGGTAGAATTAATAAATGATCAACAAATAAAAAGAGGTGATGATCTGCTGACAAAAGTTTTGGCACTCCCTAATTCTGCTGTAACACCTTATGCCAATTTCTGGAAAGGAGAAATTGCTTACCGCAACAAAGAATATGACAATGCTATAAAATACCTGAGCTTTTACATGCTGGCCAATGTACCTGCACAGGGCGAAGCCAATAAAAATACCGCCAATTATGACCTGGGCTATAGCTGGTTGCAAAAAGAAAATTACAACAAAGCACTTGGCTATTTTGAGCAGATAACAAAAACAGTTTCGGTTACATCATCAGCCATGGAGCAGGATGCTTATGTACGCAGCGCCGATTGCTATTTTATGGCTTCGGATTTTGCGAAGGCAAACACCATGTATGACAATGTGATCAATAATGCCCTGCCGCAGAGTGATTATGCCATGTTTCAAAAAGCCAGTATTGCAGGTGTAAAAAGTTCAGCAAATAAAATAAGTACATTAAATAACCTGCTGAAACAATATCCAAAAAGTAATTTGGTGCCGGATGTAAATATGGAGATAGCGCAAACTTATATTGCTGATGAAAAATTCATGTCGGCGGTTCCGTATCTTACTAATGTATTGAACGATGCTGATGCCGGCGGATTAAAGCCAAGGGCCTACTTAAAACTTGGATTGGTTTATTATAACACCGATAAGTATGATGATGCATTGGTAAATTACCAGGCGCTGGTTGCAAAGTATCCGCAATCATCTGAAGCGGATGAAGCGACCGACATCATGAAAAATATTTATGTAGAAATTGGCAAGCCTAATGAATACATTGAAATGATGCGCCGTAGTGGCAAGAATATTTCGGTAACTGAAGCAGATTCGCTTACGTACACAGCTGCCGCTTTAAAATACAATGCCAATGATTGCCCGGCAGCCATTACAGGCTTTAAAAATTACATATCCAGGTTTCCTGATGGGGCTTATATTTTAGAAGCCAATTATTTCAGCAGCGAATGTTACAATGCAGCCAAAGATTTTCAAAATGCGTTGGTTGGGTATGATTTTGTGAACAGCAAAGGCATTAACCGGTTCTTTGAAAAAGCTACGCTGGAAGCCGCCCGTATCAGTTATTTTGAATTGAAGGATTACAGCAAGGCAAAAAAATATTTTGAATCATTAACCAGCGGTTCTGTTAACCAGGATAACCTGTTAGAAGCCCTGCGGGGATTGGTGCGCTGCTATTACCAGTTAAAAGATTATGCACAGGCAAATGATGCAGCAAAAACCCTGTTGACTAAAAAAGGGATCAGTACGGATGATAAATCCATTGCTTTCCTGGTGCTGGGAAAATCGCAGCAGGTGAACAATGATTGTGCTGCAGCCATCACCTCTTTTAAATCCTGCGCAGCCATTAACAAAGCTGCCTGGGGTGCAGAGGCACGCTACGAAATTGCCAATTGCCAGTTTGCCATGAATAAGCTTGCTGCAGCCGAAAAATCGGCACTGGCAGTAATTAAGGAAACAGGCAGCTACGATAACTGGGTAACCAAAAGTTATATTTTACTGGGCGATATTTTCATGCAACAGAAAGATTATTTCAATGCAAAAGCTACGTATGAAAGTGTGGCAAAAAATTCGGTGATACCGGAATTGAAAAGCGAAGCACAACAAAAACTGGATAAGGCGATAGCAGAAGAAAAATCAGTAAGTAAAGTGGGAGGTGAGTAAGAATTGGTAACAAAGAGAACTTAACAACCATGCAAAAACAAAATAAAAAATATTCAATGATCAATAATAAGTCATCAATACACAGCATCCTGTGGATAATTAATAACAGCAAAAGTAAGACGGCGCTTTGCCTCTTACTAATTGCAAATTGCTTATTGCCCATTGCGGCATCGGCTCAAAAAGATACGCTCAAAAAAACATCTACTGTTGATATCAATTCCGCCTACAAACCGGTGTTGCGTAATGCAGTAAAAATAAATTTTTCGGCCACCCATTTAAATGCCGATACTACAGCCCCCGGTTTAACCTATAGCATTCCGGCGCAAAATCTGTTTTATGCTTATCAGCCAATACCTTTATCAGCATTGGCTTTACAGCAGGATACCAATCTTTACCTGGGGTTAAGAAATTATGTAAAAGCAGGTTATGGCAACCTGGCAACACCTTATGTAAGTGCAGGCTTCAGTTTTGGCGATGGCAAAAAATTTTTAGCCAATGTATATGCTGATTATATTTCGTCTAAAGGAAAATTGCTGTACCAGGATTATTCAAGACTGAACCTGAAAGCAGCAGGTAGTTTATTCTTACCAACCAATGAAGTATATGCAGGCGTGCAAGTAAAAATGCATGAAAATTTTCTGTATGGTTTTGATACCGGGCTTTATAAATACAGTAAAAAAGATGTAAGACAGCAGTTCCAGGATTTTTCGGGTACCATCGGCATCCGTAATACAAAGACAGGGGAATTTGGAATAAATTATAACCCCAGTTTACAGGTAAGCAGTTTTACCAATGTAAATAAGCTTACAGAGACTTCGTTTATTTTAACCGCACCGGTTGAAAAGAAGTTTGGTGAGATTTTCGCATTTAAACTTGATGTTAAAGCTGATATTACTTCTTATGCAACAAAAAATCTGTTGCCGGCCGATGTAAAGTTTAATAACAATGTTTTCCAGGTTTCGCCTTCCGTGGTTTTCTCTACCCCGCGTGCAAGCATTAATGCAGGTATTACTCCTACCTGGGACAACGGCAAATTCATATGGCTGCCCAATGTGTATGCCGAAGCATTTATTGCAGAAAATACTTTTGCTTTTCAGGCAGGGTGGGTTGGACGTTTAACAAAGAATACATACCGCAACCTGTCGGAAGTTAATCCGTATTTAAAAACATTTACGGCACAAATGAACACCAAAGAGATTGAATATTATGGTGGCATAAAAGGAACGCTGGGCAAACATTTTAACTTTAATGCAAAGGCAGGCTATATTACCTACAACAACCTTCCTTTACTTATAAACGATACTGCCACTGATGGAAAAGCATTTATTATCAGCAACGAAACCAGGATTAATAATTTTAGGGTTCATGGTGATGTGAGTTTTGTAAGCAAAGAAAAATTAACTGTCAGCGCCGGCATTACCTACAATGGATATGTAGGCATGAAAAGTAATGCAAAAGCCTGGAACACACTTCCGCTGGAGTTTACCAGTTCATTGCGCTGGTGGGCATTTAAGCAGGTATTGCTAAAGGCAGATTTTTATGCTTTCAGCGGCAGTTTTTACCTTGATAAAGGCAATGTTGCCAAGGCTTTCAAACCCGGCTCTGATTTAAGTGCCGGTATAGAATTCAAGATCAACAAAACCTTCAGCGCCTGGATGGATGTGAACAATATTTTGAATAACAAATACCAGCGGTGGCATAATTACGAAGTGTATGGTTTGAACCTGATGGGAGGAGTTAGGGTAAATTTTTAGAACTTCAAAACCCTGTTGGCGGTTATAAACCCAGCCGGCAGGCAGGCCCGACAGCGGTTTGAATGGTTTAAATTTTCTATAAAAATATTTTCAACATGAGCCCCGTATTTGCGGGGCTCACTTGTACTACATATCTTTGCCTGCCTGCCAATTGGCAGGCGCAACATTTACCGGCAATGCAAAATAAAATCGCTTCTTATCTTTTTCAGCATAACACATGCCCATTACCGGGTTTGGGTACGTTGACTGTTCTGCATTCAGGAGCAGAAGCTGATTTTACTAATAAATCAATAGCGGCACCAACATCTTTTATTGAGTTTAGCGAAACTGAAACTGATACCACCGGTTTATTGAACTACCTGGCTGCAACATCTGGTGGTAATACGTATGAAGTATCAGAAGCACTTGATCATTTTTGCGATAACCTGAGAAATAAAATAACGCAACAGCCGGATGTGCAATTAGAAACTGTGGGTAGTTTTTTTGTAGATGCTTCCGGTAAAATAAATTTTAAACAACAGGAACTGCCTGTAGCATTCACGCAACCGGTTTTTGCCGAAAGGGTAATTCATCCTGATGCCGAACACCAGATTTTAGTGGGCGATAAAGAAACCACCAATACCGTGATGACTGAACTGCTGGCGCCTAAATCAGCAACCAAAGACCGCTGGTGGATATGGGCGATTGTGTTGGGGCTGATTGGTATTGCAACAATAGTTTTTTATTTTACAGCATTCAAAGGCACATCAGCATTTGGCAATGCTATAAATTATATTCATTCATGATCCATTATACCGGTTGCCCCATATGCAACAGCAATAATATCCAGCAGCAACTCTCAGCAAAAGATTATACGGTTTCTCAAAATATATTTTCCATTTGGCATTGTAATGCCTGCACAGCCAGGTTTACGCAGGATGTGCCTGACCAGGACGCCATTGGTGCTTACTATGCATCTGAAAATTATATTTCACACAGTGATACAAAGAAAGGGATCATCAACAGCCTTTACCACATGGTTCGCAAAAGAACCCTGGGTGCAAAAAGAAGATTGGTGATTAATGAAACAGGAATTACAAAAGGAACTATACTGGATATTGGTTGCGGCACCGGTGCTTTTTTAAATACCATGAAAGAGGCGGACTGGAAAATTACCGGGCTGGAGCCCGATAGGGTTGCACGTGCAAAAGCTGCCGAGCTGTATAATATTCAGCCACAGGAGCCCGCAAAATTATTTGAATTGGTGCCGGCTTCTTTTAATACCATTACCATGTGGCATGTGCTGGAGCATGTACATGAACTGCATGCCTATATAAAGCAAATTGAAAAATTACTTGCACCTGACGGAAAGGCTTTTATTGCTGTGCCCAACTACACGTCAAAAGATGCTGATATGTATGCAGCGCATTGGGCAGCTTATGATGTGCCCCGTCATCTCTATCATTTTTCACCACAAAGCATGGAGAAATTATTATCGCAGCATGGTTTAAAACTTACTGCTTTTAAACCCATGTGGTTTGACAGTTTTTATGTGAGTATGCTGAGTGAGCAGTACAAGAACGGGAAAGGGAATATCATTAAAGCAGTCTTCAATGGTTTCCTCTCCAATGTAAAAGCTTGGGGCAACGTGCGTAAATGCAGTTCGGTGATTTATGTGATAAGCAGAAACTGATCATTATCCAACCGGCAACTAAATTTACATTCTATTGCTGCTTAATCACTTTTATTGTTTTAAGGTTTTGTCCTTTATTCCGGGTTATGGAAACAAAGTAAGTTCCATTTGCCAAATGATTCATATTCACAACCAATTGGTTATTTCCTTCCAATAAATTGTTTTGCTGTTTGCCGGCCAATGCTCCTTTTGTATCAAACACACTGATTGTTACCGTTGATTTTATTGCCGAATTTATCGTTACGTATAATTGATGAGTAACCGGGTTGAGCCAGTACTGTATACGCTCATCCTGGCTGCAATTATTGGTAACAATGCCGGTGTACTGTATACTGCCACTGATATCAAATTCAGCAATGCGGTAGAATGCCCTTGAAGAAAGCGGGTTTATGTCGGTGAAAGTATAACTCTTTTCAACAGAGCTGTATCCTGCTGCCGGAACACTGCCTATTACCATCCAGCTTACTCCATCAGCACTGCGTTGTATTTCATAATAACTGCTGTTTTGTTCAAATGCAGTTTTCCAGTGCAGCATTACTTTATCATCAATACATTTTACATTAAAGAGTATGAATTTTACGGGTAATGCATTTCCAGGTGTAGTTAATGTCCATCTTGAAAAATCAGCAATGCCGGTTTTTTCTACATAATTTGTTAACACATTCCTGCTGGTAAAATTTTCATCTGTCCATGATGTGTTATTGCTGCTCTTCCATAAAGTAAGTATGGCTTCTGTTAATCCGTTTAATTCAGCATCAAAATACCGAAAGCGCAGGCTGGCGTTCAGTCCGCTGTTATTTGCCGGCATAATATCATAATAACGGCGAATGCTGTTTCCCTGGCCATAGCCATTTGTTTGCGATTGGTGCCCACGGCGTATGGTAGTGCTGCCCAAATTTGCTGCAGAAGTAATGATAGCGCCCAGGTTACCTGGGTTTGCTGCAGAAGGGGCGTTGAGTGTATTGGTGATTTCAATGTAACCACCGGTGGTAGCAGTTATCCGGCTGGTTTCAAGTTCACCAGTTAATAATGCAACAGGAGAGAGGAGCGTATTAAAACCATTAAGATCAAGATACCCGGTTATAAAATTTATTTGATTATCTACATTTATATTTCGCTGTAAAAGCAACCGGTTATTGGTTCCCTTTGCCAGTTCCAGCATATTAAAACGAACAGACTGGCTGCCACTGATACTGGTATTGGTATTGCCGGAAAAATGTACTGTTCCTTCGGTTTGATTAAAGGTACCATCATTCACCAGGTTCATATCCTGCAGTGTGAGTAAAGAAGTACCAGACATTTTAATTTCTGCCCCATTGGTAATTTGCAGTTGGGCATTCGCATAGTTAATGCCTGCGCAAAAAAGAAAAATAAGGAAATGCTTTTTCATGCAATTTGGGTTTACTTACTTTAGAAATATTACATTCAAATTTGTAACTGTTGTTTCCCGGCTTTTATAATTACTTTCATTGTAACAAATGCTTTCTTAAATAAAAGCATAATGTAAGTGCTGCATCATTTTCATTTTAAATCGTCAACATTATTTTTTTTCATTTTATATGCTTCATCATGTGCCGCATTTATAATTTCAACCATTCCTTTATTACCCGTCAATTCAGAATTAATGATTAAAGCCACCTGCACATGATTTGCATATCCAATGATTAGTGTGTTTAATTCACCATCATTTTGCGAACGGGGGAACTTCCCATTTTTACAGTAAAAACCAACAGATTCAGCTGTTTCACCTTTTTGGCCATAGCCCAATAATTCGTCTTTCATTTTATCGCTCAGCCAGGTTGGTAAAATCGCTTCTGTGTAATGAACTGTTCTGAAAAATTTTGCCAGTTCTGCTGCTGACATTACCCAACCTTTTGATCCGCAAACCAATGTTTGATTCCCAAAATCGGTACCCGGTTTGTTGTTATGCGGAAAGTGATAACACATTCCTGTTTTCATTACTTCTGCTTTGCATTTCAGTAATGGCAACCCTGCTTTTTCAAATAAATGTTTTTGTACATAATCCATATAATAATCAGCATATTCGGCAGCCTGCAAAATATCGATACCCGGGCCGCCATCCTCGTTCTGCGAAATTGAATACCCTGCCAGCTTCGGAATAAGCAAACGCATAATGGCAAAATTTTCTCCCTGGTATCCGTTTTTATCATTATTATTTCCAATATTTGATTCATTTACACCTGCAGCCATATCTTTTTTTAATGCATGGTAATCCAATCCTCCATCAAATCGAAAACCAGATTTGTGTGTTAACAATCGCTGAAAGTTTATTTTCTTATCGTTATCCTTATACTTAAGACTTTGATGTATTCGCCAATGACTGGGTAAAAATTTATAAAAGAGTGAATCAAGACTTACATCCTGTCTTTGGTTCAATACTTTCAATAAGGCGACTGCGGTTATTGCCTTACTTACACTGGCAGTATGAAACTGCACGTTTGTCCTCATTTCTAATGGTGGTGTGTTGATGAGTGTACGGGCGTATCCTCCGGCTCTCTTTACTTTCCAGTTATCTTTATAAGAAACAACAAATGCATAACCCACACAATTTCCTTTAAGACCATTTTCAATGGCGTTGGCAAATTTTTCAAAATCGAAACTCATTTTAAAAAGATTAATGGTTTTTAAAAAGCGGTTATTCTGGTGTATAATCAGGTGGAAAAATTATCTCTGAAACCTGTTATTGAACCAACGATTATTATCATATTTTTTTTCTGGATTTTTTACTTTTACTGTTATTTGAATTTCGTAAAGCAGGAACGCCATTGTCACAGGGTGCAATCACCACTTTTAATTGATTGCCACCAAGAGATTCAAATCCAGGATTAAGCTGGACTGTGTTGGCGGCCTTAAAAATTATTTCAGTTCCGGCACCTCCAATTAATGCTGCTGCCGATTGGATGGTATTGGAAGCCTGGTAAAATCTTCTTCCGGTAATATTGCTGTTTAATGTAAGATTGGATGCACAACTGGTATAAACACTGCTTTGCCAGATACCCCTGCCAAAGGTTGCAGCATTTAATGTAAATGGGGAAACGAATACAAGTTCGGTTACAGGTACATTTGGCATACCTGTATAAAATGGAGTCCAGTCAGTATGAGAGACTCCCCGGTAAAAAACCCCGATATCAGTTCCGATATATACATTGTCTCCGGCATCAGCAACCACACAGTTTATTGGTACATTTGGTAATGAGCCGCTGATATTTGCCCAGGTATTGCCTGCATCATTAGAATAATATACTTTATTTCCATTCAGATAACCGCCTGATGTAACCCATACTCTCCCGGAATAATTTTCACTAACATAAATATCTGTGATTTTGCTGCGGGGCCCCAGGTTTGCTGATATCGAAATCCAGTTATCGCCATTATCATCTGAACGTCGAAGATTGCCGAATCCTGAGAATAAGTCATCACCGGTAGCACCATATATCCTGGAAGGATTCGCACTGCTGGCAGCCTGGCACCATCCAGCAACAGTTGCAGACAATGATACCCAATTGGCACCGGCATCTGTAGTTTTAAAAGTGCCATCTCTATATCCGGCTATTAAAGTATTATGCGTTCCGGGCCTGGTAAGTATAGTGGGAAAAAATGCCTCAGCTCCTGGAAATGGCGGTGTAATATTCAAAACGCTATTTCCATTATTGGTAGTTTTATATATTGATGCATTGATGACTTCATAGTGTTCATTTGAATTGCCGGGGTTAATAATAACTTCAAAACCATCTCCTCCTTCTTCGGTAAATACATTTCCGGATGATTCAAAACGATGAATACCGTTATCCTGAGCGCCACCCAACATAACCGCAGGATTTGCCAGATACCCGGCCAGGTGATAATACTGGGTTGTTCTTAACTGTGTAGTAAGCATAATCCAGTTAACACCATTATCCGAGCTGCGGAAAACACCGCCATCTGTTGCTGCGTATAAATAATTATTCAATGGATTAATGGCTAGATGATGAATATCTGCATGTACATATTTATTGGGGGATGTATTTTTCCAATACGATGAATTAGTAAAGGAAGTACCCCCGGTTGTTGATTTCCATATATTGATACCACCTGTGTAGATTGTATTAATATCAGTATAAGAAACGGCAATGGTAAGGTCGTATAGTATCTGGCCGCCATTATCAGAACCATCTTCTTCCCATCCCAAAATATTGGGTACATCACCTAAACCTGATATGAGTGTAAAATTAAGTCCCGAATTAGTAGAACGATAAAAACTTTTAAACCCAAACTCACTATTACCTGCTAATAAATAAACGTAATTAGCATTAGCCGGTGATACAGCAATCTCTATCCTTCCTGCATCATTAGGGTAATAATCAAAAGCAGGATTCAGCCAGGTTGTTCCGCCATCCAAAGAATATTTGATATCATTATTATTGCCGGTAGCGTAGAGAATATTTGAATTGCCGGAATGAAATTCTATATCATGACAAAAATTCATCTGCAGCACCTGTATCCATGATGCACCTCCATTCAGTGTGCGGTAAATTCCTTTGCTGGTGGCTGCAAATAATATATTAGCATTAGAGGGATGTTGAATCAGTTTATAAGCTACCCATGTTTCGTTGATGCCAAAACTACCGGTTGGTTGCCAGCTGGCTCCACCATCTGTAGATTTAAATACTCCCAGTGAAGGCCGCAGATATCCAAAACCTCCTACAAAACTACCGGCTACAAACGAGTCGCCATCACCTGTTAAAGCATATAGCGTATTTGCATTTGCATGGCTCACTACAAGTCCTGAAACTCCCAGCGAAGGAAGAAAAGCTGAAATTGGAGACCATGATGAACCACCATTTGTAGTTTTCCAGATTCCACCCGCAGGAGTGCCTGCAAAAATTATATTGGCATCAGTAGGATGAAAAGCGATGCGGTCTACTCTTCCAAGTCCACGTTGATTAGCAGAACCAAAATTAATTGAGGTAGGGCCCAGTTCAAACCAATCACCGGAGGCGGATTCTATTGTGTTTTCAAAGCTTTGAGTTATTGAGGAAACAGCTTCAAAAGTTTTTTCACTTACATTCACAATTTTATTTTCACTATCAAGCCTTCCTTCCATATAATGAAACCAACGGTTCCAGTGTTTTTCTTCTCTTTTTAATTTTTTATGGAATATAGTATCACTGGCAGGCTTGCTTATAAATTCTCCGGCATAATAATTTTCAACTGTATTACGGATATCATAAAAATTTTGTTTGCCCTGCAACAAATTCTGTAATCTTTCAGGCGTTGAAATCTGCGATAAAGCAGGCAAAAACAAATAGCCCAGGCAGCAACTTAATAATATTTTTTTCATACTATTATTTTTTGAGTGCTTTAAGCGTGTCTATTTCTTTTTTCATCTCAATGATATACAATGTTAGCTCCTCAATTTTCTCCATCATTCTACTTTGCATGTCACCAACAAGCAGCCCGTCTGTTTCAATTTTTTTTGCCGATGGTATATTGGGAAGGTGTTTATTTTTTTTGATAAATTCTTCTACCTGGTACAAACTCATCAACGGGTAATCTTTTTTAAATACATAATCTGGCCATGGGCTTAGTTGTACTTTTAACTCTTCACACATCAATTTTCCGTCTATGCTTAATTTGTAACCCGTTGCCACCGAAGAAGATCCAATACTCATATTTCCCGAAGGGTTGATATATACTGAATTTAGGCCATTAACTCTAATTATGAAATTCCCATTATTATTTTCCGTATTGGTGCCAATCCTGAAATCATTACCAGACACATCAATAAAGCCTTTTTTATTTTGTAATGGGAGGGCATCAGTAAATTGAACAGATGGCGTCAATGATGTTATTCGTATTGTTTCGTCATTACCACCCAAAACGTGCAACCTTGCCTGTGGATTAATTGCACCCACACCTACATCATTACTGGTATTTATTATCAGTCCTGCTGAGATATTTCCTTCCGTACGTAAACGAATAAAATTGGCAAACCCCAATGTATCAATATATTCAATCCTGCCCAATACGGTGGAGGTTCCGGTTCTGTAAAAACTAAGCCCCGGGCTATATTTGAGTATAGCGCCGGCTGCCTGGGTTGTTTCAAATTTTATTTCACTGCTGCCGCTTCTCAACTTTATTGAACCATCAATATCTAATTTTTCACCGGGGAATAATACGCCTACGCCTATATCTCCTCCGTAAGTTTGCAACAGCAGCGGATTGGCTGCACCATTTATCCTTGCCTGTAATCCATGATTGTCAAAAACAAGGTTTGATGAACTATTAGCTCCAAGAGAGAGGTACCCGTTTTGAGTTAGTGATAAGGCCTGTTCACCCAATATTTGTGTGTTACCGGTGGAGTCAATTAATACTTTATTGTTTCCATCCATACTAAATATTACTTTCCCCAGGTTATTGTCAATATTGGTACCCAGTGTTAAGTTGTTTCCGGATAATTGCAAAAAGCCTTTATTTATCCCGGCATTCTGAAGCTGAATAGATGCAGCAGCATTGTTCATCGTTATTGTACCATTATCCTGCAGTAAATTTCCATCCAAATGAAACTTAGATGTGGGAGAACTTATACCAATACCTACATTGCCTGCTACATTGCTGAATTGATTATTACCATTTTGCGTCCATGTGGATGTACCGCTGGTAATTTCATCTGTCCTGGCAATTCTTCTCCAGATACCCGAAACACCAAATCCTTCAAACAAATAAAGCCCGGGTGAAGAAGGTGGTACAATTTCTAAATTTGTCTGTATTACCATCAGTCCTATTGCTGGTGTGGAGATGGCGCTTCTTTGGGCTCCTGTCATTCTGGGTATCAGCAGGCCTTTGCTGGTACTGATAATATCAAGCATGGCGCTGTTATTGGGAGCGGTAGTACCAATACCTACGTTTTGTGCATTCAGAAACTGACATTGCACCAATAATAAGCAAAAGCAAATTTTTTTCATGTATTGAAGTTTGTTAGTTATGATAATGCATCCAGTTCAATTAATAATTGCAGTAGTTTTCCTTTTTTAATATCGCTGCCAAAAAATTTCATTACCTGTGGTACGATGTATGATTTTTCAATAATCATTTGCCTGTTTTCTGCATCCTGCAGCCGGTTGTGCAGGTAAACAAACTGCAGCCAGTCGCAAAAATATTCTCCGCTAATACTTGTTCTTTTATCAAAAACTTTTACCCAGGCCGGAGACTCATTTTTCCATAAACCATTTCTCTTCATTTCGTTTCTTACTTCGTTTATCTTTTCTGTTATTAAAAATGGTTCAATCATGTATAGCCTTTGTATTATAAATCTATTTCCTGCTTTTTAAAATGCAAACGGCTAAAAAGGCAACGGAGCAAACCAATTATTATATGGCAGATACCGGCTTATTAATTATTAAGCGGTATCTATAATGAGCGAACGGCAAAACAATCGGAAAAAGGATGTATATTTTTACCCGGAAATGCTTCGCCGGATTCACATATCGTTTTTGATGTTCGCTATTGCACTGGCTGTAAACAGCCTTGCACAATCGCCCGAATACCGGTTAGAAACATTCGGTACCCGTGATGGCATGCTGTCATCCAAAGTGTATGCCCTGGCACAAACCAGCGACAGAAAGCTATGGATAGGAACCGAGTTGGGTGTAAGTGTGTATGATGGATATAGTTTTACCAATTATCAATATACTTCCTCAAATGAAACAATTGGCCGTGTGCTTTGCATTACGCAGGATAGCCTTAAAGGAATATGGATCGGAGGTGACAAAGGCCTTTTTTATTTGCATGGTAACAGCATAAAAAAAATGGAACTGCAAAGCAAAACACAATTAGCAGTAGAAGCACTGCTGACCGATGCCGGAGGTAATGTTTGGGCAGGAGATTTAAATGCATTGTTTAAAATAACGCCGCAACAGATTCAGCAGGTTCACAAAGTTCACCCGGCAATTGTAGATATTACTCCCTTTGCTTCTTTTACCAAACGGGTATATTGTATTGCTGAAGACAGTAAACAGAATATTTATATAGGCTCCTATGATGGCGTTTTTAAAATCATGGCCAATGCAAACAACTATGAAATTTTTTGGGCAAACCCCGATCCATCTCAGTCGGTCCGGTCTTTAACAGCACCCACACCAGACAGTATTTTCTGGAACTGTCTTGACCGGCATCCTATGCAAATGATAAACGGTAAGGTTACTTCCGGGAATACAGAAAATTTTATAGGCAGGACAGTATTTACAAACCGGCACCAGGTACTTGCTTTAACTACCAGTGGGGTGGGGCGTATAAAAAATGGGATCGTAGAGCCTGTTGTTTTATTCGGAAACAGCACGAATAATGCAGTGAAGGCTTTAATTGATGCAGAAGAAAATATCTGGATAGGTACCTGGGAAGGATTGTTGAAATTCAGGAGAACCACTTTTCACCAATATTCCATAAAAGATACTGTGCATAAAGAAGCATTTTCTTTTCTTGAAAAAAAGAATGGCGATCTGTTATTTGGCAGCAACCGTGGAATTGTTTTTACAAAAAAACACGAAGCAATTGTTCCTGATAAAGCAATGCCTGCTTTATTTCCGCTGGCAGAAGTGATGTGCATGTATGAGGATGCAGGCGGAGAAATCTGGGCTGGCAGTGGATACCAGGGGATCAGCCGGTTTAAAAAATAAACTTACCAACTGGAGAAACACAAGCTTTTACGAAGATAATAATTGCGAAACCCTGTACCCGACAACTGATGGTAAATTATTTGGCTGTACAGAAAATGGTGTTACTGTTATAAACCCACTGGCTGCAGAACCTTTAATGGCTCATTATCCTTTTCAAAAAAAATATACAAGGCCGCCTGAGTTATTTGGTTGTTTTCAAACCGGTAATACTGTGTATTGGTTTTATGGAAGTCAGGGCTTATTTAAACTAGCCAATGAAGAACTGGTGAATGATTCCATTATGGGCATGCCTGTTAAAAGTTTGTACATTAATAGGATCACTGGCGATAAAAAAGGGAATATCTGGGTAGCTACACAGGGAAAAGGATTGTTGCAATGCCGGTATGAAAATAAAAAACTTGTTTTGTATAAACAGTATGACAGCCGTAACGGATTGCCATCAGATATTGCTTTATCTGTTCTGGTTGATAAAAATGACAATGTGTGGTCAGGCGATTATATGAGTTTCTCAGTGCTGATAAAACCGGGTAGTGAACAGCAGCTTATCAGTTTCAATGAGAAGGATGGTCTGCTTTCTTCTTATTACCAAACATTGAAACTGGAACAACAAAAGAATGGAACTATCTGGGGCCTTACTTCTATGGGTATTGTATCTTTTCATCCCGATAGTGTTGGCCGGAACGATCTTCCTCCTGTATTGCTCATCAATAATGTTGTACTGAGTGGGTCAGCTGAAAGTCTTTCAGATAAATTATCTCCAACGCTTTCTTACAGTCATAATTCGTTGCAGTTTCATTATACAGCTGTATGTCTTACCGATCCATCAAAGATCCGTTACGCATATCGTTTAAAAGAATTAGACAGTAACTGGACTTATACAAATAACCGGGGCGTTGATTTTAACTTTTTGCAGCCCGGTAAGTATACTTTTGAGCTAAAAGCCTGCAACAATAATAATGTATGGACCAGCCAGCCACTGCAATATCATTTCACTATCGGGCGACCATTTTGGCAAACATGGTGGTTTATGCTTATTGTTATCTCTTTGATAGCTGCTGTAGTTTTTATAATATTCTTATTAAGAGTGCGCTCGTTTAAAGCAAAAGCAACGATCAAACAGCAATTGGCCGAACTGGAAGCCAAAGCCATCAGGGCGCAGATGAATCCTCATTTTATTTTCAACAGCCTGAATGCGATTCAGGAAACCATTATAACTGAAAAAGTGGATGCAGCTTATGACTATCTATCCCGGTTTTCCAAACTTTTACGGATGGTATTGGATAACTCAGAGAAAAATTTTATTTCACTGAATAGTGAACTGGAGACTATCCGTTTGTATCTTTCTTTAGAAGCGCTTCGCTTTAGCCAGTCTTTTACTTACTCAATTGAATTAAATGAAGAACTTGATAAAGAAGATATATTCATTCCTTCATTATTACTGCAACCCTTTGTTGAAAATGCTATCTGGCACGGATTAATTAATAAAGAAGGAGAAAAAAAATTGTTACTTAAATTTGAAGAAAGGGAAGGAAACCTGATATGCATTATACAGGATAATGGTATTGGAAGAGAAAGAGCTGCAGAGATCAAAAAGAATAAACTGGGTGCAGGCCGCTTTGAATCAAAAGGTACCAAACTGGCATTGCAAAGAATTGAGATTGTGAACAGGGAAAGGCCCGGAGCGGCAGATATTGAAACCATTGATCTGTTTGATGAAGCAGGAAATGCTTCGGGAACCAGCGTTGTAGTAACATTAGCTACAGATCTTAAAACCAATAAATAAAGGACCGATGATTAAAATACTAATCGTTGATGATGAACAATCGGCAGGTCGCATATTAAAAGTGCTGCTCGAAAAACATATACCGGGCGATAAGAAGATTGAAATTTCGAATAAACCGGCAGCGGCACTCGAATTATTAGAAACATTTAAGCCATCATTGGTAATGCTGGATATTGAAATGCCTGGTATGAATGGATTTGATTTTTTAAACCGTGCAAGCCAATGGGATTTTGATGTGATCTTTACCACAGCCTACGATCAATATGCTATCAAGGCAATCCGTTTTAGCGCACTGGATTATCTGTTGAAGCCAATTGATATTATTGATTTAAAAAATGCGGTGAACCGGCATATAGTAAAGAAGCAATCTGCTTCAGAAAGTACGCAACAGCCACTTGTTGAAAATCTTATTTATAATCTCAAGCAAAAAGATTTTCAGCAGTTTAAGCTGGCTTTATCAACCAGTGACGGAATATTTTTACATAACCCCCATGATATAATTGTACTGGAAGGAAGTAGTAACTATACTAAATTCTGTTTTAGTAATCAGAAATCAATAATAGTATCAAAGACTTTGAAAGAATATGAAGACATACTGCTTGAACACGGGTTTTTAAGGGTACATAAATCATATCTCGTAAATAAAAATCATGTTATAAAGGTTGATAAAGAAGCAGTACTGGAATTAAGTAACCAGATGCATATTCCTGTATCAAGACGAAGAAAAGCAGAGATATTACAATGGTTTAATCAAAGCTGATGTGATAATTTACCATGCTATGTTTAATTAAACTTCAACTCAAACATCTTCGGCCAGCGCTTTCCGGTAACCAGGAATTTTTTTGTGGCAGAATCGTAGGCAATACCGTTTAGTACATCTGTTCTTCCCGGTATATCCTGGTTGGCAAAAAATTTCTGTTTAAACCCGGACAGATCCATTTTGCCAACTACATGGCCGCTGTTAGGATCAATTTTAATGATCTCATCCCTTTGATAAATATTGGCATAAACAAAGCCGTCAATATATTCCAGTTCATTTATTGAATCAATGGACCCGGCATTGTCAGATACACTAATGGTACTTTTTAACCTGAAATCATCTGGATTTACGAAATAAAGATTCACTGTACCATCGCTGATGATCAGGTCAGTTCCATTATTTGTAATGCCCCAGCCTGCGTAAGGCCATTTAAAAGTTTGAATCGGTTTGTCAATATTATTTACATCGTACACATACACAATATGGTCTTCCCAGGTAAGCTGGTAAATTTTATTTTTAAAGATGGTAATGCCCTCGCCAAAAATTTTATTGGTACCCATCACGTGCTTTTTTTCAACCTTTCCTGTTTTATAATCTGTAATTCTTAAAGATGAAGTTTCATAGTCTCCGGTGCCTTCGTATAATTTGCCATTGTGAAACTCCAGGCCCTGGGTATAAGCACTTGTATCATGTGGGTATTCGGCAACAACAGAATAAGAAATGACCGGAGTTGGTTTCGGTTTTACCGTTTCATCTACAACCTCTACATCTTTACCATTTCCATTACAGGCAGCAAGAATTATCAGTGCCCAAATTGCTGAATATTTTTTCATCTTCATTATTAAAGTATAAACAAAAGTAAGAAACTGTTTTGGTGCAACAGTCCTCACGTCATCAAAGAATGTAAATATTTAGTTAAGTATTCAGTTAATTTCTGTTTTACGGTAGTGAATATTCCTTTCGCCCAGGTAATTCAGTATAAAATGAAAGCAGGTTTCATCTTTGCCAATCAACTCAGGTGGAAAAACTCCTTTTTCAGTAAACAGGTTTTCAATCAGCATATTCAATGCCGCTGTGCAGGTATAACCGGTGGTGCGGCTCATAGATGAGGTTTGAGTTGCCGTATCATATTCATCATACAGGTCGTAACAGATTGTTTTTTCTGTATCACTTATGTTAATCTGCATCAATGTAAATTCTGCTTCTGTTTCCCCCAATTTCCATTGATCAAATAACAGCGATGAAGTAAATTCCATCGGCGAAATTAGCTGGCCCTTAAAATGTACAGGCGTTGTATTTAAGAAACCTGCTTTTATCAAACCCTGCATCAGTGCAATATGGCCGGGGTAACGCAATGTTTTTTCTTTCATGTTTGGGATATGCCCCATGGTAAATAAAATAGAACGCAAACCATCGGTATTAAAAGATTCCAGTGTGCCCACCTGTTCAAAATCTATTAATTCAGCATCGCTCAGTGCAGGTTTGGTAACAATGCAACTGTTCTCAACGTATCGTGCAGGCCTTGTATATTCTTCCAGCACATCAATGGGAGAGAAGGGCGCTTTATATTCAAAAGGATAAACCCTTTTCTTTGGCAGGCCGCCAACCATGCATTCAAAATTCGTGATTATCATCCGCTCATTGTGATAACCCAGCATTAAATTACTCATACCCGGTGCCACACCACAATCCACAACGGCCGTAACATCATTTTCTTTTGCAAGCGCATCCAGTTCCAATGCATTCTCAGGAAAAAATGAAATATCCACTACATTTTTTTTAGCGTTGATGATTGCTTCCAGCGTTTTGTATCCCATAAAACCCGGCACTGCAGAAATCACATAATCGAAACTGCTAAGCATGGAATTGTAATTGCTGTAATTACTCAGATCGGCTTTTATAGTTTTAATTGAATTGTTTTTTTGAGTAAGTATATGCAGCGCATGATCACTTACATCAAAAGAAGTTACGTTGTATTTTGCTGCCAGGTCAATGGCCATTGCACGGCCTACCATGCCGGCACCTAATATTGCTATTTGCATAAAATGAATTTTGTCGCCCAGGGGCGAAGATTATGAAATTGATTTTGTTACCGGCTGTTGTTCTTTGTGGACCGACATTGGCGACGCTCCATTCAACAGTGGTAATTTCTATCGTCTTTTATCAAAGCGAATTGAAAAGGTATTATAATTCCGAAGTCCCATTCATCATAATGGAAATATAGGCAGACAGCCTGTAGAAATGTGCGTATGTATTTTGTATGATCATTTATTTTATAAGTCACCAGCATTTGTCTATTATGCTGATGACCTTTTAACTTCTCAACCCGTCAACTTTTCAACTTACTTCTTCCCCGTTTTGCTCACAAACTTCATTTCAGCGATTAAATTCTTCGCTTCAGCAAATTTATCTACAATAAACATCACGTAGCGAATGTCAACCATAATATTGCGGCAGATAGACGGGTCGTAATTAATATCACTCATCGTTCCTTCCCAGACACGGTCAAAATTCAGTCCTACTAAATTTCCATCAGCATTCAATGCCGGACTGCCCGAATTACCACCGGTTGTATGATTGGCTGCAATAAAACAAACCGGCTGACGGCCATTAACGCCCCATCTGCCAAAATCTTTTTTATTATACAGATCGATCATTTTTTTGGGCAGATCAAATTCATAATCGCCCGGTACATATTTTTCCATTACGCCTTCCATATAAGTCTGCAGGTCGTATTTAACACCATCACGTGGCTGGTAAGTTTTTACATTGCCATAAGTAACACGCAGTGTGCTGTTGGCATCGGGATAAAAAGCCTTGGTGCTGAAAACATCCATCTGTGCCTGCATATAAATGCGTTGCAAACGGTTGATATCAGATTGCAACGCATTCAGCTTCGGGGATACATTGCTAACATAAGTTTTAAAAATATCAGTGTATAACTGACCGGCAATATCAGCTTTAATGGCTGCAATAACTTCAGCAGTGCTTCCTGCAAGTAATTTTTTTATCTTATCTAATGAACTAAAAGAAGTCTGACTGTAAACAGCTTCGGATAAAGCAGTAATGGATTTTCCTTTTTCTGCAAACATCGTATTAAAAGCCGGGGAAATAAATTCAGCTTTTTGATCAGCTATATACATTTCCATCAGTGCGTCAAATAATTTCTGATCAACACCGGCATTATATTCTTTAAACGATTCCTCCAGTTTGGTTAATACTTCAGTTTTACGTTTGGTATAAGCCGTTTCATCTTTTGCATAAGCCGTAACCAACGAATTCATATCTCCTGCAATGCCCCACAGCTCAACCTTTGGTACAATCTCGTTATAATAATCACGGGCATAGCCATAAGGCTCAATATCGGTATAAGCCTGCTTCAGATTTTTCAGCAATTCAATATAAGCCATATTGTATTCGGGCTTGCTCAACACAATTTTTTCAAAATTACTTTCGTATTCTTTTCTTTTGGCAACAGCATTTGTTTTGGTTAATCCCAATACTTCGCCCTGCCATTTTTTCCAGGCATTGGATATAGAAGCATACTTTGCAGCATACTGAATTTTTATGCCTTCATCTTTACGCATAAAGCCATCAAGTATTCCCAATGCTTTGGTGCGGATGCCAATTTTTGCAGGGTCGCTTATTTTTACGGTCTGCTCAATGGCGCTGCTGTGCAGGTATTCATTGGTGCGGCCGGGAAAACCAAATACCATTGTAAAGTCGCCTTCCTTCACACCATCTAAAGAAATATTTAATGCACGCTTTGGTTTGTAAGGAACATTGTCTGCTGAATAAGGGGCAGGTTTGTTATCCTTTCCTGCATAAATGCGGAACATAGAAAAATCGCCGGTATGCCTTGGCCACATCCAGTTGTCGGTATCTTTTCCATAATTACCAATAGAGGATGGGGGAGCGCCAACCAAACGCACATCACGGTATGTTTCTGTTACAAACAGGTAATATTTATTGGCTTCAAAAAAAGGACGGATGAGTACATCCTGGTAGCTTTCTTTTTTTACATTGCCTCTTAAGGTTGCAATATTTTTATCAATAGCACTCTGTCTTTCTTTTTCGGTTAAGTTATTGGTAACGCCATTTAATACAGTGGCGGTAACATCATCAATACGGATGATGAAAGTGGCAAACAGGCCGGCGTTGGTCAATTCCTGTCCTTTGTTATAAGCCCAAAAACCATCCCGTATATAATTGTTTTGTAAAGACGAATGATTTTGTATGGCATCAAAACCGCAATGATGATTGGTGAGGAGTAATCCCTGGTCGGATATTACTTCGGCAGTACAAAAACCACCGAAACTAACGATGGCATCTTTTAAACTTCCTTTACTGATGCTGTAGATATCGGCAGCGCTGATCTTCATGCCCATCTTTTTCATTTGCTTTTCATTAAGGGTCTGTAGCAGTTGTGGCAACCACATGCCTTCTTCGGCAAAACCTTTTGCAACAAATGAAATACTGATAATTAAGAGTAGAATGTATTTTTTCATGTGTTTAAATTTATTGTTTTTCGCCACATGGAATTCGCCTGTAAACATTTCGGTTCATATCAACCTCATTAATGGCTCATTTCATATATAGCTTTTGTAGTGGCGAATTTAAGCAATTAATGAGTCTTAGTATCAACCTTAATTTATCAGTGAAAAATGTAATAACTGTATTTTAACCCTTTCTTAGCAGCAATGGCTTTATTTTTGTTGTGTAAACATTAAAAAAATCAATGAAGAAAGTTGTACTCCTTTTATCCGTAGCCCTCATTACTATTCAATCTGTATCTGCGCAAACTATAAAAGGTTTGTTTGATAAAGTGACAAAGTCTACTTCAACATCGGGCAGCGGCCTCAGCAATGAGGATATCATTAATGGGTTAAAAGATGCTTTGCGTGTGGGTACCGACAGCAGTGCCAGGCGCTTAAGCAAATTGAATGGCTTTTTTGGCGATGCAGCCATCAAAGTTTTAATGCCATCAGAAGCTAAGAAGGTAGAGAGTACCCTGCGGAGTTTTGGTATGGGCCAGTATGTTGACAAAGCCATACTGAGTATGAACCGTGCTGCAGAAGATGCAGCCAGCGGTGTGGGTAATATTTTTTGGGATGCTATTAAAAAGATGAGCATTACCGATGGGTTACAGATATTACGCGGCGGCGATTTTGCTGCAACCGATTATTTAAAATCAATTACTACCAAAGAACTCACCGAAAAATTCAGGCCGGTTATTGAAGCATCACTTGTAAAAGTAGACGCTACCAAATACTGGAAAGATATGTTTACCACCTACAACAAGTTCTCTGCTAAACAGGTTAATACAGACCTTACGGCTTATGTTACCGAAAGGGCTTTAAGCGGATTGTTTCTGAAGATCAGTTTGGAAGAACAAAAGATCCGTAAGAATCCCGCTGCACAGGTTACCGATATTTTGAAGAAAGTATTTGGCGGAAAATAAACCTTCCTCTGTTTTTTTCATGCCTTGCGTTAAAAAGTTTTCAGGTTGAGCTTGTCGAAACCGGGCTACTTTAAACTAACCCGCCTTCGACAGGCTCAGGCTGACATTTCATTTTGTATAAGCAATTCAAATGAACCCCCTCATTCAGTTTTTCTACAAACGGTATTGCAACAAATAGGGTATATGTGTATATTCACATCCTAAACTAATTGCAATGAGATCGACTTTTGTAACCCTTTTTATTTTACTTTCTTTTTCTGCAACAGCGCAGGATAATACCGCTTATTTTTTGTCGAACCCCAGCCTTACACCCGATGGGCAAACCGTAATTTTCAGTTATGAAGGCGATCTTTGGAAGGCCAGTGTAAATAACGGCCAGGCCAGCAGGTTAACTGCTATGCAGGGTTATGAAACCAGCCCGCGGGTTTCGCCGGATGGCAGATGGATTGCCTTTACAGGCCGCCAGTATGGCAATGCAGATGTTTTTGTAATGCCTGTTAATGGGGGAGATGTGAGGCAGATCACTTTTCACAGCGGCAATGATGATGTGAGCAGCTGGAGCTGGGATTCGAAATCAATTTATTTTAATAGTGGCCGTATGGGCCAGGTTGCAGGCTTTAAAGTAAGTGCCGGTGGTGGTACACCGCAAAGGGTATTTGGAAATTACTTTTTTCAATATGATCATAACCTGGTTGAACATCCCGCAACCGGCGAAATATTTTTTAATGATACCTGGGAAAGCAGCAACCAGGTGCATCGTAAAAGATACAAGGGCCCTTTCAATCCTGATGTTCAATCGTATAATGTAAAAACAAAACAGCATAAAAAGTATACCGACTGGCAGGGCAAAGATTTTGGGGCAACCATTGACAGGAACGGTAATATTTATTTTATATCTGACGAAGCCAATGGTGAATATAATTTGTACACCATGGATGGAGAAAGAAAAAAAGGATTGACCAGGTTCTCATCTTCTATAAAAACACCACAGGTAAATGCCAATGGCGGCAAAATAGTATTTGAAAAAGATTACCAGTTGTGGATTTATGATGTGAATAGCGATAAGGAAAGCAAACTTAATATTGCCATCATCCGCAATAATACATTGCCTAAAGAAAAAGATTTTGATGTAAGGGGAAAAATTTCTGCCTATGATATTTCACCTGATGGTAAGAAGCTGGTATTTGTTTCCAGGGGCGAATTATTTGTAAGCGATGTGGAAGGTAAATTTATTCAGCAGCTAAACCGCAGGTCTGCAGAAAGGGTAGTAGAGGTAAAATGGATGAGCGACAATAAAACACTGCTGTTCAATCAAACGCTTGAAGGCTATACCAATTTGTACAGCATTGCAGCAGATGGAAACGGAATGATAAAGCAACTTACAACCGACAAAAAGAACAGCCGCAGTATTGTGCTGAATAAAAAAAGAACGCAGGCTGTTTATCTCTGCGGAAGGGACGAAGTAAAATTGATCGACCTTAAAACATTTGTTCCCAAAACAATTGTAAGGGATGAAATATGGGGTTTTCAAAACAGCGATCCGGGTTTTTCACCCGATGGTGAGTATGTAGTGTTTACAGCTATCAGAAATTTTGAGCAGGATATTTTTGTTCATAACATTAAAGAGAATAAAACAACCAACCTTACCAATACCGGCATCACGGAAGCTTCTCCGCTCTGGTCATCCGATGGGAAATTTATGTACTTTACTTCGCAACGCTTAAAAGCAGCTTACCCTTTTGGGATGCCCAATGCAAGGGTTTACAGAGTGCCGCTGGAAAACCTGGATGAACCTTACCGTATAGATAAATTCAATGATCTTTTTAAAGAAGAGAAAAAAGACACTACTAAAAAAGCCGCCGCAACTGATTCGGTAAAATCAATTACTATTGATACCGACCTGATCATGGAACGCCTTGATCAGATCACACCTTCGCTGGGTGCACAGTTTCTGCAGGCACTTTATCAAAAGGCTGATAAAACCAGCGTGTTGTATACCAGCAATCATGGCGAAGCAAAAAATGCACTCTGGAAAACTACCATCGAACCCTTTGAAGAAAGAAAGACGGAGAAAATTGCAGGTACTGATAATAGTTTTGGTTTTGATATCGTGGAAGTGAGCGATAAAATGTACGTCTTGTTCAACGGTAGTATTAATAAACTTAATCTGGAAGGAAATAAGGTCGATCCCATCAATATCAGTTATACTTTCCGTCGCAACCTTTCAGAAGAATTTGACCAGATGTTTTATGAAGCATGGGCACAGATGGAAGAGAATTATTATGATGAAAAAATGCATGGCCTCAACTGGAACAAGACAAAAGCTTACTACAGGCAGTTCTTGCCTAACCTGAATAACCGTGCCGATATGCGTGTGATGCTGAATGATATGTTGGGCGAACTGAACTCCTCTCACCAGGGTTTTGGTACAACCGGCGATGATGAGACCATCGTACTTCAGAATCAAACCATGGAAACCGGAATTATGTTTGAAGAAGAAGATGCTTATAAAGTGAAGTATGTGGTGAAGCGTTCTGCAGCCGACAAAAAAGCCGTGGATATTAAACCGGGCGATATTTTGGTAAAAGTGAATGATGAAGAGGTTGACAAAAACAAAGACAGGAATTATTATTTCACCATGCCATCAAGAGATAAAGAACTAAAACTAACTTTTAATCGTAACGGGCAGATGATAAACACCAAGCTGCATCCGCAGGCAACTTTATTCAATAACCTCTACGATGAATGGATTGACAATAATCAAAAGCGGGTTGATGAAAAAAGTAAGGGCAGAATTGCTTATGGCTATATGAAGAATATGGGACAGGGAGAACTGGACCAGTTCATCATTGATATGACGCAGGAACTGAATAATAAAGACGCACTCATATTCGACCTCAGGTATAACACCGGTGGAAATGTGCATGATGAAGTTTTGAATTTCCTGTCCAGGAAAACTTACCTCAACTGGAAATACCGCGAAGGAAGTCTTACCAGACAATCTAATTTTTCGCCCAGCGATAAACCGATCGTATTGTTGATAAATGAACAATCATTGAGTGATGCTGAAATGACAGCGCAGGGATTTAAAGCATTGAAACTGGGTACTATCATCGGTAATGAAACGTACCGCTGGATAATTTTTACAAGCGGCGTTGGGCTGGTTGATGGTTCAAGTGTTCGTATGCCGGGTTGGGGATGTTATACACTGGAAGGAAAAGACCTTGAAATGAATGGCGTGCAGCCGGATATAAAAGTGATCAATACTTTTGATGATAAATTAAATGGCAGAGATCCGCAGGTTGACAGGGCAGTAGATGAGATTTTGAGGCAGTTTGGGAAAAAATAATGATTGATCTGCTGTGTTAAGAAATTATTAACTATAATTGCAAATAAATTGCCACTCCGTAGAAACGGAGTGACTTTTTAACGATTGCTTGCTATATGAAAAATTTATGTTCTTTTTATTTGTGCTGACCAGATCAGCTTTACGGTCTGAAAAATGACCTTCTAACGATTGATTGTTTCCTTTAGCGATTGCCTGCTGTATGAATTAACCATCTTTGTTACACAAAACTAAGATGGTTAATATTATATACCTAACCAACTTAAGGTTAATTTTATCATGCTAACCGGTGTTAAATATGATGAAAACCTTTGCAGTAAAGGATTTTGATAAACAAAGTTTATGATGCCCAACCGCTCTACAGACATATTGTTTCAGTTGATAAAATCGCTTGAAAAGGCGGAGAAGCGGCATTTTAAGCTCTATATAAAACGAAGTTCATCCCGGGAAGACCTGAAGATCATCCAGCTTTTTGATGCCATTGACAAAGGAAAGGATTACGATGAGCGGATAATACTGAAAAAACTTCCCGGCATTGAAAAACCCCAGTATGCCAATTTAAAAGCCCACCTGTATAAAGAATTACTGGCCAGTTTGCGGCTGCTGAAAAGTTCCGATAGTATTGACCTGCAGTTGCATGAACAACTGGATTATGCCCGTATACTGTACAACAAAGGATTGTACCTGCAGAGTTTGAAAATACTGGAACGTGCAAAAGACCTGGCTAAACACTATCACCAGGAAAGTTTTTTAATACAGGTAATATCGCTTGAAAAAAAAATAGAAACACTGCATATAACCCGCAGTGGCGAAGGTGCTGCCGACAGGTTAACTGAAGAAGCGAATGATGTAAACAGGCAGCGGAATGAAATAACTACTTTATCAAACCTGGCCCTGCAGTTATACCAATGGTATGTAAAGCACGGCCATGCACGTAATATAAAAGATGAGAAAGGCGTGCGTGAATTCTTTAAACAAAACCTACAGATCGATACGGCGAATCTTACAGGTTTTTATCAAATGCTGTACCTGTACCAGAGTTATTGCTGGTATGCTTTTATACGCCAGGATTTTTTGATGTATTACCGGTACAGTAAAAAATGGGTAGATCTTTTTAACCAGGAGCCGTTGATGATCACAGTTGAAACTGGACATTATATAAAAGGTTTGCACAACCTGCTTACTGCCAATTTTGATCTGAGAAATTTCAGAAAATTTGATAAATATATTGCCCGTTTTGAAAGGTTTACTTTGTCGAAGCCGGCTAATCAGCACGATAATTTCCGCATGCAGGCCTTTGTATATTTAACCAGTGCCCGTATAAACCAGCACCTGATGAAAGGCACGTTTGGCGAAGGCATCAAGCTGGTTCCGGCAATTGAAAGCGGGCTGGAAGAATTTCAGATGTATATCGACAGGCACCGGGTGCTGGTCATTCAGTACAAAACAGCTTTGCTGTATTTTGGTAATGGAAATTACGAAGAATCTATAGACCAGCTGCAGAAAATCATTAATGGCCCGGTTGATATGCGCATTGACCTGCAATGCTATGCCCGCCTGTTGCACCTGATGGCGCATTTTGAACTGGGTAACGATGCCATTATTGAATCGCTGATAAAGTCTGTGTTCCGTTTTATGTCACGCATGGAAAACCTTACCATTGTTGAGGAAGAGATGTTTAAATTCTTAAAGAACAATGTGTACGAGTCGGCCGAAAAATTAAAACCAGGATTAAAAATATTGCTGCAGAAGATCAAACAGTTTGAAAAGAACCGCTACGAAACAAGGGTGTTTTCCTATCTCGATATCATCAGCTGGGTTGAAAGCAAAGTGTATGGTAAGCCTATGAGCGCTGTGGTGCATGAAAAATATTTAGAGAGCAGGCATCGTTAAATTTTTAATTTCCCGGTTATTCTTTTCCAGATGAATGTTGGTAACAACGGTTTCAACATTTGCCCGGCATAATTTTTCGGAAAATCTTCTTTGATACCAAATGCTTCCGGTTCTTTTGGAGGGCAGGTGTACGTACCAAACAGTTTGTCCATGATGGGTGAAATATTTGCATAATTTCCGGCGTCTCTTTCTATATCGTGATGCCAGTGATGCAGCTCCGGTGAACCGATCAGGATCTTCAGCGGGCCAATGGGTAATCTTACATTTGAATGAATATAGATGGCCCAGATACCTCTGAAAGCAACAAGCACAGCCAATGCTTCCAGATCAAAGCCCATAATGACTGCAGGCAGATTAATAAGGCCAACTGTGTAGATGGAATCGATCGGATGCTCCCGGTGAGCAGCAAGCCAGTCAAGTTGTTCGGCACTATGGTGCACTTTATGAAAGCGCCATAAAAAATCAACTTTGTGCTGAAGCCGGTGCCCCCAGTAAATTAAAAAATCACTTACAAAAAGTACTTCAATACTTTGCAGCCAGATGGGTTGATTTTGTATAAGCAACCTGAAATGTTGTGGTATTAAATCATCCAGCCAGAAATTAAAATAATTAAGTACCCACAAAACCAGGCTGCTCCATAATAAATACTGGCCTAAAAAATAACATAGATCAAGCACCCAGTTTTTTCTGAATACCTTTTGACCTTTTTTTGCAGGAAAAACTTTTTCCATTGGGATAAAAACCAGCGCTAAAAAAAGCATGCTGGCACCGGTTGCTATCAATAGGTATAAAATACTCATTTTGTATAAAACCAGTTTTTGCTGTTTAGTTTAATACTGTCAAGTTTTAATTGTAGCCACATGGGCAATGTATTGGCCGACTTTCTTAAACTATCCTGGAAATAGGTAGATCTGTAAGTAAGCATATAGCTTAAATATGCCCTCTTTTTCTGACTTTTAATAAATGGATCATCATCAACCATAACAATTGATTTAGATGAAGATAATCTGCTATTTTTTTGGCTTGTTAAAATTGGATCGTCATCAATCATAACCAGTGATTTTGATGAGGATAATCTTTTATTTTTTTCGTTTGTAATGATCGAAGCATTCTTATTCATCATAAATGATTTGGATGAGGATAACCTTGCGTATTGGGCCGAATCATAACTGGTAGTTCTTGTGATCGTAATTTTCCCGCCATTGTGGCTTGATTGTTTTAAGGTTTCATCAGCACTGAAAAATGAATTAAACCTGCCCGATCTGTAAACTAAAAAACTACCGATCAATGCAACAAAGCAGGTAAGTGTAATTCCTTTTATAAACTGGCTATGCTTCATGTATCAGTTATTCTCTTTAAAAATCTCAATGGTTGATTTATATGTACTGTCCTTTGCAATTACTTCATCAAATAATTTATCAGCTTCTTTCTTCTTTTTTAATTTTTGTTTTGTCATGCCCATGTTCAGGGAGTAAGAGACCATCTCGGGATAATTCTGCACCAGGTGTTCATAATGCAATTCTGCCTGTGTATAGTTTTCCAGGTTATAATAATTCCTGGCAAGTACTTCTTCAATAATTCGGCCTCCGTTGGCTTCAAAGGCTTTTAAATTATACTGTAGCGCTTTATCCAGGTCAGTATGAGCGTCATCGTACTCGCCCATGTATATCAGGCCCAGTGTATTGTTCACACTCATTTCATCAGGTTCCAGATCTACCGCCCTTAACAGTTTGGCTAAGGCCAGGTCAGTCTTTCCTCTCAGCAGATCAACATCGGCCGCATTTAACAGGTAATCGAGACTGTTTTTTTTGTAACATTTGGCAGCGAGTGTAGAAAAATGAATGGCTGAATCTTTTTTCTCCAGTTGATTATAGGTAATAGCAATATTGCGGTAAATGGTTCCCTTCGATTTTTTTGTAAGTGCCGGATTTTTAGCAGCTTTTAAAAATGCCTGCAAAGCTTCTTCATATTTTCCTGCGTTTATCAGTGCAATACCTTTTTCATTTACATCGATGGCATTATCTTCAGTAGCAGGTTGCGTGCAGGAGAACAGCAGCAGGAGTAAAACGGGTAAGCAGCAGATGATCAGTTTCTTCATGGGTGATTAATTATAAGTGCTTTATTTTTTAACCCTGGCCTTTGCTGCCATAAATTCTTTTTCGCCGGTGGTATTATCCAGTTTGCCGGCATACAGCAAACCTTCATTTGTTCCCTGGGTTTCGGTGGTGCCATAAATGGCCTGTTTGTTGGCCGACAGTTTTATATGGTATCTATCAAGTCCCAGAATCTGAGAAGGGTCGTCAGCTTTTTTTCCTTCAAAAATAAAATCGTTGGTGGTGAATGAAAAACTGCCCTCTGCATATTCAATGCCTGATCTGCCTTTTTTGCCTTTATACATTTCTACCAAATCTTTATTGGTACTGTCTGTTGCCAGGTAGGTCCATACCATTTCTGCTTTGGTTTTCCCTTCGGCATCAATGGCAATTTTTAAAATGCCTGTAAACAGATCCTGCTTGTTAACCATCGTCCACTCGCCTTTATAATACGAAACAGAAGCCTGCGAAAAACCATATTGCAGGGCCAGCAACAGCGTAACTGACAAAAATATCTTTTTCATTTTTTTTGTATAAATCTACACAGAAACAGCATTTTCTGCAAATGTTTATGAGGGTGCATTTCAAATTGTTGCCAGGTTGCCAACCCTTTTATGGCTATCAGTTTCCGGCTTTAAAAAGAATACTCAAAATTCTTGGAATGGTATTACGTCCGGCTTCATCAAAATATTCATTGATGTGCATGAGTGTAAAACCATACTTTTTGGCAGCCTTTGTAAAGTCGGATATATGATGATGAAAACAGGTAACAACCTGCTCACCCTCCTCTGTAGTAAACCTTGCTTTGGAGCCGGTATATTGTTTAAAAGGGTGCAGTTCGCCAATATAAACATGCCCGCTTCCGGAGATTAGTTTTGATACTTTCTCAAATACCGGTTCCAGGTTCTCAATATGCTCCAGCACCAGGCTAAAAGTGGTGAGATCGTATTTTATATTGACAAAATCCCAGTCCTTTAAAATATCAGCCTGTATAAAATTTACCTTATCGCTGTTTATTTTTTCCTTTGCTTTTGCCAGCATTTCAGTTGAGAGGTCAACAGCAGTAATTTTTTTTGCTTTGGTAAGCAGCCAGGCCGTGTTTTTTCCGGTGCCGCAACCAATTTCAAGGCAGTTTTCAAATTCAATACCGGTCAGCGTTTCCTGCAATGCCAATGCTTCCAGGTCACGGGTTTTGTTTAGGTTGGTATCGTATTGGGCCGACCAGCTATCGTATGCTTTTTGTACGTTCATGATTTCAGCATTTCTATTTGCCTGAGTCCTGCCAGATCTTTGGCGCGCTTCGCGGGCTTCCGGGCACCAGTTGTTCCATTCTGGTCCTTCCCGGCGCCTTGTTTTACCCGGGCGGTTACGCGGGGCGGCGCGGCGCGTTTTCTCCCTGTTTGGGCTTCCAGTACTTCATCAATAGTTTGTATTGCAGGCATGATTTTTACAATTGCATGTAAAGTAAATAAAAAAGGCAGCTTTTTCAAACTGCCTTAGTATCGCTATGTCTTAAATTAATGAACTGTCAGGTTGAGCTTGTCGAAACCGGGGCTATATCAAACTAACCCGTCTTCGACAAGCTCAGACTGACAACAAAATTGATGGCAAGATTTCAAAACGGTACAATTTTTATTTAAACAATCCTGCAAAAAAAGTTTTCATCTCATTCCACGAAGCAGTATCGGCTGCAGCATTGTAGGCAATCGGCATCTTGAATTTTTCACCCATGGCTGTTGCTTCCGGGTTGCTGAATGCATGTGTGGCACCGGGATAACTTTTAAAAGTATATTCAGCACTGATTGAATCCATCTGTTTTTTAAAAGCAGCCACTTCTGTTGGCGGTACAAAATTATCAGCATCGCCATGCAGCACCAGAATTTTTGCAGTGAGTGCATTTTTATTGGCAGGTGTGCCCATTAAGCTGCCATGAAAACTAACAATGCCTTTTAAAGGTTCGCCCATGCGTACAAAATTCAGCAGCATACCACCACCAAAGCAATAGCCAATGGCGGCCATATTTTCAGGGTCAACCTGCTTATAGGTTTTTAATTTGTTTAATGCAGTGTCAAAATGTTTTTTGGCCATTACCGGGTCCGTGTAAAACGGCATGGCCAGTTTACCGGCCAGTTCGGGATTATCTGCTGTACGGCCATTGCCATACATATCTACTGCCATGGCAATATAGCCCAGGCTTGCCAGTTCCCTTGCACGTCTTTTGGCATATTCATTCAGTCCCCACCACTCGTGTACAACCAGTACCGCCGGGCGTGGGCCCTCTATGTTTTCATCGTACACAATGTAGCCGCCCATATTCAGGCTGTCTAAAGTGTAATTAATATTTTCTTCTTTCAATTTGGGTGCTTTGGTTTCTGCTTTTTTATCCGTTGCATTATTGCAGGCTGTAAACAGGAATGCAGAAAGGATTAAAGCTGTTGTTATTTTAATGATTTTCATTTTTATATTTATTTAGTTCAAGATAAACAACCGTGAAGTTAAAATGTTTTTAAAACTCAACACAAAAAACTATTTAGGGATTTTCTCCTTTGCATCCAGCACTTCCACATCAAATACCAAAATACTGTTAGGCGGAATGGTGGCTGAACGGGTGCGTATGCCATAAGCACTGCCCGAGCAGATATATAGCCGGATCTTTCCACCAATCCTGCAATGTGATAAACCAATTTGCCATCCTTTTATCAATCTTTCCAAAGGAAATGTTGCAGGCTTTTGTTTAGTTTGATCGAAGACACTGTTATCAATAAGCAGAGAACCTTTGTAATGCACAGTAACCGTATCTGTAACTTTTATCAACCTTCCAGTTCCTTCTTTTAATGATTGATAGAAAACACCATCTTGATATGTTGTACTGTCTTTTATTCGATGGTAGCCATATAAATCTTCATCTGCTTTCTGTTGTGCAATACTATCTATATTACTCATGTGGCGCAACAGAGGAGGATTGATTGCCTGAGAGTCCAGTGCTTTCCAAACACCATTGCTACGCAGTAGCCAACGGTTACTGAATGTAGCAGCCGACTTTTTATGTGTTTTATTGCCGGTAAATTTTATGCTAAAAGTACTATCATAACTGAAAGTGGTAATCAGCTTCCATTTTTTTTCATGTGGCAGAAAAATATATCCTGAGTATAGTGTTTTATTAGTTGCAGAATCGCTGGCTGTTGAAATGAGCAGAGGATAAGTTTCATTTTCTTTCCACTCGTAGTTCCAGAAACAGCCTGAACCATCCGTGTAGTGTACATCTATACCGTATGACATAAACTTCAATATACCATGAAAATACCCGGATTTAAATATAATTACCTTTTGTTCTTTGTAATATGCCAGTCCTAAAACTGCTTTATCGGCTGAAATTCCGGTAATCTCTTTCTTTGATTTACCACTTTTTGTCATTTTTATTTCGGCATAGTATGCAACGGCTTTAATGGAATCGGGTATGGAATATAAATTTTTGCTATTGTTGTTTTGGCTAAAAGCACCAAAGCAAAAAAGGTTGAGGAGAAGAAATGTGAGGGAGTGTTTCATGAAGAAGTTGGTTAATTAAAAATACTATTTAATTAAAAATGTTGCTGTAATTATTTGTTTTATTGAACATTTGCTAAAAGCGCTCATGAAGAGGGTAAAGGGTTAGAAAATTTATGTTTTATCTTCTATTTATTCCTTTTGAAATTAAAACTTTTTCAACTGCAGCTATACCGCCCGAGAAGGGATTGCCTTCAACAATAGAGAGCTTATTTTTATTCCATTGTAATTCCAATTGTTTTGAGCTGGATGTTAACTGCATTTTGCGTGTGAGTATAACCGCGTCGAGTGAAGCCAGTATATTTTGCTGTTCATCAAGCAGGGTATTGTTGTTAAGATCAATAATGCAAATGCATTTTAATTCATTAACTGGTTTGGCATTTACTTTTTTCCTGAATACCAAAACGCTCCAAAAAATAAGTGCGAATAAAACGCCGGAAGCAGTAAGAATTATTCCCAAATTTGGTGCATCAGGAATCTTCATTTCAAAAACAAATAGTTGCAGCAAGCCATTTGCCAGAAGAATAAAAGCAAGCAGGCCGGTTACAAAAAGAAAAGTGCTTGTCCACTGTGCAGGTTTTTTGGTGATGTATAATTTATTTTGGTCCTCGTAAATTACGGTACCGGAAGATGTGGCAAGTTTTATCATAAACAACAAGTTTATAAGTTAGGTTTATAAAGCTACTGCTATTTATTTTGATTATAGAAACCAGGAAAAGATTGCCCTGTTCAGTAGGAACGTTTGGAGGATTATACCATTATTCTTGAACAGCAACCATCATTTTATCAACAATAAAATTTTTCAGTTTGATGAACTCCTCCGGGTTCATTGACTTTGCCGGGAGAATAAAAGCAGGCCCGTCAGATTTAAGCGGCATAATGCAGGTATCATTGATTTGTACAGATTTAATATTCTCCCATTTCTCTATGGTGATTGTGGAATCCTGAATTAATTCAAACGCTGCAGACGTAAGCTTTAACTGGTGTGATTTGTATTGAGCAATATCTTTTAAAAAATCCTCTACACTGCTTTTCCATTTTAGGTATTGGGTAATGACAGCAATTGCATAAACTATTGTAAATAAAAAAACGACAGCACCCAAAACGATAAGCCAGCTAATATCGGGTCTTTTAAAAGCGGCAAGATAAATGCCGAAAGTTATTAAGGCTGTTAAAAGGCAATAAAGGATTGCGTTCTGAGTTGGTTTATATTTTAAAATACTTCCTTTACCGTCATGGTAATACATTTCTCTGAAATGATCAGGATTGAAAGTTAGTGTTATGTTTAAATCCTCCATAAAATTCTAAAGCTGAGATGTTAGTCTGTTACGAATTAAAAATAATCAATTACGCTAAGATAATAGCCCAATAAAGATTTCCTGTATAAGAGAGCCCCGGAAGCGTTCGGGGTATACTGTGCCAATGAAGTTAAATAGTAATTGTTAAGCCTGGCCTAAAAAACTGTCCTTCATTTTTCCTAAAAGGTCAGTATCTAACATGCGGTAAGCAATGCGTATCATATTTACAAATGCCATAGCGTGGGAGATGCCGTGGCCGATGATTACCGGTTTGCTAACGCCCAGAACGGGTACGCCGCCGTACTGTTCAAAATTAAGGCTGTTGAAATATGCATCATCCATATTGCGGCGCTTGCTGATGTCGTAAATACTTTCGGCCAGTTTTAAAACCACGTTGCCTGTATAGCCGTTGCATACCAAAACATCGGCTTTGTTTAATAGAATATCGCGGCCTTCAATATTGCCAATGAAATGTATCTGTTTGTTTTCTTTAAGCAGCGGGTAAGTGGCCAGGGTAAGTATATTGCCCTTGCCTTCTTCTTCGCCCAGGTTTATTAAACCAACTTTTGGGTTCTCAAAATTTAAAATGTATTTGGCAAACAGTGAACCCAGTATGGCAAACTGGTTCAGGTTTTCGGGTTTGCAATCGGCATTTAAACCGGCATCTACCAACAGGCCCAGTGTGCCATCTTCTCTTGGCATATAAGCACCAATGGTTGGACGCAGCACACCTTCAATGGCTTTAATGCTGAACAGCGATCCTACCATCATAGCACCGGTATTACCTGCACTGATGAATGCATCGGTTTTACCTGCTGCCAGTAACTGAAAGCCAATGGCAATGGATGAGTGTTGTTTTTCTTTAAATGCTTTAGTGGGATGTTCGTGCATGCCAATGACTTCAGGCGCATGTACAATGGTATACTTATCCGCAGGTATGGGATGACTGGCAAGGTGAGCGTTGATCTGCACTTCATCACCAATTAAAGTAAGATGAATACCGGCTGATGCTGTGGCTACATATTCAGCTGCACCTTTTACTGTTTCCAAAGGAGCAAAATCACCACCCATCATATCCAGCGCTATATTCATTTCAGTAACGTTTTGTTAAGCAAGCGTTCAATCAGGGTGTCAGGGTGAGCTTGTCGAACCCGGGATATTCCAATGAACCCGCCTTCGACAAGCTCAGGCTGACAGCTTTTTGAAAATTGCATTTGACAGACTTTCTATAAATGCAAAATTCTAAGTCTGAAACTCGTTAAACGAATTTCGGACTTAGAATTGATACTTTGAAAAATATTATGCTTTCAGCGGAGCTTTCTCTGCTACTAATTTTCCTTTATAGAATAATTTTCCTTCGCTAACATGAGCACGGTGACGTACATGTGTTTCGCCGGTTGTTTTGTCAACACTCAAAGTTGGTTCGCTTGCTTTGTAATGTGTTCTTCTTTTTGCACTGCGTTGTTGTGAGTGGCGCCTTTTTGGATTTGGCATATCGCTTGATTTTTAATTTTTAATGATTATTTTTTACTTCTTTCTTTTTTTACTTTTTTAAACTGCTCCAGACCTTTCCACAACTGGTTAGCGTTATGTTCTTCTTCCTTTACTTCCATGGCCTTCAGTTTCTCCAGCACTTCTTTGTTGCATTGCGGGCCGCCCATTTCTTCGGGGCTGCACATTTTCTGCAGCGGAAAACTCAGCAACACAAATTCATAAATCCAGTTACCAACATCCAGATGGCTTTCGTTACGGGAAATATAAAATACGTCCGGGTCTTCTTCCTGCTGGTTCATTTCATCGGGATTGTCTACCAGTTTTACCAACATGTTAAACTCATCCCAGATGTCCATCCCCAGTGGATTACCGCACCGGTCGCAGGTAATATCTGCTTTACCGCCAATTTCAAACTTAAGCAGCATAAAACTGCTTTTTTTATCAAGCTGAAGCTTTATGTTTGCCTGGCAATTGGTAAAATCAGGTTCACCTTTTTCAACAAAGAACTTATCGTCCACTACGTAGTTAAACTCATGAACTCCCTGCTTTAACCCTACAAATGCAATCTCAAATGTCCGTTTACTCGCCATACGTATGGTTTAAAGGACGGCAAAGGTAAGGTAATATTTGTAATTTTTAGGTTCAAAAATAGATTTTATACCCTTTACAGCTATTGATTACTTTTAGGGCCGATATGAAAATGACAAAATCGCTGGTTTTTACACTTGTTTTAGTAGTAATTGCTGCTTTTATACATATTTATGCAAATGATTCCACACGTGTGGAAAACCAATATTCCACCGGTTTTTACCCCACTTTCAGCCGCATGTTGCGCTATAGTTTTGGCTGGCTTCCATTTAGTATGGGCGATGTTTTATACGGACTGGTGATTTTATGGCTGATATGGAAATTGGTAAAGGGGATTAAGATCATTTTTAAAAGACAGGCTACCCTGGCCGGTTTTGCTGCCGGCGCAGGAAAAGCCCTGCGTATTTTACTGGTTGTTTATATAATTTTCAACCTGTTTTGGGGTATTAATTACAACCGGGTAGGCATTGCCAGTCAGTTACAGTTAAAAATGGAGAAGTACCAGCCCGACGATTTGAAAATGATCAATGGCTTACTGGTTGAAAAAGTAAATACAGCAAAACTGGCACTGGTAAAACAGCATGTTCAATATCCTTCAAAAAAGCAATTGTTTGTAAAAGTGCAGGATGCTTACAAAGAGGCAGAAAAAATGTATCCCTTTTTAAAATATCAACCCGTTTCGCTAAAACCATCGGTGTGGAGTTGGGTGGGCAATTATATGGGCTTTACCGGTTATTACAACCCATTTACCGGCGAGGCGCAGGTAAATACATTGGTGCCAAAATTTTTGCAACCATTTACCAGTTGCCACGAAGTGGCACACCAGCTTGGATATGCTAAAGAAATGGAAGCCAATTTTGTGGGATACCTTTCCGCCACGGCATCAAAAGATACACTGTTACATTATTCGGTTTACCTGGATCTGTTTATGTACAGCAACCGCAATCTTTTTGCAACCGATTCTGTTGCAGCAAAAGATTACAGGGATAAATTAGCGCCTGCTGTAATAGATGATCTGAAAGAATGGCGGGCATTTTATAAAAAACACAAAAACCCCATTGAACCTGTTTTCAGGTGGATATATGGAAAATACCTGGAAAGAAACCAGCAGCCACAGGGTGTTCTTAGCTATGATGAAGTAACTGGCTTTATTATTGCTTATTATAAAAAATATGGGAAGATTTAAAGAAGATACTGGATACCTGATACTGGATTGTAGCTCACTCAAATAAGAGCTATTAAATATGCTGGTTGCTTCCAGTATCCTGCATTCTGCATTTTTTCCGAACCTTATTTTTTTTATATTGTTGATATATCATGAAACTAATTATCTCTATTTTGATTCCGGTACTGGTTGGTGCCATCTCCGGTTATTTTACAACTTCGGGTGTTAATGGCTGGTATGCACTTGCCAATAAGCCCTGGTTTAATCCTCCTAACTGGATATTTGCACCGGTTTGGAGCATGTTATATGTACTGATGGGTATTGCATTTTTTTTAGTTTGGAAAGCGGATGCACCAAAAGACATTAAACAAACAGCCATTATCCTTTTTGCTGTTCAACTGGTTTTAAATTTCTTCTGGTCGATCATTTTCTTCAAAATGCAGCAACCCGGATGGGCATTTGCAGAGATCATTGTAATGTGGGTAATGATACTGCTAACCATTCTGTGGTTTGGTAAAATCAATACTGCGGCTGCATGGCTGCTGGTTCCCTATATCTGTTGGGTAAGTTTTGCCTCTGTACTAAACTACAGTATCTGGCGGCTTAATTAAAACCGCACTTTACTTCTGAAAACAGGGTCTGAAAGATACTGGGCTTCAAAAGCAGGCTGCCAGTCTTCTATTTTCTTTTCTTCGGCAGGTGTCAGGTCGTTTAGGAAAATGGCCGATTCTATCCGGGTTTTATCTTTTTGTGTAAAATAAAAAACCCTTGTAAAAATGTAAGCAGTTTTGCCGGTTTTGGCACCGTAGTGATTATACAGCCTTTGATTTTCTTTTTTCTCCATCGGTTGTTCAAGTACTTCAGCAATCGGAAAATAAGCGTCTTCATCAATTACTTCCCGGTTGTTTAAAGCCTGTGCAATCATTACATATTCTTTGGTGGTAGAAGCAGGCAGGTTGTCGTTCCACATTTTCATCAGCCTGGGTGTAAATTTATCGGGATTAAAAGTTTCTTTAAAAGTACTGTCCTGCTTTATGTCAAGATGGTTATAATACGCCTCCATACTGTATTTCTTATCAGAGTATTTACTCAATGATTTAAGTAATTTATCTTCTGATGATTTTTTAGGTATATGATAGGTGAACAGGGAGCCCGCAAAAGGATATACAGCCGTATGCTGTTTTAATTTAAACAAGGCGATATTCTCTTTCACACTGTCGAAACCCAACAGGTCCATTAAATAATCAGCAACGGTATAACTGCCAAATGTTATCATGCCACGGGCAATATCAACCAGTTTTATCGTGCCATCTTTTATTTCGTTGTGAGCTTTGGCATCTGCCAGCCAGGAGTTATAACTGGCGCTGTCTATTAGCGGTATGTAGAATTTCTCAATATCAGTAAGGCTTACATAAGCATTTTCATTGATCATTTCATGCGTTGATTGCTGTGCAAACTCAATGGCAATTAAAATGCCTACCGTACTGGCCAGCGGCATTAGTTTGTTTTCGTTAAGCCGGGCAATTACGGTATCATTACGGGTAATGTATACAGAGGAACGCAGCGGATTTGCTTTGATAAAATTAAAAAAGGAATCAGCTTTAACGGGGTCTAACTGAGCACTGGCTGCATTGCCAAACAAAAGGGCAGTTAATAAAATGAATAAGCCTGATTTTTTACGTAGCGAAGAGATCAGTTTCATAGTACTTTGTTTGTACAGCAAAATACAAATTTTTCGGCTTATCCCGATAATACCAGTATATAAATTCAATGTCTTTACTATCGGGATCATATCATCTAAGATTTACTCATAGGCCCTTGGCCTATTTCGCAAATCAAGATGCAATTAAAACTTATTCTTCCACATCATACTTTCTACAGGCTTGTTATGCTGGCCGCTGTATTTTGCATTTTTTTTCTGGTTGTAGCTGACTTCAATTTCTCCATCAACCGGAAAATAGATCAGCTGCCCAATGGGCATGCCTGCATAAACTTTCACGGGTTGTTTTACCGAAATTTCCAAAGTCCAGTTACCACAAAAGCCCACATCACCCTTGCCGGCAGTAGCATGTATATCAATACCCAGGCGGCCGGTGCTTGATTTACCTTCCAGAAACGGTACATGGGCATGGGTTTCGGTATATTCATCTGTTACGCCCAGGTAAAATTCGTGTGGGTATAAAACAATCCCCTCTTCCGGAATGTCAAAATGTTCAATGGTATTGTGAGCTTTGGCATCCAGTTCTTTGTTTACATATTTTGCAAGATGTTTACCCAAATGCACATCGTAACTGTTACTGCCAAGGCATTCCCTGTCGTAGGGAACAATTTTGATCGTGCCTTTTTCAATTTCTTCTAAAATGCGGGTGTCGCTTAAAATCATTGTTAATTTGTTAACTCGTTAATTCGTTAATTTGTAGGTATCAATTCGCAAGGCTGCAATCTAAAATCTAAAATCGTTTTAATGCCATTGGTTTATCAACAAAATATTAACGCCACAACAAAAATTGCTGTGTGGCATATTACCGAGCCGGAAGATTTTTTTCTGGCAGTTGTGCCAGTACAGCGTGAGATAAAGCATTGGCATAAGCGGCTGCAGCACCTTGCCGGGCGGATTTTGCTGAAAGAAATGTATCCCGATTTTCCGGTTCAGCTGATACAGATTGCAGATACAAAGAAACCATATTTAGAAAACGAGCCCTTTCATTTTTCCATTTCGCATGGTGGCGATTATGCTGCTGCTATGGTAAGTAAAACGCACAGGGTGGGAGTAGATGTGGAATTACTGAATGAAAAAATTGAGCAGATACAGCATAAGTTTATTTATGAAGCTGAATTGCAAGTGCTGAATGTACAATCTCCAATGCCGGCCATTCAATGTTTAACACTTTACTGGAGTATTAAGGAATCGGTTTTTAAATGGTGGGGCAGGGGACAGGTAGAATTTCAAAAAAGATATTACCCTAAAATCAATTTCGGGCCTGCCTGAACAAGGTATTGTGCATTGTATTTTTAAAGAGGAATTTGAACTGCATGTTCATTATTTGTTTTTCAACAATAATTTTTTAACCTGGGTATTAACCGATCATTGATCAGCAATTTCCTCATCTGTTCCATCTAACAATGGAATATCTCCATTTGTATTCGATGCCTCTTCGAACTTTGCTTTCATCGTGGGATTTCCATGTGTAAGTTTTTTGATTGTCAGATCTTCAGCTTTGTCATTTGCAAGTCGAAGATTGTTTTCAGATGATAATAATGCTTCTTTGGTTTTTTGCAGATGGTTAATAGTTTTATCTATTTCTTCAATAGCTTCTTTAAATTTGCGACTAGCTAAATCATAATTCCTCGCAAATCCATCCTTAAATGTTTTTATTTTGTCTTCAAAATTAGTGATATCAATATTTTGATTTCTTACTAAAGCAAGCTCTGCTTTATATTTAAGTGAATTCATTGCGGCATTACGAAGAAGTGTGATAATCGGGATGAAAAATTGAGGTCTAACAACATACATTTTGGGATGTTTGTGCGAAACATCGACAATCCCAGAGTTATAAAGTTCACTTTCTGATTCTAAGAGTGATACCATAACTGCATATTCACATTTTTTTTCTGTACGGTCTTTGTCTAGTTCTTTTAAGAAATCTTCGTTCCTTTTTTTTGTAGCGGTTTCATCACCTTCATTTTTCATTTCAAACATTATGGAGATAATCTCATTCCCTGCTTCATCGGTTTCCCTGTAGATATAATCACCTTTACTTCCAGACTTAGAATCGTTGTCTTTTTCAAAATAAGCTCTTTGAAAAGCCGTTGCACGAAGTTTGTTGAACTCGATTTCACAATGCTGTTCAAGGGTTTCACCTAACATTTTTGTAGAGAGTCTAAGTTTCATCTCTTTACGTAGAGCAATTTCTTCATCTTTCATTTTGATGATGTCTTCTTTTGTCTTAAGATCAGCAGAGAACTTTTCGCTCAAAGTTTTTTCACGTAATTGAGCCTCTGTTTCCTTAAGCTCTAATTTATTGACTAGCTCATCACGCTCTTTTTCTATGTTTTTAATCGCTTCCAATACGGTTAGTTTTTTATCAGCTGTTAGTTGGGCTATTTCTATGTCTTTTTTTGTAAGATCTTCTCTTAATAAATTTTTGAGATTTGCTTCTGCAAGTTTAACAGCATCTTCTTTTTCAGTTTCTTTATTTTTTAAATCACTGGCAAGAGTGTCCCTTTCTTTCTCGATTTTTTTAAAGGCTTCTGATACTGTAAGCCTAAGATTCGCCTCAGCAATCTTCACGGCATTTTCTTTCTCCTTTTCTGCAAGATCGAGGCGCTTTTGCAATTCATCTTCGAATTGTCGATCTCGAACTTGCTTAAGAATATCAGCAAAACCTGCTTCATCAACTTTGAAGGCCTTTTTGCAATTCGGGCAAACGATTTCGTTCATATAGATAAAGTTTATTTTATTTCAATCCAAACTGGTTGCCACCAGTTATTTTTTTACAAGATAATTAAAAATAAAAAGCTTCTCATAATTGAGAAGCTTTTGTGCCCGAGACTGGATTCGAACCAGCACGCCGTTTCCAGCGCCACCACCTCAAGGTGGTGCGTCTACCAATTTCGCCACCCGGGCATTTTGGATTGCAAATGTAAAATTTAATGGGGCATAAAAAAATTAAATGCTGCATGTTTTTAGAAACGCTGGCTTGTAGCTTGCTGCTAAAGGCTTGCAGCTATTTTCTCAATACAATTCTGAAAGTGGTTCCTTTTCCCGGCTCCGATTGTTTTACAAATAATTCGCCATTATGATATTGCTCAATAATTCTTTTGCATAGGGTTAAGCCCAGTCCCCAGCCTCGTTTTTTGGTGGTAAAGCCGGGTTTAAAAACCTTGCTTATATTTTGTTTGCTGATGCCCTTGCCGGAATCAATCACATCTACTGTAACCTGTGCTGTTTCGTTTTTGATATTTACCTGAATGGCTCCTTTACCTTCCATAGCATCCAGTCCGTTCTTTAGTAAATTTTCAATCACCCAGTCAAATAAAGGGCCATTTACCATTGCTTTTACTTCGGTTTCACCATAGCTGTTAATGCTGAAGGCAACACTGTCCGGTGATCTTCTTTTTATATAACTCACCATATTTTCAACCTGCACAATAATATCATTCAGTTCCAGTTGGGGTGTACTGCCAATTTTTCCAAACCGGTCACTAACCAGTTTCAGGCGGTCAACGTCCTTGCTCATTTCGGGTACTATTTTTTCCATGCCGGGAGTTTCTTTCAGTAATTCAACCCAGCCTTGTAAAGAGGTTAACGGAGTACCCATTTGATGAGCAGTTTCTTTAGCCATACCGGCCCATACCTGGTTTTGAGTTGATTTATTACGGGTAGAAATGGCGATCAGTGTGATGATGATAAATAAGGCCACAATAAATAACTGTACAAGTGGGTAATATCTTACCTGTTTTAATAAAACAGATTCACCATAAAAAACCTTGTTGGTTTGCAATGAGTCTAATGGGTTTTGCCAAATGATGGGATTGTTTAATTTTTTAAACTCAGTAAGTTTATCGGCCAGGTACGATCGGTTTCTTTTGATCTCTGCAGAATCAAGATTGCGGTGATCCATGATACTGTCTTTCTCATTCGTCAGTATCATTGGTATATCCTTACTGTTTTCAGTTGATACACTGCTGGCTAAATTAATTTCAGTAATGTAGGGGTTTGCAATATCCTTGGTTGCTTCTACCCACAACTCGATCTTGATCTTTTCTTCTGCAGCTATTTTTTTTGCCAGGTGATTGGAATAAAAAACGGTACCGGTTACAATGGCAATTGCAATTACAGCCAAAACAGTGCGCCAGTTAAGCAAGGAATTAAACATGCAGTAAAAATAAGGAATAACTGAGATGCAGTACCATGGTGCATTAAGAAATATAGTATGTTTGTGCAAAACACGATAAAGCTAAATAGTAGATTGACGATGTTCTGTCACCGAACTACAGCAGGTATAAAAAAATGCAAAACCCTTCAGTCGCCATTGTTATTTTAAACTGGAATGGCAGAAATTTTTTAGAGAAATTTTTGCCATCGGTGCTTGCATCAACTTATACGCACAAAAAAATTATTGTTGCAGACAATGCCTCAACCGATGATTCGGTTGAATTTTTAAAAGTGCATTACCCACAGATTGAAATCATAAAAAACAATACTAACGAAGGTTTTGCAAAGGGCTATAATACCGCATTGAAGCAGGTTAGGGCTGATTATTATGTTTTATTGAACAGTGATGTAGAAGTTACACCCGGCTGGATTGAGCCTGTAATTGCATTAATGGAATCCGATACAGGCATTGCTGCCTGCCAGCCAAAATTATTAGCCTATAACAATAAAGAACTGTTTGAGTATGCCGGGGCATGCGGTGGCTGGCTGGACAATTTTGGCTATCCTTTTATGCGGGGACGTATTTTTGACTACTGCGAAAAAGATAACGGGCAATTTGATGATGTTGCCCCCTGCTTTTGGGCCAGCGGTGCTGCTTTTTTTGTGCGATCTGCTGTTTTTCATGAATTAAAAGGATTTGACGAATACTTTTTTGCACACCAGGAAGAGATAGATCTCTGCTGGCGGGCACAATTGGCGGGATATAAAATTTATGTGCAGCCGGCATCGGTTGTATATCATGTAGGTGGCGGTACTTTACCCAAGGGCAACAGCCTGAAAGCCTTCCTTAATTTCAGGAATAACCTGATTATGCTTTGCAAAAACCTTCCCCCGGAAGTTGCACTTTGGAAAGTACCAATAAGAATGCAGCTTGATGCATTATCTGCCTGGCGGGGTTTGTTAAGCGGCGACCGGGGGTATTTTTTTGCAATATGTAAAGCACACCTGCACTTTATTGGCTGGCTATTTTCAGGTAAAAGGCAATCTGTATTTCCGGTTAAAAAAGGTGGAAAACCAGCAGGGTTCTTTAAAGGCTCGGTTATATGGGCTCATTTTCTGAAAAAGAAAAATACCTTTTCAGAAATTATTGGCAGTAAATAATTTTTTTTAACCGTTACCCCTTATTTTTGCAGCGCAAACTATAATAAAATGAATCAGGAAGTTATAGATAATTCACATAAGGATTTTACACACAACTGGGTATCAACATCACGTTTTATCTGGTTTTGCCAGATATTTTTGGTGTTGGCTTTTGTTTTGGGAGGGTGCTATAATTTGTATACGCACCGGTACAAGGGGCCGGCCAAGGTAGAAGTGCCAACCAATACCCTGTACAACCCAACTTACAAATAAAATTTTTATTGTAACATCACAACGCTTATTTTTGCCGTCCGAAAAATAAACAGAGTTCTTATCATTATTGCGGAAGTAGCTCATTTGGTAGAGCACGACCTTGCCAAGGTCGGGGTGGCCGGTTCGAGCCCGGTCTTCCGCTCAAAAATAAATCCCGACTCGTCGGGATTTTTTTTCTATCAACGGCTCAGTTTTCTGGGTTTTTGAAGTGTTTACTCGGGTGGTGGAACTGGTAGACACGCAGGACTTAAAATCCTGTTCGCAGTAATGCGAGTGACGGTTCAATTCCGTTCCCGAGTACAAAAAAAGCGACAAGAAATTGTCGCTTTTTTTAATTTCATAATTTGACAGAGCCTATTTATACTTATACTCCACCGATCCCATTATCCTTCCTTCCTTAGAATAACAACGTTCATTTAAACGCAGCCCATCTTCATAATCATATCGCCAGGTAAAATAATAAGCCCCTTCTTTTTCTGAAGTGATCATTTTAGCCAGCTGGCCTGCTTCATTGTATTCAAAAGAGTATTCGGTAAAAAGATTTTTTTGGTAGCTGTAACGGTGTACGATGTCGGTAAGGCGGTTTTTGGCATCGTAATAATAGTAATATACTTCGGCTGTTTTTGCATTTTTTTCAATGAGGATATTGCCGCTTTCATCAGCTTCAAAAAAGGAATAAAGTAGTATCACGGTTGTTTTTTACAAGCATAAGCTGTTGTAAAATGCCGGCAGCATCATAATTGTACAGGTGCTTTTCTAATACAATACCGGCATCGTCTTCAGTAGCAAATCGTTTTGAAGAATTGACAGAGACCAACCTGCCTGCCGCATCATATGTATAATCAATGGTAGTGGCCCCGGCTTCAGATGAATCAACCGTTCGCTGCAGCAGACCCGTTTTGGAAAAATAAGATATAAAAGTATTGGGATAAGATTCGTCGGTTGATGTATAAATTTCAACTTCGGTAAAATCCCTGTTTATTTTTTTCTGGCAGGTAAACCCTTCAGTTGCTTCGCCGGTAGCTTCCATAGAAATAACCTTAACGCCATTTATTTTTTTTGCTTTCAGCGTGGCAAATTCTGCAAGAACCTGCTTATTATTAACAATGTCATTGTAATAATATTGTGCACAAAGGTTTGATGAAGCAGTGAGCGTTAATAATAAGATAATGGTGTATTTGATCATTTGCTGTTTTTTCAATTTCAAATGCGGGTTGTTTTTTTATAACCTAAATTATACCAATAACGTATAAGCCCGCAAACTTTATTATTTTTAACAAAAATAATGTAAATGAGCCGTCTTAAACAAAGAAAGGAAAGGAACTGCCTCAATTGCCATATTGCAGTGAAGGGCAGGTTCTGCCATCGTTGTGGCCAGGAAAATATTGAACCAAAAGAATCTGTTTGGGATCTTATAGCTCATTTTTTTAAAGATATTACACACTTTGACGGCAAGTTTTTCAGCACGGTAAAATACCTTTTTAAAAAACCAGGGTTTCTTTCAAAAGAGTATATGATTGGCAGGCGTGCCAGCTACGTAAATCCTGTAAGGATGTACATATTTACATCGGCCTTTTTCTTTTTGATATTTTTTTCCTTTATGAAACTGGATAAAAAAGCGCTTGTGAATGATGTGAATATGAACGGTAAAACATTTGCCCAGATTGAAGCCATGGATTCGCTGGCTTTTGATGCCTTTACTAAAAATGTTAATAAAGAGGATGGTAAGCCGGCCTTACCTATGACAAGGCCTGAGTTTAAAAAGTATTTCGACAGTTCGGCCCTTAAGGGAACTATAAGTTTTACCAATACAAATTACACTTCAAAGGCTGAGTATGATTCGGTACATGCATCAGGCAATAAAGATAACTGGCTTAGAAGGCAGTTGATTTACAAGCAGATTGAATTAAATGAAAAGTACCACAACCAGGGTGGCGGGCAGGCCTTAAAAGATTTTGCAGATATTTTACTGCACAGCCTGCCACAGATATTCTTTATCCTGCTGCCAATCTTTGCCTTCATCTTAAAATTACTTTATATCCGCAGAAAGGAATTTTATTATGTAAACCACGGGATTTTCAGTATTCACTTTTATATTTTCTGGTTCATCAGTATGCTTGTTCTGTTTGGGCTTGGCGAGCTTAATACAAAATTACATTGGGGTTTTATAACTTTTATTCAGGTGTTGATAGGCTTTGGTATATTCTTTTACCTATATAAGGCAATGCGTAATTTTTACAGGCAGCGGCGGGCAAAAACGGTTATTAAATTCATAATACTCTGCTTTTCCCTTTTTATCACCATCATGCTTTTATTCTTAATATTTATTTTTTACTCGCTTTATAAATTATAAAACCTATGCCTTCAGAAAACGATACTGCCTTTAACCGGCTGGTAACAATCATGGATGAACTCCGTGAAAAATGCCCATGGGATAAAAAGCAAACCATACAAACACTCAGGCAGTTAACGATTGAAGAAACTTACGAACTGGCTGATTCTATTACCGATAACGACTGGAAAGGTATTAAGGAAGAACTGGGCGACCTGATGCTGCACCTGGTTTTTTATGCTAAAATAGGAGCAGAGCAAAACCAATTTACTTTAGATGAGGTAATAAACGGCGTTTGCGAAAAACTGATTCACCGCCATCCGCATATATACAGCGACACACATGTAAATGATGAGGAAGATGTTAAAAGAAACTGGGAAAAGCTGAAACTGAAAGAAGGCAAAACTTCTGTATTAAGCGGTGTTCCCAAATCTTTACCCTCTATGGTAAAAGCCATGCGCCTGCAGGAAAAAGCCAAACAGGTAGGGTTTGAATGGGATACCAAAGAACAGGTTTGGGAAAAAGTGGAAGAAGAGAAAGCGGAACTGTTTGAAGCTATTGAATCGGGAGATATTAACAAAATAGAGGACGAATTAGGGGATGTTTTTTTCTCTTTGGTAAACTTTGCAAGGTTTTTGCAGGTAGATGCTGAAAATGCGCTGGAACGCACCAATAAAAAATTTATAGACAGGTTTACACGTATGGAAACAGAAGCTTCAAAAGAAGGGAAACTTTTGCACGATATGAGCCTGGAAGAAATGGACAGCATCTGGAACAGGATAAAAAAATCTTAAACACTTTACAAGTCATTGCAAAAGAGCCCTGCCTATAAATCGCTTCTATTTAAAAACGGTTACCTGTTGATCCTGGCGGCCTGCCTTGTTATTTTTTCATTTATTGCAGATAAGTACCGGTCGGGCAATTCATCCTTGACTGCTGTACAGCAAACTGTTCAAAAAAATTTGCAGGACCAGGAAAGGGATTTTGCCAAGCTGATGAACGACTCTGCCCTGGTAAGGCAGATAAATGACAACTCGTTTACTGAGCCGGTTTTGCAGCAACTAACAGAAAAACCTTATTTCATTTACAGGTATTTTGTAAATGATATTGGCCTGCACCAGATTATTTTCTGGAATACACAAACCGTTTTACCAACTGAAAAAATTATAAAGGCGAATGAAAGCAATGGTTTTGTAAAACTTGATAATGGCTATTACGTTTGGCGTAAGCAACATACTGCCAACAGCATTACCATTGCTTTAATACCTATTAAGTGGAATTATTTTGTAACCAATACTTACCTGGAAAATAGTTTTGTTACCGGTAAAAAATTTGAAAGAAACTACGATGTTTCATTTACAGCATCCACTGCTCCGGTAAAATCAATCAGTGGCAGTAATTTGTTTTACCTGGTCGAAAAATCAGCCAACGTAATACCGGAAAATAACCGGCTTTCTGTTTGGTTCAGGATTTTTGCAGCCTTCCTTATACTCTTGTTCATTCACTTGCTGGCAACAGATATAGCAGCAAAACAGGGGCTTTTAAAGGCTTTGTTTTTTTTAATTCCGGTAGTGTTAGCGCTCCGGTTGCTTAGTTATTATTTGCCGCTTCCTTTAAATTTCCGGCAATTTGAATTATTTGATCCTGCTATTTATGGCTCCAGTTTTGTGTTGCGTTCATTAGGCGATCTGCTCATTAATGCTGTTTTATTTACCTGGCTGGTTCTATTCATCCATAACCAGGTACATGTAAAGAATATAAAATTAACCAGCCAGAAACCCTGGTTCCGATGGGTATGCCTGGCTGTCGTTTGTATTTCATTACTGGCCGTAACTTTTACCACCGGTCAAATCATACGAAGTATGGTAGCCGATTCGCAGATCTCATTTGATGTGATCAACTTCTTCACCTTAAATATTTACAGTGTAACCGGGTTTATTGTTTTGTGTTGTATTGCCATTGGTTATTTTTTGTTTAGCCAGATATTGTTGTACCTGGTTAAACCTATGTTTCCCTTCTTTTTCTGGGGGTTGTACCTCGCTGTTGCAGTGGGCGGACTGGTATACCTTACTTTTAAACTGGATATTGCACATGCCGGCTTTGAATTATTTACACTTGCCTGGCTTGTACTGTATCTTCTTTTAATAAACTGGGATAATATTTCAATTGCTGTTCAAAATATAAGTTCATCAAGGCTGATTTTCTGGCTGTTTTTTTTCTCTTTATCTATTACCGCAGTAATTGTTTTAGAAAACAGCGAAAAGGAATTGAACAAAAGAAAACACTATGCCGAAACACTTTCTACCAAGGCAGATCCACGCAGTGAAACTTTGCTCAATACTTTTCTAACCGATTTTCGCAACGATTATCTTTCTGCAAATTTTTATCGTTTTCAAAATGACAGCAGCAACCGTTTTTTTAAAGACAGCCTGGTAAGTGGTAATTTTTCGGGCTATACCAATAATTACGATACTCGCATATTTACATTTGATGCAAATGAAAACCCGCTTTTTAATAAAGAAGAGGCCGGTTTTAATGAGCTTAACACGGTTTTAAAAACGCAGTCCAAACCTACCAATATACCCGAACTGTTTTATTACGATGAATCCTACGACCGGTTCAGTTATATCAGCCGCAAAACTGTTACCAATTTTGATGGCGATACACTTGGGTATGTATTTGTGCTGGCAAACCCTAAAAAAAATAAAACCAATGCTTTAAATCTCGAGTTGTTTTCAAGAGGTAAGAGCAACGCCATAGAAAACTCATCGCTGTATGCATTTGCCGTTTACAACAACCTGCAGTTAATAGACAGTCACAATGATTATGCCTTTGCAACACGATTAACCCCTGAGCAGGTGCCCAGGGAAGAATTTGTGATCATTAAGAAAAACGGGTATGATGAACTCTGGTTCAAGGCAGGCCCGCAAAAAGTTGTCATCATCGCCAAACCCAGCAACCTGTTTATAGAAACGATCACGCTCTTTTCCTATTTGTTTTGTGCTTTCTTACTGGTTGCCGGTATTTTCTGGTTGTTGAATATCAGCATCCGTGCACGGTTTAACCGAGAAAGGATCAGGTATTACTGGCAGCTGAGCATCCGCAACCAGATTCACGGCACTGTTATTTTTGTAAGCGTGGTTTCCTTCCTGGTAATTGGTATTGCCACCATTTTGTTTTTTATAAACAGGTACTAAAATACCAACCGGGAAAAACTTAGCCGGGTTATTCAGGTAATGGAAAATGAAGTGCGTGGTTCTTTATCTGAAATGCTGGTAGCAGATACGGCCATTAAAATGAATGACGATGCTTTCCGTGAAAAACTGCAAATAGTCATTGACCGGGTATCAGAAATACATGCCGTTGATGCCAACCTGTACGACCTGGATGGAAACCTGCTGGTATCCTCATTGCCGCTGCCTTACACAAAAGGTATCATCAGTAAAAAGATGGACCCTGTTGCTTTTTATCATCTTAACAGAAAAAACGAAGTGCAGTTTTTTAAAGAAGAACAGATAGGCAAACTGAATTTTGTGAGTAATTATGTGCCGGTAATTGATGCGGCAGGCCGGGAGTATGCTTACCTGAATATACCTTACTTTACCAGCCAGAGTAAACTGCAGGAAGAGATCGCCAATTTCCTGGTAACCATCATCAACCTCAATGCATTTATATTTTTAATTGCCGGTATCATAGCCTTATTTATCACCAACCGCATTACCCGTTCTTTTTCTTTCATCAGCGAAAAAATGAAAGCCGTTAACCTGGGTAAAATGAACGAAGCTATTGACTGGAAACGCAATGATGAGATTGGTGACCTGGTAAAAGAATACAACAAAATGGTAAGCAAACTGGATGATAGTGCCTTAGCATTAGCCAAAAGCGAACGGGAAGGTGCCTGGCGTGAAATGGCCCGGCAGGTGGCGCATGAAATTAAGAATCCGCTTACACCCATGAAGCTGAGTTTGCAGTACCTGCAAAAATCTATTGCCAGTAAATCACCCAATGTTGAAGAACTTACAGCCAATGTTGCCAAAACACTGGTTGAGCAGATAGAACACCTCAATCATATTGCAGGCGAGTTCAGCCAGTTTGCAAATATTGGCAATCCAAAAAATGAAATATTTGAGCTGAATGAAGTGATTAAACAGGTAACCCTGTTACATGCTGTTGACGACCGCACACAGATAGACCTGCATGTTGATGATAAACCGGTAATGATACATGCTGATCGCACACATATCAACCGCCTGTTTACCAACCTCATTTTAAATGCCATGCAGGCTATACCGGCCGAACGGAATGTGCAGATAAGTATTGATGAAATAATAACCGGCAATACGGTCTTGATAAAAGTGAAAGACAACGGCAACGGTATTAATGAAGCCCTGCAATCAAAAATATTTACACCCAACTTTACCACCAAAACATCGGGTACCGGTCTGGGATTAGCCATGAGCAAAGGTATTGTTGAACAGGCCAAAGGCAAGATCTGGTTTGAAACAGCAGCAGGAGTGGGTACTACGTTTTTTGTAGAGCTGCCGGTGGTGGTTAATTAAAAGCGCTGTTTTATACAAGTAATTTACGAATGCAAACCAAATGCGCCAGCAAAACCAACGGTACTATACAACAAGGCAGCCAAACAAACGGAAAATAAAGTATGGCAGTATTGGGCTGCTCAAATGCAAATTGCTGAAAATTGGATGGAGCAGATAAAACGGCATTAATAACAATATTCAGCAACAAACCAAGGCAGATAAAGTTCCAGAGGAGCAATACAGTTTTACCAAGCTTGTTCTTTACGTAACCAAAGTAAAAGATAACGGGGGCTGTTAAGCCTGCCAGAATATCAAAATTCCTTCCTTCAAAAGTCATCAGTTGTGGTATGCTTTTATGCAGAAAAAGCCAATAGAGGCAAAGCTCTACCGGTATGCGTACCACATGCAACAGCGTTAATGTTTTAGCATCGAGGTTGTTTAAATAAACCCTCCCTTTTGCAGTAAGAAATAAATAAATGATGAGTAAAACCGCTGGTAAAGCCAGTAATATAAACCTGGGAGGAGTTGTATTGGTAACTGTATAAAAGCCAACATAACTTAATACCGCCTGCAGTAATAACCATAAAACCAAAATACCCAAACTGATTTTTGATCTGCTGCCAGCTTTGTAAAAAAGAAAAACAGTTAACAGCGTAGTTAGTATGAAAACGATGTTTACATACATGGGTAAATGGGCGATCATACCTTTTTATTTAGCGTAAACCTTTTAATGCTTTCCTCTTTACCACAAAACTTTCAAACTCCACCAATCCCATACTGCTCAAATTCTGTTCCCTGGTAACCATGGCTTTTTGAGCAGCCAACACTCCATAGCGGGTATCTTTAAATCCTTCAATAAAATGTGCATCAGGGTCAATAGAGATAAGTACATTTTTTTCAAGTGCATAATCAATCTGTCGCCAGTCAATATCCAGGCGGCTGGGGTGGGCGTTAAGTTCTATCACTACATTGTTAGCAGCGCAGGCATCAATAATTTTTTTATGGTCAACCGGGTAACCCTTGCGGCTTAGCAATAAACGGCCCGTCATGTGTCCAAGTATGGTGGTATATGGGTTTTCAATTGCAGTAATTAAGCGTTGCATGGCTTTTTCTTCCGTCATTTTTAAAATACTGTGTACCGAGGCGATCACCAGGTCGAAGGTTGCCAGCACTGCATTGGAATAATCAAGACTGCCATCGTATAAAATATCACTCTCAATGCTTTTAAAGATTTTAAAGTCTTTTAGTTTACGATTCAACGCATCAACCTGCTCATGCTGTGACTGAATTCTTTCTTCGGTAAGTCCGTTGGCATAAAAAGCGCTTTTGCTATGGTCACTTATCACTAAATATTCAAAACCCTGTTCTTTAGCAGCTTTGGCCATTTCTTCCAGGGTATTGCTGCCATCGCTCCAGTTACTATGGCTATGTATAATACCTTTTATATCGGCGGGTTCTATCAGTTGGGGCAAGGGAGCAGCTTTTGCCCGTTCAATAATTCCGGGTGTTTCTCTCAGGCAATTAGGTATATAGTTAATACCGGCTGCCTTAAAAACAGCCGAATCATCCGCTATTGAAGCTGCAGAAAAGTCTATATCCGGGAACCGGAATATAAAATCATTGATAAATTCGGGGCTACCGGCCGTAAAAAAACACTTCTTTTGAAAGCTTTCTGTAGCGCTGTATAACCTCAGTTTAAGTCCGTTCAGCAGTTTATACAGCAGGCTATCGGTATTTTCTTCCAGTAATTCGGGTGGATTTGCCGTTTGAAACTTTGGTTTTATGTTTTCGATGGAGCTGTTAACAACATATTCCAGTTCATCAATGATCTCCAGCTGCCTTTTAAAACTCCCGGTGAGATATACATTTTCGGGTGAAAAAAGCTTTTGTAAATAAGCAGTTATTTGTGGTTCTACTGCTTCTACCTGCGGGTATAAATTACTGCCCTGGTTGCTTAAATAAAATTCGATGGTATCAATTACACTCTGCTGTGTTTTTTCTCCAAACCCTTTATAAAGCTTCAGGCGGTTTTCTTTACAGGCGTATAAAAGTTCGCCAATACTTTCTATTTCCATCTCTTTCCAGATGGTAGAAATTTTTTTAGGTCCGATGCCTTTTATGTTCAGCATTTCTATCACACCAATGGGCGTTTTTTCAATCAACTCCTGCAATACTTTTAAAGAACCGGTTTCTAAAATCTCAATTATTTTTTTTGCAGATGATTCACCAATGCCTTTTATGGATGCAATTTTTTCTTTGGGTATTTCACTTAATTGCTCGGGTAATTTTTCAATATGAAAAGCAGCAATTGCATACGATTTTGCCTTAAAATTATTTTCTGCATGGATGTCTGTTAATTTGCTTAAAAGGCTGAAATTTTCGGCAATTTGGTAATTATCCATTTTTTTAGATTGTTACAGTAAATGTAAGAAGAATAAAAAATCGCCTGCTGAAAAATATATTTTTTGAAAGAAAAATTAAAAATCGGCTAATTACATTTTATAAAAATGAAAATATTTTTACAATAAAACCGGGTAGTTATTTTTTCTGCAACGCTTAAATATTTTTAAAATCAAAGAGTTGATTTATAAAATTGCCTTCGCAGAAAACATAAGATGGTACATATAAGTGGGTAATATTGCCTGTCGCCTGAAATTGGCTTTGGTAAAGGGTTTTAACGAAAAAGTCTCCCGAATTTCGGGAGACTTTAATGATATTCTGCTTTGTTAAAAGCGAAGAATTACTTCTTCTTTGCAGCTTTCTTTGCAGCTTTTTTAGGAGCAGCTTTCTTTGCAGCTTTTTTAGGAGCAGCTTTTTTAGCAGCGGCCTTTTTTGGAGCAGCTTTCTTAGCAGCGGCTTTTTTTGGAGCAGCTTTTTTTGCAGCTTTTTTCTTTGTTGCCATTTTTTTAAAATTTAATTGGTTAGTAAATAATACTTAAAAATAAATACATTTTTTAAACTACCAAAAAAAATATTAAAAAAATTAAGCACTTGCCTCAACGGCAGCAACTGAAACAATGGTCTTATCGCCCCTTGTTTTTTTGAATTCAACCAGTCCATCTGTTAATGCAAAGATGGTAAAGTCTCTTCCTACTCCAACATTTTTACCAGGATGATAAGTTGTTCCGCGTTGACGGATAATAATATTTCCGGAAAGTGCCGGTTGACCACCGTAAATTTTTACACCTAATCTTTTGCTGTGTGAATCACGACCGTTTTTTACCGAGCCTTCACCTTTTTTGTGTGCCATGTGTTATAAGTTTTGTGTTTTGTGTTTTTAGTTTTGTGTTCAGCACTTTTACAAATACTGCAACATTTAACTAATAACCTTTAACTTTTTTAATTAAGCGATTGCAGTTACTTTAATGTGCGTATACTGCGTACGGTGTCCGTGCTTTTTACGGAAACCTTTCCTTCTTTTCATTTTAAAAGCGATCACTTTTTCGCCCTTAACAAGGTCGCTGATAATTTCAGCTTTAACTACTGCCTGTACATCTGTACCTAAAACAACGTTTCCGTCATTATCAGTCATCAATACATCAGCGAATTCTACTGAATCGCCGGTTTTGCCCTCTATATGAGGTACGTATAAGCTGTCGCCTGCTTTAACTTTAAATTGCTGACCCGCTATTTTTACTACTGCTAACATAAAATTCCCAAATTTAGGACGGCAAAGGTAAGGGTTTAGCCTGAAAATTAAACCTCATTTTATAAAAAATATACACCGAAATAAGCATTTTGGGGAAAACAAGCATGTATCAGGTTGAAATTCAGTTAAAAGCTGCCTGTTTAACAGCATATTCTCTTTACATTCGCCTTCAAATATGCGCTATATACTCCGTTTTATATCAATACTTTTCACCGTTTATGCCTTTTTGATCTTTGTTGGCTTTCTGCTGCTTATATTTCCACTGGTGGTAATAGCCTCGTTTTTTGGCAAAATAGGGGGCGGTAACTTCATTTACAGGCTTTGCCATCTTTGGGCCGATTTCTTTTTACTGATGACCGGCATATTTCACCGTAATATATATGAAAGCCCACATGACCGGTCCAGGCATTATGTGTTTGTATTTAATCATATCTCTTATATGGATATACCGGTTTTACTTAAAACCATTCGTTGGCAGCATATAAGAGTATTGGGCAAGGCCGAAATGGGCAAAATTCCCATTTTTGGATTTTTGTACAGGTGTGCCGCTGTAATGGTTGAAAGAGGTGATCCAGAGAAGAGGGCTAAGAGTGTGGAGCAACTTAAATCAGTATTACGAAAAGGAATTTCCATAGTAATTGCCCCTGAAGGAACATTTAACATGACGCATAAACCCCTGAAAGAATTTTACGACGGAGCTTTTAAGATAGCTATAGAAACGCAAACACCCATAAAACCGGTTTTATTTCTGGATGCATATGACCGCATGGGGTATGAATCCATATTTTCGATAACACCCGGCAGGTCACGCTCGGTTTACCTGGAGGAAATACCCGTTGACGGACTGACTTTAGATGATGTAGATTTTTTAAGAGAGAAAGTGTATGCAATAATGGAAGAAAAACTGGTTGCTTATAAGGGCAGTTGGATAAAACGATCTTAACAAGAGGCTGTCTCTTAACTGATATTTTTATTTCCCACAAAGGCACAAAGTCCACAAAGCAGAATAATTAATTTAGAAAAATCCTTTGTGTTCTTAGCGGCTTTGCGGGAATATTTTTTTTAAGTAACATGTCAGGTAAGCAACATGATTTAACTTTAGGAGCAGAAGATGAACAATGAGAACGAAATATTATTTGCAGATGATTCATCTGGCTTTTGGGCCGAGATCATTCTTCCGCTGGCACTGCCAACAACCTACACTTATGGCATCCCAACACAATTTTTACAAAGAGCTTTACCCGGTTGCCGGGTAGAAGTGGTGTTTGGCAAACAAAAAAAATATGCCGGTATCATCAAATCGGTACTGGATAAAAAACCGCCTTATCCCACAAAAAAAATATTGAATGTGCTGGATGATGAGCCGATCCTGTATCCCCAGCAATTAAAACTGTGGCAATGGATGAGTGAATATTATATGTGCAGCGAAGGCGAAGTAATGTCTGCTGCATTACCCACACATTTTAAACTGAGCAGCGAAACCATTTTAATTTACAATGAAGAAATAGGCGAGGATTTCACCCATTTGAACGACGAAGAGTTTTTAGTGGCAGAAGCTTTGTTGCTGAAAAAAGAATTGCGGTTAACAGAAATACAGCAGATACTGGATATAACCCATGTATATCCACTCATAAAAAAACTGATAGACAAGAAAGTTTGCTTTGTTTGGGAAGCTATGGATGAACAGTACAAAGTGAAGAAAGAAAATTATGTAATTCTAAACCCCGAATATAGTGGCGATGAGAAAATGAGTGAACTGCTCAATAACTGGAGCAGGGCGCCCAAACAAATGGAACTGTTACTGGCCTTTCTGCACCTGCAAAAAACCGAAGGGGATGTTAAACAAAACGAATTGCTCAAAAAAGCCGGAGCTTCTGCAGCGCAGTTAAAAGGGCTTACAGAGAAAAATATCTTAATTGTTGAGAAGAGGTCGGTTGACAGGATAAAGTCACTTCCTAAAAATGTAGAAATTGATTTTGAGTTCAGCGCCGCACAGCAGGAAACTTCTGATAAAGTCGCCTCTGCATTTGAAGATAAAAATGTTTGCCTGCTGCATGGCGTAACCAGCAGCGGCAAAACACAAGTGTATGTAAAGCTGATTGAAAAATATTTTAAAGAAGGCAAACAGGTATTGTATTTACTGCCCGAGATCGCTTTAACAACACAGATCATCCGCCGCCTGCAAAAACATTTTGGCGGCAATATCACCATCTACCATTCCCGTTTTAATAATAACGAACGTATTGAATTGTGGAATAAGATACGAACCGGCGAAGTAAAGATTGTGCTGGGTGCAAGGAGTGCCCTTTTCCTGCCCTTTAAAGACCTTGGACTGATCATAGTGGATGAAGAACATGATCCATCTTTCAAACAGCAGGATCCGGCTCCCAGGTACAATGCAAGGGATGCTGCCATTTATTATGCATCGCTTTTTAAAGCAAAAGTTTTATTAGGCAGTGCAACTCCGTCAATAGAAAGTTATTTTAATGCTATGCACGATAAATATGCCCTGGTAGAATTGAACGAACGTTTTGGCGGCATTAAATTACCTGAGATAGAAATTATTGATACACGCCAGGTTGTACAAAAGGGCAAAGTAATGATCAGTCCGCAGTTAAAGGAAGCCATGCAAAAAGCATTGGAGAACGACCGTCAGGTTATACTCTTTCAAAACCGGCGGGGTTATAATCCTTATCTCATCTGCGGGAGCTGCGGTTTTATACCGCAGTGTACCCATTGCGATGTATCGCTTACGCTGCACAAGTTCAGCAATAAACTACATTGCCATTATTGCGGCAGTGTGTATCCCAAATTAATTACCTGTCCGGCTTGCGGCACCAATAACTGGCTGGAGAAAAATTTTGGTACCGAAAAAATTGAAGAACAACTGGAAGAAGATTTTGCAAAATATAAAATTGCCCGGATGGATGTGGATAGCGTACGGGGCAAAACAGCGCATGATAATTTAATTCAGTTATTTGAACAGCACCGCCTGGATGTTTTGGTAGGAACACAAATGGTGGTAAAAGGCCTGGATTTTGATAAGGTTAGCCTGGTAGGGATTTTAGATGCAGATGGGTTATTGGCTTTCGCCGATTTCAGGGTGAATGAACGTGCTTTTCAATTGATGGAGCAGGTGAGTGGCAGGGCAGGAAGAAAGAAGGAGCAGGGTAAAGTGATTATACAGGCTACCAATGTTAAGCACCCGGTTTTACAATTGGTACAGCAGCACAATTACAAACAATTGTATGCAATGGAGATTGAAAACCGCAAACAGTTTTTCTACCCGCCTTACAGCCGTATTATTTTGCTAACTTTAAAACACAAGGATAAAAATATGGTAACTGCTGCTGCAGAAAAATTAACGCAACTGCTTAAGCAGGATCTGAAAGATTATATCGTTGGCCCGGCGGCACCGGTTGTAAACCGCATTCGTAACCAATATTTAATGGAGATACTGATAAAGCTGCCCAAAGAACCGGGTATGAGCATGCGGTATAAAGCAGCCATCAGAAACCATATTAACCTGGTAACAGGCGAGAAGAATTTTAAGAGTGTTTTAGTGATAGCCGATGTAGATAAAATGTAGGCCTGTCAAACTGACAAAAATTGAAATAAACAGTATTTTATAAAAATGAGTATAATCGAAAAAAATATATCAATAAAAAATTACAATACATTTGCAATCAATGCTTATGCCGATTTGTTTGCTGCCTTCAATTCGATTGAAAACTTGAAGGAATTGCTTCAATCTCAGCAACAAATTATAAATAATCGCAAAAATTCAATTTTAATTTTAGGAGGAGGCAGTAACTTGTTGTTTACCAGAAACTTTGATGGATTAATATTGAAGAATGAAATCAAAGGCATTAAAATTATTAAGGAAGATGAGCATCACATATATATACAGGCAGGCGCCGGTGAAAACTGGCATCAATTCGTTTTATTTTGTATTGAACATAACCTGGCCGGGGTAGAAAACTTATCCCTTATACCCGGAAATGTGGGGGCATCGCCCATGCAAAACATAGGAGCATACGGAGTAGAGATAAAGGATGTTTTTCATTCGCTGGAAGCTTATCATATCCACGATAAAAAGATGGTGAACTTTACTTTGAATGATTGTGAATTTGGTTACCGTGAAAGTGTTTTTAAAAAGAAGTTTAAGAATGAGTTTGTAATAATGGATGTTACATTCCGGTTGAACCGGATTCCCAACTTCAATATTTCTTATGGTGCCATTGGGCAGGAACTGGAGAAAATGGGTGTGAAGGATTTGAGCCTGCAGGCGGTATCACAGGCAGTCATCAATATCCGTTCATCTAAATTACCCGACCCTGCGGTTATTGGGAATGCGGGAAGTTTTTTTAAAAATCCGGAAATAAGCGGTTCGCAGTTTGCAATTCTTAGTTCGAAATTCCCTGGCATAGTTGGATACGATCTGCCAAATGGTAATGTAAAACTTGCTGCGGGCTGGTTGATTGAACAATGTGGTTGGAAAGGTTACCGAAAGGGTGATGCTGGTTGCCATGAAAAACAGGCACTGGTGCTGGTAAATTATGGTCATGCTACAGGCACCGGGATATATGATTTGAGTGAAGAAATTTTACAAAGTGTAAATGCAAAGTTTGGAGTTGAGTTGGAGAGGGAAGTAAATATTGTTTGATTTATTAGAAATCAAATTAGAAATTATATATCTTTATTAAGCAATGAATACATCAATAAATATTCACAGGCTGGTTCCGCTTTTTTTGGTTTGCCTTTTCTTAGCATTAATTCCTTCCTTTTTTGGCTGGTACCTGGTAATAATGATTATAAGTATAAAAGCTTTTTTGGTTATTTGTGTAATTGATTACTTCAGGAAAACTACGATCAGAAAAAGCTTTGGCTTAATAGTATCTGCAATTATACTTGCATTTATTATCTCGATGCTTGTTTTGTATTTTGTGAATCCGGTAAACTAACAATTCTATTTAAGTGGGGTTAAATAATTCCCTGCTCTTTCAAAATCTCCCTCACCTCCTCCGGTGCCGTACCCAACAAAAATAATTCCATCTGTCTACCTTCATCTTTTTTAGAAAAAACCGTTTCTTTCTCATAAAAAGAAACACAGCCATTGTACAATTGCCAATGGCTGTGTTCAACATATTGTAACCTGCAACCGGTATAACCTAATATTGAGGGCTGCTTTACTTCCGTATCGCTTAAAGAAGCCTGCTGCCAAAGCACCATCCAGTTTTTTTGTTGCGCTGCTGTTAATTCCCATTCCGGGTTTTGCCTGCCGGAAAATAACAGGGCAGTGGCTTTCCATTTTGTGTTACCCGGTTTCATTGATAGTTATGTTATTATAAAACGTCCGTGAATTACCTGCATAAAAGTACAGAAGTTAATGTAAGGCCCACGGTCGCAAGTGCGTGGGTCTGTTATGATATTGCCGGAGTTATCAAGCAGGGTAGCCGGTGTGTGGCCGGGTTTGTGGCTCCACCTGCCATTAGACCCTTTGCGGTACCAGTGATAATCGCCGGAATGAAGTACAAGTGCTGTCAGATGACCCGGGGATATACATTTGTTATCCTGGTTTGGTTTATCAACCAGGCCATCAGAAACAGCTCCTTTTTTTACACTGATGGCAGGCGCCGCTACATCGCAGGCCGAAAAGGTCGTATATATCTGGCCGGTTGCTTCGCCGGGTTGGGCAAAACTATCGCTTCGGTAATTGGTACCGTAGTTGTAGCAGTTATTATCCCACGTAACATCCGGATCAGTATTCCATGCAGCCAGGTCTGGCGCAGGTGCACAAGGACAAACCGGTCTTAGTATAATATCATCCCTGAAGATGTCAATATTTTTTAAATAATTATCAATGTACAGTTTTCTTTTATCCAGGTATTCTTTTAACTGCACTTCAGTTGTTCTTCTAAAATCAGGCAGGTCTTTTACATTCCTCAGCTTTTTAAAATTGTCAAACAAAAAGGATTCCAGGCCTTCTTCAGCTTTAGCAGCCTTACCATCAGCGTATACCATATCGTGTGCATAGTGCAATCGTTGTGGCATATCTGCAATGAGTCTTTTGCCTTCCTGCTCAATAACAAGGCCACGATAGCCCAATACCGAAGGGAGCGGAGCAGTTTTTTCTGTCTGCCTTTTCAATGAACCAAAAGAAAGTTTTTTAAAAAGATTTTTTGCGGTGGCATCATCCAGCATCATAGAAGGATCTGGCCTTCCGCTGAACATGCTTAGCGTTAATTTAACTGGCATAAAATAATTTTGAGGTTAATTAATGCCTCAAAATACGCAGATAGATACTGGCCTGCAATACCCTATTAGTGGTATAAGTGGCTTTAAAGATGCCAGGTATTTATTTAATTTTCTCACTGAATTCCTTCAGCAACCTTTCTAATTTTTCAATACGTTTATTTTGTTCTTCTATGATGGCCTGCTGCTCCTGCATACCTTTTACCAGGGGCACTACAAACTCAGCATAGCGCAGGCCATAAAAATCTGTATCGTTTTTTGGCTTATCAACACCACTAAAATCAAAGCCTATTTTTTTTGCAGCCGCCTCCACTTCCTGGGCTATAAAACCTGTGGTGATGTCACTATATTGGTCACCATCCAGGAACCGGGGCACTATATTTTTATCTGCGGCTTCACTGATGATCTTTTTTCTACGTTCATTTACACCATTCGCATCATTAATTTTATAGCGGTTGAGTTTGTAAGTTACCGGCCGCAACTGGTTGATGAAACTCAATCCCGGTACATTGTCCTGTACATTTTCTTTAAAACGGCCGTCCGAAATATTGGTCCAGTTTTGATAACCACCAATGGAACCCACAAAAACATTTCCAATACGCACCATATCACTTCCGGTACCGGTTGCATCAATACCCAGGCAGGTAACATTAAACCTGTTGTTTGCGTTTGGCCCTGTATTATACCCCACGGCTGTATTATAAGCCCCCGTTGTATTTATGGTAAGCGAGTTGGCACCAACAACTGTATTTTGAAAGCCAACTGTATTATTTGTAAGTGCATTATATCCTACAGCTGTATTTACATTTCCGTCTTGATTATTATAAAGCGCATTCTTACCCATAGCTGTATTCTCACTGCCAACCCCGTTGTTATTTAGTGCGTAAGCGCCATCTGCGGTATTGCTGTTACCTGTTGAGTTATTGGTGAGCGCCCAATATCCACTGGCGGTATTTTCATATCCCAGGCTGTTTACGCTTAAAGCAAACATGCCATGTGCAGCATTATGGTAGCCATCTGTGTTTGAATATAAAGCTCCATGACCAGTGGCCGTATTATCTTCTCCTGTTGTATTTGAATACAGGGCTTCTTTACCGGTGGCCGTATTTCCGTTGGCGGTTGTATTGGAGTAAAGTGCAAAGACGCCGGTAGCTGTATTTTGGCTTCCACTTGTGTTGGCTCGCAATGCCTGGTAACCACTTGCGGTATTATTAAATCCGGCGGTATTTAAATAAAGTGCCTGGTAACCATGTGCGGCATTACCCTCCCCGCTATTATTTGAATATAGCGCCTGGTAACCTGTTGCCGTATTATCGTTTCCGAAAGTATTTGAATAAAGAGATTGATGGCCATTGGCAACATTGCGGTCTCCGGTTGTATTACTGTACATCGATTGGTAACCATTTGCTGTATTCTCGAAACCATTGGTATTAGAATATAGCGATTCTACTCCAGCAGAAACATTTCGGTACCCTGCAGTATTGGTATATAACGCATTTTTCCCCAATGCTGTATTCTCACTTCCGTTTATATTGGAATAAAGCGCCCTTACACCATTGGCGGTATTACCTATTCCGGATGTGCTGCCACCCATAGCGAATGCCCCTGTGGCTGTATTGTCAAAACCGTTGCTACTTAAAAGTGCGTTACTGCCAACAGCAGTATTATTGTCTCCCGGTATCGTAGTACTTAAAGCATTATATCCCACGGCAGTATTATCACTTGAATTGGTATTGTTTTGTAAGGCTTGATAGCCTACTGCTGTATTATAAAATCCCTGTGTATTTGCATACAAAGATTTATAGCCTACTGCGGTACTTCCATCCCGGCTAACACTGGAATACAAAGACTGGTAACCAAGTGCTGTATTTGAGTTTCCTGTTGTGTTGAAAAAAAGTGATTGATACCCCGCAGAAACATTATTTGCTCCCTGTGTATTTGTAAACATGGCCTGTTTTCCAACAGCCGTATTTTCATTCCCGTTTTGATTGCCATACAGGGCTCTTACACCGGTGGCTGTATTGCCAAAACCTATCACATTTGTTTGCATCGCAAATGTGCCGATTGCGGTATTCTCAAATCCTCCGGTATTATTTAAAAGAGCCTGGGAGCCAACGCCTGTATTGTGACTGGCACTGCTGTTGGCTTTTAAAACTGAGTAACCAACAGCAGTATTATAACTACCCGTGCTTACAAACAGTGATTGGTATCCAAATGCCGAATTGCCGGTAGCACTTGTATTTTCTGAAAGCGCCTGATAACCAAAAGCTGTACTGCCATCGGTTACGTTTTTTTGAAGTGATTGATAACCTGCTGCCGTGTTGCCTAACCCGTTAATATTGTTCAAAAGCGATTGAAAGCCATAAGCAGTATTATAACTGCCCCCTTGATTATTGAGTAGTGCATAAGTACCGGTTGCAGTATTTTCATTTCCCAAAGTATTTAAATTCAGCGCCCTGGCTCCGATTGCGGTATTCTTTGATCCCGACTGGTTTAAAGCAAGCGCCGAAGTGCCCATGGCGGTATTAAATGACCCACTGCTGTTGGCACGTAATGCTGCATAACCCATGGCGCTGTTATCGCCACCGGTGTTTAGGTAAAGTGCCTGGTAACCGAAGGCGGAATTGTATGGAACAGCTCCGTTAGTATAAAGTGACTGATAACCAAAAGCCGTATTGCCATCTGTTGTGTTATTGTACAGTGATTGATATCCGGCAGCGGTATTTGCATTTCCTGCTGCATTACCCAACAACGATTGATAACCTGCTGCCGTGTTTCCCTCTCCGCTAACATTATTTAACAGCGACTGAAATCCATAGGCGGCGTTAAAACTGCCTGATTGATTACTGCGCATGGCATTAGTACCGGTTGCAGTATTTTCAGACCCCGAAGTATTTACATTCATTGCACTGGCCCCGATGGCAGTATTTTTTGAACCCAGCTGGTTTAAGGTAAGTGCAAAAGTGCCCATGGCGGTATTGAATGACCCACCGGTATTGGCACTTAATGCCGCATAACCCATGGCACTGTTATCGCCACCGGTGTTTTGGTAAAGCGCCTGGTAACCAAAGGCGGAATTGTATGGAACGGATCCGTTTTCATAAAGCGATTGGTAACCAAAAGCCGTGTTGCCATCTGCTGTGTTTTTGTACATTGACTGATAGCCGGCGGCAGTATTTCCATTTCCGGCTGTATTAGTTAACAGCGATTGAAAACCAACGGCTGTATTACCTGTACCGGTTGTATTTGCCAACAGTGTTTTTTCTCCAAAGCCTGCATTCTTAAGGGTAACATCTATTTTTCCGGCATTGTTATTATTCACTTTAAAAACCAGGCTAACGCTATCGGTAGTGCCAATAAAATTGATGCCGGCAGTAGTGCCGCTGTTTCCTGTAAGGCTCCAGCTGTTGCCCGGCGTAACAGCATCAATTATTTTTACCCATTGTGTACCACTGTAATAATAATATCCGGCGCCGCTGCCACCCGCAATGGCTGCATTGGTATTATAAATCAACAGGCTGGTTGCCGGGGCTACAATTGTTGCTACATCTGTAATGCCGGTTAAACTTACCCTGGGTATCAACATGCCTTTATTTACACTACTAACATCCAGGAGTGCAGAACTATGGGCAGTTGCACCCGTTGTGTTTACCGACAGACTTTGAGCTGCTGTATTAAAAGCACTTAACATAGTACAAACAATGATAAGATTGCTTTTGATCTGTTTCAATTTAGAGATTTTCATACTGTGGTATTTTGCAATTAATTTATCTGGAAATGTGTAAATAAAGATATTAAAAATTTTCAACCCTCATGTATCCCCTAAAAACAGTATTGTAAAAGCTACAAATGAAAATTGAAACAGGAAAACTGTTCAATAAAATAAATGCACCGTACTGAAAAATCAGACGGTGCATCAAGGAGTTGTTTTATGTTTAATATTATCCTGTAAGCCTAATTAAAATCATCTTCATTAAAATCATCCTCACTAAAATGCTGGGTGCCGATGTTGAGCATACTGCCCATCAGATCTTTAAACTCAATTTTTCCTTCCAGTATTTTTTTGCTGATCAATGAATGGGCTGCCAGACCATGCAACACAAATTCCATCAGTAAAGCATTTTCTTTATCATTGGCTGCTTTAAAATATTTTTTTACCAAGGCATGAAGACCATCTACCTTGTACAGCAACTGCACTTTGTCTTCATCTTTTGTTTCAAAAAAATTATTAAGAGAATTACCGGCATCAAACCAGCGGGTGATGGCCTTGTATGGATTTTCTTCCGGTGCCGCTTCTTTGCTTTTTTTCTTTTTTAAAGTATCAGGATTTGGAAAGTACTGACCAAATTGTGTGCGGATAGAACGCTCCAGTAAATTAAATGCAACCTGGTAAGGGCCTTCCTGCTCACCTTCATACACCAGTTCTATTTTACCGGTTATGGAGGGAATGATGCCGATCAGATCGCTCAGCCAAACCTGGGTTTCGGTTTCATCGTTAATTAAAGCTCTTCTTTCTGCAGCACTGATGGCATTTTCATAAGCACTGATACTGAGCCTGGCACTTACACCACTTTTTTTATCAACCAGTTCACTGCCACGGGCTTCAAAAGCAACCTGTTCAATCAAACGTTTTATCAAATCACTCACTTTTACTCTTGTCTGCTGTGCTTCATTTATAGCTGCTTCCTGTTCTGTTATTTCCAAAGCCGTTTCCAGTGTTTTTGGATAGTGTGTTAATATCTGGCTCTCAATTCTGTCTTTAAGCGGTGTAACAATGCTGCCACGGTTTGTATAATCTTCGGGGTTGGCGGTGAACACAAATAATACATCCAGCGGCAATCTTAATTTGAATCCACGAATTTGAAGATCACCTTCTTCTAAAATATTAAATAATGATACCTGTATCCTTGCCTGCAGATCGGGCAGTTCATTAATTACAAAAATGCAGCGGTTGCTTCGGGGGATGATACCGTAATGTAAAACCCTTTCATCCGCAAAACTAAGTTTAAGGTTAGCCGCTTTTATAGGATCAATATCACCAATCAGATCGGCAACACTAACATCGGGCGTTGCCAGTTTTTCACCATAGCGCTGACTTCGGTGCAGCCAGGCAATAGGCGTGTCCTCAGCTTTTTCCTCAATCAAATCCAATGCATAGCGTGATATGGGCTGCAGCGGATCATCATTGATCTCACTGCCTGCAACAACAGGAATATATTCATCCAGCAGATCGATCATTTGCCTGGCCATGCGTGTTTTTGCCTGTCCACGTAAACCCAAAAACAAAATATTATGTTGTGATAATAAAGCCCTTTCCGTATCCGGTATCACCGAATCTTCGTAACCCAAAATACCGGGAAAAGGATTTTCTTTTGCCTGAATTTTTTTGATAAGATTTTCACGTATTTCCTGTTTGATGCTTTTTGAAATGTAGCCGCTGTTCTTTAATTCACCTAAGGTTTTGATTTTTGTGCTATCCATTTTTTGTTTTTATATAACCTGATTAATTGTGTTATTATTTTTCACGCAGAAGCGCTAAGTAAATAAGCCGCAAAACGTTGCTCCTTTGCGGCTTTGCGTGATTGTTTTCAGTACACCGTCTTCCTCTTCCCGCTCTCAAAATCTTTAAATATAAATGCACCCAGTTTATCCAATCCTGCAAAGAAGGCTTTGCCATTATTGGTTTCAGTAAATTCCTGCACAAATTTTTGTAAATAAGGATCAGTTGCTATCATGAATGTTGTAATGGGTATCTTTAGTTTTTTACATTGTGTGGCTAAACTCATACACCGGTTCAATATCTTCCTGTCTACACCCCAACTGTTTTTATAATAACGTGTACCTACTTTTAAACAGGTTGGCTTGCCATCGGTTATCATAAATATCTGTTTGTTGGGATTACGACGGCGGCGCAAAATATCCATCGCCAGCTCAAGCCCGGCCACGGTATTGGTATGATAAGGCCCAACCTGCAAATAGGGCAGGTCTTTAATTTCAATAGGCCAGGCATCGTTGCCAAATACTACAATATCCAATGTGTCTTTGGGGTATTTGGTTTGAATGAGTTCACTCAACGCCATCGCTACTTTTTTTGCCGGCGTAATTCTGTCCTCACCATATAATATCATCGAGTGAGAAATATCGATCATTAAAACAGTGGATGTCTGCGATTTAAAATCGGTCTCCCGTATTTCCAGGTCATCTTCCTGCATTTTAAAACTATCAATACCATGATTGATCTGTGCATTGCGGATGCTGTTGGTAAAATCTATCTGCTCCATGGTATCGCCAAACTGAAAGGGCCTGGTCTCGGGATTGATTTCATCGCCGCCACCGGGTTTAAAAGTCTGGTGATTGCCGGATTTTGTTTTCTTCAGCTTGCCAAAAATTTCTTCCAGGCTTTTTTTACGAATACCCTGTTCGGTTTTGGAAGTAATTTTTATTTCACCTTTTTCATTCTTATCATCAATGTATCCTTTGGCTTTCAGGTCTTCAATAAAATCACCAATGCCATATTCATTGCTGGTGAGTTTGTATTCTTTATCCAGTTCATTCATCCATTGCATGGCTTCATTAAAATCGCCATTGGTATAGGTGAGCAATTGTAAAAAAAGATTCAGCAAAGTCTCAAAAGGAGATTTGCCGTTTGTATTGGGGTCGAATTTTGAAAAGTTAAATCCTAACAAGGTAAAAAGTTGAAGTAGTGCTGAATCTGTTTAATCTATATCTAAATTACGAAACATTTAAGTGTATTGATTTGTTCAGATGTTAAATAAAAAAATCCCCCCGGTTATCCGGAGGGATTTATAATTTTTAAACCATTTCTTCGGTCATTATTTCGGTGTATCTGCTGGTTTAGCAGGATCGGTTTGTATTGCACCCGGCAATTCTTTCGTTCCCGGTTGTGCCTTGTACTGTTGTTCCAGCTGCATAATACGCATCAGGAACTGCTCAGCAGCATTTTTGTCGCCACCTCTTCTGCCTGACTGATCTGCAAGGAAATCAAATGAACCGGCTTTGTTCTCATCAAGCGAATTATAATAACTAAGCTGCTGTTCAAGATCTTTCTTCAGGCTTTTGGTTATTTTAGCAGCCAGCACAGTATCTTCTGCAGCGTAAGATGCCTGTAACATCAGCAAAGAAATATAATTCTGCTGCTGGTTACGGCTTACCATACCGTAAGGGAAATTTTCTTCCAGCATCATTTTATCGGCTTTGTTCAGCATTTTCCGGGCTTCTTCTTTATTTTTTTCTGCCAATGACATAGCTGCTGTAGCATAAGCCATACGGATGCTGTTTAAATGACGACGGTTCTCTTCGTCAAAATATACGCCTGGTTTATCTGCATTTCCAGAGGCAAATTTGGTCATCATCTTATCATATACCCAGGGGTCGTTCACCTGGCTGTTTTCAACAGGTACCAGGCGATAAGTAAGGCCATCCTGGCGTATGTAGTTTTGAAAGCCCAATCCCCCTGCTTCCTGCGATGTAAAGTAAATGGGGCGTTTCCATTTATTTGCTGCAATGATGTTTAAGATGGCCGCATCGTTCTTGAACAATACAGTTTTTGGAATCTGAAAAACAACCTGCGAAACCACACTGTCGGTAGCATTAACGGTTCCGTTCTGACGCACAAAATTTGCATCAACCGGGATAGAAACCAGTTTGGATGGGAATATATTAATGTTCCTTTCATCTCTTCCTGTTTCACCTTTAGCGGGGTCATCGCTTCCGGCAAAATCTTTCATCATGGTGTACAGGTCCATGGGTTGAGCCGGATCACCGGTGATACCTGCTTTAGCTCTGTATTTGTTGAGGAAAGCCGGATTGTTTCCGTATATACCTTCGGGAGAATAAATGATATCACGGTTGGCACCTTCAATTTGTGCAGCCGACCAGATAGCATCAATAGGATCGCTGTCGTTAAGTTTATAGCGTAGCTGGTTAATATACCAATCCGTACCCAACAGGCTGGAATTTATAACACGTATATCTTTACGGATACCCTGTACTTCCTGTGCATACCAAAGCGGGTAAGTATCATTATCACCAAAAGTTATCAGTATAGCATTGGGTGCACAACTTTCCAGGTAATCAATGGCAAGGTCACGTGCCAGTGTTTTATTGCTGCGGTCATGATCGTCCCATTCCTGGCTGGCCATTAAAACAGGCACTGCCAGCAAACACAAGACACCTGCGGTTAAGCCGGCAACCATCCTGTTTTTTATAAATGCGGTAAATAATTCCTTTACATATAAAACACCCAGGCCAATCCAGATGGCGAAGGCATAAAAGGATCCTACAAAAGCATAATCACGTTCACGTGGCTGATTACCGGCCTGGTTTAAATAAAACACAATGGCCAAACCTGTAAAGAAGAAAAGCAGTCCAACAATCAAACCATCTCTTCTGTCTTTCATAACCTGGAAAACCAAACCAAGCAAACCTAAAATTAAAGGCAGCGCAAATAATTTATTATTGGCTTTGTTATTTTTTAAACTGTCTGGCAGCATCTTTTGATCACCCAGTCGCCAGTTATCATAAAATCCTATTCCGGTTTTCCAGTTACCGTCTCTTACATTACTCATGTTTGTACCCTGTATATCATTTTGCTTGCCGGCAAAATTCCACATGAAATACCGGAAATACATCCAGCCAACCTGGTAAGCCATGGCAAATTGTATATTTTCTCCAACGGTAGGAGCCCTTTCCCAATTACCTTCCTGGTCTTTGCCAATCTGCATCCATCCGGCATAATAATCGGCATGGCCCTGGTCGTTGCTTTGGTCCCACATGCGTGGAAACAAATGCATATCAGCAGGGGCATAAACATACTCTACTTTCTGGCCGTTCTTTTCGTATTTGCCATTACTCTTAATGTAGGTTTCCGTTACTTTGGTATCAGTATACTGTGCGGTAAAATCCTGCCCGTATAAAATTGGCCAGTCGCCATACTGCTCACGGCTTAAATAACCAACCAGACTCACCGGGTTATCTACATTAAACATATCAACCGAAGGATCGGCACTTGAACGCACCAATGTGGTGAAGTAGGTTGAATAACCCAGCAACATAAATACAAAGCTCCAGAGGCCCAGCTTCAGAAAATTCCAGTTTCTTTTAGAAGCTATTTTTAATCCGAAGAAGATCAAAAATCCAATAAAAATAAAGAAGAAAACAAAGCCTGAATAATAAGGCAGGCCAAAACTATTTACGAATAAGATATCAAAATTACCTGCACCTTTAATGGTCCAAACTACTACTGCTTTTTGTACAAGGCCGGTGATGCCGCAACCAATCAAAAACGCCCAGAATGTTCCCATTTTGGTGATCTTCTCATAACGCTTGTAATAATAGATCATTACAATAGCCGGGATGGTTAACAGGTTCAGTAAGTGAACACCAATAGATAAACCCATCAGGTAAAATATCAGGATGATCCAACGATCGGCTTTTGTAAAATGGCCTTTGATGCCTTCTTTCTGTTCTGCATCTACACTCTGTTCCCATTTTAATATTCCCCAAAATACAACTGCTGTAAAGAAAGAAGATAAAGCATATACCTCGCCTTCAACAGCACTGTACCAGAAAGAATCTGAAAAAGTATACGCCAATGCGCCAACAATACCGGCAGCCATTACGCCATAGATCTTTTCATTGGTTAATTCGGCACCGTCTTTTGTTACCAGCTTACGGGCAAAGTGTGTAATGCTCCAGAATAAGAACAAAATGGTAAATCCGCTTGCCAATGCACTCATCAGGTTGATACCGGTTGCAGCATGAGCCGCATCAAAAGGCACCATAAACAAGCGGCCTATCAATACAAATAAAGGTGCCCCGGGTGGATGGGGAATTTGCAGTTTATAGGCGCTGGAAGCAAACTCGCCACAATCCCAAAGACTGCCTGTGGCTTCCATTGTCATAATATACACGGCGCATGCAATAATGCAAACGATCCATCCGGTAATGTTGTTGATGCGTTTAAAGCTCATAATATAATTTGGTTATAGGTTGGCAAATATAAATTAGTTTGTGGTTAGAAGTTGGCCGTTTGTGGATTTTTTTAAAGCACTGGCCTTTACTTAACCTGGCGTGATGATGAGCGGAACATGTAGCCCACTTAGCCGGTTTCTTACTTCTCATAAAAAATAATCTTCTTTTTCAACCTTCGCAAAGTCTCCCTTTAGGGGATAGGGGTATATTTGCTTCAATGAAAAAGGCCCTGATACAACTTCATATCGCCGTTTTTTTAGCAGGCTTTACTGCTATTTTAGGTAAGTTGATTACGCTAAATGAGGGGTTACTGGTTTGGTTCAGGCTTTTAATTACCGTTGTAACGTTGGGAGCTATTTTATATTTCAGAAAGCAACTGTTGCGCATTCCTTTTAAAGACGTACTCAAAATTTTTGGGGTAGGGGTGATCGTAGCCATTCACTGGGTTACTTTTTACGGCAGTGTTAAATATGCAAATGTGTCGGTGGCATTGGTTTGTTTTAGTGCCTCCGGTTTTTTTACTGCTTTTTTTGAACCGCTTTTTTTTAAAAGAAGTATTTCTTTAATTGAAGTGGCGCTTGGGTTAATTGCCATTACGGGCATCTATATCATTTTTGATTTTCATCCGCAATACAAACTCGGTATTATTTTTGGTATTGTTTCGGCCATTGGCAGTTCCATTTTTCCCATTTTTAATAAAAAATTATTACTTACTTTTTCGCCTAAGATTTTAACATTGTATGAATTGGGCGGTGGGTTGCTGGCATTAACTGTTTTAGTTCCATTTTATTTAATGCTTTTTCCTGCAACATATTATATCCCATCCACAAAAGATTGGCTTTTGTTGGTGGTTTTGGCATGGTTATGTACAGTCATCAGTTTTGAACTACAGTTAAATGCCCTGAAAAAAGTTTCGGCATTTACAGCCAGTCTTACCTATAACCTGGAGCCTGTTTATGGCATCATACTGGCTTTTATCTTTTTTAAAGAAAATGAAAACCTGAACCGTGCATTTTATTTTGGTGTAGGGTTGATCTTACTGGCAGTTGTTTTACAAATGCTGCGGATAAGGCATCAGTACAAGCAGTTTCCACGGCCGGGTTTGTAAAAAATACTAATTATAAATAATCAATCTCAGTATCCATTTTAGCAAAGGTTTTAAACATGGCAAACACACCACAGTATTTTTCGGTAGAAAGGCTCACTGCTTTTATCATTTTGCTTTTATCTTCCTCGGCCAGTTTTATTTTGTAGGTGATCTTTACATGGTTGTAAATTTTTGGATGATCGGCACTGAGCGCTGCATGAACCCCAATGCTTAGATCGCTGAACTCCACTTTCATTTTGTTTAGTATAGAAACAATATCAATGCCCGTGCAGCCTGCCAGCGAAGCCAGCATCAGGCGTTTGGGGCTGGGGCCGCTGTCTTCTCCGCCATCATCTGCAGTGGTATCCATTAAAACCTTGTGGCCATTGATATCGGCAGTAAAAGCCATCTTGCCGTTAAATACAGTGTTTACGAGGTGTGTTGTCATAATTTATTTTTTAAAGGAATTAGTTTAAAGATAAGGGTTGCATAGCCGGAATTTTCTACCTGTTCAATTCTTATGGTATGTTTTCCGTTTAGGTTTACGGTTGCTGTATGATGTGTGTCTTCATCATATTTATACCGGGAAACATCCCAAAAATCAATCATTAATTTATCATCTACAAAAACTTTTACCAGGTCATCTGCAGTAACATGCAGTTCGTAAAGGCCTTTTTCAACTTCCACAATACCTGTTGCTGCAATGGCAAAAGAATCGGCAGGTAAATTTTTACCAATGGCACCCCACCAGGTATAATCAATTTTTGTTGCCTGTTCAGATCTTACGGGAGTATTGTTATAAACTGTTTTAAACTGATCATAATTTTTATTGGGATTATGTGCATTATCCCAACTGTACCAGTTTACGCTCCAGTTAATGTTGGGTTGAAAATCGCGGAAAGAAAAAGTATGAATTGTATTGGCACCCTGTTTTTTACCAAACTGGTCTGTAAATGCTTCGCCGGTATATGACAGATTTAACTGTACATCTGTGCCCGCCTGTTTGGCGGTTAAAGCAGCCGGGAATGAACCTTCATTGATGCTGATATTAGTGAGGTCTTTTGAGTTTTGAATTTTCCATTTTCCCATTGGCCCCAGCACATCAAAATAATATACCTGGTTGCTGTCGATCTTTTTTAGAAATAAGATGGGGTAGCGATTATCATACGGGCCCCATTCAGTAATGCGGATCTGTTTGCGGCCTTTGGCAAAGCTGGTGACCGGTATATCTTTCTTTTGCCAGCTTTCTATAATTGGAGGAATATCTCCAACAGAATCAAAAACATCAGCAGGGTTGATCACCAGTTTCTGCACAGAGCTGTCTTTTTTGATTTCTGTCTTGGTGTTTTCATACGTGTTCTTATACAATGTTAAACCGTTGGTTAGCGTAAGATCAAAAGCTGTGTTCTCATTTTTAAACCTGTTCTGCCAAAAGCTGTAATTCATGCTCTTTGTATTTCTTTTTTGAGCATAGCCCCAGTCTGCGGGCTGTGAATTTCTTGCCCATATTTTAATAGCTGCCTGTTTGTTGCTGTCAAATGTATTGCCGCTTATATTAATGTGCTGTCCGTGCTCTATGGCAATGCCAATGCGGTTCTTATAAAACTGGTTACCATATATAGAAGTCTTCCAGCTGTAACCACCCCATATGCCATGGTCACATTCCTTAATGATGTTCTCCAGAATATTATTCTTACTGAAAGTTATTTCCACACCATTTGTTGGCGCATAGCTGAAATCATTTTTATAAACATAATTATTATTACAACCGCCTGCACCGGTATCCATAGTAGTTTGCCCGGCCCACAAAAAGAAACCGTCTCCACCATGTGTTACGCTGTTATAGGCAAACACATTATCGTTACACTGTTCAAAGATCAGGATGCCTGCGCTATCCTGGCCGCGATTGTAAAAACCATGGCTATATCCACGAACATTAAAATCCAGTTTATTATGCAAAATATTATTCCGGCTGCTGCGGTACATACCTATGCCAATGGCCGAGTTAAAAGAAAAATCATTGTCGGTTATCTCACCGTCATTACATCTCATCATCATTAAGGCACATTGCCCGCCGGTAATGGTATTATTCTTTATGATGGAATTATTGCAGTCTTTTAAATAAATACCTGCCCCGTATCTTAACCATTCATCGTTTTCATTGTGATGATAGCTCATCCAGTCGCTTACATCTTCATGCAGCCAGGTACTTTGTAATTGCTGGCGGTAATTATAGCTGAAATCAGCGTTTTCTATGGTAAGGTTTTTACACCCTTCCGCCATCACGGCCACTTTATAACCACTTATTTTGGCATTTTTAAGGGTGATATTATTCCCCCTGATCAAAATAGCAAGTCCATAAAAGCTGTTTGGCAGTTGTTTATCAATACTTCCCTGCAACAAAGCATTATTAAAATCTACAGTAATGTTATCTCCTTTAATGAAGATCACCGGCCGGTTTAGCGAATCGTAGCCGTTTATCTGGTAAATGGCTCTTTTAACCTGTAGGGAGCTGGTTATAATCATACCCGGTTTAAGTTCAACGGGAGGGTTGGCGGCACTCAACAGCGATGTTGGCAGTAACAGGATGATGAAAAAACAGGCATTTTTTAGCAGTTGCATATTGGTAAAGGTATATTTATTAACAGTTTCACATTAATTGTGGGTAGATTTCTATAAAAAATCAAAATTTCTTCTGTTTCAAACATTGATTATTAATATTTAACCTTACCTTTGCCGTCCAAAAATAAGCACTATGGCCAGAGTATGTCAGGTTACAGGAAAGAAGCCAATTACAGGAAATAAGGTTTCTCATTCAAATATTAAGACAAAACGCAGGTTTTTACCAAATTTGCAAACCAAAAGATATTTCCTTGCAGAAGAAGATAAATGGGTTACCCTTAAAGTATCTTCAGAAGCTATCAGAACCATCAATAAAAATGGTTTACTGTCGGTTGTAAAGCAATTGCGTGCTGCCGGAGAAAAAATCTAATGCCCCTATCCCCTAAAGGAGGAATGGAGTAGATTAACTTGAAGATTAAAGTAATAAATAAATAAAAAAAAATGGCAAAGAAAGGCAACAGGGTACAGGTTATACTGGAGTGTACCGAGCACAAAACAAGCGGTATGGCCGGCACAAGCCGTTATATTACCACTAAAAACAAGAAGAACACACCTGAGCGTTTAGAGTTAAAAAAGCTTAACCCTATTTTAAAGAAGGTTACTGTTCATAAAGAAATCAAATAATCAGTAGACGGGTTGACTGAGTTAACGAGTTAACAAAGCAAATACCCTCTGTCAACTATTCAACTTATTAACTTATAAACTTTTAGAAAATGGCAAAAGCAGCTAAAACCGCGATAAAAACCAAAGACCAGAAAGCAGCAGCGGAAGCTAAAAACTGGACAAAAGTGATACGTACATTGCGTAGCCCTAAAACAGGTGCATACACTTTTAAAGAAGCTATTGTACACAAAGACAAAATTAAGGAACACTTAGCCAGCTAAGTTTTTGCGGCAATAAAATACTATTTGAAGCTTTTCGATTTATCGGAAAGCTTTCTTAATTTACGGGAGGCCGGAAAACAGATGCTGGATACTTGATACTGGAAGCAACGTGCTAATCAGGCAACTTTTAGTATCATAGGGAATATCCAGAGTCAAGTATCCAGTATCTAGTATCAATCATACACCATGGGATTATTCGATAAAATTTTTGGAAAAAAGCAACAACAGGAATCACTTAACCAGGGACTGGAAAAAACCCGTGAAGGTTTCTTCAGCAAAATAACAAAAGCCATTGCCGGCAAAAGTACAGTTGATGAACAAGTGCTTGACGATCTGGAAAATGCCTTAGTAAGTGCTGATGTGGGTATTGAAACCACTGTAAAAATTATTGAGCAGATTGAAAAACGTGTGGCAAAAGATAAATACCTGAACACGGCAGAGCTGAATAAAATTCTTAAGGAAGAGATACAGCATATTTTGGTTGCTGCACCGCAGGACAGCAGTTACGAGAACTACGAATTGCCCACCGGGCACAAACCCCATATTATTTTGGTTGTTGGCGTAAATGGCGTTGGTAAAACCACCACCATTGGTAAACTGGCGCACAATTTTAAACTGGCTGGTAAATCTGTTTTGTTAGGCGCTGCCGATACTTTTCGTGCTGCTGCTGTAGATCAGTTAACCATCTGGAGTGAGCGTGCCGGTGTTGCCATTGTTAAAAAAGAAATGGGTAGCGATCCGGCTGCAGTTGCTTTCGATACCGTAAACAGCGGCGTTTCAAAAAATGTGGATGTAATTATTATTGATACTGCAGGTCGCCTGCACAACAAAGCATATTTAATGGATGAACTTACCAAAATAAAAAGGGTCATTCAAAAAGTAGTGCCCGACGCACCGCATGAAGTAATGCTGGTGCTGGATGGCAGCACCGGGCAAAATGCACTGGAACAGGCCAAACATTTTACAGCTGCCACAGACGTTACCGCATTAACCATTACCAAATTAGATGGCACTGCCAAAGGCGGTGTGGTACTGGCTATCGCCAATCAATTTAAAATACCGGTAAAATTTATCGGGGTGGGCGAAAAGGCCGAAGACCTGTTGGTATTTAATAAGCTCGATTTTGTGGACAGCCTTTTTAATGTATCAAACTGATACTAGCTTTTTAATTTTTGCTCATAAAAAAGCCCCTGTAGAAACAGGGGCCGGTTACCAAAACTAACTGCTTATGAGAAAATCTTTATTGTTTAATTTTTATAACACAAATATCTATACATTTTAAATCTGCTGCTGTTAAGAAAATACAAAACGCAGTTAAAGTAGCGTTAAAACGAATTTACAAAGCAGCAATTGATTACAATGCGATGACAAAAAAGCCGCCTATTAAAATAAGCGGCTTTTAAATTGAATATATTTTGATAAATTAACTTCCGCCTATTCCACCACTCTGCTGTGTTCTTTTATTCTCTTCTTCAATGGATGTTTTACGCTGGCGTGCTGCTTTTACCTGGGCATTTCCAAAACGATAGGTAAAGTTCAATCTTAACTGGCGGCTCTCCCAACGCCCGCTGGCTTCCGTAAACTGGCCGGTAAAGTTTGTGTAACCTTTAAATTTCATTAAACGAAAAATATCTGTAACCGATGCTTTTAGCATTCCCTTCCCTTTAAAAATTGTTTTTTGCAATCCTCCGTCAATACTGTACATGGCAATACTTTTAAAAGTACCCTGCCAGATTGTTGGTGAACTATAAAAACCACTTAACTCAGCTTTGTAGCCCTTACCCAGGTTAAAACTGTTCTGCATATAAAAACTCAGGGCAGTTACATCCAGGTCCACATTTCTGTCGCCGCCTCCAAAATTGGCTTTGTATTTTGAATAGTAAGAATTTACATTCACAAAAAAGCTATACCATTTGTATTGAAAAGGATAGCTGATGTTTAAGCTTACAATGTCCTGTGTAGCTAAATTTCTTTTGCTCATGAAACTTTTTGATCCTTCGGTAGTATCAGGTATCTGCGTAAAAATATCTTTTACGTGGCTGTAGTTTAACTGTGTATTCAGTTTGTATCTGAATGTGTGTGTTAAACCAAAACTGTTTGTGTACTGTGGCTTTAAGTTGGTATTGCCTTTCATAAAAGAATAATCATTCAGCTTAAATTCAAATGGATTCAGATCCTGGTATGCGGGCCTGTCAATTCTGCGGCTGAAGGTTAACCCAAACTGGCTCATCGGGTTTTTGTTGAAGGTTAATGCTGCACTGGGGAATACATCTACATAATTACGGTGAATTGATGAATCGAAATTTTTGTAGGTACTTGTCGTATTATCATATTGCAAACCAGTTGACCGGCCATCAGATATCGTATTTTCAACCCGTACACCAACCTGTAACATAAAACCTTTAAATGCACGGTTATAGTTTACGTAGCCGGCATTGATATTCTCAGTGTATTTAAAACGGTTGCTTTTATCTTTATCATATACATCATTACCACTAATTACATCGTAACGTTTAAAATCGTTATCAGTTTTCACATAGCCAATTTTAGCACCAATACCTAATTTACCTTTATAAAAATTGCGTTCGTAATCAGCTTTTACCGAAACAATATCAATATCAGTAGGGGAGATCATGCGGTAAACATTGCTGTATAGCTTAATATTCCCACCTGCATTATAATAATCATTGGGTTGAAACTGGTTACTTCTGATAGAAAATTTTCCATAATCAGCATCAATATTAAGTTCTGTACCACCGGTTACTGCGTAACGGTAATTAATGTTGGCGTTAACATTACTGCGTTTAGAATCGTTATCACCACTTGCAATCAACAGCCTGTCTACTGTGTTGGTTGGCTGATAAATAATCTGCATCGGGCCTTCAGTTTCAACAACATTATCAGAAACGTTGCCATTAACAATAAAACCAATGGTGCTTTTTTTGTTGATGAAAAAATCAGCCCCTGCTTTATAGTTATGGCCATATTTATTACGGCTTACAATGCGTTGATTCTGGTCAAAAATGGTATCTCCCTGCTCACGATACAGTTTAAAAATGCTCTCATTAAGACCGGTATTGAAATTGTAATTTCCAAAAAGGTTCATTTTGGCATTGCGGTGGTTTAGCGAAAAGCCTCCGTTATACTTTGCATATACGCCAATATTGTAACCGGCATTTACATTTCCGTTGGTACCAATTGTTTTATCTTTTTTAAGTTTGATATTGATGATACCTGCATTGCCGGCAGCTTCGTATTTGGCCGACGGGTTAGTTATCAATTCAATGGCTTCAATTTGCGTCGACTGCATGGATTTTAAATAGGCAGCCAGATCGGCTCCCGAAAGCGGGCTTGGTTTACCATCTATATATACCTGCACGCCGTTTTTTCCAGCCAGGCTCAGGTTATCATCTTTATCAACCATTACGCCGGGCGATTTGCGCAACAATTCCAGTGCATCGTTACCAACTGCATTAATGGTGCCCTCTACATTTAATATGGTCTTATCTGCCCTTACTTCAACCATCGGCTTTTTGCTGGTAACTGTAACTGCCGAAAGTTCTTTGGGTGCCAACTGTGTTGTAAGTACAGGTGCAATCGTATTTTCATTTTCCTTCACTTCAAAAACGGCTGAACTGGTTTTTTTCATGCCTGCCGATGTAGCACTTACAAAGTAAGTTCCGGGTTTTACAGGCGTAATCTCGTAATTACCGGTAGCATTGCTAACAGCTGTTTTTACCAACGAAGAGTCTGTAGCTTTTTGCAGCATGATAGTGGCAATGGCCAGTGGTTTTCCGTTGTTGTCATTAATTTGCCCGCTTACTTTAGAAGTGCTTTGCGCAAAAGTGTTGATGGTTGTACATAGGCTGATACTTAATATCAGCATTAATTTCTGTTTCATGGTTATACTTTAAGTTTCTGTTTTTTCAATTTCCGACGCAAGTTAGACAAGCTCATTTGTAGTAAGTGTGTCATTATTCACGAATGTGCTTTTTTAAGGATGAATGGTAAGGATTTACTATTCATTATCCACAAAGACGAATAGGAATAGCTGGTGTTTTAAAATCTTCGTAAAATATCCGGTATTTATCGCTGAAGCGATAAATCACTCAACAAATTCCAAAATATCTCCGGGCTGGCAATTCAACACTTTGCAGATAGCTTCCAGCGTACTAAAGCGCACTGCTTTTGCCTTACCGGTTTTTAGTATGGAAAGGTTAGACAAAGTCAGATCTACTTTTTCAGAAAGTTCATTCAGCGACATCTTTCTTTTGGCCATCATTACATCCAGGTTTACTATTATAGGCATGGTTATACAGTTAATTCATTTTCGGTTTGAATTTCCACTCCTTTTTTAAAAATTTGAGAGATAACAAAAACCAGCCCTGCATAAATTATTAGTTCTGTAGACAGCATTTTGCCTTCCAGATCTGTCACATCTTTTGAAAGCCATTTCAACTGACCATTATAGATCAATATTGCTACCCAGACCAGTATGAGTGTGTAGGCTATATTTTCAAGCTTCTTAGCCACTTCCATAGTAAAAGGGTTTGTCATTTTGATAGTACTAAGCACTTTAATAACCATGTATGCGGTGTAAGCCTCTAAGATCAGTATTGCAGCTTTTAATGTAATGATTCCTGTATAATACCAAACATCATATTGCCTCAGGTTATTCCAATCCATCCCTTTGTACAGTTTGGGTACCATCTTTGGATTTGCCAAACCTATCCCATAGGTAACTAGTATAGCGCCTGCTTCAATCATCAGGCCGATAAAAGTGATCCAGGCCAGTACATTCATCACGACCAGGATTGTTTCTGTTTTTGTTTTAGTACTCATATTGTTCGTTTTTAAGATTGAAAAGCAAATGTAGATAAATATTTATTGATAAACAATAAATATTTGCTTTTTTTAGGAAAATATTCTTCAATTAGTAATAAATGCCTGGTAACCTGTTGGTTTTAAAGAAATGAATTTTTTAAGAGGCTTTTTTAAATTCTTCTATCTCGTTAAGAAATTTTTGCGCCTGCATTACTGGCACCTGCTCAGGGTCGTTCTTTAAGAGGTAACTTACCCATTTTTTATGCATTTTAAGGGGTGTGAGATTTTTGTAAACCCAGAGAGTTAATAAGGTAAAAAGCAGGGTGATGGGTACAGCTATCAAACAGAATTTAGTTACCGAAGCCTGGATCATTTCGGTACTCCAGAAAAAGGTGGTGTAAAAAGGTGTTTGCAACAATATAAACCTGTTGTTAAAAGTAGATGCCTGTAATTTAGCCAGTTTTTTTTGAGTGTCGGTAATGCTTTGGCTGTAATCTAATTCCTTTATGAGCACAATGTGTTTTATATAAATGGCAATGGCTGCAATTGTAATAAGCATGATCATACCAACAGAAACAGTAAAATAAATATTTTGTAATTGATTGCCGTAAACGAGAACACCTAAAAACAGGGTCCACAAAATTCCCAGGATAACAGCCACCAGTTTTAATCTTGCCAAACCTTTAAGTTTTGATTGTGCTTTTTGTTTTTGCATCGAATCCAATATAAAAAGATTCAGTTTCATCGTCCTGTCAAGCTTTTCATCCTGTACCTTCCAAAGGCTTTTTAAAGTAATGTCATCCATGGTCTTTATTATTTAGTGTAGAAAATTTTTGTTTTAGTTTATCTTTTATCCGGCTGATACGGGTTGCCACATTGGTTTCTGTTATGCCCAGTATTTCGCTTATTTCATTATAGCTTTTTTCTTCCAGGTAAAGTATCATCAGGGCTTTGTCCAGTTCTTTCAGTTCATTGATGAATTGCTGCAGCAGGTTCTTGTTTTCTTCCAGTTCAGAACGATCTTCCTTACTGTCTTCAAAGTCTATATCCGGCTCGCCCAATTGAATAATAGCTTCGCTTGTTTTTGTTTTGCGGTAAAAGGTGATGGCCACATTCAATGCCACCCGGTACATCCAGGTAGAGAATTTAACAGTACCGTTAAAATGATTGTACGATCGCCACAACTGGTAAATAATTTCCTGTACAAGGTCATCACGGTCGTTGCGGTTTTTACAATAAGAATTACAGATCTTATATATAATAAGCTTATGCTCATCAATCTGCTTTAAAAATTCATCTTTGTTGTTTTGCATCATCAATCCTAAATAACAATATTTTACTCATTATTCGCAGCCGGACCTGAAAAATCACATTTTTACCGCAGGTATTTTAAAACAGCATTAAGAACTGCATTTCTAAAGGCTTAACTTTGCCGCCAATTATTATGAAGACAAAATCGATTAAAAAGGATAAAGTAAACATCATTACACTGGGTTGCAGTAAGAATATGGTGGATAGCGAAGTGCTGAGCGGACAACTGATTGCCAATGATATTGAGGTGGTACATGAAAACGCAAAAAAAGACCACAATATCGTCATTGTAAATACCTGCGGCTTTATTGAAAAGGCCAAGGAAGAAAGCGTGAATACCATTTTACAACAGGTGGAATTAAAGCGCCGGGGAAAATTAGATAAAGTTTATGTTACCGGCTGCCTGAGCGAACGCTACAAAAATAACCTGGAAGAAGAAATCCCGGAAGTGGATGCCTACTTCGGCACCATGGAACTGCCCAATATTTTAAAAACCTTTGAAGCCGATTACAAAGCCGATCTGATGGGTGAAAGGCTTTTGTACACGCCACAGCATTATGCTTACATGAAAATTAGCGAAGGCTGCAACCGTACCTGTTCTTTCTGCGCCATTCCCTTAATGCGTGGACAGCATGTGAGCAGGCCAATAGAATCGCTGGTTGATGAAGCCAAACGCCTGGTTGACCGTGGCGTAAAAGAAGTAATGCTGATTGCACAGGAACTTACTTACTATGGACTGGATATTTACAAAAAAAGAGAATTGCCAAAATTACTGCATGCACTTGCTGATGTAAAAGGATTGGAGTGGATACGGTTGCATTATGCATACCCTTCAAAATTTCCACTTGAAATTATTGATGCTATTAAAGAACGGGAGAACATTTGTAATTACCTGGATATGCCTTTGCAGCATGCGGCCAACAACATGTTGAACTTAATGAAGCGCCAGATAACCCGTGAAGAAATGGAGGACCTGATTGGTGAAATAAGAAACCGTATGCCGGATATTTGTTTGCGTACCACGCTGATTGCCGGCTTCCCGGGCGAAACCCGTGATGACGTAGAAGAATTAAAAACATTTTTGCAAAAAATGCGTTTCGACAGGGTGGGCATCTTCACCTATAGCCATGAAGAAGGCACCAGTGCACACGACATGGTAGATAATATTTCTGCCGAAGAAAAAGAAGAACGGGCACAGGAAATAATGGAAGTACAGCAGGAGATAAGCCTGGAAAAGAACCAGGAAAAAGTGGGAAAGATTTTTAAAGTATTGATTGATAAAAAAGAGTCTGGCCGTTATTTAGGCCGCACCGAATTTGACAGTGTGGAAGTGGATAATGAAGTGATCATTCAAAGTAAAAAGAAATTAACCATTGGCGATTTTGTGAACGTGAAGATTACAAAAGCCTATGATTATGATATTGAAGGAGAAGTAGTTTAAAAAAGGCCCGCAGTTGCGGGCCTTTTTAATTTACCAGAAATTAAAGCGGGTATTTATCAATATGATTGTTTACAGCCGGTATTGTTCTTAAATACCTGTAAATAGCTTTGATATCAAAATCATCCATATTGGCATACATACTCCAGGGCATGATGGAATTATTTTTACCCGGATTGGCAGAATAAGCTGCTCTGTCACGGTACAATTTAAATTTCTCTAAAAACATAGCTTCACTCCATTTGCCAATGCCAGTGGCACTGTCGGGTGTTATATTGGGTGATGTTACTACAAAACTGCCCAGGTCAAATTTTCGTCCGCCGGCCATATATTTGGGCATCACAAACTGTCCTTTATCCATCGGGGTATGACAATCCATGCAGGCTGCGCTGTTCATCATATAGCCGCCATATTTTACCATATCGCTCACATCGGGCTTACTGTTTTTTTCGGGCGATTCACTTCGTAATGGTGGATATGCCATGGCCATCGGGATCATTAGCTTTCTTTCAGGAACCTTATTACTGTTGGGTTTTATAGTACGTATGTAAGCAACAATACTGTAAACATCCTCTTTGCTCATCCCATTGTAATGCGGATAAGGCATCAGCGGAAAAAGTGTATCGCCGTTTTTGCTGATGCCCCTTGTAATGGCCCTGGCAATTTCATCATCGGTCCATTTGCCAATACCGTTTACTGTGTCGCTGGTAATGTTACGGGCATAAATAATTCCGGGCACATCCAGTTTATCATTAAATGAATCGCCTCCCATGCCTTCTGTTCCTGCTTTGGGCGGACCAGAGAACTGTGCAAAGTCACGCTGGCTATGGCAATCCATGCACAATGCAACATGATGGGCCAGGTAATTGCCCCGTTCAATTACTTTCGTTGCCGAATCTTCATTGGTAGTTTTGGTAGTGGTGGTACTGTCGCCACCATTACAGGAAATAAAAAAAGAAAAGGTAATACAAATTAGAATCAGGCATATTGCCGGTGAAGCATAATTTTTAGACATAAGCTGAAGTTGAGGTTAGTAATTTCTGTTCGGGATGCAAAAAATGAAAAATAAATGAGAATTACAATAGCTATAAATATTATTTTTTGCCTACAACTTCTTTCCCAATAGAAACAGGTAGTTTAATTTACAGAACAATCAGCTTTTTATTTTTGCCAGCTTACCACATTTATTGCAGGCTTCGCAGGCAATAAATGTGAAAATTACATAAGCGTATCATTGCGATATTGCAGGTGAAGTAGTTGAAAATAGAAATGCCATTGAAATTCAATGGCATTTCTATTTTCAACTAAATTTATTTTGGATATTTTTCCACTAAATGTTTTACAGGTTTTACGGTTCTCAGGTAACTGTAAATCGCTTTAATATCAAAATCATCCATTTTTGAAAACAGCGACCAGGGCATAATGGAATTTAGTTTACCGGGATTTGAGGCAAAACGTGCAGGGTCTCTGTAACCCTTGAATTTTTCTAAAAACATTTCCTCGGTCCATTTACCAATACCAGTTAAACTATCAGGTGTAATATTTGCCGTGTTGGCAATAAAGGTTCCCAGGTTAAAAGTAAATCCGCCTGAAAATACTTCATCCATTTTGTATTTTCCATTTTCCATGGGGGTATGACAATCCATACAGGCTGCACTGTTTACAACATAAGCTCCGTATTTTACCATATCTGAAACATCGGGTTTAATATTGCTTTCCAGCGAATTACTCTTTAAAACAGGATAAGCAATGGGAGCCGAAAGGTATCTATCGGGAACCTTGTTGTTATTAGGCTTTAAGGTGCGTATGTAAGCTACAATACTGTAAATATCTTCCTTGCTCATTTGGTTATAATGCGGGTAAGGCATGATCGGATAAAGGGTGTCGCCATTTTTCCTGATTCCTTTTGTTATGGCATTAATAATATCCTCATCGGTCCATTTGCCAATTCCATTTGTTGTATCCGGCGTTATATTTCTTGCAAATACAACGCCGGGTATTGCATAAATTTCATTAAATACTTCACCGCCTTTTCCTTCACTTCCGGGTACAATATGCCCCGAAAATTTATTATAATCACGCTGGCTATGACAGTTAATACAGCCACACACATCGTGGGCAAGATATTTACCCCTTTCAACCAACAGTTTAACTGAATCTTTGTTATCAGTTTTACCTGATGAACTTTCATTACTGTTACAGGATGTAAAAAAAGAAGCGGTTGAAAAAATGGCAACAAGGCCTACGAAAATCCAGTTGATAATATTTTTCATAAGTAATTATTTATAATGTTATAAAAACCTAAGCTTGTGTAAAAGATGAAAAAAAGTTTGAGAAATGCAAATGAAATTCTATGATAATAATCATCAAACAGCATAATAGTACTATGGTATTTTATTTAACAAAATAAACTATATCTTACTCAATTAATTTTACGGATTAACGTAAGTTTGTTACTTAAATCTGGCACTGGTTAAAAAATATTAATGAACGCAACATCTACTGCAATTGCTTACGGAGAAACAGGTTTTTATTCCAGGATGATACTGGATTACCTGCAGGGCAGTGATGAACTTACACCCTTTTATACGCACCCCGTTTCGGCAGATGGAATAAAAGCGGCTATTGAACAACGAAGATTATTCCCGACAGATAGAAAATTACTGGTTGATACATTGCAGAAGCATTATGCAGCGCAAAGCTGTACAAACCAGCAACAGCTTAATATAGGGTTGTTAAGCAACCATAATTGCTTTACCATTACCACGGCACACCAACCCAATATTTTTACCGGTCATTTGTATTTTATTTATAAGATACTGCACGCCATTAAGCTTTGCGAAAAGCTGAAAGCCGGCATGCCCGAAAATGATTTTGTACCGGTGTACTACATGGGCAGCGAAGATGCCGACCTGGAAGAACTGGGGCATATTTATATAAACGGTGTTAAACACGAATGGAAAACAAATCAAACCGGTGCTGTAGGCAGGATGAAGGTTGATAAAGCTTTGGTACAAATGCTGGATACTGTTGCAGGCGAGATAACGGTGCATCCGTTTGGGAAGGAAATAATTGACCAGATGAAAGCCTGCTATACAGAAGGCACTACCATTGAACAGGCAACCTTTAAACTGGTAAATGCCATGTTTGGCGAATACGGACTGATCGTTTTATTACCCGATGATACAGATTATAAAAGAGCTTTTATACCGGTTGTAAAAAAAGAATTGGAAGCGCAATTCTCTCACCCGATTGTAGCAGCAACAGCTGTAAAATTTCCGAAACAATATAAAGTGCAGGCTGGCGGAAGAGAGCTAAACATGTTTTATTTGAAAGATGACAGCAGAGACAGAATAGAAAAAACTGCTGATGGTTTTAAAATTGTTGATACTGAAATTAGTTTTTCACAGGCTGAGATACTGAATGAACTTGAAAGATATCCCGAACGCTTCAGCCCCAATGTAATTCTCCGACCGGTTTTCCAGGAAATGATATTACCCAATATCGCTTTTATTGGCGGCGGCGGAGAGATTGCTTACTGGCTTGAATTAAAAGAAGTTTTTGCTGCAGTTAATGTGCCGTTCCCGGTTTTGGTTTTGCGTAATTCTTTTTTATTGGCAGAGAAAAAACATGCTGAAAAAGCCAGGGCTTTAGGATTCTCTGTAATCGATTTGTTTAAGGCAGAAAATGATTTACTGAATGTGCTGGTGAAAAGAGACAGCGAAGTACAGTTGAACCTCGAAAAAGAAAAACAGGAGATACGGGCTTTTTATGCAGGCCTGCATAAAACTGCAGGCGCAGTAGATAGCACCCTGCAGCCACATACCGAAGCACTTGGAAAACTGGCTTTACGGAAAATAGAAGCGCTTGAAAAGAAAATGCTTCGTGCCGAAAAGAAAAAATTTGAAGCTCAGCAACGCCAGTTACACAAACTAAAATCTCAATTATTTCCACACAATAATTTACAGGAGCGTATCGAAAACTTCATGCCTTTTTATGCTAAATGGGGTAAGGATTTCATTAAGACCATTTACAATAACTCTTTAGGGTTTGAACAGGAGTTTGTGTTTTTGGAGGAAGCGTAAAAATTATTTTCCACAGCAGATTTTAGCGCAAAGAAAAGGAGGGAAGGAGCTGACGCAGAGCCGTCTCAGCGTATTACTCAGCAACGCTTTTTCTCTGCGTTTAAAGAAACCTGAGTTGAAATACAGGTTCCACTTTTAGTTTTCGCTAAAAATGGGTATATTTAGTATGGCTATTTTAACAATTGATTAAAACTGATACCATGGCAGCTGTAAAAAATATATTAGAAACCAAAGGAAGTACAATCTTTACCATCACTCCGCTTACTTCTGTTTACCATGCGCTTGAACTGATGGTTGAAAAAAATGTAAGCGCCCTGCTGGTTATGGAAGGCGATACACTGGCAGGTATTTTTACCGAAAGGGACTATGCCCGTAAAGTAGCACTTAAAGGAAAATCATCCAAAGAAACTGTGATAGGCGATATCATGACCAGGGACCTGATCACCGTTAGATCTGAAAGCAGCATCGACGAATGTATGGAACTGATGACGGGTAAATACATCCGGCATTTACCGGTTGTTGATGGTGGTAAATTAACCGGCATTATTTCTATTGGCGATGTGGTGCGTTGCATTATCCAGGAACAGAAATCCATCATCGGGCATATGGAACAGTATATTGCCGGATCATAAACTAAAGAGCTGTCAGCCTGAGCCTGTCGAAGGCGGGTTACACACAGAAGCATGCCGGCTTTCTATCACTTAAAAAAAAATCTATTCAGGCTTTATATCAGCAAGTATTTTTCCGTTGGATGCAGATACCTGCAACTCCCTGCATTTTATTTCTGCGCAGGCTGTGGTAACAACCCACATATATTCCGTTTTACCTTTTACTTCAGTTACCTGTGGTTGGTTTTTAAGATCAATGCTTACGGGTTCAATATTCATTTTCTGTAAAAGGCTTTGCAGTTTTTTATAGCTGAAATTAATATCGCCTTTCACCAATGCCATGTAAGGCGGCAATAAATCGCCATGTCGAACCGGGTTGGAAGGTGTGCCCAGCGCCATCATGTTTTGCATGGTATCTAACCTGCAGGCCGCAAAACGTTTGATGGTATCGCCTTTATATACAAAAGCAAAGGTCAGGCTGAATTCATCAAATGTAAATGCATCATCGGCCCTGGCAATGGATCTGATTTTTTGAGTGCCGGCATTAACGAGGTAACTTTTTTCTCTGTCAAGCACTACATATTTATCAAGCAGGCTGCTGTCGAAAAATAATTTGTATTCGGAATACACTTTTTGTACGGCTTTTGAAACTTTGTTATTAAAGTTTTGCGCCTGGCTGTTGAAAGAGAAAGCGATCAATGTAATTAAAAGTAATGGTCTCATCATTTGTATAAAAATGTTCAGGGAGTAAAGTTAAGTACAAAACCGGGGAAATGGATTTAAGTATGTTACGGTGTAGTTAAGGGTGACAGAAATCTTAAAACCACTACATCCTTGTCTGAGACAAGGACGGGTCGGTTTTACAATTTTTCTCCAACGGGTTTTTTGCCTGGTTGTGGCGACTTTACCAACCAGACACCCAACAGGTATGTTACCCAGATTGCAGAAAAAGCCAGCAAACCCATGATATTATATTTTACATCCTCCGGATCAAAACGCCCATGAATGCGCCGATGCACCAGCTGGTTTGAATATTCCTGTGCATATTCGATACCGGCACCAAATGCTGCCAAAACTACAAGTATAAACAGGTGTATCCAGAAATTTCTGCCGGCAAAGAGCAGTGTAAAAAAAGCGGCTGCTGTAAAATAAAATGCAGCATGCATCTCCAGGTCGTGTTTGCGGAACATGGCCGGTAGTTTTATCATAAACCCTGCAACAGAACAGGCCAGTACCAATAGGGTAATGATCACTTTTTGTGCTGTGGTTAATTTCAGCTTCATGAATAAATGCTTTTATTAGGCAGTGGAAATGTATGCTTTTATACAAGGTGTTTACCTGGAATTTAAGTATTTTTTGTCATGAACAAGGTCCTTCATAAACTTATTAAGACCGAAGTCGGCCCATTCTTTATTAATGATTATTTTATCTACCAATACTGTGTCTGTTGATATGCCGTTGCTACATGTATATACCAATGCATAAGTTGCTTTATGACTGCCCGTCTGGTCATTGTTTTCAAAAAATATTTTTGACCTGAGCAGATTATATATGGTACGGTCTTTCAGTGAAAAAATAGCAATATCCCATTCATTATATGTTTTGTTGTTTGCTCCATAAATAACCCTGCTACTGTCAAGCAAAGCCTGGTCATAAGGAAAGATAATGGGAGTTGTTATAAATTGTTTTTTCTGGTCATCAAAAAAATAGATCTCAAAATTGCCATACTTTATATAGGAAAGATCAAAATTACCATCCATGTCAAAATCGGGAGTCAGAAAAAAAGTGTACTGAGGCATTGATAAGGTTAAATTGGTCACCCATGAATCATGCTGAAGTACCTGCAGGTCATATTTTGCCGGAGTGGTTGTGCTTTTTTGAAACCTGAACTTTGAATCATTTGCAGTAAAATATTCAATATGTCCATTTTCTATCTGAAGTTTTAAAGCACGTGAAACCGAATCTGGTACGGGCCATTCATGAGGTGGTGTAAAAAGGCCACCAGCAGCAGTTTCAGTTTTTTTTGTTGTGCAATCCTGTAACAGGTATGAACACACAATTAATGTAATTAGCAGTTTCATTGAATACCTATTTCTTTTTAATGGTAGTATCAAAAAATCCCCCTTCCTTTTTACTTACCCATTTAATGAATTTAAGGATGTCTTCATGCTCCTTTAAACGATCAACCGTATTATAATAATTTTTGAGTTCCGTTTCTGTGAAAACAGCATGCACTTTGGCCTGGCAAATTTTGTGCATCGGTACGGTAGGAGAATCCTTGCCGCCCTTACTGGGTGGTATCAGGTGATGGCGCACAATGGGTTCGGCCAGTTCACGGTTACAGAGCGGACATTTGTTGGTATCAGGCATGGCTGTTTTGTAGTTGTGTGGTAAATATATTCTTTGCAGAGGAATTGGTGAAATTGTTTTGTGAAAACAGTATTGCTTAACAATAATGGCGAAAGCTCATGAGTAAAAACCTTTTTATTGTTTGGCTGGAGTATGCTGCGGTTACAAACCGCCAGAATTAGCGTGGCCCAAGACCACAATCCTCGTCTAGAAATATTGATTTCGGAGGAACACTGGTGCCAGTGGGGAAAACCCCGCTGGGACGAAACCTGATTTGTAACAGGCAAAATAAAATTTTAGTATGCGACAGCCTATTGGTTAATGGTAATAAAAGTTGCCATAATTAATTATACCCCATGATACAGCACTGCTGACACGGGGTATTCTATCGAATGAAAGCGGGTATCCATCGCTACGGTTTACAAAACTATATTGGAATGTTGATAATGAGGATGGATAGGTGATGCTGGTATCGCTAACAATCATATGCGTTGAAAAACGTGTAGTACCAAAACCCGGCCCGCTTAAACCAAAGGGATGCAGCGGCGGTAAAAATCCGTAATTAAGCTTAAGCGCTTTAAAATAGGGAGAGATGGTGCTGCCGTATTTCAACCTTGTTTCGTACCGGTTATTGAATATTTGTTTGGTTAGCCTTTTTTGACTGTCATAAAAAGTATAATCGGTTTCGCTGCCCGGGTAATTTACTCCATTTTTAATATTTCCGGAAGCAATATTAATAACTCCGCCAGGCAGATAAGTGTAGGTATTGTAATTGATCTCTTTGGGATCGTTGAGGTACCCGTATAAAGTATCATAGATCACCTGCCTGGCAGCATTATATCCAAGAACAAATGTGGTATTGTATAGTAAATATGTGCTGTCTCTGTGTTTGGTAATTATTTTTGAAGGCAGTGAATCGTCTCCATTATAATATATAAACATGGAATCGTTTAATGAAGGAGCCTGCATGTAGTCATCAACACGTGTGGCATATACAAGGGCCAGCCTTTTTTTACTGTCGTAGCGATATTGCTCTGTGTATATAGGATAAGTGTACGTATAATGGCCAATAAAGGTAGCAATTAATGTACTGTCGTTTGGCGCCGGGTATTCCTCGGTATATGCTGTAAGCACAGTAGGATCTGGTCTACAGGATGCGGCTAAAAGAATCGCCAGGGAAATAATAAAAAAATTGCTAAGCGTTTTCATGATGGTATTTGTTTTGGTATTCAAATATAATGAAATTGCACAATTGTTGATTTGGCCATGGACTCCGGTAAAAATTATCCTTAGAGCAATATTTCTACTTTGCTTCGCCTTGGTTCTTGTCTTTACGAACCATTTCTACGTAGCCCGCAAAATCTTCTCCATCTTCCTTCCCTTCGCCAACTCATCTACCAGCTTATCCATATACCTGACCTGCTTTGTTAAAGGGGTTTCAATATCTTCAATACGGTAACCACAAATCATTCCTCTAATAAGATTTGCATGGGGGTTTATGGTAGCCTGCTTAAAGAATTCTTCAAAGGTTACTTTGTCTTGTATCAGTTGCTGCAGCTTTTTATTGTTGAAGCCTGTTAGCCATTCTATTACCTGTTTTAATTCTGTTTCGGTGCGTCCCTTGGTCTCTACTTTTTTTACGTACAGGGGATATACGGATGCGAAGATGAGTTTTGCAATCTTTTGGTCGTGTTCGGGCGTGGTGGTCATGAATTGTATTGTGTTTTGGTTTAACAATATACAAATACACTTCGATAAAAATTACCCTATGGTATGCAGTTGTTCACAGGGTTAACAACCTTTCAAAGGTTGTCAACCCTGGTGTCGTTTTCTCAAATCAACTTATCCGGCGTGATCGGCAAATTCCTTATCCTTTTCCCCGTTGCATTATACACTGCATTGGCAATGGCAGGTGCCACACCTACCAGGGCTATTTCGCCAATGCCTTTGGCGCCGGTGGGGCTGATGATAATATCAGCCTTGTTTACAAATACAACATCCATGGGAGGAGCATCGGCATTAACGGGTACGTGATAATCGCCAAAGTTGGCGTTGGTATAGCGGCCGTAGCGGTTGTCTATATTTACTTCTTCGGTAAGGGCCATGCCAATACCACCTACTGCGCCGCCCACCATCTGGCTGCGGGCTGTATTCTCCGAAATTATTTTACCGGCATCGGCAGCAGATACAATCTGTTTTAGTTTGATAACACCGGTAACCGGATGTACATGCAGTTTTACAAAATGCACCGAGAAGGAGTTCATGGCATATTTCTGTGCTTCAGCAGTGGCACGGCCGGAGTCTTTAACTACTTCTATTTCGGGTTTGTTGGCTGCTTTTAAAATATCGGTGTAGGATATATTGATGGATACATTATCAGTAACAGAAATAATGCCCTGCTCATATTTTAATGCTTCGGGTTTTAGGTTTGCAAATGCAGGAACGTTTGCAATGGCCATTTCTTTTAAGGTTTGTTTTAAAGCGGTACACACTACATTGATGGCAGTGCCAATGGCAGAAGTAGTGCCGGAGCCACCCTGTGTGGGGCCGTTGGGCAGGTCGGTATCGCCCAGCTCGAAACTTATTTTGTTTGCCGGTAGCTCCATAAATTGTGCACCCATGGTTACCATGGCAGTAGAAGTGCCGGGGCCCATATCGCTTACGGCGCTTTGCAATGTTAAAGTACCATCTGCTTTTAAAATGCCTTTGGCAGATGCCTGTCCACGCCCTGCACCAAACACACCACCGGCCATACCATAACCCACCAGCATGCCATCTTCTGTTACACTACCGGGAACGGTGGGCCGGTTTTGCCAGCCAATTTTTTCTTTACCCAACACATAACATTCTTTAAGGAACTTGGTGCTCCAGGGAAGTTTGCTTATGGGATGCAGTACAGCATGATTGATGACCCGCAGTTCGATGGGATCGATATTTAATTTGTAGCTCAATTCATCCAAAGCAGATTCCAGTGCAAAGCAACCGGTGGCCGGGCCGGGCCCACGCATCCAGGTGGGCGTGTTCACATCCAGCGGTAATAAACGGTAGCTGGTATTTACATTGGGGCAATCGTATAAAAACTGAGACACGTTTACAATGCCTTCGCCAAAATCTTCGTAGCGTGATGTAATGCTTACTGCATGATGGGTGATACCGGTTAGCTTGCCATCTTTGCCTGCGCTAATGCCGATCTTTTGCCAAGCATGCGGACGGTAACCAACGGTGGTAAACATCTGCTCACGGGTTACAATAAGCTTTACCGGTCGCTTTACTTTTTTTGCGGCTATGACGGCTGCAGGCACATGCGGCCAGCTGCGTAAGCCGCTGCCAAAGGCGCCGCCAACATATTCTACTACCACACGAACATTTTTTTCATCCAGGCCAAAGCATTGGGCCAGTTCACGCTGTGTGCCCTTTGGTCCTTGTGATTTATCGTACACAGTTAATTTATCATCGCCATCCCAGGCTGCAATGGTTGCATGCAGTTCCATGGGGTTATGCGTTTCGCTGGGGATGGTATATTCTTCCTCCAAACTTACTTCGCCTTTTTTGTATGCATCTGTATCGCCACGTTTATATTCGCCCGGCTTTTTTAATTTCTTTTCGTCTGCTTTTGCGTTTTCAAAATCGGTATCACTTTCTTCTTTCACATATTCGGCTTTTACCAGCGATGCCGCATGCACAGCTCTTTCCATAGTATCGGCAATTACCATGGCAATGGGCTGACCATTACTATACACTTTGTTATCGTTGAATACTTTTAGTCCACGCCACTCATAACCTTTTTTGTTTGGGTCTTTGGCATAAGGATTGTAACCCGGCACAGCAGGGCAATTGGCGTAATAAATAATATCCAGCACACCGGCTGCTCTTTTTGCATCGGCCAGTATCATGTTTTTGATAGAGCCTTTGGCAATGGTGCTGCACACAAATACGGCATACACCATATTGGCCAGTTGATGCTCGGCTGCATAAGTGGCTTTGCCGGTTACTTTATCAACACCGTCAACACGGTCGTCGGCAAAGGAGGTTGGTATAAGAAGTTCTTTATCCATTGTTTATTGTTGAAAGCGATGATTAGATTTTTTGTGATGCCTGCAGCAATGCTTCTGCTACAGCAGCTTTGCCCATTTTAATTTTAAAATTGTTTTGCCCGAAACCGGCAGCACCTTCCATAGCCATATTTGCTGCGGCGGCAAATGTTTCTTTGGTTGCCGTTTTGCCTGTTACAAATTTTTCAACGGCTGATAACCGCCATGGCTTGTGTGCAACGCCGCCCATGGCAAGCTTTGCATTGGTAATTGTGTTGCCCGAAATTTCTAAAGCAACTGCAACTGAAACCAATGCAAAGGCATAAGAGGAACGATCCCTTATTTTTAGGTAATGAAATTTAGTAAATGAGTTTGCAGGAATATGAATGCCGGTAATCAGTTCGCCTTTTTGCCCACCGGGTCCTGTGGATAAATTATTATCAAGTTCGGGTGTATCGCCGGGCAGACGGTGAAAATCGGTGAATAATATTTTGCGATCACCTTTTGCTCCGGTGATGTGTACAGTTGCATCCAGCGCTGCCAATGCTACACACATATCGCTTGGGTGAACTGCAATGCATTTTTCGGATGTGCCAAAGACGGCATGCATACGGTTTTGTCCTTGCAGGGCACCACAGCCGCTGCCGGGTTCACGTTTGTTGCAGGGCATGGTGATATCATAAAAATAAGAACAACGGGTGCGTTGCATCATATTACCACCAACAGTTGCCATATTTCTTAACTGTGCAGAAGCGCCTGCATTGATTGCCTGGGCAAGTAGGGGGTATTTTGTTTTGATGATGGCATTTTCTGCCACTTCACTATTCAATGCCAACGCACCAATTAAAACGCCTTTTGCATCGGCGGTGATTTGTTTTAATGGCAGACTGTTTATGTCAATTAATTTTTCGGGACTGGTTACGCCTTTCTTCATCAGGTCTACCAGGTTGGTGCCGCCTGCAATGAACTGTGAAGAAGCACTTTTTGCTTTTGCTTCAACGGCGGCTTTGGCCGTGGAGGTTCTGATGTAGTCGAAGTTTATCATAATGATTGCCCTCCTTTTTTTACTTCCATAATGGCATCAACAATATTTGGATAAGCACCGCAGCGGCAGATATTGCCACTCATAAATTCTCTTATCTCCTCTGCGTTATTTGCATGTCCTTCCTTAACACAACAAACCGCCGACATGATCTGTCCCGGTGTACAATAGCCGCATTGAAAACCATCATGCTTAATGAATGCTTCCTGCATAGGATGCAGTTTATCGCCATTGGCAAGGCCTTCAATGGTGGTTATTTTTTTTCCTTCGTTCATCACCGCCAGTGATAAACAGGAGTTGATGCGTTTGCCATCTACATGCACGGTGCAGGCGCCGCATTGGCCATGGTCGCATCCCTTCTTGGTACCCATCAAATGGAGTTGTTCACGAAGTAGATCAAGCAATGTAACTCTTGGTTCTACTGATAAAGCATGCGCCACCCCATTTACTTCCAGCCGTAGCGGCATTTGCTCAAAGAGGGCTGCAATTTTCTCATCATTTTCCCCAGCCTTAGTCAATACCGGTGAGGCGATGGTAAGTGCAGCAAGGGCGGTTGATTTTTTTAGAAAATCCCTTCGGGATTCATTTTTATTTTGTGTAGGCATAGAAGGAGATATGTAAATTAAATTTACTCCTTATTGGATTCTTAAAAAAATGATTGTTTGCAGTGACTCCTCAAATTTATTCGTGGCTGGTCAAAGACCACGCCACTGCGAATGGGTATCAACCACTGCGAAAGCTTCGCAAGACCTGAGAGTAATTGCGAATGATCCTCATTGGCTTTTATGATCAGGGTCATTCTATGGAGTTACATATTTCCGGCTGATAATGTTTTGTAACTTTAAAAAATCTCACATGCAAGTACAGTTCTATACTGCCGACAAGGATTTTATAATTTAAAGAAAGTATGTGTAATCTTTTCTTTAGAGACCATATCTCTTACCGTTACATAATAATTACCTGATGACAAATTAACTACAGGTATCACGATCATGCTATTATTTGAAGAATTTACCAGGATCACCCTGCCATAAACATCAGCAATGGTTATCTCCAAATTTTTTAACCCCGGGTTTTTAATATTAAATGAATTTCTTGCAGGGTTTGGAAATACCATTGTTTGTTTCTGGAGTGAAGAATCGCCGGTATAAGTAAAATTAAAATCATCAGATAGCTGGCTAAGGCAGCCGCCTTGTGTTACCTGAACAGTGTAAATACCTGAAGAAATCGGAGTATAACTCTTGTTCACTGCACCTGAGATTATTTGCCCGCCTAAAAACCATTGATTCCCGGAAAAAGCAGAAGAAATTAATGTATTAGCGCTGTCAGTGATCGCTGGTTTTGGTAAGGCAGATGTTGTAAAATTGATGGTATTACTGTACTGGTATGCTCCCTTGTATAATACCCTAACTCTTAACCTGTAGGACGTTGACTTGTTTAAGTTGGCCACAGTGGCTAAAGATGTTATTTGGTTATTACTTACGTTTGAAGGGCTTCCCAACACAGAGTTATTAAAATCGTTGATACCATACTGGAACCAGATACTATCCACGGTGCTTAATGCTGCTGTGACTACTGTTGAAAACCTGCCGCTGCATGCTGTAATATTATCAGCTATCAAAGAAGCTATGTTATATTCAGATATCTTATTGGTTAAAATAGTTCCGTACATACCTGCAATATAAACAGAGGAATCGTTTGTAAACGTGATTGCCATGCATTCGTTAAACGAGGATTGCCCGTTTTTTTGCCATGTTGATCCCCCGTCAGTTGATTTGTAAATACCTCCGCTCTCGCTGGTTAAATATCCTGCTTTTGAATCATAGAACTTTATTGTATAAAAATCATCATAGAAAGAGGCAGGGGATACAGACGCCCATGTCTTCCCGCTGTCTGTTGTCATTTTTAAAAATCCATTATCCCCGGCAGCAAAACCTTTTTTGGCATCAATGAAATAAATGCTGTTCAGGTCATCGTTTTGGCTATTCAATACTTCTGTCCAGGTTTGAGCGCCATCGGTTGTTCTGAATAATTTCCGGTATTGGGTAGCATACCCTGTTTGCTCATTTAAAAATTGAAGATGATGATAATTCTGGTAACTGCCGATCTGCTGCCAGGCCGTTCCGCCATCTGTAGTCTTAAATATCCCATATGCACTTGAGGTTCTGAAACTGGCATAACCGGTCGTACTATTAATGAAGCTTATACCAGATACATAGTCGTAGCCGGCCGGTGGATAACTCGTATTCCAGCTCTGCCCGCCGTTAACAGTTTTATAAAAGGTCAACTGGTCTGTCGCAGTAACAAACCCTGTATCTGCATTAAAGAAAATGCAATGGTCAAACCGTGAGTTGCTGCCCACTGGTGTCAAAGCCAGGGGGCTCCAGGTTTGGCCCTTGTTTGTTGTTTTATAAATATTATTCCAGGTGGTAGCATAACCCGTATTAATTGTTCCAAATGAAATGTCAGTTACATCAATATAAGTTGGCGAAGACTGCGTCCAGCTAGATCCTCCATTGCTTGTTTTTAATATTCTTCCCCTTGCACCAACAACGATCCCTGTGGTATCATTAAAAAAGTATTGAGAATAGAGGTCATGTTGATAGATGCGTGCACCCGAGCTGGCCCAGGTCCAGTTTATTCCACCGTTAACTGTACGGTAAGTGACACCATGTTCACCTACTGCATATGCATTTAACTGGTCAACAAAGAAAATGTCACTAATATCATCAGGAAGATAACTGATAGTCCAGGTAGCACCGCCGTCAACAGTTCTTAACATCTGGTCGAATTCGCGGTATGCATATCCAACCTGGTCATTGTAAAATTTTATTACAAGTAATCCGGCGCTGGTGCTAATAGGATGAACGAGCTGCCAGTTGTTTCCACCATCAACTGTTCTATAAATGCCGTTATAACTGGCTACGAACCCAAGATTTGAATTGATAAAATCCACCGATCTTATGTTGGTGTTAGGCGTACCGAGGGGCTGCCATGTGTCACCCCTGTTCGTACTCTTGAAAATTTTGCCCCTGTCTGTATCAACCAGTAAAATAGTATCACGGCTTATTATGTCTATTCTTGTAAAATTCGCGGCTATCCCCGGATTTTTAAATGTCCAGTTAAGTCCGTTATCTGTACTTATATAAAGGGTATTATTCCAGCCGGCTATCACACCCGTTGAATGTGCAATATCCATTGCGCTTCCGGGCGGGAAATTTTGAACGATCTGCCAGCTTGCTGATTGGTTGGTTGTTTTGAAAAGGTCACCAGCGTAATTAAAAAGAAAGCCTGTGTCTTTACTAATAAAAGTCAGTTTCGTGTTTATATAACCTGATGGTGTCGGGTTAAGCCACTGCCATTGGGCAGAAGAACTAAAATAACAGAAGAGGAAGCCCAAAAGGACAAGTAAATTTTTTCTCATAGAAGTTTCGATTAAGGCACAAATATAGATTATTGCGCTGGAGGGAATAAATGAATGTATTTTGTATTTCATAATTTATTCTTGTGCTCATGCATCCATATGAAACGGTGTTATATCATCAATCAAACTCATTCCTGAACCCAAAGCTCTTTACATTCTTCACACTTTCCATTACAATATCATCCTGGTATTCTTTAAAGGCTTCCAGTTTGCCGGCAATGGAAGTATCGTGCAGGGCCAGTATTTGTGCGGCGAGGATACCGGCGTTTTTTGCGCCATTAAGTGCAACGGTAGCAACGGGTACACCATAAGGCATTTGTAAAATCGAAAGAACAGAATCCCAACCATCAATACTGTTGCTGGATTTTACAGGAACACCAATGACTGGCAGAATAGTTTGTGCAGCAATCATACCCGGTAAATGTGCGGCACCGCCTGCACCGGCAATAATCACTTTTAATCCACGCTCTTTGGCCTTGGTTGCGTATTCACGCAGGCGTTCTGGCGTACGGTGTGCCGATACAATGGTTAATTCCGGCTCCACTTCAAATTGTCTTAAAATTTCTGCGGCGGCTTTCATTACATCCAGGTCGCTTTCGCTGCCCATTACTATACCTACAAGGGGATTGCTCATTTGTTTTTATTTTGTGCAAGATAATAGTTTCACGCAAATTTTCACGCAAAGCGGCAAAGGAGCTAAGCTGCAAAGAAGATAATTTGCGCCTTGTTTTCCTGGCGTCTTGGCGAGGAAATTTTTACGCAGAGAGGGCAGCGGAGCAGAGAAACGCTGAGAAAGACTATTTTACCAAATCACCTTTAAGTCTTAGCAATTCTGTTTCGGCAAGTTTGGTGTTGTAACGTGCAGCAATTAAACGGTCGTAAGCAAGTTCTAAACTTTTTTGTGTTTCTCTCAATTCGATGTAGGTGGTTATGCCCAGCCTTAATCTTTCTAAAGAAATAAAAACATTTTCTTTGGCCAGCAGAATATTTTCTTCTTCCAAAGCCAGTGTTTTCTTTTGCAGTTCGTAATCTTTAAAGGCATTGGTAATGCCCAGGTCTATCTGCGATTTTTGATTTTTGTAAACAATGTTCAGGTAATCAATATCAAGCTGGGCCTGCTTTATCTGGCGACGTACATTAAATCCATTCAAAATTGGGATTGCAACGCCAACACCATAATTAAAACCATTATTCTGGTTGTACAAAAGTGTGAAGGCGTTAACAGCTAATTTGTTTCGTGTTTTGGAATAACTGTATGCCGAATTGAAAGTAACCACCGGGTAACGATCGGCCTTTCTTTCTTTTAAAGTGAGTTTGCCAATATCAATATTTTTTTTGGTGAGTTGCAGTTGAGGATTGGTTGTTTCAACAGTGCCCATAATATCGCCTAAAATAATGTCATCTCTGAATGTGATACTATCCGCCACTTCGTAACGGGTATTCATTTCTACATTCATCAACTGGTTCAGTTGTTCCTTTAGCTGGTCAATTAATGTTTGCTGTTTAAGGCGTGCTGCTTTTTGTGCATTCAGATCTACTTTACCCTGCAGCACATCGGGCTTGGCACCCAGGCCCACACTGAATTTCTTTTCAGCAATTTTTACCCGCTCTTCATTAATGCCCATTTGTTCTTCAATGGCTTTCAGTTGCTGCTTTTGGCGCACAATATTGTAATAATTATTGATAACCGCGGCAACAGAATTCACTACCTGGTTTTTAATATTCAGCTCTCCAAGCAAAACAAACTGCGATAGTTTATCACGGGTGGCAAACATTTTAAAACCATCAAACAATGTCCAGTTCAGTTGTACAGCGCCATTTAAATTATTGGAACGTACGCCCTTGCTTTGTCTTTTGGTACCATCGGCCAGTTCCTGTTTTTGATTATTGTTATTGTACACCAAACCTGCTGTGGCATTTACCCTGGGTAAAAAAGCTGCACGGGCATAGAATTTATCCAGCGCATAGGATACGGAATCGTTGCGAAGTAACAGTATGTCGAAATTATTTTCGATGGTAGCTGTTATAGCCTGCTCTACCGTTAATTTGTTTTGTGCAAACAGCGGTTGACTGAAAATGGTAATCAGCAAAACGGAACTCCATATTTTAAAACAACGATTCATCTGCAATTTTTCTATTACTGCTTTACAATTATATAATATCTTTCTCTTCTTTGCCAGGTTCTACTTTAGCAACATTGTCAGCCTTCTCAACGGTATCAATTTTTACTCCCGCCGCCGCTTCATCCATGGCTTCCAATGCATTTTTCTTTTTCCTGGTTGATAAGAAAGAATACATAGCCGGTATTACAAACAAGGTAAGTATCAATGAAAACATGATACCCCCCACCACTACAATACCCAATGGTATCCGGCTTGTAGAAGCATCTCCCAGAGATAATGCCAAAGGCAATGCGCCAAGCGACATGGCAAGGCTGGTCATTAAAATTGGACGAAAACGTGCTACTGCTGCGTCCATTACCGCCGGTATTTTCTTTACACCCGTTAATTGAATTTTATTGGCAAACTCCACAATTAAAATTCCGTTCTTGGTTACCAGGCCAATCAGCATGATCATTCCTATCTGTGAAAAAATATTTAAGGTTTGTCCGAATATTTGTAATGATAACAAAGCACCTGCAATGGCCAGCGGTACGGTAAACATAATGATCAGCGGATCTATAAAACTTTCAAACTGTGCCGCCAATATCAGGAAGATGAGTATCAGTGCCAGGATAAATGCAAAACTGGTATTGCTGCCGCTTTCGGCATAATCACGGGATGAGCCGCTGAGCGCTGTACTAAAACTATCATCGAGTAATTTTTTTGAAATCGCTTCCATTGCTTTGATGCCATCACCTACTGTTTTGCCGGGTGCAAGCCCTGCAGAAATTGTAGCCGATTTGTACCTGTTGAAATGGTAGATAGTAGGAGGGCTGTTGTCTTCTTCAAAACTAACCAGGTTATCCAGGGGTATTTGGTTACCCATATTGTTGCGTACGTAAATTGATTTCAGATCGGATGGATCATCCCGGTCATCACGTGACACCTGCCCCATTACCACATACTGTTTGCCATCTTTCATAAAATAGCCAAGCTGGCGATTGCTTAATGCCAGTTGCAACGCCTCATTAATATCCTGCACGGTAATACCTAAAGTACTTGCTTTTAAACGGTCGATGATGATCCTCAATTCGGGCTTGTTAAATTTAAGATCAACATCCGGGCCCTGGAATACGTCGCTCTTATTGGCTTCTTCCAGAAATTTAGGAAGTACTTCTTTTAATTTTTCAAAATTTACATTCTGCAAAACAAACTGCACGGGTTGTCCGCCGCGGCGGTTAACTGCAATGGTTTGTTCCTGAATACTGGAAGCCCTGCCTTCGTTATATTTAGGCAGGTTCCTGTTCATCATATCCACAATTTGCTGCTGCGATCTTTTTCTTTCGGAAGGAGGAACCATAGTAACCCTGATAAAACCAGAGTTAACAGAACCACCCGAAAAACCCGGAGCGGTCATAGAGATCATGACATCTTTTTCAGGAACAGAATCAGTCACTAATTTAGCCAGCTTGTCCATATACCGGTCCATATAATCATACGCTGTTCCTTCAGGCGCACTAACCTGTAAACGGAACTGGCTTCTGTCTTCCATGGGTGCTAATTCTGATTGTATGTTGCTGCCTATAAAATAAATGATCGCAAAACAGATACCGATAATAACAAAGGCTGCAATACGCACTTTCATAAAACCTTTCAATAACCTGCGGTAACCGTTTTCCATACCACGGAAAAAAGGTTCGGTTCTTTCGTAAAACTTCGAATGCTTTGGTTTCTTTTTCGTCATCAGCACATTCAAAACCGGTGTCAGGGTTAATGATACCAATGCTGATATAAGCACAGCACCGGCTACCACCATTCCAAACTCACGGAAGAGGCGGCCTACAAAACCTTCTAAAAATATAATGGGTAAAAACACCACGGCCAGTGTGATGGAAGTAGAGATAACGGCAAAATAAATTTCTTTGGAACCTTCCCTGGCAGCCTTCCACTTCTCCATGCCGGCTTCCATTTTTTTGTAAATATTTTCGGTAACCACAATACCGTCATCCACTACCAGGCCGGTGGCCAGTACAATGGCCAGCAGGGTTAATACATTGATGGTAAAACCAAAAAGATACATGATAAAGAAAGCGCCGATCAATGAAACAGGAATATCTATCAGCGGCCTGAATGCAATGAGCCAGTCACGAAAGAAAAGATAGATGATAAGGATAACCAGCACCAGTGCAATGATCAGCGTTTCCTTTACTTCTGAAATTGATTTTTTAATGAATTTGGTTTGATCCAGTGCAACCTGCAACTCAATATCTTCGGGCACTTCTTTTTTGATCTGATCGAGTCTTTTGTAAAACTCATTGGAAATAGCAACGTAGTTGGAACCTGGTTGCGGTATGATGGCGAGTGCTATCATGGGCACGCCACTTTCCTTTAAAACAGATTCTTCATTTTCGGGCCCCAGTACTACATCGGCAACTTCCTGTAGTTTTATATCGGAGCCATTTATATTTTTTACAATTACATTATTAAATTCTTCTTCGGTATTTATTTTACCAAAGGTTCTTACAGAAAGTTCGGTTGCATTGCCCGAAACTTTACCTGATGGTAACTCCACGTTTTGCCTGGTGAGTGCCGATTGTATATCTGCAAACGTAATGGAGTATGCACTCATCTTCGATGTATTAAACCAGATACGCATGGCATATCTTTTTTCGCCCCAGATATTGATACCGCTAACACCCGGTATGGTTTGCAAACGCTCCAGCAGGTTATTGTTGGCATATTCTGTTACCTCCAGCTGATTGCGGGTGTTGCTTTGCACCGTCATGGAAATGATGGGGTCGCTGCTGGCATCGGCCTTGGATACAACCGGTGGCGATGGGATATCATCTGGTAGTGAACGGGTAGCCTGCGATACTTTATCACGTACATCATTGGCCGCACCTTCCAGGTCGGCACCCAGTTCAAACTCTACATTAATATTGCTGCTGCCCTGGCTGCTGGATGAGGTAATATTTTTTACACCGGCAATACCATTCACCGCTTTTTCCAATGGTTCGGTGATCTGCGATTCGATAATATCTGAATTGGCACCGGGATAAGAAGTACGTACACTGATATTGGGAGGATCAATGGCAGGATAATCTCTTACCCCCAGAAATTTAAAACCAATTACACCAAATAAAATGATGATGATACTGAGTACCATTGCCATTACGGGCCGCCTTAAACTTACCTCAGATATATTCACTTAGTACCCTTTTATGGTTTATTAACTTTACTGATAATTACTTTTGAGCCCTGCTTGGTGGTTAAAAGGCCGGTTATTATAATGGTATCACCGGCTTTAAGGCCCGATGTAATTTCTACCATAGAAGAATCCCTGATACCGGTTGTTACTGTTGCCATATTTGCGATACCGCCGCTGTAAACAATTACCTGTTTATTTCTTGCCTTTGGAATTACAGCCTGCGAAGGGATCATTAAGGCCGAATCATTTTTACCCAGGTCTATTTTTACTTTTACAAATGCACCGGCAATCAGGTCTGCATCTGCTTTATCAACAACAGCCCGCACTCTCAAACTCCTGGTTTCTTCAGCAATATTGTTTTCTGTTGCAATAATTCTGGCAGCATAGGTTTTCTCGTTATTATCCATACTGAACTGGATCTTTCCACCAGGTTTCATACCGGTGCCATATTTTTCAGGCACGGTAAACTCCAGTTTTAGCTGGCTTATTTTTCTTAAGGTGCTGATGGTGGTTGCAGGGGTTATATAAGCACCGATGCTGATATTGCGTAACCCAAGCCTGCCGCTGAAAGGCGCTCTCAGCGACGTTCTGCCAATACTGGTTTGCACAATATTCATATCGGCCTGTATATTATTTACCGAAAGTTTATAGGTTTCTACCTCCTGAACACTTACACCACCGATCTTTAAAAGCGATTCATATCTTTCCAGCGTTTCCTTTGCAACTTTTAACTGTATTCTTAATTTACTGAGTTGCGCCTGCAGATCGCCATCATATAATTTTACCAGCATGGCGCCCTGGCCAACATTACTTCCTTCGTTAAAATAGATGCCGGTTACCCTGCCAGATACTTCGGGATGCAGCTCGGTTTCCTCGGCAGGCATTAAACTGCCGGGCATTTCTATATCCTGTGCTAATGTTTGGGGAGTAACCAAAAAAGCTTCTACTTTGGAAGGAGGCTTTTTATCACCACCTGCGCCGGGCTTCTTTACATCTTTATCAGATGATTTGCAGGCAGTAAAAGATAAGGGTATTAAGATCAGTAAAGAAAAAGCTGATTTCATGTTGTATATCACGTGATGTTGTTTTAATTAGACGCTGTTTTAACTGAAAACGGTCGCCTAAGTTCTTGAATAATAGCCGAAACGGTAAAAAAAAAGTATTAACGGAAATTATACAGGATAAAACCCATTTTATGATCTGGCTACAACTTTCACGGTCTGTTTTATCCGGTTGGCCTGGTGTATCAGTTCCTGCTTTTCTTTACTTAATATGGTTATATGGCCCATTTTGCGGCCCGGCTTGGTTTGTTTTTTACCATAAATATGCACAAATACGTTTTCAATCTGCAGAATTTCATGCAGGCCTTCATATACGGCTTCACCGCTATGGCCCTCGGCACCCAACAGATTTACAATGGCTGCTGGTAAAATATGTTCTGTACTTCCCAACGGGTAGCCCAGCATTACCCGCCACAGCATGTCAAATTGCGAACTAAAGTTTGCTTCAATGGTATGATGGCCGCTGTTGTGTACCCTGGGTGCGGTTTCGTTCACAAAAACATTGTCATCAATATCAACAAATAACTCTACCGCAAAAATGCCAGGGCTTTTTAGATCCTTCACAACTTTTAATGCTACGGCTTCTACCTTCCACAATACCTTTTCGGGGATATCAGCGGGGCTTATCTGGTAATCCAGTAAGTTTAGGCGGTTATCAAAAACCATATCCACAGAAGGGTACAGGGCATTTTCGTTATTATCTGCTACCGCAATAATTACGGCAATCTCTTTTTTTATGGTAACCAGTTTTTCCAAAACCGCCGGCGCATCAAATCCTTTCACCAGGTCATCTTTGGTTCTCAGTAATTCAACACCACGGCCGTCATAACCGCCCATGGCCAGTTTATGTGCTGCCGGTAAAAAACCGGTGTGGTGGTTTAAATCTGTTTTGTTTTGGGTGATGATAAATTCGCTGGTTGGAATTTCGTTGTCTTTATAAAACTGTTTTTGTAAGATTTTATTTTTAATTGTTTTTAACGCTGCCGGTTTGGGATAGATCCTTACACCTTCTGTTTCCAGTTTTTGCAATGCATCTTCATTCACCGCTTCAATTTCAATGGTTAAAGCATCCAGGCCTTTTCCAAAATTATAAACATCGTCAAAATTGCTGATATCGCCCTTTGTAAAATGATGGCATAGATGAGCTGACGGGCAGTTCTCATCATTTTCCATCACATATGTTTCAACCGGGTAATTGGCCGCTGCCTGAAGTAACATGCGGCCAAGCTGGCCACCACCAAGGATGCCGATCCTGAGCGTAGTCGATGGGCGGATTGTTGGTCGAGCGTAGTCGTGACCCTTTTCCAAATCTTTATATTTATGATGAGATAAATTATTGCATTGCGAAAGTAATTGAAGCATATGAAAATTCCCTTCAATCAATGCTTTTTTCTTTGCTTTAGACCATCCTTTTATTTGCCTTTCTCTTTCAACAGCATCTTTTAAAAAAGGGATGGTTTCATAGTATTTTAGAATAAGTGGTCTTTTTTTAAATGTGTAACAAGCTTCATATTGGCCTTTAACATGCTCTTCAAACCTTCTCATTAAATCATCAGTTAAACCAGTATAGTAAGAATCATCATTACAAAGGATGACATATACATAACAGACTGCCTGTGGGGAGTTATAGAGCATATTTGTAAAATTAATATTTTATTTAATTACTGTTTCTCGACTTCGCTCGAAATCAGATAATAAAATCCTTCGACTTCGCTCAGGACTTTATTATCTTTGAATGAATAATGATACCGGATTATCCACATAAAATCTTTTCTGATAAGCGCAACAACTATTCCCTGTTGATGTTGACGCTTGCCATGGATTCGGTAATTTAATTTGGGTTTCTCACAGGCTTCACAGAATTATTAAGATTCTCAAAGATATTCCAGGGTTATTTTCTTCTCATTTCAAATTAATTATAATGGATACAACAACAATACAATCTGCTTTTGCCAATAACAATACAACCGATTTTCTTCCTTTGGATGGTACTGACTATGTGGAATTTTATGTTGGCAATGCCAAACAGGCGGCGCATTTTTATAAAACGGCATTTGGCTTTCAATCGCTGGCCTATGCAGGGCCGGAGACAGGCATGAAAGACAAAGTAAGTTATGTGATCAGGCAGCATAAACTCACCTTTGTTTTAACAACACCATTGCGTATCAATAATCCCATTGCTGATCATATTTATAAACATGGTGATGGCGTAAAAGTGCTTGCATTAAAAGTAGATGATGCTGCCAGTGCGTTTGAAGAAACAGTAAAGCGTGGCGCAAAGCCTTACCAGGAAACAACTGTGCTAAAAGATGATGATGGAGAAGTGGTATTGAGCGGCATTCATACTTATGGCGATACGGTTCATCTTTTTGTAGAAAGAAAAAATTATACCGGCGTTTTTATGCCGGGCTTCAGAGCCTGGAAATCAAACTACAATCCAACTGAAACCGGTTTGTTGTATGTAGATCATTGTGTAGGTAATGTAGGCTGGAACCAGATGAATCCCTGGGTATCTTTTTACGAGCAGGTGATGGGCTTTAAAAATATTTTGAGTTTTGATGACAACGATATTTCTACCGAATACTCGGCATTGATGAGTAAAGTGATGAGCAATGGAAACGGTTTCGTAAAATTTCCAATTAACGAACCAGCCGAAGGAAAGAAAAAAAGCCAGGTAGAAGAATACCTTGATTTTTATAATGGTGAAGGAGTGCAACATGTGGCCATTGCCACACACGATATTGTAAAAACAGTAACCGAATTACAAAACAGGGGTATTGAATTTTTAAGCATTCCTGCCAGCTATTATGAAACCGTTTTAGACCGTGTTGGTAAAATTGACGAAGACCTGCAACCCCTGCAGGAACTGGGTGTATTAATAGACCGGGACGAAGAAGGTTATTTGTTACAGATATTCAGTAAACCACTGGAAGACAGGCCTACTTTGTTTTTTGAGATCATACAACGTAAAGGGGCCAAAAGTTTTGGCAAGGGTAATTTTAAAGCCTTGTTTGAAGCTTTGGAAAGAGAACAGGATGCCAGGGGTAATTTATAAATTGCAGCAAAGCAGCAGTAAAATAATGTAAGGCAATTGATTAAACTTTTATTGCGTATATTCTCAATAAAAATTTTTATTTTGCATTGCGGTTTAAATTGCTTCTTTTAATGAAACAATCTCTTTGTATTAACGGTATAGTGATTTGTATTGCAGTTTTCTTTGCAAACAACCTGCGTGCACAAACATCTTTTGCAGAGCCGCAAAAGGTATTCAGTAAAAATGCCACTTTCAATAAACTGGAGGACACCTTAAAGCAGCAGTTTAAGGTTAAAAATCTGAATTGGCCACCACAGGCTGTTTTTATCCGGTCTTTTAAATACGATCGCGTACTTGAGTTATGGGTTAAGAATAAAAATGTAGACAGTTTTACGCTGTTTAAAACCTATAAAGTGTGTATGCAAAGTGGCAGTATTGGCCCCAAACGCTCTGAAGGAGATAACCAGGTGCCGGAAGGTTTTTATTATATCAATGAATTTAATTCCCGAAGCAATTATCACCTGGCATTGGGTTTAAATTATCCCAATGCATCAGATAAAGTGCTTAGTGATGCAAAAAAACCGGGTGGCGATATTTATATTCATGGCAATTGCGTTTCTACAGGTTGTATTGCCATTCAGGATTATCCCATTGAAGAAGTATACGCCCTTGCCGCCATTGCAAAATCAAACGGACAGGATTTTGTTCCGGTTCATATTTACCCGGTAAATTACAATGTAAAAAAATCACTGGAATATCTTACTGAATCCATCAAAGGCAAGGATGCCAATAACAAAAGCATCTTAAACATTAAAGCTGTTTACGACTATTTTGAGAAACAGAAAAAACTACCCATCATCATTGTGAATAAAAAAGGCGATTATATTCTCAATTAACGCATCAATACCTGGATGGTTTCAGTCGTTTTCTGTTCCAGCACAATTGTTTTTCCTTTGGTAAGTTCCTGTATCTTTTCAGGAGTATAATGCCTGATGGTTAGCAGGGTAAGATTTTTTTCTATCTGCACATCAAAAATTTCGGAGGCAGCCAGCGCCAGTTTTTCTATTTTTTCGGCCTTATCATCCAGGCAGCATAATAAACTGATGGCACCGTTCTGCGAAAGGTTAGGCCGTATTTTTATGGATGCAAACATTTCATGCAACTGGCTCATGGGCTTTTCTTCTACAAAAGAAAAATCTTTTGAACTCAGTTCCATCAATACCTGGTCTTTCTTTAAAACAATTACCGGTGGCAGGTTGTGTACGGGTTTGCTGCTGATGACAGTGCCCGGTAATTGGGGATTTAAAAAGCAACGCACATGCAGGGGAATGTTTTTATTCTCCAGCGGCTTAATGGTTTTAGGGTGAATAACCTGTGCGCCGTAATAGGCCATTTCTACCACTTCCCGGTAACTTAATGCATAAATATTTTCTGCATCTGCAAATTCTTTTGGATCGGCATTCATCACCGCTTCTACATCTTTCCAGATGGTTTGGCTTTCGGCATCTAATATGTTTGCAAAAATAGCGGCGCTGAAATCACTGCCTTCCCTGCCCAGTGTTGTACTTTCGTTTTCATCGGTAGCACCAATAAAACCCTGCGTTATCACAATATCAAAATCGGTAAATAAAGGTTCAATATCAGCCTTTACTTTTTGTTGGGTATAATTCCAGTTAATGTATGCATCCCTGAAATTATCATCCGTCCGCACAATATCCCTCACATCCACCCACTTGTTTTTTACACCAGCTTCGTTTAAATAAATACTAACCAGTGATGTGCTCAGCAATTCACCGCAACAAACGATCTGGTCGTAATAATAATCGTATCCCCTCACCGGTTTATCATGCAGCAACCATTCTACTTCGGTAAAAAAATCTTTTAACTGATTTTCGGCCTGCTGCCAGTTAAGGGTTATCAGGTATTTGAGCGTACTTAAATGAGATTCCTTTACCTGCTCAAAAAGTTGCAGGGCATCTTCCTTTCTTCCTGCAAAAAAAGCATCCACCACTTTTTCAAGTGCATTCGTGGTTTTGCCCATGGCAGATATGATGATGAGTATTTTTTCGCCTTTAAATGATTTGATAATGTTGCCCGTATTTATAATTCTTTCTACCGTATTGATACTGGCTCCTCCAAACTTAAAAACCTTCATTCGTTGTGGGTTGATTGAGTAAATTGGGTTAATTTAGCCCATATAATTTGATTGCAAAAATCGGTAATCTTGTGCAATAAACTAATTATTGACTCATCAATTGCTTAAATATGATAACTAACCGCCGGGTACAGACCTTAGATGAATTTACCATTCAGCAAATGCGTGATTTTCCGCATGCAACCGGTGAGCTGGCCGGGCTTTTGCGTGACCTGGGCCTGGCAGCAAAGCGGGTGAACGTAGAAGTGAATAAGGCCGGGTTGGTTGATATTTTAGGGGATGAAGGCAGTATTAATGTGCAGGGAGAGGAAGTGAAAAAACTGGATGTATATGCCAACGACCAGTTTATGGGTGTACTAAAGCATGGTATAAGCTGCGCCGGTATTGGCAGCGAAGAGATGGATGATATTGTGGTTTTTGATGACCCCGTGAGTAACAAAAGCAAATATGTTTGTCTTTTTGATCCGCTGGATGGCAGCAGTAATATTGATGTGAATGTTTCTATTGGTACCATCTTCAGTATTTTTCGCCGGGTGAGTGAACTGGGCAAACCTGCTACCAAAGAAGATTTTCTGCAGCAAGGCAATAAGCAAATCGCTGCAGGGTATGTAATTTATGGTTCATCAACCATGTTTGTGTATGCAACCAGGCGTGGGGTAAATGGTTTTACATTAGATCAGTCTATTGGAGAATACACGTTAAGCCACCCGGATATTACATGCCCGGAAACCGGTAAAATGTATTCTGTAAATCATGGTAATTTCTTCCAGTACGAAGACGGAGTAAAACAATACATAACTGCCTGCCAGAAAAAAGATAAAACCAATGGCGGGCCATACACACAGCGTTATATTGGAAGCATGGTTGCAGATGTGCATCGGAATTTAATTAAGGGAGGCATTTTTATGTATCCGGCAACCATTGGCAAACCCGGTGGTAAATTAAGATTGCTTTATGAGTGTAATCCATTTGCATTTATTGTTGAAAAAGCAGGCGGACTGGCAACTAATGGAAAAATACGTATACTGGATATACAACCAACTGAACTGCATGAACGAACCCCGTTTTTTATTGGCAGTAAACTGATGATGGAAGAGATGGATAAATATTACTTGGGCGAGTTAAAAGTAAATAAAGAATGAACACGATCATTACCGTAAAAGACCTGGTTAAAAATTATGGCGCATTTAATGCAGTAAAAGGTATTTCTTTTGATGTGTATGAAGGCGAGATATTTGGTTTGCTGGGCCCCAATGGTGCCGGCAAATCTACCACACTGGAAATTATTGAAACCCTGCGCCAGAAAACCAGCGGTCAAATTACCGTTTGCGGACTCGACCTGGATAAAGACTCCGACGCTATAAAAAAACTGATCGGTGTTCAGCTGCAAACATCGGGTTATTACCCCGGCCTTACATTGGTTGAGTTAATACACCTGTTTGGTGGTTTGTATAATGAAGATGTTAATCCCATGGAATTATTAAAACTGGTTAACCTTACCGATAAAGCAAAAAGCAAGTTCAAAGAATTAAGCGGCGGACAAAAACAACGTTTTTCCATAGCCACTACGCTCATCAATAAGCCCAAAATCATTTTCCTGGATGAACCCACAACGGGCCTTGACCCCCAGGCCAGGCGAAATTTGTGGGACCTGATAAAAAGTATTCAGGCAAAAGGCACTACAGTAATTATTACCACACATTATATGGATGAAGCGGAGCAACTCTGCGACCGCATAGCTATTATGGACGAAGGAAAGATCATATCGCTTGATAGCCCCGATAAAATGATAGACGACCTGGTTAGCGGTGGTTTTGAACGCCCCAAACAGGTAAAAGCCGCCAGCCTTGAAGACGTTTTTATACATTTAACAGGCAAGGAAATGCGGGATGAATAAAAAATCCGTTTATTTGCATTCAATTTTACAAAAAACAATAAACATAATATGAAAAGAGTATTACTTAGTTCAATCATTTTATTAGCAGTTTCGTTTTCAGTCACAGCACAGAAAACTGCTAAAGTTGCAGCAAAACCTGCAGCTAAAGGAGCACCAAAAGCAGTTGCAACAGGTACCCCTAAGTTTAAAAATTTATTAGACAGCTTCAGTTATGCTGCAGGTTTTAATGTGGCCACCAACATGCAGGCACAGGGTATTAACCAGCTGAATGCAGCCATGATGAATAAGGGTATTGAAGATGTGTTTAAAAAGAATACACCTGCATTTAGCCAGGAACTGATCAATTCTACCATGCAAAAGCAACTTGATATTTTTGCTTTGGCAAAAGGTGCAGAAGTAAGCAAAAAAGGCCAGGCTTTTCTGGATGCCAATAAAAAACGTAAAGAAGTTACCACCACTGCAAGCGGTTTACAGTATGAAGTAATAAAAAGCGGTGATGTTAATTCACCTACTGCAAAAGGTATTGATACTGTTGTGGTAAATTACAGGGTTGCATTATTTGACGGCGAAGACATTGAAAACAGTTTTAAAAGTGGTCAGCCTGCTGTGTTTCCGGTAATGGGTGTAATAAAAGGCTGGATCGAAGTGTTGCAGTTAATGCGCAAAGGCGATCATTGGAAAGTGTATGTGCCGAGTGAACTGGCTTATGGTGCTGCAGGTAATGGCCAGGCCATTCCTCCTTATTCCACATTAAAGTTCGAAATTTCACTGGAAGATATCAAGCCTGCCGTTACTGCCAGTAATTAATCAGCATTACAATGAATGAAGATTTAAAATACCCGATAGGGAAATATATTGCTCAGCCATTCTCCGAAAAATTATTAGGAGAATGGCTGATTGATATTAAGAACCTGCCTCAGCATCTGGAAAATGCTATTTTGAATTTAGATGAAGCACAGCTCAACACATCATATCGTGATGGCGGCTGGACCTTGAAGCAGGTGGTACACCATGTTGCTGACAGCCACATAAACGCATACACCCGTTTTAAACTGGGCCTTACAGAAGATAACCCCACCATCAGGCCTTACGATGAAAACGCCTGGGCCGAAATGAACGACACTAAAAATCTGCCGGTAAATATTTCTTTAACCCTGCTGCATGCATTGCATGCCCGCTGGTACGAAATTTTACGCCACCTCACCGAAACAGATTTCAACAGAACCATCTTTCATCCTGAACATAAAAAGGAAATGACACTTTGGTTTTTACTGGGTATGTATGCATGGCATAGCCGGCACCATACGGCGCATGTGACTTCGCTGAGGGAGCGGATGGGGTGGTGAGAGGTTTTGACCGGTTGACAAGTTGAAAAGTTGACCGGTTAACAGAGATGGAATGCAAAGCGTAGATCTGGCAAAAACGATGCAGAGAGTATAAATAATATTGCTGCTACTCCTTATCAACTAATCAACTTATCAACTCAAATCTGCATGCACTGGAAAAAACTTTCTTCCGAATACATCAGCAACCACCAGTACTTTACTGCACGCAAAGATGTTTGCGAAATGCCGAACGGTACCATCGTGCCGGCTTATTATGTGGTGGAGATGCCGGAGTCTGTCTGCGCCATGGCACTTACCGAAAACAATGAAGTAATATTGGTAAAACAATACCGACATCCGGTTGAAGCAAGCATTTTAGAATTACCCGGTGGTTTTGTTGATAAAGGAGAAACTGCTGAAACTGCTGTTGCCCGTGAGTTGCAGGAAGAAACCGGTTATCAGTTTTCCAATTTTTATTGTTTGGGTAGAACAGCAGCCAACCCCGGCGTGCTGAATAATTTCACCACACTATACCTGGCAACCGGCGGTAAAAAAGTTAGTGAGCAGCAATTGGATTTCAATGAAGAGATCGAGATTAAATTATTTCCCCTGGAAGAAGTGAGGACCATGCTGATGAATAATGAGATTGTACAGGCGATGCATTCAACCTGTATGTTTTATGGGTTTGAAAAGCTGGAGTCATTAACGAAGCAGTAAAGACTATCATTAAATTTGCAGGCATTTACATAATTACCACATTTTATCACGCATCTTCCTTAATTTCCTAATTTAGCTTTTGCTGCTACAGGCAGCATTATATTTTACACTTTTCTTAAAGCTGGTTAACACTTACCCAATGAAAGCGTTAACCTTTTTTATTTGACAAAGCATGGATTCAACAACAACCCCAACAACACTTCCGCTGTACGCCAGGCTGTCGATGACAACAATAGGCCTGGCCGCATTTTTTTATATACTCTATATTGGCCAGGACATATTGGTACCGCTGATCTTTGCCACTATCATTGCCATACTGCTGAACCCCGTTATAAATTTTTTGTGCAGAAAAGGCATGAATAAAGTAGTGGCTATTCTGTTGGTGTTAATCGTTGCATTGGTTGCTATCGGTGCGTTAATGTATTTTATGGGATCGCAGATAAGCTCGTTCTCCGAATCGATGCCGGAACTAAAGCAAAAGACAAATGCTATTTACAATGATATTACAACCTGGGTATCGCAAAAATTTAATGTAGGCAAACCAAAAATTGCTGCCTGGGTTGATAAAACAAAAGGAGAGGGCATGAACAACAGTTCTGCTGTTATTGGCGAAACCATCGGCACCATCGGCGGTGTACTGGTACTTGTTTTTCTATTGCCTGTTTACACTTTTATGATATTGTTTTACAAGCCCTTGCTGCTTGAATTTATTGGCAGGCTTTTTCAGCGGGATAAACATAAAGTAGTTGCCGAAGTTTTAATGCAAACAAAAGTGCTGATACAAAGCTACCTCGTTGGATTGATGCTGGAAGCCGCCCTGGTGGCTGTACTCAACTCTGCAGCGTTGCTTATCATTGGCATTAAGTACGCCGTGTTAATAGGTATTATTGGAGCATTGCTCAATATCATTCCCTACATTGGTGGGCTGGTTGCCATATCTATACCCATGTTGCTGGCCATTGCCACCAAAGAGCCAATAGACGCCTTATGGGTTTTTATAGCCTATATTATTGTTCAGTTTATTGATAACAATTTGTTTGTACCCAAAATTGTAGCCAGCAAAGTAAAGATCAATGCATTGGTATCAATAATTGTTGTGTTAATTGGCGGGGCGCTCTGGGGAGTTGCGGGTATGTTCCTTTCCATCCCGCTCACCGCTATTGTTAAAGTTATTTTCGACAGGATAGAACCGCTGGCACCCTTTGGATTTTTGCTGGGCGATAACCAGCCGGAAATAGGCAAGTCGGTATTTAATTTTAAGTATCCTATAAAGAAAAAGGCAAAGCCGAAGGTTGTGAAAGAAGGGTGAATTGATTAATAATGTCAGCCTTCGTTTGCTATATGCTTAGCCACACCTATCTCACACTACGGAGCGATTTTTTTAACAGGACCTTTTAAAATACACGCTACTCAAATATTTTTTCAACCCTTGTTAATTTACCATTTTCATTACACCCTTCTATAATAATTTTTATTTTTTTTGTGATGTCGTTGTTGTAAAAAGACAAAGTGATTTGCTGTTGATTTTTACCGGTTACAACAAATGGGTTCCAATACAAAGTACTTCTATAATCAGGAATGTTCGTCTGATCAGCTATGGAATAATCAGGCGAATAAAATTCTCTTACAGGCGAATACCCCGGAATTGCTAAGTAATCCAATCCTTTGGACAATTGACTGTTTACCGTAGCCCTTTTTAAATAAACGGATATTGCTCCGCCCTGTCCGCCATAGCTTACAGATCCGGCACCAAAGAAAGGAGGATCGAATATTTTAACCATCTCAATTTCACTCATGGGTAAGCTAAGCATATAGCTGGGGTCTTCTATTAGCTGGCCGGGAGGGTTTAGAGAAATGGAGCTTTGCGGAATTTCATCCACAAATAAACTGGTAGGAATACCCCTCCATGTAATTGTTGCATCATTTCCATTAACACTTATTTGCAGGCCAGCTATCCTGCCTTGTAAATAACTGAATAGATTTTGTGATGAAAGAAATGCAGGGTCATCTTCAGGAAGAATTGTGCGGCTATGTCTATTAGGATCATCACTGAAATACCCAGATGTATATTCTTTATCCAGCAAATCTTTTTGAGTTAAGATTTTGGTAGTAACCTCTATTGTTTTTAATGTTTTACTTTTTTGAAACTCTATATCACTTAGCTGCATCAAACGTGTTTCGATGATTTTAGAAATAGATACATCATCAGGCAGGCTCAAATCCGGTATTAAAGGATTGCCGGTTTGCAGCGGCCCTCTTAATAAATTATTCTTAATTACAAAGTTTGCTCTTGATGTAAGCGTTTTATTTTTATCCTTATTGAACTGATAAAAGAGTTTCGCTGTATCATAAAATATCATACCTGAAAAACTAAATTTACCATCAGGCTGTACCGGGGTAATTAAGAATTCTCTGCGTTTATCTTTAAATTCCAGTATGCCATTTATTTCTTTTCCAGCAAGCGTTGTTTGACTTAAACCTTTTACCTGGCCATCAATAGAAATAAAATTTTCGGGTAAATATTTTATTTCCGGATAACGGCCGGTAAGTGCATCCTGCCATTTAAATCTGCGCCAGCCATTTGTCATCATTACCAGGTCAAGATGATCTGCAACAGAATCAGCATCGCCTGAAAAGTAATAAGCGGGATTGTGTACATAACCTTTTATATCATCGGTAAGCAGTAGCCGGGAAAAAATATTGTCTCCTGCAAGCCCGGGATTAAGTTCAGCATCAGTAACAGCAATTGAAAGGTTGCAGGGGATTGTATCAGGCAGATCTATTTGAATGCTGTTTTTCTTTCGCCTGCCGGTATCAGCAACCGATCTTACTAAATCTGTACTAAAAGAATAATCAATCAGGTTTGCAAATATGATCCGTTCTGCCAATGGTTTTTCATCGGGCGAAAAAACCGTGATTTGAACAATGCCAGCCGGAGAATTTTCTGTAGGTATTATGCCTTTGGCTGATTGGGTTTTGTCGATATAAGCTTTTGCCCTGTATAAAACCTGTTGATTTATTTGGGCCACCACATATACAAAAGGATATTCAGGCACATCTGCAGATCGTTTTATTTTGAACTGGATCTGGCCTCCCTGGTGACCGGCTTCCAGCACTATACCAGTTGGTTTTGCAGTTACTAAAGGGGTTTCATTGATTTGGCCTTGCCTGCCTTTCCAGGCAGCCTTATATTGTACACCGGCTTCAGGCTCAAGAAGGAATATCCCCATTCCATCATATAAGCTCGCAAATGTTGTAACGCTGTTTCCTTTACTGTCGTAAATATCACCCGTAATGTTAACGGGCATCCCTTTTTGATCAGTTGCTTTAAAAGCTATTCTGGATTCTACACCCTGAACAAGGTCTCCACCTTCGGGGAAAAATTGTACTACAAATGATGAATTTGCGGTAATAGTATTTGTCCTTACTGATGACTTTATAGCATTTTTTTCAGCAGGCTTTTGTGGAGATATAACTGAAAGCGCTTTTGTAAATAAAAAGGAAGAATCGAAATTCAACATCCATTTTGTATAAGACCTGACAATTACAGTACCACTGACATCTGAAGGTATATCAATTGACCCGGCGGCACCCGACATCATAACCGGTGATATTATGCGTTGCAGTATTTTGCCTTTCGCATCTGTTAATTCAGTGTATAAAGTTTTACTTATTAATGAGGGGAGATTACCGGCAAAAAGATAAGCTTTAAACCAGATCGTTTCGCCGGAATTATAATGGGTGCGATCAAATTGCAGGTACAGTTTTTCCTGGCCATATTCATTATTGAGTGTTTTTAATAAATCAGGAAAACTTTGTGCTTTTAAATTAGGGCAGAAAAATACAGCTAAGGTTAGTATGAATATTTTAAAAGAATTTATTTTCATTTGTGGCCTGAATATACAAAACTGTCAACTCTCAAAATTCTGCAAACAAGTTAAAGCCTTTTCCTCAGACATGCAATGCCGGTGTTTACATGCAACAGCAATCCCGGATTTTTAACAAAATAGCGGTATACACTATAAGTCTTGTATATTTATAACTTAACCGTAACCATTTTAAAATTTACATCTTCAATTATTTTAAGCCCGCATATGAAACTGCAAATAACAACGATCATTCTACTTTTTACACTTACTATTATATTGGGATTTCAATGTCATAAGTATGATTTACCTCCAACGCCGATTCAGCAATCTTTTAAAGAAAAGGTGAACCTGTTTCCTGCACAAAAAACTTACCATGTAAACGATACCATCTGGCTTACATTTTCTACAACAGACAAAACTCTTTTTGATACCATTAGTAATCGAAGGCTTTCAACAGATTCAGTAAGATTTAATTTTGGAGCTACCTTGTTACCAAAGTATAATACACCAAATAATGTCTCAAGCTTTTGTAAATTTATAACTACCAACAATGTCACGCCCTATTATGACACAACGCTCCTTTATTCCAGGGTAAGTTTTGATGTAGGCTGCGATGGCCAGCCATTTTATAATATTCTACTTGGCATTGTTTTAAAATACCCTGGAATATATTTGTTAAACCCAACCGGTATTGCGAAAAACTTAAACCCCTGTGCTAACCAAACAAATCCTTATCCATTTTCCGAATTACATTTTACGTATGATCTGCCGGATTGTAATAAAGATGTATTTCTTTCAATTCCACCGGCGCTTAGAGAAGAGTATCCGGCAGGATCCATTCAAAGAGACATAGATGCGAAATATTCATTTGCATTTAAAGTGCAGTAATTTGGTTTGGTACAAGTGTCTGGCCACTATGCACGCGCTGCAACTTTAAGATTGCTTTTGTAAATCGTGTTCTCATAAAATTAAGAGTACTTATAGTGGCCTGACACTTATGCAACCTCTGCAACCAAAAAAACACTTCCGCAAACTATAATAATACCGTCTGCTGCAGCATTAAGTTTGGCTGCTTTTATGGCTTCGTTAACGTCATCAAAACTTTCGCCATTCAGTTCAAAAATTTTTGCTTTTTTCAGTAGTTCTTTGTGTGGTAAGGCTCTTTCAATATGAGCATTGCAAAAATAGTACTGTGCATTTTTGGGCAAGATTGAAAGTACTTTTGAAATGTCTTTATCTTTTACCATCCCAATTATAAAGTGTAATGCTGCTTTCTCACGACTCACGACTGACGACTCCCGACTGACAATTGACAACTGATTCAGAAGCTGTTTAATCCCATCTTCATTATGTGCAACATCCAGAATAATTGTTGGATTGCTGCTGATAACATCCCAGCGGCCATATAGCCCGGTAAGTTTTTTTACCTTTTTGAGCGCCTGCTTTTCATCTTCATTTTTTATGGGGAAACCAAGTTGCGTTAAAATCCCTTCGGCACATAAAACGGTGCGGATATTTTTAGTTTGATAAAATCCGTTCAGGTCGAGCTCAAAGGTTTCGGTAATATTATGTTCGGTACTTGTTATATCGCAGCTAAGCAATTGCATGGTATAATGAATGTTTGAAACAGCATATTCATCCTGTGCAAAATAAATGGGCGCATGGCACTGTGTTGCTTTTTCAATGAATATATTTTTTGTCTCGGGTAAATATTCGCCAATGATAACCGGTACATTAGGTTTAATGATACCTGCTTTTTCTGATGCAATCTTTTCAAGTGTATTGCCCAGCAGGTCCATATGGTCGTAACCAATATTGGTAATGATGGAAAGGAGCGGGGTAATAATATTGGTGCTGTCTAACCTGCCGCCCAGGCCGGTTTCAATAACAGCTATATCTACTTTTTCTTTTTCAAAATAATCAAAAGCCATGGCAACGGTGAGTTCAAAAAAAGAAGGCTTGATCTCTTCTGAAACTGTTTTTGTACGCTCAACAAAATCAACCACAAAATCTTCGCTGATCATTTCACCGTTGATCTTTATCCGTTCCCGAAAATCTTTTAAATGCGGCGAAGTATATAAACCTGTTTTATAACCGGCCTGCTGCAACATGGCTGCCAGCATATGGCTGGTACTGCCTTTGCCATTGGTGCCGGCAATATGGATGCTTTTAAATTTTGTTTGCGGGTTATCAATGGCATTGCACAGAGCGATGGTGTTATGCAGGTCTTCTTTATAGGCAGCAGCACCAATGCGGCTGTACATGGGCAGTTGTGAGTAGAGGTAATTGATTGTTTGCTGATAGGTCATTTGTTTCGTACGCTGTTAGATATGGAATGTACAACAGCAAATGTAGGTAAAGCTAAATAGTAATTCAAAAGATGAACGGAGTCCTTCGTTCCTCAGGATAAACTGTGCCAATGAAGTTCAATCAAGGAGAAAATGTGAGGGGCAAAAAATATCACGCAAAGGCGCCAAGTGATTAAGTCGCAAAGTTTTTAACGCTTGTATTAAAACTTTGCTCCTTTGCGTGCAAAATTACTGCACCCTGAAATTAAAAGGAACGGTTACAACAGATTCATGATCGGACTTGCTGAATTCGATATTGGGTAAATAACCACGTATGGCGTTGGCATATTTTGAATCGGTACTGGTTGAGCCTTTATCAAAAGTTACAAATACGCCCCTGCCTGCAGGCGAAACCTTAATTACTGCATTAATGGTTGCAGGCGGCAGATCGCCCATAAAAATATAATTGTTTACAATGGTGCGGTCGCCTTTACTAACACGCAAACCACCACCGCCTGTTTTACCGCCGGGGTTATTTCCATAACTGTCGGGTTTACCATTGGGGCTTCCGGCATCGCCTTTACCACCGGGTTTGTTGCCTTCGTACTTGTAACCATTATCTTCTGTTGCGCCATTGCCTGTACCACCTTTAGGCCCGTTATAACCGGCAATTTTTGGTTTCTGCGGTTTGGGTGCTGGTGGGGTGGGCGTTGGAACTACTTTTGGTGTTGTAACTTTTGGTGTAGTTTTTATGGGTTTGGTTACCGGTGCCGATTCGGGATCGGTATTATCATCAGCTTTTATTTCTTCAGTGGTTTCATTTTTTACGGGTGCAGCCTGCTGGTCTGCTGCAGTTTGATCATCGGGAGCTTTTTCACCTTTTATTAAAGGCTGCACTTCGCCAAAACCTTCAATATCATTTCCAAGGTTTATTTCAATCAACTCTTCTGCCATTTTTGGAGGATGTAAAACAGGTTTCCATGAAACAAGCAGGGCTATCAAAAGAATAGCGCCACATATAAGGGCTGTGTAAATAGCAGCCTTCCTGTTTTTTTCTGTTTCAAATGTTGCCGACATAAATGTTGTATTGCTCATCTCAAAGTTATCTATTTATATACAAACGATACAATATCGTGCCGCATTTCACAACGGTTGTTAAGGTTTTAACAAATTGGCAACGCTTTAATTACTGGCGCAGCCGGTTTGCCAGCAGCAGGCCGGTAAATATGATGGCCATACTGGTAATATGTATACAGGTGAAATTTTCGTGCAGTATAACAGCGGCTTCGATGCTGCTGAATACCGGAATGAGGTTGCCGAATAAAGCAGTGCGGCCGGCACCGAGTTTACCAATGGCCATGTTCCAGATAAGAAAACAGATAACGGATGCGCCGATGCCGATATACAAAACAGAAAAAATAAGTTCGTTGCTGAACGTTACCGCCGGATAATGATTAAGCTCCCAGATATAAAAAGGAAGCAGGATGAGTGTGCCCAAAGAAAAAATAACAAACAAAAAATTTACCGGTGTAATGCCGGCAGGTTTTTTCTTTACCAGTGTATTGTATACAGCAAAACTACAGGCCGCAGCCAGCGACCAAAGATCGCCGGTGCTGAAATGAAGCGATAACAGGTTTTTAAAATCTCCTTGCAGCAACAAGAAAAGAACACCGATGCTGCAAAGTATCATGCCTGCCAGTTTCATCCAGCCAATTTTTTCTTTTAAAAAAATACGGGCAAATACTACAGACATGATGGGAGAGGAGGTGGTGCCTATCAATGCAAGATTGATGGCAGAAGTGTAATGAGCACCGATATAAACAAAAGAGTTAAAAATAACAATGCCCGTAAGTGCCGCCCAGAAAAGGTATTGCCATGATTGCTTTACCAGTTTCCATTGGCTGCTGAATTGTTTTACCGCAAATGGCAGTATGATAATTGATGCAATAAGCCAGCGGTAAAAATTAAGACTAAAGGGAGGAATTTTATTGTTGAGCGCTTTTGCTATGATAAAATTACCCGACCAGATAAGTGCTGCAAGAGCGGCAAGGCCGATACCGATGTAAATATTTTTTGAGAGTCCGGCATTTGAAAGCGCATTACTTTTTTGCATTTTTATCCGTTGTAATTTCTTTCACCAAACAATAAACTGCCAACTCTGATCATGTTGCTGCCTTCATCAATGGCTATTTTGTAATCGGCACTCATACCCATGGAGAGGGTTTTGAGTTTTGTGTTTTGGGTTTTGTGTTGGGCGTATTTGTCAAAAAGGGACTTTAGATAATCAAACTCACTTCTAACAAGATCCATATTGTTTGAGAAAGAAGCCATACCCATGAGGCCGGTGATGTGGATATTATTTAATGCAGAAAGATCGGCGGTTAAAACAGCATCCAGTTCATGGCTGTCCAGTCCGAATTTGGTTTCTTCTTTTGCAATGTATACCTGCAACAGGCAATCTATAGTGCGGTTATTTTTTAAAGCCTGCTTATTTACTTCTTTCAACAAACTCAAACTGTCAACACCGTGTATAAGATGAACGAAGGAAGCTATGTATTTTACTTTATTGCTTTGCAGATGACCGATGTAATGCCAGCGGATGTCTTTAGGCAGTTGTTCGTATTTACCAACCAGTTCCTGAACATAGTTCTCACCAAAATCACGCTGGCCAAGATTGTACAGTTCAAGAATATCTTCTACAGGTTTTGTTTTGGAAACAGCAACTAAAGTGGCTTTGCCACTTAGTTCTCCAATTATTTCCTGGTATTTTTTTGTGTTGATGCTCATATTTTTCACGCAAAGAGGCAAAGGTATCGCAAAGCCGCAAAGAAAAATGTGCAAATTACTCATCTGCACATCTTCGCTTTTATCTCCTCCATGTTAGTTCCCCCTTTCCTTCGACTACGCTCAGGATGGTGGAGAGGGTATGTGTTTTTCTTATTTCAATATCGCCCTGCTGATCACAATCCTCTGCACTTCACTGGTTCCCTCATATATCTGTGTAATTTTTGCATCTCTCATCAATCGTTCAACATGGTATTCTTTTACAAAACCGTAACCACCGTGTATCTGTACGGCTTCGGTTGCGGTCCACATGGCAGTTTCACTGGCAAAAACTTTGGCCATGCTACTGCTTAAAGTGTAGTCAATTTTATTATCTTTTTCCCAGGCGGCTTTTAAGCAAAGTAAACGGGCAGCTTCAATTTTGGTGGCCATATCGGCCAGTTTAAACTGGATGATCTGGTGGTTCATAATTTCGGTACCAAATGCCTTGCGTTGCTTACTGTAAGCAAGTGCCAGTTCATAAGCACCGGCTGCAATGCCCAATGCCTGCGATGCGATACCGATCCTGCCGCCTGCCAGCGTTTTCATGGCAAACGTAAATCCAAATCCATCTGCACCTATGCGGTTTTCTTTGGGTACTTTAACATCGGTAAATAAAATACTGTGTGTATCGCTTCCGCGGATACCGAGTTTATTTTCTTTAGCGCCCACTTCAACACCGGCCCAGCTTTTTTCTACAATAAATGCATTAATGCCGCGGCTGCCTTTGCTGGCGTCGGTTTGTGCAATCACCAGGTACACACTGGCGCTGTTGCCGTTGGTGATCCAGTTTTTAGTTCCGTTCAGTAAATAATGATCGCCTTTATCTTCTGCCGTGGTTCTTTGCGAAGTGGCATCGCTGCCGGCTTCAGGCTCACTCAGTAAAAAAGCACCGATGTATAGTTCGCCATCTTTTTTACCCTGTGCCAGTGGTTTTAAATATTGTTGTTTTTGTTCTTCAGTAGCATATTCCTGCAGTCCGTAGCAAACCAGGCTGTTGTTCACACTCACACAAACACTCACGCTGGCATCCACTTTACTGATTTCTTCCATTGCCAATACATAACTGATGGTATCCATGCCGCTTCCACCATATTCAGGTTTGACCATCATACCCATAAACCCCAGGTCGGCCAGTTTTTCAATCTGTTCTTTCGGAAATTTCTGGTGTTCATCCCGTTCAATAACACCGGGGAGGCATTCGTTTATGGCAAAATCCTTTGCAGCCTGTTTGATCATCAATTGTTCTTCGGTAAATTCAAATAGCATAGTTCGGTTTTTAAAATATAGACAAAAATACGGAAATTATTTACCTGTATTTGTAACAAGAATTTGTGTAAAAAGTTCCCTGGGTATCATCCTGGCACCCAGGCTTTCCAGGTGGTTGGTATGTAACTGACAATCGATCAGCTGTACATTTTCCTTTTGCAATTGCCTTACATAGTTAATAAATGCAAACTTGCTGGCATTGGGTTTCAGGCTGAACATGCTTTCGCCAAAAAACAAATTGCCCAGCCTGATTCCATACAGTCCGCCAATCAACTCTCCATCCTGCCAGGTTTCGGCGCTATGGGCATAGCCAAGCTTATGTAAAATAATATAGGCCTTTTGCATGGCAGGCGATATCCAGGTTCCATCCTGTCCACGGCGGGAGACTGCTTTGCAGTTTCCTATCACCTGCTCAAAAGCCCGGTTGGTGGTGAACCTGTATTTGCCATTTTGCAAAACCGTTTTCATGCTGTTGCTTACTTTCAGTTCTGCAGGGTATAAAACAAAGCGGGGATCGGGACTCCACCAGCAGATGGGTTCATCTTCGTTGTACCAGGGAAATATGCCACTTCGGTAGGCCAGTAATAAACGCTCGGTGCTTAAATCTCCACCCATGGCCAATAAACCTTCTTCATCAGCCATATCTGCAGGCGGAAAAAATAATGCTGAGGTGAGGAGGAACATAGTGATTAATTAGCGATCACTTCAACAGTTGCATTAATACCTCTTTCAGTGATGGCATCGCATTGTGGTTTTAAAATTTCGTAGCTGCCCTGTTTAACAGCGTATTTGCCTTTGGAGTCAATAATAATGGCGCATTGCTCGGCCTGTTGGGTAGAGTGGCCGCAAACTTCAATCAGGGTATCAATCACCCATTCAAATGTGTTTACCTCATCATTCCAGACAATAAGGCTGCAATAAGATTCAGTCACCGTAAGGGTATCTGTATCTTCCTGAAATTTGGTATTTGCGTAGATTGACATATTTGTATGGCAAAAATAGGTTGAAATTTTTGAATCTGATGGAAGGAAATAACCTTTTAAATATAAAAAGGTTCACCAGAGTGAACCTTTTCTTTGTGGGAGCACACGGGTTCGAACCGCGGACCCTCTGCTTGTAAGGCAGATGCTCTAAACCAACTGAGCTATGCTCCCTTTTTAATTTTCGGATGGCAAAGATAGGGGTAAAATATTTTCTACAAAATATTTTTAAAAATTAATTCAATTGAACAGCCGGCAACCTGTAAGATTGCCCGTCATACACAAACAATTCATCAATCTCAAAGGTCCAGTATTTATATAACGGCGATTTGCTCAGGTATTCTTCTACCTGGATTTTACTGGAGGCATTCATTACCATCCAGCTTTTCTGGCTTTCCATACTTACAGTGTAGTAATCAATAATATTTTTTTCGATCAAGCTGTTTATATAAACACGGTGTGGAGGTACAAAGGCCATAAAATTATCATCCATGTTGAAGTGCAAAGTAACCTGGTATTTATTTAAATGATCTTGATTTATATTTTCCATTCTATAATATTGTTTTCCCATACTTCGTTAAAGGGGGTAGTTATTTTAATGTAATTATCGGTATAACCTTCCATCATACCGTTCTTGTTTTTTGTTTCAAATAAAACTTTACGGGTTTGCCCAATATGGGCATTGGTAAAGTATTGCATTTTCTGGTAACTGAGGTTCCTCAGTAATTTATTTCTGTCGTTTCTTAAACCAACAGGCACAACCGGCTTCATATCAGCAGCCAGTGTATTTGTTCTTTCAGAATAAGTAAATACATGCAGGTAACTAATATCCAGTTGATGCAGGAAGTTAAATGTTTCCTGAAAGTCTGCATCCGTTTCGCCGGGAAAGCCAACGATCACATCCACACCAATACAGCAATGCGGCATCATGGTCTTTATCAAACCAATTCTTTCAGTATAAAGATCCTTTTTATAACGGCGTCTCATCAATCCCAGTATCTTATCGCTTCCACTTTGCAAAGGAATATGAAAATGCGGCATGAATTTTTTACTGTTGCTCACAAATTCAATGATATCATTGCTTAGTAAATTGGGTTCAATGGAAGAAATACGATAACGTTCAATACCATCTACTTCATCCAGTTCTTTTACCAGGTCAAAGAAATCCTCTTCATTCTTTTTACCACCCGTAAAGCCTTTTCCAAAATCGCCCAGGTTAATTCCTGTCAATACAATTTCCTTTGCACCCTGCGCTGCTATCGCTTCTACATTGGCAATTACATTGCTGATGCTATCGCTGCGGCTCTTGCCTCTTGCCATAGGAATGGTGCAAAAAGAACAATTGTAATCGCAGCCATCCTGCACTTTTAAAAATATACGGGTGCGGTCATTAATGGAATGTGAGGCGGTAAATTCATTTACATCTTCAATATCGCAACTGCAGATTTTCGCACTGTCGCCCTTGGTAACTTCTTTTAAATGCGCTGCAATATTAAATTTTTCTGCAGCACCCAAAACCAGGTCAACACCAGGTATGGCAGCAATCTCCTGTGGTTTTAGCTGAGCATAACAACCGGTTATAACAACCATGGCCCCGGGAGCTTTGCGTTGAATTCGCCGCACCAGCATCCTGCATTCCTTATCTGCATTGTCAGTAACCGAACAGGTGTTTATTACATACACATCGGCCACTTCGTCAAAATCTCTTTTTTCAAAGCCGTCATTCTCCAGTAACCTTCCAATGGAAGAAGTCTCGGAGAAATTAAGTTTACAGCCCAGTGTATGTAATGCTACCGTTTTGTTCATTGGGGCAAAATTAATGAATAGAACGCAGATGACGCTGATTGGACAGATTAACGCAGACCAGCTTACCAGGCAGGCAGATTTATCAATGTATATCAGTTACATCCGTGTCATCTGTGTTCCATCAAAATTGTAACTTGCACCATGCTTAAAAAATATCTGCCATATCTATTATTAATTGCAGCGGGTCTGTTATTCTATTTTGTAAAGAAAAACCAACGTGGCAATAGGGTAAATAAACCCGAAACGGAACAGGTAACTGAAAAAATTACCGTGCCGGCAGTTTTGCCGCAGGAGGAAAAGTCGGAAGAAGTAGCGGGCTTTGACCGGAATGCTACCAAAATTATTTTCAGCAAACACGCCAAATGCCGTATGGATTGCAGGAAGATAGATGAATCGGAAGTGAAGGAAATTTTAAAAAATGGAACCATCAATCATAAAAAAATACAAAATGATAAAAGAGGTAAAACCTACCCGGTAGAAGGGTTTACCCATGATAAACAACATGTACGTATTGTTTTTGCGCCAAAAGATGATGGCCTGGTGGTGGTAACCGTAATTGATCTGGATACGGAATGGAAATGCGATTGTAAATAGTTTTGTTTTCATACAAGGTTGCCAACCTTTAAGATGTATTTTTATTTTGAATTGAACTCAGTTAGGGTTGGCAACCTTAACAACAATCAGCTTTCCGTTTATAAATCTTTACATTTCTCAAACAAAAAAACCTCTTAAATTTGTTTTTGTACAGATTGAATAAAGTGTAATGAAGATAAAATCAATATTGGCAAAACCTTTTGCCGGTTATATATACAAGCAGATAAAAAAAGGAATGGAGACTGCAGAAGCAGATCAGCAGGCGATATTCAATCATCTTGTTAAAGTTGGCACAAAAACTGTTTTTGGAAAAGACCATGATTTTGCTTCCATTAAAACTTACGAAGATTTTGTAAAGCAGGTTCCACTGCGTGACTACGAAGCATTTAAACCTTACATAGATAAAATTAAGCAGGGTACACACAATGTGTTGTGGAAAGGTCAGCCCATTTATTTTTCCAAAACCAGCGGCACTACCAGCGGTGTAAAATATATACCCATTACAAAAGACTCTATCCCAAATCATATAAATACGGCCCGCAATGCTTTGCTCTGTTATATGGCGGAAACAGGCAACACAAAATTTGCAGATGGTAAACTGATCTTTTTAAGCGGATCGCCTGAGTTGGAAAGAGTGGGAGGTATACCAACCGGCAGACTGAGTGGTATTGTAAATCATCATATACCAAAATATTTACGGTCTAACCAATTACCATCTTACCCCACCAATTGTATTGATGAGTGGGAAGAAAAACTGGATAAGATAGTGGAAGAAACCATCAACCAGAATATGACACTCATCAGCGGTATACCGCCATGGATGCAGATGTACTTTGACAGGCTGACTGAAAAGAGCGGGAAAAAAGTGGGAGAACTGTTTCCTAATTTTAATGTGATGGTACAGGGTGGCGTAAATTTTGAACCTTACAAAGCAAAACTTTTTGAAAGCATCGGGCGCAAAATTGATTGCATAGAATTGTTTCCGGCTAGCGAAGGTTTTTTTGCTTTCCAGGATTCGCAAAAAGAAGAAGGACTTTTATTAAATACAAACAGCGGAATATTTTTTGAGTTTGTTCCTGCCGGAGAGATTTTTAATGAGAACCCAACCAGGTTAACTCTAAAAGAGGTGAAAGTGGGAGAGAACTATGCACTCATCATTAACAGCAATGCAGGTTTGTGGGGATACAATATTGGCGATACCATTAAATTTGTTTCAACCAATCCTTATCGCCTGGTGGTTACCGGCCGCACCAAACATTTTATTTCTGCCTTTGGCGAGCATGTTATCAGCGAAGAAGTGGAAGCGGCTTTGTTACAGGCTGCTGCCGAAGAAAATATTCCCATCACTGAATTTACGGTGGCTCCAAAAATATCTACCGATGCCGGTAAAAGTTATCATGAATGGTTCATCGAATTTGAAAATACGCCTGCTGATATGAAAGCGTTCTCAAAAAAGGTAGATGATAATCTTCGTAAGCGTAATGTTTATTATGATGATTTGATTGGTGGAAATATACTGCAGCAATTAAAAATATCTCCGGTTAAAAAGAATGGGTTTATCGATTATATGAAGAGCATTGGTAAACTTGGCGGGCAAAATAAAGTGCCCCGTTTGAGTAATGACCGTAAGATTGCAGAAGAACTGGAGAAGTTTGTGAACTGAGGCTTTTTCTCCTTTAATGGATGCTTAACATATTTTTTTGTACAATGTTTTCAAAATCATATACTTTTGCAGAGTAAACACAATTTACATATACATTGAACAGGATTAAATTACATATCGCCAATACAAATTCTCCCGCCAGGGGTTTACTGTATACTATGGGCAACCTGTTTGTATTTATACCCAGATCCCGACGTGGATGCTGATAGGACGAGTAGCTAAAACCTGCCCCTGTCAGTGAAAAAATCTCCGCACATTTTTTGTAACATCATTTAATCATTCTTTCAATTTTTTACAATTGGATAACAGTAATATAATTATCAGGGTTGCCACAGCAGCCGATACACATTACGCAACAATCATCACCGATGAAATGGCTTCTTCTGCCAAAGCCCGTGGTACGGGCATAGCCAAACGTTCTCCTGAATATATTGAGCAAAAAATACAGGAAGGTAAAGCAGTTATTGCTGTAACAACCGGTGGTGACTGGGTTGGCTTTTGTTACATAGAAGTTTGGGAGCACAATAAATTTGTTGCCAACAGCGGCCTGATCGTTTCTCCCGAATACCGCAAAACAGGCGTAGCCAAATCTATTAAGAAAAGAATTTTTGAACTGAGCCGGGAAAAATATCCTGAGTCGAAAATATTTGGTTTAACAACCGGCCTGGCCGTGATGAAAATTAACTCCGACCTGGGTTATGAACCGGTAACTTATTCAGAGCTTACCAATGATGAACAGTTTTGGGCAGGCTGCAAAAGCTGCGTTAACTATGATATATTGATGAGCAAGGAAAGAAAGAACTGTATGTGTACGGCCATGCTTTTCGATCCTGCCGATCATTATACACCAGAAGAAACCAAGCAGGAGTTTAAGCAACATTCAAAATTATACGAAAGGTTCATGCATATAAAGCAAAGCAGGATGATTAAATTTTTGCAGAAAAAAGAGGGCGGCGGTACATCAAAATCATTACTGAGATTTTTTTTTAATTTTTAAAATAATTTAAATGAGCAAGAAGGTTGTTTTGGGATTTAGCGGCGGATTGGATACCACTTACTGTGTAAAATATCTTACAGAAGAAAAAGGTTATGAAGTGCATTCTGTAATTGTAAACACCGGTGGTTTTAACGACGATGAATTGAAAAAGATTGAAGCACATGCTTATAAACTTGGAGTAAAATCACACACCACAGTAAATGCAGTTAAAAGTTATTACGATAAAATAATCAAGTACCTCGTTTTTGGAAATGTACTTAAGAATAATACTTACCCATTAAGTGTTAGTGCTGAAAGATTAAGCCAGGCAGTTTTTATTGCTGAGCATGTACAGCATTTAAATGCAGATATCGTGGCGCATGGCAGTACCGGTGCAGGCAATGACCAGGTAAGATTTGATATGATCTTCAATATCATGATACCCGGTGTTGAAATCTGTACTCCTATACGTGATCTTAAATTAAGCCGTGAAGATGAAATTGCTTATTTAAAAAGCAAGGGTGTTGAAATGAATTTTGACAAATCAATGTACTCCATAAACAAAGGTTTGTGGGGCACCAGTGTGGGTGGTAAAGAAACATTGAACAGTAAAGGCATGTTGCCCGAAGAAGCCTGGCCTACGCAGGTTACAGCAACTGAGCAAAAATCAGTTGAACTGGAATTTGTAAAGGGAGAATTGATTGGCATTGATGGAAAACGATTTGCTCATCCAACAGAAGCTATTCAGCATTTGCAAAGTATAGCCGGTGCTTTTGGTATTGGAAGGGATATGCATGTTGGCGATACCATCATCGGCATCAAGGGCCGTGTAGGTTTTGAAGCAGCTGCTCCCATGATTATTTTAAAAGCACACCATGCTTTGGAAAAACATGTGCTTACCAAATGGCAGTTGAACTGGAAAGATCAGCTGGCCTTGTTTTATGGCAACTGGCTGCATGAAGGGCAGATACTGGATCCGGTGATGAGAGATATTGAGGCCTTCTTCCAGCATTCACAGGAGAATGTTACCGGAAAAGTTTTTGTTGATCTCATGCCTTATCGTTTTCAGATCACCGGCATCGAATCGGTTTATGACCTGATGAGCAGCAAATTTGGTAAGTACGGAGAGATGAATACAGGCTGGACAGGGGATGATGTAAGAGGGTTCTCAAAAATATTTGGTAACCAGACCATGATCTATAACGCAGTAAAACAAACAGCTGATGGCAACAAAGATTAAAGTTGGTATTGTTGGAGGTGCTGGTTATACCGGAGGAGAGTTGATCAGGATATTGCTCAATCACCCTGCGGCAGTAATTTCTTTTGTGCATAGTAAAAGTAATGCAGGTAATTTTTTATACGAAGTACATAAAGACCTGCAGGGGGATACTGATATAAAATTCAGTTCCTCATTAAGCCAGAAAATTGATGTGTTGTTTTTATGCGTTGGTCATGGTGATGCCGTAAAGTTTTTAGCAGAAAATAAAATTGATGCTGCAATAAAGATCATCGACCTCAGCCAGGATTTCAGATTGGGCGAATCAATGAATAAAAGAAAATTTGTTTACGGTTTACCCGAGTTGAATAAAGCACAAATAAGAAAAGCAAAAAATATTGCAAACCCCGGCTGCTTTGCCACTGCCATTCAATTAGGCTTATTGCCGTTGGCAAAAGCAGGCTTGCTAAAAGAAATTCACACAACAGGTATTACCGGCTCAACAGGTGCAGGACAGGGTTTGAGTGAGACCTCACATTTCAGCTGGCGGGCAAATAATATACAGGCTTATAAAACATTATCGCATCAGCATCTTAAAGAGATCGGGCAATCTATGTTGCAGTTAAATCCTGCTGGCAATGTTGATCTTAATTTTATTCCCTGGCGGGGAGATTTTACAAGAGGCATTTTTATAAGCTCCCAAATAAAATGTTCTTTGGAATTGAATGAAGTTGCAGCACTGTATAAAAAATATTATGCGGCACATCCTTTTGTGGTGCTGAGTGATGAGCCTGTCTTTTTAAAGCAGGTAGTTAATACCAACAAGTGTTTTATTCAATTAGAAAAAGTGGGCAGCAACCTGGTTATCCATTCTGCCATTGATAATTTATTAAAAGGCGCCAGTGGGCAAGCGGTGCAGAATATGAATTTAATGTTTGGCCTGGAAGAAACAACAGGATTGAAATTAAAAGCAAATTATTTTTAAAGTAACCGCTGAAACGCAAAGGCGCAGAGTTCGGTATTTAAATTCTCTGCTACTCAGCGCTCTGCGGTAAAAAAACGGAAATGAAATTATTTGATGTATATCCCTTAAATGACATTGTAATAGAAAAAGCAATGGGGTCATATGTGTGGGATGATAAGGGAGAAAAGTATCTCGATTTATATGGCGGGCATGCTGTTATATCCATAGGGCATACACATCCGCATTATGTAAAGCGGATTGAAGACCAGTTGCATAAAGTAGGCTTCTATTCCAACTCAATAAAAATTCCATTGCAGGTTGAGCTGGCAGAAAAATTAGGAAAGATATCCGGTAAAGAAGATTACCAGTTGTTCTTATGTAATTCAGGTGCAGAAGCAAATGAGAATGCATTAAAGCTTGCTTCTTTTTATAATGGCAGAAAAAAGATCATTGCTTTTAAAAAAGCATTTCATGGCAGAACATCATTAGCTGTAGCTGCAACAGATAATCCAAATATTGTTGCACCGGTAAATGAAACAGATAATGTGATATTTCTTCCTTTTAATGATGAAGCAGCGCTGGAAGTAGCGTTTAAGCAACATGAGATTTCGTCTGTTATTATTGAAGGGATACAGGGTGTTGGAGGCATCATTGTTGCCAGCGATGCTTTCCTGAAAAAAATAAGAAGCCTTTGCAATGAATACAATGCTGTATTTATTGCAGATTCTGTGCAGTGCGGGTACGGCAGAAGCGGCAAATTCTATTCGCATGATTTTGCAGGAGTGAATGCAGATATTTATACCATGGCAAAGGGTATGGGTAATGGATTTCCGATCGGAGCCATTTCCATCGCCCCAAAAATTCAACCCAAACATTTTATGCTGGGTACAACTTTCGGCGGCAATCATTTGGCCTGTGCTGCCGCTTTGGCTGTGTTGGAGGTAATTGAAAAGGAAGAGTTGATCAATAATGCGAAAACAGTTGGCGATTATTTAATGGGAGAACTAAAAAAACTGCCTAATATAAAAGAAGTAAGAGGAAAAGGATTGATGATCGGCATTGATTTGCCTGATGAACTGAACATGGTAAAGAAGAACCTTTTATGTAAGCACAAAATATTTACCGGCGAAGCAAAACCAAACGTGATCAGACTTTTACCGGCATTAAATATAACAAAAACCGAAGCAGATATTTTTTTACAGGCAATTAAAACCGAATTAGGCTGATGAAAAATTTTATTTCTGTAAATGATGTTGATAATATAAATGCACTGGTTGAACAGGCGTTGAAATATAAAGCAGATCCATTTGCAGATAAGCAACTGGGAGCAGGTAAAAGAATTGGGCTGTTATTTTTAAATCCATCTTTACGCACCCGGTTAAGCACACAGGTGGCGGCTGCCAACCTCGGAATGGAAGCCATCGTTTTTAATGTTGACAAAGAAGGATGGGCTTTGGAATTTGCTGAGGGAGCCATCATGAATGGAACAACAGTTGAACATATCAAAGATGCAGCACCGGTTCTGGGGCAGTACTTTGATATTTTATCCGTACGTACATTTCCATCTTTACAAAACAGGGAAGATGATTATGCAGAAACAGTGATCAATCAATTTATTAAATATGCCGGCGTGCCCATAGTAAGCCTGGAGAGTGCTACACTGCATCCATTGCAGTCTCTTGCAGATATAATTACTATTCAGGAAAGCAGGCTCTCAGTTTCTCCGCCAACTGGCGGAGGCGGAGGGGGAGGAACAGGCAAACCTAAAGTTGTTTTAACCTGGGCTCCGCATGTAAAAGCATTGCCGCAATGTGTAGCCAATTCTTTTGCCCAATGGGTTGGAGGATGGAACGAAACTGAATTTGTAATTACGCATCCCGAAGGTTATGAACTGGATGAAGCTTTTACAAAGAACGCCACCATTATTACCAACCAGGATGAAGCGTTAAAAAATGCCGATTATATTTATGTAAAAAACTGGAGCAGTTATAAAGACTACGGAAAAATAATTTCCAGCGATACAGATTGGATGCTTAACATTAAAAAACTAGCTCTTACCAATGATGCTAAAGTAATGCATTGCCTTCCTGTAAGGCGCAATGTTGAATTGAGTGATGAGATATTAGATGGCACTAAAAGTCTGGTTACACAGCAGGCCGGTAACCGGGTTTGGGCTGCACAGGCTGTACTTAGCGAAATTGTAAAATCAATGTAATGAAAAAATTATTCGTTATTAAGATTGGAGGTAATGTGGTTGATGATGCGGCAGCTTTAAAATCATTTCTTCAGAAATTTGCTGGAATTAATGCACATAAAATACTGATCCATGGTGGTGGAAAAATTGCAACAACCATTGGCAAGCAAATGGGATTAACGCCCAACTACATTAACGGAAGGCGCATTACGGATGAAGCAACCATTGATCTGGTTACGATGGTTTATGGAGGATTGATCAATAAAAAACTGGTGGCAGCATTACAATCCTTGCATTGCAATGCCATTGGTTTAACCGGTGCTGATGCAAATATTATTCCGGCAGGTAAAAGACCTGTTGCTGAAATTGATTATGGCTTTGTGGGCGATATAAACAGTTCGCAATTGGCAGTTGGCAGTTTGCAATTGCTTCTCGATAATTATTTAGTACCAGTATTTGCTCCTTTAACACACGATGGGCAGGGTCAAATGCTGAATACCAATGCCGATACCATTGCTTCGGCACTGGCTGTTGCCTTGTCAACACAATATGATGTAAGACTGATCTATTGTTTTGAAAAGAAAGGCGTGTTGGAAAATATTGAAGACGAATTATCAGTAATTCAGTTGATCAATAAAGAAAAATATCAGCAGCTGCTGGAAGATAAAAAACTGGCAGATGGCATATTGCCTAAAATAGACAATGCCTTTGCTGCAATCGATAATGGCGTACAGGAAGTATTGATTGGCCATGCAGATGACCTGCTGCAAAATATAACGGTTGATACAAAAGGAACACTCATTAAAGCATGACAGAAAATAAACCATACCAGGAAGCTGTTGAGCTGTTACAAAAACTGATAGCAACGCCTTCTTTCAGTAAGGAAGAAGATAAAACCGCTGATATTGTTGAACAGTTTTTCAAAGAAAGAAATATCCCGTCAAAACGTTCGCTAAATAATGTGTGGTGTGTAAATAAATATTTTGATGAAAGTAAGCCAACCATCTTACTCAACTCACATCACGATACTGTAAAATCCAATCCGCAATACACCAAAGACCCTTTTTCGCCAATCATTGAAGAAGCCCGCCCGGATGACCCGGCCGGACGGGGAAAATTATTTGGTTTAGGCAGCAATGATGCCGGTGGTTGCCTGGTAAGTTTGATAGCAACATTCTGCCATTTTTATGAAATGGAAAACCTAAAGTTTAATATTGTTATTGCTGCAACTGCAGAAGAAGAGATCAGTGGAAAAAATGGAATTGAAAGTATATTGTCATCCTTACCAAAAATTGACCTGGCGATTGTTGGAGAACCAACACTAACTAATCTTGCTATTGCCGAAAAAGGCCTGCTGGTATTGGATTGTGCAGCAACAGGCAAAGCCGGTCATGCTGCCAGGGAAGAAGGTGAGAATGCCATTTATAAAGCCATGACAGATATCAGCTGGTTTCAAACTTATCAGTTTCCAAAAGTATCTGAAGTCTTGGGGCCAATAAAAATGTCGGTAACATCAATTTGTACGGAAAATAAAGCACATAATGTAGTACCCGCTATTTGCAGTTTTGTTGTTGACATCAGGGTTACAGATGTATACACACATGAAGAGATTCTGGAAACAATTAAACAACATATTCAATCTGAAGTAAAACCCAGGAGCATGCGTTTGCGTTCTTCAAAAATTGAAAAAGATCATCCGCTTGTTCAGGCAGGTATAAAACTGGGCAAACAAATGTATGGTTCGCCCACAACATCAGATGCTGCATTGATTCCTGCACCGGTATTAAAGTGTGGCCCGGGAGATAGTGCAAGAAGTCACACAGCAGATGAGTTTATTTATCTGAAAGAAATTGAAAAAGGGATAAAAACTTACATAAAAATATTGGAAAAGGTAGTTTAACCATCAAATTTTACCAACATGAAACTTTGGCAAAAAGATAAAGCATCGTTAAAGGAAGTAGAAAAATTTACGGTTGGTAATGACCGGGACCTGGATATTTACCTGGCTCCATTTGATGTGCTGGGTTCAATTGCACATACAAAAATGCTGGAATCTGTTGGATTATTGACTAGAGCCGAATTGGAACTTTTGGAGTCAGCGTTGAAAGAAATTTACAAGCAAATTCAAAGGGAAGATTTTAAACTTAGTGATGGGGTAGAGGATATCCATTCGCAGGTGGAATTAATGCTGACACAAAAACTGGGCGATGCAGGTAAAAAAATCCACAGTGCCCGCAGCAGGAACGATCAGGTATTAGTAGACCTGAAATTATTTATAAGAGCAGAAATTGAAAAAACAGTTATCAATACAAAAGCATTATTTGATCTGTTAGTTGCACAAAGCGAAAAGCATAAAGCTGATCTCTTGCCCGGCTATACGCATCTTCAACTGGCCATGCCTTCCTCTTTTGGTTTATGGTTTGGTGCTTATGCCGAAAGTTTGGTTGATGATTTAACAACACTGGAAGCGGCTTACCGGGTTGTAAACAAAAATCCGCTGGGCTCTGCAGCAGGCTATGGTTCATCCTTCCCCATCAACAGGCAAATGACCACCGATTTGCTGGGGTTTGATAACCTGAATTACAATGTGGTATATGCACAAATGGGCCGGGGCAAAACAGAACGCATTGTAGCAGCTGCATTGGCAAATATTGCAGCCACATTAGCTAAGCTAAGTATGGATGCCTGTTTATACCTTAATCAAAATTTTGCATTCATTTCCTTTCCCGATGAGTTAACAACCGGCAGCAGCATCATGCCGCATAAAAAAAATCCCGATGTATTTGAACTGATCCGTTCTCATTGCAACCGCATACAGGCCCTGCCTAATGAGATCATGCTGATGACAACCAACCTGCCATCAGGTTACCACCGCGATCTTCAATTGATAAAAGAACATATCATACCGGCTTTTCAAAATCTAAACGACTGCCTGCAAATGACAGGCCTGATGTTGAGCAATATCGAAATTAAAAAAGACCTGCTGCAGGATGAAAAGTATAAATTCTTATTCAGTGTAGAAGAAGTAAACAAACTGGTACTGGAAGGCATACCATTCAGGGATGCCTACAAAAAGGTAGGTGCAGCTATTGAAGCCGGCAACTTCACCCACTCAGCTTCGCCGGCTCATACACATGAGGGTTCTATCGGCAATCTCTGTAACGATAAAATGGAGGCCATGATGCATGATATTATACAAAAATTCAATTTTGATAAAGTGAAAATTGCGTTGCAACAATTATTAAGTTAGATTTGCCGCTATAATTCACTATTTAATAATGGCCGATCAGTCTACGAAAAAACGCATTGCTATATTTGGTTCAACCGGCTCTATAGGTACCCAGGCGCTGGAAGTGATACGTGCCAATCCCGATCTGTTTGAAGTGGAGATATTAACAGCACAGACAAATGATGAACTGCTCATTACCCAGGCGCTGAAATTCAGGCCCAATGCGGTTGTTATAGGTGATGAAGCCAGGTATCAGAAAGTAAAGGAAGCCTTATCATCAACAGATATAAAAGTATTTGCCGGCGAAGCTGCATTGGAAGAAGTGGCCGAATTTGATACCTATGATATGATGCTGGCCGGCATTGTTGGCTTTGCAGGATTAAAACCCACTTTAAAGGCAGTAGAAAAGGGCAAAGCTGTAGGACTTGCCAATAAAGAAACACTGGTTGTTGCGGGCGATATTGTGATGCAGAAAGCCATTGAAAAAAGAGTGCCGGTCATTCCTGTAGACAGTGAGCATTCCGCCATATTTCAATGTCTCATCGGCGAAGCCAGGAACCCCATCGAAAAAATTATTCTTACGGCCAGTGGCGGTCCCTTCCTGGGTAAAAAACCCAATTTTCTCGTTAATGTAAAAAGAGATCATGCACTGCAGCATCCCAACTGGAGTATGGGAGCAAAAATATCTATAGATTCTGCAACCCTTATGAATAAAGGGTTGGAGATGATTGAGGCAAAATGGCTTTTTAATTTACGACCCGATCAGATCGAAGTGGTGATACATCCGCAAAGTATTATTCACAGTATGGTTCAGTTTGAAGATGGAAGTATCAAAGCACAGATGGGATTACCCGATATGAAACTCCCCATACAATATGCCATGGCATTTCCGGGCAGAATAAAAAACGATTTTCCCCGCCTCAATTTTAAAAAATATCCGGCACTAAATTTTGAGGAACCCGATGTTAAAACTTTCAGAAATTTAGCCCTGGCTATAGAAGCACTTAACAAGGCCGGCAATATGCCCTGTGTATTAAATGCAGCCAACGAAATTGCCGTGTGGGCCTTTCTGCGCAACCGTATCGGCTTTTTAGATATGACCGCCCTGGTTGAAAAAACCATGGAAAACGTGACCTATATTGAAAAACCCACCTTACAGGAATATTTTGAAAGCGACGCCGAAGCCCGTAATTTTGCCGCTTCGTTGATAAACCTGTAAAAGTTTTTTGGGCCGGGCCTTGTACTGCTATTTAGCTTCATTGGCGTCGCACTCTTGTACTTTTCATCAATATTGAACATTAAATACAAATTAATAAATGGACATTACCTTATTAGCAATAAACTGGCCCAGCGTAGGTTTAAAAGTTGCCCAGCTTTTATTGTCGCTTTCTATACTGGTTATTCTGCACGAATTTGGCCACTACATCACAGCAAAGTGGTTTAAGTGCAGGGTTGAAAAATTCTACCTGTTTTTCGATCCCTGGTTCTCCATTTTTAAAAAGAAGATCGGCGATACGGTGTATGGTATTGGATGGCTGCCTTTGGGCGGTTATGTAAAAATTTCCGGAATGGTGGATGAGAGCATGGATAAAGAATCATTAAAACTGCCTCCACAGTCCTGGGAGTTCAGAAGCAAACCAGCCTGGCAACGGTTGATCATTATGCTGGGAGGTGTTACAGTAAATATTTTACTGGCATTTGTTATTTATGCCGGCATTTTAATGACCTGGGGTGAGAAAAAAATACCGGCATCTTCTTTAAAACATGGTATTACATTCAACGATTCACTGTTTAATGATCTTGGGTTTAAAAACGGCGATAAGGTTCTGGCAGTAGATGGTAAACCTGTGGTGGAATACACGGATATCTTAAAAAAGATATTGGTAGTTAATAACAATGTAACTGTTGAAAGAGAGGGCAAGGTAACGGTACTGAATATGCCCGTTGACCTGATAGGAAAACTGGTAGAAAAAAAGAAACTGGCCGATGGCCCGTTGATCAGCCCGAGAATACCGGTTATTATTTCTGAGATCAGGGATACCAGTTTTGCATATAAGGCCGGACTAAGAAAGGGAGATCTGATTGTTGGCGTAGATACAGTTCAAACAAAGTTTTACGATCAGTTTGATGCAGTAATGAAGAAACAAAAGAAAGGCGATACTATTAACCTGATTGTAAAACGAAACGACAGTCTGATAAATCTTACTACCACTTTAATTGCCGGCGGAAAAATCGGATTTAGCAGACCTAGCAGCCATGAAGAATATGATAGTTTAGGCATTTATAAATATGAAGTTAAAAAGTATGGTTTTTTTGCAGCATTTCCTGCCGGTGTAAAAAGAGCAGGTAAAGAACTGCAGTTTTATATTGATCAGTTTAAAAAAATATTATCGCCTTCAACAGGTGCTTATAAAGGTGTTGGCGGGTTCAAAGCAATGGGTTCGGTATTCTCTGGCAGCGAATGGGATTGGGAACATTTCTGGACGATCACTGCTTTCTTCTCCATCGTACTGGCTTTCATGAATCTGTTACCAATACCTGCTTTGGACGGCGGCCACGTTTTATTTACATTGGGAGAGATGATCACCGGCCGCAAGCCGAACGAAAAATTTTTAGAATATGCTCAGATCGTTGGTATGGTCATTTTACTGGCACTGATGCTCTATGCAAACGGAAATGATTGGTTTGGATGGGGGAAGGGAAAATAATTAAAAAGTAGTAATTCAAAAGTTATAAGTAAAAAGAAAGCCATTATGGCTTTCTTTTTTTATAGTTCAATACCAATTTTCTTCATTAAGATAGATGCATTTAAGCTGGTACAAACGCCTTCCTTTAACTGGTAATCAAAATATAATTCTTCGTTGCTCACCTGCACATCAAAATGATAATTTAAAATATTTTCCGGGTATTCATTTTTCATCTTTGCCAGTTCCACATCATGCGTGGCAATTATGCAGGCAGCATGATGTTTGATCAGTTGTTTAATAAGCGCTGCAGAACCGGTATGCCGGTCAAGTGAATTGGTTCCCCGTAAAATTTCATCCAGTAAAATAAAAACCTTTTCATTGCTGTTTACCTTTTCAATGATGGTCTTTAGTTTTTTTAATTCTGCATAAAAGGTAGAAGTGTTTTCCTCCAGGTTATCTGCAATACGCATGCTGCTGATAACCTGTACCGGCGATAAACAAAAGTACCGGGCACAAACGGGTGCACCTGCCATGGCAAGTACCGTATTTACACCAATACTTCGCAGGTAAGTGCTTTTGCCCGCCATATTACTTCCTGTAACCAGCATCAGTTGGCCATTATGGTCAATTTTTAAAGGATTGTTTACACACTTTTCAGCCTGTATCAACGGGTGGCCAATCTCTTTTCCTTCAATAAAAAAATGATCTTCTTTTAGAACCGGGAAACACCATTCAGGGTGATTAAATGACAAGGTAGCCAAACTGTTGATGGCTTCCATTTCGCCCAATGCCGTAAACCATTGCATTACATGCTTTTGATTTTGCTGCTTCCATTTTTCCAAAGCCATTACCTGTTGCAGGTCCCACTGCAGTAAAATATCCAGCGGTATAAATACAACAAAATTAAAACGGAGGTCAAGCCTTTCCAGTATCTTTTTAAGGGTATTGATTTGTGTTGAAGCTTTGGCATTCTGTTGTACAAACTCATTTTGCAGGTCCTTCAAAAATGGGGAGGTAAAATGCATTTTTTCAATCAGGTTAATACTGTCTGAAAGTACTTCCAGCTCTTCTGTCATTTTAGAAACCTGCTGGTGCAGCGGTGTAACTTTTTTGCTGATGTACAAGGCTAACAGGGCAGAGGCCAGCAAACAATAATTTCTTGCATAGTTGTTTAGCACATCCGCTATATTCAAAACCAACACCGTAATTATTACCGCAGGAATTAAATACCTGATTGATAACCAGAATTTATTATTGATAAACCTGTTATCATCGGCAAACCAGTTTTGTAAACGTGTTGTTGTTTCCAGTTTAATGCGCTTTGCCAAGCCATAGGCCTGTAACTCCTGTCTCCAGGCTGACTGTTTAACCAGTTCTTTAATGGCTTCCTGCCTTTTTAAAATTGTTTCTGTTTCCGCCGGTATTGATAGCCACGCAGCCAAAGAACCGCTACCCATTTCAGATCCCGTTCTGTTTATGTATTGATAGAGTGAGGCATGGCCAAATATATCCAGGTCATTGGCATAAAAATGTTCTTTGGGTATATATTCTCTCCCTTCAGCAAAATGATAATAGTTATGTGACAATGCTTTTAATTCATTCTCATTTACCGTAAGCAGTTTTTTTGTATGTTCAATTAAGGATTTATTATTTAGGTCGGCAAATATCAGCCGGGTAAATAAAAAGAGCAATAAAATTCCGGGTATAATACAAAATAACAGGCCAAAGGGTAGAAAAAAATAACAACAGGCTATGATTCCTGTTACTACCGCAAAGCGCAGCCAGGCAAGCATCGTCCTTTTCTTTGTAAGCAGTTTTAAATCATCCTGCAAAGCTATAACTCTGCCATTATAATATTCGCCGGGCCTCATGGTAGTAATTTAGGAAATGAAGATATTGCAAATTGTGTTCTTTATTGTTTTTAGCTGTAATGGGCTTTGCAGTAAATACCGCTTTTGGGTATTTATAAAAGACTTTGGTAGCCTTATAAGAAGAGTTTTAGAAGAGCTGCTTTAAGATTTACCTCAATTGTAAGCCGTGTTTACTAATATGCAACAGGCAGGCAAACCTAGTCAGCATAATATTAAGCATACTCCACCGGTTCTTAAGGATACAAAAAAATCCCCCCGAAAAATATCGGGGGGATTGTATAACTGATTAGTTATTGATTATTGTATCACCACTCTGCACATGGTTAAACGGTTACCGTTCAGGTCACCAATTTCAACCCAGTAGAGTCCTTTTCCAAACGCTCTCATATCAACATCCATCCTGTCGTATGGTCTTCCGATCGTGTAATTCTGTACAAACACCCTGTCGCCTTTAGAATCATATATAGTTAAGAATCTTGGCAACACGTTGTTTGCAACACTGTAATACCTAACCTGGAACTTACCACTGGTTGGGTTTGGATAGATAAAGCATTTGCCGCTGGCTGAATCCTTGATGGTGATGGTGTTGGATATATTGGTACATCCGTTAACATCAGTCACCCTCAATTGATAATCACCCTGGCCATCTACATCAAGCCTTAAGCTACCGGTGCCTATTCCGCTAACCACACCCAATGCAGGGCTGCTTAACACCACGCCGTTGCGCAACCAGCTATAGCCATTGGCTCCGGCAGGGTTTGGTGTAACGGTTGAAGACAGGGTAGTTTGTAAACCTGGTAACAGGCTGGTATAAGGTGCAGCACTGATCACAATAACCGGTAATGGGTTAACGGTAAGTGTTGCAACTCTTGATGTTTGTGCAGCACAAGGTGCAGCACCGGTTACAATAGCACGGTATTGATATCCGTTCATGCTTACAGGAGGTGCTGTAACTGTTAAAGTTGCAGTAGTAGCTCCGCTGTAAACACCGCCATTGGCTACGTTGGTCCAGCTAACACCATTGTTGGTGCTTACCTGCCACTGATAGCTGTGAGGGCCGCTTCCTACTGTAACTGCTGTAGTAAAGGTGGCTACCTTATCTGTACAGATGGTCTGGCTAACCGGTATATTGGCATTCAGAACCGTTGGCTCGTTAACTGTTACAATCACCGTTCTTGCTGGTGACTGACAGGTTCCAGGACCAGATACCAGGAAGGTAACGGTACCGTTGAAGTTCCTTGGATTGTTTACTGTTGAACCAGGAGCGGCAGGGCCACCCCATCCAACATTACCACCGGTGATGATATCACAACCATTGTTTGAATAAGTAACCGTTGTTGCTGCACCATTGGTGTAAGCAGGGAAGGTTGCTCCTGTCATATCCACTGCAATGCCATAAGTGGCTCCTGCAGGTATCTGAAGAGTTAAACCACTCATCAACGGGTTTAATACATTGGCTGTAACATTATTATTAGCTGTTCCAAACTGGTTCCAGCCATTGGCTGCACTGATGGCTCCAGGGTTACCTGCTATGGCTGATGGTTTAAAGAATGCTCTTGAAACCACAGCTCCTGAACCAAAGGCATTGCTGGCTATTCCGGCAAGGGTTACAGGGAACGCATTGTTATTCTTAACATTGAACGCTACCAGGTTATTACCGTTGCCGCCTGCCATTGGTGTTGCAGGAACAGCATTGAAGTTGATCATATTGTTCACCGTTGCGGTGTAAGGATAAACTCCTGATGGCGTTGGCCTTGCCCATACCGAATCAACCCTCGTTCCGGCTACATAGGCCGTTGTTGCACCTGCATCAGAGAATAAACCAGCTGCAGGACTCCAGATAGCTGCTGAAGCTACCACACCTACGGTGTAATTGATCGTTAATTCCCAGTTGGTTAATGTTCCCAGATCGCCTGCTCCCCAGTCATAGATGCCAAGGGTATAGTTACCATTAGGCACTGAATAAAGACCACTGTATGACGCTACATTTGGTATGTAACCGGCAGGTGATGTAGGACCACCAGGGAAAAGTAAACCCTGCTGCAACAAATGTTGCACCGGCAGCATCAGGTGCAAATGTACCCGTATAAGGAGGTGCACCTGCACTCAGTAATGTGGTTCCGGCAGAGCTGATAACCGTATTTACAAAATTAGCTCCGGCTCCTCCTGTTCTGTTAATAACAGCATCCAGGTTAAATACATTTCCATTAGGAGCTTTTAATACTATTACCATATCTGCAATGTAAGTATGGGTTAAATTCAACTTAACACTCATACCTGTAATTGTTGCGCCTGCAGGAACACCTGAAACCGCAAGATTAGGTGTAGCAACTCCAGGGAATAAAGTTTGAGGCCATGTTGCAGGGCCATCAGGAATGGCCAGCGCCAATGTACCTGAATTAACAGTAACAGTACCTGAAGATGAAGAAGTAGCCTTCAGCTTAACAGCAGGATCTCCCAGACACATCGTAACTGAACTTGGTGTTATCGTTGGTGCAGGTGGTGTATAATTAACCAATACGCTTGCATTGGTGAAACAACCTGTTGCCACATCAGTAGCTGTTACTGTATAAGTTGTCTGTACTGTTGGTGCTGCATATACCGTTGACAGGTTGGTTCCTGTATAAGCGGTTGTAGCAATAGTATTGGTATATAAACCTGCCAGTGGTGACCATGCATAAGAAAGTACCTGGGTACCATTACCCGGTGTGGTATAATCTACACTGATTGACCAGTTGGTGATCGTTCCGACATCGCCTCCTGCAAAGTCGCCCGCTGCAAGTGTCCATTGGCCATTAGCTGCCAGCGGTGTTGCCGGTGGCACTAAACCTGCCCAGGTATTTACTGTTTGAATAAATCCGGTAGGGCCAAAGCCTGCACGGGCTTCTGCTGCAAACGTACCTGTACGTGGGGCCGCAAAGCCACTGATGGTTAAACCACCCAGTGAACTGAAGGCTGTATTGGTAAAGTTATCTGTTTGCATTACCGCCTGTTCCGCCGTCTAAGCCGCCTACCAGGTTCAATATAGCAAGATTTGGTGCTCTCAGGTTCACATCCACATCACCTACCCATGTATGGTTAATGTTCATGTTCACCTTGATCTCTGTAATCGTTGCATTGGCTGGTACACCCGCAATGGTCAGGTTCGTAGTAGCCAGCTGCGCCTGTTCCATCAGGAATAGATACATTGATCGCTCCGGAATTTACTGTAACGTTACCCGGTACAGGTGGTGCTCCCGCAACTACCGATAAGGCTGTTCCGTTAATACCTGCTACTCCGCCACATACCGGACCCACAGGGTTAACGGCAATATTAGGATTGGCATTCACTGTTAAAGTAGCACAGTTAGATACGTTGGTTGGTGGAATAAACGGAGCACAAGTACCACTTACTATACAACGGTATGCATAACCACTCATCAACTGCGTTACCGGGTTAACAGTAAGGGTTGCTGTAGTTACGTTTGAGTAAGGAGCTATATTGGTCAGGTTTGTCCATGGACCGGCACAACCTGCTGTGCTTACCTGCCATTGGTAGGTTAAACCGGTTCCGGTTGCACCTACTGTAAAGGTGGCTGTATTACCCACACATCTTACCTGGTTGGCAGGTTGTGCAGTAACTACAGGACGCTTGTTAACTGTTATCGTTACCTGCGCTGATGCCTGACAACCTGCAGCTGTAGTACGTACCACAGTATAAGTTGTTGTATTCATCGGCGAAGCAGCTACAGGATTTGAAGTTGTTGAACTTAATCCTAAAGCAGGACTCCATAAGAAGGTACCTGTTGATTGAGGACCGGTACCAGCTACTGTTCCACCCACATTCAGAATGATATGCATATTGGGGAAACCTAATCGCTCCTACATCGGTAGGGTGCCACCGTAGCCCCAGGTTGCACAGGTGTTGCAATTAACCGGGCCCAGGTTCTGCCATGCTTACTCGTTGCCAATAAAGAAAGCACGTCCTGTAGCCCAGCCCTTGCCCGGCGTAAATAATTCACTATTAATACCGATGCATCAGAAACAACCACCGCCTAATGTTACAGGTGTTGTGTAGGTTAAAGTTGCGTTATTCACTGTTGGAGCTTATGTAACCAGTAAAGTATGACTGCCTCCAGGGAAAGTTAGTACCTGAATTCTGAGTATAGAAATTTACAGTTACGGCTGAGGTCCACCAGAAGCCTGCTCAATACCAAAGGCTGTTACCTGGGTTATTGTCAAGCGAGGCCACCTGATGGTACAATATAATCATCCCTGCCTGTAACTGTAAATCTGCATTACGCCTGGATTGCAGGACACCTTGATCCTGAACCGTTTACCTGAGCTCCTGATTGTGTTAAATGAACCAGGCCTGATATTGCGCCTGCATCATACACAGTTAACAATGTTGGATCACCTTCGCACAAGGTTGTGCCTGGATCTGCTACAATAACCAAATTAGCATTTGGATTCACGGTAATGGTGACTGTACGTTGTGTACCGAAACAGGTAGTTGCACTAACAGGAGTGTAGGTAATCTGAACCTGACCGGCACCTGTACGCAGGCCTGGAGTGGTAAGACCACCAGAAACACCACCGATATAAGAAGAACCACCGGCACCGCTCTGACCGGTCCAGTTATTGGTATTAACATATAAACCAGATCCTCCGGTAAGGCCACCGCCAATACCGCCAGCCTGTGCTGTTGCATTACCGCCTTGAGCACTGGCTATTTCAGTGCCACCGGCACCACCTACTGCTAATACGCCGGGTAATCCGTTTGTAGGACCAGGAGTGAATGTGGTAACACCACCTGCACCACCTGCAACCTGTGTGCCACCTGTTGGTACAGGACCTTCTGAGCCCGGTACACCTGGCCATGCAGCACCGCCGCCACCGCCCCATAAGCCGCCGCCGCCGCCGCCGCCGGCCCCACGTCCACAGCCTGCAACACGGTTACCGCCTGCTCCGCCGCCGCCGGCGCCAACAATTACGCGGTTTGCAAGAGCATAAGGAGCAATCCTTACATCACTGGCACCACCACCACCACCACCTTGTGCAGTTGCACAACCAGGATTGGCTCCTGCGGCACCGCCGCCATTAAAGCCGCCGGTAAGAGAAGTGGCTGCGCCGCCACCTACAAGTACATTTAATACCTGACCCGGTGTTACGGCAAGGTTGCCTTCGGCATATCCGCCAAGGCCACCTACAACTCCAAGGGCACTGGTATTACCCTGTGCACCCCAGGTTTTAAGATTTACTGAAGTTATACCGGCAGGAACCGTAAAGGTTTGTACTGCACCGGTAAAATTATATGTTGTTACAACTGGTGCAGCAAGTCCTGTTACTGGTGTAACGGTAATTGTTGCTACCAATGGGGTTGTACCCGGATTTTGAGCAATAAAGGAAGGTATATTACCTGTTCCAGCTGCTGCAAGACCAATCGCAGGAGCATTGTTTGTCCACTGGAATATTACACCGGCAGGTGTTCCTGTAAAGTTTACAGGGGCTGTAGGTGAATTCTGGCAAAGCACCTGGTTAGGTATTGCATTTACAGTAGGAGTCGGATTAACTGTTATGGTAAAAGTAGTTGGCGTACCTGTACAAACTCCTAAAGTTGGAGTAACAGTAATGGTTGCAACAATAGGAGCTGCTGTTGCATTGGTTGCGGTGAAGCTGGCTATATTACCAGTTCCACTTGCTGCTAAACCAATTGCAGTATTACTGTTGGTCCAGTTATAAGTTGCACCGGCAGGTGTACCTGTAAAGTTTACTGCTGTAGTTGGAGAACCGGCACAAACTGTTTGGTTAGCAACTGGATTTACGGTAGGGGTTGCTGAACTAATGATTAATGAGAAACGTCTCATTGAACCAATATCTACAGACGCATTATCACTTACATTCAAAGTCCAAACACCATTGGCGTTTTGACCATCGAATGCCGAAAGCGGATTATCAGGGGCAAAATTACCTGAAAGTGTCTGGCCCGATGAAGAAGTTACTGTTGATAATGCAGGGAATGCACCATCATCATCCAATAAAGTAGTACATATATTTTCACGTGTTCCGCCACGGCGGTTTACAATAGTAACTGTTGTACCTAAAGGTGATGTTAATGTGAAAACAAGATCTCCGATAAACGTATGATCCATCGCAGCATTTGTATTACCAACTGTTGCATCGCATGTAGACGCAGGTGCAGCATCAAATCTGAAGTCCAGATCGGTAATGGTACCGGCACCACTTACTGTAAGTGGAATATCCACACCAGCAGGGGTATTATCAGGTACTGCTACCGCAGGACCTGTGTAGCTATAGGTTGATACGCATGGTACTGCAGGAAGATTATACGTAACAGTATTGTCTGTACTGGTTGATGCCAGGTTAGCTTCCAAAGCAGCATTTGTACATACACCTGCAGGAATTGTTGCAATAACAGTTCCGCTTCCGGTCATATTAGTTACAGTAACAGTATAGGTAGTTGGACCACCTGTAACTGTACCGATCGTTGCACCAGCTGTACCGCTTATAACAACATCACCGGTAGCAAAACCTATAACAGGTGCGCTGAACACTGCTGTAAAAGCAATAGATGCTACTGAAGTAGGATCTGTTTGTGCAGCAGCCTGGTTGATCGTTACAGTTGGATTTGCAGTTGTAGCCGGTAAAATCACCGTAACTGTATCGTTAAATGTAACCCTTACATTAGATGCATTAAATAAGCTTGAACGCAGATTTACCACAGCAATTGTCTGTGCCTGAATATCATCAACATTCCATCCGGTTGCAGCTAGACTATTATCTGAAGCAAATCTCCAGCGCAGCTTAACATTTGCCTGGTTTGCATAAGGAGTAAGATTTACTTTTGATTCTACAAAAGCAGTGCTGTTTCCTGTCCATGCCTGTCTGCCGCCGATTGGGCTTCCGAATGAAGAGCTAATGGTACCGTTATATCCGTTTTGAGTAATATTGGCAGCTCCTATGTCCGACCAGGTTGTACCGCCATTTGTACTTATTTCCAATACGCCGCCATCAAAACCACTTTCAGAGTTATACCAATGCCAGAATTTTAATTCCGGCGGTGTAGCTCCAATTGCAAAAGATGCTGTGGTTGCGATGGTTTGGTCAGATACTACAGCAGCATCAGGCGTAAAGAATGAATTTGGGGCACTATGGCTTCTTACATTATGTGCTATCCAAACATTTGCTGTTGTTGAAGCTGTTGCCCAGAAACCTGAAATAGTAGTACTGGCAACAGGTTCATTAATCAAAACAACCGGCGGGAAATAACTGCCGGCAGCAACCTGTACGGTAAGACCGTAGTTCTGATTAGCACCTACAGCTATATTTACAGGCCAGCTTACCACCCTCGTGCCTGCTGCATAGGTACCACCATTGGTAGCACTTACAAAGTTTGCATTTAATGGCAAGGTATCTCTTAAAGTATGATTTGAAATCGCTGAACAATTAGCAGTTATTGCATGGTTATAAACTATATTCTGCAATTCAGGAACACCGGCAGCACCACTTTGTGTGAATGCCATTGCAGGTCCTCCGCCATTAAAGCTAACGGTTTGATCTGAAGTACTGCCTGTTGAACCCTCTGCTGCACCGAGACCCATACCTCTTCTGGCAAAAGCCCTGAGAATAGCACAGGCATGGCTTGCACCATATAATGTAGTATCTGCACGCATAATTGCATTTCTGGCACTGATAAAGCCTGGTTGACATTGCTGTGTCCTAAGGCCTTCCATTACCAAACGTAAAGCAACTACGTTACCGCCAGTACCGGCGAAATTATATATATTGGGATCAATACCTGTAGTACTTGGGTCATTTATAAGTTCCCAGGTCATTTCCCATAAAGCTGTACAGAATATAAAACCTGAGCCATGGGGAACAACTGCAGCAGGCAAATTAGCATAGGTAAAGTTGTTTACCGCAAAATCGGTACAATACCTGGCTGGCCTGATACCCGGGCCATTATTAGGCTGGTTAAGGGCATAGGTACCAATTCCTCTTGGAGAATTAAAGCCATCTCCCGGAACAGCCGTTGCCCAGTTTTGTGTAAGCATCAAACCCAAATAATCACTCCATCCTTCACCCGCTTGTTCCTGATTACCTAAACAACCGGTACCACCCTGGTTAGAACGGTTGCTGATACCATGGCCATATTCATGTATGATTATACCATTATCAGCATCACCATCCCTGTCTGGGGTGGGAGCTGTCCATAAAAACATCTGCATTCTTCCACTGCCGCCATCTGCGGGAGTGCTGAAATTTGCATTATTAGTACCGCTGGCATCCTGGGCCTCTGCATTCACATGATCATTTCCGGCACCGCCCCGGCCCAGGTTATCATCCTGAAAATTCTTTCCGGCTTCGGTAAATCCATAACCGTAAAAAATATCATGAATAAGATTATTCCAGTAAAATAAGTTGGTAATATTAAATTGTTGGTTTGGCGGACTTGTTACCGTTGGCTCCTGGGTAAAATCCGGTGTAAAATTAAAAGTTAAGTTAGGGAAAGCTGTTGTAGAGCTTGCCGACTTTGCAATTGATCCGGTATTAGCAGGGGCTGTACGATCTTCATAAGCCCATACATTATTACTGCGGGTGTAATCATAATCTGCAGCAGCAGCACCGGTATGCCATTTTAAAGTAACAGCATTTGCAACAACACCTGCATTGGTCCAGGGGTCTGTGCGTAACGATGGTGCACCACCCGGGTGCAGCGGACTTTCTGCAGGTAGTGGAACTACCCTGTATGTTGCTGTTGTAACTAAAGAAGGATCATCAGTTTTTTTAAAATCAAATGAATTCTTTAAGGTATTATCCGTATTATTTGATGAAAAATTCCCATAGTCAAATCCAGGATATTTTATAGAAGGGTTTTCATTTGGAATACCCCAATTATCATATACAGTATAGTTATCCATGCCCAAAATGCTGTTATCAACAGCATTTACCCTTACCATTAAGTAATCGGAATTTGTTTTTGGTATTATATATACCTGCCAGGCTAAATTGTATGTTTTGGTTAACTCATTTGGCACCCAGCTTAACTGGGCTGTAATATTTTCACGGGAAACCCCCATATTACCGAATTCAACAAACTTTCCATTCTCCTTGCGGTTAATGGCAATTGCCATTTGGGAGGCATGGAAACCTCGGTCAGACAAAGCCGACTGAACAGCAGATTCTGCTGTTACAACAGGTGTGCCTGAAGCAACGTTTATTAATTTCTCAATACTCGGATCAAATTTGCCGAAATTGGAAAGCAGCACACCATTACGGAACGAAAGTGCCAGTATCTGGTTATAAACCGGAATACTTTTGTACTGCTGCTGAAGCGAAACATAACTGATACCAGTTGCTTTGTCTTCATAAGTGTAATAAACTTTTGCATTATTAAGCAGATCGTCCGAAATGCCGATAGCGGCCTTATTCGAACTAACCAGCCATGATGCAAGTTTACCATCCGCCTGATTCACATTCTGGGCATTGGCAAACAATGCACTGAACAGGATCAAAACGAGTAAAGGGATAATTTTTCTCATAAAAATTATTTAATTGGTTAACTGAATTCAAGAAATGCTTTGCGTAGGATATTTTGTATTTACAGGATCAGAGGGATATCAGGATAATTATTCACAAGGATATAAATAACTGAATTTAAGTAAGCAAATGGAATAAAAACAGATGCCTGGTATAAAAGCAGTAGCTGGAAACTTTACAATAATACAGAAAAAAAGTAAAAATCAAAGAATATTTTTAACAAATATTTCTGAATAATCTCTTCAAGTATAATCTGTTAGATAATCATTGCCTGTTACAAAATGATTGTATGCCTATACACTACTAATTTTGAACGATTTACAGCTGATACTGAAAATGGTGGATAAGTTTTTGTAATTTCGTACCTGCCTTTAACTGTAAAGCTGAGATTTTGTAGGGGCTGACCGGTTTTGACAGCATAGCTCTTTGTAAGTGTAAGCATGTAGTGCGTTGCGTAATTAGCACTTTAATCAGAATGCGAAAATTTTATATGGCAATACTCAGTATGCCATGGCTGCTTAATCGATAGATTAGCACCCATTAGGGCCGTTGAACAGGTTGTCCTGTTACCATGTTCTTCCGCCGACTCAAAAACAAAACAGGATGCTGCAGCGGAATGATGTGACCGCTGCTTAAGATCATTCATCTAAGGATTCAGTTGGTTTGTTATGCCCCTGCCGTTTCCCTACAACCAATGCATAAATAAACATGTAGAAAGCTTACGGCGAATATGTTTGGACCAGGGTTCGATTCCCTGCAGCTCCACTTTTAAATATGGTATATCATTGATAATTAATGATATACCATATTTTATTTTTAGATTTAGCCCACGTTTAGCCCACATTTACTATTAATTTACTTTCTTAGTGATTTCCTGGAGGGCAAAAGTTTCAACCTTCTTGTACGATATGAAAAGCAATGAAAGGCTCTTTGACTAGGTTATTAGTGGGAAAGTAAGCCTGCTATTACCTGGTTAATTAGGATTGCATGTAAATAGCGATTTCAGTTATCTTAAAAATCCTTTCTTCAAAGATTGATTTCATAATTAACCAAACCTGGTCTATTAGCGAAAATTCTATCTCGGAATTTTTATCAATTTTTTTTAGTACCCCTGTGAAAGTCACTGCTTTTATTTTAGTTATAGCGCTTGTTTTTTTATTGATCAAACTCCCACCATTGATTTCGTAACGTTTAGTTAGAAGTTGAAATAGTTTACTTTGATATTGTAATTCATCTTGAAATGCTTTAGTGTATTCGGTAAACGGAATTTGATCTCCATTTGGTAGCCGAACTGTGGTACTATAGATATTAATTTCTTCCTTTTCTTTGTGAACTTCCTCAACATAATCTATAATAGTGCTTAATATTTCAGGCCTAAGTATGGTACATCTAGTTCGGACTACCAAAGATCCAATATTAAGTATTTCCGGTTTTTCACCCGATTCATTATCGTTGGCTTCTCTTAATTCAACAAGTCTAATACCTTTATACCTTGCGTATTCAAATCCATCTTGTGTAAACCCGTTTTTTGAAACAATAACGCCTTTATCAATTCCAGTAAAGAAGGTGAGGAAATTGATTTAGCTCAACTTCAGGGAGAGAAAGACCTTCAAATGTACTTTATAACATCAAAGCCAGGGTGTTTTACGAAATGGCTTTTTAGAGTTGGTGATCCAGACTTTTTCCCCTCCATACCTCATGGACACGGAGTAAGAAATTCAAAAGTAAAACTTGATTGCTACTTAGGTTATTATTATGACACTCGGATAATTGATCCCAAAAAAAGAATCGTGGGACGGGAAAGTAGAGAATACATAATTGATTTATGGAATAATGAAAAATTCAGAACCCTTGCTCTCAATTCAATTGATTGGTACTTAAACAGCTTTCCGCATTTCGTATGGAGAGTTCCTATAAAACGTGTAAAAAAATTACCTAAAAGGAGGCGATTTTGAATGATTCAATATTGCAGCAATTATTGAGCATGTTTAAGATTTAGCTTTATAGGACTGTTTGGGCATATTTGCGTTGATTAAAAAGTTTTTTTAGCAGTTCTTCAAGCGTATCTTTAATTAGGGTATAGGTTGGTGAAAGAGTAAACATAAAGTCTAAGACCTGAACATGCATTTGAGTTATATTATATTCTAATCCATCAATTCTGCAATCACTTTTGCATTCTAGTCCAAATCTCCTTCGATCAATAGGATTATTTGGATCTTCGTTTAAATAAAATAATATTTCACCGACTTTTGGGATGTTAGGTCGCAAATAATAAATTTCAAGATGCGGTCGACTTTTTTCAATTTCATCAAAATGCAGAATGTGTACAATTGTCGTTTCTGGGCTATCAATAATTTGCAACTCATTTTTAAGCTTTGGAAAGTGCAGGAGGATATACTTTTCATATAATTCATAAAACTTTTTAAAGAACAATTTTGTATTTTCCCATACCGGTTCTTTGTACCATGTTTTCCAGTCATCTACTCCATACATCTCATTGTTAAATTGATTTACCGCATATAATCTGTGTACATCTGATATTCCTTTACTCTCAAGATAATTTATGTAGTAGTTGATTAATTCAATATTATAAAGTGTAGAAGTCATAGTAACTTTTACTTTTGGGGAATAATTTTGATCTATTAACTTAATTGCATCGGCTATACGATTTTTGATTGATTGAGAAGATTTCCAATGGCTATACGAGTCTATATCGTCATTGTGATCAACAACCCAGTCAGCATAATTTTTGCTTGTAGCCGCTATCATTGGAAGGATACTATACAGCTTCCTTTTTAAATCCTTCAACGAATAAAATTCAGCCTGATAATTCAAATCCAAATAACCTTGGTTTTTGTCTATAAAGCTTATTAAATATTCTCTACTCAAGCATTCATCAGGAATGGGAAAATTGATATTCTTAACGGTTCTCATAATATCATCTTCAAGTATTTTGTATGCAGTAGATACTGGAGTTAGTCTTAGCTCAGAATCATCCTTGGAACTTGAAAGCAACAAAATATTTCTATTGTACATTTCTTGCATAAAATCTTCATATTCGCCTTTTATCACCTTTTTAATAAGAATTTGGGATTTCTTAAACTCCGCAGGAAACAACAAATACCTGACATCACCTATTTCGTATTTAATTATACCTATTCCAATTTTCCAGTAATTGGGATAGAGGATTTGTTTTACTGAAGGAAATTCTTTGTCTAAAATATAATTAAATTCATCGAGGAAAAAGTGAAGATTTCTTAAAATTGGCACCGGTAAATTTGTTGGGTCTTGAAGCCTTGAATTCAGCTGCTGCATTTGGCTTTCTATCAATTTATTCCTTTCATTAACTGAATCGTAATTCCAAACTTTTCTTACATTTGCTTTTGCGATTTCAGTCCACTTTTTAATATAATCTTTATTACCCACTTCAATAGTATTCTCCTTCGGTATAGACAATGAATAGCTTTTCCTCTTCATTTTATTAGATACTTCAGATAAAGTGGCGAGATCAATATGCCTCCAATACACTTTTTTATCCCTGCGGTTTACCACTATTAAAAAAACTGGTAAGGATGAGTTTTCACAATAAGAAAAAAAATTCTGTTCACACTGAAACTTTACTGATTTGTAATTTTTTTCTGATAATGTTTTCAATTGTATATCAATCTTTCCAATAGGAAATTGATCAATATCTGTCAGTTCCAGGATACCATCGGAATTAGGATATTTATCTACTGCTCTAATTTCACCTTTTATATATGTGGTATCTAGGGCTGAATTGAATATATTCCTGGTATCCAGTTCGGCGGGGGTTGTTGAAGCATACGGGGTGGGCTTGCCTTTGATTAATTTCTCCTCTTCCTTTGCCATGTCGTTGTTTTTTCTGGTGCCAAAATTAGGCTCATTTTAGACTGAAATGGATGAATTATTTTTCTAAGCCATAGGGAACGAGCTTTAAACACCCCGATAAAAAAAACTAAACTACCTTTATTCCATTCTATTTTTTTTGAAATAAACTTTTAAGCATGTGGTCAGATAATGAAACGTCGGAAGATCTATTAGGATTTAAGGTACATGCTGATTTGTTGATTGATGTAATAAAGGATGAAAACGTTCTTCCTGTAACTATTGGCATATTTGGTGATTGGGGCAGCGGAAAGTCAAGCGTTTTAAAGATAATTAACGACGAATTAGCTGGGGAGGATGGTGATTTGAAAGATAATACTTTAGTTCTTTATTTCAACGGCTGGGTATTTGAAGGTTATGATGATGCAAAAGCTGCGTTATTAGAATCAATTATTGAAAAATTTGAAAAGCATAAAACCATTGGCCACAAAGTAAAGGATAGTACAGTTAAACTTTTTAAGTCAGTAAAATGGATGAGAATGCTTGGCCTTGGGTTTAAAAAAATTGTTTTGCCTACTGCAGCAGCTTATTTTACTGGAGGGTTATCACTCATTCCTTTTCTTTCACAAGAGTTTGGAAAAATAGACAAGAAGGATTTAGCTGATAAATTATCAGGAGACAAAGCTGAAGCATTTTTAAAGGAAATTATTGAAAAGAAGGAAGAAGAAAAAACCTCTCTAGTTCGGGAATTTAGGGAGGATTTTGCTGAAATGATTGCAAAATCAAATATTGACAAGTTGGTGGTTATAATTGACGATTTAGATCGCTGTACTTATGAAAGGATTATTGAAAACCTAGAGGCAATTAAACTATTTCTAAATGTAGAAAAAACTGCATTTTTTATTGGTGCCGATCCCAGGATTGTAAGACATGCAATAGAATACCGATATAAAAGAGAAAGCAAACCTGATGAGGATGCAAATGAACGGATAATTGATGACTATCTAGAAAAGCTAATCCAGATTCCGTATTTTCTCCCAAAATTATCTGAACCGGAAGTTGAAACATACCTTACCATGTTGATATGCAAAAAGGAACTTCCTGCGACTGAATTTGAAAAGGTGCTTGGCGGTTTTCAAAAGTATAAATTAAATGATCGCTACAGTTCTTATGGAATTTCAAATCTCCAGTCCTTGGTTTCTGAAGAACAATTAGAACTTGTAAAGAAAAATGTCATATCTATTCCAGCACTGGTACCTCTGATTGCCCAAAGTTTATATGGCAACCCAAGGCAGATTAAAAGATTTCTAAATACCTATACCTTACGTAAAAGATTGGCAAATGTTGCAGGTTTAAAAGATTTTAATGACACAATTTTAGCTAAGCTGATGATTCTTGAATATACCGAACTGAACATTTTCAAGAAGCTTTTTGAATGGCAATCTTCCCAGGGCGGTCAGCCAACCCAGATGGGTGATTTGGAAGCATTGTGCAATGAGAAAAATTTTGGAGAAGTTAAAAGTGATTTTGAAGATAAGGGATATAAAGATTGGTACAAAGAGAAGGTTGTAAGATGGTTGAATGCAGAACCAAAGCTTAAAGATGTGGATTTAAGGGATTATTTCTGGATTTCAAGAGACAAAATTCTTACATCAATTGCAGGATCAAGTTTGATTCCACCAGTTGTAAAAGCGATTTATAGGGAATTGGAAAATGAAATGCCGGCAACAGTTTCAAAAAAAATTATAAAAGATAAAGTAAGTATATTGGCTGAGCATGAAATTACAGCGCTGTTTGAATTGATAGGGAGTATGCTTAAGAAGAATCAAAAAACAAAAAGGTTTTATGAGCTTTTCCACTTCATGATTGATGAAGGTATTCCTGGTACTGCAGTTTATTATAAAGAAGTTTTAAGAACTTTAAGTGCAACTGAAATTGAGCCGGGTGTAGCTGTTGCCATGAAACATTATGAAGCCATCGAAGACCTTGGGCCGTTTTTAAAAGATTATTTTAAAGGAAACGCATCGGCCGGAGCAAAGGCATTTAACTTAAAAAATAAATAATGGGCACATCCAAGTCTTTCTCTGCTTTAACGAAGAAAATGCCTAATTGGCCTGCATTTAGCGGTGCAGTTACAAGAAGCTGTGATGGCTCAGCTCTTTCAAATGATAAAGCTACCGAAATTCTAAGTGGTTATGTCACCGCTATTGGAGGAGCTGCAAAAGCTGGTCGTGGTGGTTCGGGAGTTGCAGGAAAAAGCGGCATAAGAACAGCTATTAAATTAGGCGGGTTCTTTGGTTCATTCCTTGGTGCTGGTGGTTCGCTTGCAACTGCTCTAAATACCACCGGAATTACAGATTTAGCAAATAAATCTGTTTCAGACATTATTAATCATCTGATTGAATATACTTCAGGTCCCTCTTCAACAATAGATGATAAAGCAGCTAAAGAAGCTGCAAGACTTTTATTGGAGGATTTAATTGGTTCTGCCAATTCTGTTGAAGAAATGGAAGCTCTTTTGAAGCAATATTTTGAGAAGGAAAGTCATGAAGAACTTATTATAAAATACTTTGGATATTACATTCTGGAACACCTTTCAGTATGGTTTTATGAAAAGTTAGTTCAAGAAAAGGGAAAGTCCGAATGTTCCTCATTGTTTCGGCAGATCAAGGATTTTATTTTTGAAAGGCTTCGTGGTATTCATAAAAATAGGGCACTACAAAATATCAATTGGGGTACCGCAGAATCTGATGAGCTCATAAAAAATATGCAACAGGATGTATTAAAAGTGTTTGAATAAAATGGAGATAAAAATTGAAATATCAGAAGCAACTATCAGTAGATTTTCTACTGTTACTCTGAGTTACATGGACGACAAGGGAAATAATAGAAATGCGGATTTACAAGTTGATTTTTTGCCTTTATTTGACTTTGCAAAAGATACCTCGTCAACCAGATTTGATTTCTTCCTTATCTCTGCCTTGGTATATGGTATCGATAATGTGATAAATCGGAAGAATTATTCAGTTGATGGCTGGGCAAGAGAGTTTGAAGTGACGTTTCCAGTCAAAAATATTAGTCGTTGGTCAGGAAACGAACAATTGCTGTCAGATCTATTAAAATTCTTAACAGGCGATTATTGGACAATTTCATTTGAAGATTTAAATGTCACTGATTTGTTCCTTGAAAAGAAAGGGAGATGGTCTAAAAATATTCCTTCTTATGTGTATCCTGAAATTGTAAAAGTAAGCCTGTTTTCTGGAGGTTTAGATTCACTGATTGGTGTGATTGATATTTTACACAACTTAAATATAAATGAAAAAATTCTGCTTGTATCTCATTTTGACTCCAACTCTGTTGGTCCAAATTCGGATCAGGTAGCACTACATGAAATCTTATCCAAAAATTTTGCAGATAAAGTATATTGGATACAATCGACTGTTACACTTGACAGAAAGGATAGTAACGGCAACTATCTTGAATTGGAAGACAGTTATAGAAGCCGTTCATTGCTTTTTATGGGAATAGCAATTTATATGTTCAATGACTTAATTCAGACAACCGAGCTTATAATTCCGGAAAATGGAACTATTTCACTGAACTACCCGTTAACCCCTTCACGTGTAAGTTCACTAAGTACTAGGACAACTCATCCTTATGTCCTAACATTGATTCAAAAGCTTATTACTAATGTTATTAAAAACATTTCTGTAACAAATCCATACTCTTTAAAGACCAAAGGCGAAATGGTATTAGGTTGTCTCGATTATGATGTTTTAAACCTTACCTATTGTAGGTCAGTTTCATGTGGGAAAAGGGGAGGAAAACACATTGGGCAATAAAAGAGGGTACTAGTCACTGCGGTGTTTGCATGCCATGTATATATAGGCGGGCCGGTCTTCACAAAAATGGACTGCACAACCAGATATATGGTAACGATATACTAAACGCAACTTCTGTAAATGATTTCATGGATATGCCGGCACTTTTTGACTATCTCTCGACCGCGTTACCAAAAGAAAAAGTAAAAAGAGATTTACTTGTAAATGGTAGTCTACCCCTTGATGGTTTAGATAACTTTGCAGATGTAGTATTACGGTCAAGAACTGAATTGTTTAAATGGTTTGCAGATAAAGGAAATGATTTTGTAAAACGGCAACTTGGGATAATATGATCGATACACATTGCCATATCGATCTTTTCGATAATCCAATGGAAATTGCAAATGAGTGTGAAAACCTTGGAATTATTACAATAGGGATGACCAATTTACCAAGCCATTTTGAAATGGGCTATCGCCATTTAAGAGGATTTAAAAAAGTACGTCTGGCATTAGGCCTGCATCCATTACATCCAGAGATGCACAATGCTGAATTTCCTGGATTTCTAAGGAACATAGACAATACATCATACATAGGTGAAATAGGTCTGGATTATTCAAAAATAGGTATACTATCAAAAGACCAACAACTCTCAACCTTTAATAAAATATTGGAATCATTATCTGGGAAAAACAAAATTTTAAGTCTTCATTCCAGAAAAGCTGAAAAAGATGTTCTAGAATTATTGAATCATTATAAAATGAAATCGGCCATATTTCATTGGTATACCGGGCCTCTAAATCTAATTGAAAAGATCATTGAATCTGGCTTTTATTTTTCAGTTAATCCAGCCATGATAAAAACGAAATCCGGTCAGGCAGTTATATCCAAAATTCCATTACGGTCGATATTAACTGAAAGTGATGGTCCGTTCATAGAGCATAACGGAACGGCAGTAAAACCAAAAGATGTAGCCTTAGTAATAAAGTATCTTTCTCAATTATATCACCTAACAGAACAAGAAATAAGTAATCTAATCAGTAACAATTTTAATCGGCTCCTCGATTTCATTATTAAGAAATAATGTGAATTTTGTTTTCAAGTTGACGTATTCCATAACATCATCGTCGTATTACTCACTTCTACGGCTTACCTAAAGGCGACAGGGTCCTTTAATTCCGCCAGGTCGCCTCGCAGCGGCAACGCAGTCGACCACTTGCGCCTGATTAACAGTTTGTTCGTCATAAAATTTTTGGCTACTAAGTTAGAACCGTAAAAGAAAATTAATTACCAATACATTCCCCATATTCAATATAAAATAGCTCTCGAGGTCAATAGCTGGTTAATATTAAATACTTGTATTTCTTTACTTATCAATACAAATCAATGCGTATCAATCTATATAGCACTGAATATAATTAGGTGTATTTGAATTGATAAGTTTCACATTAAATAGACACGCAAAAATTTAATACTATGATTCCTATTTTTAACTGAACTGCAAATAGAAAATATATCTATTATCTGCCATCGGCAAGGAGGGGTTATCAATGTCGTCATCATTTTAAAATTCCATAGGAAGTGTTACACAGTTTAATAAAGAATTCTTCCGGTATCTTAATTGTATAATTCTATATCTTTATATTAGTATTCTTTCCATATATCGATTGGAAAGCATTTTTTAGTATTTTGAATCTTTCAAACCTGGTCTATGAGTAAATCCCGATATCATATTTGTTTTATATTGCTCGCTCTTCTTTTTTATACCTATTTTGAAATTGGTTGTTCTTCAGAAAAGAGCCTGTATGATAAAGTTCCATTCAACAGAATTACTTTAATTAGAAATGATACGCTCATACAATTCTATACAAAGCCACCAAATGAAAAAATGCCTGAAAATTTTCCTGAAAATAAATACTATACCTGGTACAGGGCCGACAGTATTCTTGTAACCAAAGGAGCATTCGGCGGTAAATTACTACATGGTGATTATATGGAATTATACCCAAACAAGGCGTTGAAACAAAAAGGGAAATACAAAAATGGTATAAAGGAAGGAGTATGGGAAACCTGGTATCAGAATGGTGACAGAGCATCTGTAATTACCTGGAAGAATGGATTAAAAAATGGTAAAGTTGAATACTATTCAACTGACGGAAAAATTCAGCAAATTACTTATGAAAATGAAAAAGTATTAAGCGATACCATGATTAATAAAATGTAATACTAAATACTGTAAAACCCTGTGCAGACGAACAAACTATTGAAACTTAAAGCCCATACTCTTTTAAGTGCTATAGTTATATCCATAATCATAAGTATTATTATAGGAACCCTGTTGCTGTTGCATTATCATAATAATATTGAGTGGGCAAAGTTTAAAAGCAGTGAACGGCTTCAGAGAAACCTGCAATCATCTATCAACCTCGTAATCGGAGATTCGACCGGGTATAATGTAACCGGAGAAGAACAACTAGACCTTTTTGGTAATGATGAAGATTCTGTGCTTATTACAAAAGCATATTGGGGCATATTTAATTTAGCAAGCGTAAAATCTTTTCAAAAAGACAAAAGCGTATCAAAACAATTCTTTTATGGTACTGCGCTGAGCGATACTTTAAGTGCCTGCCTGTTCCTGGTTGATCATCAAAGACCATTGCAGATTTCCGGTAAAACAAGATTAACAGGAGATACTTATCTTCCCAGGGGAGGGATTAAAGCTACCGGTATTGATGGAAAGCATTATGAAGGGAAAGTTCTTGTTTATGGAGAGGTTTTAAAAAGCGACACAGCTTTTCCAGCTGTTAATGATTACCTGATTAACCTGTTGTATAATAATTTTGAAATAACCCGTAATAAAATTTTTCAAAATGAACACGCAAACAAAATACAAGACTCTGCATACAATTCATTTGAAAATGAAATTCAGTATTTTTTTATTAATAAAGCAAATCAGCTTTCATATCAAAAAATTAAAGGCAAGGTGGTTTTATTTTCAGATTCTTTAATAGAAATTAAAGCTGGTGTAAAGCTGGAAGATGTTATTATTATGGCACCTGAAATACATGTTGCTGATAACTTTGAAGGAACTGTACAACTGATAGCAAGCAAAATAATAACGCTGGGTAAGCAATGTATATTGAAATATCCAAGCTCGGTAATCCTTTTAAAAGATTCAGTTAATAATTACCAGGGGGAAATTGAAATAGGAGAAAATTCGTCTGTTTCGGGATTATTATTTGCCAATGCAACCCGGACAGATAAAAATAAAAATTCTGTAGCATTAAAAAAGGGAGTATCAATTGAGGGTACTGTTTTTGTACATGGATTTTTGCAAATGGAAGGGATAGTTTATGGGACTGTATTAACAGACTATTTTTTATATAAATCTGTGGTGGCAACTTATGAGCACAGCCTGGTTGATGCTGTGATTGACCGTTCAAGACTGCATCCTGATTTTACCAGTTCAACCTTAATAAAAATACCCGGCAAACTAAATATTATAAAATGGTTAAGGTAAAAGCAACAACTATACTTGAGACTGTTATTGCAATGACCATTATTCTCATAGTGTTTCTTATAGCAGGAACAATATTTGTAAATATTTCAAAATCGGGGCTTACAGAAAAAAAAATCATGGCATCAGCGATTATAAATAATTGTTTTGATGAATTACAGGTAAGAGAAACGCCTTATGAAAACACTGAAACGATCAATGGTTTTTTAATTCAGACAACAGCTGCAGATTATCCCGGAAGGGCCGGTGTTGCTGAGGTTCATTGCCGGGCTTCTGATAGTGAAGGAGGGATAATTGCGGAACAAAAAAGGTTAATAGTTTTAAATACCTAGCCTAAGTGAAACGGTTAAAAGCATTTACACTGACAGAATTAATAATAGTGATGATTATCACCATCATTACTTTAGCTACCATTTATACTGTTTATTTGTTGGTGAAAAAACAATACGTGAAAGAATCTGATAAGTCTACGGCATTAAATAATTACTTGCTATTTAAAAATACGTTTACAACTGATTTTAATAATGCAGATTCTGTAATAAGTACCGCTGAGAAACAATCATTATTTTGCTATTTTGACAGTGCGGTTATAAGCTACGCATTTTCAGAAAAATCTGTGACCAGGCAATTAAATAACCAGACTGATTCATTTTATGTATTTCCCGGCAACCTGCAAATTGGAACAGTTGAAAATTCAGATCTGATAAACCAGGTTAGTTTTACTGTTGTTGCTTACAAGGATACAACAATGCTGATATGCCGTAAACACTATGATGCTGCCAGTCTTATAAAAGTAAAGTTCAAATAAACCGTATGAGTGGAATTAATTTAAAAAAAGTAAACCTTCAGCAGCCGCCGGTTACAGAAGGCAAAACTGATAAAAAACGGGTAGATTTATCCGGCATACTGAATAAAGAAATACACCTGTTTGGCAATGAAATAAATGATAAAACAAGAGAGTCTTTTTATCTTGAAATGAATATGCTGCTTTCGGCAGGTATTGATATACGTAATGTACTCGAGTTAATTTTGAGCGAAAAACAAAAAAAGAATAAGCAGCTTATTTTTGAAAAGATAAAGCAGGATATAATAAAAGGAGCATCACTTTCAGAAGCTTTAAAAAGCAGCGGAAAATTTTCGGAATATGAATATTTTAGTGTTCAGATAGGAGAGGAGACAGGCAAATTACCGGAGATATTACTGGAGCTATCGGGGTACTATACAAAGAAGATAAAACAGCGCCGGCAAATCATTGCGGCATTAACCTATCCTGCTATTGTATCGGCATTTGCACTTATAGCTGTTTTGTTTATGCTAAATTTTGTAGTTCCTATGTTTGCCGATGTATTTAAGCGTTTTGGCGGAGAACTGCCGGGCATCACAAAATTCATACTGAGGTTATCTGAATCGGTAAAATCGGGATTTTGGTATTTCTTTTTTGTTATGTTGGGAATAATTATTTTTTTGATTACCCAAAAGCGTAAAACCTGGTTCAGGCGCTTATCATCTAAACTGGTTATCAATATTCCTGTAATAGGCAAGCTTGTACACAAGATCTATCTTTCCCGTTTTTGCAATTCAATGCATTTAATGATAGCATCCAAGATCAGTATGTTACGTGCTATTACACTGATACGGCAAATGATCAGTTTTTACCCTATTGAAAGCACTTTGCAAAAAGTAGAGGAGGATATTACGAATGGAAAAACCCTTCATGAAAGCCTTGCAGCATTCACAATTTATCCACATAAAATGATAGCCTTAATAAAGGCAGGCGAAGAGGTAAATAAACTGGATTTTTTCTTCAACAGATTATACAGACAATATACCGATGAAACTGAGCACCAAAGCGCAGTTTTGGGGAATTTACTTGAGCCTTTTATCATTATTTTCCTGGGCATATTGGTAGGGGTTATTTTAATTGCCATGTACCTGCCTCTTTTTCAATTGGGACAAAATTTTTAAAAATAAACATTAGAAAATATTTGATATTTCAAAATTTCATATTAATATTATGCAGTAATTGGTCCTGTGCAGATTTGAAAACTAATTTAAATCGCCCCCTTGAACTATCGTACCTACAAATTCTACAATTCAATTTTATAAGTGAAAAATATATTTCACTTAATTGCCTCTTAGCAAAATTCCCAAGTATTTCTTTATCCCTAAATAAAACTTATGAATCAGAAAAGTCTTTTACCCGGGCTAACCTTACCTTTCTTTATTTTTTGCGTTGGGTTCTTATTACCACTTCGTGCAGTTTCGCAAAATATAGTTAGTGTAAATAATCTTACAGGCACAGCAAATGCCACTATTCCAATATGTAATGTGAGTGTTGGTGACCTTTCGGCATCTGTAGCACTAAGCTATAATGCTACGGGCATAAAAGTTGAAGATTATGATAATAGTTTTGGACTTGGCTGGAGGCTTATTGCTGACGCAAGTATAACAAGACAGGTAAAGGGATTTCCTGATGATGTTGAATACCAAAGTGACCCCAGCTATAGCGTAATAAAAGGATGGTTAAAATCCGGCAATTCAGCACCACAAACTATACAAGGCACTTCATTATTTTCAAATGATAATAATTCAAGTACCTGCAACGATGAAATTGCTGATGCAGCAACAATCGCCAATAATTTTTCGTACATGTACGATACTGAACCAGATGTTTTTTACATTAGTGCCCCTGGCTTAAGCTGCAGTTTTGTTTTTGATGCTACAACAAACCATATCATTAAGACCATTCCTTACAGAGATTATAAAATTGTTTATACCACTGATTCTTATGGAAGAATCACAACATTCACGGTTACCAATGAAAATGGAATAAAATACTATTTTAACATAGGAGGTTTCATTGAACATTCAGTTGACGTATTTAATCCAGGCACAACTGTTTTAATAGACCCTTCTACACTTGAAGCTTTTAAAAGAGATTTTTAATGTATCGTAATAAATCTAATTATGCCGGATATCCTTTGGGCTATCCTGTGAAATATATAGATAAATGGATGCTTGCCAAAATTGAAGATACAAAGGGTAATTCGATAGACTATAATTATGGAGCTTACACAATCGCAAATCCAACTATCAGCGGTAAGTATTCATATAAAGAAGTTAAGATTTTAAAGCCTAATGGTGGAGGTAATTTTACTGAAAAGAAGTTGTACGGCATTACCACATCCCGATCTGACTGGCGTTTGCAATCTATCTCAATAACTACACTTGGCCCTGGTGTCACCAACCCAAGTTTAGGATCATTATCAACAGCTACTGTAGTACAATTTGGCTGGGGAGGCAACACGTCTTCAACTGAGGATACGAGGCTTTTAACGATTGGACTTCCTTTAGAAAAGAAAAACTACGAATTGTTATATACTATTAAGTTTACTGCCTCTCCAACAACCTGGAATGGTTTCGGGCGATATTTTCTAAAAGGGTTAAAAGCTACCACTTCAAACAATTTGTGTGATAATGTACACACGCAATTTGATTTTACCTACTATGATGTTAACCAGGCTAATAATACCTGCTATTGTACACCGTTAGTTTTAGGTAGTACAAGCATTAAACTCGATACACTTATTAATGCCCAGGATTACTGGGGATATTACAATGGGCAGGTAGGAAACGAGACTTTAAATCCGAATCTACATGTTTACCCTGATAACCCTAATGTTGAATTATTTAAAATTTACCAGATACCGAGCTATTCAGGCGCTTATGTTCCAATAAGTTTTTTATCAAACAGAACAGTCAGTACTAACGGGCATACCCAATCCGGTTCACTTAAAACAATAACCAGCCCTTCTGGGGGAATTACAGAACTTGTATATGAGAATAATGAATTTTTTGATTATGACCTTAATAGCAACGTTAAAGGTGGAGGAATAAGAATAAAAAAAATTACCAACTACGATGGTATGGGGACTACACCCGATGTTACCGAATACAACTACAACGATCCTTCAAATACCAGTATTACTACTGGTCGTGCTATTTCTGTTCCCAAATTTGCCCTTGCCTTCCAAAACAGTAATTCGTATGGAGGTAATATAACTAATAAAGTACTTAATTCTACTTATGTTACAACCTATGATCTAAACAATGAACCAAAAGATATTTTGTATGGTAAGGTTACGGTTCAAAAAGCAGGTATTGGGAAATCAATCTATGAATACAATACTACGGGTACATTTGGGAGTACGGTAACAGTTGCAGACTGGGGAAATTCATACAACTACGTTGCCCGTACAAATCTGAGTTCTCCCACACCATGTGTGGCTATGACTCCCAGTTTTTTGTATAACAATAACGGGCTTTTGCAATACCCTTTTACTTCTAATGTAAATTTTGATTTTGAACGGGGTCTACCAATAAAAGTTACTCATAAGAATGAAACAGGCTCAACTGTTGCCAATGAAGAATATGCCTATGCACGTTCTCACACAAACCCCACAAAGATTTATGGTGTTAAGCTGGATGAAATTGGTAACACCATGGCTGCATATGGTAAATATGCAGTAAATGGCGTGGTTGATAATTTTATGGTTACTAAAACTTCGAGATTATATAATTCAAACAGTTCTACTCCGATAACTGATGTTGAAAATTATGTTTATACCTCTCCGGGTTCATCAGACCCTTACCGGTTGTTAAAAGAGGTAAAAAAACAAAATACTTCTGATCCTGCAACAACTGTTACGAGGTATAAATATTCAAACGAATATACTGCTACGTCAAGTACTACCAATGAAATGAACGAAGCACTTTTTAAATTCAATGGCGATTTTCACAAAAATGTGGTGGTTGAAACTACTCAATCCCGTACAGAACCCGGGCAACCCGAAAAATTTACCGGAGCTAGTTTTAATACTTTCAGGAAATTTACTATCGGAGATATTGTCGGTGGTGGTAATACCGTAGTTTCATATTTGCCAGATGAATCATACCAGTTTGTTAACCAGGCTGGTGTAACAAATTTTACATATTCCACTATAAATTCCAACGCTTTTGTATGGGATAATACTAACTATACCAATGCCACTACTAAAATAAAAAAATACAATACCCGGGGAATACCGGAAGTAGTAATTGATAACAGCCGAATTCCAAAAACAATCTTAAGTACAACGCTTGTAACGAATGTAAAAGTTGCTGAATTTACAAATGCAGAATCTAATAATGTTGGCTACTCTAATTTTGACGGTGTATTTTCCGGAAACTTTACTATTACCGGCACTGCAAGTACTATAGCAACCGGGGCTGGCCGCTATAGTAATAACTGTTTAAATTTTCAACCAAATACTATTATCTACAGATCTTTGGATCGGCAGGTTTCAGCAAAGAACTTAATTATTTCTTTTTGGTTAAAAGATGCTGAATCCAGTGGAGACATATATATATGCGTTCAAAAATTTAGCACTTGTGGCACTTTTTCATGTTCAGGAGCATCAGGAGTTATTCCTTTTACAACCGGCAATCAATGGAAATATTACCAGTTCGTTATACCATGGACATCATCATTGAGCACTTTTTGCTATGGCCTATCAACCTCGGCAGCTGTAAAAATTGATGATGTATTGATCTATCCCGATAATGCAAATGTTACTACCTATTCCTATACTACCGGCAGCCTTGGAACTAATATGCTTACAGCTAAAAATGGTATCAATGGTATTGGCAACGCTTACGAATATGATAATGCCGGCAGACTTTGGCTGGTGAAAGATCATTTCGATAATATCATTGAAATGAAAAAATATAAACTCACCAACCGGCATCCGCAGCAGATACCTTCCATCAGTATAGGATTCAGTTCACAACCTTATGAAGTTAATACAGATGTTGGGTTCTATGCAGGCCCCCCGTTTTCTTATGAAACCGGAGATTGTGACGCACCTGTAATTGTTTATAACTGGAATTTTGGCGACGGCCACACTGGTGTTTCCAGGAGTATTCCCGGCAACAGGGGTGGAACCACCATCATCCATCAGTATACAACTGCTGGAACTTACCAGGTAATGGTTACTGCCTCTTCACCAGGTATGGCAGCTATTCCTCCTGCATATACACCGCCTGCCAGCAATACAACAGCTCCTCTTCCTGTAACAATTGTAGGTACTGCAGTACCGTGTTACCCGGGTACACCAAATATCTGTGCCTCGGGTATTACGCATTATACATCTACAAATCAATGTAACAAATCTACCTGCGGATCATTGCCCAGCAGCTGCGACGAAACCTATTTTACTGTTTCCAGTATTTCCGGAGGATCGGGAACTTTCTATTCTGTACAATGGGAAACAGCACCCGAAGGGTCTTCCAACTGGACGGTTTACCAGGCCGAACCGCCTAATGGTGCTGCTGGCGGCGCGATAACCAGTAAAACTTTTCATGTTGTGCATACAGATAGCTACCAGATGAGGGCCAGGGTAAGATTTTGTAATCAGTATGGCAGTACAGCTTATTCAAACACTATCCTGATTAAGAACGGCGATTAAGTTACCCCTAAAAAACTACCTTATGCCAGTACACACTATAAAACGAATATTACTGTTGTTGGTTATTTTTTTAACCACGCATAATTTATTTGCCCAGGTAACGATAACTCAACCAGCAGGGGTAGAGACATATGTAATCAAGAAGGAGTCAGTATCTGACCCTTATGAAATATCATCTTTGACCAATGCGGAGCATGTACGCACCATCAGTTATGCGGATGGCATGGGCCGTCCGATACAAAGTATAGTAGCGGCTGGCAGCCCCAATGGAAAAGATATCGTAAGCTTTAATAAGTATGATTTGTATGGCCGCCAACCCAAACAGTATTTGCCTTTTGAAGCAGCTACCAGCACCGGTGCTTACAATGCCATGGGTACCATAGAGATAACCCAATCAACATTTTACAGCCCTCCACTTCAGCCGCAAAAAAATAGCAGGCGATAATTATCCTTATGCCCAGAGCAGTTTTGATAACAGCCCTTTGGGCCGTGTATTAACCACCGGAGGAGTGGGCGATGGCTTTCAGCCGGGTCAGCACTTTAAAACTTTAAACTACCGCAACAATACCAACGGCATTAGTGGCGATAATGTACTAAAATGGGTATTGAGCAGCGGTGTAGCAACGGCGAGCAGCAGTGTTTTTATGCAGCCGATGAACTGACGGTATCGGAAGTGGTGGATGAGAATGGTAATGCCTCAAAAGTATTTAAAGACAGATTTGGCCGGTTGATATTAAAGCGCCAGCCCGGTAATCTCAATACATACTATGTGTACGATAATATCGGCAATATCGTGTACATCATACCACCCAGGGCCATTGCAAGAATGGGTGGCACGGGTGGCAGTTACAACACTTCCACGATGCCCGATCTTATCTTCCAGTTCTGGTACGACAGTAAGAATCGCATCATCAGCAAAAAAGTACCTGGTGCTTCGAAGTATATATGGTGTACGACCCATTAGACAGGGTAGTGCTAACCCAGGATGGCAACATGCGCAACAGCAGCCCCAAAAAATGGGCCTATGTAAAATACGATAATGCCAACCGTGTAATTATACAGGGTATTTACGAAAACAATAACTCATTAACGCAGATGCAGGATTATTTTAATGATCCTAGTTTATCCTATTATCAGCCGGGCAGTACCACTTATTACGAGATACGCCAGGCCACCGCTTCGGGCTACAGTAATCAATGCTTTCCTCAAACAGCTACCGAAGAACGGGGCTATAATTATTTTGACAATTACGATTTTGATTATGATGGCAACCCCGATTATACCAAACAGGATCAGGGCTTAACCAATGAAGCAACTGCCGTTAACCTTACCTACGGATTAGCTACGGGCAGCAAAACAAAAATACTGGGCAGCGGCACACCGGGTACCTGGCTTGTTAATGTAAACTTTTACGATAAGTATTACCATGTAATACAGGTACGCAGCAATAACCAGATACGCACCACGGTAACCGACCATACTACTAATGTGGTAAACTTTGCAGGCCAGGCGGTGCAGGCCAAACAGGTAAAAACCATTAACGATCCCTATGGTATTACCGGCACACTGGAGATAGAAGTAAGCACCCGTTATGAGTATGATGATATGGGCAGGCTGGTTAAAGTAAAACAAACCAACCCCGGTGCATCAGAATTAACAGTAGCTAAATACGAGTACAATGCCCTTGGACAACTGGTAGATAAAAAACTGCACAGCACCAACGGTACCAACTATTTGCAGAGTGTTGACATGCGTTATAATATACGTGGACAGTTGCTCAGTATCAACAACAGTACGAGGGGTTATAATATTAACAATAACGAAGACAGTGATGCCGGTACCGATGTATTTGGTATGGAGATCCTGTACGATAACTCTGAGACAGGTTTAAATACCCCCCGTTATGATGGAATGATATCTGCCATTAAGTGGAGTGCCGGGCAAACAGGCTCGCCTGTTAACAGCGCTTTGCGAAGTTATAAATATACCTATGATAACCAGTACCGGTTAACGGGATCCACTTACCAGGAGAAAAAAAATAGCACCTGGACGCACAACCAGGGCGGCTTTAATGAAAGCATGAGCTATGATGAGAACGGTAATATAACCAGCCTGCAGCGCTATGCCATACTGGGCAGTACAATTACCCAGATAGATGACCTTACTTACTCTTACAAAAACAGCAACCTCAGTAATCAGTTAGATAATATAATTGATAATATACCTGGTAATACAACGGGTTATGGCTACCGAAACTTTACCAGGAACACCAGTGTTCATCCTTATAGTTACGATGCTGGCAACGGTAACCTTACCGGCGACCTGAAAAAGGCACTACCATTACTTACAATGAACTTAACAAGCCCACACTAATACAGATAAGCAGTACCAAAAAGTAGAATACCGCTATGATGCAGCCGGCACCCGTTTAAGTAAAGTTGTAACCAATAGCAGCACAACAAAAACGATAGAGTATATAGGCAGTTATGTAATAGAGAACGATGTACTGAGTTATTACAGCATGGCCGAAGGCAGGGTACGAAATGAAGGTGGCGGTTATGGGCTCAGCATGAAGATGGAATATTTTATAACCGACCACCAGGGCAATACCCGTGTAAGTTTTGAGGATAACGGCACCAATACCAACACAGCTCACCTAACCCAGGAGAATAGTTATTATGCTTTTGGTATGCAGATGGCCGGCAGTTACATGCCCACCAACCCCAACAAGAAGTTGTACAATGCCGGTAGCGAGTGGCAGGATGATATAGAAGGTCTGGCAGATTATTACAGTACATTTTACAGGGAGTATGACCCCATCATTGGCAGGTTCAATGGTGTAGACCCGATGAGTGAAAGTTTTGAAAGCTGGACAACTTATCATTACAGCTATAACAATCCTGTTAATTTTAATGATCCTATGGGAGATGATCCCAATCCTGGAAGTACTTATCAGCCATTAAACATGCGAGATATTGTTGACAGAGTAATGACTTCTTATGGTTGGGGTTGTGGTTGGGAAGATAATGGTAATGGCGGTGGTGGAGGATCATATGCAGAGTTTAAAGCACACTTTAATTATTTAGGTAGTAGCGAGTGGTCTGCTGATCAATTGCTTAAAGATATTGCAGATATTATGGGCCAAATAAGTGCAGGAAAATATGTGTGTAAATACATTAAATATTCAGGGAGTGGTAGCTTTGCGGCTGATATGAAAGAGGTAATGGGAACTACTATTGGGGCATATATAGTAGCAATGATAGAAGCAATGAAAACTCCGGTAAATGTTACGGATTTAATTCTACCATATAATGATGATCCTGGTGCTCAACTTGGAGGGGCTGGTACAAATAATATCAATGGAACGACTGCTGTGTACAATGATCACGCAGATATAGCGTACTTTAATTTGCAGGCAAACACAGCTAGAGATCCAAAATATGCACTTACTCAATCTTTAAAAGACGAAACAGGTATAAAAATAACATCTGGTGTTCTTTTACTTCATGAGTTGGCCCACGCTGCAGATTTTATTGCAAATGGTAAAGGATATAAGAACTATGAATGGCTGGTAGATCGTAACGATCCTAATTATAATGATTTAGCAACATCGAGAAGAATGAACTCCAAATACGGATCTGATGGTGCTTATTGGGAACTTAGAACAGTGACCTATGAAAATAGGTATAGACAGGAATTAAAAATTGCGCCTCGACTTTCGTATAACGGTGTTGAGTTAAATCCATTATGGAAAAAAATGAAATGGAAATCAGCTTTTGATAAACCAGGAGTAGTTTATAAGCACCCTGGGTTTTAAAAATTAAAACTGTTATAATGAAAATTAAAAAAATCGGAAATATTTTATTAGTTATCCTTTGTTTTATTGCCTGTAATAATAATCATTCTGTGAAACCGAAAAAAAAAGATTATACAGCATCAATTAATGATTTTGCAGATGAGAATATATACAAGTACTTTACTCACGCACTTTCCTTGACTCCTCTTCAAGATAATGATACGGATAGTTTTGAATTACGCTTATGGGTATATAAATCGCCATTTAATCCCCAAGATCTCTTAATAGTCAAATATAATGACACTTTAAAAGAATTAAAATGGAAATTGATTGATTTAAATGTAAAAATTACAAATGCAGATTCTTTCGCAGTTGTAAAACGTGTAGATAAGCTGTTTGATTATATTTCCCTTGATAGTATGATAATAAAAAATCCACTTATTCTGTGCACGGTTAGGCAGTTTTTTTTACAAATTGATTCTTTATCAATTGAAACATTACCTAATCAAATAGACATTGATACAACTAAGGCAAAGTCAGTATTTATAGATGGCGGATTAACTTATTACATTCAAATAGTAAAAAAAAGATTCTATAAATCTGTAAGTTATCGAGCACCGGAATATTATGGATCAAAAGACGAATATAACAAACGCGTATTGAAGTTTATTGATTTTTTACAAACGAATATACGTTAGTTTACTTCCACCGCCCCAACTTGCGGCATATGAAATTAAAATATAACCAAAGCGTTTACTGTGTAAACCAGTGATAAACGGCGATTAAGTAACCCTAAACACTAAGCTGTATGCAATTTCAAAACATAAAAATATTAACAGCATTATTAGTTGTTTTTCAATTTAGCCATAATTTATTTGCCCAGGTAACGATAACTCAACCAGCAGGAGTAGAGACATATGTAATCAAGAAGGAGTCAGTATCTGACCCTTATGAAATATCATCTTTGACCAATGCGGAGCATGTACGCACCATCAGTTATGCGGATGGCATGGGCCGTCCGATACAAAGTATAGTAGCGGCTGGCAGCCCCAATGGAAAAGATATCGTAAGCTTTAATAAGTATGATTTGTATGGCCGCCAACCCAAACAGTATTTGCCTTTTGAAGCAGCTACCAGCACCGGTGCTTACAATGCCATGGGTACCATAGAGATAACCCAATCAACATTTTACAGCCCCTCCACTTCAGCCGCAAAAAAATAGCAGGCGATAATTATCCTTATGCCCAGAGCAGTTTTGATAACAGCCCTTTGGGCCGTGTATTAACCACCGGAGGAGTGGGCGATGGCTTTCAGCCGGGTCAGCACTTTAAAACTTTAAACTACCGCAACAATACCAACGGCATTAGTGGCGATAATGTACTAAAATGGGTATTGAGCAGCGGTGTAGCAACGGCGAGCAGCAGTGTTTTTTATGCAGCCGATGAACTGACGGTATCGGAAGTGGTGGATGAGAATGGTAATGCCTCAAAAGTATTTAAAGACAGATTTGGCCGGTTGATATTAAAGCGCCAGCCCGGTAATCTCAATACATACTATGTGTACGATAATATCGGCAATATCGTGTACATCATACCACCCAGGGCCATTGCAAGAATGGGTGGCACGGGTGGCAGTTACAACACTTCCACGATGCCCGATCTTATCTTCCAGTTCTGGTACGACAGTAAGAATCGCATCATCAGCAAAAAAGTACCTGGTGCTTCGGAAGTATATATGGTGTACGACCCATTAGACAGGGTAGTGCTAACCCAGGATGGCAACATGCGCAACAGCAGCCCCAAAAAATGGGCCTATGTAAAATACGATAATGCCAACCGTGTAATTATACAGGGTATTTACGAAAACAATAACTCATTAACGCAGATGCAGGATTATTTTAATGATCCTAGTTTATCCTATTATCAGCCGGGCAGTACCACTTATTACGAGATACGCCAGGCCACCGCTTCGGGCTACAGTAATCAATGCTTTCCTCAAACAGCTACCGAAGAACGGGGCTATAATTATTTTGACAATTACGATTTTGATTATGATGGCAACCCCGATTATACCAAACAGGATCAGGGGCTTAACCAATGAAGCAACTGCCGTTAACCTTACCTACGGATTAGCTACGGGCAGCAAAACAAAATACTGGGCAGCGGCACACCGGGTACCTGGCTTGTTAATGTAAACTTTTACGATAAGTATTACCATGTAATACAGGTACGCAGCAATAACCAGATACGCACCACGGTAACCGACCATACTACTAATGTGGTAAACTTTGCAGGCCAGGCGGTGCAGGCCAAACAGGTAAAAACCATTAACGATCCCTATGGTATTACCGGCACACTGGAGATAGAAGTAAGCACCCGTTATGAGTATGATGATATGGGCAGGCTGGTTAAAGTAAAACAAACCAACCCCGTGCATCAGAATTAACAGTAGCTAAATACGAGTACAATGCCCTTGGACAACTGGTAGATAAAAAACTGCACAGCACCAACGGTACCAACTATTTGCAGAGTGTTGACATGCGTTATAATATACGTGGACAGTTGCTCAGTATCAACAACAGTACGAGGGGTTATAATATTAACAATAACGAAGACAGTGATGCCGGTACCGATGTATTTGGTATGGAGATCCTGTACGATAACTCTGAGACAGGTTTAAATACCCCCCGTTATGATGGAATGATATCTGCCATTAAGTGGAGTGCCGGGCAAACAGGCTCGCCTGTTAACAGCGCTTTGCGAAGTTATAAATATACCTATGATAACCAGTACCGGTTAACGGGATCCACTTACCAGGAGAAAAAAAATAGCACCTGGACGCACAACCAGGGCGGCTTTAATGAAAGCATGAGCTATGATGAGAACGGTAATATAACCAGCCTGCAGCGCTATGCCATACTGGGCAGTACAATTACCCAGATAGATGACCTTACTTACTCTTACAAAAACAGCAACCTCAGTAATCAGTTAGATAATATAATTGATAATATACCTGGTAATACAACGGGTTATGGCTACCGAAACTTTACAGGAACAACTGATGTTCATCCTTATAGTTACGATGCTGGCAACGGTAACCTTACCGGCGACCTGAAGAAAGGCACTACCATTACTTACAATGAACTTAACAAGCCTACACTTATACAGATAAGTAGTACCAAAAAGTAGAATACCGCTACGATGCAGCCGGCACCCGTTTAAGTAAAGTTGTAACCAATAACAGCACAACAAAAACGATAGAGTATATAGGCGGTTATGTAATAGAGAACGATGTACTGAGTTATTATGGCATGGCCGAAGGCAGGGTACGAAATGAAGGTGGTGGCTATGGGCTCAGCATGAAGATGGAATATTTTATAACCGACCACCAGGGCAATACCCGTGTAAGTTTTGAGGATAACGGCACCAATACCAACACAGCCCACCTAACCCAGGAGAATAGTTATTATGCTTTTGGTATGCAGATGGCTGGCAGTTACATGCCTACCAACGCCAACAAAAAACTATACAATGCCGGTAGCGAGTGGCAGGATGATATAGAAGGTCTGGCAGATTATTACAGTACATTTTATAGAGAGTACGATCCGATAATAGGGAGGTTCAATAGTGTTGATCCGCTGGCAGCAGCAACAGACAATATGACCACCTATGCCTATGCCAATAATAACCCGATAATGATGAATGACCCCATGGGGGATTATGCAGAGGCAAAAGATTTGCCTAAGTGGATACGGGATATGCAGGCTGACTACAAATCATGGCATGATTCAAGATATGGCAATAATTTTTTTGACAGGGGATGGGATTTTGGCGGCGATGGCGATGGCGATGGCGGTGGCGGCGGTGGCTTTAGTGAGTTTGATTTTTGGAGTACTTATGGCGGACTAAAATCAAGACAGCGTAACGACCCAAGGGCAGAATACGACACCAATGAATGGGGTGAATTTGGATATTGGTTGAGAGATAGAAGTTACGCTGTAGAGAATGGTTCTAAAACATATGATAAGGATGATCACCTTACTAATCAGACTTATGGTGAAGTAGGAATGATCGCAGATAGATGGGTTTCTTTTGGTTCTACTTTCTCTCAGCCGCTCCCACGTGGAAGATATTTTAGAAGAAATCTTAGGTCGTGGATGCATCCGCAAGAAGCACAAAATTGTGTGCCAGCTATTTTTTCATATGCCAATAGCCAGTTGTGTAACGGAAATGTAACACGTGAGCAATATCAGGCAAGATATTTAACACAATTTCCAGGGAGAGGTAATATACCTGCTAATGGTGTTCCCAGTGACATTCTACAAGCTTATATAAACCAGAATTTTACCAACACTCCTTTTAGAGGGATAGTAGCGGCAATTAACGCAGGTAACCCGGTTTTATGGTCAATTCCAGATCCCTCGGGTAGTAGTGACTTTCATGAAATTTTGATTGTTGGATATGATGAGAGAAATCTTAATCGCCGTAATTTTAACATTTACTTTATGGATCCAGCCGAAGGAAGTATTCAAACAAGAACTAATACTTTTTTTAACTCTAATAGAGGTAGTCATGACCCTACAGTATTAACCGGATGTCGTTAGAAAATATTAAACTAGGCATATAATGAAAGATAAATATTATTTTTTGAAGCTAGGATTGTTCTTTTGTTACTCGCTAGCTGTAGAACCTTAATAGCGCAGGAAGAGTTTAATAAATCCTATTTAGTTTATACTAAAAAGCTTCATGATAGTATTTTACAGGCTGCAAAAGCTGACTATTATATGGGGAAAGAATTTAACAATACTGTTACTGTGACAGCCGTACCTTATTACCAATTTAAGTATAATAGTATAATACCTTTAACTGATTCTACTGCGGTTCAATTTTTACAGGTGAATGATATTTTGGGATATGGGATAATAAAAAAGAGAGATAAATTATTTGGGGTTGGTAAAAAATACTGGCAAGGAAAAGATCAATATCAGGTTGATTTTGTTAGTGAAGGAGATTTATTAGGTCCTATATATAGAACGGAATTGAAACTTATACCTGCTGCAGAAAAATTGTCCAATACTTATTTTTTTGTTTATTTTTTTTCAACTGAAAGTAGATATTATACCTCTATTGGTTTTCTGGATAAAGGGCAATTAAAATTTGTAGATACTTCTTTGCAAGTTTTTAGTGCTACAGATTTTTTGTGCAATAGATATGGTAGTGTAGAAAAATATATTGAATTGGGGCAAAAAAGTCAAACTGCTATTGATCTGTATTTATCAAAAATTGAATCAAGCGATAGTACAATAAAAAAGATGAACTGTATAAATGTTATTAGTAATGATTATCAGGAATGGGCGATAAATATACCGGTAGATACTGCTAAAGTTTTATATCTTTTTTTTAAGGAGATGGATTCAATTGTAAAGCTAAAAAAATGTCAAAAGCAGTTATTGCAGGAAAAAATACTGTTGAAATTGAAAATGAACGAAGAAAATTACTCTCATAATGGAAATATCCAATTCTATAATAAGGAAATTTCCAGTACGATAATGGAAGTTCTAACGGAAGATCAGTATTATTTATATGCCAATCAAAGGCAATTAAATCAAGATCTTGTAATTAAAGCCCGGAATTTTTTATGGAAGATATATTTTATCGATAATAACGAAAAGAGGAAGTTGCAAAAACTCCCACCTGAAAATTCAGAGGAAGTAATTAAAAGAATAAGGAAAGATATTTTTAATATTTACAGATCAAAACAGTAGAATGACTTTAGTTGCCTCGCTTTAATGGTGACTTAAAATTCAAAATATAACAACCTCAAATCTTAAAATCCCCATTCACAAATGTCTCATCAAGAACGGCGATTAAGTTACCCCTAAAAAACTACCTTATGCCAGTACACACTATAAAACGAATATTACTGTTGTTGGTTATTTTTTTAACCACGCATAATTTATTTGCCCAGGTAACGATAACTCAACCAGCAGGGGTAGAGACATATGTAATCAAGAAGGAGTCAGTATCTGACCCTTATGAAATATCATCTTTGACCAATGCGGAGCATGTACGCACCATCAGTTATGCGGATGGCATGGGCCGTCCGATACAAAGTATAGTAGCGGCTGGCAGCCCCAATGGAAAAGATATCGTAAGCTTTAATAAGTATGATTTGTATGGCCGCCAACCCAAACAGTATTTGCCTTTTGAAGCAGCTACCAGCACCGGTGCTTACAATGCCATGGGTACCATAGAGATAACCCAATCAACATTTTACAGCCCCTCCACTTCAGCCGCAAAAAAAATAGCAGGCGATAATTATCCTTATGCCCAGAGCAGTTTTGATAACAGCCCTTTGGGCCGTGTATTAACCACCGGAGGAGTGGGCGATGGCTTTCAGCCGGGTCAGCACTTTAAAACTTTAAACTACCGCAACAATACCAACGGCATTAGTGGCGATAATGTACTAAAATGGGTATTGAGCAGCGGTGTAGCAACGGCGAGCAGCAGTGTTTTTTATGCAGCCGATGAACTGACGGTATCGGAAGTGGTGGATGAGAATGGTAATGCCTCAAAAGTATTTAAAGACAGATTTGGCCGGTTGATATTAAAGCGCCAGCCCGGTAATCTCAATACATACTATGTGTACGATAATATCGGCAATATCGTGTACATCATACCACCCAGGGCCATTGCAAGAATGGGTGGCACGGGTGGCAGTTACAACACTTCCACGATGCCCGATCTTATCTTCCAGTTCTGGTACGACAGTAAGAATCGCATCATCAGCAAAAAGTACCTGGTGCTTCGGAAGTATATATGGTGTACGACCCATTAGACAGGGTAGTGCTAACCCAGGATGGCAACATGCGCAACAGCAGCCCCAAAAAATGGGCCTATGTAAAATACGATAATGCCAACCGTGTAATTATACAGGGTATTTACGAAAACAATAACTCATTAACGCAGATGCAGGATTATTTTAATGATCCTAGTTTATCCTATTATCAGCCGGGCAGTACCACTTATTACGAGATACGCCAGGCCACCGCTTGGCTACAGTAATCAATGCTTTCCTCAAACAGCTACCGAAGAACGGGGCTATAATTATTTTGACAATTACGATTTTGATTATGATGGCAACCCCGATTATACCAAACAGGATCAGGGCTCAACCAATGAAGCAACTGCCGTTAACCTTACCTACGGATTAGCTACGGGCAGCAAAACAAAATACTGGGCAGCGGCACACCGGGTACCTGGCTTGTTAATGTAAACTTTACGATAAGTATTACCATGTAATACAGGTACGCAGCAATAACCAGATACGCACCACGGTAACCGACCATACTACTAATGTGGTAAACTTTGCAGGCCAGGCGGTGCAGGCCAAACAGGTAAAAACCATTAACGATCCCTATGGTATTACCGGCACACTGGAGATAGAAGTAAGCACCCGTTATGAGTATGATGATATGGGCAGGCTGGTTAAAGTAAAACAAACCAACCCCGGTGCATCAGAATTAACAGTAGCTAAATACGAGTACAATGCCCTTGGACAACTGGTAGATAAAAAACTGCACAGCACCAACGGTACCAACTATTTGCAGAGTGTTGACATGCGTTATAATATACGTGGACAGTTGCTCAGTATCAACAACAGTACGAGGGGTTATAATATTAACAATAACGAAGACAGTGATGCCGGTACCGATGTATTTGGTATGGAGATCCTGTACGATAACTCTGAGACAGGTTTAAATACCCCCCGTTATGATGGAATGATATCTGCCATTAAGTGGAGTGCCGGGCAAACAGGCTCGCCTGTTAACAGCGCTTTGCGAAGTTATAAATATACCTATGATAACCAGTACCGGTTAACGGGATCCACTTACCAGGAGAAAAAATAGCACCTGGACGCACAACCAGGGCGGCTTTAATGAAAGCATGAGCTATGATGAGAACGGTAATATAACCAGCCTGCAGCGCTATGCCATACTGGGCAGTACAATTACCCAGATAGATGACCTTACTTACTCTTACAAAAACAGCAACCTCAGTAATCAGTTAGATAATATAATTGATAATATACCTGGTAATACAACGGGTTATGGCTACCGAAACTTTACAGGAACAACTGATGTTCATCCTTATAGTTACGATGCTGGCAACGGTAACCTTACCGGCGACCTGAAGAAAGGCACTACCATTACTTACAATGAACTTAACAAGCCTACACTTATACAGATAAGTAGTACCAAAAAAGTAGAATACCGCTACGATGCAGCCGGCACCCGTTTAAGTAAAGTTGTAACCAATAACAGCACAACAAAAACGATAGAGTATATAGGCGGTTATGTAATAGAGAACGATGTACTGAGTTATTATGGCATGGCCGAAGGCAGGGTACGAAATGAAGGTGGTGGCTATGGGCTCAGCATGAAGATGGAATATTTTATAACCGACCACCAGGGCAATACCCGTGTAAGTTTTGAGGATAACGGCACCAATACCAACACAGCCCACCTAACCCAGGAGAATAGTTATTATGCTTTTGGTATGCAGATGGCTGGCAGTTACATGCCTACCAACGCCAACAAAAAACTATACAATGCCGGTAGCGAGTGGCAGGATGATATAGAAGGTCTGGCAGATTATTACAGTACATTTTACAGAGAGTATGATCCGGTAATCGGAAGGTTTAATGGAGTAGACCCGAAAAGTGAAAGTTTTGAAAGCTGGACAACTTATCATTACAGCTATAACAACCCAGTTAACTTTAATGATCCCATGGGGGATAGACCAGCAGCAGGCCAATCTCCGATGAGAGACAGGATTGATCAGTTAGATGTACTGCTTACGGGGGATAACTTTTATGGAGATTATGGCAGTGCAGGCGGAGGCGGAAGGGGAGATAGTAGATTCAGCAATGCTAAGGAATTGTTCGAATATATTAGCATAATGGGCCCCAATTCTGTAAATACTTCTTATGGAGGCCTGCGTGCAGATGCATGGGGTGTATATGATATGTCAATGTCTGAAGTATCGAGTATGTGGCGTTATTTGGGAGAACTGGGGATTACCTCTGGATATAGAAATGAAAAAAGTAGCGCACCTATAGTAAGGAAAGATGGAAGCAGAATGTTTAAAAATGAAAATGAGGCATACAAGTGGATGTATAATCAATCTATTTCTAATAATTATAGGGAACAGTTCGCAATAATTTTAACAAAATCTGTTTTAGTTTTGCCGGATAGCAAAAATTCTCAATCCGAAGTAATTCCTGAAAATTATGGATACACATGGAAAGATGGAAATATAGTTGACCCCGTTACAGGTAAAACTTTAGAAGTTGTAGCGACGATGCATACTCATTTAATTCCTTCTGGTTATGACCCTATGCCCAGTTATGACGACCAAAGATATTCTGCTAAAAGAATGCCTAATAAACCATATTTAACTATGGGGCATGATGGAAAAATTTATGGTTTTTATGGTAGATGGCAAGCTGCTAAAGATGGACTATATTATAGTAGAGATATCAAAACTTTTCAGATTTCCTTTACCAGAAGTCCTTTACCTATTAATAACGCAACAGTGACAAAGGATTTTCAGCTTCGGAATTATTTAGTAAATTATATGAAAACTTATTTTAGATAAAACAACAGTCTATGAATCATTACTATTCTAAAATCTTCATATTGGCTTCCTTGGTTGCAATTGCATCGTGTCAAAACATCGAAGATTCGCCTAAATTTAAGAGTAACATTACACCTACTTCAGTTTTTTATAATCCTGATAAATTGATAGATAGTATTTCGAAGGTTTTTTTGGATTCAGCAAATTGCAAAAATTGCTTGAATGAATTATACATTGATAAAGTATATGAAGATGAAACATATCTAACATTTAAAGCAAAAGAATACTATCAGGACTATTTTGTTAAAAATAAGCCGCTGTTTTCATTTTTGGTAAAGGATAAAATAATTTATGTTTTTACCGGAGCAGAATCGTTTATAGTAGGTGATCAGAAGAATGCAGATACTATTCGATCCGTAATTAATACAAAAGAAGATTATTTTTTACTTATGGCTTTTCACTTAACAGAGGGGTCTATAAATATGGTAAGAGTAGCAAATTCCCCATTTACACCACAATTAGACCAATTTGTGCCCTCGGACAGTAGCCCATTAATTCTGGTACGATAGTAAAAACTGAGGATCCGTATAAAAATACCCCATGCAACTGAAGTGGGTATGATATACGATTCTTGGACAGGATCGTACTAACCCAGTACGGTAACATGTTTGGCAGCAGTGGTGCTAACGGGGTCTGTTTTATCCTTTGTTTCGGTATTCGTCGAAGTAGTTTGAGGATGGCATAAAAGGCTATCTGTAATCCTGGTTTTGTCGGCGTAGTTAAGTGGATAGCATCCTGTTGCTTTGGTTTTAAACAGCGACATCATACGCTCACTTGAATTTTGCCTTGGTAAAAATCAATGATCAACCTATGGCAATGTTTTAAAAGTAAGTAACTCTCCATAAATAGGAGGATAACCTTCGCCGCTGTTGGCATAACTGCAAGCTATAGCAACGCCGCAGTTGAGCGTCCTCGCCAACTGTCGAGCGTTAACCATTTTAGTCTTTGTAATGAGTAAGAATTCCAAAGCCATCTAAAGCATATTCATAAAACTTAACTAAAGAATAAAAATCTATCCAACGAATTTTATTACCTGCACTACTTCAACTATATTGGAACCTATGGCAATGTTTTAAAAGTACGTAACTCCCCATAAACAGGAGGATAGCTAACACCTGGCGTATTTTTATAAAAAACGTAAGCTCTCACATAATAGGTAGTATTAGATGTTAAACCTGTTAAACTGCTAGGGAAATTGCCCCAGTCAGCCGGAGTGTTGTACATGTCATTTGTTTCTACAGAAGGGAAGGAACCTGTAGGATCTCCCAAGCTATTATATAAAATTCCTCTCTTTGCAATCTTATATAGCGTACTGCTGTCTCCGATAAAACCTCCGCTGGTGGCAGAGTTAGCCGTAATACTTGTGATGATATTAGTAGTTATTGTTGGTTTTGATGCCTGAGCAGGCGAATCATTTTTTTTGCAGGAAGCTATAATTACAGGAATAGCAAGTACTGCTGCCAGGATCAAGTTTTTTTTAATTGTTTTCATGAGTGTAAGTTTAATACTATGAAGATATATTAATTATAATAAAAATGCAAAATAATTCAGCAAAAAATATTTAGTAATTAAGTGTTTTTCTTCCTGATTTAAAACTGCTTATTGCAGCAATATTGTAGTACCGTTTTTATTAATTATTTGCCCCAACACATTTACAGCCTGCAGTATCCATACATAGGTGCCAACCGGTTGCAGTTTTCCATTAATCTTTCCATCCCAGCCGTTACCCAATTGTTTTGTACTGTAAATCAGCTGCCCATAGCGGTTAAATATTTTAAAGTAGTTGAGTTGTTTAATACCAACGGGATAAGGTATTAATACATCATTATTGTTGTTTCCATTGGGTGTAAATGCTAATGGCACATATACATCAAAATCGGTAACCACTTTTATAAAAACATCATCGATGGCAACACAGCCACCGGCACTGGTAGTTGTTAAAAAAAATCTTTCATCCTTTGATAATCGTGCAACAGGATTAGAAATAGTTGCATTGCTTAAACCAGCAACAGGTGTCCATGAAAAGGTTCCGCTACCACTACCGGTGCCCTGTAACTGGTAAGGCTGGCCATAAACAACAATAGTATCGGGCCCGGCATTAGCAAATGGCATTACCACTTCTATTGGTTTTACAAGAGTGGTACTGCAACCATTTTGTGTAGTTACTGTAAGGCGTTTATATTATAATTGCCTGCAGTGGTATATTGATGTGCAGGGCTTACCAGGCCGGAGCTACCGCCATCGCCAAAATTCCATACATGGCTTATAATATTACCAAAAGTATGGAAGAAGAACTACTGAAAAGGGTTACTTTATCCAGACATGGATACTGAACATCAAATGCAGCCACAGGCTTAGTTTCAATAACAATCGGTTTGGATACCGGTACAGCCGCACAACCATGTGCCGAAGTTACCTGTAATTGCACATTGTAGTTTCCATAATTCAGATAAGCATGAACAGGGTCTTTAAAACCGAAGAATCACCATCACCAAAAATACCATTTCCACTGGCTTACAGCACCTGTGGCATAATAGAGTTATCGGTAAATTGTATTGGCAGGTTAATACAGCCGTTGATTGGTGTAAAAACAGTTGAGGGCCTGGTATCAATAGATATTTGTTTGATCATGCTATCTGCATTGCAGATACCGCTTGTAGATATTAAAAGTTTTACATTATAAACACCGGGATTAGTGAAAGTATGTACGGGATTTAAAGTGTTTGTAGTAGGAGAGCCATCATCAAAGTTCCAGGTACGTGCAGTGATATTACCGACGGTTAAAATAGTATTGTCATTAAACTGTACAGGCTGGTTAACACAGGCAGCGTTGTGATAATAATCAACTGCAAACACATTATTGATGGTAACTGGCTTGGTGATGGTAAAGCTGTCAGTTATTAAAAAACTGCAAGCAGCCGAACTGCTGCGTACTTTTAGTGTAACATTGTAAGTGCCCACCTGCCTATACGAATGGTTTACCACTTGCCCATTACCAAGTGTGCCATCTCCAAAATCCCAGTTCCAGGTAAGGGAACCTGCCAGGTCAGTTGTTCCATTAAACTGTACATGGCAATCAATAAATGAATTGGTAAAATTAATATGGTTGCTTACATCGAAGAAACTGGCAATATAGGCAGGAAGTGTTGTTGCACTCTGTTTGCCGCCAAGATCAACAGTGCCTATAGATAAATTACAACCAGCACCATAAACGTCCGGGTTATTAATTACACTGATAGCGGTTTGCAAATTGGAGGCGATATAAATTTTTCTATCTGGTGCGACCTGTAAACCTGCAGGATAAAGGAAGTGGCGCTGTATTGAGCACAAATTTTGAGGCCATTATTGTTGCAGCGTTTCCGGAACTGATATCGTATTGATCAATTTTACTGTACAGACCTTGTGAGACATACAAGAGTTTACTATTAGGTGAAAACTCAACACCATAAATCCAAAAAAAAGCCAGGTGTATAACCCGTTAATGTAATTGGGTTTGAAAGTAGGCCTGTATTATTATCAAAATCAAAAAGTTCGGCTATTGCATTTGGAGGCCCGGTAAAAGCAACACAAATTTTCTTACCATCAGGGGAGGCTTTAAGTTGGCCTGCCCCTGAAAAGAAATTAATATCATAAGTATGAATTGTACCAACGTTAGAAATAACAGGGGTTAAATTTATTCCATTGCAATCAACCTTATATGCTGTAAATCTATTGTTATTAAGCCCTTTTGTAATAACCCAGTAATCAATGCCATTGGCAGCTTTTACCGCTGTTAATCTTTCGGTGGAGGGACTGTAAAGATGTATGTTTTTTTGAGCAGTTACATTGCCCAATCCTCCATCAAGCCGCATATCTACTACAGAAAAATTGTAGCCTTTAATACCAACATTTTCATAACTGTCGGCTGTAAAAATATAATACAGGTTTGTATCTCCTGGATTGGGAATAATGATGGAAGACTGAGTTGAAGAATTATCGCCAAACATGCCTGTGCCGTTCGGCATGGCATTGTGGTTTCTATTATAAACGGTTACTCCATTAGTGTAAAAAAGTAGTCCACCTCTTTTATTGCAAATGGTTGCACAACCTTCCTGAGTAAATAAGGCACCGTTTGAGTGACTGGGGCGGAGATACATTAAAATTAAGACCCGCATTAAAGCCAAAAATACCAGGTATTGCTTTCCAGTGATTGTGCCTTTGATGAAGAATAAAAAAGACATAACAATAAAAACGTTGCTATTTTTGGAATGAAATCATAAGGTAAATTAGCTGATGTAATATACTAAATAGTTAATATAATTTATTGCCTTTTTATCCAGTATTTTTTATCCTGGTATGTTATCTGTATTCTGTCCTTTTTTATTGAGTTGATCTTTATGTTGTTTACCAATTTATTAAGCCTGGCGAGTTCATCTTTGCCATTTATTGAGATGATGGCTGCTTTTTTATTTGTGATGGAATTGCTAATGATGCCTTTGTATTTTATAAAACTGATATCGGGTTTTACAAAGCTGCCGGTATTGCTTTGTGAAAATTTATTTGTTTCTTTTATAAATTCACTGCCAGCAGATTCATTGGAAACAGGAGATTCGTCATCTGCACCAAAAGGATCGGCATAATCAATCAACAAAGCATAAGGTTGGTAGCTGCTGCTATCTTTATCAGTATAAACCGGTTTTTGATGAATAGCCTGTGGTGGGTTAGAATTACTGTCAATATTATTCAATATTCTGTATAGCACGGTTCCCCATATTAAAGCTACACCCAATAGTAACAGATATTTAAGATGCTTTTGCTGCATTGGTTTTACTGGATGGTTATTTTTCTGGTAAAATAGATCGTTTGCGATCCGGCGTTTGTGGCTTTTACCCTCCACTGATAAACTCCGGGTGTTAAAGTGTATGTAAATAAGTTATTGGTAAATGCAGAATCTGTTACAAATCTTACTACAGAATCAAATTTAGGAGATACGATTTGCAGTTGGTATTTTGCTGCACCATCTACCGGATCCCAGGCAAAAGTGTTGGTTGTTGAAGTTGTTACAAGGTTGTCTACGGGAGCAACAATATTGATCTGTTTATCTGTAAGATCTGGCTGAGTAAGTTCTTCGCAACTTCCGAATGCAGCAGCGACTATTGCCAGGCAAACCACTAAAATATTCAGTTTGGAAGTCTTTTTCATTTTAGAATTAAGTTTTGTAAATATAAAGTACAGGTTAAAATTATTTTATGGCTGTATGGGTCTTCTATACTTTTAAAATTAGCAGAACAAAGCCTTCCATAAAATTGCTGGTTTTCAAGTTCAAACAACAATTTTAGCAATAAGGTATAACTACCTTCTACACTGATTTGCCGGGTAGCTATATTAAAGTTACTGTTTTCTGTTATCTGCATGGGCAGGTATTCGGTTAATTTTAACTTGTTTAGTTTGCAAAATGAAGTTATAAAGGCAAGCGTTTCTTTGGGTGAGTTTACAGTATCTGCTGTATGATTTTTAATTAAGTCTGCCATCTTTTTTTCCTGCTGCTGCAGGCCCGGAAATAAGTTTATGAAATTGCCAGATTGTTCTGCATTAATAGCATTTTGCTGATATGCTGTATATGCATACCATGTTTTTTTTAACGCATATTGATAGCAAATGAAAAGGAATATTACTGCAGTTAAGCCAAGCAGTTTTAGTTTTTGGTTATATGCTAATAAGTTCCATTTCATTTGAGTATCACTTCGGCAGTAAAAATGCCGGTTTCTCCCTGCTTTTTGAACAGGTAGCTGTTTATTTTAGATTGTTGAACATTTTTTATTTTACCCATTTCTTTAAGCCAGGCATCTAATAAAGAGGGGTCGTTGCATGACCCACTTATCAGGATGGTATCCTGTTGAAAATTCCATTGTTTTGTATTGTTTGACAATTTTGAAAAAGCCGGATAAATATTAAGGTTGGTTAGTGTAACAGAATCCGGAACTGTGGACGCAATTCTATCGGCATAAAAGCTGATCATTCTGCTGTCATCCATCCATCCGGTATTTGCCAAAAAATCTTTTTTACTGTTAAGGCTTTTACTCAGCGAATCAAATCTTGATTTCTGAAGTAAAGAAAACTGGTTCTTTGAAAGCAGTTCGTTGTTCTTTGAAAAATAATGTGTGTAAATAAAAAAATTAAGCAATAATAAGAAGAGAAAGAATCCCAGTAAACTTAAGGCATAAAATTTTAGTAAAGCAGCCTGGCTTATTTTTTTCTGATTCTCAATAATACTATTTAACTGAACGCTGCTATTATTTTTAATGCCATGCGACAATAATTTTAATGCAGAAGCATACGGAATAATAAAATTACTTTTTACATATTCGGTGTCTACATTTATTTCAGGTTTTACAACTATTTCTTTTTCTTCAGAACTGTTTAATTTATAATCCTGAATACTGTTATTATGAATGCTTAAATTGTATTGTGTAGTGGGTATATCTCCTGTGTGGTTAATTAGTTCTGCAATATAATTTATATCGTAAAAGGCAAGTGAAAGAGCTGCCGTATGAATTTTTATCTGTGACAGCTCATCAATAATTTTCTCGACTATATTTTTCTGATCACAGCAATTTCGGGAGTATCAAATCCTTCAAAATACTGGAATAAAAAATCATTGGGATTAATGCCGGGGAAAATATCTGATGGTAAACCGGCAGAGATTGTACTTGTTCTTTTTTGAATGACCCCTTTGCCATTAATAACCATGGCTACAGGTGTATTCTCACTGATTTCGCCTTTAAGCGCACTAATGGTTTTAAGATTATAATATGTTTTTGTTATTACTGCTTTTCCTTTTTCAACTTCAAGAATGATACAGTTGATCAGGAAAGTGCTCTCGGACAAAAAAGTTAATTCAATGCCGGCTACTTTTTTTAAGGCAAGTATCTTATTTTTTACCTGCTTAAGCATATCAATAAATAATGGTTGGCCTGATGAATACTACGGATACTACTTTGCTGGTAGATTTAGACCTGGTGCTGAAAAACCATTTTAAAATCGGTATTCTTGACAGAATTGGTATTCCCGAACCATCCTGGGGCTTCTCGGTTCTTTCTATACCACCTAAAACAATCATTTCATCATTATGCACTCTTATTATTGAGCTAAACATACTTTTAGATGTAGGTGGTGGTACATTTAAAGGGGTACTTCCTATAAAATCTGAAATATTTATATCAATATTTAATGTCACCTGGTCATCACTTGAAACCATGGGCCGGATATCGATTGCTAAATTTGCCTCTACCGGAATAAACTGTTGTGTTACTACAGTTTGCGGGTTTAATGAACCCAGTACATTTTGAGTGGTTACTGCATAATAACGGGTACTACCAATACTTAAAGTGTTTTATGGCCATTTAAAGTAGATAGTTTTGGTGTTTGCCTTAGGTCAACATTGGCATTATTTTCCAGTGCCTGCAACGTAACATAAAAATTAGGTGCAACCCTGCCTATATTGAAAATATTGTTAAGTCCAATCCTATCAATAAAAGAATTAATTGAGTTGGCACCCAGTGTAAAATTAAGGCCATTTAAAATGGTGCCACCCGTTTTGATAGAATCGGATACACCTGCACTAATTCCGGTTTTTACGCCTTTGGATTTCTTTATATCCAGCAGAATAACTTCAATCATTACCATTGGAACCAGCCTGTCAATATTTTTTACAAATGCTTCTATTTCGTTTATCTGTGGAGAAGAACCGGTTACCAGAAAACTGTTTAATTCCTTGAATTCTTTTATGTCTACTCCTTTCCTAATATTTTGCGGTATAAAAACAAGGACTGAATCAACCGAGCGGTATTTAAGTTGTATAACCTTGTTGGCCCTTAATCCTTCTTTATCACGTTCGCCAATCATATAAACATTCCCGTCAATTTTATAAGTATATTCAGTGCCTTGTAAAATATAACTGAGGGCATCATCAAAATTCATATTTGATGTATTTGCAGTTATATTTCCTTTTATATCGCTGTAAATAAAATAATTAATACCTGCCTGTGCGGTAATGTTTTTAATAATATCAATAATTGGCGTATTCAGCGTATTTAAGGAGATCAGCTTTTTCCCCATTCTCTCCATCCGAAACTTCGGAAGAACCAGAGACCTGCCCTGCACTGGTTCTGTTTATTTTTTTAATAGTTGTACTTGGGTTACCTTCTGTTGGTTGTTTTAAAACAAGCTCTTCATCGGGGCCAAGTGCTCCTAGTACAAATACATTATCATTTGTTTTAGAAAGCTTAAAATTATTGGCCAGTGAGAGTTTTTCCAATGCATTATAAACAGGAAGATTTTGAACATAGCCTGTAACCGGTTTATAAAATGCTTCGGGTAACACAACAACATTTTTATTTGTGAGTTGTGTAATTTTTTGGCAACTTCTATGAGGGTATCATTTTTAAATCGAATGAAATGGTTTCGTTTGACTGGTTATAATCTACAATTAACTGTTTGGGTTTTTTGGCAGATCGGCAAGCGGATCCCTATAAGGAGAAAAAGGTCATTATAGTACCAATAAACTGAACATCGAGGTTATATTGCTTTATAAGGTATAAAGAATGTTTGTTACTTTTTCATTTGCAAAATAGTTTGTTACTCTTTGATTAAGCGAAGGGTCAATATTGATATTAAGATTGTGTGTTGAAGCCAGGCCACGTAAAAACTCGTGTAAAGATCCGCTTGATATAGATAATTCAGCAGTTTGTCTTAAACCGGGTACTGAAGCGGAAAGGTCTTTAAGCCGTTGTTCAATTACCTGAAAACGGTCATTTTGCCCAAATACAGAAATAGCACAAAAGAAGATACTAATTGTAAATAAAAAAACAGCTTTTATTTTCATCAGGTAATTATAGGGGGCTTATATTTTTTATAGGGTTTAATTAACTAATATAGGATAAATTTCATCAATAGAAGTTTCTCCTTTTTCAAAAGATCAAATGCATTTTCTGCAAGTGTTTTAATTTTCCTTTCTTTTAAAAGAGCATCTACTTTATGATTGCCATTTTATTTCAAAAGCCAGTTCTTCATCTATATTAATTACTTCAAATATAGCATTTCTACCCTTATATCCCGTATTATAGCATTTTCCACACCCAGTTGCTACAAAATGAAAATCAATATTAACCGGTGGCCTGAATTTAGGAGGATATAATTTGGCAAGAAAAGCCTCTTTTTTCTTGCAATCGGGACATAATATCCTCACAAGCCGTTGAGCAGCAGCAGTATTTAAAGTGTCAGCAATTAAAAGGATGGGATTCCCATATCAATCAGCCTGGAAACAATTCCCCATGCAGAATTTGTATGAATAGTTGAAAGCACAAGATGACCGGTAAGTGCAGCCCTAATAGCCATATCTGCTGTTTCTTTATCCCTGATCTCACCAACCATAATTATATCCGGATCCTGTCTTAAAAATGTTCTTAAAGCTGCTGCAAAACTTAATCCGATATTATCTTTTAACTGTACCTGGTTTATACCTTCCAAAGTATATTCGATAGGGTCTTCAATTGTAAGAATATTCCTCGAATCTTTATTCAATGTTTTTAAGGTTGCATAAAGTGTAGTTGTTTTTCCGGAACCGGTAGGCCCGCAAATGAGAATAATTCCATTGGGGCGTTTAATACCTTCAAGATAGTTTTCTCTATCAAACTGTGTTAAACCAATTGCTGATAATTCGACTTTGACCGTATCATTGCTTAACAACCTTAAAACTATTTTCTCGCCATAGAGCGTAGGAATTATAGAAACACGGATATCAATTTTTTGATTTTCTTTTTCAAATAAAATCCTTCCATCCTGTGGAAGCCTTTTTTCTGCGATATCAAGGTGGGCTATAATTTTAATCTTATTGATTAGGGCAGGGTAAAGCTCTTTTTCCAGCAAGTATCTTTGTAATAAAATGCCATCTATTCTTACTCTGACCCTGCAGAATTCTTCATAAGCCTCAATATGGATATCGCTGCTTTTCATATCTCGGGCCTCCTTAATTAAATGCGGTAAAAAATCATCCGGGTTTCCGGTATAATAATTATTCTGTGTTCTGCTATCGGATTGATTATTGTTGTAATGTTTTTCCAACAAATAATTGACATGTTCTGGATCTGATTTTTCAATTTTTATTGACGTACCCAGGATCATTTCCAGCTCCTCTTCTATAGCGGGGCCAACATTGTTGTCTGCAATACCAAGCATAAGGACTCCTTCAATCAGCTTGATAGGGAAGACACGGTAATGCCATGCCTGCTCCGGCGTTAGTGCAGTAATTAATGATTCATCTATACTGTAGTTAGTTGTTGCCGACATAAGATAATATCATGTTTAAAGTATATTGATCATTATTAATTCCCAAAATTTTATCCTGTATAAATAATGTTGTTAAAAGAATAAAAAGAAACAGTGATTGCAGCCCTGCCAACGGAATCGTTTTAAATTTATCGGGGAAAATTAGTTTAACAAATAAGCTGTATAGTAGGGAAAAAAATAAGCTAAACAGTACAAAGCATACAAAATTCAAAGGACTAAAAAGAAAGGAAACTGCAATTAAAAAATAAGGTATCCAATACCAAGATATTGGTTTCCTAAATTTATGAACCTCTTATTTTTTAAAGAAAAATAAAGCGTTAAAATGCCGTAATTGATGGCAATAATACACAGGTTAAGGAATATATTGGCAGCTATATCGTACACGTGTAAATTGGTATTTAATTGAAAAAGGGCAGAAGTTATTAAAATAATTACCAGCCAAATCAAGGATATTTTTCTGAATCTAAAGTCCTCAATAACAACCGGGATTAATATAATTATGAGAATGAAAAATAATAAATTCTGCATTAGTCTTTAATAACTTCCACAAGTTTTTTATCCTGGTCAATTTCCCAAACGTTAAAAATCCCGTCTGCATCAAAATCTACAACGGATGTTGCTTTGGCTTTGAATCCGGTTTCAGTAACCTCCATAATTTCAATCCGGTAATTTGCTTGCCCGTTTTCTGTGCTTAACTTCTGTTGCTCAAATGATAATTCTGATAAATCTTTAGAATATTTTGACTTCTCGAAAAAGAAAGATTTTCAAGAGTATAAATATGTTGCAATTGTACTTTTGCTTCAGTACTTTTTGCCTTTGTAATGAGGGGTAATAAACTTGGAAGTGCCAATAAAACCAAAATACCGATAATGATTAATACTACAAGAACTTCGGTAAGTGTAAAGGCTTTTTTTTTAGTTAGAAGTTTTGGGTAGAACATGTGTTACTGATTAATTATTGAAATTACGAAATTCATTTGGTTATAATTACACTTACATAAGAAAATATTTATATTTTATTTGCCCCTAAAAATTTCTTATAAAAGCAATTTTTCCATAAACAAGATGTGCAGCAGGAGATTAATTTTCTTTCGTGGTTTTTCAATCCACCAGCAAAGTGTTTTAATTTTGTTTCAAAAGAGGAGCACACTTTAGTAAGCCCAGATATAAATAAGGTTGCAATAAGGAAATAAAACTACGAGAAGTGAAGAATGGAATGTTAGTAAAAATATCATCAATGCCCTATAATTAATTTCTGCTTACTTTCTAAAGTTAAAATTACAATGAAAAAATATTCCTATCAGAATTTAGAGATAAAAAATATGAAGGGCGAAAAGTGGAAATTCATCCCAGGGGCTGAACTCTATTTTAAGGTATCAAATTATGGACGGATTAAAAGATTGGAATATGAATTAAGTTATTCGGATGGCAGACTGTATATTAAACCTGAAAAATTATCAAACCAACCATAAGAAAAACCTGTAACACTTTTACAAATGATAATCTCTTTCATTTGCATACAAGGTTTACTCTCTTTAAACGGAAATATAATTTCAGTTTAACTCGCTTGGTTTATCATTGCTTTATAAAATCTTTTGATCTAAATGATCAGTCAATTGTAATACTTGCCAAAGACAAAGACAACTTAAATGTAAGATCATCTAATTTAAAAAGGGCATCACGCAGTGAAAAGCAAAAAAGGATTTTTGAAACATTTAGAAGGGAACTGTTGTCTATTCCCAATGAGTCAAGAAAAAGAGCAATAGCAAACTCACGACTTACTAATAATAAAACAGTTACACAATACACTAAGGCTGGTAATAAAATTAAAACCTATCCCAGTATTATGACCGCATCAAAGGCCTTAGGGATAAGTAACAGCCATATCAGTAATACTGCACGCGGCACAGGATACTCTGCAGGTGGGTTTATCTGGCGGTATGGGGTTGCCCCCAAAATCGATATGACATCTGTGCAAAAAGCAATAGTGGAAAAAAAGAAAAGGAATAAAGAAGCTTTTGGAAAAAAAGTAACACAGTACCAAATGGATGGCAAACGTGTTGCTGTTTATCCTACCATCAACGATGCTGCAAAAGCCACAGGAATTGGGCATTCATTAATATCAAATGTATTACACAAAAAAAATTCCAGTGCCGGTAATTTTTATTGGCAGGAGGGGGATGGTGATTCTAAAATAGATTTGTCATTGCATAAATACGGTGAAGTCCTACGTGCAAGAAATAGGCAAAAACCTATTGAACAGTACTCAAGAGTAGGAGAGTATCTACAAACATTTAATAGTATTAAGGAGGCAGCTTTACACCTAGGTATACATACAACATCTGTTATTGGTGCCTTAAAGGGAAAACAACAAACAGCAGGTGGTTTTAAATGGAAATATGTACTAAATGGATAGTGTCTAAAATTGCACGGTAAAAAGGTTTCTCAAAAAAATATTCCGACAAAGATATCTGCCAAACCAAAAGTATAATTGCAATTTCTTTAATAAAAACTTTGATGGAATCGCAATACTTCTTTCATCCTTGGGGGTTGCTTCGCAAGTTTGTATAGTCTTTATAACTACGTATTTCTATGCCCGGAGAATCTTGTGTCTGAAAAGAAATTGTACCTACACTCTCTTACCCATATTTCACTTTGGCTTGGTTACGCTTGTGCCAGGCTTTTGTATTTCATCAAGGGAATGCATTCCTTGCCACAACCACATTCCCAATCATTCCACTTGATTCATAGAAGCTATACATACACACTACGCCATGCCCCGCTTCGTATGACAGTGTAGTCACAGTCACTTTTCATCCACCTGTTTAAGACTTTTTTTCCGATAACATTAATTTTCATATCGTGTTAATCAGTTCAAGTATAAACGATAAAGCAAAATTTAGAATTAAGGGGCAACAAAAAGGAAAGGAAGACCCTTATTTTTATTTTGAGAACGAATCTGGAAATATTCATGTTTCAGTTATGAAATGGTCGGATTTAATAGAGACCAATAAGCGTAAACTTAAGTATATGGCGAATGTTCTTAAAACAAAAGATATATCAGTTCATGATTTATAGTTTAAAGGGAATTATTGGGTTATTAAAAATAGTTAGCCTTTCGGAGGATATGGGTCATTGCCATAAGTCCATTCAATACGAAATTTACTATCCGCGCCCTGTACCAGTACTTGAGCTTCGTAGCCCAATTTCCCAGCTTTATGGGCCGTGTCAACAGCTTCATTTATTGCTGCTTGTTGAGTAGAATAAGGGCCATAATGTACACTGTTATAGGATATTTTCCACTGCCCTTGATGATGTACTACATAATATTGCAAACGTGCCATAATTATAATTTAATCAACGTGTTTTAATTCAAAACTATACTCATAAGTGATTCTGTTCTTCTCATCAATATTGTGTATCCAACCAGGCTCATCATGACTTAACCCAACGATTGCCTTGGTATTCATATGTTTAAATTTATGAGAAATCTTTTTTAAAGTATCAATTTCAATTTCTGAAAACAGATCTAAGCCTTTCACTTCAGATGCCAAACATTTCTCACCAATAAAATCCCCGAAATCATTCTCTTCGATCCTGGCGTAACCAGCATTTATTACATGATTATATATTACTCCGTAATTTTCCGGAACAGGCCCTTTTTGTAAGGCCTTATAATAAATACCACTTATGCTGTTGCCGTGAGTTTTATAATGCCCAAAATCAGCATAAAACATAAGTTTATTTAATGCCGTTGTAAATGGTTTATTGTTTTTTGCAAAATAAGAAACCATACTTCCGATTTTATTAAAGTTTGGAACTTTATATCCATTACTAACGGTAGGAAATGGGTTGCCAAATAATAAACTAAACCATATTTGTTCAATCTTATTATTATTTAACGCATCCTGTACTTTTTCTAAAACCTTATGATATTGTTTTTTTTCAAAAGTATTTTTACTCATTTCCAAAAGTTCAATAAATTCTTCGGGCCTTTCCGCTAGTCTAATCAATCGACCATTAGCAACACTTGGTATTTCACCGTCTTCATAGTTTCTATAGCCATTTGCTCCGAAACCCAACACTTCACTCATTTTGGAAGCGCTTAACCCATATTTTTTTCTGATATCAATAATTTCATCAGTAAATGGAATACCGTATTTCTCTCGGTATTTATTGTGTACTTGAGCAAGATTTAAAGTATCTATACTAGAGGTTGTAAATTGCTCCTTAGTGTCTTTACAAACATAGTAATGATATAACACCGTAAATGATTCTTTTCTAAATACGAAGTCTCTATGTTCTTTCTTTAGTTGTGTTTCTCCATTTGTGAATGGACTTTTCATAAATGTTACCCTCTTTTTTGTAATTGTATTAATTTTTCCTAGCCGCCGCTATGTATGAAACGAAATACATATTACCTTGTTGTTGCAGAAGCCAAGTGTCAGTTTAATATAAACTTTAAACCCTTTTACTTCCTTTTTAAAAACCCTTAAATCTGGCCCATCGTTAAGTTTGTCTTGTAAGCGGCCTTTATAATAATCTGCTGCTGTTAATTGGGTAATTATTTTTTCTCGGTCTTTTGGACTTATTTCTAAGTCTAATAACGTTTGAGTGTTCTTGCCTCTGTCGTCCCGAAAAATAATATCCCATACCTTCATTTTTACTTTAAAGTCTTGCAAAAAGGTTTCAATCTCATTAGCTGTTGCCATCGTTCAGGTAATTTGTTGGTCTGTTGTAAAAAAATAAACTTTTTCATGTTCTTAGTTTTAAGAGTTGGTAGCGATTTGCTCATAAATGGTTAATTACACAAATTTAGAGTCTTTTTTCATTTATTCAACTTTAAAGTTGAATAATTTGACAATTTTGCTTTTTTTAACATTAATTAGTTATGTTTCATATATACAATATATATCATTATGAAGTAAAAACAAATACTTGGCACGTACAAAAAAAAGAAAGCAAACGATATCCGTAAACTGATTGACTTAGATAAGGAAACAATCAAAGCAATTACCATAGATGCTGTCAACACTGAGTTGGCCGGATTTAAACCCGATGCAGAAAGAATTTTATAAGAAGCTGCAGCAAAAATGACTCTTAAACAAGAAATGCCTATTACCTCAATTTAAAAATCTACAGGAACCTACACAAAGGTTTTTAGATGAAAAGGTTTGCCGTAAGAATCTAGAGGAAATGATTTGGGAGGGAGAACCTACCTGTCCTCATAGTGGCCAAAATAAACCCTACCTAGAAAATCCGGTGAGTGTGAACGCCTTTTCCGTTATTAAATGACCAGGAAGGGCACTAAAAATCAATATAATTCCTGGTCAATCACTTTCGGATTTAGCTGGTCAGTATCATCGAATTTTCCAACCAGTCGGCGCCAACCTTTTTTAACCGGGATCCTCGTTGTTGTAACAATCAGCCTTTTCCAACAAAATATACAATAATGATTAAATCCATTGCACAAGCACTATAACTACCCAAAAGCCTTAATTTTATTCAAATAATCCCCGGCTAACATACATGAAACTGGAATTAATCAAGCCTATAAAAGCCCTTAATAAAGCCTACCTGAAGGAAAAGGTAAGTCGTAACCACATAGAGCTGTTTAAGAAGAACCTTCAACAACTACTTAGCCGTATCAATGAACAGGAAAGCGAGGAACACCTGAAAAATGTAATAGCTGATTTTTTAAAAGATACCTGGTACAAGGACCAGTTTGAAATAAATACCAAAGACAGGAACGATTTGGTGATACATACTGGAAAAACAACCAAAGAAGCGTTAGGTATAATCCTCGAAGTTAAAAAGCCTTCCAATAAGGCAGAGATGATGACAGCAGCCAAGCCAAATACAAAGGCTTTACAGGAACTGATTTTATATTATTTACGGGAAAGAGTTGACCATAATAACACCGATATAAAATACCTGGTTGTTACCAATATTTATGAGTGGTTTATAATAGATGAAGTTTGGTTTGAAAAGAATGTTTTTAGAAACAGCAAACTAAAAAAAGATTACGAGAATTGGAAACTGAGTGGCAAAGACACTAAGTTCTTTTATGACAGCATTGCTAAATCATTTCTGGATGAAGTGGCAGAAGAAATGCCCGTTACTTATTTTGATGTTCGTGCCTATGAAAAGTATGTAAACAATACCGACAAAGAAGATGATACCAAACTCATCGGATTGTTTAAGATATTATCGCCTGCACATTTGTTGAAGCAACCATTTATAAACGATAGTAACAGCCTGGATACAAAATTTTATGTTGAACTATTGCATATCATTGGGCTGGAAGAAATAAAAGATGGCGGAAAAAATTAATAAAACGAAAAGCAAAATCTGACGAAGCTTCTTTGCTGGAGAACACGATTATAAAATTAGAAGATAAAGATGCTTTACGTAATATCACTAATCTTTCCACTTTTGGGGCAAACAAGGAAGAACAATTATTTAACGTAGCCCTGGAGTTATGTATTACCTGGGTTAACCGGGTGCTGTTTATTAAGTTGCTTGAAGCTCAGTTATATAAATACCACAAAGGAAACAAAGACTATCTTTTTCTAAACAGCAAACTGGTATTTGATTTTGACGAACTGAGTAATCTCTTCTTCCAGGTTTTGGCAGAAAAGCCGGAAAGCAGGCGCAATCACATACAGGAAAAATTCAGTAAAGTGCCTTATCTCAACAGTTCTTTGTTTGAACGTATTGAACTGGAAAGGCAAACCATTAATATCAGTGAATTAGACAATCGCTTACAATTACCCTTATCAAACAGTTCTGTTTTAAAAGACGATAAAGGCAAACGCAAAGTCGGCACTTTGCCTACACTGCAATATCTTTTTGAATTTTTAGATGCCTACGATTTTACCAGCGAGGGCGGCGAAGAAATACAGGAAGAAAATAAAAACCTGATCAATGCATCTGTATTGGGATTGATTTTTGAAAAGATAAACGGCTACAAAGACGGATCTTTCTTTACACCGGGGTTTGTAACCATGTATATGTGTAAAGAAACCATCCGCAGGTCGGTGTTGCAAAAGTTTAATGATACCAAAGGATGGCAATGTGACACCATTGATAGTTTGTATAATAAAATTGAGGATAAGAAAGATGCCAATAAAATTATCAATAGCCTGCACATTTGCGACCCAGCCGTGGGCAGCGGCCACTTTTAGTAAGTGCCTTAAATGAAATGATTGCCATTAAAAGCGAATTGAAAATTTTACAGGACGCAACAGGTAAAATTTTAAGGGATTATCATGTGGAAGTGGTGAATGATGAATTGATTATTACAGACGAAGATGGCAAATTATTTGATTACAATCCACAAAACAAAGAAAGCCAGCGCATACAGGAAACCTTATTTCATGAAAAGGAAACCATTATTGAAAACTGTTTGTTTGGGGTAGATATAAACCCCAACTCTGTAAAAATTTGCCGTCTTCGCTTATGGATTGAATTGTTGAAAAATGCGTACTACACGCCTGCAAGCAATTACATAGAGTTGGAAACCTTGCCCAATATTGATATAAACATTAAGTGCGGCAACAGCCTTATAAGCCGCTTTGCTTTAGATGCCGATATTAAGAGTGCATTACGCAACAGCAAATGGAGTATCGATAGTTATAAAGTGGCAGTACAAACATACCGTGATGCCGAAAGCAAAGAGCGGAAAAGAGAAATGGAAGAATTGATAGATTCCATAAAAAAAGATTTCAGAAGTTATATAAGTCCCAACGACCCCAAGTATAAAAAGCTATCTAAACTAAGGGGCGATTTATTTAACATTAGCCAAACCAAAGAATTGTTTGATGAAGGAAACAAAAAGAACAAGGACACCAAAAAGAAAATTGAACAATTAAGCAACGAAATAACAAAACTGGAAACAGAAATTGAAGAAATAAAAACCAACAAGATTTATGAAAATGCTTTTGAGTGGCGGTTTGAGTTTCCGGAGGTATTGAATGGTGATGGAGATTATATTGGGTTTGATATGATAATAGGTAATCCTCCTTACATACAATTGCAAAAAATAGGATTGGAATCTGAAACCCTCGAAAAACAAGGCTTTGAAACTTTTGCTAAAACGGGAGACATTTACCAATTGTTTTACGAACTTGGTGTAAATCTTTTACTCCAGAGCGGCCAGCTATGTTATATTACCAGTAACAAATGGATGCGGACCGATTATGGTAAAGTAACCAGGGAATATTTTGGAACAAAATGCAATGTACAGTTCGTAATAGATTTTGGAATGGGGCAAATGTTTGATAGCGCTACCACCTATACTAATATCTTATTGCTTACAAAGAGGGCTTCAACGACCAACCTATTACTATGTCGGGTAAAAAATGATTACAAATTGCAAATTCCTTTGTGGGAATATATAGAAAATAACCTTGTCGAAGTTGAGAATCCAAAAGGGAATAGCTGGGTAGCTTATGATAAAAACGAATATGGATTGATTAAAAAAGTTGAAGCACAGGGTACTGCATTAAAAGACTGGGATATTGAAATAAACTATGGAATTAAAACCGGCTACAACGAAGCATTTATTATTGATTCCGAAACAAGAGATAGGCTTGTAAAAGAGGACCCCAAAAGCGACGAAATTATTAAGCCTATATTAAGAGGGGAAGATGTTAAAGCTTATGTGCCAGAATGGGCTGGAAAATGGCTTATAAACACTCATAATGGAGTAAAGTCAAAAGGCATTGAACCCATAAATGTTGAAAGGGATTATAAAGCGGTATTCAATTGGTTATCACAGCATCAGGAGAAATTGGAAAAGAGATTAGACAAGGGAAATCACTGGACGAATCTTCGCAATTGCGCCTATGTTGAAGAATTTAGCAAGCCAAAAATAATTTACCCCAACATGACCAAATACCTGCCTTTTGTATATGATAAAGGCTCGTTTTTTATCAACGACAAGGGCTTTATCATGTCAGGCAATTATTTAAGCTACCTCACACTTTTTTTCAACTCCAGTTTATTCCGCTTTTGCTTTAAAGATAAATTCCCGGAATTGCTAGGTGAGACAAGGGAGTTACGCAAAGTTTTCTTTGAAACTATTGAGGTTAAACCAATAAATGATGAAACATGGTATATACAGAAGTTAGAGCAAATGATTACTGCGATGAAGGAAGGGGTGCCAAATTGTTATATTCAAACCGAAATTGAAGAAAAGATTTTTGATTTATATGAGTTGAATAGTGATGAAAGAATACTGGTTCAATCACAGGCTTCTACTCAGTAAATCTTGTTCTTCCTTTGAAAGTGAATACAAACTTGCAAGCTCATTTTCAATTGTTTCTTGACAACTACTGTAATCTTCTCCTTTTGTTCTTAGGGTTACAATTTGTTCTACAAGGTTTGAAAAAAAATCATTTTTCTTATCGTCAATTTTAATCACCCGAACATTTTCAAAAAAGATTTTGCTTAGTTCTCTGGTATCACCCAACAACTCAGGAAAATATTCACGGAAGGCAAACCGAAATAATTTTGAATTTAAGAAGGCAGTCAAATAGCCCAAATAGTGTCCTGTAATTATGAAACATTTCTGGTTGGTAAAAAACGAGCCTTTATTATCTACTTTTAGTAGAAAATGATTTACGCATACATCAGGGTTAGCACGGAAAAACAAACAATAGAAAATCAACGGTATGAAATTTTACAATTTGCTGGAGCAAAGAATTTAACAATCAACAAATGGTTTGAAGAAACTATAAGTGCATCCAAAAAAATTGAAGAAAGAGCTTTCGGTATTGTGCTAAGGAAATTAAGGGCAGATGATATTCTTATTGTTTCAGAAATATCAAGAATGGGTAGAAATTTAATGCAGATTATGAGTATCCTACATCTTTGTATGGAACGAAAAGCAATAGTATATGCAGTAAAAGAAGGGTATGAACTGGGAGATAATATTAACTCAAAAGTGTTGGCATTTGCATTTGGATTATCCGCAGAAATTGAAAGAAACCTTATCTCACAAAGAACAAAAGAAGCATTGGCAAGATTGAAAGCCGAAGGAAAAAAATTAGGCCGGCCATCCGGTAGTAGAAAAAAGAATCCCAAACTTTTATCTCATAGTGAATTTATACGTAACAAAGTTTTTGAAGGGGCAAAGCAGATCGAAATAGCTAAGGCACTAAAAGTACATAGGCACACGGTTAAAAAGTGGATTAAGGAGCATATTTGAGCTTTTATCTCGAACTTTGTGGCCTTCTGAATAAAATACTAAAAATAAGGACTCTTAGAAATGATAAAGACAATAAGAAGACCAGTTTTTGAAGCCGCCGTTATCGAAGCAATATGCAGAACAATTGCAGATACAAACAATGGATTAACCGGTACAGAAATTGGTAGCCTTCTCACTCAATCTTCTATAAAGGATATAGACTCCCAAAATACTAAATGGAGAAGATTGTACCACGCTTTCGTAGAATGGCAAAATAACAATCAATGCTCAAATCATATTTTGACTTTTATTCAATCGGCTCTAAGCCCGGTTAGATACCTCGGAAAAGAAGAATTATTCCATCACAGAAGGCATGAAATTAATAAATGCCTTTCCTTTATCGGTGTAGAATTAAATGAAAGAGGCAAATTTCAGGAAGTTGCCAAAGCCACAACAATCTCTGAGGCTCAACAAAGAGCAAGTCATTTTAAATATAAGCGTGAAGTAAGAAATGTTCATCAGATTATATTCGAATATTGTAAACCTGAATTACTTAACGAAAACTATTTCCATTCTGTATTTGAAGCTGTCAAAAGTGTAGCTGAACGAATAAGAAATATGACTGGGTTATATGCAGATGGCAATGCCTTAATTGAAACAGCTTTTTCTACAAGCAACCCTTTAATAAAAATCAATCTTATTAAAAATGATACTGACCGGAGTGAACATTTAGGATTAATGAATGCTATAAAAGGACTATTTGGGATAATCAGAAACCCAACAGCACATGAACCAAAAATTAAATTTGCAATTGAAGAAGATGAGGCATTGGATTTAATGATTCTTGTTTCATATATCCACAAAAGACTTGACAAGGCATTGTAACTTAAAATTGAAATTATGGAACAACTTGAACATCCTGATTTTGAAATATGGGAAGAAAGAAAGGGATGGTTTGAAAATGAATTGGAAAATAAGCAGCACCCGATGGCAAGTTACCTTGTAAGTGACCAGGGAACTGCGTTACTGGTAGAGTTACAGAGTTGCTATTGTGCAGGAGCTTTTTTAGCAGTAATTATTTTATCTGTTTCAATAATTGATGCCCAGCTAAGAGAAACCGAAGCAATGGATAATAAAATCGGTACAGCAAAACTATTAGACGAATATTTTACTGGAAAAGATATAAACTGGTTGCGTAAATTGAGAAATAAATATGTACATGTTGATATTGACAATTCTGCACTGACCATTGATGACCAATACAACAACAGAAAACAAATGGAAAGTGATGCCAGGCGTGCCATTCAAATGGTTATACATGCTTTCTTTCAAAGCCCAGGAACTTAAAGTATCTTTGCCTCATGTTTTATCGCAGAAAAATTATATTGGCCTTGTTACAGGTATTTGGTGGCAGATTGGAAAAAATCAACCTGCAAAAATTACTGTTCCTGGTATGCCAACAACAAAAGGAGCCGGAGTACGATTTTATACCCTATTTGTACGGCTGTTATTCCCATTCGGCCAAGGCAGATTTGTTTACAATGGTGAAAAAAGATTTCTTAACCGAAGATGAAACGGGCTACTCAAAAAAAGACCGCAAAAACTATTTGGCATTATTAGATGAAGAAGATAGGAAGCTGGTAAACCAGGCCTATGTTCTTTATAATAAAATGGACGGTGATGGATTGATGAAACACACTTACACAAACTTCCCTTATTACGCAATAAACAGTACTACAGCTGAAAGGCTTTTAACCAATGAGCAATTAAATAAGGTTAATACTTTTCGCCCTGCTTTAATTGGTACAACGCTTTACACAATAGGTTACGAAGGCATATCGCTGGAAGCATATTTGAATAAACTAATTATGTCTGATATTAAAGTATTAGTTGACGTTCGCAATAATCCATTGAGCCAGAAATTTGGTTTTTCAAAAAGCCAGTTGATACGTTACTGTGAAGGATTAAATATTGAATACATACATTTTGGTGAGGTCGGTATCCAATCCGAATACCGGCAGGAATTAAAAGAACAAAGCGACTACGATAATCTTTTTGAAAGTTATAAAAAGAAAACACTTAACAAAACTATCTCTACCCAGGAAAAAATTCTGGCTTTATTAAAAGATAAAAAACGGATCGCATTAACCTGTTTTGAGGCAAATATTTGCCAATGCCATAGAAAGCATTTGGCTGAGGCAATTACTCAACTACCCCAATGGAATTATGAACTAAAGCATATTTAGAATGGCCCTTACCAAAGTATTAATTGCTGTAAAAACTTACCCGGCATTATCTTCAAAATATGATGAGTTAGTATGCACTGCCGGCTTTTTAGAGAACGGCAATTGGATACGGATTTTTCCTATTCCTTTCAGTAAACTGGAATATGATAAGCGGTATAGTAAATATGATTGGGTAGAAATTGATTTGACAAAAAATACCGGTGACTTCAGGCCGGAAAGTCATAAGCCACGGTCTATTGAAAATGCTTTTACTGTAGTTGGTCATATAGAAACTCATAACAATTGGCAACAAAGAAAAGATATCGTTTTAAAAAAGGTTTATACCAATCTTACACAACTTAAAGCTGAAGCAAAAGATAAAAAGATATCTACTTCATTAGCCACTTTTAAGCCAACCGAAATACTTGAATTTACAATAGAGCCTGTTGAACGAGAATGGGATAAAGAAAAGATGGCAACACTTAAAGCTAAAGCCCAACAATTGCATTTGTTTCAGAACGCAGAGAACCCATTCGAAGTGGTAAATAAATTGCCGTTCAAATTTTCTTACAGGTTTAAAGATGATGAAGGAACCATTTCAAAATTAATGATAGAAGATTGGGAAATTGGTGCCTTGTATTGGAAAATGTTGGCAAAATATGATGGCCATGACCGGGAATCAAAAGCCTGTGAAGATGTAAGGAAAAAATATTGGGATGATTTTGCCTTAACGAAGGACTTGTATTTGTTTTTGGGAACAGTTTATGAAAGCCATGCAAAAAACTATCCCAACCCATTTGTTATTATCGGAACATTTCATCCGACATTTCCAAAGCAGGTTAAACCAGAGCCACAATTAAAGCTATTTTAGCAGCTCTATAATTATATGAAACTCTACATAAAAAATATGGTTTGCAACCGCTGCATAATGGTGGTAAAGCAGGAACTGGAAAAACAAAAGCTATTGCCGGCGCTCGTTAGCATGGGAGAAGTAGAGTTATCAAAATCTGCAACCGTTAAACAATTGAAAACCCTGGATGAAAGACTTAAAGAATTAGGTTTTGAATTATTAGACGATCAGAAGCAGAAGCACATAGAAAAAATAAAATCCTTGCTGATCAAACAAATTCAGTCCGGCGAACTGGAAGAACATTTTAGCATCACTACTTATTTAATTAAAGCTTTAAACAAAGACTATAGTTATATCTCCCGTTTATTTTCCGAAGTAGAGGGCATTACCATCGAGCAATTTTTTATTCTTCAAAAGATTGAGAAAGTAAAAGAGTTAATCATCTACAATGAAATGAACCTGAGTGAAATTTCATACAAGTTAGGATATAGCAGCGTAGCACACCTTTCCGCACAGTTTAAGAAAGTAACCGGGCTTACGCCAAGTCATTTTAAAAAAATGGGAGGCATTCACCGCCATTCATTAGATAATGTTCACCACAAATAGGTATAACTCTTTTCCATTATTCTGTAACATCTTACAATCTTGCTGTAGGAACTTTGTGTCTTAAATATTTACTATGACACATACCTATAACATAAGCGGAATGACTTGTGGCGGATGCCAGGCCAAAGTGCAAGCTCTTTTATCAAAAGTAGCTGGCATTAAAAATGTAAACATTGATTTACAAAAAGGTGAGGCTTCCATTGATATGGAAAGGCACATTGCAACAGAAGATTTGAAAGCGGCATTAAAAGATTATCCAAAATATCAATTATCAGAGGCCGGTTACCAGCATCATGTTGTTTCTGCAGTCGCCGATGAAGAAGCCAAATCATGGCTTGCAACCTATAAACCTGTACTGCTGATCTTTACTTACGTTACAGGTATTTCGCTGTTGGTAGAAATGGGGCAAGGCGGATTTGTCTTGATGCGTTGGATGAATCATTTCATGGCTGGCTTCTTTTTGGTCTTCTCCTTTTTTAAATTGCTAAACCTGAAAGGCTTTGCAGAAAGCTATGCCATGTACGACATTGTAGCTAAAAAATGGAGCGGTTGGGGCTATGTATATGCTTTTGTTGAACTGGCTCTGGGCATCGCCTTCCTAACCGGCTACAACCCCATCCTTACCAATAGCATTACTTTGCTGGTTATGGCAGTAAGCCTCATTGGCGTAGTGCAATCTGTTTTAAACAAGCGTAAAATTAAATGTGCTTGTCTGGGTGATGTATTTAACCTGCCTATGAGTACCATTACCATTATTGAAGATGGGCTGATGATTGCAATGAGTGGGATAATGCTGGTAACAATATTAAAATGAAAGCAACAAAATAATTAAGCCAAGTGGGTAAATTTCAGCGTTTTTACTATTAAATGTCATATTTGGTACTGATTTATATCAGTTTATTTGACACAACTATTTTATTACTTTGAATTTGAGTGATTCCTCTCTGACTAAGGGATTATTATTCGATGTAATGAAAAAATTTCTCGTAACCATATTAGCCTTCTTGTATATCAGCAGCACCATAGGGGCTACGCTTCATATGCATTATTGCATGGGCAAACTGGCTGATTCAGGGTTGATGGGAAATAGCGCTACGCTATGCAGTAACTGTGGTATGCAGGAAACAGGTAATGGATGCTGCAGGCATGAGCAGAAGTTTGTAAAAAATGATACCGACCAAAAAACAACCGAATCTGGGTTTCAATTTATACAGCTCATTTCTTTCGCTCCACATCCTTTTTTTGAGGAAGCGCTTTACAATAATTTTCCTGCTATAACATTGGTAAGTCCCATCAACCACCCGCCATCCCGAAATTGCGGCATAGCATTTTACATCCGAAATTGCGTTTTCCGTATTTAAAAATTACTCCTTTCAATTGGTCAGATAATTTATTGTCGGGCACCTGGCATTTCTCTATGCCTGTTATTTAATTTCTTTATTGCACATTCAATAAAACAAAATGAAATCATTTAAAATGCTGATGATGGCAGCTTTCACCATCCTGTCTGTTTCAGCTTTTGCACAAGATACAGCAAAGCTAAAGACGAAGACTTCCACGCAGAAAACAGCAAATGCAAAATACTGTTGCCCCATGCATCCTGATGTAACTGCTGATAAACCTGGCAAGTGCCCCAAGTGCGGTATGGATTTAACCAGGTCCAAAAAAGAGCAGATGAAAATGGAAGTGATGAAAACCTATACCTGCCCAATGCATCCGGAAGCGACAAGCGATAAGCCGGGCAATTGTCCTAAATGTGGTGCCATAATGAACCGTTCTGCAAAAGAAAAAATGAAAATGGAAACCATGAAAACCTACACCTGCCCAATGCATCCGGGTGAATACAGCAATAAGCCGGGTAAATGCCCCACCTGTGGCATGGATTTAAAAAAGCAGGAAAAAGTTATACAAACCTTTGCCTGCCCCATGCATCCGGATATTAAAAGTAATAGCCCCGGCACCTGTTCAAAATGTGGGATGCAATTGCAGTTACAGTCAGATCAGTCACCCAAAGAAAAAATGAAGATGGAAGTAATGAAGACTTATAGCTGCCCCATGCACCCACAGGTAACCAGTAACAAGCCGGGCAAGTGTCCTGAATGTGGAATGGATTTGAAAGAAAAGAAAAATTAGAAACCAGATCAATATTAATAATTGTATGACACTTAAAAACAGGTTATGGTTCGCAAATTAATTGAACTGGCTTTACGCAACAGATTTGTGGTACTGCTTATAGCGGGCGGCTTGTTTGCGTATGGTTTTTACTCCATCAAAAAAAATCCCATTGATGCCATTCCGGATTTGAGTGAGAACCAGGTAATTGTTTTTACAGAATGGATGGGCCGCAGCCCACAGGTAATAGAAGACCAGGTTACCTATCCGTTGGTGAGTAATCTGCAGGGCATTCCTAAAATAAAAAACATACGGGGTTCATCTATGTTCGGGATGAGTTTTGTGTATGTGATTTTTGAAGACAATGTAGATATCTATTGGGCAAGAACAAGAGTATTGGAAAGATTAAACTATGCTCAGCGTTTATTGCCCCAGGGTATAACACCAACACTGGGACCCGATGGAACCGGGGTAGGCCATATTTTCTGGTATCATTTAAATGCTCCAAAAATGGACCTCGGAGAGCAAAGGGCTTTACAGGATTGGTATATAAAATTTGCCTTGCAAACTGTACCTGGTGTGGCAGAAGTGGCATCCTTTGGTGGTTTTGAAAAGCAGTACCAGTTAATAGTTGACCCGGTGAAACTGCAGTATTATAACATTTCACTGATGGATGTAATGAATAAAGTAAAAGCCAATAATAATGATGTAGGCGGCAGAAAATTTGAAATGGCCGATATGGCTTATATCATCCGTGGCCTGGGCTATATCAAAAGCAAAGAAGATGTAGAGAATATTGCATTAAACAATTACAACGGCATCCCGGTAAGGGTAAAAGATATTGGCACCGTACAAATGGGAGGCGACTTACGCCTGGGCATTTTTGATATGGATGGAAAAGGCGAAGTGGTTGGCGGCATTGTGGTAATGCGCTATGGCGAAAATGCGAATAAAGTAATTGAAGCTGTAAAAGAGAAAATAAAAGAAGTGGAAAAAGGTTTGCCCGAAGGGGTAACTTTTAAAACTTCTTACGACAGAAGCGTATTAATACAGGAAGCCATTGAATCGGTAAAAGGTACTTTAACGGAAGAAATGATTGTAGTTTCTATTGTGGTATTAATATTTCTTTTTCACTGGCGCAGTGCGGTTATCATTTTAATTCAATTGCCCATTTCAGTTGCGGCTGGCTTTATCTTTCTGCAAATGTTCGGTATATCATCCAACATCATGTCATTAACCGGTATTGCATTGGCTATTGGTGTTGTAGTGGATGACGGAATTGTAATGGTTGAAAATACGTACAGGCATATCAGCGAAGCACAAACAGAAAAATTGAAGTCAACAGAAAAAATCTGATCATGGCAAAATGGTTTAAACAAAATAAAGACCCGTTGACATCTGAAGAAAAGATGAAGATCATCGAAAGCTCGTCCAAACAGGTGGGCCCCGGTGTATTCTATTCAACCATCATTGTGGTTACTTCTTTTCTTCCGGTATTTCTGTTAACAGGAATGGAAGGAAAACTCTTCAGCCCGCTGGCATGGACAAAAACCTTTATCCTGCTCATTGATGCGTTCCTGGCAATCACACTTACACCGGTATTGATCTCCTTTCTGCTAAAAGGAAGATTAAAGCCGGAAAGCGCTAATCCTGTTACAAAAACATTGGAGAGGATTTATACACCCGTTTTAAAATTGTGTTTGCGCTGGAGAAAAACAACGATCCTCATCAATCTTGCTGCCCTGGCTGTTGGTATTGTAATGATGACAAGACTGGGTTCAGAATTTATGCCGCCGCTGGACGAAGGATCTTTGTTGTTTATGCCTGTTACATTACCCGATGTTTCCAACTCAGAGGCAAAGCGTTTATTGCAGGTGCAGGATAAAATCATCAGCACAGTTCCCGAAGTATCGCATGTGCTGGGTAAGGCTGGCCGGGCCAATACGGCGACCGATAATTCACCCATCAGCATGATTGAAACCATTATTCTGCTGAAACCCAAAAATGAATGGCGTAAAGGCATGACCAAAGATGGCATCATCAATGAACTGAACTCAAAATTACAGATACCCGGTATTACAAACGGATGGACGCAGCCCATCATAAACCGCATCAACATGCTTTCAACCGGTATACGTACCGATGTAGGATTAAAAGTGTACGGACAAAATCTGGACAGTATTTATGCTTTTGCCCAAATTCTAAAAAAACAACTGGAAGGAATTGATGGTGTAAAAGATTTGTATGTAGAACCAATTACCGGCGGCAAGTACATTGATATTACCATCAAAAGGGAAGAAACGGGCCGGTATGGTTTAACGGTGGATGATGTGAATACCGTTATTGAAAGCGCATTGGGCGGTATGAAACTCACCACCACTATTGAAGGCCGTCAGCGGTTTTCTATAAATGCCAGGTATGGACAGGATTTCCGGAATAACCTCTCAGCATTAAAACGGCTACAGGTGCAAACAATGAATTTTGGTCCCGTACCACTGGAAGCTGTGGCCGATATAACACTGAGCGATGGCCCGCCCATGATAAACTCAGAAAATGCCATGCTGCGGGGAACGGTATTATTTAATGTACGGGAACGGGATTTGGGCAGCACGGTAAAAGAAGCACAGCAAAAGCTGAACCAGATGGTAACCAAATTACCCAAAGGTTATTTCCTGGAGTGGAGTGGCCAGTGGGAAAACCAGATACGGGCAAACCGAACCTTAAAGATGATACTGCCCATTGTGCTCGTCATCATTTTTATGGTGCTGTATTTCACCTATCATTCATTTAAGGAATCTTTTATAACCATGATTACGGTGCCGTTTGCATTGATTGGCGGTGTGTTTATGGTGTATTTCTACGGTGTTAATTTATCTGTGGCAGTTGCAGTAGGTTTGATTGCCTTATTTGGTATGGGCATTGAAGCAGCTATGCTCATGACTATTTATTTGAACGAAGCCATGCAGAACATGGTAGCCAAACACGGCAATTCTAAAGCAACACTGACCAATGCAATCATCAGGGAGTTTGTGATTGAAGGAGCAGCAAAAAGATTGCGGCCCAAATTAATGACGGTGTCAGTTGGCTTGTTTGGGTTGATTCCCATTTTATGGGCAAGTGGTGTTGGCAGCGATATTATGCGGCCCATCACTATACCGTTGATAGGCGGCACCATCACATCAACCATTTATGTACTGTTGATCACGCCGGTGATATTTGAAATGATAAAAGAAAGAGAATTAAAACGCAACAATAAAATTGAATTAATCGATGCAAAAGAATAAACTATTTCCGGTAATGATTTTGCTTGCTGTTGCTTTCAGCAGCAAAGCACAAACATTAAAACTGGATGCTGTTATAGACAGCATTACCGCATTACACCCGGTTGTAAAAATGTATAACAATGAGATACGGTCCATGGATGAAGCAGCTAAAGGTGCTAAAAGCTGGATGCCACCGGAGATCAGTACCGGCCTTTGGATGGTGCCCTATAATACAAAACTGTGGAAGAAAGATGACATGGGAGGAACGGGTATGGGTCAGTACATGATTGGCGGCCAGCAAATGATTCCCAACAGGAAAAAACAAAATGCTGATGCCGCTTATATGCAGGCCATGTCATCGGTAGAAAAAGAAAAAAAGAATGCCACACTGAATGAATTGGTAAACGATGCCAAACAATTGTATTACGAGTGGATCATTTTAAAGAAGAAACTGGCTATTCTTACCCAAAATGAAAAGCTGCTGGACTTTATGATCAGGAATACAGAAATACGCTATAAGAACGGATTGGATAAAATAGGCGCTTATTATAAAGCAAAAGCTGCTTTGGGAAATGTACAGAACATGCGGCTGATGTATGAAAATGATATCAGTGAAAAACGCATCAGCATCAACGCTTTGATGGGCCGCAATGCCATGATCGGTTTTGATATAGATACTACTTACAGGCTGGATGATTATTCAACGATCGTATTCGACAGTACACTTTTTTACAAAAACCGGAGCGATTTAAAATCAATTGACAAAGACATTAACCTTGCCTGGCTTAAACAGGAAACAGAAAGGCAAAGCCTTAAACCCCAATTTGGTATTCGATATGAACACATGTTTGGTTTTGGAGGTTTGCCTATGCAATATTCGTTAATGGGAATGATGAGGTTGCCATTGGCAAATTGGTCTTCTAAAATGAATAAAGCCAATGTGGAAAGCCTGAAATGGAAAGCCTATGCCCTGCAATCGCAAAAGGAAATGATGGCGAACGAATATAGCGGCATGGCGTATAGTATGCGAAATGAGCTGGAGTTGAAAAAGAAACAATTAAAACTTTATGATGAAAACATTATTCCGGCATTAAAGAATAATTATAAAACAATGCAGCTGGGATATGAACAAAATACGGAAGAATTATTTATGCTGTATGATGCATGGGAAACTTTATACATGGCGCAAATGGAATATACCGAAATATTAAATCAGGCTTTAAGAACACAGGTGTCAATAGACCGGCTAATAGAAAAAAAATGAACAGACTAATATTTATACCGATATTATTTATTGTTATGGCTGCAATCAGCTGTAACAATAACAAAGACCCTCATGCAGAACACAAAGCTGAGACAGTCCCTGATATTTACACCTGCCCCATGCACCCTCAAATTATAAGGGACAAGCCGGGCAATTGCCCCATCTGTGGTATGGCTTTAGTAAAGAAAGAAAAAGGCGGTCAAAAGTCTGCTGATATAGAATTGGTATCACTATTGAAACCGACCAATGAGTTTGTTATTTCATCAATTCCGGTTACTGCTATAGAGAAAAAGGAACAACAATTAGAAATTGAAGCGCTGGGAAATATTGCTTATGATACAAGGCAGATAGGCAGTATTTCTTCAAGAGTTGCCGGAAGAATTGAAAAATTATATGTACGCAATCGCTTTCAAAAAATAAGTAAGGGCCAGCGCATACTTGATATATATAGTCCGGAATTAATGACAGCACAGCAAAACCTGTTATTTCTTTTAAAGAACGATCCTGCCAATACAACATTCTTACAGGCCGCTAAAGAAAGGTTGCTGTTATTGGGAATAAGTACACAACAGGTGCAACAAATTATCCAGTCAGGTAAACCATCATTAACGATTGCCGTGTATAGTAATTACAGCGGCCATATTCATGAAGCTGCCGGCAATAACAGCATGAATACAACGCCAGGTAAAATGAATGATATTTCACTCATAACAGAGGAGCTTTCATTAAAAGAAGGAATGTATTTACAAAAGGGCCAGTCCATATTCACGGTATATGACCCCGCCCGGGCCTGGGCTATCCTGAATATTTATGGCGAAAATCAGAACCTGGTAAAAACCGGCAACATAGTTAACGTTGTCCCTGAAACCGCCCCGGATAAGGACTTCAATGCAAAGATTGATTTTATTGAACCCTTCTATCGTAAAGAAAGTAAAACATTAACAGCAAGGGTTTACTTTAATAATAGTGTTTTAAAAATACCAATTGGCAGCCAGGTCAGGGCCACCATATTTGGCAATAACAAAGAAGCATATTGGTTGCCGAAAAATGCAGTTGTTTCATTGGGCCTCGATAAAGTAGTGTTTAAAAAGACGGAAGGCGGCTTTACAATAAAGAAAATAAATACAGGAATCACCTATAAAGATCTTACACAGGTTTTGAGTGGTCTTACTGAAAAAGATTCCGTTGCAGTAAATGCCCAGTTTTTAATGGACAGTGAAAGTTTTATAAAAATAAAAAATTGATCATGCGGTACATAATTATGATAGCTACGGCTTGTTTGTTATTTGCATCCTGCAGCAGCAAAAAAGAAATGCCTGCAGAGCCAAAAACTGAGTTAGTATCGGTACTGGAAAAAGACGAAATAGAATTAAGTGAACTGCAGATACAGTTGGGTAATGTGCGTACAGACACGATCCGCAATGGAACAATTGGGGACCAGTTGGTATTGACTGCTACATTAAATTTTGACCAGATGAAATCGGCTTCTGTCAGTTCAAGGGTGATGGGAAGAGTCGAAAAATTATATTTTAAGAACCTGGGCGATTATGTAAAAAATGGTTCCCCGCTTTATGAGTTGTATAGCGAGGAATTAAATAATGCTAAACAGGAGTACCTGCTTGCCCTGGATAAAAGGAAGGTATTTGCAGATGAAACAGTAATAGACTTTGATCAGCTTTTGCAAGGCGCTAAAAATAAATTGTTATTATGGGGCATGTCTGATGCCCAGGTGCTTGAACTGGCTAAAAGTAAAAAAGCTACTCCCACCACTACTTTTTACAGCACTTCATCCGGTTACATTACCACCCTGGATATCCGGGAAGGCGACTATGTAATGGAGGGTGGCACTATCGTAAAACTGGCCGATCTGTCAAGTCTTTGGGCTGAGGCGCAGGTATATACTTCGCAATTGGCGCAATTAGACAGGAATAGTGCAGCAGTTGTGGTGCTTCCGGATTTTGATGGTAAAGAGATTACAGGAAGGATTGAATTTGTAAACCCTGAGATCAATCCCGATACCAGGATAAATCTTATCCGTGTCTCCATTCCCAATCCGGGCAACCAGTTAAAACCCGGTATGCCAGCCTATGTATTGCTGAAAAGTCCGCTGCGCAAAACATTAACGCTTCCTGTTGATGCAGTCATCCGTGATGGAAAGGGCGCAACAGTATGGATACAGACAGCAAACAAAACATTTAAAAGTGTAATGGTGCAAACCGGGTTGGAAACAGACGACAGGATTGAAATTAAATCAGGATTAAAAAACGGCGATGTGGTGGTTATAACTGGCGCTTATTTGTTGAACAGCGAATACATTTTCAAGAAAGGTGCAGATCCCATGGCGGGAATGAAGATGTAGGTAGTATAGGTTAAAGCACGATTTACAAAATGATCGCAAATGGAATTTTACAAACAACCTATTGATGCAGTCATTAAACTATTCAACAGCAATGCTGAACATGGTATTGATGAAAATACAATTCAATCAGTAAGGAGAAAGTTTGGTAACAATGTGCTTAAAGCAACCAATTCAAGAAGTTTTTTCAAAATCCTTTTAGGGCAATTTACAAGTCCACTCGTTATCATATTGATTGTTGCATCATTGGTATCGTATTATTTAGGTCAGCCCCGTGATGGTTCCATACTTTTAGTCATTGTAATTATGAATGCGCTGATCGGGTTTTACCAGGAATGGAAATCAGAAAATATTCTTGCTTCACTTAAAAACCTGGTTGTTGATAAATGCACCGTTACCAGGAATGGTAACACAATTGAAATTTTAGCTGAAGACCTGGTGCCCGGAGATATCGTAAAATTATACGAAGGCAATGGCGTTCCGGCCGATATCCTGTTGATTCACTCAAATGGTTTTTCAGCAAATGAATTTATTCTAACAGGAGAATCATTACCCTCAGACAAAGATCATTTATTCGCTTCTGATAAATCCTTGCCTCTTGCTGAAATAAAAAATTGTATTTACATGGGTACAACTGTTGCAAGGGGTGAAGCAACAGGTATTGTTTATGCAACCGGAATTAAAACAGCAATTGGAAAAATAAGCTCATCATCGCAGAAAATTAAATCTACCGATGCCCCGGTGCAAACGGAGATTGCCGATGTTGCAAAAAAACTAACCTATGCTACGTTAATAATTGGTGCCTGTCTTTTTGGAACCCGGATGTTGCTGAATGATTCAATTGCTGTAGCTATTGTTTTTGCTGTTAGCGTTGCAGCGGCAATGGTGCCGGAAGGATTACCTGCCCAGATTTCTATGGCACTTGCACTGGCAGTTGGCAGATTGGCAAAAAGAAAAGCAATTGTAAAAAAGATTGCATCGGCCCAGACATTGGGGTCAGCTACAGTAATTGCTTCTGACAAAACCGGAACTATCACAAAAAACGAAATGACAATTACCGGTTGTTACTTTAATGGTAAATCATTTTCGGTTTCCGGACTGGGATATGAACCTGATGGAAGTATTGCCGGTGAACAAGGTGAAATTTTGAAGAAAGATTCTTTAGGCGATCTCAAAATATTTTTTCTTTCTGGCCTGCTTTCATCCACAGGAAAAGTAAGTCCTCCCGATAAATATCATCCTTCCTGGCATGCTATCGGCGACCCTACCGAAGCTTCATTTGCCACACTGGCAATGAAAGCCGGATTTACATTGGAAGAAATTGAAAGGGATTATCCCCCTGTAAAATCATTCGGATTCGATTCATTTCGTAAAAGAGCGGCAATCATTCGAACACATCAACAAAAAGTCATTTCTTCTGTAAAGGGTTCTATTGAAACAATACTTGATGCTTCAACAAAAATAATTGTTGATGGAAAAGTAAATGACCTGACAGATATACAAAAGCATCAAATTCTGTCAATGGCAGCTGCATATTCGGAAAACGCACTTCGGGTTATAGCCATTGCATACAAAGACCTGGAAAGTAAAAATGATTATATAATAGAAGATGCGGAACAGGATTTAACCTTTGCCGGATTCGTTACCATGTTCGACCCACCCAATGAAGAAGTAAAAGCAGCTATTGAATCTGTTTTCAAAGCACACATAAAAGTGTTTATGATAACAGGCGACAATGAAGTAACCGCAAAAGCAATTTCTAAAAATATTGGATTAATGAATACCGGTAATGAGTTCCCGGTTGTGATAAATGGAACAGCTTTGCAAACAATGAGTGATGAACAAATGAAAACTGTTTTTCAAAACAGGGCCGTAATATTTTCAAGAGTATCGCCCGATGACAAATTCCGCATTGTGGATTTACTGATGAAGCTGGGAGAAATTGTTGCAGTAACCGGTGATGGTGTAAATGATACATTGAGTTTAAAGAGAGCCGATATTGGAATTGCAATGGGAAAGAATGGTTCAAAAGTGGCACAGGAAGCTGCTAATATGATTTTGCTGGATGATAATTTTTCTACCATTGTTGTTGCAGTAAAGGAAGGGAGAACCATTTTCAGGAACCTGGAAAAGACGATCAAAACAAATCTTTCATCCAACATTGCAGAACTTACCTGCGTGTTATTTGGGTTTGCCGGGGCTTTCTTAGGTATAGCAACACCCATATTAGCGGTACAGATCTTATTGATAGATATGGTTGGCGAAATGTTTCCGTTAATCATGTTGACCTATGACCCTCCTGAAAAAACAATAATGGAAGAACCTCCCCGTAATCCTAAGGATAAAATATTAACCAAAGACACGATGAAAGGGATAATTTTTAATGGCACGGTTATGGGGCTTGCTTCATACGGTGCTTTCCTGTTATCGTATTTTCACAATCACCATCTTTCTAACCATTATGAAAAAGCAATTACGATAACTTTTATTTCAATCATTTTTAGTCAATATGCCAACCTGCTTTCAAGGCGAACTTATGGGCCTGCTTTAGGAAAATACCTGTTTTCCAACAGAAACCTGCTCTTGGCATTTTTAGTTTCTATTTCCTGCATTCTTCTTATTGTTTATGTGCCGGCATTCAATCTTTATTTTCATACTTCACCTTTAATGCTTGTTGATTGGCTTTTGCCTGTTGCAGCAGGTGTCGTTTGCCTTTCAATATATGAGTTTAGAAAAAAGATAAAAGCAAAAATTAAATAATTATGCTGCATTACCACAAATTACCCGCCTTTTCTATTTATACAGTACTTGGTGAAGGCAATGGGCCAATCCGATGGCAGTACTTTTTACTAAATCCTTTTCAATGTGTGAATGATGTAATTTATTTAATTAATTGTGTATCATAAACTATAACTAAGAGAGCTACCTTATACTTGTGAAAAGTATTTCACACTAAACAAAATCTGATGAATAATTTAAAAATCAAAATCATGAAATCATTACAAAAACTCACCATGCTGATTGCTTTAATTACATTTTTTGCATCCTGCCAATCCGGTACAGATGTAAATCAAACACTTTCAAAAACGGAAACAAGAATGGAAATGATGAACAAAATTGCTGATGATAGCAGTATGTCGAAAGAAATGATGACAGCAATGATGAACAGCAAAAACAGTAAAATGATGATGATGGAAGATGGAAAGATGCCAATGATGATGATGGAAAATCATGAGGCGATGATGAAAATGATGAAAGACAATCCTGGTATGATGCATACTATGATGATGAATATGATGGAAGCCTGTAAGACTGATACCGCCATAATGTCGGGCATGTGTAAAAAAATGATGGAGAACCCTCAAATGATGGATATGATGCAGAAGATGAAGGGAACAAAAATGGATATGAAGCCGGGAGAAATGGATAATAAAATGAAACATTAATTATAAAAACCTTAAAAGCTAAAACGATGATGGACAATCACGGAAGTTACTATTACTGGGGAATGCATATGGGTTGGTGGGGTTTAATACTTTTAGTACTTATTGCAGTAGGTTGGATTGGCTGGTCCCGAAAAAGAAAATAAAATGATAAAAATCCTTTGCAATGCAGACTTAAGTCATCGTTGTTCTATTCCAGCTGGAATATATTTGGAGTGTAAAAATCCGGCGAATGGAACGAGGAGCCAAAAAATTAAGGGAACAGGTTTTGCAAATGGGTTTAATTCAAAAATAAAAAACTAACCAATGAACAAACATACACTTTGGATGATTATCGGCTGCACAATCCCCCTGTTGCTGATTTTCCTGCTGCCATTATTTGGTATTACCGGAAACTACACATTTTTAATTTTTATAGTTGCCATGTTCGCCTGTCATTTATTAATGCCGCATCATGGGGCACATAAACATGATAGTCATAATGAACATGCTGAAACCACTAAAACAGATAATCATGAATCACATCAGCATTAGAAAATTAGGATTGGCATTTGGTATAACGGGTGCGTTGCTGTATTTCGGATGTGCAGCAGTTATGCTCATATTAGGGCATGATAGTACAGTAAAATTTTTCAATACGTTGCTTCATGGTCTAGATGTTTCTTCTATAATCAGGATGGATATACCACTTGTTGAAGTGTTAACAGGGCTGGTACAAACATTTATTCTTTGTTGGCTGATTGGGGCCTGCATCGCAGGTATTTACAATATTTCATTCAATAAAAAACATAACGTAATTCAGTAAATATTTAAAATAAGCAAAATGAAAAAAAACTATGAAATACAGGGAATGAGTTGTGGGGGCTGTGTAAACAGCGTAAAGAATGCCTTACACAAATTTCCTGGTGTTGAAGATGCTGAGGTTCATTTGCACCCGCAAACTGCGGTCCTTACCATGAGCAAATCCATAGATGTGGATGAATTGCAGACCCAACTTAGCAAAGTGGGGCATTATACAATTAAAGAAGTTGTTTTAAAATAGTCAACAACTTGGAACTGGTAAAACAAAAAATTACAGCACTAAACATTGTGTTTAAAATTGAGTGAAGGAAAAAAATACGGCAAGGGAAAAATAATACTTCTTTGCGGAGTATTCCTGGTAATGACCGGGTTGGGGATGACACTTCCTGTGCTACCATTCTATATTGAAAAACTTTTATCAGCTGAAGGGGTTTCTTACAAAACCGTTTCGCTTCATGTAGGCTTAATAACAGCCGCTTTTCCGCTTACACAATTTTTTTTCTCATCTTACCTTGGTTCTTTGTCAGACAGAGTAGGCAGAAGGCCGCTCATTTTAGGAGGCATCGTCGGGTTTTCAGTTTCAACTTTTATTTTTTCATTAGGCGGAAGCATTGTGCTGCTTTACATCTCTCGTTTAATGGCAGGAATTTTTGCCGCAGCATTTGTAACTGCATCAGGTGCCTGCATTGCTGATAAAACTCCTGAAAAAAATAGAGGAAAGAATTTAGCATTACTCAGCGGCGTAGCTGGACTGGGTGCAGTATTAGGTCCTTTGTTGGGGAATTTATTTTCAAAGGTTAGTACGCAGGTTAATCTTTTTTTTGGACAGCTGACCCTTGATAAATTTTCAGCACCCTTTGTTATTTCTTCGGGGCTAACACTGCTGGTCTTTATCCTATACTTTATTTTATTGCCGGAATCAATCAATGTTTCTGATAAAAAAATAACACAAACTGCAGAGAGCGTAAAAGTGCCCCTGCTTCCACCATGGAGTTTATTAAGCAAAACATTTATTGTGTTGCTCACCTTGTCTTTTATCAGTCAGCTTGCATTATCCATGTTTGAAGGAACATTTGCGCTGCATTCCCAACGCCTTTTTTCATTCGGGCCACAGCAAATGAGCCTGGTTTTTATTATTTGCGGTTCGCTGATGGGTTTGCTGCAATTAGGGCCCGTTGCATGGTTAATTGAAAAGAAAGGTGAAAAAGCCCTGTTACCTTTTGGCTTTCTATTCCTGGGCATTGGCATATTCATGCTCACTACTTCAAAGCAAATGGAATGGATATTAATTTATGTTTCTTTTATTTCAATCGGAATGGCTATACTTACGCCGAGCCTGGCTTCACTTATTACAAAAGATTCAGAAAAAGAGTATGGAGCATCACTGGGCATCTTTAGTGCTGTTAATAGTTTGGGGCAGGTAGCTGGTGTGGTCATCGGAGGAGTTATTATGATATGGTCTGATCATCTTGCTTATTGGATTGTTGCGTTTATTTTAATAGTCGTTGCCTGGTTGGTATTTACTAAAAAAAAAATTGTTCATTAATAATTCTTAAACCCTGTAAAGTAATTGACAAAGCGAAAAAAATTGTAGCAACATAAAATCTTTTCACAAATAAAACAGAAAATAAAATGCAAAAAACAGAAACATTTCACCAAGAAATGACAGCAACAAAAAATCAAAACATGGATGCAACGAAAACCTACACCTGTTCAATGCATCCTGAAGTGATTTCAGATAAGCCGGGCAAATGTCCAAAGTGCGGGATGGAATTAATAGAGAAAAAATAACTATTAATTCAAAAGAAATGGAAGCAATAATAAATAACATCAGCAATAATCCAAGAAAGCTGAAAAACTGGTATGTCATCACCGGTGGGCCAAGCTCAGGAAAAACTACTACGGTTAACTTGCTTAAAGAAAGAGGATACATAACAACCTTTGAACATGCCCGGCATTATCTTGATACACAACGCCTGAAAGGAAGGACTATAGAGGATGTAAGAAAACAACAGCAGGAATTTCAATTGGGCATTTTAGATATGCAGATTGAGCAGGAGAATCAAATCTTCCCGGAAGTTCAAGTCTTTCTTGACCGTGCAATTCCTGATGCACTTGCTTACTACCGTTTTTTGAATCTTCCGGAAGATAAAAATTTAACAGAAGCATTACGGTCTGTTTCCTACAAAAATGTATTCATTCTCGATTGCTTGCTATTGGTGAAAGATTATGCCAGGACAGAAGATGTGTTGGCACAGAAAAAAATACATGCTTTGCTTATTGAGGTTTACGAATCCTTAGGATTTCCAATCATTCAGGTTCCTGTGCTTCCGCCCGAAGAACGGGTGGATTTTATTTTAAAAATCTTTAATTATGAAAACCAAAACGAAAAGCATCTTAATCAATTCAACATCTGACAAAGTATTTTCCCAGATGGATGATTTTTCTAAAACCGGGATGCACATGACTGAAAGTTCAATGATGATGATGGGAAGTAAATTGAAGTTGGAACAGCTTTCAGCGAACCCAACCGGTGTTGGTGCAAGTTATCGTTGGCATGGAAAGATGGTAGGTATGACAATGGATTTTAGTGAAGCAGTTACAAAATGGCACCCACCAAAACTCAAAGAATGGGAAACTGTTGGTGAAGCAAAAATCATTATCATGTCATGGTATCGGATGTGGTTTGAAATAATGCCTGCTGAAAATGGAACTATTGCAAGACTTTCAATCAGTTACACGTCGCCAAAACAGTGGTATTATAAAATCCTTTCCTTTCTTTTTGTCAAATGGTATTGCAACTGGTGTTTAAATAATATGCTTAATGATACAAAAAAGAATCTTGAAAAGGAATTCACTCAGTAAATGATAAAACTTAAACCATATTCTGTATCAATGCTTTCAATAGCAGGATTACTACTTGTTGCAATGGGTGTTTATTTTGTATTGTTACGCCCCCCTTTATTACCGGAAAATTTACGCTACATGCAAACAACTTTACCAGTCATGCATGATTCTACACCAGGTTTAGCATACTTATATGCATATTCAGCAATTTTGTTAAAATAATGCTGCTGATTGGCTTCAAAATTGAAGGTTAAGCTTATTCCGCCTTTTAATTTGACACACTATAGATTTCATTAAAATATGGAAAATAGTGGTAAACAACAAACAATTGAAATTATACAAAAAATTATGATTCCTGATTTAAAAAGCAAGTTTAAAACTTAACAGTTAATCTGTAAGTAGAGCTGAAGAGTTCTTTACTCTATACAGGGAAGTCAAAATATTGGATAGTGTAACAAAAGTCACATTCCGTAAAGTGAATTTTGACTACTATTACTTTTCAAAATCTAAATGTCACTTTATGAAACGCAAAGATTTCTTGAAATTAACAGGTACAGGAGCTGGAGCACTATTGATTCCTGCAGGAATTATCAGCTTTATTTCAACCGGATGTAATAAGTCAGGAAATATGGGAGGAATGTCTGGTAATGGTGTTCCAGTAACCGATGGTGAATTTCTACAGGCACTTCCAATCCCTCCAAGTATAGGTGCAAACACAACACTTGCAGCGCAAACCACTTCTGCTGCATTAAAAGGAAATCAATCCTATCATGTACTTGGCTACCAGGCAAATTCAATACTGGGTCCAACATTCCGCATAAATAAGTGGGAGAATGTTAGTATTAACGTAAATAATCTTTTAAGTGAGGCTTCTAATATACATTGGCACGGATTGCATATACCTGCTGCAATGGACGGGCATCCTGCAAACATAATAAATGCAGGCACATCATTCAATTATAACTTTATTATACAGCAAAGGGCCGGGCTGAACTGGTATCACCCACATCCGCACATGGCAACGGGTAAGCAGGTTTACAAGGGATTGGCAGGTTTGTTTATTGTAAATGACCCTGAAGAAGCTGCATTAAATTTACCTGCTGGCGAATATGAAATACCATTAGTTATTCAGGACAAACGTTTGGCAGATACCAACCTTACCTATAACCCAACTGTAATGGAAGTTATGAGTGGTTACCTGGGTGAATCTATTTTAGTTAACGGAAAATTTTCGCCATTTCATGCAGTCAAATCTCAAACTTACCGGTTAAGAATTTTAAACGGTTCAAATGCCAGAATTTATAACCTGGCTTTTAGCAATGATCAGTCATTTACAATTATTGGCAATGATGGGGGGCTGTTAAAAACCCCGGTTTCTGTAAACAACATTTTAATTTCTCCGGGCGAACGTCTGGATGTATTAGTTGATTTCTCGGCATCTAATGCCGGTGATGAAGTGTTTCTGATTAGTAAAGTATTCAGTGGTGGTGGTAATGCACAGGGCAATCAGCTGTTTAAAATTTTGAAATTTAAAATCACTCAAAAAATGAATGCTCCTTTTATCATCCCTTCAATATTATCATCCATTACTCCGCTTACAGCAACACAGGCAAGCCGAACCAGAAATTTTGATATATCAAATCCCGGCATGAATATGCAAAGCGGTACACATCGTATCAATAATAAGTTGTTTGATGAAAACAGGATAGATGAAACGGTTTCGGCAAATGCTATTGAAATATGGCAGTTTGATAACTCACAGGGTGATGAGCCACATCCTATGCATATCCATGGCATTGACTTTCAGGTACTGCAGAGAATTGGTGGAAGAAATAGTTTGATCGCTTCTGAAAGCGGATGGAAGGACACTGTTTTAGTAATGCCGGGTGAAATAGTTAAAGTAATTGTTCCCTTTGGAAGCAATCCCGGCAGGTTTGTTTTCCATTGCCATAATCTGGAGCATGAGGGTGATGGAATGATGCTACAATATCAATTGAGTTAATTAATAAGTACAATAAACTAATTATTAAACTGCCGGGAGTGATTTTGTTTACTGTTGTGGTAGTCGGCAACAGTGATAATCCACATAAATCATACAAAGCAGAAACTTCATTAAGTATATACTTATTGTAAGAACCTGGAATGGGAAAAGCTATAATACTCCAGTCAACGATTACATGCCCTGATTGCTGATTTAAGAAAGGAGAAACAATGCCAAGGGATGTCTGCCAATATTTTTATAAATGTACAAAATGCGGAACAATACTGAAACCAAAGCAAGGCGATTGCTGTGTTTATTGTAGCTATGGTAGTAATCCTTGCCCTCCCATACAGCAAGATAAAAGTTGCTGTAAATAATGTATTTTGCTGTTTTAAGTGATATATGAACAGCAATCTATCTCAACTCATTAGCCAATACAAAGGAGACCAGCAATCTGTTTACAATACCTGGTTTATCAATAATGAAGAACGCCTTAAAGCATTCCGTTCAATTAGAAGGGGTGTAATGCAGGTTATTGATGATATTAAGAATAAGAAATTCCCAAATGATTTTAAGGGTTCTTCATTAGAATTTGTGCTCACTTGTATTACTGAACAAAAGCAGGTATTTGAAGGTGCATCTCATCCTTTTTACTGGAAACCAAAATTGCGGATACCGGATATTTATGAGAACGAAAATAACAAGCAGGCTTTCGGACAATTTTTAGAAAATTGTTTGAATGCTAAAACTGAAGAACAGATCATTAAGGAAATCATCAGGCTGGATAGTTTAAAAATCAAAGGGCTTGGCCCGTCAGTTGCCAGTATTTTGTATTTTTTGCATCCAACTATTATTCCTCCTTTCAACACAGCAATTATCAACGGGTTTAATTTTCTGTTTAAAGACAAAAAAAGCTTGGTAGCTGGAGTGAATATTTAAAGTTAAGGGAGGTAATGATTGATACTAATAATCAACACCGTTCTGAATTGTCCTCTGACTTGGGTGCCATAGCCGGATTATTATTTGAAATAGGAACACAGAAACTGATTTTAGGTAGTGATGTGTATTTATCAGAACCTGAACGAAAAAAATTAGAAAAACTAATTGAGAAGCGGCAGCAGGATGTGCAGCAGGAAAAAGAAGAAGAGAACCTGCATACAGAAATGCAATATCATTTACTTAAGATTGGTAATGCGCTGGGCTATGATGTAATTGCTGCTTCCAACGACCGTTCCAGGTCGCATTGCGGCAATAGTTTTTCGTTTATGAGTTTGCAACAGTTCCCTGAAATCATTTTAGATAAGGAAACCTTAAACACGGTAAAGCTAATTGATGTGTTGTGGTTTCAAAAAGGAACAAATAATGTTATCGCTGCTTTTGAAGTCGAGAAAAGTACCAGTATATATTCAGGTATTTTGCGGTTAGCAGATTTAAGCTACTCCATTGCAGATGCTGATGAAGTCTTTTACCTTATTGTTCCCGACAAAAGGGAAAAAGATGTTTGCCTGCAATTGTGCCGCCCGGCCATAAAACAAAATAATGTAGTTATCAAATACATCCTCTTTTCTGAACTCCGTAGTAATTGCGATGCCTTGTGCAAGTTTGGCGAAAGCCATCATATTATGGAAAAGATTGCGAAATCGGCTCAATAAAAGGTAAGATTATTGATTAATATTAGTAGATCACAACCTCATCATGCCACTTTAAAAAGACATAGAAAACCGCAATAAAAACTTAATTTAGCTCAACTTAATAGAAAAAAATGATAAAATCATTATCACTACAAAATTTTATGGGCTATAGCAGCTTTAAGTCTAAAGAATTTGCCCCTGTAAATGTTATAATAGGTAAAAATGATACAGGCAAAACTGGGTTGCTGAAATTACTTTATGCAGCAGCAAAAACAATAGATATTTATAGCCGAAGAAAACAAAATGAAGATATTAATTTTAAAAAATTATTAGCTGAAAAACTGTTCGACACTTACCAGCCTGGAAAAAAAGGTTTAGGAGAGCTTGTAAACAAAAGTACAAGAGAAAAACTTACTGTAGATATAGAATTTCATCACTCAAAATTAAATTACGATGACCGCCTCCATTTTTCATTTGGAGATTCCACAACTAATACAATTATAGATTCTCAAGAAAGTATAAATTCAATTTCTGAGAACTTCAGATGTCTTTTTATTCCTGCTAAAGAAGTACTTACGTCTTTAAAAGCCATCAGGGCAACCCGTGACAATTTACATATTCCTGGTTTTGACGATACATATCTTGATTTAATTAGGGCTTTAGTAATTCCAACGCAAAAGGGTAATATAACTGAAGAATTAAAGGATGTAAATAAACGATTGGAAGATTTATTTGAGGGGCATATAGAACAAGGAACAGATGATGATTTTCTCTTTAAGAAAGGGAATACGGAGTTTCAGATGCAGTTGACAGCAGAAGGGGTTAAGAAAATTGGGATATTAACCACATTAATTAGAAACCGGCAGTTAAATGCAAATTCTGTTTTATTCTTGGACGAACCAGAAACAACGCTCCATCCTGAAGCTACAAGAGAATTGGTTGAAATGTTAATGCTAATGGCAAAGTCTGGTATCCAAATATTTATTGCTACACATAATTACTTTGTTTTAAAGCAACTTTATTTGAGTGCAAGAAGGGACAATGTAAATACAAATTGCTATGCCCTGAGTAGGGAAAAAGGGAAAGGTATTGAATACGCCATCTATGATTTAAAAAACGAATTTCCTGAAAATGCAATTTCAAATGAAGCAATACGCATGTCTGACGAGGAAATAAAACTTGATTTAGGAATCTAATCGAATAATGCAATGCCTGGATTTACTGAAAGCAATATCACACTTAATTTCCCCGACACAAATTATTTTCGATTTGAAAACTGTGCCGGATATACTGCACTTTCGGGAAATCATTTTAAAGAAATGGACGCCTGTTGGTTTGATACCGGTGGTAATCTTTATTGGCTTTTTGAATTAAAAGATTTTACGCTTGCCGATTTAACTACAAACCAAAATATTGAGTCGCGGACTTGGAATTTAGTAAAAAAAGCAATTGATAGTTTATGTATGTTTTTATCCAGCAAACATCACTACACATATCAAGCTAATTTAAATCCATGTTTACCTGCACCACCAAACCTAACTACACAATTTAAATTTATTTCAATAATACATTGCAATGCAGGGCAGGCTGCTGATGTGCAGTTAATTCACAACTCATTTCGCAATAAATTTAAGCCTTATGCAGAAATGTTTGGAATAGCAAATTATGGGGTGATGGCACATTCAAGTGCGATAACGAATATTCCCAACAATATGGTTCAATAAAACATCATTCTTGTAACCTTCTTCTTTTTCCGTAGCCAATGCTATGCCCTGTGCAGGTTTGGCGAAAGCCATCATATTATGGAGAAGATTGCCAAAAAAGTGTGAAAACCATAATTCTATAAACACTTTGCATAATTATGTAACTTAAGAAGCATTTTTTGAGCCTATCTTTAGGCTGAAATAGCTATTTTTAAATGAAATAGGCTTAATTTTAGTGAACATAAATGAAACGAAACATATCCATACAATTAAAAGCAGCTTTACTTCTCGTAGTATTCGCATTGAATACTGTAGTTGGATTTGCTTGCGCTGTTGGCGTGGATATGTCCTTTAATACTTCTCATCATGAGGAAGAAGAAAGGGCAATTGCTGTACACGTTCACGCCGGTGGAAAAAAGCATCATCACGAAGAAGCAGAACACAAGCATAAGCACAACGATAAAAAGGACGATTGCTGCAGTGACAAAGTAGTAAAATTATCACAGGCAGATAAAGCTGTGCCACAAGCGGCTAAAATAGTAAGCCCTGTATTTTTTACAGCATTCGTTGCTGTTTATTATAATATTGATATTTCTTATCCTTCACAGGTTAATACTTTCAAAAAATACTATGTCCGGGGACATCATCCTCCTATCCCCGACATACGCATAGCGATTAAGAGTTTCCAGATATGATTTAATGTATAAGATTTTGTACATGGCATTGTAGTGCCTGTAATTATTTTATTATACATTAATCAAATCAGAAAATGAAAAAGATATTTTTATTGGGTGCATTTATTGCAACTGCATTTATACAACAAACTTTTGCACAAGACAGTACAAAAACACAGACCTCACCCTTACTCACTTCATACTATGCTTTAAAAGATGCCTTGGTTAGCAGCAACCCCAATGCAGCAGCTATCAGCGCAGCAGCGTTTGTAAAATCAGCAGATGCCTTAGATAGGGGAATGGCAACACCTGAAAGCCGTAGTGCTTTGGTAAACGATGCTACTGCCATTTCCCAAACCAAAGACCTTAAACTGCAAAGGGAAAAATTTGCAACTTTATCTGCCAACCTGGTTGAATTAGCTAAAACAGTTAAGCTAACAACCGAACCGGTTTACCAGCAATATTGCCCCATGAAAAAGGAATCCTGGTTAAGCAATGATAAGGCAATAAAAAACCCTTATTATGGCAGTGCCATGCTTACCTGCGGCAGTGTAAAAGCAACTTTATAATTTACTCACCTGCTTGCAGCCTTTCAGTAATTGAAGGGCTAATGGCAATACTTAAAAAAAAGAAAATGAAAAATATAATAATAGGCTTTGCAATAGCGGCCACCACATTAGCAGCTTGCAACAATAGTAACAACGATACTGCTAATGCAAAACAAACAGATATTAAAAATGATACAGCATTAGCAACGCAACAACAGGTAACAAAAGATACAGCAGGTACACAAAGCACAACAGCAACAAGTGAAGCAACATTTCCTGTCAAAGAAATAATTACAGGTTACCTGCAATTAAAAAATGCGTTGGCAAAAGATAACGGCCAGGATGCGGCATCAGCAGGCAATGCAATAGTAGCCACTTTAGCCAAAGTTGACATGAAAGGTTTATCGGATGTGCAGATGAAGAGTTACATGAATATAGCCGATGATTTAAAAGAACATGCAGAGCATATCGGTGCAAATGCAGGAAAGATAGAACACCAGAGAGAGCATTTCATTATGCTAAGTAAAGACATGGCAGACTTTGTAAAAACCTTTGGAAATGGCGGACAAACCCTCTACAAAGATTTTTGTCCGATGGCAAACGATGGCAAAGGCGCAACATGGATCAGCGAAGTAAAGGAAATTAAAAATCCTTATTTGGGTAGTAAAATGCCTGACTGTGGATCTGTAAAAGAAACAATCAAATAGTAGTGCATCGTATTAAGAAAATACTATTGGCCTTGCTTATCATATTTATTGTAATTCAGTTTATACAACCTGTCCGCAATAAAAGCGGGCAGGTATTGTCAACAGATTTTGGAAAGGTTTATGCAGTGCCGGGAAATGTGCAAGCCGTTCTGCAAAATGCCTGTTACGATTGTCATAGCAACAATACCATGTACCCGTGGTATGCTAACATTCAGCCTATGGCTTGGGTAATGGCAAGGCATATAAAGAACGGTAAAGACAAATTGAATTTCAGTGATTTTGGTAGCTATACAGGCCGCAGGCAAATAAGTAAATTAAAGGGCATAGCAAACCAGGTTAAAGACGATGAAATGCCAATATCTTCTTACAAACTGATGCACAAAAATGCAAACCTTACTACAGAAGAAAAAAGTCTGATTATGGATTGGATGAACAAAACAGCAGACAGCCTTTCAACAGAAAATTAAAAGCAATGCAAAAAATCAAACAAATATTAATCAGCATATTCAAAGCAATCTTTATTCGCAAAAAGGATTGTTGCAAATAAAATAATTTATTATGGAACATCAACACGAAAGCAATAAAGAAAACCATGCAGCACATGATATGAGCAATATGCAGCATGGCACAAACCCGGCAATGGGCCATGCAGGGCATAATCATCATGCCATGATGATTGCCGATTTTAAAAAACGATTTTACGTAGTGCTCATTCTTACCATACCAATCATGTTGTTATCAGAAATGATCCAGCACTGGTTAAATATTCATATCAGCTTCCCTGGATCAAAATATGTATTGCTTGCATTGTCTTCTATTGTTTTCTTTTACGGTGGATGGCCCTTTTTAAAAGGGTTGGTTGATGAACTGAAGGCAAAGAACCCCGGTATGATGTTTTTGATTGGCTTTGCTATAACTGTAGCATACATATATAGTGTTGCGATTGTGTTTGGATTAGCTGGCATGGACTTTTTTTGGGAGCTGACAACACTTATAGGCATCATGCTTCTGGGCCACTGGATAGAAATGAAATCCGTTGCAGGGGCATCAAAAGAATTAGAATTATTAGTGCAATTAATGCCTGCAGACGCTCACATGGTAATGCCCAACATGGTGCATGATGTAAAGACCGACACATTAAAAGAAAAGGATATTATTTTAGTAAAGCCAGGTGAAAAGGTAGCAGCAGACGGAATAATATTGGAAGGAGAAAGTTATCTGAATGAAAGTATGCTTACAGGTGAAAGCAAGCCGGTACAAAAAGTAAAAGGCGATAAAGTAATTGCAGGTGCCATCAACGGAAATGGTTCAATAAAAGTTACTGTATCGCATGCCTCCAAAGATTCTTATCTCTCACAGGTAATCAAACTGGTTGATGATGCCCAAAAATCTAAATCAAAAACACAGTTGCTGGCAGATACAGCAGCAAAATGGTTAACCATTATTGCTATTGTTGCGGGTATTGGCACATTTTTATATTGGTATTTAACCGGGCAATCCTTAGCCTTTGCAATGGAAAGAATGGTAACTGTAATTGTGATCTGTTGTCCCCATGCTTTAGGATTGGCTGTTCCGCTGGTTGTTGCAAAATCAACAGCATTATCTGCAAAGAATGGCTTACTCATTAAGAATCGTACAGCCTTTGAAAATGCCAGAAAAATAACAACTATTGTGTTTGATAAAACAGGCACTTTGACAGTTGGAAAGTTTGAAGTATCAAAGATAGTATCGCTGCAAAAAGAGTTAAATGAAAATGAGATCATTCGTTTAGCATCAGCATTGGAACAAAAATCAGAACATCCCATCGCAACAGGCATCTTGCAAAAAGTAAAAGATCTATCTATTTCAATTCCTGCAACAGAAAATTTTAATGCCATCACCGGCAAAGGTGTTGAGGCAGCTGTTGAAGGCAAAAAAATACTGGTAGTTAGTCCCGGATATTTAAAAGAAAACAATCTGGCAATCCCCGAAGGCTTTACTGCCAATGATACAGAAACTGTAGTATTTGTAATCGTTAACAACCAGTTGGCAGGATACATTGCCTTGTCCGATGAAATTCGTCCGGAATCAGCCGAAGCAATCAAGACCTTAAAAGAAAACCATATCAAATCAATTTTACTCACAGGCGATAACAACAAAGTTGCTAAAAGTGTAAGCGACACTTTGGGCATGGATAGTTTTATTGCCGAAGTATTACCTCATCAAAAATTAGAAAAAATAAAAGACCTGCAAAGCAAAGGTGAGTTTGTTGCCATGACAGGCGATGGTGTAAACGATGCCCCGGCTTTAGCAATTGCAGATGTAGGAATTGCCGTTGGTAGCGGCAGCGACATAGCTGCTGAAACCGCAGGTATCGTTTTAGTAAATAGCAACCCAAAAGATATTGTGAGTTTAATTTTATTTGGAAAAGCCACTTACCGTAAAATGATACAGAATTTAATTTGGGCAACAGGTTACAATGTTATTGCATTGCCTTTGGCAGCAGGTGTTTTATATAAGCAAGGCATTTTACTAAGCCCGGCGGCAGGCGCAGTATTAATGACAGTAAGCACAGTTGTTGTAGCTATCAATGCAAGTTTTTTAAAAGTAAAAAAATAAAGGATTAAAGAATGAAAAAGATAAAATTAGCCATATTGCTCCTTGCCAGCTTTTCCTTTGCACAATCGCAGGATATGAAAGGCATGGACATGACAAAAAAAGAGCAAACCCAACCTGTAACCTACACTTGCCCCATGCACCCGGAAATTCATGCCACTAAACCCGGCAACTGCCCTAAGTGTGGTATGAAGCTGGTAAAGGAAAAGCCGAAAGCTCCGGCTACTCCGGTGGTAAAGAAGAAAGATGAAATGCAAATGCCAAAAGAGATAACAGCGCCCACAACATATACATGCCCCATGCATCCCGAAATTCATGCTACCCAACCTGGCAATTGTCCAAAGTGTGGTATGAAGCTAATTAAGGAGAAGCCCAAAGCTGCAATGCCCCAAAAGCAGGATGAAATGCAAATGCCCATGAAAGACACAATAAAAAAAATGGGTAACATGGAGAATAAGGCTATGGAAAATATGGATATGCCCAAAGCAAATATTGGCAATATTAAAACAATTGTAAACCCTACACCTCCAAGAACAGTACGTTACGATCTATATATTGCAGATACGATGGTAACATTTGGTAAAAAAACAAAAAGAGCCATTGCAGTAAACGGGCAAATACCTATGCCTACTCTCACGTTTACGGAAGGAGATACAGCTGAAATTTATGTACATAATGATTTGAATGAAGAAACATCTTTGCATTGGCATGGATTATTCCTACCCAATCAATATGATGGTGTACCTAACCTTACGCAAATGCCCATCAAGCCACATACAACACATTTGTATAAGTTTCCCATTATCCAACACGGTACACATTGGTATCATAGTCACACGGGTTTGCAGGAACAAATTGGTATGTACGGCATGTTTATCATGAATAAAAGGGAAGAACTGGACATACCTACAATTCCGCTGATACTAAGCGAATGGATAGATATGAACCCCAAAGAAGTACACCGCAGTTTACATGCAGCCACAGATTGGTTTGCTGTTCAAAAAGGAAGTACTCAAAGTTATGCAGAGGCTATAAAGCAAGGTCATTTTAAAACAAAGGTTAACAATGAATGGAAGCGTATGAATGCGATGGATTTAACAGATGTGTATTACGATAATTTTTTACTGAATGGCAAAAATCAAAACGAACAACCGCAATTTAAGGCAGGTGATAAAGTAAGGCTTCGCATTGCTAATGGCGGGGCTTCCGATTATTTTTGGCTCTCCTATGCAGGTGGTAAAATAATCGTTGTGGCCACGGACGGAAATGATGTAGAACCGGTGGAAGTTGACAGGCTTATTGTTGCAGTGTCTGAAACTTATGATGTAATAGTAACCATTCCGGAAAACAAAAGCTACGAGTTTCTGGTAACTCCTGAAGACCGAACCAAACATGCTTCCCTTTGGTTGGGTAGCGGTGAAAAAGTATCTGCCACAAAAATGAAGCGACCAAAATATTTTGCCGGCATGAAAATGATGAACGATATGATGGATATGAAAGGCAACATGATTGAAATGGAAGGAATGAAAATGGAAAACCAGGTGATGGATATGAATACCGTCATGTATCCTGAAATAACCGGTGATGAAAATCCAAAGAAAGATACCTCACATGCCATGCAGATGCCGAATAATAACAGTATGCAGGGTATGAATATGGAAGCTGAAACGGCCGATATAGTTTCACTAAATTATACCATGCTAAAAGCTCCGGAAAAAACTACTTTACCCGACGGGCCTTTAAAAGTATTGAAGTTTGACCTTACCGGAAACATGAACCGTTATGTATGGACACTGGACAACAAAACAGTTTCTGAAAGCGATAAGATCCTGATTAAAAAAGGAGAGAATGTGCGTATCATTTTATACAACAACAGCATGATGCGCCATCCTATGCACCTGCATGGCCACGACTTCAGATTGCTCAATGGCCAGGGAGAATATGCTCCCATGAAAAACATTATCGACATCATGCCCATGGAAAGAGATACCATTGAATTTAATGCAAATGTGTATGGTGATTGGTTTTTCCATTGCCATATTTTATACCACATGATGAGCGGCATGGGCCGGGTATTTACTTATGAAAATCAACCGGTAAATCCGGAAATACCAAATCCTAAACTGGCACAACGAAAATTATTTGCAGATGACAGGCAGTTTCATTTAATGGGAAGAATAGGAATAGAGAGCAATGGTAGTGATGGCGAAGCCATGCTGGCCAATACAAGATGGAAAATAAGTACGCTATGGCATTTGGGCTATCACGATATGCACGGTTACGAAAGTGAAACAATGGTTGGCCGCTATATTGGCCGTATGCAATGGTTGTATCCGTATGTTGGTTTTGATTATCATTATAAAAAAGAAGGCGGCCCGAAAAACATTTTCGGAGGCGAAGAAAAAACCTGGTTTGGCCAAACAAGCAACAAAAACAACCGAAAAACCATCATAGCCGGTGTTGCTTATACATTGCCTATGTTATTTGTTGCTGATCTGCGGATAGACGGCAATGGCATATTCCGCTTTCAATTTGGCAGAGAAGATGTTCCGGTAACAAAACGCTTACGTTTTAGCATGATGATAAATACTGATAAAGAATACATGGCGGGGTTAAGATACATTGCCACAAAATACATTTCTGTTTCATCACACTATGACAGCGACATGGGGCTGGGCGCCGGAATAACTTTTACTTATTAAACCGAATAACAGCCTGTCTTTTTGCAACCAGGCTGTTATTTTAGTTGATCCCCAATGTTGTTTTTGGCCTTTAAACTATTATTTTTGCCAATAATGAAAATTTTTACCTTAATATTGAGCTTTTTCCTGCTGTATCTGTCATGCCTTCCATGCAGCGACAGTACGGAGTGCAATATAAAGGCCCCGGCAGCAATTTCTGCTACCGATAATCACCAGCAACACAGGCACGATGCAGAAGCCTGTACGCCGTTTTGCACCTGTTCCTGTTGTGCAGCTTCGGCATTTTATACTTCTTTCTCCAAAGCACAGGTAAATAAAGTAATGCCTTCATCTGAAAAATTTCCGCTCTATAATGTAGTCTTTACTACTGAGGCGAATAATAGCATCTGGCAACCTCCCAAAATATCTTAATTACTCCCGCTATTAAAATTGCTGCATAGCCTTTATTGGCATGTAATGCATTTTCATTCATTTTTTCCATTGTAAAATGGCAACTATCAAAAAATCTAAAAAGGCTAAGCAGCCTTTAGGATTAAGAGTAATTAAAATCATTGTTATTGTATTGTGTAGTGCTATTCTTTTAGCAGCAATTGTAAAAAGGGTAACTCATATTTACAGTAATCACATAGCCAAATAGAACAAACATGCTTAATAAAATAATTCAGTTCAGTATAAAAGAACAAACTCATCATCGGGGTAATGACCCTGGCTCTTATCATCTGGGGTTTGTGGAGTGCAACAAAATTACCTGTGGATGCATTGCCCGATGTTACCAATAACCAGGTACAGGTAATTACCCGTGCTCCAACATTGGCAGCACAAGAGGTAGAACAATTTATTACCTATCCGGTAGAAAGGGCAATGTCTAATGTACAGGGTATTGAGGAGATGCGTTCCTTTTCCCGCTTTGGTTTAAGTGTAATAACCGTAGTATTTAAGGAAGACATCAACATTTACTTTGCCCGGCAACTCATATCTGAAAAATTAAAGGAGGCAGTAGAGCAAATTCCCAAAGGAATGGGTAATCCCGAAATGGGTCCTGTTACAACCGGGCTCGGCGAAATATACCAGTATGTTATCCATCCAAAAAAAGGTAGCGAAGCAAAATATTCTGCTATGGAATTACGCACCATGCAGGATTGGATTGTAGGTCGCCAGTTAACCGGTATTGCCGGTGTGGCAGAAGTTTCAGGTTTCGGTGGCATAAGCAAACAATATGAAGTAGCTGTAAGCCCGGACAGGCTTAAAGCCATGAATGTAACCTTACCCGAAGTGTTTGTTGCCCTTGAAAAAAATAATGAAAATACCGGCGGTGCTTATATTGACAGGAAGCCCAATGCTTATTTTATAAGAGGGGTAGGACTGGTAAAAACTTTTGCAGACATTGAAAACATTGTTATAAAAATACAAAGCGGTGTACCGGTACTCATAAAAGATGTAGGTACCGTTCAGTTTGGTTCGCCACCACGCTACGGAGCTATGACATATAATGGCGAAAAAGAAGTAGTGGGTGGTATTGTAATGATGATGAAAGGGGCCAACAGTGCATCAGTTGTAAAACTGGTAAAAGAAAGAATGGTCACGGTACAAAAATCGTTACCGGATGATGTAGAGATAGAAGCATTTTTAGACCGTACCAATTTAATTGATCGTGCCATCAATACCGTGAAAACAAATTTGATTGAAGGCGCATTGATTGTAATACTGGTATTGGTTTTATTCCTGGGAAACTGGCGTGCCGGTTTAATTGTGGCTTCTGCCATTCCCTTATCATTATTATTTGCACTGGCACTAATGAATTTATTTGGTGTAAGTGCCAACCTTATGAGTTTGGGTGCAATAGATTTTGGTTTAATTGTAGATGGTGCTGTAATTATTGTAGAAGCCACACTACATTATTTAGGTAGTCAAAAACTTGCAGGCAGACTTACCCAGCATCAAATGGATCATGCAGTGGAAGGTAGCGCAAAGAAAATGATGAGTTCCGCAGCTTTCGGACAAATCATCATTCTAATAGTTTACCTGCCCATACTTTCATTACAGGGTGTAGAAGGGAAAATGTTTCGTCCAATGGCAGAAACTGTAGCCTTTGCAATTTTGGGTGCGCTGTTGTTGTCGCTCACTTACATTCCAATGATGAGTGCTCTTTTTCTTTCAAAAAATACCAAACACAAAAAGAATTTTTCTGATAAAATGATGGACTTCTTTCAGCGTGGTTATGCCCCGCTTTTAAAAGGAGCCCTCAAAATTAAATATGCCGTTGTGGCTGTTGCAGTTGGACTATTAATTATCGCTTTCTTTATTTTTAAAAATATGGGAGGCGAATTTATCCCAACATTGGAAGAAGGTGATTATGCAATTGAGTTTGTGTTGCCACAGGGATCTTCCCTATCTCAAACAACCGAAACAGTAATGATGGCAGAGCGGATGTTGTTGAAATTTCCCGAAGTAAAAATGGTAATTGGCAAAACCGGTGCAGGAGATGTAGCTACAGACCCTATGCCACCAGAAGCCACGGATTTAATGGTGATATTAAAAGATAAAAAAGAATGGAAATCAAATCTCGGATTCTATGAATTATCCGATAAAATGAGAGATAAGTTATCTAATATACCCGGTGTAATAGCCGAACCAAGCCAGCCCATTCAAATGCGTTTTAATGAATTAATGACAGGCATAAGGCAGGATGTGGCTATTAAAATATTTGGAGAAAACTTAGATAGCCTGGTTACTTATGCCAATAAAGTAGCAAAAGTAATAGGCTCAATAGAAGGCATTACCCAACCTCAGGTTGAAAGAGTTGATGGTCTTCCGCAAATTACCATTGAGTACGACCGGGCAAAACTGGCGGGCTATGGTTTAAATATTGAAGATATAAACCACGTTGTCAGCACTGCCTTTGCCGGCGAAGAAGCAGGTGTTGTATTTGAGAATGAAAGAAAATTTGATCTGGTGTTACGTTTAGATAGTACACATCGTACAAACCTGGATGATGTAAGTGAATTATTTGTACCAATGAGCAACGGTAATCAAATTCCATTATCACAGGTTGCCAGTGTATCTTTTAAAAGTGGTCCGGCGCAAATAAGCAGGGAATCAGGCAAGCGCAGAATTTATGTAAGCTTTAATGTAAGCGGTAGAGATGTGGCAAGTGTAGTAAAAGAAGCACAGCAAAAATTAGATGCAAAAGTAAAACTACCGGCAGGTTATTATTATACTTATGGTGGCACATTCGAAAATCTGCAAAAAGCATCGGCGAGGCTTATGATCGTGGTTCCATTGGCCTTGGCACTCATTTTCTTTATGCTGTATTTCACTTTTAATTCTGTCAAAAATGCTTCTCTCATTTTTACGGCAATACCCATGAGTGCTATTGGCGGTGTGTTTGCATTACTGTTAAGAGGTATGCCTTTCAGTATTTCAGCAGGTGTTGGCTTTATTGCACTGTTTGGTGTGGCAGTATTAAATGGTATTGTGCTGATAAGCACTTTTAACCAGTTGGAAAAAGATGGCATGAAAGATATAATGCAAAGAGTAAGGGAGGGAACCAGGATACGGTTACGCCCCGTTTTAATGACAGCATCCGTTGCTGCTTTAGGTTTTATACCTATGGCTTTCTCAAGTGGTGCAGGTGCAGAGGTGCAAAAGCCATTGGCCACGGTTGTAATTGGAGGCTTGATAACCGCAACATTATTAACCCTGATCGTACTGCCCTGTTTGTACATCATCTTTTCTAAAAAAACTAAAATGAGTGTGAAGCCTGTTGCAACAATTTTAGCCAGTATTATTTTGCTTACATCATCGACAAACCTGTTTGCACAGGATGCGCCTGTTAAAAGGTTACCAGTTAGCGAAGTAATAACAATGGCAAAAAATAACCTCCAATACGGCATCAACAATCAGCAGATAGTTAAAGGGAAGGCTCAAATAAAAACAGCAAATCTTTTTCCCAAAACAGGCGTGTTTGCAGAGAATGAAGATTTTAGGCCAAGCGATACCAAAGGCATACTAAAAGTTGGTATCTCACAAAGTATTGCATGGCCGGGCTTGTACAAAGCACAGAAAAATTTGTACGGTGAACAATTAAAATATTACGAGGTTAATGCCGCAGCTATTGACATAGATATAAAAAAAGAGGTACGCACTATTTATTACCAGCTTTGGTATTTACAGGATAAGCAGCAATTGTATAATCGCTTAGATAGTATTTATAAATCATTAAGTAAAGCAGCCGTATTGAAAGTAAAGACAGGCGATAGCCCCGGCTTAGATAGTATTGCGGCTAATGTTCGTATGATGGAATTACAGGCGTTACTGCAACAGATAAGTAACGATGTACAAATTCAGCAGCAGTCATTAATGCAATTAGTTAATTCGCAGGAATTGATTTTGCCCCTGATGCTACCATTGGAGAAATTGCCAATGCCAGGCGCTGTAAACGATAGCCTGCATCCGTTGCTGGCTTTACAATCGCAAAACATTAAAATTGCAAATGCATCAATAAGCGTAATAAAAAATGAAAACAAACCTGAATTTTCTGGCCGGTTTTTTACGCAGAATTTGTGGGCTGCTAAAGATCCATATACCGGTTTCTCTGTATCAGCGGCCTTTCCTTTGTTTGGCGCATCTGCTTATCGCAGCAAAGTAAAAGTTGCTAAGGCAGATATGGCGATACAACAAAGACAATTTGATTACAGCAAACAGGTATTAAACACACAACAACTTTTAAGGCAGCAGGAGATAACCAGAAACAGGAGTATGCTTTTATTTTACGAAACAGCCGGATTAAAACAAGCTAGCGAAATTATTAAAGCAGCTTCATTGGCGTATCGGGCCGGTGAAATAAGTTTTGCGGAGCTTTCGCAGTTTCTCACACAGGCCATTGAAATTCAAAAAAATTACCTGGAGAACTTGAATATTTATAATCAATCCGTTATTCAGTACAATTATTACATCAATCAATAAAATATAAAAGATGACAAAGTTTTTAATTACAGTATTTATTTTAGCCAGTCTTGTTTTTGTTGCTTCGTGCGGAAACAAAACTGCAGAAACAGAAAAAAACGCCGAAGCTAAACCCGAAGAAGGAACTGATGAACATGCAAACCCCAATACTGCTTCACTTACCGATGAACAAATAAAAAGTATCGGTGTAGAATTAGGAGTTATTGAACAAAAGCAATTAACAGCAGCTGTTAAAGCAAATGGGGTGCTTAAAGTTCCCAACCAAAATAAAGCCAGCGTAAATTCAATTTACAGTGGTGTTATAAAATCCTTACTGGTGCAACCGGGTAGCCACGTTTCAAAAGGTCAAACAATTGCAACTGTTGCCAATCCCGAATTTATACAGGCCCAAAGCCAGTACCTGAGTGTGAACGGAAAAATTGCCTTTGCCGAGTTGGAAGTAAAAAGGCAAAAAGAATTGAACGAAGGCAATGCCGGAGCTTTAAAAAATCTGCAGTCTGCTGAAACAGAATTAAGAAGTCTCCGAACACTCCGCTCCACCCTTGCACAGCAGATACAGTTAATGGGTATTAATCCTGCAAGGCTTTCCAATGGAAAATTAGTTTCTGTACTTACCGTTTCAAGTCCTATCAGTGGTGTAGTTAGCAATGTAGGTGTAAAAATGGGCAGTTATATAGATGTAACTACAGCAGTTGCAGAAATTGTAGATAACAGCCAGTTGCACCTGGATCTATTCGTTTACGAAAAAGATTTACCTAAACTAAAAAATAACCAGGTTATTCATTTTACTGTTACCAATAATCCCGGTAAAGAATACGATGCACAGATATTTTCTTTGGGTTCATCTTTCGAAGGAGAAAGCAAAGCAGTTTCAATTCATGCAAAAGTACTGGGCGATAAAACAGGATTGATAGATGGCATGAATGTTACAGCGATAATAAGCCTGCAACAAAATACGGTCCCTGCCGTACCAAATGAAGCAATTGTAAACGTAGATGGCAAGGATTATATTTTTGTACTTATCGAAAATGCAGATGCAGGTAATCCAAATTCTAAAGACTCACTCAAATCAAAAACACCAGCACCAGAAACGGGAAAAACCTTTGAACGTATACCGGTGGCAAAAGGCACAACAGATATAGGCTATACCGAAATTACATTACTGAAGGAAATACCAAAAGATGCAAAGATTGTAACCAAAGGCGCATTTTTTGTGTCTGCTAAAATGACCAATTTTGAAGAAGAGTAAAAAATTTACAATGAAGATATTTACTTCAATGCCCAAAACATTAAAGCCATACTATCAGGATGAGCTAAGTAAAGCTCAATCCGCATTATTAAAAAATGAGTTACAAAAAAGCTGGTATCATTTAGAAAGGGCGCATATTTTGGGCCAGCCATATCCGGTAGCACACACTGCCGTACATTGGAAAATGTTGAAGTTTGGAATTAAAATAAAAAACGGTAAAGAAATTATTGGGCAACTACCAAGGCTTATTTTCGGCGGCGTAAAATCATTTGTAGGTAAAATCCCTGTTGGCAATACAGGAGGCGCTAATGTGTCGCCACTAAAGCCAATGGAAATACCGGAAGACCTTGCCTCTATTATTAACAATATAAAAACGAACTAGTATGTATCTTCATATCAATAAAATTTATAAACATGAAAATGAACAGGCTCAATTGCTGGAAGTGTGTGATTATGCTTGCTTCCGTTTTAGGAATGGTAAGTGCTTTCAAGGCTTAACAATAATTACATTTTTTTAAATAAAAGGTTACAGATGGAAACGTCTGTAACCTTTTTAATTTTAATCAGAAAAAATAAACTTAAAAATAAATGTACAGCATCTTTATAGGAAGCCTTTTATTGAGCTTGTTACATGCAGTGATTCCCAATCATTGGCTACCTGTATTGGCAATAGGCAAAAAAGATAACTGGACTTTACAGGAAGTAACCAGGGTAACATTTATTTCAGGTTTGGCACATGCTTTAAGTACAGTTGCAATAGGTATTATTTTAGGTTTGTTAGGTTTACAGCTTGCAACTAAAATTGAATATTTCACCCATTTTATTGCACCTGGCATTTTAATATTGTTAGGTGCATTTTTCATTTATCAGCATCACCGGCACAAGCATTTTCATTTACATAAAACCCCCAAACCTACACTTCCCAAAAACAAAATTATTCTGGCATTGGTGGTTGCCATGTTTCTTTCTCCCTGTATGGAAATAGAAGCCTATTTCCTGCTTGCAGGTGCTTACGGATTGTGGGCCGTTATAAGTATAGCAGCTTTATATCTTACCATATCAGTTTCTGGAATGGTATTGTGGGTAAGGCTTGCCTACAAAGGAATACTAAAATTAAATTGGCATACACTCGAACATAAGTCTGGAATAATTACCGGTTGGACTTTAGTAGTAACCGGAATAATATCATTTTTTATCTCTTAAATAATTTATATGGCGCAGGAATGTTGCAACACAGACGAAAAAGACAATACAAAAAAGTGCCTGCTGCTGGCGATACTAATAAGCATGAACATAAAGAGGGTGAAAAACATAATCACGATGAAGACGATGGGCACGATCATGGCGGAGAGGAATCCGATGGCTGGCAGAGCCATTGGCCTTTACTGTCTTCTCTTGCTATATTATTGGTAATGCTGGTAGTGGAATTTGGTTTTAAATATAAGCCGGCATTCCCGGTTAATTTAATTATTTATATACTTGCTTATTTGTTGGCAGGTTATAATGTGCTAAACCTTGCTCTTCGCAAAGCAATCAGGTTCGACTTTTTCAATGAGTTCTTTTTAATGAGTGTGGCAACCATTGGTGCATTTGCCATCGGCTCTTATAGTGAAGGCGTTGCTGTAATGGTTTTCTATTCTATTGGCGAGTGGTTCCAGGACTCAGCGGTTAGTAAAGCAAAGAGAAGTATTAAAGCCCTGTTGGATATACGGCCTGATCGGGTAACCGTATTAAGAAATGGCACAACGGAAGTTATTCATCCCAATGAAATTCAGGTAGATGAAATTATCCAGGTGAAAGCAGGGGAAAAAGTAGCATTGGACGGTGAGTTAAATTCAGATGCTGGTACATTTAATACAGCAGCACTTACGGGTGAAAGCAAACCTGATACTAAAAGAAAGGGTGAACCCGTCTTTGCCGGTATGATCAACCTTGATAAGGTTTCAGAGATAAAAGTAAAATCTCTTTTTAAAGATAGTAAGCTGAGTAAGATTTTAGAAATGGTGCAGGATGCAACTGCAAGAAAATCACAAACACAATTATTCATCAGCCGCTTTGCCAAAATATATACGCCGATAGTTTTTGCATTGGCGGTAGCAGTATGCCTTGTTCCATACTTTTTTGCTGACCCTTATATTTTTAATGTTTGGTTTTACCGGGCGTTGGTATTCCTGGTAATCAGTTGCCCTTGTGCTTTGGTAGTATCAATACCGTTAGGATATTTTGGGGGAATAGGGTTGGCGTCAAAAAATGGGATCTTGTTTAAAGGTTCTAATTTTTTAGACGTAATTACAAAAGTGAATGTGGTAGTGATGGATAAAACAGGAACGTTGACTAAAGGCGTTTTTAAAGTTCAGGAAGTAGTAACAAAAGATATTGATAAAGATGAATTGGTTAAAATAACAGCTGCTTTGGAAAGTAACTCAACACACCCCATTGCAAAAGCGGTGGTTGAATATGCTGGTGATGCTGCTAAAAGTTTGAAAGCCGAAAATGTAGAAGAAGTATCAGGTCATGGTTTAAAAGGTACGGTTGATGGAAAGAATGTTTTTGCAGGCAACGTAAAATTATTAAAGAAGTTCAATATCGAATATCCTGCTGAAATTGATAACCTGGTGGATACAGTTGTGGTAATTGCTGTGAACGATAAATATGCAGGTTATATCACTATTGCCGATGAAATAAAAGAAGATGCAAAACAGGCGATAGATGAAATGCACAAATTGAATATTAAGACAGTCATGCTGTCTGGCGATAAGCAGGCTGTCGTTTCAAAAGTTGCACAGACATTAAACATAGATAATGCTTATGGAGATTTATTGCCCGAGGGGAAAGTAGAGAAAGTACAGGCTTTAAAAAATGAAGGAAAGCATATTGCATTTATTGGCGATGGAGTAAATGATGCACCGGTTGTAGCATTGGCAGATGCAGGTATTGCAATGGGTGGTTTGGGAAGCGATGCAACAATTGAAACCGCTGATATTGTTATTCAGAACGACCAGCCCTCCAAGATTGTTACGGCAATTAAAATTGGAAAGATAACACGAAGCATAGTGTGGCAAAACATCACAATCGCAATGGTAATAAAAGTCATTGTATTAATCCTGGGTGCAGGTGGTATTGCTACTTTATGGGAAGCTGTTATTGCTGATGTAGGTGTAGCGTTATTGGCAATTTTGAATGCGGTGAGGATACAGAGAATGAAATTTTAATTCAAAATGCTAAAATAAAGCCAAGACCAACAATTACATCAATTTGCTCATAGTAAAATAAATAAATTCCTTTCTGACTCTTTTTGTTTCCGGCTTAAGTATTTCATAGCAACATCCTTGCATAGCACTCTTGTGCTACATACCATTGGGCAGCAATACTAAGCGCAGTTGAGTACGGTAGTACCCAATGGTCGCCTTACTCAGTGCTGCAGCTTCGTTCCTCAGCCTTGCACTTCCGTAGGCCACCTTTCGGCAATCAGCATTCCGTTCTAATTGGCACACCCGGCAGTACTTGCCCGGTCGCAGCGGCGGCATAGCCACCTGCTTTCGCCCAGGCAAGAACTGCCATACCCAACGCACCTGGCATCTTCTTCCATAATTGAATCTCGATAGATTTCAACATGCTCCTCCGTAATCATCCTAAGAAGCATTTTCGTCCTGCAAAAAAAACAAATACTACACAAAGGTAGCCATTGGCGCCCCCGCACAAAACCCATCCCGGACGCATCCAAATTTTTTTAGCCATAAACACAGCCCCAACGCACAGCCCCAACATTTATGCTAAAAAATTTTGGAGTGCGCCGATGCCCAATGGCTGATACAGTTCTGTATTTATATTTTTTCATTTCTTAAATTTTATGTTATGTATCAGTTATGGTGTTCATCTACCAATTGTAAAGTTTGGCGTTCAGCTAATGGTTGGTATGCTTATGTAGTTAATGGTGTGCTTGTTGGTAAGGTTCGTTATCCTGCTCCAGGTTCCAAGCGTTGGTTAGCTATGCTTCCTTAGTTAAAGCCCTTCGGGGCTTTTTTTTTCATTTTTTCATCTTTAAATTTCAAAATTATGTTTCAGTTCATTGGTTGTTATGCATCATTTGCATTCTTTGGTTCCCGCCAGTATCTGGTTAGTGTTTATTTCATTCCTGCATCTGGTAAGTATTTACATTTCAGTAGCAAGCAGGTTTTTATCAGTAATTCTTCTGGTATTTATAAAATCCCCTTTTAGGGGGTTTTATTTTTTTGTTTTACCTGGTTGTATTGCCACTACAGAACCTAATTCAAAACTTTCGTCTATTTTTGAGTTGCCTGCCATTTTTCATGACACTCTACATTCACTAATAAAATGTTCGGACTTACTCCCAAGCTAACAGACACTTTACTATACATGACGCATGATATGGTAGAAGAATTATTAGTTACTACGGAGCAGGCTTTTACAAAAACGCCCAAAGGCAAGACCGAAGAAATTGCAGAACTTTTACTTAAAATTCTCTGGTACAAGCAAGAACTTGCCAACTTTGAAAATGATATAAACGAACAACGCAAACAGTCCTTTCAATTCTCCGTGGAAGAACTTTATTATCGGTTTGGCCAGTATGACAAATATGTAGGAATAGAGTTTCATAAATTTTCTGAAGCTTCCCGAAAGTATGGAAGGCACATTGGAGGTGTATTTGTTTATGGGAAAACAGAACGTCAAAATTTAGAAACCATAATTACTTCTGATAATGTTCCCAGGACGAACGGCTTAGTCAAAATAGATATCACACCAAATGATAAAATAGACGCCACCAAGGTAAGTGAACTACTTGAGGTCGGATTTACTGCTGGAGACATTTATCAAATAGATAGCTCTAATACTCCTCAAGTAAATGCGTATGCTAAAGAAGGCAAAAAGGAGATTCCAAACACTATTAATATTGAGTTTGATCCAAGTGGAATAGATGGATGTAAGTTGGCTTTGCATAATTTAAACCTCAGGTTTGAGCATGGTGCAACACTGATTGAATCTGAGTGGAATCAATATTTAGGCTACAATATTTATTACGACCCAACTCTAAAAGAACTAGATTCTATAAAGAGTAAAGTTTATGAGCCAGACGGTCTAATGAAAAAAGGTGTTAGATTTTATGAATTGGCTGCAAAGCAAAAGAATTCACAAACGTCAGAAGAAGAACGCAAAGAATTTTCTCTATTGATTAAAGAACGTCGCATTGAAAGACTAGAAATATTAAAAAAAGAATTGACAAAGACTAATATCAATTCATTAGAAGAATTTCAAGAAAAGCATCCCGACATTTTCTTTGAAATTTATAAAACATCTTTAGTTTTCGACGACGACACTTTTACTATTAGCAAGTCACCTATTCCTGTTTATTGGGACTTTAAAAGCTATTTACATATTTATTTACGTCATTGCGATGAATTGCAACCTGAGGGGCATTTCAAATTAAAAACTCCTTTTGCTTACAGTCAAAAAAACATTAGAAGAATACTGAAAATAGCGATAGAGAAACTAGAAGACAGAATACAAGAAAGACTTTCTAAAGGATTAGATTTTAGAATGTACGGAGAAAAGACGCTTTATTTTAATGGAAACTATTACTCTATTCGTATTGAAAGCAATGGAAGGGTTGATAGTTTTTATCCTAATGAGTTCAAGTAAAAAACGGCAGGCAACACGTACTTTTGTGTGGCTACGCCACTTTCTTTTTTTTTGCTGCGCCCATTCCATTCTGCAGCAAAATCCGGTAAAAAAGGTGTTCGTCAATCGTCGTCAGCAAGTAGATATGCCAAACCAACCCACTATTACAATTTTCCTCGTTAAATACTTTTAAGGCAATTGTAAAAGTGGGTTGGCTTTCAGCTCCGCTTTGCAGGGTTTGTCATACTACTTGCAGTTCCTCCTCATTCCTCACGGCAGCTACTGTGTCCTTCAGCCAGCTTCATTCAACCGCTCCTCATCCGTTCCATTGCACCATGCTCACAGCCATGCTGTTTGCTTCAGTGCCTGGCATCCTGCCGCCAAACACAAACCCAATCCGGCAGGATGCACAGTCCCTTTCACAAGCCTGCTGCACGGTTCACTTGGCTTCATTCCACTGCTTCCTCACTATTTCATTTCAGCCGGCTTCAGTCCACCCGCTGCCAATTTTTATTTTGCTCGCCGGCCGCCCCACTTAGGCTGCGTTCACCTTGCGGCTGCTAATGCTCATTCGTCCCTCATATCACAAAGCATCGCTAAGGTTCACTTGCATAGTTCAGCCACCTGCGTACCCTGCGGGAAATATACTTCGGTGGCTTCCTATGGTGCTGCCATCGCCCCGGCCAACCGGGGCTTTACTGCCAGCCCCTTTGTGGGGGCTCGCCGTCCGCCTCCATTACGTCGTACCTCCTTATTCCGGCGGCCGTCAAACGGCTCGCTATCCCTGCAGTGCGGACAAGTGTGCCGCACAGCCACGCTTCTTTTTTGCCGCAGGCGCTTTTACCGGAAATCCTAAGAAAATAAGCGTGGATAAGGGTTGTAGCTGAAATTCTCATCTGTCCTTTCCCGCTGTCGCTTAAATCCTACCATTGTACAAAATTTTTCATTATGAATAATCAATATTATTTAGTCCATCGTAGTTACGAGAATCTTATTAGTAGATCTCTCCGGAGGCCAACTACGGCCAGAGATACTAAGAGACTTTTAGCCTATCTTAATCTTGCAAACATTTTGGATGGCTACAAGCTCAGAAGTGATAAGCCTGAGGTTCAGTTTGAACTTTTAAAAAATTATCTGGTAGAAGCTTTCACTAAATTCCTGAAAAGGAGATTGAAGGCTGTCGAAAAAGCTACTGTCGAAGACCTAATAGAGGCCACAAATAATGCTAGCCACATTGAGCAAATTGATATAATTATTAAAAGAGGATTAGAAATTACCGACCGGTTGAAATAAAAAAAATACAGCAAAGTTAGCCGCCGTTTCAACTTTTGTACAAAGCCAGGCTAATAGGTGGCCGAACAGCCAAATTGTTCGGCATAAAACTTTATTGCATATTCTCAACTTCAAATCCTGCACCAACATTTGTTATTGTGCTGGGCAGTAGTATTGAGTCAAAATAATTTTACCCTTTTTAAATGGTTAATCAATACGTTAGGAAATAGTTCGGGACCGGCAAGGTCCGTATGTTTGCGAAAAGGAAATTTACTACTATTTTTCATTCTCGTTTCTTATCACATTTAAAAATGAAACATGAAAAATTTGCAAATTCCTTCTGCGGATTCTGTAATTGAGAATGAAGATTTAATTATCAAACTTATTGAGAAATATGCTCGTCCTGCTTCTGAAGTAATACTTGATGATGTGGACCTTCGCAATCTCTTAAAGATTTCCCGTCGCACTAGTCTTGAGTATAGGAAAAAAGGTATTTTTAAATTCTATAAACTGGATGGCAAAATATTTTATATCCTGGAAGAAGTTATTGCAGGGATTAAGGAATATGGTAAACAATATGAAAATTTAGAAAATCTCTGAATGAATTTCATTATGTGGACCTGGCAAGAATTTCAAAAAGTTAATAAAATCGGTTACAATCTGAGAAGATAATTATACGCTCCCGATAGATTAAAAAATTAGAAACTCAATATAACTGCTATATCTTCCAATATTAGGTTTGAATTGGTGGTAGCTATCCCATATTAATAGCCTGACTCTTTTTCGATTTTTCTTTTTGCTTTTTATAATACCAATACGCAAATCCCGCAAATATTGCTCCTGCCAAAATGAAGCCCCAGTTTTTTGACAAAAAAGTTCCAACTTGGGACAAAGCGATGGGGGGCTTATGGTTGGATTGGGTTAGGTCAGGAATTAACGGCGGACTATCTAGGGGTGTTATGCAGGTTTCTGGTAAAGATTCTCGAGGCATACTTACCGGCACTTTAACAATAGTAGTATGACCAAAGAACCTTTCCTCAATTGTTGGCGGTCTATAATTTTTTATCATTGTCATCTTTTATGAATTTTAAATAATCTTTTCTTTTCATCCACCCCTTCAAGACCATATGATAATTGCCACTCAATTTTGTTTCCAACTTTATTTATTGAGGTCTCACAAGGGACGTTGAAATCATACTTGTCTAATATTAAAAAATCAATAGACAATGATTCTTGGTTGAGGCCTATCAAAGTCTCATAAAATTTCTTTAATATCTTTTCATTGTTTACTATTCTACCGTTAAGGTCTTTTAAGGGAGCATCTTTAAGGCGCCTTAGATCGTTATTGTAATCTATACGATGTTGTTCACAGCAATAAACCTCTCTGGCATCGTGTGGTTCAAATTCACAATCACATTGTTTACAGTTTCTTTTTGGGTACACTCTTTTCGAGATTCTTTTATTATTTTTTGGCATAGGTTTATATTTTAAAATGGGATCATTACGGATTCAATTTGGGTACGTTTATAATATACCCGGTTTCCAATCTTATAAGCTACCAGCTTACCTTTCTTGGTCCAGTTGTGTATGGTAGAAATATCACATTTTAGCAAGTCTGCCGTTTCACTCCGGGTCAGGTATTCTTCCGCAGATTTAGGCTGAAGGGATTTCTTTAGGTCCTTAATCTGGTTTTGGATATCGTCAAACCTGGAGTTGAGTATCTCAGCTGAAATATTATTTATGAGGGTTGATGTTTGCATTGTATACAACTTTAGATTGTTATATTGCAAAGATCCAGGTCTTAATTTGTATAGTAGGCTCCGATAACGAACCATTTAGGGATCGATATCGAACCTTTTAGGATTCGATATCGAATGTTTTCTATCTAAATATTACCGATAAAGTGGAAATTTATTGAGTTTGATTTCCTAAAATACTGTCCTTATATTTTTCCAAAAGGGATGAAAACGTGGGTTGTTTTTTACGTGGGTTTTTAAATGGCAGCTTTGTAACATCAAGATCTGCGTATTTATTATCGCTCAAGAATTTAATAAAACTACGATGGGATAAATTAGGATGGATTGCTTTAAGTGTGTTACTTTTCATTTGGTGGAATATAAAAGCATAATCAGCAACCATCGTTTTTTCTGATACAGTTAATTTTTGTAATTCTAAAAACATATCATATGCGTAGCCATTTGTAAAAATATTAGGGAAAGGGTTACTAGGCGCATTATTAACCACTGCTGAAGGCAGAGCTTTGCGTTTCTGTTTTTTTTGTTTGAAATTTAGTTTCAGCCACCTGACATACAACCAACAGCACTCTGCATAAACCTGGGGAGGTATTTCTGTCTTGTCTTGAAATAGAAAGTTTGGGCTGTGAATAAAATCGAACTCTATTGTAGCTCCATTTACTTTTGTGTTGTCAATATAATTTTTAATTGTCGAAAGTGACTCAATTGTCAATATAATTCCTCTATACAGTATATGAGAGTCGTTGGTATATGGCATTGGGCTATATACGATGTGTTCGAATTTCAGCAATTCACGATTTAGGAGCAGAGTAGTCGCCTTAGAATTTTTGTACCTTTTTGCAAAATCTTCTTTCCAAAATTTTATTTTCTTGCTTACTTCAGCCTTGAAAATTCCTCTTTGTTTCTCTCTTATTTTAGGTACATCTGTTTGTTTTATATCATCCCATGAGACACGAGGAGGTATCTCTTTTTTATTCTCTTCATTATAAACTATCTTTGCATAGATGAAGTAAATGTTCCCATTCCACCAATCCATATAGCTATATTTTTTAATTGCCGTCACTGTTTATCTTAATTTATAAATTAAAAATACTCTGCTAGCTGTTTTGCTTTTTCTGTTTCAGTTTTACCAATATACTCCAAAAACATTGCTTCGGTTGTGTGTCCGGTTACATTTATTAAAAGGGAGGTGGGGATTTTACCATAATTATTAGTGGAGAATGATCTCCTTCCAATATGGGATGTTACCAATTCAAATTTAGGGAAATAGCCACCCACTTTACGATTGGTTTCTTTCAACAACTTGCTACCTTTTATTTTTGTATTAATTCCAGCTAGTCTACATACTTCTTTAATGTATTCGTTATAACGTTGGTCGCTTATCCTTCTTGGAAAATTTCCGCCTCTTTTTGCTAATATCTCCCTTACTTTATTGCTTAATGGTACAGCCATTATCTTATTTGTTTTTACTTGGGTGAATTCACACAAAGGAACTTTGCCTTCATAACGAATTTGTTCTTTTGTAAAACGCATAAAGTCAGATACCCTTTGCCCTGTCTCACAACTGATCACCAGCCAATCCCTGGCATTTATTAAATGGTCTAGTTTAATATCTGCTTTTTGAATTAAATCAATCTCTTCAGGAGTTAAAAATATCTTCTCAACTTTTTCAGTTTTGGTTTTTATGTTGTTAAGCTGAAAATGTGTTGCTACACCATTACTTTGCGCATGATAACATATTGTTTTAATAAATTTAATAGCCCGGGCAATGGTATTTATCGCATAGCCTTCCTTTTTACAAAAAGCCTCGAACTGTAACTTGAAATCGGCATTTACCTCACTTATCAGATACGCAGTTTTTGAAGCCTTTTCAAAACGCTCAAGTAAATGTTTATTTACGAATAGTTTTTTATATGTTGCCGGCTGCATACTGCTTTTTTTATGTAGCGCATAATAGTCAAAGTAATTAACTAGTTTGGAGGGTATTGCATCGGGTTGTTCAATAGGGTTGATAAAGTCTTTTAACCATATTAAGGTTATTGAATCTTTTCCAGGATGGCTGTTATAGTGGTTAATTAGATCTGTTTTTAACTTTACAAGGTCGGCATCTAGTTTTTTGAAAGTTTCGTCTTTTAGATTTTTAGGCTGTCCTTTAGCATTGCTCCAGTGTGCAGGATTAACTACAAAATTGCTTTTGACCTTTACATCAATGCTGCGTCCTTCTTTGAATCTGAGATATATTGCTGCAGGATTGTTCTTGCTTTGAATAAGGAAGTTGATTGTAGCCATAAAGCAAAGATAGTCATTTAACCAATATTTAGCCCGCATTTAGCCCGCAATTGTTCTACCTATTTCCATTTCATTCAATCTACTTAAAGAGGCCTAAATTCCTTGTAAGCCAATATAGTATTGAAGTGTTGGTTAAAATTTGAAATACAAATGATATTTTAAAAGCACGAAATTAAGATGTATGTAGTTCCTGCAGCTCCACCAATCCCCGCTATTCAGGCGGGGATTTTTTACTTAACCAGAACAATAATTATTAGCAGTGTCAATATCAGCCTGTTAGTATCATGGGTTTTATTTTGTAATCACAGTCTGTGTTGTAAAATTGTTCAACTTAGAAAATTATTATGTTTTTTTTGAAAAATATTTTAAATAACTGTACCAATAAAAGTGGTATTAAACCTGCTGTTATTGATACCAGCCAAATATCTGTACCAAGCACCTGCAGCCCTAATGCAGTTCTCATCTGCGGTACTGCAAAAACAATGGTTACAAGACCGGCACAAAGAAGTATTGCCAGCCAAATAAATTTATTTTTAGTAATCTCATTCACCAATAATTTTGATTGTGCAGATGCCATATTAAACACATGAAATAACTGTGCAAATGCCAGCGTAATAAATGCAACATTATTAGCTGTCTTATCGTCAACCAAAAGAAACTCTTTGCAAAAAATAACGGCAACCATACACGCAAGTGTTATGGCTAAAGCATACAAACCAATTGCAATCCAGTCTTTATTGGAAACAATTAGGTTTTTGGGATCTCTGGGTGGCCTGTCCATAACAGTTTTGTCACCCTTGCCCAGGCCAAGAGCCAGTGCAGGAAAAACATCTGTAACCATATTTAAAAACAGGATCTGCAATGGCAGTAAAGTAACTGCAGGCGCAATAAAACCCAAGGCTGTTACAATAAATATTTCGCTCAAATTGCAGGACACTAAATACACAACAAACTTTTGGATGTTCTGAAAAATTTCTCTGCCATGAGAAACGGCCTTTGCTATTGATGTAAAGGAATCATCTTTTAAAACGATGCTTGCTGTTTCTTTTGCCACCTGTGTTCCTCTTAATCCCATGGCAATACCGATATCAGCTTTTTTTAATGCAGGGGCATCATTAACACCGTCTCCCGTCATGGCAACTATATTACCTGCCTTCTGAAAAATTTCTACAATTTCTAATTTTTGTTTGGGTGTGGTTCTGGCAAATACTGTTGTAGCTAATATTTTTTGCTTCCAATCATCAGATACCGAATTCATATCCGGCATATCATTTCCTGTTATTACATGTTGGTCGGCATCATCTGCCAAACCCACTTTTTTTGCAATGTTTAATGCCGTCATAGGGTGGTCTCCCGTTATCATTACAATTTTAATACCTGCTCTTCTGCAGGAAAGTATGGCATCTTTTATATCCAGCCTGGGAGGATCTAAAAAACCAATCATGCCTGCATAAATCAAATTGTTCAGAAAATCTTCTTTTTCAGTATCATTTTCTTCTTTGTAAGCAAATGCCAAAACCCGCAAGCCATCGGCTGCCATTTTCTCAGATTCAGCAATTATTTTTTTTCTGTCATCATCACCCAACTCTTTTAAAGTTTCATCAAAAATGATACGCCTGCATTTTTCCAGTAAATGCTCAACAGATCCTTTTGCAGCAACAAAGTTTCCGTTTTTACTTTTATGCAATGTTCCCATCACTTTGGTGTCGGAATTAAAAGGCATTTCCGAAATTCTTTCATGGGTATCTTTTAACGCGTTGGCGGTAGTACCCGATGCATCAGCTAAATATAGTAATGCAATCTCAATGGGGTCACCCAGCAACTTCTTTTTGCCGTCATCCTGTTTTGATGCTGCATTATTACACAATGCACCGATCAAAATTATTTTTTCAAAATTATTTTTACTCTTTTCAATATTGCCTTTTTCATATTTTAATACATTTTTTTCTATTGTTACTTTTATATTTTCTTCGGGAAAGGAAAAGCTGTCAACATAAATTTTATTTTCAGTCAGCGTTCCTGTTTTATCGGTTAAAATTACATTGGTACTGCCCAGTGTTTCTACAGCAGATAATTTTTTTACAATGGCATTTCGTTTTGCCATTAGCAACATACCATAGGCCAATGCTACGGTTGATACTATTGGTAAGCCTTCGGGGAAAGCTGCCACCGCCAGCGCAATAGACGTTTCTAAAATCAGTGCCCAATGTTTACCCTGTATAAATCCTGTTACTGCAAAAACGGATGTCATAATTAATGTTATCCTGATAAGTTTCATACTCAACGCAGCTATCTTTTTTTCAAGTGGTGTTGTTGTTTCTTTATGGCTGGCAACCAAAGAAGTGATGGTGCCCAGTTGCGTATTTCCGGCAATGCCGGTTATGACTGCTTTGCCATTGCCATTCATTACAGCGGTGCCTTTAAATAGCATATTCAGCTGATCGCCCATCGCTGTTTCTTTCGGCAACTTTTCAATGTTTTTTTCTGATGGAAGCGATTCTCCGGTAAGCGAAGATTCATCGCACTGCAACTGATTAGCTTCTATCAAATGGGCATCACCGGGAATTATATCACCAGCCTCTACAACAATTAAATCTCCAATCGTGATTTTTTCCGAAGGAATGTGCAAGGTTATTCCATCACGAATAACTTTTGAAAGGATGATGTCCATTTCCTTTAACGCATTCATAGAGCTACGGGCCTGTAACTCCATGAAAAATCCTATTAACGCATTTACAAAAATGACTACGCCAATGGCAATGGCCTCAATATAGTTTTGAAAATAAACAGTAACAGCTGCCGCAAAAATCAGCAAATATACAATGGGGCTTTTAAATTGCAGCAACAGCATTAACCATATAGGTTTCTGTTTTTGTACTGCATAAATATTAGCACCAAATGAGGCTGTACGGGTTTCAGCTTCTGAAGAACTGATACCCTTTTGAGCATCGGTTTCCAATGCGGTAATTATTTCATCAACAGATAAAGTATGAACAGATTCGATCGGGTATTTTATATTCATACTTAAAATATATTTCGATGTATCAACATGTATTTGATGGACAGTTTTAACGGGGTAATTAATACATAAACTTATCTACCGAATGCCTGAGTGAAAACAATCTTGGGTGAGTATTATAGTTTTCATTCTTGCTAATCAGTTTTACACGGAAACTCACAAAAAAAGCTGAACAACCTAACCGGCATGTTCAGCTTTTTTATACCATATATTTTCGGGGTATTTTATTAAAACCTGCTGGTTGACCAGATGATCTTTATACCCGGTTTTGTAACAGTGGCCATATCTTCTTCAGAAATAAAAACCTTGGTGGGCTTAAATTCAGATACTGCTTCAAAAGATGCTTTTGATTTGTCTGACATCCAGCCTGTGTTGCTGTTTATCTGGCCTAAGTTTTTCACCTTTTGATTATCGGCATTCATCCAAACGATATATGCTTTTTTAGAAGTAGCTTCCAGTTTATTTATTTCTTCAAGTTCCCTTAAATTTATCTGGATAACATAATTACCGGTTGCATCTCTTTTGATCTGCACCTGGCCTTTGTTTTCTACAACAGCAACCGGAGTCACGGTTTCAACCGGCGCAGGCATTTCTGTTTTAACTACTGTATGTTTTTTGGCACAGGAGTACAGGAAAAAAATCATGGCAGTTGCCATAATACCGGGGAGGATGTTTTTTGATAGTGGATTAATTAATTTTAGTGTCATTTTAATTTTTTTAAATACTGATTAAATCATTTAAATGCAAAGGTGATTATGTAACAGCATAATGTTGTTACATAATAAAAGAAATTCATTGCATCATTCATACTTTTTGTTTCCGGTCTCTTGCTTTTTTTAGGCTGTCAATATTACTTTTAATGCTTTTTCATTGGCAGCGTTTCCAAATGTGTCATACGCTTTCAGTATCTGGTCTAATTTGAAATGATGTGTAATAAGTTTGTTGGGATCCAGTTTACCCGACTGAACATTTTTAAACAGCATGGGTGTAGATACTGTATCAACCAGCCTGGTAGTAATGGTGATATTTTTAGACCATAAATTTTCCAGGTGAAGCGTTACACTTTTACCATGAACGCCTATATTGGCAATATGTCCGCCTGCACCAATAATTTGCTGGCACAATTCAAATGTTGCAGGTACTCCAACTGCTTCAATGGCAACATCAACTCCTTTATTTTTTGTAAGTGCCATAATTTTTTCAACTGCATCTTCATTGTTGCTGTTAATCAGTTGAGTTGCCCCAAAGGTTTTTGCTACCTGCAACCGGTTATCATCCTGGTCTATCATAATTATTTCAGCAGGAGAAAAAAACTGAGCGGTTAATAAAGTGGCCAAACCTATCGGGCCTGCACCCACAATGGCGATGGTGTCGCCGGGTTTTACCTGTCCGTTAAGTACACCACATTCAAACCCGGTTGGTAAAATATCACTCAGCATCACCAGGGCTTCTTCATCGGCACCTGCCGGAATGGGATAGAGGCTGTTATCTGCATAAGGTATTCTTACATATTCTGCCTGCGTACCGTCAATTAAATTACCCAGTATCCAGCCACCTTTTTCGCAGTGCGAATACATGGCTTTTTTGCAATATTCACATTTGCCGCAGGAAGTAATACAGGATATCAATACATGATCCCCTTTTTTAAAATTGCTGACTGCTGTTCCTGCTTCATCAATAATTCCCACGCCTTCATGGCCAATAATTCTGCCATCAGTAACAGCAGGAACATCTCCTTTCATAATATGGAGGTCTGTTCCGCATATGGTTGTTTTCAGAATTTTAACAACCGCATCTGTTGGTTCTGTTATTACCGGTTTTGGTTTTTCTTCCCAGGCTTTTTTCCCGGGGCCGTGATATACTAATGCTTTCATAATTTGTCTTTTCATAAAGGTCAAAATATTTATGGCAGCTGTATTACACAATTATTTTAAAATATTGAATGATTCATACTTTTTATTATTCAGGAAATGGTTGGGAAAAATGTTCACATAAAGTGTAAGCAAAAGCAACTAATATTTTTCGGCACCCCTTATACATGCAAAATGGCTGAATCAATATTTATTTTTATAATCAGTGCAGGTATCTTCTCAAAGTCCAGGCAATTGTTTCATGTTGTTCCATCAGGCCGGTAAGAAAATCGGCTGTGCCTGCATCCTTATTTTTTTCGCCGGCTTCATCAACATCTTTACGAAGCATTACGATCACTGTTTCATGATCTTTCAGTAATTCAACCAGTAAATCTTTAGAAGAAGCATATTTTCCGGGACTTTCTTTTATGGATGAAAGTTTTGAAAACTCCTGCATGGTGCCAATGGTTTTATGGCCCAGCTTTCCAATCCGTTCTGCAATTTCATCAATGGATTCTTCCAGTTGGGTGTACTGTGCTTCAAATAATTTGTGCAGCTCCATAAAACTTTCGCCGCTGACATTCCAGTGAAATTTTCTTGTTTTAATGTAAAGTGTCATTTCGTTGGCTAATACACCTGAAAGCTGTTCAGCACTGTTTTTTAAATTTTTTTCTGAAAGGCCGATATTTATTTTCATGATTGTTACTTTAATATAATGAAGGTTATTTTAGCTGGTTAATACGGTCAACACATCTGAACAGATACAAAAAAGGCTGATAAATATCAGCGCCATTTACATTAAAAGGGATTTTAAATGGTAATTGACTAAATTTTTTCCTGTACCTCTTTTTTTCTAAATAACATCTTAAAAATGCTGCCTCCTGCAGCCTTAATTCCATCTGCATTTTTGACAACACTACTGGCCACCGCCATTTCTACTGCTATGCCCAATAATTTTTTAAAAGGGTTTATGGTTTTTCCAATCATTAATTTCTTGGCTAAAATTCCTGAAGTAAAACCAATAGCGGCATTTATGGCATCGGTTTTCAGATCAGGATCAGAGAGGGTCTCTTTAAATTTGCTCCTGATAAGATTGGTCAGTTTAAAACCTTCCCTGGTTTTGTAATACTGCTCTTTTAGTAAAATCAATTCACTGGCCTGCTGTAATTCCAATTCCAGGATGGCAGCTTTTAATTCTTCAGATGTTGTAATTGATTTCATGTGTTTATTTTTATTGCTTCTTGTCATCCCGGACAATCGGGACCAGCTATGTAATTCGCCAGTAAACATATCATTGTGATTAACTTTTGTTTTGGCTCATTTTATAAAAATATCAGTCGAACAATTGCCTGATGATCGTATTGTTTACACGTGTTTTAATGGAAGGATGTACGATCAGTAAAATAATAGAGGCCAGTGCATAAAAACCGGCAACAATAAGAAAGCCATAATAGTTTTTACCTAACACATCACCAAGCCATAATGCCACTGCAATATTTATGGTGAATGCAAAAAATGAAACAAGTAAAATAAATAAAGACCGGGAGAACAGGGTGGAAGTAACATGGGCAGTCTTGGCCAGTGCTTTGAGTCTTAATAATTCAAAACTTGTTTTAGCGTAGGTTTCCACTTTTTCCAGCAGGGGTTCAATTAAATTTGTCTGCGAATCCATTTTTATAATTTTAGTATTAACAGCCGGAAAATATTTCCCGGCTGTTAAATGCTTTACTGTATTGAATATCCAGGTAACTTAACTTGTTTTAAGTCTTTCAATTGTTGATTTACCGTTCTCTGCAAAATCATTGGCCTGTTCTTTTACATCTTCAACTTCTTTTTTAAATTTGTCTACAATGGCATCAAATTTTTCCTTTACAGCATCTGTAAGATCATTGCCTTTTTTAGATATTTTCCTTCTTGTTTCGCTTCCTTTGTCAGGTGCAAAAAGAATTCCTAAAGCTCCACCTATGGCTGCGCCTATCATTATGGCGCCCATTAATTTTCCTGTGTTGTTTGAGTTTCCCATTGTGTTTGATTTTTAAATTTATAATGTTGTTTATTTTTTTACAGTACTTTCCGGCCCTGGATAATTCTTATCAAAACAGCTATTACGGCTATCACTAAAAGAATATGGATAAGGCCACCGGCTGCAAATCCTAAAAATCCAATTGCCCAGATAATGATCAGTATTACGGCGATGGTATACAGTAGGTTTCCCATGGTGTTTTAATTTAAGTTTAAGTGAAAAATTGTGTATGAAGAATGTTTTGATTTTTTGTATTACAGCTCAGAAATTATTTTGTGTATCTCTGCTTTTGTTCTTCCCAGTTTGGTTTGCAGCCTGCCCAGCATTTCATCCTGCTTGCCTTCTGCAAGCAGCAGATCACTGTCAGTGAGCATGCCAAATTTTTGTTTCAGCTTTCCTTTAATTTCTTTCCAGTTTCCTTTTAATTCTGTTAAGTTATTCATGGTTATTTAGTTTTAATATTTATTGTTTAATCGCAATACAAAGGTGTATTTTCTTTAAGCTTAAAGCATTACACAATCATCAGAATAAGTTATATCATTCACACATTTTATCCTGTTGGTAACAGAATATGATACACATCAATTAAAGGATGATGAACATCATGGATTACTATGCAGCATAACTATAAATTTGTATCTTACTCATATAATATGCCGTATGACAAAATCAATTTTAGCCTTAAGTTTATTTTTACTTTTTGGTTCCTGTAAAAGCAAACAGGAAAAACTGCAGCCGGTTAAAGAAAAGATTACCGAATCTGTTTATGCTTCCGGAATTATTAAAAGCAAAAATCAATATCAGGTCTTTTCATCTTTAAACGGGCTGGTATCTGTAATTCATGCTGCTGAAGGAGATGTTGTAAAAAAAGGCGATCCCATCATCAGTTTAACAAACACAACAGCTCAGTTAAATACAGAGAATGCGGAGATATCTGCAGATTATACCTCCGTAACAGCCAACTCTGAAAAAATAAATGAGCTGCAGGTAGCCATTAATAATGCAAAAGAAAAAATGGATAACGATGCGTTGCTGCTGCAACGGCAAAAAAATCTTTGGGCCGAACAGATCGGAACCCGCAATGAACTGGACCAGCGTGAACTGGCTTACAAAAATGCTGTAAATGCATTTCAGACTGCAAAGCTTCGCCTGGCCGAAATGCAGAAGCAGCTCAGCTTCCAGGCAAAACAGTCGCAGAAGAGCTTGCAAATCTCAAAAGTGATTGCAGGCGATTATCTCATCAGGAGTGAGTACAAGGGAAAAATATACAGTTTGTTAAAAGAAAAAGGAGAAATGGTAAGTGTACAAAGCCCGGTGGCTATTATTGGAGATGCTGCAAGTTTTTATCTGGAATTGCAGGTTGATGAATATGATATTGCACGAATTAAACCAGGACAGAAAATTATGTTAAGCCTTGATAGTTATAAAGGGCAGGTGTTTGAAGCAACCGTGAGAAAAATAAATCCCATCATGAATGAACGGTCAAAAACTTTTACCGTAGAAGCTGATTTTACAAAACAGCCACCGGCGCTATATCCTAATTTAACCTGCGAAGCGAATATTATTATTCAGCAAAAAGAATCTGCGTTAACGATCCCAAGAAATTATTTACTGGCCGGCAATAATGTGATGCTTGAAAACAAAGAACTCAGAAAAGTGGTAGTTGGTTTAAAGGATTATGAAAAGGTAGAAATACTGGGAGGGTTAACCGAACAGGATGTTATTCTTAAACCGGTACAATGAACTACAAATTACTCATCAATATAGCCAAATCCCTGCTGCTGGCCAGATGGAAACAGACACTGGTAGCAGCCATTGGCGTTACTTTCAGTATTTCGATGTTTATTACCCTGTTGAGTTTTATGACGGGTTTGAATGACCTGCTGGATGGATTGATATTGAACCGGACTCCCCACATCAGATTATACAACGAAATAAAACCCAATAAAGACCAGCCTGTAAATGCAACTGCCGAATTTAAAGATCGTTATAATTTTATCCGCTCACTAAAATCCGGCGGCAGCCGCCAGGAAATTTATAACAGTGCTGCGGTTTTACAGGCTTTAAAAAATGATCAAAGGGTATTGGGATATGCGCCTAAAATATTTGCACCGGTATTTTTTAATGATGGCAGCATTAATATTGCCGGGGTAATAAATGGAATAGAAGTGGATGCCGAAAGCAGTTATTTTCATTTTAACGATTATATTATTGAAGGTGCTGCCGAAGATCTGAACAAGGTTTCAAACAGTATCATATTGGGCAAGGGCCTGGCTGCAAATCTGCTGGCAGATATCGGAGATATTGTTCAGGTAACCACTTCACAGGGAGAGCGGTTTCCGCTGAAAGTTGTTGGGATCTTTCAAACAGGTATTCAGGATTTTGATAAAACCCAATCTTATGCAACCATTGTTTCTGTACAAAAGGTTTTTGGTAAGGCCAGTAATTATATAACAGACATACAGGTAAAATTAAAAGATGTTAAAACGGCACCAGCTGTGGCTTTGGTGTATGCAGATCTGTTTCACCTGGATGCTTTGGATATACAAACGGCCAACTCACAATTTGAGACAGGAAGTTTTATACGAACGCTTATTTCTTATGCAGTAGGTATCACTTTATTGATCGTTGCCGGCTTTGGTATTTACAATATCCTAAACATGATGATCTTTGAAAAAATGGATTCTATTGCCATTTTAAAAGCTACCGGATTTTCCGGCAGGGATGTAAAACGCATTTTTCTGCTGATCGCTTTAAGTATCGGTTTTTTTGGCGGACTGATCGGATTACTGGCAGGCTTTGGCCTGTCGGCAGTTATTGACCAGATACCATTTACTACAGCTTCATTGCCTACGGTTAAAACTTATCCGATTCATTATAACCCTTTGTTTTATGTGATTGGCGCTGCATTTTCATTGATAACTACTTACCTGGCAGGTTGGTTCCCATCAAGAAAAGCCAGTAAAATAGATCCTGTCATCATTATAAGAGGTAAATAACATGAGTGAAAAAATTCTGGAAGCCATCAATATTTATAAAGAATTTCACGACCCGGTTACTGTGCCGGTATTACAGGATATCAGTTTCTCTATAAACAAAAGTGAGTTTGTTGCTGTTACCGGTAAATCGGGTTGCGGTAAATCTACACTGCTGTATATTTTGAGTACGATGGATACAGACTACAAGGGCGAATTGTTCATTGACAATGAGCCCATGAAAAATAAAAAGGAAGCGCAACTGGCAGCCATCAGGAATCAGAAAATTGGTTTTGTTTTTCAATTCCATTATTTACTGAATGAATTTACGGTGCTGCAAAATGTAATGTTGCCGGGTTTGAAATTAAATAAATATTCAGCAAAAGAAGTGGAGCACAGAGCCATAGAAAAATTAACCATGCTGGGTATTGAAAAACTTGCTCTTAAGAATGCGAACCGGGTATCGGGCGGAGAGAAGCAGCGGGTGGCCATTGCCCGTGCCTTAATTAATGATCCGGTTATTATTATGGGAGATGAACCTACCGGTAACCTGGATAAAAAGAACAGCGAAATTGTATTTGATATATTTAAACAGCTTGCAGCCGAGTTTAAACAAACCTTATTGATAGTAACACACGATGAAGGGTTTGCCAAAAAAACAAACCGCATCATTGAAATGGAAGATGGCAGGATTATTAATTAGATGCCTGATTTTGTTGTTTATGCAATCTTGTTATAAAACCTTTTCAGTATTATTTTCAATCATCATTTCGGCCTTTGCCAGCTTAAAAATAAGATTCACCCTTTGGTCCAGAATTCTGAAATTACTCACAGCAGATGAATTGCTGCTTAGCAGCCCCATTTCTGTAAAAACCGGTTCCAGCAAAGATATACCGAGAATTAAAAAGGCCGATTTTAGTTTATGTGATATACTGCTGATAACTGCATAATTTTTTACCTCAACCGCTTCACTAAGCAACAATAATTCCTGATGTGTTTCAGTAAAAAAAAGAGCGACTAAATTGTTTATCCTTACTTTATTACCTCTGGTAACATTAATCAGGTAATCCAGATTGCAAACATTGCAGGATGTTGTATTGATGCTCTTGTTATGTTTAGTATTGGCCATTACGGTTGGTTTGACATGTAATTACGAAGTTGACGAATCTTCATTGTTTAATGTTACACAACGCTGTAATTAAATTGCATAATTCACACGATCCCGTAATTACATTCGTTCCATATACCAGTTCAGCTCTTTTTCCATTTTCTTATAACTGAATATGGATGTAATGATCTTTTGCAGCCGCATAAAAGAGGTTTCGCTTTTTACCACATAATCATAAGCCCGGTGGTGCATACAGTTAACAGCAATATCAATACTGTCCTGCGATGAAAGCATCACTACCGGAATATCTGAATTGTATTTTTTTATTTTATCCAGCGTTTGCAATCCGTTCATCGCATTTTTTGTAAATCCATCCAGGTGGTAATCTAAAATTACCACATCAGGATTGTTGCCCAGTTGTTCTAAACATAGTTCCCCGGTTGCTAGGCTTCAATAATGAAGTCGCCATGCCGCAGGAATTCGATCTCAGCGCTTTTAAAAATAAAGCGTCATCATCTACCAAAAAAGTTTTATCTGGTTTCCGTTGTTCATGATTTGGTGTATTTAAGTGTGCTGAATTCTTCCTGTAGCTCTTTACAGGCCTGTAAACAAACAACATCCAGTTGCTGTACCAGTTCCTGTATGCCCTGTTGTTTTGATAAAGCGCCTGCGTAAGCCTGAACCTTTTTGCAATTGCTTCATATTCGGTGTTTATACCCATGATGGCAAAAGACGGAATCATTTTATGGGCTGCGGCATACATGGTTTCCCAGTCTTTGTCAAGCAGGCTTTGTTTCATGCTTTCTATAAGTTTTGGGGTTTGTTCCAGGTAAATGCTGATCATTTCCATCATTAGCAGCGGATCGTTTTTTGTAATGCTGATCAGGTAGGCCAGGTCGGTGTATTTTAATAAAGGAGTTTCCGTTGTTTCGTTAACAATGGCTTCGTTATAAATTTTTTGTACCGGTTTTTTTTACCAGGCCAATGATTTTGCTATACAAAACCCGTTCATCAACAGGTTTTGCTATATAATCATTCATGCCAACAGTTTTGCATTTTTGCAGGTCAACCGTGGTTACATCAGCCGTTAATGCAATAATGGGAATGGTTGATCTCATTGTATTCCTGATATATTCGGTGGCTTCAAATCCATTCATTTCAGGCATTTGCAGGTCCATCAATATAATGTCGTAATCTTTCTTTGCCATTTTTTCAATGGCAATTTTGCCATTGGCGGCAATATCTCTTTCAAACCCAAAATCATCCAGCAGGGTTTTCATCAGCAGTTGGTTAAGCGCCATATCTTCTACAACCAGCACTTTGATATGCTTCAGTGCTGTATCTAGTTCCAGCAGTTCAATATCCGATTCGGCTTTGTCGTTTGTTTTTTGAAAAGTTAGCATGAACCTGAATGTGGAACCTGCTTCCACTTTACTTTCTACAGTTATGGCTCCACCCTGTGCCTCCACCAGTTGCTTCACAATGGCAAGGCCAAGCCCGGTACCGCCATATAACCTGGATGTACCACTGGAGGCCTGTTGAAAATTTTCGAAAATTGTCTCTAGCTTACTTTCAGAAATGCCAATGCCTGTATCGGTCACGTCAAATTCAATCATTGCCTGCTGCGCATCTTCCTGTAAAAGCTTTACTGCTATCGTAATATTCCCTTTGGCGGTAAATTTCACTGCATTGCTTACCAGGTTTAAAATGATCTGGTGCAAACGAACAGGGTCTCCCAGTAAAACCCTTGGTATCTGTGTATCGTATTCTTTAACCAATTTTAAATTCTTTTCTTCAATTTTTGTTTCAAATAAATGAATCATGGAAGAAATGGAAGACTCCAGTTTAAATGGTATCTGTTCAAAAGTCATTTTTCCTGCATCAACCTTTGCCAAATCAAGTATGTCGTTGATCAGTACTATTAATGAATTACCGCTTTGTTTAATGGCACTTAGATATTCTTTTGTTTAACGGTCAGTTCAGTTTTCAGTACCACTTTTGTAAAACCGATGATGGCATTCATGGGCGTACGTATCTCATGGCTCATATTGCTTAAGAACTGTTGTTTCGCTTTTACGGCATCCTCTGCAATAAGGGTTGCTGCCTCTGCTTTGGCTTTGGCTTCTTCGGCAATTCCGGTAGCCAGTTCAGCAAATACTATGGCTTCCGTCAGTTCTTTCGATATACGGTTCTGTTCGGTAACATCCCTTGCTACAATCACAACACCCAGTACATTCCCTTCGGGATCTTTGTAAACCGATCCGTTAAATAAAACATCGGTAAGTTTTCCATCGTTATGCCTTACAGTGAGCGGCAAATCTGCTACTGAACCATTGGCAAATACTTCCTTGTAAACCTCACGGGCTTTTGAGGTTCGGTAAAATACTCAAAGAAATCGGTGTCGGTGATCCTCGCCCGGCTGATGCCAGTGATGTTTACGGTAGCCTCATTCATATCCGTTATCTTTCCGTCTATATTAATGGTAACCAGTGGATCTAAACTGGCTTCTATCAAACTCCTGGCATAACCCGCTTCCTTTAACTTTTGCTTTTCCATAACTCACTGTTTTTGTGTGTATGCCTGTTAAGGTTTATCAGGCATATTCATATTTCCTATCTCTTCAATAGGGCTTCGCCTTTTATCTTTTAAACTTTTAAAATGCGAAGGGCTGAGGCCGGTCATTTTTTTAAACTGGTTGCTTAAATGGGCCACACTGCTGTAATTCATCTTCCAGGCAATTTCTGTAATGTTCAGCTCGCCGTAAATGATCAGTTCTTTTATACGTTCAATTTTATGGGCAATGATGAATTGTTCGATGGTAGTACCCTGCACTTCCGAAAACAGGTTGGCCAGGTAAAGTATAATCATGGTTTAATTTTCACTTAAGTAATGCGAAAATTCACCCTGATCTCTTCATCAGAATGATGAACCATTTCGATGATCACATTTTTTATTCTTTCAATCAGTACAGAGCGGCGGTCGTCCATCAGTTCAAGTCCGGAATTAACCAGTCCTTCCTGTAAAAGCACCCGCTGTTCGGCAGATATTTTTTCCATGATCTCCACCTCGCCCAGCTCTACCACAATAAAGTGAAGCCCCAGTTTTTTTAGCTCTTCTTTAACCGCCATTTTACAGCGGTTGCTTACCATATATTTTATGTGTAGTTTCAAATAAACAGATTTTTAAAACGGCATACAACAAATGCTGTTTTGTGAAGTTGTCAGGTTGCTTTGTCTTTTGTATTTCTAATCAGGCCAATGCCGGCAAAAAAGAATATACCTCCCAGTACAACGCTGAAAATAATTGCTTTTATGTTTCTGGTTCCTTCCCCGCCATTCATAAACTGAATGCCTGCATAGATAAGACCGGCAACGCCCAGCAACGATAAAATAATGCCCAGTATGCGCTTTTCCATAATTACATTTTGTACAAGGTAGACTTATTAAAGGGTTATCAGTGCCAGATGTGTGAATGATGTAACAATTGCTTTAAATAGTGTAATGCTTTAACAACACATACAAAATACTTTTGCAATGAAATTATTTAATCATGCTAATTCAAAACTACTTATAACAATTACCTGCCGGCATCGTGGCATGGATGTTGCCTCACCAGGTTAAATAAAAAACTAAAAATGACAAAGACAAAATTATTGATTGCTGCCGCCATTGTATCAATCGGATTTACGGCCTGCAATAACGAAAACAAAGAAGCAAAGCAGGATGCAGAAGTGCTGAACATGTATGTTGATTCAGTTGAAAATGCAGCGCCTGTGTACACTACTGAAAACTGGACAGCCATTGATAATGGTTACCAGGAAAGAGCAGCAATGGCAGAAAAAAATATGGCGGCCCTAAGTGCTGAAGAAAAAGCAAAGGCAGAAGCCAGCAAAGCAAGGTACGAAGCTTTAAAAGCGAAGTATGAGCTTGCAATCAAAGAGCAGGAAGCTAAGAATGCCATGCAGCCTGGAAATACAGCTCCTAATTTCCGTAAGGTGTTAAGAGACCGTTTATTTGGCGAAGGTAAAATTGGTGATGATATGCAGTTTAAGTTTATAACCGCTGATAATATCCTGGGTGTTTACCAGAATTTTGTAGATGCTGTATCAGATAGCAAAAACAATTATACAAGAGAAGACTGGGATGAAATCAATGTACTTTATGAAGCACTGGATACCCGTAAGAATGAAGTTGAAAAAGATTTAAAAACAGCAGACAACTTAAAAATTGCCGGCCTAAAAATCAAGTATGCTTCTATTGCTTCTACACACAGAGGTGGTACTAAAGTAAAAGAAAACACAGATTCGAAGCAATAAGTGTTTAGTTTAGGATTATAATTTTTGAAAAAAACGTTTCGGGAAACTGAAGCGTTTTTTTTATAATAAAATTCTGAGTGATAGTCATGCTGTTTAGTTTAATTTAGCATTATTAAAACAGTAAAGCTCATGCATACACATTTAAAAGAATTAAGCCCGGCTGAATTGTGGCAAAATTTTGCAGCACTCAATGCAATACCCAGGGCATCAAAAAAAGAAGAAGCAGTGATACAGTTTATGATGGATTTCGGAAATAAGCTGAACCTGCCAACCACCAGAGATGAAATCGGTAATGTGATCATAAAAAAACCGGCAACTCCCGGTATGGAAAATAAACAGACTGTTTGTCTGCAAAGCCACCTGGATATGGTGCATCAAAAAAATGCGGATACCGATTTTGATTTTGCAACGCAGGGTATTAATATGTTTGTTGAAGATGATTGGGTAAAAGCAAAAGGCACTACGCTGGGTGCTGATAACGGAATAGGCGTAGCTTCTATCATGACCTTGCTGGCTTCAACCGCTATTCCGCATCCCGCCCTGGAAGCGCTTTTTACCATAGATGAAGAAACCGGCATGACCGGCGCCCTGGGCTTACAAGGCGGATTACTGGATGCTGACATTTTATTGAACCTCGATACAGAAGATGACGATGAATTAACCATTGGCTGCGCCGGTGGTATTGACGTAACGATTGGCGGAAATTATAAAACAGAAAAAGTGAATCCGGGTTCAATGGGTTTCAGAATAACCGTAAAAGGATTGACCGGTGGCCACTCCGGTATGGATATTTACAAAGGAAGGGGCAACGCCAATAAATTACTGGCCCGGGTTTTATTACATGCTGCCGGAAAATTTGAAACAAAGATTAAAACAATAGACGGTGGCGGATTAAGAAATGCCATACCAAGAGGCATTGCAAAGAGGTAGTGCCAGATGCATAAGCTAGGATTTTACGGCTTTATAAACCAGGAAGGCCAGTTATAAAAAAGAATATCAAGTACTGATCCCAACCTGATGATCAGTGTGGAAAAAATGTTACGCCGGAAAACTGTTTTAGACCTGCATTTCAATTTAATATTTTAAGAACCATTGCTGCATGCCCCAATGGTATTTACAGGATGAGTCCAGCTATTAATGGACTGGTACAAACTTCCAATAACCTGGCCAGGGTGTTGGTTAAGGATGGGGAGATTTCGATTCTTTGTTTAACCCGCAGTTCGGTTGATAGTGAAAAATGGATCTTTCAAAAACCATCTGTTACAATTTCGAAAATGGCAGGTGCCAGGCCATCTTTGGTGGTTCGTACTGTCGGCTGGGCACCCAGGCCTGGAAGCACCCATCGTAAAACTGATGGAGGATCTGTATAAAGAAATGTTTACCGCCGAAGCACATGTAAATGCTGTGCATGCCGGACTGGAATGCGGCATACTGGGCACCAATTATCCGATATGCAGATGATCTCTTTTGGCCCAAATATAAGAGGGGCACATTCTCCGGATGAAAAAGTGCAGATCAGCTCGGTACAAAAATACTGGCCTTATTTACTGGAAACTTTAAAGCGGATACCGGAGAAAAATTAAATTCTGGTTTATTTATTCTTAATAAAAACCACACCTTCTTTTATTTCGGCAGCCAGCTGCTGAATGGTTTTTTGTGTAAATAAACTGATCAGTTGTTTTGATGAGCTTGTATTGTGCATGCATAGGGCAGGGCTCAACCTCGAACATAACTTTAATCCCATAACGCATTTTTCAAGTATTTCCATCTTCGCCCATCGCCAGTAAAATGGTGCGTACAGGTAATTTTTTTGCTTTGGCAGCAATAAAAAATCCGCCATTGGGGCCACGTACAGAACTTACCACCCGGTTATCTTTGGTGAGTTGCTGCAGGATCTTTGCCGTAAAGGATTTAGGTGAATCAATCGCTGTTGCAATTTCTTCAATACCCAGTTTGTTTTCTTCAGAACTTTTCTGAGCTAAAAAAATAGTTGCCCGCAGGGCATATTCGGTTGCTTTGGAAAACATGATAAATGATTAATGTGAAAAACCGGGTTGTTGTAAACTTGCTGTGTTAATATTTTAAATATTACCTCACTAAGCATAAGAATCTTTTTAAAATATTTAAACAATCATTTTAAGTTACTCCGGAAAGATATTAACGAGCATCAACCTGATATGAATCAACAGGTTTAGGGCATTGTTGTTCAGCTTCAAATATAACAAGGTTTTTAAAGCAGAAACGGTTGGGTTTGCGGCAATAAAATCAGGTGATAATAAAAGGCTGTGATCCATTTTTTCTATAACTGCAGCCTGCACCCATTTTTTAATATCCTTAAAGTCGGCCATAAACCCGGGAGACGGAATGTAAACGGTTTCATCACCCGCAGCAGATACAGTTACATGCAACTCATACGAATGGCCATGAATATTTTTACAGGCACCTGTGTATCCATAAATGGCATGTGCCATTTCAAAATGAAAGATCTTGGTTATACTCAGCATAACGGTTCTGGCTTTTGAATTTATCTGTTACAGGGTCATTTACCTGACTTGTTCCTGCAGCGTAAAAGGAAAAATTTTCTGTTAACAGTCTTCTTAACCGGCAAAGGGCAGTCAGATCATGCATGCATAATCCGGGCGGCTAAATAAGGACAAAGTTATCTTTAATTACTATATTTGCATGATAAATTTATACATCACCCCATTTAATAAAATGGAAATGCATTATTTATTTTTTGCCGGCTTCAAGGCCATGGCATTTATGCTAATATAAAAAAAGGTGCAGACTGAAATATTTAATCATAATGAGCCGGATAAAAATTGGCAACTTATAAAACAGTAAATCATGAATAAAACGATCTTTCAATTTTTAAAAGAACAAAGCTGTGCAGGTATTTGCTGTGTTGATGAAACAGGAAAGCCCTATTGTTTCAGTTGTTTCTATGCATTCCATGCTGAAAGCGGATTACTGTATTTTAAATCATCCAAAGAATCGCATCATGCAACTTTGTTAATGCAGCATCCGTTTGTAGCCGGTACGGTACTTCCGGATAAGTTGAATGCACTGGTAGTAAAAGGAATCCAGTTTGAAGGGGTTTTACTGGATAAGGAACATCCATTGGCGAAAAATGCTCTACGAAATTATCATAAAAGCAAATCCAATGGCCCCGGGCTTGCCCGGAGAGGTCTGGATTCGATCCGGATCGACAGTGTAAAAATGACCGACAGTACATTGGGATTTGGAAAAAAGATCAGCTGGCAGCGTGAACAGGAAAACCAGGCAGCCGCTTTTGAAATAATTAACAATTTAAATTTAAACTGAAAACAACAATTATGAAATCAAAAATTACAGCCCTGCTGATTGTATTGTCTTTAGCAGCATTCCCAGCTTTTTCTCAGGAAGCAAGTGGATCGAAATGGAAAATTTCATTCCATTATGAGTGTATCATTTCATCCTGCGGAGGAAAATAACCCGAAACCCGTAAGAAAAATGCGGCAGAACTGGTTGCTAAAGCAAAAGTCTGGCAAAGTTCTGTAGTGCCAGCCGGGTTTAATGGATAGTTACAAAACCCATTTTAGAAAAACTGGTTAAGCAATGCGAACTGATCCATGCAAAAGCTGCCCGTAAAACAGATGCACAGTTAAAATCATGATCACAGAAGCGCATGATATTTTTCATGAGATTAAGGAAAAATGCAGGAAGTAGGTATTCGTATGCAATTTCCCCTGAAGAAATCCGCCAGATAACGAACTTTTCGTACAAACGATGTACGCATTGGTTAATGCCGGATTTCTTTAGTATTATAATTGAACACTTATAATTTTTCAAACCTGGCCTGGAAGAACCGCAGGTACTTCGGTTCGTAGATCATCTTCATTCCTTTAATGCTGTTCCTGCGCTCATATACACGGGCAGTTGATTCTGCAACATCATCCATGCGCCTGGGTGTACACCCGGCGTGGAATGGTAAAACGCACCAGTTCCAGTTTAGGGAAATAATTTTCGCCATTGGCTTTTCTTCCGGCTGATACCACACCTCTTTCCATGGTTCGCACACCTGCATCCAGGTAAACTTCGGCAGCCAGTGTTTGTGCCGGAAACTGCTCCTGTTTGATATGTGGCAAAAACTTTTTAGCATCCACAAAAATACCATGGCCGCCAATGGGTGTTACAATGGGAATACCATAGTCTATCATTTTCTCTCCCAGGTAAATAACCTGCCCAACCCTTGCTTTGATATGGTCATCGCTCACACTTTCAACATGCCAATGGCCATGGCTTCCATATCTCTGCCGCCCAACCGCCGTGTAGGTATGCATCCTTCACACGCCACCACCATGTTCTGGCTTCTCCAAAACATCCCAGTCATTTACAGCCAGAAACCACCAATATTTACCAGTGCATCTTTCTTTGCACTCATGGTGGCACCATCGGTATAACTGTTTATTTCTTTTACAATTTCTTTAATGGTCTTGTTGGCATATCCTTTTTCTCTTTGCTGAATGAAGTAGGCATTCTCTGCAACCCTGGTCATATCGTGTATAACACGGATCTTATGTTTTTTGGTAAGTGCCCGCAATGCTTTTAAATTCTGCATGCTGATGGGTTGCCCGCCGGCCATGTTCACGCTGGTGGCCATGCTTACA
>JADKAM010000004.1 GCA_016715365.1 Chitinophagaceae bacterium
GTTTAATCCCATTGATAATCTAATGATTTGGGTTTTATGTTCAGCACGATATTGTTATTCATAAAAACAGTTGATTTAGATGGGATGTTCCCGGAAATTACGCAACCGGCGCCAATGGTAACCTCGTCGCCAATGGTAGCCCCTGCCACAATGGTACAGTTGGCACCAATCCATACATTGTTGCCAATTGCAACGCCTTTAATATCAGTTACATTCCTGTGATCATATTTATCATGGTTGGATGTAACGATAACACTGTTTGGGCCAATATTTACATTGTTTCCTAGTGTTAATCCGCCCGTTGCATTAATGAAAATTCCGGGATTATCGCCGGGATCGCAACAAATACCTTTGGTTATAAACTGCCCGTCTATAATGGTTGAAGTTCGGTGAACAGGCCACGGTATCCGGCGGTTAAAACCTATTATTTTCTGCATAAAAAAATATTCATAAATAACCTGGTAATTTTTACGGTATCCAAATCTCGGTCTTTTATATGCCGGGTAAAAGAATTTAACACACCAACGGAATAGCGAGTCATCAAAATATGCTGCAATCTTTTTTATGATCTTCTTCATGTTTGCAATTTTAATTTTCTCAACATATAAAAATTAATAAAGCCGTAATATATGGCAGTAATAATTGAAATGGTTAAAATAACAAATGTAAAATCAAATATTGAGTGCAGGAAATATAATGCAGCTACCTGGAACAGGAATAAGGAAGTATTAAAGATCATCAGGAACCTTTGCTGGTTCATGTAATCGGCCACAATACTAAAAGGTACATAAATTGATGTTACCAGATAATACAGCATGATAAATTTTATGAATTTTCCGATCTCAAGCCATTGGGCGGGCATTAAATAACTAAATAGGAATTCGCCGGCAATAAAAGCAATAATGAGGTAAGGTATAAGAATCTGCAAAATTATTTTTTGCTGTGTTTTAATGAATTCAAGCAAGTGCTGTTTATTCTCATAAAACATCAGCTTTATTTTTTGTAAGAATGCATCGCTGATGGCCTGCATTATCAGTAGTAATGGCTGAAAAATAAAAATGGTGGTAAGGTAATAAACTCCATTATTGTGCAACCCAAAAAACAGGGTGATCAATATTGGGAAACTGATGGTGGCAGCAGCACTGATGATATTTGACAGTATTGAATATTTTGGAAACCTGTAATTGGTTTTAAGCAGTAACAGGGCTTCGGAATAAGTGATTTGCCGGTAACCGGTTATGATCTGGTGTCTGAACCTGAACGCAAAAACAAGGCAGGTAATTAACAGGCCAATTAAATGTGCATAAATGAGGCTGGCCAGGCTGCCCCACACCAATGCCGCCACCAGCTTTGCAAGCAGCATAGCCACAACATACAATGCCCTGAAAAAATTGATGTCCCGTATCTTACCTGCATATTTTAACAGCAGTATACCATTGTTAAAGATAAAGTTGGTGATAATGATCAAGGGCAATAAGGCAATAAAGCCATAACTGTTTATCGTGTTATACAGCGCCGGGGTAAAAAAAAAAAAAAATAAAATAGTTGCCAGGATGATAGCCGAAAACAGCATAGCCATACCTGTGGAAATGAGCATCAGGCTACGGGCCGACCTGGCCTTTTCATTTACAATAGCAGCGGTATTATATTGCAGTCCCACGGCCATTTCAAAAATAGTTGAAACGCTTACCAAAAAAGACAGGGCACCAAAATTTTCTTTAGTAAAATAAAGTGTAAGAATAAAAGTGCCTGCTAATTGCAGTGCCTGTATGATCACTGACCATTTGAGCAACCTGAAAATATCTAAAACATATTTCCGGTCCAGTTTTTTTAAAAGCATAGTCAACCGGCTTTTTTGTAATAATACGACAATTATACATTTTAATTGATGCTATGATCAAATGCCGCTTTAAATACTGTTGAAATATGAAAAGCCGGAAGCAATTACGGTTAAGCCATATTGCCGGTGAGCATTGATTAAGATTTACCAATTACTTCCTTATAGATTATTAATATGAATGGTAAATGCTACTTTCGTAAAAATAATAACCATAAAAGCACATAACATGAGCGAAATTAAATTAACGCAGGGCGAAATACACAGCAGCAAAGGTGTAATGAAATTTGAATTGTACGATGATGATGCACCCATTGCGGTGGCAAATTTTAAAAAACTGATCAGCGAAGGATTTTACAACGGACTTACTTTTCACCGCGTAATACCCAACTTTATGATACAGGGCGGCTGCCCGAATGGCACCGGTGCCGGTGGCCCCGGCTATACCATTAACTGCGAATTGAAAGGCAGCAAACAATATCACGACCGTGGCGTGATGTCGATGGCGCACCGTGGATTGAATACAGGCGGCTCTCAATTCTTTATTTGCCACAGCAGGCAAAATACAAGCCATTTGGATGGTGTACATACCTGTTTTGGAAAAGTAATTGAAGGGTTGGATGTTATTGATGATATCAGGGGAGGAGATGTGATGGAAAAAGTTATCATTCTTTAAGGATATCCTTTTCTTATAATCAAAAAGCCTTACCATGTAAACCTGAATTTACATCGTAAGGCTTTTGTATTTAAAAAAAATTACCAGGCCATAATGACTACTAATGCCATCAGGGCATAATAACCGGCGACAATGCCAATTGCAGTAAATACATCTTTAATTGCTGATGAATAAAACTTTTTCATACACTGGAATTTGAGATTAAAAATTTAGTTACCTAATTTTTGTTTCCAGGGGGCCGTTTAATAAAACTGTACGTTTCTTTGGAGATTTGAAAAAGAGCTTTTAATTCTGCTGTAAAATTAGAAATAAAGTTTAAAAATTCAAATTTTCTAAGGATATTATTTTGATGAAAGACTGACTGGTATTGTATTTAATTCTGGAGGTGCAGTGGAAAATCTGCCACGATGCTCAGTTGTTTTAGCATATAAGTCTGGCACGACTATTTTCTCACACCATGTGTATAACTGAAAATGTACAGTTTATATTTTGGTAATTTTGAGCAAAATATAAACTGATGTTTACAACATACACAAAACGTTTTTTAGTATTTACCGCTATTTCTCTGTTTAGCGGTTTTGCAGCAACAGCCCAAAACAGTGTTGTTAAGAAATACGAAACAGGAAATGTTTTTGCCGGTATTGAGGTTGGCTCCAAGGGAGTAAAGATGAGTATGGTTGAACTGGACAAGCATGCAGGCGAGGACGGGGAATTTAAAATACTGAAAGATACTTCTATCAATACCGATTTTATTTCTTTTACACAACCAACCTACCAGGCTACACTGGCTGCTTTAAACAGGTTGTACGAAATTGCAGTAAAGCAAAACAGAATACCTGTTGCAAATGTATTTACTGCAATCAGCAGCGGCGTAAATATACAGGCGCAAAAAGAAGATAAAAAGATATGGATAGATCAGTTGATCAATGCATTCAGATTGAATAACAATGAGCCAGATAGAAAAGTTGCAGTTATTGATGTTGTGGAAGAAGCCCGGCTTTCGCACCTGGGCATTGTGCCCGAAGCAAGACGCTACAATACTTTTTTAATTGATATAGGAAGTGGCAATACCAAGGGTGGTTATTTCCCTTACGGCACTACAAAAGATTTCAGGCTTTTTCAACTTACCTGGGGAACAAAAAGTACTTTCAATGCAGCAGAAAAAATGCTGGGTGATGATAAAGGCATTGATAATTTTAACAGCCAGTTAAACCGGGTGCTTGCCGGGGCAGAGAATAATGAAATTGTTTATGCAGTTAATGCCAGCGGCGCATTTCCAAAAAGCGATAATATTGCTTTCAGTGGAGGTATTGCATGGGCGGTAGCAACTTTAATTGCACCCGAATTAAACGACAATGCTGTGGTTGGGGTAACTTACGATGACGTAATTGAGTTTACCGAAAATCTCTCGAAAAATCCTTCCCTTTACTCTGATTATTACATAGTAAAAAGGTTATCCGAAAATAGTGTTGATGCTGAAAAACTGGAACGCGACGTAAAACAGGTGAACAAGGTTTTTGATCAGCGGTCTTTGCTGGCAGGGGCCGGGTTGTTATTAAAGATCATGCGGCAGTTTGATGGTGTGATTGAGCGGAAAAAATTCTACCTGGTTAAAAACGGTTCAGTAGGCTGGATATCTGCATACGTTAATCAGCATGTAACTAAATAAAAAATTAAACACCTTCATTTTATTACCCATGAGAGATACCAAATCTTTGTTACTGCTTTTAGTTTCATTACTATTGGTTTTGGTTTCCTTTGTATTGATCTGGACATGGGGGTACAGTTATTACACAAAAACGGAATCAGCAAAAAACATAGTGATACAGCCGGCAGCAGATTCCATGGCAATTGCAAATAAAGTAAGAGATTCATTACAGAAAGTATATGATGAAACGTTGCAGGACATGGATATGCAACTCAATTCAACCCTTACCCATTCCGATTCACTGCAGCAAGAGCTGGAAGCAAAGCTGGCCGAATTTTACAGATTGAGAACTGAGATCACCGCTATATTAAGGAACAGGGCAGTGAATAATAATTTTGCAGTTGCCAAACAAAAAATCGGGGAACTGCAAACCAAAGTGGAAGGGTTAAAAGAAAAAAACCAGGTAGTGGATAATGAGAACAGAAAGTTGAATGATGTTCTCACAGAGATGAAAAAAGCAGAAAAGAATGCTATCCCCGCAACTGTAATTAAAAACACAACTACCGAAAAGCCCAACCCGGTTTATTCTTCTTTTACTGCTTCAGATATGCGGTTATCTGCTGTAACCAATATTGATGAAAATGAAACGGCCCTGGCAGAAAAAGCGGATAAATTAACCGGTACTTTCACAGTAATGAATTTCAACAGCCAGCTTACCAATGCCGAAATGATGGTGGTGGTTATTAAACCTGATGGTAAAGTGCTGAAAGGTTCCGGTTGGGATTCAGGAACATTTACAACACCCGATGGCAAAAAGGTTTATTCTTATAAATTTAACTTCACTTACACCCGTGGCGAAACCAGGCGACTCGCCTTTTCTTTAAAAGGCGGTACTCTATCTAAAGGCAATTATACCATGGAAGTGTATCATAATGGCTTGGTGATTGGCAGGGTGACAAAATCACTTTCGTAACAATTTATACTGTTGTTATGTTCAGCAAGCCCGGCAGCATTTTTGTAATATAGAATAAAGACTACATAGAAACAGCAAACCAAGCTATAATATACCTGAAATTGATTGTGGATCTTTACACCGTTAATGAAGAAGAACCCGTTTAGAAATCCGTAATCTGTATATTACCCATTCATTCAGGCATGAGACTTATCTATGAAAACCTTCAGTAATGAAGGTTTTTCTGTAGTATCAAAGCCTGTCAGTTTGTACCCGCATAAATTCTGCCTAATTTAGCCAAATGAAAGCAGCTACAATTAATGAATTGAAACTGGAACTAACTACTATTCCTGCAGAACAATTGGCAGCGTTGTGTATACGTTTGGCAAAATTTAAGAAAGAAAACAAAGAATTACTGACTTACCTGCTGTTTGAATCTTTTGATGAGCACGCATATATGGAGAATATTAAAACAGAAATGCAGCAGCAATTTGAAGAGATCAATACTTCCAGCCTTTATTTTGTAAAGAAAAGTTTGAGAAAAATTCTACGAACGCTCAGTAAATATATCCGTTATACCGGATCTGCAGAAGCTGAAGTAAAACTTATATTGTTTTTTTGCACCACCCTTAAAAGTTCCGGAATACCCATAGAAAAAAATCCCGTAATCAAAAACATGTTTAATAATCAGCTTAAAAAAATATCAAAAGCCATAGCCACCATGCATGAAGACCTGCAATATGAGTATGCAAAAGAACTGGAACAATTGGATATTTGAGTTTGAAAATCCATGATTTCAAAAGGTTGTCAGCCTGAGCTTGTAGAAGGCAGGTTATTCAAAAAACATACCGGTTCCGACAGGCTCAACCTGACATCTTTTCAACCTGATGTATAACAAGAATTATCGGAGACATAACCTTCATAAAAAAATCGTACTTTAACAAAAAAAAGCAATGGCAAAGTCTAAAAAAAGAAAACATCACCACGATTTTCATCCTCCCACACATACAGTAAAGACACAGAAAGGCAAAAGCGCTGTGCTGGTTGCCGGCATATTCTTTTGTTTACTTGGTATAGGTATTGCTTATTTTGCCGCTGGGCCCAGTCTTTTGTGGTTATTGGCCGGAGCGGTTGTGGGCGCTGTTGGCGGTTACTTTTTTGGTCTGCAGATCGATAAATCCTTCTCCAAAAAATAAGCTGTTACATTACAATTAATTTCACTTTACCCTTCACTTACTAACAATTGGTGCAGCAGGTTGTGCATTTCTAAATTGCCACTTGCAATTGGCAGAACTAATGATTATTTTGGTTAATCATTATTTTTCTTTTAACCTAAAACTAAACTTATGGACATTAAAAAATTGCTCGTAGGAGGTATCGTTGGCGGTATCCTTTTTTTCGGTCTTGGTTATCTGATCTATGGAAATCTTCTTACCGGTTTCATGCAAAAAAATCCCGGTACGGCAACAGGTGTTGACCGTGCAATGGATGACATTCAATTTCTTTACCTTGCTATCGGTAACCTTGCAATGGGATTCTTGCTGGCTTATATTTTTGTGAAAAGCAATGTAGGGTCTCTTGCAGGCGGGCTTGTTACAGGTGGTGTAGTGGGAGCATTGGTTTCTGTTGGTGTTGACTGTGTGATGTATGCAACAACCCATGTTATCAGCAAAACAGCGATGGCAGCCGATGTAGTTTCAACCACTGTGATGTGTGCCATTGTTGGTGCAGTAGTTGGTATGGTTATGGGGATGGGTAAAAAAGCTTCCTGAACTTAATTTAATACCTTCATCATGGGCGCCTTTGAAATATGCATACTTTAAAGCCTGTGATGAAGGCTTATTTATATCAAATACACTGAAACCTGCCATAATCAAAAGTTTATTAGTTACTCTTAATAACTAAGCCTACATTTGCACAGTACATTAACGCTGTGAGCACACAGTACAGATAGATTCAATTATTAGTAGATTTCCTACCCGTAACCGTTTTCTCGTCTTTTAAGTTTGCTTTCTCCTTACTGAACAGGTATTTTATTTATTTTATTTTTAATTTTAAGTTTTATGAACATTTATGTTTCAAATTTGAGCTTTAACACCAGCGATGCTGAGTTAAACGAACTTTTTTCAACTTTTGGCGAAGTTTCTTCTGCTAAAGTAATTACTGACAGAGAGACCGGAAGATCACGTGGTTTTGGTTTTGTTGAAATGCCTTCTGAAGATGAAGGAAAAGACGCTATGCTTGGCCTTAACAACAAAGAAGTTGAAGGACGTGCAATGTCTGTTTCTGTAGCAAAAGAAAGAGAAGAAAGAAGCAGTAACGGCGGCGGAAGCCGTGGTGGTTATGGTAACAACCGCAACAGCGGTGGTGGTGGAAGATGGTAATTTTTAATTAACATATTTTCTATAAAGAGTCCGGCAGCGGGCTCTTTTTTTATGCTCCTTATATCATTATCTTTATCATACTTAAATTTAAATGTGATGATTAAAAACAGTTTTTTTCTGATTTTTTTCTGCCTTCTTTTTTCTCTTTCAGCAGTTGCACAAAAAGAAGCTCCTTTTTCTGAAGAAATGAAACAGGAAATGTGCAACAAAGTAAAAGAAGCTGCACAGCACGCCTGGAAAGGGTATAAGGATTACGCCTGGGGAGCCGATGACCTGAAGCCGCTCACCAAAAATTCAAAAATCTGGTACAAAACATCCATGCTGATGACACCGGTTGATGCTTTTGATACATTTACATTACTGGGTTTAACAACCGAGGCCAAAGAAGCAAAAGACCTCATCTTAACGAAACTTGATTTTAATATTGACAATGATGTACAGGTTTTTGAAATAACCATACGTTTATTGGCAGGCTTAGTAACTGCTTACGAAATGGATGGCGATAAAAAATTTCTTACACTCGCCAAAGATCTTGCCGATCGCCTGATGCCTGCTTTTAAATCCAAAACCGGAATGCCTTACCGATACGTTCATTTGCAAACCGGCAAAACAAGAGATGGCATTAACAACCCTGCAGAAATTGGAACATTGATGATGGAGTTTGGAAAGCTTTCTAAAATTACAGGAGATAAAAAGTACTACGATGCTGCCAAGAAAGGAATGATGTATGTGTACGATCATAGAAGTAGCCAGGACCTGGTAGGTGAGCAGATAGATGTAGAAACCGGAAAGTGGGTAAACAACAGAAGTCATATCGGGGCTTATATAGATTCTTACTTTGAGTACCTGTATAAAAGCTGGTTACTGTTTGGCGATAAGGATTTTATAACCGCTTTTGATGTACACAATGCTGCCATAAAAAAACACTATATCAGCAAAACCAATAAAGGCTGGTTTATGCACCAGGTTGATATGAATACGGGTAAAATAATAGGTACAACTTACGGCGCACTGGAAGCTTTTTATGCAGGCCTGTGTGCCTTTTCAGGCGATGTGGAAACCGGCAGGCAAATACAGGAAGCCAATTATTATATGTGGACCAGATTTAACATTGAGCCCGAAGAATTTGATTTTAAAGCCGATACCATTACCAGCGCTTATTATATCCTAAGGCCCGAAAACCTGGAAAGTGCTTTTTACCTGTATCGCCTTACAGGCGAAAACAAATATTTGTGGCAGGGAAAAGTAATGGTGCAAAGTATTATTGATCATTGTAAAAATGATGTTGGCTTTGCATCATTAAAAAATGTACTGACTTTTGAAAAAACAAATTCAATGGAAAGTTTTTTCTTTGGCGAAACTTTAAAATATGCCTACCTCATTTTTGCGCCGCCATCAACATTAGATTTTAAAAAAGTAGTGCTTACAACAGAAGCACATCCCTTTAAAATAGAAACAGCAAAATAACCATCAACGCATTTTTTCAGTAAAATAATCATGCTTTACAGCCTTGCCGGTTTGCAGGTCTATTATCATTAGCAGGTTGGCATTGCTTGAACCGATTTCCTTATTATCATTTCCTAAAATGATAAGGCTTTTGCCTGTATATATCCAGTCTTCAAATTCGGTAAGCATGGTATTGATGGTCCACTTTGTATCCCCCTTCAGATCAACCCTTGCCAGCATGATGCTGCCAGTATTACCAACTTTTTCTTTGTAACAAACCATAAACCCATCATCGTTTTTCAGATGTATTGGTAACCCGGTTTCTTTATTAAATAAGAAACCACCCTGTAGGTAAACAGCTTCATTTATTTTTTCAGGTTCTGTAACCTGCAGTTCAATGGCTTTCTTGGTGCTGTCTTTAGCTGTTACCGTGGCAGTGTAAAATTTATTTCTGGCAGTTTCTTTATAAACAGAACGATACCTGAATCTTGTGTCTGGTTTCTCCAGGTCTTCAGCACTTAACAGGCCATACCATTTGCCATTAAAAGTATCAACAGCAGTGCAGATATTGCTGTAACTTTTACTGCTGCCTCTTAAATTCTCAATCTTTGTTTGAATTTCACGGTCCACATCTTTCAAATCATCCAGGTCACTGATCTCATCACGTATATCCGTCTTCATTTTACTGATGCTGTCCTGCAGGAGGTTGAAATTTTTGCCACTGTCTGTATAAGCTGCATAACTTATTTTCTTTTCGCTGTATAATTTGTTGTAGGCACGGTAGCGGTCATAACCGGCACGGTACTCTTGTTCCAGGGCTTCTTCCTTTTTCTTTAATGCTTTTATTTTTGCCTCAACCGGTTTTTTTGAAATAACATCTTCGTCAACAGCAGCTGCTTTCAGGTTGGCTGTTGATAAAAGATATTTAGTTCCATCTGTTGCAGTGATCAATATGGAATTTGAAATACCGTCATATTCATAATACCTTTCTTCATCGGGCATTTTTCCTTTCAGTTGCGGGTTCTTTGTTTCTATAATTTCCCTGTCGGCAATCTTCTCCAGTGTAAATGGATCATAAGCCAGCAACTCACCAATAAAAACCCAGGCTATATTATTACCTGCACCCATTACTTTAACCGGATGGAATTTAATATCACTGTTGTGCTTTATCTTTTTATTGGCAATCAACTCAGCCGTTTTTCCATCATTGGCCTGTATAAAATAATTGACGCTCATACTTTTGAACGTACCCTTTGGACCCGAGCTGTACGAGGTGGCCTTGCCATATTCCACAATGCTGAAAACAACAGCCTTGCCATCTTTTTCAAAATACAGGACCGGTGTAATAGACGAACGCTCGTCATATCCCGAAAGGCATCCTCGCAGTAAAAAAATAAATCCTGCTACAATGGCGATGATCACAATAGCCCCGCCGAATAATCCTTTTTTAAGCATACCAATGTTTTGATGATTAAATATAAACAACAGAAGTCAACATTCAAAATGAACAAAACTTTGATAATGCTTCAGTTTGAAATCTTCGTTAATAATTTGCTGTCAATCTGAGCCTGTCGAAGACGGGTTAGCTTACTATCGTACCGGTTTCGACAGGCTCAACCTGACAGCTTTTCAAACTGATGTACTACCAGAACTTTTCATCACTGCTTATTAATTACATTTGCACTTACTATAACCAATTTATAATGGCATCAAAACGCAACGCTGCAGTTGGCTTTATTTTTATCACGCTTTTAATTGATGTAATTGGCTTTGGTATTATCATTCCGGTAATGCCTAAATTAATTTCAGAATTGAAGCATGTTGATATCAGTACAGCTTCCACCTATGGCAGCCTGCTGATGTTTGCCTATGCATTCGTACAATTCTTCTGTGCACCCCTGCTGGGAAACCTGAGTGATAAATATGGCCGCAGGCCGGTGTTGTTGTTTTCTTTATTTGGTTTTGGTATCGATTATTTATTCCTTGCCCTGGCACCAACTTTTGGTTGGTTAATAGTAGGCAGAATCATAGCCGGTATTACCGGTGCCAGTTTTACAACCGGCGCAGCTTATATTTCGGACGTTAGTACTAAAGAGAACCGGGCAAAGAATTTTGGAATGATTGGCGCTGCATTTGGCCTTGGGTTTATCATTGGGCCCGTAATTGGCGGGTTGCTGGGCCACCTGGGACCACGCATTCCTTTTTATGCTGCTGCAATATTGGCGCTTATAAACTGGGCCTATGGCTATTTTGTTTTACCCGAATCGCTGAGCAAAGAAAACCGCCGGGCATTCGACTGGAAACGTGCTAACCCGGTTGGCTCTTTATTGCACCTGAAAAAATACCCTGCCATTACCGGCCTGGCATTTTCAATTTTACTCATCTACATTGCGGCCCATTCTGTAATGAGTACCTGGAGTTATTTTGGCATGTACCGTTTTAACTGGGATGAAAAAATGGTTGGCCTTTCATTAGGCGCTGTGGGCATTATGGTTGCCGTAGTGCAGGGAGGATTAATTCGCTATATCAATCCCAAACTGGGAAATGAGAAAAGTATTTTTACCGGCCTGGCACTGTATGCCTTTGGCTTGTTATTGTTTGGTATAGCCACCCAAAGCTGGATGATGTTTGTGATCTTAATTCCTTATTGCCTGGGCGGTATTACCATGCCGGCTATACAGTCAATTATGGCTGGTCACGTGCCACCCAACCAGCAGGGTGAGTTGCAGGGAGCCATCACCAGTTTAATGAGTGCAGCTGCTATTATTGGCCCGTTGCTGATGAACAATTTATTTTATTATTTTACACATAAGGATGCTCCTTTTCAATTACCGGGCGCCCCTTTTTTACTGGGTGCGGTTTTAATGATGGTGAGTGGATGGATCGCTTATAATACATTGCACACAAAACAAAGTCCTGCATTATGATAAGAGGGATTCAAGATTTTAAAAATGTTTTTTTTATTGGCGTGGCCGGTGTAGGTATGAGCGCTATTGCACAATACCTTGCCGGTATTGATAAGAAAGTAAGTGGCAGTGACCGCTATTTTAAAGAAGGCGAGTTTAATGATACCAAAGAAAAACTGGAAGCAGCAGGTATACATTGTTTTTTACAGAACGGAGATGGCATCACCCATGAAACCGACCTTGTTGTTGTTTCAACAGCCATAGAAGATACGGTGTTTGAAGTACAGAAAGCAAAGCAACTCAATATTCCCATCATCAAAAGATCTGAATTGCTGGCGCTGATCGCTAAAAGTAAAAGAACCATTGCTGTTGGCGGTACATCGGGCAAAAGCACTACCAGCGCCATGTTATTTGATATTTTGGATAAAGCCGGTTTACAACCCAGCATCATCAGTGGTGCAGGCCTGGTAAGTATTATTAAAGAAGGAAAGATTGGCAATGCAAAAGTTGGAGCAGGAGAGTGGCTGGTTATTGAAGCGGATGAAAGTGATGGCAGCATTGTGCAATACGAACCGGAAATTGGTTTATTATTAAATGTAGATAAAGACCACCAGGAGATAGATGAACTGATGGGCATCTTCACCATTTTCAAAAACAACAGTAAAATTTTCATTGTTAATCAATCCAATGCATTAGCCAAACAACTTTCGCAAAATATGGCACAGGATTTTTCTTCAGATGAAAATTCGCAGGCTGGTTTCATCGCAACGGATTTTTCGCAGGATGGATTCTGCATCCAATTCACGATTCACAACTCACCATTCACGATCAACAGTATTGGCAAGCACAATATGGAAAATGCCCTCGCCGCCGTTGCCGTTGCCAACCAGATTGGCGTTGATCTTGAAACCTGTGCATCTGCCTTAAAAAATTACGAAGGCATTTACCGACGCAACCAGGTGCTGGGTAATAAAAACGGTATTTGGGTAATTGATGATTATGCACACAACCCTGTTAAATGTGCTGCTGCAATTATGGCCTGCCAGCCGGTAGCTGATAAAGTGGTAGCCTGGTTTCAGCCGCACGGTTATGGTCCTACAAGATTTTTAAGAACAGATTTTGTGAAAGAAATTGCCGCTGCTTTAAGGCCGCAGGATGAAATATGGATGAGTGAGATATTTTATGCCGGTGGTACAGCCGTAAAAGATATAAGCGCCAATGATCTGATTATGGATATTAAAGCGCTGGGTAAAAATGCCTTCTTTGTAGAAGACCGCAACCTGTTTGTAGAAACTGCCAGGCCGCATCTTTCTGATAATTCTGTATTACTTTTAATGGGTGCAAGAGATCCCGGACTGGAAGCTTTCAGCAGGTCTGTTTTTGAATCACTCTAAATAAACAATCATGAAAACTGTTTTTTTTGCACTCCTCATGTTTCTACAAATTATGGTAGTGGCACAAATTGCAAAACCGGTTACCAATGCTGAATTAAAAGCGCTGGTTGGTACCTGGACGGGTACATTGGTTGCAACAGGATTTGTTGATGGTAAAAACCAACATACATATACAACGGCACTTGAAGTAGTGGATATGCAGGATTCCCTGATGTTTAATTTTACTTTTACCGGTGAAGGAGGCAAACAACTCATTGATAAATACCCGTTGCGTATTTATGACAATGGCGATAAACTAAGCTTCGATAGTACGCAATTTGAAATTACAGACATTCGCAGAAGAGGTATCAGGTTAACCATGTATGCCGAAAGGGAAGGGTACGATCAAAACCGAAGAGTGGAATGGCAGCATGTTTTTATCATTGGTCCGGGTATACTCAATATCACAAAAGGTATCCGATATCCTGATATGATAGATTTTTCGATTCAAAAAAGGTTGATACTAACAAAAAAATGACAACACTTATAACCAACATAGCCCAACTGGTAAATACCCGGGAAGAAACAACCCTTCTTCGTGGCGCTGCATTGGCAGCATTGCCTGTTATAGAAGATGCATTTGTATTAATAGAAGACGGCATCATAGCAGATTACGGACACATGTATGAACTGGAACTTAAAGTGCCGCAACTGCCCAAACATATTATTGATTCAGACGGGCAATTTGTTTTGCCAACCTGGTGCGACAGCCACACCCATATTGTGTTTGCCAAAACACGTGAAGATGAATTTATTGATAAGCTGAAAGGGATGAGCTATGCAGATATTGCAGCCAAAGGCGGCGGTATCTTAAACTCTGCCAATAAATTAAATGATGCAACAGAAGATGAATTGTTCAACAGTGCATGGAAGCGCCTGGAAGAACTTAGCAAACTCGGTACAGCTGCCATCGAAATAAAAAGCGGCTATGGCTTAACCGCAGAAGGAGAGTTAAAAATGCTGCGGGTGATAAAAAGGCTAAAAGAAAAGTCGGCACTTTCAATTAAATCAACCTTTCTTGGTGCCCACACATATCCACTTGCTTATAAAGAAAATCATTCCGGTTATATTGATAGCATCATCAACCAAATGCTGCCTGTAATTGCTGCAGAAAACCTGGCCGATTATATTGATTGCTTCTGCGAAACCGGTTTCTTTTCTCCCGAAGAAATGGAAACCATCTGTAAAGCCGGCATCAGCTACGGACTAAAACCCAAGCTTCATGTTAACCAGTTAAACAGCATTGGCGGTATTGAATCAGCCATAAAATTAAATGCTTTATCTGTTGATCATCTGGAGACTATGACAGATGTTGATGTTAAATTATTAAGCAGCTCAAGCACCATCGGAACCCTCTTGCCAACCGCAGCTTTCTTCTTAAGAATGCCATATCAACCAGCCAGGCAGTTGATTGATGCCGGTTGCGCCATTGCACTCGCCAGCGATTATAACCCCGGCTCATCACCCAGCGGCAACATGAATTTTGTGATTGCTTTAAGTTGCATACAAATGAAAATGCTGCCCGAAGAAGCCATCAATGCAGCTACCATAAACGGAGCTTATGCTATGGAACTGGAGAAAGAATTAGGCAGCATTACCATCGGCAAAAAAGCCAATCTTATTTTTACAAAACCCATTCCATCTTTGGCATACCTGCCGTATGCTTTCGGAAACAATCAGATCGATAAGGTAATGATCAACGGACAGTTTATTTAAATGGAATAGTATGAAACATTTTTTTCTGATTCTTCTTGGTCTTTTCTTATGCCATGCTACTTTTGCACAGGCCGACAGTACTGCCTGTTTGAATTATAAGAAAGGATATTTTTCTTACATGGATTCGTTGGGTAACACTGTTTTGGTTCATCGCCGCAAAAAATACCAGTACGATAAAAATACGGTTACCAAAGTAAGAACACAGTTCCGGTTAAGCTGGACGGGAAATTGTACATACCAGATCACACAGGCAATTACCAACAGCAAAGCTGCCCGTAAATATAAATACAGCAGCACCACGGTGATTATTGATAAAACCGACGGGGATCAAGGTTACACATATTCCTGTGGATGTGAAGATGGATCAAAAATTAAAAGCGGGTATATGAAAAAGCTCACCAAGGAGCAATACTATAGTCTTTTTTAAAGTACAAATGCCGGGATTAGAAAAAGCCGGCATTTGATTTTTATAACTGTATGTATTAGCCTAAAATGATTTGAATCTTTCGTAGCTCAGCCTGGCAAGCATTTCCCGGTCATCGGGATGGGCAATATCAATCAGCAACTTTGCCCGCTGCCTTAAGTTTCTTCCAAATAAATAAGCAACACCGTATTCGGTAACCACATAATGCACATGCCCACGGGTGGTAACTACTCCGGCACCTTCTTTTAAATATGGTACTATCCTGGGCATACCGTGTTTGGTACGGCTGGTTAATGCAATGATAGGTTTACCGCCTTTGCTGAGTGCAGCACCACGAATAAAGTCCATTTGTCCGCCTATACCGCTAAACTGCAGGGTGCCGATACTGTCGCTGCACACCTGGCCAGTCAGGTCTACTTCAATGGCACTATTAATGGCAATCACTTTTGGGTTGCGCATGATCACGATCGGGCTGTTCACATAATCAATATCCAAAAAAACAACGGAAGGATTATCATCTACATAATTGTATAATTTTTTTGTGCCTAGTGCAAAACTGGTTACGCTTTTATTGGGGTGTATTTTCTTTTTGCGGTTGTTGATCACATCGCTTTCTATCAGGCTGATCACGCCGTCGCTCATCATCTCGGTATGCACACCCAGGTTTTTATGGTTGCCCAGCATACTCAGCACCGCATCGGGAATGGTGCCTATACCCATTTGCAATGTGCTGCCATCATCAATCATGTCGGCAATGAACTTGCCAATCTTCAGTTCATTTTCTCCCACTTTGCTGCTGTAACTTTCTTCGGGCAGTTCTGTATCATGAAAAACCATTTTATCAAACCTGTCGGTATGAATCATGCCATCGCCATGCGTACGGGGCATTTTGGGATTTACAAGCGCTATGATTTTTTTGGCGCAGTCAACTGCCGAACGGGCAATATCAACCGAAACACCCAACGATACATAGCCCTGTTTATCAGGCGGTGATACCTGCACAATTGCCGTATCAATCGGCAGAATATCATTTTTAAAAAGATCAGGAATATCACTCAAAAACACCGGTACAAAATCTGCACGGCCATCGGCTACGGCATCACGTATGGGCGATGATACAAATAAGGAATTGATATGAAAACTATCCTGGTATTCGGGTTTGGCAATTTCTATATCGCCTTTCAGTGTGATGGAAACCAGCTCTACATTTTTCAGCCGGTCTTTTTCGTTGGCCAGTTCATTCAGCAGGTGTAAAGGGGTGCAGATACTGCCATGCACAAATACCCGGCTATTGCTTTCAATAATGGATAGGGCATCTTTGGCAGTTACGTAATTGTATGGGTGAATCATTGATTGTTGTTTGCTGCAAATTTCAGCTTTATAACTTAAAGTACGGGCTAATCTTTATCATGTGGCATTATGATTTTAATTTTTCTTTCCGGCAAAGGAGCTGTAATCCCTGTCCGTTTGTCCAGGCGGTCTTTGCCGGGCTCCTTTTTTGGTTCTCCTGAGCGGAGTTGAAGGATTTGGAGAAGTAAAAAAAACATAAATAAAAGAAGCTGATAGTTGCCTAAAACTTAAAGCCATAGCGCACGACTCCCAAGAGATATCAAATGTAAAATGTAAATTGCTGCTTTAAATTAACGATTGATGCTAAAGATTGGATTAATACGGGAAGGAAAGGTTCCGCAGGATAACCGGGTGGCACTTACACCGGCCCATTGCAAATGGCTGCACCTGCATTTTGATGATGTGAAGGTAATGGCACAACATTCAGACAGCCGCTGCTATACCGATAAGGAATATGAAAGGGCAGGAGTGGAAGTTACCGAAGACCTGGGCGATTGTAACCTGCTGCTGGGCATAAAAGAAGTACCGGTTGATATGTTGCTGGAAGGTAAACGGTACATGTTTTTTTCTCACACCAAAAAATTACAACCAGCCAATCAAAAACTGTTTAAAGCCCTGCTTGGTAAAAAAAATTCACTGATAGATTATGAATGCCTGGAACATGAAGACGGCACCCGCATTATTGGCTTTGGTTTTTTTGCAGGTATTGTTGGCGCACACAACGGCATGATGGCTTATGGCAACCGTACAGGAGCTTTTAAATTACAACGGGTAGGCTCGGTAAACAGTTTTCAAAAACTGATACATACTTATTTTGGATTAAAACTGCCCAACATAAAAATTGCTGTAACCGGTACCGGCCGTGTGGCGCATGGTGTGCTGGAAATTATGAACCTGATGGGCATACATGAAGTGGAGCCGGATGAATACCTGGAAAATAAATTTACTTACCCGGTGTATGTGCATTTAAAAGGAGTTGATCTGTATGCACACAAAGAAACCGGCAAATACAACCGCAATGATTTTCATGCCAATCCGCAAAACTATAACTGCAGGTTTACAGACTATATTGGCCATACCGATATTTTGATAAATGGTATTTACTGGGAGAAAAATATTCCACGCCTGTTTGAAATGGAAGATTTTAAAAAGGCAAACTTTAGCATACAAACCATTGCCGATATTACCGACGACTTTAACGGATCGGTACCCTGCAATCTGGGCGATAGCACCATTGCCGACCCGGTTTATGGCGTTGATAAAAGAAATTTTGAAAAAACAGCACCTTATTTACCCAACTCAGTTGATGTAATGGCTGTTGGTAATTTACCGAATGAACTTGCCCGTGATGCCAGCCGGTATTTTGGTGAGCAGTTGATAAAATTTGTACTGGATGATATACGGCTTGGTGGCAGCAAACTCATCAGCAATGCAACAATGATAGATGCCGGTAAACTGAATGAGCCGTATCTGTATATGAAAGATTATGCAGGTTTATAATCAGAGAAACAGGTAGTAATCTTTTAAAGCAGCAGCAAATTCCGGGGTGTACTTGTGTTCAATATCCTTAATAATAATTTCGCTTAATTCCGGTTTGGTTTCTTCGCGGTTAAAAAATAAGATGCCCCTGAAAAATTTGTGTTTTATAGTATGTTTTACCAAAACCTGTGTGGTAAGATATAATCCCCTTTTTTTTGATTCCTCAATAAAATAGTCAACCCGGTGATAGGGCAGCAGTACAGCAAAAATACCGGCTGTGGCCAGGTGGTTGTCAACAACCTGTAATAACTCCAATAAACTCAGTGATGTGTCATGCTTTGCATTGTTTTTGGTTTTATCAGCCGATTTCAGGTCGTCTTCAAAAAAAGGAGGATTAGAAATAATATAGTCGTATTTTTTTTCAGCTTTAAAGCTGATTATATCTTCATTAAAAACCTGTATGTTATTTATCCAGGGTGATGCAGCTATATTCTCCCTTACCTGTTCGGCTGCGGGAGCATCTATCTCAACAGCATCAATCTTTATTTGAATGTTTTTTTGAGCAGCCATCAACGACAATAAACCGGTTCCGGCTCCAATATCCAGGCACTGGAAACCATCGTTTTTCTTATTGGTTGTAAATATGTGGTTAGCCACCAGTGCTCCAAAAAGGCAGGCATCGGTGCATACTTTCATTGCACACCTGTTCTGGTTAATAGTAAACTGTTTAAATTTAAAATAAGAATTGGCCATAGGTTTTTCTACAGTTACTTCGACAAGCGCAGTACGCAGATCTTAATATTGGTTATCTCATATCCCACTAAGAAATACTTTATTGTAACAGAATGAAAAATTAGTACAAGTATATTACCACTCAGCTCTTGCAGATGGACTTATACTTAGTTCAGTAAAATCATTTTCCAGAAATTTATAGTAACCGGTTATGGCTATCATGGCCGCATTGTCGGTACAATATTCAAAAGCGGGTATAAATGTTTTCCAGTTCTCTTTTTCGCCCATGGCAGCAAAAGCCTTACGCAGACCGCTGTTGGCGCTAACGCCACCTGCCAGGCAAATATGGGTAATGCCGGTTTCTGCAGCGGCTTTTTTAACTTTATTTAGTAAGATGCTGATGATACGGTCCTGCACCGATGCACAGATATCATCCATGTTTTCGGTAATAAATTTTTGACGGGTTTCTTCATCTGCCAGAAATGCTGATTTAAATAAATTGCTGGTGCCTGCATTTTTTAAAAAATAAAGAATAGAAGTTTTTAAACCCGAGAAACTAAAATTTAAACCCGGTATCTGTGGCTCAGGAAATTTAAAACGTGTTGCATTGCCGAAGGCGGCGTGTTTATCAATCAATGGTCCGCCCGGGTAAGGTAGGCCCAGCATTTTTGCAGTCTTATCAAAAGCTTCGCCGGCTGCATCATCAATGGTTTCGCCAATTACTTTTAATTGTGTTGGGCCATCGCAACGCACAATTTGGGTATGACCACCACTTACAGTTAAACATAAAAAAGGAAACGATGGCCGGTTATCGGGAATAAGATTTGCCAGCACATGCGCCTGCATATGATGCACTGCAATAAGCGGCTTATCCAAAGCCAGTGCAAGTGATTTTGCAAACTGTGCACCAACCAATAAAGAACCTATCAGGCCCGGTGCCTGTGTAAAGGCAATGGCATCAACAGCTGTAATATCGCAATTGGCTTTTTGCAGAGCAATATCAACAACCGGTACAATGTTTTGCATGTGGGCACGACTGGCCAGTTCCGGCACAACTCCGCCAAACTGCTCATGAACGGTTTGGTTGGCAATATTATTAGATAAAATTTTTCCATCAACACAAACAGAGGCTGATGTTTCGTCGCAGGAAGATTCGATAGCTAGGATAGTTATGGACAAGTTATGAGTTATGAGTTATAAGTTATGAGTTAAGACTGGTGTAAAATTCATTCCTGATTATTTTGACCGTATCGCCACCACCGGGTCCATCTTTGCGGCCTGCGATGCCGGTATAATGCCGGCAAGTATACCTACCGAAAGACAAATAATGATGGTAGCAAAAAGCATGGGCAAAGAAATATACACAGGAAATTTTAATGGTCCCGATAATATCAGTGTGAGTATGTATACAAAAAATAAACCGATAGCGCCACCCAAAATACAAAGTACGGTGGCTTCCATTAAAAATTCAAAGAGGATGCTGCTTTTTTTGGCGCCAATGGCTTTTTTAAGTCCGATGATGCTGGTTCTTTCCCTTACCGTAACAAACATAATATTGGCAATGCCAAACAGGCCTACAATTAAACTGATGCCGCCAATAATAGCACCCACAACATTTACGGTAGAGAAAAAGCCGGTAATCGCTTTGCTGAAAGCCTCCACACTGTTTAAAGAAAAATTATCTTCCTGTCTTGGGCCCAATCTCCGTATCTGGCGCATAATGCCTTTTAATTCATCCATCAAAGCATCGGTGGTTACGCCTTCTTTTCCTTTGGCAATTAAAATAGGGTTGGCATTTTTTTCTTCATACAGTTGCTTACAGAATTTATAGGGCAGCATAATGCAGTTATCATAATCCCAGCCAATCATATTGGTACCTTCTTTTTTAATGACACCTACAATGGTTGCTTTCTTGCCTTTTACATCAATCTGTTTTCCCAAAGCCCTTACTGTATTGCCAAATAAGTTTTCGGCATTGGTAAAACCAATTAAACAAACATTGCTGCCGGCATTAAATTCGCTGGCCGAAAAAAAACGCCCCTGGTCAAAACCCAGCGGTTGAATGATCATTTGTTCTTCATTTACGCCATACACACTTACACTTTGCAGCACATCGTCTTTGTGGGAAATAGTGCCACCCGTCTGCATTAAAAAAGCAATATCTTCCAGCAGCACTGCACGTTGCCTTACCATTTCGGCTTCTTCGTATGCTGGTGTTGGCCGGGCCATAAATTTCCAGATGGGTTGGTCGGGGCCACCGCTGTAATCCCATTTATCAATATAGATGGTATTGCTGCCGAGGCTTTTTACTTCGTTCTGAATATTACGTTCCAGGCTGTTAACCGTAGCCAGTACGCCAATAATGCAGAATATACCAAAAGCCACACCCGTAAGGCTCAGGGCCGTACGTAGTTTGTTAACCTTCAGTTCCTGAAAAGTCAGCTTTAAAGAATTGCGGAGAATATTCAGCGTTTTGCGCATAACCCAAAATTACGGGATGCAATTTGAATAATGGCTGGAATTATATAGATGGTTTTATGAGCCCGGCAGTAGCATTTCTGTTCAACTGCGTAGGCGTCGCAGGCTTGTACCATATAACTTTATTCATCCGTTTTCAAACCTTACCTTTGCCGCTCAAAAATACGACGTACACAATTCGTGTAATTCGTGTAATTCGAATAATCAGTGTACATGAAATACATCAACGAAATAAACAAGCGCAAAACATTCGCCATCATCAGTCACCCCGATGCCGGTAAAACAACCCTTACAGAAAAATTCCTGTTATTTGGCGGTGCCATACAAACTGCCGGTGCTGTAAAAAGCAATAAAATTAAAAAGCATGCCACCAGCGATTTTATGGAAATTGAGCGCCAGCGTGGCATTAGTGTGGCAACCAGTGTAATGACCTTTGAATATGATGGGCATTTAATTAACCTCCTGGATACGCCCGGCCATAAAGACTTTGCAGAAGATACTTACCGCACATTAACAGCTGTTGACAGTGTGGTGCTGGTGATTGACAGTGTGAATGGGGTAGAAGCCCAAACACGCCGGCTGATGGAAGTAATTGCTATGCGTAATACGCCGGTGATTGTTTTTATCAATAAAATGGACCGGGATGGTAAGAACCGCTTTGACCTGCTGGAAGAAATTGAGAATGAATTAAAGATACAGTTGCACCCCATGACCGTGCCCATCAACAGCGGTAAAGATTTTAAGGGAGTATACGACCTGCATGAAAAAAGCCTGGTATTGTTTACTGCCGGCACCAAGGCCAATGACGAAGATGTGGTAGAGATAAAAGACCTGAATGATGCAATACTGGATAAAAAAATAGGAGAGAAGGATGCTGCTACTTTACGGGAAGATGTGGAACTGATTGACGGTGTATATGGCGAACTGCACGAGGCAGATTACCTGAGTGGCAAAACGGCACCGGTGTTTTTTGGCAGTGCTGTAAACAACTTTGGCGTAAAGGAGATGCTGGATACTTTTATACGAATTGCCCCCACGCCCAGGCCAAGGCATACCACCACCAGAGACATTAAACCAGAGGAAGATAAATTTAGTGGGTTTATTTTTAAGATACATGCCAACCTGGATCCCAAGCACCGTGACCGGATTGCCTTTTTAAGGGTTTGCAGCGGCAGGTTTGAACGAAACACCTATTACCATCATGTGCGTATGGATAAGGATGTTCGTTTCAGTAACCCCTATAGTTTTTTGGCCCGCCAAAAGGAAGTAATTGAAGATGCCTATCCCGGCGATGTGGTGGGCTTATTTGACACCGGTAACTTTAAAATTGGCGATACGATGACAGAAGGTGAGGATTTTTTCTTCACCGGTATACCTAGTTTTTCACCTGAAATATTTAAAGAGGTAGTTAACAAAGATCCAATGAAAACCAAGCAGTTGGAGAAAGGGTTATTGCAGCTAACTGATGAAGGTGTTGCCCAATTATTTACCCAGTTTGGTGGTAATAAGAAGATAATAGGCTGTGTGGGCGAGCTGCAGTTTGAAGTAATACAATACCGGCTTTTACAGGAGTACGGTGCATCGGTACAAATGAACAGTCTGCCGTTTTTTAAAGCCTGCTGGCTTACCAGTAAAGACCCAAAGAAACTGGAAGACTTCATCAAATACAAGCAAGCCAATATTGCCGAGGATAAAGATAACCACCTGGTTTACCTGGCTAACAGCGAGTGGTTTTTAAACACCGAGATACAGAACAACCCCGATATTGAGTTTCATTTTACTAGTGAGATACATAAGTGAAGGTTGATAAAGTTGATAAGTTAATAAGTACTTTATTCCCGCAGTTTAAACGAAACCGCACCATTTGTTTTTTCCGTACTCTTTATATTCAACTCAATCCTTTTCTTACCATCGTAAATCACCATCAGCGCTGTGTTTGGCGGTATACTGCCTAAATTCTCGGCGTACATTACCAGTTCATTCCGGCTACCGGCGCCACGGGTTATCTTAATAACAAAAGTGAGGGGTTTATCAGTAAGCCGCTGGTGTGTGGTAAGAATCTTATCGTTGTAAATAAGTGTGATGCTGTCGCCGTCAATTTCAGCATTATCATACAGCGTTATAGAAAGCGAATCAGTATCCACTGTAATTTCCCGTATGAGTTCATTTTTTCTTTTTTCCAGTTCAACTACAGGTTTTACCAAAGCAGGTGTATCAATTTTTTCCGGCGGCTTGCTGTCGTTGCACAAAGAAAATATTTCTTTATCATTTAATGCCCGGTTGTATATCCTGATATCATCCAGGTCGCCATTAAGCCAAAATGGAAAAATATCATCATCCGATTTTCCAAAAAACAGGTCTTCATTATTGGTAAATGTTTCGGGAAATACAACCTCGTATTTTAACTGACAATCAACATACAACCTGGCCATACGGCCATCATTGGTGTACAATACATTGTACCATTGATTTTTTTTGATAAAATCTCCTCCGTAAGGTTTCAGCACGGTGCCGGTTCCCCTGAAGTTCTGATGAACTGAATCGCAAACACCTCCATCACAACCGGTACCCAGGGTATACAATGCATCATCAAAACGCAATGCATAATTACCGGGGTTGTAGTTACCGCCGCCCTTGCTGATCAACTGGCTGGCATGGCATATATCGTAATAAAAACCGGTTGGCCTTACCCAAACTGAAAGGGTGATCTCTTTATTAAAATTAAGTGAGGGTTTATTGGGAATGCGCATGTATTGGAACACACCATTAAAATGATAGGCGCTGTTTGGGTTTCCATACCTGTCGGCAGTAATGGTTGCGTTATTAAAAACGGGGTTATTGTTGTTGCCACTGGCATCATTGGCATTGCCATTGAAAGGGTAGTAAGCCTGTAAGCCCTTATCAAGGTTTACCTGTGCGGCACAAAATTCACTGAGGAACAATAGGCAAAGTAAAAATCTTATCATCTTAAATTATAAGCACCATTTAATTTGATAAAATTAAGCATCTTCCGGTATTATGAAGCTTCTAATAAAAAACGATTCGTTAATGTACTTAACGAATCAATAAAAAACTTCCCTTTTGTTCTTCCTCACCACAATTGGTTTGTGCTTTTATAACATATACGTAAGTGCCTGCCAGTGCCGGTTTGCCTTTGTAAGTTCCATTCCAGCAATTATTAGGATTTGAAGTAGCAAAAACCTGCTCGCCATACCGGTTAAAAATATAGAACTGCAATTTTTGAATGTACATCCAGTTTTTTAAACCATAGCAGTCGTTGAGTCCGTTTCCATCGGGTGTAAATGCATTGGGCATGTAACGGGCCAGGCTGGCGGCTTTTTTTATAAAAATAGTAACAGTATCGGTATTGGTGCAGCCAGTGGCATCGGTTACCAAAACTGTATAAGTTTGAGTATTTGAAGGTGTTGCAACGGGACTTGAAATATTGGGATTGCTTAATCCTGTAGATGGTGACCAAAAATATTGGTTACCTCCCGATGCAAAAATAGTGGCTGATTTAAAAGCACAGTCAATATCATTTGATTTACTGGCATTAATTACCGGTGCCGGTACCACCGTCAGTAAGGTTGTAAAAATACTGTCGAAACCACATCGGTTATCTGAAACCAGTAAAGTATATAATGTGGTTTGAGGCGGATTGGCCAGCGGGTTAATAATGGTTGCATTTGAAAGATAGGTGGCCGGGCTCCATAAATAGCTAACCTGCGTGCCATTATTACCATCAAGTTGTACAGACTGTTTTTGGCAAATGGTAAATGCCGGTGGCGCTTTAAATGAGCCAGGCAAAATTACACTGACTGTTACGATGTCGTTGTTTTTACAACCATTTGCATCGGTGCCTGTAACGGTATAGGTTTGTCCGTTACTTCCTGTAAATACCGGGCTGGCAATAGCAGGATTACTGAGGCCAATAGCCGGGCTCCAGGAATAGGTTTGTGCGCCTGTTGTGGTTAAAGTGATGCTATTACTTTGACATAATGTTGTATCGGCAATGGTTTGAACAACCGGCAATGGATTTACGGTAATATCCAGGCTATCTGTTGCCATACAGCCAAGTGCCGATATTCCTGTAACATAAACCCTGTGCGAAAAATTATCAATATAATTGGGATTTGCAACGTTTGGATTGCTTACATAAGCAGGTGGATTCCATTGGAATGATACCGCATTGGAAACAGTATTCAGCACCAGTGGAGAGAAACGGCAGATAGTCGTATCGGTTCTTGTGTTAACAAGTGGAAGTGGATTAATATAAATGGTTACTGAATCTATAGATGTACAACTTGCAGAACCAGTTACATTCAGGTAAAAAGTAGTGGTAGTGCTGATGGTAGCAATGGGGTTTTGTATGTTAGGATTGTTGAGATAGATAGCCGGCGACCATAAATAAGGCCCACCCACAGCCGTGCCATTCAATGTTACTGATACCGACCCATTGGTACAGATGGAAGTATCTGCGCCGGCTTCGGCATTAACACCCGGTAATGCATTTACATCTTTTAAAGTACTGTCTATACACCCGTTAATATCTGTTACAATTAATTTTACGGTATACAATCCGGCTAATGTATAAGCATGTGAAGTATTTTGTGTATTCGCCTGTCCTCCATCACCAAAATACCATTGCCAGCTTGCAATAGGGGCGGTATTTATATAGGCCAGCCCTTTAAAATCAAAGCCATTACAGTTCAAGAGGCTGTCTTTTATACGGACTGAATCAATATTTGTTTTGAAAGGAACATTGTCAACCGGTAAAACAAGATTGAAAAGGTTTTGACCTGCAGCACCCGGTGTTGCACCCCAGGGATTATTGACGTCCTGTGTCAATACACCATTTAAACCTCCGGTATTAGTAATGGTAAGGTTCGCAGGTAACGATGCAGATTTTAAAAATGCAAGTCCACCACCACCACCACCACCTGGCCCAATACGTCCTGCAACAGCAATGTTTCCGGAAACTACATCTGCTCCTTTTCCTCCTTTATTTTCAACAATTGAGTTATCTACATATTGATTTACAGATAACAAAACAGTGCCACCTGCACCACCACCACCCATTGCATCATGACAATCAGGAGAAGAAGGTACAGAACATGCAATACCATTATCGCCATTGGCAATTATTTTTTTTGAATTTGACTGAATTTTATCAGCATTAACGATAATAATGCCGGCCCCGTTTCCCCCTGCAGGTGGTATATTGCCGGGATTATCTGCATGGCCTGCACCACCACCACTACCCATAAAAATTCTGTTGCTTGCAGTGCTATATGCCAGTTGCCTGCCACCAATACCCCTGTTATCAAAAGGAGCACTGCCACAGTTATCCAACTGGTATCCGCCAAAGCCACCAGGGCCTGCATTACCGCCGCCGCCGCCGCCGCTGTTATGCCCGGCACCGCCACCACCGCCACCTGCCAGGTTTCCTTTTCCGCAAATAATATTGTTTGATACAGAAGAAATACTTTCTCCCTTGTAAGTTGCCTGTATGGTATTGACAGGATAGAAATAATTATTCTGAAAACAACTAAGGGTTGCATTACCGGGGTTATAACCAACACCGCCTGCAAAACCTTTTCCACTCACATTCAGATCAGCATTTAAGGTTAATGTATTTTGAACATTAAAAACCAACACACCACCTTTGGCTCCATCCCAGGGTAAACAGGTCAAAGTATCGGTGGTTGTTAGATTGCTATAGTATGGAACTCTTATCAATTGCACTTTACCAACCGGAATATCATATTGCCTGGTAAGCGCATTTTTTAATTCAATGATATTGCCTGTTTTGCTTTTTACATAGTTGTATTCGTAATTACCCGAATTTTTGTAATCGGTGATAGTACCAAATGCAGCGGTGTTGGTTGAATCAATAACAGCGCCTTTCATTTGTATCAATAAAACGGTATCGCCAACATTATAGGCTGTTGCATTTTCAACAGTCAGGGTATTGGTGCATGGGTTTAAACCTAAAACAGGAGTATAGTCATTTATGATAACGCTGGTTGATGTTACACATCCGCAATTTACACTGGGCGTTTGTGTGCCCCAGGTTGTGCTGGATAAAGAGCCACTGAAATTATTATTCACTGCGCTGGCTGCTGTAGTCCCGGCCAATTCATCAGCTTTAAAATAAGCCACCAAACCCGGCTGGGGGTTTGCCAAGCACAGGTTCATACTTGCCTGGATCTCTGCCTGGCTTCTAACTGTATTCCAAAACCTTGTTTCATCAATATTGGCATTAATGCCATAAATTAATGAAGATGATGCATTGCCGAGTTGTGTACTCACATTGGTAGTTAGCCTGTCATTTAAAATACCGATAGGGATAGGCTTTGTTGCAATGATATTACCATTTAGATATAACCTTAAAATGGCGTTTGAATAATCGCAAACAGCTGCAACATGATACCAGGTACCAACAGTCAGACTTTGGACAGACTCTGCATAAACTGTTGCATTGCTGGCACCATTATCTGATACTAAAAAGCAAAGAGCGTTGGGAATACTTCCCCAACCAAAACCTAAAAATATATCATGAAATAATACGGCATCTTCTGTACTTATTAAGGTTGATAAATTTGTTATAGGGCCGGTTAATTTAAACCAGGTTTCCCACGAAAATCCATTGCTATTATAAAGTTGGTTATAGGTTGCCGGTGCCGCAGGAAGGATACGTACATAGCTGTTATTGGGTTTGACCAATTCAAAAGATGAGTTGCATACAGGTGGTGGAGGAGTTACAATACATGAATCCGCTACAAATGTGCAATTGGGGTTTGTATTATTAATACTAGCCCCGCCATTTAATGTACCGTTCCATGTGGCATTTCCCTGCTTGTTCACCAGGTTATCAAATGTATAATAGCCCTGTAAACCTGTTTGTGTTGTTGGGTTGGGTAACGAACTGTTCTTATAGGTTTGTATCTGGGCCTGGGTTCTGGCCACGTTCCAGATTCTTACCTCGTTTATGTAACCCAAAAAATTTGTGCCTACGGGGTTATTCACGGCATAGTCTCCAATAGTAGTTAACCAATCATTTAAAATCAGGTTTCCACTGGCAGCAATCTGGCTCATCAAAAAGCCATTTCTGTAAAACTTAAGACTACTACCATTGTAAACCATGGCTACATGGTAAGTTTTATTTGTAACCAGGTTATCGCATGGCAACGGAGTTAAAAACTGACCATTAGTGGTTGTGATACCCGCAAGGTCCATCCGCAAGACATAATTGATATCTGTTGTATTCGCATGTTTTGAAACAATATCTTCCTGTTTATCGGGCCTTGTTAAAGGAAAAGAACTGCAATTAAAATTTGCTTCAACGGTCACTTGGTTACCGCTGATATCAAGATCGCCCACGGTAACACTTTGGCCAACGGCCTGGGTACGTAGCCAGTTGTTACAGGTTAAGGGAATTACACAGTCTCCCAAAACATTCACTTCATCCTGGTTTAATGCACGGTCGTAAAGCCTTACTTCATCAAGGTCTCCATCTAACCAATATGGAAACGATGGGTCAACATTCTTACCCATAAGCAAATCACTTATATTAGTGTAGGGTACGCCTCCGGCAGGCATTGATCCTTTAAGCTCACAGTTTACGTAAATTTTTTCGGTAACCCCATCCGAGGTCCACACTACACTATACCATTGATTTAATTGTACAAAAGGTGTTGCAGCTACAACATTATTGCCGGCAAATCTTTCCTGTGTTGTGGATGGGGAAGTGCAGCCATTATAAATATCTGCAAAGCGGATAAAATAATTGGATGGTAAAGTAGCCGGGTTTGATTTCATTACACACATACTGTTGTAACAGGGGCCTGTATAGTAACCGGTAGGTTTTACCCAGATTGCAATCGACATTTTATTGCCCATATTTAATGTTGCATTATCTGTTACCCGAATGTAATTATCAGTACCATTAAAATGATAGGCACTGTTTGGATTACCAAAACGATCGGCAGTTAAAGTTGCATTATTAAAAACAGGATTATTGTTATTGCCACTTATATCATTTGCATTACCGGTAAAAGGGTAGTAGGCTCTTAAACCAAGATTCAAATCAACCTGGCCTATAGCTATATGGGTAATAATCAGGAATAACGGAAGCAGTATCTTTTTCATATAAGGTATTAATGGGATGGTATCATTTCCAAATTTACATAACCTTTTATTATAATCCCACGTAATTATGAGGTGTAATGGCTTTTAATTCTTTCTTTAAAGCAGCAGAAATTTTCAGGCCACCAATAAAATCATGGATCGCTTTTTTATCAATAGCGTGTTTGCCCCTGGTAAGGTCTTTCAATGCTTCATACGGGTTTGGATAGTTCTCTCTGCGTAAAATGGTTTGTATGGCTTCGGCAACCACGGCCCAGTTATTTTCCAGGTCGGCTTTTAATTTTGGCTCGTGTAATACCAGTTTGCTGATGCCTTTTTCGGTTGATTTAATAGCCAGGATGGTATGTGCAATGGGCACACCAATATTTCTTAATACAGTTGAATCGGTAAGGTCTCTTTGTAAACGGGAAATGGGTAGTTTTGCCGAAAGGTGCTCCAGCAAAGCATTTGCAATACCCAGGTTGCCTTCGGCATTTTCAAAATCGATGGGGTTTACTTTATGCGGCATGGCGCTGCTGCCAATTTCTCCTTTTTTTGTTTGCTGTTTAAAATAATCCATGCTGATGTAGGTCCACATATCCCTGCAAAAATCCATGATGATGGTATTGATGCGTTTGATAGCATCAAAATGTGCGGCCAGTGTATCAAAATGTTCTATCTGTGTTGTGTATTGCTGGCGTTGTAAACCCAGTTTGTTTTCGGTAAAATCGTTGGCAAATTTTACCCAATTGTGTTTTGGAAATGTAACATGGTGTGCATTAAAATTACCGGTAGCACCACCAAACTTGGCTGTAAAAGGTATGTAACTGAACAACTGTATCTGGTTTTCCAGCCGCTCCACAAAAACCATCATTTCTTTTCCCAACCTTGTAGGGCTTGCAGGCTGCCCATGCGTACGGGCCAGCATAGATACATCTTTCCACGCAAGTGCCAGTTTGCCTATAGTGTGTTGCAGGTTGATGACGGCCGGTAAATATTCCAGCTCAACACTGTTTTTCCAAAGTAATGGAATGGCGGTGTTGTTTATATCCTGGGATGTTAATCCAAAATGCACCCATTCTTTTAAATGGCCGGCGTTGCAATTATCCAAAGCTGCCTTAATAAAATATTCAACTGCTTTTACATCGTGGTTGGTTACTGTTTCTGTCTTTTTAATTTCAGCGGCATCGGTTAGCGAAAAATCGTTGGCGGTTTTTTGTAAATACTGCCTGGTTTTGGTATCAACTTTAAAAAACTTCTTTTCTGCCAAAAACAAAAAGTATTCAATTTCTACCAGCACACGGTATTTGATAAGAGCGTATTCACTGTAGTATTCTCCCAAATGGGCTAGTTGTTTGCGGTAACGTCCGTCGATGGGGGATATAGCAGTAAGTTGATTTAAATCCATGATGTTGCTGTAAATTTGCAGCAAAAATACACTAATTGGCACAGAAGATAAAGGTAGGCGCAGTAAGTTATTTAAATACAAAACCGCTGATATATGGCTTTGAGCAGGGCAGTATGAAAGATGAGATTGAACTGATCTTTGATTATCCGGCCAATATTGCCGCTTTATTAATTCAGGATAAGATAGACATCGGGCTTGTTCCAGTAGCCATCATTCCTTTATTAAAAGAACATCATATCGTTTCGGATTATGGCATTGCATGCGATGGCGAAGTTGCCAGTGTATGTCTTTTTAGTGATGTACCCTTGCAGGAGATTGAAACCATTTTGATGGATTACCAAAGCCGCACATCTGTAGCATTATTAAAAATATTATTAAAGGAGCATTGGAAGATTAACCCTGCATTGATTGCAGGAACAGCAGATTATGAAAATAAAATTGCAGGAACAACTGCAGGACTTGTAATTGGCGACAGGGCATTGGAGCAACGCCAAAAATCTAAATACATTTACGACCTGGGTACAGCCTGGAAGGAAATGACTGGTCTGCCTTTTGTATTTGCAGCCTGGGTGAGTAATAAAGAATTACCTGCTGAATTTATTGAAGCGTTTAATAAAGCAAATGAAACAGGTTTAATTCACCTGGATGAAGTGATCAGGCAAAATCCGTTAACCGTTTTTGACCTGAAATCTTATTATACCGATTTTGTGAAATTTAAACTCAACAGCAGGATGCAAGAAGCAAAAGCTTTATTTTTGAGAAAAATCAGCACCATCAATGCTTTGGATGCTGCTAAAATTTAACCCAATAACTTAACATGCCTGTTTCTCCTTACATTATTCATTTTACTGCAATTGGCAAATCAGATATAGGATACATTTCCATAGCTGAAAGAGAAACGCTTCCTTTTACACCCAAAAGAATTTACTGGACATACTATACACCCGAAGATGTAAAAAGAGGCTTTCATTCGCATTATAATTTAGAACAGATTTTAGTAGCTGTGGCAGGCAGGATAATTGTAACCACAGAAATGAAAGGTGGCGAAAAACAGGAGTTTATTTTGGATTCTCCTAAAGTTGGTCTATACATTCCTAAAATGTGCTGGCGTATGATGCAGTATAGTCACAATGCAGTGCAGATGTGCATTGCAAGTGAAGAGTATGATGAAAAAGATTACATAAGAGACTATCAGGAATTTTTGAAATAACCAATATGGAAAAAATTTACAGCTGGCAAAACAATCATTATTATCATGCTTATTGGGAAGAAAGGGAGCAGGCCTATAAACAAAGTTTGCTGTTTCCAAAAAGTACTTATTCGCCCTGGCTGAATGATGAATTGTTTATGAAAACCTATGATGTTATTAAGGATAATACACTGGTTGATATTTACCGTTGTTTTGAACTCTGGCAAATAAGTAAACGCTTAAAAAACAGTACAGCAGCAATCATCGAAGTGGGGGTATGGCGTGGTGGCACAGCTGCTTTGCTGGCAAAGGCCAATAACAACAACTCGCCAGTTTATTTATGCGATACTTTTGAAGGCGTTGCCAAGGCAGGCGAAAAAGATAATCAGTACAAAGGAGGCGAACATGCCGATACATCTATTGAAACAGTTGAAAAACTGATGAGCCAAGTAGGCATTTCCGGCTATCATATTTTAAAAGGAATTTTTCCGGATGTAAATGCAGATAAGGTAGCAGATCAGAAATTTAAGATCTGCCATATTGATGTGGATGTGTACGATTCTGCTAAAGATATTTTTAACTGGGTTTGGCAAAGAATGATTGTGGGTGGAGTAGTGGTATTTGATGATTATGGTTTTGCGGCCTGCGCCGGTATTACACAATTGGTAAACGAGTTGGCTGATAGTACAACCGATGCTTTCTTTGTACACAATATAAATGGCCATGGCTTATTAATAAAAACAGCTGTATGATAAATGTGTTGATTACATCACTGGGCAGTAATACTGCTATTGGCGTAATAAAAGCATTGCGTTATCATAAAGATATTTCCGTAACCGGAACCGACACTTTTCCTGCACACTTATCAGCCGGCAGTTCATTTGCAGATCATTTTTACCAGGTTCCATTGGCTGTTGCAGATGATTATGAAACAGCGTTGATTAGCATCATTAAAGAACAAAACATTCAATGCGTAATTCCTATACATGATGTTGAGGTAAAAAAGATTGCAGCATTAGCCGAAAAATATCCAGCGCTTTGTTTTTGGGCGGTTAATAAGCCAGCAATCATTGCTATGTGTAATGATAAAAAAAAGATCAATTCTTTTTTGGCAGACCATAAAATTAATGTGCCCGAAATGTTTAATTCAGTGGCCGAAATTTCATATCCTGCCATTTATAAACCCAACGAAGGTGTTAGCAGTAAAGGAATACAGCTGATAGCTTCAGCTGCAGAAAGCAAGGCGCAGTTTGATCTTGACAATGGTTTTCTGCAAAAAATGATACAGGGAGAAGAGTACACTGTGGATTGCTACACAGCTTATGGCGATGATTATTTTAAATGCTGCGTAAGAAAAAGAATAGAAACAAAAGAAGGTATATCAACAAAGGGTGTAACAGTTGACTATCCTTTACTGGAAAAACTGTCGGCAGAAATTCACGAGGCTTTAGAATATAGAGGAGCTTCCAATATTCAGTTTATTGTTGAAAATGAAGTGCCGTATTTTATCGAGATCAATCCCCGCTTTTCGGGTGCCGGAATATTGTCTTATCATGCTGGGTTAAACAGTCCCTTGTTTACTTCACTTGAATCGGTGCAATCCCCGCTTTTTAATGAGCTGAGAGCAAAGCCGGTTAAAAAGGGAGTTTTTATGACCAGGTATTGGAACGAAAATTTTTATGAAGGATAAAGCCATAATTCTGGACCTGGATGATACTTTGTTATCCACGCATTACCGGCAATACTGCTGCATAAATGGTTATTTGATAAATGAAGGGAAGCAGTTCATTTCATTTGACGATTATTTGCAAATGAGGCATTCAAATAATCTATCCAATACAAACCTGCTTACAACTTTAAATATTGACCTGGATTGGGAAGCATTCAGGTTGTATTACCTGGATAATATAGAGGCAGAAAATTACCTTGCTTTGGATGAATTGATTGTTGAAAAACATTTTTTGACAGAAGTTGTGCAAAAGGGTTTTAAACTGGTATTGCTTTCACTAAGAAGAAATGAGGCTAATTCACAGAAGCAAATTCAAAGTTTAGGTATTGATGTTTTTTTCGAAAGAATTTACTTTGAAAAACATGATCAAGACACTAATCCAAAGTTGAACCGGCTGCAGCAATTGAATACCGAATTTGATATTGTTGCTTTCTGTGGCGATTCGGCATCTGACTATGAAGCGGCTCAACAATTAAATATTAACTTTGTACAGGTTAAAACATCTTTATACCGGTTGCCCGATTTTGAGCAGGCAAGGCAGTTTGATAACATTAATCAATATTTTTCAACCATACTATGAGTACATTCAGCGAATCAAAATTAAACGAAGTAGCATCACAATCACTCTATACTACTTTTACCAACAGCAATACGATTCTGTATTCCTATAAAATATTTTCCAGGGTTTTAAAGGAAGGTAAGGTGCTGGAACTTGGACCGGCAGAGGGTTTAATGACTCCGCATTTATTAGCTTACGATCCTGAGCTGACTGTTATTGAAGGGTCTTCAGTATTTGCGGCACAACTAAAAGAAAAATATCCTTCCCTTAAAGTGATCAATTCGCTTTTTGAAGAAACGGTACTGGAAGACACATTCGACTTTATAATACTTGGCCACGTGCTGGAGCATGTTGCCGACCCGGTTTTGTTGTTGCAGGTAATAAAGAAATGGCTTGCACCCGGCGGAAAAGTGCTTTGTGCAGTACCCAATGCACAATCATTGCATAGGCAGGCAGCTGTTGAAATGGGATTGCTGGAAACAGTATTTTCTCAAAGTGCCAAAGACATCCATCATGGGCACATGCGTATTTATGCGCCCGAAACATTTAAAACCGATTTTACAAAAGCCGGTTATCATATTGATCATTTTGGAGGCTATTGGTTAAAGCCAATTTCTGATAAACAAATTGAAGAATCCTGGACACAGGAAATGTTATCAGCATTTTTAAAGCTGGGCGAATCGTATCCCGAAATTGCTGCAGAAATTTATATTATAGCATCTTTATAAACCATCAGTACAGTGATAAAATTCCTCGACCTGCAGGCCATCAACCTGCAACATAAAGATGAGATCGAAGAACAACTCCTCAAAGTTTTCAGAAGCGGTTGGTATATTTCAGGTACTGAAGTAAAGAACTTTGAAAATAACCTGGCTGCTTTTGTTGGTGTCAATCATGCAATTGGCGTAGCAAATGGTTTAGATGCCATCCGTTTGATCTTTAAAGCTTATTTACAGTTGGGAGTTATGGAGGAAGGAGACGAAGTGATAATTCCTGCCAATACCTTTATTGCATCTGTACTGGCAGTTAGCGATAACAGGTTAACACCAGTTTTTGTAGAGCCTGATATTGAAACATATAATATTGATATCAGCAAAATAGAAGAAAAGATAACGCCCAAAACAAAAGCCATTTTACTTGTTCATTTATATGGGCGGGTTGTTTTTTCAGAAGCGTTGATTGCATTGGCAAAAAAATACAACTTAAAAATTGTTGAAGACAATGCACAGGCAATAGGTGCTACCTGGAACGGTATTAAAACCGGTGCCCTGGCCGATGTGGCTGCTTTTAGTTTTTACCCCGGTAAAAACCTGGGCGCCCTGGGCGATGCAGGTGCTGTTACAACCAACGATGCGGTATTGGCTGCAAGAATAAGAGCTATTGCCAACTACGGCTCTTCAAAAAAATATATTAATGATGTAATGGGCGTAAATAGCCGCTTAGATGAGATACAGGCAGCTGTTTTACATGTAAAACTTAAATACCTGCAGCATGAAAATGAAGCCCGGCAAAAGATAGCTTCGCATTATATCCAGGCAATCGGTAATGATAAAATAACCCTTCCACAAATGCCGGTAAATACTGCAGAGCATGTGTGGCATTTGTTTGTTGTGCGTTGCGAAAAAAGAGATGAGCTGCAGACTTACCTGGAAGACAATGGAATTCAAACCCTGATCCATTATCCTGTGCCGCCGCATTTGCAGCAGGCTTACCAATCATTTAACCATTTACATTTTCCAATAACAGAGAAAATACATAAGGAAGTACTCAGCCTGCCAATCAGTAGTTTGCTAACAGCAGATGAAATGAAAACAATAACAGACACCCTCAACAGATTTTAATGAATACCGAAATACAGGAGACAGTGATTAAGAAGACCGGAGATGAACCTGTTTGGGTAAGTATTCTTATACCATGTTATAATCACGAAAAATTTATAGAGCATGCGCTGGATAGCATTGTAGCTGATACTTACCCTTATAAAGAAATTGTTATTATCAACGATGGCTCTACAGATAACTCTGATGTAAAGATCAGGGAATGGATATCAAAAAATGAACAAAAAATAGCAGTCATTTATACATCAAGAGAAAACAAAGGAATATGTGTTACCCTGAATGAAATGACGTTGATGTCAAAAGGAAAATACATTTTACCTTTGGCATCGGATGATTGTTTGTATGGAAACACTATTGCAAAACGTATACAGATACTGGAAGACGATCCTCAAAAGACTGTATTGCTGAATGATGCATTTGTAATTGATGCGGAAGATAATATCATCATGCAAAGCTCTGCCACAGATTACTGGAAAGCGGATAAGAGTAAATACCTGAATGACGATGACCTGATCTATGAATGTATTCGGGGACCTAAGGTTGGTGGACCTATAATCATGTACAACAGAAGTATTCTTGATGAAATAGGTATGCATCCCGAAAACTTAAGAATAGAGGACTGGTATTTTTATCAACGGGCGGCTTGTGTAAAAAGGATGGTATATGTAGATTTTAAAGTTGCTTTATATCGTGTTCATGGCGATAATTTTTCGGGCGCAGAGATGAGGCATGCTTTAAAAATAGTTACATATATTTTAAAGGTATTGCGTATCAATTTTTGGTTTTACCCCGGTATAAAGTTTAAACTATTTGCCATTAAGATGTACTTTAGTTACCTGGCCTGGTACATAAAAGTAAAGCTGAAGATAAAATAGTTCGTCAATTTAAAATTGATATCATTTATGCTAAATAAAATAAACGGACTTTTTTATTACCTGTTCAAGGCTCCTTTTTATAAACTTACATTGGGTAGCATTGGAAAAGGTTCTAAACTGGTAAAGCCAACGCTTTCAGAAGGTAAACGGATATTTATTGGGTCAAAGGTTTATATTAATCTGAATGCATGGCTGGCCTGTGTTTCGCTAACAGGCGATACCAATTGTAAGCTCATCATTGGTGATGGAACTTATATTGGCCGGTTCAGCCATATTTATGCAACTTCAAAAATTGAAATTGGCAAAAAAGTTTTAATGGCTGATAAAGTTTACATCAGCGACAATTTGCATAGCTATGAAAATATAAATTTACCAGTGATTGATCAGCCTGTAAAGCAGGCCAGTCCTGTTTTAATTGCTGATGGTGCCTGGCTTGGCGAAAATGTTTGTGTGATAGGAGCAAGCATAGGCAAGAACAGTGTTGTAGGAGCCAACTCTGTTGTAACAAAAGATATACCCGATCATTGTGTGGCCATTGGTTCGCCTGCGGTAATTATTAAGCGATATAATTTTGATGAAGGTCAATGGCAAAAAACTGATAAAGACGGACAATTTATTTGATATGAGCAAACAAAAAATTTTAATTACGGGAGGCGCAGGATTTATCGGTTCAAATCTTTCATTATTCCTTATCGAAAGGGGATATGAAGTAACAGTTTTAGATAATTTATCTGAACAGATACATGGAACTAATGCTGAAAACAAATCGCCCTTATTTCTTTCTATAAAAGATAAAGTTAGGTTTATAAAAGGCACTGTTACTTCTGCCGAAGACTGGAATAATGCTATTGCAGATAATGAAATTATTGTACACCTGGCAGCCGAAACCGGTACTGGCCAATCCATGTACCAGATCAGGAAATACACCGAAGTTAATATTGGCGGAACAGCACTGATGCTGGATATCCTGGCAAATAATAAAACAGCCGTTAAAAAAATTGTGGTTGCTTCTTCAAGAGCAATATATGGAGAGGGGAAATACATTTCGGCCGAACACGGTGCTGTTTATCCAACTCATCGTTCATCTAAAGAAATGGATGCAGGTAATTTTGAAGTAACTTATCCCAACACAACAAAACCGTTACAACTTGTTGCAACAGATGAAGAATCTAAAATACATCCTTCATCTGTATATGGCATTACAAAATACAACCAGGAGCAAATGGTTATGACGGTTTGTCCTTCTTTGGGTATAGCCCCGGTTGCTTTCAGGTATCAGAATGTGTATGGGCCCGGGCAGTCGTTAAGCAATCCGTACACCGGCATTCTTTCAATTTTTTCTACATTGATAAAGAATAATAAGTCTATTAATATTTTTGAAGACGGAAAAGAGAGTCGTGACTTTGTTTATATAGATGATGTGATACAGGCAACTTACCTGGGTATTGAAAGAGCAGAAGCAGAAGGCGAAATATTCAATGTAGGAACCGGTATAGCCACTACAGTATCGGAAGTGGCAGCATTATTAGTTAATTATTATGGGGTAGTGATACCGGTACAGGTAACAGGGAATTACAGGTTGGGCGACATCCGTCATAATTATGCTGATATTGGAAAAATTGAAAACCTGCTTTCTTTTAAACCTGCATATGATTTTAAAACCGGCCTGAAAAAATTTACAGATTGGGTGAATAGCCAGGAGGTTCAAAAAACTACCTATGAAGACTCTATTAATGAGATGAAAGCAAAAGGATTAATGAAATAAATGTTATGGCTACAATAGGTTTGGTTACTGTTCTTTTTAAGTGTGATGATGTACTGCCCGATTTTTTTGAAAGTATAGCAAAGCAAACCTATAAAGATTATATTCTTTACATTATTGATAATGACCCCAACATCAATACTGATAACCTGATTGTAAAATGCCAGTCTGAAAACCCCGTTACCCAATACCATCACATAAAAAGCACCGGCAATGTTGGTGTTGCTGAAGGAAACAATATAGGCATAAAGCAGGCGCTTGAAGATAACTGCACCCATCTTTTAATATTGAACAACGATATAGAACTTGAACAGGATTTTGTTTTCGAAAAGATGTTATCTGTTTTAAAGGAAAAAGAATGCAGTATAGTTGTACCCAAAATATTTTATTACGACAGCCGCAAAATCTGGATGGCTGGCGGTAATATGAACAAATGGCGTGCACTAGGAACGCACAATGGCTATAATAAGCCGGATGCTCCCGAATATAATATTGGTAAATACATAACTTATGCTCCCACCTGTTTCATGTTGATTGAAAGTAGTGTGTTTAAAAAAGTTGGGATGATGGATGCAAAGTATTTTGCTTATTATGATGATACAGATTTTGTATTCAGGGCGAATGAAGCAGGTTACAAAATGTATTACGAGCCTTCAATTACATTGCTGCATAAGGTTTCATCATCCACGGGAGGAGATTCTTCTTTTTATGTTTATTACTCCAACCGCAATAAAATTTATTTTACCAGGAAAAATTTAAAAGGGTTTGTGAAATATTTTGCAACAGGCTATACCTTATTCACCAGGATTTTTTACTATTTACGCTTTAACAAAGCGCTACGTACAAAACTGGTACAGGCACTAAAAGACGGGTTTAAAATTCCGGTATAAACTTTCACTTGCAGGCTTCAATAGCGATTGCTGCTTTTTTTGCAATATTATCCCAATAGAAATGCTCAAAAAATGCCGGTGGAGTTTGTGTTGCTGAATTAATGTTAACAATGGTGTTGGCAAATTCTATCCAGTTATTGTCTTCAACGATTTTTAATTTTTCACCGGTAATTTCTTCCGGAATTCCGATGGCGCCGCTTTTTGTACTGATCAACTGAAAGATCGTATCCCAAAGCTTCAACGAGTTTTGTTTTGATGCCGCCGCCATCAATAACCGGGTTAATGAAAATATCGCAGCCTTTAAAATAAAGATTGATATCATCCACAAAGCCGGCGTACACAATGTTTTTTTCTTTGAAATCGATCAATCCGGAATAGGAGGTTGGGAGTTTGTTACCACAAATGATGATCTTGTAAGTAAATCCTGTTGCAGATAAAAGCACCGGGTTTATTTTATCCAGGATTGTATTCAGTGCATCCAGGTTGGGTTTATAGCCTAGTGTGCCGTTAAAAAGTAAAAGCCTGTCTGTTTCCCGGATCGCATGTGTTTTGCAAATTAATTGCCGGGCAATATGCTTCTGATCTGCTGAAGGAACTTCGTTATGCTCAAACCCATAGGTAATGGTGGTGCAGGAGCCGGGTAGCAATTTAAAATTTGTAATGGCGTATTCTTTATCATTGTTCTGAATAAAGAAATTATAGTTGGCACGCTGATGGGTAAATTTTTCGTAATGCCACAAAACACCCCACCACCATTTGCCCATACTTTTAAAACGCAGTGCTTCTATATTATGTGAGTGAACAATCAGCTTGACTTTACAAAACCATTTTAATAAAACCCCCAGCCAGCCATAATAGGGGTGTTCAATGATCAGGTGAGTTATTTTTTCTTCTTTAATGATATTGCTGAGTGTAAAAAAATAAAATGGGTTAAAGTACCGGGAGGAGCCATTGCTTAAAATATTTTTTATGGTATACCCTTCGGTGGCAGACTGGCTGTTATCTTTTATGGTAACGCAAAGCAGGTTGGTATGTCTGCTTAAATACCGGTTAAAGAATGCAATACCTTTTTGTCCGCCCATATCCGGCGGTAAAAATTTATAAGGCACAAGGCTTAATATTTTTACCGGATTATCCATTAGCTTTTACGGGCTGTAATATTTACAAATGGGGCAAACCAATATCCTTTTTTACCGGCTATTTTTAGGATCCGGTTCAACAGTCCGGTTATTATATTCACCATTCCATATTTATAATGTGTATCCCAAAATCCTGCTGTGTATTCAAATGTAAATCCCGGTTGTTGAATAATATCTGAATAGTTCTGACGGGTAATTAAATTTTCGGCCCAAACGCCGGTTTTACAATCGCAGGTGTTGGTGTACAAAAATTCAACTGCGGGTATGGTTTGTTTTTTAAAATACAGGTCTATTGCATTATTAAAATCTGCAAATGCCCTTCCCCTGGTTAGTTTCACCAGGGAATTCAGGTCGCTATCATTAATGGCCGGCACCAATTCTTTGATATATCCGGATCGCTGTTTTCTATATTGTTTTTTTCTACCTGGTAGTGATGCCAGTAATGTTTTAACCGCATAGCCGGATTATGATAATTGGCCGTAGTGGTAGAATAACATAGCGTTGTAATACCCGACTGGTAAAGCTTTGTATAAAAGTTCCTGAGGTTATAAATATGCTCAACCACATTCCGGGAAGCAACAATATCGATGTGGATATTATTCACTTTGCTGTAATCAATAACGGCATCAATATCGCCCGAAATAAAATCATCTATACTGATATCCAGTTTATCGCAGATTATTTTTGCATAATCTGCCCATTGCGGAAAATAATCATTGAAATATACTTTTTTGAAGCCAACCATTCCTGCCAATAAAAATAAAGAACCCAAACCTGCGCCATAATCAATAAAACTACTCTCAGCCATAGGTTTATTAATTAAACGGGTTGATTTATAAATGATATCTGCACTACTCTGAATTGAAAAAAATAAGCGCCTGCCAATATGGTGACTGATAAAATATGCTTTCCCAAAAGCATCAATGTCCGTTTGGCTGATATCCAATACTTCCAGTTTCTGATACAAAATATTGGCCCTGTCATTGATTAACCGGGCAACATCATCAGTTTCTTTTAAAAATGTATATTCAGTTTGACTGTTCAACAGGATAATTAAGATTTTAAAGTTTCAACAGGCTTTTTCCTGTTTTTCCACATCATGAACAGCAAAACATTACAAAAGTACTGAAAACAGATTGGTGTACCGGGCAATTTTTTCCCCTTTCTTTACCGAAGCCGGGTCAAAAAATAAATTCTATGGTATGTTTACCGGCCGGGATTGCAAGCCCCCTTAATGCATAATTGGTTTTGCAATAGGGTGTTTTCTTGCCGTCGATATACGCATCCCAGCCTGATGAATAATATATTTCACTGAATACCGCAAACTGGTTGGTTGCTGCATTGAACTCATATTTAATTTCATCATTTTTATTTTCAATTAATTTAATATAGGCGGTTGAATCGTAAACCGGTGTAAATGGTACCGATGTTTTAAACCGCTCATGCACAAATGCTGTAGAGGCAGGATCAAATGTATTTAATGCATTCATTTCTTCATCAGCATTTTTAACAAATCTTACTTCTTTAACCAGCCAGCAATTACCCATGGCATAAGGGTTTTGCAATGCTTTTGTATTTTTGGGATCCTGCTGATCTGGCACTATAACATACTTCATATTCAGCATATTCAATACCGGGAAGCTGTCTTTCATTGCAGGGTTTGTGCCCCATGCCTGGATATTATTATAAATCTGCCTTTCAATCAGATCCTGGTATAAACCAAGTTTTGCAGGGCTGTAACCGCCAATAGTGTTGTGTTTATATGAGGCCAGCGCATCATTAAAGGAATTGTTTAAAGATACTTCATACCCATTGGCTCCAGGCGCTGCAATATTCAAAACCCTGTAATAACCCGTGTCGGATTTAAGTTGCATGTCAGCCCGGCTGTCGAAATAACTGAAATCAAGTTCAGCTGAATCCACAAAATTCTCATCTTTCAAATATCTTTTACTTACACCAAAAAGGTCAATGGTACAAAAAAGAATCAGTGCTCCATAAACTACACCGGAAGAAATCTATTTTTTGCAAACAGGAAAAGGGTAGCAGCTAAGCTGCAATAAAAACAAAGGCTGCGCCACATATCATTCAGATAAAATTCCATGCGGTCTTTTTTAAGGGCAGCAAAATATGACCTTGTAAAATCAGTACCTTTTCCCTGCAGTGCTTCATTTACACTTTTTCTCAACTCATCTGTGGCTGTATTGGGAAATCAGAAATGAAATAAAAAATCCTATAACAGCAACAGTTGCAGCAGTAACGTATAAACATTTTTAAATAGCGCCATATTTTTTCTTTTTTGTTTTAATAAATTCATTTAGGAAAATAACAGCCAGTAATGCTGCTGTTAACTGAGGTATAACCAGGGCCATGGAGGGAGCCCTGAATTTTTTGTACAGGGGCATGTAATCAAAAAGAAAATAATTTACTGCCTCCAGATTCTTTCCCCATGATAAAATAATTCCGAAAAGCGTAATGGAAACCAGCCACCATCTGTGTTCGCTTTTTGAAAAGAATGCCCCAAATAAAAATAACAAACAAACAAGCACCCCCAGATACACGGTGCCTTGCGTATTCAACAATTCGCCCCAGTACATAGGAGATTTTGATAGATTTCCTGAACTACTCCCTGAGGTAATGCCTGTGCATTTTCCTGCAATACTTCAATGGCTTTTGAGTTTTCACCAAGCCCTTCAGAAGAACTACCGCCAAATGCATTGGGCACCAGCAAGGTCATGGTTTCGGCTTTGCCATAACTCCATTGAAAAGCATAATCTTTATTCAAACCGCCTTTGGTCGCATTTTTTTATCTTTTTTGGTTAGTTCACTACGGCCGCCACGCATGGTTTCTTTGCTGAATTCGTAGGTTGGCCAATAGGTAAGCGCCATCGTACCCAATATCACTGCACCAATACCTATACTCAAAACCCAGAGATCAATAAATGCCTGAAACTTTTTCCGGATGCAATCTATGATAAAAGAAATGGTCATAAAAACCGCTATCAATAGCGTGTAATAAACAATCTGCTGATGATTCTGATTAAGTAACACAATGCCTGAAGCCATCAATAAAATAGCGCCGATCCAGTATTTGCGTTTAAATACCAGTTGCAGCCCGGCCAGTACAGCCGGTGCATAGGCCATTGATAATAATTTCGTATCGTGGCCACCTGCAATCAATACAGGGTTGTAAGAGCAGTACGCATAAGCAATACCCCCAAATATGCCTACCCATGGATTAACGCCTATAACTATACAAAGAAGGTAAAAACACAATGCCGCAATAAATAAATAAGGAACCGGCTTAGGCATACCCAGATTCAAAATATTCTGAATGTAAAGTAAATGAATACGAACGGGTTCTTTAGGTTCCAAAGCAATCTGAAAGGTGGGCATCCCACTCATCATGCTATTGGTCCATTTTGGAAAATGGCCATGCTTTTCTTTAAACTCAAAGGACTGCTGGGCCATAGCCTTCCACTGTATAACATCATTTTGCTGAACCACTTTACCCTCCAGGGCCGGTTTATTTAAAAACACAGACAGTAACAGGAAAATAACTACGGCTACCAGATGTGGTAATACCTGCTTGAAATTGATTTGCTTCATAATAAATTTTTGCTTCGGCAAAATAATGCTAAAAAATTAAAAGATGGCGTAAAAGTAGTAAAGCTTATTTAAAGGGAGATTGCCGCAAGGGTTGCCAACCTTCTAAAGTTTCATTTAAAAATAAAACGGCCTGCAACAAGGTTGGCAACCCTCTGTCATCCTGCAATCAGCAAATTAAAAAAAGCTACCGGTTACAGTAGCTTTTTTAATATATTTATTGATATTATTAATTGCCCATTCCCTGTGATGCATTCTGCATACTGTCCATTTCGCCTTTCATACTTTTCTTTTTAAACAGCGATACATCCATTTTACCAAAACGGTAATTAAAGTTCAGGCGTAAAACCTGCGGGTCTCTGCGGCGGCTGTTATCCTGCACAAAATATTGAGATTCGGAATGTGTACCATACAATTTGGTTCTGAAAATATCATTCATCTGCAGGGTTATAGATGCCGCTTTGTTCTTCATAAATTCTTTTTTTATGGCAATATCAACACCGTAATTTGGTTTTATATAACCCTGTGCACCGGTCTGAGATCCTCCAAACATCATCATCATACCACCACCGCCGCTACCCCTGCTGTTTGGAGGTAAAATTGTTTTGGCCTGGTAATCGCCGCTTAACTGAATAGAGAAATTCTTAGGTAATGTAAATGAGTTGTTTATTTTTCCAAACATGCTGAACTGCGAATTATCGGCACCACCGGTTATAGCACCAGCTTTAAGTGTGGAATTATACAGGTTTACATTCACGCTGAAATCCCACCACTTGGTTAACTTGGTTTTTGTTGTTAATTCCAAACCTACATTATAACTGGTGTTTGCATTGGTATAAGTGGTGATCAATACGGTATCCGGCTTGGCATTGGGGTCAGGATTTTTATCCCGGTACTGGTAATTCGTAATTAAATCATTGGTGTTTTTTAAATAGGCTGTGGCCAGGAAACTTGTTTTTTTAGTTAACTGATTCTGGTAAGATATTTCTGCCAGGTTGGTAAACTCAGGCACCAGGTTGGGGTTTCCAATTGATAAATTTAACGGATCGGAAATATCATAATTAGGGATCAGCTGGAAAAAGTTAGGCCTGTTTATTTTGCGTGAATAATTTAACTGGATATCAGATTTATCATTCAGTTTGTATGTAAGGAATACACTTGGAAAAAGGCTGAAGGGGTAATCATTTTTAAATTTCTTACCGGTACTGATGAGCGTTCCGGTATAACTCGAGCTTTCAGCCCGTAAACCAAGCTGGTAAGTAAAGTTCTTAATTTTCTGACTGAAAGTCATATAAGCAGCATACACCTGGTCGGTAAATTTATAATCGTTGCTAAAACCTGGTACCAAAACAAATTTTCCAGTTCCGTCCTGTACATAGTTTGCAGAATTGCTTTCATAATTTCTCACCGCAGCTCTTACACCCATTTCCATTTTAATATTTTCAGATATTGGATTTACAAAATCTGTCTGAGCAGTGAAAAATTTAGATGTTCCGCCTCCACCGGTACGCTCAAATATAGCAGCAGTTTTAGGACTGTTGTTGGTATAAAAATATTGAGTTCTGTAATCGCCTGAATTATCATTTTTACTGCTGTTGTAATTGGCATCAACCGTCCACTCTTTATTTGGCTTGGTAAAATTGTGCTTATAACTGAGACTGGCTCCAACATTCCTGAACTGAAAAGATGTACGGGTATCTCTGACTCCCAAATCGGACAGCAACAGGTTGTTTTTATATAGTGTATCTCTTTCAATGTTGATGTAGTCTGTATTGTTAAACTGCCCGTTTACAAACATACCACCCACAGTTATGGTATTCCTGTTGTCAATAAAATAATCAAAGCCACCTCTTAAAAAAGCAAAATAGCCTTTGCTGATGGGTTTATTATTTTGTATGAACAGCGACGTAGTATCATTATTTAAAAAATTGGTCCGGTCACTTACGTTTGTACTGATAGATTTACGGTAGTTTAACCTGCCTCTTGCAAAAAAGTTGATTTTATTTTGCTTTACGTTGATATCGCCACCAACAGCCGGGCGCAACCTGGAATCTATACTGGCATTTATATTTCCATTGTAGCCGGCTTTCTTATTCTTCTTCATCACAATATTTAAAATACCTGCGCCGCCACCGCTGGCATCAAATTTTGCTGATGGGTTGGTGATAATTTCCACGCTGGCAATTTCATCTGCCGGTATCTGGTCCAATGTAAGTGTAGTGGGCCTGCCATCAACAAATATCTGCGGAGCCGCATTGCGTAAGCTTACATTGCCATCAATGTCAACATTTAAAGAAGGTACATTTTTCATTACATCAACAGCGGTTCCCCCTACACTGGTAAGATTCTTTTCAACGTTAAAAACCTTGCGGTCAATTTTCATTTCAAGCAGGGCTTTATTGGCCGATACGGTAACATTTTCCAGTTGCTGTGCATCGGGGCTTAAAGTTATATTTCCCAGATCTTTATCAACGGCACTCAGCATGCTGCTCATATCTCCGTTGCGGGCACCCGCCATATTAAGTTCAAATCCGGCTTTGGCCTCATAGGTTTTAAATCCGATGGCTGTAATCTTAAGTTTATACTGGGCCATGATGTTCAGGTTCTCCAGGCTGAATTCTCCTTTTTTATCAGTCAGCATTCCTCCAACAACCACTTCTTTCCGCTTTTTTGTTACAGAATCAAACTTATTCTGAATAAGTAAAACGGATGCTGCTTCCAGGGGCTTTCCGCTTACAGATTCCAGCACTTTACCGTACAAATGTCCCAGGTTCATATTTTGACCACCCATCTGGCCCCGGCCAGCACCACCCGGCATTTGTGCATGTACCATTGAAAGGGTTATTGTACATACAAAAACCAGTAAAAATTTAATCGAATTAATCATTGGTAAACTTGTTTTCAACTTGGAATAAAAATATTTTTTGCAAATAACCTTCTAAAATGTCACATAAATGTCATCTATGGTATGAATGGTATTTAAAATGGGATAATACAACCATTAATTAACAAATGATTAGTTAAATAGTTGTGCATTGATGAATATATGGACCATTCCGGTGATTAAACCAATAACAGCTCCCAGTAATTGTACTTTCAACAATTGTTTTTTTGCCGATGAATAAATCAGGTCTTCGGTTTTGCTGATGGAGAAACCGGCAATCTTTTCAGATACCTTTTTTTCAATATCAAAATCTTTTTGCAGATTGGTTATATAACTGCTCATTAAAACCGGGAAAAGTGTTTCCAGTTCGGTTAAAAAAGCTGTTTTAAGCTGTGTGATGGTTTTATCGCCAATCAGCATAGACAACATGGGAAAAGTCACTTTCAGCCTTTCTCTTAAAAAACTATCAATATGCTTTTCAATTTCAGGCTTTAGCTTATTAAAGTTTTCCGGATCGGTTACTTTTTGCTGCAGGGCATCAAATGAAAATTCTGCACTTACCAATTTGCCAATTTTTTCTGCCATCAGTTGCTGGTTGGCAGGAAGTACACCTTGTATTTTAAAACCGGCTATTGCAACCGGCTTGTGGGGCCTGAACAGCATTTTAATGGTGAGCCATATTACAAACCATCCGGTAAAAGCTGATAAAAGAAGCGGTAAAATGTATTGCAGGAAAGGCATTAAAAATGTATTTGGGGCTGCAAAGTAAGCGATTAATGCAGCCAGCTCAAAATGTATTTTGAAGGTGCCGTGTTTTTCTTTATTTTTGCCGTCGCTTTTCAAACGGTAGTCGTAGCTCAGTTGGTTAGAGCATCAGATTGTGATTCTGAGGGTCGGGGGTTCGAGCCCCCTCGATTACCCCAAATAAAGTTCCTCCCTACATTGTGCAGGGAGGATTTTTTTTGGATTGATATTTGAAAGTATACCTGTTTTACAGGATTCAGCCTTTCGTTTACCGTTCATCCTTAACCATTTCCAAAAATCTTGTTTAACAAAACATTATTCAGAATACGGCGTTTAGTATCCATGTAAACAATGCTTTTTCCGTTATTTTTACACTATGCAAAAAATTGGGCAATTTATGATGAGTAAAAAATTTATACCCGTTATACTGGTACTTACGGCAGCCAGTCTTTTTGTTGCTTTTCAATCCCAGGGCAAACCTGATAATGATAATCCTAAATCCAAATACACCAGGATCATCCGAAATGTAGGTTTATTGCTGGAGCAGGGGCACTATAGTCCCAAACCCATTAATGATGATTTTTCGAAAACGGTTTTGAAGAAATTCATTGAAGATATAGATGGGGATAAAAATATCTTTTTGCAAAGCGATATTGATGGCTTCAAAAAATTCGATAGCAAAATAGATGATGAAATTCATGGAGCAGAACTCATCTCTTTCTTTACCATCAGTGGTGTATATATTAACCGCCTGAAAGAAACTGCCGGATTGTATACCGATATACTGGCAAAACCTTTTGATTTTTCGAAAGACGAAGATGTGATGCTTGACAGGGAAAAATTAAACAATCCTAAAACAGAAGCTGAAAGAAAAGAAATATGGCGTAAGCGTTTAAAATATCTTACACTGGATAAGTACAATATGGCGCTTGAAACAAGAGAGAAGAATAAAGATTCTGCCAATTTTAAATATAAGGCAGATTCAACCCTGGAAAGAGAATCAAGAGATGCCGTTAGAAAACAGATTGACCGTTATTTTTCTACCAAGATAAACCGTGAAAATAATGATGAGAATTTCAGCACGTTTATAAATGCCATTACCGGTACCATGGACCCACACACCAATTATTTTGCTCCCATAGATAAAAGAACTTTTGATGAAGGTATGAAGGGAAGCTTTTATGGTATTGGCGCCCAATTGAAAGAAGATGATGGAAGGATAAAAATAAGTTCACTCATATCAGGCGGGCCTGCCTGGAAAGGCGGATTGCTGAAAGCCGAAGATGAAATTATAAAAGTGGCACAGGGAACTGAAGAACCAGTAGATGTTACCGGCTATTCTGTTACTGATGCAGTAAAGATTATTCGTGGTGCTAAAAAAGGATCGGAAGTAAGATTGACAGTGAGAAGAATAGATGGATCTGTAACTGTAATTCCAATCATCAGAGATGAAATAAAACTGGATGATACATTTGCAAGAAGTGCTATTATAAACGGCGACCATAAAGTTGGATATATCTACCTGCCCGAATTTTATGTTGATTTTGCTGACCCCAAAGGTGCCAAGTGCTCCGAAGATGTGGCCAGGGAAATTGAAAAACTTAAAGCTGAAAATGTAGAAGGGATCATTATGGATCTGCGTGGTAATGGCGGAGGTTCATTACCCGAAGTGGTGAAAATGGTGGGCCTGTTTATTGAAGATGGCCCCGTTTGTGTGGTTAAAGGCCGTGGCGAGGATAAACCTTATCAATGGAAAGATAAAGATAAAAGCATTTTATACACCGGCCCGTTGACTGTAATGGTTGATGAGTTCAGCGCCAGTGCCTCTGAAATATTTGCAGCAGCCATACAGGATTACAAGCGTGGTATTGTGATTGGCAGTACATCTACTTTTGGTAAAGGAACGGTACAGCGTGCTATTCCTTTAAATCCTGAAAGCGAAAATGCCATGTTCAGCAACAAAGAAGTGGAAGACCTGGGCTCGGTAAAACTTACCCTGCAGAAATTTTACAGGGTTAATGGCGGCGCTACACAGTTGAAAGGAGTAACGCCGGATATTGTTATCCCCGACAGGTTTGAATACCTGAAATTCCGTGAAAAAGATAATACCGCTGCTTTACCCTGGGATGAAATTGCCAAGGCAGAATACAAACCATGGACCAGCACCATCAGCAATGATGTGGTAGTTAAATACAGCGATGCTGAAATTGCAAAAAATGCCACTTTCAATAAAATAAAGGAAAGTATTACCTGGCTTGAAAAGTACAGCGATAAGGCATACCCTTTAAATTTAACCAAATACCGCCGGGAGCAGAAAGAACTTAAAGTAAAACAAAAAGAACTGGAAGACCTGTTTAAACTGAATAAAGAACTTAATGTAAAAAACATACAGGCTGATATAGCAGCCATTAATGCAGCAAAAGAAAAGATAGATAAAAATACAGCCTGGCTGAAAAGAGTTAGCGGTGATATTTATATTGATGAGACAGTGAAAGTGATGAATAATATGATCACGCAGTCTGCAACGGCTAAAACAAATTAAGAATTTAGAATTAAAAATTAAAAATGCCATCACAATTGAGTGATGGCATTTTTTTTACATTAGTTTTAAAACATAGAGGTTTAGAGAAATAGAGAAGAAAAGGGGAATTGCTAAACATAAAATCTCTATTTCTCTAAACCTCTATGATAATTAAATTTTTTAAGTTCAGGTTAATTGCTTTTATAGTGAGGTTATTTGTTAAGAAAGATACCTTTCTTCCATTACTTTTTTGTGGTGATAAAAATGGCCGAGGGTGGTAAACCCAAGGCTGGCAACGGTTAAAGGGTTATTACTGGCTATGCCTGCAGATGCAAACATGTCATCGGTAAAACTATCGTATAAAAACCAGGTTGACTGGCGAACAACTAAAAACTCATCAACGAGTTTTTGCCAGCTTCGGCTGTTTGCGTTTGAATTGGCAGCGTAACTGTCTTCATCAAAGCCGGGCAGTGGGGCGGCTTCTTTACGGGCAATAGCCAGTGCACGGTAATTAAATATTCTTTCGGTATCGGTAATGTGTTGCAGCAATTCTTTTAATGTCCATTTGCCGGGGGCATAGGCATAGGTAGATTTTTCTTCGGTTATTGCGTTTAAAAAATCTTTTATTATTGGCAGCTGGTTGCTGAATGCTGTTGCCAGGTCTTCTTCTGGCACCTGGTCAACATATCTTTTAAAATAGGCGAAGTAAGTTTCGGGTGATGGTTTTGTTGGCATGGCTTATTTGTTTTTGATGATTAAAAATAAGGGAAAATGGAACTGGAAGTGTCATAAAGAATGATAAGCGGTCTGTTTGTTCAATCAAATTGCGGCTACGAAACAGCTCTTTTCATATAGATCGTTATTTCAATCGATATTTTTCTGGCTTCGTTGCTGTCCTTTCAATTATTTTTCTGGCTTCCAAATCAAGTTTAACTGTTTCTCCATACCATTGAACTCCGCCTTCAAAGAAGTCTTTGACATTGTCATACAGTTTCTCCATAAGTTCAGTATGTGTCAATTCTGCAACAGCAAGTATCGTAAGAATATGTTGCTTTATGACGTTGTATTTATCTAAAGATATTCGCTTATTTGTCTTACCAGGCTGGGGGTGTAAAGTCTGAATTTGTTCCTGTTTCATTGAATGAATATTTTTCAAATACAAAGATAGGAGTAAGGTTTTCATCTTAATATACAGGAAGTGGTGAAAGCGGGCTATCAGCATAATTTTATTCTGTAGAACACTGGCCCGGGAACCAACTCTGTAAATAAAATAAATTCTGTACTTTTAATATGTATCGTCCCTTAGCTAAATATTGTAATTATGAAAACAGGTAGTTTGATAACGCTTTTTTTAATTTCCGTAACATTCCTTTTATCTGGAACCTGTAATAAAAATGATGATATACCTCTTGTTACAAATCCCTGCTGGCAGGCTTTTAGTCCCCTGGGTGCCGATGTAAATGGGTTATTGATATGTGATAAAACAAAGGCCGAAGCAGAAGCAGCCTGGCCGCAGTATTGGTTTTACAATTCAACCGAAACCAAGTACTGCTGGAAGGCGCAACAGGGTGCCAATCCTGTTTTTTATGCAGGCAATATTCCACAATCTATGGCCGATAAAATGTGGGCGTCATTTGGCTACACTTATGTAAAAGTAGATTGCAACAGTTTTTGTAACTGGCAGATACTGGAAAAACATAAAAGTAAGATCACAGGTTTGTATAAGCCTACCTTGCTGTATTATGAAACGCTGTTTCCTGATAGCTGCTCTAAATTATTTGTGGGTAAAATTGTTACCTACAGGGAAACAACCGATTCTTTAATTACCAGGGAATTTTCTAAAAAGATGTAGTTATATAAAAAACAAAAACCTTTCATTAAGAAAGGTTTTTGCAGCAGGTTTATTATAATTTAAGTTACCCTTTTTTAGGTTTAGTCATCGTTGGCTTTGGCAGGTTTTCATTTTTGTTTTCACCTGTTAAAGTTGCAGCCAGTTTTACTGCTTCGTAGGCATTTACAATACCGCCTGTTCTTGATAATTCGCTCATGGCAACCTTCTCATCTTCCGTACCGGGCTTGTTCACTTTTCCTTTGGGTTGTATGGCCGATTTTTCAATTACATATTTTAATTGCTTTGCCGATAGGCCCGGGAAATACTCCAGCGTTAAAGCTGCAATACCGGCTACCAGCGGGCAGGCCATACTGGTGCCGCTTAAGTTGCCATAATTATTACCGCCCGGTAATGTTGAATAAATTTTTGCACCGGGTGAAAAAACATCTACTTCTTTTTTACCGTAATTGCTGAATGTAGCCACCTGTTTGCCGGAAAGCGGCTCGGCACTTGCGCCCACGGTAATTACATTAGAGGCCCTTCCGCCATTTACATAATTGGGATTAGGAAAATTATCTGCTACATCCACATCTTTATTATCGTTGCCGGCTGCATGTACCAGCAGAACATTTTTGCTTTCGGCATAGGCAAAGGCTTCATCAACCCACACTTTTTGCGGCGAGTAACTTTTACCAAAACTCATGCTGATGATCTGTGCACCATTATCAACCGCATACCTGATTGCGAGGGCAATGTCTTTATCGTGCTCATCACCATCGGGTACCACACGCAGGGACATGATGCGTACATTGTCGGCAATGCCATCCATGCCTTTGCCATTGTTGCGTGCCGCACCAATGATGCCGGCGCAGTGTGTACCATGCATAGAAAAATCGGCCATGATATCGCTGTTGCCATATTTGTTATCGTTAAAATTATTTTCATCATCGCCTACAATATCTTTACGGTATGTTTTTGGCGCACTTACTTTAGCCTGTGCTTTTCTTTGTTCGCCCTCTATATACTCTATATACTCCAGCAGGCCGCCAATAAATTCTTTGTCAGACTGGTCCATCATATTGTTGTTCTTCATTAAAGTAAGAATCTCAGTTTTGGCCCTGCGCTCTGCAAAAGATTTTGTAACATACTGGTCAAGTTCGTTACCGGTGAAAGTATCACGGTTCATTCCTTTTTTGAGGATACTGTCGCTCACCAGCAAAGAAGCATGTAAAGCTTTTAAAGCGGGAACATCCACATCATTGAATTCATCTTCTTTGCTATCGGTTCCTTTAATTTCGGCTTTGGCTTTTATAAACATTTCGTACTCGTACAAATCAGCCTTACTCAGTTTTGATTTGTCAACTTCCTTATTATCCCATTTATCTTTTAAGCCATAATATACACGGCCACGTTCATCGCTGTCAACTTTTACATTGCGGCCATCTTTGCCACCTAAAAAATTCCAGCCGTGCACATCATCAATGTAACCGTTGCCATCATCGTCTTTACCATTGGCGGGTATTTCTTTGGGGTTGTTCCAAAGTATCGATTTGAGGTCTTCGTGCAGGGTGTCGATACCAGTATCTATCACCGCAACAATTACCGTTTTACTTTTAAGATTTTTGCTTTTTAAAAATTCATAAGCTTTGTTTGCACTTACACCGCTGTAGCCGTCAGCTTCTTTATCCATCATGTGCCAGCTGTTGGGTATTACACTGGTTTGTGCCAAAGCCGAAACACCTGAAATTATTAAGGCAAGAAAAATTTTGGAGAACTTGATCATATGTACATTATTTGTTTGAAGTAAAATTAAATGGTATGGAGGTATCAGCAATACCGTTTATCCGGTATTTTGAAAACTTTAAGAAAGAGTTTAAACACTGGTTAAGATTTATTTTTTAAATTATTTACAAACGTGTTGTGCTATTAAAAAGTTCAGGAATGTTACAATATTTCATAAGGCTTTTCAATATGTTGTCTTTTACTTTTTTGCTTCTCCAAAAAAGTAACAAAAAAGGAGCCCCGAAATCGATTACATCCCGATTTCGGGAAGGAGCGCTGATTAAGCTTTTGCACTACTGTAAACTCAGATTCAGTTCCCTGATGTATAACAGCTCAATTTTTTTAAATCATTTCATTAGCACAACACGTTAATTACAATTTGTTTATAGAGTAGATTCTTTGGTTGTTTAACTATGTTTTTTATACAATTTATTGTTAAATGGCGGCACAGGGGCCTACAAAAAATTTTACAGGTTAAATTTAATACCCTGTGCCAATGGTAATTTATCAGTATAATTAATGGTATTTGTTTGTCGGCGCATGTACACTTTCCAGGCATCACTGCCGCTTTCACGCCCGCCACCGGTTTCTTTTTCGCCGCCGAAGGCGCCACCAATTTCGGCACCGGATGTACCGATGTTTACATTAGCAATGCCACAATCGCTGCCGGCCTGCGATAAAAACTGCTCGGCCTGGCGCATGTTGTTGGTCATGATGGCGGATGATAAACCCTGCGGTACCCCGTTTTGCAAGGCAATGGCTTCGTCCAGTGTTTTGTACTTCATGATGTATAAAATGGGGGCAAAGGTTTCGTGCTGTACAATGGCAAAGCTGTTTTTGGCTTCGGCAATGCAGGGCTTAACGTAGCAACCGCTTTCAAAAGCTTTGCCTTTTAAAACGCCGCCTTCCACAATAAATTTACCGCCTTCTTCTTTACATTTTTCAATAGAGTCGAGGTACATTTTTACTGCATCTTTATCAATAAGCGGCCCTACATGATTTTTTTCATTTAAGGGATCGCCTATTTTTAACTGGCCATAAGCATACACCAGTTTATCTTTAAACTTATTGTAAATTTTTTCGTGAATGATGAGCCTGCGGGTGGAAGTGCAACGCTGGCCGGCAGTGCCTACGGCGCCAAAGGCAGCGCCAATTAAAGCCATATCCAGGTCGGCATTTTCGGTGATGATGATGGCGTTGTTACCACCCAGTTCCAGTAAACTTCTTCCCAAACGCTGACCAACAGCTGCACCAACAGCTTTGCCCATTCTTGTGCTGCCGGTTGCAGATACCAGCGGTATTCTGGTATCATTCGCCATCCATTCGCCTACATTGCGGCCACCGGCAATAATGCAGGAAACACCTTCGGGCACGTTATTTTTTTTGAAAACTGATTGAATAATATGCTGACAGGCAACGGCGCAGAGCGGTGTTTTTTCACTGGGCTTCCAAACGCACACATCGCCACAAACCCAGGCCAAAGCTGCATTCCAGCTCCATACAGCCACCGGAAAATTAAAGGCCGATATTACGCCCACAATTCCCAGCGGATGATACTGCTCATACATGCGGTGGCCGGGCCTTTCGCTGTGCATGGTAAGGCCGTGCAGCTGGCGGCTGAGGCCAACAGCAAAATCGCAGATGTCGATCATTTCCTGTACTTCGCCAAGTCCTTCCTGTAAACTTTTGCCCATTTCATAACTCACTAACTGGCCAAGGTCCTGTTTATATTTTCTGAGTTCTTCGCCAACCTGACGTACAATTTCGCCACGCTTTGGTGCAGGCCAGCTGCGCCATTCGGCAAATGCACTTTGTGCTTTTTTAATAACTGCTTCGTAAGCTTTTGCATCGGCACCGGTTACGGAGCCAATTAATTTCCCATCAACAGGAGAGTAGGAGTTGAGTTTTTCTCCGTTGCTCTTTATCCAGTTTAGACCGGTGGAAACGCCGTTATTATTGGCTTGTATTTTCAGGGCTTTTAAAAATTTCATATAGCTGGGTTTGACTTTGAGGCTGCAAGTTACGAAGAGTTACCAGTTTGTTGAAAGTTGAAAATTGAAAGTTGACAGTTAAATGAGTGTAAACTATCAACTATTCACTCACCACTTTCAACTCAATTAATACTGCTCATTTTCGTTCGGAAAATCTTTGCTTTTTACATCGCTGATGTATTGTTTAACAGCGCCATCTATCTGCTCGTATAAATCCAGGTATTTTCTTAAAAACCGGGGCTTGAATTCAACATTAATGCCCAGCATATCGTGCATTACCAGCACCTGGCCATCACAGGCGCCACCGGCACCAATGCCAATGGTGGGTATGTGCAGACTTTCACTAACTTCCTTTGCCAGCGCTGCCGGAATTTTTTCCAGCACAATGGCAAATGCACCGGCTTCCTGTAACAGCAAGGCATCTTTTTTTAGTTTGGCGGCTTCGTCTACTTCTTTTGCCCTTACTGTGTAGGTACCAAATTTATAAATGCTTTGCGGCGTTAAACCCAAATGCCCCATTACCGGTATGCCGGCGCTTACAATTTTTTTAACCGAATCAACCGCTTCTTCACCACCTTCCAGTTTTACTGAATGGCCACCGGTTTCTTTCATTATTTTAATGGCGGATGCCAATGCAATTTCTGAATTGGATTGGTAAGAACCAAAGGGCATATCTACCACCACCAGGCAACGGTTGATGCCACGTACCACACTTTGAGCATGGTAGATCATTTGGTCTAATGTAATGGGCAGCGTGGTTTCGTGGCCGGCCATTACATTACTGGCGCTGTCGCCAACCAAAATGATATCAATGCCTGCTGTATCAAATATTTTTGCAAAGGAAAAATCGTAGGCTGTTATCATGGAGATCTTTTCTCCGCCTGCTTTCATCATTTGCAATGTGTGTGTGGTTACTTTTTTAATTTCTTTTTGTACCGACATGATTGTTTGTTTTAATTAACTGAGATGCTGGTGGAGTTGGCTCTGCATTAGAATAAAACAAATCCGGGGAGCAATTGACATGTAAATGTAGAAAGAAAATGAATTGGATGTGATTTTTAGTAGGGAATTGAAATTGCCAGGTTACCCGTTAAGCTCCATACAAATCAAAGCCTTATTTTAATTTATATTTTGCACCTAAACTGAATTGCAAATAGGTATGCTTTATTTTCGGATGCTTACGGGAGTATTCTTCTTCTCTAACTGTGTTAACTACAGAATAAGCAAGTGCGCTGGTTAATTTTATTTTTCGGAACAAAGTATAATCAAGTCCTGCAGTTGGATTTAATGAAAAGCCCAGCCAAGAATTTTTTTTGAATGCTGGGTATTTATTCTTGTTAGCATATTCTGTATTTAATAGATAGTTTGGAATGAATGTAAGGCTTGCAAATACATCGACCTTTTTAGTTTTTAGAAAATTATATGCAAATCCAACAGGAATTTGAAGTATCCGCTGTGAAAGTGTTTTGGATATATAGAGATAAGCAGCCATGTCATAATAGGGGTCAGGTAAAAGTTGTTGATCTACATCCATTTCGGTATTTAGTTTCCTTGAAATAAAGCCAAATCCAAGTGATGCAGAAAAATAATCTGTTATCTGGTATTGTCCATAAATATTTAAACCTACATTAAAAGAAGATTTTGAATAAGCCGGAGGATAAACAGCAATCTGGCTCGATTTATAGAAAGTTAATTCCGGTTGAACCTGAACGCCTATATAAAATTTATCTTTTTTTTGTGCATTTGCCAAAGCCGGAAAAGCTGATAGCGCAAGGATTAAGAATAGTTTCATAAAACAGGTTTGGGTTGTTGATAATGCATTGCATTTTAAATATACAACAGCCATTATTAAAAAGCAAGCTTTAAAATTCAGGCTGTTTTCTTTACCCATTTTCTATATCCATTATACACCGGCTTTTCTACTGCCAGGTATAAAACAATGGCAATCAGCCAAAGCACCACAAAATTTCTGTCGGGTAATAAAAACCACTGCTTTACTTTAATATTTACATAGCTGATATGGATAAGATAAAAAGCAAAGGAAGCATTGCCTAGTAAAACCAATACCCTTGATGAAAAGAATTTTTGCAGCCAGCTTTGTTCGTAAATAAGCCCTGCCAATGCAATAGCTACAAAAACAGGCAATACCAGAAGTTGTAGGATCATTCCGCCAACCTGATCGGACCCCTGCGCAAATGCATTGGGTTGAAAAAGGCCTATGCAATACGTGGTGATGAAAATGCCTGCAAAGCCAATGAATGTTTTAAAGCGGAATTTTTGAATGAACACTGTTTTATTATTGCGGATATAATTGGCCAGTATCATACCTGCCAAAAATTCCAGGCAACGGCCAGCAAAAGTACCGTGTATTACAAAGTTTAATGGATACAACCATCGCCCCGGGTTGCCGTTTACCTGGTGCCAGTAATAACCAACCGACCAGGTGCCTGCAAACAACAGGACTAAAAAAACCGAGTAAATAAAGCAACTGTTTTTTCTGCAACAGGCAAAGCAGGGGAGCCAATGCATAAAATGTCATTTCAATATTAAGCGACCAGGCCTGGGCAATGGCATCGAGGTTGTGCAGATCGGAGAAGCCATGAAAGAGCGAATACGTAAGCCAGGTGAATTGACCTTTACCAAAACCAGGATCGAGATAATGGGCGGTAAGAATCAGCCAGTACAATGGCATGATGCGTACAAAACGGATTGAAAAATACTTTGCATAACTCTTTGCAGACTGCAAGGGTTCTTCGGCATAAGTATAGGCAATTAAAAAACCGCTCAGCACAAAAAATAAGGAAACGCCGATGTGAAATTCATTGAGCAACCGCAACAGTTCGGGATGCAATGAATCACGCCAGTATTTACGGTTGTGATACAGAAAAACCAGACAGGCAGCCAGGCATCGAAAGCCGGTGAGTGCATCAAAGCGGACTGCAGGTTTTGCATTCATTGATTGAAAATAGGAAATAGTGGGTAATGTTTTGGGGTTAAATTAAAACAAGAGAGGGAAGTTAAAAACTGTAAACCAAAGTTTTCCCGATATTCTTGATAAACTGTTAATTAAAATACATTGTAAAATTTCCAGTAAGCAAATAAGAATATCAAAGCCAAATATGTCAAATTGTTTAGTGTAAACAAGTATTTTGAAAATGTTGTCCAGGTTGTTCCTTTAAGAATTTTAATGTTTTGTGTAATTAAGGGAACGATGATAACTAGCATCAGGAAAGGAATATAAGCTGCAATATTTAACAATGAAAATTTCCAATCCTTGTATGGCGAAGGGAAATAAAAGATTGCTATATTATTGGATAGAATGGTTGCATAATATAACAATATGGCATTTAGGGCAAATAAGAGGATTTTTAATGTAGGATTTGTACCATTTGCTTGCGGTATAGGTTTTCGGTTTCTTAAAAAACTAATAAGGAAGAATAATGACGAAAAGGAAAATAAAATTTCACAAAAAATAAGAAATAAACGAATTACAACATCGTTTTGTGGTGTTTTGAAATCAATAAATTTTTTATACTCTGTGTTTGTCGGAAATATATTAAGTATTTCAAAAGAGTGATTGCCTTTTGCTAATTCTGTTTTCAGATTAAATTTTTTGGTGTGTTTAAAGTCGTGATAAAAATATAAACTTAAGTTACCGTCCTCCAAATCTGCAACATAAGAATACAGTGTACCATCACCAATTTTATTTCTGCATTCATGCATTGTGTCCACTAAAGACAAACAATAATTTGAACTTGTATCATCAGTATGATTTAGTAAGAAATCATTACCTCGTTTATAACGATCAAAGCTCAGCTTTTCTTTATCAGGTGTATTTGAAGGGCAAAAGTTAGCAATGATATATTTTTTGTCACTTCCAGTCATCATAGTATCTGGCTCCATTACCAGGTATTTGCCAAATTTGTCGGCGAAAAAAACTACACCGCCAGTAAAAGGTCTGTTGAATTTTATTGCATAATTTCTTACTTCTTCAACAGTGCTGCAGTTTTGCAAAATTTCCCTTATAAATTTATTGGGGTTTGTTTCAGTTGTCTTTGTTGGGTCAGGATTTAAGACTTTGGGGTAAATTGCCAATCCGTCAAAAGCAAGTCCTGCTTCATTCATACCTCCTTGGGGAAAATTGTCGCTATAGCCAACATATACTGCACCAAATTTTCCAAAAGTCTTATTTTCAAACCAAATCTTTGAACCGAGCCTCCAATTGTCTTCATTATTTCCAAAGTAAGTCCTTCCATTAATAGTCACTTTACATACACTACAAGCAAAGCTGTCAAGACTAACAACCTGTAAGATCATTGTTAATACAAAGACTAAGAATTGAACTATTACTTTCATTTAATTATTTTAATTTAAAAAGCAGGGATTATCTGATTCTTGTAGCCTATCTAACGCAACGGCGACTAACGTTTGTATTAGAGGCGTAAACTATGTACAATAAGCAGCTGATTTTCTAACGAAAACCTTACTAAAAATGCAGGTTGCTTCTGTGGAAATAAAAACAAATCTATCTAAAGACCAATCTTAAAACCGGTGCCATTTCTTTATCATCCTTTTTAAAAGCAAAATCAATTCTTTTATGTTGGAATAGATTTTATTTCGCTTGTGGTCGTAATACCAATCCTGCACCAGTTGTACATCGGTAAAACGGTTCATGTCAACCGGCTTTGATGTTACCACGTATGAAATGACATTGCCGGCAGAATCATAGATGGGAACAAGTATCGGTTCATTTACAGCGATTGAGATATCCAATTCTTCCCGCTTTAATTTCCAGTTATCTTTAATTGCAAATACATCTATTTTATTTTTTAAAACATGGGGCCAGATAGCTTCAACTAAATTTTGCCCGTACATTTCTTTAAGCTGATCATTTTGTGTTGTTGCAAGACTGATCATTTTTTTAGTTTGCGTTAAAAAAATGAGTTTGCTTTTGTTGCGGGGTTTGTTGTTGTAGGTATAATTGTAGCAACTGGTAAAATAAAAACGCTCCCCAATATACTTCCCTGTAGACATGTAAACCGGTAAAGTAGGCGTGATGAAAGGTATATAGCTTTTTAATTTACCTTTTTCGATGTATAGTATCTGCGTTACTTCTGTACGCTTAAAATTGGAGCTGTCTTTTTCAGGTACTTCCCGTTTCATAAAGTACTGCGTACCGGTAGAATCCATCATAATATCTATGTGGTCACCGTAAAAAGCCTGGTCTATTGAATCCAGTGGACAGTAGGTTATTTTATCAGTTTCGGCAGTTCTGCTTTCAACCGGTTTTGATGCTTTGATCTCATTTTTGCTGATACGTTTTAAAAGCAGGTTATTTAAACCGGCACTAGTAAAATTTACGGTATCGCTGGCATAAGCCGCCCATTCAATACCGGGTTTGTTTACAAATTTGTCAAACTGCGTTGGCAGTGGTTTATTTTGAGCAAATAAAACCTGGCTGGCAAAAAGAAATATAAGGGTGAGTTTCTTTGTCATGCAGTTGTAACGATGAGAGACTGAAGTTATTGGAAAAAGATGTTAAAGAAAGCTTATTTAAGCCAGAGAGGAAATTAAAACGAGAAATAGAACCTTACCAGGGCATTTGCAGGACGGATTTTATAATCATACTCCTGGCTTGTGTTTTTTGTAAGTAATGCGGCATTGAATACTTTGTTATTTGTAATGTTTGTTATAGTTGCTTCAATATCGATATTCCTGAACTTATATCTTAAACCCCAATCAAGAAAGAAATATTTTGAATGAACAGCCTGGGTATTTTTAAAATCATAATAATCTGTATTTACAGATGTTGAAAATTTAGAGGTCAGAAAAAAATAAATTTTAAAATTATTCTGAATACTGAAATTTTGAATGTCAGATATTTCATTTCTCATTTGAAATAATTTGCTTTTATTTTTTTGAAGAGACAATGAATTCTCGAAATTCCCCCATGAAAATTTGTTTACTGTAGTTTTTATTTTTATTTCATTTATTGTGGATGAAATTTGTGTTTCAGTATTTTGCAATAACTGAAGATTTTTTATTTCTCCTCTTACAAAAACTATAGAAACATTAGTTTTTGCGGTTAAAAAAAACTTATTAATGTAACCTGTAAAATATAGGCTATATTGATTATTCCACCTTTGTATTGCCAGTGTTTTTGTTAAAGAATTGTTGTAGGTATTGCTTAATAGCAAGTTTCTTTTAAGTGCAGAATAAGAGGTGGTAAAATATATAAACAAACCATTTAGCGGATTCTTATATGCAAATGAACCTTTGAGATTTTTCAATTTTTCTACAGGGAGTATGCTGTCATTTTGCCGCAAAGTTCTGTAATTAGTTAAAATATACCCGTCGTGTGTATCTAAAATTGATTTGATTGTTGTTTGTTTTACAAATCCAATTTGCATTTCCAGTTTTGATGTAAGTGGTATTGTTATATCCAAACGTGGGTTTAAGGAAACATTTGTGTATGTTTTTTTTTGGCCTGTGTTATTGTCTTTTTGTGTAGCGAAATTTGCCTCAATTGGAATAGTTAACGCAAAGGTGTTTTTCTTTTTAATGAAGCTTAATGTATTAAATATATAAGGTTTTATCCTTTGCCATGTCAATTTGTTTGTTAAGCTATCTGCAGTTAATGCTATGCTATTGTTTAACGGGTTTAAGAAATAGGATTGTAAATAAATATTAGAGGTTTCAATTCCAAGTTTACTTTCATATTGAAGCGCCTTTTTTTTTCTTGTTAAGGATATTGAGGTATTGGTTAAAAGGTTTTTTAAATTGGTTTTTTGCTTAAGCTCGGGGAAGTTTGCACCTCCATTAAACACTGCAGCAAACGTGCCAGGTAAAACGGCAAGTTCTTGTGGGTTAGCTGTATAATTCAGTTTGCTTGAGAAGCTTAATAAAACTTTGCGTTTTACTTTGTTAAACGTAAACTCATTGCTTACGGTATTTGAATTTGATGATAATTTTTGCAAAACAGACTGAATTGTTTCAATGTTCCCTGTTTCTGCTGATTGTTCATTTTTATAAGTTAATAAATTCCTCAGGTAATATTTTTGGGTATTAATTGTATAGTTTAACTCTGTTTTAAATTTATTCTCCTTATTATTATTGTTATAAACTTCTTTAAAATTTATTGTATCGTTCGGCAAAAAAAAGGTAATTGAATTGCTGCCGATTGAGGTATTATTATCAAAATATTGACTAACATTTAGTTTTAACTGCGCTTTATTTTTTAATACAGTTAAGATATTAAAATGCACCAGGTGGGAATTGTTGAATGTATATCTTTTAGCAGGCAGGTTAATTGCAGGCAGACTTACAAGATTCAATAATTTCACATTCAAGGTATTATCATCTTCTGCCCCTAATTGTTTTATTGCATAATTATCATTGAGTTCGCTGTATAAGTAAGAACCACTATTATTGTTTTTGTAAGCCCCTATCAGTTGTAAGTTTTTTCTAAAATTAAGAGGTGTTAGTTCATTATCCCAGAGTATTGGGGTTACCCCAATACCAAGTTTGGCCTTGGTTATTACCCGGTTTTTTGCTTTTGCTTTTAGCTTTATGTTTATAGCAGTTCCTTTGGTTGTTGCAAAACTATCAAGTGCTCTTATTGCCTGGTGGTTATTTAAGAGCTGAATTTTGTCAACCAATTCTGAAGGAATATTTTGGTTAGCTATATTATATTTTGTACCAAGTAAGTCGAGTCCATCAATGTAATAATTGCTAATAGGTTTGCCATTATAAGTAATAGTCCCATTTGCATCAATCTCTATACCTGGTAGTTTTGCTAAAACATCGCCAATTACCCTGTCTTGCTTACTGCTAAAAAAACTTGCGCTATAATTCGTTGTATCTCCCTGTAAAATTATTGGGCTGTTTTTTACAACAACAGTGGGCAACTCTGTTGATTTTTCAGTTAAAGTAAAAATTGAAGTTTGAGATATGTTTACAACATTCTTTTCAAGTGTTAAATAATCTATGCAACTTATTGTTATCTTAATTGTATCACTTTTTGTATGTAAGGTTATTTTAAAATTGCCGGCATTATCACTTATCCCATAAGCTAAGATTGAGTTGGTAGATGGTGTGGAAAGTAGAATACTAGCATTAGTAATAGCTCTGTTAGCCGTATTCTTTATTTGCCCGGTAAATATTGTTTGTGAGAAAGCTTGTACATAAACGAAGAGGCAAAATGAAAAAAAAAGTATTTTGCAACATTTCATTTAGTTATTTAAATCTAAAGGGTTATAAGGTCTTTTTTTTCTTACTTTATTCATATCCATACCAGGTGTAGTCATTGTAACGCCCCATTCTTTTTCAATTGAAGATAATGGATCTACATTGTACAATCTTTTTCTTTGAAGGGCGATTTCTTTGGAAACCTTTTCGGCATTTTCATATTCGATAAAAACAGGTTCAGTTTGTGGTTTTGCAATTAATTCTCTGCATACAAATGAAAATTGGTTACGTGTGTCTTCTATTTTTAATATTAAACCGGGTAAACTATTGTACAACCATGGACCTTGTTGAATAGGTATGTTTTTAGCAAACCAAGCTATAATATATCTTCCCCTATAAAATGCAGTAGCTTTTTGGCAAATTTCATTTAAAACTAAAATTGTATCTGGCAATAAACTCCAAGCAGGGCTTGTAAGGCTATCTTGGTAATAATGTGGAATTTTAGAAATTCTGTCAAATACCTTATAATATTTTTTTTCAAAATTAATTTCAACACATTCGGATTCCTTGTCGCCAAAAGGAGGCGGAGTATTCACAACAATTGTATTGCCCGACACTTGCATATTATCATTAGATTGTTTTAAACCAAGATGCCTTAATGAACTATAAAATTTTGCTTCATGCTTTTTTAGGTCATGACATCATAATCTCTTAGGTTCATCTGTAGTGTCTTTAAATGTAAACACTGCAATTTATATCGGCTTGGCAGTGTCTTTTAAAATAGCTAAAGTCATTTTTACTTTGCTATCAATATTCTTGAAGTATTTGTTTGTGCGAAAGTTGAATTATTTAAACAGAGTAGCAAGGGGAATAGCAATAATTTAGTTTTCATAATTTAGAATTGAAAAGTAACGGGTTAAGATTTTTTAAAATACTTGGCTTGCGAATAATCACAATATTTCAATACTTAAATATACAAGTTATCTATATAGATATGCGATAGGCTATCATTTAATCTGATGAGATAACCTTCTATTGCTTTTTAAAAAAATTTTGATAAAAGGTATCAAATTAGATAAAGGCACTTACACATAGCAAAAACGGCTGAATGTTTAGCAATTAGGATTTTGGAATTAAGAAGGGATCAGACTTTATTTCAACTCTTCCCACATATGCTGTACCAATCCATCTACCAAACCAATTTTGGGTACATACATTTCGGTAGCGCCGGCCCAGCGCATGGCATTGGTGTAAATTTGTAAAGCCGGTACAATTACATCGGCACGGTCGGCTCTTAAATTATACAGCCTGATCCTGTCTTCCAGATTCACACTGCCTAATTCCCTGAGGTAGTCTTTAAGCAGATCAAGTGTAAGCGGTTTACCATCCTTGCGTTTGCTCATGCTGAAAATCTTGTTGATGTTTCCACCACTGCCAATGGCCACCACTTCTTTTTGTCCTTTGGTTACGGTCTTGATGACCTCTTTCATCTGTTCCCAGGTTTTATCATTAACCTGGTTTTGTAATAAACGGATGGTGCCAATATTGAAGGATTCTTTAAAATTAAGTACGCCATTGCTGAAGAAAGAAAGTTCGGTACTGCCACCGCCCACGTCAATGTACATGTAGCTATGGTCTTTGTCTAAGGTTTCGGCAATATGGTTTTCGAAAACCAGGCCGGCTTCCATATCGCCACTGATGATTTCAATGGCAATATCGGTTTCCATTTTTACTTTACGTATAATATCCTCGCTGTTTTTTGCATCCCGCATGGCACTGGTGGCGCAGGCTTTTACCTGTTTAACATCGTAAGCATTCATCAAATGTTTAAATGCCTTCATGGTTTGTATAAGCATGCCGGTCTTTTGTTTGGAGATAAGGCCGGTTTCAAATACTTCAAAACCCAAACGCAATGGCACCCTTATTAAATTGAGCTTATTAAAAATTGGAACGTTCTTTTCGTTGACAGTTACTTCAGTAATTAATAAACGGGCTGCGTTACTTCCTATGTCTATGGCTGCTAATTTCAAAATAGTTAATCCGTTTATTGGTTAATCTGTTAATCCGTTAATCCGTGGGGATCTTTAATTGTTTAATCTGCTATTGTTACAAACGAAATTACGGATTAACGTTTAAACGGATTAACGGATTAACTTTTCCTGTACAGATAATTATACGTCTCCACCTGGCTGCGTATTTTTTTTGTGTTGCGTGGGTTTACATATTGGTTGCCGAGGTCATTATCCAGTATCCTGGCCTTGATATTGTCTTTCAGTTGTATCTGAATGATGTCTTTAATTTCCTGCTGAATATTTTTTTCAAAAATGGGACAGGCAACTTCCACCCGGTGATCAATATTGCGTACCATCCAGTCGGCAGATGAAATAAAAGTTCTTTCTTTGCCGCCGTTGTGAAAGATCATGATACGGGAATGCTCGAGGTACTCATCTACAATGCTGATGGCCTGCACGGGTATTTTGAATTTTTTATTTTCGGTGAGCATACAAAAAATTCCCCTGATGATCAGTTTAATTTCAACACCTGATTTTGCAGCTTCGTATAATTTGTCAATGAGCATTTCATCGCTCAGCGAATTTAATTTAAGAATGATGGAAGCCGGTTTTTTCAATCTGGCAGTTTTTATTTCTTTATTGATCATCTGCAGCAAATGTCTTCTCATTCCCGTAGGACTTACCAATAATGTTTTGCAGCTTTTTAATAAAGCGATCCTGGTTTTGGGCTGCTCCAGGTAATTAAACAGGCGGTTTACATCGGCCATAATATTGCGGTCGGATGTAAGCAGGCAGGCATCGCTGTAAACCTTTGCGGTTTTTTCATTCAGGTTGCCGGTGCTTACAAAACCATAATGAATGGTGCGGTTGTTCACCCGCTTTTTTATTAAACAGATCTTGGCGTGTACTTTTACATTGGGTACACCCAGTAATACTTTTACGCCATTTTCTTCCAGTTCGGTTTTCCATTCCAGGTTGGCTTCTTCGTCAAAGCGGGCACGCAGTTCCAGCACCACGGTTACCTGTTTGCCATTGCGTACAGCATTGGTTAATGCATTGATGATCTTTGAACGGTCGGCCAGGCGGTAACAGGTTATTTTAATGCTGATCACTTCGGGATCTATCGCAGCTTCACGTAACAAGTCAATAATGCTGTCGAAGGAATGATACGGAAAATTCAGCAGTACATCTTTTTCTAAAACAATATTGGTAACGCTGGTAACATTTTTTAAAACGGGATGAATAAACGGTTTTTTGCGCTGGCTTTTTTTATTGAAAACCGATTCGGGAAAATTCATGAAGTCGACAAAATTATGAATACGGCCACCCGGTATCAGGTTATCTTTTTGCAATAAACCCAGGCGGCGCACCAGGTAGGTGAGGAGCGACGGGTCGATGGCTTTATCAAAAACAAAACGTACCGGTTTGCCTTTCTTGCGGTTCTTTAAACCCTTTTCTATTTTTTGAATGAGCGATGTAGATATGTCATTATCAAGATCAATTTCAGCATCACGGGTTACTTTAATGATGTGAGCAGAGAAAGTATCGTATCCAAAAAATGAAAAAATATTGGGTAAACAAAAGCGGATAATATCTTCCAGTAAAATGATCTGCTTATCGGCGTTTTTTGATGGAAGTATGATGAACCGGGGCAGCCTTCGGGTTGGTACCGAGAGCAATGCATACTTTTGCGGAATGGATCTGTCTTTTTTCGATAGTTTACAAGCCAGGTAAATTGACCGGTCGTTTAATACCGGAAAATCCTGGATACTTTCAATCATCAGCGGTATTACATTACTTCGTATCTCTTCATTAAAATAATCCAGGATAAAAGCCTGCTGTGTTTTGTTTAACTGTGTTTCTTTAACCAGGTAGATCCTTTCTTTTTTAAGCTCCCGCAAGATCTCGTTCCAGATGCGTTCAAATTCTTTTTGCTGTTCAATTACTATTTCCTGTATCTCTTCAATAATGGCGGCTGGCGTAAGTTCCAGGTGCATTTTGGATTTTTTTCCGAACTCGATCATGCGCTTAAGTGCAGCCACACGTACCCGAAAAAACTCATCCAGGTTGTTGGAAAAAATGCCCAGAAAACGGATGCGTTCCCGCAAAGGAACGGTTTCATCTGCAGCCTCCTGTAATACCCTGTTGTTGAAGGAAAGCCAGCTGATATCCCGGAATATGATCTTACGTTTTTGCAAGCAAATTGAATTTTAGGAGTGAATGTGGCGAATTTAAGGGCTTGCGTTTAATTGTAGCTACAATCAATATTAAGTTTTTGTAAAAATGAAAATATTATTTATCGCCGTTTTTCATTCTTTCGATAATACCGGTGGTCGAAAACCCCTCCAGTATGGGAACAATTTTTACTTCGCCGCCATTGGCCATTACTTCTTTGGCACCCACGATCTGGTCAATGGAATAATCACCCCCCTTTACGAGCACATCAGGCAAAAGAGCCGATATTAAATTTAAAGGGGTGTCTTCTTCAAATAAAATAACCGCATCAACCATCACCAGCGATGCCATCAGCAATGTTCTTGATCCTTCGTTATTAACCGGGCGGCTTTCGCCTTTTAATCTTTTTACCGATGCATCTGCATTAATACCTACAATTAAAATATGGCCGTAGAGTGCAGCTTCGCTTAAGGAGGCTATATGTCCTTCGTGCAGAATGTCAAAAACACCGTTGGTGAAAACAATTTTTTTGTCAAGCAGCCGCCAGCGCCTGATCTGTAGTTTCAATTCAGTAAGTGTAAAAATTTTATCCGGTATGGCTTGTATTGATTTCATTTTTTTGTTTGTTAATGTAAGGAAGCAGCAACAGGCAGATAAAACCCACAACTAAAATAATGCAGGTGGCTACGCCCCAGATGAGCCAGCCAAATGCTTTACCATAGGCACTGTCGATACCGTATAGGATCAACGTTTGCATTACAAAAATGGGAAACAGGCCAATTCCGTTTGGAGTAATGATCATGGCAAATGTTGCCAGTACCAATACACTGCAGGCGGCTCTTATATCCAGTTCTGCTGTATGCTCCATTGCCATAAAACCGATATAGATCTGTAATAGATACATGGCCCATATAAACAACGTGTGTGCAATAAACTGGTTGCGTTTCTTTAAACTCTTTATCGCTGTAAATCCTTGTCCGATACCTTTAAAAAAATTGTTTGTTTTAAGAATGGTTTTATTTTCAGGGTAATTTTTAACCAGCAATTTTAAACCAAAATAAATAAGCAGCATAATTCCTAAAACTATTAAGCCTTTTACCCAAAGCGGCATACCGGCGTTATCTCCAAAAGATGCAATCTTTTCTTTGATAAAACTGCCGATCTTATCTACCTGTATCATTACCGTAATGCCGATGAAGAGAACAAAACAGAAAAGATCAAATGTGCGTTCAATTAAAATAGATCCAACCAGCTTTTCAACTTTTATGTGTTCGTACTTTGATAAAAAAGTGCATTTTAATACTTCGCCCAAACGGGGAATGGCTGCATTAGCCAGGTATCCAACCATGGTTACTGCAAATACGTTTTTTATTTTTGGATAATAATCCAGTGGTTCTAAAAGCAATTTCCACCGGTAGGCACGACTTAAATGGCTTAGCAGGCTCATAAAAATTATAGGAATGATCAGCCAGTAATTAGCACTGCGTAATGCAGATATGAACTGGTTTTTTTGCTCTGCAGTCATACCTTTTAGCTGCCACCAAACCAAAAATATACCGGCGCCCAGGAAAATGGTGTACTGTAATATGGAGATTAACCGTTTATTCATAATCGGTTACAAATTACGAAGGGAAAACAGGAATGTCAAAAAGAAGATGTTGAAGATTTGATACTGGATGATAGATACTGATAGATACTGGATAAAGCCAGAAACCTTAAAAGCCTTTTGACAACTTAAGTTCCTATCCGGAATCAAGGATCCAGAATCCATGATTCAATGTTATCTCTACAAAAGCATATTATCTATCAACCTTACTTCACCTAAAAATGCAGCGGCTACTGCAACCAGTTTGCTGTTTCCATCCCAGTGGTTAATAATATCAAGGTTACCGGCATCAGCTATTTCTATGTAATTAACCTTAAAACCGGCATTGGTTAAATTATCAATGGCTGTTTGTTTTAATGCAGTTAAATTGCCGGGCTTACTATTGTTTTTTAAATAAGATAAGGTTTCAAATATTTTTAGCGCTTGTTTTTGGCTTTCTTCAGTCAGCCTCATATTTCTGCTGCTCATGGCAAGCCCGCTGGTTTCACGCAGGGTGGGGCATATGTGGATGGTTGTATTGATATTTTCCAGTTCAACCAGTTTTTTTATGACCATGCATTGCTGGTAATCTTTCTGGCCAAGGTATAAATCATCGGCAGGAATAATATTTAGCAGCCGGTGTACCACCAGGCAAACCCCCTGAAAATGCCCCGGCCTGTATTTACCTTCCAGTACGGTTTCCAAATACCCCAGGTTATAGGTTTTTGCATTTCCGGTTCCTGCAGGGTACATTTCTGAGACGGAGGGTAAAAACAATATATCACAGCCGGCCTTTTCCAATGCATCAATATCTTTTTCAATAGTGGAAGGGTAATTATCGAAATCTTTGGCATCGTTAAATTGGGCCGGATTTACAAAAATGCTGCAAACCGAAATGGAACCGGCCTTTTTAGAAGCCTTGATCAGCGAAATATGTCCCGGGTGCAATGCGCCCATGGTAGGTATGAAACCAATTTTTTTGCCGGCAGTTTTGCTTTTCAGCAGCCAGGCAGTAATATCAGCAGCTTTCTTAAATAGTATCATATTGGTATCAATTACACTTCAAATGCCTGTTGAATCTGATTTTCCCGAATAAATAACGTACTTTTGCAGCCGTTTCTAAAATATTACAGCAACAAACCAAGGGTAAATGAGTACAAAGAAAAGAATTTTATTTATTGCAAATGAAATGTCGCCTTATCTGGAACTTACTGATTTTGCGGAAATTGTAAATAAACTGGCCGTAAAGTCCAACGACACCGGGATGGAAGTACGCTGCATTATGCCACGCTTTGGTGTAATAAACGAAAGAAGGCACCGTTTGCATGAGGTTGTTCGCTTATCGGGTATTAATGTAACGATCGACAACGATGACTATCCGCTGATCATTAAAGTTGCGTCTTTACCCAATGCAAGGCTGCAGATTTACTTTTTGGATAACGATGATTATTTTAAAAGAAAATCAATTTTTACTGATGAAAAGGAAAATTGGTTTGATGATAATGGATTAAGAACCGTTTTATTCTGCAAAGGAGCTTTGGAAACTGTTAAGAAATTTGGATGGCCACCGGATATTATTCATTGCAGCGGCTGGATGACCGGGTTAATACCGATGTTTATCAGGAACGCATATAAAAAAGAACCGGTTTTCAGTAACAGCAAGATCATTTACACCATTGGGCAAAATACTTTTAAAGAAAAATTTGAGAAGGATTTCCTGAAAATGGTCACCATAAATGATTATGTTACCAAAAAAGAACTGGAACCTTTTAAAGATATGAACAACGCGGCTATGTTTGCCGGAGGTGCCACGTATGCCGACGCTATTACATTTGGTGCCGAAAAAGCAGATAAAAAACTTGTTGAACAATTTTCAAAAGTGAAAGGAAAAAAAGTTTTGAAATTTAATGCAGAAAGTGATTTAACAGACTATTTGCAATTGTATTCCGAACTTGCGAAGTAGAAAATCTAACCGCATTTCATAAAATTATTATTGTGCAAAAACGTATTCTTCCCCTGGCAGTAACTGCTGTTTTACTTATTTCAATAATTAGCCTGAACTGTACCAAACTGGACACTACCGATATTGGCAGCGACCAGTTGCCTGTAGTTGATAATGTGAACACATTTGCTGATACTTTATTTATTAATTCAACGCAGGAAAATTTTTTCAGCGATTCCACTTATATAGGCACATATGATGACTATGCTCTTGGAAGTATTCCCAATGATCCGCTTTTTGGGCGTACTACTGCCAATATTTACATGCAGTTGAAACCACCTTTTTACCCCTATTATTGGGGAAATTCTGGAGATACAATTGTAGGTTTTGATTCAGTAGTACTCTGTTTAAAATATAAAGGTTTTTGGGGAGACAGCCTTGCACCCATCAGCCTGGATGTACGTGAGGTTAACGATGCTGTATTCGGAAGGTCAAGGGATACAGTTGTTTTAGGAAATACTACCGCTTATAAACCAAATGTTGGGTCCATTTTAGGTTCAGCCTTTATTGATGTACGCAAGATGGGCGACACTATTCGTTTAAATAACGGCAGAGATATAGTTATGAACCAAATCCGTATTAAACTTTCGGGTCCCTGGGTTACAGCGTTGTTTGGCAGAGACAGTATAAAAGCCAATTCAGCAAACAATGCTTTTTACAATGATTCTATTTACCGGAGCTTTTATAATGGTATTGCTGTTATTGCAAATGGGGCATCGGGAAATGGCCTTTTGTATGCAAGCCTTTCTGATACGGCTACCAAACTGGAAGTTCATTTTAGAAGGAAAAATGGCGGGGCAGTTGATTCTGTTTACACTTCTTTAAGGCTTAACCCGGTATTTGGACCAGGCCCTGCAAATGCTCCTATATCCAATACCAGTAATTATATTCAGAGAACAAGGTCCGGATACCCTGTGAGTAATCCTGTTGCAAGTGAACATTATATACAAACAGCACCCGGTACTTTTGTAAACCTGAATATTCCGGCACTGGCAACTTTATCCAATCGTATAATACACCGTGCAGAGATCATTGTAGAACAAATACCAACCAATCCCTTATTGGATGAAACATTTTCGGCTCCAAACTTTCTATTTCTTGATTTAAAAGATACAACAACAACCACTGCCAAATGGAAACCAATGTATTTTGATCTGAACACTTCTGAAATATATTATCCCGATAACAATGCGATACCATATATCCCCAGTCAGATAAACTATCAATACTTTGGCGGTTACAGAAGAAGTAAGACCGATCCTTTAACGGGCGGCCTGATGAAATACTACACTTTCAATATTTCCAGGTATGTGCAGCAGATCGTTACCGAACACACCAGGTCTTACGATATGCGCCTGTATGCTCCCTTTAACCTGAATTATCCGCAATACTCGGGAGCCTATATTCCTTTTGGCAACAACATTGCTTTTGGCCGGGTAAGAATAGGAAGCGGAACCAACAACAATTACAGGATGAAGTTAAGAATCGTGTGGTCAAAACTTTAATTTTATAACAATAGTTAAAAGTCCTCCCCATTTTTCGGGAGGACTTTGTTCATTAGCATATACAACCTTATCTTTGCAATCTTAAAAAAAAAATATGCCATATTTATTTACATCAGAGTCCGTAAGTGAAGGACATCCGGATAAAGTTGCAGACCAGATCAGCGATGCGTTGATCGATAATTTTTTAGCCTTTGATCCGCAGAGCAAAGTAGCCTGCGAAACGCTGGTAACTACCGGCCAGGTTATACTTGCCGGCGAAGTAAAAAGTAAAGCTTACCTGGATGTACAGGAAATAGCCCGTGGTGTGATCCGTAAAATTGGGTATACCAAAAGTGAATACATGTTTGAAGCCAATTCATGTGGTATACTTTCTGCTATTCACGAGCAGAGTGGCGATATTAACCAGGGTGTTGACCGTAAGAAAAAGGAAGAGCAGGGTGCCGGTGACCAGGGAATGATGTTTGGTTATGCAACCAACGAAACTGATAATTACATGCCTTTGGCTTTAGACCTGGCACATTTTATATTAATAGAAATGGCTGCGGTTCGCAGGGAAAATAAAGAGATCAAATACCTGCGCCCGGATGCAAAAAGCCAGGTTACATTGGAATATGATGATAACAACAGGCCGGTAAGAATTGATGCCATCGTTGTTTCAACACAGCATGATGATTTTGCGAGTGATGACAAGATGCTGGCAAAAATTAAAAAGGATATCATCAATATTGTGATTCCAAGGGTTAAAGCAAAATATCCAAAATACAATCACCTTTTCAACAACAAAATAAAGTATCACATTAACCCAACCGGTAAATTTGTTATTGGTGGTCCTCATGGCGATACCGGCTTAACCGGCCGTAAAATTATTGTAGATACTTACGGTGGTAAAGGTGCACATGGTGGTGGTGCTTTCAGCGGTAAAGATCCAAGTAAAGTTGACCGCAGTGCTGCCTATGCAACACGCCATATTGCCAAGAATTTAGTGGCAGCTGGATTGTGTGATGAAGTGCTGGTGCAGGTTTCGTATGCTATCGGCGTGGCGCAGCCAACCAGTATCAATGTAGTAACTTATGGTACTGCCAAAGTAAATTTAACTGATGGAGAGATTGCAGAAAAGGTAATGAAAATGCCTTGTTTTGATATGCGTCCTTATTTTATTGAGCAGCGTTTAAAACTGCGTAACCCTATGTACAGCGAAACCGCTGCATACGGTCACATGGGACGTAAGCATGAAACAGTTGAAAAAATATTTACTTCGCCTGATGGTAAAACAATTAAAAAGAAAGTGGAATTATTTACCTGGGAGAAACTGGATGCAGTGAAAGATGTGAAGAAAGTATTTGGTTTAAAATAAAACGATCAAACTCATATAAACCCTCTCCAACCAGAGAGGGTTTTTTAATACAAAAATCCTTTTAATCCTGTCAATCAACCCAAACCTGCCTGTCGGCAGACAGGTCCCAATTCATACAGGAATATAACTTAAATTTGCATTGTGAAAAATTTCCGTCAGCAACATCAACATCATCGCCCCAAAAAAAGCAGCCTGGTAATTGGCCGAAAAGCAGTTACCGAAGCCATGCAAACCGGTAAACAACTGGAACGTATTTACCTGCAAACCACGGTACATGGCGAAGCCATTGATGAAATAAAAAAACTGGCAGAGAAAACACAAACGCCCATCAATAAAGTGCCGGTTGAAAAACTGAATAATTTCAATGTAAGCAATCACGAAGGTTGTGTAGCACTGATTGCCAAAGTGCAGTACCAGGATCTGCAGGATGTAATTTCCTTTGTGGTAGAAAAAGGCGAAGTGCCGTTGTTTTTAATTTTAGATGGTGTTACTGATATTAGAAATATTGGCGGTATTGCCCGCAGTGCTTATTGCTTTGGTGTTCATGCCATCATCATACCCGATAAAGGCGTTGGTGCCTTGAATGAAGATGCTGTACTAACTTCTGCCGGTGCATTGGAAGAAATTGCTGTATGCCGTGTAAACAGCCTGATGAAAACCGTTGACGACCTGCACATGAATGGCATTAAAGTTTTCGCCAGCGAAATGAAAGCTGCTAAAAAAACTTACGACTGTAATTTTGCCGAACCCTGCGCCATTGTAATGGGAGGAGAGGAGAAGGGAATTTACCCGGCACTTTTAAAGATATGCGATGATAAATTTCAAATACCCATGACCGGCGATTTTGATTCACTGAATGTATCGGTGGCCACGGGTATTATTTTGTATGAGGCGGTGAAGCAGCGAAAATGAAAGTTAAATACAGAGATCTGATATAGCTTTTTACCATTTAAATGCTGCTATCTTCCCTTTTGTTTTCAGAAATGCTTTTTATTGCTTAACCAATAACATTTTCTAAAACGGGAACAAAATAACCATACACACTCAAGGAATAACCGATCCTGTATATAATGGCATCTTTATCTCTAACCTGAATTTTAACGTTAACTCCCGATAAAACATCAGCTGACCTTATATTTCCGGAATCAATTATCGAAACTCCTTTTTTATTTATTCCAAAATTCCAGGCTCCAAAACCAGCATTTACGGAATTGTTCTCATCAAATTGCGAATTAACGGTTCCATAAGTTACCCACTGCAAAGGTATAAATTCATATTTTACAGCACGGGGTGGGAGCGGAGGCAAATTCGCCTGAACCCGTTGCATAATGATATCCCATCCCATTTCAGTGTTGCTGATGTCAAGCTGATCATTTCTCCAGGTCTGGTTTTCATGTCCTTTAAAATTCTCAATAATAGCTATGCCCGAAAAGCTAATTTGAAAATTATTGGTAAGTGGTGAAATCCAGAATGCAGGGGCCGGTAAAATCATGTAATGTTTTGATTCTATTTTTATTGGTGTCATGATTATTATGTTTTTATTTTTTTGCCTACTCTGTTTAAGGTTTTCGGCAATCCCTTTTTATATTTTGAAGAATAATCTATTTGCCCAGCGGTATCTGTAAAGTGATACCTACAATATCCTTACTCACATTAGCCGGCACACCAAAACCTGTTTTCTGGCTGCTCACCATTGCTTTTGCTTTATGTTTATAAGTAGTTGCCATAATCATAAATGGTATGCTTGTAATACCAGAAACTGCACCGACCAGGAACAATGCTGCAGCTGCGTCTTCATTACTACTGTTGTAATAGTTGCTATTATTGGTTGCTAATAATAAACCAGCTCCAGAAGCAATTAATCCAGCACCAAGCGTAGACCAGCCTACAATACGATAGTTTTTACTTCTGCGCATGTAAAAATCATAATCCTTATCAGGGCTGCTGTAATTGTGTGCAGAAAAGGAAACAGGTTTACCGGTACTTAAACTGTTTGTTGCAATAAACTGACTCTGTAGCTGAGCTTTTGATTCCATATTAATGAGGAAAATTATGCCCAGCATTAAAATTGACTTTTTCATAATTTGTTGATTTAGTTTTTTAAAAACTTGATTGATAGTTCAAAACTAAATAGCCCAAAACCGGATTGCTAATTGATAAATACGTGGGTTGTTCAGAAATCAGTAATTGCAACTTTTTACTACCAGTTTGAGGTATTTTTTGTTTTTTTTTGCAAAAAATGCAAACTGTATTTTGTAGATTGGGGATTAATGCCATAAATCAGGTGGCAGATTTACAGTTTTTACCAAAACTTTTCTGAATGGAATCCAGTGATACACAATTGCGGTTCTTCCAGCATATTAAATCGTTGTTACCGCCTAATATCTCGTTTGTAGATGAAATTGCTGAGGTATTGAACATCAGTAATGACAGTGCCTATCGCCGTATAAGGGCCGATAAACCTATCAGTTTTGAGGAATTGAAGAAATTATGTGTAAAGTATAAAGTGTCACTCGACCAGTTTTTGAACCTGCAAAGCGATGCTTTTATTTTTACGGGCAAACTGGACAATGATGTAAATTTTGGATTTACAAACTGGCTGGAAGAAGTATATAAACAATATGCAGTTATCGATCATTTTGAGAAAAAGCATATTTATTTTCTTTGCAAGGATTTTACATTCATCCTACACTGTCAGATACCCGAACTGGCGGCATTTAAATACTTTGTATGGATGCGGAGTTTTTTGGATTTCCGTGCCGATAAAGGCGAAAAATTCTCTTTTAATTATCCCGGCTTTGAGGTTCACAACAAAATAGGATTGGGTATTGTAGACATATACAACCGTATTCCTACTACAGAAATATTAAATGCAGAAGGTGTAAATACCACGCTGATGCAGATTTTGTATTACTACGAAGCAGGTGGACTTGTTTCTTACGACCAGGCACTGCTTTTGTGCGATAAACTGGAAGAACTGGTTAATCATTTAGAAAGCCAGGCAGAACAGGGAGTTAAATTTAAGATAGGAGAAAAGCCAACAACCTTTTCAGTAGCTTACCAGCTTTTTAATAATGAACTTATTATGGGTGATAATACATTACTGGCCCAACTGGGCGATATGAAAGTTACTTTCTTAAATCACAGCTTTATGCATTTTATTGGCACCAGGGACGAAGCATTTAATAAGGCAATGTATAATTACCTGAATAATATTATGCAGAAGTCAACGCTTATAAGTGCAAGCAATGAAAGAGAAAGGGTGCGTTTTTTTAACCGCCTGAGGGCAGAAATTCACCGGGCTAAAGCCAAACTGATATGATATTTACAGAGTGTATTATATTTAAGCAAAACATAAATGACTGATGGAAATGAATAATGTGCAGGTCTTGCTTTTTCAGCATATAAAGGCTTTACTGCCACCGCAATTATCAGTTGTAGAGGAAATTGCGGGCGTATTAGAAATAAGTACTGATAGTGCATACCGGCGCATCAGGGGAGAAAAACCCATTAGCTTTGAAGACCTGCAAAAACTATGTACACGTTATCTGATATCAGTTGACCGGTTTTTAAACATAAAAAGTAATGGCTTTCTTTTTAGCGGAAACCTTAGCCAAACTGCAGTAGATTTTGTGGATGTTTACCTGAATAATATGATGCAGCAATTTGAATACATGCGTACCCACGATCACCGGCATATTTATTTTCTTCCAAATGACATACCTCCGTTTTTGTATTTTCAAATTCCCGAACTGGCTGCTTTTACATTTTTTTATTACAAAAAAAGCCTGTTGCATTTCGAGGAAATGAATAATCAGAAGTTCTCTGTAAAAAATATTGATACGGCACATGCAAAAATGGGCATAAAAGTGCAGGGTAGCTTTAACCGGATTGCATCTACCGAAATATGGGGAATTGATACCGTGAATAGTATTTTAAGGCACATTTCTTTTTACAAAGACACCAATGTTTTTGAATCGAAGGATGATATTGTTTTTTTGTATGATAAACTGCAGGTATTGATGAACCACCTGGAAAAACAGGCAGAGCTAGGTCTTAAGTTCAACATTGGGGAATCTCCGGATAAAAATGCAGCAGCTTACAATATGTATCATAACGACCTCATCAGCGGCGATAATTGCGCCCTGGCTGAGATAGGGGATAAGAAGGTTACTTACATTAATCATAACCTGATCAATTTTATGTACACCCGTGATGAAGATTTTAATAATTATACACTCGATACTTTTCAGAATGCGATCCGCAAATCAACACAAATAAGCCTGATTGGTGAGAAAGCAAGAGCTAAATTTTTTGCCGGTATCCGAAAAAAAATACATGAACAAAAGGGAATGCTTAAAGATTATTGATCAGTAACTTTGTTTTCTAATATTTAAGAATGCAACATAAAATCAAACTGATCGAATGCCCCCGTGATGCCATGCAGGGCTGGCCGCACTTTATCTCCACACAAAAGAAGATTGAATACATCAATGCCTTATTAAAAGTTGGTTTTGATACGATTGATTTTGGAAGTTTTGTTTCGCCGAAAGCAATACCGCAAATGGCAGATACTGCAGATGTGTTGAGAGGTTTACAGATTGAAAATGGTAAAAGCAAACTGCTTGCAATAATTGCAAACCAGCGTGGCGCAGAAGATGCAGTGGTGTTTGATGAGATCACTTACCTGGGTTTTCCATTCTCAGTTTCTGAAACATTTCAGATGCGTAATACCAATTCCACCATTGCCCAATCGCTGGGCAGGGTAGAAGAGATACAAAATCTTTGCATAAAAAATAAAAAGGAACTGGTTGTTTATATGTCGATGGGTTTTGGAAACCCGTATGGTGATGTTTATAGTGAAGAAATTGTTTTTGATTGGGTGAACAAACTGGTGGATATGGATATCAGCATCATTTCGCTGGCCGATACAGTTGGACTGGCCACCAAAGAACAGGTTTATGATATCACCAAATACCTGGTTGATTCATTGCCGGATACAGAGATCGGTGTTCACCTCCACTCCACACCCACAAACTGGAAAGAAAAAGTGGATGCGGCTTTAAAGGCTGGCTGTAAGAGGTTCGATGGTGCCTTAAAAGGCATTGGCGGCTGTCCCATGGCCGATGATGAACTGGTGGGCAATATGGATACCGAATTGATGATACCTTATTTTGAAGAAAAAAAAGTGCTGAATAATTTAGACTTTAATGCGCTTACAGCATGCAGCAAACTAGCTTCAGATATTTTTATTTAGCCACGAATGATACGAATGGGCACTAATAAAAAACATTCGTGTAAATTCGTGAAATTAGTGGCAATTATTTTTTAACAAAACACAATAGTCCCCCTTTAGGGGATAGGGGCATGGACTTCCATTTAGAATTTACTCCCAAACCATTTGATGTAAAGATCAACCATCAGCAAAATTTATTGCTGATTGGCTCCTGCTTTACCGAGCAGATCGGTACAAAACTGGCCAATCATAAATTTGCCGTGCTCGATAATCCAAATGGCATTTTGTTCAATCCATCAAGCATTGCCAAATCAATTTCATCATACATCAATAATAAGCAATACACAGAAACAGATTTGTTTTACCAGAATGAATGCTGGAACAGCTGGGAGCATCACAGCCGGTTTTCCCATCCCGATAAAAAAATATGCCTGGCTGCAATTAACGGATCACAAGATACAGCGCATGATTTTTTAAAGAAAGCAGATTGGTTATTGATAACACTCGGCTCGGCCTTTGTTTATCAATTGGAGAACAACAAAGTTGTTGCCAACTGCCATAAAGTGCCAACAGATAAATTTGTTAAACGGCTTTTATCTGCCGATGAAATTTTTGCTGATTTACAAAGTATGATTGAAAATGCAGTGACTTTTAATCCAGGGCTACAAATTATTTTCACCATCAGCCCTGTGCGGCACCTACGTGATGGCTTTGTAGAGAACAACCGCAGCAAAGCCACGCTGATACAGGCTGTTCATCAGCTGGTAGAAAAAAATGGTAATTGTTTTTATTTTCCGGCATACGAACTGGTAATTGACGATCTGCGTGATTACCGCTTTTTTGCAGAAGATATGGTACATCCCAATTATGCAGCCACCAACTATGTATGGGAAAAATTTATGGCAGCCTGCATTGATGAATCATCACAGCAATTGATGAAAGAAATTACTGTAATTGTGGCTGCAAAAAATCACAAACCATTCAATCCAACTTCTGAGCAGCACAAAAAATTTCTGCAAACTAATTTAGCGAAAGTGAAAAAACTTCAACAGCAGTTCTCTTATTTAAATCTTGAAGAAGAAGCAGCGTTCTTTAATTCAGATAAAATCTAAAACCGGCAAACTCAAATCTAAATTTACTAATGTATCCTATCACCCCTGATTTCCATTTCCTTCATCAGTTCCTTTTCATATTTCAACCATTCGGCCCAGCGCTTCCGCACAATTTTTTTATCTAAATAGTGTTCGGCCAATGTAATGAACAAAGTATAATGCCCGGCTTCGCTTTCCATAAATTTGCGGTAAAAGTTACGCATGTAAGCATCATCCAGTCCTTCGCTCAGCCTTTTAAAACGTTCGCAGCTACGGGCTTCTATCAATGCCATGATCAGCATCTGGTCTAAAAACCGGTCATTGGGGCTGCCATCTTTTTTTTGAAATTGTAACAGGCTGTTTACATACACATCTTTGCGTTGCCTGCCCAGTTTAAGGTCCCGCTTTTTCAGTTCAGCAATCACCATTCTGAAATGCCCCCATTCTTCTGTAACGATCGGGCTTAGTTCATCTACCAGTAATTCCTTCTCAGAATTTTTTGTGATCAGCGAAATACAGGTTGTTGCAGCTTTCTGTTCACAGTATGCATGGTCGGTTAAAATTTCATCCAGTTGCAATTCTGCCAGATTTACCCAACGTGGGTCGCTGGGTAATTGCAATCCTAAAATATTTTTGACGTCAATTGATAATTCTTTCATACCCACAAAAATAAAACAGCCTGACTGTAAAAGCCAAACTGTTTTAATGTATGCGGAGTTATCGGTTTATTACTGTTTTGTTACCGAAAACAAACCAACACCTGTGGTTGATGTTCCCAGGCCAATAGTACCTGTCATTACAGTTGCACCTGCAGTATATTTACCTGATAATGTATACTCAGCACTTGAACTGGCATACCTGTAAAAGGCCCTTACACTATCCGCTACAATTGTCCAGGTACCGGTGGCAACATCAACAGCGGTGCTGTTATCGCCGGTAATATCAACAGTTCCATTTGCTTTAAAGTTTAAAGTAAATGCGTACGTAGGTACACCTGCTGATGTTCCGTATTGCCCGGTGCCACTCCAGGTTCCTGTTGGCGTAGAATTAGTTGTAGTTGTTGTATCATCTTTATTGCAAGATGATATTAAAAATACCATCGCCAAAGCAGGTATTAAAGCAAATAAACTCTTTTTCATAGTTTCTGTTTTTAGAGAAATGATTAAATCCTGGTTTCTATTGGCCGTAAAACAAACATCATACCACTGCGGTGTAATGTGGGTATTATATAAAGGCTGAATGTTAAAATGTAAAAAACTATCTGACCAGATATTATATTTTTATGTAAATAAGCTTCACTAATTTGTACGTAAAGCATAGTATTATAGCAGATTTTAGTATTTTACAGAAAATAATATGCTTGTATGAGAATTGTTCCTTTCCTGATAACCACTGCTATTTCAACTGCATTAGTAATTACACTGAATACCAGGTTAACCATTGGTGGTAATGAAGCGCCAGCTTTTGGAAGTTTTTTAAGCCCGCAACATGGTTTTTGGCAAAATGCCGAGGCTGTTTCTGAAAGCTATACCGCCGATCTTAAATTTTCGCAACTGAATGGCAAGGTAGATGTGTACCTGGACGACCGGTTGGTGCCGCATATTTTTGCCGAGCAGGAAAACGATGCCTATTTTGTTCAGGGCTTTTTGCATTCAAAATTCCGTTTATGGCAAATGGAATTTCAGGCTTATGCCGCAGCCGGGCGCCTGAGTGAAATATTGGGCAATAAAGATGAACGCATTTTAAACTTCGACAGGAATATGCGCCGGCTGGGGATGGTATATGCTGCAGAAATTGCCTTGCAGCAAATGAATAATGACCCGGTAATAAAATCGCAGTGCGATGCTTATACAGCCGGTGTAAATGCATACATAGAAACGCTTACAGAGAGTACGCTTCCGCTGGAGTATAAATTGATTGGTTATAAACCCGAAAAATGGAATAACCTTAAAACCTCCCTCTTTCTAAAATACATGAGTTATGACCTGGCGGCACACGATGATGATTTTGAACTAACGAATGCAAAAAGTTTTTTTAGTGCCGATGACTTTGCAAAACTGTTTCCGGCCATACAGGATTCTTTGGATCCCATTATTCCTAAAGGAACCATTTTTGAAAAGCAAAAAGTGTTTCCGGTTGCACCTGCCCAGGCCGATTCTGTTTATTTTAATAGTCACGATCTGGCAGTTTCCGAAACTTCAAAACCCGACCGTGATAACGGAAGTAATAACTGGGCAGTGAGTGGCAGCAAAACAAAAAACGGTGCACCTATTTTGTGCAACGATCCGCATTTGGGTTTAAATCTTCCTTCGCTTTGGTACGAAGTACAAATCTCTACACCAACCTTTAATGCTTATGGGGTAAGCTTTCCGGGTGCACCGGGTGTTATCATTGGTTATAACGACAGCTGCGCTTTTGGTTTTACAAATGGCGGCCGCGATGTAAGGGACTATTTCGAAATAAAATTTAAAGATGATAGCCGCCAGGAGTATTCTTTTAACGGACAATGGGTAAAAACAACATTCAGAGTTGATACGATTAAAATAAAAAACAAACCCGCTTTTATTGATTCGGTTGCTTATGTACAATTGGGCAATGATATCTGCCCGGTGATGTATGATAAATCTTTTTCGGGCGGCAAAAACACCAACAATAAATATTATGCGGTAAGATGGAAAGCACATGATGCCAGCAGTGAGCTTAAGATATTCAACATGCTAAACCGTGCAAAAAACTATGCCGATTATTCGGCTGCAGTTACCAACCTGCATACGCCGGGGCAAAATGTTGTTTTTGCTGCCAAGAACGGCGACATCGCTTTACGCACACAAGGAGAGTGGCCCGCCAAATGGAAAGGCCAGGGCGATTTTGTAATGCCAGGGTATGATACCAGTTATTTATGGCAGGGCATGATTCCGCAGGATGAAGTGCCTTATCAATACAATCCCGAAAGAGGTTTTGTAAGCAGCGCCAATCAAAAACCGGTTGATGATAATACTTATCCGTATTATCTGGGAAGAGATTACCCGCCCTACCGTGGCTACATCATTAACAAGCGGCTGAATGCAATGACGAATATCACACCGCAGGATATGATGACTTTACAAACTGATAATTTTGATGCAGCTGCAGCCATGTCCATGCCTTTCATCATTGCCAATATGAAAGAAGGTGATTTGAATGCTGCTGAAAGAAAGTATTATGATATTTTAAAGAACTGGGATTGCAGGAATGATGTTGGCTCAAAAGGCGTTTCGGTATTTGATGTGTTCTGGAATAAATTTGATTCAACCGTTTATAATGATGAATATGCAAAAGCACCAAAAGTTATCATGCGCCCTTTTTTCAGCACTTTGGTTGAGCAGATATTGAAAGATTCGGCTTATAAATTTTTAGATGATATTACAACAACCCAGGTTGAAACACTGGCAGACGATGTAACAGCTGCGTTTAAAAAAGCCGTGCCCCAGTTAGAAAAATTAGAAGCAGCCGGTAAACTGGATTGGGAAAAAAATAAAGCCACACGTGTGAATCACCTGGCAAAACTGGCCCCCTTCAGCAGGTTGAATTTACCCATCGGTGGCGGTTACCGCAGTATCAATGCTGCCAAGGTAGATCACGGCCCCAGCTGGCGCATGGTGATAAGCCTAACGGCTGAAACAGAAGCCTATGGTGTGTATCCCGGCGGACAAAGCGGTAACCCCGGCAGTAAATACTACGATAGTTTTGTTGACCAATGGGCTGCCGGAAAATATTATTCGCTGTGGATGATGACCAAAGCGCAAACAGGCGATAAACGTATTCTGGCAAAAATGAGTTTTAGTAAATAATCGATTTGATGATTAGCCGATTTGATAATTAAATACAGATCATTTCCAAATCAACTAATCATCAAATCATCAAATTTATAAATCACCAAATCAACTATATGAAATTCTTCCTCTCACTTATACTTACCATTTTATTACGTTTTGCGCCCTGTTTATTTCTTCCCTGGTGGAGTGTAGCCATTGCCGCATTTGTGGTGGCGGCTTTAATTCCACAAAGACCATTCAAGGCATTTCTTACCGGTTTTATCGCATTGTTTTTATTATGGGGCGGATTAAGCTTCTGGATGAGCAATAATAACGATCATATACTGGCACATAAAGTATCGCAGCTTATTTTAAAAATGGATAATCCTTACCTGCTGGTTTTGGCCACGGCTTTAATTGGCGCACTGGTAGCTGGTTTTGCGGCGCTGGCAGGCAGTTACCTGCGTAAAACCAAATAATGGTATCTGGCCATTATGTACAATTTTAAAATTCCGGTCTACTACATTTATTAATGTCACTTTAATATCCGGCTTATTTGTAGTGGCCTGACGCCTGATCAATTTAATTTAGAGTTTCAGTAACAAAATCAACACTAATTTTGTTATACTCAAAACAAAATATGCCCAAAAACTTTATTGTTCATTTTCTTTTTATTGCCAATACCTCATCAGCCCAAAAGATTTAAGGTACCGTATTCTCTGATAAAGGCGATCTGTTGCCTTATGCTTCTGTAACGATCAAAGGAACTTCCATTGGTACCAGCGCCAACAATAAAGCAAAATTCTCATTTTCTGTTGCACCGGGTACTTACACAGTTGTATGCCAGCATATAGGCTACAAAACACAGGAAAAAAATTGTAACCCTTAAAAATGAGGATGCAGAAATTACTTTTATTATTGCTGCACAACAACTGGATATGACCGAAGTAGTGGTGAAGAGTGGGGAAGATCCGGCTTATGAAATTATCAGGCAGGCTATTAAAAAGCGGTCTTTTTATAATGAACAGGTTAAGGGGTTTGAATGCGGTTTATACACCAAGGATATGATGAAGCTGCGCAAGCTTCCCAAAAGAATACTGGGCCGGAAAATTGAAGAAGAAGATGTAAAAGATATGGGGCTCGATTCTTCCCGCAAAGGCATTATTTACCTGGCAGAATCTGTTGCCAGGATTTACATGCAGCAACCCGATAAATTTAAAATGGAAGTGATCAGCAGCCGGGTGAGCGGCAGTGATGGTTTTGGTTTTACCTTTCCAACCTTCATCAGTTTTTATCAAAATAATGTTTCTGTTTTTTTAGACCGGTTAAATCCCAGGGGATTCGTTTCGCCTATTGCCGATGCAGCTATCAGCATGTACAAATACAAATACCTGGGTAGTTTTTATGAAGATGGAAAAGAGATCAACAGCATACAGGTAATTCCACGCCGTACTTATGAGCCCGTGTTTTCGGGCATCATCAATATTACAGATGGCGACTGGCGCATTCACAGTCTTGATCTTTTGCTAACCAAAACATCACAACTTGAAATTGTGGATACCCTGCACATCACCCAGTTTCATGTGCCGGTTGGTAAAGATGTTTGGCGGGTGAAGAATCAGCATATTAATTTTGGGTTTAAACAGTTTGGTGTTGATGCCATCGGCAATTTTGTATCGGTGTATTCAGATTATAAGATCAACCCTGTGTTTGCAAAGAACAGGTTTAATAATGTAGTAGTTAAATATGATACGGCCTCCAACAAAAAACCGGTTGCTTATTGGGACAGCATCAGGCCAATGCCTTTGGAGTTTGAAGAAAGAATGGACTACCAAGTAAAAGACAGCCTTTTCCTGGTTAATAAAGATGCCGTTCAAAGCCAGGCTTCGGTTGATTCAATGAATAAGAAACAAGGCAAACTGAAGTTGTACGATATTTTCTGGAAGGGTTTGCACCGCACAAAATACACGGTTAAAGGTAATCACCAATGGGGTGTGGAATCATTGATACAAAGCCTGGAATATAATACCGTAGAGGGTATTGTATTGAATGTAAATCCTTATTACAACCGGTATTTTAAAAAATTAAAGACCAATTTTTCTTTTGAACCCAACCTGCGTTATGGTTTGAGTAACACACACCTGAATGCCTGGGCCGATATCACTTTTCGTACCCGTGACTGGGAAACCGATAAAAAAATAAAGCGGCAAACCTGGACAATTTCCGGGGGAAAAAGGGTGAGCCAGTTTAATAAAGCAAACCCGATAACACCGCTTACCAATACTGTAAATACATTGATATGGGGCGATAATTTTATGAAGATCTACGAAAATTATTTTGGCAGTATTGGCTTTAGTAAACGTTATGTACCAAATTATCCTATTGAAAAAATAGCATCGCAGTTTACCCCACACCAGGCATTTATAGTAAGTTTTGATATCAGCATCAAACCCGGACAAAAATATATTCAATATCCAAACCGTAAAATGTCGCTTGGTTCCAATTACCCAACCTTTAGTTTTAATTATACAAAAGGCATTAAAAATATTTTTGGAAGTGATGTGAATTTTGATAAATGGCGCCTGAGTGTGAGTGACGACAAGAATTTTAAGCTGGCCGGGCTATTAAAATACAAGATAGGTATTGGTGGATTTTAAACAAAAAAAGTTTTCATTCAGGATTACCAGCATTTTACTGGCAACCGTGCTATCAGGGCCAGTGAATATGTGAACAGCTTTCAGCTGGCCCATTATTATATCTACAGTACCACCAGTTCATTTTATACTTATGGTCACCTGGAGCATCATTTTAACGGGTTCCTCACCAATAAAATTCCATTATTCAAGCGCCTTAACTGGAACCTGGTTGCCGGCTCCACTGCCCTGTATGTAAACGAAACAGCAATCATTGTGGAGGTATTTGCAGGCCTGGAAAATTTAATTAAAATATTCAGGGTAGATCTGATGGTATCGTACCGTAATGGTACTTATGAACGAACAGGTATCCGTATTGGAGCCGGAGGTATATTGGGAGGCAGCCTTAGTCCGGGTAATTCAAGAAGCCGCCGTTCATCAATCAGTTTGTAATTATTTTTTAATCAATATCTTTGCCGTTCAATTTGGTTTGCCTGCAAGCATCCAATCCGCCGAACAAAGTGGAAGTACAGCGGATTATCAGTTCAACCCTGGTTCAAATTTTAAAATTATGGCAGTATTACACAATCGTATTTCCCAGGCGGAATTAAAAAAACTATTGTTCGCTGAAACAGCGCATCGTACCACTATTTCTTTTTATCAGTATTTTCCTGTTGATGATCCAAAACTATTTAGGGATGAGCTGTATAAGGCACTGAATGCTTTAAAGGTCTTTGGAAGAATTTATGTGGCAGCAGAAGGCATCAATGCACAGATCAGTGTGCCTGATAGTAATGTGGATGCTTTCAGGGAATATCTCAATACCATTGAAGCATTGAAAGACATCAGGCTGAATATTGCTGTGGATGACGATGGAAAAAGTTTTTGGGTATTGAAAATTAAAGTACGTGAAAAAATAGTTGCTGATGGAATTGATGATCCGGGTTTCAGCATGCAAAATAAAGGCAGCTATGTAAATGCAGCGCAAATGAATGAATTGCTGCAGGATGATGGAACAGTAGTGATTGACATGCGTAACCACATTACGAATACGAAGTGGGCCATTTTGAAAAAGCCATTGAAATACCCAGCGATACTTTTAGAGAGCAATTGCCCATGGCGGTGGATATGATGCAGGATAAAAAGGATAAGAACATCATCATGTATTGTACGGGTGGTATACGCTGCGAAAAAGCAAGTGCTTACATGTTGCATCATGGCTTTAACCATGTGTACCACCTGGAAGGCGGCATTATCAATTATGCCAGGCAGGCAAAAGCTGCCGGGCTCGAAACAAAATTCATTGGAAAAAATTTTGTTTTTGACGACAGGCTGGGAGAGCGGATAACAGAAGATATTATTGCCAAATGCCACCAGTGCGGCAAACCTGCCGATACACATACCAACTGCAAAAACGATGGCTGTCATTTACTTTTCATTCAATGCGATGAATGCGCCAAACAATTTGATGGCTGCTGCACAGTTGAATGCCAGACAGTGTATAACCTGCCGTTGGAAGAACAGGTTGAATTACGCAAAGGCATTGATAAAGGGATGATGGTATTTAATAAAAGCAAAAAACGGTTGCGGCCGAGGTTGGATGAAATGAATAAAAAGTAATCAATTTACCATCAATTTCTCTAACTCGCCAACAACCAGTTCTGTCTCCTTATCACTCAACTCAACCGGCACAAATTTTTCGCCAATAATTTTTTCGTAGAGTTCTATGTAGCGGTTGCTGATGGTCTGTATCCATGCATCACTCATCTCAGGCACGGTTTGCCCTTCTTTGCCCATAAAATTATTTTCAATCAGCCACTCACGTACAAACTCTTTACTCAGTTGTTTCTGGCGTTCGCCTGTTGCCTGTCTTTCTTCAAATCCATCAGCATAAAAATAGCGGCTGCTGTCGGGTGTATGTATCTCATCCATCAAAACGATCTCATCGCCAATTTTGCCAAATTCATATTTTGTATCCACTAAGATCAATCCCTGTTTTGCAGCAATTTCTTTACCACGAGCAAATAATTGCAGGGCATAATTGCACAGGGTATTCCATTCAGCTTCGGTTGCTATTCCTTTCTCAATAATTTCGGCTGCCGATATATCTTCATCATGCCCTTCTTCGGCCTTGGTGCTGGGGGTAATAATGGGGCTTGGGAAGTAATCATTTTCTTTCATGCCTTCGGGCATTTCGGTACCGCACAATATTCTTTTGCCCGCAGCATAGGTACGCCAGGCATGGCCGGTTAAATTACCTCTTACTACCATCTCAATCCTGAAAGGCTGGCATTTTTTGCCAATGCTTACATGGGGTGCAGGAACGGATATCAGCCAGTTGGGGCATATGTCTTTGGTGGCATGCAGCATGTAGGCAGCTATCTGGTTTAATACCTGTCCTTTAAACGGAATTGGGCGTGGTAAAATAACGTCGAAAGCCGAAATGCGGTTACTGGCAAACATTACTAAATAATTGTTGGAAATTGAGTAAACATCTCTTACTTTGCCGGAGTAAAAACCGGTTTGGTGCTTAAATTGGAAAGATTTCATGCTGCTAAAATACCAACAGCAGTTTTAAATCAATTCAAATGCACCCAATAAGTTGTTAACAGCCATGGAAAATAAATTTTTCAGGTAGAAATAACAATGCTTAATTTGCTTAATATTTAAAACCAAAAAACGCGATATGAGAAAAGTTACAAGCTATTTGGTTGCATTTTTATTAGCTAATATCATCACGATAGGAGCTTTTGCACAAAATGTAACTATTAACGGCAATGTCAGAAACAGCAGTACTAAAGAAGGATCCGGCGCTGTTTCAGTAATAGTAAAAGGCGAAGACAACGGTACTTTTACTGATGATAAAGGAAATTTCAGGTTAACTGTGAAGAAATTACCCGTTACACTCTTAATTTCTTCAGTAGGATATGAATTACAGGAAGTAACTGTTTCCAATGCTTCAAACCTTGCGCAGGTTGAATTTATGCCAACCAATGCATTGGGACAGGAAGTTGTAGTTGCAGCCAACAGGGTTCCTCAAAAAATAATGGAATCACCGGTTTCTATTGAAAGGGTAAGTGCAGCCAATATCCGTAATTCGCCTGTAGCCAGTTATTATGATGCAGTAAGCAGTTTAAAAGGTGTAGATGTTACAACTTCTTCTTTAACTTTTAAAACGCCAACCACCCGTGGTTTTAACGGTAGTGGTAATACCCGTTTTAATCAGTTGGTAGATGGAATGGATAACCAGGCTCCCGGCCTGAATTTTTCTGTTGCATCAATTATTGGATTAAGCGAACTGGATGTTGATAATATGGAACTTTTGTCTGGTGCATCATCTGCATTGTATGGTGCAGGTGGTATGAATGGTACTTTACTGATCAACAGCAAAAACCCGTTCAAATACCAGGGTTTGTCTGTATTGGTAAAAGAAGGTTTGATGCATGTAGGATCAAACAGCCAGCGTGCTGCATCTCCTTATCATAACTGGACCATGAGATGGGCTAAAAAGGTTTCAAACAAATTTGCATTTAAGATCAATGCTGAGTTATTGCAGGCTAAAGACTGGCAGGGCCGTGATTACAGGAATTATGCCCGTGCTGCTACCGGTGGTAATGTTAAAGCAGGTACCAGGGCTTCTGACCCCAATTTTGATGGTATTAATGTTTATGGTGATGAAACGACTGCAGAAATCAGAAGTGCTGTTTTAAATGCGATCGGATCTACAGCAGCTCCTTTTCTTAAGAACTTTATCGATACGTTGAATGGAGGTGCTGCCATCAATGTATCACGTACCGGATATACCGAAAAAGAAGTAACCAATCCAAATACCGTAAACTTTAAATTAAGCGGTTCTTTGCATTATAAAATTACACCTCATACCGAAGCTACATTTGCTGCATACTGGGGAACCGGTAACACAGTGTACACCGGTAGCGAAAGGTATTCTTTAAAAGATTTTAAAATGGGCCAGTACAAACTGGAATTCATTAACAGGTACTGGTCATTAAGGGCATATACAACCCAGGAAAATGCGGGCGAATCTTATAACACAACTGTTGCTACCCGTTTATTCAATGAAAGCTGGAAACCTAGTGGTGGAGCAACCGGCTGGTTCTCTCAATATTCACAAACTTATCTGGCATTAAGGTTAGCCGGTGCAACTGATGCAGATGCTCACACAGGTGCCAGAGCACAATCAGATATCGGACGCCCTGCTGCCGGTAGCGCACAGTTTACCAAATCATACGATTCAATACGTAAAATGCCTATTAAACTGGGTGGCGCCCTATTACTGGATAAATCAGATTTATACAGTCTTGAAGGAAATTATAACCTGAGCCATTTAACCGGCAAATGGGTTGATATGTTAATTGGCGGTAGCTATAAACAATATGTGCTTAATTCAGGCGGAACTTTATTTGCCGATTCAATTGACAGAATTAAAATCTCTGAATATGGTGCTTATATGCAACTGAGCCGTAAAATTATGAACCGTGTTCATTTAACCGTATCTGGCCGTTATGATAAGAACGAGAATTTTAAAGGAAGGGTAACTCCAAGAGCAACTGCTTTGATCAAAATAAAGGAAAACAATAATTTCCGTTTATCTTATCAAACTGCTTACCGTTTCCCTTCTAACCAACAGCAATTTATAAACCTGGCTGTAGGTAGCAACGTTTATTTAATTGGTGGTAACCCTGGTTTCAGAGAGTACTATAATTTCGCAGCAAAACCGGTTTATGATTTTGATGCCCTCAGAGCAGGTAACATCGTAGCATTTAACCCACAGAATTTGAAACCTGAATCTCTGTCTTCTTTTGAGGGTGGATTTAAAGGGCTGATGATGAAGGGTAAACTACTGGTTGATGTATATGGTTACTATGGAACTTATAAAGATTTCCTTGGAAGAAAAGTTACCGTTCAGTCAAGTGGCGCTGCCATTGCTTTGGGCGATACCCTAAACGGCAGAAGGCTTTCAATACCTGTTAACTCAACCGATAAAGTTAAAACCTACGGTTTTGGTTTAAGTTTAGATTACAGATTGCCATGGAATTTTACAATTGGAGGCAATATTGCTTCGGATATATTGAAAGATGTACCTGCAACTTTTGTTGCTTATTTCAATGCGCCCAAATATAAGGCTAATGTGAACCTGGGTAACTCAGGTTTTGGTCCGGGCAAACGTTTAGGATTTAATGTTGCCTACCGTTACCAGGGAGCTTTCCTTTACCAGGGCGATTTTGCAACCGGCAACTTACCCGTTGTTCACACACTGGATGCACAGGTTAGTTTAAAACTGCCTAAAGCAAATAAGTCGGTAATTAAACTGGGTGCAACTAATTTGCTGAACCAATACTATTATAACGCAATTGGAAATTCACAGGTGGGTGGTTTATACTACGTAAGCTTTGGATATAACATTTATTAATCTGTTAGTATAAATTGTATCAAACAAACAACAAATAAAATTTAAATTATGAAATATATAGCTAAAAGGATTAAGATTCATTTTTTGCTGGCCATTGCAGCAATGATGTTTATTTTATCTTCCTGTAATAAGGATGTGGAGCAGTTTGCAACACCGGTAGTTGTTACGCCGGCAGGTCTTGCATTGGGTGAAACCATTGCTACCATACCTGATGACAGTTTATATTACAAGCTGATTGTAAGGGGAGGGATGCTGACAACAATAAATAACAAGGCAAACCAATTTACAATGATTGTACCAAACAATGCTGCCATGCGGCAGTTCTGCGTTGCTCTTGGTGCTCCTGCCGGCCAGCCAGATGCGGTTTATGCTGGATTTATCAGTACCCTTATTCCTGTAGCGAATGCAGCAAGTATTGTTAGCTTTAACATGATGCCCCAAAAAATAACTACTGCAAGTATACCAGGTACATTCCCTAATTTCTTTTATCCTACCAATTTAAATCCAACAACTGGTACTCCTGGGTTTAATCCATTGGTAAGATTGTTGACTTTCCCCAGCACCCGCAATGGTAACTGGATAAATAATATACCTCTTTTAGCAGTTAATTTAGCCGCAGCCAATGGTGTAATACATACAGCCGCTGCTATGCCTGCACCTCCACAAAAGGTTTTGGCGCAAAGAATTTTTGCTGATGCAGATATGACCTATTTAGCTGCTGCTATCAATCGTGCCGACAGTGGTGTTGCTCCTACAACATCTGCAAGCCTTGTTTGGGTGTTGAGTAATTTTGGACCAAATATTACCGTATTTGCGCCAACTAATCTTGCATTCCAGCAATTACTTACTGTCCAGATAACACAGGCTTTAATTGCGCAGGGTGTACCGCCTTTAACTGCTGCTGCACAAGCTGCATTTCTTGCATCTACTCCTGCAGTATTCAGTACTCCTGCTTTATATCCTGTACTTACACCAATGGTTGTAAAAGGAATAGTAGTTTATCATCTGCTGGGAAGCAGGGCATTCTTAAACAATTTCCCTACTGCAGCAACATCTTATCCTACTTTGTTAAACAGTGCAGTACCAACACACCCGGGGGTAAGTTTAAACTGCACTTTTACCGGTCCGTTTGTTAGTGCTGCTACAGTAAAAGGGATTGCTAATCCTACAGCATCCAATATTTTAATTAATCCAACACCAGAGCCTAATGGTACAAGCGACCAGTTCTTTGTTAATGGAGTAATTCATAAAATAGACCAGGTTTTAAGGCCTCAATAATATTTGTTAGATATAAAAAAAACGGGCTTCTGATTTCAGAAGCCCGTTTTTTATGCTGGTCTTTTTAATTACACATTAAACCTGAAATGCATCACATCTCCATCCTGCACCAGGTATTCTTTACCTTCAATACGCAGCCTTCCATTATCACGGCAGGCAGCTTCAGAACCATATTTTAAAAAATCATCGTAGGCAATTACTTCCGCTTTAATAAAGCCTTTTTCAAAATCGGTATGTATTACACTGGCTGCCTGTGGTGCCTTCCAGCCTTTCTCTATTGTCCATGCCCTTACTTCCTGCACACCTGCGGTGAAATAGGTTGACAGGTTTAAAAGTTTATAGGTTGAATGGATCAAACGGTCGAGGGCGGGTTCTACCATTTTGTATTCTTCCATGAACATCGCTTTATCTTCCGGGTTTTCAAATTCGGCGATCTGCGCTTCAATGGCATTGGTCATAACAATCACTTCGTTGCCTTCGTTCTTTACTGCTTCAATCAATGCTGCAGAATATTTATTGCCGGTATGCATGCTGGCTTCATCTACATTGGCAACATATAAAATGTGTTTATCAGTAAGTAAGAACAGATCTGCAATGGCTGATTTATCTTCTTTGGATAAACCCAGGCTGATGATATTCTTTCCTTCTTCCAGGTGCTTTTTGCATTGAATCAGTGTCTCCAGTTCCACCTTCATCTTAGGATCGGTCTTGGCCATTTTTTCGGTGCGCTGCATTTTCTTATCTACACTTTCCAGGTCTTTCAACTGCAGTTCGGTTTCAATAATTTCTTTATCGCTAACCGGGTTGATGGGGCCTTCATCCCTTAAAATATTATCATCTTCAAAACAGCGAACTACATGTATGATGGCATCCACCTCACGAATGTTGGCTAAAAATTTATTGCCCAATCCTTCGCCTTTGCTGGCGCCACGAACCAGTCCGGCAATATCCACAATTTCAATCTGAGTAGGTACGGTCCTGTCGGGAATTACCAGTTCGGCCAGTTTATCCAAACGGGGGTCGGGTACATTTACCAGGCCTGTATTGGGCTCAATGGTACAAAAACGGTAATTGCTGGCCTGTGCCTTGGCACTGTTACTAACCGCATTAAATAAGGTTGATTTGCCTACATTGGGTAATCCTACTATTCCTGCTTTTAAAGCCATGGCGTATTTATGATTTTAGATTTGCGATTTTAGATTTCTTCAGGCGGTTACTTTATTTTGTATTGATAACAGGCTTTAAAATCGGACGCAAAGGTAAGGTTTAGCTTTAGATAATTAATTGGCATTAAAATACTATTTTCATACCCTATTGAACTGTCGGTGGTTGAAAAAAATCTAAATTCTACAATCCTCAATCTAAAATTGCACTATGGCTTTAAGCAGAATCTGGTCGGCATTTATCATTATAGCTTTATTGGTGGCAGGTTATCATTTCATGTTTAATAAAAGCCGGGATGATATTTTTGGACGTATGGTTACCGGTACTTCTAAGGATGATTATAAGTTCGTATCCATATTAGACAGCAGTTCAACAGCCGCACTTTCAAAAGAAATGAAAGATTATGGATATATTTTACAGAAGGAGGCGGATAAAGAAACCAAGTATATAGTGACCAACCCGGTTACAAATGACAGTGCTTTAAAATTACAATCAAAATTTGCAGGTGCAAGGATTGTAGCCCCGGACTATATTGTGGGCAGAAAGCAAAAACCGATGGATGGTGTGATAGCCACCTGTACTACTGCTGTAAACATCTGTATAGGTTTAATTGGCATCATGGCTTTGTTTATGGGGTTTATGAGTATTGCCGAAAGGGCCGGCGGAATTCGCTTTTTATCCAGGATCGTAGGTCCGTTTTTTTCAAAGCTGTTTCCCGAAGTACCAAAGGGGCATCCGGCGCACGGGCATATTATGATGAATTTCAGCGCCAACATGCTGGGGCTTGATAATGCAGCCACCCCTTTTGGTATTAAAGCAATGGAAAGTTTACAGGAACTGAATCCCAAAAAAGATACAGCCAGCAACGCACAGATCATGTTCCTGTGTTTGCATGCAGCGGGCCTTGCATTAATTCCAACATCGGTAATTGCAGTAAGGGCAGTTACCGTAGGCATTAATGGTACCAAGGCTGCCAACCCAACAGATATTTTTATTCCCTGCCTGGTGGCAACCTTTACAGCAACCATGGCGGCTTTGCTGATCGTTTCTTTTAAACAAAAAATTAAACTGCTTCAACCGGTTATATTGGGTTGGGTACTGGGTATTTCTGCTATCATTGCCTTACTGGTATTTTTTATAAGCGGTTTAAATACGGTTGGTGTAAATATCTTTAGTGAGCAGTTAAGCACCGGCATAATCCTGCTCATTTTTTTTATCATTGTTTTGGGAGGGTTGTATAAAAAGATAAATGTTTTTGATGCTTTTATAGAAGGCGCCAAAGGTGGTTTTGAAGTAGCTGTAAAAATTATTCCTTACCTGGTAGGTATGCTGGTGGCTATTTCTCTTTTACGAACCAGCGGTACTTTTGATGTAATTATAGAAGGTATAAAAACCATGTTTGCAGCATTGGGTGCCGACACCCGGTTTGTAGATGGTTTACCTACTGCATTAATTAAACCCATGAGTGGGAGTGGCGCCAGGGGCATGATGGTGGATACCATGCGTACCTTTGAACCTGATTCATTTGCCGGTAGGCTTGCCTGTGTTTTACAAGGCAGCAGTGATACTACATTTTATGTGATTGCTGTTTATTTTGGCGCCGTAGCAGTTAAAAACACCCGGTATACCATCGGAGCTATGTTGCTTGCCGATCTGGTGGGCATCATTACAAGCATTGTGGTTTGTTATTTGTTTTTTGGATAGAAGTAAAAACTATTGGTATAAAAAAAGCTTTCCAAATGGAAAGCTTTTTTTTATATGCTTGAATCTCCTTTTAAATTACCTGTTGGTAAAAGAAGTTAATACTCTTGCACGGGGCGTACCGGTGATATTTCCTGTACAGTAAACCGTATAAACCCTTGCAGAAGTAGGAAAGAACCCATTAATAGTACCCAGGACAGTTGCAGGTGCAGATACTTTTCTTAACTGCAATGTGTCACTGGTAATAAATGTAGGCAGCTCAACCATTGGAGTTGCATTTTTATAAAGCTGTCCGCTGAATATGACTGCATTTAACCGCTTCGAAAATACTTCCAGCGTATCAGTACTGGGTATCATATTTACAAACCTGGCCCTGAAATAACCAACAGGCGCATCATTAATGAGTTCCTGGATTGGAACCACATAAGGATTTAAAGGCGTTGGGTTAGGTGTTGTATCAGCAATATAAAATGTTGTATAGCTGTTTATACCCAGATCGTAATTCTTATTGCTTATGGTATCGCCCGCTACCGGTGTATTGTTGGTTCTGTTCAATATTACTTTTATATTGATAGCCAATCCCGGTGCAACTGCGGTATAAGACGGTGAAAGCGGAAATGAACCGCCATGCCCAAGTGGGGCAGCATTGATCTTGGCACCATTTACATACACATTAACTGATGGCCCTGATGCAGGTGTAACTGTTGAAGGGTTAGAAGCCGCATAGGTATTGATGAATTTTACGTAGGCTACATTATTAGCATAATTAACCGGAAGTATGGTTAATGATTCATTCTTATCATAGCACGAGTTAATTACCAGAATACTTACTACAGCTGTTATGAGAATTTTAAATTTATTTGTCATTTTCTGTTTTTTTTTGAGATTAAGGTAATGCAAACCAGGGTTTGTAAGTGTTATAGTCTGTATTTAATGCACCCAATCTTGTTAACTCAGGAATATTATACAGGTATTCTGAATTATATCTTGGCCTGCACCTGTAAACCAGGTTACCATTATTCGTTGAAATTAAATTTACACCGGAAGGAGGCGTAAAGCTTGCATATACCTGGTTACCGGTAGCAGGGTCGATATCAGTGTAATGATACTTACGCATATCTGTCCAGGTTTGCTGTACACCCCAACCATATAGTGCAATATATTTTTGCAACATGATTCTGGAAAGTGTTAATCCGGCTGATGTAGCTGGAACAACTGCTGTATTTGACATATAGGCTGCTTTATTAGCAGGGGTAATTGCAAATACAGTTGGTACATTTTGCGGATAAGTGGTGGTTATCATATCAAAGTTCAGGCTGATACCGTTGGTATAAGCTGAAAGTGCCAAAGTTTTATCGCCTTTTAAATAAGCAGCTTCTGCAATGATGAATTGTATTTCAGAAGCGGTCATCATTGGCCATGGGCTGGCATTCTGATACAGGTAACGGCTGCTGTCTGGCGAAGGCGCTGCAGTAGCAGTGGGTAAAGTGGTACCCCAGAAGTTCCTTGGATAATCACTCGCAGCAACACCGGTAGCTCCCAGCCAGGGTGTAAAGCCTTTAAAGGTACCATTCAGGTTTTCTCTAAGCATATAATATCTGCGTGGATCAGGTACACCGGTAAAAGCCTGTGCATTTGTTCCGGACATCAGATCGGCAATGTATGCAGACTGCCTGATGGCGCCTATATTACCCCTGAACGGCCCAAAATAATTGTTTACTGCAGAGGTTAGTCCGCCAGTTACTTTTACCAATGCATTATCTGCATTGGTTGCCAGCGAAAGGTTGGCATATTTAATGGCAGAATCTGCATAGCCGCTTGAAACAAAATCTGTTTTTCCGGCCAGGGTAATATAAGAACGGGCCAAAATTCCGTACACAAATTTTTTCCATTTACTCACATCGCCGTTATAAAAGAAGGCATCGCCTACGGCAAGATTAGCCTGGCTTACAGCTCCATCAGTTCTGTTCAGATAACTTAATGAACGATGACAGATCACACGGCAGCTGTCATAAAATTCCTGTTGGGTATCATATTTAAACTGAGTGAGACTGGTATTAAATGCTTCTTTCAATATGGCATCTCCGTAACAGTTTGTTAATTCAAGCCATCCCCATGCCCTGATCGCATACCCTACGCCTACATAATCCCATTTTTGCTGTTCGGCACCCCATTGAATAATCTGGTTTACGTTACCACCATGGCCATAATATACAGCTGCCCAAAGGCCGCCTGTATTATCACTGGCACTTGAAGGGGCTCCGGGGAAACCCATCTGGCCATACAATTCGCCATTGGTTTGCGTTCCCCAGTATTGTATATAACGGCCAAGTAAAATACCATCGGCCTGAACACCGTATCCGGTGCCGTTAGATGAAAAGAAAGCAGTAAAGCCACCAATTACACCGGGTAAGATAGTTTCAATCGGTACTACAACCGGAGAGTTGGGGTTTGGATAGGCATCTTCAATCTTTTTCTTACAGGATGTTGCTAAAACGATGCCCAGCAACCCAAAGAAAAATATCGGTTTTATCATTTTATTTTTCATACAAAAAAATTTAAAATTTACTGTTTTAGTGAATCATTAAAAACTGGCTTTTAAGCCAAAACTCATTCCAATTGGAGTAGGGGCATTACCCAGATCCATTCCATAACCGCCCACACCTAATGTGCCGGGGTTGTTGGCATTAATAGAAGGGTCAGCACCTCTGTAATTGGTAAAAAGTACCAGGTCGTTTCCTGTTATGAAAAAGCTCATAGCTTTTAAATACTTAACTCTTTTGGTAAGTTTTTCAGGAAACCTGTAGTTTAATGTGATATCTCTCAACCTAAACCAGTTCACATCTTTTTCAATAAACTCTTCATCAGGCATGGTAGTATAATACGTACTTAAGAAATTTGGTATAATTGCAATTGTATTTCTTGTTGGGGTGGCGGTATTTTGTAAGCCATCATTCAATACACCCTCAACTACTATTGCATTATTACGGTTTGCAGTTCTGGCACTTTTGCCAATACCTGTTAATACCTGGTCGGTTCCATTATAAATATCTCCGCCAACTTTCCAATCCCATAAGAAGCTCAGGGTCCAGTTTTTGTACCGGAAAGTATTTAAGGTTCCCAAAGTAAAATCGGGGTTTCTGTCGGCAATAAGCTGGTTGCCACCATTGGTTAATGGTAAACCGGTTCCGGCATTGATCAGGATCTGTCCTGCCTGGTTACGCTGGTAAGTAGAACCAGTGATGGTACCGGTTGAAAAACCTCTTATTAATCCACCTCTTACGTTGGAAATGTAAGTATCTGAATTGTAATAATCATTAAGCGGACCGATTGACTCAGGTAAGGTTAACACTTTGCTCCACATATGAGAGAAGTTGAAATTAACAGTCCAGTTAAAATTTTTCTTTTTAATCGGGCTAAGATTCAGTGTAAGCTCAACTCCTTCATTGCGTAAAGAAGCTGCATTGGTTGTATTTAATACAGCACTGGTAGCATAACTGGCCCTGAAACCCTGGCTTATTTGTTTTGTATTAAGTGTATTATAATAAGCGGCATCTAAATTAATCCGGCCATTAAAAAACCTCAATTCGGCACCTACTTCATAGGTTGATTGTCTTTCCGGAACCAGGTCGGGATTATTGTTGGTAAAGCTGTATGTGAACGTTCCGCCCGGATTGTTAGAACTGCTTTGGTTAGGTACAAAAACCCTTTGGTTGGTATACGGGTCATTTAATCTTGCCGTATTTGCAAGCGAAGCTCTTAGTTTAAAGTAGTCCAGAATTTCCCCCTTTTTAAGTATCGGGAATATATCTGACATAATTAAACTCATACTTGCACCGGGATAATTATAATTATTGTTTTTAGGAGGAATTGGAGAAGCTTTTTCAAAACGTTGTGAGTAGGTAAGGAATGCAACATTTTTATAGCCTAACGAAACTTCACCGAAATAAGCAAGCTCTCTGAATTGTCTTAAATTTGGCAAGCCCTTGCTGGCAGCTCTTTGCAACCTTACCCTGGAACCTGGAGCAGTAAGATTGCTGTCGGTTGGGTTCCAGCTGGTAACAATATTACCATACTTATATATTTTACCACCAACAATAGAATCGGCAATGCGGTTACCAAATACTGCATACTGCTGCGTTTCAAAATCCTGCCACATGGTACCTACCAGTAACCTGGCGGTGAAACCTTTCCATTCTTTTTTAGCGCTTGCAGTGATGGTATGGTTATATCCTTTATAAGTGGTATAATAATTCTCAAGTGTACCTAATGTTCCGGCAGTAAGGTAAAATGACTGCGGGTGAATCATAATGTATCCATCAGTCTTATACGTATCATATCCAAACCTGCCAGACACATTCAACCACTCAAAAGGTTTAATATCTATACCCATGGTAGCTATCCAGCGCCTGGTAATATCTCCCATAATATTATTTTTTGTACTCCATACCGGGTTATCAAAATCTGCATTGGGATTTGCATTGAACAAAGTGATCTTGCCACCATAGTCGTCCTGGTATTTCTGGATATTATTATTTGCCGGCCATTGGTAAAGGCTCATTAAATAGGAAGAAGAACCTTTTGTAGGCTTTTTATTATCGGCATAAGAGTAGGCAACAGAAGGGGTAATGGTTATATACTTACCAATTTTGGTTGTATTGGAAATACGGCCTGAATACTTTTTATAAAAATTATTAGGAACCACACCACTATTATTTAAATATTGCCCCGAAGCTCTGAAACTTACATTTTTTATTCCAAATTCTAAACCCAGGTTATGGGTTTGCGAAAATCCTGTTTCATAAAAATTATTCACGTTGTCATACAATTGTGTACCGGCAGGCCATTTTGGGCCAAATGAGGTGAAACGGCCTACAGGATCGGGATTACCATTGCTGGCACCAGGGCCGTACTCATTATTTACTTTGGCAAACCTGGTTAATTTCTGCATACGAAAATTATTGTCGTATGTAACTGCTATTTTTTTGCCGGTAAGTTTTGCTCTTTTGGTAGTAATTACAATGGCACCCGAACTTGCCTGGCTACCATAAAGCGCAGTCGCTTCAGGGCCTTTCAGTATTGTGTAAGATTCTATATCGTTAGGATTAAGATCTGCAATACGGTTGGTATTGTCAATATTTCTGTTGGCTCCATCACTGGCAAGACCAACACCGCTTCCTCCCTGGGAATTCGAATTGAATGTTGTATTATCTACAATGATACCATCAATAATAAATAAAGGCTGGTTGGTACCGGATAAGGTATTAAAGCCCCTTAAAATAATACCGGAAGAAGCTCCGGCAGTTCCAGTTGTTGGTGTTACACTAAGGCCTGCAACCCTTCCCTGAAGTGCATTTATAAAATTTTCTCTCTGCGTTTCAGCTACTTCAGCTCCTTTAACTGTTTGAACTGAATACCCCAGTTCCCTGGGTGCTTTTTTAATGTCCATGGCAGTTACAACAACTTCATCCATGGTGCCATCTTTTGCAATCATATTAACGGTAACATTACCACCATCTTTTACTTTGGTTTGCTGGCTGCCGAAATTAACGGAACTGATCACCAGTACATCACCGGTTTTGGCAGTAATGGTAAAGTTTCCGTTTGCATCTGTTTTTGTTCCTGATTTTGCACCCTTTACAAGTACAGTAGCACCAACTACAGGTTGGCCTTTTTCATCCAGTACCCGGCCGGTAACCGGTGCCTGTGCCTGTGCAAATAATGGGACAAGGAAAAACAGAAAAGCAATCAATCTGTTTGTAAATTTTCTCATATAAGTCGTGTTTTGGTTGTTTAAAAAAAGTTCTATTTAAATTAATTACATTACTGTTATACCTGCAGCTACATAAGGTTGCAACAGGGGATGTTCTTTTGGTAATTCTGTTATCAGGATATCAATTTTATTTAAATCACAAACCTTTACAGGTTGCATGGTATTGATCTTTTCAGAAATGGTAAGGCAAACTACTTTTTGCGATGCCTCAATCATGGATTGTTTTATCTGAACCACATCCCAGTCGCTGTCGGTAATTCCGTGCTTCAGGTCAATTGCATTAATGCCTAAAAAGCAAAGGTCGGGTTTAAGTGTATTAATTCTGGCAATGGCATGTGTACCCAGAGTGATCTTTGAATTTTTTGATAATTTATCGCCTATCACAATCACTTCAATTGCAGGATGGTGCATATACTCAACAATTGCCGGAATACTGCCAGAGATAAAGGTTGCTGAAAGATGTGCCGGCAGTGATCTGGCCATTTCAATAACAGTAGTACCGCCTCCGGTTAAAACAAACATGCCATCTTTTATGAGGCGGGCTGCTTTTTCACCAATAATTCTTTTACTGTCCTGGGAGTATATTTTTTTGGAAGGGTAGGTGATATCGTTGAATGCATGAGATAGGGCGCCACCATGTACTTTTATCAGTTTTCCTTTTCCATCAAGCTCCAGCAGATCTCTGCGAATAGTGTCTTCCGAAACGTCAATTTCGCTACTTAAGGTATTTGACAATACTTTATTATGCAGATTTACCTGGTGTACAATGTACGCCTGTCTTTCTCTTTTGAGCATCAGTTAGTTATTGGCAACAAAGTAGCAATTTAAGTGCAGAAAACAGCAAGTTTTTCAGGAAAATATTGCACATTGTGTGCAAAAACCTGCAAAAGCTGCAAAAAATATGGTTATATCAGGTAGCAAGGCTTTTTTGAACGAATGCAGTGTAATAAGTTATGAGCTATCCTTTTTTCCTTTTAGATCCTTTTTTGGTTTGCGGATTTGAGGAGTACCAGTTTTTTGCTTTGCATTAACTGCTTTAACTGAATCTTTTGATGCATTGTTTTCTTCTTCTTCCTCAGGCAGGTAATAATCGCCAAAAACTGAGGTAAGTACTTTGGCATGGTAAACCGACCTGGTGAATTTATTGCCAATTACAATAATGGTTGCTTTTTCTTTTAGCAACCGTGTAAAACAGGCATTACTGCCATGCCACCAGCCATTGTGATAAATGACCTTATTCCCATCCGGAAAAATGTTCATGCGCCAGCCAAGGCCATAATTATGCTGGCCGGACTTTTCGTTGCTGTAAGGTGCATAGGCCTGGTCAAGTGTTTCAGGGGTAAAAATAAGGTCTGAAGTCAGGGCCCTGTCCCAGGTAAGCAGGTCACGTGGGGTGGTATAAATATTTTTATCGCCGTATACCTGGTCAAGAAAATTGAATGTTTCCAGTGTGCCACGCCAATTGTAGCTGGGTATGGCTTTTAAAGTATCGGCTAAAGAAAAAACATAGGTATGTTTCATTTGCAGGGGAATGAAAAAGGTTTTTTTAAGAAAAGTATCATAGGTTGCCCCCGTAATTTTTTCTATCAATAAAGCCAATAAAGCATAATTGGTGTTGCAGTAAGAGAAATGTAAACCAGGAGGTGCAATATCAGGCAGTTCTGTTTTTCTGGTAATTAAATAATCCAGTACATCTTCATTACTTACAAAACGGGTTTTATCCCATCCCAGTTTTTCCATAAAGTAATTATAATTGGGTAATCCGCTTCGGTGGTTAAGCAGGCATCTTATAGTGATACCGGGATAATTGAAAGCCGGAAAATACTTATTGAACTCATCATCAATATTCAGTTTACCATCCTGCTGCAATTTTAAAACAGCCATTGCCGTAAAAGTTTTGGTAATAGACGCAATGTGCAGAGGAGTGCTGTCTGTAATTGGATCACTACCCGGCAGGTGACCGGTTCCGTTGTATTTTTCAAATACGATATTACCATTTTTGGCAACGATCATACCGCCGTTAAAACCTTTTTGCATTAAAACCGTATCGTACCAAAGCTGGCAGGCATTTTTTATCCTGCTGGCTTCTGCAGCCGGTAACGGTACCGGCCCGGGAAGGTTAATTACCTGTAAACTATCGTCGCCATTTTTTTTGCCTTTGGTATCAGCCGGATTACAGGCTGCATGCAATAAAATACAACCAGACAAATAAGCTAAAAAAGTAAATGAAAATGTTTTAGGCACTAAAGGCATGATATTTTTTTACGGTTCAGATAGAATATATTTGTGCAAAATACGCAGTAATCATCATGGCCGAAAATAAAATAACCAGTTACCCCAAAGAAAAAATAAACATTCTCTTTTTAGAAAATATAAGCGACGTTGCTGTTACAAATTTTAATGCTGCCGGATATACCAATGTAAAAAAGATAAATGGCGCTTTAACTGAAGCCGAATTGATGACAGCCATCAAAGATGTTCACCTGCTGGGTATCAGAAGTAAAACACAGATAACAAAAAAGATACTGGACGCTGCACAAAAATTACAGGCAATTGGTTGCTTTTGTATTGGCGTTAACCAGGTAGATCTAAAAACCGCAACAAAAAACGGTGTAGCTGTTTTTAATGCACCGTACAGTAATACCAGGAGCGTGGCCGAGTTGGTAATTGGTGCTTCCATAATCCTCATCAGAAAAATTATAGATAAAAATAAAGCTGCGCATGAAGGTATATGGCTGAAGGAAGCCAGCGGCAGTTACGAATTAAGAGGCAAAACCCTGGGCATTATTGGTTATGGCAATATTGGTAAGCAGGTAAGTGTACTTGCCGAAAGCCTGGGTATGAAAGTTATTTTTTATGATATAGAAACAAAACTGCCTTTGGGCAATGCAGAAAATAGAAAAAGTTTAAAAGAAGTTATTGCGCATTCAGATATTGTAACGCTGCATGTACCGGAACTGACCAGCACAAAAAACCTGATCAATAAAAAAGCACTTGCCTGGTTTAAAAAAGGCAGCATATTAATAAACTATGCAAGGGGAGAAGTGGTTGACCTGGATGCATTGCGCAAAGCATTGCTTGAGGGAAGTATTGGAGGAGCGGCTGTTGATGTTTTTCCGGTGGAGCCAGAAAAAAATGGCGATCATTTTTCATCACCCTTGCAGGGATTGAGCAATGTTTTACTTACACCACATATTGGTGGCAGTACACAGGAAGCACAATTGAATATTGGCGATGATGTTAGCAGTAAATTGTTTAACTACCTCGAAAAGGGAAGCAGCATTGGCTCTCACAGCATTCCGGAACTGGCGTTGCCGCCACAGGAAGGCACACACCGGATTTTGCATATTCATCATAATGTTCCTGGTGTACTTTCAGAAATCAACACGCAGTTAAGCAAAAACAAAATAAATATCCTTGGCCAGTATCTTAAAACCAACGATGCCATTGGTTATGTAGTGCTGGATGTAAATAAAAACCTGAGCAAAAATGCATTGGAATTGTTGAGGAAGGTTAAGGGCACAATTAAAGTGAGGATGTTATATTAATCAACCCCTCCGCCACCTGCCCTTCGGCTAAGCTCAGGATGAGGTGGAACCCTGGACGCTGAAAATTTAAAGTTCTTTTTATTTGAGGGATATCTGTTTTTTTATTTCGGCAATTCAACATAAACTGTTGTTCCTTTTCCTTTTTCGCTATTGATAGAAATCGTTGCATTCAACATTTTCAACAGGTCCTTAATGATGAGGTAACCAAGACCATTCCCTTTTTTATTATCCATATTGGCAGATGAAACAATGAACTGGTCAGCCATTATATTCTTGATCTGATCCGAAGTCATACCAACACCTTCATCGCTCACACTGATGATTATTTTCTTTTCGGTTTCCCGGGCATTTACTGTTATACTTCCATTTTCAGAAAAATGAATGGCATTGGTAATCAGATTATAAATTAAAATTTTAAGTGCTTCAAAATATTGTATTACGGTTAAGGCCGGTTCAACATGACTGATGAGCTGTAAATTTTTTTGGTGCGCCATTGAGTTTAAAATACCAAATACCTGGTTTAACATTTCTTGCATGTAAAACTGCTCTTTTACCAGGCGCCTGTTTTCATTTTGATATTTTATCCAGTTCAGAATATTGGTACTTAACAATTGCAATTCCTTGGATGTGGTTGTGATCTCTTTGATGGTCTCATCTTTCAGCTCTTCGGGCATCACAGATTTTTTTTCCAGCAGGTTTTTTCCGGCCACATTTAAAAATTTAAGCGGCGTAATTATATCATGACTGATGATGGAAATGAGCCTGTTGTTAATGCTGTTGTTTTTTTCAAGGGTATTATTTTTTTGCAGCAACTCTTCGGTTTTTTCTGCAACCTGTTTTTCCAGTTTTCGCTGGTTTAATTCCAACTGGTTAACCCTTATCCTGTAAATTAAAATAAACATTCCCAATATGGCAGCTGCAATCAATGCATAAAACCACCATTGCTTATACCAGGGTGTGGCAATGCTGAATTGTATGGTTTTGTACGAATAATTGTCTTTACCAAAGCCATTCAATTTTCTGATACGTAAAGTATAGGTTCCCGAACGCAGGCCACCCAGCCTGATGAAGGCAGCATTATCTGTATTAACAGCTTTCCACACTGTTGTATCATTCAGCTGGTAATCAAGATAAATATTTTCCTTATTGCACCAGGCCGAAAAACCAAGTTCAATTATTATTTCCTGTGTTTGTGCAGGCAGGCTTTTATATTGTAGTGAATCTGGATCCACTGCAATATTATCTACCAGTATTTCATCAATAAAAATTTCTCCTTCGGGTAAAATGGGTATTGCTTTTTCGGGGTTTACCCATAACAAGCCATCCATTGTAGGAAACGAAATATTGTTATTGCTTAAACGTAATGCACAGGGAGTGCAGCCTCCATTCAGCTCTGTCATTTCCATACCATCTTTTTTTCCAAAATAGTGGTAATAAACTGCTGGTATATTTTTTTCAAAAGCATTTACAATTTCCGATAAACTTGCTTTAAACAAACCCCGGTTTGTACTTATCCAGCAATAGCCATTATTATCGGGTACAAAACAATGCGTGTATAAAAGGTATTTATTTTTATCAAGTGGCATTGATTTGATCTTTCCATCTTTATAGATATAAAATCCTGAGCCATAAGTGCCAAAAAATACATAGTCTTTGTATTTCCAGATACTGCGCACACAAATATTTTCTTTGGTAAACAAGGTGTCTAACTGATGTGTTGCTGTATTAAATCTTAATAAACCGCTACAGGTAGCCACACCTAAAATACCCTTACTTATTTCTGTAAAATCAAAAGTTACTACCCCAGCCAATTCTTTTGGATAGTTATATAAAAAACGAAGGCTGTCTGTATCAAGAATACCTATTCCGATTGAATTAGCTAAATAAATTTCAGTGCCGGATGCGGTTATAATATCGCCCCATTTTATTTTAGGATACACTTTGGTAATGCCGGTAACCTTGTTGTAATGGTACAGGCAGTGATAACCTACTGAACGGTTTAATTGGGTATACCATAATAAGTTTTCATCAGTATGAGTAATGTTAAAAGAGAATTTACCTTTTATAGGTAAAATATTATTAGCATTACTATTATCGCCAATAATATCACTTTCGTTGGTTAAAATATTGCCATTGGAAAGTTCTATCTGTGAATAATAAGAGTTCCTGTTTTTTGAATTAACATCATTTCTTCTCTTTGATTGAACCCTGTTTTGATTAATTACAATAAGGCCTTTAGATTCTGTTCCAATAAAAAGCAATTGATTCTTTTCACTGTATTGAACTGATTTGATATACGTATCAGCAGGGATGCCGGTAAAAATAAGTTTTGCAGTTATTTTAGTACCATCATACACCAACTGCCATGCTCTGTCACCATCAACAAAAACCGGGTTCTTCATTCCTGTTTGCCAGTAAAGCAGGCTGTTGCTGGTTTTAGGTATAAATGTTTTGCCGGTTTCTTCTGTAATTATAACCGGCGACAGGCTCATATCTACCATATTTAAAAGAAAGATATCCTTTTTACCGTTGGATATAAAACAGCTGTTATTTATTTTAAAAATATTACTTACACCTCCTTTTTCAAAAGGTAATGCTATTGGCTTTTTTAGACTTATTGAGAAATAGAGAAGGCTGAAATTATTTTGGATAAGGCATGATGTGTCGCTGATGCAAACTATCTTATTAAATCCAGTTGCATAGGAAGGGGAGATTGGCGAGTCTGCCTTCTTTTTAAAAAAAACATCTGATACGCCCAACAGAAAATAATTTCTGATGTAAGGATTAATGCTGTTGTTGACTGCAGCATGTTTCCAGAGCGCAGGCATGTTTTTATTAATAAAAAAAATATTGCCCGGCTGATCTGATAAATATATTCTCCCTGCATTGTTGCGTACAATGAAAAGCATTCTTTCCGATGCAATAGAAGGCATATTTTCTTTGGTGTACGACTTAAAATCAACACCGTTAAATCTTACAATACCTGCTTCGGTGGCCATCCATAAAAAACCGGTTTTTTCATCCCATTGCAATCCTTTTATACCATTGGAGGGTAAGCCATTATCGGTTGTATATTGCTGTACATGAGAGTTGGCGGCAGTTTGTGCTGTTGCCGAAAATGTAGTGATAATAAAACATTGCAGTAAAATGAGCAGTTTTTGCATAAGCGTTTACAATAAACAAGTTACTGCATCCAACTCAATAATTTACATTGTACAAAGTAGCCAGTTCCATCAGTTCTTTAATATTGCCTGCAGTGGTTTTTTCAAAAATGCGGGTTTTAATGGTAGAGATGGTGTTCATTTTTAAATTCAATGTATCGGCAATATCTTTTGTTCCAATTCCTTTCAATACATAATGCAGTATCTCCAGTTCTCTTGGAGCAAGTGATGTAAAAGGATTGTCCTGAACATGGATGTTGGTTTGCCTCAGCGGAGCTTCATTGTGCATAAACTTTTGCAGTATCTGAACCATCTCTTCTTCGCCAACCGATTTAGACATATAGTAGTTGATGCCATATTGTTTCAAAGCTTCGCCATAAATCTCTGCAGGCTGCATAGAGAAGATGAGAATGTTCAAATCGGGATATACCCTGCGTATGTTTGGAATTACTTCCAGTGTGCTGCCGTCCGATAAAATAATATCAAGAATAAGGTGTGTGTATTTATTTTTTACCAGCTCACTCATCAGTTCATTGCAGGTACCCACTTCATGCAGGTCGTCGTAACCCAATGTTAGCTGCAGGTGCAGTTTCAGCCCCTTTCTTATCATGCTGTGATCGTCTGCTATCAGAATTTTTGGCTGCATATATTTTACCTGATTATGGTTACCAGTCCCTGGAATACCTGGTTTCTGTTATCGTTTAGCTTAATGAAATATACATAAGAACCACCGGGTTGTTTAGCGCCCTTAAAGGTACCATCCCACATGTTATTTACGTAATTATTTGTTTCAAATATTTTTTGTCCGTAACGGTTAAATAAGGTTACCACTGCCTGGGGGTATTGTGCCAGCGATGGTATTTCCCATTTATCGTTAAGGCTGTTGCCATCGGGTGTAAAAGCATTGGGTATGTACACTTCTGTAACAGCTTTTACAAAAACCGCATCGGTTGCTTTGCAATGTGTGTTCACATCTTCGGCCTGCAAAATATACGTTGTATTTACAGCAGGTAAAGCTGTTGGCCTTAAAATATTAATGGCACTCAGTCCGGCTGAAGGTGTCCATAAATAATTATAGGCAGATGGCGGTAATACAGATGCATCCAGCGTTACAGGGTATCCAAAGTAAGCAATTTTATCGGGCCCGGCATTCACGATGGGAGTTGGATTAATAACCAACAGATCTGTTGCCGGTAAAGATGTACAATTGTTTGCATCGGTAACAGTTAAAGTTACATTGTATGTTCCTGCGTTGCTGTAAGCCCTGTTAAAGGGAGGAACAGTAGTGCCTGAGCCATTACCAAAATTCCAGCTCCAGATACTAATACCGGCAGTGGCAGATGTAAATGCAAGGGGAATGCTTTCGCAGGCTGTATCTTTTTTAATACTGAAGGCTGCAACCGGGATTTGATGAATGATGGGTATGATATTAAACGTAGTATCAGCCGCACAAACAGAACCCACAATACTCACCACATGTTTTACGGTGATATTTGTTTGAGCTGTTGTGTAAATATGTGTTGCTGTATTACCCAACGTAGTATTTAAGATTTGCGCATCTCCAAAATCCCAATACCAGCTTGTACCAACATTGTTGGTATAGCCCGAAGTAAAAGTAATTGTATTGCCTGCGCAAGGCGTGCCGGTAAAACTAAAAGGCGCCAGTGGTTTATCGCTGATGGTAATTATTTTTTTAGCCGTATCACTTTTGCAACCCAATGCAGATGTGGTGATAAGCGTAAGTGTATAAGTACCTGCACTCGTGTACGTATGCGTGAACGGTGTATTGGTTGCACGTATAAGTGAAGTAAGATCACCGAAATCGTATTGCCAGCTAACAATGCTGCCGCTGCTCACAGAAGATGTATCTGTTATCTGCATGGGTGCATTGGTACAGCCTGCAGCCAGTATACCTGGTTTAGAAACAGGGTCGGGTGCAATGGTTATCTGTTTAGTAGTATCACCTGTACAACCTTCGGCAGTAAAAATGCGGTAGCGGATATTTTGTACACCGGCTGTTGCAAATTTCTTTTTTGCATCAATGGTTGTTTGTGTGGTTGCATCATCAAAGCTCCACAAATAACCGGTGATGTTGAATGTGCCGGGTGGATTGATATGGTTAAAGAATACGGTATCTCTTAAACAATTATTTGCCGTGATTGAAAAATCTGAATAAGGCTTGATATAAATTGATATGGTTTTTCTTGACGTATCACTGATACAACCATTGCCGGAAGTAGTTACCAATGAAACATGGTACGTACCCGGCAATGTATACCGGTGATAGAAAGGCGTATTGGTTGTCCTGGTAAGTGTTGTTGCATCGCCAAAATCATATCGCCAACTGGTAATGGTACCAACAGCAATGGACGAAGTGTCGGATATTAATACAGAATCTACACAATTGGTTGCAGTAGCGCCCAGCCTGCTTATGGGACTGTCGAAAATATTGATTGTTTTGGTTGTATCGCCTGTGCAACCCGATGTTGTAAAAATGCGGTAGCGTATGTTTTGGACACCGGCTGTCGCAAATTTCTTTTTGGCATCAATGGTTGTTTGTGTAGTGGCATCATCAAAATTCCACAAATAACCGGTGATGTTAAATGTGCCGGGTGGCGGAATATGATTGAAGTAAATGGTATCTTTTAAACAGTTCAATGCTGAGATTGTGAAATCGGCACGTGGCTTATCGCTTACAATAATTGTTCTTCTGAATGTATCACTCTTGCAACCCATATCAGAAATGGTAACAAGCGATAATACAAAAGTACCGGCTGTATTATATGGATGATAGAATGCAGTATTGTTATTTCTTACCAACGTATTGCCATCGCCAAAATCGTAATGCCAGCTTGCAATAGCCCCCAACGCAATGGTTGAGGTATCGGTAATATGCACCGAGTCACGGATACAAAGGCCGGTAGCAGAACCAAACAAAGCTGTTGGCTTTGCAAAAACCGTTACTGATTTGTATGCGGTGTCACTGATGCAACCATTGTTTGATGTGGTTACCAGTTTAATGATAAATGTACCCGGTGAGGCATAGGTGTGATAAAAATTTGTGTTGGTGTTGCGTATCAAAGTAGTAGCATCGCCAAAATCGTAACGCCAGCTGGTGATGGTGCCGCTTGCAATGGAAGAGGTATCGGATATTAAAACCGAATCGCTGGCACAGGCAGGTGTGCTTACACCAAATTTAGCAAGTGGGCTGGGGAAGATGTTCAGGACTTTGGTGGTATCGCCGGGTGCACAACCATTATCGGGATAAATACGGTAACGTACATTTTGTAAACCTGCTGTTGCAAATAATTTATTTGCATTTACAGTTGCCTGTGTTGTGGCATCATCAAAATTCCATAAATAGTTTACAATATTAAAACCTGCCGTATTTGATGTGCCCGTAAAATGAATGGTATCTTTTAAACAGTTAAGTGCCGATACGGTAAAATCGGCAACAGGACCGGGTTTTACAACAACTTTTACCGAAGCAGAATCTACCTGGCTGCAATTTTGAATGACTGCGGATTGGTAAACAACCGGCACATAAAAAGTGCCGTAATTGGAAAAAGTGAAGTCCTGCTGCAGGCTATACACATAATAATTACGTCCATTAATTAATTCTGTAGTTACCGGAACGGGTGTATTTATTATTGAGTCAACATTAGGAAAGATACCTGGTACCTGGCTCAACTTCCAGTGAATGGAAGTAGCAGGCTGTGCAATTTTTACAAACAAACGTACCGGCGTATTTTTACAGGTAAAGGTATCTGTCTGTGTGCTGGTGCTGTTGGTGTTTTTAATACCGCTGTAAAAATTCAGGTTGTTTATTAAGGTGCCTACATTGTAACCATAGCTTTCAAAATATCCAATGCCGTTTACAATGGCAGTGAATGCAGAATCGCTGGTGATTGTATGTTGAGCATCTGCATTGGTTAAATTGGCAAATGCCACTGAGTAAGCAGGATTGTTGGGATGCACTTTTATTTGAGCAGCCGGCAGGGGAGCGCCATCAACCCTTAAAGAAGCAATACCAGCTGTGGGTACGGTGATATTGGCATACACATAATCAATACCAAATTTAGAACTGGTATAAAACAACACACTTTTCTGCCCCTGTTCAATCGGGCTCAGGTAAATCATTTCCGGATCGCCATACTGGTTATTATTAAACATCCAGCATTGGTTTTTATTGGGTGTGTATTGCGAAACCATGATGGGTTTATCAGCAGTAAAATAATCGCCGCCGGTTGAATCCATATGTTCATAAAAAAAGTTTTTTATAAGGCCGGTCATGACCACTCCGTTTTTTCTGACAACCGTTGTTGGGTCCTGAACACAAATGCGGTAATAATTTCTGAAAGTGGCGTTGATATTAGTATTGCTGTTATTAAGTGTATGGTGCGTAAGGTATCGTGTACCCCAGGCCTGCGCCGGGAAGATCTGTTGTTGCATAAATTCACCACCATCGCCCCGGCATAATCTTATTCCTCCCGATCCGGAGAATAATGCAAAAGGATGGCACTTTGCATCATTACCTGGTAATGAAACGATTTTACTTCCGGTCATGTCTTTACTGGCCGAATCTGCATTTCCATTAAAAACAGCTTTGCCAAAAACATTAAACACTTCTCCTTTATTCAGGTTTACGGTATAAGTCACACCAGGCAGCCAGCCATTTTTTGTTGTGTCGGATGGTGTAATTTCCAAACGGGTATTATCTTCCGATGCTACCGCATAAAACCAGGAGTACCAATCATTGGGACTGGATTGTGAAGTGGTTTGATAGTAATTGATAGAATAGTATTTGTATCCATAGCTCTCAACCGGCATCAGCATGGTAGCGCCTGAAACCATCAGGGCGTATACGTGTGCATAAACTGCAACAGGCACATCACTTACAATATGAATTCCCCTGGTAGATAATCCATCAGTCAATATCCTTGCATCGTTAGGCCCCGATTTAGGAATTAATATGGTAGCATTTACTGTGTTCGCAGGAATGTTCACAGTTTGAGTCCATCCCGTAGAGTTGATGGAAACGGTGACTGTTGCCGGAAGTTCGGTACTGATATATAAAGCAAGTTCCTGTTGATTTACAGGGGCGTCATTAAAATACCCATAATTAAAACCGTAGCTCAACCAAAACTCTTTACCACGATTTGATTTATCCTGCGCAGCAGCAGAGCAAAAAATCATACAGGTTAATAAAATGGCAACAATCTTTTGCATAAACAGTATTTCAAGGATCAATATTCCGAAAAGCAAAGAATGAAGTCAGTAGAATTAATTCTACAGCCATTGTTTGCATATCCCTGTAACATTGCCTTTGCATTTATTACCTTAACTAATAAAGTACATGTTTATGAAGCATCTCAACCTGAAAAAGATTTCTTTTTTCCTGGCGTTGATATTGGTGACCGGCAGCGCCGTTTTTGCGCAGGGTTTCAATACCACCAACTGGAAATTCAGTAACCCAAAGCCATTTGGTTTTACTGTTCTGGACGTTGATTATTTTGATAACAACAATGCCATAGCCGTAGGCGAGCAGGGCGGTATTGCCCGTAGTACGGATGGAGGCCGTAACTGGACTTACGGTGTGTTCACACATCTTACTCCAGCAAGCCAGCTTTCAAAAACTACTTTTAATGACGTACATTTTCCTTCTGCAAACGTAGCTTATGCAGTGGGTAACAATGGTGTGATGGCTAAAACTACAGATGGCGGTGTTACCTGGAGTTTTGTAAACAACCCGCTTTTTCCCAATCAAAAAATCATCAATGCCTGCTGGTTTGTGGATGCCAACAAAGGATATATAGGGGGGCAATGGAATAACACCGTGGACTCTTTACCCAAGTTATATTTTACGTTAAATGGAGGCTCCACCTGGGATTCGATTGCAGCACCAATATCTAATGGAGTAAGCCGTGTCGGCTATATCAATAATCCAAGTATACCTTCGGTACTTTACCCTGTTGATGCCAAGCTAAAGGAGATTTTTCGTATTGAATTTATTAATGACAGTACAGGATATGTATGCGGCAGTAACTCTTATGGTGTTACCTTGTTTCCTCCTGTAAGTTTCAGGGCAACCAGCACAACCGTTTGTGCGCCACTTACCACATTGTTAACTTCTGGCTCTATGGCTGCAAGTTTGCTATGGAAATTCAAAAGCGGCGTACTAACCGATTATTCAATAAGTAAAGAAAGACTTGGCTATACAGGAATTAATACCAATACAATTAATTGCCAAACCGCATTTGCGGCGGTTACACCCATTACCCAGCAATACCGGGCAATGAATATCATCAACGACTCAACAGTGGTTATGATGTCGTTCAATAACAATACGGTTGTAAAAGTAAATACCGGTAACAATGACTCTACAGCCAATGTAAATGCGCCGGGAGTTTTTGAAAAAGGTAAATATCAGGTACTTAATTTTCCTTTTCCTCCCACACAAGGCCCCAATGCTGGCCCGCCAATTCCAAACCCGCAGGTTTTGCTAGCTTCCAATCCTTACCAGATGAGGAGAACTACCAACGGAACGCTTATAGTTAATGGCAATAATGGCCGTATGTGGAAATCGGTTGACACCGGCAGAAACTGGATACCGGATGTAACCTTGAAACCTGGGCAGAATTATTCTGCAAATGGGGTATGGGCCATGGATATTGCCCCCAATGGCAGGGTATTAAGTATGGGCACTGCCGGTGCAATGTCAGATTCATTACCAGGCTCATCCTGGCAAAGTAATTACCTGACCGTGCCATTAGCTGGTGGTTACAGCGATATGGAATTTGTGGATTGTAACAATGGTATTGCAGCAGGTGGTGCCAGTATTACAGTTACTACCGATGGTGGTAATACCTGGATAGATCGCTTCAGTCCGGTATTACAGGCGTTGAATGCTAATATTACGCACCTTTCTTATGTTAATCCAACTAAAGTATATTTTACTACCAGTATTGGAAATATTTACCGTTCGGCAAACCAGGCTGTTAACTTAAGCCCGGTATTTTCCGAGCCATTAGGCGGTACTGTAAATGATATAGCATGGGCTGGTAATGATAGTTTATGGGCATGTGGTTACACTGCCTTCGTCCCTGCTATTCCTGCTGCATCAAGGCAGGGTAGAGTTTATCGCTCATTTAATAATGGTGCTACCTGGGATACTATAGGAATAGGGCCTGTAGGAGCTTTATCTGTTACGCCAAGGGCGATAGACTTTCCTACCCGTTCTATTGGATATGTAATTGGAACAAGAAATGCAGTTTATAAAACGACCGATGCAGGCGCTACCTGGACAGATATTAGTCCTTTCCCGGCTTTAACCCCGCAACTTGGCTACACTGCCATCCAGGCACTGAACAAGGATACAGTTTTTGTTATTGGTGTAGGCTTCCCACGTAAAGCGGTTTACCGCACAACAGATGGTGGTGCCAACTGGACAGATATTACCGCCAACATCTTAACATTACCTGTAGGTAATTTGAACGGTATTTTAATGCACGATATTAACAATGGGTATATAATGACTCCGGGTGGTGCATTGCTGATTACCAACAATGGAGGTACCAGCTGGACTTTAGACTTAGCACCAACCAGTAACCTGTTTACAGCTGCAGCATTTGTACCACGTACAGTGGGAGCAGGGGTTAATATGGTGAACAGAAAAGTGCTGATTTCCGGTCCAAATCTTCCAAATGGCGGCGCTCCGATGATGGAATACGGAAACCCTGCCAATACACAGGTTAACTCTACTGAATTAATTGCAGGTGCGGCTTGTTCTGCACCAAACAGTGGCAGCATTACCATTACTGCAACCGGTGGCCTTGCACCATATACTTACCAGTTTGATGCAGGTGCATTCCAGCCTTCCAATGTATTTAACGGAGTATCAGCAGGTACACATACAATAACTATTAAAGATGCTTATTGTGGCCTGCTTACCAAAACAGTAACTGTTGCTTTAAATGATGACCAGGTATTAAATACAAATATTACTACCGCAACAATTTGTGCCGGAGCTTCGGTACAATTAATTGCTTCCGGTAATTCAACAACATATTCATGGAGTCCCGCTTTAGGTCTTTCCAATCCTAATATTGCCAACCCAATAGCCTCACCTTTGGTTACTACTACTTACATAGTTACTGCAACTTTAAATAGTTGTGTAAAAACAAGAAGTATAACCATTACCGTTAATCCAAATGCTAATTTGGTTATTGTAGCAGATCCCGGCACAACCTTGTGCGAAGGAGATCCTACATTATTAACAGTATATGATGCTGCCGGAACATCCGGACCTGTTTCTTTAACACAATCAGCATCCCAGGTACCTGTTGCAGGATCAGTATCTTGCAATGCAGGCGGATTACATACAGATAACAGTTACTGGAGGGCATATAATCTTGCTACAGCAGGTTTACCATCAGCTTTAACAGTAACCAACGTAACCTTTGGTATTGAGCAGGCTTCTGGTGGAGCTCAGCCTGTAACTGTAAATTTATATACTCAGAATGCAGGACCAGCTTTCCCTGGTGGCACACGTACTTTAGTTGGTACACAAGCTGCAACAGTGAATAACGCAACTTTAACTACACAAACTGTAACTTTTACAACACCAGTTGTTGTTTCTAACACAGCGGTATTGATTGTAGAATTATTTACCCCAAGCGGACAGGCTACAGGTCGTTCTTTCTTTATAGGCAGTAACCCGGCAGCTCAAACGGGCCCGAGTTATTTATCTGCTGCAACCTGCGGAGTTAACACTCCTACCGATGTAGGAACGATTGGTTTCCCCAACATGCATATCATTCTGAATGTGGGTGGAACAGTAGCTGGTACCGGTCCTCAATCAACAGGTACCTTCCTATGGAGCCCTGCTTTAGGTTTAAGTTCAACCACTTCAAACCCTGTTGCAGCTTCTCCGATGAATACCACAACTTATACCGTAACCCGTACAACGGTACCTGGAGGTTGTGTTGCAACAGGCCAGGTAACGATAACAGTTAATAAGCGTCCTGTAGTTACTACACAACCAGCCAACCAGGTAAGGTGTGTGGGTAATACAGCCACCTTTACAGTAGGTGCAACCGGAACCGGTTTAACCTACCAATGGCAGGTAAGCACAGCAGGTTGTGCCGGTCCATGGACAAACCTGACCAATATAGCTCCTTACTCAAACGTAACTACAGCAACCCTTACTGTTAACCCGGTAACGCAGTTGATGAGTGGTTATGCATACCGTTGTATAGTAAGTGGTACTTGTGCTCCGTTTATTCCACCAACCAACGTATCTAACTGTGCTACTTTAACAGTGAATGCCAATCCTAATATTGCCGTTAACCCAGTGGGTCCGGTATGTGGCGGAGTAGCCGGTATTAATGGTACAGCCTTATCGGTAGTTGCGGGAGCACCACCTGTACCGGGTAACGTTACAGTAAATTCAGGAGTGATCAATGTACCTATTCCTGATGGAACAGGCGCAGCGGCTACCACGAACCTTACGGTTGCGGGTGTACCAGCCAATGCAACGATTACCGAGATCAAGGTGAACATGAACATTAACCATACATGGGTAGGTGATGTGGATGTGAACCTGAGAGCACCAAATCTTGCTATATTGAACCTGGTAGGCGGCTTAGACGGCGGAACAGGCGGTAATGCAACAGATAACTTTACCAATACAGCCTTCAGTTCACTGGGTGGTTCAACCATCAGTGGCTTTGCGGCTCCACGTACAGGTACGTTTGCAGCAGAAGCCCGTGCAGGCTTTGGCCCTACCGGATTTATTCAAACAGTAAATACCTGGGCAGGTTTAGTGCCACCGGCAACGCCACTGGCAGCTAATGGCCAATGGACACTTGCAGCAGGCGACTTTGTAGGAACTGATGTGGGAACGATCACCAACTGGTCAATCAGTATAGATTATACCACACCGGGCAGCGGTACGCAGGTACTTTCTTATGCATGGTCACCACTGGCAGGTTTATATACCAATACTATTGCTACAACCGCTTATACAGGTACCAACCTGTCAACGGTATATGCAGCACCAACAGTACAGACGACTTATACAGTAACAGCTACTGATGTGGCAACAGGTTGTTTCACCAATGCAAGCGTATTGGTGAACTATACACCACCTGCACCAACGATAACACCAAGTTCAGTTACGATGTGTCTGGGAGATCCTGCTGTTAAGCTGAAGGCTACTTCTTCATCTTCAGGTACTGTTACTGTTAATTCAGGTACATTGGCGCTGGCCATTCCTGATGGCCCTGCAACATGGCCTCAAACTTTATTCCCTGGAGTTGCTACACCTAATCTTGCGGTTTCAGGTGTTCCTGCAGGCGCAACAATTACAGGTATGAGTGTTAAGTTGAATTTAACCCATACTTACATTGCAGATATGGTGATCGTGTTAAAAGCTCCTAATGGAAATGTGTTTAACCTGGATGCTGTTATTAACAGAACAGGAGGAGCCGGAGCTAATTTTGTAAATACGGTTATCAGCTCTGCCGGAACCACATTACTGAGTGCAGGTGCACCTCCTTATACGGGTACATTTGCACCTGATGCTGCCGGTGCAACATTTGTTGCAGCAGGGTTTACTTTCCCTGGCGGTCCTACATCACCTGCCGGTTACATACCAAATGTAGCGTCATACAGTGGCCTTTATTCAGTGCCTAATGGTAACTATACCCTTGGCATCTATGACTGGGGAGCAGGCGATCTGGGAACATTAACCAACTGGGAATTAACGATCAATTACACCGTAGGTGTTGTAGCTTCAGCAGCTATCTGGAGTCCTGCAGCTGGTTTATTCTCTGATGCAGGTGCAACAACGGCCTATGTAGCGGGAACGAGGGTTGATTCGGTATGGGCAAGGCCAACGCCATCAGGAGTTTATCCTTACACCGCAACGGTGAACAATATGATCAACTTCAATGCTGTTCCTGCAACACCAATGGCAGGCGGCAACGGTAATAACCTGGTAGCGTTCAATGTTAAGAATAACAATGCGTTCCCTGTAACCCTTGCCGGAATAGCCAGCAATGCCTTTGGTTCAGGAGCTGTGGTTTCAAGAGCATTCTTTAAACCATCAGCCATAGCAGGTAACCCTGGAGCCATCAGTGCAGCCAATGGCTGGAACCAGTTTGGAACAGCTAATAATAATGTTACAGCCAATGTATTAAATCCGTTGATGAGTGGTTTAACCCTTCAGATCCCTGCAGGAGCCACTTATGGCATTGCAGTGGATATGACAGGAGCAACCTTCCCTGCTTACACCAATGGTGCAGCAACAACGGTTACTTATTCAAACAATGGTTGTGATATCATCACCGGTGGTAATGTAGGATGGGGTGGCCCTGCCGCTCCTGGTTCAACAGTAAACAATCCAAGGAACTTTAACGGAACCGTTACCTTCCTGGTATCCGGCCCTGGAACCTGTCAGTCACCTGCAAGAACAGTGATTGTAACAGTTAACGAGCCAACAGTACTGAATGCCAATATACCGGCCAACCAAACTATCTGTACAGATAAGGTAGCCACCTTTACTACAGCAGTTACAGTAGGAAGCGGTCCTCACAGCTATCAGTGGCAGGTAAGCACCAACAATGGTGTTAGCTGGACCAACGTAGCCAATGGCGGTGTTTACAGCGGAGCTACTACTGCAACTTTAACAGTTACAGCACCTCCTGTAAGCATGAACGGATATCAATACCGTGCTATTGTAACCGGTGCTGCACCATGTGCTGCACAAACATCAGAGTTGCAACACTTACCGTTAACCCATTACCGGTTATTGTGATCAGTGCTGCACCTTATACCAGCCTGTTACCAGGTTTACAAACTACCCTGTCTTCAACCGTTACACCAAACCCTGCCGGAGCCAATGGCTATAGCTGGTTGCGCAACGGCGTGGTGTTAAGCAGCCCTGCATTGGGTGTGGTTAGCGGAATAGGCACCGGTAGCTTAAGGCTTGATGTAGATGGCCAGGGTGATTATCAATTGAGGGTGACCGATGTTAACGGATGTACCAATATATCCAACACCATCACCATCAAAGATTCTGCCAGCGGCAAATGCTTTATCTATCCAAACCCAACCAGTGGTAAGTTCCAGGTTAGGTATTACAGTGTTGCAAACAACGTGTTGCCAAGATTCTTAACTATATATGATTCTAAAGGCGACAGGGTGTTTGTACAGAATTACACGATCGGAAGACCATACGACAGGATGGATGTTGATATGAGAGCGTTTGGAAAAGGACTCTACTGGGTTGAAATTGGTGACCTGAACGGTAACCGTTTAACCATGTGCAGAGTGGTGATACAGTAAATTTTTCTCGGTTAATAGTTCAAGTATGGGGAGCTGCCTGAAAGGGCAGCTCCTTTTTTATATCAGGATGTAATTGTGGGCAGCTTTAGTTTATTAAATTTTCAAAAATTATTGAAAATTATGTATCTTTGTTGCCAAATGACAAACAAATGAAACTCATAATAATTGGGGGAGGTTTTGGAGGCCTGCGTCTTGCCCGTAAACTCAGTAATAAGCCGGGCTTTGATATCACTTTAATTGACCGATTTAATTACCACCAGTTTCAACCTCTATTTTACCAGGTGGCTACTGCGGGGCTGGATGCCAGCAATATTTCTTTTCCGCTGCGCAAGGTTTTTCATACAAGTAAGAATGTTCGTTTCAGAATGGCCGAGGTTCAAAAATTACTTACTTCCGAAAGAAAAGTAGTTACTGATATAGGCGATTTTGATTACGATGTATTGGTGATTGCAACTGGTGCAGATACGAATTTTTTTGGCAACCAGCAATTGATAGATAATGCTTTTCCGATGAAGAGTACTGTTGAGGCATTGCAACTTCGCCACCGCTTGTTACACAATTTTGAAGATGCTTTAAATGTGAAATCTGAACTGGAGTTACAAAGACTGATGAATATTGTAATTGTTGGTGCAGGCCCAACAGGCGTGGAGTTGAGTGGCGCTATTGCGGACATGAAACGCTTTGTATTACCAAAGGATTATCCCGAACTTGATTTCTCCACAATGAAAATTTTTCTGCTGGAAGGAACCGGTAAAACACTGGCAGCCATGAGTGAAAAATCCAGCATTCAATCACAACAGTATTTAGAAAAACTGGGCGTGACTGTTTTAACAAACGCATTGCTGAAAAATTATGACGGAAAAACAGTGGAACTGCAAAATGGCAATACCATTGAAACAGCCATGGTAATATGGGCTGCAGGAATTAAAGGAAATGTACCCGAAGGCATCAGTGCAGATTTAATAGCAAAAGGTAACCGGATAAAAGTAAACAGGCATTGCCAGGTAACTGGTTTCGAAAATATTTTTGCCATTGGTGATGTAGCTTATATGGAAGAACCGGCCTGGCCAAACGGACATCCGCAGGTGGCACCGGTTGCTATGCAGATGGCAGATATGATTGCCAATAACTTACGCAAACTGGAAATGAAAAGCGGTCTGATACAATGGACAGCATTTGTTTACAATGATAAAGGCAGTATGGCTACCGTAGGCCGCAACCTGGCAGTTGTTGATATGCCTAAACCAAAACTGCATTTCGGGGGTTTACTGGCCTGGATGATCTGGATGGGGCTGCACCTGATGCTGATACTGGGCGTAAAGAACCGTTTCTTTGTCTTTAGCAACTGGCTCTATAATTATTTTACGTACGATCAGAATTTACGCCTCATCTTTAAAGAATTTTACAGAGAACAAAAAAAATAAAATGATATGGCCTCAAAGTTTTTAACAGCAACCTGGAAGAACCTGGTCATGGCGAATTATATTGTTGATCCTGCTTTGCTTGCACCATATCTGCCCAGTAAAACAGAATTGGATCTGTATAATGGCAATGCTTATGTAAGCCTGGTTGGATTTATGTTTATGAACACAAGAGTACTTGGTTTTAAAATTCCTTTTCATGTTAATTTTGAAGAAGTGAACCTGCGGTTTTATGTACGGTACAATGATAACGGTACATGGAAACGGGGTACTGTTTTTATTAAAGAGATCGTTCCAAAATTTGCCATCAGTTTTATTGCCAATACGGTGTACCATGAAAAATATGACACCAAGCGAATGAAACATTGTACCACTGAAACAGCAGAAGAAATTAATTTAAGCTATCAATGGAAGCATAAAAACAAATGGAACCGCATGGAAGCATCCGCAGAAAAACCTTCACAGGCAATGGTTTCAGGTAGCGAAGAGGAATTTATTGCAGAGCATTACTGGGGCTATTCAAAATATAATGAAGCCACAACTTTTGAATACAATGTACAGCATCCTGCCTGGAAAATTTTTCCTGTAAAAAGCTATTTGATCGATTGTGATTTTAAATCGCTGTATGGAGATTCGTTCTCAAAATTAAACGGAGCTAAACCCAATTCAGTTTTTGTTGCAGAAGGATCGGATATAAGTGTGCTGAAAAAAAGGAATGTATAAATTACCTGATTATGGTTACCAGTCCCTGGAAAACCTGGTTTCTGTTATCGTTTAGCTTAATGAAATATACATAAGAACCACCGGGTTGTTTAGCGCCCTTAAAGGTACCATCCCACATGTTATTTACGTAATTATTTGTTTCAAATATTTTTTGTCCGTAGCGGTTAAATAAGGTTACTACAGCATTGGGGTATTGTGCCAGCGATGGTATTTCCCATTTATCGTTAAGGCTGTTACCATCGGGTGTAAATGCATTGGGTATGTACACTTCTGTAACTGATTTTACAAAGACCGCATCAGTAGATTTACAATGTGTATTCACATCTTCAGCCTGCAAAATATACGTTGTATTTACAGCAGGTAAAGCTGTTGGCCTTAAAATATTAATGGCACTTAGTCCGGCTGATGGTGTCCATAAATAATTATAGGCAGATGGTGGTAATACAGATGCATCCAGTGTTACAGGGTATCCAAAGTAAGCAATTTTATCGGGCCCGGCATTCACGATGGGAGTTGGATTAATAACCAACAGATCAGTTGCCGGTAAAGATGTACAATTGTTTACATCAGTAACAGTTAAAGAAATATTGTATGTACCTGCATTGCTGTAAGCCCTGTTAAAGGGTGGGACAGTAGTGCCGGTGCCATTACCAAAATTCCAGTTCCAAATGCTCACACCGGCAGCGGCTGATGTAAATGCAAGCGGTATGCTTTCGCAGGCCGTATCTTTTTTAATACTGAAGGCTGCAACCGGGATTTGATGAATGATGGGTATGATATTAAACGTAGTATCAGCCGCACAAACAGAACCCACAATACTCACCACATGTTTTACGGTGATATTTGTTTGAGCTGTTGTGTAAATATGTGTTGCTGTATTACCCAACGTAGTATTTAAGATTTGTGAATCTCCAAAATCCCAATACCAGCTTGTACCAATATTGTTGGTATAGCCCGAAGTAAAAGTAATTGTATTACCTACACAAGGCGTACCGGTAAAACTAAAAGGCGCCAGTGGTTTATCGCTGATGGTAATTATTTTTTTAGCCATATCACTTTTACAACCCAATGCAGATGTGGTGATAAGTGTAAGTGTATAAGTACCTGCACTGGTGTACGTATGCGTGAACGGTGTATTGGTTGCACGTATAAGTGAAGTAAGATCACCGAAATCGTATTGCCAGCTAACAATGCTGCCGCTGCTTACAACCGATGTATCTGTTATCTGCATGGGTGCATTGGTACAGCCTGCAGCCAGAATGCCTGGTTTAGAAACAGGATCGGGTGCAATGATTATCTGTTTGGTTGTATCGCCTGTGCAACCTTCGGCAGTAAAAATGCGGTAGCGGATATTTTGCACACCAACTGTTGCAAATTTCTTTTTTGCATCAATGGTTGTTTGTGTGGTTGCATCATCAAAACTCCATAAATAACCGGTGATGTTGAATACACCAGGTGGATTGATATGGTTAAAGAAAACGGTATCTTTTAAACAGTTTAAAGAAGTAATGGTAAAATCAGCCCATGGCCTGTTACTTACAATAATAGTCCTTCTGAAAGTATCGCTGGCGCAACCCATATCAGAAAACGTAACCAGCGATAAGACAAAAGTACCCGCAGCATTGTAAGGATGATAAAATGCAGTGTTGGTATTTCTTACCAAAGTATTACCATCGCCAAAATTATAATGCCAGCTTATAATAGTTCCCGATGCAATGGATGAAGTATCTGTTATGTGGATTGAATCACGAATACAAATATTATTGGTTGAACCAAACAAAGCAACCGGTTTTGCAAATACAGTAACTGACTTGTATCCGGTATCGCTTACACAACCATTATTTGATACAGTAACCAGCTTGATGGTATAAGTACCCGGTGCTGTATAAGTATGATGGAACGGGTTGTTTGTTGTGCGTATCAAAGTGGTGGCATCGCCAAAATCATATCGCCAGCTGGTAATGCTGCCGCTTGCAATGACAGATGTATCGGATATTAAAACAGAATCGCTTGCACAGATTGGAGTGCCGGCACCAATAACTGCAGTAGGAGTAGGGGAGATGGTCAACGTCTTCGTAGTATCTCCGATGCAGCCATTATTTGCATAAACACGGTACCGCACATTTTGAATACCGGGGGCAGTAAATAGTTTGCTGGCATCAATTGTTGCTTGTGTTGTAGCATCATCAAAGTTCCACAGGTAATTGGTAATAGTGAACGGCCCCGTAACCGGTACATGAATAAAATGTACTGTATCTCTTAAACAATTAATTGCGGGAACAGTAAAGTCGGAAACCGGAGGCAACTTAACAACAATTTCTATATTGTAATTTTCGGTATGACTGCAATTATCAATTTCATTTGCAGTATAAGTTACCGGCAGGTAATAAGTACCCGGGTTTGTAATTGTAAAATCCTGTTGTAAGGTATAGGTATAATAAGTGCGGCCGTTAATACTTTCAGTAAAAACCGGAATTGGATTGTTGATGATTGAATCTGTATTTGGGCTGATGCCCGCCACCTGGCTGAGTTTCCAGTGGATGGCAGTGAGTGGGTAAGCCACTTTAATTAATAAACGAAATGGCGTTTGCCGGCAGGTAAATGTATCAACACCACCAACCGTGCTGTTTACATTTTTAATTTGTCCGATAGCATTCAGATTATTTACCAATGTACCAACATTGTAAGCATAGCTTTCAAAATAACCAAGGCCATATACAATGCCGGTAAAAGTTGAATCGCAGCTGATGGTATGCTGCATATCAATATTGGTTAGATTTGCAAATGCAACTGCATAGGCAGGATTATTGGGATGAACTTTTATTTGAGCTGCCGGAAGTGGAACGCCATCAACCCGTAAAGAATTTATGCCGGCAATTGGAACGGTTATGTTGGTGTAGATATAGTCAATACCGAATTTAGAAGTGGTATAAAACAAAACATTTTTTTGTCCCTGTTCCATGGGGCTCAGGTAGATCATTTCAGGGTCGCCGTAAGGATTTGTAAATGTATTCCAGCATTGATTTTGGCCCGGTGTGTATTGTGAAACCAGTATAGGCTTATCAGCTGTGTAATAATCGCCGCCGGTTGAATCCAGATGTTCATAATAAAAATTTTGGATTAATCCCGTCATCACAACACCGTTTCTTTTAACTACTGTTGTTGGGTCCTGCACACAAATGCGGTAATAATTTCTGAATGTTGTATTTATATTGGTGGTGGAATTGTTGAGGGTGTGATGTGTTAGGTAACGTGTACCCCAGGCCTGCGCAGGAAAGATCTGTTGTTGCAGTATTTCTCCACCATCTCCCGAACAGATTGTAATTCTGCTGCTGCCCGAAAACATGGCAACAGGGTGGCAAAACGCATCACCGCCGGGAACAGAAACTACTTTACTGCCCGTCATATCTTTACTGGTATAGTTGCCGGTCTTTTTTCCGAAGACATTATAAATCTCTCCCTTGTTTAAATTAACAGTGTACGTGAGGTTAGGCTCCCAGCCGCCTTCTGTACTGTCAGAAGGAGTTATTTCCAAACGTGTATTATTTTCTGATGCCACTACATAAAACCAGGAATAAGAATCCGGATAATTGGATACCTGGGTATAGTTTATCGAATAATATCTATAACCATAAGTTTCCACCGGCATCAACATGGTTGCACCCGATGAAAACAAACCATACTGGTGTGCATAAACCACAATGGGCACATCACTCACAATATGAATTCCTTTGGTTGATAATCCTTCCGACATAATACGGGCATCATTTACACCCGACTTAGGAATGATAATAGAAAAATTAACCGTGTTTGCCGGAATATTAACTGTTTGGCTGAAGCCTGTTGAATTAACAGTAACAGTTACAACAGCGGCCTGGTCTGCACTTAAATACAAAACCAGTGTCTGGCTGTTTACAGGATTATCCTGCGTAAAAAGCACATTGTGCCCATAACCAAGCCAGAACTCTCTGCCCTTGTTTGATTTATTTTGTGCAAATAATACAGCAGGAAGCAGGATAAAAAAGCATAGTAAATATGAATGGGCTTTAAAATTCATTATTACAATTAATGGGCAAAGTTCTACAGAATCTGCCTGTTTGTAATAGAGTTAATTCTACAAGATGCTTATAAACCGGGGAGTTTAGAAAGTTGTTTCAAAACCATTTTCGCCCTGCTTTTAAATCCGGCAGATTGATGCGGAAGCTGGTCTTCAATAATTAATTTCAGTTCGGGTTTAATTTCAGGATAATATTTTGCAAGATTGGCAATAACCGACATGGAAAAAACTTTTACAGCCAGTGATTCTTTGGGTGATTCCAGGTAGGTAAAACACAGGTCCATTATCTCACCATGATAAGGTTCCGGTAATTCAATTCCCTGCATTAAACGGATGCTGTTGCGCTTTACTGCATCATGCAGGTTTGGCTTTTTAAGATTATCCATCAGTTCTTTCCAGTGTTTACTGATAAGCTCCGGGTGTGCATCCACACAATAACTTACAGGCCAGGCAGCCCTTTGTACCACGCGGTATTCATCATTTAAAAACAGGTCGAAGAGTTCATCAAAACGCTGCTGGCTGCTGCCAACCCATTTTACAATCTTTGTACATTGCGCTTTGGAATGTTCTTTTAATATTTCTTCTCTTAGTTTCACGAATTATGGGAATTACACGAATTTAGCAGTTATGAAGGAAATTTTATTTCAATTTGGGGTATCTGAGGAAAAATTTCAGGTTATACCTTTTGGCAGTGGCTTGATCAATACAACCTGGAAGATTGTTGATAAACAGGGGTATTCAAAATTTATACTTCAAAAAGTTAATCAACAGATTTTTAAACAACCGGATGATATTGCTTTTAATATCAGGCTGATTGACAATTATCTAAAAAAATATTTTCCGGGTTATTTATTTGTATCGCCGGTTATTACAATTACAGGTAATGAACTTGTAATAACTGATGATGGGTTTTACAGGATGTTCCCCTTTATTACAAATACTCATACTATTGACGTGGTTGAAAAGCCGCAACAGGCTTATGAAGCAGCCAGTCAATTTGGGAAATTTACAAAATTGTTATCAGGATTTGATGCATCACTATTAAAAATAACCTTGCCGGATTTTCATAACCTGTCTTTACGTTACCTGCAATTTGAAAAGGCATTGGAAACCGGCAATGCTGACAGAATTCAGCAAGCAGCAGGTTTGATCTCTGCAATTAAACTAAACAAAAGGATTGTGGATGAATATGAAGGCTGCAAAGAAAAGTTTACCATCAGGGTAACACACCATGATACCAAGATCAGTAATGTGCTGTTTGATGAGGCTGGCAACGGACTTTGTGTTATAGACCTGGATACAATTATGCCGGGCTACTTCATCAGCGATTTGGGTGATATGATGCGGACTTATTTGTGCCCGGTTAGCGAAGAAGAAAAAGACTTCTCAAAAATTATTATTCGTGCAGCATTTTATGAAGCGATTGTAACCGGTTATTTATCAGAAATGAGCGGGGGGCTAACTGAAATTGAAAAAAAACATATTCACTTTGCCGGTGAATTTATGATCTATATGCAGGCCATCCGTTTTTTAACCGATCATTTGAATGATGATATTTATTACGGCGTAAAATACGAAGGCCATAATTTTGTAAGGGCCGGCAATCAAATTACTTTATTACAACGCCTGCAGGAATTTATCAGTAAGCTGTCAGCCTGAACTTGTCGAGGCGGGTTAATAACTATTTATTCAGTTCAATCTTTTCTCCAACCGGATGCTCAGCTGTAAATGTCAATCCAAGTATGGCAGCCATTGTTTGTGCAAACTGTTTTTGATATAGTTGCTGATTTGTTTTTACCTCACCCTTTGCCTGTATGCCGGGCCCCATGGCCGCCATCCAAATCTGGTAAGCATCCTTAATGTCGCTTCCATGATCTGTCCATTGCTTTTTTTCAATATCACCACGGCCATGATCGGTCGTAATAAAAATGGCTGTTTTGTTTTTATAGAAAGGATCGTTTTGCACATAGTTCCAGATATCCTGAATCCATTTATCAACCTGGTTGGCAGCGTTTAAATAATCTTTGTAGTGGCCGCTGTGTGCCCATTCATCTGTTTCGCCGTAAGAAATATAAAGCACTTTGGGTTTTTTGGTCTGCAGGTAATTCATAGCACCATAATGTGTAAAAACATCCAGGCACTCTGCTTCGCCAAAGGGTTTGTAAGAATCTTTAGCCATTGCGTTAATGGTTTTTTCTGTTGCAGTAGGATTTGCTTCGCCATATAAATCAAAAGCTGAATACACAGGAATTTTACTTCTTTCCTGATTTAAGATCCTGTCAAATGCATCCCAGGCGCCAAATGCAGCAACCTTGCTTTTGTATTCAGGTTGTTTGTTTAAAAACTCCAGCAGGGTAGTATTTGGGTTGGGTGGATAAGAATTACTGTTGACTGCAGTATCAGGATAGCCTGTAAAAATCTCATTGTAACCAGGGTACGAAAACCAGTACGGATTTGCATTGTCGATCTTATTGCCATAATTCCTGTTGCCATATATCTGCCCGTTTTTTTCAATCATACTCCAGTAAAAGGGCAATAGTTTTTTTCTTCTTTCAACAGCATCAGTTGCCCAGTATTTTTTAAAAATGGCAGCACTGTCATCCTGGTTGAATTTTTTATTGTTGGCAATGGCACTATCCATGCCTCCAAAAACTTCCTGCCAGCGAAGTCCATCGGTTGTAATGATGATGATATTTTCGGCTTTTTGTGCCAATGCTGCTTTTACGTTGAATAAAAATAACAGGACCAGTAATTTTTTCATCTTATTCCAGTGTTTTATATGCTAATATAGGTTTAGATTCTGTTTGCAACAGGTCAAAAACAATTATTTCATTGTTACCTTTTTTTAACCAGCTTGCAGGACAAAACAATCTTTGCTGCGGCCCCACATTCCAATACCTGCCAAGGTTATGTCCATTTATATAAAGCATCCCCTTGCTGTATTTACTCATGTCAAAATAGGTATCTCCAAGAGCAGTTAAATTAAAATTGCCTTTAAAAAAAATGCCGGGCCCCTCACTAATGCCACGATCCTGTGTAGCGGCATTTGCTACAAATGCTGCATCCATCGGCAAAGGAAATACCTGCCAGTTCATTAAAGTCATACCATTTAAAGTTACCCTGTCTGTGATGCCTTTTCTGTCGATCATAAATTGAGCAAAGTTGATATGACCCATACCTTCCACCAAAATATCAAGCACAGGATTGGGTGATGCTGTTTTAGGCAGATCAACAGTCCAGTTGCCGCCATCACGATATACGGTATCAATAAATTTCCCGTCTAAAAAAACGAGGGCATAATCATGAGGCTCCCAAATTTTTAGTTTGCCGCTTTTGTGTCCTATCAGTTTTGTGCGGTATAACATCAGCCCCTGATTTTGACCGTAATCTTCCATCGGTTTTGGCTGAACAGATAATACAGGCGCTGGCAACCTTTTCCAGATGGTCGTCATATATTTTATATCAATTGCCGGGATTTCTATTGCCTCAATTGCTTTTGGCACATCCGGTATTTTATAATCTACATATTTTGCAATGAGGTTACGCAGCGTAAAAAATTTTGCGGTAGCCTGGCCCTGTTCATTAATGGGGGCATCATAATCATAGCTGGTAATATCAGGCTGGTACTGGGTTGGCGAGAAGGCATTGGCTCCGGCAGTGAAACCAAAATTGGTGCCGCCATGAATAACATAAAAGTTTATGGATCTTTTATGTTGCAAAAGATATTCAACTTCTTTTTTAAGATCAACCGTATCGGGCCGCTGCCATTTTTCTCCCCAATGGGTAAGCCAGCCCGGGTAGGTTTCGCTGCTGAAAGCAGGTACATCGGGATCGCTTTTTGAAGCCTGTGTAAAATCTGCATCACTGCCGCCACTATCTAAACCAATGGCCGTTCCTTTAATGTGCCCGGCTTCAAGCATATAGGCCGTTGGACCGTCAGCTGTGTAGAACGGGACTTTAATTCCATTTTTCAGCCAGGCCGTTCTTAGCGCTTCCAGATAATTTTTATCGTTGCCATAACTGCCATATTCGTTTTCAATCTGTACCATCAGTATCGGGCCGCCATTCACACATTGCAACGAACTAACCTGTTTGGCTAACGCAGCAATGTAACGTAATGCAGCAGTCATATACCTTGTATCCATGCAGCGAACTTTTATATCCGGGTATTTAAGCAGGTAAGGGGGCAGCCCGCCGAAATCCCACTCAGCACATACGTATGGGCCTGGCCGCAGCAATACCCACATGCCTTCCTGCTGACAAATTTTTATAAACTCCGCAATATTCCTGCTCTCTGTTGTAAAATCAAATATTCCTTCATTCTGTTCATGATAGTTCCAGAAGATATAAGCTGCAATGGTATTACAGCCCATTGCCTTCGCCATTTGTATGCGATGTCGCCAGTATTCTTTCGGGATCCTTGCCGGGTGCATTTCACCGCCGATGATCTGGAAAGGTTTACCATCTAATAAAAAATCGTTTTTGCCTAAAGCGAATTCATGTTTTTGGCTAAAACACTGTTGCGTGAATGCTGTAACGAGTAAAATTAATACTAGACGTTTCATAAATGTTATTAGTGATTTAAAGCTGATGTATCCGTCCTGGCGAGGAGGAACGACGAAGCCATCTCCTGAGTAAAGATACAAATGCTCAACTTACCATAATTTCACTTCTTCCCACAAATCATTCCAATGCGGGTTCATTGCATGAATTAGATCCTCTTTTCGTTTTCTGTTACCTGCTTTTAACTGTTTTTCCCTGGCAATCGCATCCTCAATCCTGCTAAAACTTTCAAACCAAACTAATTTATCACAATTATATTTAGCAGTAAAACTGGTTTTAAATTCTTTTGTTTTATGTTGAATAACACGATTTGGTAAGTTTGAAGTTACACCTGTATATAAAACGGTGTTGTGAAAATTAGTCATGATATAAACGCAACCTCCGTATTCCATAACGATAATTTAAGAAATGGTGATGAAGTTACCCGTCATGGCGAACACAGTGAAGCCATCCGCTGAATAAAGTTACTGATGATAAATTATTTTTCAGCTTTCCCCGACGGATGGCTTCGTCGTTCCTCCTCGCCAGGACGGAAACTTGAGCATTTGTACTTTATTGAGCATTTAAAATATCGTAGAGTGATTTTATTTTGAAATCACTTATTGAAAACTTTTTATTGCTTTTTACCGGAATTATCTTTTGCTTATATGGCTCAAGATTAAAATAATTTTCTGAAAATTCAACATCAGAGTTTATTGATTTTATATAAACATATTTAGCTGAAACATTTGATGTGATATAAATATTATCCGGTGTCAAGGTTATTGTAAATTTTGGTTTCTCCAATTCTAAATCTTTGGGATAAACTGAATCCTTAACCGGTAATACATCATCCCTGTATGCCTCCCTAACTCCATACCACGCCGCTTTTGGCTGCCTGCTGTAATCCGTAATACTCCAGCTGGTAACGGGCCAGCAATCGTTTAACTGCCATAAAAGTGTACCCATATTTGCAGGGTATTTGCTGCGTTGCACTGCAATGCTGTTCTTTAAAATATAATACTGCATGCATTGCGATAAGTAAGTGTAATCTTCCAGCGAAAGGCGGCTAAGCTTTGCCGAATCAATAAAATAGCGGGTTAAATAATGATTCAGCTTTTTAAAACCATCACTTGCTTTTTGGTGCGATTGAATGACCGGTGATTGCATAAACCTGTCTGAAGAATCGGTAAAACTTTTGATCGTATTCCAGTTGGGCATGGCCTGCATGCCATATTCACTTACAAAGCGCCCGGTCTTGTTTTCAAATGCTTCCCAATCTTCCAGTCCCCACCAAACACCCCAGTAATGACTGTCACCTTCTGTAAAACTTTCTTTGTGGCCCCAGCCATTTTTTGGCGAGGTAGAAACATAAGGCCTGGAGCCATCAAATTCGTCAACCCACTTTTTTAAACTATCCTGGAACAACCGTTTATAATCGTTCCATACTTTGGCAGAATCTGCGCCATGTAAATTAAATTGATTTTGCCAGCCCCAGTTTTTCCAGGCTTCTTCCACTTCATTATTGCCGCACCATAAAACTATGCAGGGATGATTTCGCAATCTTTCAATCTGATATTTTACTTCTTCCCGTACATTATTCATAAATGCATCATCGCCGGGATACATGCCGCCGGCAAACATAAAATCCTGCCAAACCATGATATGCAGTGAATCGCAGAGGTCATAAAAATCATCAGACTCATACACACCACCGCCCCAAACACGCAACATGTTCATGTTTGCACCTTTGGCACTCAGCAGCATTTTTCGGTAATCTTCTCTTTTTAATCTTGGTAAAAAAACATCGCCGGGTATCCAGTTGGCACCTTTGGCGTAAATGGGTTTACCGTTCTTTTCAAAGTAGAAAGAAGTACCAATGGAATCTTTTTGTTGGATGAGTTTAATATTGTTTTTTTCGATAGTAAAAGTCGGGCTGATCCTTACACCATTCCATCCTTTCAACTTAATTGTTTTCCAAATGCCGCAACCTACAAACTTTGGGCCCCAGTCCCAGCCAAACTGAAATTGTGCTTTACGTAAGTAAACCCGGTTGTTATCCGGCAAAACCAATGGCAGTTTTGATTTGGCAATACTGTCCACTTTATTTTGTGCCGATGCAAATTTTATCAGCAATACATTGTTTGTTCTTTTAACGAATTGGTTCACATACACAGCCCAACCCCTGAACATATTATCTGTCTGCAAAATTAATTTACCATTCAGATAGACATCTGCATAAGTATCTAATCCATCAAAGGTCAATTCCAACATACTTTTATTAAATAAAGCTTCTTCTAAATTAAAAACGGTTTTATATTCCCAATCAGCTTTATCGATCCATTGCAGTTTGCTTTCATTATCTCTGTAATAGGGATCAGGTATTAGTTTATTTGCAAGAAGATCTGTATGCACAGTTCCCGGTACATTGGCTTTGTACCACTTATTTTCTTTTTGATTTTTGAAATGCCAGTTTTTATTAAGTTCGACGGTAATATTTTGTGCAAATATTATACAGGGATTAAACAGTAATGTGAAAATTAATAGGCGCATTTTGTATTTTTTAGCGCAGAGAAAATGAGAAATGGAGCTTATGCAGATTAATTCTCAGCGCAAAACTCAGCATCTCTTTTTCTCAGCGTTGAAAAAATTATTAAGTGAGAAAATTATTTTTTTTATTTCATCTACATCAGCCGAAACAGATTTCAGGCTTTCATTCATTCCTTCATTTGTATAATTCATTTTGCTGTCAATATTCATTCTTGCAGATGTGTGGAATTCTACTGCCCCCGTTTTTTGTGCCAGCTCAATTATATTCCCGGCACGTATGCCGCTTCCCGGCATGATGATTATTCTCTCATCGGCTTGTTTTATCAAGGCAGCAAGAGTTTCTGCACCATTCAAAGCATTGGGTACCAAACCCGAGGTCAGTATTCTTTCACAGCCAATTTCAATTACATCTTCCAATGCCTGTGCAGCATCACTCACACGATCAAAAGCCCGGTGAAAAGTAACGCCAAGCGGATAAGCAATCTCCACCAGTTCTTTACATCGCTTTTTATCTACCGTTCCATCTGCATTCAACATACCGATCACCACACCATCGCAACCCAGATCTTTGCAAAGCTTTACATCCACTTTCATCACATCAAATTCGGCATCGCTGTAAAAAAAATCGCCACCACGTGGGCGTATGATGGGATACAATTCAATCCGTAAGTTTTCACGTGCAGATTTTATAAAACCATAAGACGGGGTAGTCCCACCTTCACCGGGATTATCGCACAGTTCAATTCGGTGGGCGCCTGCAGCCTGCGCAAGGATGCAGCTTTCAATAGTAAAGCCAATTACTTCTAACCTGAATATCAAAGTAAATATTTTGATTGATGAATCTGGTTTTCATTGTTACTCTTCACACTAAATACAAATCCTTTTTGTATGGCATAAGCACCGTATTGCCCTTTTTTATTCATTGCCAAAAAACCCACCTGCAATGTTTTTGCTTTTTCTTTATCTCTTTTCACAATTCTTTGTACCGCTTTTTTGCAGGCCATTTCGGGTGAGTATCCCTGTCGCATGAATTCAACCACCAGATGTGTTCCGCAAATGCGTATCACTTCTTCGCCGGTGCCGCTGCTGGTGGCAGCGCCAATTTCATTATCTACAAATAAACCGGCACCAATAATGGGAGAGTCGCCCACACGGCCATGTAATTTAAAAGCCATGCCGCTGGTTGTGACTGCACCCGATAAATTTCCCATGGCATCCATCGCTACCAAACCCATCGTGTCGTGATTGGCAGTGCCATCGTCGAAAAAGTTTGGTGCAAAAGGGCCGTTCTGTTTTTTATTCTCGATATTAATAACCGGTTTGTATTCACTTTTTTTAAGCCATTCGGCATAAGCTTTTTTGGCATCTTCAGACAATTCCACACTTTCCAAAGTGAACCCGTTCTCAACAGCAAACTGTTGTGCACCTGCACCAACTAAAATTACATGCGGTGTATTTTCCATTACTTTCCGGGCAACTGATACCGGGTGTTTTATTCTTTCAAACCCGCTACAGCACCTATATTGGCTTTGTGATCCATGATGCAGCTGTCCAAAGTTACAATACCATCCCTGTCGGGGTAACCACCTAAGCCAACACAGCAATCTATCTTATCCTCAATGTTCATGGCGCCGGCTTCCACCGCATCCAATGCTGTTCCTTTAGTGGATAAGATTTTCCAGGCTTCGGCATTTACCGCCATGCCACTATCCCAGGTAGAAATAACAATGGGTTTTGTCGTCCCCTCAAAGCCGTTAGCCAACGATTTTTTGGCTGTTATCAAAGGGGCAGTTAATGCAGAGAGGTGTAAGAATTTTCTACGGTTCATATTTTATGTCTCCACCTATCCTTCCGCCAGCTGGCATAGAGGGAAAAGTAGTAGATTGGTTTGAAGATTAAGTAATTTTTTTGTTACCAGCATTTGTAATTCTGTTGGGCATCGTTGCGTCGCACTCTTTTACAACATACCATTTTTCATCTTTAATTATGTTTTATTCATCTTCTCTATAGTTCCCCCTTTCCTTCGACTAAGCTCAGGACTGGCGGAGGGGGTTTTTAATAATCATCATTCAAAGCAAATATCTGCTTCCTGTTTTTATATTTTCCTCTTGTAAAATCAGGTATGTTTTGTACCTGTCCGCCTTCCAGGATACTTTTTTCGCTGAGCGGTGTAATAGCATACCAGCTTGCATAATCATACACATCCAGCGGAAATTCTGCGCCACGCTTTATACATTCAATAAATGCATGATCAACAAAAAAATCCATGCCTCCATGCCCGGCACCTTCTGCCTGTGTTCCATATTTTTTCCAGAGGGGATGATCGAATTCAGTCAGCCATTTTTCGGTATTGTCCCAACGGTGGTTGTGTTTCATTAATTTTTCAAAATAAATATGGCCCTGGTTTTTTTCGCCCCAGCCAAAATCCTGCCACAGGCCTTCTGTGCCCTGTACCCGAAAACCTAAATTGTAAGGGCGTGGCGACGAAACATCATGCGTTAACAGAATTGTTTCGCCATTGGCGCATTGTATTTGTGTGTTTACAATATCACCGCATTTAAAATTCAGTTTTGCATTGGGATGGTTGGCACCACCTTTTGGATGCTCTGCAATATATTTCTGCAGGCCTTTTGCTTTGGTAGCAATGGACGAAAGTTTAGTCATCCGGTTTCCACGGTTGATATCCATCATTACTGCAACCGGGCCAAGTCCGTGTGTTGGATACAGTTCGCCATTACGTTTTAAATTATGTTCGGTACGCCACTGGGCTTCGCTGTAAGCATTTTTTCCAAAATCCACGCCACTGTTGTAGGCAGTTTTTCCATCATTAAAAAGCACGCCACGTAAATCATGTTCGTAGCCTCCCTGCCCGTGCAGTAACTCTCCAAACATCCCTTTACGTACCATGTTCAATACGGCCATCACATCCCTGCGGTAGCAAACATTCTCCAGCATCATCACCGGTATTTTTGTCTTTTCAGATGTGTTAACCACATCCCAGCACTCCTGTAGTTTTACAGCTCCGCAAACTTCGGCACCCACAATTTTTCCGGCATTCATAGCATCAATGGCCTGTATGCTGTGCCATTCCCAGGGCGAGCAGATAACCACAGCATCCACATCATCACGCTTTAACAAATTGCGGTAATCGAAATCGCCGTTTTTATATATTGCGGGCTCGGGGCGTTTATATGCTGCAAAAACTTTCAGCGCTTCATCCACACTTCTTTGCTGGGGATCGGCAATGGCAGTGATTGTTACATCATCGCGTTGTAAAAAATTACCCATGTGTTCGTGCGAACGGAAACCGGCACCAATGATACCAATGCGTACTGTATCTTTTTTTGCAGCAGAAAATGCTTTGATTGAGTTGTTTAAGGTTAGTGCCGCACCTGCCAGTGCAGTTTTTTTAATAAAATTTCTACGATTGAATTCCAGTGACATGTAAGATGATTTAAACGATAAATATAGAATTATTTGTGCATTGAAAGTTTTTGGATCATTTCTATGGAAATAGTTTCGGCATAGGTGCCAAAAGCACTTATTAAGGAACCCTTTACAGTGCCTTCCTTCGACTCGATGGCATATACAACGTTTTCATCGCCGGGATCTGTTGCTCCTTCAAAACGATAAACTTCTGTTATTTCAAATTCCTCCGGGTTCAGGCAAAATTTATTTTCACTGCATATCAGTTTATCAAAAGCAATATTAAAGTCTGTGGTAAAGCCTCTTGACTTCAGATCTTTTAATGCCTCTGTTACTGTTTCAAATGATTTCATACCTGGTTTTTATTAAAGTTACTAAATCTGTATTTCTGCCTTTTTGTTTACTTTATAAAAAGAGAAGTAAACGATAACCAATAGGGTAACACCAGCTGTAATAAGAAAGGTAGCTTTCGCTCCAAAACTAATCCATAATAAACCACAGAGGCTACTGGCAATAAATGCACAAATGCTTTGAAAGCCGGAATAGGTGCCAATAGCAGTGGCAGTATCTTTTTTATCAACCACATTACTGATCCATGCTTTTGATATTCCTTCTGTGGCAGCGGCATATATTCCATATAATAAAAACAACAGCAGAAAAATATAGAGATTAGTATTGAAAGCAAAACCGATGTAAACCAGGCTAAAGACAAAAAGCCCGGCAATGAATATTTTTTTAAGCCCGATTCTGTCAGCAATTATTCCGATGGGATAAGCCAATAGTGCAAAAACCAGGTTATAAAAAATATATACGCCAATCACAGCGGTATCATCTAACCCGCTTTCTTTTATTTTCAGCAATAAAAAAACATCAGAACTGTTGAATAAAGCAAACAGCAATAAGCCGGTCACTAATTTTTTATATTGGTCAGGACTTTGTTTCCAATAAGCTGCAAAAGCGAAAACGTTGGCCGTTGCCCTTTTTTCGTTGGCTGTTATTTTATCAGGCTTCTTTTTTTCTTTAATGAGCAAGGTGGCAATAATGGCCAGTAATCCCGGTAAAAAAGCAATGAGAAATAGTGTTTTATAATTATCCGGATTAAAATAAAGATAAACCAACGCAATGGCAGGCCCAAAAACTGCCCCCAATGTATCCATACTGCGGTGAAAGCCAAAAACCCTTGCTTTATTTTCTTTTGCACATTCATCACTCAGTAAAGCATCCCTGGCTCCGGTTCTTATGCCTTTACCCAGTCTGTCTATCGTTCTCGACAAAAATATCCACCAGGGATAAACCAATATTGCCAGCATGGGTTTACTGATGGCACTCATTGTATAACCAAGCTGTACAAATGGCAAGCGCTTTCCACTGCTATCACTTAATTTACCAAAATAGCTCTTGCTTAAACCGGCAACTGCTTCTGCTATTCCTTCCAAAATACCAATAAAAAGTGCTGTGTAACCAATGTGTTTTAAAAAAAGCGGCATTACCGGGTAAAGCATTTCGCTGGCCATATCGGTAAATAAACTTACCAGCGACAGCATCCAGATTGTACGTGTTATAATTTTACGGGGAGTGTTTGTTTGCAGCTGCACAAGCCTTCATTTTTCCGAATGTAGCAATTTGTTGGTACATTGCAGGCATAAAAAGATAATTTGTTACTTGTATCACAATGAGCATCAATATGAGTTTTGTTGGTTTTAAGCAGGTAACATAAAAAACAAATATGCATAAGAAGAAAACAGCCGGGAAGAAATCATCTCAAACGTCCATTGTAAAAGGAAAGCTTGATATTTCGAAAAGCGGAATGGGGTATGTAATTGTAGAAGGTAATGATAAAGACATCATTGTAAGGCCTAACGATTTTAACCGGGCTTTTCATGGCGATATTGTACGTGTACAGGTTAACAGTAGCTTATCAAAAGATAAAAGACTGGAAGGTAAAGTGGTGGATGTAGCAGAGCGTAAACAAACCGAGTTTATCGGCAACATACAAATGAGCAAGAGCTTTGCTTTTTTTATTCCGGCATCTGAAAAACCAATTCCTGATTTTTATATTGCTGCCGATAAATTAAACGGCGCCCAGGACAATGAAAGGGTAGTGGTAAAATTAGTGAGCTGGGATAAAACCGAAAAGAAACCGATTGGCGAAGTAGTGAGTATATTGAAGAGCGAAGATGAGAATGATATGGCCATGAAGGAAATATTGATTGAAGCCGGTTTTCCGCTGGCTTTTGATAAAGAAGTGTTGGCAGAAGTTAAAAAACTGCAGCCAAATATTTCAAGGGAAGAGATCAGCAAAAGAAAAGATTACCGCGATATTCTGACTTTCACGATAGATCCGGTGGATGCGAAAGATTTTGATGATGCCATTTCTATCCGTAACCTGGATAATGGTAATTATGAGATTGGGGTTCACATTGCAGATGTAAGTCATTTTGTAAAACCCGGTACCCTGCTCGATAAAATTGCTTACGAACGTGCCACCAGCGTGTATTTGCCGGATAGGGTGAACCCGATGCTGCCCGAAAAAATATCAAACGAATTATGTTCTTTAAGGCCGCATGAAGATAAATATACCTTCTCGGCCGTGTTTCAGATTACCAACCGGGCCGAGATAAAGCACACCTGGCTTGGCCGCACCATCATACACAGTAACCATCGGTTCAGTTATGATGAAGTGCAGGAAATTATTGAAAAGAAAGACGGCCTGCATCATAAACCCATTGTTTTATTGAATGAACTGGCAAAAAAATTCAGGGCAGAACGTTTTAAAGAAGGAGCCATTAATTTTTCATCAACAGAAGTACGGTTTGAGCTGGATGAAAAAGGAAAGCCCATCGGCATCATTGTAAAAGAAAGTAAAGATGCACACAAACTGATCGAAGAATTTATGCTGCTGGCCAACAGGGCGGTGGCTTCTTATGTTTCTAAAATAAAAGTAAATAAAGAACCCATTCCTTTCCCATATCGAATACATGACACACCCGATGATGAAAAGCTGAAACCCTTTGTGGCATTCGCCAAAAAATTTGGCTATACGTTCGATCTGCATGATGAACGTGCGGTAGCAGCATCTTTCAATAAAATGCTGAAAGAGGTACAGGGCAAACCAGAGCAGCATGTGCTGGAGCAGTTGGGTATCAGAACCATGTCGAAAGCTGTATACACATCATCCAATATTGGCCACTATGGCCTTGGGTTTGAGCATTATTGCCATTTTACTTCACCCATACGCCGGTATCCCGATGTGATGGTACACCGTATTTTGCAGCAATGCCTGGAGAAGGATCTGAAACTGGATAAAAAAATGGATGAGCGTTGCAAACATTGCAGCGACCGGGAGCGTAAAGCGATGGAAGCCGAAAGGGCCGGTAATAAATACAAGCAGGTAGAGTTTATGAAGAATTACCTGGGACAGGAATTTGATGGTATCATCAGCGGTGTTGCTTCTTTTGGTTTTTTTGTTGAAACCGTTTTACATAAATGCGAAGGCATGGTTACCGTAAGAGACCTGAGTGCCTATGACGATTTTCGACTGGATGAAGCAGACTATGCATTGGTTGGATTACGCACCGGCCAAAAATTCCGTATGGGAGATGCTGTAAGGATAAAAGTAGTAGCAGCTAATTTAAGTAAGCGGCAACTGGATTATGAGTGGGTGACTGAGAAGACAGCAGGTGGTAGCGGAGAACCAGGAAAGAAGGGAAGAGATGTAAAAGGCAAAGTCCAGGCTGGTAATAAATTAAAGTCTGGCGCAAAAGCAACAGGTAAAAAGAAAAAATAAAATTATAAACTGCAAACACGCTGATTACTTTGCGTATTTGTGTCTTAGTGGCTATGCATATGCATTCATTTATAGAACTCTCAAAACTCTTTGAAGAAAAATTCAACAGCCGGCATTTTCCGGAGCAACCGGAAACTTTGTACAACCCTGCCCAGTACATTTTAAACCTGGGCGGTAAAAGAATAAGGCCGGTATGTGTGTTGATGGGTAACCAGTTATTTAATGAAATTGACCCCGATGCATACAATGCAGCGGCAGCCATTGAGCTTTTTCACAATTTCAGTTTAATACATGATGATATCATGGACAAAGCGCCCATGCGCCGTGGTATGGAAACGGTGCATACAAAATATGGCGAATCCACAGCGCTGCTGGCCGGCGATGTGATGTTTGTAAAAGCATACGAATACCTCAATAAAATAAAGCTTGCACAGCTTCAAAAAGTTTTATATCTCTTCAACAATACGGCCAGTGCGGTTTGCGAAGGCCAGCAATTAGATATGGATTTTGAAAACAGGGAAACGGTGAGCATGGATGAATATGTGTACATGATTACTTTAAAAACCTCGGTATTGGTGGCTGCCAGCCTTAAACTGGGCGCCATTTTGGGTGGGGCAGGAGAAGGCAATCAAAATCATCTGTACGAATTTGGGAAAAATCTGGGCATCGCTTTCCAGGTACAGGATGATTACCTGGATGCGTTTGGCGATCCTGAAAAATTTGGAAAACAGGTAGGAGGCGATATCGTTGCCAATAAAAAAACTTTTTTAATGATCCATGCTTTTGAAACTGCAAAGCCTGCGCAGTTAAGCGAATTGAAAGAACTGATAAAAACCAATCCTGCTGATAAAGTTGAAAAAGTAATGCAGATCTTCCGCGACTGCAAAGTAGATGACTGGGCTAAAGAATTAAAAAACATATACCTGCAAACAGCTTTAAAACATTTGGAAGACACAGCCGTACTCTCTGTACGTAAAAAACCTTTGCAGGAACTGGCTGATTATCTGATGAGGAGTAAGACGGGGGGGGGCGGGTGGGGCGGGGAAAGGGGGAAAACAAAAAAAAGGGGGGAAGGGAAAAAGTTTTTTGAATGTGTGTGGATAAAGGCTGATAGAGTCTTAGAGTTTTTCAGCGTTTTCAGGATATAACAGCATTGAATTTAAAAAAATTAAGGGTTGGTCAAAAAAAAAAAAGGGGCTATTTTTGAGAGGGGGGGGGGGGGGTCAAACCGTCCAAGCTCAGACTGACAGCTCAATGGTTTAATGGTTAGGCGTTATTCTCATAAGTAAAAATATTTTCTTAATTTCCTTCTACCAAAACAGAAACCAACATGGCAAATTCCTTATTCCGCACAAAAAAAATTGAGAATATTTTAGCTGAAGGTAGCGACGATCCACATGGAGGCGGAGGCCTTAAACGGGTGCTTACCGTACGTGACCTTACCTTTTTTGGTATTGCCGCCATTTTAGGTGCCGGCAGTTTCAGCAGCCTGGGATATGCTGTGTTTCATGGCGGGCCGGGCGTTGTATCACTATTCATCATCACCGGCATTGCCTGCGCATTTACAGCGCTTTGTTATTCCGAATTTGCAAGCCGCATTCCGGTTGCGGGCAGTGCTTATACCTATGCCTATGCCAGCTTTGGTGAGTTGTTTGCCTGGGTAATCGGTTGGGCACTCATCATGGAATACTCCATTGGTAATATTTATGTAGCCTACAGCTGGAGCGATTATTTTACATCGCTGATGGGAAAAATGAATGTGCATATCCCCGAATATTTATGCACCAGTTATATGGAAGCCAAACATGCCATTGAAGGCGGCAGTACCAATCCCGATGTTTTAGAAGCCTGGAACAATTCCCCTGTTATTGGCGGATTAAGAATCATTTTAGATCTGCCAGCCTTAGTTATAAACTTCCTCATTACGTACCTGGTTTATCGTGGTATAAAAGAGAGCCGCAATTTCAGTAATGTAATGGTGATATTGAAAATAGCAGTGGTGGCGCTTATTATCATTGTTGGCGGCTACCTTGTTTTTTCAAACGGACTTACCGCAAACTGGACACCTCCAAACGATGAAGGCGTAAAATCATTTATGCCCAACGGCTTCAGCGGCGTAATGCTGGCCGTAGCCAGTGTATTCTTTGCCTATATTGGTTTTGATGCGGTGAGTGTGTTGGCTGAAGAAAGTAAAAACCCGCAGCGTGATCTGCCAAGGGGAATGATCTTATCACTGGTGATCTGCACCATCATTTATATTTTACTCACACTGGTTTTAACCGGCGCCGTTAATTACAGAGCTTTTGATGGCGTTGGTGATCCGCTGGCATTTATTTTTGAACCGCAAAATCTCAACGTTGGCTGGATGCAGTTTTTGGTTGCTGTTGTTGCTGTTGTAGCCATGACAAGTGTTTTACTCGTCTTCCAAATGGGGCAGCCACGTATCTGGATGAGCATGAGCCGGGATGGATTGCTTCCGCCGGTTTTTCAAAAAATTCACTCTAAGTTTAAAACACCATCTTTTGCAACCATTATTACCGGTTTGGTGGTAGGTGTGCCCATTTTATTTACAGATAAAACTTTTGTACTTGACTTTACCAGTATTGCAACCCTCTTTGCCTTCGTACTGGTTTGCGGCGGCGTATTGTTAATTCCACGAAAAGAAAAAGTAGGCGGAAGGTTTCACCTGCCTTATGTAAACGGGCAATTTATTTTTCCATTGATCGTTATCGGCTCCATCATCATGGCCTGGAGCCTTTCCAAAACTTATTTTTCTGATATGTTCAATTTTGATTATAGTGCAAATGAAGATTATGCAGCCGGCAAAAAATCGTTTATGGATATGGCCATCACCAATATCTCGCTGATCGTATTCTGGGTAAGTGCAATACTGCTGGCGTTTTTCGCTTTTGTAAAAAAATATTCGCTTATACCTTTAATGGGTGTAATAACCTGCATGTACCTGCTTACCGGTATGAGCAAAAGTAACTGGGTATGGTTTATAGCCTGGCTGCTTATTGGAATAATCATTTACTTTTTGTACGGCTATAAAAAAAGTAAACTGGCAAATTAATTTGCGTATTTTTCTTTTGACCCAAACTTTTGATCTTTATTCAAAATCGTTGCGAACTTGTTCTGTTCTTCTTCTCTTTTAGTAAAAGGAAAGAAGAATCACACTTGTACTGTTGTACCTTTGTGCGACGTTTTTTTATATAATTAGAGATGAAATATCAACCCGGAGATAAAATATTGGTGCTGCTTACCGATGAAGAAGGCACCATAGTAGAGATCATGAACGAAAAAATGGTACTGGTAGAAGTTAAGGGTGTAAAATTCCCCATCTATACCGACCAGATAGACTTTCCGTACTTTAAAATGTTTTCTCAAAAATTCAAGGCAGAAAAGAAGAAGGTTTTTATAGATCAGTTGCAAAAAGAAAAGGCAATGCCCAAAGTAAAAGAGGGTAACGGAATTAAGCTTTCTTTTATCCCTGTTTTTGATAAGGATATTTTTGATGATGATATTGTTGAGAAATTTAAACTCTACCTGCTCAATCAAAACGAAACCGCTTATACCTTTACCTACAACTTAATGATTGGCGGTGAAAGCAATTTTCAGCTAAAGAATACCCTGGAGCCATTAAGTGATTTTTACCTGCATGATGTGCGTTTTGAAGACCTGAGCGACAGCCCAAGATTTGAATTTGAGTTTGCATTAAAGGACCCTGATAAAAAGAAAGCGCCATATTATGAGACATCTTTAAAATTAAAAGCAAAGCAGTTATTTAAAAAGATCGAAGAAATACAATTAAAAAATGAACCATCTTTTTCTTATGTGTTGTTTGAAGATTATCCCGACAAGGTAGAGGAGGAAAAAGTTGATTTGGGCAGGCTGGGTAATGCCGGTTTCCGTATTTATGATGCAAATAAGATCAGGCATAACCTGGAGCCGGCAAGAACGGTAGTTGACCTGCATATTGAAAAACTTACCGATAGCTGGAAACACCTTTCCAATTTTGAAATACTATCCATACAGTTAAAGGCTTTTGAAAAATATTATGAACTGGCTATTGCACATCATCAACCTGAGTTAACCGTCATTCATGGTGTAGGCATTGGTAAACTGCGGGATGAGATACATGATATTTTAAGATTAAAGAAGGAAGTAAAATCATTTGTAAATCAATACAGCCCACAGTTTGGTTACGGTGCTACCGAAATTTATCTTGAATATAAATAACCCATATGATTTTGCCTTATGATACCTGGGGACAGGTTCTCTTTGTCTTTATACTGAGTGTAGTGCGCTACCTCGTTATTGGCGGCCTGGCATTTTTATTTTTTTATGTGCTGCTGAAAAACAAAGCACTCTTTGCAAAAATTCAAAAAAAATGGCCTGCAAAAGCAGATTATTACCGCGAGATATTTTATTCTTTGCTCACCTTCCTCATTTTTTCGGTAACACCGCTTGTATTAAACAACTCATACATTAAACCCTATACCACCATTTACCGTGATATACACCAGCACAGTATGTTTTATTTCTGGATGGTTTTTCCAATGATGCTTGTTTTGCATGATACTTATTTTTATTTTGCCCACCGCATCATGCATCACCCAAAACTTTTTTCATTTTTTCATGTGGTGCATCATAAAAGTACCAATCCTTCGCCCTGGGCATCTTTTGCTTTTCAGCCAACCGAAGCCTTTATTGAATCAGGTATCATTTACTTATTTGCTTTAACCTTTCCGGTGCATGTGATACACCTGTTGTCCTTCCTCATTTTTATGACCATTTATAATGTTTATGGTCATCTTGGGTTCGAGTTGTTTCCGAAAGGAGCCAACAGGCACTGGTTTCTAAAATGGTTTAACACTTCAGTAAACCACAATATGCACCACCAGTATTTTAAGGGCAATTATGGTTTGTATTTTACCTGGTGGGATAAGATCATGAACACAACACACAAAGAATATGATGAGCGTTTTGAACAGATCGGTAAGCAGACTATTGAATTAAGAAAATCAGGTAAGCAAGATGTCTTTTAACGAACTATTCGTTTATATCACATTTGTTGTTGGCTTTGCACTTACGCCCGGCCCCAACATGATGCTGTATCTTACCTACACATTTGAGTATGGGCGTAAAGCAGGTTGGGCAACGGCAGCAGGCATTGTAAGTTCATTCCTGGTGCATATTACGGCAATCGTATTTGGCTTAACTGCTCTATTGGTCAGCATGCCGAATGCTTTGGAAATTTTGCGATACTGTGGCATTGCATACCTGCTTTATCTTGCCATTACCAATCTTAAAACTGTAAAATGGAAAGCAGGTGATGCCCAACAAACAGAAGCAGGACTGGGTGTTTTTTATCTAAAAGGTTTTATTGGTAATCTACTCAATCCCGGGGCGTTATTTTTGTACTTTTCTGTGTTACCACAGTTTCTTCATCCCGAACGTGGACAGTTGTTATTGCAAAATGTAAAGCTGGGGGGTATACAAATGCTGTGCAGCTTTATAACCAACTGTACCATTGTGTACCTGGCAGGTTTTGCTACCGAAGCATTTTTTAAAAATGAACGATACCAGCGGATAGTCAGGTACTGCATGAGTTTTTTTATAATACTCTTTGCAGTAAAAATGCTGTTTATGAAATTCTGATTTACCTGAAGTGCCCGGTTATTGAATAGCAAACCTTATTGTTTATTCTTTTAAAAACCTCGCCATTTATTTTACGCAGCCGGCGCAGTTTTCTTTTATCCAGTAATCTGCCTTCACTATCAAAATATTGCGGTTGCGGAAAATAAGTGAGTACATAGTATTTGGCGTAGGAGAACAACGATTTCAATGCTACGGGTTTTATCGACATCAGGATCATTGTTTCTTTCTTTTCATCCACATAATAATCTGAATAAGTTATCCAGGTGCAGCGTATATCATGCATCTGCTTTATCAGTGTATTTATTTTAGCAGCATTCAAATCATAAGCAATAAGCGTATCTCTCAAACGGGGTTCTTCTATACCAAATTCATAAATATAGCTCAGCGTATCAGTAATTATTTCAAGCGATACGGTTTTAAAATCACGATCTGTAAAGCCCACATTAAATGGCCCCAAGGGGTAAAGCGCTTTGTATGATTCTTCAATCCTGTCGAGTACTTTTTCGTTTTCGTAATAATATTTAGTTGAGATATTTTTAGGCGAGCAGGAAAAAAGTAAACCTGTAAATAATGATACAACCAGTATGTAGTTTTTTTTATTCAGCATTGGCTTCTTTTTTAGTGAACCAGGTAATACCAAAAACTATTCTCTTAAAAAAATCGGTAGATACCTGTAGCTGGGTTTTGCGGCCATAATCCCAATACATAAAAGTAATCACATCATTTTCGATACTTATTTTTTCGGCAACAATAAAATGAGTGGGTACGCCCAGCTTTAATCTGATATGGTCTTTTTTATGCACAATGCGGTTATTGATAAATAAAACAACCGTACCGGTTTTCATCTTTTCGCTTATATAATTGTACAGGCTGGCCATTTTGGGACGCATCAGGTCGGCTCCTTTTGCTTTTGAATTGTAATGAAGCAACTCCCGGGTCATGCGGTTGAATTTAGCATAATTTACCGAAGCCCAAAAACGGTTTTCGTCACCATCATCATACTGGTGGTTAAAGATATTAAGGTAGCCTTTATAATGATCGGCAAGGGTTAAATACCACATCTGTTCTGCCGGGTTAATATCAAGCAGGCCTTTATATTTCAATTCTCCGGCTTCCAGTTTTATGGCAGGCGGGGGGTCAAATGTAATACTTCTGAATGTGGCTTTTCCTTCACCATAGAGTTGCAGCAGCAGCGTAGCATAACCCAGCGGATCGTCCTGCAAAAACAAATAAGTTAATGCACCATAACCACAAAAATTTGTTCCCTTGCCCGGGTAAATACTTGCAATGTCATGAATATTGGTCTTCAGATTTTTTAAAAATAAGGCAGGCTTTATATTGGGCCAATGTGGACTTGGTTTTAAATGCCTGATCTTTTCAACATAATCAATAGCCTGTTGTTGTGTAGAAGTAACTTTTCCCGGTGTAACCGGAATTGCCGGTGTGCCGGCTGTAACAACAGCGGTAAATAAAATGATGTTGCAGGTTAAAACAACGGCTTTAATAAAATACCGGATACCATTATGTAGGTGAAGTTTCAAATGTTTATTTTATTAAGAAAATAAGAATCAGGTGTTACAATTGGCTTTTTAGTAGTAAAATATATTTACCGTAAGGGGTTTAACAAAATACCTGCCAAATGAAACCGGTGCAAAGGTATGATAACCTGTTGCTAAAGCATTGGCAACAAAAAATTAACAAGATTCTGTGTAAAGAAACTGACCAGTCTGCTCATTCAATGTTTAAACACCATATATTTGTTCTTTATTTAACAGGCCTGGCCTGTATAAAACAAATCATGATGAAGCGGTATAAAAAATGGCTGATTGCTTTAGGAGTAGTTTTGCTGGCAGGAGCAGCAATTGTTTATTACCTGTTTACGCTAAAGTATGATGATACGACAACTGTAAAAGCGGATTTTACAGTGAATGCCATGGATTTTATTAAAGAGTTTAAGCAGGATATGGCTGCTGCGAATAAAAAATATTCAGAAAAGATAGTTGTGGTTAACGGAACCGTATCGGCAATTGAAATGGCAGATACCACTGCCAATATTAAAATGGTTGACACCACCAATGGTGCCTATATCATTTTCGCTTTTCAGCAGCAGCACCTCGGCGAAGCAAAATCCATCAAAGAAGGTGAGCAGGTGTCTATAAAAGGAAGTTGCAGTAATGGTGCTTTCAGCAATATTCTGGAAGCCGAGTACATTACATTTAAACGCTGTGCAGTTAATAAGTAATTTTAAATCTAAAATAAAAACAACCAAATGAAAAAAACAATTCTCTCTTTAGCAATGGTATTGGCAGCAGGTTTACTGTTTGCACAAAAGAAAACAACCACATCGGCTGTTATCAGTTTTGATGCAACAACACCCATTGATGCTTTACCAAAAGCTGAAAATAAAACAGTAATTGCTTCGCTTGATGCAAAAAGCGGTACCATTGCTTTTGAAGCTGCTATTAAAAGCTTCTCATTTTCAAACCCTAAGATACAGGAACATTTTAACAGCAAAGGCTGGATGGACAGTGATCAGTTTGCAACCGCTTCTTTTAAAGGAAGTATTACCAATCTTAAGACTGTAAAATTCAATAAAGATGGCACTTATCCGGTTGATGTTACCGGAGATCTGACTATGCACGGAATTACCAGGGCAATTGATGCAAAAGGAACAATTACTGTAAGTGGTAAAGTTGTTGTGGCCACTTCAGAGTTCAGTGTAAAACTTGAAGATTATAAAGTAAGTGGTGGTGCAATCGCAGCCGGTAAAGTAGCTAAAGAACCAACCATTAAAGTGGTTGCTGAATTTTAATAATAATAAGCAGGTATAATTAAAAAAGCTTTTGTTCTAACCGAACAAAAGCTTTTTGTTTAAATAATATCAGCAGACCTAATCTGCCTTAAACTCTTCTTCAATCATTTCATGAAAAGCAGTTTCGCTTTCCGTTATCCAGGCAGGCAATGATGTTTCTGTTGTAATTTTCCAGGTACTGTCCTTCATTTCCATATTAAAGATGATCCGGTTTGCTTTAGCATCAATAACATCTACGGTAAATGGGCCTTCCAGTTTGCCATTGGGTTTTCTGAAATTGAATTCCTTTAACTGGCCATCACATTTTATCAGTCTTGTAAACTGTATGTTTTTTACATACTTTAATTCCATTAGGGGAGGGTTTAAAGCAAACTTAAGGTTTTACACGCAATTGAAACAAATAACTACGTTAATAAGCTGTAAAAAATTTATAATCAGCTAATAAGCAGCAGATTATTTTTTTATTGGGCCGCAATTAATTTCTTTATTACTACAATTTGTCCCAGGTGATAATGAATATGCTCAATAATGCCATGCATATTCCGGTAATAAGTTCCATATTTTTCGTCGGTAAATACTTCTCCAAACCTGCTTTCGGGCAGCTGTTCAAGCAGGCTGGCAAAACGCTCAGCATCTGCCCAGGTTTTATTCAGCAGGTTTTTCCAATCAGTTTCTGACTGTATTGGAGGAAGATCAAAACTGAATGTATCGCTTGCATTAAGTGCTTCTCCCTGTAATACCTTCAGCACAGCACTTACATAATAATTTGTATGATAAACAAGCACTGCAATGGTATTAAAAGAATGAACTTTCGTTACAGCCTGTTGCCAACTCACATCTGCCAGCGTCTCTTTAAGGCTTACTGAAGTCCAGTTTCCGCCAAAATGTACTTCTCTGAAGTGTTTGGCAGTTTCAACAGACAAATTCATCGGTATGTTTTTGTTTTGAGTAATAAAAGTTGAAATCTGTTTATTTTACATCTCCGCTAAAAATCTTATTTGAGATTAAAGTAAGTTAAAAAGTTCGTGCTATACAATTTTATCAAATTTACCTTTTCCTTTTTTCCTTTTTCTGTGTTTGGTTATATAATGATCTGCAATTAATTATAAAACTATTGGTTTTTCATCTTTTTAATTTTTACTTACCTATACCTGCAGGAATGGTTATCATTTACTCTTTATTCAATTTTATTTTTCAAGATCAACATCAGTTTATGTAACCAATCTTTAACTTACTAAAAAACGCTACTTCCTTTAGCTCTCTTACTTCACCCGCTTTCAATCCATCCAGTTGCAGATCTTCAATACTAATACGTATCAGCCGTTTACATTTATGCCCGGTGGCGGCTATCATTTTACGCACCTGGTGAAATTTACCTTCGGTGATCGTCATCAGCAGCCAGGTAAATGGGGGCCAGGCGGTAAGCCGGTCGCCCAAATCATACAATTCTTCGGGATTCGTTATCACACGAACTTCGCAAGGTGTTGTTGTATAATGTACACCGGTTTTTATGCGTATGTCAATGCCACTCTGAAGGCGCTTTAAATTTTCTACTGATAGGGTATTGTTTATCTGAACCAGGTAGGTACGTTTATGCGGTTCATCACTTAAAAACAAAAGCCTGGTTACTTTTTTATTGGTAGTAAGAATCAGGAGCCCTTCAGAATTATTATCCAGCCGGCCCACAGCATGTGTACCTTCCGGAAAATCAAAATCAAGATGACCCAGCAGCCGCACATCATGCGTACTTACAAACTGCGATACCATGTTGAAGGGTTTGTTGATGATGAAGTAGCGGGGCATTAAATTCTTAGTTCTTAGTTCTTAGTTCTTAGTTTTGAGTTCTTAGTTTTGTGCTATCAACTATGAACAAAAAACTAATTATTATCTTATTAAAACAGTTGATCCTTTTGCATTATAAACTTTATTATCGGCGCCAATGCCCTGCAGCATCCATACCAATGTGTGTGATTGTACCGGGTTGCCTTTGTAGCGCCCATCCCAGCCTTCGGTAATATTTTTGGTTTCAAAAACCAGTTCTCCCCAGCGGTTAAATATTTTAAAGTAAACAAGTTCTTTAATACCGATCATAAATGGTTTTAAAAGATCATTGCGGCTGTCGTTGTTGGGTGTAAATGCATTGGGCACATAAATGACAATATTCTTATTAATTTTTACCACCTGCGTATCAATGGTTATACATCCGGCTGCAGTTTTTAGGGCAATGGTATAAGTGCGTTCAATATTATCTATAAAAACCGGAGTATAACTTGCAGCATTATCAAGGCTTATGGCAGGTGTCCACAATGCACTGTTACCAATGTTTCTGGCCTGCAGGGTTAAAGGCAAATTGGCTACAGCATAAGCCTCTGGATTGTTTTTACCGGCAACCGGCTTCTCAACACGAACAAATCTTTTTTGTATGCTCAGTGGAAACGGGCATTGTGCAGTGCTGACGGTTAAACTCATGACATAGTTACCCGGTGTCGCATAGGCCTGCACGGGAGGGTTTCGTAACGTAGATGTTTGGCCGTTGCCAAAATCCCATAAATATTTGATGCTGGATGTGCCAGGGTCTACCGTATTATTTACCGGTATTACCGGCTCATTAATGCAGGCTGCATTTACACTGAATTCTGCAAAAACATTGGGATGAATAGTAACGGTCATACTGGTACTGTCGGCACATGCACTGCTGCTGTTAACAATCATGACCACTTCATAAGTACCCGGTTTTTTATAACTGTACGTTAAGTCCCTGGTAAAGCCCACAAAACCATCACCGGTTAGCCACCTGTATTGCATAGGGCCACCAACGGCATTGGTACTGGTATTGGTAAACACAAACTTGTTGTTTACAAAACATTGTACCGGTTTGTCAACTTTAAAGCCGGGTACCGGGATAGAAGATATATCTATATTAATGCTTTTGGTATATAAATTACAACCCAAAAAACTGAATACCTGTGCACTGTAAGTTCCGGTTTCTGTGGCTTTAAAACGTTGCTGGTTGGCACCCGGTATGGCTATGCCATTTTTATACCATTGCACACTGTCACAGGGTTTTACCTGTAATACACTGCTGTCGCCACTGCCAATACACCAGTTTGGCTTGCCAAACACATCCAGGTCATCGTAAAGTTTAGCAGCCTGTACAGTAACCGTATCTGTACTGCGGCAGCCACCACCGATATGATTTACGTGTAAAATATAATCAGTAGTTACATCCGGTGTAGCAAACGGGTTTGCAATTAAATCACTACTTAAAGCTACTGGCGGGGTCCATAAGTAATTCCAGCCAGGCTTGGGTGGCACGCCAATTTGTACAACACTATTGTTGCACGATACCTTATCAGGACCGGCATTGGCTTTGTAATTTAATGTGTCGTACAGGGTTGTATACAACGTGTCAAGGCAGCCATATCCGCTATAGGGCACTACCACCACAGCCACCTGCGTACCGGCAGTTGGCGGAGGCGTTAAAGTGAGTGTTTGCGAATTGCCTAATACCTGTGTAAATGTGGGATTGTACCAGGTATAAGTTTGATAACCGTATGGTGCATTTACACGAACAAAATTATCATCGGGACAAAAATCAGCACCTTCAAAACGGTCGCTGCACTCGCTGTTTACATCAATATAGGCATAGCCAAAATGTATACGAAAGGTACAATCTGCAGTTTTAAAAAATAAACGGATCCTTTTTCCGGCGAGGTTATCCAGGTTGATGGATACCGCTGTCCAGCTCTTATACCAAACCGGTGTGTTGCCTCCGGGGTTGGGCGATAGCTGAAATCCGGGTAAAGGCGATCCATTGGCAAAAAACGAAAAAGAAGAACAGTTAATAGGATATCCATCGCTTAAATTCTGTACAAGCAGGTCAAGACGGGGTTGTTCCGATTCCTGGTGCCCGGGATCCTGGAAAACTACGGCATAGTTATAAATAAGGTTGTAGGTGTTAGCACCAGCCGGAATGGTAAAATCATACGAGATTCCTTCAGCTTCACGTCCTGCCGAATTATTACCTAACCGGATGGAATGGCCGCTGCCGTTTGGGCAGTTAACCGGAAAGCCACCATATGGGTCCAGGCCGCCGCCACCAAAAGCGGAATACATTGTTTGCCGCCCGGGTGTAGGGCCTCCCGAATAATTGAAATTGATAACATTTACATCATTAACTGAAGCTACATTGCCTGTATAGCAGGTCCAATTACTAAAATCTCCATTTTCAAAATCAATATTGGGCGGGCATTGTGCTAATACAGAAATAGATAATGCACATGAAAATGTGCAGGCGATCAACAGCAGAGGTATGTAGCGTTTTAAAAGCATAATGATCACAATACTTGGTAAACGTTGACCGGGGGGATTTAAAGTTAAAACATTTTTGGCACCTGTAAGCTAAACGAATGACAATTTAATATGCTTTTTCGATGCTTTATTTGTTTGTTTAATTTCAACAGCAGCCTTATTGATTTATTATAAACGTAATTTTTAAGGAAAAGGTTGTTGGCTGGTACTAAGTTTAAAAAGGATTCGAAAGTGGCTCGCCAGCGGAATTCATACCGGATTCAACAAGCACTAACTGACTTAGGATATCATTTTTGATACCCATACTGGTTTGTTTCGTGTATCTTATTCAATTATCTTTGCCGCATGACAATAGAACATCTTAAATCTATGAGGGACCGTGTCTTGGTCTTGGGGAGGTTTCTTTGACGTCGCTAACCGACAAGCCAAAGTAGCCAATGATAAACAACTTTCACTTTCACCGGGTTTTTGGGATGATAATACCCGTGCAACCACTATCCTGAAGGAAATCAAAGTTCACGAATACTGGATAAACCTGTACAACGCAGTGGAAACTGCCGTGGAGGATTTTGCCGTATTATTCGAATTCTGGAAAGCTGGCGAAACCAGCGAGGAAGAAGTGAAAGAAGCTTTTGACCTGGCCATTGATAAAATTGAAGAAGCTGAATTTAAAAGCACGCTTAATGAACCGGAGGATGAGTTACCTGCCATGATGCAGATTAACAGTGGCGCTGGTGGTACCGAAAGCCAGGACTGGGCCGAAATGCTTGCCCGTATGTTTAGAATGTATGCCGAAAAGCAGGGCTGGTCTGTTACTGAAATGGACTGGCAGTGGGGGGATGGTGCCGGCATTAAAACCTGTACATATAAAATTGAAGGGCCCTTTGCTTACGGTTTTTTAAAATCGGAAAGCGGTGTGCACCGCCTGGTGCGTATTTCTCCATTTGACAGTAACGCACGCAGGCATACTTCTTTTGTATCGGTAAATGTTTATCCGCTGGTTGATGATACCATCAATATTGAAATAAACCCTGCTGATGTGAAGATGGAAACAAGCCGCAGTGGCGGCGCCGGTGGGCAAAATGTAAATAAGGTAGAAACAAAAGTGCAGTTAACGCATTTACCAACAGGTATTGTAGTGGTTTGCCAGCAGGATAGAAGCCAGCTTGGCAACCGGGAACTGGCCATGCAGATGCTTAAAAGCCGTTTGTATGAAATGGAACTGCAAAAACGAAATGAAATAAAAGATGCAGCCAACAGTAAAAAGAAAAAGATAGAGTGGGGCAGCCAGATACGCAGCTATGTTTTTCACCCCTATAAAATGATAAAAGACCACCGCACCGATTATGAAGTGGGCAATGTGGGCCCGGTAATGGATGGAGAACTGGATGGGTTTATTAAGGCTTATTTGATGAGTGAAAAAGAGACTGAAGCGTAATGTCTCACGCAAAGCTGCAAAGAAAATAAGGTGCAAAGTTTTGCAGAGTTCTTCTCTGCGTCCTATGCTCCTCAGCGTTTTCTGCGTGAAAATTCTTTTGGAACAAGCATTTGAAATTCTGTTCAACATCGTTGTGTCACTCACTTGTACGGTATACCTTTGTTGAACTTTTTAAACTATAAAAATAACGATTATGCAATACGGAGATTTTTACTACCCCATGCCGGTTAATGAACCGGTTCTGTCATACGCACCAGGTTCTGCAGAAAAGAAAAGATTGAAAGAAGTTTTAGCAGAACTTAAAAAACAAAAAATTGATGTACCCATGTACATCGGCGGCGAAGAAGTAAGAACCGGTAAAACGGTGGACATCCGCCCGCCACATGAGCGTAAGCACGTGCTTGGACAGTTTCATGTGGGCGAAGCAAAACATGTAACCAAAGCTATTAACGCTGCATTAAAAGTAAAAGACAAATGGGCCAACATGAGTTGGGAGAACCGTGCCAATATATTTTTAAAAGCTGCCGATTTATTAGCCGGTAAATACCGCCCATACATTAACGGTACTACCATGCTGGGGCAAAGTAAAAATGCTTTCCAGGCAGAGATAGATGCGGCCTGCGAGTTAATAGATTTTTTACGTTTCAACGTTCATTTCTTAAGTGATATTTACCGCCAGCAACCCATCAGCGGTGCCAGCATGAATAATAGAATGGAATACCGTCCGCTGGAAGGTTTTGTATTTGCATTAACGCCTTTCAACTTTACAGCTATTGGCGGTAACCTGCCAACATCTGCTGCCATGTGTGGCAATGTGGTTATCTGGAAATGCGCCAATACACAGGTTTACAGCGCACAAATGTTCATGCGTATTTTAAAAGAAGCCGGTTTGCCTGATGGCGTTATTAACCTGGTTTTTATTGATGGACCAACTATTGGTGAAGTGGTTTTTAATCACCGTGATTTTGCAGGCATCCATTTTACCGGCAGTACCGGTGTATTTAATAAGATGTGGGAAACCATTGGTAAGAATATGAGTATGTACCGCTCTTATCCACGCATTGTAGGTGAAACCGGGGGCAAGGATTTTGTGATCGCACATAAAAGTGCCGATCCGGATGTGGTGGTTACCGCATTGGCAAGAGGTGCATTTGAATACCAGGGGCAAAAATGTTCGGCTGCATCAAGGGCTTACATCCCCTCGAACATAGCAGCAGAAGTTAAAAAGAAATTAGTAGAGCAGGTGAAAACGATGAAGATGGGAACGGTAGAAGATTTTACCAATTTTGTAAATGCAGTTATTGATGAAAAGAGTTTTGATAAACTGGAAGGGTATATTAAAAATTCAAGGAAGCGTGACAGCGGTGCAAAAATATGGGTAGGAGGCAAGTGTGATAAAACAGATGGTTTCTTTATTGAGCCAACGATTATCGAAGCATCCGATCCCCATTATGTAACCATGTGCGAAGAGTTGTTTGGGCCGGTACTAACGGTTTACATCTATGATGAAAATAAATACGAAGCAACCTTAAAGTTGGTTGATGAAACATCGCCTTATGCTTTAACAGGTGCTGTAATTGCACGTGATCGCTTTGCAGTAGAACTGGCAACAGATAAATTACGCAACAGTGCCGGTAATTTTTATATCAACGATAAACCAACCGGTGCAGTTGTGGGGCAACAACCCTTTGGCGGTGCTAGAGGCAGTGGCACGAACGATAAAGCCGGTTCTATTTTAAATTTATACCGCTGGTTAAGTGCCCGTACCATTAAAGAAACATTTAACTCTCCAACAGATTACCGTTATCCTTTTTTACAGGAGAAATAGGTTGGCAGTTTATAAAGTTGATAAGTTAACAGGTTAATCAAATAAAACAATGACAACAAAAATTACATTCACATTGCCTGCTGCCAATATTATAGGTGCAGCCGAATGTGTATTGCTCGGAGAATTCAATGACTGGAATTTAGACAAAGGAATTTATCTGCAAAAGCAGGCTGATGGCTCAATGACAGCTGAGTTAGAACTCACTGCCGGAAAAGATTATCAATACCGTTACCTGTTAAGCAATGGCCGCTGGGTAAATGATAATGGAGAAAAAATAACCTCCGAAATGCATGGATACCCGGTGGTGAATTGTATTGTAAGAGTACCGGCAATTACCAAAACTGAAAAGCCAGCAGTAACCAAACTGTCTAAACCCAAAACGGTAAAAGCTAAACCCGTAGCGCAAAGCGTCCTGCGGGCAAAAGCAACACCTGCAATTCTTAAAGATGATCTAACAAAAGTTGAAGGCATTGGAAAAAAGATAGAGGCTTTATTGTATAAAAATAAAATACACAGCTATAAGCAACTTTCAAAAGCAACCATCACCAATCTGAAAGCAATTTTAGAATCGGGTGGCAACAAATTCAGTATGCACAACCCCGGTAGCTGGCCCAAGCAGGCTAAACTGGCAGCTGAGGGTAAATGGGAAGACCTGGAAATATTACAGAAGCATTTGAAAGGTGGAAAATAACTTAACTCAAAATATTAAAAAAGCCTCTTGCAAACAGGGGCTTTTTTTAATCGGCCAATAACAGATATTGCCATCTTTATTTAAACCTGCTCCAAAGGATTATGTTTAAATATTAGATGGTATATTATACCGACCTGTGCTGATCTTTTTCGGGATAGATTAAATTTTCAAATCTAATATTGGTATAATCGGTATAAATTCGCTTTACAAATTTTTATCTTGAAAACAATATTAGATAAACAACAGTTACATCTTACCATCTTAAGGCTGGCTCACCAGCTGCTGGAGAATAACCTCAACCTGAAAGATGTTGTGTTCATCGGCATTCAGCCCCGTGGGGTGCAGGTTGCCGCAAAAATGATGGAGTGTATACAGCAATTATCAGCCGGAGAAAAACCACAGTACGGTATTCTGGACATTACTTTTTACCGCGATGATGTTCGGGATGAACTGCATGTTGGCAGTACAACAGATATTCCTTTTTCTATTGAAGAAAAGAAAGTGATATTAATTGATGATGTATTGTACACCGGCCGTACTATCCGTGCGGCATTGGATGCCATACAGGATTTTGGCCGGCCCAGAAAAGTGGAACTATGTGTTTTGGTAGACAGAAGATTTAACCGGGAACTGCCCATACAACCTGACTACTGCGGTAAGGCAATAGATACCGTTATCTCACAAAAAGTAAAGGTTGAGTGGGATAAGGAGGCGGTGGTGCTTTATTAATGGATAATGCGTAAATGGATAATTGATAATGATTTAAATCTCAGGCTTTATCCGGAATATTAAAGCAGTTCAAATCGAAAAATTATTGATTATCAATTATAAAATTATCCATTATTCATTTTTCCTTTAACTTCGCTCCTTAATGCAACTATCTACCAAACATCTATTGGGCATTAAAGACCTCAGCCGGGAAGATATTTCCCTTATTTTATCAACCGCTACACAGTTTAAAGAAGTTTTACAAAGGCCTGTAAAAAAAGTGCCGTCCTTACGTGATGTAACTATCGTTAATTTATTTTACGAAAACAGCACCCGTACCAGGATATCTTTTGAACTGGCGGAAAAGAGGCTGGGTGCTGATACCATCAATTTTACAGCCTCAGGTTCTTCTGCAGCAAAAGGTGAAACCCTGCTTGATACAGTAAATAATATTCTAAGCATGAAGGTAGATATGGTAGTGATGCGGCACAGTGCCAGCGGAGCACCACATTTTCTTGCCAAACATATCCCCGCAGCAATTATTAATGCAGGAGACGGCATAAATGAACATCCTACCCAGGCTTTACTGGATGCTTTATCCATAACCGGTAAACTCGGAAGCCTGGAAGGAAAAAAGGTTGTACTGATCGGCGATATCATGCACAGCAGGGTGGCACTCAGTAATATTTATCTCTTAAATAAAATGGGGGCCGAAGTGATGGTTGCCGGTCCGCCAACACTCATTCCAAAATATATTGAAGAAGCATTAAATGTAAAAGTAGAATACAACATCAAAAAAGCATTGCAATGGTGCGATGTTGCCAATGTACTTCGTATACAGCTGGAGCGGCAGAACCAGGTGCTTTTCTCATCTTTACGGGAATATAACCTGGCTTATGGAGTAAGCAGAAAATTACTGGATGGTTTACAAAAAGAAATTGTAATTATGCATCCGGGGCCCATAAACCGCGGTGTGGAAATTGACAGTGATGTGGCAGACGGAAATCAGTCTATTATTTTGCAACAGGTAGAGAATGGAGTGGCGGTTCGGATGGCGGCGTTGTATTTACTGGCAGGAAAGAGCAATGGATAATTGATCGTGTTTTTGAAATCAATTATCTAATTATTACAATTGCATTTGCACTTTGGCAGAAGAAAAAAGCTACTTTATATTTAAGGAATTATCCATAAACCATTTATCAATTATCCATTAATGAGGATTTGTTTATTTCCCGGCACTTTTGACCCCGTTACATTGGGACACACAGACATAATTGACAGGGCTCTGCCTTTATTTGACAAATTGGTAATAGGTATTGGCCGCAACATCAATAAAAAACCAATGTTCACTGAGAAGCAACGCTTAAAATGGTTAAGAGAAATTTACAAAGACAATCCAAAAGTAGAAGCACTTGCCTATGATGGTTTAACAGTTGACTGCTGTAATCAAGTAGGCGCTAATTTTATTCTTCGTGGCATACGTTACGTAAATGATTTTGAATACGAAAAAGCCATTGCAGATATGAACAGGAGCATTGATAAAAAAATAGAAACCATTTTCCTTACCTGTTTACCACAGTTTACATCCGTAGCCTCAACGCTGGTAAGAGATGTGTTAAGAAATGGCGGCGATGTATCCCAGTTTTTACCCCATGTAGTAAACCTGTCTATCAAAAAGAAAAAGTAGGAATTTGCTTTTGGCGAATTGGCTCTCAATTCAAATTTTACTTATGTCAATCTGGTTCAATAAATCACTGTCTTTACCCGATATAAATCCGCTTGGTGCAAAAACCATGGGCGAATTTTTAGGAATGGAGTGGGTGGAACTGGGTGATGATTACCTGAAAGCCCGTATGCCGGTTGATGACAGAACCAAACAGCCGTATGGCTTGCTGCATGGTGGTGCAAGTTGTGCTTTAGCCGAAACTATTGGAAGTATCGCCTCTCATTTTGTGATCGATCCATCTAAGTTTATATGTGTTGGACTGGAAATTAATGCCAATCATGTAAGAAGCGCCAGAAGCGGTTATGTTACAGCAACCTGTACACCATTGCACATCGGTGCATCAACCCATGTGTGGGATATTAAAATTCATGATGAAAGAAATAAGCTGGTTTGTATAAGCAGGCTTACGGTAGCTATACTGAAAAAACCGGAACCGGCAGGTAAGGATTACTGACGGTTCCGTTTTTTTTTGATTAAAGTACTATTAATTTGTTTATCTGCATTACCCCGGTTTCTTTTACATACACCCTGAGCAAATACAATCCTGTATGTAAATGATCAAGCAATAACTGATTGTTAACACTGTTCCAACGCCTGATTTCTTTACCTGAAGCATCATTTAGTATGATGTCAACCGGACCTGTACCATCAGGTATAATCACTTTTGCAAAACCATTTGAAGGATTGGGATAGATTAATACATCTATTTTAGCTGTATTATTTTTTACTGTCCTCGTCTCACTGTAAATACTCATTCCATCCAGGTTAACCTGTTTGATCCTGTAATATAGCTGTCCGGCACCTGCCAGGTTATCATCATCATCATACCGGTATTCCAGTAATTCATCACTGTTACCTTTTACAGCTTTAGAAGCAATAAAGGCGATGTTCTTAAAATCACTGCCCTGTATTTTTCGCTGAATTTCAAAACCCTTGTTGTTCTGTTCTGATGCTGTTTGCCATTTTAACTGGATCTTATCTTTTATCTGCTGTACGGTGAAAGAAGCAAATTTAACCGGAAGCGTTCCACAGCCATTTTCAATCCTGGCTGTAGTCGTATTTGACCTGAGTGGTACGGTAACTTCAATAATCAGTGATTTACCGGATGAAGGATCCTGGTTACTGTAAGGAAAATAGTCAGTTAAACCCGAATTATAAGTGCCATTGGCAGGAAGTGTTATTGAACTGCTTGTAAAAACCACCGTGTCTGTTGAATTGATTACACCCAGTGGAGGATAATCCAGGTGAACATCATATGTAACATTGTCCAGTACGGGACCGTTATTTTTAATAAAAACCTGGAATTGTCTCGGAATACTGCAGGAAATGGATCCTAAAGGCCTTACTTCATTAATAACCAGGCTGCTTCCCTGGGTAGTACAATGTACATTTTTACCATTTGCAGCCTGGCTGGCCCAAACATCAAATAGTAAGGTTTGTGCTCCTTCGCAGGAAGGTAAGGTTATTTTTATATTTTGAACAGTCATCCTTTCTGTAGTAGGAGCCAGGTGTACTTTTACAATTGATAATCCTGAAAGTTGTGGTAATGAATAATAAGGATCCGGATGATAAACAGTACCTATCCGGGGTGTATCCAGACTGTTATCATCAATTACGATGGTAGCCAGTGCATTGATCAGGTCAGCAGATTTCGGGTATGCAGCCGGGTTACTGTACATGTTTGTCCAGTTGGCTGCAGGCGTATGAAAGCCGGATTGACTCCACAAATGCAGGTAGCTAAATTTATTACCGCTATTGATTTCCTGTGTCCAGCTCAGATCAAAAACAGCTTCACAATTGGTGCTGTTGATTTGCACCAACCTCACTTTCAGATCAGAAATAGTGCATTGAGAAACTGAATTATTTATTCCAAGTGTAATAAGCATTGCTATTAATGTGATTAACTTTTTCATAAAAATTGTTTTAATGTTTCCCAAACGGGAAGTGACCAATAAATAATGGTTAACTAGGGAGACTGGACTTATTTGCAGCTGTCCAAAGGATTGGATTTAACTGAGTTCTGATAGATATTCAAGCCAGATAAAATATTACGCTAAGTTTAAGTTACCGGAAGAAGTAAAAGAATGATGGCAGGTATCAAAATGTATGATTTTCATCATAAAAATGATAGAAGAAATAATGAAAATAAATCAGCGATGAATTACTATGGTGTGTCAAAAAACTTCGCCAGTATATCTTTTATAGAAGGGTAGGTATTTTTTACCGGCTCTTTAATATCGATGGTTTTCACCCATTTTATGTCGGTTATATGTTCCTCAGTCTGGGGTTGCAATACCTGTTTTGCTGGGCAGGTCATATGAAACCAATGAGAGATCTTTAAAAAATGTTTGCCAAATTCATCATACACATGATAGGTTTCACCGATCTTTTTTTTCAGGTGCAGCTTTGTAACACCGGTTTCTTCTATAACTTCTCTCACAGCACATGCTTCCTGATTTTCGCCTTTTTCAATCTTGCCTTTTGGTAAATCCCATTTGCCAAGTCGGTAAATAAACAGGATGTCCTTCTTTTCATTTTGTACAATACCACCGGCAGCTTCAATAACTTTAAAATTTTTAAAAAAGGTTTCTTTCAGTTTTTCAAGGTCACTATGCCAGATAACACCTGCATGAAACTCGGCTTTTTTAATTTCATGTAACATAGCCTTGATGGCCCTTGGCGATACTTCATCTACAAAAACAGCATCGGGGTGGTGCAGTATTTCATTTAGTTCTTTGTCAATTTCGTTACAAAGAATTACCGGTTTGTCGCCAAAATAAATGTTGATGTACATAGAGGTTAATAGTTAATGGTTGATAGTTGATTGCTGGCTTAAATTCCTAATTCCTAATTATCTTCGTGTTATGACTAACGAAAAAGCCGTAGCTGAAAAGCTTTTACAAATTAATGCAATAAAACTGAGTCCGCAAGAACCCTTTACCTGGGCCAGCGGATGGAAAAGCCCCATCTATTGCGATAACCGCAGGGTTCTTTCCTTTCCCTACATCAGGGATTTTATAAAAAGTGAAATGTGCAGTGTTATTTTTGAAAAATTTCCCGAAGCAGATGTGCTTGCCGGTGTTGCCACAGCAGGAATTGCATGGGGAGCAATGGCTGCCGATCAGCTAAAACTTCCTTATATCTACGTTCGTCCAAAACCCAAGGAGCATGGCTTGGGTAACCAGATTGAAGGGAACCTTGAGAAAGGGCAGAAGGTACTGGTTATTGAAGACCTGATATCTACCGGAAAAAGCAGTTTACAGGTTTGCGATGTTTTAAAAGGTGCCGGGACAGAAGTAATTGGTATGGTATCCATATTTACATATGGTTTTGAAATTGCAGATAATGCATTTAAGGCAGCCAATATTCCATACCAGTCACTAACAAACTATCAAACATTGATTGATCTGGCCGTTGAAAAAGGAATTGTGGCCTCCGGCGAACAAAATACCTTGTTAAATTGGAGGGCAGATCCTGCCAATTGGAAAGGTATTTTATAACTTTAAGCATCTTTTTTTCATTAAAATCTGAACAGATGAAAGCATTTTCACTTAGTTTATTGGCTGTTTTTTGTTTTACTGCAGTAAGTTTTGCCCAATATCAGCAAACCCAGAAGGTATCGGGCAAGGCTGTAATTAAAACCCCTACCATACTTTGTGAAAAATGCCAGGAAAAGGTAGAATTCTTTATCAGCCATACAGAGGGAGTAACATCTGCTGCAGTTAATATCAGAAAAAAAACAACCACTGTTACCTGGTTAAACGACCGTACAACCCTTGAAAACATTAAAACAGCCATTGCCAACCTGGGCTACGATGCTGATGATATCGAAGCCGAGGAATATGCATTTAAAAAGCTACCTAAGGAATGTAAAGCAGAAATTACGGCTGCTAAAGCCAAAGCGGCGGCTTTAAACCCGGTAGTAACTCCGGCTGTAAAGCAATAATTCCGGTTTATATAAATTTTTTCGGCAGAAAGACGGCTCTATCCGGCTTTAAAAAACTGTAAACTTCTGTAATCCTTCATAGCTTACAGGGAATGTTTTGTACACATTTGCCTTTCCCAGCTTTACCGTTCCGGTAACTTTTACCATCACCTCTTTCCCTAAAAGGGTAGGTAAAGCATTTTTAAGAAGGTTCTTCATATCCATTTCTATAGCCAGGGGCATCGTAAACTCCGACAGTTTTGATATGGTTATCTGGTAATCCTGCGAACTGTGCCCCAGGTAATTATTATCTACATAAATATCCAGATCGGTGTATTTAAGCTGTAATCCAAAATTGTTTGGGTTATAATAGATCAGGTCAACTTTAAGGGTGGTGGCTGCAAAACCCACTTTTTCAACTTTCAGGTTTTTAAAATCCCGGTACACCAGTTCTTTGGGAGCCTGACAGGATGACGTAAAAAAAATGATTGCTAATATGATGGTAGAGTAGAGGGGGAGTTTGCTTTTCATGCTTATTTTTTAAGACTGTAATTTAAGATAAGAAATTTGATTTTCAGAAATTGTTATCAGGCGTATATTTTGCCTGCTAATAACATTAGGGTTTTAATCTGATAATACTTAAAAATGTGCTACTATTACTAACTAATATAATTAGTTAATATAAAATAGGTTCAATAACTTAATATTCAGTATATTATAATATACTGTTATTAAATGAAATCTAATAAAAAATCTCTAAATAAGCACTTAAAAGACAGCTATGAGGATTTTCGAATAAAAATAAGAAAATTCAATAAAATTTATTATAAATAATTGATAATTAATTATTAATGAAGTTTATAAGATAAAAAATTAAATGTAAATTTAAATATTGTTAATTATTTTGTTCCATGTTAAAGGCTGAAAAAGGAAAACTCCGTTTACCTCCTTCAGATTGAGCGTTCTGCCATTATAATTTTATTGATAGTTTTGGCCTGCTTTCTAAATACGATGATCAGTATGTTTTTGTAAGACAAAATGGCTGTCATAAAAATTCCACTTTTCTTTTTGAATAAAAGAACAAATAACAACTCAGCTACAATTGAGAATGCTTATTTAGATATGGTATCTTTATATAATAAAGCCAAAATAAAATCAAGCGGTATTTAATCGGAAATACCCAAAACAGCCTATTTATTATAGTAAACGCAAGAATAAATGAATTGCAAAAAAATATTTCTAATTTTTTTGGCTTGTTATTAGAATTTGTATTGTTTTTATCCTTTGATAAATAGATGGTATTTAAAAAAAATGAGTTTTTACGTAATATCACCTCTTTGACCGTAAAATTACTGTCTAAAAAATTTGCGCTTTCCGAAAAACATATTATGTTTGTGTCGAAATTAGAAATGACTGTTACCTCGGTTATCCTGCTTTTCAAAACTAAACCTCCAATTCCCCTCTAAAAAACCAACCAATTGCGGTTCGGTTAAAATCTTCCCAACCAAAGTTGTTTTTTTTGAATCACAAACCACAAGAAAATGAAATTTTTTACCACTTTATCAGTCGTTCGACTTTTTTCTTCTCTAATTATACCGGCATTTGTATTATTTGCTGGTAAAGCAAATGCACATACAGAATATACTACTGTAAATAATCCAGGTATTGAATATGCTTCCTTAACAGCTACCGCTACACAAAACAGTGTTTTTATTAACTGGGTTACAGTTTCTGAATTGAACAACAGCCATTTTGAAGTTGAAAGATCAACGGATATGAAATCTTTTAAAACTGTAGCGCTGGTTTTAGACGGATTTACCACTACAGGAACAGATGGTAAATCTTATAAGTTTAAAGAAGCAGCCGGTGATGTTGGTAAAGGCAAAACTGTTTACTACCGTTTAAAGCAAATTGATACAAACAACCAGGTTCATTACAGTTCAGTAATGGCTGTGCAGATGAATACAACAGTTACCATATTTCCAAAACAGGAAACTTCTCTGGAAAGAATTTATACAAACAATCAAACATTGTTATCCAAACAATCTACATCAGGAATGGGCGAAACAAAAATACCGGTAGCTGGTTCAACTGCCGGTATTTTAACTGCCCGTGAAATTATTTCGGGAGCAGAGCTAAATACAACCAAATAAAGAAGGCTTAATACCTGGGTATTGAGCAAGTATCTTAATAGCAGTTGTTTTCTTTCAGTTACTTATTTTAATATCAGTTTTTCAATTTTAAATTGATCCATTATTTTTAAGGGTGCTAAAGTTTAAAGAAGAGGCTTTTAAATGAATAGTGAAAAAATATAACATGAGTACTTTTTTTACGGTAATACAGTTTTTAAATGCAATGGTTTTACAAATGTCAGTTGTTGAAAACAGCAAGCTGGTATTGCAACCGGTTATTACCGGGATGGTACCATATAATAAGCAGTATTAAAAAAATGATTTTATACCCGGCATAATAATAAAACCCTAAATGCGTTCATTACCCGGCCCCCGGGTAACTGAACCAAGTGCTTGGTTACGATGTTTTCTTTGGGGGTTACAGAATCGAGAGATTCTTAACAAAAGCTGCATTTCTATGCGGCTTTTTTGTTTTGAATAACTTTTAAGCAACCTCCTTAAAAGCAATTAAGCAATTTTTGTAACAGGCCTTGTACACAGGTGTCTGGCCACTAGGCAGATTCTTTAATTTGTTGGAGTATTAGTTTTTTAAACAGATTGGTAATAATGGCACTAAGCGTAGTGGTCTGACACCTAAGAAAAATAGCTACAATAAACTGTGGCTGTTTTCTTTTTTCAGCTTATATTTGGCTTATTACCACCTTGTGAAAAAACTGTTTATTTCTTTTATCCATGTAAGGCAACGTTACCCCTAAATGCAGCATCCGGTTTACCGGTCTTTATTATTTAATGCTTAACCTAATTTTATACCAAATAATATGAGAAAAACACTACTTCTCGCTTTTGTTTTTTTAACATCATTTACTGCATTTGGGCAGGATTTCAGTAATAAAGGAAAGGATTTCTGGACAGGGTATGGGTATCACGCCAGTATGCTGGGAGCAAATGGTGGCAGCCAGCAAATGGTATTATATTTTGCAACAGACCAGGTTACCAATATAACTATAACCATCCCATCTGTTGGTTATACCCAAAACATAACTACCGCAGCGGGTAATAATGTAGTTACTTCTGCTGTCATTCCAAAATTTGGTGCTCAGGATTCCCGGTTACTAATAGAAGGATTATCTGACAGAGGAATACATATTACCAGTGATAAGCCGATGGTTGCATATGCCCATGTTTATAATGGCAATTGTTCAGGTGCAACTATTTTATATCCCACCAATACTTTAGGAAGAGAATATTATTCTGTTAATTATAAAAACTGGTCGAATAATACAAATGCCAATTGCTGGTTTTATGTTTTGGCAACAGATACCGGTACTACAACAATTAATATTACACCCGCTGCTAATACTATGGGAGGCTGGACAGCAGGAAATACATACACGGTCAATCTTACGCAGGGACAGATATATAATGTAATGGGATCACTCATAGTGAATACGGCATGTGGAGGAAATAATCAACCTCCTTGTACGGGAGTAGACCTCACTGGTTCAAAGGTTGTTAGTGTAAACAATGGCAGTGGTTGTAAAAAAATCAGCCTTTTTTCGGGTAGTGGCAGGATAAGCATTACTTGTAACGCTAACCATTCTTCATCCGATAATTACATGGTTCAGGCAATGCCTAAAAATGCCTGGGGAAAAAAATATCTTACTGCTCCTGCAAATGGTAACCAGGCCAATAATATTTACAGGGTTTGTGTTTCCAATCCTGCTGCAGTAGTTAAGATAAATGGCACCGTAACCGCTTTGCCTTTGCAAAATAATTTTTATTATGAAATCCCATCAACAAACCAGCCCTTGTTAATTGAAGCTGATAGTGCTATTATGGTTGCCCAGTATTTTACTTCACAGGGGGCATGTGGTAATGGAAATCCCGGAGATCCTGAAGTTATTTATTTGAGTTCTGTAGAACAAAACATTAATAAAGTACTATGGAATGCCACACCTAATTTTGCAATCAATTCTCACTTTTATAATGTAGTGATACCAAATACGGGTACCGCACTCAGTTCATTCAGGCTTGACGGTAATCCTGTTGCAGGCTGGGTTACACATCCACAAGAGCCCGGGTATTCTTATTTAAGAATGGCAGTTGGAGCAGGCCCCCGGTTGATTCAATCAGATTCGGGCTTTAATGCCATTGCTTATGGTTTTGCCAATGCAGAATCTTATGGTTATAATGCCGGTACCAATATAAAAGACCTTTACCAGCAAATAGGTGTGCAAACCACTTACGGTATTGAAACTACACCATCGGTTTGTACAAATTCCCCTTTTAAGTTTAAGGTTTCGCTACCATACATACCAGACTCGATGCATTGGAATTTTAATGGGGCAGCAGGTATGTTACCTAATAATAATACTGTATACGTTGACAATACGGGTAATGTTGCGCAAGACTCAACAACAGTGGTGAATGGTAAAACCCTTCATTGGTATTCTATCCCACTCCAATATACTTTTACTACTGTAGGTACTTACCCTATAACCATTACTACTTTTGTTCCAAACGGAGAATGTGGCTCTCAGCAGGATATTGATTTTGATCTGGGCGTATCTGATCCTCCTGTTGCTGATTTTGCCTGGACACCCGGAGGTTGTGTGGCAGAACCTTTCCAGTTTACCGAAACAACCCCACAGTTTCCCAAAGCAACGTATAAATTTTGGTGGAACTTTGGAGACCCGGCCAGTGGACCAAATAATGATACTTCCAATCTGAGAAACCCGGTACACCTTTTTAGTGCCCCGGGTACATATATAGTCAGATACGGATCAATTACAACTCCAGGCTGTTTAAGTGATACGGTATCACATACAGTTGTTGTTCCAGATTATCCAAATGCAACAATTGCCGGTAATACAACAGTTTGTATAAATACCGGTACTGTTCCGGTTACTTTTACCGGTACCTTGGGTACAGCAGAGTATATTTTCAGCTATAAGATTAATGGTGGTGCTACTTTAACCACTCCGCCAAGTACAGGAGGAAGTTATACTATTAACGCACCTACCAACGTTGCAGGTCCATTTATTTATAGTCTTGTAGGTGTAAGCAATGCAACACCTGTAGGCACTCCCTGCACCCGTGTTATTTCCGGGCAATCCATAACAGTTAATATAACCCCCGATGCCACTGTTACTTTAAGGCCGGGTGATAATGATAACCAAACAGTTTGTATTAATAACCCAATTATTAATATCAGGTATGATGTTGGCGGAAGCGGAACAGGTGGTGCCGTATCTGGTTTGCCGGCAGGTGTAACCGGCACTTATGCTGCCGGGGTTATAACCATAACCGGTACACCAACAGCACCGGGTATTTTCAATTATACTGTAACAACCACCGGGCCTTGCTTAACACCACAGGCAACCGGTACAATTACTGTTACAGATAATGCTACCATTGCGCTAACATCTGCAGTGGGTTCAGATAATCAGACTTTATGTATCAATACACCATTACTGGTTAATATTACTTATGCAGTTGGCGGTACAGGCACTGGTGGCAGTGTTACCGGCTTGCCTGCCGGTGTTACGGGTGTTTTTGCAGGTGGTGTAATAACCATCTCTGGTACCCCTACAGCACCCGGTGTATTTAATTATACGGTTTTAACAACCGGCCCTTGTGTTATTCCTACTGCTGCCGGTAGCATTACCGTTACCGCAGATGGTACCTTAACATTAACATCGGCTGTTGGTACAGATAATCAATCTATTTGTATAAATGTACCTATAACCAATATAACCTACGCAGTTGGAGGAACAGGAACCGGTGGAAGTGTAAGTGGATTACCACCTGGAGTTACGGGTGTTTTTGCAGGAGGTGTCATTACTATTTCAGGTACACCTACCAGTACTGCGGGTAGTCCGTTTATTTATACAGTTACCACAACCGGCCCATGTGTAATACCAACCACTACCGGAACACTTACTGTAAACCCGGATGCGTCTATTGTACTTACTTCTGCCGGGCCAACCACATCGCAGGAGCTTTGTAGAAATTCTGCTATAACTGATATTACGTATGCCATTAGTGGTGGCGGTACCGGGGCAGGTGTTGTATTTACGCCTCCTTTACCAGGTGTAACGGGTGTTTATGCAGGAGGTGTGTTTACCATAAGTGGTACACCAACTGTGGCCGGTACATTTAATTATACTGTAACCACAACCGGAACCTGTGTACAAAACAGTTTATCTGGTACCATTCTGGTTAATCAATTACCAACTGCTGCTTTTACTTTTACTGCTCCCAGTTGCGAGACAAGGATAATAACTTATACCGATGCATCTACACCAAACAGCGGCCTTTTAAACAGCTGGACCTGGGATTTTGGAGACGGCCCTCCAACCAGTACACTGCAAAACCCGACACATGTATATGCAGCAGCAGGAACTTATAATGTAACCTTAACTGTTACTACAGATAAAGGTTGTACCAGCAATCCTATTGCCAATGTTCCGGTATCCATTGATAACCGTCCAGAGGCCGGCTTCATTATTCCTGAAGTTTGTTTAAGTGATACCTACGCACAATTTTTAGATACCAGTAAACTTACCAATGCAGTTATTGACCGCTGGGACTGGAATTTTGGAGATCCGGGTTCGGGTCCGCTGAATGTATCTGCTTTACAAAATCCAACACATAGTTATTCGGCTGTTGGTACTTATAATGTGCGTTTAATTGTATGGAACTTTGCAAAAGGTTGCAGAGACACCATTACACAGGTATTACAGGTTAATGGAAGTTTCCCGGTAGCAATTTTTTCTGTAAATAACCCAACAACACTTTGTGCAAATGATTCGGTAGCACTTGTAGAAGCTTCTACAGTTTTCCCCGGTAATATAACCAAGGTTGAAATTTGGTTTGATAATGTAACAGCAGGCCCTCCGGGTCCTCCTGATATTTTAGATAATTTCCCGGTTACAGGTAAAGTTTACAGGCATCTGTATCCCAATTTTCAGGCACCTTTAACCAAAACATTCCAGATCAGGTACCGGGCATATTCGGGGGGTATTTGCTTAGATGACAGTATCAGGAACATTACTGTTAATGCAGCGCCATTGGTACAGTTTAATAATATGCCCAACAGCTGTTTAATGATACCGCCATTCCAGATAACACAGGCAAGCGAAATTGGCGGTGTGCCGGGTACAGGTACTTACAGCGGCCCGGGTGTTTCGCCAACAGGTATGTTTAATCCACAGGCTGCAGGTATTGGTACGCATACGATACTGTATACATTTACATCAACTGCTGCCGGTTGTGTTGATACCATGAGCAATACCATTACTGTATTGGATACGGCACATGCGGCATTTAGTTTTGTATTGCCCGCCTGTGAACAGACACCGGTTTCATTTACTGATCTGTCTACTGCACCGCCATCTGTGACTTTAACCAATACTGTTTGGGATTTTGGCGATGGTACGCCCATCGAAAACCATGCACCGGGCAGCACTTTTACACATGTATTTGCTTTGCCTGGTACATACAATGTTACCATGCACAATGTATCTGCAGCAGGTTGCTTAAGTACAGATACTGTTGCTTCAATAACAATAGATCCTAATCATGGCATTTCCTGGAATGCAGCCAGTGGTAATCAAAATCAATCTGTTTGTATAAATACACCTATCATACCAATTGCGTACACGTTAAGTGGTGGTGCTTCAGGCGCTACTGTTACTGGTTTACCAACAGGCGTTACTTATGCAGTTGCAGGAAATACTTTAACCATCAGTGGCCTGCCAAGTCCGGCTGCCGGCGGACCATTATTCCCTTTCACTATTCAAACAACGGGTAATACCTGTGTGGTTGCCAATATTGCTGGTTCAATTGCTGTACAGCCGGACCATACCATTGCATTCAGTTCGGGCGATACAGCACAATCTGTTTGTGTTAATACAGCTATTGATCCAATAATTTATAATATTGGCGGAGGAGCTACCGGGGTTACCATTGGTAATCTGCCTCCGGGTGTAACTTATACTGTAACAGGTAATACTGTTACCATCAGCGGTACACCAACTACAACTGTGGGAGGCCCATTATTCAATTTCACCATTGCTACAACAGGTAATGCCTGCCTTGTTGCAAATACCATAGGAGAGATAAGAGTAAATCCATATCCGGTACCTGATTTCATTTTTGACAAACCCGGTTACTGTATACCGAATGCCGTTGTTAAGCTTACCAATGCATCTACCATGCCCGACGGTAGTGGCATGACTTATGAATGGATTTTAGGTGATGGTACTTTACCAAATCCAAGAAGCCTTGATGTTACCCATTGGTATGCTACCCAAGGGCCATTTAATGTAAATTTATCAGTAGCAAGTATGGCAGTGCTTAATAATAATGTTATTGGTTGTACTACCAGTATCATTAAACCACTTACTACCATTCACCCGCAGCCGAAAGCCGATTTTGTTTTCAGCAAACCAAGTGTTTGTATTGGCGATAATGTGGTGATAACTGATAATACCGATGGCAAGGATGGTATAGTTAACCAATGGCATTGGGATATGGGTGATGGCGGCACCAGGCTGACAAACCCGGTTACCTATACCTACAGTGATACAATTACTTATACCATTACCATGTACTCGGTAAATACCCATGGTTGCAACAGTGATACCATTAAAAAACCATTTACAGTTTATCCTTACCCGCATGTAAATGCAGGACCCGATAAGTTTGTACTGGAAGGTGGTTCTGTTGAACTGGAAAGTAAAACTTTTGCTAACGATCCAAGATATGTGTGGACACCAGACCTGTATCTTACTGATGCCAGGATTGCCAGGCCAAGGGTAATGAGTCCTAAAACTGATATGACATACCGCTTAACCTTAACCGGAAGGGGAGGATGTACTGTAAGTGATGATGTGTTTGTGAAGCTGCTTAAATTTCCTGCAATACCCAATACATTTACACCAAATAATGATGGTATAAATGATACATGGAGGATTGATTATTTAAATACCTATCCAAGCAACAGGGTGCAGGTATTTACCAGGAGCGGTAACCTGGTATTTGAATCAAGAGGATACAATACGCCATGGGATGGTACTTTAAAAGGTAAGCCATTGCCATTTGATACGTATTATTATATTATTGAACCAGGCAATGGCCGTGACCCGATTACCGGTTACGTAACCATTCTAAAATAAAAGATCATTTATAGCGATCCACCACAAGGCGGACCGCTATAAATTTTTACAGGCATCATTAACATTTGATTCAATCAAAAAGATTGAACTTTATTTAACGGGATATTTACCCAGGTGAAAAATTGAAAGCATGAAGAAAATTGTATTAATTGCTGTTGTTTGCTGTTTTATTGGTAACACAGCCTTCAGTCAGGCCAAACCTTATTATACCCAGTATATTTTAAACAATTACATCCTCAATCCCGGTATTACCGGTATTGAAAATTATACAGATGTAAAACTGAGTTACCGCAATCAATGGGCAGGTATTACAGGAGCTCCGGTAACCTCTTATTTTACGATTCATAAACCAATTGGTAAAAAAGATATGCGTACCAATGCTACTTCTTTCCAGGTACCGGGCGAACATCCCGGCGGGCCCAAGGCATGGGATGAATATGCAGTTTCTCCGGCTCACCATGGATTGGGATTGCAGGTGGTAAATGATAAAGCGGGATATATAAGCCGTTGGTCGGCCGCAGTTTCCTATGCTTATCATATGCCATTATCAGTTAAAACCAGCCTTGCTGCGGGTTTAAATGTAGGGGTAAGCAGTGTAAGTTTAGACAGAAGCAAAATAGAGTGGGGCAACCTGGACCCCAATGATCCTGCCATTGGCTATAACAATGGTTCAATCAGTAAAATAAAGCCGGAAATCGGTGCCGGTATCTGGTTATATTCTGCAAGGTATTTCCTGGGTGTTTCTGTACTTAATATTATTCCGGGCAAAGCTAAATTTGTGAAGGATGCCAGTTACGGTGAAACCTTTACTCCTAACTTTTTTGCATCGGGCGGTTACCGGTTTGCTGTATCTGACGATATTTCTGTTTTACCATCTGTAATGGTTCAATACTGGCAACCTCAACTTACTTCTTTGCATGCCAATGTAAAAATGCAATACCAGGATTTTTTATGGATCGGAGCCAGTTACCGCCACGCTGACCTGGTGGGTGGGTACTCCGGAATGATTGGTGTGAATGTTTCCAATACCTTTAATGTCAGCTATGCATACGAACATGCCAGTTCATCGCGGCTGCAAACTTTTACAAAAGGGACTCATGAAATTGTACTTGGATTCTTAATTGGCAATAAATACGGAAGCAGTTGTCCCCGTAATTTATGGTAGGAGTTAGGAGTTAGGAGTTAGGAGTTAGGAGTTAGGAGTTAGGAGTTAGGAGTTAGGAGTTAGGAGTTAGGAGTTAGGAGTTAGGAGTTAGGAGTTAGGAGTTAGGAGTTAGGAGTTAGGAGTTAGGAGTTAGGAGTTAGGAGTTAGGAGTTAGGAGTTAGGAGTTAGGAGAAATTTAAGGCAGATAAAGTTAGCTAACTCCCATCAATCTAAAATCGCCAACCTGCCAGCCGGTAGGCATGTCTAAAATCTGCAATTGTATTTATTGTTGGTCAGGATAAATTTTCTTCAGCTTTCTTTGTAAAGAATCAGTTTTACTGTTAAGCGAATCAAGCATTATTTCTTTAGAAATCATGATCAACTCGGGTTGCAGTATCCATTTGCCATCTTCAAAAATTAAGTTGTACACTTTTATAGTAGCACCTGTAGATCCTTCTTCTTTAATGATGATTTGCCTGGCTGCATCATTTTCGGTGGCTGTAATGGGTTTGGCATAATTCAAATCAATTGGTGAGGCAGTTTCTGCAGCATCATTTTCAGGCATTGGTTCACAAGCAGGGGGAGGCTGAATAGTGCTTTTTTCCGGCATGATTACCGGCAGGGCAATCTGATTAAAATCAGTTGACTGTTCAGTTTTTATATTTTCCGTAAAAACCGGTGTGCCGGCTTCTGTATTTGAAATAATGTAATTATCAGAAGGTAAATAATGCATGCCTGCTGTAATTTGTTGCTGGCCTGCAGATGATGCAGATTGAAATAACACTGCTGTAGAAAGCATAAACAGCAAAACCAAACCAATAAGCGGTGCAACAATATTAAAACGCAGGGTTTGATTTAAAACCTTTTCGTTGGTGAAAAACTGAATACGCTGCAATAAATGTTTTTTACGGTTTACAGCAGCCAGTTGAAAAACCGGGGTCAGCTGTTTCATTCTTTCAGCAAGCAATAAAGTTTCGGCATACAGGGCAGGAGAATACTCAAATGATATCACATTCATATCGCAATGCATCTCCCTCTCCAGTTTAATTTGTTTGCAAAGACCGGAAATAAAAGGATTGAAAAAGAAGATGGTTTCTGCAATTACCAAAAACCAGTTCAGCAGGTAATCATGCGTGCGGATATGTGTTAACTCGTGCAGGATAAGGGTTTCGGCCTGTTTGGTGCTGATATGATTAACCAATGCTACGGGCAACAGTATGATTGGTTTAAAAAAACCAAAGGTTACCGGTGTTTGAACTGAATGGCTTAACCAAAGCTTTACTTTTCTTTTTATACCAAACTGGTAAGCTTTTAATTCGGTAAAAAGTTTCAGATCAACAGGGGGTTTTTGTAAACCCATTTTAAACTGGTGTTTAAAATGCAGCCAGCTGTAAATAGCTTTAACTAATTTACCTGCAATAATAAACAGGTACAGGCTGAAGATCCATGGCGTAATTATTTTTAAGTTTTCGCTGCCAAATGCATCAGTAATGTTTTGAACAGCATTACTGAAAGTACCAACGCCTTTGCTGCTGAAAAAATAAACTGAAAATGTGAGAGAAAATAAGATCAGCTGTGCAGTAATGGCAGCATATAAAAAATTTCTTTTGGCAAGCGGGGCGCTGTTTTTATGCGTAAGTTTATCTACAATGGTATACAGTAACATCAGCAGCGCAGCCTGCCATAAGCTGTGCAGCATAGCCATACAAAAACTGTAGGTGAACTGTATCATAAGCGTTTAAAAATTGAAGTTCAGTATCTATTTATCTTTTTTCAGTTGATTGATCAGTTCCTGAATTTTTTCCAGTTCTTCACCACTGGCATCATGGCCACCCAGGGCCTGCATTACCAGGTCGGATGAAGAACCTGCAAATAAAGTATTGATCATTTTATTCAGAAACTGTTGCTGTGTTTTTTCCCGGGTTACCGCAGGTTGATAAATATGTGTTTTATTGCTGTCATCACGGGTTACCAGGCCTTTCTCAAACATGATCTGCATCAGTTTGAGGGTAGTGGTATAACCGGCTTCCTTGGTTTTCAGCAGCTCTTCATGTACGGTGCGTACAGTTGCTGCTTTTTCATTCCACAAAACCTGTAATATTTCCAGTTCACTTTCTGTAGGCTTATTGCTCTTAATCAATGTCATAGTACGAGTTTTTTTCGTAAGGCAAAGTACGAATTAATTTGTAAACAGCAAATCCGTTTATTTATTTTTTGAAACTGTTAACAAATCATTGGCAAAAAAAGCCCCGCTGTAAACAGCAGGGCTCAGAATCTTTATTTTGAATTTACTTCTGGGTATTCTTAATATTCAGATCTGCACCACCCAAAGCATCGATCAATGTTTGGTATTTAGCAGTAACTTCTGCTGTTTGTTCTTTATCGTTCAAGATTAATTTGCCCTTGGTTAAAGTCAGCGTATAATTATCTTTTTCAATTAATTTATCGGCAACCAAAGCATTGATAAGTGCATCAGTTGGAACTTTCAGCGCATTAGGATCCGCAGTTACTGTAATATTTGTTGTGTTTGAACTGTCGGTTTTAATGATAGAAATTTCTTTGGTCATTTCTTTTGTTTCATGCTTTGTTGCAGTGCCCCAGTTCATGGTAGCCAGGGTAGGAGCAATTACCAAAGAAACGATGGACATCAGTTTAATAAGGATGTTCATAGAAGGTCCAGATGTATCTTTAAAGGGGTCACCTACTGTATCACCTGTAACAGAAGCCTTGTGTGGTTCCGATTTTTTGTAGAACATTTCGCCGTTGATCTCAACACCCGTTTCAAAAGATTTTTTAGCATTATCCCATGCACCACCGGCGTTGTTTTGAAACATTCCCATTAACACACCACTAACCGTTGCACCGGCTAAAAATCCACCCAACACTTCAGGACCAAAAGCAAAACCAATAATTAATGGAGATAATAAAGCGATTGCACCTGGCAACATCATTTTCTTAAGCGATGCTTCTGTAGATATAGCCACACATTTATCATACTCAGGTTTGCCTGTACCTTCCATAATACCCGGGATGGTACGGAACTGGCGACGAACTTCTTCCACCATGGCCATAGCCGCTTCTCCCACCGCACGAATGGCTAATGAAGAGAAAATGAAAGGAATCATACCTCCTACAAATAAACCAGCTAACACCGGCGCTTTGTAAATGTCAATACCTTCAATACCGCTGATACCAACAAAGGCCGCAAACAAAGCCAGGGCTGTTAAAGCTGCAGAAGCAATGGCAAATCCTTTACCCGTTGCAGCAGTTGTATTACCAACCGCATCTAAAATATCTGTTTTTTCACGAACTTCTTTTGGTAACTCACTCATTTCTGCAATACCACCGGCGTTATCGGCAATGGGTCCAAATGCATCAATGGCAAGTTGCATAGCAGTTGTAGCCATCATACCCGCTGCAGCAATGGCCACACCGTATAAACCAGCACACCAGAAACTCATATAAATACCTGAAGCCAAAACCAGGATTGGTAAGAATGTACTTTCCATACCCATGGCCAAACCACCAATGATGTTGGTTGCATGGCCTGTACCTGACTGGCGAATAATACTTTTAACAGGACGTTTGCCCATGGCAGTGTAATATTCAGTGATCATGCTCATTAATGTACCCACAATTAAACCAACCATGATGGCACCAAAAATACCATTCTTGGTGAACTCGTGTCCACGTAAAGTCATGGTATCGGGCATTAAATAATTTACCAGGAAGTAAGAGAAAATGGCTGTTAAAACAATGGAACCCCAGTTACCCATGTTTAAAGCATTCTGTACTTTTTGTGTGCTGAGTCCTGCGCTTTCACTGATGCGTACAAACCAGGTGCCTACAATTGAAAATAAAATACCCATCGCTGCGATCAGCATTGGTAACAGGATAGGCGACATGCCACCGAAGTTATCAGTCATGGCATTTGTTTCTCTGCCCAAAACCATCGTTGCCAAAACGGTTGCTACATAAGAACCAAAAAGATCGGCACCCATACCGGCAACATCACCCACATTATCACCTACGTTATCTGCAATGGTTGCAGGGTTACGTGGATCATCTTCCGGAATTCCTGCTTCTACTTTACCAACCAGGTCGGCACCCACATCGGCAGCTTTGGTATAAATACCGCCACCCACACGTGCAAACAAGGCAATGGATTCGGCACCTAAACTGAAGCCGGTTAAAATTTCTATTGTTTTCTCCATTTCGTGACTGTCAACAGCCGCTTCGGGAGCAAAGATCATTTTTAAAACAATGAACAAACCTCCTAACCCCAATACTGCTAAACCGGCAACCCCCAGTCCCATTACACTACCACCGGTAAAAGAAACTTTAAGTGCTTTTGATAAACTGGTACGTGCAGCCTGTGCAGTACGCACATTGGCTTTGGTAGCCACTTTCATACCAATAAATCCAGCTAAAGCACTGAAGAAAGCACCGATGATAAATGCAACGGCAATGCTCCAGTGACTGTTGGGATTACTATATCCCATAACACCCAGCAATAAAGCGCCGATGATAACGAAATAGGTAAGAATTTTATACTCAGCTTTTAAAAATGCCATCGCACCTTCAGCAATATAGGTGCTGATCTCTTTCATGCGGTCGTTGCCGGCATCCTGTTTGGATACCCATGCAAATTTTATAAAAGTGTAAAGCAGGCCTACAATGCCCATTGCCGGAATAACATAAATCAAATTGTTCATAAGTAATATTTGTTCTGAATTTTGGACGGCAAAAATAGGGTAATTGGGTTAAAAACCGGCAGAATTGGTGGTTTAATTGCTATTGGAACCAGGTAGTTATGACAAGGTTAGGTAAAAGATGTTTGAATTTGAATGAAAGCATCACCCATGCAGTTAATTAAATCAGTAGCAATCATGGCTTCTTCTGAGCATTTAGCAGCCGCTATATCTCCGGCAACTCCATGCAGGTAAACAGCCAGTAAACAGGCATTGATAGGCGTATAATGCTGTGCCAGTAAGCCTGTGATCATTCCGGTGAGTACATCGCCACTGCCGGCTGTTGCCATTCCTGCATTGCCGGTGCTGTTGAAATAACCTTTCCCTTCGGGTGTGCTTATAAAACTGTAATGCCCTTTTAAAATAATATAAACCTGGTATTCTGTCGATTTTTGTTTTGCCAGTTTCAGTCTATCAAAATCATTTTCAGTTTTGCCAAATAATCTTTCAAATTCTTTGGGATGCGGAGTTAATATTGAGTTCTTCGGAACCAAACTTAACAATGCCCTGTTTTCTGCCATGATGTTTAAAGCATCAGCATCAATTACCATGGGTGTTTTTACTTTTTCAAAAATGTCAGCAATTAATTTTTTATGAGAAGGATGCAGACCAATACCAGGGCCAATTCCAACAGCATTCATTTTTTCAATTCCGGGTGCAGATAAAAGATAGTCCTCACCGGCAACAATACACATCGCTTCAGGTACAGTTGTTTGTAATACCTGGTAACCGCTTTTTGGAATATAGGCAGTGAGTTTACCGGCACCGCTGCGTAAACAGGCAAGTGATGATAATACCGCAGCACCCATCATGCCGTTTGATCCGCAAAGCAGGGCGGCATGGCCATAGGTTCCCTTGTGGGCAAATGCTGAGCGTGGTTTGTAGACTGCTTTTATAATGGCTTCATCTGTTAATTCAAAATCAGCCGGTTCATTTTCTTCAAATGCCCGATGAAGGCCAATATGCAGCAGGTGAATTTCGCCACCATAATTTTCATTCTCCGGTAAAAGAAAAGCCAGTTTATAGTTTTGAAAGGAAAGGGTATGTGTTGCTTTTACAATAGCATTGCCTTTTGAACTTGTATCTGCAAATAATCCGGAGGGCAGGTCGATTGATATGACCGTTTTTTTATAAAGATTTAGCTGGTTTATCAAAGCAGCGCTGATGCTTTCCGGAGGTTTATTGAGTCCTGTCCCAAACAATGCATCAATAACAATATCAGAATCATTTAATTCAGGAAAAAATTCTTTGGATTGAATGAAATGAATATCGGTTGTTAATGGATGTAACCTTTCGAGGTTTGTTTGAAAATCTTCAGTACCCAAATTCCCAAACTCCAGTATATAAACTGTTACCAGGCATTTATGCTCAATCAGCATCCGTGCTATGGCCAGCCCATCGCCGCCATTATTACCTTTGCCACAAAAAATGCGAAAATGTAATGTGCCGAAATTTTTGCCGATGAGCCAGTTGTAGCAGGCTGTGGCAGCACGTTCCATCAGATCAATAGAAGTGATGGGTTCGTTTGCGATGGTGAAAACATCCCATTGTTTCAGTTGTGCTGCAGAGAAGATTTTCATATCTGTAAGGTACGAAAGAAAAGCAGCTATAATAAGGGAGAGGGAATGATTGTTCTCAGCTTTTTATAAATGAAAATTATATTTTTTCCAGCTGCTTCCTGGTCATTTCATTTTCAACATCACCGGTATTTACAGTGGTTGCCGGTTCAAATAAAAGAATATGCACTTCTTCACCAGCAACCGGTTTGTGTTCAACGGTTCTGGGTACAATAAAAAATTCACCTTCATTAATGGTAACAGTCTTGTCTCTTAATTCCATATTGAATGTACCTTTTACCACCAGGAACAATTCATCTTCATGCTCATGGCTATGCCATACAAATTCGCCTTTTAGTTTTACAGCTTTTACATGCTGGCCATTCAATTCGCCAATAATGCGGGGGTTGCAATAGTCATTGAACAGGGTGAATTTTTCGGCAAGGTTTACTTTTTCCATTTTACTTATTTTGGGCAAGTAATAATAACGTTTCATGCAGGGCCAATACCTGTGGTATCAATAATTGCTGCTCATCATTGGTGATGATAAAATTGCAAAGCTTCATTTTTATCTCTTCGTCCATCTGCTTATTCATTCTAGCCATCACATCTTCACGACTGCTGTTATCTCTTTGCATAACCCGTTGCAGGCGCAGTGGGGCAGGGGCCGTAACGCCAATCACATAGTCCAGCAATTCGGCAGCGCCGCTTTCAAATAAAAGGGCTGCTTCTTTTAAGGTATAAGGAGTGGATTGTTGTAACATCCAGGCATTGGCATCATTAATGGTGGCGGGATGTACGATTGAATTCAGCAGGTGTAGTTTTTCTTCAGATGAAAACACAATTTGTGCAAGATATTTATTGTCTAATTTTTCATTCTTATAAACATCATCACCAAATTGCTGTTTAATTTTTTCTTTTAGTGCTACATCTTCATTCATTAATCTTTTAGCAGCCAGGTCAGCATTATACACAGGTATGCCCAGCACTTCAAATAAGTTAGCTACGGTGCTTTTACCGCTGCCAATTCCTCCGGTGATACCAATCTTAAGCATAAAAAAAATTGCGATTTTAGATTGCCGATTTCAGATTTGGCATCTGTAATCCTGCATAAATCTAAAATCGCAAATCTACAATCTGAAATAAATTATTTCTTAACCTCTGCAACCGGCTTATTAATATTAGCCGTCCACTCCATACTGATGGCACTGCGTTCAATTTTCATGTAGCTGCCCGGACTGGTTTCCAGTTCCAGCGTAGCGTCGTCATTCACTTTGTTTACCTTACCGTGTATACCGGCAATGGTAACAATCTTATCGCCTTTTTGCAGGTTATTGATGAATTCTTTTTGCTTTTTTGCTTTTTTTGCCTGTGGCCTGATCATGAACAGCCAGAAAACCAGGATCATCAATCCCATCATAATTAAAGTGCCGCTGCTTCCACCTTTTCCCTGTGGGTCCATCATCAAAAAAATACTTAATAGTTGCATGTTGTTTGTTTATTTGTTTAGAAAGTTAATGCTTGAAATGTTAATCCCTGACCGAATGAATTCGTTCAGGCGGGCGTTAATTGGTTAATCCGTTTTTTTCCTTTGCCACCACATTGCCGGTTAATATCAATGTTGGAAACTCGGGTTTTGCATTCGATATTACACTAATGGTTTTGTGTGCTTCACCAACCCGCCCTTTGCTATCGAAAACTATTTTTATGAAGCCGGTTTCGCCTGGTAAAATTGGCTTTTCCGGCTTTTGTGGAACCGTGCAGCCGCAGCTGGCAGTAGCTTCTACTATCACCAGTGGTTTTGTACCGATGTTTTTAAAACGGTAACTGTACATCACTTTTTCACCATCGGTTACGGTCTTAAAATTATAGGCACTATCTATGATCTGTACAGTTGTTGAATCTTTTAATGCCAAAGCCATTTGCGTTTCTGAATCATCAGCAATTTTATCTTTACGCCTCACATCGCAAGAAACGATAGCGGAACAAACCAATAAAACTAAAATGTATTTTTTCAATTTTTTCAATTTTTGCAAAGTTATCTATATCGTACTGTTTTTATAAGTCTTCTTGGTTATTTTATTCTCAGCAGCCAGTTCTTTATTTATATTATCCAGCAGGCCATTTACAAACTGGCCGCTTTGTACTGTGCTGTAATCCTTTGCCAGGTCAATATATTCATTAATGGTAACCTTGGTTGGGATGGTTTCAAAAAACAAAAATTCGCAAACACCCATTTGCAGAATGATGAGATCCAGCGCAGCTATACGCTCAGCATCCCAGTTCTTGAGTTTGGGTTTTATCAGTTCCAGGCAAATTTCTTTTTTGTCAAGCACAGTCTGCAGCAGGCTTTTGGCAAACTCCCATTTTTCTTTACTCAGTATTTCTGTAAAATTGGCATTGGCAGGTTTGTGTAAAAAATTAAGCACCAGCTGGTTCATCATTTCGGCATCATCATCCCAATGAATAAAATGCTCTTCCACATGTGCAATAAAATCTTCGTTGGGCAACATCAGGTTGGTGAAAATGAATTCCAGCATCTCTTTCTCCAGCTTGTTGGTTCTGCTCTGTTCATTAATATATTCGGTATACTCGGTTGAACTCACCAGTTGCAGGTAAATCTTTTTCAATAACTCGCTGTCAATGATATGCTGCGGTTTTAACTCAGCAATAGTGGCTTTAAAACCGGCATCTTCTACAATTTTCCAAAGCAGTTCGTTTCCGGCAATTTTTGTATTGATATTGAGGTCGGCGGCTGTGGGCAGGTGTTTGGAAGCTTTTTGCCGGGCATCGGTTTCTGAATACCGGGCCACTTCGGTTATAAAATAAACGAGGTAGGTAAATATCTGCCTGCTTTGTTCAATTTTTTTGGTAAGGATGTTGATGGCTTCGCCGGGTTTTACATCACCGTTCATGCTGTCGATGCTGTATAAGGTCTGCATCACTTTTACCCGGATATTTCTTCTGCTGATCATGCGTAAAGAACTTTTTTACTTGAATCTGCAAATTTAAGGGTTTATAGCTTGTGGCGGAAAGATAATAAGGACAGATGGCATGATTGTGAAAAATTGTCTGTTTAATTGGCTTTGGTCTGCCACGATTCACCTGAATACTGCCATAAGGGCTAATTAGTTGAATTGGTACAAAAATGGCAGTACCTTCGCAACCCGTAAAAACGGAGATTTAATTCTTAAACAAAATCAAAACATACATTATGGCAAAAAAAGTTGCTAATTACGAGTTATACGATGACAGAATACTCGTAAAACCTGCTGCTGCTGAAACTAAAACAGCCGGCGGAATTATCATTCCCGACACCGCTAAAGAGAAACCACAAAAAGGAACCGTAATAGCCGTAGGACCTGGTAAATATGCTGAGCAAACCGGTAATATCATCCCTGTTAAGCAAAAAGCGGGTGATATTGTATTGTATGGTAAATATGCAGGAACCGAAATCACTTTGGACGGAGAAGAACTGTTGATGATGCGTTCTTCTGATATTTTGATAAAAGTGGGATAAAAGCCCGCTTAGACGGAAGCTGAATAAAGGTCTTCCGTACAAGTGAGATTCTTCTTTTCTTTTACTAAAAGAAAAGAAGAACAGAACAAGTTCACAACGATGTTGAACAATGATTTAATGCCGGTCACCAAAAATCTAAAATCGTAAATCTAAAATCTAAATTTGATTATTATGTCTAAAATGATATTCTTCGATATTGAAGCAAGAAATAAAATGAAAAAAGGCGTTGATACTTTGGCCAACGCTGTAAAAGTAACCCTTGGCCCCAAAGGCCGTAACGTGGTATTGGAACGCAAATTTGGCGCTCCAAGCGTAACTAAAGATGGTGTTACTGTAGCAAAAGAAATTGAATTAAAAGACCCGGTTGAAAACATGGGTGCACAAATGGTAAAAGAAGTTGCTTCTAAAACTGCTGATCAGGCAGGTGACGGTACAACTACAGCTACTGTTCTTGCACAAAGCATTATCAGCGAAGGCCTGAAAATGGTTGCTGCCGGTGCAAACCCAATGGACCTTAAACGTGGTATTGATAAGGCTGTTAGTCTTGTTGTTGCGAGTTTGAAAGATCAAAGCCAGACTGTTGGTAACGACAGCAAAAAGATTCAGCAGGTTGCAACCATCTCTGCCAATAACGACGAAACCATCGGTAAATTAATTGCCGAAGCTTTCGCAAAAGTTGGTAAAGAAGGTGTTATTACTGTAGAAGAAGCAAAAGGTACAGACACTACTGTTGATATTGTAGAAGGTATGCAGTTCGATCGTGGTTATATCAGTCCTTACTTTGTAACCAACAGCGAAAAAATGCAGGCAGAGTTGCAGAATCCTTATATCCTGATCTACGATAAGAAGATCTCGACTATGAAAGATATTCTTCCGGTACTGGAAGCAGTTGCAAAAAGCGGCCGTCCTTTATTGATCATTGCTGAAGACCTGGAAGGCGAAGCCTTAGCTACATTGGTAGTAAATAAATTGCGTGGCACCATCAAAGTGGCCGCTGTTAAAGCTCCGGGCTTTGGCGACCGCAGAAAAGAAATGTTGACTGATATTGCTATCTTAACCGGCGGTGAAGTGATCAGCGAAGAAATGGGCAGCAAACTGGAAGATGTGCAGTTAAGTTCATTAGGTCAGGCATCTTCTGTAACGATTGACAAAGACAATACAATTGTTGTTGGTGGCAAAGGCGAGAAGAAAGCGATTGCTGGTCGTGTTGAGCAAATTAAAGCACAGATCAAAACCACTACTTCTGACTACGATAAAGAAAAATTACAGGAACGCCTGGCAAAATTAGCCGGTGGTGTTGCGGTATTATATATTGGTGCTGCTACTGAAGTTGAAATGAAAGAAAAGAAAGACCGTGTTGATGATGCATTACATGCTACAAGAGCTGCGGTTGAAGAAGGCATTGTACCGGGTGGTGGTGTGGCTTATATCCGTGCCATTGCAACCCTGGAGCCAAAAGTAAAAGGGCAGATTGCAGATGAGCAAACCGGTATGGCCATTGTTCGCCGTGCTTTGGAAGAGCCCATCCGTTGCTTAACCTCTAATGCAGGAATTGATGGTTCAATAGTTGTACAAAAGATCAGGGAAGGTAAAGCTGATTTTGGTTTTAATGCAAGAACTGAAGTGTACGAGAACTTATTTAAAGCTGGTGTAATTGATCCAACTAAAGTAAGCCGTGTAGCTTTGGAAAATGCAGCTTCTATTGCAGGTATGTTGTTAACAACAGAATGTGTAATTGCCGATAAACCAAAAGAAGAAGCAGCACACAGCCATGGCGCACCTGATATGGGCGGAATGGGCGGATACTAAGAAAGGGTTAAAAGGTTTAACGTTTAATGGTTTAAAGTTAGAACCAGAAAATACAGTCCCTCCTGCAGTAATGCAGGAGGGATTTTTAAGTAAATACTTTTATTGTTAAACATGTAAATGATGAAAGCCTATGAAAGTAAGTTTGAAACATTTGTTTTGTTATTTCAAAAAAATGATTGGTTTAAAAAAGGATGACTACTGGGATGATAATCCTTTTGTAGTGCTTTAGAAAAGATCCTCCGGTAACTTGCCGGAGGATCTTTTTTTATTCATTTATCCGTTTTCCTTACTGCTTATTTATTTCCTGGGTAAATTCCTGTGTCCAAAACAGGGAGAGGTTTTACACAAAATAACCACATCTTTAAAATAGCCCCATCCAAAATGCATAAAAGATAGGGTAGAACCTTCAACGAATCATACATTTGTTTTGTGAAGTGTTGAGAAAAAAAATATCAAAAAAAATAACTGATGTTTCGTAAAATATTACTGCTTGCCTGTTTACTATCTGTGTTTATCGCAGTGTCTGCCCAATCTTCAAAAAGCCAGACCACACTCAGGATGTTAAAGACCGCAACAACGCTGGTAGAGGCACAGCAATTTGAAGCTGCTGAGGAATATTATAAGAAGGGATTAACAAATGCCAGAGCAGATTATGATGCCTACAACCAGGCAGTAGCTTATGAGGGTTTGGGCAACCTGTATACCAAAACCGACCAGCCGGAAAAAGCGATCACGAATTATACCTCGGCTGTAAGAATATACCGGCTTTTGAAATATAATGTATTGGCAGATGTGGTAGAAAGTTTGTTAAAAAGCGTAAAGGGCATTGGAGATCTGTATGCAGGCATTGAAATAGGGGCTAAGGGTATAAAGCTGACTGTGGTAGATGTAAAGCTGAGTAAAGACAGGGAATTTGATTATACCTTATTGACTGATACGTCTATCAATACCGATGCTGCAGCCTTGTCGTATCAGAGTGAAAAAGAAACCGCTGATGCCATTGATATACTTTGGAATATATTGAAAAGCAGGCACCAGATTCCATCATCCAAAGTACATATTGTAATGAGCAGTGGTTTAATGCAGGAACTGGATAAATATAAAAAGGTAGAGTATTTTGCCAATGTGATCCGCCCTGTATCGCTTGATCCGTCAATCAAAATAACCTATATAACGCCCGAACAGGAAGCACAGCTTAGCCTGCTGGGTATTGTGCCGCAAAAACGCAGGTTTACTGCTACACAGATTGATGTAGGCAGTGGCAATACCAAGGGGGGATATTTTGATGCAAATAAAAAATTTGTACCTGTAACTTTTCCATTGGGTACAAAATCCTTTCAGCGATTGATAGAATCGAAAACCGCCGGCGATCTCAGTGAATATGTAAAGACTGCAGATGCCATCTGGAGGGACAGCCTGAGAAATACGGTAATAAATGAATTCGTTGTAAAACAGGATGTAAGGAACAGGGATATCATGTATATATCAGGTGGTATTGTATGGGCCATTGCTTCATTGATGCGGCCGGAAAGTTGCAATAACAATTATACAGAATTAACTGCCCAGGAAATTTCAGAATTCCGCAGGATGCTGTTTACAGATTATGATAAACTCATACAGCCCGACCTCTCTTTCATCAAGGTTCCTGAACAGGAAAGGGCCTGCCAAAAAAATATTAACCGGGTATTAAAAACTTACGACAGGAAAGCACTTTTAGCCGGAGCCATTTGGTTTGATGACCTGGTACAAGAGATCAATACGGTTAACCCTTCCAAAAAACTGATCTATGCCAGGTATGCTTATGTGGGCTGGATCAGTGGTTACATTATTAAGAAAGCTACACAGCAATACATGGGTTTGGTGAGTAACTAAATACAACTATGCATACTTTACGCTGCGCTTGATTATGGCTAAACTGCTTTTCATCGGGTAGTTTTTTTGTGGAGTGTTTTGTTATAGCGGTTTTTTTATAAAGTCAGAATTAATAAAATATCATGCTCGGCATCCTCGTACAACTGCTCATTTCCTGGCTCATCATCTGGCTTTTTGAAAAAGGTAATCTGGGCTTTTTAGGTTTTTATCCAACCAAAAAAAGATTGATTGGCTTTGCCATATTTTTTATTGTCACTGCACTTTGTTGCTCATCCGATTTTTTTATGCGGATGCTTTTTGCAAAACAGCAATGGGAGCTAAACCCTAAACTTACTGTAAACCTTATATTAACAGGTGTTTGGTGGAATATAAAATCGGTTTTGTTTGAGGAGTTGATATTCAGGGGAGTACTGTTTTATGTACTGATAAAAAAAACCGGGCATACAAAAGCCATCATTATTTCGGCTATAGCTTTTGGTATTTATCACTGGTTTTCGCAAGGCAGTTTTGGTAACCCGGTACAAATGGCTATTACGTTTGTTATTACCGGAACTATGGGATTGGTTTATGCATATGGCTATTCAAAAACCTTCTCATTATATATTCCCATTGCCATACACCTGGGTTGGAATGTAACCAGCAGTGTAGTATTTAGTCAGGGTAATATCGGTAACCAGTTATTTACACCGGTACAACCAGTACCCGAGGTTCAGGTTAGTTATTTTATCTTTTTCTGTATTACATTTATTCCCTTGCTGAGTGCAATACTGATAAACTTCTTTATGATAAAAAAAATGCGGCAGGAACTTACTCCCCATCCACGATCTCGCCATAATCAATAACCAGTTCTTCGCCTTCTTTTATATCCCTTATTGCTTCAAAATAATCCCCATCATCTATTGAAATAATATTAGGCTCATCGGCATGGTTTAAAAAAAGGGAGATGTCTATTTTTTTGAATCCCTTTGCCGGTACAAAATAATTAGCTTCATCATACAGGCAATAATTACCAACCAGGAACTGTGCATGTGCAGGCAGGGTTTCCATTTCATTTTTTGAAACAGTGATCCATTCATCAGCATCATCAGGCTTGCTAAACATATCTCTGCAACCTTTGGGGATATCACGAAGGGCAAATACGCCAATACCTTCAATGGAAGAGGGCTTTAGCATTACCCAGGTATTGCCGGCGAGTTCCTGTAAAAGTTCAGCTTTGGTCATGATTTATCCTGATAAGTATAACCTATAACTATAAAAAATTGTGCAGCGCAATAGGTGAGCATGATGAATACACCGGCATAGGCAAAGGGCTGATCCGCAGGATGCTGCGCATAAAATTTATTGATGGCCAGTAAGGAATCTGAAACCACAAAAGCTGCAGCACCCAGCAGATAAAATGTTGCAGACTTTTTATTTACTTTTAAAAAGATGTTCAGGCTGCAAAGTAACATACTGCAGATAATCGCTGCATACACCATCACGGGTAATTTTAAATCGCCCAGGTGAGGGTATAACTGCCATACCAATGTAATGCCATAGGCAAGTACCAATGCAATTAAAACCGGTTGTTTTTTTAGCAGAGCCGGTTTATCTGACCGTATCCTTAAAAAATAAACGATGTAAAAAATATGGGTGGTTAAAAAACTGACCAGTCCAAAAATAAAGAACAACGCATGTTTATATTCAAACAATAAAAACACATCGCCCAGCCAGGAAAATAACAAGCCGGCCAGCAATAAATTTTTTCCGGGAACAGCTGATTTTGTAAAATACAGGAGCAACCATAAAGCCGGTATCAGCAAGGGCTTTACAATAAAATGAAGCGTTTCAATATTTGCAGCAATACCCACCACATCCAGCACGGCTAATAAGCAAAACAGAAAAGCTATTTTTTTTTGAACCGGTTGCTGCATGTTTATATGGGATTGATAAAGTGCAAAGGGCTTACTTCAATTGAATAAATGCCTTGCCCGAATAATAAAATTTGTTGAGTGAATCTTTTACCCTGGCTGTGTCGGCAAGCGGCAGCGTAAAAGGCTCTGCAAGCCGGTAACTAACCGAATCTGTTTTGTACATGATCACTTTGTGTTTGCGGGTGGTCAGCACATTCATGCGGTATGCAGCTGCAGCAGAATCGGCTGTTTGCAAAAACACCACTTTAAAAGTATAACCATCATTTACAGCAATGGGTTGCGCTGTTGTAAGGGCAGCCGTATCAGGAGGAGGAACTGTATTTTTTATAGTATCGGCTTTTACTTCCGGAACATTATTCTCAGCAGCAGGGTTGGGGTTTCTTATAAAAAAATACCAAACCACGGTACCAATCAATCCTAAACCAATAATGGTAGCAGCTATCAGCAATCCTTTCGTACTGTTTCCTTCTGTTTTTTTAGTTTCCGATGCAAAAGAAATTTCAGGATTTACTCTTGCTTCTTTTAATGCAGCCGGTGTATTTTCCAGTTTCGCATGAAAAGTATATCCTTTTGTAAACTCCAGTTGGCCCTGTTGGTTTTTAACCAGCATGCCCATGCCATCAATTTTAAATGGCTTGCCAATGTTTAGGAATTGTTTTCCCAGAACCAGGTAACTATCCAGGTCGGCGGCAGCCAGTGATTTCATTTTGCGGGTTTGCTGTACGATGTACTCAATCAATGATTCATCTTCAGTTGCCCTGGCATTATATACGAATGAAATAGCATTATCCGGTATTTCCGCATCTTTATCATTTTCCTTGGGCATTACAAAATCGCTGGAGAGGGTAAAGGTTCCCATTCCCTGTAATGTAACTTCCCGGTTATTGTAAAAATGCTGAACGAGCAGTTGTTCTATTTTCATACAGAATATTTAGGACTGACAAACCTACAAGATAATCATTACTTGGCAAAGTCGTGCTGAACGGAACACGGATACTTCGACGGGCTCAGTACGCAGATTTGACAGATGATGCTTCGACAAGCTCAGCACGGATTTTTTTCGGCTTTGCAGAAAAATCTGGATTTTCCGGGTACTCCGCTATCCTGCGAAGCAGTATGATCCTGTGTTTATCCAATCTTAAAAACTGGTTATTGGTTAGTGAACAGTTTAACCAATTTTAAAAATCCGGTAAATCTGCCTGATCCGTGTCATCAGTGTTCTATTTGCCTTAGTTTTGCACCATGCTTTCTGAAAAAGATAAAGATTTTATCATCTATTGGGAAAAAGAAAAAGAAAGAAGAAGTACTTTTTCTGCCAAACTCATCGATGGGCTGCCCATGGCTGCCTTGTTTTGTGTTCCTATCCTGTTATTCATTACAGCAGTTTATCTTTTTTTTCCTGAGTGGTATACTAAAATTTCAAGCAGGCTGCCCGGGTCAATAGTAACCATTGTAATTGCAGTTATTATCTGTATGCTGTTCTTTTCCTATTTTCGTATGCAGTTTAAATGGGAAAGCAATGAACAACTGTACCGGGAATTAAAACAAAAAGCAGCCCGGTCAAACGAAAAATAAATTTAAATAAACATAAAAATCAAATTATGATCCGTAGGTTAATTATTCTTGTTTCTTTTTGTGGGGTAATGCTTTCATGCAAAAAATCAGATACCAACAACTGCAATTTTACTGCATCAACTGTGGTGGTGCCAGCTTCTGAAATGACCAGCCTGGCGGCCTATGTTGCTGCAAACCGACCAACAGCCGTTTTGCACCCGGGTGGCTTTTACTATGAGATCATTGCTGCTGGTACCGGAACGGTAACACCTCAAATATGCTCAGATGTACGTGTAAAATATGCAGGTTATTTAACCACCGGATTTAAGTTTGATGAAGAACTAACCGGCATCACTTTCAGGCTTGGCCAGTTAATTGTAGGCTGGCAACGTGGACTGCCTTTAATTAAAAAGGGTGGTACCATCAACTTATACCTGCCACCATCACTGGGCTATGGTGCCAGCGCAGTTGGCAGTATTCCTGCTAATTCAATTCTTATATTTTCTGTTGAATTAGTGGATGTAGTATAATGATTTAGAAATCTTATTTAAACCAGGTATGTGAGCCACGAAGCCATTTCGGTTTTTGATATGTTTAAAATTGGTGTAGGCCCGTCAAGCAGCCATACACTTGGCCCCTGGCGTGCTGCACAACAGTTTACACAAGCTTTAATAAACAAGAATCTGCTGAATGATGTTAAGGCAATCCGTGTTTTACTCTACGGCTCCCTGGCAAAAACCGGTGTAGGACATGGAACTGATATTGCAGTACAATTAGGTTTAAGCGGCGATGATCCTGTAAGTTTTGATGTGAATAATATTGATGCAAAAATTGCCGACATCAAACACATGAAGAAGATACTGCTATCGGGCAAACACGAAATTGATTTTGACCCTGCAGAAGATATCGAGTTTTTAATGAGCGAATCTTTACCCTTTCATCCCAATGCTTTAAGTTTTTTAGTTACCCTGCACAATGATGAAAATTTTGCAGAAACTTTCTATTCCATTGGCGGAGGCTTTGTTACCAAAGAGGGAGAAAGTCAGGACAGTACTGCAGATGTGCATCTTCCTTTTCCCATCAACACATCTGATGAGTTACTGCACTGGTGTATGAAAACCGGGCATAACATCAGCGAAGTGGTGCTGGAAAATGAAACAGCCTGGCGAAGCGAAGCAGCTACCAAAGCCGGCCTGCTCAATATCTGGAACGTAATGAAAGCCTGTATTTACCGTGGTTGCCATGTTGCCGGTATGTTGCCCGGCGGCTTACAGGTAAAGCGCCGTGCTGCCAGTTTAAATGATAAACTGATGAACGGCCGCACTTACACCGATTACAACAGCTGGCTGCAACTGGTAAAAGACGGCGGCAATAATTTTACTTATATACTGGACTGGGTTAGTTGTTTTGCGCTGGCGGTGAATGAAGAGAATGCAAGTTTTGGCAGGGTAGTAACCGCCCCCACCAATGGTGCTGCCGGTGTTATACCGGCCGTACTGCAATATTATATTGCTTTTTGTGATGGCGATAAAGAAGAAAAAATAATTCAGTTTTTATTAACTGCTGCCGAAGTGGGCAGCATATTTAAGAAAGGCGCCACCATTTCTGCCGCCATGGGTGGTTGCCAGGCCGAAATTGGTGTTAGCAGTGCCATGGCCGCTGCTGCACTTACCGAATGCCTGGGCGGTACACAGCGCCAAACTTTAATGGCTGCTGAAATAGCCATGGAACATCACCTGGGCATGACCTGCGATCCCATTGGCGGACTGGTACAGGTACCCTGCATTGAACGCAATACCATGGGCGCCATCAAGGCAATTACTGCCAGCCAACTGGCCATGCAAAGCACCCCCGATTATGCCAAAGTAAGTTTAGACGGTGTTATAAAAACCATGTGGGAAACTGCCCTGGATATGAATCACAAATACAAAGAAACAGCGGATGGGGGGCTTGCTGTAAATGTGCCGCTGAGTCTTTCGGAGTGTTAGTTTTTAGTTTTTAGTTCATAGTTCATAGTTCATAGTTTTTAGTTCTTAGTTTTTAGTTGGGAGTTTGCAGCCGACGGGTCTTAACTAAGAACTAAGAACTAAGAACCCTAAACTCCGTACTTTCTTTTAATATCCCTATCCGTCTCCCGCTCTTTAATGCTATCTCTTTTATCGTAATTCTTTTTGCCTTTGCCAAGGCCGATCTCCATTTTAAAATAGCCGGATTCAGCTAAGAATAAGCGTAGCGGTATAATGGAATAACCTTTCTCTTTGATCTTATTTTCCAGCTTTTTTAATTCACGTTTGTTGAGGAGCAGCTTTCTTTCCTGCAGGGGTTCGTGGTTGCTGTAGGTACCAAAAGCGTATTCAGAAATGTGCAGACTTTTTACAAACAGTTCTCCCTGGTGAAAAATGCAGTAACTGTCATTAAAGCTGGCTTTGCCAGCCCGCAATGATTTTATTTCGGTACCGCTTAGTACCATGCCGGCTATATAAGTTGCTTCAAAAAAGTATTCGTAATGTGCCTTGCGGTTTGTAAGTTCCAATGCCTCTGTTTTTTTGCAAAGGTATTGGGTTTGTTTTTGTTTGGGATAGAAGAAAATTATTTGATTAATATAAAATTAGAGGATTGACGAAGAACTAATATGTAAATATTGTTTTATGCAAAAATGTAGAGTATATTAGCGGAAATACTATTGTTGGGCGTAATTTTAAATCGACACAATTAACAACTCATATATGGGACAATTAAACGTTTTTATAAGTGTTGGTGGTACAGCTACCGAAACACAAGAAATCTTTGTTTCTGCAATTGAAAATAGATTAAGAAGTGAAAATTTAATTCCAAACACCGTTGGTAGAAATAAGTTTAGTGCTGACTCGCCATTAAAGACAGTTAACGAATTAATGAATGATTGTTCAGGAACTATTATAGTAGCACTTGAACGTACATATTTTCCAAATGGGCTTGAAAAACGAGGTGGCGAAAAAGAGACAAAATTGACAGAGACAAAATTCGCCACACCTTGGAATCAAATTGAGGCAGCAATGGCATACTCTAAAGGACAACCATTAATGTTGATTATAGAAGAAGGGCTTAAAAGCGAAGGACTTTTAGAAAAAGGATACGATTGGTATGTTATGTGGGTAAAGCCAGACAAATCTTCTCTTTCATCAACTGAATTTAATGGTGTTTTATCAAGTTGGAAAAATAAAGTTGAATTATATAATACAAACAAAACAAAATTAGTTTCTGGTAAGACAGAGATAAATCCAGCAGACTTAACCGTAGGTGAACTTATAAAAAATCTTAAAACCTCTCAACTTTGGGCTGTATTGGTAGGACTTGTTGGACTTATTGTTGGAGCATTTGCTATTGGACAACATTTTGCGAAATAAAAACTACGCCCAACAAGAACTCCCGTTCGTGGGCCCACGAACCAAAATGCTGCATAACAAAAAGCTGTAATGATTGAGTTAGCACCCACAGTTCATAACAGTAAGCTGGATCGGTTACGGGCTGTGCGTTGTTTAATTTCACAACTGCATAATGCCCTGCCTGTTGTCTGCTATTTACAGAAATCTTTTCTTATTGAAATGCTATGCGGGTAATATTACAAAATGAAAAATAACATTAAGCTTGAACTTAAAATTTGGGTTATTTATTTCGTAACAATAATCCTGTCAGTTTATGCGCATGAATTAGGGCATTGCATATACGTGTGGCTTCAAGGATATAAAGCAATTCCTACTCCTGCCAAAAGCTATATAGCCGATAATTTTCCAGCAAATTTAAATCAGTATTTTTTTTCTGAGTGGGATAGCCGGCTCTGTATTGTTTGTATTGGCCGGCTTTTTATTTTACTATTTTGTAAATAATAAATTCAGTTCAGCTATTCTTGCTGCAGCTATTGTTGCACCAGGTATGTATACCATCAGGTTTATATTGAGTGGCAGGGGCCACGATGGAACAGAGTTTCAGGAAGCTCAGGGAGCATTAGGTTTACATTACAGCGGCCATTCGCTGGATTGGTTTTTTTTATTACTATTTCTATCAGGCACCATGATATGGTTCATAAAATCTAAACCCAACTTTAAAATCTTAGGTAGGCTTTTCATCGGTACAATCCTCACAATTATCTTCTTTATTGCATTACAAAGCGTAAACAATAAAATTTTTGATCCGATGTTTAATAGTTAAGTTTATCTGGTGTAGCTATCAGTGTGTTAAAATACCGTACCTCTCCCATTCCCAATAGTTACAAGATTATTATGTTTTTCATACCGGCACGTCGATTGCTTCTTCAAAAATAAAAAGATATGAAAACTACATTCATTATTACCGCAGCAACTTTAGCTGGAGTGCTTTTAGTTAAACTTTTAATGAATAAAAAGGAAGCTGTTGTGGAAATGGCAGATCCCGCCACAGTAAAAAGAAGCCACCATCTTACTGATGTATTTGCCCAGGCAAAAAATCATAATGAATAATATTGCGGGGATTTTTACAGGAACCGTAAAACCTGGAATAGTTCTGGTACATTGTGAAACAATGATCAAGGGCAGCTTCCAGCTTTAAAAAAGAGTTGGTTTCCTTGTTTTAAAAAAGTGGTGGTGATCTTATTAAAAGATCCATTGCTGTTCTGTTTCAATAATGAAACACCGGTATTGTACTTTTGAATGATGAATGCAAGTACCATTTCATCGGTACAATTGAATCCATATTTCATTTCCCTGGCTTCATCAGTAATGGCAACCGCAAAACCGGGCGGCCCACCTACAAAAGCCGGAGGCTGTGGCGGGTGCTTCTTTATAAATTCAAGAGCAGCTGCAATATCAGTAACCAGCAATGCATACACTGTACCAGCCGTTGTTACCACAAACCTTTTGTTATAAACCGGCTTGTTTTTATTGATGTCTAATAATCCATAAAAATCACCGGCATCGGGGGGTAAATTGTTGGGGTGATTATGCAGATCGGCAAAGGCATTTGCAATGGCAGGCACTTTGCCACTGGTATTACCGCCGCTTAATATGGATGACGCAATCATATTTCCGGCAACATCTTTTCCAAAGCTGACGCAATGTTCCTTCTTATCAAATACAAAAGCATTTTTTATTTTAGCCAAAGCAAGATGATATAAACTGTCTTTTGCAAACTCCGTTGCAGCGGCGGCACCAGTTCTTGCTTCTTCGCATGGATCTGGTTTTTGAGATATGGGCATACTCCCAAAGTACAGGCTGAAAAAGAGATTGAATATGAACGGGAGAAAGTTCATTGTTGAAAATTATCTAATAATCATTATAAATCCCGTAAATGGCTCTCTTCCGCTGCCCGGTTCAATAATGTAGTAGTAAGTATCAACAGGTAATTCTTTGCCTTTGTATTTTCCATCCCAGGCCTGGTAGCGGCCCAGGCATTCAAATACTTTTTGCCCGGCACGGGTAAATACGGTTGTGTGCTGGCTGGGATATTCATCCAGGTATTGTATTTCCCAAAGATCATTGATACGGTCATTGTTGGGCGAAAAAGTATTGGGTATGCGTGGTATTTTTAAAACATCAACATACATTTCATCAGCAACGGAACAGCCACCTTTGCCGGTTACGGTAAGGGTATATACAATATCAAATTTGGCATCAATACACTTTGGAGTAATGTTGGTTGGGTTATTCAGGTATTGAGATGGGGTCCACAAATACTGAAGCTCATTTCCGCTTGCTGCAGCGTTGATGGTGATGGAGCCGCCTTCCAGTACTGTTCTGTCGGGCCCGGCATGGACAGTGGGATAGGAGTGAACGGTTAAGGGTTTGGTGAGTGTTCCTGATTTACATCCAAAACTATTTACTGTATTCAGGCTTACTTGGTAAGTTTGCGGGCCTGTATAAATGTATAAAACGTTTTTTGTGTTTCTTATTCTGCCATCGCCTAAATCCCAGTTCCACTGTACAGTTGTGCCATCCATACTATTGGTTGAGTCGGTTAAAAACACAGCGTCGCCCAGGCAGATATCTGGTTTACTGATACCAAAATTTATTTTTGGTTGAGGGTGAATTGTATTGACCAGGATGGTAGTATCCTTTACACATCCGCCATTGCTGGTTACCCGCAGGTACACCTGGTACTGGCCGGTATTGGTGTATACATGCGTGGGAGTTTTAAGCGTAGATGAATTTGCAGGTCCGCTTAAAGGGTCATCAAAAATCCAACGGTATTGAAATAAGTTTTCTGATCCGTCAGATATGCTGGATAGATTTGCAAAAGTGATGGAAGCATTTTGTAAACAAACCGTATCGGGAAAAGCAAAATTGGAAACAGGTTTTGGCAGCACATTAAAAGGAATGGCAGAGCCGGCAATGGAAGGTGTATCGCATTCGCTTAACAGTGTATTACCATCGCTGCCTGCCCTTAGTACGATCTGAAAATTACCCGGTTGTAATAAAGTTGAATTGAAGTGTAAAACGATCTGCCTGGTCAATCCACCCACACAATTTACCGGCAATGCATTGCTGATATTGACAGGATAGGTTCCGGTTACAAAAAAATCGCTGCCGTCAGGCGCTACGGAGCTGCATTTAATCATTTCGGGGAAATAAAGGAACACCGAATCGGTACTGCATTTGTTATTGGTAAGGTGATCAAAAGGAACGGGTATTGGAGATAAAACAGTAAATGGGATAGCTTCATCAACGGGGATGCCATTATCGCAAAGGTCCCATATCGTATTGCCATCGCCTCCATTTTTCGCAATTAAATTATAGTTGCCAAAGGGTAAGGGAGCACTAAAAGTCAGTAGAACCGAATCCATATCAAAAGCATTGCTGCAACTTATCCCTGTAGCGCTGGTGATGAAAATGCCAGGCGGAGAGGGATTTATCCTGAAATCTGACCCATCAGCCATCAGCGTACTGCATTTCATTTTCTTATTAAGCTTTACCAATATTTTGCTGCCATCGCAGGTTGCACGGCTGGCCGTAAACATGTGGGGTGGTAAGGTATCTGTAATAACAGCCGTGTTGCCCGGGCCTCCAAAAGACAGATTGTATCCAAACTGTGTGTTTTCAAAATGGCTAACCAGTAAAAGGTAATTATGACCGGCAATCAGGTCTGGCATCAGCGTAAAGCGGTTTTGGAAAGGCCCCTGGCACTCAACCAGTGAAACCCCGCCTGAGTCTTCGCAGGCACCGGTTACGCCACCAACCCCCGACCAACTGCACACCACGAACATGGTGGTATCCGTATAAATATCCTGTGGATTTTTTCCCGTTACATCAAATATCTGCCAGTCGTAATCTTCACTAAGTACATCAGGTGTAATAAAAAATGCCAGTTTACCACTTTGAAAGCAGGTGAATTTGTACCAAAAGGGATTCTTGTCTGTGTACATCGTGTCATCAACACAAAGTGAAGCAACCCTTCTTTGTCCGCATATCGGTACCGTATCCATATGAAAAACTGAAGTGCCACAAACAGGGAATGCCGTTTCGGGATTTTGGCCAAGTATGGTGCAGGGTGTGGTTTGTGCAAAAGAACTACCCGATAATAGCAATAAGATAAGTATTGGTAGCCTGTTAAGCAGCATATTTTTAATTATTAATACTGCAAGATTGCTGTAGAGAATTAAGAGATGCCTGCAGTAAATATTAACTTTTAAACAGAACCAACAAGTTACCCAATTTTTCTTTTAGATTTTTACGATGAACAATAAAATCTAAAAATCCATGCTCCAGTAAAAATTCGCTGCGCTGAAAACCTTCGGGCAGGTCTTTTTTAATGGTTTCTTTAATTACCCGTGGACCGGCAAAACCAATCAGGGCATCGGGTTCGGCACAAATTACATCGCCCAACATGGCAAAGGACGCGGTGGTACCACCAAAAGTAGGATCGGTACAAAGAGAGATGTAGGGAATTTTTTTATCGCTGAGTTGAGATAGTTTTCCGGAGGTTTTTGCCAGTTGCATTAATGAAAAGGCACTTTCCATCATTCTGGCGCCGCCACTTTTGTTAATGATCATGAACGGGATATTGTGCTCCATGCAATAATCGCAGGCACGGCTTATTTTTTCGCCCATCACACTGCCCAGGCTGCCGCCAATAAATTCAAAATCCATGCAGGCAACAACCAGGTCGTTACCATTTATTTTTCCATGAGCTACGGTAATTGAATCGTGGATACCGGTTTTTTCATAGGTTTCTTCCAGTCGTTTACCATAAGCTTTGAGGTCAACAAACTCTAAATAATCTTTGGATATGATGTTGGCAAAAAGTTCGGTATACTGATTTTCGTCAAACAGAATTTCAAAATACTCCTGGCTGCCAATGCGGTGGTGGTATTCGCATTTGGGGCAAACAAATTTGTTTTCGGCAAGTTCAGAAACCGGGCTGGTATATTTACAGGAAGGGCATTTAGACCAAAGGCCTTCCGGGGCATCTTTTTTATCTTTGGTAGATGTAAGAATGCCTTTTTTCATGCGTTTGAACCAGTTCGCTTTATTCACTTCGGCAGTTTCTTCTTCACCCGCCAGGCTGGCATCAAAATCTTCTTCTTTCTTCATCAGTTTTCGCTTAATTGTTAATGTTTATTGCGTTTACGGCTGTAAACAACAGGCAAATTAAAACTGAATTACGCATTCCTGTTAATACAATTTAAATCTTCAAAAGCCACTTCTAACCGTTTAATAAAACTCTCTTCTCCTTTGCGTAACCAAACCCTTGGGTCGTAGTGTTTCTTATTGGGTTTATCATCTCCATCGGGATTGCCCAGCTGGCCCTGTAGGTAGGCTTCGTTCTTTTTATAGTTTTCTAAAATACCTTCCCAGAATGCCCACTGCAGATCGGTATCAATATTCATTTTTATGGCACCGTAACTGATAGCTTCCCGTATTTGATTTTGCGGAGAACCGCTGCCACCGTGAAATACAAAGTAAACCGGCTTTTCGCCAGTGTTGAGGGTTTTGGTAATATAGTCCTGGCTGTTTTTTAAAATGATAGGTGTTAACTGCACATTGCCCGATTTGTAAACACCATGAACATTGCCAAATGCTGCGGCTATGGTAAACAGTTTTCCAACCTTACTTAACGCTGTGTAAGAATAGGCTACATGTTCGGGTTGTGTATATAATTTAGCATTGTCAATATCACTGTTATCTACACCATCCTCTTCACCACCAGTTACACCTAATTCAATTTCAATACTCATACCTAATGGTGCCATGCGTTTGTAAAATTCTACCGATGTGGCTATGTTTTCTTCAATCGGTTCTTCCGAAAGATCAAGCATATGAGAGCTGTATAAAGGCCTTCCTTTTTCTTTGTAAAACTGTTCGCCGGCATCTATTAAGCCGCTAACCCAGGGTAACCATTTTTTTGCTGCATGGTCGGTATGTAATACAACCGGCACGCCGTAATACCTGGCTACATTATGAATATGCAATGCACCCGAAACACCGCCGGAAATATTGCCTTGCAACTGATCATTGGGCATTCCTTTACCCGCAATAAACTGGGCACCTCCATTACTAAACTGTATAATAACCGGAGAATTTACTTTTGCAGCCGCTTCTAAAGTAGCATTGATAGTATTAGTGCCAATTGTATTTACTGCTGGTAACGCAAACTCATTGTCTTTTGCATCGTTGTATAATGCTTCTAATTCGGCACCAAATAAAACGCCGGAACTGTATTTACTCATAAGTAGTTATTTTTTACAAATGTAAGGAAGATGACCGATTAATTAATGCCCTGAATTTGAGCAATTAACCGGGTAAAATATGCCGGTGATTGCAGCATCCTGCTTCCGTACCAGCTAAAGAATTCACCATCTGCCAATATTATTTTTATGCCGGGCAGTTGTTTACTTAATTCGTTAATATGTTTTTGTTTAAAAGGATAGGGCTCGGAGGACAATAAAAGCAATTCGCAATGTGCCATTGGCAAATCTCCAATGTCAATGTGAGGGTATCGGGCGAGACCGGCAAATATGTTTTCAAAACCACCTTGCAGCATCATATCATTTATAAATGTATCGCCACCAACTGTCATATAGGGCTCCCGCCAGATAAGATAAGCTGTTTTTAAAGAGTTTTCCATTTTGGGCATTTCATCAAAAGCCTTGCTTATTTTGCTTATTAAAGCACCTGCGGCAGCTGATTTACCGGTTAGTGTTCCAATATCTGCAATCATCTGCATCGCATCCGCCAGGTTATTTATATCACTTACCCAAACCGGATAATCTGCTGCCAGCGCATCAATCTGTTCTTTCACATTTTCTTCTTTATTGGCAATGATGAGATCGGGTTGTAGCTTCAGTACTTTATCAATATTTACCGTTTTGGTGCCGCCAATCTTTTCTTTTGTTTTAAACCAGCCTGGTGGATGAACGCAAAACTTAGTGATACCAACAGTTTCGTCTTCTAATCCAAGATCAGATAATAATTCTGTTTGTGAGGGAACCAGCGAAATAATTCTTTTGGGAATGTAATTAAGATTGGAGGTTTGCTGTAATATCATTGCTAAAATTAGCCATAATTGAAAATATAAAACATAAAAAAACTTCCACTAAACCTGTCGTAATCAGGTGTGTGTGGAAGTCCAATTTTTTAACCAGCCAAGCACAGGCGGTTCTTTCAGGATTTTGGAAATTGCTTTTCAAAGGGGGTTACCTTTTATGGAGCATTTCCTTTAATAAGTTATCCTGGTTTCAGTGTTCTTCATTTTCGCCATCATCGCTTTTAAGGGCATAGGCAGGATATTGGTTTTTTTTGGTTTTTCGGCTATCATCGCTTTTTACAGCATAAGCCAGGATATTGGTATTTTTTTGGTTTTTTGCCATCATCGCTTTTAAAGGCATAGGCAGGAAATTGGTTTTTATTACTTTCAGATCAGTTGGTTTTTCATCAGGACAAGATCTTCAAGCGTAAAATCGGTTTTTAAAAATGAAAAGAAGTTGACTGATATTGGATTGTTTGATGGTTCTTCACAAACATTGGATTGAATTCTTTGGTTTTAATCAGGATTTTGGATAATGATTGATATTTAATTCCTATCAATCAACTTCTGACACAAAGATGCAACAGTTTAACATTCCTTTATAGAGCGATATTGCTCTTTTTTTGTGCTACTGCAATTACTACCATACTCGTAATTATCCATTTTTGATTATAGAATAGTTACGCTTTTAAGTATCGTAAAAATACGTACATGACTTGATGATATTTTCGCATGCAATGCTTCCTGTATTGATGAAATACAGAACAGTATTGCTTTACATGCCTTCGTAAATTAACGGTATGACTATTTGGTAAGACTCTGGATGATGTCGTATTTGGTAACAATATGAAAACTGCCGCTTTCATCCCTGCTTAAAACGGCTCCGTTTTCTTTGGTAATAAATGTACTTAAACGCTCTACGGGCGTCTCAAAAGCTACTTCAGGATAGGCTTTTTCCATAACAGATTCAACTGTTTGGGTTTTAATATCGGGATTGTTTAAAATTTTATTAAATAAACCGCTTGCAGAAATAGCGCCAATACTGGTTTCTTTATCCATTACCGGAATATTTTCAATATCGTATTTCCGCATCAGTTCAATAGCGTCTGCTACTGTATTTTCTTTACCCAGGTTTATCAGTCGTTGCTTACCACGGCCTCCAACCAGATCCTTAAAGGTTTTTACATCTAAAAAGCCCCTTTCAAGCATCCATTCGTCGTTGTATACCTTGCCCACATACCGGCTACCATGGTCATGAAATATCAATACTACCACATCATCTTTCTTTAACTGGTCTTTAAGCTGCATCATACCCTGTAAGCAACTGCCGGCACTATACCCGCAAAACATACCCTCTTCCTTTGCAATGCGCCTGGCCATTACTGCGCCGTCTTTATCAGTAACCTTTGTAAACTCATCAATTACACTCATATCGTAGTTGGCAGGTACAAAATCTTCCCCAAACCCTTCACTTATATAGGGGTAAACTTCTTTCTGATCAAGCTCGCCTGTCTCAAAATATTTTTTCAACAAAGATCCATAACTATCAATGGCCCATACTTTTATGTCAGGATTTTTTTCTTTTAAATATTTGCCAGTACCTACGATGGTACCACCTGTGCCGGTTGCAACAACCAGGTGTGTTACCTTGCCCTCGGTCTGTTCCCAAATCTCCGGTCCGGTTTGTTCGTAGTGTGCCTGGCGGTTGGCTAAGTTGTCGTATTGGTTTACATACCAGCTATTAGGCACTTCGGTAGCCAGGCGTTTTGATACTGAATAGTAACTGCGTGGATCTTCTGGCTCCACATTGGTAGGGCAAACAATCACTTCGGCGCCAACTGCTTTTAAAATATCTGCTTTTTCCTTTGATTGCTTATCGGTGGTAGTAAAAATGCATTTGTATCCTTTTACACAGGCGGCCAGGGCTAATCCCATACCGGTGTTGCCACTTGTGCCTTCAATGATGGTTCCTCCGGGCTTTATTTTTCCTTCCTGTTCAGCAACTTCCAGCATTTTTAATGCCATGCGGTCTTTTATACTATTGCCCGGATTAAAGTACTCAACTTTTGCCAGCACCGTGCAAGGCAGGTGTTTGGTAATATTGTTTAATTTGATAAGAGGAGTATTGCCTATTGTATCAAGAATGTTATTTAGCCACATATAGAATCGTTATTTTGCGGCAAAGGTAATTTTTTTAGTTTAAGAAGCTGATGTGTTTTGTATTGCATGATATTGGCAAAAATGGCTGCGTTTAATACAGCCTTTTTTGCAAGTAATAACAATGTTTGTTTAATTATGGTTAGCACCGCCCAGCGGGTGCTACATTCTGTATTTTCAGGTGCTAAAGGGCTGGATTGAATCAGTTTAATTTTTCTGGATTAATTATTAACGGAAGTATAATTGTTGAATTTTATTGTTGATTTTTTATTTATGAGTGTAAAGGTTATTTTTATAAATCAAACGTAAGCTTTAACTGTGTTGTATAAAAGCTATCCTTTTTATCAGGATTGCCACGCGGCAGCGACAGGTTTTAGGATAAGTTTCTCCACCAACTTCATTACCACGCCATGTAAACCTGGCTGTTGCAGGGTTTCGGACATCCAGTAATGTTTTATTTGGATAACCTTTGTAGCTAACATCATCCAGATAATCTGTGCTGATTATGCGGTAGTTTAAATCCAAAGAAAGCGTTACTCTATCATTCACCGGGAATTTTACACCAATTCCCAGAGGAAATTCAAGAGCAGCAGTACTGTACATTCCAGGATAACCTGCAAGTCCCTGTCCTTCGGTACCAAGTTCTTACAGATATTGTTTATAACCGGAAACATCCAGTGCATAAGGTTTAAAAAGCATTACGCCAACGCCTGCAGATATATAGGGACTTAATGAAAATTTATCCAAATCGAATATTGTATATTCTCCGGAAATTGCAAAATCAAAAACATTGGATTTAAAACTAAGGTTCCTGTCTTTATGAGCACCGCCCTTTTTACTATCAGCCCCCTGAAGCTTTTGCATTCCTACATCTAACCTGGCAGCAAGTTTGTTTGTAAATGAATAAAATGTTCCTATACTTAAAGAATAACTGGTTTGCGTGAATATTCCGTTTTTCTCCATCAGGTCGCCATAATAATTTGCCGTACCTGCACCTGCTGAAATTTTGAATTTAGAAGGGGTTACTACATTATCGAGATTTATGGGAGATTTCTGGGCATTGGTATTTACAGTTAGTAATACCCCAAATAAAATCCCCATAAACTAAGTATTATTTATTAGTCTCTATGATTTCCAAAGCTTTTTTAATCCCTTCATCTGTAGTATTTATCACTTCAAAATAACCCTCATTACGCCATATCTGTCGTGCAATAGAAGACCTGATTTGATTGGATAAGCTGGATTTTTCTTTTGCCGAAACTATACTGATATTGATTGAATCTTTTGCGGCAGCATCAGTAAATTGTTTCCAGTTTTCGTCACTTAAACTGAACCCCTTAATAAAATCAGCGGGGGATTTAAAAGTTTTTATTAAAGCCTGGTTTTGAAGATAAAAATTATACGCAAAACTGCTTATGGTACTCTTGTTGTAAATAGCAGCCGAATTTTTACTAAAACCACTTGTATCCATAGCTATAAAGTAATCAGGGGCAATACCTCCTTTGGCATAAACCGTTTTACCACCCTTGGTTTTATAAGCTTTACCCGAATTGTTCTTTACTGAATCAGCGTAAGTCGTTTCAGGATCATGGTACCGATTGCTGACTTCATCGTAATATGCTCTTTCGCCATTGGTATAAGGCCTTTGTATGCTTCTGCCAATTGGAGTATAGTAACGGGCTATAGTAAGCCGCAATGCACTTTTATCGCTCAGGTCAAACTGTTCCTGCACCAGGCCCTTACCAAAACTGCGCCTGCCAACAATGGTTGCCCGGTCCCAATCCTGCAGGGCGCCAATTAATATTTCGCTGGCACTGGCACTGCCTTCATCAGCCAAAACAACCAACTTCCCGGTTTCAAACTGGCCATTCCGGCGGCAGCGGTATTCTTTTTTATCAACGTGTTTTCCTTCAGTGTAGGTAATCAGTTTATCACCATCTAAAAATTCATCGGCTATTTCCACTGCCTGGTCCAAAATACCTCCGCCATTGCCTCTTAAATCAAGTATCAGTTTCTGCAAACCGGCTTTCTTCAATGGTTCCAATGCTTCCATAAACTCACGGTAAGTTACCGATGAGAATTTGTTCAATCTGATATAACCAATTTCTTTGGTCATCATATAACTGGCATCTACACTCACCAGCGGAATGGCATCACGGGTAATAACAGCCTGCTTTGTAGCAGCATTGCGTAAGTAAGTGATGGTAACTTTTGTCCCCCTTTCGCCACGAAGTTTTTTTCTGTATGCATCTGCATCAGTTTTGTTACCGGCCACCAGGCTGTCATCAATTTTAATAAACTTATCGCCGGTAACCAAACCAGCTTTAAAACCAGGCCCGTCTTTTAAAACATTAATCACATTCAGGGTATCATTAAAAATATTGAACTCAATGCCGATACCAAAGAACTTACCGGCCAGGTCTTCATTTACCATTTGCAGTTCTTCGGCAGGTATAAAAACAGAGTGTGGGTCTAATTTACTTAACATGGCCTGAATGGCAGTGTCAGCAAGCTTATCAAGCTCCACATCATCTACATAGCGGTTCTTTATCAGGTCCATTATTTCCTCAACCGGCCTTCGTTTTTCTGCAAAAAAGAAACTTTTGCCGGGCATACTATCCCTCATTTTATAACCGAAGTACATGCCAACAATCATTGTTATACTAAACAGTAAGGGCAACCAAACCTGTATTTTATTGTTATTCATTTTGCGAAGATAGGAAGAAGCTACAAGGGAAACAGCTGCAAGGGAGAAACCTGTTACACTAAAGGTGCCCGCAGGTTTCTAAAAGGAGGTTTTATTATTTTGCTTATCCATTGCAGCCAGTAACTTGCAGCTTTATTATCAAAATGAATTAACTTCAAACTAAATAGCGTTTTTAAATGGCAATTAAATTAATAGCAGACAGCGGTTCTACAAAAACAGAGTGGTGTTTAATGAATGGGAAATCGGTAAAAACCTTTTATACACAGGGATTAAGCCCTTATTTTCTTTCGGCAGAGCAAATAGAATATGTAATTAATGAAGAACTGAAAGTGAAGTTTAAAAAAACAGAGCCCGACGAAATTTATTTTTATGGTACCGGTTGCAGCAATGCAGATAATGTGAAGCTGGTTAAAAAAGCGGTTCAAAAAGTATTTAACGATGCAAAAATATTTGTTGATCACGACCTGATGGGTGCTGCCAAAGCGCTTTGCGGACACGACAAAGGCATTGCCTGTATTTTGGGCACCGGTTCAAACTCCTGTTATTATAACGGCAAAAAGATAGTTAAAAACAGTCCGGGCCTGGGTTATGTACTGGGCGATGAAGGAAGCGGCGCCTACATGGGCAGAAAAGTAATTCAGTATTTTTTATACAAAACATTTGATGAAGACCTGATGGACCGTTTTAATGCCAGGTATAATACCAACAGCGACGAAATACTGAGTGCAGTTTATAAAAAACCTTTACCCAACCGTTACCTGGCTGCCTTTACCGATTTTTTAGTGGAGAACCGTGGCCATTATATGGTTGAGAATATTATTGAAGACAGTTTTAATGATTTCTTTTTTAACCATATATACAAGTACCGTGAAAGCTGGACAATGCCCATCAATTTTACCGGCAGCGTTGCTTTTGGTTTTAAAGATGTTTTAAAAGATATGTGCAGTTCGTTTGAACTGCAGTTGGGAAAAGTAATTAAAAAACCTATGGAAGGTTTAATCAAATTTCATCAGTAAACAATGGCGTTTAACAGAGTAACAGAATCAGAATCAAATTACAGGCATCTGGAAAAAATGTCTGTAAAGGAGCTATTAACCAATATTAATAAAGAAGACAGCCTGGTGCCGGCAGCCGTTGAAAAAGCGATCCCCCAGATTGATCTGCTGGTACAGGTAATTGCTGATAAGATGCTGGCCGGTGGCCGGCTTTTCTATATTGGAGCGGGCACAAGCGGCCGGTTGGGAGTTGTAGATGCCAGTGAATGCCCGCCTACTTATGGTGTGCCTGCAGGATTGGTTATTGCCATTATTGCCGGTGGCCAAAAAGCCATTACCGAAGCAGTGGAATTTGCAGAAGATGATACGGAGCAGGGTTGGCTTGATCTGCAGGAGCATGACGTTAGTGAAAAAGATGTGGTGATTGGTATAGCTGCCGGCGGAACCACCCCTTATGTAATTGCTGCATTGAAAAAATGCAGGGCCAATAAAATTATAACAGGCAGTATTTCCTGTAATCCGGATGCTCCTTTAAGTGCCGCTGCAGATTACCCGATTGAAGCCGTGGTAGGACCGGAATTTGTTACCGGCAGTACCCGTATGAAAAGCGGTACAGCACAAAAATTAATTCTGAATATGATCTCTACATCTGCGATGATACAATTGGGAAGGGTAGAAGATAATAAAATGGTGAACATGCAATTGACCAATGAAAAACTGGTTGACCGGGGAGTGAAAATGCTGATGGAGAAAATGCAGACTGATGATTATGAAGCGGCAAAAACTATACTCCTGCGATCGGGCAGCGTTAAAAAATCGCTGGAGAATAACCATTCATAAAAAAACCTTGGTTGATTTATGTAATTTGACTAATTTACGTATCTAATTGTTAAATAAAACTCCTCTTATGAACATTAAACTTTTACTTTCAACAACTTTTATTGCAGCAAGCTTCTCTGTTTCGGCGCAGGATGCTAACAAAACCTTCGCAATAACCGGCGATGGTAATCATGATTTCATGTGGATGAACATCCGCCAGGTAGATATTACTACCGGCAAAATTGTTACGGATGTTTACCAAAGAGACAAAACAGCCTTTGTAATGAAGGATGCCGATTCTAAAACACAGTCGGCTGCTTACAGAACCCCAACCGAAACCATGGTGGCTGCTGCAGCTTACGACAAAAATCAAAACAAATTATTTTTTACGCCAATGAGAGTTGGTGAATTACGCTGGCTCGACCTGAATGCCAAAGGCAGCGAACAGAAATATTACACAGTTACCACAACACCATTAAATACCAGTAAAGAATTATACGATGAAGCCAATCAGTTTTCACGTATGGTTATTGGTGCCGATGGTAATGGTTATGCATTAACCAATGATGCCAGCCGTTTGGTAAAGTTTACAACCGGTAAAAAAGTTACGATTACAGATATGGGCCCGGTGATTGATGATGAATCAAACAAAACCGTTTCAATCAAAAACAAATGCACCAGCTGGGGCGGCGATATGATTGCCGATGCTTACAATAAATTATACATCATCTCTGCAAACCATTATGTATTTGTACTGGATGTAGAAACAAGGGTAGCAAAACAAATTGGATACATTACCGGGTTACCTGCTGCTTTCAGCACCAATGGAGCTGCGGTAGATAAGGATGGTAATGTGGTTGTAGCAAGTGCCAATACTTTTGCAGGGTACTACAAATTTTCTTTAAAAGATTTTGTTGCTACTCCAATTGAAGGATCGGATATGGTGTACAATGCATCTGACCTGGCTAACGGCAACCTGTTATATCAAAAAGAAGCAGATGCTGCTAAAACCTATGCAGTGGTAGATTTTAAGCCTGTAGTTCCGGTATTAACCAACGAAGCTCATATTTACCCTAACCCGGTTACCAACAGCGAATTCAAAATTTATTTTGAAGGACAACAGGCTGGTAAATACAATGTAACGATTACTGATCTTTCCGGTAAACCTTTAACGAACAGGATTGTTACTGTTACCAATGCAAAAACACAGGTTGAAACAGTACAATTAAACAGATCTTTTGCAAAAGGTATGTACATGGTTAAAGTAACAGATGCCAATAACAAATTTATTTTTACAGAAAGAATAGTAGTTCAATAAAGAAATTACGGTTATTAAGTCTAAGGGGTTGCCAGGTTTGGCAACCCTCTTTTTTTAACCGCAGATTCAAATGATTGTTATGATTTCGCAGATGCAGTTAGCTGGTTAAACAGGTTTTTGATGATAAGCTGTTCAAAATTGAAACAATCAGCGAAATCAATTTTAATCTTTGTTAATCTGCGATTAAATTTGCACAAACATTTTAATCAGATAAATCAGCGTTTATTTTGCAGGATATAGAACCTTATTACAACTGGCGTCATTTATATACAGCCGAAGAAGACCCGCTTTCTCCCTTTTACAGGCGTACTTACAGCGAGTTCGAATTCTCCAACACGGTTTATAATTATTATATCCACCCTCAATGGGACGAATTTGGTTCCCGGACATTATACATGAAAATTTTGTTTGTTGATTATGAACAGCATTTTGCCATTATAGAACTACTGGGCGAATGGAATGATGCTATTGAAAATGATATCATGACCCTGCGAAGAGATATAACTGATAATATGCAGGCAAAGGGAATAAGTAAGTTCATACTGATAGCTGAAAATGTATTGAATTTTCATAGCAGTGATGACAGTTATTATGAAGACTGGCGTGAGCAACTACAGGATGTTGGGGGATGGGTAGTGATCCTGGATATGCCATTACAAAGCCAATATGATTTTAAACAAGCCAGGCTGACCAACTATATTGAATTGATTGATTTTCCTCAATGGAGAACATTAAAACCCGAGATCATTTTTCAACAGTTGGATGGCATGATGTTTAAAAGACTAACCTGAAATGAGATTAAGCGTAGTACAAGAATGATAAAGATCATGTGGTTTCTGCATAAAAACTCAGGATGTAGATTGTTTTTGCTTCATCCTGCCGTATTTTTGTAATCCAAATCAAACTCTAACTCTTTCAATATGACCTGGAAACACTTTTTCACTTCTTCAATTGGAAAGAAATTAATTATGGGCCTTACGGGTCTTTTTTTAATTGTATTCCTGATAGTGCACGTTGGCGTAAACTCCTGCATCTTTGTTAACGATGGCGGCGAAACTTTCAATGCAGCAGCCCATTTTATGAGTCATAACTGGATACTCCGCATTATGGAGATTGGTTTATTTGCAGGGCTTTTGCTGCATATCATCCAGGGCCTTTTATTATGGAAAAAGAACAATGCAGCCCGGCCGGTAAAGTATTCGGTTAATGCAGCCAATGCAAACAGCAAATGGTACAGCCGGTCAATGGGTTTACTGGGTACACTGCTTTTATTCTTTTTAGTCATTCATGTTTCTAAGTTTTTTGTTGATACCAAAATTGCTTTATATGCTGATGGCGGCGCCAATGATGCCAGCCATAATCTGTACAATGCAATGAAAGAAGAGTTTCAAACCTGGTGGGTTGTTGTTATCTATGTGCTGGGTGTAATATCTCTGTTCTGGCACTTACTTCATGGGTTCCAGAGTGCTTTTCAAACATTGGGTATCAATCATAAAAGATATACCCCAATTATCAAAGCAATTGGTGTTGGCTACACCATTATCGTTTGTATATTATTTGCATTAATGCCCATCTCTTTTTATTTGGGATGGATTGATTAAACTGTAAAAGAACAACTGATTACTAATCTACTAATTAATTATACAAAATGTCTTTAGATTCAAAAATACCACAAGGCGAAATGGATAAAAAGTGGACCGATTATAAGGGCCACGTAAAACTCGTTAATCCTGCCAATAAGCGTAAGCTGGAAATAATTGTTGTTGGTACCGGCCTGGCCGGAGCCTCTGCAGCAGCCGCTTTAGGTGAGATGGGTTATAAAGTAAAAGCATTTTGTTTCCAGGATAGTCCACGCCGGGCGCACAGTATTGCAGCGCAGGGTGGTATTAATGCAGCAAAGAATTATCAGAATGACGGTGACTCTGTTTTCCGTTTATTTTACGATACCGTTAAAGGTGGAGATTATCGTGCAAGGGAAGCCAATGTTCACCGCCTGGCCGAAGTGAGTGCAGCCATTATTGATCAGTGTGTGGCACAGGGTGTTCCTTTTGCAAGAGAATATGGCGGCTTATTAAGCAACCGTAGTTTTGGTGGTACACAGGTACAGCGTACATTTTATGCAGCCGGACAAACCGGTCAGCAATTATTGTTGGGTGCTTACAGTGCTTTGGAAAGACAGGTTGCCCTTGGTAATGTAACCATGTACAACAGGCATGAAATGCTTGACATTGTAAAGATTGACGGCAAAACAAGAGGCATTATAGCAAGAGACCTGGTTAACGGAACTTTAGAAAGACATTTTGGTCATGCTGTTTTATTGTGCACCGGTGGATATGGCAACGTATTCTATTTAAGTACCAATGCCATGGGCAGCAATGTAACAGCAGCCTGGAAAGCACATAAGCAAGGTGCATTTTTTGGAAATCCTTGTTTTACACAAATACATCCAACCTGTATACCGGTTAGTGGCGACTATCAAAGTAAATTAACCCTGATGAGCGAAAGCTTACGTAATGATGGCAGAATTTGGGTGCCTAAACAAAAAAACGAAAACCGCAAGGCTGTTGATATACCTGAAGAAGAAAGAGATTATTACTTAGAGCGCAGGTATCCTGCATTTGGTAACCTCGTGCCCCGTGATGTGGCTTCCAGGGCGGCAAAGGAAAGATGTGATGAAGGCTACGGTGTAGGTACAACCAAGTTGGCTGTTTATTTAGATTTTAAAGATGCGATTGTCAGATACGGTAAAATAGAAGCGGGAAAAACAGGCAATGATACTGCCGACCATGATTCAATAGTGAAAATGGGTAAAGCCGTTGTAGAAGAAAAATACGGTAACCTGTTTGAAATGTATGAAAAGATAACCGGCGAAAATCCTTACGAAATGCCGATGAGGATCTATCCGGCCGTGCATTATACCATGGGCGGACTTTGGGTTGATTATGAACTTAAAACCACAGTGGATGGTTTATATGCACTGGGCGAAGCAAACTTTAGTGATCATGGCGCAAACAGGCTTGGTGCCAGCGCTTTAATGCAGGGATTGGCAGATGGTTATTTTGTTATTCCATACACTTTGGGTAATTACCTGGCAGATGATATCCGCACTGCATCTATTCCAACTTCACATCCGGCTTTTGAAGAAGCAGAGAAAAAAGTGAGCGACAGGATCAATACCCTGATGAATATTAAAGGAAAACAAACCGTAGAAAGTTTTCACAAGCGTTTGGGAAAGATCATGTGGGATAAATGCGGTATGGCCCGCAATGCACAGGGATTGCAGGAAGCCATTACAGAAATTCAGGCATTGAAAAAAGAATTCTGGAGCGATGTAAAAATACCGGGCGATATTAATGAAATGAATCCAGAGTTGGATAAAGCGGGTAGGGTAGCGGATTTTATCGAGCTTGGCGAGTTGATGTGCAAAGATGCCTTGAACAGGAATGAAAGCTGCGGCGGACATTTCAGGGAAGAATCGCAAACCGAAGATGGTGAAGCAAAACGTGATGATGATCATTACAGTTTTGTGTCGGCATGGGAATATAAGGGAGAAAGCGACTGGCAATTAACTAAAGAACCTTTGACTTTTGAGATTGTTAAACCAACACAGCGCTCTTACAAATAAAACAACACAAATTCAGAATACAGCAATTATAAACGTATTTAAGATTTATGGAACACTACAACATGAACCTCACACTGAAAGTGTGGAAACAAAAAAACACAAAAGCTGGTGGTAGTTTTGAAACTTACCAGGTAAAGGATATCTCTTCCGAAATGTCTTTCCTGGAAATGTTTGATGTGCTGAACGAACAACTGATCACCGAAGGAAAAGACCCGATTGCTTTTGATCACGATTGCCGTGAAGGTATTTGTGGTATGTGCAGTATGTATATTGATGGCAGGGCACATGGTCCGTGGACAAAGAATACAGTTTGCCAGTTACACATGCGTGCCTTTAAAGATGGAGATACGATCGTGGTAGAACCATGGCGCTCTGCGGCTTTTCCGGTTATTAAGGATCTGATTGTTGACCGTGGTGCTTTTGACAGGATCATGCAGGCCGGTGGTTTTATTTCTGTAAATACCGGCAATGCCGTTGATGCAAATGCTTTGCCTATTGATAAAAAAGATGCGGATACCGCTTTTAATGCAGCCTCCTGTATTGGTTGCGGAGCCTGCGTTGCGGCTTGTAAAAACAGCAGTGCAATGTTATTTGTGAGTGCCAAGGTTTCTCAACTGGCTTTGTTACCACAGGGACAGCCAGAGCGTGAATCAAGGGTGTTAAATATGGTGGCGCAAATGGATAAAGAGGGATTTGGGAACTGTACCAATACTTATGCCTGCGAAGCAGAATGCCCTAAAGGAATTTCAGTTTCCAACATTGCCAGGATGAACCGGGAGTATTTAAAGGCAGGCTTAAGTACAGAAGAATAAGCAAATCAAATTATCAGGAAAAATAAAACCGCCCAATACGGGCGGTTTCTTATTGGGTATTAACGCATGCTTGAAAAGTACTGATTTGTTACATTTTATTTCCCGAAATAATTCTACTCCTGCTTATTTCTTCTTTTTCTTATTCATGTTTTTTATAGTAAACACCCTGGATATATTGAATCCGAAATGTATATCTCCTTTAAAGAAATCACCGGTAGTTTCTGTGATGAAATTCTTTTCTGTCATACCGGTTGAGTTTGTAAAATGTAATTGAAAAACGTGCCCGCCTGTTTCAATGTCAAATCCTATTGCCAGTGAATTTTTTGTTCCGGTTATCATATAATCTTCACCTTCAACCAGGGAAATGGGAAGTACATGATAATACTCAACATTGAAGCTCAGGCGCTTGGTTAACTTAATTCTTCCTCCTGCACCTAAAGCAAAAATATCATTTGGTTCTGTTGAGGTTTTTGCCAGATTGGTATGAATGAACGAAGGCATGAGTTGAAATGAAACGCCTTCACTGAATTTCCGGGCAATAATTAATTGATGTGCGTAAGACAGGCGGGAAGTATAGTAATTCTTAATTTTAGGATCTTCCCATTTAAGGGTTTTAAGCATTACAGTTGATACGGCACTTACAGAAATGGGAGATGACCGTCTGCCGCCAGTGGATTGCCTTAGGATTTTAAATTTTCCAAATGCATCATATTGTTTTTGAAATGTACTTCGTCCTACTCCAACCATCAGGCGGTCTGAAATGCCATAATCCAGCCCCATACGCATAGAAGCCTGGTCTAACCCAAAAAGCTGGTAGCTTCCACTGTTTATCATACCAAACCTGTGTGATACTTTAAAGTCCAGTACCCCGGCAGCAGCATTTTCGATGGTGTGCCCGTTCATTAACCGGGTTGTTTTAAAGGTAGCCGTAGCATAATCCTTTTTCTTTTTATCATTCTTCGTTTCATCTTCAAGCATTTTCATTAAATCGTCCTGCGCAAATGCTTTCGACAAAGAGATACTAAATAAAAAGGTATATAAAATAAATTTTTTCATCAGTGTCAGATTTAGGTGTTTACTTTTTTAATTCATAATTGCACTCAACTATAATATCAATTTCCTTTGAAATTTTATCAGCTACCAGGGAAGGAATGCTGACATTAAACTCTTTCAGGTTCATCTGAAATTTAGAAACAGCAACGATCTTTCCACCCTTTACCGTTAATGAACCGGTTGGTTTTACTTGCCTGGTTACTCCATGAAATGTTAAGTCTCCTTCAACATTTACAGGATACACGCCGTCCTTTAAAAAATTAACAGCGGAAAGATTTACCACTTTACCCTTAAATGTAGACTTTGGATATTTGTTACTTTCTACATAGTTCTCATTAAAATGCTCTTCCATTAAAGCACTTACAAAATGAAAACTCTTTACCAATACAGCAAAAACCATGTCGCCGGATTGTGTATTAAAAACACTGGAAACTTCATTATTATCGGCTTCAACTTTTTCCGGTGATTTGGCACGGGAGTTAAAAGAGATCTTACCCGTTTTTGTCATGTAGATATTTTGTGCACCTGCAAGGGTAACAGCCATCATACATAAGCAAACAAAAAATACTTTTTTCATAGTTTTAAATTTTAATTATTAGGGGTACCTGAATTTACCCATTGTTGAATTTTTGTAATAGTACAGGTGGTAAGTTTTGCGCCGCCTTTTGGCATGGTGCCATTTATATGTTCTATTGAGCCTATCAATCTGCCATTGAGTGCCTGAACTTTTACGCCTGCATAGGTATCAAGAATAACTCCGCTAGATGCACTTGCTGTATTATGGCATCCGCTTGCATTACAGCTGTTGTTCATAACCGGCATTACATCACTGGTATATTTTGCAACAACAGATGTATCGCAGGCGGCATTGCCACCCGGGTATAGGAGGTCAGCTTTATCATAATAGCAACTTTGAAACAGTACAATACTTACAACAGAAGCAATGGCAAAAAACCAGATTTTCTTTTTCATAATGATATTTGATTTTAATTTTTACTTTAATTATTTGCGGCACCTGCAGCAATCCATTTCTGCACCTGTGTAATTTTACAATCAGAAAATTTACTGCTTCCCTGTGGCATTGCTTTAAACCCGGCTGCATGCGAAATGCTTCCCAGTAATTTTCCATTTAAAGCAATACTATTTACACTGACATAGGTACTAACATCAATACCTCCGCCTAAAGAAGCCGGGTTATGGCATCCTTTGCAATACGTATTCATTAAGGGGGCAACTGCACCGGAATAAGTAAATACAGTGGTATCACAATCGTTGCAGGCATTATTTTTTGCACCCTGTAAAATCCATTTATAAATAATGTCTTTCTGTGCCTGGGTAAAAGCTGCAGCCGGTGGTGGTGGCATCCTGTCGCCGCCGGTTTCGTTTAACACTTTATATAACTTGCTGCCGCCCGGATTACCCGGTCTTACCCCACCTGTAGAAAGAATATTTGAATAGGTAGTTAAATTAACGCCATCCTTGTGTGATATGGCATCATGACAACCACTCATGGCACAGCTGGAATTAAGTAATGGCAATACTTTATTCTGAAAGTACACGGTATCTGTACTGCATGTTTGTGTACCGCCGTCAACCGGCGTATCTACTCCAACAGGGAAGGGTATTTCATGTTTACATGAGTTTACAGCTACAAATAAAATGCTGCTTGCCATAAACAGGAACACTAATTTTTTACTTTTCATTTTACTGAATTAAGGGGTTTAAAAATTGGTTCTTCTACAGGTATTTGTTATTCCTTAATTTTATAAAACACATCTTACCAATACCACATCAGTAAGGAATCCTGTACAGATACCTTTTATAACTACTGATGAATTGGGCTTAACTTCAGTTGCGGCTGTTCCTTCAAGTGTACATATTAAACCACTCATATCAGAGCCTTTTAAAGTGATCACCGTTTCGCCCTTTTGATTTTTTGAAACTTCGTTTACTTCTCCTCTTACTTCCAATACCTTATCCAGGTAAAGACTGTTAGCTCCCGCTTCATTGTTTTCATAGGCCAAAACCAGGTCTGTTGCAGAAATCTGTATTGTTTTTGCCTTGGCTACACTGCGGTGAGGTTTTGTGTACATTTTGTATCCAACAACTCCTCCTGTTGCCAGTATCACCAAAACAGACAGTAACACCCAGGTGATTATTTTTTTTCTGTTTTTTTTCATAACATTTTATTAATCCGGTTCATCTAAAATAAGGCCAACACGAAATCAAATACTGCATTTGTTTGCTGAACCTGCATGTAAACATGCTGAACCTGTTTGTACTCGTTTATTAAACAGGCCAGCATGTTAGTTTTTCAGATCTTTTTAGTTTTGAACAATTACTTAGTCGGTGTATTTGTGCCCGGCATTAACCCAATTGGTTATTATTAATTTTTCTGCAGCTGTTAAAAGCGGCTGGGGGCTTTTAGGCATTTTAACCCAACCATTGGTATACAACACACAGGTTTTATTTATCTGGTCCCACTTTACAACAACATTGCAATCTGTATCAAAATTGTAACCGGCTGCATTGGCTCCATTCATGTGGCAGCCGCTACCGCTGCATCTGGTGGTAATAAGGTTTCTTACATTGGTAAACAGCGGCCCTTTAGGCACCACAGCCACAACTACTGATTGTGTTTTTGTACATCCGTTAAGATCTTTAACCCCAATCAGATAAGTACCGGCATTGAGATTTGCAAAAACATTACTTGCCTGGTAAGCACCTCCGTTTATATTGTAAGTAAAGCCAGTAGAACCGGTAGCTGTTACAGTAATACTTCCGTTATTAGTTGGTGTTACGCATGGAGTGGTATGAACAATTACGGCTGTGATAACAATGTTTACAGTATTGCACGGATTTGTTGCAGTAAGTGTTACCTGTGTACTACCCAAACACCCAAGTGAATTTTTAGCCGTTACAGTATATGTACCTGCAGCCAAACCAGTAAATGTACCGCTTGACTGAAATGCTCCGTTATTTAAACTATAAGTAAAGCCTGATCCACCGGTGGCAGAAGCAGTTATCGAACCATTGCTTTGCCCTTGTGTTGGATTTACTGTTGTGGTTGTTACTACTACAGTAATTCCTGCACATTGATTTACCTCAATAAGGGTAACCTGTTTACTACCTAAACATCCAAGTGAATTTTTTGCAGTTACCGTGTATGTGCCTGCAGCCAAACCGGTGAAGGTACCACTTGCCTGAAATGCTCCGTTATTTAAACTGTATGTAAATCCGGATCCACCAGTGGCAGAAGCAGTTATGGAACCATTACTTTGCCCAATAGTTGGATTTACGGTTGTGGCTGTTACTACAACAGAAATTCCTGCACAAGGATTTGAATTTCCCAGAGCAACTGTTGTTACACCCGTGCAACCATTTGAATTTTTTGCCGTGATGGTATAATTACCTGCAGCCAAACCAGTGAATGTACCGCTTGCCTGAAATGCACCGTTGTTTATGCTGTACGTAAACCCTGTTCCCCCGGTTGCTGTAGCAGTTATTGAACCATTACTTTGATTGGTAGTGGGTTGAACAACTGAAGTAGTTACTGTTACAGTAATTCCCGCACACGGATTATTATTTGATAAAGCAACTGTTGTAACACCTGTGCATCCGGTTGAATTTTTTGCGGTAATGGTATAATTGCCTGCAGCCAAACCGCCAAATGTACCGCTGGTTTGAAATGCACCGTTATTTAAACTATAGGTAAATCCGGTTCCTCCTGTTGCTGAAGCAGTTATTGAGCCATTGCTTTGTCCGGAGGTTGGTTGAACCACAGTGGTAGACACTACTACTGTAATTCCTGCACAAGGATTATTGGTTCCAACAGTAATAACCGCTGTTCCAATACAGCCTGTTGCACTTTTAGCGGCAACAGTATAATCGCCCGGAGCTAGATTAGAAAAAATGCCACTGGTTTGAAACGGCCCGCTGTTGATGCTGTAAGTAAATCCGGTGCCACCGGTTGCTGTTGCTGTTACAGAGCCATTTGTTTGATTTGGCGATGCATCTGTTTTAGTAAGCGTTACATTTATTACAACACCCTGGCAGGGATCGTAAGAACCAATTTGAACCACAACCGTATCTGTACAGCCAGAAGAATTTTTTCCAACCAGGTTATAATTCCTGAATGGTTCCAGTCCGGTAAAATAACCGCTATCCTGGTATGTACCTCCATTTAAACTGTATTTAAATCCCGAACCACCGGTAGCTGTTGCTGTAATGGTGCCATTATTTTGATTTAATGTGGCGGGCGTTTGTGTAGCTGTAACCGAAAAATTCCCATCGCATGGAGGGATTGGTATTTCATGTTTGCAGGCAAACTGTACAATTGTAATGGCAATTACCATCAGGCTAATAAGCTTATAGCTCATACTTTTTTTCATAAACATTGGAGTTTAACAGTTATTAAATTGATTGTTAAAAAAAGGGTTAATCTTTTTTCTTGCTGATGGAAAGGTGATTTATTGGTTAGTACGGAACGAAAAATTGCGCCAGATAATGTAAAATTCCTGTAAAACACTGCTGAGTCTGCAGTTATGATTGCTGAACCTGTTGTGGAAATAGGGGGAAGGTAAAAATATTATTCAGAAAGCCAGTTTCTGAAATCAATAGCCCTGTCAATGGCAACAACTGCAGGGTCTTTATAAGGAGGGGAGAGCCTGACTATGATTCTTGAGCGGGAATGGGCTTTCATTTCATCAATAGCGTGGTGGCCAATAATGAATTGCCTGTTGATGCGAAAGAAATTTTTAGGATTTAGCATTTCTTCTAACTGGTCAAGCGTAAAATCAATTGGCAAACGTTTTCCTTCATTGGTACAAACAAAATTGCTTTTATTTTCGGTATAGAAATAAGCAATATCAGTGATGGAGAGTGATTTTATGGTATCGCCTAATTTTATTATAAAGCGGTCTTTATATTTCTTTTGAGCAGTTTTAAGAGTATTCAGTATCCCGGCATAATCAATTACTTCAGGTGCTGATTTTTGCAGCAATTTTAATTTATCAATGGCTTTTTTAACATCAGCTTCATCCAGTGGTTTTAATAAATAATCTATGCTGTTCACTTTAAAAGCCTGTAAAGCATAACTTTCGTAAGCCGTTGTAAAAATAACGGGGCATGTAATTTTTATTTTATTAAATATCTGAAAGCTGGTACCATCTGCCAATTGAATGTCCATAAATATAAGATCGGGCATTGGGTTGTACTCAAACCAGTTAATGGCTTCTTCAATGCTGGCGGCAGTACCCAATATGGTGGCTTCCGGAATGACTTTGCCAATAATTTTTTGAAGCCTTTGTAAAGCCTGTTCTTCGTCTTCTAAAACAAGTAATCGCATTGTTCTCAATTGTATATTATGGGCAGCTTAACAGTAAATACTCCATTATTTTCTTCCTGGGTTACTTCTATATCTGTTAAAAACCGGTACCTGTTATTTATATTTTTTAAACCAACTCCTTCACTTTCTTCTTTTTCTAATTTGGGGTTAATATTATTTTGTACCACAATCCTGTACTGCGCTGTAAAAATTTCAATATGCAGCGGCCTGTCTTTACTGATGGTATTGTGCTTAACGGCATTTTCTGTCAATAATTGCAACACCAGGGGTGGTATCCAGCATGATTTTCTGAAATCTGTATTTATATTTATGGAAACCTGTAATGCACTTCCATACCTTTTTTTCTGAATAAATAAATAGGAGTCAAGCAATTCAAGTTCTTCTTCCAAAGTAATCATTTCTTTTTGACTGTAAGCAGTTAATTTTCGGTAAAACAGCGATAAATGTTTGATGAGTATGGCCGCTTCTTTGGGATCATCTTCTACAAAATTTAACAGCGCATTAAAACTGTTGAATAAAAAATGCGGATTAATCTGATTTTTCAGTGCATCATATTGCAATTGAAATTTCTCATATTCGTATTGCTGGGTTTTCTTGATTGATTTGATTCTTTGCATAACAATCCAGTAAAGCAAAGCACTGATAACTAAAAATGAAAGCAGATAAAACCACCAGGTAGTCCAGAATTTTCTGGATATGGAAAAACGGTAAGCTGCAATGGGTGCAGCATCAAAATTATTAGTTGCGGAAGCCCTTACTTTTAATAAATACCTGCCCGGACGTAACCTGGGAAAATTTATAACCCGGTCTCCGGTAGTTTCCCAGTCTTTATTATAGCCTTCAAGCCAGTACTGAAATTTTATTTTTTCCGGAGCCTTGTAAAAAGCAGCGGCCAGTTTAAAACTGAAATTATTCTGATCATAAGCAAAGTTTTTTCTTCCTGCCGTGTCAATGGGATTATTGAATAAATTTACATATTCAATAACAGCAACCGGCCGGTATGTAACAGCAGCCGAGCTTGTATTTAAACAAACTATTCCATTATCAGTCCCTATCCAGATTTTACCATCCGGGGCCTTACTTATAGAATTTAAATTTGGCTGAGGTTCGTAAAAGCCTGATTCCGGCCCATAATGTTGTACTATATTTTTAACAGGATTGAGTATATCAATTCCCTTTTTGTTTACGGCAATTACATTATTAAATTCGTCGACAGCAATGGAGGATATAGCAAGGTCGGTAAGCCCGTTTTTAATACCGTACCGGGTAAATATTTTTCCGTCATACTTAAAGAGGCCTTCATTGTAAGTGCTTATCCATATATGCTGATTTTTATCTTCGGCAAGTGAATAGGTAACACTGGCCGGAAACCTGCCGGCTGTATAAAAATTTGTAAACAAATTATTTTGAAAGACAGCTACACCAGCTCCATCAGTAGCAAACCAAACCCTGTTTTGTTTATCAATCAGTATGTGATAAATGTAATCGCTTCCCAGCCCATCTCTTTTGCTGTAATTGGTAAAGGCAATCCCGGTATTCAGCTCATAATTATTTTCTGTAAGGTTAAATCTTGATACCCCATTGAGTGTAGAAATCCACACCTGGTTATCTTTTCCGGCTATGCTTAAAATGTTACCGTAATAGGCAATCGGATTTTCGGCAATACGCCTCCATTTACCGGTTTCTAAATTCATTCTAAACAGGCCTTCACCCATAGTACCTATCCATAAAAAACCAAACCTGTCTTTATACAGGCCTGTAATATCAATATGATCTTTTGGAGGGGTAATATCATAGCTTCGTAAACTCACTTTGTCTGAATCAACTTTTGTATTCTCATATAAACGAAAGTCGGGCGTGAACCATAATTTACCTTCATCATCTGCAAGTACAGTATGTACTTTAATAAAATTAATTCCTTTGGCTGCGTGCCAGTATGTTAAATATTCCCCGGTAAAACTTATTAATTTATTTTCTGCAGCAGCCCAGATATTGCCTTCGTTATCCGTTTGTAAATCTGCAATTCTTTTAGGGAAAAGTGAATCTGTCAGTACTTTTTCATTGGTTGTATGTTTTGCCTGGTTGAAACTGATTATACCATTTTGCTCTGTGGCAATAAAGGCAATATTGTTAACTTCCAGGATGTCATTTATCTGCCCATAACGCCAGCCTGTATTTTTTGTACTTATTTCCTGTATCCCTTTATCCTTAATATTAAAAAGCAGCATACCTTTTGATTGCGTGCCAACCCATACCATGTTTTTAGTGTGGCTTTCTGTTATACAGCTTACAATATTATCGGGCAAACCATTTTTGGTTGTAAAGATTTTAATGTTTTTTTTGCCGTATTCGAATTTAATAAAAGATAATCCCCGGTCTGTACCGGCAATTATTTCATTATCAGTAAGCGGATAAATACAATTTACATAATCGGCGCTAAGGCCGTCTTCCTCTGTAATATGGTACAGGTGGTCATTAGCATAGCAATAAAGACCTTCGCCCCCGGTTGCAAACCACATCCTTTTTTTTGCATCCTGTTTAATTGCAGTAACAGCCATCTTGGGTAAACTCTCCGGCGGAGTAAACCAGGAAATTTTATGTTTTTTTACTTTAAGAATCCGGCCATCCCTGCACCCGGCCCATATAGTACCCTCTGCATCTTCGTATAAAGCAGTAACGTGACATTTATCAATTTCAGACGTTGTAATAATTTCAGGAACAGTTGATGCATATTTAAAAAGACCTGCTGATGTGCCAATCCATAAAAATCCGTTTTGATCTTTGATTATGGCATTTGCTTTTAAGGTAAGATTCTCTTCTTCAATAGCAATTTTTTTAGAAAAAGGATATTGCGCTGTTAACTGCGCTGCCGGCATGTATATAAAAAGGAAAAGAAGCTTTAATAATTTCATTTTTTTACAAATTCAGCATATAATTCAACTTTTATTTCCGACGCCAGTTTTTCATGTACTATCCTCGGTATTTTAATTTCATGTTCCGAAAGCAGTACATTGAAGTTACAGGTGAGTTTTATAGTACCGTTCTTCACCACTAAATCTCCCTGCAATATTCTTTCCTGCGTAACGCCGTGTAACGTAAATTTTCCCTTTGCCCGCACATTGTATGTTCCGTTTTTGGTGAAATCATCTTCTTCAATGATTTGTCCGGTAAAACTTGCAGATGGAAACTTACTTGTTTCCATATAATTTTCATTAAAATGTTCTTTTTGTAAAGGGCTGTTAAAGCCATCGAATGTTGCAATTGCTATGGAAAAGGCAAAGGTTCTTTTTTTAGAATCAATAACTCCTTTAAGCTCAGCAGAAGAAGCCCTGATCAGTTCCAGGTTGGTATTGGAATGAAAAGAAATGAGATTATTTTTTATAATGTAGAGACCTGAATTGGATTGTGCAAAACATGCGGGTATTACTAAAACGAGCATAAAAAGCAATAAGCCCGTTCTTGATTTAGCCATTAACATGGAATGAAATTAATAAAATTAATTTTAAATTAATGAAAAGAAGGGTATGCCGGACAAACCAGTCAGCAGAGAAAATAATTTTATTATCTGCTTATTACAATTCTTTCAGTTACATACTTGTTCTTTAACTTCAGCTGTAATATAAAAACCCCGTTTTGCATATTCGGAAGCGGAATATTTATTTGGCCTGAAACATTATTTAGTTTCCTTCTAAAAACTTCCCGGCCATCCATGCTGTACAGTACTGCCTGTTCAACAGGTTGATCCGAAATGATGGAACAGGCATCTTGTGTAATTGGCATCGGGTATATTTTTACAAGTGCATCTGTTTTTTTATCTACCGTTAAAATAGCTGAATACTTTATCCTGCCATCCATGTCTTTAATTTTTAACCGGTAAAATAATCTGGTAAAGCCCGTAATTGTATGTTGAAAACTGTAATGATTATCACCGGTTCCATTTTCCGCCAGTTTATTTCCAGCGGTTACAAAATCTACTCCATTAAAACTGTATTCGATTTCATAACCGGCCAGGTTTTGCTCGTTTGTAGTTTTCCATCGCAATTCATTATACCCTTTAAAAGCCTTTGCAGTAAATTCAAGCAGGGTTGCAGGCAGTACAACAGTCAGGGTATCTACTTTGTAAAGTGTTCCGCCCAATGAAAGTGCATACAGGGTGCCATTCTCAGCCTCACCAAACCCAGAGATGTTACCAGGCAAACCTCCTTGTATGTAACTATTCCAGCCGCCTCCTCCGTCTGGTTTAATAAGCCACACATTACCGGATACATAATCGGCACAAACATAATAGCCATACAAGGTTGGAAATTCGGCACCACGGTATACATAACCACCAGTGACAGAAAAACCTCCTGTTGCAAAAATATGCGGATAAACAAATACCGGGGAAACATACGAAGCCTGTGGCAGACAACCAGCTGTATTATAAGGCGCATTGCCTTCATAACAGCGCCAACCATAATTAATACCGCCCGATGTTGCAAATGGAAGTGAATTAACCTCTTCCCATGCACCCTGGCCTACATCAGCAATCCATACTTCATTGGTTAACCTGTCAAAACTCCAGCGCCAGGGGTTGCGCAAACCCAAGGCAAAGATCTCGTCCCTTATTAAAGGATCACCTATATAAGGGTTATCAACCGGAATGGTATAATAAGGGGGTGTTGTAAAATCATCAACATTCAACCGGATCATTTTTCCCAATAAAGAATTTCCATTCTGTGAATTATTGGCGGGGTCACCGCCACTGCCACCATCACCGGTTCCCAAATAAAGATTTCCATCCGGCCCGAAATTTAATTTACCTCCGTTGTGATTGCCAAACGTGGGATGGGGAATGGTTAATAATATAACCCCGGTACTTTCATCTGCTGCATTGGGATCTCCGGTCTGTGTTTGAAACCTGGCTAAAGCCAGGTTTCCGGCTGTATTGGTATAATAAACAAAAAAATACCGGTTGTTTTCATAATCAGGATGAAAGGCAATACTGAGCAGGCCTCTTTCACCGCCGGTTGATAAACTATCAGGAATATCTAAAAAATTACCCGGTAATAAAATTCCCCCGGAAAGAATGCGTACCGTTCCGCTTTGCCTGAGAATAAAAAGCCGGTTGGTGCCGTCACCTGCATTTACCACGTCAACACCGGAACTCAGTCCGGTTACAACTGGGCTGAAAACCAGCTCAGGTGGGGTTTGTGCCGTAGTATTTAAATTAAAGAGAAAAACTGTAACTAAATTAACAAACAGTTTTTTAATTGGTAAATGGCTGTTGCATGTAAAATCTGATCTCATATTATGAGGTTTAGCGGATATAAGAACTGGATATAATTGAACAAATACAATGCCAGAGGGCTATTTACGTTAAAGCATGTATATAAAACTCATGGCATGCTGCATTTTTTTTGTTTTAGCTGCCTTGTACAATAATTAGTAATTTTAGCCTACTAATCCCCAGAACTATTGAAGCTTAAGAAGCTATACTTATTCCTGCTGTTTATTTTGATTGTGCAGTTCCTTCCTGCACAAATAAATCCGCCGTCACTTTCCAATCTTCGTAAAAAAACAATCAGTACCAAAGATCAGACTGTGAAACTCGATTCTTTAAGCCTGATTCCCGGTTCGGTTGTTATAGAAGGTGTTTCTCCATACTACTATAAAGTGGATGAAGTAAACGGAACCATTACCTGGCTGGACAAACCAAACCGGGAAAATGTAACAGTTACCTACCGGATATTTCCGTATAAATTAAATGCGGTTGTAAGGCATTTAAATTACGACAGCATCCGCAATAATTTTTTAAGCAATAATGCATTTACGTTAAAGGTTGGTTCAAGACAAACCAACCCGTTAATGGATTTTGGTAACATAAAATCGGAGGGAAGTTTTGGCCGTGGTATTTCTTTTGGTAACAGCCAGGATGCTGTGGTAAGCAGCAGCATGAATTTGCAATTGAATGGTTTTATTGGTGATAGCCTGGAGTTGACTGCAGCCATAACGGATAACAATATTCCCATACAACCTGATGGGAATACACAGGATCTGCGTGATTTTGACCGCATATACCTGCAGGTAAAGAAAAAAGGATGGCAGGCAAATTTTGGCGATATCGATATTCGCCAAAGCAAAAGTTATTTTCTTAATTTTTATAAGAGATTGCAGGGTGTTTCTTTTATCACAGATAATAAGATCACTAAAAATATTTCCAATTCGCTTTTGGTGAGTGGAGCAATTGCCAAAGGAAAATTTACCAGAAACCAGTTAACACCTTTTGAAGGAAACCAGGGCCCGTACCGGCTTACAAGCCCCAATTTAGAACTGTATTTTGTAATACTGGCCGGAACGGAAAGGGTATATATGGATGGCGAATTACTGAAACGTGGCGAGGATCAGGATTATATCATTAATTATAATACGGCTGAATTAACCTTTACGCAAAAAAGACTTGTTACAAAAGATAAGCGGATACAGGTGGAGTTTGAATATGCCGACCGCAATTTTTTAAACTCGCAGATCTATGCAAGCGATGAAATAAATTTCAAAAACAAATTTTTTCTGAACATTGGCTTTTACAATAATTCCGATGCAAAAAATTCATCTATAAACCAGGTGCTGGATGCCAAACAAAAACAGTTTTTAGCTGATATCGGCGATGGTGTAGATTCGGCATACTACGAAAATGCAGTAAGAGATACACTGAGCGCCAATAAAATATTGTACAAAAAAATTGATACTTTGTATAATGGTACCCTGCATGATTCCATTTTTGTTTTTTCAAACAACCCCAATGATATACTGTATAATTTAAGCTTTACCTACCTGGGCCCCGGCAGAGGAAATTATACAGTGTTGCAAAGTGCCACAAATGGAAAGGTTTTTGGCTGGGTACAGCCCGATGCAAACAATAATAAACAGGGAGATTATGCCCCGGTTCTCTTGCTGATATCGCCTAAAAAACAACAGTTAATTACCATTGGCGGCGAATATGTTTTTAACCCAAAAACAAGACTTAAGGCTGAAGTAGCCATGAGTAATTATGATATCAATCTTTTTTCAAGTAAAGATAAAAGTAACGACAGGGCCTTTGCCACCAAGCTGCAGTTTATTAAAGACGCTGCCAGGATCAACTTATTAAAAAAGCCGGTACTGATGCAGACAAAACTGGGTTATGAATTTGTACAAGGCAGGTTCAGGCCTATAGAGCGTTTGAGAAATATTGAATTTCTCCGAGACTGGAGCTTGCCTTACGATATAAGTCTTGCTGATGAACACATCATTAATGCAGGAGTAAAGTTTGCAGACACATCCGGAAATCTTGTTCAGTATGATGTAACAAATTATAACCGCAGTGATAAGTATAATGGTCTGCGCCATACGGTAAACACGTACAATAGTTACAAGGGCTGGAAACTTACGAACCAGTTTATTGTAACCACCATTAACAATCCGGTGCAACAGGGAACTTTTGTACGGCCAACTGTTGACCTTAAAAAAGAACTGAGCCGCTTAAGAAAAATGCAGGTTGGTATTAAGTATAACAGTGAAAGCAATAAATTGAAAGATAAGAAAAGTGACACTTTAAATGCTTTCAGTTATGCATTTAGTGTATGGGAACTGTATGTAAGATCGAATCCTGAAAAAGCAAACAGGTGGGGCGTTTCCTACTTTTCCAGAACAGATCACCTTCCTACAAAAGATAAGCTTGAAAGAGCAGACAGAAGTGATAATTATAATTTATTTACCGATCTGCTTAAGAGTGAAAAGCACCAGTTTAAATTAAATCTAACCTATCGTAAACTGCATATTTTTAACAGTACCATCAGCAGGCAAAAAGCAGATGAAAGCCTGTTGGGCAGGGCAGAATATTACGTGAATGAATTGAAAGGCTTTGTAGTGGGTAATGTGCTGTACGAGCTTGGTTCGGGCCAGGAGCAAAAAAGGGAGTACACTTTTGTGGAAGTGCCGGCAGGGCAGGGAGAATACACCTGGATTGATTATAACAACAATGGGATTCCGGAACTCAACGAATTTGAGATCGCCATTTTCCAGGATCAGAAAAAATACATCAGGGTATTTACGCCCAGTAACCAGTACGTAAAAGCAAATTATGTACAGTTCAATTATAGTTTTACACTCAATCCCAAAGCCATTTTAAAACCAAACGTTACCGGCTTTAAGAAAATCTTAGCCCGTTCCAGTACCAGTTCTGCTTTGCAGATAAATAAGAAAGACATCAGCACCGGAACTTTTCAGTTTAATCCCTTCACCAGTAAATTGGTAGATACAACATTGATAACATTGAATTCTTTTTTATCAAACACGTTGTTCTTTAACCGCAGCAATATAAAATGGGGTTTCGATGTAACGCACAGTATCAGCAACGGAAAATCTTTACTGAGTTATGGAGTTGAAAGCCGCAAGCTTCGCAATCTGGTTGGAAAACTAAGGTGGAATATAAATCGCAGCTTTGTAACCACGCTCAGTTATAAGCAGATAAAAAATGTATTAAATACCACCGGGCCAAAATTTGATAACCGCAATTACCTGGTGCTGCAAAACATATTGGAGCCATCATTATCTTATGTACATAAAACCAGTTTAAGGGCAACTATAACCTATGCTTATGGGAAAAAAAGAAATACCATTGATTCGCTGGAAGCGGCAACCAATCATGTTCTATCGGCAGATGTACGTTACAATATTCTGAGTAGCAGTACACTTAATGCAAGGTTTTCGCTTAACCAGATAAGCTATAAAGGGTATTCCGGTTCTGCAAATACAACCGTTGGTTATATATTGCTGGATGGATTATTACCCGGTAAAAATTATTTATGGAACCTGGAATTTACAAAGCGGCTTGCTGGTAATATTGAAATGAGTGTTCAGTATGAAGGTCGTAAACCGGAAGCTGCAAGAACGGTACATATCGGCAGGGCATCCATCAGGGCTATTTTTTAAGCTGTCAGGCCATTACAAAAGGAGTTGCAACTAATAATTTTTGGATATTAAAATGCCTGGCTTTGAAAAGTTACTTTTAATGGCCAGACACTTAATGGTATCTTTTAACCAAACAACCATCCTTTTTTCAAATTGCTGATTCCTTCGCCAATCTTAAATCCATTATTGTATACTTCAATTTTATAATCACCTTTTTCAAAATTGATATTTTGTTTCCAGTCGATAGTTACGGGCTGGCGTTGGCCCTGGGTATAGTTTATATCAATTTTTTGGGTATAATGTTTCTCTTCCCCATTCCTGGTGCTGAATTTGCCGGATCCAAGAGCTTCTGCAGCAAGCGGTTTGCCATCAGGCCCGGTAATACAAACGAAAATGTTTTTAGTACCCGATTGAGCAACCCTGTTCTCATCTATATCAAACGTAATTCGGAGTTTATCAACTTTTTTTGCAGTGCTTGTTTTCTTTTCTTTGCCACTTTTTGTTTCATCAATACCTAATATAGAAAAATTGGAAGCATGCAGGGTAGTGGCTATATCGATCACTTCTTCTTTTTCTTTTATTACAGTGGTAACCGAGTCGTAATCTTTCTGAACTTTATCACGCTCTTTAATTACTGTATTCTTTTCCTGGGTAAGCACCAGTTTTTCTCCCTTCAATGTTTCAACCTGCGATTTATAGCCTGCTATATCAGTATGTAAAGATGCGATCAAACCCTTTGCCTCGGCCAGTTCCTGTTCTGTAGCACCAACTTTCGACAGTAACAGCTGTATCCTGTTTCTTTTTTCTGCGATCTCACGGTCTCTTTTAGAAATAGTGCTGTCCTTGCTGTGCATCATGTTGGCACTGCTGGTCTTAATCATGTCGTAAAGCCTGGTGGCATCTTCCAGTTCTTTTTGTAATTGGTCTCTTTGAGAGGATGTGTTGGTAATTACCAGCTCTTTTTGCTGAAAGGTTTGCTCGGTTTTACTCTTAAGCCATATAATATATCCCCAGCTGCCTAATAATGCAATAACAAGGCCGGCAATTAAATAATTACGCCATTTGTTTTGCGGTTGAGGAACTGCAGGCTGCACCAGCTTTTCTGTAACAGGATAGTTTTCGAAACTCATTATTATGGTTTTTTTAGCAGAGAAATGCAGAATCAGCTTAGGATAAAGCTGTAAACTGATCTTCCGTCCAAAATTATGCCAAAGATAAAATTCATTTAAACAACGCTTTCAACAGCAGCGTTATTGCTGTGTTAAAAACTTTAAGGTTGCCAACCAGTATTAAAGAGCCTGCTGCAAAAAAAATAGCCTGGCAAGCTTGGCATTCCATTAACTCAATGTGCTATGTATTATCTTTGAACTATGAGTGCAGAAAAAATCATAAGTGAATGGCAGAAGAAGGTTTTTAAAAATATTTACTGGCTGGAGGGAGAAGAGGATTATTATATTGATAGGGTAGTGGATTATGCCGAACACAAAATTCTGGATGAGGCAGAAGCCGGGTTTAATTTAACGGTGTTTTACGGCAAAGATGCCGACTGGGCGGCTGTTGTAAATGCCTGTAAACGATATCCCATGTTTGCCGAACGACAGGTGGTTTTGCTGAAAGAAGCCCAGCAGATGAAAGATATTGATAAGCTGGAAAGTTATGTGGAGAACCCGTTAAGTTCAACCATTTTTGTAGTTGCACATAAAACCAAAACACTTGATAAAAGAGGGAAACTTTACAAAGCACTTAAAAAATCGGCCGAGATATTTACTTCGGAAAAAGTAAAAGATTATAAACTGCAGGAATGGATCGGGGAATATGTAAAATCGCAGGGATATAAAATAAATGCAAAAGCCATCAGTCTTTTAGATGAGCATTTGGGAAACGATTTGAACCGCATTGTGAATGAGATTGAAAAGCTTGCATTAAACCTAAAAGGCAAAAAGGAAATTACAGAAGATGATATTGAGCGGTATATCGGCATCAGCAAAGAGTACAATGTTTTTGAGCTGCAGGCTGCCATTGCAAAAAAAGACCTGGCCAAAGCCATAAAGATCATCCAGTATTTCGAGGGCAACCCCAAAGCAGGGCCCATACAGATGGTGCTGCCGGCATTGTATGCCAGCTTTAGTAAAGTTTATACTGTTTTTGGAATGAGCGACCGCAGCGAAGCCGCCCTGAAACCACATTTTTATTTTAACAGCAGTGCGGTAAAAAATGCCCTGGAAACCATCAATAATTATGGCTATGATGGAATAGAACGCATCTTATTATTGCTGCATCATTACAATTTAAAAGGAGTGGGGGTGGGCGATACCGGAACTTCGGATGCTTCGCTGATGAAGGAGATGGTGGTGAAAATGGTGGCAAGGAGTTAGTAAGTGTCGGGACGCCGAAAGCGGCCTGAATCGTATGATTTTTTTTGTACCCGGCAATATTTCTTTGTGCAGCTTTAGTGGCGTCGCACTCTTGTACACTAAATCTTTTTTGAGCTTTTATTGTGTTACCTGATTTTCATCACAAACAAGCTAAACTATCTTCCTTGTCTTTATGCAACTGCGTTTTTAAAGCTTCTAAACCATCAAACTTTACTTCGCCACGTAAATATTTTTTCACCATAACTCTTATCTTCTGACCGTAAATCTCTTTGTCAAAATCAAAAATATTCACTTCGGTAACCCGTACTTTTCCATTAACCGTTGGCCTGAAACCTATACTCATCATGCCTTTATAGGTTTTGCCTTCTACTGTACCATACACGGAATAAATACCATCTCCCAGGGCAATTTTCTCTTCATCAGTACTTTTTAAATTGGCAGTTGGGTAACCAATGGTACGGCCGATCTTATCGCCATGAAAGACTTCTCCCTCAAAGAAAAATTCATAGCCCAGTAAATTATTGGCTTCCTCAATATTGCTTTGCAGAATTGCATTACGGATATTGGTGCTGCTTACTTTAATGGTATTGAGTATGTGTTCGGGTATTTCTTTCAGTCTGTAATTATAAGCAACAGCTTTTGCTTCCATCAGTTTAAAATCGCCGCTGCGTTCTTTTCCAAAGCGGTGGTCGTACCCAATGATGATGGTATGTGGCTTGAATTTTTCAACCAGAAAATCCTGTATATATTCTTCGGCCGTCTGGCTGGCAAAGTAATCGGTGAAGGGGACGATGACCAGGTGATCAATGCCCGTTTTTTCCAGCAATTCAATCCTTTCAGTTAAGGTGTTTATCAGCCTTACACCGGTAATTACCGACGAAACCACTTTGCGTGGATGGGGATGAAAAGTAATGATGACCGACTCTCCCTTGGCTTTGGCAGCTTCTTCTTTTAAATGATCAATTATTTGCCTGTGGCCCAGATGAACCCCGTCGAAAGTACCAATGGTGATGACGGCATTTGTAAACCGGGGCAGATTATTTATATCGCGGTGTATTTGCATAGTTAAGAAGTGCAAATGTAGTTGATAATTGAAAATGGTTTATTCACAATTCGCAATTAGTTTTGCAGCATGAGTTTGTATAATAAAAGGGGCGTATCTGCCCAAAAAGAAGAAGTGCATGCTGCTGTTAAAAACCTCGACCATGGTTTGTATCCTCATGCGTTTTGCAAAGTGTACCCCGATTTTTTGGGTGGCGATGATGATTTTGTAAACATCATGCACGCTGATGGCGCCGGTACCAAAAGCATACTGGCTTATTTATACTGGAAAGAAACCGGCGATATTTCTGTCTGGAAAGGCATTGCCCAGGATGCCATTGTAATGAACCTCGATGACCTTTTGTGTGTGGGGATTTATGATAATATCGTATTCAACAGTACCATCGACCGTAACAAAAACCTGATTCCAGGAGAAGTGCTGGAACAGGTTATTAACGGCTCCCAGGAATTATTTGACCAGTTAAAAAGCTTTGGGGTAAACATACATTACCTGGGTGGCGAAACAGCCGATGTGGGTGATGTGGTGCGTACAGTTGCTGTTAACGGTACCATGACCAGTCGCTGGCCAAAAAATAAGATCATCAGCAATGAAAAAATAAAAGCAGGTGATGTAATTGTTGGTTTTGCCAGTTACGGACAATCAACTTATGAAACCGCCTACAACAGCGGACTTGGCAGTAACGGGTTAACCAGCGCCCGGCATGATGTATTGAGTAAATTTTATGCTGAAAATTTTAAAGAGAGTTTCGATAATAATCTTTCAGATGATGTTGTTTACATTGGAAAACAGAAATTAACAGACAGCATCACACTCACGACTCACGATTCACCACTCACGACAACCATCGGCAAACTCATTTTAAGCCCTACCAGAACTTACGCACCCGTAATGAAGGGCTTGCTGGAAAATCATTTTGATAAAATACACGGCCTTATCCATTGCAGCGGCGGCGGACAAACCAAATGCATGAAATACCTGCCCGGTAATTTCAGGATAATAAAAGATAATTTATTTGATGCCCCGGAGATCTTCAACATCATTAAAGCAAACAGCGGCAGCAACAATAAAGAAATGTACGAAGTGTTTAACATGGGCTGCCGCCTGGAAATTTATTGCGATGCAGCCGATGCTGAAACGATGATTGCAGCTGCAACTGAATTTGGTATTGCGGCGCAGGTTATTGGCAGAGTAGAGGATAGTGAGAAGAAAGAATTGGTGATTAAACTGAAGGATGAGGAGATTAGGTATTAGACTGAAAAGCGTTGCCAACCTTTTAAAGGTTGGCAACGCTGCCACAACTTTTATTCTTCAATCACAAATGTGATGGGTTGTTTTTTATAAGCATTTACTTTTCTTCCATTTTGCACGGCAGGCTGCCATTTGGGTGCATTTTTGATTACTTCAATACAATGCAGGGCTGTTTTAGTACCTGCATAATTTTCGGTAGTCACATCAGATACGGTACCATCTGTGTGTACAATAAATTTAACAACGACTTTATATATTCCTGCTTTCCAGCCTTCATCAACAGGAGTAATGGCCTTTAAGTTTGCAATCAGGTATTTTCTCCATGCATCCTGGCCTCCGGTAAATTCGGGGTTTTGTTCTACTTGTGTAAATATTTTATCATCTTGCTGTACCTGCTGTCCAAGTATGAATTTTTGTTTTTCTATTTCTTTATGCAAATTCAGTGCTTCCAGGTTTTTACCTGCCATAGAACTTGCTGATGTATTGTTAAATCCAACAATAAATACCGGGGGGTTAGTCATTTTTTTAACAACCCCATATTGATCGGTGTACATGACATTATCGAAAACCAATTTTGCATCATCCTCACATTGATTAATGTATTTTGATGCTGGTAATAGGGAATTTGAATTTAGTGTTATCATCACTACATTCTTGTCAAATCCGGGGCCTTGAAGATAAAGTGTACCACTAACTAATTTATATCCGGTACTCAGACTTATTTCTTTAACAGATTTCAAATAATCAGATTGTATTCTGCCACCACTGGTAACACCTAGTTTCAAGATAGGATCACCATTAGGATTCATTTCACTCGCTCGATTTGAATTATCATTTTCTGAAAACCTGATCACACTACCATTTGTGTAGGTAACTTCAAAAGCGCCATCGGCACCCTGTTTCCCATATTTTGCAACGGCTTCTGATCTTTTTAACCATTTTACATATACTTTCTCAGCAATTATTTTATCAATATCTGCATTTGCAGTTTTGCCTTTGCCAATAATTTTTCCGTTAACTACATACAATGCATTTTCAGTATCTGCTGCATCGCCGGAAATTCTTTGCAGCTCGGTTTTTCTTTTCAATTCTTCAGGAAAAGCAGGGTCGGTAATATCTGGCAATCTTTTAGCTATAAATTCAAAACTGTTAATGATTTTTGAATCTCCAATTTTTCTCAAAGTAATAATAGTTTTTCCCGGCTTACTTACCCTGGCAATATAATTATTACCATTGCTGCCGGTTAGAGAGCCGTTCGAAATTTCTAAGACCAGATCTTTCTCTTTAATGCCGGTTGCATATGCCATTATTGGATTATTAATGCCAATATATAGTACACCTTTAACGCTCGTTGAAACAGTTGATTCTTTTTGGGGATCATTTGTTTGTAATGTTGGATCAAATTGTGGCGGCGGAGGCGGCGGTGGGGGCGGTGCAATTATATCTGCCTTAAATACTTCTTCCTGTGTCATAATTAGTTTGTTACCGTTTACCATCTCTACTATTGCTTTGTTATCGGTATTCCGGATAAAAACAGATTTTATTTTTTGGCCTTTGTAAGTTGCAGCTTTACCATACATTTTGTAATAATCAAAAGTATCTGCATTGTTTCCATGGCAGTTTTTCCGGCATCTGCATCCCACTGCTGTTTTGTTGGCAATGGTAAAGTGTCGGTAAGGCTTTTAACCGCTGGTATGTTTACAAGATATTTTTCAATTGCCAGCAACAAATTCTTTGCAATGGTTTCTTTTGCCGCTGAAGTTTGTAAATAAGCCAGGTCTTTTTCATTATTTATAAAACCGGCCTCTATCAGTACAGCAGGACAGGTATTGGCTTGCAATATCATAATGCCCATCTGGCGCTGATTTAGTTGTGGTTTTACAGCAAACCAAAATTATTGCTGAATTCTTTTACAATGGCCGAAGCTAAGCTGCATTCTTACTTTTAGCAAATTCAACTTTTTGCTGCGGGTTCATATACACATCTCCATCTCTTACCAAAACAATTTCAATAGCATTATTGCTGTTAAGTTCCTTCACTTTTTTTGCAATGGCGAGGGTTAAGTCTTTTTCAAGAATGCCATCTGCACTTTTTGCACCTGCATCCTGGCCGCCGTGCCCGGCATCAATAACAACTGTTATTTTTTTGGCCATGATAGAGTGAACTGCTGGTTTTTGCATAAAAAGTAAAAGCAGCAAAAAACAACACAGCCACTGGCAATACCATGATGCGGCCTATGTAATTTACCCTTGGGTTTTTGTTTTTTGTCAGCATAAGGAGTCTGCGTTTTATAGGTGAGTAGAAAAAATTATTGGCCAGTTCAAAGCGGTGTCTTGGATAAGCAGCCTGCAATATCATGGCTGCAAAAGCGGAGGTATCACTGTCTTCTACGGCTTTTTTATCGGCAATGAATTCATGTATCATGTTCAGCTCTTTGCGGTACAGCCAGAAGAATGGATTGCACCAGCAAAAGATGAGGATGCTATTTACAAAGAGTTTATCATGGGTGTGTTTTTCCTGTATATGAGCTACTTCATGCTTAAATATCTGACGACCGGTTGTTGTGTCTAAGTCAATGCTGCTGTTCCAGAAAATATATTTTAAAAAGGAAAAGGGTGTGCTGGCATCTTCGGTATTTACAAAAGCTACCTCTTCCACCTGCTGCACAGGATATTTTTTCAATAGGGTACGGATCAGGAATAAAGTACGCAGCATTACGAAAAAGAAAATAAGGGAAATCAGTATGTAAACAACGGGGTACAATTGCTCTACACTCCAATTGCTTCTCCGGGCTGTAAGCACAATATTTTCCATGTATTCATCGCCAACAGATACAGCCTGTAATACACGGATGGCCTGGTTTGTATCGGCAGCAGGCTGCCAGAAATTTATTTTAAGTAAGGGTAATAAAAGCGACAACGACATAGCTGCCAGCAAATAAAACCGGTTGTATTGGTGAAATATTTTATTGCGCAGAAAAAACCAGTAGTAACCAAATAAAATGCCGGAGCAGATCATTACTTTCAGCATGTACCAGAAGAAAGGCAGCATAAAAATAAATTTTAGCGTTTACAAATAGTTTTGAGTTTTGGATCTGGTGTTTTGAGTTGAGGACGCTGATTGTTTAGGTAATTATATTTTTTCCAATTCCTCATAAGCTCGGCATTCTAAAAAAACGCAAAACCCATAACACCAAACACAAAACAGTGTTTTATTTTTTCTTCAACTGCTTCAAAAGCACTTCCAGATCTTCTACACTTAAATTGTTTTCTTTTACCATAAAGGAAACGGCATTGCTGAATGAACCGTCGAAATATCCCTTTACAAAACTCTTCATGGTGGTTTTGCTGTAAGCATCTTTACTCACTAACGGAAAATACTGATGTGTTCTTCCAAACTGGGTAATGCCGATGTATTCTTTGTCAACCAGAATTTTAATGATCGTGGCAACCGTGTTGTTGTGTGGTTTTGGCGCAGGTAATTCATCCATGATCTCTCTCAGGAAAGCTTTATCCAGCTTCCATATCACCTGCATGATCTGCTCTTCGGCCTTGGTTAAATTTTTCATTTTACTGTATTTTTATGCTTGATAAAGTAAATGTAAAACTATATTTTTAGTTTAACAACTATTTTTTTAGTTACTCACATTTTTTAACAAATGGTGAAGAAATTAATTTTCAATGCTGAAGTGGTAAAAGCTAAATTTGCAAGTATTGCCATCTTCGTTCTTCGTTTCTATAAAAGTTCCATATAGTTATGCGGTACAAGTGAGTGACACAACGATGATGCCATGAAAAACAAATGACTGTAACACAAAACTAAAAAACGCAAAACCTAAAACGCAGATGTCTCAATCAATAGTTGAATTAAAAAATGTAAATATTTACCAGGGCAGCAGCCTTATTTTAAGTGATGTAAACATATCGGTAGATAAGGGTGAATTTGTGTACCTGGTGGGCAAGACCGGTACCGGTAAAAGCAGTTTACTGAAAACTATGTATGGCGATCTGCAATTGAGAGAAGGAGAGGGATGGGTTGCCGGCCATGATTTGAAAATACTAACGTGGAAAACAGTTCCTTTTTTAAGGCGCAACCTGGGCGTGGTTTTCCAGGATTTTCAGTTGCTTACAGACAGGAATGTGAATGAGAATATGAAGTTTGTGTTGAAAGCCACCGGCTGGAAAGATGAAAAACTGATGGATGAAAAAATTGCTGATGTGCTTGAAAAAGTGGGATTGAAAACAAAGGGTTTTAAAATGCCTTTTGAGCTGAGTGGCGGCGAGCAGCAGCGTATGGATATTGCCCGGGCTTTATTAAATTCTCCAAAACTGATACTGGCTGATGAGCCAACCGGAAACCTTGACCCTGAAACGAGTGATGAAATTATGCAGTTGCTCTTTAACATCTGCAGGGATTATAACACCACCATTATTATGGCTACACACGATTACCTGGTGATAAAAAAGTTTCCGGCACGAACCATTAAAACAGAAATGGGAAAAGTTTGGGATAATGCTACTGTAGAAATGTCATAAGTTGCCTGGCATTTGTTTCATTATTATACATTGTTTGCAGTAAACCCTGTCGTTGCTGCGCTTCCTGCTCGGTAAAGGGCAGGATGTACAATGCTTCAATTTGCTTTCGGAAAGTTTCTGCATCCATCGCCATGTGGCAAAAAGATTCCAGTCCCGATCCTTCAACCCCGGCTTTATTCACTAAACAATGCCTGCCATTGAACAGGGCATTTAATAATTTGAGTTTGATTCCGGTATTATTTAACGATGGCAGTACATGAACATGTGCTTTACCAATAATATCCTGCATTTCTTTATCACTGGGATTGGCAACGATACAGGTGTGCTGGTGCAGATGAGCAAGCTGTTCAAGTCTTTTTGAAGGTTTTTTTCCTGCAATGACGAAAGGGATTTGTACTTTGTTAAAAACATGTTGCAATAACCATATGGCAGCTTTTTCATTTTCATTAATTGCTAAATTACCATGGTACAAACAATAACAACCCTTGCCCTCTTTACCAATTGCCGATGTGTAAGGCAAAAAAACCGGCAGGTAATGGATATCGGTTGCTTTAAATTGCTGTTGATACAAAATAACATCCTGTTTGCTTACGGCTAAAAATATGGCTTTGCAGGCAATGGCTCTTTCGTATTTTTTCAATAGCCGGCTTTCGTGCAGGTAGTATAGCTTTTTAAATACATTGCCTTCATGCTTTGCCAGTTGTTTATAATAAGCAAACTCGGCATTGTGCAGGCGTACAATAATTTTTCTGTTATTAAGCTGGCCGGTTTTTAAATAGTAAGTACAATGTATGCCTTCCAGTAAAACCGGGTAATTATCTTTTTGTAAGTTGGAAATTAAAGCTTCGTTAACCCTGCTGTTTACAATTAAGGGGGTGTTTAAAGAAAAACTGCTGCTGTTGCTTTTACGTTGATAATAATTTACCGTTTCGCAGTATTTATTTAATTCATCCTGTGGCTGTCTGTCTTTTGTAAAACAATGCAGGTGAATTTTTACACCCAATTGATGCAAAGCTTTTATTTTATAAAACAGATCAACCACTCCGCCATAATCAGCTGGGAAGGGCACATCAAGGCAAACGATATGTAAATGCTTATCCAAAAATATTTTTATAAAACTGAATTAATTTTATTTCTTCCTGTTGCCAGTTTAAAGTTTGCCGCAGTTTTAAACAGTTTTGCTGCAGTTCATGATACAAAACCTCATTTGTTATCAAATTGTTCAGTTGGGCAGCTAAGTTTGTTGCACTTATGTCGTCAACCAGCAATGCAATGGGTAGTTTGCTGTTGATATCAGCATACACCGGGTAATTAACGCAAAGCTGCGGAATGCCGGCGTGCAGGTAATCAAAAAAGCGGTTCGCCAGCGAATAGTAGTTGCTTAATCCTTTATCATCAAACAAAGTAATACCGATATAGGCCTGTTGAGTAATAGCGGTCAATTCATCCGGTTTTATTTTGCCTTTAAAAATTACTTTGTCCTGCAGGTTGTTATCTTCAACCAATTGCTTTGCCTGCAGCATAAAGTTGCCATCCCCGCAAATAATTAATTTGGAATTGATGTTTTTAAAAGCCGGTATCAGTGTTTCAAAACTGCGGCCTTCATTAACGGCACCTTGATACAGGATGAATTTTTCTTTCTTTTCTACAGGAAAAATTTCTTTCAACAAAGCAATGTTTCTGATCACCGCATAATCAACACCATACATTTTTTTAAACTCATTGGCAATGGGTTGGTTAACAGTATAACCATGGGGGAATTTTGGAGCCGTAAAGCCTTCAATCTTTTTCCAGATCTTATAAATGCCAGGCCTGGTAACAATTTCCTTCATTTCGCAAAACAGCTCGTGTGCATCGTACACCCGTTTTGTTTTTTTTATTCTGGAGATGAAGTAGCAGGGGAGGATCGTATCCAGGTCAATAGCGCCAATACAATCCATCTTCTTAAACAGCAGGTAAAAGAATAGCCGGATATTATATTCGGCATAAAACAGTTTGCCTTTTTCAAAGAGGCAGTTAATTCTTTTTTGTTTGAATGGCTGAGTTGTAAGCGGAATAGAAGCGTTTAATTTTCTGCCAACCAATAACACATCATATCCCGCATTGGCCAATGATGTACAGATCCGGATCATACGCTGGTCGTAACTTAAATCGGTAGTTACAGTGAATATGATGGTTGTATTCACAGGTTTTTGTAAATTTTTTGGATAATCTCTACCGTCTTCAAACCATCTTCCGCACTGGCAAATTCATGCTTATCATTTTGTAAAGCAATCAAAAGATTTTCATACACTTTATCGTGATTGCTCATGCTGCCCTGGTAAAATCCATAGCCATTGGCAGGATTACCAATTGGCAAATTGGGCTTTTCAATTCCGGAAACGGTGCAATACTCCAGTTCATTCAGGTATTGTCCGCCAATTTTTACCGTACCATTTTCAGCAAAAACTGTAAATGAGCCTTCCATATTCTTTTCAAAACTGTTAACCGTATAATTTAAAGAACCGATGGCACCGCTTTCCATTTCAAAAGCTACAACACCGCTGTCTTCAAATTCAATTGCCGGATGAGCAAAATTTTTGCTGATTGTTTTAACAGCAGCTACATCACCCAACAGCCAATAAAGCAGATCTATAAAATGGCTGAATTGAGTAAAGAGTGTACCACCATCCATGTCTTTACTGCCTTTCCAATCGGTATAGTAGGCTTCGGGGCGGTTCCAAAAGCAGTTTATCTGGAAGCTGTAGATCTTACCCAGTTTGCCATTTACAATCAGGTTTTTTAAAAACGCAACCGGTGGATTATAGCGGTTTTGCTTAACCACAAAGAGTTTTTTATTTGTTTTTTCTGCGGCAGCAATCATCTTTTTTCCGTCTTCAGTAGTTATGCAAAGGGGCTTTTCGCACAAAACATGATTGCCGGTTTCCAGCAACTTAATAGAATGGGTGGCATGCAATCCATTTGGTGTGCATACCGCTACCAGGGTTAAACCTGTTTCTTTCTTTACCAATTCATCAATTGAGTAATAGGGCCTTGCGCCATAAAGTGCAGCCATTTCATCTGCCTTTTCGGGTAAAATATCACAAACCGCTACCAGGGTGCCGTGTTTGATCATTTGCTCAGCATGACGCTTTGCAATCCTTCCGCAACCAATTATGGCAAAATTCAGGTTCATATATGGCAATATTCAAAAAAAATACTCAAAACGCCGCTTAAAAATCAATATTTCTATGTACTTTTGCAACCAATTTAAAAAAGAAACATAACAAAGACGTTATTAAAAAAACAAAGATGCCGTATTTAACAATCGAAAAAAAAGCAGACATTTTCACCACTTTTGGAGCAAAAGCTACCAACACAGGGTCTATTGAAGGCCAGATCGCTTTATTAACAGAGCGTATCAACCACATTTCAAACCACCTGAAAACCAACAAAAAGGATTTCTCTTCACAAAGAGGTTTGATGATGATGGTAGGACAGCGTAAGCGCTTACTTACTTATCTCAGCAAGCACGACCTTTCTGGTTACAGGGCCTTAATTGAGAAATTAGGTTTACGTAAATAAACTATCCAACATGTAAATAATTTAATTCCCAACTATATTTTCAAGTTGGGAATTATTCTTTTTACAGTATTTAATCATCGGGATTGCGGCTTTACTAAATCTAAAATCGCCAATCTAAAATCATAAATCTATTTATGTCTTTATTAAACCCAAAATCAATAAAATTTGATATAGGTGGTGGCCGTGAGGTAACCATCGAAACAGGTAAAATGGCCCGCCAGGCCGATGGTGCAGTTACCGTTCGCCAGGGCAATTGTATTTTACTGGCAACCGTTGTTGCTAACAAAGAACCTAAACCCGGACAGGGATTTTTTCCGTTATCGGTAGATTACCAGGAAAAATTTGGTTCTGCAGGCCGTATCCCGGGGTCTTTCTTTAAAAGAGAAGCCCGCCTGAATGATTACGAAATCTTAACCTCAAGATTAATAGACAGGGCTTTACGTCCTTTATTTCCAGAAGATTATTTGTGCGAAGTGCAGGTGTTGGTGTCACTTATTTCTTCTGATGATGAAGTAATGCCCGATTCACTGGCTTGTTTGGCTGCATCAGCTGCATTGGCTGTATCGGATATTCCCATCCAGGAAATTATTTCAGAAGTTCGTGTAGGAAGGATCAATGGTGAATTGATCATCAACCCAACCCGTAGCCAGCTGGCAGTATCTGATTTTGAATTTTTGATCGCAGCAACCGATAAGAACATTATGATGGTTGAAGGCGAAAGTAACGAGTGCCAGGAAGAAGACCTGATCAAAGCTATTGAAGCCGGTCATGCTGCTATACAGTTACAGGTTACAGCACAGGAACAGTTAAGGGATTTAGTAGGATCTGCAACTAAAAGAGATTATACCAAGCCTTACCGCAACGAAGAATTAAACGAAAAGATCACCGCTTTTGCTAAAGATAAAATGTATGCCATTTCATCAGCTGCATCTGCAAAGCACGAAAGAAGCGATGCTTATTCAGCATTAAAGGAAGAAGTTAAAACATTTTTGGCTGAAGAAAACCCCGAAATGTCTGAAGATGATAAAGCCCTGATTAGCCTTTACTTTGGAGATCTGCAATATTATGTGGTAAGAGACATGATATTGAATGACAGGAAGCGTTTGGATGGCCGTGGTACAGAAGATATTCGTCAGCTGGAAATGGAGATCGATAATTTACCAACTCCGCACGGTTCTGCTTTATTCACCCGCGGTGAAACCCAGTCACTTACAACTGTTACTTTAGGAACTCCGTTAGATGAGTTATTGGTAGAAAGTGCTCATAAATCGGACTATACAAAATTCATCCTGCATTATAATTTCCCGCCATTTTCAACCGGTGAGGTTAAAATGATGAGAGGCGTTGGCCGCAGGGAAGTTGGTCATGGTAACCTGGCCATGCGTTCTTTAAAGAAAATGATGCCGGGCAGTGATTATCCTTACACCGTTCGAGTGGTAAGTGATATTCTGGAAAGTAATGGTTCCTCTTCAATGGCTACTGTTTGTGCCGGTTCATTAGCATTAATGGATGCCGGTGTGCCTTTAAAAAAGCACGTAAGTGGTGTTGCCATGGGATTAATCAAAAAAGGCGACGATTTTGCCATTTTAACCGATATCCTGGGTGATGAAGATCATTTAGGAGATATGGATTTTAAAGTTACCGGAACCCGTGATGGTATTTGCGGTGTGCAGATGGATATTAAAGTGGACGGCCTAAGTATGGACGTTATGCGCCAGGCATTGGAACAGGCTAAAAAAGGCCGTATGCATATTCTGGAAGCCATGTATGCATGTACACCTAATGCACGTGAAGAAGTTAAACCACATGCTCCACGTATGGTTAAGATCATCATTGATAAAGAATATATTGGTGCCGTGATAGGACCCGGCGGTAAAGTGATACAGGAAATTCAGCGTGAAACCGGTGCAACCATCAATATTGAAGAAGTTGACAACAGGGGAGAAGTAAGCATTTTCTCTAAAGAAAAAGCAAGCCTGGAACGTGCCTTGGCATGGATCAACGGCCTGGTAGCAGTACCGGTTGTTGGCGATACATACGAAGGAACGGTAAAGAGCATTAAAGAATTTGGTGCTTTTGTTGAGTTCTTACCTAAAAAAGAAGGTTTGTTACACATCAGTGAAATAAGCTGGAAGCGTTTGGAAACAATGGACGGTATTTTTAAAGAAGGAGATAAAGTTAAAGTTAAATTGCTGGATGTTGATCAAAAAACAGGCAAGTTTAAATTGAGCCGTAAAGCTTTAATACCAAAGCCTGAAGCACAGCCTAAGCAAGGTGAGTAATCTGTGTAAGAAATAGATTAATTGAATTATATGCCGTCCCGCCTCTCTGGCGGGATGGTTTTTTAAATACCATCATCATGAATTACCTGCAGATTGAATTTGAAACGTTGAAAGAAGTCGAAAGTGAAATGTTGATTGCTTTACTGGCAGATGCCGGATTTGAAAGTTTTGAAGAAACAGAAAACTCATTACTGGCTTTTATTAAAGAAGATGGTTTTGAAGAAGGCAGCCTGGAAGATATACTGAAACTTGTACCGGTAAATCATACAAAAACTGTAGTACCCCAGCAAAACTGGAATGCCCGGTGGGAGAGCAGCTTTGAACCCATTGTTGTGAATGAATTTGTTGCCATCAGGGCAGCTTTCCATCAGCCCATAAATGATGTAAAGCATGAGATCATTATCACACCCAAGATGAGTTTTGGTACCGGTCATCATGCAACTACTTATATGATGATTGAGCAAATGGAAGCTTTGGATTTTGCCGGCAAGACTGTGGTTGATTTTGGAACGGGCACGGCTGTCTTAGCTATACTGGCCGAAAAAATGGGAGCGGTTTCTATTGATGCCATTGATTACGATGAATGGAGTATTGAAAATTCTATCGAAAATGCTGCAGCCAACAATTGCAGTAAGATCAATCTTATTAAGGCCGAAACTATTAGCACTGCAACAACTTATGATATTATCCTGGCCAATATCAACCTGCATGTTATACTGGATAACCTGGCTGGTATAAAATCAGTAAGTAAAAAAGGAACATACATACTGCTCAGTGGCTTTATGAAAGCCGATGAGCCAGCCATGGTAAATGCATTAGCCGAAAATGGAATACTTCGGCTTAAAACAGTACAAAAAGGCGAATGGATTAGTATTTTGGCAGTCATGAATTAATTCTGTACTTAATACGAAAAATATAAAAGATTGCATAATTCTTACTTTATGCACAAATTTTAATCAACCTTAAAAAGGAGCAGTTTTTTCGTTACTTTTGTACTCTTCAACTCAAGCTAAAGGAAACAAATGAAAGAACTCGTTCTCATTATTATATCCTATTTAATTGGTTCAATTCCTACCGCACTATTGGTTAGCAAACGGTTTTTTGGTATCGATATTCGTGATTACGGAAGCGGCAACATGGGCGCTACCAATACTTTCAGGGTTTTGGGTTCACGTTACGGTACTATGGTGATGGTGATAGATATTTTAAAAGGTCTTTCAGCTGTAATGCTTTATAATTTCCTTCCTTTCTATATCAGTCATGAACTTGAAAGAACCAACCTGATGCTTGGACTTGGAACGGCAGCCGTAATCGGACATATTTTTCCAATTTTTGCCGGTTTTAAAGGAGGAAAAGGTGTTGCTACTTTGTTAGGGATGGTACTGGCCATTCAGCCAATAGTTGCAATAAGTTGCATCGGTATTTTTGTATTGGTACTTTATTTAACCAGGTATGTTTCTTTAAGCTCAATATTAGCTGCTCTGTCACTTCCAATTTGTGTATTGTGGATATGGAACGAACATGAAGTATTATACAGGGTTTTTGCACTCATCGTGGCTGTTTTGGTTGTGCTCACACATCAAAAAAACATCGGCCGTATTTTACGTGGCGTAGAAAGCAGGATACCGATTCTGAAACACCGGGATAAAAGAAAATCGAATCAAAACCACGGTTAATTCATTATTTCCAATATACTTAACCAGGTTAAATCAAACCTAATTTTTGTATTATTACTACAAAATACATAATTGGTACGCCAATTGATTACACGTATAATTAAAACTCAAACTAAAATGAAAAAGATTCTTTTTTTCCTGGCAACTGTATCTCTTTTTGTTGCCTGCAGCGAGAACGCTATCACTGGCCGCAAACAACTGGCATTATTTGGTGAAGCAACCCTGCAACAACAGGCTTTAACTGAATACCAGTCTTTTCTATCACAGAACAAAGTGGTAAACAGCAGTTCTAATAAAGATGCTGAAATGGTTAAAAGGGTTGGAAACAGAATTTCAAAAGCAATTACTGATTACTATACCCAAAAAGGTTTGGGAAGCGAATTGAATGGGTACAAATGGGAATTTAACCTGGTAGATTCAAAGGAAGTAAATGCATGGTGTATGCCAGGTGGTAAAGTGGTAGTATATACCGGACTGTTGGGAATTACGCAAAATGAAGCTGCTTTAGCTGTTGTAATGGGACACGAAATTACACATGCCGTGGCGCATCATGGTAACGAGCGTATGAGCCAGGGAGCTCTTGCACAGGGCCTCGAAATTGTGGGCAATATTGCCACCGCCAACAATCCAAAATACAACGATCTGTTCAATAATATATTTGCACCTACAGCACAAATTGCGGTGCTGTTGCCCAATTCACGTAACCAGGAATATGAAGCTGATCATCTTGGGTTAAATTTTGCCGCGATGGCGGGATATAATCCAAATGAGGCTGTTGCTTTTTGGCAGCGTATGGCTGCAGCTTCTAATGGCCAAAAGCCACCTGAATTTTTGTCAACCCATCCCGCAGATGAAAATCGTATTGCCAGGCTGCAAGGGTGGATGCCTGAAGCCTTAGGGTATTATAAGCCTTTAGGTAAGTAAAAAATGATAGTTCAGTTAAAAAAACGCTCTCTACATCGTGTAGGGAGCGTTTTTTTTGCTGAAATCTATTATCTGTCGCATATTATATTTAACTTTATCAGCTCAAACAGCGTGAGAACTTAACCAAACTAACCAAAACGAATATCATCTGCTAATTTAAATCTTCGTCCATGAAGTGAATGTTTACAAATTTATTTGTACTTCTTTTTAATTGTTAATTGCTACATAGATATGAATGCTCAAACTTTGCTTGAAAAACTTCAATTGCTGGATGAGAAAAATTTGTTGATACAGGGTCTTCCTTCATCAATAGAAAAACAGTTTATAAAACTTACATTTTCCAAAAATGTAACGCCGCTTTTAAAAGCCCGGAAAATAGATTTTGCCCTGGTATTTGCTGTAAGTCAAAGGCAGTTGGCCGACATATTAAAAGATGTTATTCCTTTTTTGCAGGAAGACGCTAAATTCTGGATAGCTTACCCCAAACTTACTTCTAAAATTGCCAGTGACCTTTCCCGTGATAAAAACTGGGACTTTCTATCAGACTATGGCTTTGAAGCCATACGCATGATTGCGCTTGACAATGTATGGAGTGCAGGCCGCTTTAAAAAACAGCATGAAGGCGCAAAAAAAAAGATAGTTTCAGCAGCACGAATCCTGCACCCGGCGTAGATTATAAAAACCGTACCATAACGGCCCCTCCCGAACTGCAGCAATTGTTTAGTAAGCATAAACAGGCTGCCGGATTTTTTAAAAGCCTTGCATTTACTCATAAAAGGGAATATGTGGAGTGGATCACTGGCGCTAAAAAAGAAGAGACCAGGCAAACACGCCTGCAAACCACCATCAAAAAATTAACAGCCGGCAAGAAAAATTATAATGAAAAATAAAAAGCACATTGTTGTACTCTCCGGTGCCGGTATCAGCGCAGAAAGTGGATTGAAAACCTTCAGAGACAGTGATGGCTTATGGAATGGTTACAATGTATATGAAGTTGCTTCTCCTGATGGTTGGCATAAAAACCCACAACTGGTTTTAGATTTTTACAATGCCCGCCGCAAAGATGTAGCCGCTGCATTGCCCAATGCAGCCCATATTGGATTGGCAGAACTGGAGCAGGATTTTGACGTAACGATCATTACTCAAAATATTGATGACCTGCACGAAAGAGCGGGCTCAACAAAAGTATTACACCTGCACGGCGAAATATTTAAAATGAGAAGCGTAGTTGATGAAGGGACTGTTTTCGACATTCGTGGAGATATTCACCTGGGCGACACAGCAGCAGATGGAGCACAGTTGCGTCCGCATATTGTTTGGTTTGGCGAGGCTGTACCGATGATGGAAACGGCTGCAACGCTTTTAAACAACTGCGATTATTTTGTGGTGGCAGGAACTTCTTTGCAGGTTTACCCGGCTGCATCATTATTGTACTATGCCCCACCTTATTTGCCTAAGTTTATTATTGATAAAAAGATTCCGGCAACAGAAAAGATGCTCAACCTGCATATTATTGAAATGCCGGCCACAGCAGGAGTAGTGGAATTAAAAAGGATTTTATCTACTGTATAATTTGTTTTTTCTTTGTTTATCTAAACTGATTTTATGTACGACCTGGAAAATTACGGATCATCTTCTTTAACGCTTTTATTTCTGGCTGCATTCCTGGTACCTACTATTTTCTACCTGATCAGTTTACAAAAAGCCCTGGAAGCAGTAAGTCCCGAAAACAGGCAAATGCCTCCGGGGCAGGTTTGGCTGTCGTTAATTCCGCTGTTTAATTTTGTATGGATGTTTTATGTTGTAAATAAAATTGCAGACTCATTTCAATTGGAATGTTACCGGTTACATATACCCACCAGCGAAATAAAACCCACTAAAGGTGTTGGCTCTGCAAAAAACATGTTGCGTATTTGCTCATTCATTCCATTTGTAGGCACATTGGCAAATATTGGTTTTGTTATTTGCTGGATAATATATTGGATAAAAGTTGTTCAGATTAAAAACCTAATCATTGCCAACCGGGATAATTTTCTATTAGATGCTGAAAAGGGAATATTTAACCCGTAAGGAATTTATTGCAGGAAGGTTAAAACAGGTAGGTTTTAAGAAAATCCTGAGCTTTGCAAATCTCAAAATCCGAAAAATAAAAGTCTCCGGTATCTTCTGTTACAATTACCTCGCATCTATTATGTACGGCAGCATATTATTCAATACCATCTTCAAAATCGTTTACCTGCCCGTTTTCTAAAGCCTGCAACAGTTCTGTTTTGCCAACAGCTGTAATTAATATTTTTTCAGAAAGAAGTTTAATTTTTTGCTTTGCCAATTGGATTCCGCTCTTTTTCTCAACAAAATAAAAAGCAATGGCTAAACAAAGAGGAGAAGTGAATACGGTGAATTTTTTATTATCGGCAAGACTTATAATACGGGCAGCATACGTAAACAAAGGATATTCTTTATTAAGTACCGAAACCAGAATATTGGCATCTAAAAATATCCTCATTTTTTACTTTTAAAATACTCAGCATTTAAATCTTTATTTTTTTTTGATTTGGTTTTATATTCAACTTCGCCTTCGGCAACAATGCTAACCCAATCTGAAATGGGTAAATCTTCAAGAGATTGATAACTGTTGATGGTAACTTTACGCAATTAGAATTCGGTAAGCCGGGAAAGGCTTATATTGTTATTTTCGGCGTAGTTTTTTGCCTTTTTAATAACCGCTTCATCAAAACTTAAAATGATTTGAGCGTCCATTTTACAAAGTTATACTACAAAATTTATATTTTATACGTATAACAAAATACTTATTAATCTAAGGTTTCTGTAAACTTAATTCCAGCTTTTTCGAGTTCGTTCAATACCGGCTCATAAATATCTTTTGCAGTTGGTATATGCAGACCTTTCAGTTTAATGGTATCATTTAAAATAAGCTTTGCGGCAATGCCCAATGGCAGGCCAACCGTTTTAGCCATGGCCGTACGCAAGCTGTCTTCGCCTTTCACAACCAGGCAGCTTTTTAACTGATTATTTTTACCTTCCAGCTTATATTCAAATTCGTGCAGCATCACGATCATGTCTTTATCTGCCGGTTCCATTTTTAGTTTTGTTTCTAGCAGAAACTGTAAAACGTCTGCCGATGTTTTTGCAGTTGCTGGAACCAATGCCTCATCAAATAAACCCAGGTATTTCAGCATTTGTTTATTATCATCAGTTACAAAAGGTAAAATGGGTACCGACCATTTTGCATAAGTCAATTCGGCTGCATCAATGCTTTCTGTTTCGTTGGTTAAACGTGCATGTACAACAGCATTCCAGCCTTTAAAAAAATCAACATGGCGCAAAGTGGTTCTTATAAAAGTTGCAGTGTCAGGTAATTTGTAAGTTGGTATATAACTCAACGAATCACGGTTAGGGTAAAAAGCCAATCCTTCCAATCCGTCAAATGCAATTTCGTTGCTGCAATCAAACAAATGATTGTAGCTGATATTTTTAATTTCGTTGTTCTCTTTATACACCGCACCGGCTTGCCCGGCCATGACTATATTGCGTGGGTTCCAGCTTATTTTATAATGCCAGGGATTATCATCGCTTTCAGGCGCCACCAGTCCGCCACAATGGCTTTTAAAAGAAGTTATTTTGCCACCCTTTGCCTTTACATTATCTATGATCTTCATGGCGCTCATATGGTCTATGCCAGGGTCAAGGCCCATCTCACAAATAAATAAAAGTTTGCGGTTGCTTATCTCATCCTGCAGGCTTTTCATTTTATCATCTAAATAAGAAGCCGTTAATAAATGCTTGCGGTATTCCACACAATCTTTGGCCACCAAAAAGTGCAGGGCAGGGGGCATCATGCTGATAACCACATGCGCTTTTTGTATCAGCTTGCTTCTTTGTTCTTCGTTGGTAACATCCAATTGAACAGCTTCGGCGTATTTTGAATTGTTTGTTTTTAAAAGTATCTGCTCCCGGTTACTATCAGCAATAATAAATTTCCAGCGGTTTATTTCAGCTTCAGCAATCAAATAATCAATTAAAACCGTTGCCGATTTTCCGGCGCCAATGAGTACTATCGTTTTCAAGTAAAAAAGTTTTTGGCAAGTTAAACAATGGAACGCAGATGACGCAGATTTAGCGGATTTACGCAGGTAAAATTCAGCTTTTATCATAATCGATCAGCGTCATCTGCGTTCCGTTTTCCTTCTATCCACAAACCCACAAAATATGTGTAAAAATACCCCTCAAAAACCCCCTTTTTTATGCGGAAAAACGGGTTAAAATCGGTACTTTCGCACACGATAAAAAATTATGGAAAATAACGACAATTTAAACGAAGAAAACCAGCCTTTGGAAGGCGGAGATTTAAACAACCGCGGCCGTATCATTCCCGTAAATATTGAGGAGCAAATGAAAACATCCTACATCGATTATTCGATGAGTGTGATCGTTGGGCGTGCATTACCTGATGTACGGGATGGCCTAAAACCTGTTCACCGCCGTGTTTTATATGGAATGAGTGAACTGGGCAATACCAGCAATAAACCTTACAAAAAATCGGCCCGTATTGTAGGTGAGGTAATGGGTAAATACCATCCGCATGGTGATAGTGCTATTTATCAAACCATGGTACGTATGGCACAGGATTGGGCCATGCGTTATACGATGATCGATGGACAGGGTAATTTTGGCAGCGAAGATGGAGATCCACCGGCAGCTATGCGTTACACCGAAGTGCGTATGCAAAAGTTTGCAGAAGCCATGCTGGAAGATATTGAGAAGGAAACCGTGGATTACCAGCTGAACTTTGATGATTCGTTAAAAGAACCGATGGTTTTACCAACCCGTATTCCTCAGTTGCTTGTAAATGGCAGCAGCGGAATAGCCGTAGGTATGGCCACCAACATGATGCCGCACAACCTGAGCGAAGTAATTGATGGCTGCATTGCGTATATCGACAATAAAGAAATTACCTGCGAAGAACTGATCAAATATGTAAAGGGCCCCGACTTTCCTACAGGCGGTGTAATTTACGGTTTTGAAGGGGTTAAGGAAGGTTTACTGACAGGTCGTGGAAGGGTAGTGTTGCGTGGTAAAGTTGATATTGAAACCACCAAAACCGGCCGTGAAAAGATTATTATTACACAGGTACCTTACCAGGTAAACCGCGATATGCTGACCGCCAAAATTGGAGATCTTATCAACGATAAACAGATCGAAGGAATATCAGATGTAAATAATGAAAGTAACAATAAAGAAGGTACCCGTATTGTTGTGGATCTTAAGAAAGATGCGGTTGCACAGGTTGTCATCAATCACCTTTATAAACAAACCGAGCTACAAACGTCTTATGGTGTTAATAATGTAGCATTGGTCAGGGGCAGGCCCAGGCTGTTGAATTTAAGGGATCTTATCTCTGAATTTATTTTATTCCGTCATGAAGTAGTGGTACGCCGTACACAATACGAATTACGCAAGGCCGAAGAACGTGCACATATTTTAGAAGGTTACATTATTGCATTAGATAACCTGGATGCAGTGATCAAACTTATCCGTGAGTCATCTACACCTAATATTGCACAGGAAGGGTTAATAACCCAGTTTGGCATGAGTGAGATACAGGCAAAAGCTGTACTGGAGCTTCGCTTACAGCGCCTTACCGGTATGGAAATTAATAAGATCAGGGAAGAACATGCCGAGATCATGAAGTTGATCGAACACCTGAAACTGATATTAGCCAATGAAGATATGCGCTACGATATCATTAAAAAAGAGTTGATTGAAGTAAAAGAGAAATTTGGTGACGAACGTAAATCAGAGATCGTTTATGTGGGTGATGAAATTAATATGCTCGACCTGATAGAAGATGAAGATGTGGTAGTTACCATTTCTCACTTAGGATATATTAAACGAACTTCTGCAGCCGAATACCGCCAGCAGCGCCGCGGTGGCCGTGGTGCCAAGGGCAGCAGCACCCGGCAGGAAGATTATATTGAAAAACTGTTTGTGGCCAGCACACACCATACCTTATTGTTCTTTACAGAAATGGGAAGATGCTTCTGGTTGAAAGTGTACGAAATACCTGAAGGCGATAAAACCAGCAAGGGGCGTGCATTACAGAACATGATACAAATTCCGCCGGATGATAAAGTAAGGGCCATCATAGACGTGAAGAGCCTGGAAGATGAGGATTATGTAAACAATCATTACATCGTATTATGTACCAAACAGGGTATCATTAATAAATCAAGATTGAAAGATTTCAGTCGTCCACGCCAGAACGGTATTAATGCAATTACGATAAAAGAAGGCGACCAGTTATTGGAAGCCAAGCTCACTGACGGAAATTGTGAGATCATGATGGCGGTTAAAAGCGGCCGTGCCATTCGTTTCCCTGAATTAAAGGTTAGGCCTACTGGCCGTGGTGGTATTGGTGTAGCGGGTATTGATGTAGATGATGCTACTGACGAAGTAGTAGGTATGGTTTGTGTTAATGTAGAAGACAAAACCAAAACAGTGCTGGTAGTAAGTGCCAATGGTTATGGTAAGCGTACTTTCTTAGACGATCCTGAAACAGGCGAAGCCAATTACCGCATTACCAACCGTGGCGGTAAAGGTGTAAAAACCATTAGCGTAACAGCAAAAACCGGTTCACTCGTAGGTTTATTGGCCGTAACAGAAGCTGAAGACCTGATGATTACCTGTGTTAGCGGCATTACCATTCGTATGCCGGTTAACCAGATCAGCGAACAGGGCAGGGCGACACAGGGCGTTAAACTCATACGTGTTGATGATGGGGATGAAATTGCAGCCATTACGCAACTGGATGAAAAGGAAGTAGAAGAGACCGTTATACTGGATGAAGAAGGTAACCCAATAGTTGCTGAAGCCCTTGCTGATGAAACTACTTTGGAAGATACAGATACAACAAAGACCGAAGAACCAACAGAACCTTCGGATAATGAATAATAAATTTGCTTATGAGAAAATAAAAAGCCCGGCATTCATGCCGGGCTTTTTTACTGCAGGTACTTTAGTTGTTTTTTGTCTGAATGTTTATCAGGTAATCAAATAAACTCACTTCAGTTACCAAAGCTAATTTCTTTCTCAACCTGTACCGGCTTACTTCCACACCTCTTACAGATATATTCATCAGTTGTGCCATTTCCTTGGTAGATAAATTCATACGCAGATAGGCACAAAGCTTAATTTCATTATTTGAAATGCCGGGATGTTTTTCTTTTAATGCGCTGATAAAATCACTGTGTACCTTATCAAAATGCAGGATAAAGTTTTCCCACTCCTGGTCCATATTATCATCTTCACTGATTGACTTTATCATTTTTTTCAGATCGGCTTCAGCCTGCGGATTGCTGACGCCTTTCATGATATGTGCCAGCTCGGTTTTCATTTTAGAAACCAGTTCTCCTTTTTTAACCAGGTGCATGGCTGATGAAGCCAGTTCAGAGTTTTTAAAATTAATATCTGCTTCCAGTTTTTCGTTTCGTAAGGTAACCAGTTCACTTTCCGATTTGGCAATTTCCAGGTCATGTATATAGCGCAGCCTTTTTTGTTCTTCTTCGTATTTAGCCTGTTGCCGTTTAAATTTTTTTGTCTGCAGTTTATACAGGAAATACAGGCCTGCTGCAAACAGCAACAGGTATAAAGCTTTTGCCCAGTTGGTTTTATACCAGGGAGGTAATATATTAAAGGTATAGGTTGCAACTGCAGATTCGTTGCCCAGGTTGTTTCGTACTTTAACTTCAAAACTAAATTTACCTGCAGGCAGGTTGGTGTATTCTTTTTCTGTTCTGTTCGTCCATTCGCTCCAGTTATTATCATATCCTTTCAGCCTGTAACTGTATTCAAGGTTTGCCTGGTAGCCAAAAAGAGAAGATGAATATTCAATACGGATTGTTTTCCAGCGGTAATTGATGGAAGGGATATTACCGGCATCCTGTATTTGTTTATCATTATTATAATAGCCGCCAAATAAAAGGCTGTCTGTTTTATTAATAATGCTCAGGGTTCGTATCTGCACACTCAGCCTGGGTAATGTTTGTTTGTATTTTTCATAGTTGATGTGATAAAAGCCTTTTTCGCCACCTAAAAAAATATTGTTTTCATTGGCAGGATATATAAATTCAAATCCACTCAGCATTTTATTATTTAATTCCGGCAGATAAATTACCACAGGTTCTTTTTTAGAAAAATCTATAACTCCCAGTGTTTTTTCATGAATGAACCAGATATTACCATTACCATCTTCTTTAAGATACCGGATACTTTGGCCTCCCAGCAGTTTTGAATAAAATGGTGAAGATTCAAAAAGATCTTTTTGTTTATTAAAAACATAAATACCTTTTTCTGTTGCAACAACCAATTCGTTTTTAATGGTGTAAATATGGTTATTTAGCAAAGAGGGCAACCCTTTAGTATTAGAGTAACTTAAAATGCTGTAGTTGCCACCGGTACTATTTGTTATTTTGAAAACACCATGATAGGGATGAGATACCCATATATTACTGTCTTTATCAAGTTCTACAAAACGTGACGATTCCTCGAAGCCCGGAATTTTTTTGGAATGCATGAACTGGCCATTGCTGTAATCAAAAATGGTAAGGCCATTATATCCGCCGGCAATAATACGGCTGGTAGGAAAAGTATTGGAAAGAGGTATGAAATTCCAGAACCCTTTGTTGAGTGATATAGGGTTTGCGGTATTGTTTTTAATGGAAAATGCACCCTCGTGGTGGCCCATCAGCAGTTGATTATTGATATTGGCAAGGCTCCAGGTTTGACCCTTGGCATTTGCTATGGAAGTAAAACTGCCCCTGCTAAAACTCATATCCTGCACCGGTTGCAGTGGTACACTGAAAAGGCCGTTGGATGTGCCTAAAAATAATTGCCTGTCATAGATCATCACGTTGTAACCAGAACCATCCTGCAGCATTGGTTTTATCTGTTTAATGGCACTATTGTAGGTTATCAGGTCAATTCCATTATCGAGGCCCAGCCATAAATTGCGTTCCCTGTCTAAAAGAATACTCAGTACATTATTATTTTGAAGGCCTTCAGTTCTTGAAAAACTTTGTATGATATTTCCCTTAGTATCGGTAATATAAATACCATTGTTATTGGTAGCTAAGGCAATCCAATCTTTATTGATTGATGTGGCTGCGTAAACCCTTTCATTTTTAAACAATTGATTATTGACTGATGGTAAAACAGCAATACGGGTGTCGGACAAAAGAAAAAGCCCGTTTTTTAAAGTTGTAATGATGGCACTATCTTTTTGTATTGAAATGATGCCGGTTACGGGATCATTAACGGGCAGTATATTCTCTGTAAATACCGGTGCCCAAATATCGTTTTCAAATACAAGCAGTCCGGCGGCATAATCGTGTGCAAACAATTTTCCGTTACATTCTCCCAAAAAATCCCACTCAGATGGGGCATTAAACACAGCAACGGCCCTGTCTGTGAACTTAAATATTTTCTTTGGTGACCGGAAATAGATATTGCCCTTAAAGGCTACTATATCCCATACATCGCCAAATGACCTGTCTTTAGCAGCAATTTGTTCGATGAGTGAATAATAAAGCAGCCGGCCATTGGCAGCAGGTGCAAAATACCCCAGTTCATCCTGACCTCCCACATATATACGGTTTGCCGGCCCAATTTCAACCGAACGTACATTGGTTTTATTGGGGAGCGGATGATTATTCCAATACTTTCCATCAAAACTCAAAAGACCTTCATTATTGGCAAAGTAAACAATACCGTTTTTATCTTGTTTAATATCCCAGTTCTGCAACCCAGCTTTATAACTTTGTTTAGGATAATTAATAATATCAGGAAAGCCAATTGTATTTTGACAAACTACCTGGAGCGGAAAGCAAATCAGTAAAATGAGCTGTTTCATATTTTTATGCAAAAACGTGAGTGTAATTATACAAAAAAAATATGACGTAGTATTGATGTAGTCGAAATACCTATAAAATCAGCATTAAATAAGCATTGATGTAGTAATGATGTGGTACAATATTTTAAAATTGACGTGGTGTCATCTACATTTACATTTCGAATTCTGCTAATTCTTGAATCACTAAAATGAGCGCTATATGAAATTAAAGATTGCTATGCTATGCCTCAGTATTTTCCTGGGCATAATTTCTCAACAGGCCTTTGGCCAAAACATTACCGCCACAGGTAAAGTAAAGAACAAAGCTACCGGCGACCCGGTTATTGGTGCAAGTGTAAACCTTCAGGGCACCACTACAACTACAACCACAGACGCAACGGGAAGTTTTACCATTTCGGTACCCAAAGGAGGTAAATTAAACATTACTTCTATTGGTTATGCCCCAACAAGTATCCAGATCAACAAAGCGGGCGACGTTACCATCTTAATGGAAGAATCGTCTAAAAGCCTGGATGAAGTGGTTGTTGTTGGTTATGGTACCCAAAAAGTAACCAAGGTTTCGGGTGCAATAGCCGGCGTAAAAGCAGCTGCTATTGAAAAGCTTAAACCGGTTAGGGTAGAAGATGCTATACAGGGAACTTCGGGTGTGAATGTTATTCAAAGTGGCTCACCGGGTGCACAGCCTTTAATACTTATAAGGGGTATTCCTTCTTATAGTAATAATGGCCCATTAGTAGTTGTTGATGGTGTTCCTCAATCGCAGGCAGACCTTAATTCTATTAATTCGGCCGATATAGAAAGTATCAATATTTTAAAAGATGCTGCTACCGCTGCCATTTACGGTGTAAGTGGCGGTAATGGTGTGGTAATAGTTACCACAAAAGCCGGTCGAAAAAATCAAAAAACTGAATTTACCATCAACAGCTTTTACGGTATTCAGCAGGTTGCCAATACGGTTCCGGTGTTAAATGCAGCTGAGTATGGTGCTATGGTTAATGAAGGAAGTACCTTAAGCGGTGGCAATATCGTTTTCCCCGACCTTTCGGTTTTAGGAAAAGGAACCGATTGGCAGAAAGAGATCTTTAAACAGGCTCCTATACAAACGCATAATATTTCAGCAAGAGGCGGATCTGAAAGAGTTACCTACTTTTTATCGGGTGCCTGGTTAAGCCAGGGTGGTGTAGTAGGCGGTATCGATAAGTCAAAATTCAATCGTATCAATTTTACATCCAATGTGGCTTTTGATCTTACTTCTAAACTAAAGTTTATTTTAAATGCCAATTATGTAAACCTGAGTTCAAAAGGTATACAGGAAAATTCTTTCAACAGCATCATCGGCAGTGCATTAAACTACGACCCAACAGTACCGGTTTACAATACCGTACCCAATACAGTTGGCCAGTATGGTTTCAGTAATAATATTTTATCTGAAATATTTAACCCGCTTACCAAGCTGGAAAATACCTACAACAAAAATGTAGGTAATAAGATCTTCGGAAAATTTGAATTACAGTATGAAGTAATCAAAAATCTGAAGATCAGTACCCGTTTTGGATATACCAAATATGATGGCAATGCCAAAACATTTACGCCACTTGTATTTTACGGGTTAAATAACGTAGATAATTCCATGAACGGTGATGGCACAACCGTTGCCGGCAAACACAACAGTGTGGCACAGGAAAAAGCCAGCTATAACTCTTTTACCTATGAGTTGTTTGGTAATTATAATTTTAAATTAGCCAGGAATCATGCTTTTGAAGCAACTGCAGGTTTATCATTTCAGAAAGTAAGTGGTAACACGGCTGGCTCAAGCAGGCAGGATGTACCTTTTAACAGCTGGGATTTTGCAGATTATACATCAGCAACAGGCAATAATTCAGCAACTAATCTTTTTGCCAGTACTGGATACTATTATCAATATGAAAAAAGGAATGCCTCTATATTCGGCAGGATAAATTACGATTATAAAGAAAAATACCTGGTATCAGTAACAGCCCGCAGGGATGGGTCTACCGCTTTTGGCAAGGATCAAAAGTGGGCAATTTTTCCTTCGGGTTCTGTAGGATGGGTAGTGAGCAAGGAAAACTTCTTTAAATCAAAGCTGATTGATTTTCTTAAGATCAGGGCCAGTTATGGATCAGTGGGATCTGATAATGTTAATCCTACATACCGCTACATTCAAACTGATTATCTGGCTTCATTGTATGGATCAGGAAACAGTATTGGGTATACCTACGGTAATAATTTTTACTCAGGATCTACTTTAGGCTCATTGGGAAATGATAAATTAGGATGGGAAGAACAAACCCAGCTGAATGCAGGTGTTGATATGAATTTTTACAAGAATAAATTTAATATTGCTGTTGATTACTTCGAGAAAAGAACAAAAGGATTAATATACCAGGGTACAGCACCGGTAGTTATTTTAGGAACAGTTTCTGCTCCGCCTGCCAATATTGGTTCTACAAAATCAAGCGGACTTGATCTTACCTTGGGATACACCAGCAAAATAGGCAAAGACCTTAAACTTTCTACCACAGCAACTTTTACCTCAGTTAAAAACCTGGTAACCGGTACCAATACCGAAGGTACAGCAAGAATTACCGGTGGTGGCTATTTTAACGGCCAGTCTCAAACCGTAAGCGTATTTGAAAAAGGCAAAACACCATATTATTACTATGGCTATAAAACCGACGGCTTATTTCAAAGCTATGCCGAAATTGCTGCCAGTCCTACACAGGCAGGCGCACAACCCGGTGATATTAAATTTGCCGACCTGAATGGCGATGGCATCATTGATTCTAAAGATCAAACCCAGATAGGAAATCCTTTCCCCAAATTTACTATTGGCTGGAACCTGAACCTGGAGTATAAAAACTTCGATCTTTCAGTTTTAAGCTATGCTTCTTCCGGTAATGATGTTTACCGTGCTTTGGAAAGAAATGGTAACCTTACCAATAAATTCGCCAGTGTATTAAACAGGTGGACCGGGCCCGGAACAACCAATGATGCACACAATCCAAGGTATTCATTTACCGATGCCAATAACAACAGCCGTGTATCCGACAGGTATGTAGAAGATGGATCTTTCATCAAGATCAGGAATATCGTATTGGGTTATAATTTCCAGTTTAAACCAATTAAAAAGGTGTTTAAAACAGTAAGGTTATATGGCCAGGTAAAAAATGCATTCACCTTTACCAAATACACCGGTTACGATCCTGAAATTGCTGCTCCGCTACAGGATGTGGGTGTTGACCGTGGTGCATATCCACAGGCAAGAACTTATGCTGTAGGACTGGACATTAAATTTTAATTCATTCAATAAATAATAGAAAAATGAAAAAATTACAAATAAAAATACTTGGCATCTTACTCGCAGGAGCCATGCTTGTATCCTGTAACAAATGGGTTGATTATAATCCAAAAGATGATTTTAAAATAACCGACCTGGAATATTTTAAAAGCGAAGCAGATTACAGATCAATAGCAGTAGGTACTTATGCTCCCTTGCAATGGCTTAACCAGGTTGTGCCGGTAGGGGATATTATTTCTGATAATTCTGTAACCGGTGGAGAAAGTGCATCAGATGTACTGTCGCTGCAGCAGATCAATAATTTTACCCACACACCCATCAATGGAACCATTGCTGATTTGTGGCAATCATGTTACGAAGGTATTAACCGGGCAAATTATATGCATCAGTATAAAGACAAAAACCCGGCAGGCGAAACCATTACTTTTCCGGGAAAAGATGCTTTGTATGGCGAAGTATATTTCGTAAGGGCATACTACTATTTTACATTGGTAAAAATGTTTGGTGGTGTACCCTTGTTTGTTGATAAAAGACTTACTTTTTCTGATCTGGGTACTATCACAAGATCCAGCCAGGCTGATGTGTACAAACAAATTGAAACCGACCTTGCCAGCGCTATTGCCGTGTTGCCGGTTGTACAGGTAGAAAAAGGCAGAGCAACCAAATATGCTGCACAGGCTTTATTGGGTAAAGTATTGCTGTATCAAAATAAATATGCACCGGCTGCAGCCATGCTTGATAACGTAATTATTCCAAATGCTTTTTCTTTGGTTTCCGATTTTAATTCAATGTTTTTACCCAGTGGTGAAAATGGACCGGAGTCTGTTTTTGAAATTCAATATTCAAACGGTTCGGCTACCTACGATTGGGGGCATGTAACCCGTGGACAGGGAAATTATTCAGTTCAGCAATGTGGTGTACGTGGTTTAAACGGTTCAGCCGCCATGCCATATGCACCGGGCTGGAGCACTAATTTACCTACACAAAACCTGGCAGCAGCTTATGCCGCAGGCGATAGAAGAAAAGCAGTTACTGTGTTGGATATTGAAGCATATAAAGTTGCCAACCCTGCATTAAATATTACCTACCAGGTAGCGCCTTATCAAAATACCGGTTTATACAATCAAAAATATCTACCACGCAAAGGCGAAACTTCCGGACAGGTTGAATTAAACTATTCAAATAATTTCCGCACCATTCGTTATGCAGATGTATTGCTGATGGCTGCTGAAGCATTCAATAAATCGGGTAATGATCTGAAGGCACAAACCTACCTGAACCTGGTTCGTCGCCGGGCTTTTGGCGATCTGTTGCATGATATTACTGCAACCGGTACAGCCTTGTACGATGCTATTCTGGCTGAAAGAAGACTGGAACTGGCCATGGAAGGAGAACGCTTTTTTGACCTGGTAAGAACCGGTAAAGCTGCTTCGGTATTGGGCACGTTGGGCTTTGTTGCCGGAAAACATGAATTGTTTCCGATACCACAGGGCGAAGTTGATCTGGCAGGTTTAACACAAAACCCCGGTTACTAATCTATAACTAACTAAAAATAACGATTATGAATGCAATAAAATCTTTCTTCAGCGCCTGTTGCCTGTTACTGGTTTTGGGTGGCTGTACAAAAACAGTAAACGATGATCTTTCGTTTGTTGACGCAGCTGCAGCACCGGATAAATTATCTGTAATGTTTGATATTACACAGGATAACACCGGCCTGGTAACTATAACGCCCAATGGCGAAGGTTCCATTTACTATGATGTATATTATGGTGATGCAACTACAACACCTGTAAATTTATCTGCAGGAAAAAATATAACACATATTTATGCAGAAGGCACATACAATGTAAAAATTATAGGCCATGCGGTTAACGGTAAAACTACCGAACTCATCCAGAAACTTACGGTTTCTTTCCGTGCGCCGGAAAACCTGGTGGTTAACTGGGCAATTGACGGGGTAAACAATTTTAAAGTAAATCTTTCGGCAACCGCATTGTACGAAACCGCTTTTAAAGTGTTTTGGGGCGATGTTGCCAATGAACCCGGCCAGCCATTTTTAGAAGGGCAGAATGTAAATCATGTATATGCTGCAGTAGGCTCTTATACTTTAAGGGTAGTTGCTTATAGTGGTGGCTCAGCTACTACAACCTACACAACCACGGTTAATATTGTTGATCCCGTTTTAATACCAATAACCTTCGAGTCGGCAACGGTTAATTATGCATTTACCAATTTTGGTGGTGGTGTTTCAACCAAAATTGCCAATCCGCAAATGAATGGCATTAACACCACGGCTAATGTAGCACGCATGGTAAAAAATGCACCCGAAGTTTGGGGAGGTAGTTTTATAACCGTTGGTACGCCAATTGATTTTTCGGTTAACAAAGTTTTCAGAATGAAAGTGTATTCTCCAAGAGTTGGCGCTAAAGTGTTGCTTAAGGTAGAAAATCTCACAAACGGCGGAATATTTTTTGAAAAAGAAGTGCTTACCACCGTGGCCAATGCCTGGGAAGACCTTGCATTTGATTACAGAACGATCAATACGGGCAATACCTACCAAAAAGTTGTACTGATCTTCGACCTGGGAACAGTGGGAGATGGATCGGCTAATTTTACCTGGTTATTTGATGATATCAGGCTTACCAACCAGATGCCTGTTGGTGTACTGGCATTGCCGGTTACATTTGATCTGCCGGGTGTGAATTATGAGGTTACTGATTTTGGAGGCACCGTTAGTGTACCAGCAACTGACCCGACAAACGGAGCTAATAATGTAAAGAAAACAACCAAGACGGGTGGAGCACAAACCTGGGCCGGTACAACCATTGGCGCAAACTTTAATGCCCCAATTGGTTTTACTGCAACGAAAACTCAAATGAGCATCAGGGTTTATTCTCCTGCAGCCGGTTTGCGTGTCAGATTAAAAGTAGAGGACAAGACAAACCCTGCCAGATCGGTTGAAACAGAGGCCATGACTCAGGCTGCCAATACCTGGGAAACCCTGGTATTTGATTTTGCAACACCGTCTATCGGCACAGCATCTATGAACCTTGCCTATACTTATGATATGGCATCTGTCTTTTTTGATTTTGGAAATAATGGAACAGGAAGTGTATTCTATTGGGATGATGTTACCTTCCTGCCTACAAACGTTATACCTAATTACCTGACATTACCTATCGATTTTCAATCAACATATGCTTATCCTTTTGTAAATTTTGGTGGTGCAACAGCAACTGTTGTTAACAATCCGGATGCATCGGGTATTAATACCAGTAGCAAAGTTGGTAAAATGGTAAAAGGTGCACCGGAAGTTTGGGCAGGCAGTTTTATAGACCTGGTAAACCCAATCAATTTCACGGTATTAAGAACCTTCAAAGTAAAAGTGTATTCACCACGGATAGGAGCCAAGTTGTTGTTGAAAGTAGAGAATCCAACCAACGGAGGACAGTTTTATGAAAAAGAAGCTACTACTACCGTTGCCAATGCATGGGAGGAGTTAACTTTCGATTATACAGCCATTCCTGCCGGGTTTTATGCAAGAGTGGTGTTGATATTTGACCTGGGTACAGCCGGAGACGGATCTCCAAACTTTACCTATTATTTTGACGACATCAGACTTAATTAATTCTAAAAAATCAAGATTATGATAACGATTAAAAGATCTTTTATTGCCCTCTTTTTACTAACTGTGGTTTTCAGCAGTTGTAAAAAAGCAGAATATAACATTGGCGATATTATTACACCAACCGGGCTTGCTCTTAATACAGTAGTGGTGGGCACCGATGCTGCCAATCCGTTTGGTAACGGTACCGGTAAAGTAGATATTACGGTAACTGCAGCCAATGCATTAAGTTATAAAATAGATTTTGGTGATGGAACTGCCCCGCAACTGGTACCTACCGGTGTTATTCAATACCGCTACGGAGCGCCGGGTACAGCCGAGTATAACATTACCGTAAATGCCATTGGAACAGCGGGTGTGATGAGTACGATCACCAAAAAAGTAAAAGTGTTTGTTAACTTTCAGATACCGGCAGCTATTTTACAAAGCCTTACCAATGGTTCATCCAAAGTATGGCAAACAGACCATGATGCTCCCGGTCATTTTGGAGTAGGTGCAGCATCTGAGTTTTTTGCCAATTATTATGCTGCCACTCCCAATTCAAGAGAAGCCTGTGCTTATGACGATGATATCACTTTCTCTAAAGATGCCAACGACAATGTAAAAATGTCTATCGATAATAAAGGAGCTTCATTTTCTATTGGTGCAGCTACCACTTTTTATGGATTTGGCGGCGGTGATGGTTGCTATGCCATCAATACCGGTGGTTTAAAATCGCTGATATTTATGGATGCAACTTCAGCCTCTACACCGGCACAGTCTACCAGGATACAGTTTACCGTACCCGGTAATGGCATCATCAATTTTGGAACCGGCGGAACTACCTACGAAATATTATCTATAACCGATACGCAGGTTCATTTGCGCAACATCGGTGCTGATGGCAATTCGTGGTATCAAAAACTAATTAAAAAATAAGGAACATGAGTTTAGCTAAAAATATAACCACGCTGGTTTTTCTTTTTATTGTATTAATAAGCTGCAGTAAAGGAAACTCCGGTACCGGTACCGGCACCACACAAACAGCGCCTACCAACCTGGTGGTTACTGCAACACCCAGTACCGATGGTAGTGGTAATGTAGCATTTACCGCCACCGCCACCAATGCCGTTTCTTATATTTATGAATATGGCAATGGCATTATTGAAACAGTGCCCGGAGGTTTGGTTACTTACCGTTATACCACGGTGGGCAATATCACTTACTCGGTAAATGTTACTGCTAAAAGCAGCTCTGGATTAAGCATCAGTAAATCTGTACAGGTAACTGTAAACACAGCAGGTGGTGGCGCACCTGTGCTGGTGTTCAGCGATGAGTTTAATACCAATGGCGCACCCGACCCGGCCAAATGGGGTTACGAAACCGGCACCGGCAGCGGTGGCTGGGGTAACAATGAACTGCAGTATTATACCAGCCGGCCCGAAAACGCCATCGTACAGGGCGGTGTTTTAAAGATCATTTCGCTTAAAGAAAATTATATGGGCAGTGCCTATACATCGGCCCGTTTATTATCTAAAAATAAATATTCGTTCAAATACGGCAGGATAGAGGTGAGGGCCAAATTCCCAACGGGTGTTGGTACCTGGCCTGCAGCCTGGATGCTGGGTGATAATATAGGTGCGGTGGGCTGGCCAGCCTGTGGCGAAACAGATATTGTTGAACACCTGGGCAGGGATCTGAATAAGATCTACGGCACCTTGCATTATCCCGGCCGTTCCGGCGGTAATGCCGATGGTGCTACCATTATGATACCCGATGCCACAACAGCATTTCATACCTATGCGGTTGAGTGGTCGGCAACAAGCATAAAAATTTATGTTGATGCCCAGTTGTTTCATACAGTAGCCAATTCAGCAGCTTTGCCATTTAATCAAAACTTTTTCATCTTATTAAATATGGCCATGGGCGGCAATTTTGGGGGTGCAGTTGACCCCGCATTTAACAGCGCCACTTTTGAGGTTGATTATGTAAGGGTGTATCAATAAGAATATTTCACGCAGCGGTAACAGGGGAGCAGGGTACGCAGTGATTTCTCTGTTTTCTCCGCTCCTCAGCGAACCCAGCGTGAAATTAATTTAAACATGGTTTGTAAAATGAGTTATTACAAGCAGTTAGTTTACTCATTTAGCAATCATTATTAAGCGGATCGTATTCACTTATCCAGGTAGATACCTCCGCTTTTTTATTTACTATCTTAAGTTTTAAATTATGATAAACCTCAGTATACCTAAAACAGCAGGTTGCCTGCTAATAATTTGCCTGGTTCACATAAATTCAATTGTTAAGGCACAAAACAGCGTAAAGGAGCCGGTTGTCCAGGAAGAGAAAATAAATTCCCTGCTGCAAAAAATGACCCTGGAAGAAAAAGTGGGACAAATGAACCAGTACAACGGCTTTTGGGAAATAACCGGTCCTGCACCCAAGGATGGTGATGCTAAGAAGAAATACGATCACCTGCGCAAAGGCATGGTAGGTGCCGTATTAAATGTAAAAGGCACCGAAAACGTACGCAAACTACAGGAGATAGCCGTAAAAGAAACCCGACTGGGTATTCCACTTTTATTTGGATACGATGTAATACACGGACACAAAACCCTTTTTCCCATACCACTGGGTGAAGCAGCCAGCTGGGACCTTGCAGCCATTGAAACATCGGCACGTACTGCTGCTATTGAAGCTTCGGCCGCCGGTATCAACTGGACCTTTGCACCCATGGTGGATATTACCCGTGATGCCCGCTGGGGAAGGGTAATGGAAGGGGCAGGGGAAGATACTTACCTGGGAACAAAAATAGGTCTTGCCCGTATTAAAGGTTTCCAGGGCGATGACCTGGCGGCCAATAATACCATAATTGCCTGTGCCAAGCATTTTGCCGGTTATGGATTTGCTGAGGCAGGGCGTGATTATAACACCGTTGATGTAGGCACATCAACCCTGTACAATACCATTCTGCCGCCCTTTAAAGCAGCAGTAGAAGCCGGTGTACAAACCGTAATGAACTCTTTTAACACCCTTAACGGTGTACCGGCAACCGGCAATAAATGGCTGCAACGCGATATTTTAAAAGATGCCTGGAAGTTTAATGGCTTTGTTGTATCTGACTGGGGCTCGGGAATGGAAATGATTGACCACGGCTTTGCCGCCAACCTGAAACAGGTTGCTGAGCAAAGCGCCAATGCCGGCAGCGACATGGATATGGAATCTTACGCCTATGTAAACCACCTGAAAGAACTGGTAGAAACCGGTAAAGTAGATATTAAACTGGTGGACGACGCCGTAAGACGCATATTAAGGGTAAAATATAAGCTGGGTTTGTTTGATGACCCTTATAAATATTGCGATGCCGCCCGTGAAAAAGAGCTAATTTACAACCCGGCACATGCTGTGGCAGCGCTGGATGTAGCCAAAAGGTCAATAGTATTATTAAAAAACACATATGTAAAGGGTAGTGGCCGGCCCTTGCTGCCATTGGCTAAAAACCAGCAGAAAATCGGGGTTATTGGCGCCCTGGCTAACGATAAGAACAGTCCGTTGGGTAGCTGGCGCATTGGCAGCGATGATAACACAGCCGTTTCGGTATTGGAAGGGCTAAAAAAATACAGCAGCAACCTAACTTATGCCAAAGGAGCCGACCTGGCCATTGGTAAAACCGACTTTATTAATGAGGTAAAGATAAACGAAACTGACACCAGTGGATTTAAAGAAGCTATTCAATTAGCCAGTAATTCTGATATGGTAATCATGGTGTTAGGTGAACACGGATTTCAGAGCGGGGAAGGCCGCAGCCGTACCAAATTAAACCTGCCAGGTGTTCAGCAGCAGCTTTTAGAAGCCGTGTATGCGGTTAATAAAAATATTGTTTTGGTACTTATGAACGGAAGGCCGCTGGCTATTACCTGGGCCGATGAAAACATACCATCCATTGTAGAAACCTGGCAACTGGGCAGCCAAACCGGACATGCCATTGCACAGGTATTATATGGCGATTACAACCCATCGGGTAAACTGCCCATGACTTTTCCACGTAGTGTAGGACAAGTGCCTGTTTATTACAATACCCTAAACACCGGCCGCCCGGGCCCAAAACCCGAAGTCTTCTGGAGCCATTATGGCGATGAAAGCAATAAACCCCTGTACCCGTTTGGCTTTGGCTTAAGCTATACCAGCTTTGCTTACAGCAACCTGGTAATAAATGATGCCAATCCGGCTGCTGTTAAAGTAACAGCAACAGTTACCAATACCGGCAAACTGGATGGTGAGGAAGTAGCCCAGTTATATATGCGGGATAAAGTAGCCAGTGTGGTAAGGCCTGTTAAAGAGTTAAAGGGTTTCAGCAAGTTTAGCCTGAAGGCCGGTGAGGCACGGCAGGTATCATTTACCTTAACCGCAGCCGAACTTGGTTTTTATGATAATACAGGAACTTTTGTACTGGAGCCAGGTGATTTTGACCTAATGATTGGCGGCAATTCGGTGGAAGGGGTAAAAGGGAGCTTTACACTTAAATAGTTGAGATGTAAGTTTTTAAAAAAATTATTGTTTTCTGTATGTCCAGTTGCAGCCGGCTGTACTATGAGACGCACAGTAAGACTGTATATCATCTTCCGAGCCACAATAGTTTTCCAGGTCATTACCCAGGCAATCACTGATAACCCAGCATTTATTCTTATTACAGGATGTGGTGGAAACAAGGGTTACCAAAGCAAATACAAATAAGATCTTTTTCATGATATTTTTTTAAGAGGGAACTTTAGCAAAATATACAAATAAAGATAACAATGTTCATTGATAAAAACACGGATTGATAGAAACACGGATGACACGGATCGGTACAGGTTAAATACGGATAAATTCTGTATTTAGTAGATTCACGCCGGGAACGCCGGGGGCAAAGAAAACAGAGATACTTTGCGGCCTCCTCATCTTTGCGTGCTCTGCGTGAAATAAAAAAAGGGGCCAAAGTAGAAACTTAGCCCCGTTAATCCAATATCCTATGAAAAACCAGTTAAATGAGCTGGTTAATTGAAACACAAAATTGATGCTTTACAGTTGATCCATTGTTATATAATTACCTGTAAATCATACATAATTCCCCTTAAATTACCCGGTTCATCATTTTAGAGCAGGAATTATTATTGGCGGAAAAGTGATCGGGAAAACTAAAGTTAAATAGAACTTCAAACGGTTAAATTATATTCAAATGCAAAATGGTAAAGGTCAGGCGGGAACGAATGAACAGCAAGGCGATGAATCTTCGCAGACAGTGTAATGAACATAAACCATTATGTGAAGAATGTTCAGGCAATAACTATGCGTCCTGATAAAAAGTTCCAGGCGTTGGAAGCAGGGGCTTTTAAAAGCAACATCTAAAAACCATTAAATTCATCTTGGCCAGGGGGCGTAACTTCTTACAGGGAGTATATAGATATAGTATTCAAAATAGTCTATTTAACATAATGTTAATTATAAGTAAATTGTTTGATTGTAACTAATTGATTTTCAATATAAAAACTTGCATATAACCGTATGTTATGTTAAACAGGCTCCCGATTCGGCTTTCTGGTTTTTGTACACTATATGTATCAGGCTGAAATTAAGATCCCTAAATAATTATCAAAACTATCTAAAAAATATAAAACAGCTTTTCAAAAAAGCCAGCGCTAAGGCCGGCTGTATAATAGATAAAACTTACGCTGTTTTCGGATCCTCACAGGATTTTAATATTTGTGCTTTGCCACGCAAGGTTCAATTGTATAAATGGTAAATTTATTTGATGAGTTAAAACTTTCGTCTACTTTAGCTATACCTAAACAATCAAAATAAATGAAATCAATAACCATCCAGCTCTTGTTAATTTTGATCTTTCCTTTTGCTGTGAATTCACAAACAATAAAATTACATTCATCAGCGGGTTATATAAATACCAAAGATTCTGTACGGCTTTTTTACAGGTTTACCGGCGAAGGAAAAGATACCATTGTTGTGTTTCATGGTGGTGGATTTGGTTCCGCCTACCTTGTTCCTGATTTAACACCACTGGCAGCACATCATACACTTTTATTTTTTGACCAGCCGGGCACCGGTTTCTCTTCTGTTGTAAGTGATACTGCAAGACTGAACATTAACCAGTTTGTTCAGGATGTTGAAATTTTGAGAAATCATTTTGGTATGGATAAAATGAAAGTGCTTGCTCACTCCAATGGCGGATTAATGGTTGGCTATTATGCAACCATCCATCCCGGTAAAATAGAATCAATGATTCTTATAAACCCGTCAGCAGCTTCTCAAAAATGGCAAAATTTAAATCGTTTTGACAGTACATCACAACTTATTTTAAAGCAAAACAGGAAAATTTACAGGTCGGCACCCGCTGACACTGTAAAAGCGTGCTGGGACTATTATGCAGTATGGGCCCGTGGAAAATTTCCAACGCCTCTTCATGCAAGACGAATGTGGGGTGATGTGTGTGATTGTAATCAACAAAACTTATTGAGCCCCTTTTTATTTTATCCACTCCTGTCCATGGGCAAATGGGATATTACTGCTCAACTTTCAGCAGTAAAAGCAAGAACACTTATTATTGGTGGCGACAAAGATGAAACCCCGGTTGGAGTATGGGAAGAATGGAAAAATAGTTTACCAAACAGCCAGTTGCTGATCATTAACGGAGCAGGACACTTACCCTATGTAGATAACCCAGCTGTTTTTTTTACAGCTGCAGAACAGTTCCTTCAAAATAAGTGGCCAGATAATTCAGTGCTGCCTGCAAAATCTGCCGGAATAGTTTTTGCAACAGACGAAAAAGGTTCGGCTTACCTGAAAGCAAGAGCGGCAGTAATTAATGTAGAAAATGAGCTTGTAAGATTAATTAATAAAGCAGCATGGGACAGTGTGGCGGCAATATATGTAACAGATGCCACCATTTTGGCACCCGGTGCACCACCGGTAACAGGACATAAAGCCATTGCAGGTTTTTGGCATACGGTTTCAATACGGGGAATGCACACAATTGAATTACAGTTTATTGATCTTGAACAAAGTGGTGACAAGTTAATTGCAAGAGGAAAATATGTTATGAACAATAAGCAAAATGAAATCATTGACATTGGAAAGTTCATGGCAGTTTACACGAAAGAAAAAAATAAGTGGCGCTTGCAAACAGATATGTTTAATACAAGTATGGAAACACGCTCACCGGTTGAAGTACCTGATTATTTAACATTGCCAAAGAACTAATATAAATAGAAACAATACGCTTGCTAAAACCCCGCTGAAACAACAGCAGCCGAAGCGTTAAAGCGTTAATCAACAGCAACGGTAAAAATGTATATATTTATTAAACAAAACCCTTGTAAAATGAAAAAAATAATTTTTGTACTGTTATTTGGGCTGCTGTCTGGTATTTCTATTGCTCAAAATTTACCAGACTATGATGCCATTAAACTGGATAAAAAAGAAGATTTCAATGCAACTGCAGATAGTGCAGCTTTACAGGCATCCAACTTTCTTTTTTCAACACCGCTGGATAAAAATAACCTGGACAGGTTAAAATCAATTCAATATATTATTAGATGGATGACGGGTACACCCGATTATAGTTTTACGCTGGACGAACAGGCAACAAAATTTGCAAAAAAAAATGATGACCTGTTAAGCCAATTCATGGCTGCCATGACAAAATATGCTTTAGAGAATAAAGCAGATGCCAAAGATCAGAATAAAGTAAAACTGAATGCAGTAAAACTGATCATTGCCTATGTAAAAGACGAAAAAAATAAGGTAAAACTAAATGCTGAGCTGAAAAAGGCAATTGAAGCTGATGACAAAGGGCAACTTTCAGCATACCTGAAAATCTAACAATTTCGTCCCCCATATCGGCTCATGTTCTTTTCAGGCGAGTTTCTGCATGAACTGTAACATCACCTGAAAAAATAATCAACATGTACGAACTGGTAAAAAAGAAAAATATCGGGCTTAGAATTTTAATTGGCATAATCATATTATTTGCAATAACCCAGACATTAAAATTCTTTCTGCGGGAACCTGCTCTGAATATTAATGATGAGTTGGTAAAAACAGCCAATGAAATAAATAAGCATGTGCCCATTGTTATTGACAGTTTAACAACTTTTGATAATGTAAATGCACTAAAAGGAAATACACTTCAATACAATTATACCCTTAATATTGAAAAAAATGAGGTAGACTCTGCAAAATTGATTGAATTTTCCAGGGTAAATTTGATCGAACAATTAAAAAAGAATCCCAAAGCAGCTTATTTTAAACAAAGTGGTATTACGATCCAGGCAAACTATGCCGATAAGAATGGGATACAAATTTGTAAGATTGTTGTATTACCCAATGAATATTAATTTTCATTCTTAGCCGTAGTTGGAGTTACTACTCAAATTACTAAACTGTAGTTATATCTCAAGCCGTCGTTGTGCTTCCACGCCAACGACCGAAGCCTGGCTATAGCAGGCAAGTTTTCCGCCGCCGCTGTGGTGTCCCCTATTCACCCGCAAGCAAATGACAACGGCATAAAGTAACCATGAGCAGAATCATCTTTTATAATTCCGTCTTTTTTTTAAATTGCCTGTTATTGGTTGTTTATTATCCTTTGCAGGCAATATAAAACGAATGATATTTAACCGGCTTTTTTAAAACGTTTCAATACATGAAAAGGCTTATAAATATTTGCTTATTACTAACTTTCCTGCTCGGTTATTTAGAATGGGGTAAAACGCATAGCTTGTTTATTTTCCAGGGAGAAGCCGAAATTATTTTAAAAGCAACAAATGATTTCAAATCAATACTGCATCCATTAATTTTATTGCCATTCTTAGGACAAATACTATTATTGTATACTGTTTTTCAACCCGTAGTAAGCAGGCGTTTAACCCTGGCAGGATTAGCCTGTTTAAGTGTACTTATGTTATTGCTGTTTATTGTTGGTCTGCTTACGCTCAATCTTAAAATAACCTGTTCAACTTTACCTTTTATAATAACAGGTATTTTTGCAATAAGGTACAACAGAAATAATATGCAGAAGCCTACAAACACCGGCGGCTCTTAGAAAAATATTTATATATAGAAACAGTGCTTTACGAAACACCCGCTGAAACACAATTTTTCATTGTTGCATTATGGATATATTTATAAATACAAAAAAAAGTAAAATAATATTTTTGCTTAGTTTATTGGTGTCTGCAATTTGGGTTCTTGGCAGGTCAATTAATATTTATCAGTTCGCAGTAGTAGGAGCAATATTTGAAATGTTATGGCTTCCTGTTTTGGCTTTGATCCCCATTTTAACAGTTATTTCTATAATATTTTGGATTAAAGATAAACTCAATTTCAGATCCCTGAACCTGTATTCATTTCTTATAATTGTGATGACGATTATGTTTACAATATTTTGTAAGTAATATGAAGCTTTCAAAGAAGCTCAGCAGCCAACATAAAGGTTTTGTGTATTGGAGTTCTCCCGCTGGCAGGTCTTCCCTGCCCAAATTAAAAACGTAAAATTGTTGAAGTAACTTCCCGATTGTATTTAGAAATCTGCAAAACTAAAGTTGAGTACATTTGTAAGGGTTTAAAATAAAATCAAATGATCTCAGTTATAAGGGCAACGGAAAAAGATTTTCAACCGATCGTTAACATTGGCAGCGTAGCTGTTACAGAAGCTCATAGAGAAAGTACTACGGCCGAAAATATGAAAGCCTATATTGACAGGAATTATAGTGATAGTGCAATAAAGGAAGAGCTTAAGGATCCGGGTAATATTTACCATATCGTACATTATAACGGCAAGCCTGTTGGCTTTTCTAAAATAATTTTAAATGCTGCACATCCGGATATTGAGGCAGAAAATGTAACCAAGCTGGACCGGATTTATATACTTGCAGCATATCACAATTTAAAATTAGGCCTTGAGCTGTTACAGTTCAATATCAGGCTGGCGGAAAATAATAACCAATCGGGCTTGTGGTTATATACCTGGATTGGAAACACCCGGGCAATCAATTTTTATTTAAAAACAGGATTTAAAATTATTGGAAGCCATAAATTTTACGTCACTGAAACATTCTATAACCTGAACCATCACATGTTACTTAGTTTAGTTGAAATATAAATGATACAATTATGAACATGTTTGCAAAAAATGCGGCCACATCTGTACAGGAATATCTTTTAATGGTACCGGCTGATAGAAAGAAAGAGTTTGATTTTCTGCACGGATTTATTCAAAAAGCAGTGCCAAAACTAAAACCCTATTATGCTGCTAATATGATCGGTTACGGTTCATTTTACTACCTCGATTCCAAAAAGCAAAAAAAAGACTGGCCCATCATTGCCCTGGCTAATCAAAAGAACTACATAACTATTTATGTTTGTACAATTGTTGGGGATAAAGCTGCAGCAGAAAAATATAAAAAAGAGCTGGGTAAGCTTACCAAAAGCATTACCTGCATCCGGTTTAAAAAAATTGAAGAGATTAATCTTGATACGTTGAAAATAATATTAAAGCTTGCTGAAAAAAATCCGGGTGTTGCGGGTGCTGCCTTAGCAGATAAATAGATCGGCCTTTCATAAATAAATGTTTTTCGTCTAAAAAATACCTTAACAAATGGTTTCAATTAAAAGTTTCCGAAAGATGGCACTTGCCTTTCCGGAGGCTACCGAAGAGGCGCATTTTGAAAAAACATCTTTCAGGGTAAAAAAGAAAATCTTTGCCACTTTTGATGATAAAAACAAAAGGGCTTGTATTAAATTATCAGCAATAGACCAGGATATTTTTTGTGCTGCAGACAAGGGTATCATTTTTCCGGTTGATAACAAATGGGGCAAACAAGGCTGGACACTAATTAAACTGAGCAAAGTGAATAAAGATTTGTTTATTGACGCTTTAACTTCAGCATACTGTGAAGTAGCACCTAAAAAACTTGCTGACCAGGTAAGACCCACGGGCAGCGAATGAATATTTCAGGAGGGTTGTTTTATCAATAACTATACATTAAATAATTTGGATGTTATTTATCTTTATATACAAGAAACAACTACCTAATTATTCGGCTTCACCGCAACCAGTTCCACATCAAAAATCAATACAGCATTTGCCGGTATACCTTTGGGGTTGGCCGCATTACCCGGCCTGCTCTGGCTGCCATAAGCCAGCGCATATGGGATAAAGAAAACTGCTTTTGATCCGGGGTTTAAATAACTGATCCCTTCTTCCCATCCTTTTATAACACGTCCCGTGCCCAGTGAAAAAGTCAGTGGTTGAACATGCATAAATGCACTGTCCAGGTTACTGTCAAACACAGTACCATCAAGCAGTTTGCCCCTGTAATTCAGTGTAACCAAATCGCCGGCTTTGGCCAGGGGGCCACTACCCTCCTGTTGTATGCTGTAATACAGGCCTGATACTGTTTTTATGGGGTTGATATTTTTACTGCTGAAATAAGCTTTCAATGCCTCATCATCAGTATTTTGTACAGGCTGCTGTTCCTGCAAAGCTTTCTGCATGGCAGCTTCCCTTTCTTTTTGCAGTTGCTCTTTGGGTATTATGGAAACCAGCCTGATATTGTATTGTATTTTATCGCCGGGCTTAATATAATCGGGCATCGGTTTTTTTGAATAATCAAACATAGATTTTGCATCTACCATACAAATGATACTGTCGCCGGGAGTAAGCAATACAAGTGCATCCATAATATCGCCTTTAAAAGCAGCCCTGGTTAAACTAAATGCTCCGGGCTTACCCTTATTTAACTGGCCACTGTTGTACATGATGCGGTTGTTGCAAAGCGCTATCATATGCATCATTACATCATCACCTTCCTGTGGGTGTGGTGAAGTGTTTTTGTTCTCTATAAAAACATATTGAAGGCCGGCATTGACAGGCGTAAAATTATATACACGTTTACCTGCAGGTGCAGCAACCGGTTTAGTTGTTTGCCCTGCTGCAAATAATGTAATAAAGCAGGCTGCTGAAACAAAAGCGAATTTTTTGAACATGGGGTTCTTGTTTTAAAAACGCTGTAAAAATATAAAAATGCTTGCTTTTGAATCTTAATAAGAAGTTAAGCGGATTTATTCTATTTTTTGTGTTCTGCAAACCATGCAAAAGTAGCAAGTCTGATTCTTTACTACTTCTTTGTCCTTACACTTTCAGCATTTCTGCTAACCAGAACTCAACGTAAAATATTGTAAATTTGGTTACTAACTGATTCTGATGCATGAAGACATTACTGCACATAACAATAAACAAACCATGGCAGATAAAGGTATCTGCGTAATACTGGCAACTGAAATCAGCCACAGTTTGCCTGAGGCAGAAAATTAGATATGTCATGCCTGATTAACTATGGTAATTTTCGTTAGCGGCTAATTAAATAACTGTTACAAATGATGAAACCTAAAGAAATAAAAATCACAACGCTGTTTTTCTTTGTTGCACTGGCATCGCTTTTTCTTATACTTTGGCTGGTAGATTATTCAGGCTTTGGTATTCCGGAATTAATTCCGCAGTTAAATCTGAGAACCTATGGCATCATGATCATGCTGACTTTTATACTTGTACATTTTTTATTTCAAAAGATATTATTGAATTCCAATCCGGGCATATCTGTGCTTAAACTCACGCTGTTATCAACTATAATTACATTTTTTTCTTTGCTTGTTTACCAGGTAACCAGGCAGAATCTGATTTTACATCGCCCGTTTTCAACAACAGAGATACTTTCTTTTACTGTTCCCACGCTGGTATTTGCCCTGATGGCTTTATCTACAGCATTGTCCTTAAAAAAAGCAAAGCTTATTTACAGGCAAATACCATTAGTGATCTTAATTATCCTGGTGTTGTTAAGCAGGCAATATGTGCATTCGTTTGAATGGTAAAGTTGAGTACATTTACTAAAATATTTTTGCTTTACTAAAATCTTCATAAATGGGTAGCATGAATTTCAGGTTGCTTCTATTTGCAATCCTATTTCTAATTATTACTCCGGCTGCATTTTCACAAAAGGGAGCCTCACAACTGCATTTTTCGGTTTCTATACCGCAGCCTGCCAGCCATACTTACGAGGTAGAACTGCATTGCAAAAGATGGAAGCAGGATACCATCCATTTAAAAATGCCCCGGTGGATGCCGGGGTATTACCAGATAATGGATTATGTAAAATCGGTTGAAAATTTGCTGGCCAAAGATGAAAAAGGTGAAAGTATTGCTGTTGAAAAAGTGACTGATAATACCTGGATGATTACCGGTATTAAGAACAGATCCTTTGTTGTAAAGTATACGGTGGCAACAACCAAACAATTTGTAGCCAACAGTTATGTAGATAGTGCACATGCTTACCTTATACCCGAAAACACATTTTTGTATGCTGAAGGCCATCTCAATATTCCTGTTTCTGTTAGCCTTTCCTTCAATAAAACATGGACAAAAGTTGCAACCGGTTTAGATGCAGTTGCTGGTAAGCCCAATGAATTTACAGCGCCCGATTTTGATATACTGTACGATTGCCCCATTCTGATTGGCAACCTGGAAGAACTCCCCTCCTTTTTGGTAAGAGGGATTGAACACCGGTTCATCGGTTACAATATGGGCAATTTTGATAAGGTAGTTTTTATGAACAACCTTAAAAAAACAGTTGAAGCAGCAGTAAATATTATTGGCGACATTCCTTATAAACAATACACGTTTATTGGCATTGGCCCGGGTCGGGGCGGTATAGAGCACTTAAACAATACCACAGTAAGCTTTGATGGTAACGGACTGAATAAACCAGGAGCGATGAACAGGGTACTGAATTTTCTGGCGCATGAATATTTTCATCACTACAATGTAAAACGCATACGGCCTTTTGAACTGGGCCCGTTTGATTATGATAAAGGAAACAGGACCAACCTGCTTTGGATCAGCGAAGGGCTTTCTGTTTATTATGAATACCTGGTTGTAAAAAGAGCCGGGCTGGCTGATGCTGCCATATTGTTTTCGAACTTTAACGGCAACCTCAATAATAACGAAAATAATCCCGGCAGGTTACACCAGTCTTTGCAACAGGCTAGTTACCGTACCTGGAGCGACGGTCCTTTTGGTTCACAGGGCGATGAAAAAGGGAAAACGATTTCTTACTATGATAAAGGGCCGTTAGTGGGAATGCTGTTTGATTTTGCAATACGCAACGCCACTGAAAATAAAAAATCGCTGGATGATGTAATGCGCCTGCTGTATTGGAAATATTACAAGGAGAAACAACGTGGATTTACAGAAGCTGAGTTTCAGGCTGTTTGTGAGCAGGTAGCAGGTATTCCGCTGACAGCCATTTTTGAATATGTTTACTCAACCAAAGAACTAGACTATGCAAAATATCTGGGCTACGCCGGTTTAAAAATTGATAAACAAAGTATTGAACCGAAGGAAAAGGGAACCACGCAAAAATTCAGTATTAGCAAAATAGACGCTCCCACTCCTTTACAAATAGCCATATTAAAATCGTGGCTGGGAGAATAAACCCCATGTAACTTCTATTCTCAACTATATCATACATCCATTTTATTTCATGAAACCCAATGATAATATGCTTTTAGTACCAGGCTCCGATACAGGCAGTACAGGTATTTATCAGCTAAAACGTTTATGGAGTAAGGCCATTGCCGGTCCGGATATTGTAAATCAATATCCCGAAGAAACCGGATTAGACAATGCACTGATCGATATTTTAGGGCTGGGTCTGCTTCCCACCTTTCAGTATTTATATTGGCAAAAACCCGACTTTGAAAGTTTTGAAAATTGGGTTATCACTCAAGCTGGTGGGCATATTACGGAAAATACCATACAACAATGCAATGCATTATTCCAAAATAAAACCACCCATCATCAAAATATTAACGATGATGTACTTACACCCGGTGACATTGCTTTTTGGGAAAAACATGGCTATGTGATCATTAAAAATGCTGTAACTCCTCAGGATTGCGCAGCCAGCCGTAAAGCCATCATGGATTATCTTGAAATGGATGAAGCCGATGAAACAACCTGGTATAAAAAAAGCGGTTTCATGCAAGGAATTATGGTGCCCTTATATAGAAATGCTGCTGTTGATAAAAACAGAAATTCACCTGTAATCAAAAGAGCTTTTGAACAGCTATGGAACCGAACTGATCTGATAGTAACTACTGATAAATGTGGTTTTAACCCACCTGAAACTGACAGTTTTAAATACAGAGGCATCGGGCTTCATTGGGATGTTAGTTTAGCAACACCCATTCCCTTTGGTACCCAGGGTATTTTATATTTAACAGATACTGCTGCCAACCAGGGAGCCTTAAGGGTAGTGCCCGGTTTTCATAATAAGATAGAAAGCTGGCTGAAGGAATTACCCGCAAATGTTAACCCCAGGGAAGTAGATCTTTCTGTATTCAATCCAATACCAATAGCTGCAAATGCAGGCGATTTTATTATCTGGAATCATAAGTTGCCGCATGACAGCAGTCCTAACAAGGCCAACTTGCCAAGAATTGTGCAGTATCTTAATTGGTATGCGCCTTTGGCAGATGTGCAAGAGGAATGGAGGTAGCATTTTTGTTCTTTCCAGCATCAACATGGTTAATATAAAATACCCTTTCAATCTCCGGCTGTTTTTTTACAATGTGTGAATCATGTAAATTACTTACATGATTGCATAACAAGGCTGGCATAAAACATGCGTAGCTTTAAAAACGAATTTGTTTTAAACTACCATTTATTGAAAAAAATACTCATCATCAACGGGCATCCGGATGAAAAAAGCTTCTGTTTTGCATTGGCAGAAAGCTATAAAAAAGGTGCAGATACAAATGGTGCCGAATGCAGGTTAGTGCATTTGACTGATTTGCAATTTAACCCGGTGCTTACATACGGTTACCGGGTTGTGTCAGAACTTGAACCGGATTTACAGAAAATGCAACAGTATATATTACAGGCCGATCATTTGGTTTTTGTATATCCAACCTGGTGGGGAACTTATCCTGCATTATTAAAAGGATTTATTGACAGGGTTTTTCTGCCCAATTTTTCATTTAAGTATCATAAAGATTCACCATTTTGGGACAAACTTTTAAAGGGAAAAACAGCCCGGTTAATTGTTACCATGGATACGCCCAAGTGGTATTATTGGCTGGTGTACCGAAGCCCCGGTCATAATTCTATGAAAAGGGCCATACTAGAGTTTTGTGGTATCAAACCTGTAAGGATCACATCCTTTTCACCCGTTAAATCGTCAGACGAATTGAAAAGAAAAAAATGGCTTAATGAAGTTGAAGCTTTAGGGAAAAAGCAATTATAAATGGCGGACAGACCTGAAGCTGTACCATAAAATATTACAAACAACCGGCTTATAAGCCGGTTGTTTGTATATAAAAAATGAATTTTTATTTAACTGCTGTCAGGTTTTCATCTGTATTATTTATTTGCAGGTATTTTATCAGTTCACTCTGCACCACCAGTGGATTTACCTTTTTAATACTCATACGTCCGGTTAATGAATTATAGGCCCTTGAACGGTTGGTAACAAACAGTCCATTCATATTGAATTCTTCACCATTTTTTGCCAGGTCAAGTACATTCAGTTGTATTACATGTTTACTTTGTTCGCCGGGATAATTGTTTTCCAGCCATTTTGCATCCTGCATCACAATTTTGCCATCCTTTGCAATGCGTACGCTTAATTTTTTAATGCCATAGTACTTAGTATTCCCTGCATAATAAGCGGTGTGGGAATATCCGGTGTACTTTCCTTTCACTTTACTGATGACAATTTCATATTCCAAAGTCTGTTGCGTTGAATCATTGTACATGGTTCCTTTCCAAAGTCCGGTAATATCCTGGCAAAAGGAAAATAAGGGGCAGCATAGTACTGTTAGTATGAAGATTACTGGTTTCATAGGTTTGGGTTTTAAGGGTATTCCAAACAGATAACGTAAAACTGTATTATTTTATTTTAAAAATTCAGGCTTTTTTACATTTCTTTTTTTAACTACTCTTAATCAGTGAATTAAGCTGCTTAAGAAATTTTACAGGGCCTAAGCAAAAAATGGAAAAATAGCCGGATCTGAAAAATATGTACACCAAAACCATTGAAAATATTATCCCCACTCCTTTTCAACTATTCATTAACTTTCGGTTAAAATAATAAAGCATGATCATGAAAAAAACATCGCTGCTGCTGATTACTTGTATTACTTTTTGCTCAACGTTGATTGCACAGGATAAAAAAGATGCTCCCAAATGGGATGTAAGCAATCCGCAGGGAACGTATAAAGATGTAAACTTTACAACCAGTGAAGGTACCTGGATGAACCTGGATGTATCGCCGGATGGCAAAGAAATTATTTTTGATCTGCTGGGTGATATTTATACCATGCCTGTTACAGGTGGCACAGCAACTGTGTTAAGAAGCGGCCATGCATTTGAAGTGCAGCCACGCTTTAGCCCCGATGGGAAAAAAATATTATTTACCTCTGATGCAGGTGGCGGCGATAATATCTGGGTGATGAACCGGGATGGCAGCAAGGCTACGCAGGTAACTAAAGAAAGTTTCAGGCTGTTGAATAACGCCGCCTGGAGCCCCGATGGAGAGTACATTGTAGCCCGTAAACATTTCACCAGCAGCCGTTCGTTGGGTGCAGGCGAAATGTGGATGTACCATATCAGCGGTGGTGGCGGTCTGCAACTCACCGTTCGTAAAAATGATCAGCAGGATGTGAATGAACCAGTATGCTCTCCCGATGGCCGCTATGTTTATTACAGTGAGGATATGTATCCGGGCGGTTTTTTTCAGTACAATAAAGATCCCAACAACCAGATATTTGTTATCAAACGTTTCGACCGTGAAAAGGGAACCAACGAAACGGTTACCGGTGGCCCCGGCGGTGCGGTACGTCCGCAGGTTTCGCATGATGGCAAATGGCTGGGATTTGTAAAAAGAGTAAGAACTAAAACGGTTTTGTATATAAAAGACCTTGCTAACGGGGAAGAATGGCCCGTGTACGATGGCCTTAGCAAAGACCAGCAGGAAGCCTGGTCGGTCTTTGGGCTTTATACCGGTTATTCTTTTACACCTGATGATAAGAACATTATTATCTGGAGCAATGGAAAAATTTTAAAGGTAGATTTAAATGGCGCCAACAAAGCAGCCGAAATACCATTTACCTGCCATGTAAAACAACGATTGTATGAAGTGCCACGCTATCAGCAGGAACTGAATCCCGAAACATTCACCGCCCATGTTATCCGCAATGCTGTCACTTCGCCTGATGGCAAAACACTTTTATTTAATGCTGCCGGATATCTTTGGAAAAAAGCATTACCGGAGGGTAAACCCGAAAGATTGATCAACACCAATGACGGGGCTTATCGCCATGCAGGGTTTGAATTTGAACCTTCTTTTTCTGCCGACGGCAAAAGTATTTTGTATGTAACCTGGAACGATTCTTTAGCCGGGGCTATTTATAAAATATCCACACTTGCAAACAGCCCTCAGGGCCCTTTGAGCAAACCTGTTAAACTCACTGCTGTTAAAGGAATTTACAGGCAACCTTCTTTTTCGCCCGATGGTAAATGGATCGTTTTTAGAAAAGAAGGTGGCAGCAATACCATGGGATCGGGCTATACTGCAGAGCCCGGCATTTATACCATGACAGCCGATGGAACTAACGAAAATTTTGTAACAGGCCGCGGAGATCTGCCGCGTTTTAATAACAGCAGCGACCGTATCTATTATCAAACCGGTGGTGGTTACGCCAGCAATAAACCCGATGGGCGTGATGAACGCATTCACCTGAAAAGCACGTATGGCGGGCAGTTTACGGTATCGCCTGATGAAAAATGGATCGCTTTTATTGACCTGTACAATGTGTACATAGCCACTTTTCCCAAAACAGGAAGAACTATTGACCTGGGAAGCGGCACCAAAGATTTTCCGGTAAAAATGGTAAGCAAAGACGCCGGAACCAATCTCCACTGGAGCAGCGATAATAAAAAATTAATGTACACATTAGGCAGCCAGTATTTTACTATACCGCTCGAACAAAGATTTGAATTTATTGCCGGCGTTGCCGATTCTGTTTTTAAAGTGCCTGAAAAAGGAATTGAAATCGGCCTGCAGTTAAAAACAGATAAACCTGCCGGCACCATTGCATTTACCAATGCAAGAATTGTTACCATGAATGGTAATGAAGTGATAGAAAATGGTACACTGCTGGTAGAATCAAATATTATTAAAGCCGTTGGTAAAACCGGCGAAGTAACCATACCTGCAGGTGCCAAACAAATTGATTGCAGCGGCAAAACCATCACACCCGGTTTTATTGATGCACATGCACATGGCAATCATTTCCGCAGTGGGTTGGTACCTCAAAAACAATGGCCCTATTATGCCAACCTTGCTTATGGAGTTACAACCATGCACGATCCATCTGCCAACAGCGAATTTGTTTTTGGTTTAAGTGAAATGGTAAAAACCGGCGACATGGTTGGTCCACGCATATTTAGTACCGGCACTGTTTTGTATGGCGCCGATGCAGGTTTTAAAGTAGTGATCAATAATATGGATGATGCCCGCAGTGCATTACGCAGAATAAAAGCATTGGGTGGATTTTCTGTAAAGAGTTATAACCAGCCACGCCGTGAGCAAAGGCAAATGGTAATTCAGGCTGCCCGGGAACTGAATATGGAAGTGGTACCTGAAGGCGGTTCTTTCTTTTATCACAATGTAAGCATGATACTGGATGGCCATACAACCATTGAACACAATTTGCCTGTTGCTCCTTTGTTTAGTGATGTAGTGCAACTCTGGAAAAACAGTAAGACTGCTTACACCCCTACCCTCATTGTAAATTATGCAGGCCTTAGTGGCGAGTATTTTTGGTACCAGCATAGCAATGTTTGGGAAAAAGATAGGCTCTTGCGTTTTACGCCAAGAGCTGTGCTTGATACCCGCAGCAGGCACAGAACCATGGTACCCGAAGAAGAATATGTGAACGGACATATACTGGTTTCAAAGAGTTTAAAAAAACTGGTTGATGAAGGTGTTAATGTAAACATGGGCGCACACGGGCAGTTACAGGGCCTGGGTGCTCATTGGGAAATCTGGATGATGCAACAGGGTGGTATGACCAATATGCAGGCTTTGCAAACAGCTACCATCAATCCTGCACGCAGCCTGGGTTTTGACAAATGGATCGGCTCTTTGCAGGCAGGTAAACTTGCCGACCTGCTGATCATGGATAAAAATCCGCTGGATGATATCCGCAATACCGAAACAATTCGCTACACGATGATCAATGGCCGGCTGTACGATGCAGCGCAGATGAATGAAATTGGAAACACCAATAAACCCAGAACAAAATTCTACTGGGAGTTTAGTAAAAATGCTGATAGTTTTCCATGGCATGATGCTACACAGGAAGAAGGTTGTAGTTGTGGTAAGCATTGATTAATAGGTTTAGACAAAAAAAATATAAAATGACCCCGAAACAGGTCGTTGAAAAATGGGTGGAAATTTTTAACCGGGCAGATGCTGATGCCATTGCAGAACTGTATGCCGTTGATGCCATCAATCACCAGGTGATGAACGAACCGTTGATCGGCAAAGCTGCCATCAAACACATGTTTGCAACTGAATTTGCAAATGCTGATATGGTTTGTATTCCGGATACTATTTTTGAAACCGGCGATTGGGCCATTTTAGAATGGAAGGACCCTAAAGGGTTACGTGGATGTGGTTTTTTCAATATCAAGAACGATAAAATAGTTTTTCAACGTGGTTATTGGGATAAACTTTCATTTCACAAACTATACAACATACCATTATAGGTTTAGGTAATTAATTTAATCAAATACTTTAGCTATTACACCCCTTCGGGATTTTTAAAGCCTAAAGGCTGGGATTATTGTAGAAAAACAATTCATAACCACAGGCAATCCCAGATGGCGTGAAACTATTTTCAGAAGGCATTTACCAATTTTGCAACACCGGCCGCCTGCCCGAAATTTTCTTGGTTTGCTTTTTGCAAGTCATACATTATGAAAACACAAAACTATTCAAATCACAGGCGTTATTACATCCCCCACCACTTTGTATTGCTTCCCGGTTTGGCAATCTTATTGACCATCGGCATAAGAAAGGCATTTATTGACGAGGAGCATCAATTGGTATGGCAGCTTTTTTCAATTATTATATTTTGTATACTTTACCTCGCCATCATGCTAAGGCAGCATTATGCACTGGGAAACCAGAACAGAATTGTGCGGCTGGAATTCAGGCTCAGGTATTATGAGATTTTCGGTAAAAGTGCTGATGAGGCTGAAAAGAAACTTTCGTTCTCTCAAATTGCAGCATTAAGATTTGCTGATGCTAATGAGTTTATTCATTTAATTAACCTGGCATTAAATAACGGGCTTTCAGCCGATGAAATTAAAAGATCAATTAAAGACTGGCAGCCGGATAATGATCGGGTTTAATAAATTTTCATAGTGTTGCCCATAAAGGATATCATTCCGCAATACACAACTATCCCTTTTTAACTTTGTAATTATGAAAAAAATACCTTTATCTGTTTTGGATCTGGCAGTAGTATCTGCCGGAGGAAATACAGGTACAGCAATAACTGGGACGGTTGCAACCGCACAACATGCAGAATCGTTGGGGTATAATCGCTTCTGGATGGCAGAGCATCACAACATGGAACATATTGCCAGCTCGGCTACTGCCGTGTTGATTGGCCATGTTGCCGGCAAAACAACAATTATTCGTGTTGGTTCCGGTGGTATCATGCTTCCCAATCATAGTCCGTTGCAGGTTGCTGAGCAATTTGGAACGCTTGAAACAATATACCCCGGAAGAATTGATCTGGGTTTAGGCAGGGCGCCTGGTACCGATCAATTAACTGCTTTGGCATTGCGCCGCAATCATATAGAATCCTCAGAGGATTTTCCGGTAGATGTAAAACAACTGCAAACTTATTTCAGTAAAGAAAACAGCGGGGCTAAAGTCCGTGCCTTTCCCGGTGAAGGTCTAAACATACCAATCTGGATACTTGGTTCCAGCACCGACAGCGCTTACCTGGCAGCAGAAATGGGTCTGCCTTATGCCTTTGCTGCACATTTTGCCCCGGCACAATTTCGGGTGGCAATTGATATCTACAGAAAGAATTTCAGATCCTCCAGACAACTGGCAGCACCTTATGTGATGGCTTGTGTAAATGTGATTGCTGCAGATACTGATAAAGAGGCTGCATTTCTGTCAACCAGTCTGCTCAATATGTTCATTGGTGTAATTACCAACACACGCAAACCTTTAATGCCGCCGGGCGATTTGCCTGCTGCTTATGATAATCCTGAAGTAAAGGCGATGATCAACAATATGCTGTCCTGCACTTTTACAGGTAGTAAGGATACGCTGCGTAGAGAGCTTTCATTATTTATTGAAGAAACAGGTATTAATGAGCTGATGGCTGCCACTTATATTTACGATCATGATGCAAAACTTAGATCATTCTCAATCCTCCATGAGGCTTTAAATTAAATTACAAAAATCCGACTGTTTTGTTTTCTGGCATAATTATGTATGTACAATATAAAAAAACAATGCAAAAACTTATAGCCTTTTTGAGTATCACTTTGGTAGTTGGTTGCCTATCGGCTCCTGACAAAAAAATAATTGAAAAAACGATCAACCCGGCTGTTGATACCGCCAGTAATGTAAAATCCCCTGGCGATGGTTTTACAAATATTGCAGGATGTTATATGCAGGTTTTAAAACGGGATACATTTACAGCAAGTTTGCAACAAACGGAACGTTTGATTACCGGCAGGCTTAGTTTTGACAATTACGAGAAGGATGCCAGTTCGGGAACGGTTTCCGGAAAAATACAGGGCGATGTGATTAAGCTCAATTACGTTTTTGCTTCTGAAGGAACGACGAGTGTAATGGAACTGTATTTCCGGTATAAGGATGGTATATTAACAAGGGGCTCTGGTGAAATGAATACGAGAGGTGATACTGCTTACTTTTTAAATCCAGCCTTGATAAAGTATGATGGCGGCGAATTAAAAAAGGTTTCCTGCGAGACCTTAGCTGATAAATACAAATAACGCCATGAGCAGATAAGGGCTTCCATTTTTAAAGAATTAGCCCATCCCCTCAACTAAGCGTATTTTTGCAGTTATGCAACAAATTAATATACCGCTTATTTTAAACAGCCTTGGTTTTGAAGGCCTGAACGAAATACAGCAGGCTTCGCTGGAAGCCAATGCGAAAAATGACAATGTAGTTTTATTATCGGCCACTGGCTCGGGTAAAACACTGGCTTTTTTATTACCCTTGCTTGAAACGCTGAATCCTGAAATTAACAATGTGCAGGCATTGATAATAGTGCCCAGCCGGGAACTGGCTATACAAATTGATGAGGTGTTCCGTAAAATGCAAACCGGTTTTAAAGTAACACTTTGCTATGGTGGCCACAAACGTGAAACCGAAGAAAATAATTTAAAAGAAGCTCCTGCCTTAATTATCGGTACAGCCGGAAGGCTGGCCGATCATATCCGCCGTAATAATTTTGATCTTGATAACATTACAACATTAGTGCTTGATGAATTTGATAAATCACTGGAACTTGGTTTTACCGAAGAAATGTCTTTCATCATCGGTTCTTTAAAAAATATTAAGAAGAGAATACTTACTTCTGCTACTTACGCTGTGCCAGTACCGGCTTTTATTAATTTAAAAGATCCTGTAAGGCTTGATTTTTTACCTGAGGGTGAACAGCCGGAAAATATGCTTGAGATCAAAAAGATACTCAGTCCGGATAAGGATAAAATTGATACACTTTTTAAACTGATCTGTTATCTCGGCAACCGCTCTACCGTTGTGTTTTGTAATCACCGTGTGGCTGTAGAACGTACCAGCAACCTGTTAACCGAAAAAGGCATACTGAATGTTTTTTATCATGGTGGTATGGAGCAACAGGAAAGAGACGCTGCACTTTGCAAATTCCGCAATGGCACCAGCAATATTTTGGTAACAACCGATCTTGCTTCCCGTGGTTTGGATATTCCCAATATCCGTTACATTGTTCATTATCATTTGCCCGATACAGAAGATGCATTTACACACCGCAATGGCCGCACAGCCCGTATGGATGCCAGCGGTACTGCTATTTTAATTTTATCGGAAGAAGAAAAACTGCCTGCATATGTTGGTGAGGTTGCCGAAGTAGAAATTACCCGGGATCATCCAATACCGGAGAAACCGGTTTGGAGTACGCTCTTTATTGCTGCCGGTAAAAAAGACAAAGTGAATAAGATCGATATTGTTGGTTTTCTTTCTAAAAAAGGAGAATTAAAGAAAGAAGATATTGGCATTATTGAAGTGAAAGACTTTTTTAGTTTTGTGGCTGTACGTAAAGTAAAAGTGGGACATGTTTTAGAACTGATTAAAAATGAGAAGATAAAGAATAAGAAGGTAAAGATTGAGATAGCAAGATAGGAACGCTGATGAAACTGATTATAATTGATTAACGCAGATTTTCCCTTAGTAAACTGAGAAATCTATTAATTATAAAAGGCTCTTACAAAAGAGTCCGCCTTTGTCATCATTGACAAAGGCGGTTTAGTATTCAGCAATATAATTTCAGGTATTTTAATTAAAACGGACTGCTCCATTTTACATCTGTATAAACATTATTACCCGATAAAGTTTTTATAAATGCTACCAGTGCCGATTGTTCTGCTCCTGTAAGATTTAGTTTTTGTCCCACTCCGCCTGGCCTTAATCTCGGATCGAGGTTTGTATTGCCCGGTGCAATATTGATGGTATTGTAATGCCCCACAGCATTCTGCAGTAAAGGTAAATTGCCTGTATGCATCAAAGGGCCGTTTTCAATTCCCAATCCATTTGTAGCATCTCTTAAACTGGGGGCTCTCGTGACTGTTATATCAATGCCTGCACCAGGTGGTATTCTGCCAATAATTCCATTGTTACCGGTGTTGGGGTCAATATCAAATTCCGGTGCATTGTGGCAACCGTTACAACCTGCTCCACCACCAATTCTGTTTCCACCTGCATCAAAAACAGGTGGCGTAAGAAAAATCTGCTTACCATTATTTTCCTGTGGCGTAAAATTAGGAAAAGGGGCACCATCATTAGGAACCACAGCCCTGCCTGCATCGTATTTCGAATCGAAAGATTGTATGCTTCTTACAAACTGTGCCATACATTCCTGCATGCGTGCTTCAGTTACCGTTATATCGCCATAAACAAATTTAAATAGTTCGTTGTAGTAACCAATGGCTTGCAACTTGGTTAACAGGTTTGCCAGCCCCGGTCTTCCACCCGTGCCGCTAAAACCCATTTCAGCATGATCCTGTATTGGTTTTGTAGTTTGAATTTCCAGTGTTGCTGCACGTTCATCCCAAAAGAATTTTGTTTCAACAGCGTAGCGGCTGTTTACCAAACGCATTGAATGCCTTGCTGTAACGCCACCGGCTACACCTTTACTGGCAATGGCTGTATCACTGAAAGCAAATTGCTGTTTGTGGCAGCTGCCGCAGGAAATGGAATTATCTATACTTAAATTCTTATCGTAAAACAAAACCCTTCCTAAAGTTGCTTTGGCATTGGTGATATTGTTACCACCGGTATTGTCTTTGCCACCAATGTAAGCTGGCCTGGTTTGACCGGCATAATTAGCCAGGTTTGTGGGGTCGATCTTTGTTCCGAATGCTGCTTTAATGGCTGTATACGGATCAACAACAACAGGAGGCGTTACTATAGCAGTGTCGCTTTTTGAACAAAACTGGAATGCAAACACCGCCAGTAACAACATGCTGATAATAATGATTTTTTTTTGCTGCATAAATTGGTTGGTTTAAGTTTTTATAGCGTAAATATTAAAGACTGTCTTTTGGTGGTGGTCCTCCGCCGGGTCTTCTGCCTGGTGGCGGTGGCCGCATTCCGCCTTTTGGAGGAGGCTGTTTATTGCCGGGTCCCATACCGGGAGGATGTGGTGGTGGTCCATCTTCCGGCCGCATACCCGGCGGATGTGGTGGAGGTCCACCTGCTGGCCTCATTCCATCTGGAGGTGGCCTTTTTCCATCGGGTTTCATGCCGGGTTTTGGTAAAGGGCCGTCATTTCTTCTTTGCTCACCAGGGCGATCTTTTCCAAATTCAGGCCTTGGGCCTCTTGGAGGACCCATTTGCCGCAATGCCTGCTGAATGATACTATCAAACCTGATCTTTTGTTCATTAGTGCAAATAGCCCTTAACTTTTGAAAATGCCTGAAAGTAAAAACATCACGCTGCTCTTCCAGGTTGCCAATCTTTTCACTGAAGCTTTCTACAATAGAATCGCTGATATTTTCCTGTTTCAATAAATCAAAGAAACTGTCTTTTGCTTTGCCAATATTTTCCTGCAATGGCCTAACCTGCGACTGATGTTCTTCTCTTAATTTTTTATAGTTCTCCTGTTGTGTTGAATCTAATTTCAGTTCATTGGAGATAAATTCAAAAACCTGTCCGCCCGGCTGTTGTGGCGGTGGCGGAGGAATAAACTCTTCTCTATCCGGCTTTTTGTTTGTCCACAGCAAAGCCAGGGTTACAATATTGGCCGTTAATAACAATAATGTTATTATAGTAAGCCAGCGGTTATTTGTAGCGTTGCTCATACTGTATTTTTATTCGTACACAGATGTGTTGTTCATGTTATAGGCTGCCGCAAAAGATTCAATGGTAGCCGGTTTGCTGTTAATATTATAAACAGCAGTTGAATCGGGTTTTGCTGCCTTATCTGTTTGTAAAAGTGAAATAACATTTACGATGAACAGCACAGCCAATGTTGCGGTAACAAATGCAGGGCGAAGTAAAAAGATTGTTTTCTTCTCAGCTGCCGGTTGCATTTTACCCTTTAAACGGGTGTAAAAGAAATCGGGAGCAACAGCGGGCTGTATGCCCCCGAGACTTGTCATTATACTTTCAATCCGCTTTTGTGAAAACTTATGTTGCATGGGTAAAATTTGCCTGTTAATAATTTAGATGCCGTTTTTTATTTAAACCTTCGCTAAGGAGGTAATTCATTTAATTTTTTTCGGAGATTCCCTTTTGCCCGTTGTAATAAGGAGTCAACTGCCGACTCGGTTGTATTTAAAATGGCTGCAATTTCGCGGTAGCTCAAATCTTCTACCTTGTTTAAAATAAAGGCTGTGCGCTGGTTTTCAGGCAAAAGGTCAATTACTTTAAAAAGAATGGCAGCATCTTCTTTCTTTTCCTGTAAAACACCAGGGTGGTTAAAATCTTCGGGTTCGTACAGCGGTATATTGTTATCTCCAAATAGGCTGCTTAAAAATCCAAAACGTTTTTTTCTTTTTTTGCTGCGCAGATGATCAAGCGATTTGGTTACGGTGATGCGGTAAATCCAGGTAGATAAAAGCGATTCGCCTTTAAAATTTTGTATGGAGCGGTATACCTGTATAAAAACTTCCTGGGCAATATCTTCGGCTTCGGTATGGTGTTGCAGTAAACCCAGCGCTGTATTGAATACCTTATCCTGAAACCGGGTCACCAATTCCTTAAATGCAGATTCCTCTCCATGGCGGAGGCCAAAAAGTAATTCCTGTTCGGTCAAATGGTGATGCGCTTTATTTTTAGACGGTGGAAAGTAGTATTTCCTTCGGAGACTTATACTATTTTCTGAAGTTTTTTATAAATGTTCCGATTTCAGCGTTAAAATGTGCTGCTTCGTTAAACATAAACTGGTGTTCAATGGGAACTACATAGATGGGGAAATCGTTCAGTTCTTTTTCAAACTTTTCAAGCCTTACTGCATCCTTCTCTGTTGTAAGCACCAGTTTTTTATCAGATCTTATCTTTTTAAACTGCTGTCTGATATCCTGCAGATCGTTGCTGTGAAAAATATGATGATCAGCATAACGGATCATATCATAACTGTCGGCATGCCTGTTGAGATGTTCTTTTAAAGGCCTCGGGTTTGCAATACCGCAAACCAGCAGTATCCCATCTTCAGGTTTAATGTCAATTGTTTCTTTTGTAAAAAGATGATAAGCTTTGCCATAAACTATTCTGGTAAAATAAACGGTTTGATTTGCCTCAGGATCTATTTCTGCAATGATTGCTTTCTTTTCTGTTTCTGAAAGATCGGCCTTGCATTTGGTTACAATAATAATATCAGCACGTTTACTGCTGCTTCTCACATCACGCAGATCGCCGGCGGGTAAAATAAAATCACGGGTGTATAAATTGGAAAAATCGGTTAGTACGATATTTAAACCGGCTTTAACCTGCCTGTGCTGAAAAGCATCATCTAAAATGATGACTTCTGTTTCGGGCCTTTCGTGCAGCAGTTGCGGAATGGCCACGATCCTTTCTTCGCCCACAGCAACAGCAACATCAGGAAACTTTTGATGAAACTGCATGGGCTCATCTCCTATTTCCAGTGCCGTGGTATCTTCATTGGCAATGGCAAAACCTACCGTTTTTCTTTTGTAACCACGGCTTAGCGTGGCCGTTTTAAAATCATTTTTTAAAAGACGGATCAGGTATTCCGTCATCGGTGTTTTGCCGGTACCGCCTGTGGCTAAATTGCCCACGCAAATGATAGGGAAATTAAAAGAAGCTGATTTTAAAATGTTTTTATCGTACAGTTTATTGCGAAGCCATATGATGGCACCGTAAATCCAGGTTATTGGTAAGAGTAGATATCTGAAGCTTTTTAGGAGCAAGGTTGTTTAATAGTTTAATGGTCTAATGGTTGGAAGTCTGCTTTTGCCGGTTCTCTCGATTCACTACTCACCACTCACGTTTCAGGTTGAATAAAGATAGAAAAGATCGTCGTCCCATAATTCCTTTCTGTTTTATAATTGGCAAACTTTTTATAATTATTGCGGGGTGTATGTTCCAGCACAAACCAGCCCTTCGGTTTTAAAAGCTGTTTTTCAAATATTTTTAATGGCAGGTCATCAATGGTTGCCAAAGCATAAGGCGGGCCTGCAAAAATAAAATCATATTGTCCACCGGATCCTGCGGGCTGGTTGGTGGTTTCAATAAAACGAAACACATCACTCTTTACCACATTAAAATTTTCAAATTTCAGTTCTTCTGATGTCTTCTTAATAAAATCATACATCTTATTATCTTTCTCCACAATGGTAATATCGGGCGCTCCCCTGCTGGCCAGTTCGTAACTGATGCAGCCGGTGCCGCCAAACAGATCCAGCACTTTTAACTCATCAAACTCTAAATTGTTTTGCAGAATATTGAACAAACCTTCTTTGGCAATATCTGTGGTGGGCCTGGTATAGGGCATATTTGCCGGTGGACTGATCCTTCTACCTCCATGTATGCCGCTGATTATACGCATGATGCCAATTCAAATAAATGACTGAAAAAATGCGGCGGATGATTTTTTATCGCTTCATCATAAGTATAATCACCAGACAAAGTATCAAACTCAATATTTAAAAAATATTTGTACACAGCAGCATATAAACCGGAGTTCTCATCGATCATGCCATTTATGTGCAGTGTTACAGAATCCGGCTGTATATCAAAACCCTTACAAACATTCAGCAAATGAAAAACACAATCATCTGCATGCGTATAATTGAAGTTTTGTATTACCTGCAGTTTGCCTTCTTTACATAACATGATGGTTAAACTGTTGCTGTAAAAAACAGTAAACAAATGATTGCCTCCGGGCATATCCCGGTTAACAATGGCACTAAACAAATGTGTTTGTGTTGCAACCGGTAAAGCAGTTGAAAAAATATCAATAACCGCTTCCGGTATACGGTAAACATTGTGCAGGTTATGCTTGTATAAAAAATCTGAATGGATGATTCCCTGCTTTGCATCACCAAAAACAAGGTTCAGCATATTCAGGTTACGGTCGGCATTCATCAATTCGGCAGGTACCAAAATGCTTTCGGTAAAAGCCCAAAAGTTATGTGACCTGCTATATTGTTTTTTCAGCAAATTCTCGCTGTTGCATATTTCTTTCAGTTTATCTGCAATTTCAGTTTCAATGATGCCCGGCGAAAAAGGATAGATGACTACGGCTTTAAAACAATTATCGGCCCCCAGCACCACCAGCGAAAAGCCCATGGGGCCTGCTTCTGTAAATAACTGAGCTGTTTCAAAATCAATTTCTGTTGCCTGTATATTAAAAGATGGATTCACATGTTGCATTTCAGCGGCAAAATAAGATATTTTTGCCTACTTTATGGACAGTACTGCTACAACACCCGATTTAAAAGTTAAGGTAACTTATAAACAGATACTCACTATTGCGTTGCCCATTACGCTTGCTATACTTATTCCGCAGATCAATATGCTCACCAACAGCATCTTCCTGGGCGATTTAAGTACCGAGGCTTTGGGTAATGCCGGCATTACCGGTGTATTTTATTTAATTTTTGCTGTGGCCGGTCATGGGTTGAATAATGCATTGCAGGCAGTTTTTTCCCGCTATGCCGGCAGCGATAATCCCGAAGCATTTAAAACCATCCTGTCACAGGGCATCCGCATATCATTGCAGTTTGCAGTGGCAGGTATTTTAATAACCTGGTTTATTGCGCCATTAATTCTGCAGCAGGTTGCCGATCCTAAAGCATACCCAGAGGAGATCAGTTTTTTAAAGATCCGCATCATGGGCCTGCCCTTTTTGTTTTTGTTCCAGATGGGTAATGCATTTTTGGTAGCATCGCTCAACAGCCGTTATTTAATGATCGGTTTTATTTGTGAAGCCGGTTTAAATATCCTGCTCGATTATTTACTCATCAAAGGCCGCCATGGTTTTCCGGTAATGGGTTTTAATGGAGCTGCGGTGGCATCGGTTATTTCAGAAGTTGTTGGGATGATCGTAGTACTGATCGTTTTGTACCGCACGGGTTTAAAAAAACAATACGGTCTCTTAAAAACTTTTGTGTACAACAGGATCATCACCAAAGAAATTTTAAAAATATCGGCACCATTGATGTTGCAGTATGTAATCAGCGTAACAACCTGGCTGGTATTTTTTCTTTTAATTGAAGGCCTGCACGACGAAACCGCCAAAGCCATCAGCAATACCATGCGTAATGTATTTGGATTAACCGGTGTTTTTGTGTGGGCATTTGCCAGCACCACCAATGTAATGGTAAGTAATTTAATGGGTCAAAAGCGTGAGGATAAAGTGCTGGAAGCCATTACCAAAACCATGTTGCTGAGCGTTGGTTTTTGTTTGGCCATGTGCCTGCTGGTAAATATTTTTCCAACGGTATTTTTTGGCCTGTTTGGCCAGGGGCCAGCGTTTGTACAAAAAGGTATACCCGTGCTGCGTGTGGTTAGCATGGGCCTGATGGTAATGAGCATTGCCAATATCTGGCTCAATGGAGTAACCGGTACCGCCAAAACCAGGGTTAACCTGATGATTGAAATTGTTGCTATTTCGGTTTACCTTATTTACAGTTGGTATTTTGTAAAAGTAAATTACACTTCCCTCGCTATGGCCTGGAGCAACGAAGTGGTTTACTGGTTCAGCATCTTTATCATGTCGTTTATTTATTTAAGGAGTGGGAAGTGGAAGACGAAGTAGGTTTTTTGGGAACGGACATTTGTTTTTCATAGCATCATCGTTGTGTCACTCACTTGTACTGAATACCAATGGGGAGTTTTAATTGTGTTTTGTAAACAGGTTTTTAATGCCTAAAAAGGTTCATATATTTAATAGTTAACATCAAGTTTATGAAATATACACTCACACTGTTTTTTATTCTCTTCTATTTATTCTCCTTTTCACAGGCAGCCACATTAAATAGCCAGCCAGGTAAAACACCAAAGTGTGTCACTTTCATAACTAAAGTTGATATTGCCAACGCAACCAAAGAGGGTATCTATTTGAATGGATACGTTGTAAATATTGATTACGGGCAACTCAAAAATCTTAACGGCAAAACAATTAAAGTTACAGGAAAGGTAACAATTGTAAAAGGCCTTAATAGTGAGCCCAAAGAATATGATAAAAATGGCCAGGAAATTATTAAGCAAGGGCGTAGTGAAGACAGTAAGCATATCTTATCACCCAAAATTAAAATCATTAAGTAATTTCTTCAGTAGCTTTTGCTTTATTCATCACTCCCCTTAAACACTTTAAACAGAAAATAAAAGCAGGGCACGATCAGTATCAATCCTACTATCAATGCAATGAAGAGTTGGTACAGGGTTGCATACGGCGCCTGTGTATTATAAAAAGTAAGATGAGTGCCTCCTTTCTCAAAAATAATTACCGGAAACTGCATGGCAAACCAACCAAATATGATCAATGCTACCTGGGCGCCAATAGCTATTCTTAAATAAATAGTTTTGGGATGATTGACTAAATAAAAAATGACCGGTATCAATAAAATGACCAGGCTGAATGATATAATGCAAAGAACAGAACCAAAAAAATCAGCCAGCAGGTGACGGTTATTATATTCAGCACTTAAAAAAACAAGCAAGCCCATTGCAAAGGTTGAGGATAAAAATATTTTTGAAAGCCTGCTGTATTTCCTTTGTTCCGGCGTATTCTTTGCTTCGCCGGTTAAAAATACGGCTGCTATATATCCAAAAATGGCAATGGTAAATAAACCCATCGCAACGCAAAAAAGATTAAACCAGGGCAGGATAAACCGCTCAGAAAAACTTCCTGCATTATCCGGGGGAATATCTCCCAATATCATTGCCCCCAGTGTGATACCCAAAAAAAACGGGGTGATAAAACTCGATATTTCGAAGAAGCTTGTAAAATATTTATGGGTCTTATCCGGCGAAACATCATAGTAACGAAATGTAAAAGCCGTACCACGCAACACAATACCAATTAAAACGACCATCAACGGAATATGCAGCGATAAACTAAGTGTTGCATACACCAGCGGAAACCCGGTGAAGATGATAACAATGGCAAGTATCAGCCAAACGTGATTGGCTTCCCATACCGGTGCTATGGCTTTTGAAACTGTTCTCTCTCCCCTCCTTCCTGCAAATATTTCCAGTATACCTGCACCAAAATCGGCACCACCTAAAATGGTGTACAGGATAAATGCAACTGCCAGTATAATGATGATGATCTGCAGCATGTTTTTTATTCTGTTTCAATTTTTGCCGATGGATAATCTGTCTGTAACCTGGCAATATGTTTGCGCATTAACCAAATGATGATGATAGTAAGCAATACATAAACCGCCATTATAGAATAAAACGAATACTGTAAACCCGGCATGGTTGAAACAGCATCTTTGGTTTTCATCACCCCGTAAATGATCCAGGGTTGCCGGCCTGTTTCGGTAACCGTCCAGCCAGCTTCTACTGCAATAAAGCCTATTGGAGTAAGCCAGGCAATAAATACCAGCCACCATTTTTTGCTGAGTATATTTTTCCAGCGGGTACTAAAAATAATAAACAGCAAACCAGCCAGGGCCAATAAGCATCCGCTCAATATCATGATCTGAAAAGCAACATGTGTTATGACCACCGGAGGCCGTTCTTCTTTTGGAAATTTATCCAGCCCGATAACTTCAGCATTAAAATCACCATGGGCCAGGTAACTTAATAAACCCGGCACATGAATGGCATAATCAACCTGTTCGGTTTTGTTGTTGGGAATGCCGCCAAAAACGAAACCGGCATGGGTACTGGTTTTATAATGCGCTTCCAAAGCAGCCAGTTTTGCCGGTTGTCTTTTGGCAACATCTTTGGCCGAAATATCGCCGCTTAAAGGTTGCAGTATGGCAGCCACAGCGCCAAAGCTCAATGCAATTTTAAGCGCCGTTTTATGAAATTCAATTTTGCGGTTTTTAATTAATAAAAATGCATGCACACCAGCCACGGCAAAAGCTGTTGCAACAAACGCAGCCAACGTCATGTGCAGCGCCTGCGAAAACCAGGCATCGTTAAACATAGCGGCCACCGGGTCAATTTCTGTGGCTTTGCCGTCTTTCCAAACAAAGCCTGTTGGGCTGTTCATCCACGAATTGGCAGCCACAACAAAAATGCCCGACATGATACCAGAAATACCCACCACAATCCCCGAAATCCAATGCACCCATTTATTCAACTTTTTCCAGCCATACAAAAAAACACCCAGGGCAATGGCTTCCACAAAAAATGCGGTACCCTCCCACGAAAATGGCATGCCGATTATGGGGCCTGCATGTTTCATAAATTCAGGAAACAGTAATCCTAATTCAAAAGATAATACGGTACCCGAAACGGCACCCACTGCAAAAAAGATCGCCACGCCTTTTGACCAGGCTTTAGCAACATCCAGGTAAGCCTGCCTGCCGGTTCGCAGCCACCTCCATTCGCTGAAAGCCATGAACACAGGCATGGCAATACCAATGCAGGCAAACACAATATGAAAACCCAGCGAAAGCGCCATTTGTAAACGAGCGGCCAGCAGATCTTCCATAAAAAAGATTTACATCAAATTTACCGCAAAACGGCTAAAGCAATTTATAAGTTTAATGAATTGCTTAGTAAAGACCCGGATGTGTAGTTTATCGTTGCTAACGTGTGTGGAATAGCATGGTGCTGTTTTGAAGTGCTGAATCTATTTTTTCATTTTAGTCTTTTCTCTTTCCAGGTTTTCCTTAACCCTGAATTTTACAATACGGCTTATTAAAGCCAGTGGCAGTGGTTGATTGTGCGGAAACTGAACCGAACCCTTTCCTTCTTTGTAAACTGCCAGTAATTCTTTAAATGCAGCATGACCGGTTGGTGTGGCATAAAAACCTGTATGATTTTTATAGCCTGCAAAATAAACCAACACACCGTGGTATTTATATGCCGGCATCCGGTAACTGATGAGTTCTTCAGCAGCAGGAGCCGCTTTTTTAATGGCCTGCCGTATTTGTTGCAGCCTTTCCTGTATGTGCGGCTCAAAAGCGGCAATATATTCATTTACATTTTCAGCAACGGTTGATTTTTTTTTCATAGCCTGCATTATTTATTTTTTTCAAAATTCAATAACCAATGATTACCGTATTTATCAGTAAGATCGCCAAAAGTGGCACCCCAAAAACTTTCTTCCAGTGCATGATCTTTATTACCGCCTGCCGAAAGTTTTTCGTAAAAGTTCTGTATCTCTTCATCGCTGCTGCAATTAATAGCAAGGGACACGTTGTTACCTTTAATAAGACCTTTCTCTCCTACCATATCCGATCCCATTAGTACAAGACTGTCTTTAACAAGCGTTGCATGTAAAATACATTCCTTCATTTGTGGTGGCATTTTATCTGCCAGCGGCGATTCGCCAATGGTTTGCAATGTAAGTTCGCCCCCCAGGCAATCCTTATAAAAATTCATGGCCTCCCGGCAGTTGCCGTTAAATGTTAAGTAAGAATTTATCAGCGTCATAGTCAGAATTATTTTTTAAATGCAAGTCCCGCTTTGTGTAGTGCATTGCTGAGTTTTGGTATAGATGCCGGCCCCATACCATGCCATGCCAAAATTTCTTTTTTGCTGCATGCAGCAAGTTGCTGCAGTGTTGTTATTCCTTTATTTTCCAGTGCACGCCGTGCCGGTGCCGACAGTTCAGCAAGAAACCCGGTTGTTGGTTTTAGTTCCTGCTCACATATTGGGCAAACGGGGCAATCGCTTGTTTTAAAATAAGTATGCCCGTTGGCGCAGATCCGTTTATTTTTCATTGCAAACAGTTTAAGCCTGTATCAGCTTTTCGATATCAAATTTTTTCATTTGCATAAATGCCTGTACTACCCTGGATGCTTTTTCAGGATCACTCATGAGTTTGCCCAGAATGGCCGGAACAATCTGCCAGGATATTCCAAACTGATCCTTCAGCCAGCCACACTGACTTTCCTGTCCGCCTTCGGAGAGCTTGTTCCAGTAATAATCAATTTCCTCCTGGTTTTGGCATTCAACCACAAAAGAAACCGCTTCATTAAAAACAAACGCATGTTCGCCGGGGCCATCCATGGCAATCAGGTTGAACTGATTCACTTTAGATTCGGAAAACAAAACTTTACCTGCAAAAGGTGTTTCGTTGGGATAAAGCTGCAGCACATCAATGTTCGAATTATCAAACACCGATGTATAAAATTTTATGGCAGCTTCTGCTTTGCCAAATTTCTCTCCGGTAAATAAAAGTGATGGACAAATTTTTTCTTCAGCGCCCTGCATGATCTGCCAGGTAAGACCAAACTTATCTTTTGTCCAGCCATAGCATTCGCTCCAGTCGTATTTGCCAAGAGCCATTAATGGTGCTCCATCTTCGGCAAGGCGGTTGTATATTTCTGTGGTTTGTTCTACTGTTTTGCAGTTTACAAAAATGGATATGGAAGGATTTATTTTAAACATCGGCCCGCCATTGAGGCCCATTATTTTTTTACCCCAGATTTCAAAGTTTACAACCATGGGTGTATCTGCAGTAATTTTTGAATTCGAAAATATATCGCAATAAAATGTTGCCGCTTCTATTGCATTGCCATCAAACCAAATGCATGGATGAATTGTATTGTTCATGGTAATTGTTTAATTGGTTATTATAAAATACAGGCTTTAGTCTTTTTTGCCTTTAAAAGTTGCATACAAAGCCATAGCATGGCCATGTCCCAGTTCAAAATCTTTTTTTAGCCAATCAGTAATTTCTGTTGCCCTTACTGCCGGGTTTAAAACTCCTTTCTGTATAAATCCTTTTTTCTCTGCAAGCTTTTTAAAATCATCCGGCGTTTTGCCGGTCTTTGCTTTTATGTTATCTATATATGCCTGAAATGACATGGTAAATTATTTTAGGTGAATATTCTTTTAAATTCAGTTTGTCTCTACATGGTTTTTAAAATTATCCAATATTGCCTGCCAGCCTCCTCTTTGCATTTCAACCGGGTTTTCTTCTTCAGCCTCAAAAGTTTCAACAATTTTTGTTGTATTGCCATCGCTGCTGAAATGGATGCTGACTTTTCTTTCATCACCCAGTGTGTAAGTAATCAATTCGTTTGTTTTTACTTCATCGTACACTCCTGCAAAATCAAAACCAAAACTTCCATCCTTTGCTTCCATTCTTGTTACAAATTTGCCTCCTACCTGCAGGTCATTTTCAGCATGTGGTGCATGCCAGTCGGGTGAAGCATTGCACCACTGCATAATATGCTCAGGTTTGCTCCAGTATTCCCAGGCTTTTGCAACTGGTGCATCTATCATGGCTTCAATTGTTATGGCAATTTTTGTTTCTGCCAGGTTTTTAATATTGTCTATCGCCACCGGAAAAGTTTTTTTAAAATAATCCATAAAACTTTCTACCACATCCATTTCAATGGTCAGTTCGGTTGAGCCATCTTTTTCTTTAAGTATGTAGTCTTCCATGCTGCCGCTCCAGCTTTGGGTCTGCTCATCCACCGGCAGTTCTATATTATCCTTTACTTCGCCAATATGTTTAAATGACATGAATTCGTTAGGGATCTTTTTAGCAATAGTGCTGTACATACCACTACCCTTTCCATCCAGGAATAAAATTTTACTTCCTTCATTCCAGTCGCTTACGGCATAAGAGCCCTGTGTGAAAGCACTTGTCCAGGATCTATAGGATTCGTCATTCCACAAAACAGCCCACACTTTTTCTTTGCTGGCTTTTATGGTTGTTGAAAAACTTATTTTTTTCAATGATGGTGTGTTTGTTTCTGTTTGCATATTTTTTGGTTTGTACTTTTTAAATGATAGCAGAACAAACATACAGCCATATTTGGAATTTGACAGATGGTAAAAACGACATTCTGAAGGGTTGATTGCGACAGTCTCTTTTAGTATGTTTGTTGTATGAAAAATGTATCTATTCTTGTTCCGGAAACTGCTGTAATTGAAGCAGTGGCCGATCCACATTATATGTTTAAAGCCGTAAACCAGTTTTTACTGGCAATGGGCAAAGAGCCCTTGTTTAATGTGCAACTGGTTGCCATTAATAAAGAAGTAAAACTGGAGAACAGTTTGTTTACCGTGCATATTGATAAACAGTTGAAAGATGTGCAGCAAACCGACCTGATTTTTATTCCTGCCATAAGTGGTGATATGACTACAGCGCTCGGGCTGAACAAAGAACTGGTGCCCTGGATTGCGGAGCAATATAATAAAGGCGCTGAAGTAGCATCGCTTTGTATTGGCGCATTTTTATTGGCATCAACCGGTTTGCTGAATGGTAAAAAATGTTCCTCACACTGGAACGCTGCCAACGAATTCAGGCAAATGTTTCCGCTGGTAGAACTGGTTGATGGCAGCATTATTACGGAAGAGAACGGCATCTACTCCAGCGGTGGTGCAAATTCTTACTGGAACCTGCTTTTATACCTGGTAGAAAAATATACCGACCGGGATACAGCTATATTGGCATCTAAATATTTTGCTGTGGATATTGACCGGAAAAGTCAATCAGCTTTTATGCTTTTTAAGGGACAAAAGAACCATGACGATGAACTTATATTACTGGCGCAGGAATTTATTGAAACAAACTACGCAGATAAAATTGCTGTAGATATGCTGGCCGGTAAATTTGCCATTGGCCGCCGAAGTTTTGAACGCCGTTTTAAAAAAGCCACCGGCAATACGGTAGTGGAATATATGCAGCGGGTAAAGATAGAAGCCGCCAAACGCAGTTTTGAAAGCAGCCGAAAAAATATAAATGAAGTGATGTTTGATGTGGGTTATACAGATACCAAGGCATTTAGAACCTTGTTTAAAAAGATAACCGGCTTAACGCCGATAGAATACCGCAATAAATACAATAAACAGGTTGCTTAAATAAAAACAATCTCTGGATTACAGGTGATAGCTGGTTGCCAGATCTTTTAATTCCATCAGGTTGGTAACTTTTAGTTTTTCAAAGGCTCTTGCTTTGTGGGTACCGATCGTGGAGGGCTGCAGGTTTAAAGACCTGGATATATCGCTTAAACTTTGTCCCGATAACAGTAGTGAAGTTATTTCAAATTCCCTCAACGAAAGATTGTCGAACGGATTACCGGATTTGCCGGAAGATAAACTTTCAGCAAGTGTTTCGGCAAGCGTTTCGCTTATATATTTGCGGTTACTTAAAACCAGGTTAATGGCTTTGGTAATTTCATCCAACTGCGAATCTTTCGACAAAAAACCCTTTGCTCCGGCTTTTAAAAAGCGTTTGGCATATATATTTTCGGGGCTCATTGAAAAGATCAGCACTTTTGCCAAAGGATATTTTGTATGAACATATTCCATCAGCCCCAGCATATCATTATTGGGTATCTGTACATCCATCATGATCAGGTCATATTCCTGCTTTTTTAATTTCTCAATAACCATATCGGCATCACTTGCTTCATCAACTTCGCAGGGAATGTACATTGTTGAAAGCAGGTTACTGATACCGGAGCGTACTACTTTATGATCATCTATAAGCAGGAATTTTTTCATGGGAAGCTAGGTTTAGTACAATTAAATATACCCAATAATTTACATAATATTAAATTTTTGACAGTTATAATGTGAAAACAGATAGATAATTTTTTAATTGCCAAAAAAATGATTTTAAAGGTTACTTCTTTATTAGTTATCTCCGAGGTATAAAAATTCTGTAATTTTTTTATAACGAACCGCTTATTTGGTCTATAAAATATAGAAAGGCAATTTTTGGAATAATGAATTGAGTTATCAAACTGCAGGGAGTCATTTCATTGGTACCAGTGAAAAAAAAAGCCAGCATTAAATTAATCCTGGTCTTTTTTCTCTTTCTTTAATGGTCAATTTGCTTTCCATACATTATTTCCAAAATCCACATCAGGAAAAACCTTATCTGCATCCAGTTCTACCCTTTTCACCTCTTCGGTGGTAGGCAGTTTCACTTTCCAGGTTTGGGTATTGTTCCATACTTCTACCGGCAGTTTTAATGTTCCTTTTTTACCGCTCTTCGTTTCATAGCTAATGTAAACTGGCATGGCCATTTGCTGTAAATTGGCAATGGTTACATCTGCACCGTTGCCGGGTATATTATTATCGTAAGTAACCGAAACAATTTGCTGATCTAATTTATAATTTTCTACAAACCATGCTTTCCAGAACCAGCCCAGGTTTTCGCCGGATGCATTATCCATGGTGCGGAAAAAATCGGTAGGCGTTGGGTGTTTAAATGCCCAGCGTTTTATGTATTCTCTAAAGGCATAATCAAAACGGTCGGGCCCCAGTATTTCGTTACGCAATATTTCCAAACCAATGCCGGGCTTATAATACAACGCAAGGCCGATATTCTGTTCCTTCATGGCATCGGGTGTAAGCATGATGCCTTCAGTTCTTTCGCCAAATAAATAACCTGCTATGTTTGCCATGTTAGCAGGCGGGGCTTTATACTCGCCATTATTAAAATCATCATCGGCCAGGGTATTGATGAAGGTATTAAAACCTTCATCCATCCAGCCGTACTTGCGTTCGTTGCTTCCTACAATCATAGGGAACCAGGTGTGGCCAAATTCGTGATCGGTTACACCAAACAGATCGTCTTTTTCGGCTTTAGCGCCGCAAAAAACAATACCGGGGTATTCCATACCACCCACATTGCTGGCCACGTTTACCGCCGCCGGGTAAGGATATTCAAACCATCGTTTGCTGTAATTTTCAATGCTTCCCTTGGTGTATTCTGTAGCACGGCTCCAGCCTTTTTGTCCGCTGCTTTCGGCCGGGTATGCACTCATGGCCAGCGATGTTTTGCCGCTGGGTAAATTCATTTTAGCTGCATCCCATATAAAACTTTTGCTGCTGGCCCAGGCCACATCACGTGCATTGTTTATTTTAAAATGCCAGGTAAGTGTGGCACCTGCCGGGCGTGATGCCGGGTCAGTTACTTCAGCTTCGGTACGTATCATCACCGTTTTGTCGCTTTTTTTGGCCTGCGCCATGCGGCTTAATTGTGAGGGAGTAAGCACTTCGGCCTCGTTTAATAACTCGCCACCGCAAACCACAATATGGCTGGCGGGTGCTGTAATGTTTACATCAAAGTCGCCGTACTCCAGGTAAAACTCACTGGGGCCAAGGTATGGCAACGTGTTCCATCCCTCCACATCATCAAACACACACATGCGTGGGTACCATTGCGCCACGGCAAAAATGTTTCCGTTCTTTGTTTTTAAAATACCACAGCGGTCGGCGCCGTACTCTGGTAAAGCAAATGAGTAATCAATTTTTATTTTAATTACATCGCCACCCGGTTTTACCGCTTTGGGCAAACGTATCTGCATGCGGGTGTCGGTAATAATATAGTTGGCAGCTGTATTTTCATTTACCAGTTTTACAGCAGTGATATTATAACCGCCATTGAAATTACTTTTGCTGTCGCCATACCTGCTTCTGCCGCCAACGGGCATTCTTGCCTGTCCACGGCTGTCTTTATTAAAAAGGTTTTGATCTAACTGCAGCCATAAAAAAGGCATTGCGTGCGGACTGTTATTTTTATAAGTAATGATGACAGAACCTGTAATCACATTGGTTACATCATTTAGGGAAGCGTTAATCTGGTAATCGGCCTTGTTTTGCCAATAGCCAACATTGGGTTCGCCTGTTGCAGCACGACTGATGGTACCAGTTGTATTATAAAAATTGGGGCCAAACAAAGCATGCGGATCGTACTTTGATTCAGCTGTTTCATTTTGTGCCTGCATGGCAATTTGTGAAATTAGTAACAGCAAAAAGCTGCATATTTTTTTAAGCATAAACTGAATTTAGTTTTCGAAGTTAAGTTAATTCGTGGAGGTAGAAATGCGCTGTAGCAGCAGACTGAATTATTCCCATTCTTTTATCAAAGCCCTGCTTTTTTCCTTAATGGCAACGTCGTCTTCTGTTTGATTGGGTAGTGTTAACATTAATTGCAGGTAAGCTATTGCTTTGGCTTTTTGGTCGTTGTCTTTATATGCTTTTGCCATTTCATAATAATTAAGCAAAAACTCCGGCCTTAATGCCCGGGCTTTTTCAAAAGAGGCAATAGATTGTTTTAAAGTTGCCGGTGGCAGTCCGCCGTAAAAAAGCTTTACCAGCCCCCTTTCAACACTATTTAAATTACTGATTTCGTATTGCCACCTGCCCAATACATGCCAGGATTTAAAATTTTTAATAACACGTGCTATGGCAGAATCATCATATATTTTTATTGCTTTGGCGTTTTGAATTTTTTCCCTGCCACTTTTGCTCAATGATGAGCGGCCCAGTGCAATAGCCATCACACAATTGGCTTCGCTGTTTTTGGGATCAACCTTAAGAGCGGATTGTGCGTAAATTTTTGCAGCCAGGTAATATTCTCCTCTAAGTTTGGTGTTCACCGTTTCACGCTGGCCAATACGGCTGCATAATTCGCTGCACTTGTTCAATGCATAAATGTTAGTAGCATTAAGTTTTAAAACTTCCTTGAATTTTTTGAAAGCCGCTTTTTCATCCGGTACCGATTCAAGCCGGTTGCCCTCTGCAAGAAGTGTATTAATATCCTGGGCATAAGTGCACATGCCTGAAGAAAAATAAATAAGTACGGCGAATAAAAATTTCAATCTAAAAATCTTTTTTATAGTGAACGCTTACAGATCCTTCCATATTTGGCATGGGTGGATTTTTTTTCTCAACAGAAACCGAAATTGATTTTATCCGGTTATCAAATGCACGAATCTCATCTGTCAAATCCTGTACCAATGTTTCCAATAAAGGAGTAGCTGTAAGCATCCTTTGCTTTATAATTTCGTAAACAGTTGCATAATTGATGGTTTGCTCCAGTGTTGTAATATATTCATCAGCAATAAAGGATAAGTTAACATTTACTTCAAACTCATTTCCTAAAATCCTTTCTTCTTCATGTATACCATGATAAGAGTGGAAAATGAGGTTGTGGAGGTTGATAGTAAACATGAATTAAAAATTAAGAATGAAGAATTTTCTAAATTCAACAGCGTGTTTGTTAAAAGAATGATCATTCATGCAATGGCATTTTTAATTTTTAATTTTTAATTCTTCATTTTTTATTGATCAATGAAGCCCTTTTTCACTCAAATACCTTTCCGCATCCAGCGCAGCCATACAACCGCTGCCTGCAGCCGTCACAGCCTGTCTGTAAATTTTATCCTGCACATCGCCACTGGCAAAAACACCTTCTACATTGGTTTTAGAGGTGCCCGGTATGGTTTTAATATACCCGGCTTCATCCATATCAATCAGGCCTTTAAAAATACCTGAGTTGGGTTGATGGCCGATGGCTACAAAGAATGCACTCACCGGTATTTCCTGCTTCTCTCCTGTCTGGTTATTTTTAATGCGCACTGCTTCTACTTTCTTATCGCCCATCACTTCATCGGTTTCGCTGTTCCAGTAAACCTGTATGTTGGAGGTGTTCACTACCCGGTCCTGCATTACTTTACTTGCCCGCATTTCGTGCCTGCGAACGATCATATGCACCTGCGAACATATTTTGGAAAGATAAAGTGCTTCTTCCGCTGCAGTATCCCCGGCACCAACAATCGCCACTTCTTTTCCTTTAAAGAAAAATCCATCGCACACAGCACATGCACTAACGCCGTAACCGTTCAGGCGTTGCTCGCTTTCAATGCCCAGCCATTTGGCCGAGGCACCGGTTGAGATGATGATTGAATCAGCTTCGATCCATTTCTCTTCATCAATTTCTACTTTCAATGGCCTGTTACTAAAATCAACTTTGGTTGCCAGTCCGTAACGGATATCGGCACCCATGCGCTTTGCCTGGTTCTCAAAATGAAGCATCATTTCAGGGCCTTGTATACCATCCGGGTAACCGGGATAATTCTCTACTTCGGTGGTTATGGTCAATTGTCCGCCGGGTTGAATGCCCTGATACAAAACGGGATTCAATCCTGCCCTTGATGCATAAATAGCTGCCGTGTATCCGGCCGGTCCCGATCCAATTATTAAACAATGAACTTTTTCTGTTGACATGATCTGTTGCTGTATTATTTCTTACGAATGTAAATGAATATTTTTAGTAATTGAGCTGTCACCTTTTTTTGTTGGCTGATAATAGAAAACTGTTATAAAAGTTTACAATTCCTGCTGCAATTTTAAAAGCGCCATAACTAACGGGCTATCACTTTGCCAACCAATGATGCATAACCACAAAAAGCGCCGAGTGCACCGTTACTGATATTGCCAATTACTTTACCGGGCTGAGAAAAAGGATTGCCAATACTTTGCTGGTTAAACTCCCAGGTATTCCAGAAAGTAAATGAAGCCTTATCAATATTGGATAGTTTAAAAGAAATGGTATCTCCCCGTGCAAAAAATTTGTCATCACCTGTTGGTGCCGGCAGGTTACGGTCAACACCCGGATCAACCTGGCCCTGGTAAGTGGTACCATCCACCACTTCATCATTAAAAACGGAATTGAAGCCGGGTAAAAAACGTTCACTGTTTTTTCTGGTAAAATATCTTATATAATTACCCAGACCAGGAGGGTCAATGGCCCTCACCATCAATATCCTTTTAGAAGTATCCACATTTAGCGGTGGTGCTTTTGTCCACAGGCTGTCGAAAATTTTTGTCAGCGCCGGAATGGTTGTTTTAGCAGTATAAACCTGTCCATCAACTTTAATGGTTAGGTTATATTGTTTATTAAACTCGCCAATGAAAGCGGTAGCAAGATTAGATGAATCAATACCGTAATAATAAATGGAGTAACCATTACCCAGTGGTACTGTATATTCTTTAAACCGGTGGGTAACTGTACCGTTACTCATGGTAACCTCTGCATTATGAATAAATGAGTTGGCCAGTATATCAACACTGATGGCGCTAAAAAAACTAAGGCTGCGGCTGAGTGCAACAGTTGGTGCCTGGCCGTTTTCTATCTGTGCATCAACTACCAAAACAGGTTCGGCATATTTCAGATCAAAATCAATATCCTTTTCGCAGGATAAAAATGTGGCACTTAAAATAAAAAGAAAAATTACTTGCTTCATGGGATTACAAAAATAAACGATGACAGGTTGAATTCAATCATGGAGTTGTTAATATTATTAAACAATTCGGAAGCACTTAAAGTTCGAATGAATCCTTGACTTTTAAAAGCTGTCAGCCTGAGCTTTTCCAAGGCAGGTGTAATAATTTGCCGGCTTCGACAAGCTCAGTCTGACAATTCACTGTAAAAAAAATCCTCCTGCTTTTGCAGAAGGATTCAATATTATTTTCAAAGATTCTCTTAACCTAAGTATGCCTTTAATGCTCCACTGTAACGGGCTTTTTGTAAGCGTTTGATCGCTCTTTCTTTAATCTGGCGGATACGTTCTTTAGTCAGATCGTATTTCTGTCCGATCTGCTCAATGGTAACACCATTTTCGCCATCCAGGCCAAAATACGCATTTACGATCTCTGCTTCACGTGGACTTAAAGATTTTAATACCCTGCGTATTTCATTTTTCAATGAATCGTGCATTACATCTTCATCGGTTTCATCACCACCTTTCAGCAAATCGCCCATGGCTACATCTTCGGCTTCATGCACGGGTGCATCAAGAGAAGTATGACGGGTGTTGCTTTGGAAGATGTTGTTGATCTCTGTTTCGCTCATCTCCAGTAATTCTGCTAGCTCTTCAGTTGATGGCTCACGCTCATGTTCCTGTTCAAAAGCCATGTAGGCTTTGTTAGCCTTGTTGTAAGTGCCAATTTTGTTTTGTGGCAAGCGGACTAATCTGCCCTGCTCTGCCAACGCCTGTAGTATAGATTGGCGAATCCACCACACAGCGTAAGAAATGAATTTGAAACCTTTTGTTTCGTCAAAACGTTGTGCCGCTTTGATTAAGCCGAGGTTACCCTCGTTAATTAAATCACTAAGAGAAAGGCCCTGGTGCTGGTACTGTTTAGCCACAGATACCACAAAACGAAGGTTGGCCTGCACCAATTTGTCCAATGCACGCTGATCTCCCATTTTGATCTTTTGGGCCAGAATGGTCTCCTCTTCAGGAGTGATCATCGAAATCTTGGAAATTTCCTGCAAATATTTCTCAACTGCCTGTGAATCACGGTTGGTAATCTGCGTTGCGATCTTAAGTTGCCTCATTGTCTTGTATTAGTTAGGAAATAGAACACTGAATAGACATGTTTAGTTGCGAAAACGTTGCAAATAGTTGGTTAATGCATGATTTTTCAGCTAAAAATGTGCGCAAAGTTACAAATTTATAGCCGGATTTCATAATGAAAGTGTATAAAATTGGATGAATGGTGGATAAGATATACCATAAAGGGAATATAATATCGGGTATGTTCTAAACAGCCGGTTTTATCCTGGTAAGTTTTTAAAGAGAAAATAGCTGATATATAAACATGCCGCTTTTAAACCTCAATGAAAGGGAACTACAAACCCAATTAACTTTTTATATTAAGAAGTTTAAGAAAGAATAAATTAATATTTAATTGCCAATAAACCTAAGTCTATCCCGAAAATGCAGTGAATCTTTCTTAAAATAACGATCGGTCCATTTATTATTAGGCTGTAAGGTGCCAGTTATTGATGACTTCTTTTTGGCCATTTCCTGTACTACCCAACGGGCACGGTAATGGTCATAAATACGCATCACCTCAACGCCATAACTATCTGCAAGATCTGTATTACCCTGAATTACAAGATAGTTTTCATCGTTCTTCTGCGATGCCGGCCCCGATAAATTGTGAGAACCGCTTATTATTACCGGAGCATCGGTTGTAAAATCAACAACTACAATTTTAGTATGTATAAGAATGTTCCCAGCCCCTGCAATGGTAGCCTCCTTTAACCAGGCCTCAAATCCGTCATTGGCAAGAGCCGTGGCAGCAAACTGGGCACTTTTATCACGGTGAAACCCTGCAATTTTATTGGCATTGGTATTTTGAATTCCAAGGCGCAGAATGGGGTCGCCAGCCTTTCCTACAAGTGCATCCACAATTTCTTTTGGCAGTACAAAGGCGGTGGAAAAAAGTACATCGGCCCTGGCAGCATTAATTAATTTTATAAAATGGGCAAGATCCCCCTTACCTTTTCGGGGCGAAAATCCGGCAAAAAGCTGATTTTGCGGATCCATCGGATTTTTGTCTGTAATCCACTTGCTGGTAAGTGAAGTAGTTAACGCTGCATTTCCGTCACCATTCCAAACAGTATCAAATAAAGTTTCATATTCATTTGCAGTAGGATTGGACTTTTCTCCTTTTGGTGTTCTTACAATATGAACAAGATTTGCCTGCCTGAAAAGTCCGTTATGTGTAAAGTTTGTTGAACCGCACAAAACAGTTACAGGGTGACGTTTAATGCCTGCAGCATTTTTAGTTACCTTGCTGAGTACAATGAATTTATCGTGGAATATGGAACTCGTGATACGTTCTTTTGCCTGCCCTGCATTTATAAGTAGCCCGGCATTTTCTTTATTTTCCTTAGTTTGTTTATCTCCCTTTTTTGCATGATAAAGCAGGCGGATATTTACTCCGCGTTTTGAGGCCTCATTCACTGCCTCAACAATTTCGTGCCATTCATATTCGTAAATAGCAATGTCAAGCGCCCATTTTTTATCCCTGGCCGACTCAATTACACTTATAATTTTTGACAAAACACCCCTGGAAAGCCAATCTTTACAACCAGGCGAAACCTTTTCCAAATCATCTACTGTAAGTTTTGAAAATCCGCCATTTTTACGCTTATCCTCCATAAGCTTTACAGCCTCCGGAAAATTTCGCAAAAATGCCTGACTGGCACCAGCCGCACGATTAAAAACAACATTATGAACCCCATCTTCATCAGAACTTGATGTAGTAACGGTTACCATTGGACCTTTAACAAAAGCAGGTTGCGCCGGATCCCCATACATACCGTGAACACGATAACTATAGGTAGTTTCGTGATGAACACGGTAGTCGCTCCAACGGAATTTTTGAATGGGGGAAATATCGGTTGAGATAGGTGCCCCGGCATCGTGAGCCTGACCAGGGAAAGGCATCATTCCACTCATCCACTCCCATTTTTTTGTATCGGGATTACGCCGTTCTAAAGAAAAGCCTAAAAGACCTTTTCTTTTGGCATCTGTAACGTTGAAAGCCAGCAAAATTCCAGTTGTTCCGGCAAATGCTTTTATTGTAATTCCGTTTTTAGCTGATTTTTTTCTCATATTATTAAGTTTGTTTTTAGCTTTTTCACTAATGTATATAATTTAATTTCAATTTCAAAGTGAAGCGGATAATATTTTTTTCTAATAAATTAATACCGGTATTGCTCTAATTGAAGTTTTGGTATTTTTTTTCATTTCTACAATTAATTTTCATTTCACAAATCCTTCAATCTGCTTCTTATATTTGTCTAATGATAACAGACCTCCGTTCAGACACTTTCACTAAACCATCACCAGCCATGCTGGAAGCCATGTTTAAAGCACCCGTTGGGGATGATGTTTTTGGGGAAGATCCTTCCATCAATAAATTAGAAGCCATGGCTGCAGCTATGTTTGGAATGCAGGCCGCCATTTTTTGCCCAAGCGGAACCATGACGAATCAGATTGCCATAAAATGCCATACCCAACCGGGCGATGAAGTGATTTGCGATAAAGTGAGCCATGTATACATTTATGAGGGAGGTGGTATTGCTTTTAACAGCAGTTGCCAGGTAAAAGCTTTGGATGGAAACCGGGGAAGCATTACAGCAGACCAGGTTATGGAATCTATTAATCCCGATGATGTGCATAAAGCCAGAACCAGCCTGGTTAGCCTTGAAAATACAGCCAACCGGGGTGGTGGAAGCTGCTATGAATTTAATGAAATTCAATTGATTAAGAACGTTTGCTTAGAAAATAAATTAAATCTGCATTTAGATGGTGCCAGGCTTTGGAATGCACTGGTAGCTAAAAATGAAAGCCCAAAACAATATGGTGAGGTTTTCGATTCTATATCCATTTGCCTGAGTAAAGGGATGGGTACGCCGGTTGGCAGCCTGTTGTTGGGCAAAACCGATTTTATTAAAAAGGCCCGCCGGGTGCGTAAGGTTTTTGGCGGTGGCATGCGGCAAGCCGGTTATTTGGCAGCAGCCGGTATTTATGCGCTCGAGAATAATATTGAAAGGCTTGAAGAAGATCATCTACACGCAAAACAAATTGCTGCTGCTTTAGCAAAGAAAGACTTTGTTGGAAAAATAATGCCCGTTGAAACCAATATTGTGATTTTTGAAATAACCGGGTCTTCATACACTGCAAAAACATTTTGTGAAAAGCTGGCTAAGCATGATATTTTATGCCTGACCATTTCTGCAACACAGGTAAGGATGGTTACCCATCTCGATTTTACTAAAGAAATGCTAAAAAAACTGATTGAGGTTATTGAGGCATTGTAATTGTTGCAAAAACGCATCGACGCCACTTTTACCTAACCAAAATCAAACCAACAATGAAACTACAAACCATTTTTGCAGTGGCTTCTGCTATTGTTTTATTCAGTTCCTGCCAAAAAAATGCCGACGATCCCACACCCATCAATACCGGTACGGCAAAAGTTAATTTCATTTTTAAATTTGATTCCACACAGGTGCGGCTTAATGCTATCGGGCAGCCTGCTCCTATGCCTGCCGGTAATGCAGGCCAGTCGCCCCGCTTTAATACCATGAGTGCTCATTATGTTGAACTGGCGCCATCACCCTTTACAGCTTTGGGAGCCGGCGCCATTTTATATAAGGCACCTCAGGTTACCACCGGGGGCGCTACAGCTATTGATTTTACCAATTCGAAATTTGCAGGAAATAACCAGGTATTTTTAAGTGTACCGGTTAAAGATTTTGCGGCCGGTACCTACACCTGGCTGCGGGTTTCACTCGCTTACCAGAATTACAATATTTACATGAATGCCCTTGGACAAACCATTGATGCAACGCTTGCATCTTTTATTGGCTTCAATACCTACCTGAGTAATTATAAAGTGAAGGATTCTACCGTAAACGTAAATGCCAATAAATTACAGGGTTACTGGGCTTTGGAAGGAAAGGTTTTCGGAATCGGTTTTTTAAGCCAGGGCCAGGCTCCTCCGGGAGCAACAACAGTGCCCAATCCTTTATTTGCCTCTTCGCCAATACCAGCAGGCTCATGCCTGGTTACGGGGCAATTTGCAACACCGCTAATTGTAACCGGTAACGAAACTGCTGATATCAATGTGATTGTTTCCTTATCCATCAACAAAAGTTTTGAGTGGATTGATGCAGATCATAACGGCACCTACGACCCCAACAATGGCGATGCCGTTATTGATATGGGTATCAGGGGAATGATCCCAAAAATTCAATAAAAATAAACTTACTATATTCAAAACGTCCTGCCAAAAGCGGGGCGTTTTTGTTGTACATGCTATATCTTCGTAACCTCCCAATCACCAATCAAAACAATGATGCATCCTTTTGAAGAATTATTGCAGGATAATAAAGCATGGGCAGCCCAAATGCTGGCAAATGATCCTGATTTTTTTAATAAATTATCGGGCCTTCAAACCCCTGAGTTTTTATGGATCGGTTGCAGCGACAGCCGTGTGCCTGCCAATCAGATAACCAATACACAACCCGGCGAAATTTTTGTACACCGCAACGTGGCCAACCTGGTTATCAATACAGATGTGAACCTGTTAAGCGTTTTGGATTATGCAGTTAATCACTTAAAAGTAAAACATGTTATTGTTTGTGGTCACTATGGTTGCGGAGGTATAAAAGCATCCATGAGTAAAACCGATTATAAACCGGTGTTGAATATGTGGCTGCGTAACATTAAAGATGTTCACCGCCTGCACCGGGAAGAGCTTGATAGTATTACTGATGAAGACCAGAAGTTTGACCGCCTGACAGAATTGAATGTACAGGAACAGATATTCAACCTGGCAAAAACTTCCATCATTCAGCGGGCCTGGAAAGAAGAACAAAGGCCTGAGTTGCATGGGTGGGTTTATGGGCTAAAGGACGGTATCATTAAGCCTGTATATGAAATGAAAGCAGGCACACATATCGATCCTTTGTACGAATATGAAAATCTGTAGCAGCGTTGTTATATTCCTGATTCCTAATTCTTCAATTTTAATTAAAAAACATGTTCCCAAAAATAAACCCTACCACTACCCCATCCTGGCAGGCATTACAGCAGCATAAACAGCTTTTTGAAAATGTACAGATGAAGGATCTTTTTTTTTAACGATGCGGAAAGGTTTGACAGGTTCTCAATCAAAATGGATGATATCCTTTTTGATTATTCTAAAAATATCATCACCGAAAATACAGTTGAAATTTTACTGGAACTGGCTGCAGATTGCAAACTAACAGAAGCCATGGAAGCCATGTTTACCGGCGAAAAAATTAATGGTACAGAAAACCGTGCAGTGCTTCATACAGCTTTAAGAAATTTTTCGGGCAAACCGGTTTTAACTGATGGTACAGATGTGATGCCGGCCATTAAAAATGTGCTGGAGCAAATGAAAAGTTTTTGTGCAGCTGTACATAGTGGAGAATGGAAAGGCTATACCGGTAAAAAAATAAAATACATTGTAAACATCGGCATTGGTGGCAGCGACCTTGGGCCTGTAATGGTAACAGAAGCTTTAAAGCCTTACTGGGTTGATGGCATTGAAACATATTTTGTAAGTAATGTAGATGGTACGCACATAATTGAGACACTGAAAAAAGTTAAGGCAGATGAAACCCTCTTCTTAATTGCCAGTAAAACCTTTACCACCCAGGAAACCATGACCAATGCCCATACTGCCAGGGATTGGTTTTTGCAGCAGTCAAAAGATGTGGAACATGTTGCCAAACATTTTGCTGCACTCAGCACCAATGAAAAGGAAGTAATAAAATTTGGTATCGATCCTAAGAACATGTTTGTATTTTGGGATTGGGTTGGCGGCCGGTACAGTTTATGGAGTGCCATTGGTTTATCCATTGCTTTAACCATTGGATACAAAAATTTTGAAGCGTTATTGAAAGGTGCCCATGCCACTGACAATCATTTCAGAGAAACTGACTTTGATAAAAATATTCCGGTACTAATGGCTTTGATCGGCATCTGGTATGGCAATTTTTTTGGTACAACCAGCGAAGCCATTTTGCCTTACGATCAATACCTGCACCGCTTTGCAGCCTATTTTCAACAGGGTAATATGGAAAGCAATGGCAAGTATATTGACCGTAACGGAGAGAAAGTAACCTATGCAACCGGCCCTGTTATTTGGGGAGAGCCAGGTACCAATGGCCAACATGCTTTTTATCAACTCATACACCAGGGCACACAAATAATCCCCTGCGATTTTATTGCGGCGGCCATCAGCCACAATCCTGCCGGCGATCATCATCCAAAACTGATGAGTAATTTCTTTGCTCAAACGGAAGCTTTGATGAATGGAACAGAGAACGAAAATCCATACCGGGTTTTTGAAGGAAACCGGCCAACCAATTCAATTTTGGTAAAACAGATCACACCCTTTAGTTTGGGCCAATTAATTGCTTTGTATGAGCACAAAATATTTGTACAGGGTGTTATCTGGAATATTTACAGTTTTGATCAGTGGGGAGTGGAACTGGGAAAGGTTTTAGCTAACAAGATATTGCCTGAACTGGAGCATGATGAGCATATTATTTCACACGACCCTTCAACGAATAATTTAATAAATGCCTTTAAACAAATGCGATAATTTGCTCATTTCAGTTAACTTTAGGTAAATCAATGTTATGAAAGCAATCTACTTTTCTGCTGCGTTATTGTTTATTACTTTGTCTGCGCTAGGGCAAACTGATTTTTTAAACCGCCCTGTTTCGCCTCATTTGAATAACAATATGTTTACCTGGAAAAATAAGCAACCAATTGCACCGATACATAATTCCCTTCAGCATAACATCCTAATATTACCACAGGATAATATGCCTTGTTTTGTACCCGATATATCATCCATTGCAGTCATGCCCGTTCTTAAAACGGTTTCGCCATACCAGGTAATTCCTAATCCGTATTTTAAATACAACGGCTCAGCCGAAAGTACTGTTAACTCATTGCCAAGATAAAAATCAATTAATCATTTCGCTTTTTAATTAATACCTGGGAAGCGTTGCAAATGCTGTTTCCCTGGTTACGTAAAATTTGCATAGTTTGCCTGCAAGCTTGCTTTTAATAACAATGTTTTTGCAATCTGCATCAGGCATTGTTTTGCCTTCAAAAGGTTGCAGGTTTATTTGCAGCAAAGCATTTCCCTTTTTGGCCGTTATGGTCATACCCGGGTTTAGTTCTTTATCTCCGATAGATACTGTTTTTTCTTTTACGCTTACTACAGAAAAATCCAGCAATACCCCATTATACAAAACAGCTTTAATGTCGGGCATTTTTGATCCACTGTATTCTACATAAATAAACCGGGTAATATTGGCCCTGGGGCGTATGGGATTGCCGTTCTCATCCACCATTTGTGCACCCGGCATGGATACATTATAAAAAGCATAAGCCTTTTTTACATTACAGTTTACCTGTGCAAACGAGACCGAAAAGCCGGTTAGTAAAAAGATATTCAGTAAAAGAATTTTCATATTAGTTAAACATTTTTTAATGTTATACAAGTTTGATGCCGTTTATAAATGAAAATCCTCCCGCTACGGGAGGATCTTCTGCAATTAGGTTTGGTGTTTGGTTTATGCGTAATTACCACTTTTCAACTACCTCTGCACTGCCGTTATCAACAGGGCCGTTATTTGTCTCATCAGGAGTTTCAATTGTTTCTGACGCTGTGTTTTCGATCTTCTCAATCGGAGTTTCTGTTAAATCAGCCACCACAGCTTCTGCAGTAGATGGCGATGAAATTACAGCCTCATTATTGTATACCTGTCCATCTTCACCTTCATACGGGGTATCGTGGTTAAAAGCATCAAAATCAAAGTCGGGCATCAATTCTGTTTTTACATAATCAATTGCTTCGCCCAATCCTTTGATAAATTTATTGAAATCTTCCTTGTAAAGGAAAATCTTATGCCTGTCGTACCCGTCAGAATCAAAACGCTTGCGGCTTTCTGTAATAGTTAAATAATAGTCATTACCACGTGTTTCTCTTACATCAAAAAAGTAAGTTCTGCGTTTTCCTGCCCTGATGCGTTTGCTGTAAACGCTGTCCATTTTCTTTTCGTTGTTTTCGTACGCCACTGTTAGTTGTTTGGTTTAATTTAAAAAATAGCCTGTTAAGGCGAAGCAAAGATAAAATTGTTTTCCATTCTACAAAATATATGATTGATTATTTAGGTTTAATATTCAATGCACTGGTATATATATTTTAAGCCTGAATATTTATACGGTATGCTACACTTCTTTCTCCTGTTCCTGTTGCCTGTTATACATTTCGGTGTAATAACCATTCAGGCCAAGCAATTGCTGGTGTGTGCCCTGCTCCACAATCTTTCCTTCATCCAGAACGATTATCTTATCAAAATCGAACAGAGAGAAAATACGGTGGGTTATTATGATGGCTGTTCTGTCTTTTAAAAACCGGTATAAATTACCAATGATCTCTTTTTCGGTACGGGCATCTACTGCACTCAGACAGTCGTCAAAAATTACAATCTCGGGATTTTTTATCAGGGCACGGGCAATAGAGATGCGTTGTTTTTGTCCTCCGCTCAGCGTTACGCCCCGCTCTCCTATCAGCGTATCGTATCCATTTTGAAATTGTTCAATTTCGGTATGAATACTGGCCTGCTTTGCTGCAGCAATTACATCTGCATCAGTGGCATCATCCACACCAAAGCGGATATTATTGCGTACCGTTTCACTAAACAAAAATATATCCTGTGGCACATAACTGATCTGCAACCTCAGGGCATGCGTATCAAATTTATTTACCGGTACACCATCATAGGTTATCAGTCCTTTTTGTGGCTCATACATGTGCAGCAGCAGTTGAGCTACCGTAGATTTGCCCGAGCCGGTTCTTCCTACAACAGCAATTTTTTCTCCCTTATTTATCTGCAACGAAAAATCTTTTAACGCATGAATGCCTGTATGCGGATAAATAAAATCAACATTAGACAAAGTGATATTGCCCTGCAGCGGAGTTGTTACAGGTTCAGTTTGATTTTTTATACCGGGTTCGGTGTGTAAAAATTCATTGATCCTTCTTTGAGAAGTGGCGGCACGTTGCGTCATACTGGCCGTCCACCCAATAGCACTCACCGGAAAAGTGAGCATTTGAATATACATCACAAACTCGGCTATACGGCCCACGCTGGCTCCTTCTACATTGTTAACTACATCCAGACTGCCAACCATAATAGTTATTAACGTACTGAGCCCGATAAGCAGGGCCATACTCGGAAAATAAATGGCTTCAGTTTTTGCCAGGCTTAATGCATTGTCACGGTAGGCTTCGCTGTTCTTTTTAAAAAAGCCCAGCATGGCTTTTTCCTGTACAAAAGATTTGATGACCCTGATGCCCGAATAAGATTCCTGCGCATTGGTGGTTAAATCACTCAGCAAAGATTGGATGCGTTCACTTTTTTTATTGATGATGGTATTAACAAAATAAATGGCAATTGCCAGGATGGGTAAAGGTGCCAGTGCAACCAGCGTAAGTTTTGGGCTGGCTTTAAACATAAAAAATATGCTGAAAGCCAGCACTGCTGCCAGGTTGATGAAATACATAATAGCCGGACCTGTGTACATACGTACTTTACTTACATCATCCGCAATGCGGTTCATAAGGTCGCCGGTGCTGTGTGTTTTATAAAAATTGGTATCCAGTTTCTGGTAATGGGTAAATATTTCGTTCTTCTGATCGTACTCTATATGCCGGCTCATTACAATAATGGTTTGCCGCATCAGGAACATAAAAAAGCCACTGATAATGGCAATTACAAATAGGGTAATACCGGTGTACAGAATTTTACGGGCTGGATTCTCCTGGAATTTTTCAATTACAAGCCTTACAGCAAAATCGTAATTCTTTTCGCTTTTCTTAATATCTGCATTATTACTGTCAGATGATTTGATTGACTGTACCACTGTATTAACCACATAACCGGTTAACTGCGGCGCCAGTATGCGGAAATAATTGGTAAGTACTACAAAAACAAACCCCAGTATAAAATGCCAGCGGTATTTCCAGAAATATTTATTGAGGGAGGAAAGATGTTTCATTGATGGGGCAAAGGTAAAATAAAAAAACCGCCAGATTCACCAGCGGTTTTTTATATTCAGCGGAGAGTTAGGGATTCGAACCCCAGGACCTGTTACAGTCAACAGTTTTCAAGACTGCCGCAATCGACCGCTCTGCCAACTCTCCGCGGCAAAAATAAGGTTACGGGGTTTTTAATCCAAAAAAAATAGAAATTAAATGGCTTTGATGGGCTGTAAACGTTGCCAGTATTGATTATTTATTTTAACCCAATTGCAGTAAGCCGTCGTAAAAAGTGTACTCTTATTTGCAATCCGGTTTCGACAATACTTCGACAAGCTCAGTACAACCTGGCAGCTTTTTAATTTAAGCCGTTTATGAAGTAGTTGTTGGCAATTCTTTATCTTTTACCACCACCAAATCCTTTAACTCAACAGTGATGGGCATTACACCAACCTGCAGCACAGCTTTTTTCCCTCGAATTTCTTTTACAATACCTACCTGGCGGTTTTGTTTCATCCTTACTTTCACACCAATTTTGATCTCACCTCCCACTTCTTCAAACTTTTCGTTCAGCTTTTTCTGCTGCTTTTCGGTGGTTATTTTTTCTTTCTGCTGAAAAAGCAGGGCATGTATCATTTTCACCACTTTATCCTTGTCTTCGGTCTTTCGCCACTCAATCACCATGGCTTTCAGGCGGCGTTCCATATCTTTCAGGTAAATGATCTTGTCGGCGGCTATACGGTTCTGCAATGCCAGCTTTTCCATCTCCTGCTCATGCACCTCTTTATTTAAAACCCGCTGCATCTCTTTTTTGAGCGCTTCATTCTCTTTAAGCAAGGCTTTCAGGTCGGCTTTTTTCCTTGTCAATATGCTGCAGGTCCTGCTCGGTGCGGTTTAAAAGTTTATCCAGTGTAAAATGGTCGTCATCAACCAGTTTACGGGCTTTTTCAATCAGCCTTTTTTCCAGACCGATCCTTTCAGCTATTGAAAACGTGTAAGAACTGCCCGGCTTGCCAACAACCAGTTTATACATGGGCAGCAGGTTCTTTTCATCAAACTGCATGGCACCGTTTATAATGCCGTTTACCTTGTTGGCCATTACTTTTAAATTGAGGTAATGCGTGGTAACGATACCAAAACTGTGTTTAATAGCCAGTTCTTCCATGATCACTTCTGCAAAAGCACCGCCCAGGTTAGGATCACTCCCACTACCCAGTTCATCAATAAAGAACAGGGTTTTGCCATTGGCATTTTCCATAAAATGCTTCATGTTCTTTAAGTGAGATGAATAAGTACTCAACTCAAATTCCAGGCTTTGGGTATCGCCAATATGGATCATGATCTGCTTAAAAATCCCCATCTCGCTATCCGGGTGAATCGGCACCAGCAAACCACTCTGCAGCATCAGTTGCAATAAACCAACTGTTTTTAATGTAACCGTTTTACCGCCGGCATTTGGCCCGCTGATGACCAGGATGCGTTGCTTTTCATTCAATGTTAAGTCAACCGGTATGGTGGGTTTTTTATTTGCTTTGTTGTAGATGTACAGTAAGGGATGATAAGCCTGTATCAACTGCACATGGGCTTTATCCATCACAACCGGGTAATTGCCATTGTAATCAGCCGCAAATTTTGCCTTGGCCCTGATAAAATCAAATTCACCGGCCATATCAAGATAGCTTTTTAGAAGGTTGGCGTAGACACTTAAATGCTGGGTGAGTTTCCTCAATATCTTATACACTTCTTTTCTTTCTTCATTCTCCAGAGAGAAAACAGCGTTATTGAGTTCGGTTGTCTCTTCGGGTTCAATAAAAGTGGTACGGCGGCTATCGCTTTCGCCATGAAGAATACCTTTGATCATACGCTTTTGCTCGGCAAAAACAGCCAGCACCCTCCTGCCGTTTAAAAAACTTTCTTCAATATCAGCCAGGTAACCTTGTTTGTTCAGTTTACTAACGATCCTGTCGAAAACCTTACGCAGTTCGTTGCGCTTGCGGTACAAACTCATTCTTATTTCGGCCAGTTCTTCGCTGGCACTGTCTTTCACATGCCCGGTTTCATCCAGTATCTCATCAATCATTTCAACAATTACTTTTTCGTAGTAAGAATCGTTGATGATTTTTGTTAAAGCAGCATATGCTGTCCGGCGTTCATTATCAAACCAGCGAAAGATATTGTTGGTATTTTCTGCAAGCCTCCTGATGAGTAAGAATTGCTCACCACTTAAAACCGCACCGGGTATGCCGATGAGTTTTAACTCCTTGCCTATATTATGCGTAAACTCATTAGGGAAATGCTGGTTGCCCTGCAGCAACAGTTTAAACTCATTGCTCTGTTGCAGTTCAGTTTTTATAAATTCCTTTTTGGTGTGCAACCTCAGTTGTTCCGCTTTAAGTTTTGCAAATTCGGTACGGCAATGCAGTGCCAGTAAGGTTTTTACCTTTTCGTATTCTAACTGTACAAGGGCGGACTCAGGAAAAAATTTCAATATATATTCTTTTAAAACTGCTAATTTCGGTTAATAATCATCTTTCATGAAAACTTTATTGACTGGCGTTGTCCTTTGTTTGGTTTTAGCAGGATGTTCAACAATAAATTCAACAACCGGTTCGCAGGCTAAAATAAGAAGCCACAAAACAATCGCTATTATACCTTTTGAAGTACGTTTTGATCTGAGAAATAAAAATCGGCAAAAATTTAATGAAGAAGAACTGGCAGGTGTCAGGCATTTTATGGCCCTGGGTTTACAGCAGTATTTGTACAACTGGTTGAAAAATTACAGTCGTAAAAGAAAATTTACAGCAAGTATTCAAAATATAGATATCACAGATAGTATTTTAACTGAAAAAAAGATCAGTTATGCCATGTTGTATAATATGAGCCGTACTGAGCTGGCAAAGATGTTTGATGTAGATGCTGTGCTTACTCCCAATGTGATTTTTGCCCAACCCAACAGTGAAGCAGCTTCCCTGTTGGCCATTCCGTTAGGTGCAGTTCCTCTCGGTTCGGGAAATGTATTTTTCTACACTAGGTTGGCAACACAACAAATGAAAATGCAGGTTTTACTTACCGACAGGGAATCTGAAACTTCTATGTGGACATTTGAAACCAAAACAAACAACAGTAAACTAACCAAGCCTTCAACCAACAGGCAAAAAGAAAATATTTTATATCCTTTATTTGATAATATTGATGAAACGCTTATTAAGTTCATCAGAAAATTTCCTTACAAGGAGTTTTAGTTTTTAACCGGCTCTACCTGCAACTCTTCCCACGGCGTTGTTCCATCCTTCTCTCTTTTAAAAACAAATTCATTGCTGCTTAGAATAACAATTTCGGCGGTGGTATAAATTTTACAGCCTTCCATTAAATGCCCGCCAATGGTTTTGCCGGTACTGTCGCTGATGCTGATATGCAGGTGAGAACCATTTACCGAAACTGTTCCGGTAAGGCTAACAATTTCAAAATGGCCGCTATCACTGCTGCCATTGGGTTGGTTGGCAAAGCGTATCTGGTAATTTGTCAGGCTGCCGACACAGGTACTCACCCATCCTGCTTTAATTTGCTTTTCTTTTACCAGGTTTTGAATTTCAGTTTTCAGATCCTGGCCCGGCTTTAAGCGAAAGGCATGTGCAGTAAGTTTGTCCATAGCATTTTTTTGTTGACAGGAGATTAATAACAGCGATGCTAAAATAATATAGGTAAATCTCATTGCTGCAATTTATAAGAATTTTAGGTGATGGTATTGTTTGTTAAACTTTTGTTGCGATAAATTGTTATCCAATCTATGCCAATTACCTTTACGTAAGTAAATGAAAAATATACAAGATGCTAAAAGTTTTATTCATTTCGGTTGTCAGCTTCATGGGATTAAGTTCCTGTGCACAAAAAAACAATAAATCAAATACAAAAAAAGATCCCAAAGTAATGACTACTGCCAACACTTCAACTCCGCTCAATATGGATACTGCCACTTTCGGCACCGGTTGTTTCTGGTGTACCGAAGCCATTTTTCAACAGCTTGAAGGCGTGGAGAAAGTAACCAGTGGTTACAGCGGCGGTACAGTTGCCAATCCAACCTACGAAGAGGTTTGCAGCAAAACCACCGGTCATGCTGAATGTCTGAACATTGTGTACAATCCGGCTAAAATAAGTTTTGATGAATTGCTGGAAGTTTTCTGGCAAACCCACGACCCTACAACATTGAACCGCCAGGGTGCCGATGCAGGGCCGCAATACCGCAGCGTGGTTTTTTATCACAACGAAGAACAAAAAACAAAAACTGCCAGATACAAAGCAGAACTGGATAAAAGCGGGGCCTTTAATAAGCCCATAGTAACCACACTGGAGCCATTTACCATATTTTATCCTGCTGAAGCTGAACATCAGAATTACTACAATAACAATACAAGTCAGGGCTATTGCCAGTTTGTTATCAGGCCCAAGCTTGAAAAGTTTGAAAAAGTGTTTAAGAGCAAGTTGAAAAAGCATTAAGGTAACAGAGGAAGGAGAAAAAGAAAATAAAAAAGCAGGAAAAATTTTCCTGCTTTTTATTTTAAGATGTTCATGGAGTAAATATCCCTATCTCCTTTTCTCTTTCAGTTTTTAATCTCTTATTTAGTTCTGAAATTGAAAGGGTCTTTAGCGGCTGGCTTTTTTCTTTTCTTTTTCCGGTATTGGAATTCCTTTATGACAGGTATAACAGGTTACAGCCTGCACCTTTTGTGCAACGGCTTCTTCATTGAACTGGAAATAATTTTTATTGATATCCATGGTCATCCGCATCATATTGCGGGTGATCTCTTTTTCGGGTTTGGTATCCTTTTCTGCTTCCAATTGTTTTGTTCCTTTGTTCTCGGTATGGCAAAATGAACAATTCACTCCTAAACCTGCATTAAAACCATCCATTATTCTATCCAATGAATCTGGGGTTATGTTTTTAGGTAGCACCTGGAGGTTCTTGAATTCGCCGGCCGGCTCTTCAACAGCAGCAATTCCAATAAAGACGAATGCAAATAAAGCAGCCAGTGCAACAGTTTTTATACTTTTAAATTTTTTAAATTTGCAACCTATGTTTTTTTTCTATGTAATTATGTTACAATGTGGTTAACGGTAAACAGGCTTTATAATTTTTTAACCCTACGCAGTTCCAGCAGGTTCAAACTATTTGGATAAAAGTTAAAAATGTTTTTGTGAACCAGGTGTATCGCCATATCGTACCAGAGCGGTACAACCGGTGCATCACTGATGATGATCCTGTCCATTTGCTGGTATAATTTATAACGAAGGGAATCATTTTTTTCTGATAAAGCCTTTTCATACAACAGATCAAAATCTGCATTTTTATACCGGGTATAATTAGGCGGGGCCGGATTTTTACCATAAAAAACACCCAGATAATTTTCTGCATCGGGATAATCTGCAATCCAGCTTCCCCGGAAGAATGGAGCCTGCGATTTGGAGGTCTGCTCCATCAATAAACTTTTCTGTATCACTTCCACCTGCACATTAATGCCTACCTGCAGCAGCTCGTTGGCAATATAAGTTCCCAGGTCGCCATAAATGGGAATGGTAAGGAGTTTTATTTCCGGTAGATTTTTCCCATTGGGATAACCTGCTTCAGCCAGTAATTGTTTGGCTTTGTCTATATCGTAATGATAGCCGGGTACTGCAACTGAATCAAAAGAAGGTAGTCCGGCAGGAACAAAACCACTCTCAGCGGCAATGCCAATGCTGTTGCGTAAATACAGCATCATTTTTTTACGGTTAAAACCATAATTGATAGCCTGCCGTATTTTTTGAAAACGCAAGGGTGAGTTTTTTACCAGCTCATTTTCTCCATCAACCAAAATGCCCAGGTATTCAATATTGAGGTAAGGATGTTTATGTAACTCAATTTTGTCAAGCCATGTTTTTTTCAGGTTGCCGGTCTTGGTAAGCACTTCATCTTTAAAAGAAGGATCTATATCATCAATAAAATCCAGGCGGTTTTGCTGAAACTCTAAAAACTCGGTGGCTTTACTATCATAGAAGGAAACCTTGATGCCATCCAGATAAGGCAGGGATCTACCTTCGGCATCTTTTTCAAAATAGTTTTCATTCTTTTTTAAAATGAGCGCCTGCCCTTCTTCCCAGGCAACAAAGCTGAAAGGCCCGGTGCCAACGGGGTGGCGACGAAAATCGGTTTTGTATTTTTCCACCGCTTCTTTGGGAATGATGGAACAATACTGCATGCTCAATATGCCGAGTATTGATTGAAAGGGGCTGATTAGTTTTAGCTGAAAGGTTGTATCATTGATAGCAGTAAATCCATTCACAGAATCTACCCGGTTATTAAATATCCAGGCACCTGGACTTGCCGTGCTTTTATCAATAATTCTTTTAAAACTGTACTCCACATCATGGGCAGTTAGTTTTCGGCCTTTGCCATTGGTAAAGCAGGCATCATCAGTAAAAAAAACATCGTTCCTTAAAATAAAAGTAAAAACCAGGTTGTCTTCAGAAATGTTCCAATGTGTTGCCAGCGATGGCTGCATTTGCATATTGCTGTCAATTTCTATGAGGGTATTATACAATTGGTGTGTAGACCACATTACCTGTTTGTTTTTGGCAAATGCCGGATCGAGAGAAGCAAGGCCGCTGCTTTCGTTGTAATGGAATATTTTTTTATCGGGATGATTATGATTTTTACAGGAAGAACCAATGAACCACAAAGACACAAAGGCACAAAGGAAAAGGATGAGCGGTTGTTTGTATTTGTATCGTAATGCCATAAAAAAACTAAATTAGCACTTATATACAAATACACATGAAACAACTAATTAAAGTTTGCCTGATTTTTACTTTTTACTTTTTACTTTTTACTTCTTCGGAAGCTCAGCCATTAAAACCTATGCAGGCTTTTACCCATGCTGATACCTTGCGTGGTACGTATGGCCCAACAAGAGATTGGTGGAATGTAACGAAATATGACTTGCATGTGAAGTTTAATTTGAAGGATAGTTCGATCAGCGGATATAATATTATTGATTTTGAAGTATTGAAAAACGGAACTACTATTCAAATTGACCTTCAGGAGCCAATGATTTTAGATAGCATTAAAGTGATTGCAACAAGAAGCACTGCAAACACCGGAAACATTCCATTTACGCAAGATGGGAACGCATATTTTATTCAACCCATATCCTGGATGAAGAATGGAGAAATGAAAAAGAAGAATTACATCTATGTATACTACCACGGCAAACCCCGTATTGCAATTCGCCCACCATGGGATGGCGGTTTAATTATGCAGAAAGATAAAAACAACAATCCCTTTGTAAGTCTTGCCTGCCAGGGCCTGGGTGCCAGTGTTTGGTATCCCTGTAAAGACCACCAGGCTGATGAACCGGATAGTGCGGAAATGCATATTACCATACCCGATTCTTTAATCTGTGTGGGTAATGGCCGCTTTAGAGGTAAAATAAATAATAGTGATGGAACCGCTACCTATGATTGGGCGGTTACTAATCCTATCAATAGTTACAACCTGATACCATACATTGGAAAATACACACATTTCAGCGAAGTGTATGAAGGCGAAAAAGGAAAACTGGATATGGATTACTGGGTGCTTGACTATAATTTAGAAAAAGCCAAAGAACAATTTAAAGATGCACCACGCATGATGAAGGCATTTGAACATTGGTTTGGCCCCTATCCTTTTTATGAAGATGGTTTTAAACTGGTGGAAGCACCACATTTGGGCATGGAACACCAGAGTGCCACAGCTTATGGCAATAAATATAAAAATGGTTATTTGGGCCGTGATTTAAGTGGCACGGGCTGGGGATTAAAATGGGATTTCATCATTGTGCATGAAGCGGGCCACGAATGGTTTGCCAATAATATAACAACTAAAGATATTGCAGACATGTGGGTGCATGAAGGGTTTACCAACTACAGCGAAACCCTGTTTACCGATTACTGGTATGGTAAACCAGCCGGTAATGAATACGTTATTGGCACCCGCAAAGGAATACAAAACGATATACCCATCATTGGTATATACAATGTAAACCAGGAAGGCAGCGGCGATATGTACCCAAAGTCGGGCAATATGCTGCACTCCATCCGCCAGGTAATAAATGATGATGAAAAATTCAGACAGATTCTACGTGGACTTAATAAAACATTCTACCACCAAACCGTAACTACCAAACAGGTTGAAGATTATATCAACAAAGAAAGCAAGATCAATTTCAGTAAAGTATTTGATCAGTATTTAAGAACGGTACAAATTCCGGTGCTTGAATATAAGATTGACGGATACAAATTATCTTACCGCTATACCAATTGTGTAAAAGGATTTAACCTGCCATTGAAAATAAAATTCAAGACTGAGCAGTGGATTAAGCCAACTGAAAAATGGGAAACCCTTAATTTATATCCTGAAGGTGATAATGGTTTTACTGTTGACCCAAATTTCTACATTAAAACAAAAAAGGTAGAGTAATTTAGCAGCAAACAAAGCTATGTCGCAAATACGAAAGCAAAGCCTTATTTCCTCACTGGTGGTGTACATTGGCTTTGCTATCGGCTTTTTTAATACTTATTTATTTACAAGAGAAGGTGGTTTTACAAAGGCCGAGTATGGGCTTATCGGCGTTTTTATGGCGGTTGCCAATATCATGTTTTGTGTTGCCAATTTGGGCATGCCTTCTTACATTCATAAATTTTATCCTTATTACAACGATAATCTGCCGCCCAAAAAGAATGACCAGCTTACCTGGGCCCTGTTTTTTTCTTTGTTTGGCTTTTGCCTGGTTATAATTGCCGGTATTTTATTTAAAGATATTGTGATCAGAAAATACGGCACCAACGCCCCCGACCTGGTAAAATATTATTACTACATTTTTCCTTTTGGTATGGGGCTTACCCTTTTTGCTATTTTAGAAGCTTATGCCTGGCAGGTAAAAAAATCGGTATTCTCTAATTTTTTACGGGAGATACAGTTCAGGGTTTTTACAACCATTTTAATTGTGCTGAGTTTTACCGGCTTCATCGCTTCCTTTGATCTGTTTATCAAAATTTATTCCTTTACTTTTCTGGCGGTAGCCGCCATTCTGTTGGGATATCTGGTCTACAACAATAAAATATTCTTTACATTTTCAGTCAGCAGGGTTTCTAAGAAATTTTTTAAAAAAATTGTTACGCTGCTTTCTTTTGTTTATGGCGGCAGCCTTGTCTTTACTGTATCCCAGGTGTTTGATACGATTGTAATTGCTGCAGCATTGGATGATGGCCTTGCACTGGCCGGCATTTACACACTGGCACAAAATATTGCCAGTTTAATACAGGCACCGCAGCGGGGTATTATCTCTTCATCGCTGGGTGCTTTATCGCAGGCATGGAAGGATAAGGACATGAAAAGGATTGACAGGATCTATCATAGCTCTTCCATCAACCAGTTAATATTTTCCGTGGGTATGTTTGCTCTTATCTGGTTAAATTTTGCTGATGGCGTCTTTACTTTTCATTTACAAGCAGGCTATATTGATGCCAAATGGGTCTTCTTTTATATTGGCCTGATGCGTATCATTGATATGGGCACCGGTGTAAACAGCCAGATCATCAATACCTCTACTTTTTGGCGTTTCGATTTTATAACCGGTGTAATATTACTTTCCTTAACGCTGCCGCTGAATTACATACTTACAAAATATTATTATGGCGTTATGGGACCCGCTATTGCCAACCTGATCACTTTTACTGTTTACAATGCAATTCGGTATGGATTTTTAATTAAGAAGTTTAACCTGCAGCCATTTACTGCTAAAACGATTTATACTATTATACTGGGTGTTGCAACTTTCTATTGCTGTTATTTTCTGTTTGATGATTTGCACGGCTTTGGGGCGATGGTAGCCAGAAGCAGCATGTTTCTTATTTTGTTTATTGGAGGAACTTTTTTATTAAAATTATCGCCGGATATAATGCCTGTTTGGCAAACCCTTCAAAAAAGGCTGGGCATAAAAAAAGGAGATTGATCATCTCCCCTATAACTTCAGATAAAATATTTATTCAACAGCCGGAACCGGTTCAGGTACAGTTAACCTTCCGCCACCTACAAATTTTTTGTTCCAGTATGTTTCCGAAAGATTGCTGATGGTTACGCCAATGCTGGTACTTGCATGGGTAAAATATCCATTACCTAAATACATACCTACATGGCTGATACCGCCTCTTGTATTAAAAAAAACCAGGTCGCCCTGAAGCAATTCTTCTTTTTCAAGTTTTATACAATTGGCATATTGGTCACGTGCGGTTCTGGGAAGTACCAGTCCAAATACCTGGTGAGCCAATGTGCCTGCGTAAGCACTGCAATCAATTCCTTTTTCCGTTGCACCGCCATATCTGTAACGTGTGCCCCACCATTTTTCAATGGCTCCAAATAAAACTGGGTTGGTGATGGTTTCAACTTCCACATCCAGTAACTGGGCATATTTAAACTGTAAAGCACTAAAGCTTTCAATGGAAGTAACTTCTTCCGCTGGTTTTGAAACTGCATTTACTGCAACAGCTTTTGCCGGTTTTATTTCTATTCCTTCAATAAATTTGGGTGATTTTTTTGATACAGCGGATGCATTCACCTGCTCAATATTTACAGATGGCTGTGCTTTGGCCGTTAAAGTTGTTCCTGAAAAAAAGCCGATGGCTACAGAAACAAGAAAGAAGTTTTTCATACGTAAACTTTAGGGGTTTAAAACGTAAGTACAACTTTGTCTTGTGTTTTTTGCTCTTCTTAAATTCTAATGTTGGTGCTGCTTATCTCTACTTACCTGTGAGTCCTGTCCTACAAACTAATGATTAATAATTTTTCTAATGCTGCGCAAAGGTAACTTTCAAAAGCCGTAAATGCAAGCTGTTAACGTTTAATTATGATTTTTAACTGAATGTTTACTTAAACTACTGTGGAAAAACGGATTAGAGATGCCGCTGATTGTTAACGATATTTGCCTTAAAGGAAAGATACTTGATACTGGATACTGGATAAGGCTCTGTGGGTATCCAGCAACAAGCATCGAGTATCAAGTTTCCAGAATCAATCGTTATGAAGTTTTCACACTTACACGTACACACACAATTTTCGTTGCTGGATGGTGCGGCATCTATAAAAAATCTGTATAAAAAAGCCATTGCCGATGGTATGCCTGCACTTGCAATAAGTGACCATGGCAATATGTTTGGCGCATTTGAATTTGTAAAGGAAGCATACAATCATAAGAATGACGATGGTACTTTAAAAGTAAAGCCTATCGTTGGCTGCGAGTTTTATATCACCACCGACAGGCATCGCAAAACTTTCAGCAAAGAAGAAAAAGATCCACGCCACCACCAGATATTGCTGGCAAAAAATGCAACGGGTTATAAGAACCTCGTTAAGCTTACTTCGCTTGGATATATTGAAGGTATGTATTCAAAATATCCCCGTATCGATAAAGAACTCATTCATAAATATCACGAAGGATTGATTGCCACCACCTGCTGCCTGGGTGCATTGGTGCCGCAAACCATTTTAAAAAAAGGCGAAGCTGAAGGTGAGAATGAATTTAAATGGTGGCTCAATATTTTCCAGGAAGATTATTATGTAGAATTACAGCGCCACGGAATTCCGGAGCAGGAAAAAGTGAATGAAGTGCTGCTGAAATTTGCTAAAAAATACAATGTAAAAGTTATTGCCAGCAACGATTCGCATTATGTAGATCAGAAAGATTTTAATGCACACGATATCCTGCTTTGCATCAACACCGGCGAAAAGCAGAGCACCCCTGCCCTGCGTGAATTTACAGATGATGATGTGTTTGCCAAAAACAAGCGCTTTGCATTTCCCAACGACCAGTTTTATTTAAAAACCGGCGCAGAGATGAGCAAGGTTTTTGAAGACCTGCCTGAAGCCATCGACAATACCAATGAAATTATTGGCAAGGTTGATTTACTGAATTTAAAAAGAGACATACTCCTGCCCCATTTTACGGTACCAGCCAATTATAAAACGCAGGATGAATATTTGGCGCATTTAACCTGGTCGGGTGCAAAAGAACGTTATAAAATTCTTACGCCTGAAGCTGAAGAACGATTGAGTTTTGAATTGGGCATCATTGAAAAAATGGGCTTTGCCGGTTACTTTTTAATTGTAAGCGATTTTATTAAGGCAGGCCGTGATATGGGCGTGTTCATCGGCCCCGGCCGTGGTTCTGCAGCAGGAAGCGCAGTGGCGTATTGCATCGGCATCACCAATATCGACCCCATAAAATATAATTTACTGTTTGAAAGGTTCCTGAATCCGGAACGTAAATCCATGCCGGATATAGACACGGACTTTGATGATGAAGGCCGGCAAAAAGTGTTGGATTATGTGGTACAGAAATATGGGAAGAACCAGGTGGCACAGATCATTACGTATGGCACTATGGCTGCCAAGTCAAGCATAGCAGATGTTTCCAGGGTTATGGATCTGCCGCTGGCAGAAAGCAGGGCCATTTCAAAACTGGTACCGGAAAGGCCAGGCATCAATTTAAAAAGATTGTTGCATGCTCCTTTTACAATTAAAGAAGCAAATGCTTCGACAGGCTCAGCAGGTGAAAAGTCGCTGGAGGAAAAAGAACAATTGCAGGCTGATGATATTGAAAATGTAAAAAAGCTACGAGAAATATACAAAGGCAATGATCTGCAAAGTAAAATATTGCATGAGGCAGAAATACTGGAAGGCTCGGTTCGTAACACCGGCATTCATGCATCGGCCATCATCATCGCACCTAAAGATCTTACGGAGTTATTGCCTGTAGCAACTTCCAAAGAATCGGAGCTTTGGCTTACACAAATTGAAGGCAATTCCATTGAAGAAGCCGGTGTAATTAAAATGGACTTTTTGGGTTTAAAGACCCTGAGTATTTTAAAGACTGCCCTTCAGCTGATAAAACAAAATCATGGTATTGAAATTGATATTGATGCCATTCCGCTGGATGATGAAAAAACCTACAAGCTTTACCAGCAGGGTGATACAAACGGAACATTTCAGTTTGAAAGTCCGGGTATGCAGAAATACCTGCGTGAATTAAAGCCTGATAAATTTGCCGATCTGATTGCGATGAACGCACTCTATCGCCCCGGCCCAATGGCTTATATCCCTGAATACGTTGACCGTAAGCATGGCAAGAAACAGGTGGTATACGACCTGGCCGATATGGAAGAATTTTTGAAAGAAACTTATGGTATTACGGTTTACCAGGAACAGGTGATGTTGCTTTCGCAAAAGCTTGCGGGCTTTAGCAAAGGCGATGCGGATGTGTTGCGTAAGGCCATGGGTAAAAAACAGAAAGCGGTACTGGATAAAATGAAAGTGCAGTTTGTGGAAGGAGCCACTGCAAAAGGACATGACAAGAATATTTTGGAAAAGGTATGGACAGACTGGGAAGCATTTGCGCAATACGCATTCAACAAATCGCACTCTACCTGTTATGCTTTTGTGGCTTATCAAACGGCTTATCTAAAAGCACATTATCCCAGTGAGTACATGGCGGCGGTGCTGAATCATGCGGGCAGCATTGATAAGATCACTTTCTTTATGGAAGAATGCAAACGAATGGGATTAAAAGTGCTGGGGCCCGATATCAATGAATCGCAGAATGGCTTTGCAGTAAATGCAAAAGGCGAGATTCGTTTTGGTTTCAGCGGACTGAAAGGTGTAGGCGAAAATGCCATACAGCATATTATTGAAGAAAGAAATAAACACGGGCATTACACTTCTATTTATGATCTGGCAAAACGTGTAAATCACCGCAATGCCAATAAGAAATCATTGGAGAGTTTGATTTACTCAGGAGCTTTTGATTGCTTTAAAGATATTACACGTGCCCAGTATTTTTTCCAGGCCCCTGGTGATATACAGGGTTTGGAAAAGGTATTAAAATTTGGAAGTGTTTACCAGGCGCAAAATGCCAATGCTACCAATACCCTCTTTGGTGATATGCAGATGCCGGACATTGTACCACCCAAATTACCGGTTTGTGAACCCTGGCCGCTGGCTGTGCAGCTGGATTATGAAAAGGAAGTTACCGGTATGTTCATGAGCGGCCATCCGCTGGATAATTATAAGTTTGAAATGCGGCATTATAATATTACACCCCTGGCCGATTATGTTGAATTTAAAATGGCAGTAAATACGCATCCCAATCCTGCAAAGAGTTTCAGGCTGGCCGGGCTTGTTGTGGATGCACAGCACCGCCTGACAAAAAAAGGGAAGAATTTTGCTGTTTTAAGTGTGGAAGATTACAGTGGTAAAGCAGAATTTATGCTTTGGAGCGAAGACTATGTGAAATACACGAACTATCTTGACAAAGGTTTAATTGTAATGATTGAAGGTGCTTTCAGGCAGCGGTATGACGGGCAGTCATATGACTTCAGCATAAACAAATTACACCTGCTGGATACCGTTAAATCTACTTTAACCAAACAGGTGGTAATTGATGTAGAGCCACAATTCATCAATGAAGAAATGGTGGATTTTATTGATACCAATATCAAATCAAACCCAGGCAAAACTTCTATTAAGTTTAATGTTATTGACAGCCGCAATAAGTTTAAAGTGGGTATGTATACCCTTGAAAAAAGCGTAACCATGAATGATGACCTGGCGTTTTACTTAAATGAGAATAAGGATATTGAAGTGAGTGTGGTAACGGCATAATGTTAATCCGTTAATTGGTTAATTCGTAGATCAGCTCATGAATTCGTCAGGATTTTACCGGCTAACCAGTAAACTGATTAGCGGTCAGCACTGTTCCAGCGCTTCAAATGGTCATTTTTCAGTCACTATGGCTCCCATTATGCCAATAATAGTTCAGCACATGCTGTGGATATGTCATAACAACATATTCAAAACTTTGGATTTAAATTTGTCCTCTTTACACAAAATTAAAAATTATAAATATGGCAGCAGAATACACAGATGCAAACTTTAAGTCAGATGTTTTAGACTCTGATAAATTAACCGTTATTGATTTTTGGGCAGAATGGTGCGGTCCCTGCCGTGCAATAGGCCCTGTAATTGAAGAACTTTCGAAAGAATATGCAGGTAAGGCAAATGTAGGCAAGGTAAATGTTGATAACAATCCCGGTGTTTCTATGCAATATGGCATCACCAGTATTCCGGCAATACTTTTTATAAAAGGTGGCCAGGTGGTTGATAAGCAAATTGGTGCTGTACCTAAGTCAGTTTTGGAAAAGAAAATTTTGGCTCATATCTAATCGATATTTTTAATCGATTCATTTTATAAAAAGAATCCCCCCAATAAATCGGGGGGATTTTTAATGCAACAATAGTTGAGTTGAAGATTAATGTTGCACGTTCGTTAAATCTTTTGGATTGTGTTTATGTTTGAAGAAAATAAGGAACAGAATTCCGATAACCAGGGAATAAGCTGCAAACGCAAGCCAGGTATCATGCCAGTTTGTTTTTCCATCCGGGAACAAAAAATAAGTACTGATCACATAACCGCTGATTTTACTGCCCAGCCATGCTCCTACTCCATTTGTCATCATCATAAACAGCCCCTGGGCGCTTGAGCGAATAGATGAATCCGTATTGGTTTCCACAAACAGGGAACCGGAAATATTGAAAAAATCGAATGCCATTCCGTAAACAATGCAGGATAATACAATATGCATGGTTCCAAATAATGAAGGGTCACCGTAGGCAAACAGCCCAAAACGTAACACCCAGGCCATCATGGCAAAAAGCATAACTTTTTTTATGCCGAACCGCTTAAGGAAGAAAGGTATTGTTAGTATAAATAAAGTTTCAGACATCTGTGAAATAGACAAAATAATGGTGGAGTACTTAACTACAAAAGAATCCTTGTATGCTGCAACCTGTTCAAACCCGCTTAAAAAAGAATCTCCATACATATTGGTTAACTGCAGTGCGGCTCCTAAAAACATGGAGAAAATAAAAAACAGCGCCATTTTATAGTTGCCGAATAATTTAAACGCATTAAGACCTAACTGTTCTATTATACTTGCATCTTTTTTAATGGTGCGTGGAGGCGGACATTTGGGTAAACTAAATGAATACAGGCCGAGGATAATAGCAGCTATACCGCCAATAATAAATTGATTGGAATTGGCCTTACTGCCTGAAAGATTGGTTGCCCACATGGCAACTATAAATCCAATCGTACCCCAAACCCGTATAGGCGGAAAAGTCTTTACAACATCAAACTTGTTGTCTTTTAAAATATAATAAGCAATGGAGTTAGATAAAGAAATAGTAGGCATATAACAGATCATAGCCCCAAAAATTACGTAGTACAAAGTATTTGGGTCATCTACCGATGGCACATAAAATAAAATAAGGCCGTATAAAATATGCAAAATACCATAAAGCCTTTCGGCATTCACCCACTTGTCAGCTATAATACCGGTTAATGCAGGCATGAAAAGTGAAGCCAGCGCTAGCGTAGAAAATATGGCGCCAAATTGCGGGAAGGTCCATCCTTTTGCATTCAGGCAATAAGTGCCAATCGTAATTAACCATGCTCCCCACACAAAAAACTGCAAAAAACTCATTGCTGTAAGACGAAACTTAATACTCATATTGCTTTGTTTTTTTTATACTCGGAAGGTATACAATTATTGATTTCAGGAAATAAATAATTTTTCTGGATCAATTTTCAACATAAAATGTTACCGGTTGCCTGCGATATGCTTTTATCGGCCGCCCGTACCTGATTGCAGGTGCCCACCGGCCACTTATTTTAATTACCCTTATCACTTCAGCCACTGTACCATAACCAGGGTTATTTTCCGGAACTATATTCGTAACAATGCCATTTTCATTTACAATAAAATTTACCATCACCATATATTTACCCGAAGGTGCGTTATTATCAGCAGGGACATTTGCATTGAGTGTACGCCTTAAATAATCCCTCCATGCATTTTCTCCCCCGATAAAGTCAGCCTCTTTTTGATTTCTTGAAAATACAGAGTCGCTCTTCACTCCTCCTAAACTGTCATATTCTTTTAGCAATCCTCTTTCGCCCTTAAAATTTGCTTCTGCCGTTAATATTTCCTTTTCATTCTTTATTGAAATAAATTTTTCGTTAAAGGTATTTTTAAGGGAGTCTTTACATGAATACCTGTAAGAGAGAATTGTATCTTTTTTCAGGTTGGAATAATAATATTCGTAATTGATCTGAACCAAAGGAATTCCTTTCCAATAAGTTATGGAGTCAGTAATTAATCCTTGCTCATTGCGATTTATCCAAAGCCCTTCCATATCATTATTAACATAATTGCCTTCCGACTCAATTTTATTATCGGCGAAGTAAGACCTGTACAGGCCATTTAATTTAGCTAATGTGGAATCAGTAAATGTGGCAGAAACTACTTTTATCAATTTGTCAGGAGTAAAACAATCAAGAATCATGGCATTTCCCTGTATATATCCTTTCCCAATAATTACTGCTTTGCTTTTGTGAACAGTATTGAGATTTTCATCAAGATAATAAATGAATTTATAGTTTTGCCCGGCACATTTCAGTACAGTGAATAATAACAGTATTGATATCAGCTTTTGAAATTTCATCGTTTGTCAAGCAATTAGTGTTGAAAGTTATACATTTATTTTAAACCGCTACATGCTAAAACCACTATTCGATAAAATTTTAGCGTTGTAACATCTTTTACCACCGTAACTTTGTAAAAAAAATACCATGTCTGTTTCTATAGATATATTGATCAATTCTGTTACCGGTAATGATCTTAAACAAATTGCCCAAAAAGTAAAAAACAGGGAAAGGATCAGCGATGAAGATTGTTTACTGCTTTTCCAAAAAGGAAGCCTGGCTTTTGTTGGCTCCCTGGCAAATTTTATCAGGGAAAGATTGCATGGCGACCGAACCTATTTCAACCGCAATTTTCATATAGAGCCCACCAATGTTTGTGTGTTCAGTTGCGAGTTTTGCTCTTACTCACGCCTGTATGCTAACAAGGAAGAAGGCTGGGAACTCAGCATTGACCAGATGCTGGATATTGTAAAAACCTACGATGGTAAACCAATTACCGAAGTACATATAGTCGGAGGTGTACATCCAAAAATGAATATGGCTTATTTTATTGAGTTGATGCAGAAAATAAAAGCCCATCGTCCGGAGCTGCATGTGAAAGCATTTACCGCCGTAGAACTGGATTATATGTTCCGTAAGGCAAAGCTTACAACTGAAGAAGGAATGAAGCAATTACACGAAGCTGGCCTCGACAGTTTACCGGGCGGCGGCGCAGAAATATTTCACCCGGAAATACGCAAACAGATCTGTGAAGATAAAGTGGATGGAACCGGCTGGCTGGCCATACATGAAGCTGCACATAAATTAGGCATGCATACGAATGCGACCATGCTGTATGGGCATATTGAAAAATATGAACATCGTATTGACCACATGCGGAGGTTAAGAGAGTTGCAGGATAAAACCGGCGGCTTTAATACATTTATACCACTCAAATTCCGTAACCAGGATAATGCCATGAGCCATGTACCGGAATCTGTTACGACAGAAGATATGCGGCTATATGCAATAGCCAGAATTTATCTTGATAACTTCCCACACCTGAAAGCTTACTGGCCTATGCTTGGCCGTCAGAACGCCCAGCTGAGTTTATCTTTTGGAGTAAATGATATTGATGGTACCATTGATGATTCAACCAAAATTTACAGCATGGCCGGCAGCGAAGAACAAACACCTGCCATGAGTACCCGGGAACTGGTAACGCTGATTAAACAGGTAAACCGTAAACCAATCGAACGGGATACTTTGTATAATGAAGTAACAGATTACAGCACTGTTGATTTTAAAGAACCGGGCTTTGATGCATCACTTAATTGAAGAATAAAAAACGGGAAATCAATCAGTTGATTAGTTCCCGTTCATATCTTATTTATAAAATCCGGTCTTTAGTTTTTTGTCATCATTTGCCCGTTGTTATAAATCTCAACAACAGTAAGTATCCTTTTTAATTTTGATGTTGCTTTAATTTTGTTTTTAAAATACTCCAGGGCTTTGGTATCCTCTTTTATCATACTTTTTAACACAGCATTGGAGTAAGAAATAATATAGCCGTCATTTCCATGCTGCAGGAAGTATTCATTAACTGTATTTGATCCGTTATAAAATTTGCGGCAGTATACATTCAGTTTACCGGAAAGTACTTTAACGGCAAAACCAGGTAAGGTTTCAGCTGCTACAGCCGCATTTTTTTTACTGGTAAGAACCTGCGAAGAAACAGCATAATGCTTATCATTCCGGTAAGCTATTATATCTTTCCCGTTAATTACTTCTTTGTTATCTGCCAGCAGGTGTGGACTGGTTAAAATACCGGTAACCAATTTTAAGGTTATAAAATGTTTAATCGTTCCATCCTTTAGCTGAATAAAGCAGGTTGCAGAGCTTGGTTCATTTGAATTTTCAATATCTGTTTTTTGGTCAGTAATGGAATTATTGCTTACTGCGCAGGAGTTTAGCATAATTACCGTGCATATAAGCACAGCATAGGCTGGTAAAGGCGTTTTCATTGGGTTGGGTTTTTATGTAAAACGAAATTCTGCAAAAAATATTATCACAATCAGTGATTATTTATTGCATATGAGTTCATCCCCAACGGAGATTAACAGCTTCAATAATTTAGAATACTATGATTCAATCCCTGGTTTTACTGTTGTATAAAAAGAATAACAACCAGCACCAGGGCAACAAATAAAAGTGTGAGGCAACTAACGGCCAGGTAAGTAATGGTTCTCATGCAAATGGATTTTAGGCTTTGAAACCTGCAACAATTATACCAACAGCAATTTATTGTTAATAACCCGCTGCTGTTTAATTACTTCGTAAATACACGTGTAAAAGGTTTAAAATATATCCAAGTTATTTAACTGTTACAGGTACTCTTTTTTCAATTTGATTCATCTTATTCAGAAAATATTTATATTGTAACCAAAATAGCATCATATGAAGCACTACAGAATTTTACTGGTTATAACTTCCCTTACTTTAATTACGATAGTATCCTGCAAAACTGTTGGCCGCATTGCTGCAAAATACTGGCTAAACAGGGAAATAAAGGAATTTGTGTCTAATTGTGAAGATAAAGCCGGCCGGCTGATCGGTAGTGAAAAAGCGCATAAATACTGTGATTGTTCTGTAGACCTGGTAGCCGAGCAGTATCATAATTACCAGGATGCAAAGAAGATCTCGGTAATGGAAATACTGGATTTTATAAACAAGTGTAAATAAACAGCCTTTTAAAATTCAAAAGGCTGTTTATATCTCAAATGTTGATTAATTCTTTACAACTACATCAATCACCTGGCTCTTATTGGTTCCTTCCCAACGATAACGTACTGTATACAGTTTGGCTATATTTGATTTTAACCTGTAAGGAATTTTTAAAGTACAATTCACAGAATTATTTTCCAGGGCTCCCTTCACTTTTTTTAATAGGATGTCTGTGATCTTTACTTCATTCAAATCACTGTCGTAAACCCAAAAGCTTTCTTTACCCGAAAAGATCTCTGATAAACTGGATCCTTCAATATTTGAAATATCCATACTGGTATATGCCATTTTAGGTGCAACTTTTATCGTCGTATCAACATTAACCGCCAAGCCGGTAGTTTCCAATCCATTGATCATTCCATTTACACCTGTACCTGATTTTATATTTTTTGCATTTTTAGAAAGCTGCAATGCTTCTCCCGGCCTTGCAAAACTTACAGGGATTTCAAGCCTTAACTGGTTTTTACCTTTCAGGTCATATAATCTAACCTTTAATATTCCTCCCGGGTTGGCTTTCATCAAATCGGTTCCAATACCAAATTTTATACTGAATGCCTGTAAGTCTTTGGCTGTAAATCCATTTGAATAGCTTCTTAAAAAAACATTGGGATTATTCATTAAAATTTCGCCCCTCGCCGAAAGTACTATAACCTCTGCTCCCGCAAACATAGTTTTGGAATTATCGGCCGTAAAACCAATTGGCTGCTGAACCCGGATCTCGATCTCTTTGTTTAAGGGTATCCGGTTATTAAGCAATTGAGCCCCGTCAATCTTTATATCAATACTGCCGGCGGCAATGCCTTCATTAAAAAATTTCATACCTGTTAAAGGTAATATGCCGTTTTTTTGGGCAACACATACATTGGAGAACAGCAAACAGGCTGCTATTGAAGCAAACAGGCCTTTACAGCTCATTAACTGAGTTTTCATGCGGGTTAAATTATATGTGAATAATACGGATTGATCCACCAAGCGAATTGCTGATGTAGTAAATTAACGAATGACGGGGTAAATTAGTATGTGCTTATTGTATTGTTAATACAATTTGTGATTTCTTTGCCAAACGTAAGGCAATTAATGTCAGATATATTTCATGTAACATGCAGCCGACCCGTAACTTTCTTTTTTAAATCCTATTACTTTAAGAAATTTTTCGTGCTGTTTATTGGTAACCTGTGTATAAATGATCCGCTTGATACCTTTATTGTGGAGGAATTCTTTTCCTTCATCAAATAAAAAGCGCCCTACTTTATAATCCCTGTATTTGGGTACTGTATAATTTATTTTTACAAAAGCATCACCATTGGCGTTTACAGTTGCCACGAATAGATTTGCAACAACAATATCACGCAGTACAGCAAAGCGTATTTCATTTTCCCCCTCTCCTATAGCAAAACCCGGAAAATAGGCTTCTATATCTTTTTGATAAAAAGAAAGAAATTTGGTTATCAGCGCAGCATCGCTCTTAAATTCAATCAGGTCAAATTTTTCCTGCCTGCGGTAAATTTTAAAAAGAAAATAGATATTAATGGCCAGTAAAACTGCATTGGTTAAAACGATGGGAAATGCATGAATGAGCAAACCGTAAAAAACAAAGGAAAGACTGCCCAGACTGTTTATCCACCTGAATTTGATATCGTTATTAACCCAAAGGGAAACAGCTAAAAAAATAAAAGCCAGGTAGCCCAGCACTTGTGCCAATATATGGATCATGATAAATAAAATTGATCGTGCAAGTTACATGAAAAGAGATTTTACAGTGTATGATTTCTGCCAGTGTATCCTTTCCGGAACAGTTAAACCAATAATAAGAACAATAATGTAATATACTTTTAAAATAAAACAATGTTACCTGTTTTCCAGATAACCTGCAGAATGCTTACTTTTAAGTATTACTTTATTCATCACCGGTAACTAACTGTATGAACTGGAAATTGGTTTTATTCTTTATTTTTTGCCTGCCTTATGGGCTGTTTGCACAAAAAAATGTAGTTGATAGTCTTTACCAATCTCTTGAGAAAGAAAAAATGGATACAAACAGGATTACACTGATGTGTGATATTGGTTACGAATTAAGGGTGAATGATCCGGGAAAAGCACTGGTTATTACAAATGAAGCGCTTTTGCTGGCTAAAAAAATTAAGAATATTGACGGGCAGGCTAAGAGTTTGGGTACTATAGCCATTATTTACAGGTTAACGGGAAATTTTCCACTCGCCCTGGAGTATAATTTAAAAAGACTTAAGCTGATTGAAAAATCAAGCAGCATCAGAAAATATGCAGGTACATTAGCCAATATAGGCTTTGTGTATGTTAACCTGGAAGAATACAGAAAAGCACTTGAATACTATTATAAGGCTGATTCTGTAATGAGGCAGACAGATGTTATTGATGATCTGAATTTTAATTTAGCCTTGAACCTGGGAGATGTTTACGACAAGCTGAATATGAATGATTCAGCATTCAGCTATTTTACAAAATCCCTCAGTATTGCCAGGCAAAGGAAAAGTAACAACTTTGAAGGAATGGCTATGGTTGGATTAGGAAATAACTACTTAAAAACCGGGCAATATCCGTTGGCACTTGCCAATTATCAAAGTGGTGTGGTTAATTTAAAAGCGGCCGAAAATGATGACATGCTATGCGAAGCCTATTTAGGATTGGCCGATTTGTTTAAAAGAATGAACCAGAAAGACTCATCATTATTTTATGCAAGGGCCTCTTTTTTTCTTGCCCAAAATGATGGATTTTTACCACGTAATCTGGATGCTGCAAAATTTTTATTTACTCACTATAAGGATGCAAAGAATATAGACAGCTCTTTTATTTACCTGAACCATGTTCAGGATTTGAATGACAGCATTAACAGTAAGTCCAGTATCAGGGAATCGCAGGTACTTTCAAGTAATGAACAGATAAGGCAGCTGGAAATTGCAGAAAACCTGAAAATTGCAAAAAAAGAAAGAAAACAGCAATTGCAAATGTTGTTTATTGCCATATTTATCCCTGGCTTTTTTATTCTTACACTTTTATTGAGCAGGATAAAACTGCATGTAAAGCTGATTAAAATCTTAGGAGTACTTTCCCTGCTGATCTTATTTGAGTACTTAACACTGCTTCTTCATCCTTATGTTGCAGAATTAACCCACCATACGCCGGTTTACGAGATGTTGATCTTTGTTTCAATAGCAGCCATACTTATTCCCACCCATCACCGGGTAGAAAACCTGCTGATACAGTGGTTAACAAAAAACCGGCCATTATATGCCGGTAATAAACTTAAAATGAAACGAGCGAAAATAATTAAAGAGATTACTAAGGGGCAGGACTAGTAGGCTTAGTGTCATTTCCTGGTGCCACATTTGCAGAATCTACAATCGAATCAGTTGTAGTAGGCGCTACAGTTGTTTTTACTTCTTCCTTAGCTTTTTCTTCGCTGCTGTTATTACAGCCGGTAACTGAAAAAGTTACCATTAAAATTGCACCAAGGATAAAAAGCAGTTTTGTTTTGATTTGTTTGTTCATTGTTTTAGGTTTTAGAACATAAGTTTACGCCTATTATTTCATAAAATCAAAATTTATCCGAACTGATGTAAATTAAATTATATAATTTGTTCTAAAATAACAGGTATGAAAAAAATACTTTCTTCGTTTTTTTTATTTTTTTTAATTGCTGTCACACCAAAGGCTCAATCTGTTTATGAATTGTCATTTACATTTCCTGCCGCCAACAGCACCGTTGAATATAAAGGCTGTTATGTAGATGCTGCGGATGGTAAAGCCAAATTAAGGCTCTGGTTTATAGCTCCCGGCAGTACTGATAGTATATTGACAGAACTAGATGCTGCAGAAGAATTACCGGATATGAACTCCGGGTGTATTAATACCGACAGGATCTATTATAAATTGAAAAATCCCAGATACATCGAAAGTAAAGATCCGGGCATTGTGCTTCCCGGTTATTTTTGTTTTCAAAAAGATGCTGCTACCGGTTTATTTGAGCCTTACGGCATCACCAGCTCATCGGAAGATTGTAATGCAGAGCCTGCAAAATTCAGCCATATTGCTTTTATTGACCAGCAGAGTTTAACCAAAGATTTTGTGCTTACCTATTTTAAGCCTTATGATCTGTTTTACCGCAATCTTTTTGTAACCAATAACCCCAAGGATCTAACCACATTTGAGCGGAGCGTAAAAATTTATTTACTGATAGTAGCCAATGTAGATGATCCGAAAATTGGCCCGGCCGACAGGAAAAACATGAATGATGCCATTGCTTTTTTTGGTAAAGTAAAAGAGTTTTTGGGCATTGCTGATTTTATATATGATACCATAACCGGCAGAAGATTGACCAGGCAAAATGTGTTAAATGCTGTGAATACATTTTTTGCTCCTGCAGGCTCAAACGATATTGTTATATTTTATTTTAACGGTCATGGTTTTCGTAAGCCAACTGATGGCAGGCCCGGCCCGTATATTGATCTGAAAGATGAAAGGAATTTTAGAATAATGGAAGCTTCTGCAAGCATGGAAGATATTTATGCAACCATACGTGCAAAAAGAGCCCGGCTGAGCCTGGTTTTAAGCGAGTGTTGTAATGCACTCATCACAGATACAAATCCATTGGCCGAACCGCCGGCTGTAAAGAAATCATTTGGCATAAACTGGAGTACAGAAAACTGCCGTAACTTATTTTTAAACAAAACACCCATGTCTATACTGGGTGCAGCTGCCTCTCCTAGTATGCTGGCTGCCAGTAATAATAATTTCGGTGGATTCTTTTCGTACTTTTTCAGAACATCTCTGGAAACACATTTCAGCTTTGCAAAAACTGCTGTAAACTGGGACCAGGTTTTTAAACAAACAGCAGAGCAGACAAAATATAAAGCAGACCGTACTTATTGCGATAATGTTACAAAAAAGAAATGTAACCAATTGCCCTACTATAGAATTGAAAGGTATTAGATCTTACTTTTTATTGAAAGCCTGAGGCGGAGGGTTTTCTGTATTGTCAGAAAATATTTCCCTGTCAGGTAAACAATATTTTGCTGCAAAAGATGATTTCAATAAAAAATGCACAGTTGTTTTATCTTTTATTCTACTGTTTTACTTTTGTTATATACTTTCATGGAGATGCTGTTAATCATTTTTTGCCATTTTGCAGTTTTGCGCAAGTTCAGCATATAGCCGTCATTCTTTAATACATAGAAATAGTTAAAGCCATAACCAATGGCGGTTTCAAGCCATTGCACGGCTTTATTGTTGTTGCCGGTCTTGGCAAATAACCGGGCCAATGTATAGGCTGAAATCATGCGCTTATCATTTGAAACCTGGTTGCTGTAATTTTCATAAAACCCAATGGCTTGTTTTGGTTTATTGGCAAGCATATTTAAACGTCCCCGTAAATCGGTAATTTCAGGAACCCGATAAGGATAAATGACTTCAGCTTTATTTAGTAAGATACCGGCCTTTTCAAATTCACCTGCATGAATATTGAATTCAGCCAATAACATTCTTTTTTCAAAATTGATCTGGCTGCTGTCGTATAAATAATTAAGCTGTTTAAGTGCTGAGCTGTTTTTGTACAATGCCGCATAAATGTCAACAAGTTTAAGCCTTGCATTGGCATTATCCGATACCATTCCCAGTGATTTTTCGAAATAAGGATATGCCTGTTTTTTTGAACCAGCCCATAAATAAATATTGCCAATTTTAAAATGAATATCTGCAAGGGTTTCTTTATCTGATAATAATTCAGCTGCTCTTTTTAAGTATGTGATTCCGTCTTTGCGTGGTAAAATTACCGGATCAGCTAAACCAATAAGTTCATCTGTACCGGGAATTTTTAATTCTTTTATAGTCTTTCCGTCAGCTTCATTTACTTTAATTAAATCTAAACTAATAAATGCAGAAGGCCCTGTGGTTGATTCATCTGATATTGAGACCGAATCATCATTTATAATTTTAGTAATATCCCCATCTGTATTTATAACTTTTCCGTGGAGATTTAAAGCAAAATCATAATCAATAAAAAATTCCTTATTGAGCTTCGGGAACCATACTATAGAATCGAAATAAGGAATTACTGTATTTAAATGAGCACGGCTATACAGGAGTAAGCCTAATTTATAATTCCAAATACCATCCTCCGGAATTTTTTCAATTGCCCTGCGGTAAAATGCATTCAACTCACGGTCACACCGTTCTTTACCTGTCATGCCTGCTTTCTTAACAAACCTTTTATCAAACGGTAGGTCTTTGTCCAGGATTTCCGTTATTGAGTCTGATTGCACTACGATGGATGCTTTTATCACATCTTCAGCTTCTGTAAAGCGCCCCTGTTTTTCATACAACTGCCATAATTTTAAATAACCTCCCAGCTTTACGGAATCGAGTCTAATAGCTTCTTTAAAATTGATCTCTGCTTCTTCCACATGCTTCCAGGCTTCATACATGGTTCCGGTAAAAAAATAATCTTCTACTCTTTTGTAATAGCTCATCAGAAAAAAACCTGCAGCACAGGAATTATCATAAGCATATGTTACAGATTTTTTCACAGAATCAACATAGCTGTTAAAATCAATCAGATTAAGTTGATACTTTTTAGCCAGTTTAAACATCACTTCTGCTTCCTCCCATTTTTTTTGATCGAAAAATATTTTACCGATATAGTGAAAAACCAATGGATTGGTACCGTCAAGTGCTATTACTTTCTTTAAAATTCTGATTGCGTTATCATAATTTTGATATTTGTATTGATCCATTCCCCAAATAAAAAAAGTAAATAAATCAGTTGGGTTAATATTTGTTGTATCATAATCACAAAACATGGGGCTCAATTGTTGTTTATCCTTGCCACCACTAATTATCTCCCATTCATTTCCCTTAAAATGATACCCTTTTTTTCGTAAATCCGCCTCATAAAAAAAGGAATCGGCCCGGGCGTAATCAGTTGTATTCATGTATACAAAGCCCAACCTTTCGAAAGGTGCAAAATGACGGGAATTAATATCAATGGCATTGTGATAGTATTCCTCTGCACTCAACAGGTTTCCCTTTTTCTCATTAATATAACCCATAGTTACTTTAACAGGGTGTAAATCTTTTTCCAAACTATCTGCTGTGTTACAGGCTGTTATTGCTTTTTCATAATCGCCCAGGCCGGTATATAAACCGCCTAAATTTGAATATGGAAGAGCCCAGTCGGGCGAAAACTGCGTTGCTTTTATAAAATTTTTCTCTGCTTCGGCATGTTCTTTTTTAAATTGATAAATATTTCCAAGTTCATTATAAATATAGGCAGCGTATTCTTCCAAAGCCAGTGCCTTTTTTAATGATTGCAACGCTGAATCAATTAAAGGCTTTTGATCTTCAACAAGCGGTATTTTTAGCCGAAGTGCCAGGGCAGTAAAATAATGTAGAAATACTTCAGCTTTCGTGCTGTAATATTTATCAGCCTTAGATAGTTTTAAAGCAACGACAAATATCCTGGTATAAACATCATAGCCATTATTCTTGCTGTTATAATACCTGCGGCGTTCCATTTCTGCTTCATCTCCCTTAATGTAATTTGTAATTACATTTTGTCCAACATCCAGAAAAGCACTTGCGATGTCTAAATTAAAACGGGCAAGTCTTTCCTTATCATTTTTTAATGCACTTTCAAGTTCAAGTAACTTATTTTTGCCGGTTTGCGTAATGGCCGAATTTTTAATTGAGTTTATTAAAGTAAAAGCTATGGTTTCATTTGCAAGTGTATTTAATTTAAAACTGTCTGTTAAGCCTTCCAGGCTTTGTTTTTTTAGCTGATTAAAAAAATAATCTGATGGCTCGGCATCCTCTTCTGCACCGGCTCCGGGCATTGTACTCATCACCATCACCTGTGTAATCGAGTCATTTATAACCTGCTCTTTAATTTTTTTTGTTTCAGATTCTACAACTGTTGCCAATTGAAAATCTTCATCATATTTTATAACCGGTGTTTGAACATCGCCATCATTTTTAAGCACCGGGTCATTAGCCATAGCCGATTCCATGTAACTTTTAAGTTCTCCTACACTTACCACCTGATCTTTGTTATTATCAGCCAGGCCACCCTGCAGGCCATTCACGAGGTAATAAGAGAAAACGCCTCTTCCCCCACCCCAGTCTGCTTTTTCGTTTGATAGTTCATCTGGCTTACAGGACGCCATCCTGATCTCATTTTTCTTCTTCCGCATCAACTGTTCGCCTGCAAAAAAATTACCTTTGAATTTATTACCGGCCATAGTGCCCGAGTGGCAGGCATCAGTAATTACGATCACTTTTGCTTTTATTTCTGTTGATAAAGTGGTTACAATATCATTTAAACGGTCAATACTAAGTCCCATGTTTACAAATGCCACCGATGGTGTGTTGTAACAGATAAGGTATCCATTCCTGAACATGGTTACATTTTCAGTTTCACCATGGCCGGAGAAATAAAAATATACTTTGTCACCTTCTTTACAATTGTATTTCAACCAGCTGAAGGATTTATCTACTTCTCCAATGGTTGCCGCCGAATCAATAAGCAGTTTAATATTTTGCCTGGGTACAGATCCGCCTGAGGCTGACATCAGGAAATCTGCAAACACAACAGCATCCCGGTTTGAAAAAGAGAGTTTTTTTATGTCAGTATCCTTGTAATCTGAAATACCAATTACAATGGCATAAGTATTGCCTTTGCCGGCAAGCTGAGCAAAAATCAGGTTGCTGCAAAAAATGAAGGTAATAAAAATGCTAAGCTGTCTCATCCTTTAATTATCAGGCTTATTCTTTTTGTATTTTTTCATTGAGATACCACTGATGATTGTTTGCCATTTTGCTGTTTTGCGTAAGCTGTCCATGTAACTGTCATTCTGTAATACATAGGAATAGTTAAACCCTGCTTTCAAGGCATACTGCAAATACTTCCAGGCTTCATTTGTATTACCGGTAATGGCATATAACCTGGCTAATGAATAATTATTAAATAAGGTATCTTTTGTTTGTGTATTTATACTTTTTTTATAAGCAGCGATCGCATCATCGGGTTTATTGGCCAGCATGTATGAAAGGCCTCTTAAATTGTTTATTACCGGTAATACATAAGGATATATAAACTCAGCCTTGTTTAGCAGTTCATTTGCTTTATCAAAGCTGCCGGCATTGATATCAAATTTTGCCAGCAACATCCTTTTTTCAAAATTGATCTGGCTGCTGTCGTACAAATAATTAAGCTGGTAAAATGCTGCCCTGTTTTTATACAATGCTGCATAAATATCAATTAACTGCATTCTTGTATTTGCATTTGCAGGGTCAAATACCAGTGATTTTTCAAAATAAGGGTACGACTGTTTTTTTGATCCTGCTACCAGGTAAATATGGGCAATTTTAAAATTGATATCAGCCAGGGCTTCCTTTTCTGACATCAGTTCTGCAGCACGTATTAAATACCTGATACCGTCTTTCCGGGGCATATAAATCGGACCGGCAGTTAAAACCGTATCTTCTGTACCAGGAATAGTGAATGGTGAGGTGTTAACGATTGATAATAAACCAAGTCCAATTTTGTCAAATGAACCGGTTTCAGATTTATCGTATAACGCTAATGAATCTACTTTACTGAGTTTATAATATATGTCAATATCAATGAACAGTTCTTTATTCAATAACGGGAATCGCATGATCGTATCAAAATAAGGTACCCGGGAATTTAAAAAAGCACGGCTGTATAATAATGTACCTAACCTGTATATCAAATTTCCATCCTCAGGAAATTTGTCAATGGTTCTTCTGTAAAAAGCATTCAACTCACACTCAGCAGTTTCCTTATTGCTTTTATTTGCTTTACCATAATTTTTAATTACATCTTCAGCTTCATTGAATCGCCCCTGCCTTTCAAGTAATTGCCATAATTTTATATAAGCTCCAAATTCAGACCCAGGATACAGCTCAATGATTTTTTTAAAATACATTTCAGCCTCCTGCAAATGGTTCCATCTTTCATAAACAGTACCGGCAAAATAATAGTCCTCGGTAATGGCATAATATTTTTTATAAAAAAAGTCTTCAAAACATGCATGGTCGTATGTAAAAGTCTGGGCCTTTTTTACAGAATCAACATACTTTGTAAAATCATCAAGGGGTTTAGCATATTTAATGGCAAAATTGAACATGAGCTCAGCTTCTTCCCATTGCTGCTGGTCGAAATAAATTTTACCCATGTAATGAAATACCAATGGATTTGTTTTATCAAGAGCAATCACTTTCTTTAAAATTCTGATTGCATTGGTAAAATTTTTTATCTCATATTCCTGTACTCCCCAGGTAAAAAAGGCAAAAATATCTGCAGGGCTTAGTTTCGTGCTGTCAAAATCGCAATGAACTCTAGTCATAGTGTTATATTCATCAACATATGAATTAGGAAGCAAATCATTGGCTTTAAAATGATATCCTTTTTTACGCAGATCAGCCTCATAAAAAAATGAATCGGCCAGGGCATAATTAGCGGTATTCATATTTACATAGCCCAGTCTTTCATACGGAAGAAAATGCCGGTTGTTAATTTCAATGGCATTGTGGTAATATTCTTCAGCAAACAACAGGTTGCCTTTTTTTTCATGAATATAGCCGCGGTTGATACTTATTGACTGCAGGTTCTTTTGGAGGCTGTCTGCCACCTCTGCATAGGCCATTGCTTTTTCGTAATCTTTTTGGCCTATGTAAAGGCCGCTTAAATTTGATTGCGGTATGGCCCACTCAGGCGACAATTGCTTTGCCTTGATATAATATTTTTCAGCTTCGGCAAAATTGGTTTTATACTTATACAGGTTTCCCAGCTCATTGTAAATGTAGGCAGCATACTCTTCAAGTGCCAATGCTTTTTTCTGTTCGGCAAGCGCCTGTTCAATTAAAGAATCTGCATTTTCGGTTAACGGAATTTTTAACCTCAAAGCCAGGCCCGAAAAATAATGTAAAAAAACTTCGGCTTTTGTATTGTAATATTTATCATCTTTCGATAATTTAAAAGCAACTGCAAACATCCTGGTATAAACATCGTATCCATTGTTCCTGCTGTTGTAATACCTGCGGCGTTCCAACTCCGCTTCATCACCACGTATGTAATTGGCAATTACATTTTGCCCGATATCAAGAAAAGCACTTGCAATGTCTAAATTAAAACGGGTTAGCTTTTCTTTATCATTCTTTAATGCATTTTCAAGTTCAACTAATTTACTTTTACCGGCTTCTGTAATTACTGATTTTTTAATGGAGTCTATTAAAGTAAATGCAATGCTTTCAGCTGCATGGGTGTTTAATTGTAAACTGTCAGTTATGCCTTCCAGGTTTTGTTTTTTTAGCTGGTTAAAAAAATAATCCGATGGCTCAGCATCTTCTTCTGCACCGGCTCCCGGCATTATACTCATTACCATTACCTGCGTAAGAGAATCATTTTTAACCTGCTCTTTAATTTTTTTTGCTTCAGATTCTACAACTGTTGCCAATGGAAAATCATTATCACCTTTTATAACCGGTGTCTGAACATCACCTTCGGTTTTAAGTACAGGATCTTTAGCCATGGAGGATTCCATGTACTTTTTAAGCTCACCGACACTTACCACCTGGTCTTTGTTATTATCGGCCAGGCCGCCCTGCAGGCCATTAACCAGGTAATAAGAAAAAACGCCTCTTCCCCCACCCCAGTCTGCTTTTTCGTTTGATAGTTCATCCGGCTTGCAGGACGCCATCCTGATCTCATTTTTCTTTTTCAGCATCAACTGCTCGCCCACAAAAAAATTGCCTTTGAATTTACTGCCTGCCATCGTACCTGAATGACAGGCATCGGTAATAACAATCACTTTGGCTTTTGTTTGTACCGATATGGTATTTACAATATCATTCAGGTAGTCGATACTTAAACCCATGTTTACAAAAGCAACGGATGGTGTATTGTAACAGATGAGGTAGCCATTTTTGCTCATGGTAACATTTTCCATTTCGCCATGGCCGCTGAAATAGAAGTATACTTTATCATCTTCTTTACAATTGTTCATCACCCAGCGGATGGCTTTATCCACTTCGCCAATGGTTGCTACCGAATCGATTAGCAGTTTAATATGTTGTTTGGGAACATTTCCTCCCGGTGCCGACATTAAGAAATCTGCAAAAACTTCAGCATCCCTGTTTGAAAAAGAAAGTTTTGGTATGTCAGGATCCTTGTAATCGGAAATGCCGATCACAATGGCATAGGTATCAGGTGTTGATGCAACATGCGTTTCATTGCCTGCCAAAGGTTGTGCTACAGTAACGACGTAGAAAAATGACAGCAGGAATAACGAAAATAGATATTTCATTTGTTGCTGGTAAAGTTTTGGTAATAAAATGCCTGTACCTCTGCCTGATTTGATTCCTTTAAAGATAATAATTTAATTACTGTATAACTGGTTAAACAAAAACTTAAAGGTACCCCATGATTGAGCCCTGAATGTTATCTCAGGTGTAAAGGCATATAATTTTCCTTTACCAACCGAAGCTTCAAAAGCTGTTATACCATTCTTTAAATACGTTTCACCCCAGCTCCAGCCGCTGCGTAAAATTTTATCGGTGCCAAACCAGGCCAGGGGTTTTATAATGCTACTGCTAACTGCATCGGGACTTAATTTAAAAACCGGGCTATTGTCAAAATAAATATCTGTCAGTTTATTTGATCCTGAAGTGGCGGGTTGATTATTATCAACCACCATTTGTAGAATACTGCCGGGTGTGTAAAATTTGTCACGGCCCAATGTTTTTTCCTCTCCGTTTACAATTTCAACCATGGCATTACTAACCGGTAATTTTAAATGATAGGCCAGTTGTGTGCTGCTGCCGATGGTAACAATATTGCCGCCTGCTTCCATAAATAATTTTAATTGAGGAATTGATCTGGCTGCAGTAATACGGCCAAGCCTGTTCCTGAATTCAGCCGGAATGCTATCGGGGTTCGGATTGTTAAATCCGAAACCTGCATTCGCATTTGTGTTGCCGCCAACAGCCGGTATGGCTCCGCCAACAAACACAATCACATCGTATTTCGATCTCAGGTTTCCGGTATCAATATCTTTTGGATAAATAACATCGAATGCATAATCAAATTTCTCCAGTATTAATCGTACCCAGCCGGATGGCATGGATCCGCCGTAGGTATCCCACAAGGCAATTCTTGCCTTTTTAATTTTTGTAAGTGCTGCCGGCTTTTGGTTAACAGCAATAAACTGTACATTATTTTCTGCGGCTATTTTATCAATAGCTGATTTAGTTTTTGCACCGGCAGCAATATAAAATGAGCCACTGCTGTATGCCGGTTCAGCATTTGTATTGTTCATGCGATATACATCTGCACCGCCATTTATTAAATTGTTTATGGCTTTATAAGATTGATTGGCTCTTGCATCCAGTACATAACCGGTAGCTGAATTTTTTACGCCAACACCGGAAAGTTTTATTATTTGTCCTGCGGGATTTTTTTCGAAAGGCCCCTCAAAACCATCCATGATCCGGTCGAACTGAACACCCATCTGGTAAGCTAAAGTCCAGCCTGCAGCATCATACGGCGGCACAGGCGGCCCGCCGGGATATTGAAAATCATTGGGATGATCCTGTGGCTCAAACATATCCAGCACATGCGGCCTGAAAGCCTGGTTTGTTTTTATGATGTACGAATTGGCTGGATATTTTTTTCCGGCCACGGTAAAATCAGCTGTTGCTTTTTGTATAACAACGCCGGTTTTAATTAAAGCATTTAAAAATTCAACCGCTGTTGCAAAATCAGGTTGATCGGATGGAATGATATAACCACGGGGATCTTTAAAAGCAATATTCTTCATTACGCTATCGTAAAACTTTAGCGGCACGGTACCGGTATTGCCCCGGCCTGGTTCTGCAGCCGGTCTAACTCTTTTTAAAGAATCCTGGTGAAGTTTTTCCATGGCTGCAATTTTGGATGGCGACAGGGACCAGGTATCGGTATTGCCTTTATCAATGGCATTTTTTCCCATCTGGTAAATATTCATCAGCAGTTCATCCCTGTTACGGGATGCATAATTTAATACAGCATAGTTTAAAGAAACAGAGTAATCAATGCTTTGCCTGAATAACCATTTCTGTGGCACGATCGGGTTAGGTGTAGCTGCATTGGGTATTAAACGGGAGGTAACCAATGGTATGGTTGACGGGTTGGGGCTTCCCACAATTTCAGTAAGCAGCCCGATCATGTTATGAAAATAGGTGGTGGTTCGCAATCCTCCATTGTACCAGGTTGAAAAAACCGAGCCTGCTTTGCTTGTGTACCCCGGCTTAGCTTCGGCATTTAAACGGTTTTGCATGGCCGCACCTACAGCATCCAGCCCGGTGATAATTAATGGATCAAAAACATAATTAAAAGGATCCCGGTAAGGAGCACCGGCAACAATGGAACCTGCGGGGCCGGCCTGGTGATGGTTGTACATGATCTGCGGTATCCATTCAACAAACAACTGCCTGCCTATATTTTGAGATTCTTTCAGGTTAAGCATATAAAAATCGCGGTTGTTATCATGCCCTGCATATTTTTCGTAAAGCCCGGGTAAATTAGACAGGCTTCTTTTTTTCTGGTTTGGGTTCACGCATATACCAGTTACTCTGCATTTCCTGTCCATCCGGGTTGGCATGAGTCATTAAGATGATAACATCATTTAGTATCCGTACTGTTTCATCATCAGTGCGGCTCAGCAGCTGGTAGGCAGTTTCAATAAGCTGATGAATACCCACTACTTCATTGGCATGAAGGCCACCATCAATCCATACTACAGCCTTACCGTTTTTTGCAAATTCCTTAGCCTGGTCAATCGTAATATCAGCATTGCCCATCTTTTGAGAAATCTGTTTATAGGCTTCCAGATTTTTTTGATTTTCGGGCGATGTTACAATCAGCATGAACTGGTCTCTTCCCTCTTCGGTTTTACCAATCACTGTGTACCTGGCCCTGGGCGACGCCACGGCAAGTTTTTTAAAATAAGCTTCGGTTTGTGTAAAATTGGCTAACTGGTAATTATCGCCGATGTTAAACCCAAAATGATCTTTGGGTGTTGGTATTTGCTGGCCGAAACCTGTACTTACAGCGAAATAAAAAATTATTAAGAGCGAAGATAGTTTTTGGTAAAACATGGTTTTTGTTTTTTAAGTATCTAAAATAATCTTTTATTCCATCACATTTTTAAATTTAGAAACTAAAAAATATTTGCATAATTCATTGATTTTTTTTTGCTGCTCATGTAAATTAACCTGATAGATATTACATTAATGTTTAAGCACTGAATAACTGCCGACTTTAAAATTAGCGGTATCATTATTGCGCTTTAGCGCTGCAGGGGCATAAAATGTACAGTTATATTAAATGATCCCTTTATATACCACTTTTAAACTTAACCGGTTTTGTTCACCAAAAAGAGAATACTGCTTTCAGCCCTTTTGCTTTCATTAATAGTGCTATGCTCCGTAGTGTATTGGTTTGCCATGCAAAATAAATGGCTGATAGCGGACTACCATAAGCAAAATGAAATGTCGGTTGAGCAGGATAAATTTGAAGAGATGTTCCTGAATATCCAATCGGCTGAGTCTGCAGTAAGGGGTTTTGCCGGTTCAGGAAATCCGAGGTTTATAGCTGGTTTCCCCAAATTTATAGATTCTATCCGCAGCAATTTCAGACAACTCCAAAAATTTCAGGATATTAATCATTCTTCATTAGACCCGGTTCTTTTTTCTACACTTGGCAAACTGGTAAAAGAGAAGATTGAATTTACACAGCAGGTAAAACAGTTGTGCGAAAAAAATGATTTTGCTGCAGCGATCTCATTAATTTCAACAGAAAAAGGCTTATTACTTACCGACTCAATTTTATCCCTTCATCAGGCTGCAAATGCTTTAATGCTTCATTCCTTAGGGCAATCAAAAAGAACATTCAACCTCGAAAACAATAAATATTATCAAATAGCCTACTGGGTAATTATTACCTCCTTGTTATTTATTGCTGTGGTGGTTTATTTATTATCGAGAGAGATCAAAAGAGTAGAACACATAAGTAAAGAACTGATGTTGCAAAAAGAGCATCTTGGCATAACACTTAAAAGCATTGGCGAAGGATTGATCACAACCGGAAATGACGGAAAGATCATTTATATGAATCCGGCGGCTGAGCTATTAACCGGTTGGACAAACCGGAAGGCTAAAAACAAACCATTACAATTTGTGTATGATGTAATTAATGAAGAAACCGGATTACCATTTGATAATATTGTGAACCAGATCATACAAAAAGGAAAACCGGTTGAACTGGAAAACCATACCATTTTACGATCAAAAAACAACGGAAACAAGATCATCAGTAACAACGGATCGCCTTTAATGGACCTGGATGGCAATGTGTTGGGGGCAGTGCTGATATTTAACGATATTACCGAGCGTAAAAAAAATGAAGAAAAAATCAAGAAAGCAATTGAAAGATATGAGATACTTTCCAGGGCTACAAGTGACACTATTTGGGATTGGGATATTTTAGATGATTCAATACTATACAACGACAGCATTACTCACATGTTTGGGTATAAAAAAGCAGAAATAGAAAACGGGGCAAGCTGGTGGAAAAATAATCTGCATCCTGATGATTACGAAAATATAAGCGTGGTTTTGGAAGAAGCATTTAAAACGGATCACAAACAATTCATTTTGAATACCGGTACAGGTGTGCCGATCATGCATATAAAAATATTTTAGACAGGGCCTTTATTGTGTACGATGCTGCCGGCGTCCCTATACGTATGATTGGTGCCATGCAGGATATTACTAAAGAAAAGGAACACGAAAGGCATGTAGCAATAGCCATAACGGAGGCCCAGGAAAAAGAAAGAAGGGAACTGGGAATGGAATTACACGATAATGTTAACCAGTTGCTTGGCGCTTCTTTACTTTATATGGGTGTAGCCATAAAATCAGGCAATGTAGGTAAGGAAGAAAACCAGCTGCTGAAAAATTGTGTTGACTATATTAATGAAGCCATTAATGAACTCCGGAATCTTTCTCACAGGTTAACCCCTTATATTAAAGAAGAAATATCGCTTAAAAATATAATTGAGATATTAATTGAGCCAATACAGAAAGCGAAACTGTTTGAAATTACCCTGCAGGTAGATGCTTTCGAAAACGATGTGGTGGATAGTGATATGCAAACCAATTTGTACAGAATTGTGCAGGAACAACTGACAAATATTTTAAAACATGCCCAGGCCAGCAAGGTTAAAATATTGGTGCGCTTAACTAAAAAATTGATAAAATTACATGTTACAGATAATGGAAAAGGATTTGATATGCTGACCAGTAAGGATGGCATCGGCCTGGAAAATATTAAAAGACGGGCAGAGATGTTCTCCGGCAAATGCAAATTCAAATCATCCCCGGGTAATGGTTGTGAATTAATGGTGGAACTGCCGCTCAAAACAGTTTCCCTCAAATCTGCTGAAAAGATGCGCCTGGCAGCCAATGTATCATCTTAATGATTTTACGCTGATATGTATCCCATATAAAGTAAATTTGCTCTTATACTTTTAAAACAGTGTTGTAATGAGCAATAATGATATGCTGCAATTATGCATCTACACAGTTTCGGGCTTAGCCACCGGTATTTTTGTACACAAAATAATAATGCCCATGTTTGCCAGGCTGGCGGCAAAAACATCTATCAAATCTGATGACCTGATAATCAAAACGATCCGTAAATGGGTTATACCCTGGTTTCTTGCTTTAGGTTTATACCTGGGTTTAAAGCAGTTAAATTTCGAAAGCCGTTTTTATTTCTGGATTGAAAACGGGCTCATGATATTTTATATTTTTTCGGGTACGATGATCATTGCAAAGGTTGTATCCGGACTTATCAGGATTAAAGCAGCCGGATCAGATGCCATTATTCCTTCTTCGTCCATTGTAAGCAATATTGTAATCATCATTATTTATTGCATTGGCTTATTGATCATTCTGCAATCGCAGGGTATTTCTATTACGCCGGTACTTACAGCGCTGGGTGTGGGTGGATTGGCCGTGGCACTGGCATTGCAGCCTACACTTTCAAATTTATTCGCCGGGTTGCAGATCATTTCTTCGGGCAATTTTAACAGGGGCGATTTTGTAAAACTGTCTTCCGGAGAAGATGGTTTTATAGAAGATATAACCTGGCGCAGTACCACCATACGTGCTGCATCAGACCATATTATTATTGTGCCCAATTCCAAACTGGCTGATATGACCGTTACCAATTATTACCTGCCCCAACATGAAATTACTTTTGGAGTGGAGGTTGGAGTGAGTTACGACAGCGACCTTACAAAAGTAGAAAAGATAACCAAAGAAGTGATAAAGGAAACTTTAGTTGAATCGGCAGATGGTGTAAAGGAATTTGAACCTGATATTAGTTTTGTTGCATTTGCTGAAAGCAGTATCAGGCTAAAAGCATTTTTACGGGTGAATAATTACTCCGCACAGTTCCAGGTAAGAAGTAAGTTCCTGAAAAAACTGCATGAACGGTATTCAAAAGAAGGTATTTCCATTCCTTACCCGATGAGAACAGTTTTGATGAAGGCAGAGAAATAAAAAGTTATCTTTAAGAATAATTTTACCTAAAACTATTTTTTATGACTGCTTCAGCCAAATCTGTCTGTTATTTTGGATTCTACCTGTATGTTGTTGCTATTACCTTAATGATAGCCCCTAACTTTTTACTGAGTACGTTACAAATACCCGAAACCAATGAAGTATGGATACGGGTTGTTGGTGTACTTGCATTTGGGATCGGCTACTATTATCACCGTGCAGGTGCCGGAAATTTACAGTCGTTTTTTATACACACGGTAACTATCAGGCTTTTTGTATTTATTGCTTTTGGTGTATTTGTTTTACAAAACTATGTATCTCCTGTATTAATATTATTTGGCGCAGCAGATCTTGCCGGTGCCATCTGGACCTGGATTGCACTTCGTAACGAAAAATAAACAAGGGATATTATTTTTAATTCTTTGTTTTCTTTTCGGGCAATAATTTGATATATGATATTTTAAACCGGTTATCAACCAGTTCGCCCTGTACTTCGGCTTTGCGAATGGTATTACACATGCCGTCGTGTGCATGGGCATCTCCAAAACTGTCAATGTTTGCACCATCAGCGTAATATGCTTTGCCATCAATACGTACAGCCATATCGCATGTTTTACCGGCAAGGCCCAGTTTACATTTACCACAGGATACTTCTACTACCTGTGTTTTTTTATCTTCCTGCGGAACTGAGGTTTTGAGTTCAGTCTGAGAAAAGGCTGTTACGGTAAAAAAAGAAAGGCATAAAAAAAGGATAACTGATTTCATAAGTAAACTGTTTAGTCCATAAAAATACAACATACCCTGTTTGAAAGAACAGGTTTAATTTTTCTTTTGCGATAAAAATACAAATAGCTTCCGTGCTTTTTAATACCTTAGCTTTTAAACCACTATTTATGAATCGTTTATTGATTTGCCTGCTATTGCTTTTACCTGCTTTTTCATTTGCCCAGGATTGGAAGACCTTTGACCAGGCTGATATTTTGTTTACTGCAAAATACCCCGCTAACTGGATTAATAAAATAAAAGAAGGCAAACGGGTTTTCTTTACTTCGCCGGCCGAAAATGATGCAGACGATTTTTATCAGAACATTAATATCAATGTTTCCAGCAATCCGGAGTTTGGAACTACTTTAAAAGTAAAAGATGTGATTCAGGACGTTGCAGATAAAGTAAAAGGAATGTTTGATGATTTTAACGAAGAGTCCAGAAATTCAATTAAATGGAATGGCCAGGATGCCTTTGAAATTACTTATACCGGCAGCAACAACACTTCAGGCGACGTGATACCCGTTCGTATTACACAAAGAATTTGCTTTTACAAAACCAGGCTTTACCTGGTAACCTATACTGCCTTAAAAAGTGGCGATGTTTTTGCTGCTACAGCCAAACAGATCATCAATACCATCAAATTTAAACCGTAATTTATTTAACCACCTGTACAGGAATCTCTCAGCATTTTCATATAAACCATTCCTTTCTTTCTTGCAAAATTGATGTTCTTATCAGGGATAGATTCCGGATCATCGTAATGCTCCAAAGCTTTATCAATGCTGCTTTCACGCAGCAAATGAAGCATAGGATAAATGGACCGGTTGGTGTAATTGGCTGCATCATTGTCAGGAGCGTCAGCAAATTTGTATTGCGGATGAAAACTGGCCAGCTGATAAATGCCGTTATATCCTTTTTGCTTCAACAACTTTTCAGCTACTGAAACCATATCAAGGTAACTATTAAATGTGTTGAAGTTGCTTGGAAAGATCAGGAAAGAAGTTTCAATGGCGGCATCTTCATCAAGCCTTGTTACTTCCTGCAGGAAAGATTCCAGGCAAACCACAGCATCAGATGCCATTTCAACCCTGTAAAAAACAGTTTTGCGTTTTATTACCTGTGCTGCAAACGGACAGAAATTACAACCTATTACCACATCGGTAATCCATTTTTTGGTGTGCTCAATTACCTGTTCAGCTGTTATCATACCAGTAAAACTAACAGAATTCTGTATCAATTTGCAGGCAAGTGACTAATTCTTTAAAGGGCCTTCCCAAAGTACCTGGTCAATCATCCATTTATCGTTTTGTTTAGCCAGTAAAATATAATCAACTCCCCACCAGGCTGTAACTTTTGCTGCGGCTATGGTATTCATTATATCCAGTACCTCTACTTTTTTCGGAGCATTTGCTTTTGCAAAATTCTTTTTTTCATACACCCTTTTGGCATAATCAACAGCCTGTCTCCAGGTCATATTTCCATCAGGCGCATATTTACCGGTTTTCTTATCCTGCCAATAACCAAATTTGAATAAAGCCGGGTTAAGGCAGCCAATGAGTTTACTGGTATCTCCTTCGTAAAAACCTTCAATATAATCAAGGCACACTCTTTCAATTTTTTGTTTTGAATCCTGTGCTTTGGCTGAAAACAAGATAAAGCAGCAAAGCAGTATGGTAGTAATTTTTTTCATGGCCTATCATTTATTTGAAACAGAAAAGTACAATTTGATTTCTGCAATCTTTAACCGTTCATAAAACTGATCTGTTAAAACCTGTAACATATGTTTTGCGTTGGTTAATGCCATCAACATTTATTTCTTATTAACAATCCTTTGCCATAAGTACCTGTCAATAGCATTGTATTTGCTATAAAAGCATGTAACTAAATATGAAAATCATGAAAACATTTAAACGCTCTTTTATTTTGCTTGCAGTAATTGTAAGTTTTATGCCGGTTACTGAAACAAAGGCACAGTCAGTAGCGGTATCGGTTAACTTCAATACTTTTCAGCAGGAACTTAGCCCTTATGGCCGGTGGATGAACAATCCCAGGTTTGGGCAGGTCTGGATATGTAATGATGCAGACTTTAAACCCTATTATACCAATGGCCATTGGGAGTACACCAACTATGGCTGGAGCTGGGAATCCGATTACGACTGGGGTTGGGCGCCATTTCATTATGGCAGATGGGAACTGGATCCTTACCAGGGATGGATGTGGATACCGGGTTACGAATGGGCATCGGCCTGGGTAAGCTGGAGCAGTTACGATGATTATTATGGCTGGGCACCACTTGGTTACGGCATCAACATCAATGTTTCGTTTGGCTCTGTTCCTTATGATCGCTGGAATTTTATACCACGCCGATACATTAGTGATCGTAATGTAAACCGTTACTGTGTTCCGCAAAACAGGAATAATGGTTTCCGAAATGCAGTTGTCATCAACAATTATTATAATGGCAACAACGGAGTTGGCCGGTATGGAAGAGGCCCGCAAAGAAGAGATGCAGAACGATATACCGGAAACCGTATTCCCGAAAGAAGGATTGATTATACCGACAGAAACCGCAACAGGGGCCAGAATGCAGGAGGTTACAACAATGATAACAACCGCAATGGCAGAAGGAATACTGATGGTGCAAATCAAAGCAGCAATTCAGGTGATTGGAATAACCGCCGCAGAAATGATAATGCAACCACTTCTGCTGATAATCAAAACAGAAGAGAACAAAACAGCAATAACCGTCCGGGCAGCAGGCAAACAGATGAAGCCAATCCAAATAATAACGGCCAGGCTGGTAACAATCCCCGCCGAAGAGATATGAATCCAAACAGGGATAATAATACAACGCCGCCGGTTATTGAAAACAGAAGACCGGCAAGAGAAGCAAATCCTGCTCCGCAAACAAATGAAAACAATAATCCGGGCAGAAGGCAGAATGAAAACAGGATGAACAGAAGGAACGATCAGCAAAACAGTGCTCCACAACAGCAGCAGCGTTATGAAAGACCGGCACCGCAACCACAAAGGCAACAAATGGAAAGGCCGGTACCTCAGCAACAGCCTCAACAAAGGTATGAGCGGCAGGCACCTCAGCAACAATCTGCGCCGGCTATGGAGCAACGAAGAATGGAACGCAGAGGTGAAAATGGCGGTGGTAGAAATGTACAACCGTCTAATGATAATAACCAGCAGCGTGGAAACAGATCGGGAGAAAGAAGAAGGAATGGTTAGAAAATAATTGACCCCTATGCAGATGGTTCTTTAATAACAAACGCCACACATTTTGTTTACAAAATGGTGGCGTTTTCCTTTTATTAGTAATGAACATTGAGTTGAAGCAATAATTGTTTTTCTTTGCAGTAATCATGGCATTATATTTTACTTCTTTAAACTCGGGCAGCAATGGCAATTGCTATTATGTAGGAACCAAAACCGATGCTGTTTTAATAGATGTGGGCATCAGCTGCCGGGAAACAGAAAAGCGGATGAAGCAGCTTGGGCTGAACATGCAGACAGTGAAAGCCATATTTGTTTCTCATGAACATGGAGACCATATCAAGGGCGTATCTACCCTGGCAAATAAATACAGTTTACCGGTTTACATTACCGCTAAAACGGCTAAGCATGGCCCCAGGCTTATCAGTCACTTAGCTAAACCTTTTACAGCAAAGGAAATGATAACAATTGGAGATTTACAGGTAACGCCCTTTTTTAAATATCACGATGCTTCAGATCCACACAGTTTTGTAATTAACTGTAATGGAATATCCATTGGAGTATTGACCGATATAGGAACTGTTTGTGAAGAAGTAATTCATCATTTTAAACAGTGCCATGCCGTTTTTTTAGAAGCCAATTATGATGCAACCATGCTGGAGAACGGAAAGTATCCCATTCATTTAAAAAACCGGATACGTGGCGGGCACGGGCATTTATCCAATAAAGAAGCACTTGATCTATTTATTACACACCGCTCCCCTAACCTTTCGCATTTGTTACTTTCTCATTTGTCAAAAGAAAATAATTCGCCCGAAATGGTTGAAGCATTATTTAAACAATATGCAAACGGTATAACAATTGCCATTGCACACAGGCACCGGGCTACAGAAATATTTAGCATCAGCCAGGGGACAAATAACCATGCAATATCAAAGGTTAGCAGTTCTCTGCAACTGGGCTTGTTTGAATAATAAAGAAAGAAACCTAAGTAGAATCCTCAAAACTTTAATCTGCATAACTACAAGTCTGGCGTATCTTTACATGAACAAAAATGCTGAATTATGGAGTTTATTGACTACTACAAAATTTTAGGCATTGATAAAGGAGCTTCAGAAGAAGATATTAAAAAAGCCTACCGCAAATTAGCCAGAAAGCTGCATCCCGATCTCAATCCGAATGATAAAGAAGCACACCAGAAATTTCAGCAGATCAATGAGGCTAATGAAGTGTTAAGTGATCCTGAGAAAAGAAAAAAGTACGATACTTATGGAAAAGACTGGCAACATGCTGACCAGTTTGAACAACAGAAAAGATCAAGACAACAACAACAAAATGCCGGAGGACAGCAGTTTTATGAAAATGCCGAGGGCGGTGATTTCTCCAGCTTTTTTGATTCCATGTTTGGCGGCACTGGCAGCAGCAGGCAAACAAAATTCAGGGGACAGGATTATAATGCTGAACTGAAACTGAATTTAACAGATGCCATGCTTACCCATCAGCAAACATTAACAGTTAACAGTAAAAATATCCGCATTACTATTCCTGCCGGTATTGAGAACGGGCAGGTGATAAAGTTAAAAGGTTATGGCGCACCGGGTGTAAATGGCGGGCCGGCAGGCGATCTGTACATTACATTTTCGATAGCACTTCATCCACAGTTTAAGCGATCAGGTAACGACCTTTTTACCACAACAAAAATTGATCTATACACGGCATTACTTGGCGGCGATACTACCATAGAAACACTAAACGGAAAAGTTAAACTGGCAGTAAAACCTGAAACGCAACCAGGAACGAGGATCAGGCTGAAGGGCAAAGGTTTTCCGGTTTATAAAAAAGAAAATGAGTACGGCGACTTGTATATTACTTACGAAGTGTCATTACCCACCAATCTTACCGAAGAACAAAAGAGACTTTTTACTGAATTGAGTAACCTTAAATAATGTATGTTATGCAAACAGAAGAAATGATCATTATCAATGAATTTTGTATACATCATAATATTGATCCTGGTTTTATTGATGCATTAAAAGATTCGGGATTAATAGCAGTAACCAGAACAGCGGAAAAATTATATATGCCCGAAAGCCAGCTCCCCCACCTGGAAAAATTAGTCAGGTTGCATTATGAAATGGATATAAACCTGGAAGGAATTGAAACCATTACTTACTTATTAAGCAGGATGACTGAAATGCAACAGCAGATCATGCAGTTAAACAACAGGCTGAGTGTTTATGAAAATGTTTGAAGTAAACCATTTTTCTGGTTCTGTTTTTTTTGAATAAATTAATTTACAAATGGTTGACAGTCTGCTCCAACTTTTTAAAGAACATCAGGATCTTGCTATTGTCATCAGCATCTGTATCAGTATCATCGTTGCTGTATTGGGTATTGTACCCAGTGTATTTATAACTGCTGCCAATATTTTGTTTTTTGGTTTTTGGAATGGCATGTTCATTTCTTTTTTGGGTGAAGCAATTGGTGCCGGTATTGCTTTTTTATTATACCGGAACGGTTTTAAAAAAACAGTTGAAAAAAAGCTGGATACATATCCCAAAGTAAAAAGATTGATAGATGCAGAGAATATAGAAGCATTTTATCTGGTGCTTGCTTTACGCTTAATTCCCTTTGTGCCCAGCGGATTAATAACCTTTGCAGCAGCAGTGGGAAGAATTTCTTTCCCTGTTTTTATCGCTGCCAGTTCATTGGGCAAATTGCCGGCACTATTTATAGAGGCCTATGCAGTTAACGCCGTTAACAATTTTGGCTGGCAGGGCAAATTAATTTTAGCCTTGGCAGCTCTGGTATTGTTGTATTGGGTTCTTTCAAAAAAGAAATAATACCTTAATTACTCTACAAATTTTCTTCCCTTTGCCATAACCAGGAAAACGATGGCTGTTACAAATCCCATCAAAATGAATCCCACTATCCACAATGCTTTTTCTCCATCTTTTACTGTTTTGTTTTTGGCAACATGTACTATCCCCAGTATGCGGTAAGTGAGACTGGAAAAGCCTAATATAATTGCAGAAATGATAACCTGAGGACTGAAAATGGTGTTAAGAATTAAAAACGGGCTGGGTTCATCTCCTTTGAATTCATCTACAGTACGTACAACTCCAAATATAGCCTGCATATAAAAAATAAGAAAGACTACCATAGCTACAACTGAGATTATAAAAATGGTGAGGAAAGTATTATATTTAGTCATGTTTTTTTTCTTAAATCTACAATATTGTTTTAACAATTAAAGCGCTGTTATGAAATTAAAATATCTGCAGCTTTTAATGATTGCCTTCCTTGCAGGTTTTACATCCAATGCGCAGGCAAATAAAACAGATTCGGCCCGGGTTGCCAAAACCCTGCACGAACTCTTACGCATTTGCCGAACTGTTAATTTTGCCGATCCCAATGTTACAAAGCTGGGTACTTTTTATAAGGCTGCTCCCTATATTGTTTACCGGGGCGAAGATAAAAGCCGGGCATGGAAAGTAATGTCGGATTATACAAATGCTTATGAAAAGAAAGGCGTTGATGATGTTTGTGAACGCATAAACAGAACGGCCAACCTGGACAGCAGTGGTTATAAAATTATTCATTACCGCACCGAAAAGGAGTCGGAAGGGACCTGGCATGTCTTAATGGTTTCCTACAAAAAGAAAGGCATTGAAAAGTCCGTCGCTTTTGCTTTTTTAAAAATTGGCAATAAATTCGGGTTAGGCGATATAGATTAAAATCCTGCTACGAAAACCACACATCGCTGAAATAAACCGCTGTCATATTTATTTGCTTTTTGATGTTGCTGCAAAATGTAGCTTGCCGCATGTTTAAATACTGCTTGTCTGTCATTTGCTTTATTACAATTACAAATTGTGTATTTGCTTACCAGGGCGATACTATAATTCCTAAAAAAAGGTACGATACCAAACGTTTGGCAGGTGCAGCTATAACATTAGATGGAATCCCAAATGAAGAAGCATGGAAAACAGTTGAATGGGGCGGCGATTTTACACAATGGCAACCCAATGAGGGTAAAGCTCCCTCCCAGCCTACACAATTTAAAATACTGTACGATAATAAATTCCTGTACGTTGCCTATAATTGTATTGATAGTACACCTGGCTTAATAGAAAAAAGAATGGGCAGGCGTGATGCATTTCCAGGCGACTTTGTTGAAATAAATATTGACAGTTATCACGACCAGCGCACAGGTTTTTCTTTTACCACTTCTGTATCGGGTGTAAGAGGCGATGAATTTATCAGCAACAACGGCAACAACTGGGACGCCAACTGGAACCCCATCTGGTTTGCAAAAACAGCCATCAATAAACAGGGCTGGACAGCAGAGATAAAAATCCCGCTAAGTCAGTTACGCTATGGCAACGAAAAAGATAAAGTATGGGGCATACAGGTAATGCGCCGCATTTTCCGCAAGGAAGAAAGATCTACCTGGCAATTTATTCCGCAACGTACCGGTGTATGGGTGAGCAATTTTGGAGAACTGCACGGGTTAAAAGATATTCCTTTTCACCGCCAGGTTGAAATAGCACCGTATGTAACATCGCAGGTTGCTACTTACAAAAAAGAACCGGGCAATCCCTTTGCGGATGGTACCGATGTAAAGTTAACAGGCGGTGTAGATGGAAAAGTAGCCGTTACGAATGACCTCATCCTCGACTTTACCATCAACCCCGATTTTGGCCAGGTAGAAGCCGATCCATCGCAGGTACGTATTGATGGGTTCCAGAATTTTTTTGGTGAACAAAGGCCTTTTTTTATTGAAAGCAGAAATATTTTCCAATACCAGCTTACCGGTTCGCAGGCTGGTGGCGACTACGATGCTGACCTGCTTTTTTATTCACGCCGCATCGGCAGTTCACCACACGGTTATCCAAATACAGTAGCTGGCGAGTATGTAAAATATCCGCAGAACACAAGTATACTGGGTGCTGCAAAGTTCAGTGGTAAAACAAAAAAAGGCTGGAGCATTGGTATTTTGGAAAGTGTAACCGAACGTGAAAAAGCAACTATTGATAATAATGGCAAAAGAAGAAAAGAACTGGTTGAACCGCTCACCAATTATTTTGTAGGCCGGCTGCAAAAAGACATGCATGGTGGCAACACCATTATTGGCGGCATTTTTACGGCAGTAAACCGTGAGCATGGCCTGGATGATATGTTGCACCGCAGTGCTTACTCTGCCGGCATAGATTTTTTACATTACTGGAAAAATCAAACCTGGTTTATACGTGGTAATGTAGTGTACAGCAATGTGCAGGGTAAAAAGGAAGTTATACTCAAAACGCAATCGGCTTTTGAACATCAGTTTCAACGGCCCGATGCAAAGGGATTCTCACTTGATTCAAACCGCACTTCACTTACCGGAACCGGCGCTACCATTCGTTTTGGTAAAACCGGAGGCAAGGCTGGTAAAATGGGACAGGTTTTAAAATTTGAAACAGGCCTCACCTACCGTTCGCCTCAATTAGAGTTGAACGATATTGGTTTTATGCTAACAGCAAATGAGATCAACCATTTTACATGGATTGGTTTGCAATATCAAAGGCCATTCTCAGTTTTCCGCAATGCAAGAATTAATTATAACCATTGGCTAAGATGGGATTTTGGTGGCAAACTTTTGTATTCCCAATTTAATATGAATGGAGGCGGAATTTTTAAAAATAACTGGCAGTTTGGTACCAGCATAACCTGGAATCCTTATGATGTTTCAAACAATGCGCTAAGAGGTGCCGGTGCATTACGCAAGCCCGGCGGATTGGGCTGGAGTATGAATGTAAGCAGCGATTACAGGAAGAAAATTTCTTTTGGTATTAATTTCTTTAAATTTTGGGCCGAAGACAATGCTGTCAGTTACAACAACGCCGGTATATCGCTTAATATAGTACCCATTAATTCGCTTAGTATAAGCCTGAGTGCCAATTACGATGAGAACAGGCGCAACCAGGATCAGTTTGTAAGAAACATAACTTATAACAATGCTACAAGAACCATCGTTGCAGGAGTAAAACAAAAAACTATACGGTTTACCGGTCGCCTCAGTTACAATTTAACACCCGATCTAACCATCCAGTATTATGGGCAACCTTATCTTACCAGGCCCACTTATCAGCAATTTGCGTATGTTGTAAACCCGCTGGCAGATAAATACGTTAACCGGTTTTTGAAATATTCATCCAGCCAGATAAGTGAAAGCAACGGAACTTATTTAATAGACGAGAACAGGGATGGAATTACCGATTATAGTTTTGGTAAACCCGATTTTAATTTTGTGCAGTTTCGTTCCAATCTGGTTATCAGGTGGGAATACAGGCCCGGCTCTGAATTATTTTTGGTATGGTCTGAAGGAAATACATCTGATAATTATGATGACCTGCAAACGCCTGTGTTCAACAGTCTTTTTAATAATGCTTTCTCGGGCGGTAATGCAAGAAATATTTTTCTTGTAAAATGGACGTACAGATTTTTGAGGTAAGTTTTAATAAATTTAAAACTTACTGATCCTGCTCAAACCACAATATGGAATTACCCGTATCGTGTTCATTCTGCTCCCATAACTTATTTACAGGATCAAGAATCCACTTTCCATCTACCACAAATTTATAGCGGTGCTTGCCCCGGTTCAGGTGTACTTTAAATATCCATTCATCGCCCACCTTTTCCATGGCGAATGAGTTCGGGCTCCAGTTATTAAAATCACCGGAAAGAAAAACTTTTTTTACATTTTCAAAACCTTTCAGGCGGAAGGTAAAGTTGGGGTCAATCACCAATACATTATTGCCTTTGGTAACTGCATTTTCTGTAAATCTTCCGTCAATCTTCATCTTGTATTCATAATTGCCCGAACCGAGTGTGTACGGTAACTCCCACCCTGTTGCTGTTTTATACATAAATAGTTCATCAACTTTCCAGCCATTAAAAGAGCCCAACAGCACTACTTTCTGTGCATCTAAAAACCCATCCAGTTTAAAAAGATACGGATTGCCAATACGTATTACCGAATTAAAATCATTGAATTCGTTGGGCAATTTGTCGGGATTGGCGGGGTCTGTAAACCAGTTACCATCAGCAATAAAACGGTAAGTATGTGTTCCTTCAGATAAATATACCGGAAGCATCCATCCTGATGAAGTTCTTTGCATCAACAGTTCTTTCTCTTTCCAATCATTAAAACTTCCCGACAGGAAAACTTTTTTAGCATTTGTATATCCATCCAGTTTAAAAATATAATTGGTTTTATAGTACACCGAATTATCATTGCCCAGTCCGTCATTTTCCACACTCATATTATCTCTGTCAACCTTCCAGTTGCCATCAATAATAAACTTGTACCAATGCTTCCCCGGGCCAAGTTTTACATCGGCTATCCAGCCGCTGTCGGTTTTTGTCATCCGTAAAGCGGTTGATTCCCAGTTGTTGAAACTGCCGGCAAGGCCAGCAACGCCGGCGTTTGTATTTCCACGAAGAAAGAATCTGACAACTGAATCTGAAACAGCAAAAGCAGCTTTATTTTTAAAACGGTTAAAGCCAAAATGTACCTGGTCGCCCGTATTTGGCGGAAGTACATCCATACTTTCCTTGTGGGTAAAGATTATTTTATCGCCCGGGTCATTTACATTATCCAGGCTGAACAAAGGTTTGCTGATGACGAATACTTCAGCATTGTTGATGTCAACTTTCCAGCCAAGTTTGTTTAGTGAATCTGCGGAACCGGTTTTCAGGAAACCATACAGATCAAGGTCAGCCAACTCGTATTGAGCAATAAAATTTTTCAGTGAATCCTTATGCAGGTCTTTTCCAATGGCAATAAACATCTTGCCATTCTTTACAGAATATGACTTTACGTCCACCTGCGCCTGTGCGGTTTGCACAGTAAGCATAAGCAACATCGTACAGCAGGCAAACAGCCATTTGAATATGCTTTTATTATGCCGCCTCATTTCCATATAAACATTTTATTGTTAACAAAGTTAAATCCTATTTTATGTAACGAAAGGAAATCAAATCCTAAAATACCGTCAATACAACTGTTATCTGCCAGGCAGGTTTTTTCCAGGTTGGTTATAATGACCGGTAAACTCCCGGTATTCTGATCTCCGATGCTGAGGTTATTGAGGTTTCCATAAAGTGCTTCCACTTTTTTATCCCCTGCTCCTGTTAATTTAATACGTCGCAATACTTCCACATTTTCAAAAACTTTGTTGGGTAAACGGCTGTCAAGCATATTCGATTCGGCACCGGTATCAATAATGAGCCGTAATTTTTTTCCTGCTATAATTGTACGGGTAACAATTTTATTGTTCCATACTTCGATAGGTACTGTGTTATACGTTGATGGGTCTCTCAGCAAATAACTTTTGAAAGCCGAAGCGTTTTTTTTAGGTATGCGGTACAGGTAAAGCAAACTGTTTTCATAATCAATGATCATTTCAAACTGGCGCAACAATGACAGGCCAATGAGTCCAAAAATGCGAATGCCTCTTGCATTTTCAATATGCCCAAGGTTTAGCAGGTCGGCAGTTACTGCAGTGCTGCTAACACAATCAAAACTTAGTTTGCCTACCTGTGTTTTTTTTACTGCTGATACACCACCGGTAATACCGCTCTGTTCTTCATGAATGTCTGTAGTTGTCGGGTAATCCCTGAAATAGGTAAGATTCAGCACCAGTCCCGGCGCACCGGTATCTAAAATAAAATTTCCTTCTATGGTATCTGCCTTTGCCCTGATCAGTATCAGGTTACCTGCCCTGCTGAAAGGGATAACGCAGGAATCTGCACCGCCGGCAAAGCCATTGAATAATTCGGCTATTGCAATAACCCGTTTTTTTTGCAGGGAATCTGAATTGTTTTCTGCACTAACTGATAGACTTATTGCAAGCAGCAATAAAAAAGCGATAATAATTTTATATGGTGAGGAATGAATTATAGCTGATAATGATTGATCTGTAATTTAGTGTAAAAGCTGCGGAATATTTTACTCAATGCCTTCAATATAATATTCCATATTGTTTATCAAAGCAACATTTCCTACTTGTAAACCCATCAGCTTTTGTCCCAATGGCGATTGAGGCGATAAAGCAATAACAGCATTATTGTCTATGACTGCCTTACCCAATGCAATGCTCATAAAAAGATATCCCCGGTTTGTTTTTATCAGGCTGCCGTTTATGATCATGGCTGCAGATAATACTGGATTTATCTTTTCCAATGCTGCTTTTTGAGCAAGCACTTCCTGTAATTGTGCACGTGTATTTGCCTGCTCTATCTGCAGCATAGCCAATGCTGTCTCGTGTTTATCGCCTGCGGTACTTTTGGTTTCATTGGCCCCACTCTCCTTCAGATCGGCCAATACCTGTTGCAGCATGTTCACTTTTTCAACAACCAGGTGGAGGTAATGATTGTATATTTTTTGTTTCAACGTCATTGTAATTATCAGTAAAAATAACAGAAAGCACTTAACAAATAATTTTTATGTGGTGAGGATTTCAGTTTACATTTAACTTAAAAATAAGTATGTTCAATCGAATAGCTAATATTATAGTAACCTGCTTTATATTGATAAGCTGTAATCAAACGGGCAAGTATTTTCCTCCTGATAAGAAAGATTCATCTAAAGCTGACAGTCTCACTTCTCATCTTCAACCTGTTGAAACAGGCCTTCCTGAAAATGACCTGCAATTGTTTTGCAATAATGAAATCGCCCCCTACTGTGTGCTGTTACCGTTACATGAATTTAAAGAAGATTTTACCGATTCATTGGTTGTAAAAGCTCAGCATAAATTTCTGCCTGAACAGCACCCTAAAGATTTTACCAGTATTGATGTGCAGGCTTTTAGCATTGACAGAAAAAATTATTATAACACCCAACTTTTTTACAAAAGAGATAAAAGCGATATCGAAGAAGGTGGACTTGGTATTGATACGGCTTATATTGACGATGCAAATCACCTGTATTTGATAAAAGGTTACCTGCCCAATTATATGAACATGAAATTTGTTCAGTTAAACTGGATATTGGAAGACAGGATAGCCGTTTATTTTAATTACGATGAAAAGGATGAAGCCATATGGAAGAAGCGGATTGCAGCAATCATTAAAAGAGGGGTAGCATTCTCTGATAAATAAGTTTTGTTCAATTTTATGTTGCTTTATTTACATTTGCAGCAAATTGAGCAAAATGAAAGTAGAAGAACAACTGGCAATACGAAGCGGAAACCAATGTGAGCTTTGTAAATCACCTGAAAGTTTAAAACTGTTTGAAGTACCTCCGCAAAACGGCCTCTCGGCCGATACCAGCATTATGATTTGCTCCAAATGCCTGGCACAAATTGAAAAGAAAGAAGAACTGGACAGTAAACACTGGAAATGTTTAGCTGAAAGCATGTGGAGTGAAGTGCCTGCGGTGCAGGTAACCGCCTGGCGCATGCTGAACCGCCTGCGTAATGAAAGCTGGGCCAGCGAAAGCCTGGACATGCTTTACCTTACCGATGAAAATTTAGCCTGGGCAAAAGCCACCGGCGATCATGAAAATGATGGCAGTGTGGATCTGCATAAAGACAGCAACGGCCATGTATTGCAAAACGGTGATTCGGTAGTGCTTATTAAATCACTGGATGTTAAAGGATCTACCCTCACTGCTAAATTAGGAACCGTTGTAAAAAACATCCGCATTGTAGAAGACAATACCGAACAGATTGAAGGAAAAGTTGAAGGTCAGCAGATCGTAATTCTTACCAAATATGTAAGAAAACAGCAGGGATAATTTTAAAATATCTCTGCAGAAGGCATAAAGAACTACATTACATGGCTTAACCCTAACCATGAATGAACAGTTTGATCTTTTAATTGACAGTTATCTCAGCGACCATATCGGAATTGCGCCAGGCTTCTTAACAAAAAAATTATCAGCAGGTCTGCAGCAAAATATATTTCAGTTGCAAAAAGATGAAATGATGACCGCGGCCGGCATTGGTAATGAAGAAGTAAAAGATGCCAATCAGAAAATGCGGACTGACAAAATTTACTGGCTCGATAAAAAGCATGATAACCTGTTTGAAAATGAATTTCTGCAACACGCCGAAGACTTTATAGAGCGCCTTAACAACACCTGTTATGCCGGCATCAATGCCTACGAATTTCATTATGCCGTGTATGAAGAAGGCAGTTTTTACAAACGGCATAAAGACCAGTTTAAAAATAACGATCATCGTAAATTTTCGCTCATCACTTATTTGAATGAAGATTGGCTGGCAACTGATGGCGGCCAGTTGCAGGTGTATCAAAATGAAACCATGCAACAGATTCAGCCCCGTTCTCAAACTGCTGTACTTTTTAAAAGTGATGAAACCGAACACGAAGTAATAAAAGCCAACCGCAGCAGGATGAGCATCACCGGCTGGTTAAAAATAGTTTAATCAATGCTTCCTTCTTTTGGCAACTGTGTATTTAATTTAAGTTCATCAATATCCATTTCTCTTTCAATATGCCTGATGGCAGTATCGCTGAAGTCGCCATCCTTGTGCAGTTTTATCAGTAATTCACGTTGAAATTTACTGATCTCCAGTTTGGCGGTAAGCAGGTTATCAGGTTCGGGTGGCGTTACTTCATAATTAAAATATTTTGCTCTTTTATGTAGCTGAATTTCTTTATTCAGTTTTCGTATCTGCTGTTCGTATTTATTTTTGAGTTGCTGCATCAGTTTATTATCGCCTTGTACCGGAAATTCATTTTCAATATAATGCAGCGTACTGCTTGCAAGGTATAATTGCAGTTCCCGTTCTTCTTCATCGGCATTATCCTCGGGTTTAATTTTTAACCATCTAACCAAAAAGGGTAATGTAAGGCCCTGTACAACCAGTGTTATAAAAATTACCACAAAAGCTAAAAATATAATAGATGATCTTTTTGGAAAAGCAGTTCCATCATCCAAAACCAATGGTAAAGCCAATGCAGCGGCCAATGAAATCACGCCCCTGGTGCCTGTCCAGGCAACTACCATAACATTTTTCCAGGTGTTTTTTGTGTCTGAATAAATACCGGAAGCAGGTTCCTGTTTTTTATTTTTCTGAAAAAAGTTTAACCAATAAGCACCACCAAATACCCAAACAATACGAACAATTATTGTAACCAAGCTGATGATTAAACCATAACCCAGTATTGTTGAAAACGGGTAACGCCCCAGGTCTTTTATGATTGACGGCAATTGTAAACCAATAAGAATAAAAATAAAACCGTTCAATAAAAATATAATGGTATCCCAAACCACCCTCGTTCTCATCCTGGCCTGCGAGGCAAATATTTCGGGCGACTTACGGGATATTACAAGCCCGGCAGTAACTACTGCCAAAACACCCGACATGTGAAACTGCTCAGCAGCCAGGTAGGCCACAAATGGTGCCAGCAGCGTTAAACTTGTTTCTACCAATGGGTTATTCTCAATTTTTTTATGCGCATGCACAAACAGAAAGCCAGTTACAAAACCAATTAATATACCAACCGATGAAACCAGTAAAAACTGTAAGCCGGCCTGCCAAAAAACAAAAGAGCCTGTTGTAACTGCAATAACTGCATACCGGTAAGCAATTAACGCAGAGGCATCATTCACAAGACTCTCTCCTTCCAGAATTGTAATAACTTTTTTATTCAGGCCCAGGCCTTTAATAATGCCCGAAGCAGCAACTGCATCCGGCGGAGAAACTACTGCACCCAATACAAAGGCCAAGGGCCAGGTAAAACCGGGTATCAAATAATGTGCTGTAACAGCTACTGCTACAGTTGTAAAAAAAACCAGTGTTATAGCCAATGCTGATATAGGCCTGATGGATGTTTTAAATTCAAGCCAGGATGTTTTTGAAGCAGCATCAAACAGCAATGGCGGAAGCATAATTACAAAGACAACATTGGGGTCAAGCGCCAGGTTTGGCAACTGTGGTACAAAACCAATGATGAGGCCGGCAAAAACCAGTAGTACAGGAAACGGGAGTTTTCTTTTATTGACTATCGCTGTTAAGCTGATTAGGATAGCCATTATAAAAACAACAATTTTAAAATCGTTCATAATTACCCAATCTACGATTTATGAATCAATATTTATTCCGACGTACTTTAAGAATGTAGTTGTTTTGATAATATAGAATACAGGTAAATACAAAAGCCCCTTATTTAAAAGAGGCTTTTGCCTAAAACTAACTGCTGTATGAGAAATCGTTTGTTATTTTGTAATTGGTATAGTAAAGTTGATACTTATTTCTGTTTTTTTGTTACAGGATAAACTGAATTAGTTACAACTTTCACACATCTGACAGCGAGTGGCCTGAAACCAGAAACTTAATATGCAGCACAGCTAAATCAATTTAACTTTAGTAGAAATTTTTAAAGATGAATCTTACTGTATTAATACCATTTGGAATTTTGATAATAGTATTGATTGTTTTCCTGGTTGTTCGTAATCAAAAAGATAAAAGCAAACTGGAAGATAAACTCAATAACGATTATCATAAATCAAAAGACGAAGAAGGTGATATTGAAACAGACGAGGTTATGAAATAAATACTGCCGGTCTGTTTTTTCATTTAATAAGGCGGCTTTTATTTTACATATTTTTTAAAGAAATCAATGGTTCTCTGCCAGGCCAGCTTTGCTGCTGCTTCGTTATAGCGTGCCGGCGCTGTATCATTATGAAAAGCATGGTTAGCGCCTTCATACATGTACAGTTCGTATTTAATATTATTTTTCTTAAGCGCTTCTTCATAAGCAGGAATACCGGCATTAACCCTTTCATCCAATGCACCATAATGTAATTGAACAGCCGCTTTTATTTTGCTTACATCTTCCGCAGCCGGTTGGCGGCCATAAAAAGCAACCGCCGCTTTTAATGCAGGAACTTTCACTGCCAGATTATTTGACATGGCACCACCCCAGCAAAAACCAACACAACCTGCGTTGCCATTATAATCGGTACGTGTGGCCAGGTAATCAAAAACATGTATAAAATTCTGCAGGTTATCCTCTGCTTTTAATTCCTGAAATTTTTGCCGGGCCTCATCTTCATTGGCTGGCACGGCTCCTATTGCAGATAATGCATTGGGTGCAATGGCCAGGAAACCTTCCTTAGCTGCACGGCGTACCACATCTTCAATATGTGCATTCAATCCCCTGTTTTCATGAATGATAGTAACAGCCGGATATTTTTTAACCGCTTTTGGTCTTGCTACATAAGCCTGCATAGCACCTGGCTGTCCGGTATAACTTATCCTTTCGGTAAAAAGATCTTCATCACCGGTGATCTTCATGCCAGCTGCATTTACTTCAATCATGGGCAGTACCGACATGGCAGCAGTAAAGCTGCCTGTAAGTAAAACAAGCCGGCGGATAAATTCACTGCGTGTTAATGGTGTGTGGGTATAATCGTCGTAGAGGTTAATGATTTTCTGATCCATTATTTATTTTTGTCTTATAAATATAAAACAAAAATGCAAGGTATCGGCTACAATGGTTTCTCCAATATCATAAATTCCAAGGGCTTTAAATGCTTACCGGTAATGCCATCTTCAATAAAAGGTTTTCTTTCGCCGGTATCGGCATAGCCGTGGCGCATGTACCAGTTTATAAGTTCGGAACGCCGGCTTATAACCGACATATAAATGGCTTTCATCTGCAGGTGACGGCCATAATCTTCAGCAGCCTGCAATAATTTTTTGCCAATGCCGCCACCCTGCAATTGTGGCGATACGCTGAACATACCCAGGTATAGTTTATCAGCATGTTGCTGCAGGTTTACACAACCAATAAGTTTTTGCTGTTCGTCTTTATAAATTAAAAATACACTGCCGCTTTGTTGCAATACCTGCTGTAACATAGCCTCATCTGCACGGATATCACCTGCAATCAGATCTGCTTCTGTTGTCCAACCCTGTTTGGATTCTTCTCCACGGTATGCCGTATTGAGCAGATCTTTTATGGAGATGATATCTGATACAGATGCAAAACTGATAGCAGGATTTGAGAAAGAAAACATACAATGCTGATTTTTAAAAGTTAGCTGTTAAAAATTAACAACTGTGCGGCCGAAAGGCAATATAATTAATTATAAAAAATATTTAGCTGAGAATTACACAAATAATGGCAATGAGTAGATCTGCCAGGTTAAAACCCATTAAATCAGGCGTTTTTAACTGTAACAGCCTCCCTTTAAAAAAAGATGCCCGGCGGGAAAGCTGAATAATGTGCGTATTCTTGTTTTTTTTCAGGTTTATGACAGCTTCTACTTTAAAATGCCTCACAAAGGGTATTTCCCGATCGCTCCTTTTTTTGAAATTTTGTGCAAACAAAAAATAAAATTTATGAAAAAAAATCTCCTGTCCCTAATTCTTATCATCAGTACAGTTTTTTTATGCTCATCATGCAAAAAAGATTCTGCTGCTGCAGGTAACACAGCAAGTGCTGCAAACCTTGCAGCCGGCAAATGTGATATCCGTTTTGATTACAGCGGTGCAACATCGGGTAGCTTTGCATCTACGCTTGCTATAAGTACGGCTGCATCCAGCGGTGTTCTTTATAACATAAACGGCAGTGCTATATCAGGCCTTATACCACAAATTACCATGATTATAACACCGGCTAATACAGCAGTTGGTACCTACGCACAAAGTGCTGCCGGGGCCGATCTGCCAAATAATATGGTATTCAGCTTTACTTCAGGATCTAATGGCTGGGCCAGTGGTGGTGCTAATGCAGCCGGTTTTAAAATTGTTGTAACTGCTGTAACCAGCAATACCATTGAAGGTACTTTCAGTGGCGAAATCGGGAACGATACAGATTTAACAAAAGTTACCATAGCCAATGGCAGCTTTGCTGCTAAGTTTTAATTGTTATTAAAATCTATAACAAAAAAGCACTTCAGTTGAAGTGCTTTTTTGTTACCTGAGTTATTTAATATAATTAGCCTGCTTCTTTGGTACATACTATCTGCCACTTACAAAAATATCCATCCATCGCATAATAATGGAAGCTTCATAGCCACTGCAGGGATTATCGGCCTGACCTAAAAAGTAGCTAACTGTTTTTTCTATCATAGGTTGCTGCACATGTTGCAGTGCATCAAACGTAAAAGTGGTTGTATTACCCCCAACCGTAAGTTCAATCATATTGCTGCTGAAAAAACTAAAACGAATGTTGCCATTATTGCCTGTTATTTCACAGTAATCGGCAGGTGCGGCTGCATTAAAATACCAGGTTCCTGTAAAAGCAATATTGTTATTGAAGAGGATATTGCCTGCAACCAGGTCATGTGCTTCATAAGCACCGGCCTGGTTTGTGGCCAGGCCCTGTATTCGCCTGGCATCGCCAAAAAGAAGGTATAAAATATCAAGCTGGTGCGGTGCCAGATCATGAAAAAGTCCGCCACCCGAAATGGCCGGGTTTACCCGCCAGGCAATTTTTTCATCAGCCAGTTCTGCCGCAGTTAATGCCGGTTTATCGTAAACCAGTTTTACCAGTTGTATGTTGCCAATAGTTCCTGCATCAATCAGTTCTTTTATTTTTTTAAACAGCGGCCACTCCCTTCGGTAATGTGCCACCACCAGTTTTATGTTATGTTCTTCAGCAGCCAAATACATTTTTTGAGATGCCTGATAATTCAGGCTCATGGGCTTTTCTACATAAACGGGTTTGCCTGCTTTAATGGCTGCTATAGTATATGCTTCATGAAATGCGGGTGGTGTGGCAATATATACCGCATTTACATCGGTATCATGTATGAGTTCATTGGCATTGCTGTACCATTTGGGTACATTGTGCCGTTTTGCATAGTCTGCAGCCTTAGCTGCATTGCGGCGCATAACAGCCACCAGTGCGGAGTTGGGAACTTTATTAAAAGCAGGGCCACTTTTTAATTCGGTTACATCGCCGCAGCCAATGATACCCCATTTGATTGTGTTCATAAGCCAGGCTTTGTTTTAGGAGATAAGAAAATGAATACTACATATTCAATGCTTCCCGTACTTTAGGTGCAATCTTAGTACCGAATATTTCAATTGATTTCATTAACGATATATGCGAAGGCCCGCCAACATCCATATGTGCAGAAAAACGGGTGAGTCCAAATATTTCCTGCATCTGCAAAATTTTGTCAACAGCTTCGTTGGCATCGCCAATAATTAAAGCTCCATTTTTACTTCTGCCAGTATCGTATTGTTGTTTTTGATATGGTGGCCAACCCCGGCTGCGGCCCACCCTGTCCATTTGTGCCGAATAGATGGGATAATATTCCTCAGCCGTTTGTTTACTATCGTCGCCAAAAAATGCATGCATGTGAACCCCCACCTGAAATTTATCCATATCATGTTCATACTGCTCATACAGTTCTTTATAATAATTGAAGAGCGGTTTAAACTGCACCGGGTTACCACCAATAATGGCGAATATTACCGGCAGTCCTGCTTTGCCGGCACGCAATACCGATTCCGGTGTGCCGCCAACTGCTACCCAGATATTTAAATGATCATGCACAGCACGGGGAAGAATTTGTTGTTCTTTTAATGGAGGGCGGAATTTTCCTTTCCAGGAGATTGGGTTGTTGTTATTTATTTTTAGTAAGAGGTCTAACTTTTCTTCAAATAATTCATCGTAATCATTAAGGCTATATCCAAACAAAGGAAAAGATTCTATAAAACTTCCACGCCCTGCAACCAACTCTGCCCTGCCATTACTTAACAAATCAATGGTAGCAAAACTTTGGTACAATTTAACCGGATCGGCGGAGCTTAAAACAGAAACAGCGCTGCCCAGTTTTATATTTTTGGTGACCGTTGCAGCAGCAGCCAAAATTATTTCGGGTGTAGATACTACATAATCCGGCCGGTGATGCTCACCAATACCATAAAAATCCAGCCCCACTTCATCCATCAGTTTTATTTCTTCAATCAGTTCCTGTAATCTTTGTCCCGCCGGTTGTGGGTCACCATTTTTATTGATATGCAGGTCGCCAAACATGCCTACGCCTAATTCCATGGGATTGATTTTAGCTGTTCTGCAGTTTTTGTTTTAGATCGAGATTGAATTTTCTTGCAAAATCCTTCGCCACATCATACCCTGCATCCGCATGTCGTATAACACCCATACCGGGATCGTTACGTAACACACGACTCAACCTTGCTGCAGCTTCATCGGTGCCATCGGCAACAATTACCATACCTGCATGAATGCTGTAACCCATACCCACACCACCGCCGTGATGCAAGGAAACCCAACTGGCACCACCTGCTGTGTTTACCAATGCATTTAAAATTGGCCAGTCGGCAACTGCATCGCTGCCATCAAGCATGGCTTCGGTTTCTCTGTTGGGTGATGCAACAGAACCTGTATCCAAATGATCACGGCCTATTACAATGGGTGCTTTTACTTTTCCGGTTCTAACCAATTCATTAAAAGCAAGTCCTGCTTTTTCCCGGTCGCCCTGCCCTATCCAGCAAATGCGTGCAGGCAATCCCTGGAAGGCAATTTTTTCCTGTGCCAGTTTAAACCAGCGCATCAGGCTTGCATTATTGGCAAAGAGTTCCATCATTACTTTATCGGTTACTGCAATATCTTCCGGATCACCACTAAGTGCCGCCCAACGGAACGGGCCTTTGCCTTCGCAAAAAAGCGGACGGATGTATGCAGGAACAAAGCCTGGGAAAGCAAAGCAGTCGTGAGTAGTGAGTCGTGAGGCGTGAGCCGCTTCAACTGTCTTACGATCTTCAAATTCTTTCGCCCGGGCACGTATATTATTTCCATAGTCAAATGTAATAGCTCCTTTATCCATCAGTTGTAACATAAGCTGCACGTGCAGGTACATACTTTCGTAACTGAGTTCGATATAATGATTGGGGTTTTCATCTCTTAAAATATTGGCTTCTTCATTTGAGAGGGTGTGGGGAACATAGCCAACCAAAGGATCATGAGCGCTGGTCTGGTCGGTAAGTGTATCGGGAATGATCTCTCTTTGTATGAGCCTGTTCAGCAATTCAATGGCGTTGCACAACACACCAATGCTTTTAGCTTCGCCTTCTTTCCGGTAATGCATGGCCGCATTGATGGCATCATCAATACTGGTATGTTTTTCATCCAGGTATTTTGTTTCAATTCTTTTATCAATTCTCCATTCTTCCACTTCGGCAACCAATGCAACACCTTCATTCATGGTAATAGCCAATGGCTGTGCGCCACCCATACCACCTAAACCTGCAGTTACATTTAATGTATGTTTTAATGTGCCGCCAAAATGTTTGTTGGCAATGGCTGCGTAGGTTTCATAAGTGCCCTGTACAATTCCCTGGCTGCCGATGTATATCCAGCTGCCGGCTGTCATTTGCCCGTACATCATCAGGCCCTTTTTTTCCAGTTCGTCAAAATGTTTCCAGTTGGCCCAGTTGGGTACCAGTTGACTATTGCTGATCAACACCCGTGGTGCATCTTTATGTGTTTGTAAAATACCAACGGGTTTACCGCTCTGTATCAACAAAGATTCATCGTTCTCTAAAACCTTTAATGCTTTGATGATATTATCCAGTGCTTCAAAATTGCGGGCTGCTTTGCCCCTGCCTCCGTACACAATTAAATCTTCGGGGCGCTCGGCTACTTCAGGATCAAGATTATTTAAAAGCATACGCAGTGCGGCTTCCTGTATCCATCCTTTGCAACTGATCTGGTTGCCTGTTGGAGTTTTATATTTTACGGGGTCGTAGTTTTTTGTAATTGTTGACATAGATGTTTTATTTTTTTTACCACAAAGAGCATTAAGTTAAACACAAGGAACACTAAGTCTTTCTTTGCACACTTTGTGTTCCTCCTTTGTGATCATTTTGGTTAGATTTCTTTTTTAATAAATGCCACTGCTTTCATCATATCCTCATGCAAAATCCTATCCGCTTCATTAAAACTTACTTCTTTGCGGAAGGCAGTTACAATATTTTCCAGCACAGGCGAAGTTTTCAACGGCCTTCTGAATTCCAATGCCTGCACAGCAGTTAATAATTCAATGGCCAAAACTTTTTCAAGATTATCCACTACCCTTTTACATTTGGTGGCGGCATTGGCTCCCATGCTCACATGGTCTTCCTGGTTATTGCTGCTGGGGATACTGTCTACGGATGAAGGTGTACAAAGCTGTTTGTTCTCACTTACAATGCCTGCAGCTGTGTATTGCGTTATCATTAACCCTGAATTAAGTCCCGGATTTTTTACCAGGAAAGCCGGTAAGTTTCTTTGCCCGCTGATAAGCTGGTAGGTTCTTCTTTCTGAAATGCTTCCCAGTTCTGCCATGGCAATGGCTAAAAAATCCAATGTAATTGCTAAAGGTTGCCCATGAAAATTTCCGCCGCTCATGATCATATCTTCATCCGGAAAAATATTTGGATTATCGGTTACCGAGTTTATTTCTTTGATAAAAACACTGAGGATATAATCGAAACTGTCTTTGCTTGCACCATGTACCTGTGGAATGCAGCGGAAAGAATATGGATCCTGCACCTGCGCTTTTTTTGTAGCTGCAATTTCACTGCCACTTAATAATTGGCGCATGGTGGCAGCGGTTTCAACCTGTCCGTTGTGCGGGCGTATGGCATGAATATTTTCGTGCAGCGGTTCGGTGATGCAATCAAATGCATCGTAGCTGATAGCAGCAATAATATTTGCCCATTTTATCAGGCGGTCGCATTGAATAAGGTTGTGTAAACCATAGGCAGTCATGAATTGGGTGCCGTTAATTAAAGCAAGCCCTTCTTTACTTTTCAGTTCGATGGGTTGCCAGCCAAATTTTTTCAGTGCATTGGCGGCGGGCATTTTTACTCCAGCATGATACACTTCGCCTAAACCAATTAATGGTAAACTTAAATGACTGAGCGGTGCCAGATCGCCGGAAGCGCCCAATGAACCCTGCGTGTATATAACCGGAAGCACATCGTTGTTGTACATATCCATCAACCTTTCAACTGTATCGGTTTGTACACCCGAGTGGCCATAACTGAGCGATTTTATTTTAAAAGCGATCATCAGCTTTACAATATCCTTCGGTACTTCTTCACCTATACCACAGGCGTGTGATTGTATGAGGTTGAGCTGTAGTTGCTGCAACTGTGCTTTATCTATCTGTACATTTTGTAAAAAGCCAAAACCTGTGTTGATGCCGTAAAAAAGGGCATCGGAATTGTCCATCTTTTCATCCAGGTATTGGCGGCATTTGGTTATTCGGTCGTGTGCATCAAAAGTGATAGAAACCAGTTGCTCATGGGCAAGCAGGTTCTTTATCTGCTGAAAATTTGTTGGATTTTTATCTAGCGGTAAGTAATTATAACTCATTTAAAATGTGCTGTTAGTTTGGGCAATCGTTAAAAACATATAACTTGGTCAAAAGTAACACAAAAACTGCTTTTACGTATGGGATTATTAGCCCTTGCCATTGCTCCGGGATTTGCTATCTGCCTGTTTATTTATTTTAAAGATAAGTACAACAGGGAGCCGCTTGGTTTATTGATATTAAGCTTTTTTATGGGCGTGCTGAGCATTATACCTGCCGTAATTTTTCAGATAGCCTTAACCAAACCCGTTGAACGTATGATGGGTGAAGGTATTTTTTATACAGCTGTATTTTCTTACCTGATTGTTGCCTTAAGTGAAGAGTACAGCAAATTTCTGGCGGTGCGTATTTTGCCTTATCGCCGTAAGGCATTTGACGACCCTTTTGACGGCATTATATATGCCGTAATGGTAAGCATGGGCTTTGCTACACTTGAAAACATAGGTTATGTATTTCAGCATGGATTTGGTACAGGAATTTTACGCATGTTTTTATCGGTGCCTGCACATGCAACTTTTGGTGTGTTGATGGGATATCATATTGGCCTGGCTAAATTTGACACTGCTAACAAAAGCAGACATATGCTGCTGGCAATTTTCTGGCCGGTACTTTTCCATGGCACATTCGATTTCTTTTTATTTCTACCCAGAAATGACTGGAATGGCTGGCTATTATTTGGAGGAGCCGTGGTTTCATTTATTGTGGCTGTAAAACTTTCTTTAAAACTGATACGCAGGAAACAGGAAATGTCGAAAACGCATTTTATAAATATTGATACCATTAATAAAGAAGGGCATGATATTCTTTAAAAATTATTAATCATGAATAAATTTATTTCGGCAATTATCATTTGTCTTTTTTCATTTGCAGCATCGGCACAAACAGTTAAACTGCTTAATTCGGGCAGTAAAGCCTCTTTACGTGGCTTGAGTGTTGTAAGTGACGATGTGGTTTGGGTAAGTGGCAGCGCAGGTTCTGTTGGCCGTAGTGTTGATGGCGGTGAAACCTGGAACTGGACAACTGTGAAAGGTTTTGAGAAAACTGATTTCAGGGATATAGAAGCATTTGATAAAAACACTGCCATCATTATGGGCATTGCCGACCCGGCTTATATTTTAAAAACAACGGATGGCGGGCAAAACTGGAAAATTGTTTTTACCGATACCACCAAGGGCATGTTTTTAGATGCGATGGAATTCTGGAACGAACAAAGCGGCATTGTAATTGGCGACCCGCTGGGCGATAAAATTTTTATTGCCAGAACTTTTGATGGCGGAGAAAACTGGCAGGGAATTCCTGCAGCAAATATTCCTGCGGCAGATAAAGGCGAAGCATTTTTTGCCAGCAGCGGAACCAATGTGCGTAAGTTAAGCAAGCAGGAAGCTGTTTTTGTAAGCGGTGGTTTACGTGCCCGTTTATTTATAAGAAATAAAAAAATTGACCTGCCCATTATACAGGGTAAAGAAAGTACCGGAGCCAATTCCATGGCAGTAAAAAATAAAAAATGCCTGGTTGTTGTAGGTGGCGATTTTAATACCAGGGATGACACCACAAAAAATTGTGTAATTACAAACGATGGTGGTAAAACCTTTACTGCACCGGTTGTTGGTCCACATGGTTACCGCAGTTGTGTAGAGTATCTTGGCAAAAAAAACTGGATCAGCTGCGGATTGAACGGAGTTGATTACAGTACAGATGAAGGCCAGAACTGGGCCTGGATAAGCAAAGACAGTTTTCATGCTGTGCGTAAAGCGAAGAAAGGAAAAGCTGTATATTTTTCAGGTGGTGGCGGCAGCATCGGGAAACTATTGTTGGATTAAAATTGATTAACCTGCAGAACCAATATAAAATTGCCACAGATTTATCTGTGGCAATTTTATAAATAGTATCAGCCAGATTTTTAGGATGCCAGTTTTGATTCCGGCAACATTTTACGGATATTTATTAATGCATAACGCATACGGCCCAAAGCTGTATTAATGCTGATACCAGATAAGACTGCAATCTCCCTGAAACTTAAATCGGCATAATGCCTTAGTATTAGTATTTCTCTCTGATCCTGTGGTAATTTATCTATTGCTTTTTTAATGCTGTCATAATTTTCAACCTGCATCAATTTAACATCAGCAGCCGGTTCTGAAAAATTATATACATCAAAAATGTCAAAATTGTCATTTGTTGTAATGGTTGGATTACGTTTTACTTTTCTGAAATGATCCATACACAGGTTGTGTGCTATTCGTATGGCCCATTGCGAAAATTTTCCATTTTCAACATACGCCCCGTTTTTTAAACTCTTTATTATACGGATAAAGACTTCCTGCAAAATATCTTCCGCTAAATAGCTGTCTTTTACCAGGATGTAAATAGGCGTAAATATTTTTGTTGTATTCCGTTTTACCAGAAATGAAAAAGCATGTGAATCGCCATTCAGATAGAGCTGAATCAACTCATTTTCGTTAAGATGGTTGTAGGATTTCATAAACATCAGGTTTAGCAGGATTAACTAAGGTTTGTAAAAATTATAATTAAAAATACAGGCAATTGAATACTTAAAAACATGAAACAAACTGAACGGTTATATTTTACAGGTAAAACGGTATAAACTGCACTTGAATAAAAAAGGCTGCCTGGTGAGGACAGCCTTTTTTATTGTACCCGAATATACTACTGGTGTAAAACAATTGTTCCCAATTTAGTATCATCTCCCCTGCGTATCTGAATATTGTTTATTACAGAGTCCCTGTAACCGTTAGATGGAGTGATGATCAGTTTTACAGTGCCTGAACGTATGCCCCTTATTTTAAATTCGCCTTCATGTTCTGGAATAGCTATTAAAGTATCTGTACCGGAAATTGCCTTTACCATAACCGGGAAAGCAGCTGATGGTTTTATTTTACCTTCCAGTTCACCTGAATTATGATGACTGAAATGGCCAATACGCAGGTCTAATTCAAACCTGCCATTATGAAACCGGATGGAACCATGTCCGTCAAAATCAAGCCAGAGGCGCAAATGATTAGGATCCAGGTGATCAACATCGCCATCTATGTTTACCGTTATCTGGTTATGATGTAAAAATAATGGAACCGTAACACCCTGTAGTATTGCTGCATTATTATTTCCCAGTGTTACTCTTATTTTTTGAATCTCGCCATTGGGAACATAGCCACTTGCAAGTAAAGTATCTAAACCATTTCTGAAACGCAATATGTTATAAACGCCGGCCCTGATGGATAGTGTATCCCAGTGCTCTGAACCATTTGACATTTCTACCTTTACTTCTACTCTTTGAATATCTATAAAAACAGAGTCGAAGATGGTTGAGGGGTCATCGGTAAGCATTATTTTAAGTTCACTCTTTCCCGGAGGAGGAGAAACAATGCCTGTTTCTGAAGCTGATTCTTTATTACAGGCAATAAATGCAACCGATAGCAGTAACAATGTGGCAGTAAGGTAGTAAAGCGGATTGGTTTTTTTCATAAAAATTTGTTTAACAGTTATTAAATAATTCATAGAGTGATACTGCCAAATTAATACCTGAAAACGACCTAAAAGAGTGAAGCCGGATGAATAGTAGAATTTTACTGCTAAGCAGGAAAAAAAGGTGACTGAAATAACTACGGTTATTTTTTGAAAGCGAAATAAACCGCACCCAGTATCAGCATAAAACTTACCAGGTACTTCCAGTGAAAGGGTTCTTTTAAATAGAGGATGGCAAATATAGAAAATACAACCAGGGTGATTACTTCCTGCGTGATCTTCAATTGAAAGCCGTTAAAACCATTTACATACCCAAGCCTGTTAGCGGGCACCATCAGCATGTATTCAAACAGGGCAATGCCCCAACTGATGAGAATGGCTTTCCATAAAGGCATCGAGGTATTCTTTAAATTGCCATACCAGGCAAAGGTCATAAAAATATTGGAAGCAGTAAGGAGTAGTATTGTGCGTAGCATGTGGGGAATCAATTATTTTTTTTATTACACAAATTAAAACGGATTACATGAATTATTAGATAATTCGTGTAATCCGTGCAATTAAATTAATTCGTGTTATTTGCTAAGATCGGTTTCTACCAAAAATAATATTGATCAATGCAAGTAATACAACCGCACCAATGCCAGCTGTTAATACATAATCAAGCCAGCCTGTACCAGTTTTAATATGCAAACCCAATTTTGGTAACAGCCAATAACCGATAAAACCGCCAACAATACCAACAACGATATTACCGATCAGTCCCAGGCCACCGCCTTTAAATACCATACCGCCGAGCCAGCCGGCTACTGCACCTAAAACAAGAATGATGATGAGTGATTGTCCGTCCATGATAGATTGTTTTAAAAGTAAAAAGATGTGTTAAGTTAACACTACTTTTTTCAAATATCAAGCCAAACAATTGTCAGCTCAGTTGATGGTAGCGGGATCATTATTTCATAAATTCCATTTCTTTCATATTTACTTTGAAATAACCCCTGTAAGCTGCACTTCTTTTATCAAAATTGTTATCTCCCTGTTTTGCATAATAGCCACCACCGTGTGTTTCGATATAACCGTAGAGCACATTGTTCTTCTTAAAATTATCTTTATTACTGAGTACCAGGACCATTTTATCAGGTATGGCTGAAGCCTGGTAGCTTAGAGAGTCCTGGGATAAACTGTTTTTAAAACACAGGCAGCTTCTTGAAGCCTGGTAGTACTGAACTTTGCAACCTGTTTTTGAAAAAGTTATGGCGATCCCGGTTGTTGAAAGCATGTTCATAAAATTTATGACCGTATCTGTGGCGGTAAATTGTACAAGCGGCGTTAAAGGGAATTCGCCAAAAGATTTAGAAAGCGGGTTTGTGTATACAGCATCATTAACGTAATACGTAACAACGAATGAGTTGAGCGAATCTTTCTTTTGGTTACATATCTTTTCAATCTCCGGGTCAACCGTGATCCCTTCCGGGTATATTTTTCCAGTTTGCGCCTTACAACTTATGAAAAGAAATATAGCAAAACTGTAAAAAAACAATTTCATGCTGCATTAATTGAGGCTTCTGAAATCCACCGGTACCAGTTTACTTACTCCCGGCTCCTGCATGGTAACGCCATAAATTACATCCACAGCGCTCATGGTCATTTTATTGTGGGTAACGATGATGAACTGGCTGTTCTCACTGAATTTTTTGATCATCTGCGTAAACTTGCCCACATTGGCATCATCCAGCGGCGCATCTACCTCATCCAGAATACAGAATGGTGCCGGTTTAATCAGGTAGATAGCAAACAGTAATGCGGTTGCAGTTAATGTTTTTCTCCCCCCGCTCAACTGGCCAATGCTGAGGGCGTTTCCCCTTTGGTTTGGCCACAATATCAATACCGGTTTCGGCCAAGTTTTCCGGATCCACCAAGATCATATCAGCCGTATCATCTTCAGTAAACAATGCCTGGAAAACTTTTTGGAAATTCTCCCTTACTTTATTGAATGTATCCAGGAACTGCTGGTTGGCAGTTGCTTCCACTTCCTGTATGGTAAGCATCAGGCTATCCCTTGCCGTTACCAGGTCATTTTTTTGCTCCAGAATAAACTCATACCGCTTTTTCATTTCCGTATAAGCTTCTATGGCCGTTGGATTCACTTCGCCCATATTCTCGAGCCTCTTTTTCATGCGTTCATTCTTCTCCTGCAATTCTTCCAATGCAGTTTCAGAAGTCCTGGGTTCATCAATGATCGCATCCAGGTCAACTTTAAATTCTACACTTAACCTTTCCTTCATACCGGCAAGTTGCAGTTTAAGATCAGTGAGCCTGTCTTTGATTTCATTCAGCAAATGATCAATACCTTCTTTTGATTTTTGCTTGCCTGAAGTTCATTCTCTTTTTCAGTTAAGGCATTGCGGATATTATAATACTCCTGGTCGGCTTCATTCAGTTTCTTCTCTTCCGTCTCTTTATTATGCAACATGCTAATCACCATGGCTTCCAGTTCCTTTAACTGCGCTGCAGTTTCGGTAATGCTGGCAGATGCTTCGGTAAGTTGTGCAGTACTGCTTTCAATCTGCAGTGTAAGATCAGTAAGCTGGTTGGTCTTAAATTCAAATTCCTGCTTAAGAGAAACAACCTTGCTTTGTTGTTTGGTAAACTGCAGGTTGCTGTCGTTGAACGTAGTGGTAGCATGGTTATAATCTTCTTCAGCAGTTGCATAATCCTGCTCTATCAACTGCATCTTTTCGGTAAGCTCTTTAATTTGTGCATTAAAGCTGTTCAGCATTTCCCTGGTGCTTGCAATATCTGCATGATTGGTTTCCAGCTGCTTTTCCAGTTCGGCAATTCTTGCAGCACTGGTTTCCTCCAGGTGATGCAGGTTCTCAATCCTGTTTTGTAAAGAAAAAACATGATTGGTAAGATTATTAATATCCTGCTGTGTTTGCTTGATGGCATTTTCTTTCAATTGCTCATTAAAAGCAATCACTTCGTTGTGATGCTCCTGGATGGTTGCCTTTAAAGTTTTAACTATGGCTTCCTGCGCAACAATCTCTTCAATTAATTTCTCTAAATTTTTTGCACGGCCAATTTTTTTTCCTTCAAATAAACCAACACTGCCGCCGGTTAATGAATATTTGCCTTTTACGTATTTGCCTGTTTTTTCAAGTAATATAGAGCCATTGCTGTGGTGAGCGGAGTCGAATCCACGCAGGGCATCTTCATTCTCTGCAATAAAAACATTGCCCAGTAAGTGTTTGGCAAGATTGGCGTATTGGCTGTCAATCTCTACCACACTCAATGCAGCAATGGTTCCTTCCGGTTGATGATGGCTTTCAAAACCGGTAAACTTATCCTGTAAAAAGAAATTGGCTTTACCTTTTTGTTATCATCCAGCAAGTGAATGGCCTGCAACCCTTCTTCTAAATTATTAACTACATAATAGTTCAGGTAAGGTTCCAGTACATTTTCCACCGCAGCCCGGTATTCTTCTTTTACATAAATAATATCGCTTAATAAGGGTGCTGTATGGTTCCAGTTTGGATTGTTGTGTAAAAATTTTACACTCTCCGGGTAACCTTCCATCGAGTCAATCAAACTCTTCAACAGATCGTGTTCGTTCTTCTTGCTGTCAGTTTACGGTTTTCGTTGCCAATTCGTTACGCAGGCCTTCCAGCTCACCCTGCGTTTGCAAGATCTGTTCCTTGGTAAACTCATGTTGATCCTGCAATTGCTGCAGGTCGGTCTTTTGCTCCAGTTCTGCTTCTTTTTGTTCTTTTTTCGGCTTCCAGCTGCTGAACTGGCCTGGCGCTGTGTTTTTTTCTTCCTGTATCTGGGCAATGGTTCTTTGTAAATTTTGTATAGAGGTATCTGCTACTGCCACTTTTTTCTCGGCATCAAACTGCTCACGCTGCAAGGACTGGCTTTGTTTGCGCAATTCATCAATATGGCTGCGCTTGTCATCAAAAACCCTGCGCTTTTCTTCAACTGCATTTTTAAGGTCAACCAGTTTGCCTTCAAACTGTGTTAACTGAGTTTCATCTTCACTTATCTGGTTGCCGGTAAACTGTATGCTTTCATCCAGGCCCTTAAGTTGGCCCCCGGCCTTTTGTAAAAACTCATTTCCGGCTTTCCCTTTCTTTTAAATACTGCAAGCGCTGTGCGCTAAGGCTTTTTCATTTTCCTTACTGCGCACTAGTCAAGCATTTCATTAAAAGCATGCTGCATGTGTTGCAAGGCCTTTTCTTTTTCAACAAAGGCCAAGTTTTTCCTGTTCCAGCATGGCTTCTTCCTTGGCAATGGCAGTTTCCAGTTCAATACGCTTATCAACTTCTGCCTGTTGCTTTTGGTTCAGGTCATGGTAAGTGATATTAAATCCTTCCAATGCCGCTTTTGCCAGTTCAATACTAACTTCCTTGTATTCTTTTTTTATTTCAAAATATTTCTCTGCTTTTTTTGCCTGGCTTTCAAGACTTTTTAAGCTGGTTATTAATTTCAAATAACAGATCTTCCACACGGGCAAGATCCTGCTCGGCAGCATCCAGTTTGAGTTTGGCTTCTTTTTTACGGGTTTTGTAGATAGAAATGCCCGCAGCCTGTTCCAGCATTTTTCGACGGCTGAATTCCTTGTCCTTGATAATATCATCCACCATACCCAGCTCAATAATGGCATAACTGTCATTGCTGATACCGGTATCCATGAAAAGGTTATGAATATCTTTTAAGCGGCAGGCAACATCATTCAGTCGGTATTCGCTCTCCCCGCTTTTGTAATATTTGCGGGTTACGGTAACAGTGCTGAACTCGGTTGGAAGCAGGTTCTTTGTATTATCAAATGTAAGGCTGACTTCGGCAATGCCGCTGGCACTGCGGGTTTTGCTGCCATTAAACACAAGGCTTTCCAGGTTTTCGCTACGCAGGTTGCTTATTTTATGTTCGCCTATCACCCAGCGGATACTATCCACAATATTGCTTTTTCCACAGCCATTGGGGCCTATAACTCCGGTGATACCTTCATCAAAATTAAGTATGGTTTTATCGGCAAAACTCTTAAATCCCTTGATTTCTAAACTCTTTAAACGCACGGTTATATCTGTATTTTAAGTCAGACGGCAAATATAATGGAATGCACCAATAGAAAATTTTGATTTTTTACAGCGAAACTCCCAAGTTATTAACAGTTTGATAGTGGCACTCAATTTGTTATACTAAAAAAGAATTTAATGGCCCGCTTGCCAAAAGACCCTTAGTTTTAAACAAATTTTATCAGCTCAATTAAAAATTAAAAATGAATAAATTAGTACGCGGATTAATAGCCGGATATGGTGCAAAAAAATTGGGTGGCGGTTGCCTCAGTACAATTATCATCTTCTTTATCATCTGGTGGGCGCTTGGAAGTTGTTAATCCTGGGTTCCCCTGTTTTGCCTGTTAAAATCTTCCCAAACAGTGATTTTGATTTTGTTATTACGAATCAATTCGTAAATTTGGCTTCAAACAAATCAAATATGAAAAAAATAATTACCCTTTTCTTTCTAACTGGTTCAGTGGCAGTTTATGCACAACCAAAACTATTAACACAGGCTACTATTTCAACCAAAACAACTATTGTTGCCCCTGATGGAGATGAACCTGCTTCCCAATCGAGTACAGGGCCTAATGGCGAAGAAATAAGAGTCATGCGTTTTGGCGGCGAAGGCGAAACCAAAACAACTACCTGGTTAAAAAATGACCTTACTAAAACCTTTTCTGAAAGTGAAATGGGACGTACAACTTTAATCAGGGACAATTCTAAAAAAATTACAACAACCATTATGGAAATGATGGGCCGTAAATCGGGCTTTTATGCTACTGATGAAGACCAGGCCCAAATGCGCAAGCGGATGGATAGCATGATGCAGAGCAGAGGTGGACAAAATGTATCATTAGGTGGAGGTGCCAATACGCCTGCTACTTATTCCGTTGTTTATATAGATGAGAGTAAAAAAATATCAGGCTATGCCTGTAAAAAAGCTTTGGTAATTGCAGCCAGGTCAAACCGCTCTGACACTACCACCGTTTGGTATTGCCCTGATTTTAAATTGCAGCATTTGCCCAGTACCGGTGGTGCGGCTGGTGGTTTTGGCGGATTTAATGCAACTGCCGGCCCAACCGGTATGGAATTATTAAATGGTTTTCCGATGAAGTATGAAAGAAATATGGCCAGAGGCAGACATATGACAGTGGAGGTTACTAAACTGGTAATTGATAAAGATGTAGCCGACAAGGAATTTGAGATACCAAAAGATATTGAAATAAAAGCGATGAAGGATATGCAGAATGGTGGCATGGGCGGGCCTGGCATGCAGATAAGAATTGCCGGGCAATAAAAAAGTACTTATTAAAAAGCCCTCCTGTTTAACAGGGGGGCTTTTTAATTTCCTTTTGAAAGACTTATAATTTCTCTACTTCAATTTTTTTCTTTTCTACTTCAGCCAGTTTAGCTGCGTTACCGCTTTCTTTATACCCATGCCCCAAAATTTCCAGTGCAAGTTTATAATTTGACTTATCAGCAAATTTATATTCTTTATAAGTACTCAAAATCTTTACCGCTTCTTCAGCATATGGTATGCTGGCAAGCATATTTGCTTTTGATTCGGCAATCAGTTCGTTCTTTACTTTTAATTCGGCTGGCTTAGTTCCTTTTATTTTGGCAATGCGTTCATCATACTCGAAGGTTTTACTGTAATATAAATTGGCCAGTTGCAGATTACCTTCTAAAGTTGATTTTATAGAAACAGCTTTTTTGTATAATTCTTCTATTTTATTCTTATAAGCATTTATATCTTTTCCTTTTGAAGCATCGCTGCTGATAAACTTATCCATTTCTATGGCGTAATTATAAAAAACAACATAGTTATTAGGCAGCGCTTTTGTCAGTTCCTCATATTTATTCAGTAAAGCCTCATCCTGCAGATCGCCCAGGGCAAATTCAATTTCTTTCATTTCCCAGTAAGGAATATCAACGGGATAATGCTTTTTTGCCGATGCAATGTATTTGGCAAATTGCTCTGCATTCTTTTCTCTTTTAGCTTTTAAGATCATCTCCTCATAAGCAGTTACATATTTTTCATCTGGCAGGTCGGCATCTGCAATTTTTTTGTAATAAACCTGGGCTTCATCCTTTTTCTTAAGTTCATTGGCCAGTACAGCCAGGTTCCACACAAGGTCAGTATCATGTACAGCAAATTTCAGTGTGCCAGGTCCATTAAGATTCCTGGCAATTCCATAATCGTGTACATCCAGTGAGTTTTTAAAAAGGTTAAATGACTCAGCAAAATTCTTTTCGTTGTACAGTTTGATTCCCAGATCGTAATAGGAAAAATAGATATTAAACAAGGTAGAATTGCTCTCTTCCTTGGTTAAGGGGGCCTTGGTATCAAGTTCGGTATACTTTTTTAACGCTGCAAAAGCCTCGTCGTTAAGGGTTTTACTTTCAGCTGTTGTTTTTTTTGTATCTCTTGCCAGGGCACTATATACATAGGCTTTGTAATAAAGGGCAATTGTGTTGGTTGCGTTTTTGGGATCAGCAATATACTTATCCAGGGCATCCTTAGCTTTATCAAATTGCTTTAATTCAATATTAAATCTTATTTCCTTAGGCAATTCCTGGCTGGTTCCATAAAGGCTGCCTAATACCAACATAGTGGCCAATACATATTTCTTCATGCTTTTATTTTTTTAGGTGTTAAAGGTATTAATTATACAGATGAATTTTGTCTGAATTTTTCATAAATTATGCCACAAATTTTAAAGCCGGACCGTTTACTAAAGTTTAACAAGGCCCTGATACCTTAAACATATGTAAATTGCAACCACAATATTTATAAATTGATATCGCAGGAAAGCATACAGCAAATACAAAGCCGCATTGATATTGTGGAGATCGTTGGCTCTTTTATCAAGCTTAAAAAAAGAGGTGCCAATTACCTGGGCCTGTGCCCGTTCCATAATGAAAAAACGCCATCCTTTACCGTATCACCCTCTAAAGAAATATATAAATGTTTTGGTTGCGGTAAAAGCGGCAACAGTATCAGTTTTTTAATGGAGGCCGAAAAATACAGTTATGTGGAAGCCCTGCGCTGGCTGGCAGCAAAATATAATGTTGAGATTGAAGAAAGTGAAACCAGTCCCGAATTTAAACAACAGCAACAGGTTGCCGATAGCTTATACATCATCAACAATTTTGCGCAAAAGTATTTTACAGATGCATTATTAAATTCAGAAGAAGGACAGGATATTGCATTGAGCTATTTGAAAGAACGAGGTTTCAGGGAAGAGATCATCAACAAATTTCAATTGGGGTACAACAGCGAGGCAAGAGATGGTTTTACCAAAGCCGCCCTGGCATCGCAATACAGCCTGGAGTATTTACAAAAGACCGGCCTGGTTAATGTGCGTGAGGGCCATGCTTACGATAACTACCGGGGGCGCATTATTTTCCCCATACACAACCAAAGTGGAAAAGTGCTGGGCTTTGGTGCCCGGATAATTAAGAAGAATGATAAGGCACCTAAATACATTAACACACCTGAAAATGAGATTTATGTAAAGAGTAAAATACTCTACGGTTCTTATTTTGCCCGCCAGGCCATTGATAAAGCCGATGAATGTTTACTGGTAGAAGGATATACTGATGTGGTAAGCCTGCACCAGGCTGGTGTAGAAAATGTGGTGGCCAGTGGCGGAACATCTCTTACACCTGATCAGTTAAGGCTGATTAAAAAATATACCAACAACCTTACTATTATTTATGATGGCGATGGTGCCGGTATCAAAGCGGCCCTGCGTGGGCTTGATCTGGCGCTGGAAGAAAGCCTGAATGTAAAACTGGTTTTAATACCCGATGGTGAAGACCCGGATAGTTATGTGAACAAAGTAGGCACGGCTCAGTTCATCAATTTTGTAAATGAAAATAAAAAAGATTTTATTTTATTTCAATTGGGTATTGCTTTAAAAGATGCCGGTAATGACAGTACCAAAAAATCAGTTGTTGTAAACCAGATAGCCGAAACCATCTCTAAAATTAATAAGACCGAAGATTTTACCAAACAACAGGATTATATAAAGCAATGCTCCGAAATTTTAAAGATCGAAGAAAGCGGTTTGCATGCGTTGGTAAATAAGTTCATCAGGGAAAAAGTAAATAAGGAAGAAACCCGTGTAAACCGTGACCAGCGTTTTGCAGAAGAATCATCATCAGTTGAGCAATACAATGAAGCAGATACTGATGTTAAGGCACTTTTTAATAAAGATGAGATTCATGAGCAGGCCATGATACGCAGCCTGCTTGAATTTGGTTTAAAGAACTGGAACGAAAAACTGAAAGTGGCTGAATATATTTTTAAAGAGATTGAAGAGAACCAGCTGGAAGAACTGATTGACAATAAAGAACTGATAAGGGTAATGCAAACCTACAAAGCCTGGTTTGATGCCGGTATTGAACCTACTGCCAAGAATTTTTTATATCACGAGGACCAAAAAATGAGTTCGCTTGTGGTAAGTATCATGGATTTTAATTACGAAATAAGCCCCAAATGGAAAGAACATTTTGAAGGTTTTATTGCAACCCGTGAAGACCTGTTTGCCGAAGAGGTTTTTTCTACTTTAAATTACCTGAAGCTGCGCAAAATAAAAAGGCTGATGGATGAAAACCAGCGTGACCTTGAAAAGTCAACTGTGGCAGAAGATCAGATGATACTGGTACAAACCCACCAGCATTTAAAACAAATGGAAATTGAATTGACGAAGCAATTGGGTACGGTAATTTTCAGATAATCTCACGAAGGTTTCTTAATTGATATTTTTATTTTCCCACAAAGCCGCAAAGCACACAAAGCAGTATTATTAAATTCAGATAAAAATTTGTGTGCTTTGCGGCTTTGTGGGAATCTTCTTTCAAGGCACCCCGTAAAGCTATTCCAGCCTGCCCCTCCTCTAAAACTTATGACTTCTGGGCTATTACTTTTGCAGGCCTCAATTTCTTCCATCCAAAATAAAGGGCGAATGCAACCAAAAGCAAAGGCCAGATAGAAACCAACCCAACAAACAATTCTGCTATCCAGTTCCCGCCCGTTTTAAATGCATTGGTTAATCTTGTAAAAAAAGATGGAGCTTCGTCTGTTGGTTTACTATACCCTTCCAAAGGCTGGTAAAAACTAAGATTGATGGTGCTGAAAGATGTTTGATGTGACAGAAAGGAAACCCTGCCTGCAACAGACTCAATCTGCTGTTGTATATCATCAACTTCACCCTGCACCTTCAATACTTCTTCCATATTTTTTGATTGTTTTAAAAACTCGAGGTATTTTAAACGCAATTGTTTTTTTGCTTCCAACCTGGATTTTGTGTCCACCACTTCCCCCGTTACATCATCTGTAGTTATTTTTTTCTCCATCACTTTGCCATCATCAGCAGGTAATGCATTCATCATGGGTTCAAATTGTGTCACCGGAACTTTAATTGTAATAGAAGTTTCAGCTTTTTCATCCGACAATGTCTGCTCTTCCTGTGCTACATAAGCACCATACTGCCTAACTGCACTATGCACATAGTTGTTGTATTTTTTAAAATCTTTTATCTCTACTTTCAATGTGCCGGTTTTTATGATCTTGCTGTCCCAGTCGGAGTTTGGTGCCACTGTTGCATGTATTGGAGAGCCGGCAGAATCAGTTGGAGGCGAAAATTTGTCAACCGGTATCTGCTTTTTTTCTTTGTTGTTGTTTTGAGGTTGCGGTTCTTTTAAATCAGCTGTTGTCAAATCAAAAGCCTGGGTTTCTGATTTGTCTTTGCCACTATTGCAGGAAATAAAGAATGAAGAAATTGCAATGGCTGCATACAATGCCCTGCGGGCAATAAAAAGTTTTGTTTTCATAACAATGAGTTTAGAATGATGAGATACTCATTGATACAAATTGTATAAAATTAGTAACCGCTAAAAGATGTTAAAGGAAAGAGAAAGCATTGAAAAGGTTATTTTATGTTGAATTTAAAATTCAGTACCACCGGCGAAATAGCAAAGTCAGGAATATTATACTCGTAGCTGTCAGTAGATTCTTTAATTGTGATGCGGTAGTTTGCTGCTGTTGATACCACACAATTTGCTTTTCCCTCCTTATCTGTTTTGTACTTTTTTATTTTGTGTGTAAGCAGGTCTTCAAAATTTACCACTGTCTCAATTTTCCTGCCTTCGGGTGTAGTAAGTGTAAGTTTTATTACTACAGAATCTGCATCAATGGCAGGTTCCTGTGCATGGGTATTCAAAACAAATAAGGAAAAAAGAAATGAAAGAAGTGTTTTCATATATTTTTGATTAGCGGGTGTTTTATAAATATATAAAGCCATCAATCTAATATCTTGTTAAATCAGGTAGTTCCGGATAGCTTCATAATCATCTCCCACTCCTCGGGCTTTACTGTCTGTACACTCAACCTTCCAAGGCGTATAAGATCCATATTGGCAAACCGTTTGTCGGGTTTTAATTGTGCCAGTGTTACCGGGTTCTTCAATTTTTTAACTGCTTTAATATCCACAGCCACCCAACGGTCATCATCTATGGTAGGATCCTGGTAAGCTTCTTTAACCACTTTGGCAATACCCACAATCTCTACGCCTTCATTGCTGTGGTAGTATAAAACGGCATCACCTTTTTTCATGGCACGTAAATTAATACGGGCTGCATAATTGCGTACGCCGCTCCAGCAGGTTTGTTTTTCTTTTACCAGCATATCCCAACTGTAAACCGAGGGTTCTGATTTTACCAGCCAATAAGCCATTTCGATTAAGAATTAAAAATTAGGAATGAAGAATGCGGTTCAAAAATAAAGATATTAATCGGTTACTAAAAGCCGGTTTAATCTTTTTTCAGGTTAATTAAATCCAGACTTTTCTATTTACCGTAATTGTATCTGTTGCTGCCTGGCAACGCACTAAAATGAAATCATTAATCTAAAAACAATTAAAATGAAAAGAAACAAATTACTGCTGTCAGCTATTGTTGCAGCAACACTCATCACCGGCGGAGTAATTTACGCAGCAGATCATATTGATGCCCCTGCAGTAACCGGACAGTCATCGGATATTACTGACATGTATGTATTCCAGGGTGCAACTGCCTCTAACCTGGTGTTTGTAGCAAACACGCAGGGATTGCTATCTCCCGGAAGTACTGCTGCGGCTAAATTTGATGAGAATACCATCGTTGAATTTAACATTGATAACACTGGAGATAACAAAGAAGACCTGGTTATTCAGTGCAAGTACGATGCAGCTTCAAACAACATGCAGATATACGGCCCTGTTTTACCTTCAGAAATTGGTACAAGAAGTAAACTGGAGGGCAGCATGACTGCTTCTGTTGCAGTAACTGCTTACGGTGCTGCTGCTATAACAGCTACAACCACTTCGGGTATTAAAGCTTTTGCCGGCCCAAGAGATGATCCGTTTTTCTTTGATCTGAACCAGTACAAAAAAATTATTGCAGGTACCGCAATCAGCTTTAATAACCCCGGTACGGATGCTTTTGCAGGTACGAATGTATTAAGCATTGTTGTGGAAGTTCCTAAAGCGATGTTAGGCAGTGCAGCTACTTTAAACGTATGGGTAGAAACCAAAAAGAAAATCTAATTAAACAAACTATTTAAATTTAAGACAATGAATACAACAATAAAATTACTGGCAATTGTACTGGGAAGTACGCTGATTGCAACCTCATGTAAAAAAAGCGACCCCACTCCTGCTGCAACAGTTTATTACCAGCAACAGGATCAGTTTGGAAGGCCCGCTATAAATACGGTTTTTAACGGTTCATCTGATAAAGATGCTTTTAATACAACAGCCCCATCAGCCATGGGAGCCATTTTTCAGCCTAAATTTTTAGCCAATGTGGTGGCACTTGATGGATTTTTAAAGTCGAAAAATGCAGCCTATGTAAATTACAGCACCAATGCTTTAGGCTGGGACCCAGTAACACTTACTACGGCATTATCTACAGATGTTTTAAATGTTACAACCACCGGAACTCCTACCCTGGCAACATTAACCGGCAGAACATTAGCTGATGATGCAATAGATATTGAATTGAAATTTGTAGTTTTTGGCGGACCAACTGGTGCCAGCAACCCACAGTTAACCAGCGATCATGTTGATGCAAATGATAAACCATTCCTGGCTTCATTTCCTTATTTGGCAGCTCCTTTCTAAATCAAAACAATAGGTATAAAAGGCGAAGAAGTAATTCTTCGCCTTTTTGTTTAGCGGTAAAGCAATTCAGTAAAAAATATCTTTTTTTGTTGCAGCATTAAATCCAAAGTGCACCTTATTGCGTAAATAATTAAGAATAAGCCTTTAACTTTAACAAAAGCGGCAGGTTGCCAACATGAAACAAATTGCGTTATATATAATCCTTTTTTCTTACAGCATGGTAATGCTAAAACCTGTGGCGCCTTATATAAAGAATACAGTTGCCCATATTTTTTATTATAGCCAGCACATGGCTACCGTACATTACGAAAACGGAAAAATGCATGTACACAGGGAAATAGTGGACAATGCAAAAAAGGATCAGCCAGCAAAAGAAATACCTGCTTTTAAAAAAGATAATTCTGCAAGCGATCATATCAGTATACAGCAAAAGCAATCTGAACAGGTTTTGCCTGTGATCAGATCATATCAAATTCATTTTACTGCCAGCCTGCTGAATAATTACCTGGCAGGTGAATACCCTCCTCCAAGAGCCTGATCAGTTTTATTCCCATCAGTATAAATCTTACCAAACATCTATCTGCTATATGCAGGCAGATACTGGCAGATTAATATTACGCACTACTCAATTATCAAGCTTTAAATTATACCCATGCAACATCAATGCAGGTACATCATCATGGTGTGTGTACTTCTATTCTCCGGATCTTTTTACCGGGCGCAGGCACAAACCACCATCAAAGGAAAAGTGGTGGATGCGGTAAGCAGGCAGCCTCTTGAATCGGTTTCAATTACCGATGTACATGCACAAACAGTAAAAACAACGACAGACCAGCACGGTAATTTCATTTTAAAGTCGGGTACCGAATTACAGTTTTCGGCCGTAGGCTATAAAACGTTAACCACTACTGTTGCTGCAAACAGCAGCAATACCATTGCCCTGCAACCAGAACCGCTTAGTTTAAAAAATATAGTGCTTGAAAGCAATGCAGCCACAAAATTCAGCACCATCAGTAAGATTGACCTTGAAATTAACCCGGTAAAAAACACGCAGGAACTTTTACGGCTGGTACCTGGTTTGTTCATTGCTCAACATGCCGGCGGCGGTAAAGCTGAGCAGATATTTTTGCGTGGCTTTGATGTGGATCATGGTACAGATGTAAAAGTATCTTTTGATGGTATGCCTGTAAATATGGTAAGCCATGCACACGGCCAGGGTTATGCCGATGCACATTTTATAATACCCGAAACCGTTAACAATATTGACTTTGGTGCCGGCCCCTATTATGCACTGCATGGCGATTTTAATACTGCCGGATATGTATCTTTTGCCAGCTTTAAAAATATTTCAAACAGCCGTATACAGTTGGAAGGTGGCAGGTTCAATTCTTTCCGCACACTGGCTATGCTTGATCTGATAAAGAAAAACAAGGATAAACAAAGTGCTTATTTAGCTGCTGATTTTAACTATACCGATGGCCCAACCGTAGCCAAACAAAATTTTAAGCGCCTGAACCTGTTCGGAAAATACAATTTTTCCATTACTGAGAACACAAAGCTTACCGCATCGGTTTCTACCTTTACCAGTAAGTGGAATGCAAGCGGACAGGTGCCCGACCGTGCTGTTAACGATGGCACCATCAGCCTCTTTGGAAGCATTGACCCAACCGAAGGCGGCAATACCGAAAGGCATAATGCCAACCTGGTTATAACGCACCAGTTTACAAATGGCGCCAACTGGGAGAACCAGGCATTTTACAGCCGCTATAAATTTAACCTGTACTCAAACTTTACTTTCTTTTTAAACGACCCGGTAAATGGCGATGAGATACAGCAGGCCGAAAGCCGTAATATTTTTGGTTATGCAACCAAACTAAACCATAAATATTTTTTTAGAAACAAAACATTGTACTCAGTTTATGGTGCAGGCCTGAGGCTTGATGCAACAAAGGATAGCAGGCTGTCGAATGTAGTTACCCGTAAATTTTTAAGCGATATTAAACTGGGTAATATTAAAGAAACCAACCTGTATGCTTTTATGCAACAGCAATTAAATACCGGTAAATGGTTGTTTGATGCAGGTGTACGTGTAGACTATTTTAATTTCAGTTACCTGGATAAATTAAATGCAGTGCAGCAGCCATCGCAACAAAAAGCAATTGTCAGCCCCAAGCTTAATATTCAATACACCATCAATAAACAGGTACAGTTGTTTGTAAAAGCCGGCAAGGGGTTTCACAGTAACGATGCCCGTGTGGTGGTGGCCAATGATGGCAAAGATATTTTACCTGCAGCTTATGGAACTGACTTTGGCGTTATATTAAAACCAACCGAAAATATATTGATCAATATTGCTGCCTGGTATTTATACCTCGACCAGGAATTTGTGTATGTTGGCGATGCCGGTGTAGTTGAGCCAAGCGGCAAAAGTAAAAGACAGGGCATTGATGTAACCACCAGGTTTCAGTTTACCAAAAACCTGTTTGCCAATGCCAATTTTAATTTTACAAAACCAAGGGCTGTGGGTGAGCCAAAGGGAGCCAACTATATTCCACTGGCGCCAACCTTTACCAGCGTTGGAGGCGTTTATTATAAAGCGCAGAAAGGGCTTAATGGGGGTATTAATTACAGGTACATAAAAAACCGACCGGCAAACGAGGACAACTCTGTTGTTGCCAAAGGTTATTTTTTACTGGATGCAGCCGTTAACTATACCAGGCCCAAATATGAAATAGGACTGGCTTTTGAAAACATCTTTAACATTAAATGGAACGAGGCACAGTTCGCAACAGAATCAAGATTAAGGAATGAACCGGCACCGGTTACAGAATTGCATTACACACCGGGCACCCCATTTTTTGCAAGGCTGAAACTGGCAGTGTTTTTTTAAATATAAAACTTGAAGCAATAGCCTAAAATTTAAAAGCTGTCAGGCTGAGTTTGTCGAAGCCGGTATGATTTTAATAGTAACCCGCCTTCGACAGGCTCAGGCTAACAGTAAAATAATGTAAACATGAATAAAGAACGAGCATACAGGCTGAATAAAATCATTGCATTACTTATCCTGTTTTTTTTGATCAGTCAACCCTTGCTGGCGCACGAAGAAGTAGGCGAACTGGAAAAAATGAGCAAAACCGACGCTGCCATCTTATACCTGCAACTAGGCTTTAAGCATATTATACCACTTGGTTTCGATCATATACTTTTTGTGCTGAGCCTGTTTTTATTAAGCCCTAAATTGAAACCGGTGCTATGGCAGGCAACTGCATTTACGGTTGCTCATTCCATCACACTGGGACTGGCTATGTTTAAGGTTATTACACCATCACCGGCCATTATAGAGCCCATTATTGCTTTATCCATCATGTATGTGGCTTTGGAAAATATCTTCTCTCCCACTTTAAAAAAATCACGTATCGGCATCGTGTTTTTATTTGGCCTGGTGCATGGTATGGGCTTTGCGAATGCGCTTGGATCTTTGGGTTTGCCACAAAACTCCTACCTCACATCACTCATCATGTTTAATGTAGGTGTAGAACTGGGGCAGCTTGCGGTTATCTTATCTGCTTTCTTTTTATTTGGCAAATGGTTTGGCAACAAACCTTATTACCGCAAGGCAATTGTAATTCCATTATCGGTATTGATTACAATTATAGCGGGGTATTGGACGATAGAGCGATTGTTTTTTTTAATGGTTTAATTCGTTAAACATTTTAAAATTTTCGAACCAACTGGTTTTGATTTCTTTGGTAGTGTCAAATTGTTTCAGGAGTATACTATTTTGTTCAAAAAGTTCGCAGACTATTTGCCAGTACTTTTTGTTGCATAACCAATATTCTTTATCACTCGTTAAAACATTGCTTAGTAAGTCTCCTTCATAATAGTGGCCCTCTGCTAAAATATTTTCCTTTAGCTGTTCAATGGCAAGCGGAATTAGGAATTCAAGATTAATGTTCTGTCCGATCATTATTCTCAGATCTTCTATAGTAAAGTCTTTTAAAGGTTTTCTCCGAAGTTCGTGACAAGTCCTTACCAGGTATGAATCGTAATCTGGTTTTCCCCAGTCATGCTTGTCCAGCTGTTCAAGTGTATTATTTAAATCTATCGTCATTTTGGGAATTGAGTGACTGTAATATGTAATATACAAAAAACAATCTAATTTTCTAATCCCCAACACATTCTCCCTTTTTGCAGATCTTTTGCCATACCCGGGCTTAAATCATATTTGTTTTTATAAGCCGCTTTAAAAAACTGTTCTGCATTATAACCTTTATTTTGTGCCTGCATGTATTTGCCCATCCAGTATAGTTCAAGACCTTCCAGTGGTTTACCAGATACGTGTTGCCGGTAAATCTTTTCAGCTTCTGCAGTTTTGTTATTGCTGTACAATGCCCACACATACCAGGCATAGGTTTGCGGGGTAGTTCTGTTCAGTAGTTCTCTTGCCGCTATTGCTTCGCCTTTGGCAGGCTCGTTTAAAATGCCGGTGTATAGTTCCAGCAGGTATTTATTGTACATGTTGCCGTAAACTGATGCTGTTGCCATGCCAACAAATTCACTGGCATATTTTTTTTGCATGGCACTATCCCCTCTTGCATCGGCAAGTTGAGCCAATTTAAAAACAGCATCAGGTGCATTTGTTTTAGAATGAATAAAACGAAATATCTTTTCAGCCAGTGAATCATTTTTATCATGCACCAATGCTATCCAGCCCAGCGCCATAATGGAGTGCAGGTCGGTGGCACCTAAACGTATGGACTGAGCATACAAGTCATTTGCCCTTTGCAAATTGCCATTGTGCAAATTCAGATCGGCTTCGTTGGATAAAGCTGCCTGTTTTAAATAAACATTACCGGCAGCCAGTTCAGTTGCCCGGTGCATGGCAGCAATGGCCGTATCCAGTTCGCCCTTATAATGCGCCAGCTTCGCCCTGCGAAAATTATAACCATAATCTGTTGGGCTGGCAATTTGCTTTAACTCAAATGTTGCAACCGGATAATAACCCAGTTCAAAAGCCACATCAAAACTGAGTGTGGCCGATTCGTATTTTTTTATGCCTGTGTTCTTTACCTGTTGTAAAAGCGAATCGGCTATTTTAAACCGGTGCTGCAAAATGCTGTTGCGTATCAATGCCATATTGGCCCCTTTTTCCTTATGTTCAAAAGCCCTGTCTGCCACAAATAAAATGCTGTCGGCTGTAACCAGGTCCTGCATATTGCCTGTTAAATGAAAACGCTGTACCAGGCAACCGGCATATTTTAGTTCATTAAGCTGGCCAGGATTTGCGGGTTCTATCCTGTTCTTCCAGAACTGAAGATCGGTTTCAATCGCATTTTTAATTGTAGCATCTGAATAGTTGTTTAGCAGGCTGTCGGTAAATGCTACAGATACAATCGCTTTATTTTCGTTTTTGCAGGATGCAAACACCAACAATATGGCAATGCCGGTAATGAATTGTTTCAAGGTTTAAAGTTTAGCTCTATGTACGGCTAAAAGAGCTTGTTGGTTTTAAAAAACCAGTTCTGGCTATCATACCAAATTTCAGAGTGTTCCCGGTTTAATTATTTACCCGGCATCATTTTCTTGATAGCTGCCGGTATATCAAGCTTTCCTTTTGTCAGCCATGAAGTTCCAAAAGCGATCAGTGCAATGGCTTCCAGGCAAAAAACAGGATGCGTTTTATCAATCCATTCAATTTGCATGGCCTGTATCCAAATGCTGTAAACTGCTATCAATGCCAGGCATGCCAGCATGATAATGCCGCATACCAGGTAGGTCTTGTGGTTTTTTAATTTGCCAAAATCTGCTCTCACTTCTGTTCTTCTGAAATTAACCATGGACATAATGGCGAGTGTAACAAAAAACAAACAGGCGAAGCTAAAGTGAATATAACCGGTAGCATCGGTGCTGAGGAAAATACGCATATTATCAGAGATACAGTCGGTTGAAGCGGTTGGAAACACAACAACACCTAAAGCAAAAATTCCAGCCAGGTTTGCCATGGTGCTATCTGTAAGTCCCTTTTCGCCGGGGCGAAGTTTATGGCCTTTGTAACAAAACATGAACAAGGCCACAGCACACATTACGCCGGTAAACAATTCTCCTACTGTGCTGTAATAATAATGACTTATAGAAAATTTAAAAGAACCTGCAGATGCATAGGGAACTTTGTAGCAGTCAGTTCTGATAAAAAAATTGCTGTTGAGTACATCAAGTTTGTTTATCACATAGTTGCCGATGAGCAAAATAAAAGGGAGCAATAAACCCAGCCAGCCAATGGCTTTGCGTATTGCGAGATAAGAAACGATGAGATTGTCGTTGTTGTTTTTTACAGTGTCGGCCATAGCGGATTTGTTTTGGTTGGGGATCATGACACTGTAAAAGAAAAGAAATTTTTGCTAAGTTGCAATAGCATGGTAATGATGCATGGTAAAGCGGTTCCAGCCTTTTTTTACTTTTGATTCTACAGCCCAGTGAAAACCTCCATCATCGGCCGGCCAGTAGACCATCCTTGCCAAACCTGCCGGCATATTGGCTTCAAAACAAATAGCATCGGGATGCACATCGGTTCCATCAGCTACATATCCCTGTGATTTTTTTCCATCAGATGTAAACGACCAAAAAGAAAGGACATCATCATTAATGCCGTAAATGGCTGTTTCTTCATAAGCACCTTTACCAAATTGCCAGCGGGCATATAGCTCTATATATTTATCACCCAGGATGAGTTTAAAAGTACGTGTGCATTTTAATTTGCCCATAGGCGAATCGCTCTCGGCTTCCCAACTGCCTAACAAAGGTTGCAATGAGCCAAGCTTGCCACGGCCTTTTTTCCAGGTTGATTTTTTTGCTGCCATGCAATAAAAGTAAATATTATTTTAAATACTTTCAGAGTTGAGGGCTTTGGAGTGGTTTATTTGAAAAGCTGTCAGACTACTGATATAAATACTATTGAATTTATTCCCACCCAGTTGCCAATACATCTGCAAGATGCATGGTCTTTAATGGCAGGTTCTTGTTCTTTATAAAACCGTCGAGCTGCATCAGGCAACTGAGGTCGGTGGATATGATATATTCTGCACCGGTTGCCAGTGCATTGTTTATTTTCTGGTCGGCCATGCCGGTTGAGATGGCATCAAATTTTACAGCAAAGGTTCCGCCAAAGCCACAGCAGGTTTCCACATCATGCATCTCCACCAGTTCCAACCCTTTTACAAAACTTAACAATGTACGTGGGCCGGTTTTTATTTTACATTCACGCAAAGCAGCACAACTATCGTGGTAAGTGGCTTTACCATTGAGCACGGCGCCATAGTTTTCTATCTTCAACACATCAGTTAAAAATTCGCTGAACTCGTAAATACGTTTGCCCAGGTCTTTTACGTTATTGTGCTGTGATGAGTTTTCGAAAAGTTTGCTGTAATAATTGCGTACAAAACCAACACAGCTGGCGCTGGGTGCAACTATATAATCGGCCCCTTCAAAATCTTTAATGAATTTGCTGCATACATCCCTTGCTTCATCCCAAAAGCCTGCATTGAAGGCCGGCTGGCCGCAACAGGTCTGGTTGGTATTGTAGGTTACTTCGCAACAGGCTTTCTCCAGCACTTTAACCATGTTAAATGCTGTTTGCGGGTAAAGCTGGTCTACAAAACAAGGTATGAATAACTGAACTTTCATGCTTATCGCTGTGTCTTTAAATAATCTTTAATGGTTAACTTTTTATCTTCCACCGGGTCGTACACTTTTATCTCCATTGTTTTTGGATTCACAAAAAAGCGATAATAGGTTTCAAAACGTTCTCCTCCGTTATAACCAGCCTGTACGGAAACATCAGTTTCATTTTCGGCTGGTTCATCCATCATAAAAGCGATGCCATGCCGGTGGTTGCTGAAAGAATCAATGTAGTTGCTGCTCTTCATTACAAACGGCAATTTCATTAATGCATTGGTAATTTTGGTTTCCAGGGCCGTATCGGTAAAACTATGTATGTATTTTGCTGAAGAATCTGCTTTTATTTTGGCTGATGAAGAATCAGTAACAGCAACCTCATCTGTTTTAGCCGCATTGTTACAGGCTGCAAAAAAAATGATCACCAGTAAATACAAAAACTGTTTCATAAGCTTATTTGAAGGTATTGACCAGCGCAATCATTTTAAGTGCTGTGATAGCAGCTTCTTCTCCTTTGTGTCCGTGTTTACCACCGGTTCTTTCGTCAATCTGTTCCTGGTTATCTACGGTAAGTACGCCAAAAATGGTTGGTACCGGTATGGTTAAATTCAATTGTAAAATACCATCAGTTACTGCCTGGCAAACATATTCAAAATGCGGTGTATCGCCTCTTAATACACAGCCCAATGCTATAAATACACACGGTTTATCATCTTTGTATTTATGCTGTTCCCAGTATTTTTTTATTGTAAAAGGCAGTTCAAATGCACCTGGTACCGTAATACTCATGTGCTGCACTTGATGATCTTCCAGTATTTTTTTACAACCGGCTTCCAGTTTATCAACTGTTGCTGCATTCCATTCGGTGCGTACAATTACAACACAGGCACCCGGCGGAAGCAGGATGCCTGTTGTATTGGTTAAGTTTGAATCTGTAGACATATCGTGAATCGTGAATGGTGAATCGTCAGCCGTGAGTTGTTCTCAACTCCTGTCTCCTAACTCCCTACTACAAATTACTTTGCAACTCCTAAACTTGCCAGGTATTTATCAACCTCACCAGAGCTAACCCTTTGGCTGGCCGGGTATTTATCTTTCAGCTCCTGGAATAATTCAATTGCTTCTTTTGATTTACCCAATGCTTCTGCATAACGTGCAGCCATATAAATTGCTTCGGTAGCCATTGCTTCGTCAAGATCACTGATAGAACCTGCTTTTTTATAATAGTCCAAAGCATCATCTGTTTTCTTTTGTTCGGCATACGCATGTCCTATTAAAATATAAGCTTTGCTCTGTATCTGGCTTGCACCATTGGCATTAAATTCCTTTAAATGCGAAATGGCTTTGTCAAATTGTTTTAACTGCAGGTAGCAGGCGCCAATCATATACTCGGCCCTGTTGCCCGATTTGGTACCGCCATAGCTGCTTGCAATTTTCAGCAGGCCGGTTACGCCATTTGCTTTATCGCCATTTAAAACCATATTCACGGTGTCCTTATTGTAAGTAGATGAACCGGCAATTGCACCAAATAATTTTTCTGCAGAAAATATAAGGTCATTGGCTTCTCTTTCTTTAGGTTCGGAAATTAATTTTTTGTACCCGATAAATCCGCCCAGTAATACAATTACCAGAGAACCTGCAATAATTATTTTTTTACTGTATGCTGCCCAAAAACCTTTTGCTTTTGCAACCACATCAGCTGCATCATTCTGTTCTACGTTTACTTGCTTATCTGCCATTTCAATTAATTAAGAATTAAAAATTATAAATTAGGAATTAAAAAACGATTTAATCAACGATGAAAGGATAATCTTCCTGAACATATACATCCTTCAGTAATTCATTATCATCCGGCCAGGGGCTTTCTTCAGCAAAAGTTACCGATTCATCCACTTCAGCTTTTACACGGTCAATAATCACTTCAAACTCCGCATCGGTAACTTTGTACTGGTCTTTCAGTACTTTCATTACATGCTCAATCGGGTCTCTTTCCTTGTATTCCTCCAGTTCGTCCTTGGTACGGTATTTCTGCGGATCGCTCATACTGTGGCCTTTATAACGGTATGTTTTTATTTCAAGTAAGGTTGGACCGCCTTTTTCTCTTGCACGGTTTACAGCCCTTAATACACCATTGTGTACATCTTCGGGGCTCATGCCATCAATACTGTCGCTGGGCATTTCGTAGGCATCGGCCATTTTATAAATATCCAGTGTTTTACTGGTACGGGCTACAGATGTACCCATGGCATAATGATTGTTTTCGCAGATGAACACCACCGGCAGATCCCAAAGCATGGCCATGTTAAAGGTTTCATGCAGCATACCCTGCCTGGCAGCACCATCGCCAAAAAAGCAAAGCACCACATTTTTGGTACCGCGGTATCTTTCGGCAAAAGCCAAACCACCACCGGTGCCAATTTGTGCACCTACAATACCATGACCACCAAAGAAATTCTCTTTCACGCCAAAAAAGTGCATACTGCCACCTTTTCCTTTGCTGCAGCCTGTAGCTTTACCGTACAACTCGGCCATACATGCTTTTGGTGTAATACCCTTGGCAATAGCCAACGCATGATCCCTGTAAGCAGTAATAAATTTATCATCGGGCGTGGTTGCAGTCATGCATCCGGCGGCAACTGCCTCCTGCCCTATGTACAGGTGACAAAAACCACGAATCTTCTGCATACCATATAACTGGCCGGTTTTTTCCTCGAAGCGGCGTAAAAGCAGCATCAGTTCGTACCAGTACAAATAGGTTTCTTTAGAAAATTTAGTAGCCAATGGGTTAATTTTAGGCGGCAAAGATAAGGGAGAAATGGGAAATTTGAGTTAGGAATTGGGAATGTGGAAATACTGCTTTTTTACAGACAAAAAGAGGGATAATTTACCTGATCAGCAATACATTCCCTTTATACTCAAAGCCCTTCCCTTCCACATTACGAAAACTGATCTGGTAAATATAATTGTCTGAAGACTGTTGCTGGCCTTTAAATCTTCCATCCCAACCATTTGTATAGTCCTTGGTTTGATAAATAAGCTGACCAACCCGGTTGTAAATGCGCATTTGATAATCCTGTATTTCAGTATTGATCGTAGGTTTAAACAGCTCGTTCCTGCCATCATTATTTGGGCTAAAGGCATTGGGAATGCCGATGGGTATACAGGTGATTTCCCGGATGTTTAAAGTATCGCTACCAAGGCAATTATCAAAACTGGTTACGGTTAAAATATAGTTGCCGGCTTTTCTTATTTCCATATTGCGGGTTGATGCACCTGTATTCCAGGCATAGGATCTATAACCCGGTACATCTATTTTTAAAACATTGCCGCTGCAAAGATCCTGGTTGGCAGGTAAAAAATTTGCCGGCAGCTTTGCAATATTTCTGATAATAACACGGGCTGATGCTTTGCAGTTAAATGCATTGCTGACTGTTACCAGGTAAGTACCCGGCTGTGTTACGGTATAATGTTGTTTGGTTGATAAATCCTGCCAGAGATAGGTTTCAAAATTCCCGGGATTCAGCTGAATGCTTTGCCCTTCGCAAATATTTCTATCTGTTCCAAGTATTGGTTTTGGTTTTTCCCGAATGGTCAGATAAGTGATGATCACAGAATCGCAACCGGCAGCAGTTTTCAGTGTATCATAATAAATTCCCGATTTGGTTTGTGGTATTCCTCCGGCTGTATAAAATTCGCCCTGGCAAATATTTGCGTTTACATTATGTATGATACGGGAGATGGTTAGATTTAAAGTGATGATGATACTGTCGCAACCCATGGCATTTAAAACCAGGTTTGTATATGTGCCGGTAGAATCGTAGGTTTTATTATTTAGTTTATAAGATGTACAGGCTGTTACGTTTAAAGTTTGTGTTGCGGCTGCATTAGGGCATTGCCGCAGTTTTTGAATAAACATTTCGCTTCTTCCAGCAGAAGAACGTTTTACTTCGTCGGGCCCCGGGTCAAAATCTTTTGTTCCTTCAAATGTACCACCTACATAAATATTATTGTCTTTGTCGGGTTTAATTGAATATCCGCTTCCATAAAAAGAACCGGTGGCCTGCGCTACCCACACAAATTCACCGGCGGCATTCATTTTTAAAACAAAAATATCGGGGTCGCCTAAAGCAGTCAGTTTTTTTTCTGCAGGGCCGGCATCAAAATCGGCCGTGCCATTGTAATGGCCGGTTGTGTAAATATTATCGGCAGCATCGGTTTCAATGTCAAATACCTTTTGAAATGATGGCCCGCCTATCTGTTTTACCCAAACCAGGTTTAAGTTCAGATCGTATTTGCCAATAAATATATCATCATCATCAACCGGGGAATTCAACAACCATGTTCCTGCACCCGGATCAAAATCTGCCGCTCCATCAAAATGCCCTGCCACATAAACATGGCCTGTTTTATCAAGCTTCAGGCTGCTGCAACGCACCCGGCTGCTGCTGACCAAACTGGCAGCATTCATAAAACCACCACTGTTATTTAATTTTAAAATGTAACCATCACCCAAAGCTGCTGATGTTAAATTAAATATGCCGGAGCCGGGATCAAAATCAACCGTTGCGAAGTAAAAACCTGTACTGTATACATTATTCTGTGCATCCAGGTCAATATCAAAAGCCACATCTGCCGATGCTCCGCCAATGCGTTTCGCCCATTCTAAATTTCCATTGCTGTTTAATTTGCAAATAAATATATCTGTTGCACCTGCCGATATGAGACTGGTAACTCCCGGGCCGGGGTCAAAATCGGCTGTGTTTTCGAAGTAGCCATTTATGTATATATTTCCGGCTGCATCTAATTTGATGGTATTGCAAAAATCGTTGGTAGGACCGCCAAATTTTCGGGCCCAGGTAAAATTTCCTGTATTATCGTATTTGCAAACAAAAATATCTTCATTGCCTGCCGAAACTAAATTGGAAATACCGGGGCCGGGGTCAAAATCAGTTGTACCAAAAAAGATACCGGTTACATAAATATTTCCGCTGGCATCAAGCGTTAAGGCATTGCCGGCCTGGTAACGGAAATCGCCAATGGTTTTGGCCCATATCAATTTTCCGGCCGGGTCGTATTTTGCCATATAAGCATCTTCGGCATTTATTGCCGTGAGGTTATAAATGCCGGGGCCTGCATCAAAATCAACCGTGGTAGAAAAATAACCAGTTGCATATACATTGCCGGCATCATCCAAAGCAATGGCCTTGCAGGCATCATATGAGTCTCCTGCAAGGCTGTTAGCCCAATCCAGCTTAACAGATTGTGCTAAAGCAGTATTGGTGCAGATAAACAGTAAACAGGTTATGGTATAAACGCTTCTCATCAATATATCTAAACGAAAAAAACAGGTAAAAGGTTTGGTGTAGCAACAGATCATTTGTGTAAACTAAATATACTTAATTCCAGTCACTGTAAAAGGCATATACCTTTGTATCTTGCACTTCATGTTTTTTCTCAGCAAAATATCCCTTACACAGTTTAAAAATTATCAATTCGCCCGTTTTGATTTTACGCAAAGGGTTACCGGTATTTGCGGCCTCAATGGCAAAGGCAAGACCAACCTGCTGGATGCTGCTTACTACTGCTGTTTTACCAAAAGTTATTTTACAAAGGTTGATGGGTTGAATGCCCGTTTTGATAGTGATGGATTTAGGATTGAGGCCTCCTCTCTCTCCTCCTTCGGAGGAGAAAATCCGGGAGATATTAGCGGAGATATAAGTGAAATGAATACTAAAAAAGCAGATGAAATAGTTTGCATTTTCAGGAATGGTGGTAAAAAGGAAGTTATGCTGAATGGAGTGGCTTACACAAAATTGTCGGAGCATATCGGCAAATTTCCGGCAGTGATGATTGCACCGGATGATATCAGTTTAATAACAGAAGGCAGTGAGGAAAGGCGCAGGTTTATGGATACGGTTTTAAGTCAGATGGATGCCGGTTACCTGCAGCAACTGATGATCTATAATAAAGTGCTGCAGCAGCGTAACAGTTTGCTGAAGAGTTTTGCAGAACAGGGAAAAACCGACTGGCAGCTGCTGGAAGTGCTGGATGAGCAATTAATAGCACCCGGCGATTTTATTTTTGCAAAAAGAAAATTATTTACTGAGGCCCTGATTCCGCTGGTGCAACAATTTTACAGCCGCATAGCTGATAATGATGAAGTAGTTACACTGCAGTACGACAGCCGATTGCACGACAGCAGTTTTTATGACCTGTTGAACAACTACCGCCAAAAAGATTTTGCTGCACAACGCAGTAATGCCGGTATTCATAAAGATGATATTGTTTTTCAGCTGAACGGGCAGGTTTTTAAAACAACCGCATCGCAGGGGCAGCGCAAGAGTTTATTATTTGCGTTAAAGCTGGCCGAGTTTGAATTGCTGAAAGCAAATAAAGGTTTTGCCCCACTCCTGCTGCTGGATGATGTTTTTGAAAAACTGGATGACAACCGTATGCAACAACTCCTGCACTGGGTTTGTAATGAAAATACCGGGCAGGTTCTAATTACCGACACACATAAGGAAAGATTGCAGGAAGCTTTTGAAAAACTGGATTCAGCTTACCAGATAATTGAATTGTAGTCATTCGTCAATAAGTCATTCGTTAATTTTTTAACCAGGAGACTGCAGTTTGACCAAAGACTCAATGACTTAATGACTTACTTTTACAACATGGGAGAAATTTCTTTACAGGATGCTATCAACCAGTTTTTACAAAAAAGCCGCCTCAAAAGCGGCATACAGGCATTGCGTATTGAAGATGTATGGGAAGAAGTGATGGGTAAAACGGTTGCCAAATACACCGATAAGATACAGATCATTAATGCCACTTTATTTATAACAACCACGGTGGCTCCATTAAAAAACGAATTGCTTTATCAGAAAGAAAAAATAATAGAAAGGGTTAATGAGGCGCTGGGCGAAAAGACGATCAGGGAAGTAGTTATTAAATAGTCTTTGAGTCATTTGTCATTGAGTTATTAAGTATCAGGATATTGCAGCATTAGCAAATGACAAATGACCAATGTCTTTTATTTATTCTCCAATCCCCTCACTATAAACCCTTCTGCTCTCAACAATGCTATCAACCCGTTTTTACCAACTAAATGTCCGGCTCCAACTGCTGTAAATACCGGGTTCTTTTTCATGATTATTTTTAACTGTTGTATCCAGTTTTTATTGCGGTTGTCCAATAAAATTTCCTGGTTTTCTGCTGCACCAAATTCAGGGGTATTCACAATCTTTTCAATTTCATCAAGCCGTTGTTGCTTATAGGCATTCAACATCAGGGAAAAATCAGCTTTCGATTTTTCTAAACTGTCAATGGTATTTAATAATTCTGCTGCCTGTTTTTCATAAGGAATACTGTCAAATACAGAAGCCTGAAAAGCCATTGTTTCAAGCCCTTTAATTTCTTTACCGCCATCTTTTGCAAGCTGCATAATTGCCTCCTCAACACTGCTTGCCGCATTGCAGGGCATCATTTTGGGATACAGCAAAGCAATTAAAAACTCCGGCTTCATGCGTTGAAAAAGACTGATGGGTGTTTTCAAACTGTCTTTAAAAAAAGCTGAAACCCGTTGGTATTGATCTGTTGTGTACAGGTCTTTCAGTTTCTTGCCGTCTTTCATGTTCATCAGCATCAATGCGCCCATAATTGTAGCAGGATCATCCAGGTCTAGCTCCAGGTAAATTTCATGGCTGTTGCTGATGGCTTGTTTTAATGCTGTACTAAAGTTGATATCATCTTTACAAAGCAGGTGAAAGGTTCCAAATAAATAGCCTGGTTCAGTCAGTCCGTTTCCACTTACTTCCCACAGCAGCGTATTACCGGTTGCATCTGTCTTTAATACCTTGTTGTTTGTTTGAGCCTTTGCATTACCCAGGCTAAGCATCAATCCCAAAAAATAAACCAGTTTCATGAAATTTTATTTAGCGATAAAATTAGTTGATAAGGTTGATACCATACTTGTAAATTGTTATATTAGCTAAATATTATTAACATGAAGACAATCTATATCTCCCTGTTTTTTTTATTGGCAACGGTTACACCGCTGGCCGCACAAAAAGGTCTCCCTGAAACCGGTGAGATTGAAAAGACTGACCTGCTGATGACCGACTGTGAATTTGATAAAGGAGCTGAAGCGGTAAAATTAATTGATTGGGCAAGTGTATATTTTAATGGCACTACCTTTCACCCTGCTTTATTTAGTACAGTATATGAGCGGAGGGTTAGGATAAAAATATTAAAAGAAAAAGGACTGCACAAGGGGAATGTTGTTATACCGTATATATCGTATGACGATTACGAAAAAATAAGCAAGCTTGATGCTTATACTTATAATATTGACGAAAGCGGAAATATAAAGACAACAAAAGTTGATAAAGCTTCTATTTATAAAAAGAAAATAAATGAAGGAGTAACTGAAATAATCATTGCATTTCCGGAAGTTAAAGTGGGCAGCGTGATTGAATATAAGTATAAAATGGAACGTCTATTCTCATCATCAATGAACGACTGGAATTTCCAGGATGATATTCCGGTAAGATATAGTGAATACGAGGTGGAGATGCCTTCATATCTTCAGTTTAAAGAGAAAATTATTGCTCCTGTTAAAGCTGTAGTCAGTGAAGTAAAGGGTAAAAACGAAAAAGGTTCAAACCCGGCAAGGTATGGAAATGATGAGCCTACTATGAAAAAATCTTATACCATGCAAAACATTATCAGTATAAAAGAAGAACCTTTTATGGGATCGGTCAATGATTACAGGCAGCGGGGAGAATTCTTACTTAGCCAGGTATTAGCATATAATAATGAGGTAATAGACATGAGCACATCCTGGAGCCTGATGGTAGATGGCCTGAAAAAATATAAATATTTCGGCTTGCAACTGGAAGCATTAATGCCGAAGACCCTGAGACTTGTGGAAGAATGGAAAGCCATACCGGATATGAAAACAAGGATAAAAACCATATTCAAGCATGTGCAGGAAACCATGACGGTTGATGATAACGAAGGTATTTTTTCATACGATGGGATTGAAGAGACTTACAATAAAAAAGCAGGCAGTACTGCCGACATCAATCTGCTTTTGTTGAACCTGCTGATGAAGGCAGGTGTAAAAGCTTATCCCATTCTGTTCAGTACCCGGAATCATGGCCTTGTAAACACTACTTATCCTGACGCAAACCAGTTTAATACGGTAATGGCCTATGTACAAGTTGATGACAAATACTGGATAATGGATGCATCAGATAAGTTATCATCCTGTACCCTTATACCGGAACAGGTTGTTAATTCCAATGGCTTTGTGTTGCAGGGAACAGGCGGTAAATGGCTGGAAGTGCTGGAAAGTAAAGTGAAGTACAAAGTATTTACTGCTGTACAAACAGAGATAAGTGCTGATGGTAGGATGACAGGGGAAGCTACTGTAAAATGTTCGGGTTATGCCAAAAGAGATCGTGGCACATCATGGACAAAGAATAAAGAAGAATTCAAACAGAAATTTTTCTCCATACCTGATATGTCTGTAAACCTGGATGATATTGCTGTTAACAATATTAATTCCGATTCACTTCCACTGGAGCAAAAAGTTAAGTTTAATTGTACTTTAAACCATTCAGGTGAATACACCTATTTTCCTGTAAATATATTCTCTGGTATCCATAAAAATCCATTCATTTCCGAACAGCGCATTTCGGATATTGAATTTGGATACCTGCAGGATTATACTATCGTAGAAAATTTCATTATTCCGGAAGGCTACGTAATAGATGCGATCCCTGAAAATATCACGCTTACATTGCCTGATAAAAGCATTGTTTTCAGCCGGTTCATGGCAGCCAATGAAAATAAGCTCAATGTGCGTATGACAGTGGAGTTTAAAAATTCATTTTATCCTGTTGATCTGTATGAAGATTTCAGAGAGTTTTATAAAAAACTATTTTCAACACTGAATGAACAGGTTGTTATAAAAAGAAATAGCAAAACTTATAGAATAAAAAGCAAAAAGCGCAGTATTTAAATAAATTAAAATTGTTTATATTACTTAATAAATCTTTACCATGAAAAAAATCTGTTACTACCTGTTTTTTTTATTGACAATCTCATTGTCAGTAATGGCACAAAAAAGTCAGCCTGGTTTTGGTAAAGTTGATAAAGCCGACCTGGAAATGAAAGACTGTGATTTTGACAAAGGTGCAGATGCCCTGGTATTGATCGATTATGGTAACATGTATTACGACCGTGGGACAGTTGGTTTTTCAACTTTTAAAACAGTTTATGAGCGCCGCACCCGAATTAAAATTTTAAAAGAAAAAGGAATTTCGCAGGCTGATATTGAAATAAATTACTACACACATAACAATGAAGAAAAAGTTTTTAAATTCAATGCCAACACGTATAACCTGGATGCAGCAGGCAAAATAATAACTACTGAAGTAAAAAAAAGTTCCATCTACTCCAAAAAAATTGATGGCAACTATTCAAAGATGATCATTGCTTTTCCCGAAGTTAAGGTGGGAAGTATCATTGAGTATTCATACACCATTGAAAGAGAAAGCTACGGGCTGAGAACCTGGTATTTCCAGGGCCGGATACCGGTTCGTTACAGCGAGTACCAGTTAAAGGTTCCACAAATATTCAGGTTTTCTGTGCAGCCTTCCATAGTTGATCCTATTGAAGATAAACAGGAGGTTGTTGATGAATCAATATCCATGGATGAGGGTTTTATGGAAACAAAATCCTTAAAGAGCAATTATATCATGCGTAACCTGCCGGGTGTAAAGAATGAACCCTTTATGGGATCACCCAAAGACTATATGCAGCGTCTTGAATTTCAAATGACACAGATCTATTATAATGAAAGCCGCATTGTAGACCTGAGTGTGAAGTGGCAGGACGTAATTAAAAACAGGTTAATTAAGGATGAAGATTTTGGACTTCAGCTTGAAAAGACTGTTACAGCTGCAAAACCATTTATTGAGGAAGCCAGGCAAATAGCAGATGTTGAAACCAGGATGAAATTCATTTACAACCGAATCCGGAAATCAATGAGCTGGAATGGGGATGAGGATTATGTTTATACAGACAACGGTATTATAAAGACCTGGGAAACAAAAACGGGTAATGTAGCAGACATTAACCTGTTGCTGGTTAACCTCCTGAATGAAGCAGGTGTTAAAACCTCTCCCATCCTTTTCAGTACAAGGGATCATGGATTGGTAACCCCAACTTATCCATCCATAAATCAGTTTAATACGGTTATGGCTTATGTTGTTTTAAAAGACAAAGCCTATGTTCTGGACGCAACGGACAAAGTAACCAACGTAAAACTGGTTCCCGAAAAAGTAGTGAACACCAATGGTTTTATTCCGGAAGGAGAAAACGGAAGATGGAAAGATGTGCTTTCGGGTAAAAGCAAGTACAAAGTGATGGCAGCCATACAGGGAGAAATAGATGAAGCCGGCAATATGAAAGGTAACGGCCTGGTTAACTGTTATGATTATGCCAGGGCACAAAGGGTTAAAGAATGGACACAGGATAATATGAAATTTAAAAACGACTATTTTGTAACATACTATCCCGGTTTAAAAATAGAAGATATAACCATAAATAATGTAGAAGCAGATTCTTTACCGCTGGAGCAGAAAGTAAAATTCAGTACGGTTTTAAACAGTTCAGGCGAATACCGGTACTTTAACATCAATCTTTTTTCAGACCTTGAAAAAAACCCTTTTATTGCCGGTACCAGGGTGTCGGATGTTGATTTTGGTGTACACCAGGAATACACCATTTTTGGAAACTATACCATACCGGTTGGCTTTACTTTTGACGGCATTCCGGATAATATCTCTATGTCAACTCCAGACAATGGTATTATTTTCAGTCGCACCATGCAGGCTGAATCTAACTTACTGAATGTAAGAATGACACTTGAATTTAAAAGGACATTTTATACAGCCGATACTTACCCTGAGTTTAAGGAGTTTTACAAAAAGCTTTTTGATAAATTAAATGAGCAGGTGGTAATAAAGAAGAAAGCAACACCTTAATACTATCCTTTCAATACATTATACAAACTACCTCCTTTCTCAAAGAGGCGTTCAATATGCTTTTCAACTGCAGCATCTTTTTCAACAGGCGGTGCATGATGCGGTTTGATACGGGCATCAAATACCAACGGGCCATTGCAGCCCCAATGTTTGTTTTGGGTAAAGCTGTCAATACCATACATATCATGTGATGGATTACAGCGGGTAAATGTTACCCATAAAAAATTATTAAGTGCCTTGCTTACAAAATTAGCATCATCACCGATAACGATGAAGGGAAAATCTTTTAACTGATCGTTGATGTTTGATAATTGATTATTGAGCATTTCCATTTCCTCCTTCGCTGCTTCATAATTTGTAAATGCGGCAGCCTGTAAAACAAGTATGCCAGGCAAAGCCAGTTGCGGTTTTGTAAAACCGGGCAGGTTATGTAATGCCGCCGGTATAATTGTTCCTAACGCTCTTATTGCTTCTCCATAAGCAGCCAGCACCACTTTGCTGCCACTGTTAAGCCCTTCTCCTGAATAATCAAGGGTATCAATGGTTGTGTTGGTATAAAAATGTATGTCTCTTTTTAAATTGATACGTTGAAGAATATAAGCAAGGTAGGCTTCAATATTATTGGTGCTGACCATGTTGTTCGCAGAACCCTGCGGACTGTCATCAGCAGTTATAAATAAGAATTTAGCCAGGCTTAATTGTCCGGTTCCCAACACGTGATTGGCAATGGTTAAAATTTCAGCTGGTTGTTTGGTTGGTGTGTAGGGTGTGTACCTTTCGCTGCCGATGGCAAGTAATAAAGGATGAACCCCAGCTGCATCAACCGCATGTACTTCTTTTAGTCCGGGTATTTCCTGCTGTATGGCCTTGCCAGTCATTTTGTGTATCAGTTGCCCAAAGCTGGTATCTTCCTGCGGCGGACGGCCTACCACTGTAAAAGGCCAGATGGCATTTTTACGGGCATATACTTTATGCACTTTCATCACCGGAAAATCGTGTGTAAGGCTGTAATAGCCCAGGTGATCACCAAAAGGCCCTTCTGGTTTATTTTCGTTGGGATATACTTCGCCGGTAATAACAAAATCAGCATCGGTACTGATGCAAAATCCATCATCATAACAATAGCGGAATCTTCTGCTGCCCAAAACGCCGGCAAAAGTCATTTCACTAATACCTTCGGGCAAAGGCATTACGGCTGCCACACTATGCGATGGCGGGCCGCCAACAAATACACTTACTTTAAGCGGCAAACCTTTTTTGTTTGCTTTGTTTTGATGAACACCAATGCCACGGTGCAATTGATAATGCAAACCTATTTCTTTGTTCGGTTCGTAATCGTTTCCCGATAATTGGATGCGGTACATACCAAGATTGGCGTTCATGATACCAGGCTTGTCAATATCTTCTGTATAAACCTGAGGCAAGGTTACAAATGCACCACCATCCATAGGCCAGTGCTGTATTTGGGGAATATCCGTAATTTTTATCTCTTCAAACAAAACAGGCTTTTGCAGGGGATTTTTTTTGGGTAATGCTTTTAAAGCAGCCAATCCGGCTTTGAAATTTTTAACCGGGCTTTTAATGGCTTTAACCGGATCATCTTTTAGCTCGATCAATTGCTGAACGGACTGTAAAGTATTTCTGAAAATAAATTCGCTTCTTTGAAGCGTACCAAAAATATTGCTTGCTGCCCTGAATTTACTGCCCTTCACTTTTTCGAAAAGCAAAGCCGGCCCACCTGCTTCATGCACACGCAAATGAATGGCCGCCATTTCCAGGTAAGGATCCACTTCTTCTTTAATGCGAATCAGTTGTCCGTTCTGTTCAAGATCCAGTAAACATTGTTCTAATGATTTGTAGGCCATGCATATTTGTTTCAGCACAAATGTAAAACACAATTGCAGCACTATTGTTGAAAAAGAAAACGGGGGACTTTTATTTTTTCATATACATCACTTCTTTTACCAGCTTAACCGTTCTTGGTACATCGGGCAAATAAAGTGCCACCAGGTTTGGTGCATAGTGCATGGGCGCATCTGCAGAAGTTATCCTGCGGATGGGTGCATCTAAATAATCGAAACCTTCTTTTTGAATGCGGTATGTTATTTCGGAAGATACAGAGGCAAAAGGCCACTGTTCTTCAACGATAACAAGCCTGTTTGTTTTTTTAACGCTTTCCAGAATGGTAAACCAATCCAGCGGACGAATGGTTGCCAGGTCAATTACTTCTGCTTCAATACCTTCTTTGGCTAATTCTTCAGCCGCAGCCAAAGCAACTTTCATCATTTTGTTAAACGAAACGATGGTTACATCTTTACCTGCTCTTTTAATAAATGCTTTACCAATTGGCAACAGGTATTCTTCTTCGGGCACTTCACCTTTATCGCCATACATTACTTCACTCTCCATAAACATAACCGGATCATCATCCCTGATGGCGCTTTTTAATAAACCTTTGGCATCGTATGGGTTTGAAACCGAGATCACTTTTAATCCGGGAATATTAGCATACATCGATTCAAAAGCGGTTGAGTGTTGTGCTCCCAACTGGCCGGCACTACCGTTTGCACCCCGAAAAACGATCGGACAACCAACTTGTCCGCCGCTCATTGCCAGCATTTTAGAAGCGGTATTTAATATTTGATCTAAAGGGAGAACGGCAAAGTTCCAGGTCATAAATTCAACGATGGGACGTAGGCCATTTTGTGCGGCCCCTACTGCAATGGCACTAAAACCTAACTCTGCAATGGGTGTGTCAATGATCCTTTTCTCACCAAATTCCTCCAGCATGCCCTGGCTTACTTTATAAGCTCCGTTATACTCGGCAACTTCCTCTCCCATTAAAAAAACACGTTCATCTCTACGCATTTCTTCCTGCATGGCTTCTCTAAGGGCTTCTCTAAAGGCAATTTGTCGCATCTGTTTATTTTATTTATGGTTGCAAATTTATCTTATCAGGGGCAGATGAACAAATTGATATTTATGCAAGAAAACATAAATTAAAAGTGCCGGCTCAGGAATGAGCCGGCACTTTTCAATATAAAAAATTAAACATTTTCAATTACCATGGCCGATGCGCCTCCTCCTCCATTACAAATGCCTGCTGCGCCATATTTTGCATTGTTCTGTTTTAAAACATGCAGCAATGTAACAATGATCCTTGCACCACTACAACCCAAAGGGTGTCCAAGTGATACAGCACCGCCATTTACATTTACTTTTGCAGGATCAAGCTTCATGCGTTTACTGTTTTCAATACCAACCACAGCAAATGCTTCATTCAGTTCCCAGTAAGCTATATCTTTCATTTGCAAGCCTGCTTTTGCCACTGCTTTGGGTACGGCTATAGCCGGGGTTGTGGTAAACCATTCAGGAGCCTGTTCTGCATCGGCATAACTTACAATTTTACCAATTGGTTTTAACCCAAGTTCATCTGCTTTTTCTTTACTCATTAAAACCAATGCTGCAGCACCATCGTTCATCGTTGATGCATTGGCTGCTGTTACCGTTCCATCTTTCTGAAAAGCACCTTTCAGCGTTGCAATTTTATCAAACTTTACATTAAAAGGCTCTTCATCTTTGGCAAATAAAACCGGGGCACCGCTGCGTTGTGGTATTTCAACCGGTACAATTTCATCAGCAAATTTTCCGGCTTCTACTGCTGCCTGGCTGCGTTTGTAACTTTCAATGGCAAAAGCATCCTGTTCTTCACGGCTTATACCACAGGTTGATGCACAAAGTTCTGCAGCATTACCCATGGCTTTACCATCATACACATCTGTAAGGCCATCTTTTGCCAGGCCATCAATCAGTTGTGTGTTACCGTATTTATTTCCCCAGCGCATGCTGTCAACATAAAAAGGCACATTGCTCATGCTCTCCATACCGCCGGCAACAACAATTTCGGCATCACCCAGTAAAATACTTTGTGCTGCCTGTGCAATGGCTTTCATACCGCTGGCACAAACTTTATTTACAGTTGTACAATTTACTTCATTGGGTAAGCCTGCAAATTTTGCAGCCTGTCTTGCCGGTGCCTGTCCCAGGTTGGCCTGTATAACAGCACCCATCAACACATCATTAACCAATTCCGGTTTAACGCCGGCTTTTTTAAGGGCTCCCTTAATGGCAATTGCACCCAATTGTGTAGCAGTAAATCCTTTTAAAGAACCACCAAAACTACCCATTGGTGTACGAACTGCGGATATGATATAAACTTCTTTCATGTTTTTTTTGGCCGGGCCCAGCCGTTGCTAATTTCATGTGCGCGCTTTTAGAACGCAAAGGTAAGAATTATGATTTATGTATGATTTAAAAACAAACGGGCAGATAAATCATCTGCCCGTTTTAATATGTGCTAGTTTTATAAATTTACTGCACTGCTGTTACTTCATATCTGATTTTATCTCCCTCAATTACTTCTTTGTAATAAACGCCACCGGGTGTTACAAAATACTTTTGTTGATTGATGACCTGAACTTTACTCTCTGCAGGTAATTCATCATACCTGCTTCCCAGGTTTGGTATCGCTTCATCGTAGGCATTCAGATCTTCATTTGCATTATCAGTATTGATAACACCATCTGTACCCACCACACGGTAACCCAGTTTATTGTTTTCAGAAAATTCTTCCTGGTAAAAAGTACCACCAACCTGGTAATACTTCTGTCCGTCAATTACGGTAACAGTTGCATTTGCAGGAAGCCTGTTAACCGTAGCATTTAATGGAGGAGCAACCACTTCGTAACCGCCATTATTATAATTGCGGTAATAAACACCATCGTTGTAATAATATGGAACCGGGCCTACATTAAACTGGCTGTATCCAAACGGCAATACATGTAAGCGGAAGCCAAAAGATGGGCCATAATGAACATAAGTTCTCGGACTTCTGTAAACCGGCCGGTATATGGGCCTGTAGCGGGTAACAGGCCTGTAGTAAGGCCGGTAATTGGGTCTGTAATTATACCTTGGACCAATGGTTACAGAAAACTGGTTACGGTTCTGGTTGTATTGGTTGTAATGCCGGTATTGGTTGTTGTTATACCCCCGGCTATTATTGTAGCCCCTGCCACGTTGGGCAAACAAACCAACGGAAAGTAATAATGCAATGCTCATTATTACACTGATCTTTATTGTTTTCATATAATGATATTTATTTGATTTAAAATTACCTGAAACCGAAATTAAAAAATGTTAATGCTGATATTTTAACAATTACCAGCTTAGGTATACAAATGACATTAAACCCTGCTTGCAGGGTTTAATGTCATTTACTTTTTACCATTTTTTTCTGTCTTTGCCTCTAAAGTCACCAAACATATTTTTTGGGCTTCTGAATTTGCGGATAACCTGGGCTATCTCTTCATCACGCTGTGCTTCCAGGTTATTGATCAGGCGTTTTTTCTGAAACCAACCCATATATGGTTTGTTTTTTACAGACTGTATTTTATAATCATACTCCCGGTTGATCTGGGTTATCTGCATATCCCTTTCTCTTGGGGTGAAGACGTAACCACCATAGTTTTTGTCATGGCGATCATGGCCCCTGTTATCATGTGAGGCATAAACATCATTGTCTTTACCCCTGTCCCGTTGGCCATTCTGGCCATACTGTGCAAATGTTGTACTAAACATTGCCATGGAAAATAAAAGTGTAAAAATTGTTTTCATAATTGTAAATTTTAATTGTTACTAATGCATATAAGACGTTTCATGATACATTCCGTTTACAAAAGTTATGTTAATAGAGAAAGACTGAAATGCTATTGCCACTGATAGAAAAATTTATGCCGGTACCAAATAATGTTTTTATCTTAGGTCATCTTTTACTTAAAACAAAATCTGCATGAAAATTTTTTCTTTCTTTTTAACACTGGTAATTGTAATAACTTTTGCCGCCTGTTCCAAAAAAGCCAGCCCGGCCAAGGTTAAGTCTGTAACCTATTCAGGAGATATTTTACCCTTGCTGCAGGCAAAATGCAGCCCCTGCCACATGCCTTCAAAAGGCGGTAATAAAGCAAATTTTGAGAATTATGAAGGCGCAAAAAAATATGGTGCCGAATTACTGGCAAGGGTTATTAAAGCTCCTACCGACAGAGGGTTTATGCCAAAAATGAATCCTAAATTATCGGAAGATGAAATTGCTGTGATCAGAAAATGGAACGAACAGGGTTTGCTGGAAAAATAAAAAATTATACAGCTTTTATACGGGGGTCAACCATACGATACAAAATATCGGCAAAAAGGTTGATGATGATGAATATACATGCACTGAGTAAAACGGATCCCATTACAACCGGGTAGTCCAGTTTTTCCAGTGCATCAACCGTTATTTTGCCTATCCCCTTCCAGCCAAAAATATACTCAACAAAAAATGCACCGGCCAGTAACTCGGCAAACCAGCCGGTTATGGCTGTTATTACCGGGTTAAGGGCATTGCGTAAAGCATGTTTAAAGATGATGGCATTTTTACCCAACCCTTTTGCATAGGCTGTTCGTATATAATCCTGGTTTAGCACATCCAGCATAGAACTGCGGGTTAATTGTGTAATGATGGCCAGCGGCCTGATGCCCAATGTAAAGGCAGGCAGTATCAGATTTTTAAGGCTTACATATTTTTCACCGGTCACTTCATCAATATCAAACCAACTGCCGGTTAAATTTAAACCGGTATAACCGTGTAATACAACGCCAAATAAATAAGCAATGATTATCGCCATAAAAAAAGAGGGAGCCGATATGCCGGCAATGCTGGAGAAAACAGCTGTCGTATCCATCCAGGTTCCTTTTTTTACCGCAGCCGTTACGCCCAATAAAATACCCATGATGGTTGCAAACAACATGGCTGCAATGGCAAGTATCAGTGTGCCGGGCAAGGCTTCCATCAATACTTTACCCACTTCTTTTTTTGTTTGATAACTTTTACGGAGATAGGGTACTTTGATCCCGAATTTTGTATCGCCTCCAATAAATAAACCTTTGAGTTGTTTCTTCTCAATATCAACCTTGCTGTGAAAACAAACAGGCGAAACATCATTTACATACAAGACAAACTGTTTCCATTTTGGCTGATCGAGGTAAAGATCGCTGCGGATATTATCCATGGTTTTTTTATCACCGGTTTGCCCTACAATCATACGGGCAGGATCGCCAAAGCCCTGGAACATAATAAAGACCAGTACCACAACACCGAGCAGTACGAGCAAAGAATAGCATATTTTCTTAAGAAAGTAATTCAATATTGAGTTTAAGTTTTTATCAGCTTACCAAAAATCCATGAATGCTTTTTTGCTTTTTACTACCGGCCCTTTCATAAAATACAGCGTAGGGTTAACCCTTGCCGCTGTTTTCAATGCTGTTCCATCGCAGGATAATATAACCAGTCCTGGTATAGCAAATATCTTCTTCGCAGTACCCGGGTCGGAAGTGACAAGGAATACCGGTATAACACCTTTGTTTTTGGTATAAAATAATTTAAACTCTTCGTACCATTTATCATCTTTATTAAAATCTTTGGCAAGCACCAGGTAATATTCTCCGGGTTGGTTCAGTATTGCTTCGGTTGTATCATTCTCATTTTCTGTTTTTAAAACAAAATCATTAATCAAAGGAATATTATTTTTTCCTTTCTCTATCAATACCTGTTTGCGCTCAACAAATTCCCAGGAGCTGTCGGGTAAGGCACTCACCGCAAATTCTTTGCTTTCTCCGTTCTTTTTATAAACAAACTTGTAATCAAATTTATCGGGTACTGCATCTTTGGGCATTTTACGCAGCTCCAGGATATTGTTGCCGGCTTTAAACGGCAGACAATCCTTCACCGGCAGGTGTTTTAAAACATACCATTGCAAACCCAATACACCAAAAAGCGAAATCAAAAATAAACCTGTGTTGACAGTATTTGAAAAAAGTGGCTTAATGTATTTCCTTCCAAATAAGATAACCAGCACCAGTATCATCAGCACTATATCTTTTGTAAATGTTTGAATGGGCGTAAGCGGAATACAATCGCCAAAGCAGCCGCAGGCACGTATCTTGCCACTAAATAAAACATAACTGGTAAGGAAGGTAAACAGCAACATCAGCAAAAGCAAGAGCCAGGAAACCATTTTTGTCCTCCAGCCAAGCAATAAGGCAAAGCCCAGAATAACTTCCAGCGTTATCATAACCAGCGAAAACATCAATGCCTGCTCATTTAACCAAAGCATCATGCCGGTCATTATTCCTTCAGAAGCCCATACTTCAAAAAATTCCTGCATTTTATAGGCAAGTCCCAACGGATCAATGGCTTTTACCAATCCCGAAAAAATAAATAGAACACCAACTAAAACCCTTGCAATGTTTACTACCTGTTTCATTTTATTATTTTGTTACTGTTAATAATCAGGTACGATTCTGGCCACCAATAGCGCCCCGACTTTTATCCGCTGTGTACTTCTTCATCAATTAATATCAAACCAAATACCGCATAATTTATGATGTCATAAAAATTGGCATCAATACCTTCGCTGATAATCGTTTTGCCTTTATTGATCAATATCTGTTTGATACGTAGGATCTTTGCCAGGATCAGGTCTACAAAGCTTTCCTGGCTCATTTCACGCCAGGCTTCGCCATAATCATGGTTTTTATCCAGCATCAGTCTTTTTGCAATGGCAACTTTTTCAGTGTACAGTTTTTCAACGGTTTCATAATCCAGGTCTTCCAGTTCATCATCCTTAATATCCAGTTGTATTAAACCAATGATGCCGTAATTCAGTATGCCTTTAAATTCGCTGATGACATCATCGCCTATTTTTTGAGTGCCTGCTTCCTGTATGGTACGGATGCGTTTTGCTTTTATATAGATCTGGTCAGCAACAGAAATGGTTCTGTACACCCGCCAGGAGGTACCATAATCCTTTGTCTTTTGCAGAAAAATTGTTTTGCAGCCCTCAATTGCCTGGTCGTATTGCTGGTTCGTATTCATGTGTATCTTATAGTGATTTTGGTCATATGAAATTCGCCATAAACATTTAGAGATATTATCAACTCCAGTTATGGCTCATTCATTTATCAATGTGCATTTGTAACTTGTGCTATATTATCTCAAAAATAATTGAAAAAGATTTGATGAACAGTATAAACTGCAAAGGAAAACTTTTAAACCTGGAAGAACCGCTAGTAATGGGCATTATCAATGCTACCCCCGATTCGTTTTATGAAGGGCATTTAGAATTGAATATTGATGAGATTACTGCATTGGCCGGCAAAATGATACAGGATGGTGCAGCTATTTTAGATATTGGGGGTTTAAGTACAAGACCGGGAAGTAATTCGGTTTCTGTACAGGAAGAAACAGACAGGGTTTTGCCGGTGATTGAAGCTATTCATAAAATTTATCCTGAAATCATTTTGTCTATTGATACGTATAACAGCCAGGTGGCCCGGGCTGCAGTAAATTCCGGGGCTTCAATTATTAATGATATCAGTGGCGGCAATTTAGATCAGGATATGCTGAGCACCGCAGCAGGCTTGCAGGTACCGTACATTTGTATGCACATGCAGGGCACGCCTGCAACTATGCAACAGGCGCCGGTTTACAGCCATGTAGTGAGAGAGGTGCTTGATTTTTTTATTGCAAAGATTGATGACTGCTCTAAAGCAGGAATAAAAGATGTGATCATTGATCCCGGTTTTGGATTTGGAAAAACCATTGAGCACAATTTTCAGTTACTGAAAGCACTGGCTGTTTTATCAATCACCAACAAACCCATTCTTGCCGGGTTATCCAGGAAAAGTACCATTTACAAAACCCTTGACGTTACTGCGGCAGATGCCTTAAACGGTACCACTGTTTTAAACACCATGGCATTATTAAATGGAGCATCCATACTTAGGGTGCATGATGTAAAAGAAGCAAGCGAAGCTGTAAAACTGTTTAGCCGGTATAAAAAAGCGCCCTGAAATAACTCAGGGCGCTTAATATTCTAATCCAAAAGTTTATTTATTTACCAGGATTTTTTGGAGCCGGAGGAGCCTGTTGGTTCTGGCTTTCCTGCATTTTCTTCATCATTTCTTCCTGCATGGCTTTTTGCTTTGCAGCAAAAGCTTCTTCATTTGTTACATCAATAACATCCATATCAAACATTAAATTTTCACCTGGTTTAATTTTTTCACCATTTCCTGCTGCGCCGTAACCAAGTGTAGATGGAATGTAAACTGTAGCTTTACTTCCTTTCTTAAGTTGCATTAAAGCATCAGTCCAGCCTAAGATAATACCACCAAATTCACCCAGATTAACTTCCAGGGGTTGTACATGCATAAACTTAGGATCAATGTTTGAATCGAACACTTTACCACTGTCTAATGTACGTCCGGTATAATTTACAATAGCAACATCCTTACTGGTTAATTTTTCTCCGGTACCTTCTGTGGTAATGGCAACATAAGTACCCCATTTGGTTTTTGTTGCCTTAATATTGTTTTTTGCAAGAAAAGCTTCAATAGCCTTTGTCTCAGCTTCCAGTTCCGCTTTTTTATCAGCAAGTCCTTTCTCAATTTCTTCAACCTGCTTTTTGTAAATTCTTGGTTTAGCCAAAACAGTTTCTGCCTGGTTTGCACTGTCTGCCTCTTCTTTTGTTTCAAAGATGTTAACCATGCTTACATGGGTGTACAGATATTTTCCTTTCTTCATAAAAGGAGGCATTGCATTTTTAGGATCATTAAAAACACTGTCTGTAAGCAGCCTGATAACCAGGCTGTCACCTTTTTTCATCTGCTTCAGAATTTTAAAATACGCCAGGGGTGTGCTCACTGAATCCAGTACCTGAATGCGTGACATATAATCACGTGTATCCATCAGCACCGTATCTTTCGTTCCTGCATATACCTGCTTGATGTGTATCTGCATAAACTTACCATAGCCAATGGTTTTTCCACTGCCCGAAGAAATGATCTTGTACTCAAGTCCTTTGTCGCCTTTTTTGAAAGATCCTGTACAGGCTGTTAATGCCAGCAGGCAAATGGCCGACAGATAAATAAATTGTTTCATTGTGTGTATTTTGTTTTTAGTTTTTAAAATTGATAACTGCTTAAGCCGGCTACATTTTCCTTAATAGCTTCTTTAAATTTTATAACCACTTCTTCCAGGGGTTCTTTATTAAAACCGCCAGCTGCATTAAAATGCCCGCCACCGTTAAAATATTTACGTGCAAATGTATTTACATCAAATCCGTCTTTGCTCCTGAATGAACTTTTGCGTTCTTCTCCCCTGTCTATAATTACTGCGGCCAGTTTTATACCCTGTATGCTTAAGCCATAATTCACCAGCCCTTCTGTATCGCCTGTTTTTACATTGTATTTGATGAGGTCTGCCTGGGTAATGCTCATTAATACCGTATTGTATTCGTAAAAAACTTCCATCCGGTTTGACAGTACATGGCCTATAAAGCGAAAACGGTTTTCCAGAAAATTATCAAACAACGCTTCATGTACATGGCTGTGTTCAAGTCCTCTTTCTTTTAATTCATACACCATTTTGTGTACACTGGCTTTGGTGGATGGAAAACGGAATGAACCGGTATCTGTCATAACACCTGCATATAAACACTCGCCGATGGTTGCATCTATCTTGTCAATATTTCCAGATTCCACAATAAAGTCAAACACCATTTCAGCTGTTGAACTTTTGCCGGTATCACTTATTCCAAAAGCAAAAACTGCTGTTTGCGGTTCCTGGTGATGATCAATCAGTATCCTGTTGCCCTTTGCCAGTTTCAATTTTTCCTCCATCCTTTTGGTACGGCTAAGCACATTAAAATCAAGACAAAAGATATAGTCAGCTTCGTCAATTAAAGCATCAGCCTTGTTGGGCTGGCTTTCGTAATCCAATACTTTATCGCAACCCGGCATCCAGTTCAAAAAATCGGCCCAGTTCGTAGGCGATATTACGGTACAATTATGCCCCAGCTTATTTAAAAAATGATAAAGTCCCAATGTTGAGCCCATCGCATCACCATCAGGTTTCTGGTGCATGGTGATCACCACCTTTTTGGGTTGGTTCAGTAGTGGAAATAAATTTTTAATGGCTTGCATAAAGGGCGCAAATGTAGTATAAAACAGCTTATAAAACAATTGACGATTGCAGATTTAAGATTTTAGATTGAAAGCGGCAGCCAGGAGGTTTTATAGAGAATTAAAGTTTGCATATTCACAAATCTAAATTCGTCAATCTAAAATCACAAATCGCTCCCTATCTTTGCGGCTCAAAAAAAGAATATAATGAGTAACAGAACATTTACAATGATTAAACCGGATGCTACAAAAAACGGGCATACCGGTGCAATTTTACAAATGATCAATGCAGCAGGTTTTCGCATTGTAGGTATGAAAATGACCTGGTTAAGTAAAGAAAAAGCCGGTGAATTTTATGCAGTACATGCAGCCAGGCCATTTTATGGCGAACTGGTTGATTTTATGAGCAGCGGCCCTATTACAGCGGCTATTCTTGAAAAAGACAATGCAGTAGAAGATTTTCGTAAACTGATTGGTGCTACCAACCCTGCCGAAGCAGCTGATGGTACTATCCGTAAGCTATTTGCAACTTCTATTGGCGAAAATGCTGTGCATGGCAGCGACAGTAATGAAAATGCACTGATTGAAGGTGATTTTTTCTTTAGTAAACTGGAGCAGTTTTAATTAAAACAACCATATTATAATTGGCAATGCCCCTGTTTTACCAGGGGCATTTGTTTAAATCAATCTTTTGGGGGTTGATTTTATCTTGGTGTATAACGATTCAATACCGCATTTATTGCAGTGCTTATAATACAAACAATATGGGATAATTTTCCCATGTAACAATCACTAAAAGGGAATGTTGTAGATTTGATTTCCGATAGTTATCGGAAACGATAAGCTGACCCGGTTTTATAAATCGAACTATATGAAGAATATTAAGTTGATAGAAGTACCTTCTGAAATAGGTGCAGGTACCAGGGGCGCCAGTTTAGGGATTGATGCCATTAAAATTGCTGCATTAGATTTTATGAGTAATTTTTTCGTTCATTTCCCTTCAGAAAAGATTGATGTGGAAAACCAGTTGTTATATGAACCCATCCAGTCTCCATACGCCAAGCGTATGCAGGGGGTTCTGAATATGACCGAAAAGATCAGTAAAGCCGTTTCTGATTCCATTAAAGGGCACTTTTTTCCGGTTGTACTCAGTGGTGATCACAGCAATGCCAGCGGTACCATTGCCGGTATTAAAATAGCCAAGCCCAAAAGTAAACTGGGTGTGATCTGGATTGATGCCCATGCCGACCTGCATACACCTTACACAACTCCATCCGGCAATATTCATGGTATGCCTATGGCTGCTTCTATTGGAGAGGATAATAAAGAAATGAGTGTTCACGAACTGGATGAAAAGACCTTTAAACAATGGGAACAGCTGAAAAACATCGGTAAAATATATCCAAAGGTTTTGCCCGAAGATGTGGTATTTATTTCGCTGCGTGATTTTGAAAAAGAAGAAAAACACCTGATTGAAAAGCATGGCATGAAAGTGATTACCACGGCAGAAGTAAGGCGCAACGGGGCTGAAAACGTTTGCCGCAAAGTATTAAGGTATTTGAGCGATTGTACCGATATTTATGTAAGCTTTGATGTGGATAGCCTGGATTCAAGCATTTCAAAAGGTACAGGAACACCCGTGAGCAATGGTTTGCGTGAAAGAGAAGTGGAAGACCTGATCAGTAAATTTATGCAAAACCGTAAAATATGTTGTTTTGAAATTACTGAGGTAAACCCAACCCTTGATAAAGAAAACCTGATGGCTGAAATTGCTTTTAATATTTTACAGCGAAGTGTGAATATTTTGATGATGAACTAAAACCCTCGATCTCTCTATACCTCTATGTTGATTTCATTTAGTAAAACATAGAGAAGTAGAGATCTAGAGAAAACGCTGATTAAACTTAGTTATATGATTACACTGATCTCTATTAAGCAAAGAATAGTTTTAGTAGCAGCCACATTGTTTATTGGCGGGTTTGCTTTTGCACAAAAAAAAGATATTTATACCGAGTCAATAAAAGCTTACCAGAAAATTTATATCGACAGTCATGAAGTGGTAAAGGGAAAGGACACCAAACATTTTCACTTCTTCCCCATCAACAAAGAATACCATGTTAGCGCTTACTTTGAAAGAATCTACGATACCGTTGGTTTTACCATGAACACATCTGCCGGCACTGTGAAATATTATTACAAATACGGCAGGCTGGATTTTATGATCGACGGCAAAGAATGCCTGTTGTATGTTTACCAGGGAAAAGACCTGATGCAAACTGAACAATACAAAGACTATTTATTCGTACCCTTTACGGATGCTACCACCGGTAACGAAAGTTATGGCAGTGGCCGATACCTTGAGTTTTATAAAAAAGATATAGAAAATAATTCAGTGCAACTGGATTTTAATAAAGCCTACAACCCTTACTGTGCTTACGCAACAGGCTACAAATGCCCTGTACCACCCCGGGAAAACCGCTTGACCATTCCCATTAAAGCTGGCGAAATGAATTTTGGCAAAGCACACTGATGATGCAGCACACTTCTCACCTGTTAATGATACAGCCTGTTAATTTTGGTTTTAATACCGAAACGGCGGTTAACAATACCTTTCAAAAAAACATGGGCGGAGATGTACAGCAACAGGCCCTGCAGGAATTCACTGATTTTGTTGCAGTGCTGCGAAAAAATAAGATTGATGTAACTGTTGTTAAAGACAGCCTGCATCCTGCTACACCCGATTCTATCTTCCCAAACAACTGGATATCTTTTCATGCTGATGGCCGGATATTTTTATACCCGATGTTTGCTGTGAACAGAAGACTTGAAAGAAAAACTGCCGTACAGGAAGCTGTAAAATCGAATTTTTCATTTACAGAAATCATTGACCTCACCGGTTCAGAGAACGACGGCCTTTTCCTGGAAGGTACCGGCAGTATGGTTTTAGACCGGGAAAACAAAATTGCTTATGCCTGTTTATCTCCCAGGACAGATGAAAAATTATTAAATGAATTTTGCAAACTGATTGATTACAACCCTATAACTTTCAAAGCTATTGACAATACAGGTGTTGATATTTACCATACCAATGTAATGATGTGTATTGCCAAAACATTTGCAGTTGTGTGTTTAGAATCTGTTACTGTTCATGAAGATAAAGCAAAGCTTATAGGGTCGCTGATAAAAATCAATAAAGAGATCGTTGATATTTCTTTACAGCAGCTAAATCATTATGCAGGCAATATGCTGCAGGTTATAAATGAAGAAGGGGAATTGCTGCTTATCATGTCAACACAGGCTTATCAATCTTTGACTAATGCTCAAATTGAAATATTGCAAAAACATAACCGTATCATTCATTCTTCTTTAAATACCATTGAATCCGTGGGCGGTGGCAGTGCCAGGTGTATGATGGCAGAAGTGTTTCTACTCAAAAAATAATATATCCTTATATATATGCAGCAGTTAATAATTATTAATTGTCTGGATATTTAATTCCCTTATTTGTTGGAATTATTTTTTGAATCGATAACCCTTAAAAATTAAGAGATGAAAACCCTGTTCAATATTGCAAATCTTTCAGTATTAATACTAGTTTTCTGTTCCTGTAAAAAACAGGCAGATACGACAACAGCACCCGATATATACCTTGCAGGCCGCCAGGGATTATTTGCAAAATATTGGGTCAATGGGCAAGAAAAAGTCTTAAATAATGGAATCACAGCCGCTATCGTCAACTCAATTTTTGTAGCAGGAAAAGATGTATATGCAACAGGCAATGATGGCGATACTGCCAAAATGTGGAAAAACGGAATTGCATACAACCTTACAGACGGTAAAATGGCCAGTGAAGCAAACTCAATTTTTGTATACAATAACGATGTGTATGTAGCCGGCGATGAAAGAGATAGCATAACATTTGAATTTAAAGATAAGTATTGGAAAAATGGTGTAGGAATCAATACCGGTTTAGGCAGCATAAGGTGTATAATGATGGTTGATAACAACCTCTACATGATTACCGGAGGAGGAGTTTGGAAAAATGGTATAGTATATAAAATTGAAAATGGGTCTTACATTACACTACGCTGTATGACTGTAATTGGCAATGATATCTATGTAGGAGGAAATTCGGTAGATCCTGCAACGGGTAAGACCCTGGCCAAATACTGGAAAAACGGTCAACCATTTCAGGTTTCTACTTTTTTTGGTTCAGAGGTACAAGGAATTGCTGTAACAGGCAGCACTATACATTTGCTTATAAATGAAAATAACGAAATTAAGTATTGGAAAAATGGAGCAGTAACTTCTATTTCTAAAGGAGGGTATGCTTATTCAATGGCTGTGTATGAAAATGATGTTTACATAGCTGGAAATGAAATCACAGGAGGTTGGAGCGACAGAATAGCCACGTATTGGAAAAATGGCATCCGATATGACCTTGGGCCAGGTAGTGATAAAATCAATTTTAGATCGGTATTTATTGCAAAGAAGTAAAACAGATCTTTTTATAAGTTCAGTAAAACAACAATTATGAAAACTCTTTCTAAAATTATCGCTCTGTTAAGTTTCACTTTTTTAATAAACTCCTGCAAAAAAACAGATGTACCAGCTGCAAATAATGTTTATGTTGCAGGCTCACAATGGAATGGTACAAGTTATGTTGCCACCTATTGGAATAATGGTACCCCGGTTCATTTGACAGACGGCTCTAAATCAACCCTTGCAAATTCAATATTTGTTAGTGGCAGTGATGTTTATGTAGCAGGTGAAGAATATTATGTCACGAGCCTTGCCGGCACTGTAGCTAAATTCTGGAAAAATGGTGTGTTGACAAACCTGCCTGCTGATAATCAGTATAACCACGCAAATTCAATTTTTGTAGTTGGCAGTGATGTATACATTGCCGGATACGAGAATAGCAGCACTGGCTATTCAATCGCAAAATATTGGAAAAACGGTGTTGCAAGAAGATTAACAGACGGAAGCACAAATGCATGGGCAAATTCTATATTTGTTGTAGGTAATGATGTATATGTAGGGGGCGAGGAAAATTCTGCAGTGCTTGGTATGGCAACTCTATGGAAGAACGGTGTTGCTGTAAGATTAACTGACGGTACAAAGGATTCCTGGATCAACTCGATTTCGGTTGTAAATAATGATGTTTATGCTGCAGGCGTTGAATCCATCCGCCCTTATTCCAGGCTTGTAGCTAAATATTGGAAAAATGGAGTAGAAACACCATTGACGGATGGTACAAAAAACGCGTATGCACAATCTGTGGCGGTTAATGGAAATGATATTTATGTCGTAGGCTATGAGTGGGGATTGCCTGTAACTTCTTATACTGCGAAGTTCTGGAAGAACGGCATATTGTCTGATGAGATCAACAGCTCAACTATGACCAAGCCACAGTCTGTTCAGGTATTTGGAAACGACGTATTTATTGCCGGTAATGCCCAAAGTAGTTCAGGCAATTCGCAGGCAAGCTATTGCAAAAACGGTAAACTTGTTTTGCTGGATAATACAGGATTTTCAATTTCTGTAGCCAATTCCATTTTTGTAACTGAATAAGAGCTTAAAAAGCCGGAAGTAAACTCCCGGCTTCAAACAAATATCAATCAAAATATTTACATGCCCGGAAGCGATTTTTTAGATCTCAATGAGGCCAGCGATGGATCCATTTCAATGGCTTTATCGCACATCTGCATTCCTTTTTCCGTCATTCCCTTCTTTTGAAAGCAAAGCCCGGCCTGGTATAGCGCCTTCCCGTCTTTCATATCCATTTCAAGCAGTTTCTGGCAATAATCCAGTGATTTGTCGTAATTTTTACTATCATAAAAAGCGGTTGCTACATCTCTGATAAGTTCTTTGTCGCCGGGCCTTCGACTGATGAGATCGTCCAGTAATCTTGCACCATTATCAAAATCACTGCTGTAAATGTATGCAAAGCCCAGGTTTTCGTTAAAATCGTTTCCTTTAATAAAGCCCAGTTCTGCAGCCTTATTGTATGCAATAACTGCTTTCTTATAATTATTGGTGTTTGAATAAAGAAGCCCCAGTTCAAAAAACCATTTGCTTTTACTGGCATCAACCAAAACAGCTTTTTCGTACCAGGTTATGGCCTTAGGCTCAAAGCCCATTGCCAGATAATTACTGGCTAAAGTATAAGTGAGTTCTGCATCTTCAGGGTTTTTGTTTACCAGTGCTAATAATAATTTTTCAGCCTTGCCAAAGTCTTCCATATTAAAATAGCACAATGCAATTATCCTGTCTTTATCAATGCAGGTTTTACATTTTTGTGCCATATCAAGTGCCTGCTGGTATTGCCTGTAATTAAAGTAGATAGTGGTCAGCTCTTTTATCACCGTTTCATTTTGAGGATCCAGTTCCAGTGCCTTTGTAAAATCTGCTTTGGCAGCATCGGTTCTGCGCATTTCATTATTGGCAAAACCTTTTTCTATGTAGGCATCTACATAGGCAGCGTTCAACTGAATGGCCTTTGAAAAATTATCTGAAGCTACCAGGTAGCGTTTGGCTTTCTTTTCTTCCAATCCTTTTTGAAAATAAAACAGGGAACTGTCGATGTTTTGTGCTGCAAAACCAGTTGCAGTAATAACAATAGCTATCAGGAACGTGAGGCCTCTTTTCATACGGATAAGGATACAATAATTATTCCAATTAGCGGAATACTACACCTCCTAACGCAGGAAGGTGGATATTTATTTCATAAATGCCTTTCTTTTTATCCACCAGCGTAACCTGTGGTGATGGATTGAATACATTACCGGTTCCCCAGTATTGTACACTGTCGCTGTTAAATACCTCTGTCCATACAGCTTTGCCCTTCACTTTAATCTTCCAGTCTCTCCTTACCACAGGTGTAAGGTTTAAAACAATCAACATATCATTGTTTTTATTCTTTCCCTTTCGCATATAAGCTACAACTGACTCGGAGCGGTGGTTCAGATCTATCCACTCAAAACCCTTGGTATTATATTGCAACTCATGGAGAGCGGGTTCATTTTTATATAACCCATTTAAGTCTTTTACACAATCCTGCATTTGCCGGTGGCAATCAAACTGCAGCAGTTCCCAATCCAGTTCCGATTTATAATTCCATTCGGTGGTTTGGGCAAACTCGTTACCCATAAACAAGAGTTTGGCGCCCGGGTGTGTAAACATGTACGTGTATAAAAGGCGCAGGGTTGCAAATTTCTGCCATTCATCACCGGGCAGTTTGTACAGCATCGGGCTTTTGCCATGTACCACTTCATCATGACTGAAAGGCAGCATAAAATTTTCGTCGAAATAATACATCATGCTGAACGAAAACTTATCCTGGTGAAACTGCCGCATCAGCGGATCCATCTTAAAATAGTCAAGCGTATCATGCATCCAGCCCATCATCCACTTCATGCCAAAGCCAAGCCCACCGGCTGTTGTAGGCTTCGATATTTTTGGCCAGTCGCTGGCTTCTTCTGCAATGGTTTGTACATCCGGAAAATCGCGGTAAACCGTTTCATTAAAATGTTTGATGAATTCTATGGCTTCCAGGTTGCCGTTGCCGCCAAATTTATTGGGTGTCCACTCTCCTTCCTTGCGGGAATAATCGAGCCGCAGAATGGAGTTAACCGCATCAACCCGTATGCCATCTACATGAAACTGATCGAGCCAGAAACGGGCACTGCTTATAAGAAATGAACGCACTTCTCCCCTGGCATAATTAAAAATATAACTGTTCCAGTCCTGGTGATAACCCATGGTCATGTCGGCATACTCATAGGTATGCGTGCCATCAAACATAAATAAACCATGTGCATCATAGGGAAAATGTGAAGGCACCCAATCCAATATTACGCCAATATCCTGTTGATGAAAAGCATCAACCAGATCCCGGAAATCGTCGGGTGTTCCAAAACGTGATGTGGCTGCAAAGTAACCGGTGCCCTGGTATCCCCAGCTGCCATCAAAAGGGAATTCCATAACCGGCATCAGCTCTACATGCGTAAAACCCATTTTTTTTACATAAGGTACCAGGTGATCTTTAAGTTCAACATAGCTGTTAAAACTTTCCTCATCGGTTTTAACGGGACGCATCCAGCTGCCCAGGTGTACTTCATATACACTCCAGGGCGCATTCAGCGCATTGTGTTTTTTTCTTTTCTTCATCCAGGCTGCATCATTCCATGGATGTGTTGAATGCCAGGTAATAGAAGCTGTTGCAGGCCTTAATTCGCAATATTGTCCATAAGGATCTGTCTTTTTTAAAATGGCACCTTTAAATCCTTTGATATAATATTTATAGGTTTCCCCGGCTTTAATATGGGGGATAAAACCTTCCCAGATGCCTGATTTATCGAGCCGCACAAAAAGCGGATGAATTTTTTTTTCCAGCCATTAAACCCGCCAATAACATAAACCTTTGTTGCATTGGGAGCCCACACAGCAAAATAAAAACCGGGTGTATTTAAAACTTCTCTGTAATGACTGCCAAATTTTTGATAGCCATTATAAAATGTACCGTTCTTAAAATTGTCAATGTCTTCATCTGTAAATAAAGAAAAGTTCCAAACTGGTTTTGTGGAATCTATAAAATGTGCTTCTTCATATTTTAAAGGCACAGGATTGGCTGCATTCTTTTTTTTCTCTTTAGAGTTTGTTACCGGCTGTCGTTTAGATGTTGCCATTTATAGAATTGCCTTTTAAATGTTTAATTTAAATATGCACTTTTGATTTAACGTAAATTTAAGAATTACGATTTAGTTTATAAGATTTATTGTTCCATCTTTAACTAAGAATTTAGTTTTAGCCATAACCCAATCCAACTACTGTATGTCAAAGCTCTCTGCAATGCTCTTAGCGGTCTTGTTTTTTTCTTTTAATACCCAGGCCCAAACAATTTCCGTATCCGGTGCTGTTGAAGATACCATACACCAAAAAGGTGTTCCCAATGCAGTTGTTGCGTTGCTTTCGGCTAAAGATTCGGTGTTGTATAAATTTGCCCGTACAGATGTAAATGGCAAATACAACATCGTAAATCTGAAGGCGGGTGATTATATTGTAATGACAACCCACCCCTATTTTGCGGATGTGCTTTTTACACTTGCATTAAAAGATGCAGAAACAGCCATTCCCAGGATTGCACTCACATCCAAAAGCAAATTACTGGAAGAAGTAATTGTTAAAACCGGAACTCCGATAAAGATCAAGGGAGATACCACTGTTTACACAGCCGATAGTTTTAAAGTAAGGGCAGGCGCCAATGTAGAGGAGTTATTAAAGAAGCTGCCGGGTATACAGGTTGATAAAGATGGTAAGATAACTGCTATGGGCGAACAGGTGAAAAAAGTTTTGGTAGATGGTGAGGAATTTTTTGGTGATGACCCGGGTATTGCCACCAAAAATTTACGGGCTGATATTGTTAAGGAGGTAGAAGTATTTGATAAAAAAAGCGACCAGGCAGCATTTACCGGTATTGACGACGGCATAAAAGATAAAACCATCAACCTTAAGCTGAAAGACAATGCCAAGAAAGGATATTTTGGGAAGGCAGAGGCCGGTACCGACTTTAAGAATTATTACAACAACAGCATCATGGCCAATGCTTTTAAAGGAAAGCGCAAGATTGCCGCTTATGGCATTATGAGCAATACCGGTAAAACCAACCTTGATTGGGAAGACCAGAATAATTACGGAGGCGGTATGGGCGATAATATGGTGGTACAGGATAATGGCGATGTTTATTTTATGGGCGGCGGTGGCGAAGATAATTATTATGGCGGCCGAAGCGGTATTCCGCAAAACTGGAATGGAGGCCTGCACTACAGCAATAAATTTAATAACAGCAAGCAGATACTCAACAGTGGGTACAAAATTTCTAAAGTGAATAGTCCAAGTGGTGAAAGAACTTATACAACCAATTTTGTGGGAGATTCTTCCTTTTCATCCAATAAAATAACCAGCGGTTTTTCATCAAAATTGAAACAAAGCCTTAATGTTAGTTTTGAAACCAATATTGATTCATCCAATTCGCTGAAATTTACTGCCAGGGGAAACCTGAACAATACAAAATCCAACAGTACCTATAACCTTCAGTCTTTAAATTCCAAATCATTATTAATAAACAACAGCAGCCGTACAACCAGCAGTACCATAGATAATTCAGCATTAAATACCAACCTGCTCTGGAAACATAAATTTAAAAAACTGGCCCGTACACTTACCATAAATGCCAGTTACAATCTTAGTAATTCAAATACCGACAGTTATCTTTTTTCAAAAAATGATTATTATGATAATGGGATCCCTTACCGGATTGACACAACTGACCAGGAGAATAAACGGGAAAATAAATCGAATACTTTTGCAACCACCATTACGTATACAGAGCCGCTTGCAAAAGACTTTTTTATGTCTTTAACTTATAACTACAGTAATTCAAGCAATTCAAATAACAGGTTTACCTATGAACAGGATATCAATCAAAAGTACACAGTTCGTATTGATTCGCTGAGTAACTCGTTTTTGTTTAAACAGGTAAACAACAGGCCGGGCATCAGCTTCCGGGTAGTTAAAAAGAAATACAATTACAGTATTGGTACATCGGTATCCTTTAATCATTTTGAACAAAATAACCGCAGTACCAATCTTTTACGGAAGTATAATTTCACCAACTTCTTTCCCAATGCATCTTACTATAAAAAACTAAGCGGCTATGGTGGTATACGCGTTAATTACAACGGATCTTCCAACGCTCCTACCCTTGATCAGTTGCAGCCCATTGTAGATAATTCCGATCCTTTATATCAGTATGTGGGTAATCCGGATCTTAAGCAATCATTCAGGCATAATGTTAACCTGAACTATAATTTTTACAATGTGCTTAAGGAAAAAGGTATGTGGGCAGGTGTTTACGGAGGCTTTACCCAAAATGCTTTTGTAAACCAAAGTATCATTGATAATACCGGTAAAACAACTTCCAAAACGGTTAATGCAAACGGCAATTATAATTTTGGCCTGTATTCAGATTATAACTTTAAATGGAAAAAACCAAATATCCGCATTTCATTTGGGCCTAATGCTAATATTTCCAGAAATATAACTTTCATTAACGGTCAAAAAGCCGTAAATACCAATACTAACTATGGTTTCCAGTTTGGGATAAGTAAACAAAAAGAAAAGAAATATGATATTTCACTGAACCCTGAAGTAAGCTGGGTTAAGGCAAAAAATTCGATCAGTTCTTCAGCCTCTGCCAATTACTGGCAGGTGGGTATACGGGGAGATGTAGAAATTACTTTCTTGAAAAAATTCAGGTTTGAAACAGATGCTAATTTTAAAGCCAAACAAAAAAATCCAAATTTCCCTGCTAAAAATCAATACACCATCTGGAATGCTTCTTTAAGCCGGTTCCTGTTTAAGGAAGTATTGGAAGCATCAGTTTCTGTAAATGATATCTTAAATGAAAACCGTGGGTATGACAGAACTTTTAATGATTACCGCTTCACCGAAACATATTACAATACGTTAAAAAGATTCTGGATGGTAACCCTAACCTGGAATTTTTCGAAGAATGGTAAACCTGCTTCCGATTTTTAAATGATAACTAAACTGATTGTATGAAATATATTTTTTGCATAGCTGTTATATTTTGCTTCAAAAACACAGAGGCACAGGTTTTTATTGACAAAGGGATGATAGAATACGAAGTAAAAGTGAATAACCATAAAGCCATGGGTGAAGGAACCTGGGCCGACATGATGAGAGACAAATTTCCGAAACTGTCAACCAGCTATTACCAGCTTACCTTTAATGCAGATAAAAGTATTTACCTGTTTAACCGTAAAGATGAAAAAACAAAGATGCCCTGGGGAAATGAAGGAGAAGACAATGTCTGGTATAATGATTATAAAAACGAAAGCTTTATTCAGCAAAAATCTGTGTTTGGCGATACTTATATTTTAACCGACAGCCTGATTAAAATTGATTGGAAGATGACCAACGAAACCAGGGAGATTGCAGGGTTTAACTGCAGGAAAGCCGTTGGCAAATTATTCGATAGTGTGTATGTATTTGCTTTTTATACAGATGAAATTACGGTAAGTGGCGGGCCAATGGGTTTACATGGTTTACCCGGTATGATACTGGGAATTACCATTCCCCGAATGTTCAGCAGTTGGGTAGCAACCAAGCTGGAAATAAACGGCATTAATTACAATGCCTTAAACACGCCTCCCACCAAAGGCAAAAAGAAAAAGGCAAAAGAACTACAGGAAACTGCAGTGAAAGTTACTAAAGAATGGGGCAGCTGGGGCCAACAGGCAGTTTGGGGAATATTTTTGTAAGAAGGTCGATGCCAATCGTTGATATGATACCCTTTCAGAGATAGGATTTCCTACGCTATGTTTCTTTTCGATGGGCTACACACATTATTAGTATATTATACCCTTTTAGGGTTGTTTTTATGATTAGTAGATGAATTATTTTTACTGCCCTGAAAGGGCATAATATGCTAACGTCCCGTGCAGCGGGACGATAACGGAAATCTTCAAACCCAAGCCCTGAAAGGGCGATATAGTTAATCCCACACATATCTTTCATCATATTCTACATTATATTTTTTTAGGAATGCCCTGTATTCATCCTGAAATGTTTTTTTACTATGATGTTCATGCTGACTGACAATGTATTCAATAACTGTATCTACTTCTGATGGATTAACAGAGAATGCACCATATCCATCCTGCCATTAAAAGTTTTTCAGTAACTCATCTTTTGTCTTCATCCATTTTGATGAATGAGATTTTACTTCCTCTAATAGTTTCATCAGCGCAATTTTCTTCGATAGCATACAGAGGATATGAATATGATCTGTATAACCACCAATTTTTATTGGTTGACAATCTAAATTCTTACAAATTCCTCCAAGGTAACTATGGAGTTCATGTTCATATTGTGGAAGAATGATTGGTTGGCGATGCTTGGTACTGAATACGATGTGAATGTAATTTTTTACCAGTGATTGTCCCATGGGGTTTGAATTACGCCCTTTCAGGGCTGGTTAAGTTTTCATGCTTTTTCGACGGACAATGCCCATCGTTATCAGCTTATGCCCTTTCAGGGCTGAAAAGCATTTCCTCAAATCACAAATACAAAATATAGCCTTATTTGTTAATAGCCCTGAAAGGGTATAATATGCTAACGTTCCGTGCAGCGGGACGATACCGGAAACCTTCAATTCCAAGCCCTGTAAGGGCGAAATAACTATATCACAAAACCATCCGGTATTATAGCTCTCTTTTTAAGAACCACAATTCCGTCCTTAACTGCATACAATGCATGATCGGTATCTGCTAAATGAGCACCACCGGTAATGCTTACATTGTTACCAATGCGGCAGTCTTTATCTATGATGGCATTCTCAATGCGACAATTTTCACCAATACCCAGTTTGGGTATATTTCTTTCGAGTGAATGTGCCATTTCGGGAATGGTTTCGTAGTAGTCACTGCCCATGATATAAGAACTGATGATCTCTGTACCCTTTCCAATTCTTGTCCGGATACCGATTACACTGCTTACGATCCGGGATGCATCAATGATGGAACCTTCGGCCAGGATACTGTGCTCAACCTGCGTATTGCCAATCTTCATCGGTGGCAGCATACGGGCACGGCTGAATATGGCCCGGTTGTTATCAAACAGGTTAAATGGTGGAATTTCAAGCGTTAAAGCCAGGTTGGCTTCATAAAAAGAATAAATGTTTCCAATATCGGTCCAGTAACCATCGTACTGAAAACTCACCACTTTTTTGTTGCTGATTGAATCCGGAATGATCTCTTTTCCAAAATCAGTGGCGTCTTTCTTATCTATCAGTAACTCATCAAACAACATTTTGCGGTTGAAAATATAAATACCCATGGATGCCAGGTATTTACGGCCCTGCGACTGCATTTCATCACCGGTATCACTTTCCCATTGATCTAATAATTCTTTTGCGGGCTTTTCAATAAAAGAGGTTATTAAATTATCGTCATTTGCTTTTAATATCCCGAATTCCGGAGCTTCCCGTTCGCCAACAGGTATGGTTGCTATCGAAATATCGGCTCCTTTTGCAATATGGTTTTCAAACATTTCCCTGAAGTCCATCTGGTAAAGCTGATCGCCGCTTAAAATTAAAACATACTCAAAATCGTTGTTCTGGATATGTTTTAAAGATTGCCGCACAGCATCTGCGGTACCCTGGAACCATCCAAGGCTGTCGGGTGTCTGTTCGGCAGCCAGGATATCAACAAAGCCACTGCTGAAAGCACTGAACTGGTATGCATTTTTTATATGCTTGTTTAAAGATGCCGAGTTGTACTGGGTAAGTACAAACATGCGGTTGATGTTTGAGTTGATACAATTTGAAATAGGAATATCAACCAACCGGTATTTACCGCCAATGGGTACTGCGGGTTTACTACGTGTTGATGTAAGTGGATACAGGCGGCTGCCGGCGCCACCTCCAAGTATTACGGCTATTACTGATTTACTTATCATATAGTTTTATTTAAGCTGAATTGATTGATATAAGTCGATATATTTTTCTGCGCTTTTTTCCCAACTGTTGTCAATCTGCATGATCTGCTTAATAAGTTCTGTCATCTTTTCTTTATCATCATACAACTCAACAGCACGATGAATGGAATAAGTAATATCCCAGACACTGGCATGATTAAAACGGATGCCAAATCCACCAGGCTCGCCAAAATCTATCACCGTATCTTTTAATCCACCTGTACTTCTTACAATAGGTATGGTTCCATACCGGAGGGCATACATCTGGTTCAATCCGCAGGGCTCTACCCTGCTGGGCATTAATAAAAAATCGGCGCCGGCATACATCTGGTGCGACAGTTTTTCGTTGTATCCTATTCTTGAATTGTAGAAACCGGCAAAACCTTCGGTTAAATAAGTTAAATGATCTTCAACACGTTTATCACCACTGCCCAGGATTAAAAAATTCATTCTTTTTCCCAACTGGCTTATAGAATCGGTTATGGCCTGCGGTAAAAGGTCAGCTGCTTTTTCACCAACCAGTCTTCCGATGTAAACAAAAAGTGGTAATGTCTCATCCAGCTTAAAATCTTTACAAAGCTTTTTCTTGTTTAATTTTTTTCCTGTTGCAGCATCTTTAACTGAAAAATTATCGAGTATATAAGTATCGTTTTCGGGATTCCAGACAACCGTATCAATGCCATTCAGTATACCTGATGACTTTGCTCTTTCCATTCTGAATAATTGTTCCAGGCCGTTTGCCTGTTGGGTAAGTTCTTCCATATAACTGGGACTCACGGTGGTTACCCTGTCGGCACATTTTACTGCACAGGCAAGCGGGTTTATTGTATTGTTCCATTCCAGTAAACCTCCCTGCCAGCTATCCCAGGAAGGAATATAATTACTTTTATCCCAGCTCATCCAGCCCTGGTATTGTGCATTGTGAATGGTAAGAATGGTGGGCACTTCAGCCAGGTGACGGTAATCAAAACAATTACGCATCATAAACGGAATAAGGCCTGTATGATGATCATGCACATGCACTGCATCCGGCCTGTGCTCCCAATGGCTTAGCCAGTCTACCACTGCAATCTGAAATGCAGTGAAGCGTTCGGTATCGTCATCATAACTGTATACATTTTCACGGTCAAGCAAACCATAAATATCTACACAGTACAGATCAAAGTCCAGCTTATTGGTTTTTTCTTTAATGATGGTGTAATCAAAATGAGCATCGCCCATCATAAATCCGCCTTTGTGTTCAACGTTCCATTCATTTTCGTACAGAAACTTTGTACGGTGCATGGGCACAACTACTTTGGCTATATGGCCAAGCTGTTGCTGGTATTTGGGCAGTGTGCCTACTACATCAGCAAGTCCTCCAACTTTTGCATAAGGGTAACATTCGGCACTAACGTGTAAAATTTCCATACATTATTTATTGCCGTTCAATTTACCAATCATTTTGATGCAAACCAATTTGAATCGAAATATTTTTCTCAATGATTTATTTATTCTATTTTCAACCACTAAAAATAAACGATATGCCAACTGAACAAAATGAAATAATACCTGCACACGAAAAACAGGATCCAAAAGAAACAAATTACAGTGCATTAGGCACTTTGGTTACGGTATTTTTTTTCTGGGGATTTATTGCCGCTGGTAACAGCGTATTTATCCCTTTCTGCAAACATTATTTTCACTTAGATCAGTTTCAGAGCCAATTAATTGATTTTGCATTTTATACAGCTTACTATGTAGGTGCACTGGCACTCTTTGCATATGGTGCTTTTGGAGGTAAAGACCTGGTTGGCAAGTGGGGCTTTAAAAAAAGCATTGTGTATGGCTTGTTGTTTTCTGCCCTGGGTGCAGCAGCCATGATCATTGCTGTAAACGCCAATACGTTTGCCGGAATGCTGGTGGGCCTGTTTATTGTGGCACTGGGCTTCTCACTGCAACAAACAGCCGCACAACCATTTGCCATTGCATTGGGTGATCCTGCAACAGGAACCAGCCGGGTAACATTGGGCGGTGGTATTAATTCTTTTGGAACCACCATTGGCCCCATTGTGGTGGCTGTTGCCTTGTTTGGAACAACGGCTGCCATAACAGACGAAAAAATTGCAGCACTCAGTCTGGGTAAAGTGATAACCTTATATGTATGTGTTGGTGCTTTGTTTATAGCGGCGGCTGGTTTATTCTTTTTTTCTAAAAAAGTTCCTGCTGGTATTAACATTGAAAAAACGGAAAAGGCAAATAAGGCACTTTACACACTTTTAATCATGACAGGTTTGCTGGTGATTATGTTTGCGCCCGTTTTCAATAGTTATAAAGTAGACCCTGCAACATTATCTGACATAGAAAAACATACATTGGAGTCATACAGGATGAAATGGTTATTAGGCGCACTGGCCGTGGTAGTAGTTGGTTTGGTATTCGCTAACCTTAGTGCCAAGAAAAAACCAGAAGGATGGGGCGCTATGCAGTATCCTCAATTATTGCTCGGTATGCTGGCCATCTTTGTTTATGTTGGTGTTGAAGTAACCGTGGGAAGTAACCTGGGTGAGTTGCTTAGACATAAGGATTTTGGCGGTTACCAGGCATCGGAAGCAACACCTTTTATTGCCATGTACTGGGGAAGTTTAATGATTGGCAGGTGGGCCGGTGCTGTGAATGCATTTAAACTGAAGGATAGTACAAAAGTATTGCTTCAGATCATTGTACCATTTATTGCGTTTGGTATATTGATCGGTGTGAATGTAATTGCCAAGTACGATATGCAAAAGTTATATTTTTATGTTGTTTGCGTTGCTGTGCAGGTAGCTGCATTCTTTTTCAGTAAAAATAAACCAGCAAGAACCCTGCTTATATTCAGTATCCTGGGTGTGATTGCCATGGTGATAGGTACACAAACTACAGGTATGGTTTCCATATATGCTTTCCTCAGTGGAGGTTTATTCTGTTCAATTATGTGGCCCTGCATATTCAGTTTGTCCATTGCTGGTTTAGGAAAATATACAACACAAGGTTCTGCCTTTTTAATTATGATGATTTTGGGTGGTGGAATCATACCTCCTATTCAGGGCAAAGTAGCAGATTATTTACAGGCCAATTCTGTAATAGATGGGTCTGGCATTCATCAATCTTACTGGATAGCAGTATTGTGCTACGCATATCTTGCCTTCTTTGCTTTTGCAGCAAAAGGAATTCTGAGAAAACAGGGTATTGATTACGATGCGGCAGTTGACAGCAAGGGGGGGCATTAATTTAAAACACTTCTTTTAACAATTATATGAAAAACAAATTTGCGGTTGGCATTGATATAGGTGGTACTACTACCAAATTTGGTATAGTAAATAATGCAGGAGAAATTATTGAACAGGATCGTATTCCCAGTAATGAGCATGAAGTGGTGGAAGATTTTATTGACGACCTGTACACTAAACTAATGCCTATGATTGAAAGGGCAGGTGGTGTAAAACAGTTTGTTGGTATTGGCATTGGTGCTCCCAATGGAAATATTTACACAGGTACCATCGAATATGCTCCCAATCTTAAATGGAAAGGTATTATCCCGATCGCTGATCTGGTTGAAAAGAAATTCGGGCTAAAAACAAAACTAACCAACGATGCCAATGCTGCAGCCGTAGGCGAAATGATGTATGGCGCCTGCAAGGACATGAAGCATTTTATAACCATTACCCTGGGTACCGGTGTGGGTAGCGGTATTGTAATTGACGGAAGGATTGTGGTGGGCCATGATGGGTTTGCAGGTGAGTTGGGACACACCATCATTCGCCCGGGTGGCAGGCAGCATAAAAGTACAGGCATGCATGGCAGCCTGGAATCCTATGCTTCGGCAACCGGCGTAAGGGAGACTGCAATTGAAATGCTTACCCAACACCCCGAAGAACCAAGCCTGTTGCGTAACTATTCAATCAATGAATTAACCAGCGAATCAGTATATGAATGTGCTATGCAGGGTGATAATATTGCCAATAATATTTTTGAATTTACCGGACAGATACTGGGTGAATCGCTGGCAAATTTTGTAATGTTCTCCTCGCCTGCAGCCATTGTATTATTTGGCGGATTAACCAAGGCTGGCAATCTGATATTAAATCCTACCAAGAAGCATATGGAGGCTAACCTGTTGCCCATTTTTCAAAACAAAGTAAAATTGATTTTTAGTGAATTAAAAGAATCGGACGCTGCTATATTAGGTGCCAGTGCGTTGGTTTGGGATATGAATGAGGATTAGTTCTTTTGAATTAAAAATACAGCAGGTACCGGCCGTTCACCAGTTTTATCACTGGGTTTGATAGTTTCTTTTCCATTAACCAGCAAACAACTGCTGCCGCCTCCATCTAAATTCAAGGCTTCTACACAACCTAAATCTATCAGAAGTTTTGCTTCCTGTTCCAGTGTTGCCCCTTCGGCAATTCCCGGAAACCTGCCCTGGATGGCCATGATGATAAGATAACCATCATGGGTATATCCCATGCAGGTACGTGGATGTTTATCATTGATGGCTTTGCCGGTGAATTTTAGTTCTTCTTCATTGGTGATTTGTATCTCACCATTTTGTACTAATACCGGCCCACCCCCAACGGCAGTTTTCATTTTCCATTTTTTGAAATCCAGGTTTCTCACATCAGGCCCATTAGTAGTACCTCTGAAAAATGGTGGGGCATTATTAATTATATATTCGAAAGAAGGATTTAAAAGTGAATCTCTTAGAACTTTCCCCATCGGCAATTGACTTGCATATGCAAACCTTTTTGATGAGTCAGTTAAAAGCCAGGAAATATCTGCAGTTCTTTTTTTATCAATGCCCATAGCACTTCCCAACGGATGCCTGTATTGAAAAGTATCCTTCCCTCTCATCGGTATTGTATGAATATTATAACCAACCAGTTTACCCTCTTTGATCACCACATTCAAATTCTGATTAGTTGCAAAACTGAAAAAAGTGGTATTCACAACAACAATCGGCTGCTCATTCTTTTCATAGAATTGTAAAGGAGTTAGCCTTCTTCCAAGTGTTGTATCAGTTGTAAAATCAAGCTTTTTATCCTTCAGTTTTGCTTTTACATAATAAGCAATAAAGGGTTTGCCATCTAAACTATCGGTTGTTTTAAAAACCTGTACCGAAGCAGGCAATGGTACATAGTCAGCACTTACATTTACCCATGTAACCTGTGCAAAAGAAATGGTTGGTATAAAAAAACAAACAGCCAGCAATAAACCGGCTGTTAATAATATTTTAGAAGAATTGCTATTCACCATAAACTTATGAATTTTAAAACTCCGAACTAAAGACTAAAAACTCAAAACTCCAGACTCTTCTCTTCCATCCAAGCATTTTTTCCATAACCCGGTATCACATGTTTTTCGCTGTGGTAAGACGATCGGACCAGCGGGCCACTCTCCACATAATCCAATCCAAGATTATATCCAATTTCTCTGAATTCGGCAAACTCATCAGGATGTACAAAACGTGCAACAGGCAAATGTTTTTTCGTGGGTTGCAGATACTGGCCAATGGTTACCACATCAACGCCACTTGCTTTTAAGTCTTTTAATGTCTGAATCACTTCTTCCTTCTCTTCGCCAAGCCCCAGCATGATGCCGCTTTTGGTTCGCATGCCGCCTGCTTTTAAAATTTTCAATGTCTCCATACTCTGCCAGTATTTGGCCTGTATGCGTACCTGTCGTGTAAGGCGCTCGGTAGTTTCAATATTATGACTTACCACTTCGGGTGCTGCATCTATAACGCGTTGTATATTCTCTTTGTTACCCTTAAAGTCGGGTATCAGTGTTTCTAAAGTTGTAGTGGGATTTAATGCTTTAATTGCTTTAATGGTGTTGTACCAGATAATGCTGCCGCCATCTTTCAGTTCATCCCTGTCAACAGATGTAATTACCGCATGTTTTACTTTCATCAGGTTAATAGCTTCGGCCACACGTTGCGGTTCATCCCAATCCACTTCCAGGGGCCTGCCGGTTGCCACATTGCAAAATCCGCAGCTGCGGGTGCAGATATTTCCCAGTATCATAAAGGTAGCCGTGCCTTCGCCCCAGCATTCGCCCATATTGGGGCAATTGCCGCTTTCGCAAATGGTGTGCAGTTTGTGTGTATCAACCAGGCTCCGTACATGGCGGTATTCCTCTCCAATGGGTAATTTAACTCTTAACCAATTGGGCTTTTTGGGTTTCTGTTCTATTATTCCGTTAATTACGGGTAATTCTATCATGAAATGAAATTCTGAATATTGAATAAATATTTATTTTCTTTTACCAAACATAACTGTAAAGTATGCTGAAAAGAAAAATTGTTTTTGTTTATTATCAAACATCTGCGGAACCTTCTTTGAATAAAACTCGGCAGCAACTCCAACTTCAATAGCCGTCAGCAGGTCATTATATCTGCCGTAATCAAACCGCAGACCTGGCTTTACATAAAGTCCTGGTGTAAATTTTAAATGGTTCCAGCCTTTACCAAGCCCCGGACCGGCGTTTATTGTTCCGGTTTTAAAAAGTAAACTATCGTCCGATTCGTACCTTACATAAACCAGTTCTCCGTTCTTTTCCACCTGCAGTTCGTATGGGCGCAATAAACCAAGTGATAATCCTCCCCCAATATTGGCGGTAACACTCACACCATTCTTATTGCTTTTGTTGCCCAGCAAAAATTGTTTTTGCACGCCAAGTTTTACAGGATAGAAAAAATTTATTTTGCCATAAATAAAAGGTGAAGCAGTGGGAGAAAAATTGTTTGTTTGTTTTACTTCTTTCTGGTGTTTACGCTCTGATATCTCCAGTTGAAACAGGGTTGTCTTTTTTACAGATTTGGAATAGCCTTTTTCAAATGTGATTCCATACCCATCAGAAACCAGTTTAATGCCAAATGCAAAATGTTTCCTGTAGGCAATCACCCCTTCTTCTTCTGCTTTTATCTGTGCATTAATCTTTTCACGCTTTTGTTCTTTCCGTGATTTTTGTGTTGTCTTTTTGGTTTCCTGTGCACTAACGGATCCTGAAAAGGCAAACAATGTTAAAAAAACTAATAGTTGCTTCATGTAATTTGTTTACTTACGTAAATTTATGCAAAAATACTATCTGCTGATTAAAGATGATACATTTGCAATGAGAACCGCTGCATTTAGAACAATAAAATCCTGATTATTATAAAATTTAACAAATGACTGCATCTATTGTTTACAAAGGAAATTTAAGATGTGAATGTACCCATCTGCAAAGTGGTACAGTAATTGAAACCGATGCTCCAACAGATAACCGTGGTAAAGGAGAACGTTTTAGTCCTACTGATTCTTTATGTGTAGCACTGGCAACCTGCCTGGTTACTACCATGGCTTTAAAAGCCAATGACATGGGCATTGACCTGGCGGATACCAATATTGCTGTTACCAAGCACATGCTGAGTGAACCCAGGAGAATTGCTAAAATTGATGTTATCCTTACTTTTCCTGCAACATTACAGTTAGAAGATAAAGACCGCATCATATTAGAAAGAGTTGGAAATAACTGCCCGGTAGCAAAAAGTCTGCATCCGGATCTGGAGGTTAATATTGAGTATAAATGGTAACCCTAAACCTCCTCCGCCCTCTGCTCTTCGGCTACGCTCAGGATGAGGGGCAACTTTGGAGTAAGTATTTTCAAGGAGACTTTATCTTTTGTATTTTTCTGTGCTTCCGTGTTTCTGTGGCAAAATATCTTTAGACCGAAGGCCTGAAGAATATAAACTCATTGCTTCCTGATCAGCTTATTTCCCACACTGCAATCCAGGCAACGCTTTTTATTACAATATTCATTCTTTAACTGTATCAAAGCCTGCGAATCAAAAGCGTTTTTATTCGCAACCCGTAAAGATGTAAATCCATGGGTGATGCTGTTTTTTTCGGCTTTAATTTCTTCAAGCCATTGCAGGGCCTTATCCTTAAAACTATTCTCGCCATGATAATGGCCATAAGCAAATAAAACAGGCACAACCGTATTGATGAGTATATTATCAATCATCTGCCCGCCCAGTTTTTTCTTTTTAAAAGCGCTGATTTCATCAAATGTGTAATGATAGTGCCAGTAATCATTGGCAGTTACCTCCAGCAATTGTCTGATGTTTTTGATATCGCTGCTTTCTTTTATTTTAGAAAACAGGTGCAGGCTGTTATGCACCAGCATTGCTAACTGGGCCAATCTTACCGAAGGGAAATTAGAAGGCCGCATCCGTAAAAAGATCAAAGAAGCTTCAATTTTTTGCAGGTTGTATTTCTTTTTCAGGAACCTGTATTCTTTTTGTAAAAGTGTGGGATAATCTTCTGCAAAAACACCATCAAGCAAACCTGCCTGTCCAAATAACAATGCTTCTGCCTGGTGAATTTGCCCTTTATGTTTTGCCAGTATATTTAACGAAACAGATTGCGCAATCTTTTCAAAAGCAACACTATTGAGCTTTACGCCAAAGTTCCTGGCCAGCAACCACCAGAACGTTTCTTCCCAATGATTATTATTTTTTTGGAGGTAATCGTAGATCAGTTGAGTTCTTTGCTCCAGCCTTTCAATCAGCAGCCGCTCTTTCCAGCTTTGCCAGGTAAGACTGTTTATCTGTTGTATGTTTTTTTCGCAGGGAATAAAAGAATCAGCATTCATCAACTCATCATATTTACTCAGCAGCAGTTTAGGGACTTTATCCTGCAATACTAAAGTTGAGCAGGGTAAATTCAGATTGATATCATGTTGCCAGACCACATGCAGTATTACATTCTTATAATTCTTATCGTTGCTGTGTTTATGGTTTTTCCAATCGGATGTATTGATATGCAGCTCGATGCTGCCTGCCCAGGTTGTGGTATTGATCTTTATTTTGGCATCACTAAAATCGGGGCCCTGGTTACTGTTAAGCGAACCGGGATGAATGATCTGCAGCGCCTCTCCTTCTTCAGTGTACAGATCGCCGTAATTAAAATATTGAAATTGCCAGATGTATTGCAGTAGCTTTTCGGTCATAGGGATGACGGTTTGGTACAAACAAAATACACAGAAATCTGAATATTACAAACTTTGTAAAGCCTGCACTACCCTGCTCACGGGCAGGCCCATTACATTGTAAAAATCGCCGTGTATGTTTTTAATACCCACCACACCAATCCATTCCTGGATGGCGTAGGCACCTGCTTTATCATAAGGTTTGTAATTATCTACATAAAATTCGATCTGCGCCCGGCTCAGTTCATGAAAAAACACCTGGGTTGTTTCTGCAAATGCCATTTCTTTTTCTTTGTGCAGAATAACAACACCGGTTATAACCTGGTGTTGCTTGCCGGATAGTGATAAAAGAATATTTACCGCATCTTCCCTGTCTTTTGGTTTACCAATAATAAGGCTCTCCAACACAACAATGGTATCTGCAGCAAGAATGGGCATGGAAGCATCAACAGTTGATTTTATTGCCAATGCTTTATTTCGGGCTATATGCACGGCAATTTCATCCAAGCTTACATTTTCGGGGTAAGATTCATCAGTTTCTTTAACAACAATGTCAAAAGGAACTTCGGCCCACTCCAGTAATTGTTTGCGCCTTGGCGATTGAGAAGCTAAAATTATTTTTTGCATAACCTTCACATAAACCTATAAGATTTTTTAAGCTTTAAAAGTTTGGGATTCTTGTAAACCCTTATAAGTTTGTTTACGAATAAATTTTAAAAAAAAACATTGAGACAAGACCCGCCAACATCACCATTTTAATAACAGAACTTAGCTGATGATAGTCTTTAGGAACCTGTGCCTGGTAAAGTTTACGCAATATCCAAACCAGTGGGGCTATAATCAGCAAAATAGAATAGACAGCACTCCAGTACCATCCCAGCTGCAACACATATATCTGCACAATACTGATCATGCCGATTAAAACAACCAGCCATACTGCTACAAAAACCTTACTGGCCGGTATGCCCCAGGCAATGGGTATTGTTTTACAGCCGTATCGTTTATCGCCTTCCATGTCTTCCATATCCTTAACCACCTCTCTTATCAGCGAAATAACAAAAGCAAAACCTGCGTATAAAAAACTGATGCGCATGAAGCGGCGTAGCATCCCCTGCCATTCAAAATGTTCACAACCTTTGCAGGTCATAGTACGGTAGTAACAAAAGAAACAAATTAAAATTACCCAGGCAGTAAGCAATGAAATCAAAATATTACCAACCAATAGTTTCTTTTTTAAACTGATACTGTATCCAAATAGTAACAAAACACAGACAGAATTGGAAAAACCTATCCAGAAAACAGACGTTTGTGAGTCAATATAAAAACCAATGAGAATTGCAATGAAGGAGAACACAATATGCATTACAATTGCCCAACGTCTTTTTATGAAAGTATCAATGATCTTTTTTTCAGGTTTATTTATTTCATCAATATTCCGGTCAAAATAATCGTTAATGATATTGCCAGCTGCAGCAATCAGTAAAGATGATGATACAAGAAGGAGGAAATACGTACCAGTGAAGCTGCTGTAAAAATTCTCAATTGAAGTGTAATTAGGATATACTAAGGAAAAATAAAACAACAACTGTGTTACAGCAATCATAACCAGATTAGGCCAGCGAACCAGTCGTAAAAATGCTTCTATTAATTTCATGAAAAATTTATGAGAGCGAAAATAAGCATTGGAATTTGAAATCCGCTATTTACCTCGAAGCTACACTGGTATCCAGATCCCAATGGCCATTCAGTTTCAATACCTTTTCAATCACATCCCGGGCGCAACCTTTGCCACCTTCAACCGGAGAAATGTACTGCGATATCTGTTTTATTTCAGCAACTGCATCAGCCGGGCAGCAGGGCAAACCCGTTAACTGCATGGGTATATAATCGGGTATATCATCGCCCATAAAGAGTATTTCATCCCAATTAAGCTGATGTTGTCCAACATATTCTATCAGCTTTTCTTTTTTATTATCAACTTTTAAAAAGCAATCTGTTACGCCCAGCTTTTCCAGCCTTTCTCTTACTGCATCAGAAGTTCCGCCGGAAATAATTACAACACGGTAACCTTTTTTAACAGCCAGTTGCAAAGCATAACCATCTTTAATATTCATCAGCCTCGCCATCTGTCCGTCATTTAAAATCAATAAACTGCCCTCGGTAAGTACACCGTCTACATCAAATACAAAGGTTTTAATGGCTTTAAATTTCTGCAGAACACTCATTATGATTGTAGATTTTAGATTGTAGATTTTAGATTTGACTTGCGGAATATAAAGGCCCCTAAATCTGCAATCGTCATTCTAAAATCTAAAATTACTTCTGTCCATCCCTCCACTCATACACCCAGCTGCTCTGTATCATCTCCAGGTGGCCTTCATTGCTTTCTTCAGCCTTACCTTCAAATTTTGGTATTTCCATTACCCATTTGTGCAGGTCGGTAAAGCGAATGCGGTATATCTTGCTTTCACCAAAATCATCGCCAAAACGTTCGTACAGCTTCATGGCAATATCTTCATAATCGTTCCAGTGTATGGGGGGTTCGAAAGTCATGTTAATTAGTTAATTGGTTAATTAGTTAATCCGTATGGAGTATATGTTTGTAAAAGACTTTAGTTTTTGCCGGCTCTCCACCAATTAACAAATTAACGGATTAACGGATCAACATTTCTTTATTCTCCCAAAAACTGTGTCTGGTCGGGCAAAGTAACAGAAATTTTGCCATCCCCATCCTGTAACACACATTGGCAGCCCAGGCGTGAATTAATGCGTGGACTTACTGCCCTGTCAATAAAATCTTCCTCTTTGTCGCTCAGTTCTTCTAAAAACTCATCGCCCTGGTCTACATAAATATGACAGGTGCTGCATGCACAAACACCACCACAATTATGGTGCAGCTCAATATCATTCTTTAAAGCCACTTCTAAAATAGACTGATCGGATTCTATTCCTGATAAAGTTATTGGTTCAAGACCCTTTTGTTCAAACCTGAAAGTTATTTCGTACATAATGCAAATTTCGGGTTGCAAACCTACTTTAAATTACCAATTAAGGAAAATATAACTTACCTGTAATGTTTTTAAGTTTGAAAAGTTAAAAGGTTTTACTACTTTTCGTTTTCAATCATATATCCGCCACTATGCCTGTAAACACAAAAATTTTATTAAATACTACCCTGCTTTTTATTGCGCTTTTACTGGTTTCCTGTAGCGAAGAGAAAAAAAAGGACCCTCCAAAACCTGAAAAAGGCCGTATAAAAACGGAAGTTAAAAAGGGATCTGAAACAAAGACCCAGCGCCCTCCCATCATCAACATAGTGGATACTGTTGCATTAAAAATGACGGTGATCTACAGTAGCGACAGTGCCGCAACCTTTGATCGCATCAGTTTAAAACTGGGCAAAATATACGGCACCAAACTACCGGAGTATATTAAAAAGAATAACCTCAAAACTGCCGGAGCCCCCATGGCCTGGTACAAAAAGCAAAAAACTCCATTCTTTTTTGATGCCGGCATTCCCGTTAACAAAGCCGGATCAAAGCCGGTTAAAGGAGTGCAAATACGCCACATGAATGGCGGCAAAGCTTTAATCGTGCACTTTTTTGGGCCTTTTGAGTTGTTGCCACTGGGCTACGATGCCGTAAAAGAATGGATGAAAGAAAATAAAAAAATACCTGCAGGCCCTTCTTACGAAATTTATATAACCGACCCGATTGATAAAAATGGCAAACCGGTGGATCCCTACAAAATTCAAACAGATATCGTATTTCCTATAAAATAAAATCACCCTTTACTAATACTTTCGGTAAGCTTAATGTAGATATTCTTAAGCTGAGGATGATTTGATAAAATACGCAGGTGTTTATCTATCGTAAAAATGTCATTACGCACCGCCGGTCCGGTCTGTACTGTAGCTGGGGAAAAATGCTGAATACGTTCAGCAGTTTCTTTAATCAGCGGAGACAGTAATCCAAAATCAACCTGTTCTTTTTTACAGAAATCTTCTGCCAGTGCATATAAATGATTGGTGAAATTACTAACCACAACAGCAGCTACGTGTAGTTTCAGCCTTTCGTCATCGGTTGCTTTAGTGACATTGGTTGAAAGTGTTTGTGCAAAGTCCTCAACCAGCGTCAGCGTATCTGCCGAGTTTCCGTCAATTAAGAACGGAATGTCTGTTTGGTAATTCATCTCCTTTCGCAGGCTCTGCAAAGGATACAGCACACCATAATTATGGGAAATATCTTTCAGCACATCTTTTGATACGGAACCAGCAGTATGAAGTATCAGCTTATTACCCAGATTCATGCTTTCGTTTAAATCCTGCAATGCAGTATCGGCTACTGCAAGTATATACAGCCCTGCGCTGTCGTTTAATTTTTCATGGTAATCTGCATAGCTGCAACCTAATTCATCTGCCAGCAGTTTTGCATGAGCCGCATTGCGGCTTATTACCTGCACAATTTCATGCCCCCGCTGTTTACACAAACGGCCCAAAACAGAAGCCACATTTCCCGAACCGATAATTACAACCTGCATAACTTAACTTTGCAATATGAAACTCACACAAAGGTTAGCAATTGGTTACGTTCAAACAAAATTTAAATTGTTGAGTGCCATCTCAAAAAAAAAGGCGGCTGAAAAAGCATTGGTGGTTTTTGGCACTCCTTTTATGAAATCCATCCGCAAAGCGCCGATTAAAAACGCCGAAGTCATACATTTTCAACTCAACAATAAAAAGATGAATGGTTACCGGTGGAACCATCCGCAACCGCAAAAAGCCCTCATCTTACATGGGTTTGGATCGGCCGCACATAAATTTGAAGACTATGCCTTATTACTGATTGAGAAAGGTTTTGAAGTACTGGCTTTTGATGCACCGGCTCATGGGAACAGCGAAGGAGATACCACCAATGCCATTGAATACAGCGAAATGATTCAGGAAGTAATGGAACGGTTTGGCCCTATAGAGAACTTTATAGCCCATTCTTTTGGTGGCATTTCATTAAGTCTGGCGCTGGAGCAGGTAACGCATGATGCCAACACCAAAGTGGTATTTATAGCACCGGCAACTGAAACCACATCAGCAGTAGATGGTGCTTTTAAGATGCTGAAATTAAAAAATGAAACCGTAAGAAATGAGTTTGAAAAGATCATTCTTAATTTAACCGGCAAAAATGTTGCCTGGTTTTCCATGCGCCGTGCCATGGACCATATTAAAGCCTCCATACTTTGGGTGCATGATGAAGAAGATGATATTACCCCCTGGGCCGATGCATTAAAAGTAAAAGAAGACAACCATCCCAACATAAAATTTGTTTGTACAAAAGGGCTCGGACATCGTAAAATTTACCACGATGAAAGCATCAAAAAACAGGTGATTGATTTTATGGAAAAGCGTTAAAATCTTCACAGTCTTCAGAAGATTTATTTTGATTTTTCAATTTTAAAGTAATATTGCAGTGAATCTTGCCTTTTTAAAAACAGGCAATCAATCAAAAAATACATCTGTGCCTGCTGTGAGTCTGTTTCTGTAACGATAGCATTAAAAACCAGCACCACAGCGTATTACAGAAAATACTAGAACAAAATAATATGGCGAAAAATCTGTTAATAGTGGAGTCCCCGGCAAAGGCAAAGACCATTGAAGCAATTCTTGGAAAAGACTTTGAAGTGAAGAGTTGCTTTGGTCATATTCGTGACCTGGTGAAGAACGATATGGGTATTGATGTGAACAATAATTTCAACCCTACTTATATAGTACCACCCGAAAAATCGAAAGTTGTAAGTGATCTGAAAAGTCTTGCTAAAAAAAGTGAAACAGTCTGGCTGGCATCGGATGAGGACCGTGAGGGAGAAAGTATCAGCTGGCATTTAGCTGAAGTACTTGGTTTGGATGTTAAAACAACCAAGCGTATCGTGTTTCATGAAATTACAAAACCGGCTATTCAGAAAGCTGTTTTAAATCCACGTATTATAGATATGAACCTGGTAGATGCACAACAGGCACGTAGGGTTGTTGACCGCATTGTGGGGTTTGAACTGAGCCCTGTTCTTTGGCGCAAGATCGGTATGAGCGGCGGCTTAAGCGCCGGCCGAGTACAAAGTGTGGCCGTAAAATTAATTGTAGAAAAAGAAAGAGAGATAAACCAGTTTACACCGGTAAGCAGCTTTAAACTGGAAGCCACTTTAGCGGCAACTGATCTTAATAATAAAACCGTTTCTTTTAAAGCTGAAGGAGCTAAATATAATAATGAAGCAGATGCAGCGCAATTTTTGCAGAGCTGCATTGGCGCCGATTACAAAGTAAAAGACATACAGGTACGCCCCGGCAAACGCACGCCTGCAGCACCTTTCACCACTTCTACCCTGCAGCAGGAAGCCAGCCGTAAACTGGGCTATGGTGTAAGCAAGACCATGTTGCTGGCACAAAAGCTTTACGAAAGCGGTAAGATAACTTATATGCGTACCGATAGTGTTAGCCTCGGCGAAACAGCCATGGATGCCATTAAAGCAGAGATCAGCAGCAGCTTTGGCTCTACATACCTGCAGGTTCGCAAATACAAAAATAAAAACGAGAGTGCGCAGGAAGCGCATGAAGCCATACGTCCAACTTACATGGAAAATAAATCGGTTGGCGATCCGGATCTGAACCGTTTGTACGAACTGATCTGGAAAAGAACCATTGCATCGCAGATGGCCGATGCAGAACTGGAGAACACCACAGCTAAAATAAATATCAGCACCAATAACCAGGAACTTACCGCCAGCGGACAGGTAATTAAATTTGATGGCTTCTTAAAAGTGTATTTAGAAAGTACGGATGATGAAGAAGAAAATGACGGCGATGACAGCCGCTTACCAAATTTAACGGTTGGCCAGGTGCTGGCATTTGAAAAAATGACCGCTACCGAAAGGTTTAGCAAACATGCTGCCCGTTACACAGAAGCCTCGCTGGTAAAGAAACTGGAGGAACTGGGTATTGGCAGGCCGAGTACCTACGCTCCTACTATTTCCACCATCATCAAAAGAAATTATGTTGAGAAAAAAGATAAGGAAGGGGTAAAAAGAGATTTTCGTGTGTTGCGTTTACAAAATGATGAAGTAAGAAAAATAACCGACCAGGAAAATACCGGTGCAGAAAAATCAAAACTTTTTCCAACCGATCTGGGTTTGGTGGTTACCGATTTTTTAAGTCAGCATTTTACCAAAGTGATGGATTATTCCTTTACCGCCAATATTGAAAAAGAGTTTGACGAAATTGCCGATGGCAAAATGAAGTGGAATAAAATGGTGAGTGATTTTTATACACCTTTTCATGAAGGTGTTGAGCATACTTTAGAAAATGCCGAACGTGCTGTTGGAGAAAGAGCTTTAGGCACCGATGCCACAACCGGCAAACCCATCATTGCACGTATGGGCCGCTATGGCCCCATGGTACAAATTGGTGTTGCCGAAGGCGATGAAAAACCAAAGTTTGCCAAACTGAAACCATCGCAGAGTATTGAAACTATCAGTATGGAAGAAGCGCTGGAACTTTTTAAATTAGGCGCCCCGCTTGGTGAACATGAAGGTTTGGAAATTTCTGTAAACATTGGCCGTTTTGGCCCTTATGTAAAATTTGGCGATCAGTTTATCTCTTTACCACGTGGCGAAGAACCATCCGGCGTTACTTTGGAAAGAGCCATCGAGATCATCAATGCCAAAAAATTTGAAGATGCGCCCATTGCTTTTTATGATGAGAAACCCATCACCAAAGGCAAGGGAAGATTTGGGCCATTCATCAAATGGAACGATATGTTCATCAATGTGCCTGCACGTTATCATTTTGAAAACCTTACCCAGGCCGATTGCAATGAATTGATTGAAAAGAAAATAGAAAAAGAAGCCAACCGCTTTATACAGCAATGGCCCGAAGAAAAGATTGCTGTGGAAAATGGCCGCTGGGGCCCCGAAGTAGTGTACAATAAAAAACGCCTCCGTTTACCTAAAGGAAAATATACAGTTGAAGCTTTAGCCACTGTTAGCCTTGATGAAGTGAAGGCAATGATATTGGCAATGGACCCGAAAGCTTTTGATAAGAAGAAAGCACCGGCTAAGAAAAAAGCAGCGGTGAAGAAGGTGGCAAAGAAGAACTAATTTTTTTTGGGACGAGGTTTATAATTTCGTGGCCTCATCGTTGTGAACTTGTTATGTTCTTATTTTCTTTTAGTAAAAGGAAATAAGAACCTCACTTGTGCTGTAAACCAACAGGAAACTTTTATCTAAGCAAATAATTTGCTGCTTATTGGATCATTTCAGCAAATAAAGCTTAAAGAGTTGCTTCTTCTTGGTAGCTATATCCTCTGATAAAACCTGGTAGTATTCAGGAAACTCTTCTATGATCCTGTAACGGAACTGGTAGCCTTTTGTAAGTGAATTTGCAATAACAAAATTATTACTCTCCTCAAAAGATATAACGAACTCACAATCGTTTGTCTTCTTTAATTTAAGCAGCGAATAGGTTCCATCAGGAAAAAGGCTTTTCCAGGTAGAATCATTGATGTAGGTGTTTATCCTCGATTCTCCCTGCATGTAATAAAACCAATTTTGCCCGTATATTTTTGAGCATGATGATGCATTTGCTTTACCTGGCAGGTCTTTAGTAATCGTTTTGCCATCATCCTTGCCGGCAGTAACCATCTCCGTTATCCTGTCAAATCCGGGGCAGGTCATTTGCAGCTTTAAGTATAAAACCAGGTATATATCTTCTGCCTCTTTCTGGCTTCTGTTCTCAAAAATTGCCAGGTGTTTTTCGAAGGCCTTTTCTATTCTAACAGAATCGGGATAGGCAGCTGTTGTTTTAAAAGATTCACATATCCTGTTGGCCAACGAATCAAAATTGTAATTTTTCTGTGCATTTGACTGGTAAAAAAACAGTAAGGCTGTTAGTACGGATAATATTTTCATGTAATGGTAAGGTTTAACATTTTTTGCAAAATAGTATTTTATTCAGACTCTGCTTTAAATGACAGTCTTGCTGACCATCCTGCCAGATCCACCGGCTCCGGTGTTCACTTCTTAAATCACCCAATTAAAACGAAAGGAAAATGGTATCAATTGCTTCGCTGAAACAAAACAAATAATTGTTGCCACCACGCTTCCTTAATCAACATCGCCTTTTATTTTATTATATTTGATTATCAAACCGTCATTCATGAAAAAATTATACTTCATTCTTTTGTTAGCGATTATCTCTTTCAATTGTCAAAAAGAATTAAGTGCGCCTGAATCACTCTTACCAACTATTACCACATCCTCAACAAGTTCCATCACCAATACAACCGCATTGAGTGGCGGCAATATAACCAATGATGGCGGCGCTGCAATAACAGCCCGTGGAGTTTGCTGGGCTTCTACCCCTAACCCTTTGGTAACCGGTAACCATACAACAAACGGTACCGGTACCGGAGAATTTGTCAGTAATATAACCGGCCTTACTGCAAACACTACCTACTATGTAAGGGCTTATGCAACAAACAGCGATGGTACTGCCTATGGTGCCGATTCAGTTTTCACTACTACCTCGCCTACCCTGGTTACACCAACTGTTCTAACTTCGGCAATAACAGCCATAACAGCCACCACTGCAACAGCAGGCGGTAATGTTACAGCAGATGGCAGCACACCTGTTACGGCCCGTGGTGTTTGCTGGTCTACTACCGCAAATCCACAAGTTACCGGCAGCCATACAACCGATGGTTCAGGTCCCGGTATTTTTACCAGTGCAATAACAGGACTTACTTTGGGCACTACGTATCATGTAAGGGCCTATGCTACAAATATGATTGGTACTGTGTATGGCGGCGATTCTGTTTTTACAACAACTACAACTGCAGGTTTAGCAACTGTTACTACTGCATCCGTAGGTTCTATTACAGCCTTAACAGCCTCTTCCGGCGGTACGGTATCAGCTGATGGCGGATCACCGGTAACTGTACGGGGTATTTGCTGGGCCACTTCAGCAAATCCCGTTGCAACCGGTAACCATACAACCGACGGCTCAGGACTCGGTGTATTTGCAGGTTATATGAGCGGACTAACTGCAGGCACCACTTATCATGTACGGGCTTATGCTACAAACAGCGTGGGTACTGCTTATGGGGGCGATTCTGTTTTTACAACTACTTCAGTGGGTACGCCGGATGTTTATGTGGCAGGGTATGAATCCAGCGGTACAGGAGACTTTGCAAAACTTTGGAAAAATGGTGTGCCCACTAATCTTACCGGTGGCACAAATGAAGCAGAAGCAAGATCGGTTTTTGTTTCAGGTACAGATGTATATGTAGCCGGATATGAAAAGAACGGAACACCTGATGTTGCAAAGCTTTGGAAAAATGGAGTAGTGACAAATATAGCGGTTGGCGCCTGCAGTGGTGCCAATGCTTCAGGGGTATTTGTATCAGGTTCGGATGTGTATATTTCAGGTTCTGTTGATGATTGCACGAATGATATTCCAACAGTTTGGAAAAATGGAATTGCCACTTCTTTATCCGGAGCCTCTTTTGCCGCGGCTGCTAATTCGGTATTTGTTTCGGGTACTGATTTTTATGTTTCAGGCCAAACAAATACAGGAGCTGGTTCCTTTGCAAAGATCTGGAAAAATGGTGTAGCTATAAACCTGACTAACGGCGTTTTTGGTGCAGATGCTTTTTCAGTATATGTTTCAGGTACGGATGTATATGTGGCCGGATATGAATATAATGGGTCAAAATATGTTGCGAAGCTTTGGAAAAATGGTGTAGCTACTTCATTAACAAACGGCACCAATGATGCTATGGGTTATTCAGTATTTGTTTCCGGCACAGATGTATATGTAGGCGGATCTGAATCTAATGGTACTGTTAATGTCGCAAAGATTTGGAAGAACGGTGTTGCTAGTTCTTTAACCAATGGTACAAATGAGGCTGCTGTTATTTCTGTTTTTGTTTTTGGTACAGATGTTTACGCAGCCGGAGGAGAATTTAACGGAACAAAATTTGTTGCAAAGATTTGGAAGAATGGAGCGGTTACTTCTTTAACCAATGGATTGAACGATGCAGGCGCTTACAGCATATTTGTAAAATAACGCTGCATCCCCCACCCTTTTTATTTTACCACACTATGTGGAAAATATTAACTTCTTATTTTCCGTTCCCTTTCCTACATTCATAAAAAATAAAGCTAAGCTTGGAAGAAAACAGAGAAATAACGGCCCTCCTGCATTTGATTGATGACCCGGATGAAGATGTGTACAGCACGGTAAGTGATAAGATCATTTCATTTGGTAAAGATATCATTCCCAACCTGGAAAGTCTTTGGGAGCATACCGGCAATGAAGAGATACAGGAAAGGATTGAATTGCTGATACACCGCCTGCATTTCCGGGACCTGACCGATGATTTTACTGACTGGGCTGCTAAAGATGCCGACCTGCTGGAAGGTGCTTTGCTGGTGGCACGGTATCATTACCCGGATATGGATACCACAGCTGTGTACCAGGAAATAGAAAAACTGCGCCGCAACACCTGGCTGGAACTGAATAACTACCTCACTCCTATTGAACAGATCAATATTGTTACCAGTATTTTTTATAATTACTACAAACAAAAAGGTGTTGAGTTTGCATATAATAATCCCGATGATTATTTAATTAATAAAACGCTTGACAGCAAAAAAGGAAATGCCTTAAGCAATGGCATCATCTACATCGCTCTTTGCGAACTGCTGGATATACCGGTAAAAGCCGTTAATATTCCCCGGCAGTTCATACTGGCCTATTTTGATCCGCAGCATGATCTGCTGAATCCCGTTGGCCATCCGTCAGAAAAAATAAATTTCTTTATTGACCCGCTAAACGGGCAAATGTACAGCCACAATGATGTGGAAGCCTATTTTAAACGCATCTCTGTTCCGGCTGTTCCTTCTTACTTCAGGCAATTAAATAACAGGCGCATTATTCAGTATTTGCTGGAAGAATTAAGCAAGTGTTTTGATAACGACCGCAACCGTTACAAAATGGAGGAACTGCTTTTGCTTGCAAATTTATTAGACCAATGATTTACCATGTAGTTACCCAGGCCAACTGGGAAAACGCTTTACAGCAGGGCTTTTATGAAGCTGAATCGCTGGCGAAGGAAGGGTTTATTCATACCAGCAAAGCCGGACAGGTTGCAGGAGTTTTAGAACGGTATTACAAAGATCAAAGCAATTTATTGTTGTTACATATTGATGAAACGAAATTAACTGCTCCTTTAAAATACGAACTGGCTCCTTCTGTTCATGAAGAATTTCCGCACATTTACGGCAGGCTTAATGTTGATGCCGTTGTAAAAGTTGAAAACCTATGATCAGCTGGGAAGACTTTGAAAAAGTGGATATCCGCACAGGAACCATCCTGGAGGTAAATGATTTTCCGGGAGCCAGAAAACCGGCTTATCAACTCACGATAGATTTTGGAGAATTCGGAATTAAAAGATCATCTGCACAAATAACAGCAGTTTACAACAAGGATGAATTGCCAGGTAAACAGGTTATTGCTGTTGTAAATTTTCCTGTTAAGCAAATAGCCAACTTCTTCAGCGAATGCCTGGTACTGGGTGTTTACAATGAAAACAATGAGGTAGTTTTGCTGCAGCCAACGCTGCCGGTGAAGAATGGAAGCAAAATAGGGTAAGAGGAAAGCTGCAAGTTGCAAGCTACAAGGGGGCAAACTTTAACTGCAAGAGTTTTATTAATATAAAACAGCTATAAAACAGTAGGCTTCTCCCTTGCCATTACTCCCCTTGCAGCTTTTCTTCACTCCCCAAACTTCTCAAAATACTGCCCCAGCTTTTTAAAATTTTCTTTGTTAATGGTGAAGATATTATTGCGGCCCTGTTTACGGCAGGCAATCAACTCACTGTCGGCCAGTAATTTAATGTGATGAGAACAGGTTGGTTGAGATAAACCCGTTAAGTCCACTACATCGCAACACCTGATCTCGCCTTTTTTAGAAAGCTCCTGCAAAATAGACATCCGGTAAGGGTCTGCCACAGCCGACATGGCTTTTTCATAAAATTTTAAATCGCTCTTCATAATTTTCATCTTCAATACTTGTTCAAAGGAATTATATTTTAACCAAAGAGACAAAAGAAAATCAGTAATTTGGGTACGTCTTGGCGTCGGGCTTCGACGAAGCCATCTCCTGATCAGCAGATTGCTTCACTTCGTTCGCAAAGACGATAAAAAATGAACATCGAAATCGTATATTATCAATCGCCTGTTGGTGTGCTCGAGATCAGGAGCACCGGCAGTTCTATTTCAGATGTGTTATTTGTAAATTCATGGAAGGGTGTAAAACTACTTGAACATGAACTTAGTTTTGTGAAGCCAAAATCTCCGGCAATTAAAGCCTGTATAAAACAATTGGATGAATATTTTGCAGGAACGAGAACTGAATTCTCTATTCATACTTTGCAGGTGGGTACCGAATTTCAGCAAACGGTGTGGAAGGAATTGTGCAATATTCCCTACGGCCGAACCATCAGTTATCTTGAATTAAGCAAACGGATAGGCAATGTAAAAGCAATTCGTGCAGTGGGCACAGCAAACGGCAATAACAGCATCAGTATCATAGTTCCCTGTCACCGGGTAATTGGCAGTGATGGCGCCCTGGTTGGTTATGGTGGCGATCTGTGGAGAAAGAAGTGGTTGCTGGAGCATGAAGGAAAAATTGCCAACGGGGTACAGACTCTATTTTAAATCCACACTTCCAAAAGATAAAGGTAACAGTGCATTGGCATTTGCAATGATGAATACTTTTCCATCCAGTCCGCTTAAAATTAAACGTATGGGTTGTTTAACACGTTCCTCGTATTCAACCAATGCCTGCCTGCACATACCGCAGGGCGAAATGGGATGGTTGCTTACACCGGCTGTATTATCGTAACTGATGGCAATGGTATCAATAGCAATATTCGGATACAGGGAAGCAGCGGATCCCAGTAAAACCCTTTCGGCACAAATACCCACCGGATAAGAAGCGTTTTCCTGGTTGGTGCCGGCTACGATCTCTCCGTTAGCGAGTTTGGCAACGGCGCCTACATTAAAATTGGAGTATGGGGCATAGGCTGCTGCAGTAACTTCTCTTGCTTCGTTCACCAGCCAGGCATCCTGCTCATTCAGATCGGCAACAGAATCATATACTTCGTAAGAAAAACGGTATTCTTCTTTCTTCATAATCTAAAATTAATATCAGATAAAAAATCCTCCCTGTATAGCACAGAGAGGATATGATATGACTTAAAGTTAATTTTAAAAACCGACAAACTGCAAATTATTTGATCCAGCGGAACAGGCGGTTCCAGCGTGGCCCATTCTCATAACTGAACCAGATCAGCGATGCTTTGCCTACCACATGATCTTCGGGTACAAAGCCCCAGAAGCGGCTGTCGAGTGAATTCAACCGGTTATCTCCCATCATCCAGTAATAATCCATTTTAAAAGTATAACTGGCAGCTTCTTTTCCATTTATGAAATATTTGCCACCACGGTTTTCAAATGTATTGCCTTCGTACACTTCTATGCAACGCTGATAACGGATAATATTATCCGGCGTTAATGGTATGTTGCCTCCTTTTTTGGGAATCCATAAAGGCCCGTAATTATCTGCCGACCAGGACCTGCCTGTTGAATCGGAATAGTACGGAAACAGATCGGGTGTATGCGTAGAAATAACATCAGCAAGTACATATCCTCCCGGCAATGGCAGCTTTAAATTTTTCTTCTCTTCGTTGGTAATATTTACATGATAAAGATTATTGTTAACCTGCCGTATATCCTGTTGAGATAAACGAACATGGATTCCAAATTCCTTTAATTTTTCTGCCAGTTGCTCTTCATCCATAAAAGTGCCCGAAGGTAATTGTAATGAATAGAACCTTTCAGCTTTTGGAAAATAATCCTCAGGCTTGCCATTGATCATCAGTTTACCATTAATGATCTGAATATTATCACCTGCAATACCTACACATCTTTTAATAAAATTTTCTCTTTTGTCTACAGGCCTGGTAGTAATAATGTCGCCATAATCCTGCCATACCCTGTCTCTGTTACTTTCTCTTACCTCCTGGTAATAGGTTCTCTGGGATCCAAATTTTTGTTGCCCGTCGATGATAGGATCATTGATCAGAGTATCATTTACCGGGAAATTAAAAACCACAGCATCATTTCTTTTAACCGGGCTTGCAAACCACCGGGTATAAGGAATATGTATCCACTCTACGTATGACTTGGTGTTGATAAAAGGAATGGTGTGGTGAACAAAAGGCATGGCAATCGGCGTATTGGGAATGCGTGGGCCATAGGCCATTTTACTGACAAACAAAAAATCGTTGACCAGTAAGGTTTTTTCTTCAGATGGAGTTGGGATCGTATAGGCCTCAAATACAAATGTGCGTATAATGGTAGCTGCTACAATAGCAAAAGCGGCCGCATCAATCCATTCACGGGCACCTGATTTTTTGTAGTTTTTTACCACTGCAGTACCGGCATATCTTTCATTGTTTGAATAACCCAGGTAAGGAAAATAAATGAATGGAATAAAAACAGCAGCGGCATGATGCCAGAAATTAAAGCGTCCGAAATGCTCCACAAATTTGATGCATATCCAGATGGTGATGAACTGGCCTGCAACCGGAACCAGCTGAAAAAAGAACCAGTATTTTTTCAGTTCCATTTTTTGAACCATGCACCAGGTATTGTAAAAAGGCACCAGGGCTTTCCAGGGTGCAATACCGGCTTTTTTAAACATACCATACATTCCAATATGCCAGCCCAGGGTTCCTATAATAAAAACAATCCATCCAATACTCATGCGTTAAATTTTAGAAGTGCCAAAAATACCATAATAAACCATTTGATAAATATTTATGCAAATAATGTTTTGAAATGTTTAACAGAACAGGTTATTCCTGTTTCATAATTGAATTTATACAGGCACTTACCTCCTCAGCCTTGTTCATGATCATAAAATGCCCGCCATCTTTAATGGTAAAATCGGCTTTAATATTTTTAATGGGAAACATATTGTCTTTATCACCGTGAATATGGTAAATATTGGGTTGCTGCAGGTTGTTTTTCCAGTTTATCGCCTGGTTAACGGCCCAATTGGTATAGGGCAAATCAACTTCCCTTCTCAAACCGGCTACCAGCGTTTTCTCTTCGTCGGTTTGTACTCCCAGCATTTTATTTTGAATGGGTTGTGTTAGCCTGGTTGATTTTAAGGGAACGATTTTATTGAGCTTCAATGTAGCCACTGCCTTCATCCAAAGCGGCAATTCCTTTGAAGATTTGACGCTGGAAATAATGATTATTTTGCTCACCGGTATTTGTTTGGCAATTTCGGTACACATCATACCGCCAAATGAAAGCCCCATTAAAACAGGATTTTCTTCTGTTATACCAGCCCGCATTCTTGAAGCATAATGCTCAATAGTCTCATTGGGCTCCGGTATCAGCCAGTTAATCACTTTTAATGCATAGCCGTCTACCTTCAATTTTGAAAAAGCTCTTTCATCAGCTCCTAATCCGCTTATGCAATAAATCGTTTTCATACCCGGTTCAATTATTTTCTTGGCAACACATAGTTTTCTACATCTTCCAATGTGATTGTTTTACCGGATAAGATAATGAGCCGTTCAACAACATTGCGTAATTCACGGATATTACCGGTCCAGTTATAATTTTTTAAGGCATCCATTGCTTTGGCATCCACTTCTTTTTTGGGTTGTCCGTATTCCGAAGCAATAATATCCAGGAAATGTTCAACAAGCGAAGGAACGTCATCCCTGCGTTCGTTTAACGAAGGAACATGAATGATAATTACGCCCAGCCGGTGATACAGATCAAGCCTGAAATTCTTCTCATCCACTTCTTTAAGCAGGTCTTTGTTGGTTGCAGCAATAACCCGTACATCAACCGAAATGTCTTTTTCGGCCCCTACCCTGGTTATTTTGCCTTCCTGCAATGCCCGCAGCACTTTAGCCTGGGCAGTCAGGCTCATATCGCCAATCTCGTCTAAAAATAGCGTGCCACCGGTAGCGGTTTCAAATTTGCCAATGCGTTGTTTTACTGCAGAAGTAAAAGAGCCCTTTTCATGGCCAAATAATTCACTTTCTATCAACTCGCCGGGTATGGCAGCACAATTTACTTCCACCATGGGCCCGTTGTTGCGGTTGCTTTTTTCATGGATCCACCTGGCTACCAGTTCTTTTCCCACACCATTTTCGCCGGTTATTAAAACGCGGGCATCCGTTGGTGCTACTTTTTCAATGGTATCTTTTATCTTGTTGATGGGCGCACTATCGCCCACCATTTCCAAAGCCTTTCCTACCTTACGTTTCAGCACTTTTGTTTCGGTAACCAGGCGTTGTTTATCCAATGCATTCCGTAATGTAATAAGCAAACGGTTAAGATCAGGTGGCTTGCTGATATAATCAAAAGCCCCCTTCTTTACAGCCTCAACAGCTGTTTCCACATTGCCGTGGCCGCTGATCATAATTACCGGTACATCCGGGTTAATGAGTTTTGATTTATCTAAAAACTCTATGCCATCCAGTTTAGGCATTTTAATATCACAAAGCACTACATCGTATGTTTTTTCCGAAAACTTTTTCAGGCCTTCTTCACCATCGCCGGCTTCATCAATTTTGTATCCTTCATAGCTGAGGATTTCTGTAAGGGTTTTCCGGATGGATTTTTCATCGTCAATGATTAAGATATCTGCCATGAATTTTTAATTTATACTAAATAACAACGTTACGTTATTCAAAAATAACACATTCTGCTCTCTGCACTTATAAAAAAAGTGCAGTTGTTTTATACAACTGCACAGCACACCGAGATCAAAAAAGGTCAAATCAGTTTTTAAGTTTTGTGATCAGTTCGTCTAAAAAGCCATCATAAGTTTTTAAAATGCGCCCAATTGGATCAAACTGTTCATCAGCACTGTAAGGTGTGCGGGGCGAACCCGATGCTTCAGAAATGAATTTTATTTTGTAGGTCAGGGGATCGTCTGTGGCCTGTTTTACAATAACACGCATCCGTACCGTATTTGCTGCAAACGGTTTGCCCACCCAGGCAGTTCGTAAATAACCCGATTTTTCGTCATTCATTTCAAGAACATCAAACTTTCCCAATACGGTTGCCACAATTATTTTCCAGGCTTCCTCCTTATTACGTTCTGATTTTACATTTAAGATCAGTTCCTTATTAGCAATATCAGATTCAATGGATGAAGTATAGGACTCATCCTGTTGTAATTTAAAATAGTCGCTTTTTGGAGGGGCTCCCTGGCCTTTCTTTTTACAGTAAGTCCTGGATTCCTGAATAAATCCTTCTGCTCGTACTTCCACGGTTAAACATTCATTTAAGGGAACCGAAAGCTGGTGAGAGCCCGATCCCATTTCTACTCCGTTCACAAATATCTTCGCAGTTTGCGGAGATGATGTGATGGAAACGGATGAAGGCAGTAAAGTTTCATCTTGTTTTAACTGAATGTTATCCATTTTTGGAGGGTCATCATAACCTCTTTTATTACAATAAGTCCGTACTTCCGGTAAGTAACCTTCATCCCTCACTTCTACAGTAACACAATCTTTTTTGCCAACGCTAACAGTATAGCTTCCGGTGCCCTTGATGCGGCCATCTACATAGATACGTGCGGTAGCGGGAGTTGCAATGATGTTTACTTTTTGGGCATAAGATGTGAGCTGTTGCCCCGAAACAAGAATTAAGCAAATAAGAATTGCTTTCAAAAATGATTTTTTGATCATAAGCCAGGTTTTAAGGTTGGTAAAAGTTAGTTTGGTTCAGCTTTTAAATATATACCTATTTCGCCAAAACTACTACTTGTATTTTTTATTTCTTTTGCAGAAAACACCCTTTTGTCCTGATCTATTCACCTTTTTTAATAAATGCATACAGGAATTATTTTTTACTGATGACTGTATGAATTAATATGCGTCTAATGCTTCTATGCAGTATCCATGCTTTAACATATCTTTTATATGGATAAATTACAGCCATGCATCAAACAGCAAACTGAATCATGGAACAGCTGTTTACTGTGTTGTTAACGTTTTTGCTACTTTCCTGTAATAATAATCGAGAAAGATCTTCGGGATTACATGCCATTTCTGACACAAACTTAAATCCTTACAAACAAATTAAAGCGATCCCATTGCCTGATGGATTTAAAAGAATAAAAGATGAAACGGGTTCCTTTACAGGGTTCTTAAGAAATGTTAACCTGAAAGAAAATACAACAGTCCATCTCTTCAACGGACAGCCAAAACGAAACCAGTCTGCACAATATGCCTTGCTGGATATTTCAACAGGAAATAAAGACCTGCAACAGTGTGCCGATGCTGTTATGCGGCTGAGGGCCGAATACCAGTTTGCACAAAAGCAATTTGAACAGATCGTTTTTTATGATAATGAACATACAGCCTATACTTTTTCAGCCCCATTCACCCGCGAACGTTTTGACAGCTATTTAGAGCGGGTATTTGGCATGTGCGGTTCAGCCTCCTTGTCAAAACAATTAAAGCCTGTAAACCGCTTTTCACAAATTGAGCCCGGTGATGTTATTATAAGAGGTGGTTTTCCGGGGCACGCAGTTATTGTAATGGATGTGGCAGTCAATGATTCAGGCAAAAAGATCTATTTGCTGGCGCAGAGTTATATGCCCGCCCAGGATATTCATGTACTTAAAAATCCTGTGAATAACGGTCTGTCGCCCTGGTATGAAGTGAATGATGATCATATAATTGCTACACCTGAATATAGTTTTACGCAGCATGAACTGTGGCGGTGGTAAACGATTTTGTTTTTAGCAGACTAACATTTTTTGAATTCTTGGTATTTGCCATTACTTTTGCCGTCCGGTTTCGGGATGTAGCGCAGCCCGGTAGCGCACACGTCTGGGGGGCGTGGGGTCGCAAGTTCGAATCTTGTCATCCCGACAATTAATCTCTACTTTTAACAGTAGACATATTACGTGGGGTCGTCCCGATTTTAATCGGGATCATCGCGACAAAAAAAAAGTTAGGTTTTACAACCTGACTTTTTTTTATGATATTTGCGCAATCTCTTAAATGATGAAGATATTAATAAAGCAGGCTACAATCATTTCCCCCTTCTCTCCTTTTAACGGGCAAACAAAAGATATTTTAATAAAAGATGGTACGATTGCTTCCATAGGCAATGATATCACAGACAAAGCCGACCAGGTAATTGAACAGGCCGGATTGTGTGTAAGCATTGGCTGGATGGACATGTTTGCCGATTTTGGCGACCCCGGGTTTGAGCAAAAGGAAAACATAGAATCCGGTGCAAAAGCTGCAGCAGCAGGTGGTTTTACTGATGTAATGCTGATGCCCAACAGTAAACCGGTTGTTGATAATAAGTCCCAGGTTGAATACATTGTTCAAAAAGCAAAAGGACTTGCCATAAACATTCACCCGCTGGGGGCCATTTCAAAAAAGACAGCAGGAACAGATCTTTCTGAGATGTATGATATGCAGCAATCAGGTGCCATTGCTTTCAGTGACGGAATTCACCCTGTACAGAGTGCGGGATTGGTTTTAAAAGCCCTGCAATATGTAAAAAGTTTCGAGGGAACCATTATACAGTTACCGGATGATACCAGTATTGGTGCAAACGGGTTGATGAATGAAGGAATTATTTCTACCCAAATGGGATTACCCGGCAAACCCATACTGGCCGAAGAACTGATGGTGGCCAGGGATTTAAAACTGGCAAGGTATGCCAACAGTAAAATTCACTTTACTGGTATCTCTTCACCTAAAAGTATTGAGTACATTAAGCGGTCGAAAGAAAGCGGCATACAGGTAACCTGTTCCATCACGCCCTACCAGGTTTATTTTTGCGATGAAGATCTGCAGGGCTACGATACCAATCTTAAATTAAATCCGCCTCTCAGAACCAGGGCTGATATGGAGGCCATACAAAAAGCATTGCTCGACGGAATCATTGACTGTATAGCTTCTCATCACCTGCCACACCATTGGGACAATAAAGTATGTGAGTTTGAATATGCCAGGCACGGCATGATCGCCCTGGAAACCATGTTTGCCGTTTTAATGAGTTGTGGCTTGCCTGCCAAAGATTTTGTGCAGATGCAAACCATTAATGTGCGGAATATTTTTGGTTTATCTATACCGGAAATAAAGGAAGGTGAAACTGCTTCGCTTACTTTATTTGTACCCGGCGCAGCATTTACCTTTGAAGAAACCATGATACGATCCAAATCAAAGAACTCTCCTTTTATTGGCAAAAAACTAACAGGAAAAGTAGTAGGGATCATTAATAAATCGAATATTCATCTGAACAACTGACATGCTTAAAAATTTAAATGCAACTAATAAAGGATTAATAACAGGCCTGGTAATGATCGGCATTACGCTGGGCATTTTCTATTCGGGCCAGTCTGCTGCCAGTCCGTTGCAATACCTGGTGCATATCGTGTATGCTGCCGGCATTGCATGGACGATTTACGAGTATTCAAGATCTGCGGAGAACACCAATAAGTTTGGTGCATTTTTTTTACAGGGTTTTAAATGCTTTATTGTGATCACCCTGCTGATGGTAATTTTTACCATTGTATTTAATAAACTGCATCCCGAGTTTAAAGAAGGCATGGTGAAAGCATACAACGAAGAAATGGTTAAAAAGGGAAACAGTACACCGGCTGAAATATTGAAAAATATTGAAAACGCAAAAGAATATTATCTTACGATGCTCATTTCAGGGGCTATATTTGTGTATTTGGCTACCGGGGCTGTTTTTACAGCAGCTACCTCATTAATATTTATGAAGAGAAAATAAACTAATGGATCTATCAATTGTAATACCGCTATTTAACGAAGATGAGTCTTTGCCCGAACTTACGGCATGGATTGAAAAAGTAATGCTGCAAAACAATTTCAGCTACGAGATCATTTTGATCGATGACGGCAGTACAGACAATTCCTGGCAGGTGATTGAACAGCTTCGTATGGCCAATCCCCATATTAAAGGCATCAAATTTCAACGCAATTATGGCAAAAGTGCTGCATTGAACGAAGGCTTTAAAGCCGCACAGGGTGAAGTGATCATCACCATGGATGCTGATATGCAGGATAGTCCGGATGAAATTCCGGAACTGCGCAGAATGATTGTAGAAGACGGATTTGATATAGTAAGTGGCTGGAAGAAAAAACGCTATGATAACCGGCTTACAAAAAATATTCCTTCAAAATTATTTAATGCCGCTGCCAGAAGAAGTTCAAAAATCAAACTGCACGATTTTAACTGCGGTTTAAAATCATACCGCAAAAAAGTAGTAAAGAGCGTTGAAATTTATGGCGAAATGCACCGCTATATTCCCATACTGGCCAAATGGGCCGGCTTTAGAAAAATCGGCGAAAAAGTGGTGGAGCACCGTGCCCGTAAATACGGTGTTACCAAATTTGGCTGGGAGCGTTTTGTCAATGGCTTTCTCGATCTGGGATCTATCACTTTTGTTGGCAAGTTTGGTAAAAGGCCCATGCATTTTTTTGGTTTGTGGGGCACTTTATTTTTCTTTAGTGGTTTTATGATCTTTTTATACCTCACCATTTCTAAATTCTTTTTTGACCAGACCGGTATGACACAGCGGCCACTCTTCTTCGTGGCTATATTAGTGATGATCATTGGTTCGCAACTGTTCCTGGCTGGTTTTATTGGCGAACTGATAGCCCGCAACTCACCGGAAAGAAATAATTATTTAATAGAGGATAAACTAGGGATAGAACGCTGATGACACGGATTAGACAGATTGAAACTGATTTATGTTATTACATGAAGAAATATCTGATAAAATTTTAAAAAGCTTCTACACTGTTTATAACAAACTAGGATATGGCTTTTTGGAGAAAGTATATGAAAATGCATTAATACTGGAATTGCGTAATGCTGGTTTAAACTGTTCAAAACAAGTTCCTATAGAAGTATACTACGAAGGAGTAAGTGTTGGCAATTATTTTGCAGATATACTGGTAGAAGATAAAATAATTTTAGAACTCAAAGCAGGAGATGGAGCATTGATTGAAGAGCATGAATTACAATTAATCAATTACCTGAAAGCAACTGATAAAGAAGTAGGTATCTTACTTTTTTTTGGAAAAAAACCTGTCTTCAAAAGGAAAATATTTACAAACGATAATAAATAATCAGTTAAAATCAGTTTTATCAGTGTCATCAGCGTTCCATCATGTTATTATCATAGGCCCCGCACATCCGCTGCGTGGCGGCGGTATTACAACATTTAATGAACGACTTGCCCGTCAGTTTCAAAATGAAGGCCATCACACAAGTATCTATTCATTCTCTTTGCAATACCCCGGTTTTTTGTTCCCCGGTAAATCACAATTTACTGATGAGCCTGCACCAAAAGATTTAGATATTCATACAAGGATCAACTCTGTAAATCCATTAAACTGGATAAGTGTTGGTAACGAAATAAAAAAACTGAAACCCGATATTGTTATTGTAAGATACTGGATACCCCTGATGGGACCCTGTTTGGGAACCATCCTCCGCATCATCAAGAAAAATAAACATACCCGTATCATCTGCATTGCAGATAATATTGTACCACACGAAAAACGTTTTGGCGATAAACCCTTCACCCGTTATTTTATTAAACCGGTGGATGCATTTATTACCATGAGCGAAAAAGTGCTGGCCGACCTGAGATCATTCACTGCAAAAAAAGCAGTCCTTGTCCCCCACCCTTTGTATGATAATTTTGGGGAGAAGATTTCAAAAACAGCAGCCAGAAGTCAATTAAAAATTAAAAATGAAGAATTAATAATTTTATTCTTTGGTTTCATTCGCAAATACAAAGGACTTGATATATTGCTTGATGCAATGAAATTAATAAACACAAAACACTCCGCAGGATCCTTCGGACAAATGCAAAACCCAAAACTCTTAATCGCCGGTGAATTTTACGAAGACAGAAAAACATACGACGAACAGATAGACAAACTTGGCATCCGGGATAAACTGATCCTGCACACTGATTTCATTCCCGACAGCGAAGTAAAGAATTATGTATGTGCTGCAGATGTGGTTATTCAGCCTTACCGCAATGCAACACAAAGCGGCGTTACGCCGCTGGCCTATCATTTTGAAGTGCCCATGATCGTTACCAATGTGGGTGGTTTACCGGCCATGGTACCTGATAATAAAGTGGGCCTGGTGGCAGAACCCACTGCAGCATCGCTGGCAGAAAAAATTCAGGAATATTTTGAAAAAGGCGAAGACCATTTTCTGCCGCACCTGCTGGAAGAAAAGAAAAAGTTCAGCTGGACAAAAATGCTGCAAAGCATACTTGAAGTGGCCAATAGTAAGTAAATTGCCGCAAGGTTGCCAACCTTTACAGAAATATTTACATTTAATTGAATTGTAGTAAGGTTGGCAACCTTTTTAAACAGCCTTTTTAAACACGAAACATGATCTACAGAAGCAAAGCTCCCTTAAGAATTGGATTGGCCGGCGGCGGTACTGATGTGAGCCCATACAGCGATCAGTTTGGCGGCGCTATCTTAAATGCCACCATTTCCCTTTCTGCCTATGCTGCTATTGAAACTTTAACTGAAAATAAAATTATTATAGAAGCGCTTGACAGGGATGAACAACAAAGTTTTGACCTGCTTAATGTGTTACCCATTGATGGTACACTTGATCTATTGAAAGGTGTATACAACCGTATTCAAAAAGATTATGATCCTCCTGTTAAAGGTTTCCGGCTCTCCACTTTTGTAGATGCACCGGCCGGTTCTGGTTTGGGCACTTCCTCAACTTTAGTAGTAGCGGTGCTGGGTGCTTTTAAAGAAATGCTGAAGCTGCCTTTAGATGAATATAAGATCGCACAATATGCTTATGATATTGAGCGCAACGACCTGCAACTGGCCGGTGGTAAGCAGGATCAGTATGCGGCCACTTTTGGTGGCGTAAATTTTATGGAGTTTTATGCAGGCGATAAAGTGATCGTAAATCCATTGCGCATTAAACCACAATATTTACATGAGTTGGAAAATAACCTGGTACTTTATTTTACTTCCACTTCCAGGGAAAGTGCTGCGATCATCAAAGAGCAGGTAAAAAATGTAAATGAGAAGAATGAAAAAAGTATAGAAGCCATGCATCATTTAAAAGACCAGGCAAAAATGATGAAGGAAGCATTGCTGCAGGGTAAACTGGATGAGATAGGCCTGATACTGGATTACGGCTTTGAACAAAAACGGAATATGGCCGCCAATATCAGCAACAGCCGTATTGAAGATGTGTATGCTGCTGCCAAAGCTGCCGGTGCAACCGGTGGTAAAATAAGCGGTGCCGGCGGTGGCGGATTTATGATATTTTATTGCCCCGGCAATACCCGCCATGCTGTCATTAAAACATTGAATAGTTTTGGTGGCACGGTTCGTGATTATTCTTTCACCAAATATGGTTTAACAACCTGGAGCATTTAATTAAAAAAATATGGAACAGATAAAAAATATAGTGCAGGCTTCTATCAATGTAAAGCAGGATGTTTTACAAAATGAAGAGCTGTTGCAAACGGTACAGGAATGCATTGCAGTAATTGTACATGCTTTTAAAAATGGTAACAAGGTTTTGTTTTGCGGTAATGGCGGCAGTGCTGCCGATGCACAGCACCTGGCAGCTGAATTCAGCGGCCGCTTTTATACCGACAGGGATGCATTGCCTGCTGAGGCATTGCATTGCAACACATCTTATATGACCGCTGTGGCCAACGATTACAGTTATGATGTGATCTACTCCCGTTTAATAAAAGGCATCGGCAATAAAGGTGATGTATTGGTTGGCTTAAGCACCTCGGGCAACAGTAAAAATATTTACAATGCTTTTGAAGTGGCTAAGGAAAAAGGAATGACCACCATTGCATTTACGGGCCTTACAGGTGGCACCATGAAAAGCCTTTCCGATTACCTCATCAATGTACCCTCAACCGATACGCCACGCATACAGGAAAGCCATATCATGCTGGGACATATTATTTGTCAATTGGTGGAGGCGGAATATTTCGGATGATCAAAGAAGCAATCATATTAGCGGGAGGACTTGGCACAAGATTAAGAAGCGTAGTAAGCGATGTACCAAAATGCATGGCACCGGTAAATGGCATTCCATTTATCAATTTTATTATTACGTATCTACAAAAAGAAGGTGTTGACCGGTTCATCTTTTCGCTTGGCTATAAAAGCGAAATTGTGATTGATTACGTCAATAAAACCTTTCCGGACCTGGATAAAGAATTCGTAATTGAAGACAGCCCTTTAGGAACCGGCGGTGCCATCAAACTGGCCTGTAGTAAAGCTAAAAACACTGATGTACTTATTCTTAACGGCGATACGCTGTTTAATATTAACCTGAAAGAACTTTCCGAATTTCACAGGAATAAAAAAGCAGATTTTACTGTTGCGTTAAAAGAGATGAGAAATTTCAGCAGGTACGGCTCTGTTGAAATAGATAAAAATTTCGCCATTAAAGCTTTTCATGAAAAAACATATTGTGAAAAGGGTTTCATCAACGGTGGTGTTTATGCATTAAGAGTAAACAGCTTTATGAATGAAGACCTTCCCAAAATTTTCTTTTGAGAAAGATTCTTGGAAGTAAATTCTGGTAAAAGAAAAATTCTTTGGCATGGTATACGGATGATTATTTTATTGATATTGGCATTCCGGAAGATTTTCATAAGAGACTTAATCGAGTCTTGTAAAAGTAAATATAGGAGTCGGGAGATATGAATGCTTGGAGATTTTTGATGGCCTGCTTTCAATACTCACCGATTAATATAATACTTTGTCAGTTAATTTACATAAAATAGACTACACCTGGACCCTCTTCCTCGACCGTGATGGTGTGATCAACCACGAAAAACACCTGGATTATATTCATACCTGGGATGAATTTGCCTTTTATGAAGGTGTAACCGAAGCCATTGCTGTTTTTGCTAAAACATTCCACCGCATTGTGGTGGTAACCAATCAAAAAGGTGTTGGAAAAGGCGTGACCAGGTTGGAAGACCTTCAGCTCATTCATGCAAATATGGTAGCTGCTATTGAAGAAAAAGGCGGCAGGATCGATGCGGTTTATTTTTGTCCCGACCTGGACAGCGACAGCCCCAACCGGAAACCAAACCCCGGCATGGGTTTGAAGGCTGTACAGGATTTTCCGGATATTGACCTGGATAAAGCCATCATGGTTGGCAATACGATCAGCGATATGCAGTTTGGCCGCAACCTGGGTGTACAAACCATCTTTCTGCCCACCACCCGGCCCGAAGTGGATGTAAACGATGAACGCATTGATGCAGTATATGATTCACTTATCGCTTTTGCAAATGAACTAAAAAATCAGCGTTAATCTGTTTCATCCGTGTTATCTGCGTTCTATCCTTAAATCTTTAGTTAAATTTTGCCTGTTCCAAAAGCTTATGCTCCAACCTATTTTAAGATTAGTTATTTTTATTGCATGAAGAAACTGTTCATTTTACTTTTAATATCTTTTTCCAGTGTTGTTTCCTTTGCACAGGGCATCGGCAAAGCTGAGCTAAAAGTATTACAGCAAAAGGAAGATTCATTAAAAGACTATTCCATAAAAATCATACAGGGTATCAGTGCCGAAAACCGCTTTAATGCCGACAGCATGTTTACCCGTGTACTGGTTCGTGCTTTAAAAACCAAACACTCCTTCCACTACCCTTTTGATTCTTTGCAAACAGTTTCGGTTTTGTATTCACCGGACAGTGTGTTCCGCATTTTTACCTGGCAGCTGGTCATCAACGAAAATGTGATACGCCAGCATGGAGCCATACAGATGAAAACCTACGACGGTTCTTTAAAATTGTATGGCCTCATAGACAAATCTGACGTCACCAGTAATATTGCAGACACGATAGGTAATCACAATGGCTGGATTGGCGCTATCTATTACAAGATCATAGCCAAGCGCAGCAGCAACCAGAATTATTATACCCTGCTTGGCTTTGATGAGAACAATATCCGCAGCAGCCGCAAAATAATTGAAGTACTTAATTTTATTAACGACGAACCGGTTTTTGGCGGCCGTTATTTCAGTTATGAAAATGATGGCGTTTTTAAATCGGCACGCAGCCGTTACATCATGGAGTATAAAAAAGAAGCAGGGCCCCGTTTAAATTATGATAAGGAGCTTGACATGATCATTGTAGAGCACCTTGTTTCGGAAAGCAACCAACCCAACAAGAAATGGACACTGATTGGAGATGGCGATTACGAAGGCTTTAAATGGATGAATGGCAAATGGGTGCATGTAGAAAAAGTATTTAACGTGATGACACCCGACGGACAGGCCCCGGTACCCAATCCCATCCGTGACCCATCGGGCAACCTGGATGAAAATAAATTAAAGGGAGCAGAAGAACCGGTACCTGCAAAACCAAAGGGCAAAGGAGATAATTAAGTTTTGAAATTATAAAGCTTGCAGGGTGAACTTGTTGAACCCGGCTTTTTGGAATAAACCCGCCTTCGACAAGCTCAGGCTGACAGTATTCTTAATTTGGAGCTGAAAATATAATGATTAACCTTCCACCAGGAATGTTCCCAGGTCAACCACTTCACCCTCACCCATTTTAAATTTCTCCAGGCCTTCCATATCCAGGTCACGCATTACCGTGCTTTGAAAGATGAGTGCATCTCCATTGTACAATGCAAAGTACAGATCGGGATTGGTTTCCGGATTTAAAAAATCCATATACTCGCCGTGCTTAAAAGTAACCCTGGCTGTTCCATTTGCATCCAATGCACTTTTGCCCAGGTAATCATCTTCCATCAGGTCTTTTTCATACAACCTGAACTCGTAACCTTCGCCTGTTAAAGGGGCATCGCTGCCCTTTGCAATGAAGCTGGCTTTTACTTCTATGTTTATATCGGCATCTAATGAAAAATTGCTCATGATGGTTGTTTTAATGTAAAATAAAGATCCAGTAAAATATCGAACAAGGAACAAGGAATAATGAATGTTCATCGGAGATGAACCATCGATATTCTACATTCCTTGTTCCTTGTTCATTATTTGCTTTAATAATTAATCATTTAATTTAAGAACTGCCAGGAACGCTTCCTGCGGTACTTCCACATTACCGATCTGCTTCATACGCTTCTTACCTTCTTTTTGTTTTTCCAACAGCTTACGCTTACGGCTGATATCACCACCATAACATTTGGCAGTAACATCTTTACGCATGGCGCTGATATTTTCACGGGCAACAACCTTGGCGCCAATAGCAGCCTGTATGGCAATCTGGAACTGCTGCTTAGGCAACAACTCTTTCAGCTTTTCGCAAAGCTTGCGGCCAAACTCATGTGCCCGGCCACGATGAATCAATGCACTCAATGCATCCACTTTTTCGCCATTGAGTAAAATATCCATCTTCACAATATCACTTGGGCGGTATTCTATCGGGTGATAATCAAAAGAGGCATAACCACGTGTCATGCTTTTCAGTTTATCGTAAAAATCGAAAACAATTTCAGTTAAAGGCATTTCAAAACTCAGCTCCACACGGGTGGGCGTTAAATAATGCTGATGGGTAAGAATACCTCGCTTGGTAATACAAAGCGTCATGATATTGCCAATGTATTCCGGCTTGGTAATGATCTGCGCTTTAATAAACGGCTCATCAATATGATCGATCCTGGTAGGATCGGGCATTTCTGTTGGGTTGTTTATCTTAATAACTTCTTTACGCACCGTAGTAGCAATAAAACTTACGTTGGGTACAGTGGTAATTACAGTCTGGTTAAACTCTCTCTCCAGGCGCTCCTGTATGATCTCCATATGCAGCATACCTAAAAATCCGCAGCGGAAACCAAAGCCTAATGCCTGGGATGTTTCCAGCTCAAAAGTTAAGGAAGCATCATTCAGCTGCAGTTTATCCATACAATCACGCAGTTCTTCAAATGCATCGGTCTCTACGGGGAATATGCCGGCAAATACCATCGGCTTCACATCTTCAAAACCCTGTATGGCATCTGGCGAACCATTTACCGTGGTGGTAATGGTATCGCCCACTTTTACTTCCTTGGCGTTTTTAATGCCGGTGATGATATAACCCACATCGCCTGCGGCTACTTCGTTCCTGGGACTCATACCAAATTTTAATATACCCACTTCATCGGCCCCATACTCCAGCCCGGTATTGCTGAATTTGATCTTATCATTCTTTTTAATGGTACCATTAAATACACGGTAATACACAATAATACCGCGGAAGCTATTGTACACGCTGTCAAATATCAATGCCTGCAAAGGTGCTTTTGGGTCGCCCTTGGGTGCAGGAATTCGGGCAATAATGGCGGTTAAGATCTCCTCGATACCAATACCGCTTTTACCACTGGCCAGCAGTATATCTTCGGGCTTACAGCCTATCAGTTCTACTATCTGGTCGGTAACTTCAGGTATCATGGCACCGTCCATATCGATCTTATTGATGACCGGAATGATCTCTAAATTATTTTCAATGGCCAGGTAAAGATTGCTGATGGTCTGTGCCTGAATACCCTGACTGGCATCAACCAGCAATAAAGCTCCTTCACATGCTGCCAATGCCCGGCTTACTTCATAACTAAAATCCACGTGGCCGGGTGTATCAATCAGGTTAAGCACATATTCTTCTCCTTTCCAGGGATAGTTTATCTGAATGGCATGGCTTTTAATGGTAATGCCCTTTTCTCTCTCCAGGTCCATATCATCCAGTACCTGTGCCTGCATATCACGTTCGCCAATGGTTTTGGTAAATTCCAGCAAGCGGTCGGCAAGGGTACTTTTACCGTGGTCAATATGTGCAATGATGCAAAAATTTCTGATGTTCTTCATGTACGTTCTAAACTCTTTTTAAGGGGGCAAAAGTAGTTTAAAAAGGTGGATTTTGAACAAGGATGGGAACACGGATAACACGGATTTGTATGGATGGACACGGATTATGATTTTGATACCAGCTTTACAGCTTTGGGCATCATCGTTGTGCACTTGTTCTGTTCTTCTTTTCTTTTACAAAAAGAAAAGAAGAATCTCACTTCTATGGCATACCATTGAGGAACTTCTATATAAGCATAATGTTTCGTGAAAACACGAAACAAGGCAAAGGAACGCAGATGACCCTGATTGGATGGATTTACACAGATTTGTTTATGGGTTATGATACCAGCTTCAGTTTTCTATAGCAACATCGTTGCGTCGCAATCCTTTCATCGGCATACCAATGTGGGGCTTTTATCAAAACGGAGTTGTTTTTTGAAGACAGGAAACAAGGCGAAGAACAAAGGATGGGAACACGATGAAAGATAAGTTTGAAATTGACGATTATCAATGGCTCAATTTTTCAATATGTTGATGAATGAAAGTATATTTATGGGCCAATAATTAATAAAAAGTGTAACCATAAAATTATAAGCATGAAAATATTACTCTTATCCCTCGCCATACTTTTGAGCCAGGCCGGCCTTGGTCAAAAATCAGATACATCCATTAATAAACAGCTTTTAAAAGAGTTAGCTGAAAATGCCTGTAAATGTGCAGATTCAATCAGCCTGGGCAATAAGACAAAAACTCAGATTGCAGGTGAAATTAATAAATGTATAGACGACCGGGTATTGGCTTATCAACTGGGGGTTAAAATGGCAAATATTAATGCCTTAACAAAAGATGCCCCCGAAAAAGATGGCAAAAAACAAGTAAACATTTCGATAGAGATGAATAAAGAATCGGACGGTTATAAAGAATATTATTTCGAAATGGAAAGGTACCTGATGGAAAATTGTAAAGCAGTAAAAGCTAAAATGGCATCCAATGATAAAGAAGGTTCAAAATCATATTCTTCCAACAAAGAAGCTCTGGAACTCTATTCCAAAGGTTTAGATGAAGCCAAAAAAGAAAATTGTAAAAAAGCAATCAGTTATTATGAACAGGCTGTAAAAATTGATCCTGAATTTGCATTTGCATGGGACAATATGGGTATTTGCTACAGAAGATTAGAAAACTATGACAAGGCCCTGGAAGCCTATAAAAAATCGCTGGAAATTGATCCCGAAGGACTGATGCCCTTACAGAATATTGCCATTGTTTATCAATATAAAAAAGAATACAACAAGGCAATAGAAGCTTATGAAAAATTAGCTGAGATTGATAAAAATAACCCGGAAGTATATTATGGAATCGGGAATATATACACCAACTATTTACAGGATTTTGAAAAAGCATTGCCTTTTATGTGCAAAGCTTACAACCTGTATGTAAAACAAAAATCTCCTTACAGAACTGATGCCGAGAAAATAATAAACATCATATTTGGAGAAATGAAAAAACTGGGAAAGGAAGCAAGGTTTTCAGAGATCCTGAAAGAAAACGGCATCAGAAGCCAATAAAAGGTATCAACCAAAGTTTTGCCTGGTTCATATGCTTACAAACTAAAAGTTTGCAGGTAAAGGTTTATGTGTAGAGGCTTCGTTAATACACGAAACATAGCTAAAGAGAAATAAAAAAGCGCCTAAAGCAGGCGCTTTTTTATTATGATCAGTTAAAACATCATTACAATTTACAATGAAAATACCCGCTGGTAAGGGTTACTTTGCTTGGGTCGCTGTCGTTACCCAGTTCTCCGCTGAATGTACCTTCCATTTCGGTACCGGAATTTTTGGTTACTGTAACCGAAAAACCTGCACCGGTTCCACCTCCTATTGCCCAGCCAGCACCACCACTTGTTGCAAAAGACATTAAAAAGCCATTGGTAAGATCAGCACCTGCTGAAGCCTGGGTGGTTGTACCTACAGCGAGACTGGTAGGAAAAATGATCTGTACGGTTTTGGCAGTTAGACCAGATACTACTGTACAGGCTATTTGAGTGATGGCACCACTTGAGACAGCAGTTGAGGTAGCCAGTGCTGACTGAAAACTGCCGCTTTGTGAACCGGAATAATTAAAGCGGACTTCACCTTTGCCGGCAGTAAGTTCCTGGTTACCCGAAGCGTTGGTAGGATCTTTTTTGCAGGATGTTATAAACAGGGAACAAAATGCAAAAAGGGAAACAGATAAAAGCTGAACTGTTTTTGTCATCATTAATAATTTTTATTGGTTATAGATCAATTGACAAATCAAAACTATTATTAATAAAACCGCTGACCATACCCACCAGTGGGTATTTTCATATATGTAGCGGAGTTTATGATTTTTGCCCGGAGTTGTTCAACTACCAATGAATGCCCACGTGGTTTCAGACAAGCGGGCTGCACAAGTGAATCATGAGAAAGAATGATTTAAAATTATGGTTAAAGTGTGAATTACATAAGCTAATTAAAGCCCGGTGTAATATTTGCCGCTTTACCTAAACTAACTTTGAGTTTCTATAATTAAATCCATATTTTATGAAAGCGCCTGCAATTAAATTACCTGTTTTTTTATTGTTCATTTTATTTTTAACAGGTATTGGCCTGTTGAGTTGTGGCGAACAGTCTGCAGCTAAAACCAATGCTGATGTGATTGATACATCAAATACTGAAGTGGTAATACAGGAGCCCGTTACTGACAGCATAGCTGTTATTGATCATACAGCCAATACGCAACAGGATATCAACAAAGACATTAAACTGAAAGATCCGGTAGTTGTTAAAACAACAACAACTATACAGCCTGCGGCCAGGGATTCAAAAACGGCTCCGGTTATAATCACCACAACAACTACTACCACAACAGCCCCAACTCCTGCTCCGGTAGTAATTGCAGAACCTGTTAAACCGGCAACACCGGTAAAACCAGTAACTGTTGAAGTGCCCAAACCGGTTACGGTTACCACAACAGCGCCTGTGCAAACTGACTGGCCGGTTCCGGCAAATTACAAGAATATGAAAAGCCCTTATGCCGCTGATAATGCAAGCATTGCCCTTGGAAAAACTGTGTATAGTACACATTGCAAATCATGTCATGGTACAAAAGGTGATGGACAGGGAACAAAAGCAGCTTCGCTTGATACTGAGATGAAGCCTTTTTCCAGTGCGGGATTTAAAGCACAATCAATTGATGAAGTTTTTTATAAAACTATGATCGGCCGTAAGGATATGCCCAAATATGAAAAGAAGATCACTGATGCCGAAGAAAGATGGGCCGTGGTTAATTATATCAGAAGTTTCTAAATCCAGCGCTCAACGAATATATACCTGTATGGTACTGCTTTGGCCAGGCAGTTGGTTATACCTGTATACATATAACTGCCATATCCATCCTGCAATTTTTTTGTAAAACTGTTTAAAAGCCAAAACAAAATGTTTACCCGTAACTACACAAACAGTTTTTGATAACAAGCCTGCGTTAAGCAGAATTAATTCTACAAAAAATACCCGTTGCATAGACTCTAGTAACATTTCATCCACAATTGGCATAAAACACAACTTATTTTTATAAAAACTGCTTATCTTATAACATTACTCCCAAAACCAAAACCAGTTTATGAAAAAAATCATCCTTACAGCAGTATGCATTGTTTTTTTAGCAGCTCAATCACATGCACAATGTACAGGAACCGGTACTATTAATTTTCAGCGATGGAACAATATCACCGGCTCGGCTGTTGCAAATCTTACATCAAATATCAACTATCCAAACAATCCATCTTCAACAGGTACAAGAACCACCTTTGAAATGCAAACCAACCTGGGGAGTAATTTAGGCATCCGCATGTATGGATACATTTGCCCGCCCACAACCGGAAATTATATTTTCTGGATTGCCAGTGATGCCAGTGGCGAACTGTGGATCAGCACTAACAGCAGTCCTGCAAATAAAATAAGGCGGGCATATAATACCAGCAGCACCAATTCAAGACAATGGAATAAATTCGCTACACAAAAATCAGTGTCTGTGCCAATGGTTGCCGGCCAGTTGTATTATGTAGAGGCCTTAATGAAAGAAAGTACCGGCAACGATAACCTGGCTGTAGGCTGGGCCAAACCGGGACAGGCCACCAGTGCGCCAAGCCAGGTGATTCCCGGTACAAGCCTGGTGAGACAGGCACCCGATACCGAGGCACCCACTGCCCCTGTTAACCTGGCAGCATCGGCAATTACCCAAACTTCTTTTACTTTATCCTGGACTGCCGCTACAGATAATGTAGGTGTAACCGGGTATGATGTTTACCAGAATGGTATCAAAATAAACCTTACCAACATTACCGGCACCACTTTCAATGTTACCGGCTTATCACCCGCAACCACTTACGGATATTATGTAAAAGCAAAAGATGCGGCAGGCAATCAATCGGCCAACAGCAGTACTTTAAATGTTACAACCGGCCAGCCAGATATCACGCCTCCATCGGCCCCTACCAATCTGCAGTCGTCTGTTATAACACAAACAGGTTTTACATTAAAATGGGATGCAGCTACCGATGATGTTGCAGTTACCGGTTATGATGTATATAAAGATGGGGTGAAGATAAATGCAGCACTGGTTACTACAACCACCTATAATGTAACAGGCCTTACTACCGGCACCACGTATGCTATGACGGTAAAAGCAAAAGATGCGGCAGCAAATGAAAGTGCCGCCAGCACTGCCCTGCCGGTAACCACGCTTATTTCCGAATCGCCTTCCGAAACATTCAGTATGCGTACCATACTGGCCAGTCAGCGTATGCCGCACGACCTGGTGTATGGCCCCGATGACAATATCTGGTTTACCGAAAGATTTGCAGGGAAAGTCAGTTTTGTAAACCCGGTAACACGTGTAAAAACCACGGTGCTAACATTGGGTGCTGCCATGGTACAGGCCGGCGGGCAGGATGGATTAATGGGACTGGCACTGCATCCCGAATTTATGACCGGCAAGCCTTATGTTTATATTTCTTATACCTATCAGTCTTTAAGCCTTACTGTACGCAGAACCCGGATTGAAAGATACACGTACAATACATCCACACAATTACTGGAATCTCCCGTAACCATGCTACAGGATATACCGGGCAGTAATGATCATAACTCGGCAAGAATTGCCATCGGGCCCGATCTGAAATTATATTATTCGGTGGGCGATATGGGTGCCGGGCAATATGATAATATCAGCCGGGCAAACAATGCACAAAACCTGAATATTTATGAAGGAAAGATACTGCGGCTGAATACTGAATTAACTGCGGGAACCTGGATACCGGCTGACAATCCATTTACCAATGCCGGGCTTCCTACAGCCGTTTATTCATTTGGCCACCGCAATCCGCAGGGATTGGTTTGGGCCAATGTAAACGGCACCAATATTTTGTACAGCGATGAGCATGGCCCTTACAGCGACGATGAAATAAACACCATTGAAATGGGGCGTAATTTTGGATGGCCCAATGTGATTGGCTGGTGCGATGGTAATTACAACGGCCGTACCACCGGCGGCTTTGCCATTGTGAATGAGCAGAACAACTGCGCCGCTTTAAATGCAAAAGAGCCTTTACGTTCTTTGTTCCCGGTTACCAATCCCCCTTCTGGTGGCGATAATATGCTGTGGCCATCGGTAGCCCCATCCGGTGCCGATTTTTATGGCAGTACCGCCATACCCGGCTGGCAGAACTCGCTGCTGATCGCCAATCTTAAAAAAGGTACGGTAGCAAGATATAAACTGAGCAATGACGGACAAAGTATCATTTCGGATACCACGCATTATTTCCGTGGCCTGGGCAGGTTCAGAGATGTAGTTGTATCGGCCGATGGCATGAAAATATATGTAGCCTGCGATTCAAGCGGCAGCACATCCGGCCCAACCGGTGGCGTTACAACCACACCGGCAAACCCCGGAAGCATTCTTGAGTTTACCTACGTGCCTGAACTGCCTGTTGCACCGCTTTTCTCCAAACAGGTAACAGAAGAAGTTAAAGACAGGAGCATTGATGTGTACCCCAACCCTGCCAGCAGCTACTTTATTGTGTACAATTATAAAGAAACCGGCAGCCGGATCATTGAACTAACCGACATGAATGGCCGCATTGTAATCAGAAAAACAGTCACCGGTACTGCCAGCAGGATTGAAACAGCTTTACTGCCCAACGGCCTGTATATACTGAACGTGAAAGATTTGAACGGCCTTAGCAGACGTACCGAAAAAATAATTATTAAGCATTGATAAAAACCACGTCTTGTTTTAAAAGCCACTTTTTTTAAGTGGCTTTTTTTATTTGGTTGACAACCTTGTACTGCTTAGGGTTGCCAACCTTTGGAAGGTTGGCAACCCTGTAACAGACCCTAAGCCAAGCATGGCAACACGCTACACTCAATCTTCCAGCGCTATCTCACAATTGTAATAAAATGCAGCAAGCTCTTTATGTGTTTTTATAAATATTTCCAAGCTGCCAAACCATTCAATTATTTCATTTCGCAAAAGTAAAGTGGGGCTGTTTGAAATAATGCTGTGCCACGAACTCCAGGGATAAGCAGTAAAATCTTTTATCAATGTATGCTTAGCTGCATTGGCATGTATATAAATAACTGCCATGGTAAAGTGAGTATCATTTTTAATACTCACTCTTTTAAATGGTTTATAAAACAGGTTGCCTTTTCTGTGATGTTGTTTATTAAATGCAAGTGCATAAGACTGAAAGAAACGTTTAAAGGTTTGTTCTATTAATATGCTGAATGTATTTTCAGGGTTGACAACCTTTGAAAGGTTGTCAACCCTATGCGCCGGAGTATTCGAAAGGTTGGTAATCCTTTGCAAAAATATTTTTTCGGTAATAGTTAACGCTGCAGTAGGTTTGTTTTCAAATAATTCATTATCTCCTTTTCTGATTTTATTTTAATCAGTAAATGGAAATGATTTGGCATTAAACACCAGCAATAGGTATCAATAAACGGAGACAATATTTCTCTATACCTTTTTAAAAAGAACAACCTGTTTTCATCAGTTAAAAACAGTTTTTCATTATTATTTGTACGGTTATAAATATGATATATGCCGGCTTCTTCAAAATCAACCAGATATTTTTCAGGGACAGGCATATTACAAGATATAAATTTCTTTGAAGTTTGCAAACCCTTAACTGCTGCGGGGTTGCCAGTCTTGCTGTTACAGGGTTGCAACCTTTCAAAGGCTGGTAACCCTTAAGCCATGAAGTTACAAGAGAGTGATAGCCTACCCTCCCTTTTTGGTTTATAAAAAGTTACATCAAACATTTGTTTTCTGTAAAAACAGGGCCCGCCGCTGCGCTATCTTATTTAATTTATAAAATATTAAAGTATTGATATTTCAATATAGGTTTCTGCTATCATTTCAACATACATCTTTTTGTGTTGAGGCCTTAAGTATTGCAAAGTTTGCCCTGGTATTTCATAACGTAGCACAGCGTTTAATACGGAGCATAGCTTCTTTCAGCATGTATTTGGCAGGAAGTAAACTGGTTGGTTGCAAATCAATGATCTTTTACCTGGCAGTTAGAAAAAGCAGCTAAAGTTGTAAAAAAGGCTCCGATCTGCTTTTACGGAATTGCTAAAATTATTATCAAATAATCATGTTATTCCGGATTATTGTATTATATTAGATTAATAATTGTACCCTACGTTAACCAGTTGTGACTGAGGGAGGGCAATGCCGTACCATTTTCAAAAAAAATTACCCAGATCATGGAAACTGTAGTATTAAAACCACTGCTGCACCGTAACCAGGAGTGTATTGGAATTTATTATGCAAAGCATACCGGTATTGAAAAAGCTATACGCAAACTTGCGGATCTAAAATGGAGTAAAACCCAGGCCTGCTGGTACATACCCCTTACCGAAACGGGTTATCATGCACTGGTAAAAATTTTAAAACCCGTTGCAACCATTGATAACAGTGCATTACAGCAATACCTGCAAACCCGTAAAAAAGTAACAGCCACTTTACCCGATGCACAAAAAGTAAGTGCAGCGGTGATCAACCCGGCCCGCAAGCCCCTGGCATTATCGCCGGCCTGGCAATTAAGTGCAGCAAACCTGGCAGCGCTAGAAAGTTTTGTGCAGCTGCTGCAATTAAAGGCATACAGTAAAAGCACCATTGCCACTTACCGCAACGAGTTTATACAATTACTAAAACTGCTGAAAGACAAACCCGTTGATGCGCTTACTGTGGAAGATCTGAAACGTTATATGAGTTATGTGCTGGTGAAAGAACGTATCAGTGAAAACACGGCGCATAGCCGGCTTAATGCTTTGAAGTTCTATTTTGAACAGGTGCTGGTCAGAGAAAAATTCTTCTGGGAGATACCGCGGCCGAAGAAAGTACAAAAGCTGCCCAAAGTGATCAGTGAAGAAAAAATACTGGAGGGTATGCTGAAGATAAAGAACCTGAAGCATAAAACGCTGCTGCTGCTGGCATACAGCGCAGGTATGCGGGTAAGCGAAGTGGTAAAGTTAAAAATTGCGGATATAAACAGCGACCGTATGCAGATAAATATAAACCATGCAAAGGGAAAGAAAGACCGGGTAGTAACCTTAAGTAAAAGCATTTTACCTTATTTACGTGAGTATTACCTAAAGTACAAACCTGCCGATTGGTTATTTGAAGGCATCAACAATAAAGAACATTACAGTGCCCGCAGTGCCCAGCTTGTATTTAAGGAAGCCTACAAAAAACTTGGATTACCGGCGCAATGCAGTTTTCACAGTTTGCGGCACAGTTATGCAACCCATTTACTGGAGAGCGGAACAGATATCAGTTATATACAGAAGCTGTTGGGCCACAGTGATATTAAGACCACATTGCGGTACACCCAGATCAGTAAAAAAGATATCGGGCATATAGAGAGTCCACTTGACCGTGTACTACGAAAAAAGCTGATCTAAAACTTTCGTTTTTTGTATTGTTGATACATTAAACAATATGTTATACGAAAATAAGGTTTCGCATTTTTCATTGTTGAATTATGTATATATTTATTAATCAAAATCATAAATGTAGCGGGAATATGACCTGCGTATATTTATGAGTTATAGGCAATTGAACGACCATGCGTTTCATAAAATGATTTACGACGACATATAACTTTCAACACAACAGAAAATCTTAGGAACATACATAAGTTGACTCGACTTTATCGGCTTGTAAAATCCAAAAAGTTGTTATCATAAAGGCGAGTCTAAAAAGGATGTCTGAGGAAAATTTCGGTTGTGGTATTTTCTGCAACTTGCGGACATAAAAGAGGCCAATTTTACTTTAGCCATTTGTTAATTTGACCAAACGACTAGGGGAAAGACAAGGATATTGAATTAGCTACAAATGGTTTTTAAAAGCTGCCACAAGGACCATGGAAAGTCAGTTCAACATTGGTTTCTTTTATGCAAACGGTGAATATGTAAAACAAGACTATAAAAAAGCATTTTATTGGTATTCTTTAGCAGCCCCTCAGGGCGACACAGAAGCTCTAAGAGATTTAGGTTACTTATATTCCAATGGACTTGGTATAAAAAGAATAGCAAAGTTGCAGTTGAATGGTACAAAAGAGCTGCTTCTAAAAACGATGAGAAAGCATTTTATAATTTGGGGCTTTGTTATAAAAAAGGTGACGGCGTCACTCAATCAACACGTTGGGCAAAACATTATTTTTTAAAAGCTGTTGAGTACGGTCACCAAAGAAAGTTAAAGGCAATTAAAAACATTAGCGTGACGTAAAATACCGCCACCAACAAAAGGTTTTGTGCAATTGGGGCTTGACGTTGCAGCAATCATCGGCAGTGCATATCCAAGCATTGGTTTCGGCGGACGTAATTCTGTTGGGCAGTAGTTCTAAACTTCGGCTTTTAGTTATAAATTTAGCTTCAGTTCCGGGCGGACAGTTGGTCAATTCCAACTGCACAAAAAGCCTCGCTCGTTATGTGCCAAATCGACCGTCTATGATCTTTGTAGCTTTTATAAGCGTCTTTGATCATTGGTATTTCAATTGAACTTTTTTTTTGTAGCGAAGATTTAAGAGGAACCTTCTGGGGTAAAGGTCTACGAATAAGACAGATGCCAAGCCATTCAGAGCGAGGTGCCCGGAAGGCGCTTTTAGAGCAGCCCGAAGGCGCACCGGCTGGATAGCTTACGGCTCGGTTTTTGGAGATATTGTCAAGGGTTTCTGCGATAATTTTTGATTGATTATGACATTTTTTCTCCCGAAGGGAGAAAAAAAGCAGCATTAATGAACCCATTAAAACAACACAGCCGATTGCGTAAATCGAAGATTTACGACAATAGGCGGTTCAAAATTTACTCAACAGTGGCGCCCTGCTGTCAGTCGTGACCTGGGTACAGTTACATTAAAAAAGTTAGAAACTTCTAGCGATGATCAAGAAGAAGACCGACATTGAGAGTAGACCTGCACATAACAAAGTTTGGCAAAATACGGGCGGACCAAAGCTGTTTTGAACATTAAACATACTATTGTACTTCATATCGGGCATGACCGAGCAACTATGAAGTGGTACTTAACTTCAACATCAAATTTTAATGTTCATCGGTAAGCCAGGCGGACGTAACACAGACGACCCGTACTTCGCCAAGCCCCTGCCGTTATGTGCAAATCGACCGTCTGACTGATCTTTACTGAGCTTTTGTAAAGCGTCTTTGATCATTGGTATTTCAATTGAACTTTTTTTATTGTAGCGAAGATTTAAGAGGAACCTTCTGAGTAAAGGTCTACGAATAAATGGAGAGATGCAAGCCATTCAGGCGGAGGCGCCGGAAGCTTGCTTTTGAAGCGCCGCAGGCTGAAAGGCTTGCAGAAAGCTACGGTTTTTTGGAGATATTGTCAAGGATTTCTGCGATAATTTTAGCGTAATTGATTATATTTTTTTTTCTCCCGAAGGGAGAAAAAAGCAGCATTATTGAACCCAGTTAAAAAAACATACGCCGATTGCGTAAATCGAAGATTTACGACAATAGGCGGTTCAAATCTTTACTCAACAGTGGCGCCCTGCTGTCAGCCGTCGACCTGGGTACAGTTACATTAAAAAAGTTGAAGACTCTTCTAGCGATGATCAAGAAGAAGACCGACATTGAGAGTAGACCTGCACATAACAAAAGTTTGGCAAAATACGGGCGGACGGAAGCCGTGTTTGAACATTAGTAATACTATTGTACTTCATATCAGGCATGACAATCAACTATGAACATTAGTACTTAACTTCAACATCAAATTTTAATGGTCATCGGTAAGCCAGGCGGACGTAACCCAGACGACCCGTACTTCGCCAAGCCCCTGCCGTTAGCGGTCATTGAAAAAACCCCTAGAAATTAATACTGAAAATAAGAAAATCAGCATGATTCAAACCGAAAGATTAGTTATTAAAACTTTTGAGATTGTAGATTCAGAGAATTTCTTTGAAGGTCTTAAACAAAATAAAAACCACTTGGGAATTGCCTTTTCAAATATGCTAAGAACAAATGCTACAGTTGACCAAACAAGAGAATACATTATAAGAAAACAAGAGGAAGCAAAAAATAGAAGTGGTTTTGCTTTTGGAATATTTACAAAGGGAACTTTACATTTAATCGGAACTATTTCAGTAAGAGACATAGACTGGACTATCCCTAAAGGAGAGATAGCTTTCTTCTTATTCAAAGATTTTACGGGTCAAGGTTTTGCTACTGAGGCATTGATGGCATTTAGAAATTGGTGTTTTGATATCCATAATTTTAAACGACTTTTTATGAGAATTGCAATTGATAATATTGGAAGCATTAAATCTGCTCAAAAGTGCGGTTTTCAATTTGAAGGAACTCTTCGTAACGATTACCGCATAAGCGATTCGGAATTAAGTGACATGAATATGTACGGTTATATTAAAGAATAAATTTCGAAAAAATGAAAACCATGGAAACGCAAAAATTAATGGTGGCCAAAACTGTGGAAAATGATATTTCCAGGATAATCGAAATTGAAAAATCCAATTCTAACTTTGTTGGTCAATATACTTTTGAAGAGCACAAAAAGGTGATGTTGGATAATAATGGGTTACACATATCTGTTTTTGACAAACGAGATAATTCATTGATTGGCTATATCATATTACTTGGATTAAACAATCCGAATAATTCCATTGAATTTAGAAGAATTGCAATTTCGAGAAAAGGTTTGGGGTACGGAAAAGATGCAATTAAATTAGTAAAATCAATTTGTTTTAATAAATATAAAGTTCATAGATTGTTTTTGAGTGTTTTTTCAGATAACGAAGTTGCACTAAAATTGTATGACTCCTTGGGATTTCAAAGAGATGGATTATTACGAGATTGTAGTTTAGAAGGAGGCAGATATCGTTCAATGTGGAGCCTGTCTATGCTTGAGACGGAATATATATACGATTTGGATTAGAAGACGAATGAAAATAAAACAACGAACCGCTAACATGCGGTTTGCCAAAATGGGGGCGGACGGAAGCCGTGTTTCAACTTTTTGTTTTTCAATTTGGCTTCATATCCGGCAGGACGTTATTAATTTAGCTATGTGCAAATCATCAACTTTTATTTATAAATTTAGCTTCAGTTAGCCGGGCGGACGGAATTCTATTTCCCCCACTTCGGCAAGCCCTGAACGTTGTATGCAATTTGACAACGACACATTACAAGTAACAACTTTGACAAGCAAAAACTTTAAAAGCCATAAATAGTAAAATATAATGACAGGAAGAAAAATACTCCGCTTATTAGTTCCAATTTTTCTCTTTGGCACAACAGCATATGGTCAAACAAATCCTCCTCCAATGGCAATGCCCAAAGACAGTAGCGTTATTCTAATTGACAAAATAATTGAGGTGACGAAACATGAGAATTATTTTGTTGACTATTGTACTAAGAAAGTGAAAAACTATGCTACAGAAAATAATTGGACAACAGAAAAGACAACACAAATTTTGGGAAGCATAAAGTTTAAATACTATAATTCGACAATTTATAATTCATATGCTTTTTATTCAATTGACCAAATCAAAGCATTACTTGACACAATGACTTCATTAAACAGAAGTTCTAAAAGTAGCCTGACAATGGTCTTAACAAATTCAATGATGCAAAGCAATTTAGACTTATTTGTTGATGGTGTTATTAAAGGTAAATATGTAACGACAAAATAAACTGCATACAACATCAGGTTTGGCAAAATGGGGGCGGACGGAAGCCGTGTTTCAGCAGTTGTAACTCTGCTGTGCTTTATATTGGGCTGACGTAATTCTGCCAGGCTTCAGTTCTAAACTTCAACTTTTAATTATAAATTGGGCTTTATTTGCCGGGCGGGCGGAACAACACTCCCCCACTTCGCCAAGCCCCGCCCGTTGCCTGCAATTTAACTGACAGACTATGCTTCCTGAAAGTTTACAAATACTTGACTCAACTGACTATCTCGATTACGACATTGATATACTAAGGTGGACATTTCAACGGATCCTTCAAAAATGGAATTCTTAATGAGTGACACTGAAGGCTCAATCGATAAGACTATAATTTCTATGACCGCCCTTAGTATCGTGGACTTTTACATTGACAAAGAAGGTGGTTCACATCATCTACACTTGGAACATGACCATCCTCTTTTGTGGAGGTTTAACGACATTCAGTGTGACTTATACATTTCGGGAGGGCAGCCTAAACAAATTGAAAAAATCGTATTTGACTTGTTACAAATTCACAATTCTTTATTTGATCAGTATCTGCCGTTCGATCTACAGTTATTAAATGTGCTAAACGCTGGACATGGACTTTTGAAGAAAGGGTCAAAGAAATTATTAACTGAATTTGCTGAAAGCTTAAATAAAAATGGCATTAAGACTTCAATAATTAGTGAGATAATTCCAAACGATAAAACTCAGCATTTAGCAGTTTTATTCCTTGGACACAGTTATGTCATTGCAGAACAATTTAATTTCGAAATCACCAAATAAACTGCAGGCAACATTAGGTTTGCTGCAAGGCTGGCTGACGTTGGAGCAATGGTCATTTTATCGCTGTTGTACTTCATCTGGGCTGGACGTACTTTGTTGGGCTTTTGTTCGTTAACTTGTACTTTTATATCTTTCCCCGATATATCAGGGCAGCATCGGTTCCGGGCGGACGAGCAATGAATTCCAGCCCTGCAGCAAGCCCCTGCCCGTTACTTGCAATGCTAGAATGAACGACACGACTACTAGAGACCTGAAAAATATTGACACAGAGATATAAAAAACCTTTGGTGAACTTTGCGACATAATCACAGAAAGTCCAAGGGGACAATTCTAACTCATTTTGTTATGTTAACTTTTTTGATTTTTTTTTCAGTGTTTATGGTTTATATAAAAGATGACAGCCCTGAATTGCAGGAGTCCTAATTGTTGCACTATTTCAAGCGTTCAATATTCTCGCTGTTATAATGTTTTTGGAGTAATTATAGAGAATACCAAGGATGCATATACTTCTAAACTACTTGAAGGTGTCTTAATTGCCAGCTTAGTTATTCCAAATTATCTCCGTTACATGAGGACAGGCAAATTTAGGTATGAAATTCTTAATGGAAAATGGGAAGTGAAGTCTTCCAAAACTAAAGTAAGGATCAGGTTAGTTCAAACCCTGTATGTCATAATATCTGTTTTACTTTTATTTTTATTATAATGTCATGCTCCGGGCAATTTTAAATTTAGCCGACCTTTTTTGGGCGGATTTAGATTTGGAAGATTCTGACTTGAATAGGCAATCAACATTTGTTTGACCGCACTGCAAGTAACATCAGGTTTGGCAAAATGGGGGCGGACGGAAGCCGTGTTTCATCAGTTGTAACTCTGTTGTGCTTCATATCGGGCGGACGTAATTCTGCCAGGCAGTAGTTCTAAACTTCAACTTTTAATTATAAATTGGGCTTCGGTTTGCCGGGCGGACGGAACAACACTCCCCCACTTCGCCAAGCCCCGCTCGTTGGCAGCAATATTTCATGACAGCAAAGACATCATATTTATTCCTACTTCTTTCATGTTTGAAAGTTATTGACACTCATGGTCAAATAAGTATTAAAAATCTAAAACTGTCAAATGTTGACACTAATCTGCTTTATATAGGAGTGACTAATACTCTAAAAGTTGTGGGAGTTTCTCAAAGTCAGGCAAAATTGTCTTCACAATTCTCTAGCATTGAAAGAAATAATAACAATGAATTCAATGTTAGGGCATATCGCATAGGCACAGACACATTTACTGTTTCACAAAATGGAAAGGTGGCATTTACAAAGGTTTTTGAAGTAAGTCGAATCTCCGATCCAAAAATTTGCCTTACAAAGCATTGTGCCCCTCATGCCACAATTAATGAGATTATTTTGGATCCAACCTTATATTTTGTTGTTCCGAACTGCCTTTATGTGCATAATATTACAGTTTGGAATTTTTCTGGTGTATTTCTGAAGGAAAATGGAGACATCATTAAAACTTTTGACTCTCAGACAAATAAATTTACAAATGACCAAGTCCAAATTATAGCATCTTTAAAAAAAGGTGACAAAATATATTTTGATAAAGGGATTATCGGTAGCCCAGATTCGATGCCAAGAACATTTGCTTCATTTTCAATAACCATCAAATAATACTGCTGCCAACATTGGGTTTTATGCAAGTTGGGCGTGACCAGCAAACATCAACAAATTGCAAATCCAAGCTGTGGTTCGGGCTGGACAAACAACTTTCAACTTTAGTTCTTAATTTCAACTTAATATTTTCAATCAGCAGCGGTTATCGGCGGACGGATTACTAATTCCCAACCTACATAAAGCCCTGCCCGTTGGTAGCAATTATTAATACAAACACTCTAATACCTTATGGCTTCAACAAAAGACAATGATTTATTACCAGAATTTGAAAGTATAAAAGATGATAAAGAAGAAATGTTGTTGGACTTTTATCATTCTTGAAACGAGTATTTTCTTTTTCAAATACAGTTTATTCATATTCGGACAAACGAGTAATGATGAGAACAGGCTTTATTGGTACAGACTTTAAAACGATTGACTATGACAAAATCTCTGATATAGAAGTTACAGTGAGTGTTGTTGAGAAAATGTATAATGTTGGTACAATAAAGTTTTTTAGTGGCAGGACGCAAACTAATGACGGAAACACCACAAAATTATACGACAGTTGGAGTGCAATTGAAAAACCATACGACGTTTTCAAAATGGTTAAACAGACATCCGTAAACATAAAAACAGATTTCAATTATCCAAACGCATTGCGACCAGACATAAATCCAGGTTATAACACGAAGTACGACCCAAAAGAATAACTGCTACCAACATTGGGTTTAGCTAAAGCGGGGCTTGACATTGGAACTTCGGCAACAACTCATTATTGTGCATTGGTTCGGGCGGACGAATTACTAATAAACTTTTTCAACTAAATTTTTCATCACAGCATTATTGGGCATTTGTTCGGGCGGACACAGCAACATTTCCCCGCCTTCGCTAAGCCCTGCCCGTTGTGTGAAACATTTTATGAAACATCTCATTTCTTTTACGCTTTTGTTTTTGCTCTCAAGTTTGACATTATGTTATTGTCAAAAAAGCAATCCAACATTTAAGAGTACTTCTTTTGACAAAATAATCATTCTTGCTTTTAGGTTGCCTAAACCTTCCAAAGTAACAGTGCAGTTACCTAGTATTATTGGAGTTCCTGTTAATCAGGACGACTATAAGTATGCTGCAACAATCACAAAAACTGAGCAAACAAAGTTTTATGGGTTTTTTGTCTCGCCTTTTACTGTTCAAGGTATTGACAGTGCTTGTTGGAACCCTGATTTTGCTGTTTATTTTATTCAAAAGGGAAAATGCGTAAACTACATTGAAATAAGCGTGGATTGTGGAAACTTAAAATCACTTGTTAGCTTACCGAAAACATCATTTAATAACAATAATTTGCCTCTGAAAGCAAGTTCAGACTTTATGGCTTTTATAAAAAGTTTAAGTAGTAAGTATAAATTTCCTAAAGAACTCCCATATTGATTATACTCTTCCAAATGCTTCACACAACATTGGGTTTGCTGCAAGGCTGGCTGGACATTGGAGCAATGGTCATTTTATCGCTGTTGTGCTTCATCTGGGCTGGACGTACATTGTTGGGCTTTTGTTTGTTAACCTGTACTTTTATATCTTTAATCAGCAGCGGTTCCGGGCGGACGAGCAATGAATTCCAGCCCTGCAGCAAGCCCTGCTCGTTGTACGCAATTATACTGCACTATGAAGCACTTTTATTATTTTCTGATTCTTATCGTATTTATTTTCGGTTGTTCAAGACAATCTAAGAATATCGAACACCCTACTAAGTCAGACTCATTAACACAAAAACCTAGAAAAGAATATGATTCTTCTATTTATATTGGCTTGGTAACAGGAAGTACACAAGATGCTTTCTTTAAGAAATACGCCCCTTTGAAAGATTCAATATTTCGACTTCCGAATCTTGTTAATAGTACAAAGTTGATAGAAATTCGTTTTTTTACGACAAATTACTGGAGCGACACAGGCTATTGTATCATTCTTGAGTATGACAGTTTATTTAAAATACGGGGACTGAAGCACTATAACACTTATTTGGAAAATATTAAAGTCGAAGCAAATCCAGATTCCATATTTGAAAAGCTAGTTGAGAATGGAATATTTAGTATCAATACTCCGAATGTTCAAGATGTTTATCCCGTTGTCAGCTTTGACGATTTCAACAAACCATCAAAAAGAAAAGTAACGAAACAGAATTATCCGCTTTATGAACTAACAAAAAAAGGATTTAAAGAAGGCACAATTGTCGGTCCTGTGGTTGATGGAGTAAGCTTTATGGTTGTATATAAAGTCAATAACCTTTTTGACAACATCTTTATTGACAACCCAGGTACATATTTTAGTCACAATCCCGATTTCCAAATCGCAAGAAGAAAGTTTGAAATTACTAGATCGTTTTTATCAGGTTTAAAATAACTGCGTACAACATTGGGTTTGCTGCAAGGCTGGCTGGACAGCGGAGCAATGGTCATTTTATCGCTATTGTGCTTCATCTGGGCTGGACGTACATTGTTGGGCTTTTGTTTGTTAACCTGTACTTTTATATCTTTAATCCGCAGCGGTTCCGGGCAGGACGAGCAATGAATTCCAGCCCTGCAGCAAGCCCTGCCCGTTGGTGGCAATTTTATTCGACACCCTACTTCTAATTAAAACTATGCTTAAAAACAAGACAAACTTAATTATACTTTTCTTTTGTGCTATCAATTTGACACTTCATTTAATTGCAGACTTTAATTCAGGATTTCAAGGAGACGAATTATTACATATTGAAACGGGTAATCATCCAGCTTTTGGTTATATGGAATTTCCACCAGTAATTGGTTGGTTAGCATTTATTCAAAACCTGTTTAATTCTAACTCTGTCTTTGTCAATCATATTTTCTGCCATATTACTTCGACTTTAATAATGATTTTGGCAGCATTGACGACAATGGCATTAGGTGGCAAGTCAAAAGCGGTTTTCGTTATCTTACTTTGCATTTCTGTAATGCCAGCAAGAGCTTATCAGTTATTTCAACCAGTTGTTTTTACACATCTTTTTGGCTTTTATCTTTTTATCAATTGGTTAAGTTTATCAAAACCCTTGACAATAAATATTTACTTTACCTAACAATCAGTTTAGCATTTGGCTTTCTTACAAAATATGACATCTTATTTTTTATTGCTGGACTTGTAAGCTTACTTTTTTTTAAACGAACTCAAAAAGTAATATTAACGAACTCAATTTGGAAATATATTTTAATCTTCATTTTAATTATCAGCCCTAATTTATGGTGGCAATACCAACATCAATTTTCTGTATTAAATATGTTTTCTCTTCTGTATAAAACACAGTTAGACAAACTTACAATTTCAGGAGTTTTAAAGGACTTAATCATAATGCTAAATCCATTAACCATATTTATTTGGGTTGGTGGACTTTTCTTTATGTTCAGTAAAAAGTATGCATCATTTTTTCGACCAATTGCAATCTCAATATTAATCTCAATTCTTTTGTTTGCAATTACAAAAAGCAAAGCCTACTATTTTGTTCCTGCAATACTTACACTATTAATGTTTGGAAGTGTTTGGTTTGAGCAAAATGTTTTATCAAAAAGAAAGTGGGTACTGTACCCAGCAACCATTTTATTAATTGCAACAGGAATTCTATTTGCACCTTTTGGTTTATCGTTACTGCCTCAAGACAGTTTTGCAAAATTTGCAAAACTTAAATTAAAAAATGGCCGTTTCCAAAACGACCGTTTTCAGGTTGATTGCCAAGAATATTTTGCACAAACAAAATGGAAAAACACACTTACTGCACTTAAAGAAGTGTACGACAGTTTGCCAGAGGCTGAAAAACAAAACTGTTTAATTTGGGGAAAGCATTACAGCCAAGCAGGTGGAGTAAATTTGTATGGTGAAAACTACGGACTTCCCAAAGCATTTTCGTATCACGGAAGTTTTTATTTATGGACACCCGAAAGTGGAACAATTCCATCCACTGTAATTGCGTTTACAAATGGAGAAGCTGAAATAAATTTTTTCCAAGCATTTTTCAGTTCCGTCGTTGCTGTTAAAAAAGTTTACAATCCTTATGCAAGTTTTGACAAAGACTTGTATCAGACAATTTTTATTTGCAAAGAACCAAAACAGAACTTTGCAGGTTTACGAACAGCATTTAAAGACCGGATTTATGAATAGACCGAGAAGAAAAACTGCCACCAACAAAAGGTTTTGTGCAATTGTGGCTTGACGTTGCAGCAATCATCAGCAGTGCATATCCAAGCTTTGGTTTCGGCGGACGTAATTCTGCCAGGCAGTAGTTCTAAACTTCGGCTTTTAGTTATAAATTTAGCTTCAGATACGGGCTGACAGTTGGTTAATTCCCCAACTGCACAAAGCCCCGCTCGTTGCCTGCAATTTTTAAACAACCTGCAAATGGATACAAACGCTTTAATCATTGACCAGTTGGAGTGGGATGGAATTCTAAAATCTTTTACACTTCAAGCACGACCTGAATTAGGACAAATGTGGGTTGCTTATCCAAATGAATATGAAGATGAGCGACCAGGTCCTTTTCATTTTTTAGAAGAAGATTATGAAAACTTATTCGAGCAAAAAATGGCGAAGTGTCGAAATGCTAAATTATCAAAAGAGAATTTTTATTCAGAAGGGAACTATTTCAATTTTCGTACAACATGGAATAATATACCGACCGAAAGAGGAAGATTGACTTTTTATTCTCTTTATCTCCCTGAATTTGCGATACCTGATAAAGTTGTAATTACAGACACTTTCCAAAGTGACAAGGAATTTAATAAAGTTATTTACAGGGACGACCCCAAAAACCGCTACATTGTTTTCCTTGAGTGCAGGTCAAGTGCAGGAATATTTAATTTTAGATTAAATGCTACATTTCACAAAGATGAGTTGAACTTTAAGGACTCTGCATACAAGGACGCAAAAACTAATGCCTTTTATGAAGGGGAGCCGTATCCTCATTGGCATCAATTGTTGCCAGACAATGAAATTAACAAAATAAATAACTTCTTTACTGCACCTGTAATTATTAATAGCGGAGGCAATAATACACAAACAATTAATTTCTCAGACATGAAAAAAAATAATCCATGGATTTCCGGGTCATTTTATCTTTTTGTAGCAGCGGTAGCAATTACCGGACTTGCAGTTGTTTCTAAAAATGTTCATTGGACACTGCTTCCAATAATTATAATTGGTGGTATTCTTGTTTGGTATAATTGGAGCGTTTCAATTAAAGAATGATGACAAATTAAAGGAAGAAAGTTTTTTAAAACTTATTGGGGAGACATATAAAAGGTTACCACTTTTAACTAGGTCTACAAAAAAATAAAATTCATCAGCATCCGAGCAAAACTGCAGGCAACATGCGGTTTTGTGCAAGTGGGGCATGACGTTGTAATCATCAGCATTTTATCGCTATCATCTTCATATCGGGCGGACGGAATTCGTATCAGCTTTTATTTGTTATCTTCATCATTAGTAACGCTTTTGTGCTTCAGTTCCGGGCGGACAGTTATAAAATCCCCACCTGCACAAAGCCGTGAACGTTGGCTGCCATTAAAACTTACTGCATGAAACAACTTTTAATTTTTATAGGGCTAATATCCGGACTACTTTCTTTTTTTGGCTGCAACAATCAAAAGGAAACCAAAATCATTGTGACCGACAGTTCAGGAAATGTCCAGACAATAAATCCCAATGAGCTATTAATGACAATTCCGACCATTGAAAACACATTCCCAAATTTTGAAAATAAATCCGATACTAATAACTTAAAAATTCTTGAGGATGATTGGCGGCAGATTGAATTTGTTTCTAAAGACCAAAAACATTTGATCGACCAAGAGATTGATAGTATTACTTATATTTTTGAACATGAGATGCATCAAGGTAAAGACTATTCAGCTTTCAAAAATCTTTACGTTAGACGACTTATTACAAAGCCAATTTCACTAACATTTGAAAAAGTAAAACTGTATTTAGGGGATGCAAAAAATAAACTTGCTGGAATTACTATTAATGGAAACAGTGGACAAGTTAAAAATGGTTTTTCAATTTCCAGTAAGGGGTTCAACTACTATGGAATAAAAGACGAAAATAATGTTGTTTCAGTCTTGTGCTTTTATGTGGCAGAAACTGACGTAGGTTCAGAAATTTCGATTGACAAAATTTCAAAATTTTTAAAAGCAGAAAACCTCTATTTAGTTGACTGGGTACATCGTCAAATTGCTGACGAAAAAAATGTGAAGGACTTTTTTGCATATTGAATACCCTTAATTGAATTAACAGCAGCCAACATAGGGTTTGCTGCAAGGCTGGCTGGACATTGGAGCAATGGTCATTTTATTGCTGTTGTGCTTCATCTGGGCTGGACATTCAATCATGAGCTTTTGTTTGTTAACTTCAGCTTTTATATCTTTAATCAACAACGGTTCCGGGCGGGACCAGCAATTAATTCCAGCCCTGCAGCAAGCCCTGCCCGTTGTATGCAAGGCAAAGGAGAAACATCTCGGTTCTAATAATCAATGCGGTGGTAGTTTTCGTTTCATAAAAATTTTCGTTGGTAAATCGTTCCGCTGTTTTGGGTACTAAATAGCAGCTAAAGTAATTTCGTGTCGCTTTTGGGCAAACGGTGTGGCTTTCATTTATTGCGGTTCCGTATGGGCTGGACAGCGTGACTTGTTTTTGTTGTTTCAACTCTGCCCCTTTCGTTTTTGTTGGGGCTTCGTTTTGGTTACAATGCTTACGTTTTTTTGAAACCACTTCGCCCCTATTTAATTTTTGGTTCATTACTGTCGTACCGGTTATTTAAGGGTTTACGGTTTTACTAAAGCATTGCGGTTGACAGCGGGGCAGTTTTTCGTTTGGTTTTGTGGTTTTGTATCCTAACCGTTCATCGTGCAGTATTTGCGTTTTTGTTTGGTCGTCGGTGGACAGCGGAACGGTTCACGGTCTTAACTAACTTTTTCAGTTTGTTTAAAATTTACTTTCCTTAAAGATTCGGTTTCAAATGTTTCGTTTGTCATCGAGCCAGTTTATTGCTACGTTCTTTTTTTTTAATAATGGCTCATCTTTGCCCTGACATACAACAAGGGGTTTGGCGCAAAACGGGCTGAAGTGCTGCGTCAACATTTGATCGCTAATGAGCTTCAGTCACAATCTGCGGCCAATTTCCATAATTGGCTTTACGTTGTCATTAAAAAATTCGTTTCTTTAATAAGCCTCAGTGCTGGGCGGACAGATGGTTAATTCCCCAACTGCACAAAGCCCCGCCCGTTAGCGGTAATACGAAACCTTGTACTGAATTATCAATAGACATTATAAATGAACTATCCCTTTAAATTAAAACCTGTTGTTGTCTTTTTATTTCTTTTTGCTATTAAGGTAGAAGCTCAAAAAACATTTTCAACAACAATTACGTTTCCTTCTTCCGCAAATATGTCAAATATTTCCGCCAGTTATTATGACGGTCTAAATGAGGTTTCTCTAAAGGTAGAGGCAAATAGCAAAAAGATAATTATTGCTGGTTTAACTTATTCTGAATTTCCATTGCTTACGGTGGTCAATCGAATTAGTAATAAAATGGTTTATGCAGCCTATTTCTTAAAAAATAACTCTTACGTAAAATTTATCAACAAGCCAGGTTCAACCAATTTATTAGACAGCGCCACATTAATTAATGCTACCAATATTAAAGACATGGGGGAAAGCAAATTTGATTCTTTTGCAAAAACTGAAACAGATAAATTAATATCTTTTATAGAGGCAAATGGTTATGACTTAACGGAGAGCGATTCGCTGGAAAATGTATTCATCAAGCTTGATAATGAAATAAGGAAAAAGAAGCTTACATTTATTAAGAACAATAACAGCTTGTATTATTCCATCTGGACATTTCTTAGAGATTTTGTGTCCAATACAGATTTCACCGCAGATAGTCTTCTTAACATTTACAACACTTATTTTTCAAAACAATACTCTAAAACATTTGAAGGACGTGAATGCGAAAAAATATTATTTGGGCGACTTAATACAAATACTGGAAAAATAGCTCCCGATTTTGCAGCGCACGATATTTATGGAAAATTAGTATCTCTGAAAGACTTACGAGGGAAATACATTTTACTTAATTTTTGGGCATCATGGTGTGGCCCATGCATTGCTGAAATGCCGGCCATTTCAGCAATAAAGAAACTATACCCACAAGGTCAAATTGAAATAATTTCTGTTTCATATGATTCGGATTCATCAAAATGTTTAAAAGCAATAGACAAATATCAACTTGATTGGATAAACATTATGTCCAATAAAAATGTAATTAACATTTACGGTAATAACCCTGCAATTCCTCAAGTTTATTTGATAGACCCAACAGGAATAATAATTTATAGTAGAACTGATTCAAAAGATTATACGTTAGGTTTGCTTTCTGATTTAATAAAAACCAAATTATAGCATATGTACTACCGCTAACATTGGGTTTGCTGCAATGCTGGCTGGACGTTGGAGCAATGGTCATTTTATCGCTGCTGTGCTTCATCTGGGCTGGACATTCAATCTTGAGCTTTTGTTTGTTAACTTCAGCTTTTATATCTTTAATCAGCAGCGGTTCCGGGCGGACGAGCAATGAATTCCAGCCCTGCAGCAAGCCCTGCCCGTTATCGGCAACCCTATTGCGACACCCTATCAAAATGAGACATTTAATTTGCAAAGACCAAAAACTCTTATAACTGAATTATGACAGCAATCAATAAACCCAGAATAGAATCCATAGACATCTTACGAGGCGTTGTAATGGTTATAATGGCATTAGACCATGTGAGAGATTATTTTCATTATGGCTCATTCTTCAATGACCCAACGGATTTGACAACCACTACACCTATATTATTTTTTACTCGTTTCATAACAAATTTTTGTGCACCAGTTTTTGTGTTTTTGTCAGGCACTTCTGCATTTTTATATGGAACAAATAAAACGAAGCCACAGCTTTTTAAATTTCTTTTTACTCGGGGCTTATGGCTTATTTTTCTTGAAATTGTGGTTAATACTTTTATTTGGACATTTGATGTTACATATAGCCTTCAATTATTTCAAGTGATTTTTGCGATAGGATTTAGTATGATATGTCTTTCATTTCTTATTTACCTTCCTAAACAAGTGATTTTAATTGTAGGTATTATTCTAATTGCTGGACATAATACTTTGGATAGTATTGTAATGCAAGGACAAAGTTTTCAATCCATAGTTTGGTACTTTTTGCACCAAGAAAAGGTTTTGGGCAATGGTTCTGATTACATGGTCTTTTTGCATTATCCGCTTATTCCATGGATTGGATTAATGGCATTAGGTTATTTGTTTGGTTCGTTTTATCAAAAAGGCTATGACGTTTCACTTCGCAAAAAATGGCTATTGAGATTAGGTTTAGGGTGCATTGCTTTATTCTTTATTTTAAGAGGCTTAAATATATACGGAGATTTGGCACCATGGACTGTTCAAGACACAATTACAAAAACAATCCTGTCATTCTTTAAAGTTACAAAATACCCGCCTTCACTTTTATTTATTTGTGTTACTCTTGGGCCTGCCATGTTATTTTTATACGCATATGAAAATACAAAAAACAAGGTAACTAATTTCTTTTTAGTCTTTGGAAGAGTACCATTATTTTATTACTTCTTGCATATGTTAGTAATTCACATTTTCGCAATTTTAGGTATTTTGATTTTTGGTGGCAACTGGCATGATATGATTATAACAGGTAAAGGTTTTATGAGCGGAAATCTTAAAACTTATGGTTATTCCCTTTTTATTGTATACATAGTTTGGATTAGTGTTGTGTTACTTCTCTTTCCACTTTGTAAAAAATATATGAAATATAAAGCAAATCACAAGGACAAATGGTGGTTGAGTTACTTATAAGAATAACCTAAAAGTTATTGACAGACAGAAGGGCAGCCGATAACATTGGTATTGCTGCAAGTGGGGCTGGGACGTTTAAACTTCGGCTGTTTGCATCGCTGTACTTTGGTTCGGGCAGACGAATATCTATTTGGCTTTTTGTTGTTAACTTCAACTTTATATTTTCAATTGGGCAGCGGTTCCGGGCTGGACGTTATAAAATATCCCACCTGCAGCAATACCTGCCCGTTACCTGCCATATTAATGCGACACACAACCACCATAATATTTTCTCTTTTGCCAAAATTTGTTTGGACAAATTCTGTTTTGGACATACACTCAACTTGACACTTCCCTTTTTATGCAGACTTGAAGTTGTATCCAGACAAAAAGTTTGACTTCTATGATACCAGAGATGGTAGTTGTTGGGTCTGGACACATTATATTGGAAAATGGAAGTTAAACAAAGACACAATCACTTTCTCATGGCAAAGTATCTCTACAGAGAGTTCTGATTCTATTATTTCAAGAGCTGATTCAAAAAATGAGAATCTTCAAATAAAATTTATCTATGATGATGGAAAACCAATACCAAAAGTAAAAACAGGTATAGGTTGCAGCTTTATGATATGAAGACTTACTATACGGACGTTAATGGCACCGTTACAATCCCTATGAAAGCATCGGACAGGTCAGACAAAAGAATGTGTGCACCTTACGACCGAAAGTTATACTATGACATAAAAAACGAAATAATCAAGCTATCATCAAATACTTCGTTAGATTATTATGCTGACTCCTTGGATAATGTATTTACAATTATCATAAAGAAAAAGCCTAAGAGTTCTACTCAAACACTAACAAAAAAATATTTACTTAAAGGTGACTCATTGTTAGACATTGATAAAAAGGAGTTTTTTAATTACAATTGGGGCGACTTTAAATTTGCTACGACGAAATACGGCAGGTAACATTGGGTTTGCTGCAAGGCTGGCTGGACATTGGAGCAATGGTCATTTTATCGCTGTTGTGCTTCATCTGGGCTGGACATTCAATCTTGAGCTTTTGTTTGTTAACTTCAGCTTTTATATCTTTAATCAGCAACGGTTCCGGGCGGACAAGCAATGAATTCCAGCCCTGCAGCAAGCCCTGCCCGTTGCCTGCAAGCGTTTTTCGACATTTCAAACATTATGCTAACAAGACCAGAAATTTATATGATTACAAATAGCTACATTGGAGTTAGTGGTGGCTATCTTGGTGACTTTTCTTATCGGACACACGAAGAGTTTTACCCTTATTTCTGCGACCTAAATATTTCAGCTTCTGCTTACGAGGGTACAACACGACAAAGATTTTTAAGTATACTTGAAAACTCTGACGCACCGACCCAAGCTAAAATTTTAAAAGGCGTCCTTAAAAAATATCCAGTTGATTTCTTTCCAGAAGAACAAAGAGAAATCAAAAGAAAGGCAGCTAAAGAAATTGAAGAATTAATTAGGCGGCTCGAAAGCGGACAAGCTGTTGCAACCGAACAACTTTATGTAACAAACTCTACTGTAGAAAGAGCAATACAAGACACCAAAATTTTAATTGAAACAAATGGTGCGACAAGTGGTGTTGACAGAATTCATACAGCTTTGCACGGTTATCTAAGAGAAGTTTGTAGGCAAGCAGGAATAACTTTGACAGAAGATGAAACTTTGACACAAGTTTTTAAGTTAAGCAAGTCATCCAGCCTTACAAAATGGGGGGACAAGACAAGCCGATATTGACCAAATTATAAACTCTTTCAGCAATACATTGGACAAATTAAACCCAATTAGAAATAGAGCAAGCTTATCTCATCCAAATGAAGAACTTTTAGAAGAAGACGAAGCAATGTTTGTAGTTAATTCAGCACAGACAGTTTTAAATTACTTGAATCGGAAATTTAAAAACTAAATGCAGCCTGTTTTCGGTGGACACAATACGCCAGCAGGCAACATTGGGTTTGCTGCAAGGCTGGCTTGACATTGGAGCAATGGTCATTTATCGCTGTTGTGCTTCATCTGGGCTGGAAGTACATTGTTGGGCTTTTGTTTGTTAACTTCAGCTTTTATATCTTTAATCAGCTGCGGTTCCGGGCGGACCAGCAATGAATTCCAGCCCTGCAGCAAGCCCTGCCCGTAAGCTGCCATTTTTAGGCAACACCTCAAACATCGACGAATAAATAATGAATGACCTTTCTAACTTCAAACTGACAAATCCAGAACTCGAGGCTGACATTTATTATTTGACTTCTGATGAAGGTGGACGGAAAACTCCTGTTGCAACAAGTTACCGTGGACAATTTCGCTATGACAATCACGACTGGGATGCAATGCAACAGTTTTTAGACAAAGAATGGTGTGAACCTGGTGACACTGTAAAAGTTCTTTTGCAAACGGCAAGCCCCTATTTTCATTGCGGAAATTTTTTTGTGGGTAAAGAATTTGAAATTAGAGAAGGGGCAACAATTGTTGGCAAAGGAAAAATTTCAAAAGTATTGCGACAAGACTTTAACTACTGGGACGGTGCGACTTTTTTAAAATTGCTGGATAAATCCATAAAACCATATTCCGACCCAGACGATTTGCTTGGTTATCGTATTGACTTTGACGGTTTGCTTCCTGACGAAGATGGTAAAATTATTGGTGAAGATTTAGAGTTTATAATGACAGGAAATCCAGAATGTATGATGATAGTAAAAGCAAAAGCTAAGACAAGAGTACTTCGAACCATTGCAGCATATGTAATTGACAAATGGGAAAATCATTTGGCGACAAGTAACCAACTTTTCAAAGTTGACTTTGCGACACGAACAAATTGGAAAGGTGACCTTGAAATGGATTTTTTCAAGCTAACTTTTGCGACTTGGCATTCAATATATTTGACTGGCGAAATAATAGTAAGCTAAGAGCGACAAAAATAAAACGGCAGCTTACATTGGGTTTGCTGCAAGGCTGGCTGGACATTGGAGCAATCGTCATTTTATCGCTGTTGTGCTTCATCTCTGGACAAACATCGCTGGCCTTTTGTTTGTTAACCTGTACTTTTATATCTTTATCAGCAGCGGTTCCGGGCAGACAAGCAATGAATTCCAGCCCTGCAGCAAGCCCCGCCCGTTAGCGGCCATTTTTACAGACTCTACAACTATGAAGCATTCATTTTTACTTATCTTATCTGTGTTTTATTCATTGACGGGGATTTCCCAAAATAAAACTCGTTCAATCGACGAACTTATCAATCGAAAAGAACCAGGTTGGACAAATGTCAAAAAATGGATTGACTCAGCAAAAAACAAGGTAGAAATTTTACCGGCCGATACTGTCAAATCAAAAGATGCTCTCTATAATACTCAGGTAACAACCAGGTCTGCAATGGGTGCAATAATTTTTATGACCGGTGGTCTACTTATAGATAATGGATGGATAAGAATACTTGGCTCAGGTAATGAAAAGTTAACTCGTTCACTTCCAGAATGGAATAAAGGGAAAGGATTTAAAGAATTTGTCGGTGAAGGTGCGGGGTTTTTATTAATCGCCGATGACGCAATTGGAGGATTTTTTCTTACAAATGGAGGTGGCTTGGGAAAAGACATTGGAAAAGTATATTATTTTTCTCCAGATAATTTAAAATATGAACCTCTGGACATGACCTATACCGATTTTCTCCTTTTTTGTTTTAACAATGACTTGAATAAATTTTATGACGGTTATAGATGGGCGAATTGGAAAGCAGAAGTATCAAATTTGCCTGGGGATAAAGCTTTCAGCTTCGTTCCACCATTATGGTCAAAACAAGGAAAAGATTTCGGCAAGAGTATGCGGAGTATTGTTCCTATTCAGGAGCAATATGACCTAAATTTATCTTTTAGAAAACAACTTGGCTTAGACCAAAACGTCCGCTAACAAGCGGTTTTGTGCAATTGGGGCATGACATTGCAGCAATCATCAGCAGTGCATATCCAAGCATTGGTTATGGGCGGACGTAATTCTTCCGGGCAGCAGTTCTAAACTTCGGCTTTTAGTTATAAATTTAGCTTCAGTTCCGGGCCGGACAGTTGGTCAATTCCCCAACTGCACAAAGCCTCGAACGTTAGTAGCCATTTTATGAAGACCCTCATTTCCATAATATCATTTCTTTTAGTTGCAGCAACCTGCAATAGTCAAACCTTCGACAAAACGGAGAGGATTATAGCAAGCCTTAAATTAAAATATAAGATTAGTGAGTATGACAAATTAGACGACATAATGTGTTTTAATAAAGACACAATTCTTATTTCTGGCTATTTGGGTGACAATAAAACTTCAGCAGAAATAAAGAATATTGTTTATCAAACTTTTAACGGAGGGAAAAACTGGAAAATAAGACGCTTTAAAGGTGACGCTTGGATATATGATACTCATTATGAAAATGACGGAAAAGTTTGGTTGGGTGGTTCTGATGAATATGTTCACTTTTCAACTGATTACGGTACAACTTGGACAACAAAACCTAAACCCTTTAATCCTTTAAACCGGGTTCTTTCGATTTATATGATTGATTCTGTTTATGGAATAGCTGGCGGACTTAGTAATGGACTTGCAATAACAAACGACAATTGGCAAACTGCTAAACAGCTTCCTACTCCACTCGACCAAAATAAATTCAGTATTTCAAAAAATTCATCAAGGAATAGAATTGATAAAGTTCAAATTGTAGATTCAATTATACTCATCAACCAAAATGAACATATATATTACTCAAGGCTTAATCATATTGACTGGCAAGTATTCAATATACCAACAAGAAATTTTTCTGTAAATCAATTAAGAAAAACCATTGAGTTATACAGTATAAGAAACAAAGTGTATGTTTTGGATGCTAAATTAAACTTGCTTGTAATACATATTGAACCTGATGATGCTTATCTAAATCAGCCATCACGAAATCAAAAAGTAGACATTACATCTTTTTTAGCCTCAGACATAAAATTTACAAATATTAAGGCAGTAAAATTCGATTTTGATAAAATGTCTGGAGGATGTATGCCATTCGCTTTGTATAAAGAAAATGCAAAAGGACTAAAGGTTAATAATTCAGAATCTTTTTCTTCATTGAAGAATATTTTGAAAACTTGCGAATTATATAAGAAGCCTATAGCCCAGTCTTTAAAATTTTCTGAAGCAGACTTGACTGATTATTATTGCTATTATAATAAAATAAAAACGCAAAGGCAGGAAGAAAAGTATGGGGCGGAGATTTCACTTACTTACTGGACATAGAAAATGATTTATTTCTAAATCCAAACAAAACTAATTGACACTTTTTGAGCCAGCAACTTTTAGACAGTGTGTACAAAACGTTTTCGTTCAATCAATTTTCATTTACAAACAATGGCCATATATCATAGTAAACGTAGTTAATAACAAGTCTGACACCTTAAAAATAAAAAGTGAAAGCTCGAACTTATTTAGCCTTCCATGGACAATAGAATACAAAAAGAAAAGTTTTAAAACCTATGACACAAGGATAACGGAACTTTTAAGAGCAACATTGCCTGAAGGTTTTAATTATTATGACAAACTATTTGCAGGACAACTTATTTACCAACTTATAGAACAAAGAATTATTAACGAAATGACGTACAAAAACGGCTACTAACATTGGGTTTGCTGCAAGGCTGGCTGGACATTGGAGCAATGGTCATTTTATCTCTGTTGTGCTTCATCTGGGCTGGACATTCAATCTTGGGCTTTTGTTTGTTAACTTCAGCTTTTATATCTTTAATCAGCAGCGGTTCCGGGCGGACCAGCAATGAATTCCAGCCCTGCAGCAAGCCCTGCCCGTTGTGCGTCACTTTAAACAGACATCCCGTTTATGTTTGGAATATTCAAAAAGAAACTACCCCATTGCGATACATTATTTGAGAAATTTTTCAGCCCTTGGTATGACGAAGAAGACAGACCAAAGATGGCAAGACCAGATATGTATAAAATTGCAGCATATGAAGGACAGCCATTAAACTTGGATGAAATACAATATCTAGTTCCTGATTATGTAACTGAACTGACAGAGCACATTAATGTAACAATGTTGGACGCTGCGTTAAACGATTTTCAACACATCATTAAATCTGACAAACTTGACTTAAATGTTCTTAATGCTGTGGACAAATACTATGACAGAGCAAAATTGCCGACCTAATTAAAAAAAGCGACCCTACAGACTTTTCAAATTCTTACGTGGTGACAGTTTGCGAGTTTGGCGTTATGCTCGGACATTTATTTAAACAAATAGACAGGCTTTGATTGGCTTTATTCTCATCCTTACTTTCCTCAATAATTGTTCATAAAGACACAGGTTTTGGAATTACAGTTTTTGATTGGGCAATAAAAAAATTTAGTGAATATGGTGTGGACGATGGTTTTGTAGAAAAGTTCAATGCTGCTATTGCAGGCGTTAATGGTGAATGGGAAGGCGATGAAGATGAAACAGAATAAAAGCGAACGCACAACAAAAAGTTTTGTGCAATTGGGGCGGGACGTTGAAGCAATCATCGGCAGTGCATATCCAGGCTTTAGTTTCGGCGGACGTAATTCTGTTGGGCAGTAGTTCTAAACTTCGGCTTTTAGTTATAAATTTAGCTTCAGTTCCGGGCAGACAGTTGGTTAATTCCCCAACTGCACAAAGCCTCGAACGTTGTACGTCACCCTAAACAACATCCTGCAAACATTTAAGCATCCATGACTTTGCCGACACGACCCCACGCTATTTTTAGCACATTGCAAGGCACACAAAACCCCGACACAAAGCCAACCTTGCAAAGAGCTAAAAATGCCAACGCACAGCCCACCCACCCCGGCTGACGAATATCTATCATCATTTGTTCGACACTTCAGCAATATATCTTTACTGGACACCAAAGCCCACCCACCACCCAAAAGCAAAGCTACCATCCGACAGCATTTGGGTCGAAAAGACTGCTAACTTTATTTATGGTTAAATCAGCAAAGGCACATTAAGTATATTTACAGATAGTTGTGCATATTATAATACTGTTAATGAATGAATGACAAAAAAATTACAACCCCATCACAATTTTACAGACACAGAAGACCCGAATATTTCTCTGATTCAAAGATTGTAGCAAAAGCAATTTTGCCAAGAGAACAATTAGATTATGAAATCAGTAAGATTTCTACAAATCTAAAACAAGACAGCTTTGTGAATTTATGCAGGAAGCTTGCTGAAAAATTAATTTCGCCAAATCTAATTCCACAGGTTGGTCCTACAGGTGGTGGAGATGGAAAAACACATATTGAAACTTATCCAGTTTCAGATTTTATTTCTGACCGGTGGTTTATCAGCGATAATAAATGGAATGAAGATGAGAAATGGGCATTTGCTATAAGTGCCAAACAAGATTGGAAAGGAAAGGTAAACTCTGATGTAAAAGGGATTGTTAATACCGAAAGAGGGTTCACTAGAATTTATTTCTTTTCTAATCAAAAAATTAAGGATAGAGATAGAAAAGAAAAACAGGAACAAATAAAAAACGATTATGCGATTGAATTAGTAATTCTAGACGCAGAATGGATACTTGAAAAGGTTTATAGTAACAACTTATTAAATGAAGTAATTGAAACTCTAAATCTGTCAAGGGTATATGTTGAAGAAAAAATTGTTGGAGTAAATGATTCTGAAAGGATATCTAAACTATCGGAATTAGAAGAAAAAATAAATTCTACAAACAGAGCTTTTGAAGTAGATTTTCAATTGATAGAAGATTGCCTGGAGTGTGCCATAACATCAAGAATGTTGGAACTGCCCAGAACAGAAGTGATTGGCAAGTTTGAAAGGGCAAAGCGATTTGCGGATAAGTTAGATAACGCACAGCTCAAAATCAGGGTTCATTACCAATTATCTTGGACTTTAATTAACTGGTACGACGATTATAGTGGATTCTTGACAGAATATCTTGAGTTAAAAAAACTGGTATCTGATGAACCCAATCTGAATAATATTGAACTGCATCTTAACTTATACAATATACTTCGGACAGTTTCAACTATCGAAGATGCACAAAATCAAATTGCAATTGATTTTATAAACGAGGAAAAAGATTTTGTTTCGCTACTTACAAAATGCAGTTCTAATAGAGATAAACTTTCGACTGCACTGTTATCCAAATTTTATTTATCGTTTATTATCATTTCAAACAACTTTAACAATGAAGCAGTAGCTTCGGAAGAATTAATAAAACTAAAAGAGTACTTCGAAACAAGTAAGCAACACTTGGATATTCCTTTTGAACAGTTAAAAGAAATTATAGAGATATATGGAAAACTGCTTCCGAACAATAAGGAGTTCGATAGCTTAATTGATGTGATTGCAGAAATTGAAGCTGTAAGAGTTTCTGAATTATCATCAGGCGAGATTTACCTGAATAGGGGTATAACAAAACTGGAAAACAATTACAACAGAGAGAGTCTGATTTATTTTGGAAAAGCCGCAAGGAAACTGGCAAAGGAAGAAACTCAAATCAAATTCTATTATTGCCTAATGCTTTTGAGTGATGCTTATTCAAAGCTCGACTTATACTGGGCATCATATAATGCTTTGGTCTCTGCCGCCAATATTTATGCAAATAATTTCTACACGACAGGTAAACTTAATCCCAGATTTTTGAAAAGTATAAAAGCTATTTTGCAAAATGAGAGTTTTATTGGAAGAGTACCGATAGTATTATGCTGGTATGAACTTTTTGATGTGCTCAAAAAATATTTGCAGGACGATATTCAAGATGATGATAAAGAATTGCCAACAGAGAGCATGATAGATGCTTGTCTAGCAATTAGGCTACTAAATGCTCCATTTGAAAAATTTCAGAGATTCACTTATTTACCTGACATTTTAAACAATAATAACTTATGGCTAAGTAGCGATGCTGTTCAATACTTATTGGGGAATGTTGAGTTAATTGAATTAGATGAAGCTAAAACTTCTTTAAGAAAGGAAAAATTTCCAGAGTATTATAACAACTTCGCTAATCAACCATTTGTAGAACAAATTATATACGAAACAAATTTATTAGACAATGACGAAATGTCTATAGAAACTCGTTTGTTGGGAATTAAACTTATTTTGAAATTTACTCGTAGTAAAGAACTCATAATTTTAAGTGAAACTATTCTTGCTTATTTAGAATCATTTTTGGCTACTGAGTTTGATGGGGTTTTACCTTTGTCGGAAAAAATTACTTTGAATATTTCTTATGAAAGTATTGATAACTTTTTCAGCTATACAAATGATACCAAAAATGTTTTCAACCTGTCCATTAATGAATCTTATCCATACAAAGGAAAGATATTGCTCATCTAATGGATGAAATTTTTGCCGCAGATTATTGGGAATAATTATGTTTTAAGGATTATAAAGATTTTTTACAAATCTATATAAGAATGACGAGGTGAATGAGAGGCTTTCAATAATATTAGAACATAGAAATTTTCTAACAAACATATTAACAGCTAAACCGAAATTCTTTTTGGAAGACTGGAAATCTGATAGCATAAAAAATTATGAACTTAATAGAGAATCATCTCCAATATCAATTAAGGAAATACCTGAAAAAAATGTTGAACAAAAACCCGATTGGAATAAAATTACCCATAAGAATTTAAGGGCTGAAACAGTTATAGATAATCACTTGTGGGACACTGCAAAATGGCAAGGATTTGGCTTTGTGGTATATTCAACAATCCCTTTTGCTATTTTTCTCGGATTTGAAAATGGGGAGGCTGGAAAAAAAATATTTGAAGGATGGATGAATGAATATGGAAGAGTTGATAAAGACGAAATTATTTCATTAACGATAGTTAAAGGAATAAACAAGGAGAATCCTAATTGGTATAAGATATTAATCAGCAAAAAGGTTGATAAAGAAAAAATGAAAGATGGGAACTTAGTTTCTATATCATCTCGGTTTCATAAAATGGAACCAAAAGAAAATACTAATCTGACTAATCTTATGGCTGGTTATCAGCATTATAAAAAATACGTTTTAATTCCTGCAGAAATTGGCCAGGACATGAAGGTAAAGCCCTATCCTGATTTTGGGATTTTAAAAACAGAATTAAAAATTATCAATGCTTGGACAATAGGAATCCATGATTTTGAAAGAGTGGTAATTACAGAAGATGATAATCCAATTATTCCTAATGACGTACCAAATGCCCCAATTTTTGAAGTATTAAACGAAAAATTTAACATAAAGAGTTAAGAAATATAGCGGTCAATTACGCCCCATACCCACCCACCACCCAGCGACTGAATTTTTAGGAACTTCACCTGAGACATCAGCATTTAACAGTTTTTGGCTATTGACACTTGAATCTGCTGCATAAAGGAATTATTTTTAAAGACTTCCATTTAAAGGTTTATAACTATATTTGACCAGTTTTGTCAAAACACATATTATCTTATGAGTAACTTTGGAGACTTAATACGAATAGCAAGAGAAGAGAAGGGTTTGTTTCTTCGACAAGTTGCAGCCGAATTGGAAATTGACCAAGCTATTATTAGCAAATTTGAACGTAACGAACGTAAACCAACGAAGGAACAGGTTTTAAAATTTGCTAAATTTTACAAACTCGACAAAGAAGTTTTATTAGTTGAGTGGTTGAGTGACAAAGTAGTTAATGACCTTCAAGATGAGAGTTTAGCGGACAAGGTTTTGAAAGCAGCGGAACAGAAAATTAAATTCAAGAGAAAGTAATGCTGTATTTACAATACAAGAAAATAGAGCATTTCTAAACTAAATAATAAAATTGAAGAGTTTCTTAAACATTAAAATATGCAACTAACAGAATCCAGATTTAACAACTTTCGTTGTTTTAAAGAATATCCAATAAAATATGGTATTCATACGACAGTTTTTATTGGTAAGAATGGTTCAGGTAAATCAAGTATTTTATCTGGGGTACGCAGAGGATTGAGTTTTATGTTTGCAAAACCAAAAAACTTTCCCAAGAATCTTGCAGTTTCTAATAATGCTATGGTAAAGTCTTTTGGTAAACTTGAAGCTAATTTTGACCCTTTGTCCAGGTCATACAGTTATCCCATTAAAAATGATTTTACAGGTAATTTTAATGGTGAACCAATACAATGGTCGTTAGTAAAAAAAACTATGAATGGCGGTTTAACAACAACCCTTTACAGTGAGTCATTAAATAAAGTATTAAGTTATTACAACAATAACCTTATTGCTGAACTACCAGTTTTAGCAGTATTTGCTGATTCATTTCCTCATGAGAAAATTAATTTCGGACAAAAAGTTAGAAAAATTATTGGACAGGACATTCTACCAAGAGATTTAGGCTACTATGGTTGGGATGAAAAAACAAATTGCATTGAATTGTGGCTTAGCCGATTTTTTAAAGTTTCCAACTTTGAAAAGGATTTGAATGATGAAATAAGAGCAATTCAATCACAAATATCTCTATGGGAAGGAAAGTTTAAAGATGCTGAAGAGAATGACGACTCAAAACTAAATAGTATTCATGCAAGTATCTCTAAATTAAATGAAAGGTTACGCTATTTGCATAGTGATGAAAGAAGTAATCGTTTTAATAGTGAACGCCTATTTATTGAAAATAAATTAATAGAATTTACAAAACCCATTTCCGATGAATATAATTTCATAAATAAAGAATTTGAATTGTATAGGGTTGCAGTAAATAGACCAGACAAAGAAAATTTTACCCTTGAGTTTTCATTTAAAGATGGGAGAGTAATTGCCTTCGAGACACTCCCGATGGGATATAAAAGGATATTTTCTATCGTGATTGACTTAGCTTATCGTTGCTATATTTTAAATGAAAACATAGATAGTAAAGGTATTGTGTTAATAGACGAAATCGAATTGCACTTACACCCAACATTGCAGCAAGAAATATTACAGCGTTTACAAAAAACCTTTCCTAAAATCCAATTTATTGCCACAACTCATTCGCCTTTGGTGATTTCTAATTTCAAGGTAGATGCAAACAATAAAATTATTAGGTTAGAATATGATGGTAATAGATATTATTGGGAACCAGTAGAAAATATATACGGAATTGACTATACAACTGGCTTAATGGATATAATGGATGCTCCATATCGACCTTCAACTATCGACAGTCTTATTGATTCTTATGTCATACTTAAATTAAGAAAGAAAGATGCTGATGCTTTGAAGATTTGGAATGAAATCTTTTTATTGGTTGGAGAGGGTAATAAACGAATTGAAAAAGAAATTAATGACAAACTAGAAGCCAATAGATAATTATGAAGTTTATTGACAAAACTATAAATCAAGTAAACGGGAATAATCTATTAAATGTGTTTCTAAATAACAGGTGGAATAATATTTCAAATAGGTATATTTCAATTGGTTATTCTGGTCAAGAATTCAGACAGAATCTTAGACCAGATTTAAAATTACTACTCTTAAACGAGCAAAGTAATTTATGTTGCTATTGTATGCGTCTAATAAATAATAATAATACAACAACTTTTGAACACATTGTTCCAAAATCCACTACAACTGTAGCTGAATTAAACCAATATACTCACTTTAATATTATTAGAAATAATGTTTGCTTACAGTCTGTTTTTGATAATGCTACTGCCCAACAAAACACACCACCTTACCCATTAGAAATTGCCTATGAAAATCTTACGGCTTCTTGTAAAGGAGATTTTCCAGGTGGTCCTACTTATCATATTTGCAATCACAGAAGAGGAAGTAATTTTGTGGAACCACTTTTTTATATTTCAACAATTGAAACTGAAATTACTTATAGAAAAGCCGGCATTCTTTTCTCAACAAATAGTGCCTATGACGCATCAATTACCACTCTAAATCTTAATTACGATTCATTAGAGCGTATCAGACAAGTATGGTATCATATTTCTGTTGAAAACCTTGCTGACATAGAGGGTGCTATTACAGAAGCAGATAGAAATGCAATTCTTACGGTAAATTTAATAAGTCTGCCGCAAGCAAGAAGAATGCTATTAATTGCTGACTTTAAAACAGAAACATTTTGGAATGTTTTACTTCAATACAAATGGTTTTATAACTATTATCGAAATAACTATCCCTTAGCGGCAAGATAAAAACAAACCAACGCACCAAGTCAGGCACATTTGCAAGGCACACAAAGCCGACACACAAAAGCCAACCTTGCAAAAGAGCCTGCCTTGTGCCAACGCACAGGCAACACTCTGCGGTTGGACACAGACCCACATTGTAGATGACCGAGGAGAAGGGCGAACGTACAACAGGGGGTTTGCCAAAATACGGGCGGACGGAAGTTATCTTCGGCATTTGTAATTCTATTGTGCTTCATATCGGGCTGGACATTATCTATTTAGCTTTTTGTTGTTATCTTCATCTTCAGTTTTTCAATCATCATCGGTACCGGGCGGACGGAATACTAATTCCCGTACTTCGGCAAGCCCTGTCCGTTGTAGGCTATGCCGTTGGACAGCCTTCGAGTTACAGGCATTAAATAAAAATTAAAATATTATTTCGATAATTGTTATATGCTATATTAAATGACACACTATTCCAAAACAAGAAAAGACGTTTTAAAGCATTGGAAAGCTCGTTCTAAGAGAGTCTTCAAAGTGACAGATAATTTTGCCAATAGTATTGAATGTAAATGGCAAAATAATGCAGACGCCTTGGGCTATAATCACATAAGTATCTTTTGTTCAATCGGACAATTTGCATCACATATAACCGACTTGTTGCGTGACTATCGCTACGATAAATACGATTTTGACCAATCAGATGAAATAAATGAAGTGCTTTTTAGATATTACTCACGGATACTTTTAATTTCATCTGAAATATTTACTGACTTCCAAGACTTGTACATAATTGCAGACGATAAAATTACCACAAAACAATTGAGTGGAATTCAGTCAAAAATATTGAGACCCAAACAAGACAATGCAAGGGAAACTCTGGCAAATGGAACTCAAAAAATAAAACAATTACTGGACTACATTAATAAAATATGTAAACACAAGACTGCTAATTTTCACATTTGTAATCATCATATTCAATTTTTATTTGAGGACTTTCATAAAAACATAAAAGCAAAAAAAGGTAAAGTTACAATTGGTAGTATTAATCAATATACTTCTTACGACACCTCTACACTTGCCAAACACAGCAAACCGAACTATATTGTTGTTCCAAGCCTTAAACACATAATTGACTTAATCATTAATGGATATAAAGTACTAGATGACTTATTCACAAATGACAAGACTAAATTTGAATTTGTTTGCAGGCACTACGACGACAAGTAGAATTATGGCATATAGTATGGCAACCGTATATAATAAATCGATAAACAACTAATTAATATGGCCGGAATTTTCAACAAGCTATTTTCTAGTAAGAAAAAACTCTCAAGAGAAGAAGAATTAAGAGATCTGCAAGCATATTTAATGCAAAGTGAGAATCTTTTTTTTGAAAGCAGTTTTGTTCATACGTTAAAGCCTGAACATCGAAAATCGCTATTGGTTGCTTTAAGATTATTCTATCCTGGTAAAGCCTATAATGCAGCATCTAACAGGCATTACGTCTATGATTTTATTTCAAATTGGTATAAATATACCGACGACGAAATGCAGGAACATTGCGATAAGTATCCTGCTGATTCTT
>JADKAM010000005.1 GCA_016715365.1 Chitinophagaceae bacterium
GTGTTGCCACAACAATGTGTACGCCTCTTTTCAGGTTGCGTATCTGCATCATTATGGATGCACCACCATACACCGCTTCGGTAAAAATATGCTTGTTGTGTTTTTTAAAATTTTCCAGGTCGTTGGTAATTTGCAAACACAGTTCACGTGTGGGGCAAACGATCAATGCCTGCGGGTGGCGTTGGGTACCATCAATTAATTGTAATAAGGGTAAACCAAAAGCGGCGGTTTTACCGGTACCGGTTTGTGCCAGTCCGATAAAATCGGTGGTACCCGATAATAAAACAGGGATAGCTTTTACCTGTATTTCTGTGGGTGTTTCAAATCCAAGGTCGGTAACAGATTGTACCAACTGTTCGTTCAGGCCTAAGGCCTCAAATGCATTCATGTAAATTGTTTTGCGATAGCCACATGTTATTTCCGGATAATGCTTAACCCTGTTAAGTATCGGAATGTCATGCTTTGGCCGTTGATAAAGTACAGGGAGATCAAATCATCCCGAAAGAAAGTCTATTTGCAACAGCAACTGAGCATGTCATGTAATTCTCAGTTTTTAATTAATGGGCGCAAAGGTAGGTTATTTATTTTCATTTTTGGCATGATATGGAGTATTTAATCAAATGGAGCACGCAAATGGCCTCAAACCAGTAGTTTTTTATGAACGATTAAACTAAATTTGGTTTTCTATATCTAACACCAGCTAACTCAACTTTATGCTTAAATACCTGCTGCTGCTTTCCTTTTGTTTTATTGCCCCGGTTGCAAAGTGCCAGACAGATTCTCTTACTAAAGAAGAAAAACGTTTGCTTGATTCGATGTTTAAAAACGATGAGTTTATTAAGCTGATGATGAAAAAAGACAAGAATTACCTGGATCTAAGCATTGGTATTGGTAACGGGGCTTTTAGCCAACAGAACAATGCTGCAAATGCAACCGAAGTTAACAAACAGCTTATTTATACTCCGGCAGTAACGTATCGTTTAAAGAATGGTTTAAGTTTTGGCGTGTCTGCTTTTATAACCGGCGACAGCAGTGGCAAACCTGAAATATACCAGGGCGCCCTTACAGCCGGCTACGATTATTATGGTAAAACGATTTATGCAGGTGGCAGTTATACAAGGTACCTGAGCAATCAAAACAAATACAACAGCAAATCACTTTACCAGAACGACCTGTATGCTTATTTAAAACTGGCAAAAGGAATTTTGCAGCCGGGCATTACGCTGGGATATGTAACCGGCAAATACAAAGAAACCAACTTTGTGACTTTTAAAAGACTGATTCATTTACCCAATCCACCTCCCAATGGACGGGATACATTGATAATAATAACCGGAAAAGATTCAACCGATAATAAGACGAGTTATTTTTCTGCCGCAGCTACGGTTGGGCACGATTTTGCATTTTACAATGTACTTTCAAAAAAAGATGAATTGGATTTTATTCCCACATTGATATTGAATATGGGCAGCGATAAATTAACGCAAATACACACCAACAAGGTATTTGACAGGCCGGCTTTAAGCAGCAGAAAAAAATCCGATTACAGTAATAAATTCCAGGTACAGTCAGTTGCTGCATCGCTTGATTTTACGTACATGATTAAAAAGTTTTTTATACAGCCCATTGTTTATTTTGATTATTATCTTCCGGAAACAACAGAGAACAGGTTCAGCGCTATCTTTTCAATAACAGCAGGGTTTTCGTTTTAACAGTACGTTTGGTGTATGCAAGGTTATAGAGAAAGGGTTGCCAACCTTTATAAAACTCATTCCAACTTAAAAATCTTTTATTGAAGGTTGGCAACCCTTAACATAAGTTTGTAATTTTGAAAAAGCTATTGGCATATAACTTGGTGCATTACAGCTAACTAAAAATTTTTTATTTTATGAAGACAAAACTTGTAATCCTTGCAATTTTATGCATAACAGCCGGCACTGCATCGGCACAAAAGCTGCATGTTGGTATTAAAGGTGGTGCCAATATCAACAAACTAACCGGCAAATCATTTGACGATCAGTTTTCTTTTGGCTATCATGTTGGTGGTTTTTTTTCGGTAGGGCTTGGCAAAAAATTCGCCATTCAGCCCGAAGTTTTATTTAATCAGATAAATGTAGATACTTCCAGCAATTACAGCACTGTGTATCAGTTTAACAAAGTAAGTAAAGTACAGCTGAAGTATTTGAGCATACCAATTATGCTAAATTACAAACCTGTTAAATACCTTACATTACAGGCAGGCCCACAGTTTGGGATACTAACCAATAAAAGCAAAACCCTGGTGCAAAACGGGAAAGATGCTTTTAAATCAGGCGACCTGAGTATGTTGGGCGGTGTACAGGTTAACATATCTCACCTGAATATTTATGCACGATATGCGGTGGGCTTAAGTAATTTGAATGATATTGATAATAAAGAAAAGTGGAAGAGCCAGAGCATTCAGCTTGGTGTGGGGCTTACTTTATAATTTTTACGGACGTATGATGGTGAGAGAGCCATCGGCGTTCAGTTTTACAATAGCAGACGGTGATGCTGCGGTTACATCATCCTGGCGGTGTTGCACTATATAGTCAACACCGCTTTTTATTTCAACATCTATATCTTCAAATAAAGCAGGTGCAGGATAGCCCGAGATATTTGCCGAAGTGGAAACAAGCGGTTTGCCAAAATGTTTTATCAGCTGTTTGCAAAAATGATCTTTGGTTATGCGTATACCTACGGTGCCATCATCCTGTATCATATTTGCGGCCAGGTTGGTACCGCCCTCATAAATAAAGGTGGTGGGCTTGTGTATGCCTTTTATATAATCAAAAATTTTAGGATCGGGCTGTGTAACATATTTTGGGATCTCATTTTCATCGGCCAGTAAAACAATCATACTTTTTCCATCCTGTCGTTTTTTTAGTGCATAAATTTTTGCAACTGCTTCGGCATTGGTGGCATCGCAGCCAAGGCCCCAAACCGTATCGGTGGGGTAGAGTATGAGTCCGCCCGAATGTAAAACGTTTAGTGCTTCTTCTATGTCAGTTTCAAAATTCATAATGTATGTCAAAATTGATGTGTAATTTACAACAAAGCATCTTTAACTGAGGCTGTTATCAGATTTTCATCAAGCTTTACCAAACATTGCGGCACACCATAAATTTTACAGGTATTGCTTACACAGGGCTCGCATGCCAGTTGCCCCAGCCTGATAATGCTGCGGTTATCTTTATTGTAAGGCGCTGTATTGTTTTCGTTGCCTGCACCAAACAACACAATGGTATGCACACCCAATGCATTCGCTACATGCGCCGGTCCGCTATCGGTAGTTAATACAACTGCACTGCCGGCAAACAACTGCAGCAGTTCGGGCAAATTTGTTTTACCGGCTTTATTGGTTATGTTGTTTGTATTTGGAAGTGCATTATAAACTTCATTTACAAAATCAGCTTCTTTATTACTGCCCACCAAAATCATTTCGTTTGGTATTGCATGGCGTACAGCAGTAATAATGCTGATGGCTTTTTCGGCAGGCAATCTGCGTGATACTGCTTCGGAATTAATATTGATCACCACTGCATTTCCCTTTACTGCACCATCAGTTTTTAATTGTACCGGCGGCACCGCCATTTCTTTTTTGGTAAACTGTTTTAAAAGATCAACATATTCCTCCACCCGGTGTAAGCCTTTTTGTTTGGTGTAGGTGTTCGTTAAAAAAACAGACCGCAATTCTTTCTTAAAACCAACCCTTTGAGTTGCGGCAGTGGCCTGGGCCATCATGGCCGATGAAAAAGAATCTGGCAGGCAAAAGAAAAGATCGTATTTTTTTTGTGCTGCAATCATTTTACCAAACCTGCGCAAACCACCAAGGCCTTTATATGCTTCTTTGGAAAAAACAAAAGCCTGTCCATGTGCCGGAAAATAATCCAGCAAAAAATCAATACCTTTTTTTACAACCAGGTCAATAGTTGCGTGTGGGTATTCATTTTTTACGGCCTGTACAAAAGCCGTACTCATAACCATATCGCCCAGCCAGTTGGGCAGGCGTATAAGAATATTCATGGGTGTAAAATACATTGAATTTTAAATATAGGCAGAAGGATTCTATTAAAATGCCTGCCCTTCGGACAACGGCATTCATTCAGTCGCTTTCAGCGCTTAATTGGAACACGGATTTTTATGATGATTAAGATAAGTTATGATCTATTTGCTGTAAATCATAACTGTCATAAAAATCTGCGTATCAACAAAAAGCCGACGCAGGTAGCCAGTTTGAAGTAAATATATTTATCTGCTTAAGCTAAGGCTCAAATTAATTAAGTTTGCAAAAAAACAAGCAATGGAATTAAAAGAACAGATACTGGCTGCATGGGCCAACCGTGATCTATTAAAAGATGAAGATTATGCCAATGCAGTACGCACTGTTATTGAAGAAGTAGATAAGGGCCGGTTAAGAACTGCTGCGCCGATAAACGGTGGATGGGAAGTTAACGAATGGGTTAAACAAGCCATACTCATGTATTTTGCCATACAGCAAATGGAAACTTTTACCTTACCGCCTTTTGAGTTTTACGATAAGATGAAACTGAAATCGGATTATGCATCGCTGGGCGTAAGGGCCGTACCCCATGCCGTGGCAAGATATGGCGCTTTTTTAGGCCGCAACGTGGTGCTGATGCCCAGTTATGTAAATATTGGGGCTTTTGTAGATGAGGGCACCATGGTTGATACCTGGGCAACTGTAGGAAGTTGTGCACAGATAGGCAAGGGCGTACACCTGAGTGGTGGAGTGGGTATTGGCGGTGTGCTGGAACCGCTGCAGGCCAGCCCGGTAATTATTGAAGATGGTTGCTTTATTGGAAGCCGCTGCATTGTGGTAGAAGGTGTACGGGTACAGAAGGAAGCTGTATTGGGCGCCAATGTGGTACTTACCCAATCAACCAAAATTATAGATGTAAGCGGGGCTGAACCTGTAGAGATGAAGGGTATTGTGCCTGCCCGCAGTGTGGTAATACCCGGCAGCTACACCAAAAAATTCCCGGCAGGTGAGTTCGGCGTGGGCTGTGCACTCATTATTGGCCAACGCAAACCAAGCACCGATCTTAAAACAAGTTTAAATGATGCACTGAGAGATTTTAATGTTTCGGTTTAGCACCCTATATTTGCAATCCGTTTAAAAACGTTTGAGGGTAAAATTCGTTTAAGACGTTTGATGGTTTTTGTAAACCATTTAACCTTTCAACCCTTCAACCAATAAACGTGTTCACCAGCCCAGATGGCGAAATTGGTAGACGCACTGCCTTCAGGTGGCAGCGTTCGCAAGGATGTGCAAGTTCGAATCTTGTTCTGGGCACGAAGCCTCTCTGATTAAACAGAGAGGCTTTTTTATGCCGGGTGTCGCTTCTGATTTTTAAAAATGACTTTTATCCCAATTATGAAATAATTATTCAAAACAGTGGAATATTTGAAACCCCGCAGGCAGCCTTCAATTTCATTTACTTGTCAACCCAACCAATTTCATATAATTTTGGTCTTTATAAAAAACAAACACTTTCAATGAAAAAGCAATTTGTAATTCTAGCCCTGGCATTGGCTTTTTGTTTGCAACTTAGTGCACAAACCTATAAAATTGATACTTCAGCCATAAATTTTGAAAACCAGCTACGGCCCTGTTTTACAGTAAAGTACGATGCTTCACCCAAGGAGGTTAAAAAAGCATGGGACGATTATTTTAAAAAGACTTACGATGTAAAAGTGAAAGGCATTGGCTTTTTAACCAACAAAGAAGTGATTACCGCAACAGATATTACATTGGTGGCAGTTTCTGATAAGAGAATGAACCTGTATGCCAGTGTTGTGGATGCGCCGGGGGAAAGATCGGAACTGAGTTATTTTATGAGTTTTGGGTATGATTTTTTTATTGGTGCTGATAATTACCCAACTGAATTTGCTGCCATGAAAAAAATACTGAATGACTTCAGTGTTGAGTTTTTAACTGATTTCTATTATTCAGAAGCATCACGCATGACCAGTGAAATAAAAGGCCTTGAAAAAGATATTAAACAGAATAACAAGAGTATTAAAAAGAATACAAAAAAAGCCCGTAAAGAATCTAAAGAAGTAGCCAACGGGTTGAGTGCTAAAAATACTTCGATGGAAATGGAGAACGATCAGGCTAAAAAGAAAATAGAAGAACTGTCAAAAGCCATTGATGAAATTAAAGTGAAGCAGGCGGGTGTTAAGAGGAATTAGAATTTTAATTACTCGCTGCGTGTTTAACCACTGACGGGGTTTATAACCGCCGCCAGGGCTGCGTAAAACCCCGACAGTGGCAAGCAGCCCTGTCGGCGTTTGTTTAAAAAAGCTACAACTGTTTTAATCAGCTCAGTTTACAAATAAATACCGATCACCAATGCTACCATACAAATGATGGTAAGCAGTATCAGCAGCGGCGTAATAAACTTAAACCAGGTCTTCAAACTGATATTTACCATAGCCAGCGACGGCAGTATAAGGCCAGTAGGGGCCAGAAACGACATAAGGCACATACCATACATGTAAGAGTTTACAATTTCCCGGCCCGGTACATTTACTAAAATAGCCAATGCGCCAATAATGGGCATGGTTAATACAGCCATGCCGGATGAGGATTGTATGAAAATTGAAAACACAACATAAAAGAATAACAACCCCAGGATAAAGAATGCGGGTTGTATGCCTTGTACCATATTGGCTGTATAATACAATATAGAATCACTTACATGCCCTTCATTTAATACAATGGTAACACCTCTTGCCACACCAATAATAAAAGCAACCGACAGTAAACTTTCTGCACCCTTAATAAATTCACGAATAAATATTTTTTCATTCAGTCTGGTTATTACAGCCAACAGGATTGAAGAACCAAGAAAGAGCGCCGACATTTCTGTTGTCCACCAGCCTAAAAATACCACACCGCCAATCATGGTTAAAAAAGTTGCGATGTAAATGAACAAAAGCAATTTTGTTTTCCAGTCAAGTTTTGGGGTAGTGGTTTCGTTACCGATGTTTACCTCGTATAATGATTTTACTTCGCCATCAATTTTATACACCAGCGATGCAGTGGGATCTTTTTTTATTTTGGCAGCATATCTCAAAATATACCAAACCAAAATGGCGGTAACAATTACCCAAAGTACGAGGCGTTCAGTCAATCCATCCATCCAGTTAATACCGGCGGCATTGGATGCGATAATGACAGAAAATGGGTTGGAGAAAGCAGGCAGACAACCAATTGAAGTACCACCAAAAATAATAGCCAGCGGCACCAGCAGATCGTAACCTGCTGCCAGGAAAAGCGGCACCAGTATTGGATAAAAAACAAGTGCTTCTTCAGCCATGCCATAAGATGCCGCAAAGAAAGAAAATACAACGGTAAGGATAGCAATGAGCCAGTGCTCACGGCCTTTCATGCTGTAAGCCAGCCAGGTGATGCCCTTCGTCATGGCACCGGTTTCGTTAAACACAAACATAAATCCGCCAATGATCAAACAGAATAAAATGATATCCACACTATCCATAATTCCTTTGATGGGTGCCTGTAAAATGGGGATGAATCCCTGAGGATTTCTTTTTTGTTTAGTGAATGAGCCAGGCACCGATACAGGCTTGCGTATTTCTCCTTTGATAAATTTCTCCACTTTTATGCGGATGCCCAGGCTGTCTAATGTTTGCTGTGTAAGCGGTAATGCAATTTCATTGGTATCGGTAACCATGGTAAATGTTTTACCGGTTACAGATAATTTATTGTATTGTCCGGCCGGTAACAACCAGGTGCTGATCGCAGCCAGGATAATTACGATCATTAAAATGGGGATAGGGCCGGGGAAAGATCTTTTTGTTGCCATGTGGTTGTTTATTTTATCCTGTTATATTTTTTTAGCACATCAATCACCAGTTTATGTGGCAAGCCATAAGCTTTGTTACCATTAATGCCTTCCATCGTTTCCGCAGCTACCATGGCATTAATGATCGCTTCTTCGGTGGCCTGTACGGTTGCTTCAAATAATGGGTTGATCAGATCATTAGGCAGTTCATCCAGCTTTGTAAAATCTTCTCTTTGAAAAGCAGTAGGGTTGGCAGTAGAAAAGGCTATAAAAATATCGCCGGAGCCATTGGTGCCCCTGCCGCCAACAATTCCAATAGCGAGCGATACCCTGGTAGCAATTCTTTTTAACTGGTGCGGTAACAAGGGAGCATCTGTTGCTACAACAACAATAATAGAACCATCACCCGGCTGATAAGATGGTGGCGCTTTAAATTCGTAATTCATCGTGTCTTTCAATTCACGACCAACAGGCGCACCGGCAATGGTAAAATTATTTTTTCCTCCAAAGTTTGATTGTACAAGTACACCAACTGTATAAGCCGAGTCTTTAATTTTTATAACCCTAGATGCTGTGCCTGTGCCTCCTTTAAATCCCAGGCACATCATACCAGTGCCTCCACCTACATTACCTTCTTTTAAAAATCCACTCTTTGCACTGTCCAATGCTTCAAATGCATTGCTTTCTTTTACATGAAAGCCATAAATGTCATTTAAAAAACCATCGTAGGTTTCGGCCACAACAGGATAGGTGTACCAGAAATCTTCTTTATACCAGCCTGTTTTTACAAACCATTTTAAAACTGCATCCCTTACTACACCCACACTGTTGGTATTGGTGATCATGATGGGGCCTTCCAAAAAACCTGATTCGGTTATCCAGGTGGTGCCGGTCATTTCGCCATTACCATTTAAAGAATACCAGTTACCAAAAACAGGATTGTTATTTCTTCCTCTTGGTAAAATGGCAGTAACACCGGTACGTACCGGGCCTTTGCCTCTGATATTTTTTCCGTTGCCGGAGATGATGGTACTGTAACCAATTTCCACACCTTTTACATCGGTGATGGCATTGTACCTGCCGGTTTTTCCGTCGAAAGGAATTCCAATATCTCTTGCACGGGGTTTTTGTGCAAAGCCAAAAGCATGAATAAGTATAAGTAAATGGAGTATTGTTATTTTTTTCATGATTTTTATATTGACGTTTTATTGAAATGTAATGCGATTGTTTTTTAACTTCGCTTGATAAGCGTTGAATGCAGGTGTTTTACCTTCCACTGCTTTTTCTCTTTAGCTAAAACTACTGTTTCCAGCCATTGTACAGTTGACTGTTTACCATCCCTGGTTATGGCAGACAGAAGCCGGTAAGTAGCCCATGCCGTAGTTTTATCTGTTGTGGTGTTTATGAAATCAAAAGTATTGATACGTTTAAAATCTGCAGCCTGGTTTAGTGTAACAGCCTTCATAATAAGGGTATCTATATTCCATGCCTGGCCATATTCGTACAATGTAATATCTGCTGTGCAATAATTTTTCAGGCTCACCGAATCCCGGTTAGATAAGGCCTCAAATAGTTTTACAACGGTTTGTTGAACTGATTGCTCAGTTTTTGATAATTGCTTTTGTGCATACAGTAATGTTGAAAATAAAAAGAAGATAAGAGAGATGATTGTTTTTTTCATTTCACTTTTTTGTTTGATTGTAACAAAGAATTATTTTCTTTTTTATGCAGATATTGTTTCTGTTTTTCTCATCGGCTGCCATTTTTTATAAGTAGCACTTCGCCACAGCCATTCAAGCGGCCCGTAATTAAAATATTTTAGCCAGATGGTGCTGATAATAATCTGGATGATGAAGAACCCGATGCCAAAAAAAGTATAATAGAACGGGCCAATGGTTCCTGTTAAGCCAAGCCCCGGCCCCAGAAAAACAAAGTTTCCAACAAGTGATTGCAGGAAGTAATTGCTGAATGCCATCTTACCAACAGGAGTCAAAACAGACATTAATTTTTTACCGGCATTACTCTGAAAGCTCAACATGAATATACCTACATATGCCATAGCCAGCGGTACCACACCCAGTGCATAAAAAATGGTTTGATACAGTCCTTTTATTTTCATGCTCCAATAATCATTAGAGAAGTAAGTCATATAACGGGCCAGATAAAAGTTGGCAGGCAGGCCAATAAGCAGGCCAAGGCCAATTATCCAGTAGATGATCTTTTTATTTTGAGCAATATTTTTATAAAAATCGGATCGACCCAGGGCATAACCAATTAAAAACATACCCATTACTTTGGGTATGCGGCTTACAAAAAATAAATACCCGTAACGGAAAAAGAATCCCGAAATATTTCCTTTCAATATATCCCACCAGTTGGCATGTTTGGCATATTCAAAATACTCAGCTTCAGAAGTTATACCAGTTAGTTTTAAATCCAGTTTTTGCCCGGTGCTGAATAATAGATCAGACGGTGCATTTAACCAGTGCCATTGCGATTTTGCCGCATATAAAAGTATGGGCAGCACAATTAAAGTAATACCGGTAACCAATAAGGTTTTGTTGGAAAATTTACGACAAGGCAACAATAAAAAACCAAGCAGGGCATAAAAGAAAACAATATCCCCGGTCCATATCAATAAATGAATGGCGCCCAGCAGCAGCATGAATACCAATCTTCTTTTAATGGTTGGTAAAGCATCGGTCCCTTTATCCAATCCTCTTTTTATTTGCAGGGCTATGCCCCAGCCAAACAACAGGCTGAAGATGGAATAAAATTTTCCCTCAATGAACATGTGGTGCAGGAAGGTCATCTTGTGGTCCCAGTCCTGGGCTAATAAAGGGCCGGTTGCATGGGCCGATTCGTTGTATCCGCTAAAACCACTACCCAGGTTGGCAATAAAAATGCCCAGTATGGCAAAGCCCCTGAGCACATCCATAAATATTTCTCTTTCGGCAGCCTTTACGGGCGATAGTGTTTGCATGCAGTTAATTTGGGTAAATAGATCCCGGAAGCCAGGAACGTTCCTTAAAGAAAAGCATTTACAGGCAAATTACAAAGCATGGAGCAAAAAGAGCAGGGAGTCTATTTAGGCTTGTATTCAAATACCAGCACAGCATTTTCTTCCAGGCTGGCACGGGCAAATAATTCGTATCGTTTGGTACCGGCAGTAATAACAACCAGGGCTGTATTGGGCGGTATACTACCGAGGTTTTCGGCAAATAAAGTTATCTCGTGGCGGGTCTGTTTTTCATCCAGTTCTATATTCAGTTCAATTCCTTTTTCAGAAAGTAACTGATGTGTAAGTAACATTTTACCATTATACAGTATGCTAACCGTATCGCCATCCATGATGGCATTGTCGTACACTTTTAAGTTGATGTTTTTTACATCTACCACAATACGTTTTTGCTCTTTGTTTTTTCGTTGAGCCAGTGTTTTGGGTATTGCAATACTGTCTGGCGTATTAACCGGTATGGTAACCACAGCGGGCAAGCTGTCTTTTGGTTTTTCTGATTTAATAATTTTTACAACAGGTGGCATATTGTCTGGTGGCGGAGTAAATTTATTTATAACCGAATCTGTTTTCTTTTTATCTTTTGCAATGCAATCCTTCATAAGTTCAGTAAACTCATAAGGCTGGTCGGATACTTTTTTTATATACACATAACCGGAAGAGTCAATTTCCCGTAACTGGCTATCTTTGGGTACACCAAAAAATGAAAGCGCTTTTGAAAACAGTGTATCCATAAAATTTGTAACCGGATCGTCCTTAAACGGGTTTTCTTCCAGAATTTCAACACCATCCTTTAATTTATATTCCAGTTGCAGGTTCATCAGTGTATGGCTTCCGGAATTTTTTAAAAAATATCTGCCATTAATATGAAGTATCTTATTCTTGTAATCAAACCTGCCTTCAAAAAAAGCCTTGCAAAAGCTCCGCTCATCCAATTTTACATGGTCAAAAGTGTAGCCACATATTTTATCACCGGTTTGGATAATATTCAGTTGCAAAAACTGGTCGTTGCTCAACGCACCTTCCCAGGTGCCTGTTAAATTTTGTGCCGGTAAATTAATCGTGAGAACAATCAGCACCAGCGAAATGATATATCGTTTTGTGGAAAACATTGGTGACTAAAAATAAAAGAAAAAATGCAGATAAAATGTTAAGAAGAATTAAATGATAGGCACGCCCGCAGGATTCTGTGAATTGATACCGCTGATGTCGCAGATAAGAAAGAGGTATTCAGCGTAAACGGCGTAGTCTGCAGTGTATTTGATTATTCCATCAGATCAACCAGCTCATTAATAATCCTGGTCAATTCTTTTTTCCGGGCTTTCACTTCCTTCATGTTTTCAAAATACATCATGCGCCTGTCTTTATAATCGCCTTCCAGCAGGACAGATTTTATTTTTACAATGGCAGGATGATGAAAGATAAGATGCACATGTTGTTTTGCCTTTACATGAATAGTGGCCAGGTCGTCAACATAAAAAAAACTGGGGGCATTCCATTTTACCCTTTCGCAAATTTTACGGTTAGCTTTAATGATAGCCCTTACGGCTTCTATTTCAGCCTTAAGCGGATGCTCAAGCTGCTGCAGGAATGCATTTACTTCTTCTGTTTTATTTTCGGTACTCATTTATTATAAATTACAGCCCGCCTTGTTTAAAGCTGCTGCAAAATTTATAGTAAAATAGCATTTTTTATTTAAACAACTTAGGCCAGTTTATATCTGCATTATTTTTTAGGGTTGCTTCATTCTTATTCCAGTCTTTTAAAGTGTTTGTAAAATACCTGTTATAAAAAAGATACAGCCGTCCATTCAGTATTTTAAATGTTTCGGGGTCAACAGAAACTTTCTCGCCTTTTTGACCCATGGCATAAGCACACCAGCCGCCGTATTCGGGTTCGTATTTAAAAGGTGTAGCTTTAAAAGCCCCTTTATTGGTTTCAGATGAAAAATAATACAGAATACCCTGGTATGATACCGCCAGTTCTTTTTTACCTTTTACCGCTTTGCTTTGTGTAAAGTAAGCAACGGGGTCGTAACCTTGTATAGCCAGGCCATTTTCCAGGTTAAAATGTTTTTTACGCAGGGCAACTGCATCTTGTGCTGTTGATGAAAAACTAAAAACCGCCAGCATAATCAAGCTTAAAAAGTACTTCATGATCAATTATATTTAAGATGTAAAATTATACTTTGGGGTATATGCATACTGTCGGGCAGCTGACATGCAGTTAAACTATACAATTAATTAACAGGCCCGCAAGCCTACGTTCTGGTATCTACGTAAATTGTGTGAAAAGGTTTAGTTTTATTTAACGTCTTTATTTCATTAATGTCGTGCAGCAGACAATGTGATTTTAAAAGGTTGACTACAATTGCATTTTAAAATGATACGTATGATTAAAACAATTTTTACCTGGGTGTTAAGATTACTTGCAGCTGTAATTCTGCTGCAAACCCTGTATTTTAAGTTTACAGCTAAACCGGAATCGGTAGAATTATTCACCATGCTGGGAATGGAGCCCTGGGGAAGAATTGGAACCGGCGTGGCCGAACTGATTGCATCTATACTTATTTTGATACCCAGAACTACATTATTGGGTGCATTAATGGGGTTAGGTTTGATGGCAGGCGCAATTTTTTTCCATCTTACAAAATTGGGCGTTAACTTTGGCGGAGATGCGGTTTTGTTCATCTATGCAGTGATCGTATTTGTTTGCTGCCTGGGCTTAATCATCATCTACAGAAAAAACATACCGCAACTTTTAAAATTTAAGTTTTGATAAGTGTATTCAACAAGTCGGCAGCAGCATTAAACAGCCTGGCAGATATATTGCAGCAATTACCTGAGCAAAGCCTGTATACCAATCCCTGTGAAGCGCTGAGTAATGCAACCATTGGACAGCATACCCGGCATATTATTGAGTTATATCAATGCCTGATTGAAGGTTATGCAGCCGGAAAAATAAATTACGATCACCGTAAGCGCAATCCGCTTTACGAAAACAATATTCCTGCGGCTATAGAAGTCATGAGAGAAATACAGAAAAATTTAGAACAGCCTGATAAGGAAGTAAGCATTTTCTGTGGAACCAATGATAATGCAGTTTGCATCGAATCTAATTATTACCGGGAGGTTTTGTACAACCTGGAACATTGCATACATCACCAGGCATTAATTAAAGTGGCCCTGCTTTCTATAAAAAATATCAATATAGCCGACGGGTTTGGCGTGGCCCCATCAACCTTACAATACCGACAGGAATGTGCACAGTAAGTTTTGTACGGGTACATGATGCAGTAATTATTACTTCAAACAGGGATGAACATATACAGCGTGAAAATGCTGCTGCGCCTGGCTTTCATCAGCTTCAAAATAAAAAATTCATTTTTCCTAAAGATGCCAGGGCAGGCGGCACCTGGTTTGCCGCAGGCGATAATGGCGTAATTGCTGTATTGCTGAACGGTGCTTTTAAAAAGCATACTGTTACACCACCTTACCGCAAAAGCAGGGGTTTGATTTTGCTGGAAATTATTGAAGCAGATGAACCGCTTGGTTTTTTTAAAACGATCAGCCTGGATAATATAGAACCCTTTACCATTGTACTTCATCAGCCGGGTTTATTGCATGAGTTAAGATGGGATGGAAATGATAAGCATGAAAAGGCATTGGATATTGCAAATAATTATATCTGGTCATCATCAACTTTATATACTGATCAAGTGATCGAATACCGCAAAAATCTGTTCGACCATTTCATTCATTCAGCTGATGGTATTACAGCCGCAACAGTTCATGATTTTCATGCCAGTAATAATGGTGATGCAGAAAATGGCTTTGTGATCAGCCGCCAAACGGGCATGAAAACATTCAGCATTACACAGGCAGTTGTACAAAATAATGCTGTAAACTTTTCTCATGCAGATCTGTTACAGGGAAAGCGATATTCAGAAACCATGCTTATCAATCATGCTGCAATAAAAATTTAATGAAGAAATTCAAACTGTTTATTCATAAGCTTACGCACTGGGAGTACTGGCCTTTTGATGTGGTGTATATACCCATGTACTTTGTGTGGTTTTATTATTCGGCCAAGGCACGGTCTTTTTTCTTTTTTAATGCAGCCAATCCCCGTATTAAAAATGCAGGCTTCCTTATGGAATCTAAAAAGGAGATCTATGATATTATTCCGGAGCAATACATTCCTACAACATTGTTTTTTAAAGATGGAACGGATGCTGCAGAAATTCTGCAGGCAGTTGCAGCTTCGGGCATTTCATTCCCCTGTATTGCCAAGCCGGATATGGGTGGGAAGGGCAGGGGCGTACAAAAAATTTATGCACCGGAAGAGATTGCAACTTACGCCGGTAAAATTAAAATGGATTTCCTGGTGCAGGAATTTATTCCTTATCCCGAAGAAGTGGGCATTTTTTATTGCCGCATGCCCGATCAGCCGGATGGTTTCATCAGCGGAATTGTGGCTAAAGAATTCTTGATCGTTAAAGGAGATGGTGTATCAACCTTAACGCAGCTTGTTGAAAAAGATCCACGCTATCATTTTCAGCTGGCGGCTTTGCAAAAGATTTATGGCGAAGAGTTAAACACTGTTTTGGAAAAAGACGAACTGAAAAACCTGGTACCTTACGGAAACCATGCCCGTGGTGCAAAATTCATTGATGTAAGCCATTGGGCAGATGAAATATTTACAAAAAACTTTGACCAGGTTTGCAAACAGATACCCGAATTTTATTTTGGCAGGCTGGATGTGATGTACAGTAATGTTGAAGACCTAAGACTAGGAAAAAATTTTTCCATTGTTGAGCTGAATGGGGCCGGCAGTGAACCCACACATATTTATGACCCAAGCCACTCCCTGTTTTTTGCCTGGAGAGAAATTACACGCCATTTTAAATTACTTTGTGCCATCAGTATTAAAAATCACAAAAGGGGGTTTCCGTATTTAACAGTTAAAGAAGGTATGCAGATGTTTAAAGAAAACAGGGCTGTTATGAAAAACCTTGATCAATTTTAATTAAGCCAACCGGTATGAACAGGAAAATAAAAAGCAGACTGAAGTGGAGCCTGCTTATCTTTTTATTTTGTTGGATAGTTATGGCACAAAGCTGTATGAAATTCCGCATCAGCGACAGCAAGGCAAAGGAAGAATTTGCACAAAAGGGTTTGCAGGCAAGTTTTAATTATACCGATGCTGATGAAACCGGATTGCATTATGTAAAGACTGGTGCAGATACTTTACCTACTATATTTTTTGTTCATGGTTCGCCTGGCAGTTGGGATGCCTTTAAGATATACCTGATGGATACAGCTTTGCTGCAGCATTTCAGATTAATTTCGGTTGACAGGCCGGGCTTTGGTTACAGCAGTTTTGGTACAGCTTTTAACCTGGAAGAACAATCTTTATTGATCAACCAGGTAATTCAAAAAGAAAACAATCAAAAGCCTGTACACCTGGTTGGGCACAGCATTGGCGGACCGGTCATTGTACACCTGGCTCAAAACCATCCGGAGGAATTTGCATCACTGACCATACTGGCAGGTTCCATCTCTCCTTATGAAGAACCTAAAGAATACTGGCGCTATCTTTTTATGTACACCCCATTAAAAATACTGATGCCCGGGGCTTTTAAACCCTCTAATGACGAGATCATTTATTTTAAGAAAGACCTTTACCACACAGATACCATGTATGCAGCATTAACTATGCCCGTAACTTTTATTCATGGTGATGCCGATAAATTTGTACCGGTAAAAAATGTGGAGTATGGTAAGAAGAAGCTGGCAGGTAATCCCAATGTAAAAGTCATCATCATACCGGGAGCAAGCCATTTTATACCCTGGGAGCATTTTGATCTGATAAAAACACACTTGCTTACCTTGAGTGGAAAAAATAATTAAAAAAAGATTGTAAAAACAAAACTCAGCCTTCACCAATCTTTTTCAATCCGGATAGATCATTGATCAAAATTTCTTTTTTTGATATGCTGATGATATTTTCTTTTTCAAACTGATTTAAGGTGGTGGTTACGGTTTGCCTTGATGAACCGATCAGTTTGGCAATATCATCATGCGTTAAAAATTTATCAATTGCAGCCGTATTATTAACCACCGCATTTTTATCTTTTGCCAATTGCAACAGGAGTTGTGCCAGCCGGCTTTTTACATCTTTGTTTAAAATGTTTAACAACCGGTTTTCTACCTTACGCAGTTTATTGCCCAGATGAAAACTAAAGGCAATGGCCATTTCGGGTTTGCGTTGAAGGATGCGTACAAAATCTTCCATGGTAAAGGCACAAAGGCTTACATCACTTTTGTAAGCCTGTGCAAATTCATCCTGGTCGTTGTTTTTTTCTAAAGTAAGCTGCCCGAAAACTTCGCCTTTCTGAATGATCTCTTTGATCACTTCATTGCCGGATTCATCAATATAACCCAGTTTTATAAAACCATCTTTGGCAAAATAAAGTTTGTTGCGGTTTTGGTGCGGAAAGTAAATGTATTCTCCACTGGCTGCTTCTACATAATTATGCACCAATGCAAGTTCTACATATTCTTCTTCGGTAATGTGCTGAAAAATATCAAACCCCCTTAAGAGTAGCAAAGTTGAATCACAGGAGTTTGAATCATTCACGGTATTTACTTTTTTTCAAAAATAAGGGAAGCTGAGTTCATACAATACCGCAGGCCTGTTGGTTTGGGCCCATCGTCAAATACATGGCCTAAGTGAGCACCGCAGCGGCTGCAGTTAACTTCAGTCCTTTCCATACCATAGCTGTTGTCAGTAATCTCTTCCACATTTGCTTTTTTAATGGCCTGCCAAAAGCTGGGCCAGCCGGTGCCGCTTTCAAATTTTGTTGCAGAGCTGAAGAGTTCCTGGCTGCAGCATACACATTTGTAAATTCCTTTTTGGTGATTATCCCAGTAAGTGCCGCTGAAAGCACGTTCTGTACCCTTTTGGCGGGTTACCTGGAATTGTACTGCTGTTAATTGTTTACGCCATTCGGCATCAGTTTTTGTAACTGCGTACTTTTTTGTTTGTGCATTTGCTGAAAATATGCAGCATAGTAAAATGGCAGATGTAATAAGATGTTTCATGTGTATGATTTGTAAAAGGTACGTATTTTGAACTTTTCAGGTTTCAAAATACCACTGCCTTTAACAAAAAATTGGAAATAAAGTTTAGCACTTAATAAAATGCAGGGCATCTTACTTTGTTTACAGACGAGTTTTCACTTTTAGTGAAACCTTTATAAGAAAGGGTTACTTCAAAAGAACCCCTGAGCTGCGAAGCGGTTTTTAGTTTACTGATATTAACATCATAATTAAAACCTAAACCTATTTTATTGTAATCTATTTTAACAACAGGTATCAATGCATCTTTCTGGCGATAGAAAATACCACCGGTTAAAGCAATTTTCTGATCTTCATTATTGTTCAAAAAATCATGACTCAGCATGAGTCCTCCCTGAACCTGCCTGGCACCACCCTGCATAAAATAATCTGCATACAAAATGATTTTATTTACTTCACTGAGTGATTTTGACAAGCCTGCATTAACTACATATTTTGGGTTTAAAACAATATCGTATTGTTTTTGAAAAGCCACTTTTGGTTTTAGTATGTGAAACATGGCCGCTCCCAGGTAAAACCTGGTATCTGTACCTGCAACAGTACTGAAAGTAAGCCCGGCAGTAAGATCCCAATAAGTAGAACCTGTATTTGTAAAAACCTGCTTGGTGGGGTTTGTTGAACTGTAAGATCCGTTAACAAACTGGTCGTCAAAAGTTAATTTTGATGGATCAAAACGCTGCATTACAGGACCGCCCATAATGCCGGCAGAGAGGTAGGTGTCTTTTTCACTGTTAAGCGACTTATGAAAATTAAGTACCGGAAAAACCTGTGTACGGCTGAGTTTTGAATCTCCGGCAATATCATTGGTGGTTTGCAGGCCAATGGTAAAAAAATCATTTGAATTTTGCCTGGTAGATTTTTTGTATTCCAGTCCGAGTGCAAAAGTGCGGTATGGTGTTGTTACGCTTTGCCACTGATTTCTGTAGGCAGAAGTAATGGCATAGTCACCCGAAAAAATGCCGGCCAATGCAGGGTTCCGCAGGAGTGGCAGTTCGTAAAACTGCGAAAAATTAATATCCTGGCAGGCAGCTTTTTCTGCGTAGTTAAGCAGAAAAAAAATGAGGAGGTATTTTATTTGTGTTTTCAATGCAGTAGATTATTTCAATAATGTTGTGTTGCCTTTATAAGTGTATTTAATTCCATTGTCACAAACCACTTCGGCAGTATAAACAAATACGTCGGGGGTTGCCAAAACCCCTCTTACTTTACCATCCCATCCAAATTGTTTGTCGTTGGGATTGAAATTTGATTTTTGAAAAACCAGTTCGCCCCAGCGGTTAAAAATGCGGAAATTTGTTACAAAAATCCCCTTGCCTCTAACCATCAGTACATCATTTAATCCATCTCCATCAGGTGTAAAGGCATTGGGTACAAATACCTGTGAGTTTCTGCAAAATGTTGAAATAGTAATATTGTCCCTGGCTACACAACCATAAATATTGGTTACAACAACATTATAGGTTATGTCGTTGGTAACTGTTAATACCGGCGAAGGGCAGTTTGTGCAACTAAGTCCGGTTGCCGGGGTCCATACCCAGTTGGCTATTGGCCCGTTTTGAATGACAGCATTCAAATTGGTTACAGTACCTGTTGATAAAGTAAGATCGGCACCAAGCTCTACTGTTGGCACCGGATCAACTCTTACTATAACTGTTTTTGGTAAACCGGTACATCCTTTAGCAGATGGAGTAACTATAATGGTGGCACTGGCAGGAGTTGAACCAGTATTAATTCCGGTAAATGCCGGGATATTGCCTGTGCCCGATGATGCCAGGCCAATGGATGGGTTGTTGTTTGTCCAGTTGAAACTGGTTCCGGTAACATTGCCCGAAAAATTTATTGCATTTGCAGCAAACCCGTTACAAATTCTTTGATCAACTGGTCTCACCACATTAGGTGTTGGGTTTACCGTTATTGTAAAACTTCTTGAAATGCTTACACAACTATTTGCAGATGGTATTACGGTGATCGTTGCAGTTATCGGGGCATTGGTTGTATTTGTTGCAGTAAATGATGGGATATCCCCGGTGCCGCTGGCAGCCAGTCCAATTGAAATGTTATCATTTGTCCAGCTGAAACTGCTGCCGCTTACATTGCCGGTAAAATTTACCGTGTTGGTTGTTGCATTATTACATAAAACCTGGTTAGCCGGTTGCACCACGTTTGGCGTTGGGTTAACTGTGATTGTAAAACTTTGCACTGTTCCCGTACATCCATTTGCCGATGGCGAAATAGTTATGGTGGCAGTTACCGGTGCATTGGTTAAGTTAATTGCTGTAAACGATGGTATATCTCCGGAGCCACCTGCTGCCAAACCAATAGCAGTATTATTATTTGTCCAGTTAAAACCAGTTCCGCTAACAGCGCCGGTAAAATTTATGGCATTGGTTGCTGTGGCATTACATAAAATCTGACTAGCCGGTTGCACCACATTTGGTGTTGGGTTTACAATAATTGTAAAACTTTGTGCAGCCCCAGGGCAACCGTATGCTGTTGGAGTAACAGTTATGGTTGCTGTTACCGGTGCATTGGTTGTATTAATGGCCGTAAATGCCGGTATATTTCCGGTACCGCCTGCCGCCAAACCAATTGATGTGTTATTATTCGTCCAGTTAAAAACAGTGTTGCTCACATTGCCGCTAAAATTTACAGCATTGGTTGCAGATCCATTACACAAATTTTGGTTGACCGGTTGAGTAACATCAGGTGTTGGAGTTACAGTAATGGTAAAACTCTGTGCAGGCCCCTGGCATCCATTTGCAAATGGTGCTACCGAAATGATTGCTATCACTGGTGCATTGGTTGTATTCAATGCAGTGAAAGATGGAATATTTCCGGTACCACTTCCTGCCAAACCAATGGAAGGATTATTATTACTCCAGGTAAAATTAGTGCCGCTAACTGCGCCGGTAAAATTTATTGCATTGGTTGCTGCTCCATTACATACAGTCTGGCTGGCCGGCACAGCTATATTAGGCGTTGGGTTGACAGTTATTGTAAAACTTTGGGCTGCACCCGGGCAACCATTTGCCAGCGGTGTAACAGTTATAGTTGCTGTTACCGCAACATTGGATACATTGGTTGCCAAAAAGGATGGTATATCTCCGGTTCCACTTGCTGCCAAACCAATGGTGGTGTTATCATTTGTCCAGCCGAAGCTGGTTCCGCTTACAGAACCGGTAAAATTCACAGTACCTGTTGCTGCATTATTACACAAAACCTGGTTAGCTGGTTGTACTACATTGGGCGTTGGGTTTACTGTAATTATAAAACTTTGTGAAGGGCCCGGACAGCCATTAGCCAGGGGCGTAACAGTGATTGTTGCCATTACCGGTGCATTGGTTGAATTTGTTGCAGTAAATGATGGGATATTTCCATTACCACTTGCTGCCAAACCAATGGAGGTATTATTATTTGTCCAGCTGAACCCGGTTCCACTAACTGCGCCTGAAAAATTTATTGCATTGGTTGTAGCATTGTTACATAAAGATTGGTTAGCCGGTTGTACTACATTGGGTGTTGGGTTAACAGCAATTGTAAAACTTTGTAAAGTACCCGGACATCCATAAGCAATTGGTAATACATTTATGATGGCTGTAGCCGTGGCATTGGTTGTATTTATTGCAGTAAATGAAGGGATATCACCGGTTCCACTCACCGCCAAACCAATGGAGGTATTATTGTTAGTCCAGATAAAACTGGTTGCAGCAACTGAGCCTGTAAAATTTACAGCATTGGTTGGTGCTGCATTACATAAAAGCTGGTTAGCCGGTTGTACCACATTGGGTGTTGGGTTTACAGTAATTGTAAAGAACGTTGCATTACCCGGGCAGCCATTAGCAGTTGGTGTTACTGTAATAAATCCTGTTGCCGGTAAAATTCCGGTATTAACACCGGTGAAAGACGGTATATTTCCATTACCACTTGCAGCCAGGCCTATTGAGGTATTATCATTAGTCCAGCTGAAACCGGTGCCACTTACTGAACCTGAAAAATTTATTGCACCAATAGTTGCGTTACCGCAAACAGTTATATTGCCTGGCTGATCCACATTGGGCGTTGGGTTTACAGTAATTGTAAAACTTTGTAAAGCACCCGGGCAGCCATACGCTATAGGCAAAACATTTATATTGGCAGTAGTGGGAGCATTGGTTGTATTAATTGCAGTAAACGATGGGATATCCCCATTACCACTTGCCGCCAAACCAATGGAGGTATTATTATTAGTCCAGATAAAACTGGTTGCTGCAACGGCACCCGTAAAATTTATCGCATTGGTGGGTGCAGTATTACATATAGCCTGGTTAGCCGGTTGGGCCACATTGGGTGTTGGGTTTACCGTAATTGTAAAGAATCTTGCACTACCCGGGCAACCGTTTGCGATTGGTGTTACTGTAATGAAACCAGTTGCCGGTAAAACGCCGGTATTAACTCCGGTAAAAGATGGAATATTTCCTGAGCCGCTTGCCGCCAAACCAATTGAAGTATTATCATTGGTCCAGTTAAAACCTGTACCGCTTACAGTACCTGAAAAATTTATAACACCAACAGTTCCATTGTTACAAACTGTTTGGTTTGACGGCTGTACTACATTTGGAGTTGGTTTTACCGTAATCGTAAATGTTCGGGCAGTACCCGGACAAATTCCATCAGCCGGAGTTACCGTAATAGTAGCTATAGCATTAACACTGCCGTTATTAACAGCGGTAAAAGCCGGAATATCGCCACTTCCACTTGCAGCAAGGCCAATAGAAGGGTTATTATTTGTCCAGCTAAAAGTAGTACCACTTACTGTACCTGTAAATGCTATCGCATTTGTTGTTGCTCCGCTACACAATAGCTGGTTTGCCGGTTGGGTTACATTGGGTATTGGGTTTACAGTTATTGAAAATGTTTCGGGTGTTCCTGTACAGGTCAAATGTGTAGGTGTAACAGTAATAATTGCTGTTACCGGCGTATTACCTGTATTGATTGCTGTAAATGCGCCAATGTTTCCTGTGCCACTTGCTGCTAAACCAATAGAAGGGTTATCATTGGTCCAATTAAAAACTGTACCAGGTGGCGTTCCGGTAAAGGTTATTGCGCTGGTTCTAATACCGTTGCACAAAGCCTGGTTTGCCGGTTTCACTATTGTAGGAATGGGGTATATCGTAATTAACTTAATGGCATTTCCAAAACATCCGCCCGGCATTGTTACATTAAACGTTACGTTATAATTGCCGGGTATTGTATAAGTATGAGTTACTGTGTCTCCGGTGGCTGTTGAACCATCCCCAAAATCCCAAAAAGTGTTTAACGAAGGCAGGTTTCTGTTATAAAAAGTAAATGTTTGCGGGGCGCATCCATTTGCAGCAGACATATCAAACTCAGCATCAAAGTCGCCATTAATATTTATCATTAATGTATCCTGGCAGCCAAAGTTGCTAAATGGTATCATTTCAACCCAAATAACCGTATTGATTGCCGGGCCGGGATTCATATTTAATTGCTGGCCGGTTCCCAGTAAGGTTGTAAAATCAAAGTTCCACCAGTTATAAAATTCAAAACCCGGCGGTGCTGTTAAAGTAGTTGCATTTGGAGGGGTACAGTCATAATGCACTTCAACAGGACTACCACAAGTACTTTGTACATCAATATAAGCATAACCCCAATGACCTCTTCTTACACAGTCTGCATTCGTAAATTCAAGGTACAATGTTTGACCGCCATAGCCTCTTAAGCTGTAAAATACAGAAGCCCATGATTTAAACATGACGGTGGTATCTACTGTAGATCTGATAAATCCCGGCAGGCCGGATGTAGAAATATATTCAAATGATGCACAATCAATAGAAGTATTGGTTGCAGAATCAATTAACCTGGATATGAATCTTGGTTGTGTCCAGATGGTGTGTCCGGGGTCTTCAAAAACCACCGCATAATCATATTTGATGGAGAAATTAGTGTCATTTAGCGGAACGTGTATTGTGTAACTGATCCGCTCTGCTTCAGCACCAACAATCGTATTACCAAGCTTTACCGCAAAGTTGCTGCCATCGGGAGGATTGATCGGGAACAATCCAAAAGGATCGATCGCAGAAGGCATTACTCTTGGATAAACAGTATGCCTGCCCGGGATTGGTGCAGATGGAGTTACAGTTATTACGTTTGTAGTTCCAACAGAATCAACGCTGCCGGCAAAACAATTCCAGTTGGTGAAATCTCCAAATTCAAAACCTAAATTATCGGGGCAGGGTGCTGCAAGATTATTTGAATTTGGCTGCCAGGAAATTGAGTTACCGGCTTTGGCATTCAATCCATTCCAAATTATCCTGCCATCCGGGTATAACATCCCTTCCTTGTTTTCTTTGGTCACTTTTGCTATGCCGTTTTTAAAACCATAGCAAACGGTTATATCCAGTTGTTTAATTATTGCACCTTTATTATTGATCAGCCACCATTTTTTATTTCCAAATGCAACCGTAACAGTTGGCTGCACAAAATCAAAAACAATGTTGTAACTGAAGGGGATCATTGCTTTTCCCGTTGCGTCAATAAAACCCCACAAATCATCTTTTTGAACAGCACAGCGGTTATTTAAAAAATTTCTTGCGCCAGCAAATTCAACAGGTGCAATCAGTTTTCCGCCGGTATGTACAAATGAAAATTTATTATTTCGCAGCACTCTTGCAAAACCATTTACAAAAGATTCAGCCTCATCCCACAATTCACCATCTACGGGAACACGGGTTTTAGGGTTCACAAACTGGAATTTGGAACCGGAGCTTTTTATAGCAATAACAGATTCAGCTGGCTTTTGGGCAGCAATTACTGAAGAGAAAAATAAAAAAACAATAGATAAAATTATTCGCATTCGGCGTTGAATTGGTAATTGGATTTTTCAATGCAGTTTGGGTTAATTTTATGAGGGTAATGCAATAACGGCTAAAAATGGATTCATAGTATACTGGTTATCGATTTTATTTTTATTCGGGAATCTGATATAAAAAAAATCAGGAAAGTCAGCACACCAGCCGGTAATCAGGTATTAATAAAAGTAGTAAATTAATTATAACAGGAAAGGTGAGTAGTAATGAATAAAAAGCCGTGCTTAAGTGTTATTTTTACAATCTAATGTAAGAACATGAGTGTACTTAATCAAATTGCCCAATATTTATACCTGAAGAAGAAAGACCCCGATGCCCCTAAATCAAAATGGGTTGGTTATATGCATGGTATCAACAGGTTGTCTATCTTATTATTTCTGCTGGCCATGATTATTCTGGCTATTAAATTACTGCGGTAATTTTGTGAGATACGTGTAAATACTTCCGGCAGCATTGGCAGAAGCATGCCCGCCTTTGCTTAACAGGTTTTTAAGCGCTGCATAATCATTTTTCAGCTGCAGTTGTTTTGTTTTATCAGTTAAAAGCAGGTTCAGTTCACGTTTCAGGTTTTCAACCGTTAATTCATCCTGTATTAATTCCTTCACTACTTCTTTATCCATAATAAGATTTACCAGGCCAATGAATTTTATTTTTATCAGGCGTTTGGCAATCTGGTAGCTGAAGGCGCTGCCTTTGTAGCAGATCACTTCCGGTACGGCAAACAAGGCAGTTTCCAATGTAGCGGTACCACTGGTAACCAGTGCGGCTTTTGATTGAACCAGTAATTCATATGTTTTATTTACAACCGAAGAAACATTTTTATAAGGCGCTAAAAGCGATGCATAAAAACTTTCATCAAGTCCCGGTGCTTTGGCAACCACAAACTGATAATCCGGAAAATGTTTAGCCACTTCCAGCATGATGGGTAGCTTTTTTAAAATTTCCTGCTGGCGGCTGCCGGGGAGAAGAGCTATGGTATTTTCTGGTAATTGATATTTGATACCGGATACAGGGTTCTTGTTACTGGATAACATGAACTCATCAACAACTTCCACCAGCGGATGACCCACATATTCCACTTCGTAATTCCATTTTTTATAAAATTCTTTTTCAAATGGTAAGATGACCAGCATTTTATCTACACATTCTTTTATCAGCTTAACCCTGTTCTCTTTCCATGCCCAAACCTGCGGAGAAATGTAGTAGATCACTTTTATGCCCTGTTGTTTTGCCCATTTGGCAATGCGTAAGTTAAAGCCGGGGTAATCAATCAGTATGATGGCTGTTGGCTTGTATTGCAGAATATCTTCCTTACAAAATTTGATGTTCTTTAAAATGGTCCGCAGGTTTTTTATCACTTCTAAAAAACCCATAAAAGCCAGTTCTTTGTAATGCTTTACCAGAGTGGCTCCGGCGGCTTCCATTTTATCGCCGCCCCAGCAACGGATGTCTGCGCCAGTATCTTTCTTTTTTAATTCTTTGATGAGATTGCTTCCATGCAGATCGCCACTTGCTTCACCGGAAATAATGTAATAACGCATGGCTTAAAGTTATTTTTTTTGTTTTCAGACAAACAACAAAAAATCATGAAAATGTTTTAATACACAACACCAACAGGCCGTACACACAGGTAAGCGCAAAAATGCCCTTGGCAGTTTTATCTTTATGACTGTTGATATAAATGGTGAATAAAACCGCATTTACCAATAAGGAAAGGCTTAATGCGACACTGAGGGTTTTATGACTTGTTTCCTCCACCAGCATAAAATGCATGGTTTCTCTAAAACTGAAGGTCTGGAATTTTGTCAGTTTAAAAATAATAACACCGAGGATTGGTCCCACAAAACCGAGTATGGCACCAAAAATAAAATTGTCTTTCTTAAATATCATTTGAATAGTTTCTTCTTTTCCAATAATTTTTTCAGCTTGTAATTCGTCAGGTCAAACTGCACTGGCACCACGCTTACATAATTGTTTTGCAATGCCAGTACATCGGTATCTTCAGCGGTATCAAAATTGATGAATTCGCCGGTTAACCAGTAATATTTTTTTCCGTGTGGATCAATACGTTCATCAAATTCCTCTTTATATTTTGCATAAGCCTGTTTACATATCTTAATACCCTTAATTTCTTTTTTAGGAATAGAGGGGATATTTACATTCAGCAAAAGATGTTTATCTAGTTTATTTGCCAAAACAGTTTTAATAATTTTGTTGGCATAAAATCTTGCTGCAGTAAAATCAGCATCGTATTTGTAATCAAGTAACGAAAATCCAATGCTGGGAATACTTTCAATAGATGCTTCCATGGCCGCACTCATGGTGCCGCTGTAAATTACATTGATGGAATGGTTGGCACCATGGTTAATGCCGCTGATGCAAAGGTCTGGCTTACGGTGCAGTATTTTATCTACAGCCAGTTTAACACAGTCAACCGGTGTGCCCGAAGTTTGCCAGGCTTCTATACCGTCAAACATATCCACTTTATCCATCCGTAAAGAAGTGCCGATGGTAATGGCATGCCCCATACCGCTTTGTGCTTTATCGGGCGCTACCACAACTACTTTACCTAAAGTTCTTGCAGCTTCAATTAAGTTTTTAATCCCCGGTGCAGTAATACCGTCATCATTGGTAATAAGGATAATGGGTTGTTCTTTTTTTGTTGCCATGAAGGTATAGGTTCAATTCAATTTAAAACTGAGGGAATAATTGCCGTGCTATGCCCGGTTGTTTAAATGGCCAGGGTATCATTAATAGAATTATAATGAGCGCTATACCGAAATAAATCAGTGTGCGTTTGTGTTTTTGTGCGTCGGTACCGCCACGCTTTACCATGCTACGGCCAACGTGTACCAGTAACCAGGCGATGATCATCATCAAAGCGTGTTCAACTGCAAAATAACGTTCCAAAGGGTCTTTCATAACAGCCCCCATGCCGCTTTTTACTTTTTCAAACCACATGCCGGTGAAATATAAAACAAGCCCCAGCAGCAACTGAATATCGCAGCTGATCATAAAGAACAGGCTCACTTTATTATCGCTGCCTTTGTAAGCTCTTTTAGATATTACTGCACCCAATGCTGCAAAAACTGCCCATACGCCAAAAAGCAAAACTGCCCAGCGAAGTATGCTATGTATTACAAGTGTATAATTCATATAGATAAATTTGATGCAAAAATAAGGTCTTGTTGCCACAGATTACACAGATTAATACGGATAATAATTAATCTATGGTTATAATGATTTTTAAATGGTAACCGCTTTTAAGCTAAACCGCTTAATTTAGTGAGTACAAAACTAATTTTATGAAGATTACTAAAACCTTGCTGTCAACAGTCATGCTGGTTGTTTCTATAACTGTTATTGGCCAGAAAAAAGCAGAACCTGTTGTCAAACCCAAAGCAGCCGACTCTTTAAAAAATATTTCGCTTGCAGGCTTACAATTCAGGAGTGTAGGGCCTGCCATTACTTCGGGCCGTATTGCTGATATAGCCGTTAATCCCAATAACCATAGTGAATATTATGTAGCCGCTGCAGCCGGCGGTGTTTGGAAAACCAGCAATGCCGGCATTACCTACAACCCGGTTTTTGATGGCGAAGGATCTTTCTCTATCGGCTGTCTGGCAATTGACCCAACCAACACCAATGTAGTTTGGGTGGGCAGTGGTGAGAATAATAATCAGCGTGTAGTGGCTTATGGCGATGGCATTTATAAGTCGGAAGATGGAGGTAAGAGTTTTAAGAACATGGGTTTAAAGAACTCTGAACATATTGGCCGCATAGCCATTGATCCAACCAACAGTGATATTGTGTATGTGGCAGTATATGGCCCGCTGTGGAAATCGGGCGGCGAAAGAGGGATTTATAAAACTACCGATGGTGGTAAAACCTGGAAACCCGTTTTGAATGTAAGTGAGCATACGGGCTTTAATGAAGTGATGGTTGATCCCCGGTTTCCGAATATTGTATATGCAGCTGCACATCAGCGCCAGCGAAAAGTATTTACTTATATTGGCGGCGGACCCGAATCGGCTTTGTATAAAAGTACCGATGGCGGCACTACCTGGAATAAAATGATGAGTGGATTACCCGCTGTTAATCTGGGCAGGATAGGGTTAAACTATTCTCCTGTAAACCCCGATGTATTGTATGCAGTTGTGGAAGCACCGGAAGGCAAGGGCGGTGTTTTTAAAAGTACCGACCGGGGTGCCAGTTGGGAAAAACAAAGTGGCTATTCAACCAGCGGAAATTATTATCAGAAACTTTATTGTGACCCCAAAGATGTGAACAAAATTTTTGTGATCAATACCTACATGGGTGTAAGTAAAGATGGTGGAAAGAATTTTTCTAATGTTGGCGAAAAAAGCAAACACATCGATAACCATGTTATCTGGATAAATCCATCCAACACCAATCATTACCTGGTTGGTTGCGATGGTGGTGTTTACGAAAGTTATGATGCCGGCGAAAACTGGGCATTTAAAGCCAATCTTCCGGTAACGCAGTTTTACAAAGTAGCTACAGATAATGCTTTTCCTTTTTATCATATTCATGGTGGCACACAGGATAACTTCAGTATTGGCGGGCCTTCCCGTACAATCAGTTCAAACGGCATCTTTAATTCCGATTGGTATTTCACCAGTATTGGTGATGGTTTTGAAAGCCAGGTAGATCAAAGCAATCCGGATATTGTTTATGCCGAAGCACAGTACGGTGCATTAAGCAGGTATGATAAAAAAAGCGGTGAATTTTTATACATACAACCGCAGGAACAGGAAGGCGAACCCGCTTACCGATGGAACTGGGATGCACCTTTGCACATTTCTAAATATGATAACAAGCGCCTGTACTTTGGTGCCAATAAATTATTTCGTACCGATGACCGGGGCAATACCTGGAAAATAATAAGCGGTGATTTAAGCAGGCAGACAGACAGGAATAAACTGGAAGTGATGGGCAAAGTATGGAGTGTGGATGCGGTTGCAAAAAACGGATCAACCGATATTTACGGGCAAACAACAACCATTGCCGAATCGCAGTTTGATGAGAATACGATCTATGTTGGAACTGATGATGGATTGATACAGATAACAAATGACGGCGGTAAAACCTGGACAAAAGTTGATGGTATTGCCGGAGTCCCGGAACGAACTTATGTAAACCAGGTCATCTGCTCTCAACACGACAGGAATGTGGCGTATGTAACTTTCAATCATCACCGCTATGGCGATTTTCATCCCTACGTTTATAAAACTACCGATGGAGGCAAAACATGGAATGCTATTCAACATAATTTACCGGAAAGAGGCACGGCTTATACCATTGCCGAAGATCATGTAAATGCAAACCTGTTGTTTGTAGGCACTGAGTTTGGTTTGTATTTCAGTATAGATGGCGGGCAGGAATGGGTTCAGCTTAAAAACGGGTTGCCAACTATTTCTGTTAAAGATATCACCATTCAAAAAAGAGAAAACGACCTGGTACTGGCAACTTTTGGCCGTGGCTTTTATGTGCTGGATGATTATACACCCCTGCGTAATTTTAAGAAAGAAGATCTTACCAAAGCTGCCACTATCTATCCTGTAAAAGATGCGTTGATGTTTATCGAATCAACACCCCTGGGTGTGAGAGGCAAAGGTTTCCAGGGCGAAAGTTTCTTCAACACACCCAATCCTAAAGTGGGCGCCGTATTTACTTATTATCTAAAAGAAGACATAAAAACCATCAAAGAAAAAAGGCGTGAAGCAGAGAAAGAAAAAATAAAAAAAGGGGAGGCACCTTATTATCCTCCCATTGATTCTTTACGTTTGGAAGATGAGCAACCGGCACCTCATTTATTGTTTACAATAACAGATGAAAATAACAACGTGGTCCGCCGCCTGAAGGCTCCTGCCAAAAAAGGATTGAGCAGGATACTTTGGGATTTTCGCTATGCCCCTTTTGGCCCCGTTGATTTAACGCCATTTGACGAATCGAACGCATTCAGTTCACCCGAAATCGGCTACATGGCTTTGCCCGGCAATTATAAAGTATCGCTCAGCAAATTTGAAGATGGAGTTTACACAGCGTTGGTTGCTGCGCAGCCATTTAAAGCGATAACCCTCAATAACGCTACCTTGCCTGCAACGGATAAAAAAGCGTTGGAAGATTTTTGTAAGCAGGTTGCAGAATTAAGAAGGGTAAGCACAGCGGCTGATGCATACCGTGGCGAAATGGTCGATAAGATCAAATATATAAAACAGGCAATTATTGAAACGCCTAAACTTCCGGTTGATATTTCCAAAACTATTGCAATGCTCGAAAAAAGGTTAACCGATGTAAATACAAAACTGAATGGCGATGCAACTTTAGCAAGAAGAGAGTTTGAAACAGCACCATCCATCAATGGACGCATAGGAGGGATTGCTGGAGCACTGTGGTCAACTACGGCTGCACCAACCACAACTTTTATCAGTTCATATCAAACAGCAGCCAGGCTGTTTACACCGGTATATAATGAATTGAAATCAATAGGAGAGGAGATCAGAAACCTGGAGAACATCCTGGAAAGTAATAAAGCGCCTTATACACCAGGCCGCTTGCCTGAGTGGAAAGGTAATTGAACCAGGCAGATATAGTAACCACTAAGAACACAAGGGTTTTGCACAAAGGGCACAGGCATTTTTCTTGTGCTCTTTGTGTTTTTTCTTTGTGTGCTTTGTGGTAAGAGTCAAAAATAAATTTTGCCAAACTAAAATAATTAGTATATTTGTACTAATCAAATTAGTTATACCATGTCAATAGCAGGACAAAATCTCAAATACTTGCGCAAACTCCGTGGTTGGACACAGGAAGAATTTGCAAATAAACTGGGTATCAAACGTTCTTCAGTGGGTGCTTATGAAGAGGGGCGTGCAGATCCGCAGTTGAGTGTACTGGAAGTACTGGCAGATATTTTTAAGTTAACACTGGATGAGCTTTTGCTTAAAGACTTAAGCAACCATGCAGATAGTTATCTTGGCAGACGCCGCCAGCAAAAAATGATGGCGGCAGAGCGGAATGTCATTCACTTTGTTCCGGTAAAAGCAGCAGCCGGCTATTTAGCCAGTTATGCCGATACCGAGTTTATTGATGAACTGAATACATTCACGTTACCCATGCTCACCGGCGGTAATTACCGTGCCTTTGAGATCATCGGGGATAGTATGTTACCCACACCCAGTGGCAGTATTATAGTTGGTGAAAAAATTGATGACACGAACGACATCAAAAACAGCCAGGCATATATTGTAGTTAGCCGCAACGAGGGTATTGTTTATAAAAGAGTTGAAAAGAACGGGCGCAGTAAAAACAAGTTAACCCTGGTTAGTGATAACCCGCAATACCAGCCATACCAGGTAAATGCCGAGGATGTAGTAGAACTCTGGCAGGCACAAATGGTAATCAGTAAAGTGGCTGCTCAACAGCGCTGGGATGTAAATTCATTGGCCAGTATGGTTAATAATTTACAGAGCCAGGTAAGCACTTTAAAAAAGAAGATGAACTAATTATCAGCCCTGATTTCAGGAAATACACACAATGCCATTAACGGGCAAACAGATCGTTATGTTCATTATTGAAGCAGCCTGCTTAATAAAGAAACTATGAATGCAAAGGAATTATTGATATTGAATTTTGAAGAAGTACGCCGAAGAAGTATAAAAGTATGGAAAGGTATTTCAGAGGATAATTTATGTTGGAAGCCGGATAATGGGGCTATGAGCTGCTTTCAAATGGTCAGGCATGTGTTGGAATCGGAGAATATTTATCACCAGATCATATTACACCGGGGAGCCTTGGGTGATTTTGAAAGTCCGCTTACAGGGAATCCATATACGACTATAGAGGATGAACTGAAAAATGCACAGCCATACCGGGAGAAGTTCCTGAAAATGATACATGGACTTTCTTTAAGAGAACTTGAGGAAGTGTATATAACCCGAAAAGAAAAAAAACAGCACCGCAAACTGGGCGATTATTTATTACGTGTTGCATATCATGAAAGTGTTCATACCGGGCAATTGCTCGATTATTTACGCACATTGAATGCACCCAGGGCAGTCATATGGGATTAGCTTTTATCTTTACCACATAACTAAAACAGCAACCAGATACATCGATTAATAATTAAAAAACACAGTTATGATTAAACTTCAGATCATTGGCAATCTTGGTAAAGATTGCATTGTAAAAGAGATCAACGGTAAACACGTTATCAACTTCAGCGTAGCGCATTCGGAACGGTTTAAAGACGCCCAGGGAAATCAAAAAGAAAGAACAACCTGGGTAGAGTGTGCTTATTGGACAGACCGCACTGCTATTGCACCTTATCTGATGAAGGGAACAACGGTGTATGCTGAGGGCACACCAGAAGCTGATGCTTACACCAACAAGGAAGGCCAGGCTGCAGCAACCTTGCGCATGAGGGTTCAAAATATCCAATTGTTGGGTAGTAATAAAGAAGGTCAGAGTTCACAGGGAGGAGTTTCAAACTCAGGCAATGTAAGCAACAGCGGCATGAGTACGGGGCCGGTTGTAAGAACAGAAGCTGCCAATACATCAGCACCGGTTGATGATCTGCCATTCTAAAAGATTTATCAAAAAAAGTAAAGCTCCCTTCGGGGAGCTTTTTTATTAGGGCCAATTTTTTATAAAGTTTTATCTTGTGCAAAACGATCTGCATGAAACGTACAATATTATTGCTCACATCTCTTCTTCTTTTTTTATTGGTGAGCTTGCCAAACCATCTACTTTTTGCCCAGAAAAACTTTGTACAGTATGTGGATCCGTTCATAGGTACCGGTGGCCACGGACATACATACCCCGGTGCAACATTACCACATGGCATGGTACAGTTAAGCCCCGATACCCGCCTGGATGGCTGGGATGGCTGTGGAGGATATCACTATTCCGACAGTTATATTTACGGCTTTACCCACACTCATCTAAGCGGCACTGGTGTTAGTGACTATGGCGATATTCTGTTAATGCCTATGAGCAGTAAACCATCTCCTGATAATAAAGTGTACGGTTCTGCTTTTTCTCATGCCCATGAAAAAGCATCGGCAGGGTTTTATTCTGTAAAACTGGAGGATGAAAATATACTGGCAGAACTAACTGCTACAACCAGGGTAGGTTTTCACAAGTATAGTTTTGCCGGTTCTCAAAACAACAATATCATTATTGATCTGAAACATCGTGACGAAGTAATTGAATCTTCCTTAAAAATAATTAACCTGCACACCATTGCCGGCCTCAGGCGCAGCAAGGCATGGGCCAATAATCAGTATGTTTATTTTGTAATTGAATTTTCCAAACCATTCAGTAAAACCGGCTTCTGGAAAAATGATACGCTCTTATCTTCCGGCACAGCCGAATTAAATAATTCAAAAAATATAAAAGCATTTTTTCAGTTTGATGAAACTGAAGTGATGGCTAAAGTAGCTTTATCTGCAGTAAGCATTGAAGGCGCACAAAATAATCTTGCCAAAGAATTACCCGGCTGGGATTTTGTAAAAACAAAAACAGCTGCTGAAAAAATATGGAACGATGAACTGGGCAGGATTGAAGTGACCAGCAATGACACCAAACAGCTGCGTACTTTTTATACGGCATTGTATCATACCGCTATTGTACCCAATATTAACCAGGATGTTGACGGACAGTACCGTGGCAGGGATAACCAGGTACATACAGCAACCGGCTTTACCAACTATTCTGTTTTTTCTTTGTGGGATACTTATCGTGGAGCACATCCCTTGTACACCATCATTGATAAAAAACGTACGCTGGATTATATCAAAACTTTTTTAACGCAGTACCAGCAGGGAGGCCGTTTGCCGGTTTGGGAGCTGAGTGGTTGCGAAACGGATTGTATGATCGGCTATCACAGCGTGCCGGTAATGGTAGATGCATACATGAAAGGCATCAACCAGTTTGATACCCGGCTTGCATTGGAAGCCATGAAAAAAAGTGCTACCTGGAATCACCTGGGTCTACCTGCATTAATGGACCACGGATTTTTAGAGATAGATGATGAACATGAAAACGTAAGTAAAACACTGGAGTATGCTTACGACGACTGGTGCATTGCACAGTTTGCAAAAAAGCTGGGCAATGCAGCCGATTATGACATTTACATAAAGCGGGCACAGAGCTATAAAAATATACTTGACCTGCAAACCGGTTTTATGCGGCCTCGTAAAAACGGTAACTGGCTTACACCATTCGATCCACGTGAAGTGAATAATAATTTTACAGAAGCCAACAGCTGGCAGTATTCATTTTACACACCGCAGGATATAAGCGGTTACCAGGAAATGATGGGTGGCAGAAAAAAAATGGAAGATAAACTGGATCAGCTGTTTGCCGAAAATTCTAAAACTACCGGCAGAGACCAGAGTGATATTACGGGACTGATCGGCCAGTATGCTCATGGAAACGAGCCCAGCCATCATATAGCATACCTGTACAATTTTACCGGCGCTGCCCATAAAACCCAGGCCATGATACACCGCATTATGAAAGATATGTATCATGATACTCCGGACGGTCTGGAAGGTAATGAAGACTGCGGACAGATGAGTGCCTGGTATGTGTTGAGTGCTTTGGGTTTTTACCCGGTTACACCGGGAACTACAGACTATATTATCGGTACGCCTCTATTTTCATCTGCAACCATTAACCTGGAGAATGGCAAAACATTTACTGTAAAAGCCAATGGAGTGAGCAAGGAAAATTTTTATATCCAGACGGCAAAGCTGAATGATGTGCTGCATATCAGATCATCCCTTTCGCATTTTGATATTGAAAAGGGCGGTAACCTGCAGTTTACTATGGGAGCCACACCATCATCTTTTGGTGTAACCGATTTTCCTTCAACTGCCATTTCAGACAATAAAATTATTTTAAACCCTGTAATTGACGGCGGCGCTATTTCTTTTAAAGATACCAAGACCGTAAAAATCAGTTCGGCACAAAAAGGCGTGGGATATTATTATACTATGGATGGCAGTATACCAACAAAAGCTTCAAAAAAATACAGCGCTCCCATTAAAGTAAACAAGTCGGTAACTATAAAAGCCATTGCTATCAATGCAACAGGCGAAACCAGTTATGTGACAACAGCCACCTACAAAAGATCTTTGCATAACTGGACCATTAAACTGAACACGGCTTATGAACAACAGTATGATGGTGGTGGTGCCGGCGGTTTGATTGATGATATACATGGCGAGGCAGACTGGCGTAAAGGCAACTGGCAGGGTTACCAAAAAACAGATATGGATGTGGTGATCGATCTGCAGAAACCAACAGCTGTTTCTGGTGTAACCGTCGGATTGCTGCAGGATACCAGGTCGTGGATCATTATGCCCAGGCAGGTCATTGTTGAAGTATCGGAAGATAATAAAGTTTTTAAACAGGTGTATGTTGGCGAAAACTTTTTACCCATTGAAGATATGAAGTCACAGGTAAAAAATGTAGAAGCAAAGTTTAGTTCTGTTACTGCAAGATATGTTCGTGTGAAGGCCCTGCAATATGGTAAGATGCCTGCATGGCATGAAGGGGCAGGGGGCGATACCCATATTTTTGTGGATGAGATCATGGTTAAATAACAGCCGTGCAGCGTCAAAACAAAACCTGCCGTACAATTATTAGCACTTTAGCTGATTGTTCTTTAATTGAAACAATTGCTATATCTTTCTTTACCAAAACCTGACCAATTGCAAAAGATAATCCTGCTTTTCAGTTTCTGTTTTTTTTCCGCTGCTGCATTTGCACAAATGCCAACGGCAGACTCATCCGCCCAAACAAAACCCGATACCGTTAAGCTGGGTATTTATGTAACCAGTATACATGATATAGATTTTAAGCAGAAAGAATACAATATCAATTTCTGGATATGGCTAAAATATAAAAAGCGTGAATTTGATTTTGTACGTAACCTGGAAATTCCGAATGCCAAAACATTTACTACAGCTTATACCACCATTGACAGTTCGGGTGAAATGGTTTACCTGCAGATGAAAATGCAATGTACCATGAAGGATTCGTGGAAGATTGATAATTTTCCTTTTGACAGGCAAACCCTGCGTTTATCATTTGAAAATTCACAGTTCGACTCAACCAAACTGATCTTTGTTGCAGATACCATAGGCGCCAATTACGATATAAGAAATGATAGAAGTGGCAAGCTGAATAACAACCGTGTAATGAATGGCTGGTTGATTGATGTTTTTGAAATGAGTTCAAAAGGCAGGGTGTATAAAACAGCGTTTGGTGATGAAACAATGAATGCAGATCCTCAGGTGACTTACAGTGCACTGCGTATTAAAATTGGCATTAGCCGTGAAGCATCTGGTTTGTTCTGGAAGATGTTCCTGGGTATGTATATTGCTTTTATGATCGCTTTTATTTGTTTTTTTATACACTCAGATGGTATGGACTCAAGATTTGGTTTAAGTGTTGGTTCCATCTTTGCCGTTATTGGAAATAAATATATCATTGATTCTTCATTACCCGAATCAACTTCTTTTACCCTGGTAGATACTTTACATGGCCTTACACTTACTGCCATATTTTTTGTGATATCGGCTACAGCCTACTCACTAAAACTGGTAAAACAACAAAAAATGGCGAAGGCCAGAAAATTTGATATGATCATGGCTGCCGTACTTTTTGTAATTTATGCAAGCATGAATACCTGGTTCATTTATGCCGCAAGTAAAAGCGGCTAAACTGTTATGATCTCTTTCCCTGCTATTGCAGGTCAATCAGCACTTTAGCATTTTTTTGTTCGGAAGAAGAAATAAATACCTCGTATCTTTTTTTACCGGCGGTGATGACCATCAGTGAAGTATTGGGTGGTATCCTGCCCAGGTTATCGGCCACCATCACCAGTTCGTGATGTGGATTTGCCTTATCTACTTTTAGTTTTAGGGTAACCGGTTTGGTAGAAATTCCTGCATGGCTTACCACCAGTTCGTTATTGTGATAAATGCTTACCGTATCACCATCAATTTCGCCGTTATCATACAGCTCAATCGTTAATTCGGTTTCTTCGGTGGTAATTTGTTTTATGATGGGGTTGGCCCTGGCTTTAATAACATTGGGCACCGGTGTTACAAAAATTTGCTGAATAGGGGCGGTAGTTTCTGTTGTGGTTACCGGTATGGGTTGTGAGCAAAGATTTATTTCAATATCATCCAGCGCAAAATCATTTCCGCAGCCACCGGGTGTAAGGTCTTTCATTTGCAGTGATATGACATCGGTGTTGGCAACCATTACAAATTCGCCTGTATAATTTTGCCAGGTGGGAACATCAGTTTGTTTAATTTCTCCGGTTTTAAAACTGCTGATTATTTTATCGTTTGCATGTACAGTGATTTCAATTACAGGTGGTGTGGGTACACAGCCGCTGGCATATTTGCAGATATTCGCAAACCAGGCCGAGACACGGTATTGTGCGCCGGGTGTAAGGCCGGTAACTGTGAGTGCAAAAAAATCGCCGGGCTTTTCAGCTGCATTTACGATCATCATTTTTCCGTTTACATCGCCGGGTGTATGGTCTTCGGGTAAACTGTGCCATTTGCCTGCAAAGCAATTGTTGGTAGCTGTGGTAAAACTGTAGAAGCCATCGTTGGGGCAGGAGCCGGTTGTTTTATTGTAATTTTTTAAATTGTACAGTGTGGGGGCGCCGTCTTTTGCAAGGGTGCCGAAGTTGAGGGTAAACACGGGGTCTTTATAAATACAATTGTTGTTTTGTGCCAGCAGGGGATTGCTTACCAGTAATTGTGAAAATAAAATGGCAGTATAAAAGCTATTGGTAAATTTCATAAAACTTTGATGAGACATTAAAGATAGTAAGGGGAGGATGAAATAAAAATTCAGTAATAAAAAGCCCCGGAATTTTCCGGGGCTTATATTATTTAGAAAATCAAGTAATTAAACTTTATCGGGGTGCCGTAGTTTACTGTGATTTTTACTGTACAAAAAGTAAACTACCAGGCCAATACCCATCCAGATGAATGCTACTTTTAAAGTTTGTGCATCCAGGCCAATGATCATGGCTGTACAAATAAGTACACCCAGGGCAGAAACTACCGGGTAAATAGGTGCTTTAAACGGACGTTTGATATTAGGTTCTTTAACCCGTAATATCCAGACACCGGCACTTACCAATACAAAGGCAAACAGCGTACCAAAGGATGTAAGGTCACCTGCAACATTGCCGGGCACGAATGCAGCAAATAATCCTACAAAAATAAATAATATCCAGTTGGCCTTATAGGGGGTTCTGTATTTTGGATGCAGTTGACCAAATGCCTTAGGTATCAATCCATCATTGCTCATGGTATAAAAAATACGGCTTTGTCCCATTAACATAACCAAAATTACTGAAGAGAATCCTGCAAGTATGGCTACTGTAACTGCTGTAGCCAGCCATCCATAACCCGTCATGTAAGTGGAGATTGCATATGCAACAGAAGCTTCACGGCCTTTTTCGGGGTCAACAAAATCTTTCCAGTTGGCAACGCCGGTTAACACATGGCCGAAAAGGATATACAGCACAGTACAAATTGCCAGAGAACCCAAAATGCCAATGGGCATATCTCTTTTTGGATTTTTTGCTTCCTGTGCGGCTGTACTTACTGCATCAAAACCAATGAATGCAAAAAATACAATGGCAGCACCACCCAGTACTCCGCCCCAGCCATGTTTGTTCCATCCGCTGTAATCGGCAATAACTTTACCGGCACTGTCGGTAACCGGTGGAGTGTTTTCAGGGATTAGGTAAGGTGTATGATTGGCACTGTCTATAAACTGCCAGCCAATGAATATGAATAATATAACAATAGCTACTTTAACAAACACAATAATCATATTAACCATGGCTGATTCCTGTGAACCCTTTATGAGTAAAAGTGTAAGGAGCAACAGAATAATTAATGCAGGAGCATTCATTATGCCGGAATGATGAATACCTGCGGAATCTGTAAAACTCTCAAACGGCGAATGGCACCATTCATACGGTATTCGGCCACCAAAGAGTTTATTCAGGTATTCGCTCCATGCAATAGAAACCGTGGCGGCACCCAATGCATATTCCATAATGAGGGCCCAGCCAATAATCCATGCTACCAGTTCACCCATGGTTGTATAACTGTAAGCATAGGCACTGCCGGCAATTGGTATCATGGATGCAAATTCTGCATAACATAAACCTGCAAAAACACAGCCAACAGCGGCTATCACAAAAGATAAAGTAACACCAGATCCGGCTGCCTGTCCTGCTGCCGCAGCGGTTCTTACAAAAAGCCCGGCGCCAATAATAGCGCCAATGCCAAGTGCAATCAGGTTGGCTGCACCTAAGGTTCGTTTAAGTCCGTTTTCTCCGCCTTCTGCCTGTGCAAGCATCTGGCCTATTGGTTTCTTTACAAATAAACTCATGTTAGTTTGGTTTTTGTTTAATTTAATAAACTGAAAAATAAGCAATAAATTCTTAAATAAACAACCACTAATACTTTTTGTTGGTCACTTGCCGATAACAGCTTTTTAATATTATATTGCAGTATTAATTGATTATTATGGAAATAGCCCATCAACCAACAAAAAAAAGCAGGCTTACATTATACATACTGATTGCCATGATACTGGGTATTGTGGCAGGTTATATAGTACATGAAAATTACGAGGCAGCTACCATCAAAACATTTTCTGATAATGCCAAGCTGCTTACGACCATCTTTTTGCGCATGGTTCAAATGATCATTGCACCTATTGTTTTTGCTACACTGGTGGTGGGCATTGCCAAGCTGGGTGATATGAAAACTGTGGGCCGTGTTGGCGGTAAAGCTATGCTTTGGTTTATAACAGCATCTTTAATTTCATTGGGACTTGGATTAATACTGGTTAATATTTTTAAACCGGGGGTAGGGGTGGATATAACCAATACTGATATGGCAGCGGTGAACGACCTGCTTGAAAAATCGAAAGGTTTTTCTTTACAGAAATTTGTTGAGCATGTGGTACCACGCAGTGTGGTTGAAGCGATGGCAACCAATGAGATTTTACAACTGGTTGTGTTTTCTGTTTTTTTTGGTGTTGCATTAACTGCAATAGGGAAAAAAGGAGAGCCTATTGTTAACGCGTTGGATTCTTTGGCACACGTGGTACTTAAAATGGTTACTTATGTAATGTACCTGGCGCCCCTGGGTGTGTTTGGTGCTATGGCAGCTGCCATAGCGAAAAACGGTTTGGGTATACTGGTAACATTTGGATATTATGTGGGCGAATTTTACCTGGGGCTTGCAATACTCTGGTTACTTTTATTATTTGTCGGGTACCTGTTTTTAAAACACAGACTACGTGTTTTGCTGCGCAGAATTGCAGCGCCCATGTCAATTGCATTCAGCACGGCCAGCAGCGAAGCCGTTTACCCGAAACTGGTAGAAGAGATGGAACGCTTTGGCTGCAACAATAAAATTGTAAGTTTTGTTTTGCCGCTTGGCTATTCTTTTAATTTAGATGGAAGTATGATGTACATGACTTTTGCCAGCATGTTTATTGCGCAGGCATTTAACATTACCTCTATAACCGGCGATGTGAGCCAGCAGATCATTATGCTGCTGGTGTTTTTAGTTACCAGTAAAGGTATTGCCGGTGTGCCCCGGGCATCGCTGGTGGTGGTGCTGGCAACCGGAGCTATGTTTGGTTTGCCACCCGAAGGCGTAGGTTTAATATTAGCTATTGATGTGTTTTGCGATATGGGTCGTACCATGACCAATGTTTTAGGAAACGCTTTGGCAACAGCAGCAGTAAGCAAATGGGAGGGCCAGCTGGAAAACCCATAAAAATTATCTGATACCAACCATTATTATGAAACAAGTAGTTTTTTTTATTTTTTTATTGCTGACTATTTCTCATTTACAGGCACAGGATTCAATTGCTGTAAACTTAGTGAATCAATACAAAAAGCATTTAAAGAGTAAGCCTGTACGGATAAATAATATAGACTACACTACTGATAAAACAGGACATGTTACGATCAGGAAGCCCTTGTCAGATTCTATCACCATCACATCGCCGGGATATGATGAAGAAACCATTGCCTTTGCTGAAACAGATACACAGAAGCAGGTTGTAGTAAACAAGCATTTTTCCTGGACCGACCTGTTGACCCCGATGTTTTATATTTTATATGGAGGGATATGGTTATTGATATTGATAATTTTTGCTGAAACGGGGTTGTTTATTGGTTTTTTTTTTCCGGGCGATTCCTTGTTATTTGTAGCAGGTATCCTTAGTACTTCTTTGGTTGATTCCATCTCTTTAAATACAGGCAATGATTTTTTTAACCTGATGATCATTACCGCCCTGTGCAGCATAGCTGGTATACTGGGTAATACAGTAGGTTATATCACCGGGCGTAAAGTTGGTCCGGCCATGTTTAACTGGCGTGACCGCTGGTTGTTCAAGAAAAGATATTTATACCAGGCACAAGCTTTTTATGATAAGCATGGTGGTGGAGCCATTGTGTTTGCCAGGTTTTTACCATTGGTACGCACTTTTGCACCCATCGTTGCCGGTATTGTGGGTATGGATAAAAAGAAGTTTGGTTTTTATAATATTATAGGTTGTATTGCCTGGGTTACTTCCATGTTATTCATTGGCCATTATTTAAATGCATTTACAAAAAAGCAGTTTGGGATTGACCTGGAAGAACACCTGGAGGTAATTGTTATAGCCATTGTTTTGGTAACTACAGCCCCGGTATTGTTTAAAATGTTTTTTGGTAAAAAGAAAAAAGCTGATGAGCACATCCTCTGACAGATCTACCTCCGTTTTCAGCATTGCCGTAATTGTAGCCGCCCTTGGCTACTTTGTAGATATTTATGACCTCCTGTTATTTACCATTGTAAAAAAAGCAAGTGTGCTGGCAGTGGGAGCTACTGACGCAACCTTACTGGCAGATAGTACCAAAATAATTAACTGGCAAATGCTGGGTTTATTAATAGGTGGAATTATCTGGGGTGTTTTGGGCGATAAAAAAGGAAGGCTTTCAGTTTTATTTGGCTCTATCATTTTATATTCGGCTGCAAATTTTATTACCGGGTTTATTCAAACTGTTGATCAGTACGCCTGGTGCAGGTTTGTTGCCGGTCTTGGTTTAGCCGGCGAGTTGGGGGCAGGTATTACACTGGTTAGTGAATTATTACCTAAAAATAAACGGGGTATTGGTACTTCATTAGTGGCAGGTATTGGACTGTTTGGTGCAGTAGCTGCTTACTTTACGTATCAGTGGACCAGCGGGATCAATGAAAACTGGAGGTTGTGTTATAAAATTGGAGGCGGGCTTGGAATTCTTTTATTATTTCTCAGGATAAGTGTGGCAGAGTCTGGAATGTTTAAGCAATTAAAAGAGTCCAATGTACAACGTGGGAATTTTTTAATGTTTTTTACAAATGCCAGCAGGTTTAAAAAATATTTCCTGGCAATTTTAATCGGGCTTCCAACCTGGTATGTGATTGGTATCCTGGTTAATCAAAGCGACAGGTTTGGTAAAGCCATGTTTGGCAGTACAACCATTGATTCGGGACGCTCCATAATGTTTGCTTACACCGCCATTGCCATCGGCGATATTTTAATTGGTTTTGTAAGCCAGTATTTTAAAAGCCGTAAAAAAGCGTTGCTCTTATTTTATTTACTTACAACAATTTCATTGATCATCTTTTTCAGCGGGGTAAATAATTCAGATACCCGGATGTATATCATTTGTGCCCTGTTGGGATTCAGTACAGGCTTTTGGGCAATTTTTGTAACCATGGGTGCCGAGCAGTTTGGTACCAATCTCAGGGCTACTGCCGCCACCACTATTCCCAATATGGTTCGTGGTGCACTGCCCCTGATAAACCTGTTATTTTTAAACCTGTTTCAAAAAAACTGGCAGTGGTCTTTAATTAATAGCGGAATTGTTACCGGCGTAATTGTTCTTGCAGTAACATTTGTGGCCTTTTATTTTACGGAAGAAACTTTTCATAAAGACCTTAACTATACAGAAGGAGAAGAATTACTTCCTTAATTATAATACTTATTTGTGGCAAAATTTTTAATCATACGTTTTTCATCTATCGGCGATATTGTGTTAACCACACCGGTGATCCGTTGTTTGCGCAAGCAATACCCCGATGCGGAAATACATTTTTTAACCAAGCAGTCTTTTAAGAATATTGTTGCACACAACCCGTACATTAATAAAATTCATACACTGGACGATAGTTTTGAACTGATGCTGCATGAACTGGCTACGGAAGCATATGATTACATCATCGACCTGCACCACAACCTGCGTACGCTGCGTATTAAAAAGCATTTAAAAAATGTAAAATCTTTTTCTTTCAAAAAACTGAATGTAGAAAAATTTATACTTACCAATTTTAAAATAAATACACTCCCCAAAAAACATATTGTTGACCGCAACTTTGAATGTATAAAAGAACTGAATGTTGAAAATGATGGCATGGGACTGGATTATTTTATTCCGGCTTTTGACCAGGTGAAGGAAAGCGACCTGCCCACATCACACATGCATGGGTATATTGCTGTGGTAATTGGGGCTGCATTGGCAACAAAAAAACTACCACTGCATAAACTGAAGGAACTATGTGCTGCAATTGACCACCCCATTATTTTATTAGGCGGTAAAGAAGATTACGAAGATGGCAAGGCCATTGCACAGGTTGATGAGATAAAAATTTACAATGCCTGTGGTAAATTTAACCTGAATGAATCGGCCGACCTGGTGAAAAAATCAAAGCTGGTAATTACACATGATACGGGCCTGATGCATATAGCAGCAGCTTTGCAAAAACCAGTTATTTCTGTTTGGGGAAATACAGTACCTGCTTTTGGGATGTATCCTTACTATGGCAAAAAATCAAATGTTGACTATGATGTTATTGAGATAAATAAATTATGGTGCAGGCCCTGCAGCAAGATCGGATATAAAAAATGCCCCAAAGGGCATTTTAAGTGCATGGAAAAAATTGCTGTTAATGATATTGTAAATCTGGCTAAGCAACGGTTGAAGAAATAATAAAAGCGTTGTTTTGGGTTCTATTGTATAATTCGTATGACTAAATATATTCTACTGATTTTTTTTGTGCTGGCAGCCAATGCAGCAGCTGCTCAGCTTACAGTTAATATACAATGGCAAAGTGTAAAGCCAGGTTATTCCGGGGATAGTATTTATTACGATACAGACCATAAGCTTACATGGGCTGATTTTAAAGGCAGGCCGGCTGCAGCAAATCCTGCTGCGGCCATAACTGAATCTGGTTTTGGCTACCGGATGAGTATGCAATCATTCAATAACAGAACCAGCATTAATATAACCGTTTTCTGCTACTTCAATAAAAACAAATCCTGGGTAAAAAAAGGTATGAAGACAGCTTACGCCCTGCTGCATGAGCAGCACCATTTTGATATTACCTTCATTAACACCTCCCTCTTTATTCAAAAACTGAATGCAGCTAAGTTGACCAAATCAAATTTCAATTCGCTGGTTGAGCGTATATACGATGAATGTTTTGCAGCACTCAATAAAATGCAGGATGAATACGATGGCGAAACATCCAACGGAAGAATAGTAGCTGTGCAAGAGCTTTGGAATAAAAAAATTGATGCACAACTGGCAACACTTACTACAAATTAACGATCAGTACCGGAATTTTTAATTCATGTCTTACTGTATTTACAGTTTCTCCATAAATAAAATCTTTTATTCCTGTGTGGCCGTGTGCACCCATAACCAGCATATCTGCATTAACGCCTTTTACTATCCGCACAATTTCTTTTACACGGTTTTTATATCCCAGAAAGCCTTCGGCAGTAAAACCACGACTCTGTAATTGTAAAACATAAGAGTCCAAACGTTCTTTATCTTTTCTCGATTCATAGTCATCGCTTTCCTTACCCAATAATTTTGCAGAGGCACTTTCAACAATGTGTACCAGTATATAATGGGTATTTGCTTTTCCTTGTCCAATAGCATAAGCCAATAATTTTCCATCATCTTCACTAAAATCAAGTGCGATGGCGATTTTGTTGAAGCTTGGAATTACAAGTTTGTTAAGTGTATTATCTTCCGGGTGTATTTTTATGGAAACAGCAGCTTTAGCAGTTTTAGATATAAGCGGACTGATGATGATATACACCAGTAATGCCAGGCAGATAAGTGCTGCCAGGCTTACCAGCATCTGCTGCCATAAAACGCCATTTATAAATACTTTGCTCATTTCATTCACCAGCATTTTTAAATTTAAAAACACCAGTACCGATGCAATAAGCCATGCAGCTATTTTTTGAATATTGTTGATAGCAAATTTGCCCATGGTTTTTTTATCACTTACAAAATGGATAAGCGGAATAATGGCAAATCCCAATTGTAAACTTAAAATAACCTGGCTCAGTATCAGCAGTGCATCAACATTCTCCTCGCCGTAAATAATGATAACTATTAATGCCGGTACAATGGCTACCATTCGTGTTAACAATCTTCGCAGCATGGGATTTATTCGTAAGCTCAGGTATCCTTCCATAATTATTTGTCCGGCAAGGGTTCCGGTAACCGTACTGCTTTGTCCGGCTGCTATTAATGCAACAGCAAAAAGTACAGGCGCTACATTGCCTAAAAAAGAAGGAAGTAAACGGTGTGCTTCTTTAATTTCTGCCACATCAGAATTACCCGAGGCAAAAAAAACTTTAGCTGCCAGAATTAATATGGCAGCGTTTACAAAAAATGCAAGGTTTAATGCAATGGTAGTATCAATGCGGTTAAATTTAATGGCCTGTTTAATTCCAAAATCGGTACGGTCAATTTTTCGTGTTTGTACCAAAGCAGAGTGTAAATACAAATTATGCGGCATTACGGTGGCACCAATAATACCAATGGCAATATACAATGCTTCTTTGCTCATGGTGGTTGGTATAAAACCGCTGGCAATATCTGTAATTGCCGGTTTCGCTAAGATCATCTCAATTAAAAAAGAGATACCTATTACACCAACCAGTGTAATGATAAACGCTTCCATTTTGCGAATGCCAAGGCGCTGTAAATAAAGCAACAAAAATGTATCGAGTACAGTTATAGAAACACCCCAAACCAGGGGCAGACCGGTTAATAACTGAATACCAATGGCCATACCTAATACTTCAGCCAGGTCGCAGGCGGCAATGGCTATTTCTGCAAGAATGTATAAAACAAAATTTACCGCCCTGGGATAAGCTTCCCGGTTTGCCTGTGCCAGGTCCCTGCCTCTTACAATTCCTAATCTTGCCGAAAGACCCTGTAGCAACAATGCCATCAGGTTACTCATCAATAAAACCCAAATTAGTGTATAACCAAATTTACTGCCGCCTGCCAGGTCCGTTGCCCAGTTGCCGGGGTCCATATATCCAACGCTAATTAAATAGGCGGGGCCTAAAAAAGAAAACCCTTTTCTCCATCCGGTCTTTTTTGTTGTTGTATCAACCGACTCATGTACTTCACTTAATGAAGTATCAGTGTTTGTTTTATTAAACATCATGTACAAATACATTTTTAGCCACCTGCTCGCTGATGATGCAGGCGTTTTGTTTTGAAACTTTTATTTCCAGCGATCCATCAAATTCAAACTTCTTAAGTATGGTAAGTTGTGTACCAATGGCAATGTTATAATGCTTAAGCATGTCAAGCATTTGTGCCGTTTGGTTGCCTACCGAGCTTACTGTTACATTCTTTTTAAAAGGTATTTCTGAAAGGCTTTGTTGTTTGATGACCGGTATCTTACCGTTTTTATCAGGTATAGGATCTCCATGCGGATCAAAAGAAGGGTTGCCCAGGAAGTTATCGAGCCTTTGTACCAGTTCTTCACTGCTGATATGTTCCAGCTCTTCGGCAATAGGGTGTACCTTATCCCAATCAAATTTTAATTTCTCCACTAAAAAAAATTCCCAAAGCCTGTGTTTTCGTACTACATCCAGCGCAGCCTTTTTACCGGCTTCATTTAATTTAAAGCCTTTGTATTTTTCATACTGCAACAGTTTTTTGCTTTTTAGCTTTTTAAGCATGTCGGTAACTGATGCCGGCCTGGTTTGCATTTCGGCAGCCAGTGAGTTGGTATTTACCAACCCGGTTTCCTGTTGCAGGTGAAAAATGCCTTTAATGTAATTCTCTTCGCTTGTTGTGAAACTCATCGTATTGAAAATAAAATTTAGACAAAACTAAAAATATTATTTCTATTACCAAAATATTTGTGAGATAAATAATTCTCCTACAATCGGTAAATTGAGGTTCAAATGTATTTTTTATGCGAAAGAATATAGGCTCCGGCTCTCCGTGGGAAGATGTTGTTGGTTATTCACGTGCAGTAAGGATTGGTAATATTATTGAAGTGGCCGGAACAACAGCCATGGACGGTGATGTGCTGATTGGCCAGGGTGATATATATGCACAAACGGTTTTTATTTTTAAAAAAATTGAAAAAGCATTGATGGAATTGGGAGCAGGTTTGACAGATGTTGTACGCACAAGAATGTTTATTACAGATATTTCTACATGGGAAGAAGCCGGTAAAGCCCACGGTGAATTTTTTAAAAATATTAAACCGGTTGCTACCATGGTGGAAGTTTCGAACTTAATTGACGCAGATTTGTTGATTGAGATTGAAGTAACCGCTATACTGCAAAACAGGTAATGTGTATTATTTACATATTGATTTGTCTGAAATTTCCTTTAATATTGCGACTTAAACCAATTTTAACCCATTATGAATTTCTCTTCTTTTAAAGTACCTTATCCGGTTGATGAACAATATAGTAAGCGCATCGCCTATTTCTCTATGGAATTTGCAGTAAGTCAGCCATTGAAAATTTACAGCGGAGGTTTAGGTTTTTTAAGTGGCTCTCATATGCGTAGTGCTTACGAATTACGCCAGAACCTGGTAGGAATTGGTATTTTATGGAAATATGGTTACTACGACCAGGCCCGTAACCAGGATCAAACCCTGCAGGTGCAGTGGAATGAAAAAATCTACAATTTCCTGGAAGATACCGGCATTAAATTTCAGATAGATATTCACGAACACCCGGTTTGGGTAAAAGTATGGTACCTGAACCCCGAAACATTTAAATCGGCCCCGTTATTTTTACTAAGTACCGATTTGCCGGAGAATGATTATGTTTCTCAAACCATTACTCATCGTTTGTATGATGCTAATGTGGCAACCAAAGTGGCACAATTTATTTTGCTGGGTGTGGGTGGTGCCAAATTGATGGACGAGTTGAATTTTAATCCTGAGTTATATCATCTGAATGAAGCACATGCCATCAGCTCGGCATTTTATCTTTATAAGAAATATGGAAGCGTTGAGGATGTAAAAAAACGCCTGGTGTTTACAACACATACACCTGAGGAAGCAGGTAACGAAAAGCATGATATTTTTCTTTGTGAAAAGATGGGATATTTCTGCGGCATGAAACTGGAAGATGTAAGAAAGATAACCGGTATGGAAGGCGATCTTTTTAATCATTCATTGGCAGCATTGCGTTTTGCAAAATTAGCCAATGGTGTAAGCCAGTTACATGGCGAAGTAAGCCGCCAGCTTTGGAAAAAATATGACGGTATTTGCGAAATAAAAGCCATAACCAATGCACAAAACTGGCACTACTGGGCCGATAAACAGTTGTATCGTTTTATGGATGCCCATAATGAAGATGGATTTGTTGACCGTAAAAGATATTTGAAGAAACGTGCGTTTGATGTGGTGGCAGATCAAACCGGTAAACTTTTTAACCCGGATGTGTTTACTATTGTATGGGCACGTCGTTTTGCCGGTTACAAAAGAGCCGAACTGCTTACCCGTGATGTAGAAAGATTTGAAGCGCTTTTAAATAATCCAAAATATCCTGTGCAGATCATCTGGGCCGGAAAGCCTTACCCGGTTGATTATCCGGCAATCAGTGATTTTAATATGCTGGTTCATCTCAGCAAAAAATATGATCATGTGGCAGTATGTATAGGTTATGAACTGGGGCTGAGCAAAAGACTAAAACAGGCATCTGATCTGTGGTTGAATAATCCAAGGGTACCTCGTGAAGCCAGCGGTACCAGTGGTATGACAGCAGCTATGAATGGCGCTGTAAACTGCAGTACCAATGATGGCTGGATCTGCGAATTTATCAATCATGGTAATAATGGCTTTGTGGTACCTCCGATTGATTATGAAAACATAAGTGTGCACGAGCAGGATGAGTATGACCTGAATAAACTGTATGAAATACTTGAAAACCAGGTATTGCCTTTGTATTATGACAACCCCGAAGTGTGGCGTGAAATAACCAAAAATGGCATGCGTGATGTGCGTTGGCAGTTTGACAGTAACCGGATGGCAAAAGAATACTACGAAATTCTTTATAAATAAATTTAAACATCCCCTTGAAACAGGGGATGTTTTTTTATGCAGTAATTTTAACCCATGGAACAATATTCAAAAAAACTGGAAATACGTTGGGCTGATCTTGATCCGAACTTTCATGTGTTGCATTCAAAGTATTATGATTTTGGCGCTTACTGTCGCATGGCATTTTTAACAGAGCATGATATTACACCTGCCGTAATGGTTGAAAACAATATCGGGCCAATCATTTTCAGAGAAGAATGTGTTTTTAAAAGAGAGATAAAATTTGGTGATAAACTGGAAGTGTTTTTAAAGCTCAGCAAGTGTAACGAAGATGCCAGCCGCTGGAGTATGGTACATGAACTGTGGACAAATGGAAATACCCTTGCAGCGCTGATTACCATTGATGGAGCCTGGATAGATACCAGTATCAGAAAATTAGCCAAACCTCCTGAAGTTTGTATAATGGGTATCAAGCTCATCCCAAAAGCAGAGAATTATAATCAATAGTTCCTTTTAAATTTTTTAAATAAAGCGTGTTGTAAATAAATAACTTTACAACACTTTTTTATGCTTAGTTCCACTGTTAATTTATATAGAAATGCATACACCGGTTTAACACGCCGTATGTGGTTACTTGCATTGGTAATGCTGATAAACCGCAGCGGAACCATGGTGCTCGCCTTTATGACCCTATACATTAATCACATTGGCTATTCAACAAAACAGGCAGGTTTTGTAGTAGCTGTTTACGGGCTTGGTTCATTGGCCGGAGCTTTCCTCGGCGGAAAAATAAGCGACCGCTATGGCTTTTATTACACACAGTTTTTTTCATTGCTATGCGGGGGTATACTTTTTATTACGTTGGGGCTAATGCAAAGTTATGTTTCCATTTGTATGTGTACTTTCTTTCTCAGTTTGGTTAATGAGTCTTTCCGTCCGGCTAATGCCACAGCTATTGCACATTACAGCACTCCGCAAAACCGCACACAGGCTTTTTCCATAGTGCGCCTTGCCATTAACTTAGGTTGGGGTATTGGTGGTGCATTGGGCGGTTTTCTGGCTTCTGTAAATTATCATTTACTGTTTTGGGTTGATGGCGCAACAAATATCTGTGCTGCATTTATGCTGTTATGGATATTGCCTAAAGTAAGCCTTTCTCAACAGCAACATACCGGTAAAATAACAACGGAGAAGGTAAAAGCAAAGTCACCATATGCCGACAAAACTTTTTTATATTTTATTGGCTTACAGGTTTTATTTGCCATTTGCTTTTTTCAATTGTTTACCACCATTCCTTTGTATTTTAAGGAAGGGCTGCATATCAACGAATTCTGGATTGGCATTTTGATGGCAATGAACGGGATCATCATTGCGCTGTTCGAAATGGTGCTTGTCTTTAAACTGGAAGGATGGAGACCTTATCTCCGTTTAATGGCGTATGGTTCTGTCATTATGGCCCTATCATTTTTTATGCTGAACATGCCTTTCATGTATGGCTTTGCCGTTGGTGTTTTATCCATGGTATTGATAACCATTGCTGAAATGGTTGCCATGCCTTTTATGAACTCTTATTATATTTCAAGGAGTACAGAAGGCAACCGTGGACAATATGCAGCTTATTATACCATGGCATGGAGTGCTGCACAGGTAATTGGAAGTACCAGCGGTACACAGATTGCATATGAAGCGGGCTTTAATAATTTGTGGTGGATAATTGGCGGTATTTGCCTGCTAACAGCTTTTGGTTATCAAAAACTACTTTCAAGAAAATAAGCCTTTATTTATAAATATTGGTTGAAGTTGCTTTAGCACTAATTGGCATATCCTGCCCCATCATTTGAATACTGCCGGTTATATCTGCAACACTGGTTCTTTTCTTCACCAACCCGGTTGATATATCTGTTAAGATCTCGCCATTTGTTTTAGTCTCGCTTTTTACTTCAAATTCCATTTCCTGAAAATTCAATTTGTTTACAGCAGTTGAAATAACGTTTGACTGTATCACAGCCTCATTTCCTGAGATAGATTTTAGCGTATAAGTGCGTATAGTTTTCATTTCTTTGCTTATGGCGGTATCGGCCCAGCTATCACCAATAGCTTTACCTTTCGGTACCATTTCAAATGCGCCAGAAACTATTGCATCATCCGATGCATTGTCAGAAAATATTTTCATGATATCTGCAGTGGCATTTGTTTCATCAACATCGGCCTGGCTTTGTTTTTTCTTTTCTGCCACAGCCAATCCGCTTGTGTTATCAATTGTAATATCAACCGGCTTATTTAATTTATCGTCAAAAACCTTCGATATGTCTTCATTATTGCCGGATTTATTTTCAGAATCATAATTATTCGCCTGCCCCATCATATTCGTATTAATCTTCAGTTTTGTAAGTGTATTACTGATGATATAGTTATCAGGAGAGCTGTTTTTTACTTCTAATGCATTTACCGATGCAGAGGTACTGGTTAATTCCATACCCATTGTAAGGGTTGCCTGTATATCTGTAGTGCTTTCAACAACTATTTTCTGACCATTGGCTAGTTTGATTTTATCAGTACTTTGTGCAAAAGCAATTGCAGAAAGTGCCAGGGCAATAAGTGAAACGTAAATTCTTTTCATATTTTATTTTAATTATGCTGTAAAATTATCTATAAACAACATACGGACTTTAATTGTTTGCAGTTTTGTAAAAAAATTAAGATTAATACTGACTGGGGGGCATAAAATAAGGGCTATTCAGTTAAGAATAGCCCTGAAAGGTTTTGATGTTTAGGAATTATCCTACTACCTGCACATTAACTGCGTTCATTCCTTTTTTGCCTTCTTGCAAATCGAACTCAACGCTGTCGCCTTCTTTAATATCGCTTATTAATCCACTTACGTGAACGAAAGTTTCTTTGTTAGAGTCATTGTGCTTAATAAAACCGAATCCTTTTTCAGAATTGAAAAACTTAACGGTGCCTTGTTGTTTGTCCATTTTTTGTATTTGTATTGTATTAATAAAGTGCAAATATAGTCTTTTACAGCTAATTGAGCAGATTTTATTAATTGAAACTGTTTTTTCCTTCAATTACAGTATAAAGTGGTAATTTTATGGTCAACGATCGCCTGCCTTTTTTAAGTCTTAAAATTTTTTTTTATGCAGAATAAACCAGCCACTGTAATTACAGGAACCGGTTGTTATATACCAGATTTTGTTAAAACAAACCGTGATTTTACCGGTCATAATTTTTACGCAGAGGATAATAAGATATTAGATATTGAACCGCATATCATTGTAGAAAAATTCAAAAAAATAACCGGTATAGAAGCAAGGCGTTATGCAGATTCTAACATCGACTCGTCTGATATGGCAGCCATTGCTGCACAAAGGGCGATTGAGGATGCAGGTTGCGATCCCGAAACCATAGACCAGATTATTGTGGCACATAATTTTGGAAATGTGATCAAGCATACCATTCAAACAGATGCCATGCCTGCTTTGGCTGCAAGGGTTAAACACGTATTGAAAATAAAAAACCCGTCGTGCATTCCTTATGATATTTTATTTGGCTGCCCCGGATGGATACAAGGTGTGATACAGGCAGATGCTTATTTTAAAGCAGGGCTGGCAAAAAAATGTTTGGTAATTGGAACCGAAACTTTGTCGAGGGTGCTGGATATGTATGACAGGGATAGTATGATCTTTTCGGATGGGGCAGGAGCCTGCATACTGGAAGCAAAGGACAGCAATGAAACCCAATCGGGAATTTTAGGAAGCAGCGTACAATCGCATTGCGGTGATGAGGTAAATTATCTGAATTTGGGAAAATCTTTTTATCCTGATTCTGATCCACGAATCCGTTATATAAAAATGAAAGGTAGAAAGGTATATGAATATGCCATGAAGCATGTGCCGGACGCTATGAAGATTTGCCTTGATAAAAGCGGGATAAATATTGCGGATGTGAAAAAAGTATTCATCCACCAGGCAAATGAAAAAATGGATGAAGCAATTATTGCAGCGTTGTACAAATTATATGGTATTGCAAATGTTCCGGAGTACATTATGCCCATGAGTATCCATAACCTCGGCAACAGTTCCGTGGCTACTGTGCCTACTTTATTCGATATGGTACGAAAAGGGTTAATGCCCGAACACGCATTACAGGAAGGCGATGTAATTCTGTTTGCCTCAGTAGGCGCAGGTATGAGTATTAATGCTGTTTGTTACCGGATTTAACATGGATTATAAACAGCTCATTAAGTAATTAATACATACAGATTTAATAAATTGGGTTAAGAGCCTTAATTAGCCTACATTTGCAAGAAATAAGTATATGGTAAATGAAATGATCTCCAAGTTTTTAGAGCCTGCTCACCTGGCTAAAACTGCAATTAAAATTGAATTTAAAAAGCGAAATACCATTGTTGGTATTTTTATTGATTCAAATGATTACGAAGACCTGAAGGCAAAAAATTTCTGGCGTATCGTTTCTGAATCAAATATCCCGGAGTGGAAAAAAACAAATGACAATAAATTGGCTAAAATCTTCAGCGGCTCTGAATTCACCAGAATTACAGTAGCTAAAGAGAAGAAGGAAGCAGTTGCATAAATAATGATTGTAAGCTGAAAAAGCTATGTAAATAAAAAGGACACATGTTGCATGTGTCCTTTTTATTTGTTCGCTGTTATGATTAGAAGTTTCTGCCACCGGTACCCCTTGCTTTGGGCAATTCTTTTCTTGGAATTTTTTGATCGAGCTGTGCCGTATTGTAAACAAACGAAGCAATAATGGTTGCTGCCTGTTTCAGATCTGCCGGCACCAGGTGATCATAGGTATCCATATTGGTGTGATGTGTACGTGTATTGTATTCTATCTCATCCTGTATAAACTGAAAACCCGGAATACCAACGGCATCAAAAGCCTGGTGGTCTGTTCCACCTGTATTGTCAATGGTTACAGTTTTAGCATCCAGGTCATAAAACGGTTCAAGCCATTTCGAAAAAATGGGGCCTGCTGCAGCGTTCCCCTGCAAATAAATTCCCCTGACTTTTCCGGTACCATTATCTAAATTATAATAAGCAGAAACTTTTCCATGATCTGGTTTCAAAACCATATCAGCAGGATCTGCAAAATGATTTTTTACATAATTGCGTGAGCCATGCAAGCCTTGCTCTTCGCCACTCCATAAAGCAATGCGAATGGTTCTTTTTGGCTGAAGGCCTGTAGTCTTTAAGATGCGTACTACTTCCATCATTACTGCACAACCTGCAGCATTATCTGTTGCACCGGTTGCACCCTGCCAGCTGTCTAAGTGGCCACCAAGCATTACAATTTCATCTTTTAATACCGGATCGGTTCCCGGAATTTCTGCCACCACATTATATCCTTTGATATCCTTATCATAAAACTTTGTTTTTACATCCGCTTCCATTTCTACTTTTTCTCCTGCAGCAACCAAACGCTGTACTCTTAAATAATCATCACTGGATAACATGATCCAGGCATAATTATTCTCTGCTCCTTTGTCAACCGAGCCACCATTTTGCACAAACAAGGTTCCATCATTGCCTCTGCCATTCATACTTAAAACCAGCGCTGGTTTTTCTATGTTGTAAAACCCATTCATCTGCCGGGCAAGTGCCTGTTGTTGTCTTCTGGCTGCCATGGCTTCAGGACTTACATTTCTTGCACCCCTTCTTTGTGCAGTATCAGGTTTTGAATTGGCCATTTTAGTAAGCTCTTCATCAGTAAACCTTCCTCCATCTGCAGTAAAAGAAGGACGAAGGGTATCCATTGAATAGAACATCACGATCTTGTCTTTGATCTTGCCCGAATAATTCTGATACAGCTCTGCTGAATCTTTTGCCCTGATCAATATCACATCACTGCTGATTATTTTTTTACCCGGCGTGCTTCCGGTCCATGCCCTTGGTATAGCAATTATGGGTGTGTAGTAAGGAGCTGTCATGGCAATGTAGCAGCGGGTTTGTTCCCAGCCTGTACCAAAATCTCCCCAGGGTTCTATAGCTGCATTTACAAGCCCCATTTTTGTCAATTCATCTTTTGCCCAATTGGCAGCCCTGAAAAATCCGGGTGAGTTGGTAAGTCTTGGGCCACTCACATCCGTTAGGTGAAAAGCAATGTCCATTACTTTGGAATTGACCATGCCTTCCTTTCTGATCTTTGATGCAGCATCGGTTTGTGCATGGAGTGAGCCACCAGTCAGACAGCAGATCAATACAAACAGCAGTTGTTTTCTCATGATGATTAGTTTTATGATTGAAGCTTTAATTTACGCTTATAAAAATTAGTATGCAATCAAATTGTGACGAATCTCTAAATAATTTTTGAACCGGGCACTTCCATGATCAGGTTTTCGCCATAACAACCGGACGGAGTCTGGTAACCGGTTTTAAAATTCCCATCCAGTATTTTTTTGCTGATGAGTAAACTGCTGTGTGCAGTTAATGAGTATCCATCCAGGCAACTGATACAAGCGGTTAGTTTTTCTCCGGATGGATTTGTTGCTTCACCCCAAACAAGGCTGCTGCTGATTTTTCTTTGTTCGTCACTTGGTCCGGCGGGTTTTGCTTTTATTTTTTTACGGATGATATTGCGTACAAATTCCGTTCTTAGTAACCAGTTAAATGCCCATTGAAGTTTAAGTATCCTGTAAACTTTTGGAGCCATACCGGTGTATGTTTCAATATTGGGTATACCAGTTGTTGTATAGGCAGTTGAAATATCTCCCCACGGAATGGTCATTACAAATAATTTTTTTGTGCCGAAATTTACCCACATACCTTTTTGCCCCAGCGGCTTTCTCACAATCATTCCGTTTTCCCTGGCGGCACCGCCTTCTCCAATCTTACCGGTCATGGTGGTTGCTGTACCATGAGACAGGCCGCCACCGATAGAAGCGAATGCCAGCTTTAAATGTGTTGCATCGGGCATTTTGTTTTTTAGCTGCAATGCTATGCAATCTGTAGGTACCACATCAAAACCAACACCAGGCATAACCATGATGCTTTTTTCTTTTGCTGCAGCATCGTATTTCTTCAGCATTTCAAAAACCGATATGTCGCCATTGATATCAATATAATGAACACCGGTTTGTAAACAGGCTTCAATCATCTGTTTTGCTGTGTATACATAGGGGCCTGCTGCATGCAATACTAATTTAACTGCTGATAAAGCATTTTCTAATTGTTCTTTATTATCCAGATCAATAATGCGGTAGGGCAGTTGTAATTCAGCTGCCAGTGGTTTTATGTTTGCTTCGGTTCTGCCTGCAAGTATGGGTTGTAAATTATAAGTTGCGGCAAGTTTTGCAATGAGTTTGCCGGTATAACCATTTGCGCCGTATAACAGTAATTGATTTTGCATGATGAAATGTACACTATTTTGTTAGTAAGATTGATAAAAAAAAGTCCAGCCTGTTTGTGGGGCTGGACTTTTTTTGACATTAATAGTTAGTGTTATGCTTTTTCTTCCATATAACTTTCCATCGGCTCGCAGGTACAAATCAGGTTCCTGTCGCCAAAAGTATTGTTGATACGGGCAATGGATGGCCAGAATTTATTTTTAGTTACATACGCCAGCGGGAAAGCCGCTTCCTGCCTGCTGTATGCATGGTTCCATTCATTGGCACAAATAACCTGTTGTGTATGCGGTGCATTTTTTAAAGCATTATCAACCTTATCAGCTTTGCCATCCTCAATGGCTTTTATTTCATGATAAATGCTGATAAGTGCTTCGCAAAAACGATCAAGTTCTCCTTTGTCTTCACTTTCAGTTGGCTCTATCATAATAGTTCCCGGAACAGGGAAACTCAGGGTAGGGGCATGAAAACAATAATCCATCAGGCGTTTAGCTACATCTTCTGCTTCAATACCCACGCTGGTTTTAAACGGCCTCAGGTCTACAATAAATTCATGTGCACAGTATCCGTTGCTACCTGTATACAGGATGGTATAAAATTTTTCCAGCCTTGCTTTCATGTAGTTTGCATTCAGTATGGCGTAGGCTGTAGATTTTTTAACACCTTCGGCACCCAACATTTTTATGTAGGCATAACTGATGAGTAAAATGCTGGCACTGCCATAAGGGGCTGCACTTACTGCAGGAATATTATCTTTTGTAGATTTTAAAGTGTCGTTTACATGATGCCCTGGCAAAAATGGTTTCAGTTTATCATTAACACAAATTGGCCCAACACCCGGTCCGCCGCCGCCATGCGGTATGGCAAATGTTTTGTGTAAATTCAAATGGCAAACATCTGCACCAATCATACCCGGACTGGTTAATCCAACCTGTGCATTCATATTGGCACCATCCATATATACCAGGCCGCCGTTATCATGAATAAGCTGACAAATATCTATAATGCCTTCTTCAAACACACCATAGGTGCTTGGGTAAGTAACCATCAATGCAGCTAAATTATCTTTATGTTCTTCTGCTTTTAATTTCAAATCTGCAATATCAATATAACCTTTGTCATCACTCTTTACTACCACCACTTTCATACCGGCCATAATTGCACTGGCAGGATTTGTACCGTGTGCAGATATCGGTATCAACACAATGTTTCTGTGAGTTTCATTTCTATGTGCATGGTAAGCCCTGATGGTAAGCAGGCCTGTATATTCGCCCTGGGCGCCACTATTGGGTTGTAACGAGCAGGCTGTAAAACCAGTTATCTCCGATAAATAAGCTTCCAGTTTTTCTATCATGTGCTGATAGCCTGTTGTTTGAGATGCAGGTGCAAAAGGATGTATTGAACTGAATTCTGGCCAGCTAACCGGCATCAATTCAGTAGCTGCATTCAACTTCATGGTGCAGCTTCCCAAACTGATCATCGAAGTATTTAAACTCAGATCTTTATTCTCAAGTGATTTGATATAACGCATCATTTCACTTTCGCTGTGGTGTGAATTAAAAACCGGGTGTGTTAAGTAAGCCGAAGTTCTTTTGCCAAACAAAGCGTCTGCTTCATCAAAAATCAAGCTGAAGGGTTTAGAACTGACTGCACTAAAAATAGCTGCAAGATTTTTTTCTGTTTCACCAATATAATTAGTGGCAACTTCATCAACAGATAAACTTACCGTACCAGCTGTATTGTAATGAAAATTTGCCTGGTTGTCTTCAGATGCTTTTTTAAATGCATTGATATCAGCTACTTCAAAAGTGATGGTATCAAAAACATTACCACTCAGCACTTTTACACCAATACTTTCCAATCCCCTGGCAATGGCTGCGGTTAAAACATGAATGCGTTGAGCAATTTTTTTCAATCCATGCGGTCCATGATACACAGCATACATAGCAGCCATATTAGCCAGTAAAGCCTGGGCGGTACAAATATTAGAAGTTGCTTTTTCTCTTTTAATGTGCTGCTCTCTTGTTTGCAATGCCATACGCAGGGCACGGTTATTTTGTGCATCAATACTTACACCAATGATGCGGCCCGGCATCCCACGTTTAAACTCATCTTTTGTTGCAAAGAAAGCCGCATGCGGCCCGCCATAACCCAGCGGCACACCAAAACGCTGTGCAGAACCAACTGCAACATCGGCACCCAGTTCTCCCGGAGGCGTTAATAAAGTAAGGGCCAGCAGATCGGTAGCCATGATCACATAACCATTCACTGCATGAACTTTGTTTATAAATTCACGGTAATCTTCTACCGAGCCAATGCTGTTTGGATACTGCACAATGGCGCCAAAATAACCATCATCAAGTGTAGCCATTTTGTAATCACCGTAAACCAAATCTATTCCAATTGGCGTTGCTCTGGTATGCAACACATCTTTTGTTTGTGCAAAAACGTGTTGATCAACAAAGAATTTTGGAGATGTAATTTCTTCCGATTTATTTTTCTGATGAAACAACATGGCCATCGCTTCAGCAGCGGCAGTGGCTTCATCCAGTAAACTTGCGTTGGCTAATTCCAAACCTGTCAGATCGCAAACCATGGTTTGGTAGTTCAATAAACTTTCCAGGCGTCCCTGCGAAATCTCGGCCTGGTAAGGCGTGTATTGTGTATACCATCCCGGGTTTTCAAAAATATTGCGTAAGATAACACTGGGCGTAATGGTATTGTAATAACCCTGGCCTATATAAGTTTTAAAAATTTTATTTTTCGCAGCAATTTTTTTCAACTCATCCAGGTATTCAAATTCAGTTTGCGCAACCGGAAGTTGTAAAGGTTTTTTTAAACGGATGGCTGCCGGAATGGTTTTGTCGATCAATGCATCCAGGTTATCAATGCCAATCGTTTTAAGCATCTCACTGGTTTCGGCATCATTTGGGCCAATGTGTCGGCCTGCAAATTCGTACTGTTGTTCTTTAAAAAGATTCATATTGCTGCGGTGGTTTTATGCTCCTGTTTTCCAAAAGGAAAATTGGAGTAGATGATGGTTTACTTTTTTGTGTACCAAACAGAAGATTATCTATTTAGCTTCATTGGCGTCGCATGGAACATCCCGACTATTTCGGGACTCTTGTACATTAAATCTTTGCGCAGCTTTTTAAAGCCCGATTTGGTGCCGCAAATTTACGAAAACACAACAAGAGTTAATGCTAATAAGTTCGCTACTTTTGCCCTGTGGAAATTTAGGGGATATAAAGACCAAAACCGCTGTACTAATGGAAGATGAATTATTGCAAAACTGGGAAAAAAAATCGGCCGATCATCAAAAACTGTACAAGCAGTATTTGCACCGTGCTGATAAGCGGAAAGTACTGAAACTGTTGCCCGACCTGCATGATGAAGCTTTTGAGAAGATTGACTGCCTGCAATGTGCCAACTGCTGTAAAAGCTATTCGCCCCGCTTTAAAACACCCGATATTAAACGTATTGCCAAATATTTAAAGATGAAGGAGGGTGACTTTATCAACACCTACCTCTTTATTGACAGTGAAGGCGACTATGTTTTAAAATCAAAACCCTGCCCTTTTTTGGGTGCCGGTAATTACTGCAGCATTTACGAAGAGCGTCCATCAGACTGTCACCGCTTTCCATATACCGATGAAGATGTATTAATAAAACGGCAACAGCTTACACAGAAAAACAGCAACTTTTGCCCTATTGTTTATTATGTGCTGGAGAAGTTGATTGCACTTAAATAAATCACCGATTTAATTTGACAATTGATTGTCTTATATTGTATATCTAAAAATTTTACATTATGCCAAAATATGTAATTGAAAGAGAGATTCCTGGGGCAGGAAAACTTTCTGCAGATGAGCTAAAAGCCATTTCCCAAAAATCCTGCAGTGTATTGGATAAACTTGGGTCAGGTATTCAATGGGTTGAAAGTTTTGTTACTGAAGACAAAATATACTGCGTTTACAATGCCCCCAACAAAGAGATCATCATGGAACATGCCATGCAGGGCGGTTTTCCGGCAAACAGGGTTGAAGAGGTTAAAAACATGATCAGTCCCATTACTGCTGAATAGGTGTCAGGCCACTACTAACAGAATTTAAATTCATGAACTTTTTATGACTCTTGTAATCTTACAATTACCGAGTATTGATAGTGGCCAGACACTTGCTACTTAACTGCCAACTCTGTGTATGCTGCGCCCAGAGGTCTTTCAATGCCGCTGCCTTTCCATTCTGGCGAACCGGGGATTTCCTTTGCCTTTAATATTTCTTCTTTTGTTTTGCCTGACCTTATTTCACTTTCTGTAAATTTTAAAACATTGCCCAGGTAATTGCCAAAAGCTTTCAGGTCTTCGGCTTTAAGTAAAACATCATAACCTTCGGCGGCATGGCCGCAAACAAATTGTGTGTTCTTATCAAAAGTAGCAATAGCCTTGTCCAGTAATATGATCCAGTTGGCAATATTAGCACCGGATGCTTTATCAATATAAGGATGACGGCGGTTAAAAACCAGATCGCCCATGTGTACAATATTGCCTTTCTCAAAGTGTATCAGGCTATCGCCATTGGTATGGCCTGCACCAAAATAATGGGCCTTGATGGTTTCTTTGTGTACTTTGGCGCTCCATCCTTCTTCACCAAAAGTGATATCTGGTATGTGAAATTTATCGGCCGATAATTTTTGTTCACCGGCTACTCTTAACTGGTTGGCTTTTGAATTTACATGCGCCACCGCATGTTCGGCCATATCTTTAAAAGCTATATTACCTCCGGTATGATCGCCATGATGATGCGTATTGATCAGAAATTTAAATGGCTTTTTGTTTTTCTTTTTCAATTCTTCTATCAAATGTCCGGCAGTATCCGGGAATTGTGAATCTACTACTACCATACCTTTTTTCGTAAGCAGGAAGGCGATAGTGCCACCTTTTTCGGTAAAAATGCCGATATCATCTGTAAGCATTTTTATCTTCCAGGCAGGATCAAATAAAAACGAAGCCAGTGAACTTTGGTTAAGTAAGGCAAGGCCTGCAAGGGTTAAGCCTGAATTGCGCAAGAATGATCTGCGTTGCATAATGATGAGTTTTGATAATACAATATACAAAAAATATCAGGCATTATTTGTAATAACACTTTTTGTACTGAATAGTTTACCGGGTTTTAAAATCAGAGATTCTGAATGGCAATTCTTCTTTTATTTTTCAGTTTCTTAAAATGAGTAGGCGTTAAGCCTGTTACTTTTTTAAACTGTGCCGATAAGTGTGCCACACTGCTGTAATGTAATTTGTATGAAATTTCTGTAAGTGTAACATCTTCAAACATGATCAGTTCTTTTATTCGCTCAATTTTCATGGCAATAACATATTGCTCAATCGTAGATGCCTCTACTTCAGAAAAAAGATTTGCCAGATAGGTATAACTGTAATTCAGTTTTTTGCTGAGGTAATCAGAAAAATTCACGATTAGTTTTTCTTCGGTGTGGTAAACATAGTCAACCACCACTTTTCTTATTTTTTCAATGATGGCGCCTTGTTTGTTTTCCAGCAATTCAAGCCCTGCTTTCTTAATTTTATCATTTAGTTTTTTCTTTTCAACGTCGGTTAGTTCTTCCATGATTTCTACTTCACCAAGTTCAACTTTTACTGGCTTTATTTCCAATTCTTCCAGGGCTTCCTTCACAACTACTTTGCAACTCAGGCAGGCCATATTTCTAACATACAGTTTCATCAGTTAATTTTTAAAAGTTTAGCTTATCAATAAATATAAGGTTACAACTTATTATTTATAAGGATATAATATGTTAAACGCCTCATAAATACTGTTGTGTAAAATAGTGGCATGGTTTTCTTTTGGCATAGGAACAAAATCAATCTTCATATTTTTTTTGTTGGCTTTTTGCAAAGCCTTCACCAGGCCCGCAGCACCTTCCTCCATTTCTTTTCCTTCGGTACCAACCGAAACATACACCCATTTTTTATTGTCGGGTTGCCCGGTAAGCAGGGCAGGGGCCTGTTTTAATAAAGCCCTGTCATCCCACCAAAGGCTGGGGCTTACAATGATATAGTTTGAAAACAGATCAGGCTTTTTTAGCAGAATTTCAGTTGCAACGAGGCCTCCCAGTGACTGGCCGATTAGATAAGTACTATCGTTTGTTTTGTAATTTGCTTTAATGTATGGTTGTAATTCCTTTTCAATAAAATCAATGAATTTAGCCGAGCCACCGGTTGTTGGGTAAGTCTTTTTTAATTCAGCATTTTTTGTAGGGAATGTGAAATCCCTTTTTCTGTCAACATTGGCAATACCAACAATAATGGTTTTGGGCATATTAAAAGTCATATTATAAAACTGTACCAGTCCAACAATATGCAAAAAATCTTCATTGGCAGATCCATCCAGTAAATAAATGACCGGGTATTTTGCTTTGTCATTATAGCCATCCGGCAAATAAATATTTAATGTTCTTTCCTCAGCAAGCATAGTAGATTTTAGTATTTTAATTTCTCCAATATTGAATGGTTTTGTTGTTTGAGCATTTACTATAAATGCATAAAACATGCAGAGTATGATTGCTGAAATTCTGTTTATCATGTTGTTTTTATAAGTTTTTGTTTTCAGAAATTATTTAATTTCAAGGCTATCTAAAAAGTTCTTTACCGCACTGATATTCTGCCTTTTGTTATCATGCATGGTTCCGTGGCCGGCGCCATCAATCATTACAAATTTAGAATTGGGAACCAGGCTCTGAAAATATTTTACTGTTACAGGGCGGGCTTCATCAAATTCGCCGGTTATAAAAAGCGTTGGCACTTTAATGGTTTTTAAGCTTTGAACCCGGTTGTAGTTAATAAGGGTTCCGGCTGCAGTAAATTCTGTTGGTCCCCACATATAATTATAAATAAACTCATTCCCTTTTGCAGTTGATGTATCCAGTTCACTTGTCAACTTTGTCTTTCGTACTCCAAAATTTTTATAAAATACTTCATTGGCATTTTTATAAGCAGGTGATCCGTAATCATGATTTTTTTCGCCTGTTTTAATGGCCAGTTGAATGGAATCAGGCAATGTGGTGATAAGCGTATCGGCATCGGCTTTCCATAATGATGTGCTAAAATAGGGGCTGTTGAATATGATGGCTTTAATGCCTTTTGGATATTTCAGGTAATATTCTAAAGCTAAAGCCGTGCCCCAGGAATGGCCATGCAGGTAAAACTCTTTTAATCCCAATGAAGTTTTTAGTGCTTCTACCTGTTCAACAAAATTTTCAACTTTAAGTAATGTGGTGTCTGTATGGTAGCCAGACCGCCCGCTGCCAAGCTGATCAAAAATAATGACAGGCCTGTCTTCGCCTAAAGAAGCAAACTGGTAAAACGATTTACTGGTGCCGCCCGGCCCGCCATGCAGCATAAGAAGAGGTGTCTGCTTACCTTCTCCTAAAATCCGATACCATATTTTTCCTCCTTTTACGGTAACATAACCTTCTCCGGCTTTTAATTGAGGTGTAGATCTGCAGCCTGCGAATAAGACTATAATAATAAATGCAAATAAGGTTGCATAGCGTTTAGTGTTGTTGATGTGGTACATGTATTTACATTTGATGCATAAATATACGCAACCGGTTTTTATCATTGCGAAATCAGCAAAACACAATTAAAGTTGCCCAATGGTATGCCGAGGAACGGATTGCGACGCAACGATGATGCCATGAAAAACTGTGGCTGGTATCATTATCATTTATTCTTAATTCAAGGGGATAACTTCGGTCGTTCCTCCCTCGTTAAGTCGTTCAATATTCCAACTTCCTTAACTTGGGAAACTTAAGCCAGGTAGCAGTTACCACCAATACCGACATGGCGCCGCCAAAAATAATGGCCGGCAAAGTGCCAAACATGCGGGAGGTAACACCGCTTTCGAACTGGCCTAATTCGTTGCTGCTGTTTATAAAAATTAAATTGATAGAAGAAACACGGCCCCTTAATTCATCGGGCGTAAATAATTGTAGTATGGTGCCTCGTACCACAACGCTCACAGCATCGCAGAGGCCTGCAGCCAGCAATGCCATGAAACTTAACCAGTAAACTTTTGATAAACCAAAAATGATGATGCAGATACCAAAGCCTGCAACTGACAGCAACATTTTTAATCCCTGTTTGCGGCGCATGGGATATTTTACAAGCAGTGCAACAATGATGAGGCTACCCAGATCCATGGCAGCATTTAAAAAACCATAACCTACGGCATTCGTGTGCAAAATGGTCGATGCCACTTCAGGAATAAAAGCACTGGCTCCGCCAAAAAGAACCGCAAACAGATCTAAAGAAATTACGCCCAGTAAATTCTTATTGGAGAAAACAAATGAAAACCCTTTTTTAATGGAAGTGAGCATAGGCTCTTTTTCCAGGTTTTGTACAGGAGGCTTGGGATATAATTGTAAAGCAAAAATACCCGCAGTTAATATTAAAGAAGCAGTTACAAAATAGGCATTAGAAATACCAATGCCTGCAATTAACAATCCGCCCACGGCATGGCCACCAATAGATGAAATAAGCCAGGTGGATGAATTGTAAGAGATGGCTTTTTGCAACTGTTCACGGGGCACAATGGCCGCAATCATACTGTTGGCCGATGGGCCGGCAAACGAACGGATGATGCCCGTAAAAAAAACTACAATTAAAATTACAGTAAGTTGTGTGGTATTGCTAAACCCAAACCAGGGCAGGCTTATCAGTGCCAGGGTAATGCCACAGATCATATAACAGGCATAAGACCAGACGAGGATATTTTTTTTATTGTGCTTGTCTATATAATGGCCGGCATATAAAGCGGCAATTACTGCCGGAACAAATTCGGCAAGGCCTGCAAAACCAACCATGTATGTGTTTGCTAAATGAAAAACCTGGTAAATAACAATGGTGGTTATCATGCGCAGGCCCAACACAAAGAATAATCTTGCAAAAATAAAGTGTTGAAATTCCTTGGGTAGTTTGCTGCTGCTCATTTGTAATGATTAGGGCAAAGTTATATAATGTTGCCCATCTTCATATTCTTTGTCGAGTGCGTTAATAATAATTTTCAGGTGCTCTTCATTACCCAGGAAATCGGCATTGCCTGCATCCACATACAGCGTTTTAATATTGTGCTGTTTTATATACTGGGTATAGGTTTCCTGCAAGGTGAACAGGTAATCGTTTGGAATAGACTGTTCATAATCCCGGTTACGTTTTTTAATGTTTTCCTGTAATTTTTTTACAGGTGTGTGCAGGTAAATAACAATGTCGGGTTGTACGATCTGTGGGTTAATGATCTCAAAAAGTTTTTGATACAAGCGAAACTCTTCATCCGGTAAATTTACTTTGGCAAACAAAAGACATTTGGTAAAAAGATAATCGGATATGGTAATGTTTTGAAACATATCCTTTGTCTGCAACAGGTCTTTTAACTGCTTATATCGCTCTGCCATAAAAAATAACTCCAGCGGAAAAGCGTACTGGCCGGGGTTTTCATAAAATTTTGGCAGAAAGGGATTGTCGGCAAATTCTTCCAGTATAAACCGGGCGTTAAAATGTTTGCTTAGCAAATGAGCCAATGTGGTTTTACCGGCACCAATATTTCCTTCTATAGTAACAAAATTATACTTCATACGCAGATAGGACTGCAAAATAAGCGGAAACAGCTTTTGTGCTCTTAAAACTTTTTCACATTTAGTCTGTCGGGGCAGTTAATAAGAAGCTGGTGAACAGTTTTGTTGAGACCCGGATGTTTCAGGTTGGGCGATAGCTGATTGAGTGGTACCAGCACAAAGCGCCTGTTTTGAATTTGTGGATGGGGGATGCAGAGATGCTCCTGTTCAATTATTTCTTTGTTGAAAAATAAAATATCAATGTCGATAACCCTGGGTGCATTTTTAACGGTTCTGATACGCCCCATTTTTTTTTCGATGCTTAAAATGGTTTGCATGGTTTGCAGGGCCGATAATTTTGTTTCCACAATAATTACCTGGTTTAAAAAATCGGGTTGTTTTGTATTGCCCCATGCTGCTGTGCTGTACAGGCCCGATTGACGGATTACTTTGCCGATCTGTTTTTCAATTTGTACAACAGCTTTTGATAAACTGCCTTTACTGTTGCCCATATTGCTGCCGAGAAGTAGGTAAGTATTATTCATCAGATTTTAAAAAGCCTTTCATCGGGCCAGAATGACTTTGTTTTAATGATTTTTATTTTTTTAAAATCTTCATGCAGGGGATTTGCAAGATAATTATATTCTTCCTGGATGACAACGGACGGTACTTTCAAAAGCAGCGATTCTTTCCCGTTTAAAAATTTCGCCTATGAATTGGGTATATTCAAAGTCATCTTTCCAGTTATTTTTTAAATGTTTCAGTTCAATTGCCGTGCTGGATTGTTCGTCCGGCCAACTTATATACATAAGGTCCAAAGCAAGGGATAATGTTTAAAGTTTGTGTTTACGAGCATTTCTAAAACAGCCAGAGAAATAAATTGTGAGGTGTACAAAAGGGGTACACCTTTTGAGTTCCACCGGGCTCCCATCAGTTTTGCTCCGGTACCGCTTATGTCATTGTTATATGCAGTATTGCTGATTCGATATACTATCATGCAAACAGGCCATGTTGAATTCGTCCTAATTGGGTTAATACTTTCTGAATACCTTCATAAGAAGTCAGCGATTCAAAAGATAAATTACCTTCCAGCATATATGGCTTTCGCTTTAACCAATTGTAAAAATTCTCAACCTTGCCAAAAGTGATCTTACCTTCTTTTATTACTTTTTCAATTTGAACGGCCCGTTCAGCATTGATAGGAGCAAAACTGCCGTTATTTTTTGCATAACGTTGTAATGTGCGTTCGCTTACATGAAGTATTGAAGCCCATTCGGCCTGGGTAAATGGAGTTTTATCGGCAATTTTTTTAAATTCACTGTAAGTAAAATCTTTTACCTGAGGTAACGCCTTCACACTACGGTAAACGGGCAATGGTTCTTCTGCTTTTGATGTAGCAGCGCCTTGTTTATAACTGATACTATTTACTTTCTTTTTCATTGAACTGACAAATGTCATACAAATGTACGACATTTGTCCACATTGTACAAATTTTTTAGAATCCTTTTTTACCAATAGCTTTACGCCTCAATTAAAGCAGCTTATGCAAAAATACAGCCAGGTTAGAGCCATGCTGGCCATAACCAAAGCCAGTTTGAGAGCTATTTTCAGGAGCCCGTCGGCAGTCGTGTTTAGTTTTGTTTTCCCTTTTATATTTATTCTGGTATTTGGTTTTATAGGAGATGGCGGAGGAGTTCCGGTGTATAAAGTGGCTATTGATAAAAATTGTGACACTGCCAATGCATTATTTGATTCCATTAAAACAAGCAAACGTATAAAGATTGTAAGGTTTGCAAGTGATAAAGAATTGCGATCGAGCCTGCTTAAAGGGAAAATAGCCGGGGTTATTAAAATTACCAGGCCAGCCGATGCTGCTTCAGCCTATCAATATACTATCAGCAGTACCAGTGCCAGTGATGATAAATGGCCGCAGGTATTGCCTATATTAAACGGCATCAGCAATGAAATTAATAATGCAAAATTTGCCAACAGGCCAGCCTATGTTAAAGCTGATCCTGTACAACCGGTTAAAAGAGAAGTGGTCAGAGAATATAAAACCATTGATTTTATTCTACCGGGGCAGTTGGGCTTTTCACTTTTGAGCTCGGGTGTTTTTGGGGTTGCATTTATGTTTTTTAACCTGAGAAATACTTTAGTGCTCAAACGTTTTTTTGCCACACCTATCAGCCGCACCCATATTATTTTAGGCGAAGGATTATCCCGGGTGATATTTCAGATGGTTACTGCCATTGTGATCATCCTGGCCGGGTATTACATATTTGGATTTACATTGGTAAACGGATTCAGGACGCTGATGGAAATGCTGCTGCTGAGTTTTATTGGCCTGGTTATATTTATGGGTTTTGGTTTTATAGTAAGCGGGCTGGCAAAAAACGACAGTACCATACCGCCATTTGCCAACCTGATAACTTTACCACAGTTTTTATTGGGGGGCACTTTTTTTTCGATAGAAGCATTTCCAAAATGGTTACAACCCATTTCAAAAGCAATGCCACTTACACACTTAAATACAGCAATGAGGGCGGTAGCTTTTGAAGGGCAAAATTTATGGGAAGTGCGGACAGAAATTGGCATTTTATTAATATGGGGAATTGCTGTTTACATAGTTGCCATCAAAGTTTTTAAATGGGAATAGTATGAGGTTATTTAAAGGGTTTTTTATTGTACTGGCCGGGTTGTTTATTTTTATAACGATCCTCTCCTTATTTATTCCATCAAAACTGATGGTTACCCGGGCTGTGGTGATTAATGCTCCTGCTGGTAAGGTTTTTAACGAAATAAACAACCTGCAGAACTGGAAGCACTGGCAACCGGTTTTCATCAGTGATTCTGCAAAAATTAAATTCAATGTAAGTGTTGATGGAATAAGTAATTCCTGTGAATGGGATTCTAAAGGGAAAAAAAATACAGTTGAAATAAAAAATAAAAGTGCGAATTCAATTTCTGCAATCTTAAAAAGAACCGGAGAAAATGATGTACAGAATACCATCAGTATTTTGCCATTAGCAGACAGCAACCAGGTTCAGGCAGAATGGAATGTACTCATCAGATTAAAATGGTATCCCTGGGAAAAATTCTATGGTATTTTTATTGAAAAGATAAGCGGACAGGGATATGAAGACGCTTTGAACAGTTTAAAATCCTATGCAGAAAATAATTAAGCAGGGAAGCTGATCTTACCCATTGCAACTGCAGGAATTCCGGGTGATTTTATTTCAACTGCTGAAACATCACTGCATACACATTCATTAGCCAGTAAGGCAAATAATACCGCTTCTTTTGCATCAGGATTTACTCCTGTTTCAGCCGTGCTGAGAAAAGTGCAGCCAGGCAAATGTTCCTGCAAATGCTGCATCAGTAAAGGATTATGAATACCCCCGCCGCTGCTGAATATTTTAATTTCAGTTTTATCTTTTAAGCAATCTTTAATAGCAATAACAATCATATCGGCCGAAAACCTGTTGATTGTTGCCATGGTATCTTCAGTAGATAATGATACTGTGTCACTTTTTTGTTTTGCCTGTTGTAAATAATGAAGATTAAATAATTCAGGCCCGGTTGTTTTTGGGAAGTTTTGCTTAAAGAAATCATCTTCTTTAAGAGCAGCTAATAAGTTTTCATTTACTGTGCCGGCTTTTGCAACCAGCGATTCATGATCAAATGAAGTTCCGGGAAATTTTTCCTGCATATATGCATCCATCAAGGTGTTGCCAGGCCCCACATCTGTACACAAAATGTTTTCATCACCGCCAGGTAAAAAAGTGAAATTTGCAATGCCACCTATATTTAATAAAATCCTGTCTTCTCCTTTTTTGCTGAAGAGGATATGATCTCCATAAACTGCCAGGGGAGCACCTTCGCCCCCGGCAGCAATATTTTTTTGCCTGAAATCACTGATGGTGATGATACCGGTTGCAACAGCCAGGTGGTCTCCATCTCCAATTTGTAAAGTGGCATTGCCGAATTTTTGTTGCTGATGCAATCTTTGCGGAGCATGATAAATAGTTTGTCCATGACTGGCTATCAGATCAACCTCACTGTTTTTAATATTCCATTTTTGTAAACAGTCATTTATCATTCCGGCATGTTGCAATGAGATCCAGGGATTAAGCAGGCAAAGTTTTTCAAGATCAATTTGTTTTTTTGAAAAAACATTTCTTACCTCATTTTTAAAATCATCGGTATAAGATATTGTCTCAAACTTCAGCAACTCCATTTTAGTGTTTTGTCCGCAGCCCTCAATTTTGCATAAGGCAATATCCAGCCCATCCAGCGAAGTGCCGCTCATTAAACCGATGATGATTCTCCCGGGTTTACCGGCAAGATTATAAAGCTTTTGAATGCCTGGGTTCATACTAATGTTTAATAAAATTCAGATTGCGTTTTATGCCGTCAAACTTAGCTCTTTTAAGCGGAGAATTTTTAAAAATGGTTTTGAAAGATTCTTCAGTCAATGCTTCCCAATCGCTGGTTGAAAAATTCAGTATTTCAGGAATTGGAGTAAAACTGATCTCATCAGTTGACTTTGAAAACCTGTTCCATGGACAAACATCCTGGCAAACATCGCAGCCAAACATCCAGTTATCAAATTTACCTTTCTGGGCATCGGGTATCAGTGCATCTTTTAGTTCAATGGTGAAATAGGAGATACATTTGCTGCCATCAACTACCTTGTCGGGTAGTATTGCTTCTGTAGGGCACTCATCAATACATTTGGTGCAGGTGCCGCAATAATCTTTTGCAAAACCATTGTCATATTTTAACTCCAGATCAACAACCAATGTTGCAATAAAAAAAAATGAACCGCTTTGCTTAGTAATGAGGTTTCCGTTTTTACCAATCCAGCCAATGCCTGCTTTTTGTGCCCATGCTCTCTCCAGCACCGGGGCACTGTCCACAAAACCACGGCCATATATTTCACCAATTTGTTCTTTCATATTTTGTAAAAACAACTTTAGTTTAGATCTGATCACTTCGTGATAATCATTCCCAAAAGCATATTTTGAAATCTTTGGTGATGTTCCCGATTGTTCTTTTTCAGGAAAATAATTCAACAGTAAAGTAATAACTGATTTTGCACCGGGTACCAGTTTTGTAGGATCAATCCGCATATCGAAATGATTTTCCATGTATCGCATGCTGCCATGCATACCCTTGCTGAGCCATTGTTCCAGGCGCCTGGCATCTTCATTTAATACCTGCGCTTTGGCTATTCCGCAATAATCAAAACCAAGGTTAATTGCCAGTTTGTTTATAAGTTCGGTATGTTTTTCAATAACACTCACAGATCGTTTGAAGTATCTTCTAAATGCAGTTTATGAAAAAAGCGGTGTGCAATGGGGGCTATTAAAATGCCAATGGTGCTGATAAAGGCAACACCACTAAATAAGGCGTAGAGTGATGCAAATACTTTGGCACTATCAGTTAGCTTTATAGAGGGGTCAATCATTGGCCCCATACCGCTTAAGATCATAGAGGCATTTAAAAGACTGTCGTACCAATCCATTTCTGGTATTGTGAATTTATACCCCAACACACCAATCAGCAAACAAACCAGCATGATGCTCATGCCAAAAAAGGCATTCTTCCATAGCCGCCTGTAATACACTTTAACAGGGGCTAATTTTGCTTTTTTATGATCAGCCATGTTTTTAGATTTCTATAAAAATACAAAAGCCCTGCGTATTAAACAGGGCTTAAAAAATTAAAGAAGTTAGTTTAGAAATTTATTTCATAGCCAAGGGTTCCAATAAGTTCTAAATATCCAAAACTATGCCTTGCCCTGATTCCCTTTACGGCATTGCTGTTAGATAATGCATTTAAATATTTTACGTAGCCGGTTTTACCGGTAAATTCAAAGAAGAATTTTTTTAAAGGGTAAAGTCTGGCACCTGCTTCAACGCTGATATTATACCCGGCCACATGAAAATCATTATTAAACCTGTCGCCCCGCCAGGTAAAATCTGTTCGGGGAATATTGATGCCTGCACCAGCTTTCCATATGAAAGTAACAAGTGGGGTTTTATTTCTCTTCATCAATAATGTTTGCTGTTGAACGTAATTGATATGAAGCCAGTTAGCCCCATCGGTATGCTCAAAATGCAAAAAAGTATTAGGATTTAAAACGCTGTCTGCATTAACAGGAATTCCTTCAATATTACCCGTAACACGAACAGTTTGCCAATTGGTTACTATATATTTTGCATGGTCAAAGTTCAGCTCTACGGCTCTTGAATGTTTTTTGTTCAGGTAAAAACCTATCCTGTAATTATACTGTGGAATGGAAATATCTTTAGGCTTTTTATAAATGGCATCCAGATCGGGCCTGTCTTGAGCCTTAACATGATGTAGCGTAAAATCAGTGCCGCCTGGCATTGTAAAGTGAATATTACTTTTAGTGTACCACTCGGTATTATACCCCCATTGCAGGTACATGCCGGAGAGTAATTTACTTTTTTTCTGTGCCGTGGCTGTAAAAATAAAGCCGCTCAGTAAAACAAAGCCAATCAGTTTTTTCATTTTTGGTTTCCAGAAGAGCACAGTCTCTTTCCTTTCTTTTAATCTTTAGAACCTTTTTTAATTGGTGCAAATTTAAGTTATCCTGATAAATTTTAGTAAAGTCTTTTGTTTAACAAATTATCAATGTTTCTAAGTCTTATTGGTACAGTAACCATAACCTGCAACAATAGCAGAGAAACCTTTGCGGGTGTGCTGATGCGGCAGGTTCAGTACACCGGTATATGCCATAATAGCGCATTTAAACCGTTGGATTGAGTTTTGCGATGATATCAAAAACAAAACAAAATGAGTTTACAAAATTTAACCATAAAATCACAGGAAATACTACAGCAGGCCCAGCAACTGGCTTTTACGGCAGGCAACGCAAATATTGAAACCGAACATATCTTAAAAGCGATGTTGAATGACAAGGATTCACCTATTGAATATTTGCTTAAAAAGAACAACGTTAATGTAAATTATGTTGATGATAAGCTGGAAGCTGCAATTAATAAACTTCCAAAAGTTTCAAGCGGAGAACCGGCACAGGCCTTAAGCCGTGATGCCAATAATATTTTGTTGCGTGCTACAGCATCTTTAAAAACATTTAAAGATGAATTTGTAAGCGTAGAGCATTTATTGATTGCCATCTTACAGGGAAGCGATAACACCGCAAAATTACTAAAGGATGCAGGCCTAACTGAAAAAGGCTTGGTCGCTGCCATTACAGACCTGAAAAAGGGTTCAACTGTTTCATCCCAAACTTCCGAAACACAGTTTAATGCATTGAATAAATATGCAAAAAACCTGATTGAAATGGCAAGATCGGGCAAACTGGATCCTGTTATTGGCAGGGATGAAGAGATCAGGAGAACACTCCATATCTTATCCAGAAGAAGCAAGAATAACCCAATTTTGGTTGGCGAACCGGGTGTTGGTAAAACTGCCATAGCAGAGGGTTTGGCCATGCGTATTGTAAATGGCGATGTACCGGAAAATCTAAAATCAAAAATAATTTATGCACTGGATATGGGGCAACTGATTGCCGGAGCTAAATATAAGGGTGAGTTTGAAGAGCGCTTAAAATCAGTTGTAAAAGAAGTAAGTACCAGCGATGGGCAGATTATTTTATTCATTGATGAGATACATACATTGGTTGGTGCCGGTGGTGGCGATGGAGCCATGGATGCTGCCAATATTTTAAAACCTGCTTTAGCAAGAGGAGAGTTGAGAGCTATTGGTGCAACCACATTAAGTGAATATCAAAAATTCTTTGAAAAGGATAAGGCACTGGAACGCCGTTTTCAGAAAGTGATGATTGATGAGCCAACTATTGAAGATGCTGTTTCCATTTTACGTGGATTAAAAGACAGGTACGAAAGTTATCATCATGTGCTGATAAAAGATGAAGCGATTATCGCTGCAGTTGAATTATCGAGCAGGTATATAACCGATCGTTTTTTACCCGATAAAGCCATCGACCTGATTGACGAAAGCGCAGCCAAACTTCGCCTGGAAATGAACAGTATGCCCGAAGAACTGGACGAACTGGATAGAAAGATACGCCAGCTGGAAATAGAACGGGAGGCCATCAAAAGAGAAAATGACGAACAAAAACTAAAACAGTTAAACACTGAAATATCCAATCTTTCTGTTGAGCGTGATACGTTTAAGGCCAAATGGCAACAGGAAAAAGAGATCGTAGAAAAAATACAGAACGCCAAAGCTGAAATTGAAAACTTAAAACTGTCAGCCGATAAGGCTGAGCGTGAAGGCGATTATGGAAAAGTTGCCGAGATAAGGTATGGTAAAGTGCAGGAACAGGAAAAGATTGTAGATGAATTTTCGGCCCAATTAACAGATAGTACAGAAAAGCGACTGCTTAAAGAAGAAGTGGATGCAGAAGACATAGCAGAAAATGTGGCCAAGGCTACCGGCATCCCGGTTATGAAAATGATGCAGAGCGAAAGGGAAAAACTGTTGCACCTGGAGGAAGAACTCCACAAAAGGGTAGTAGGACAGGAAGAAGCCATTGAAGCTGTTTCCGATGCCATCCGCCGCAGCAGGGCGGGTTTACAGGATCCCAAAAAACCTATTGGGTCTTTCATTTTCCTGGGAACTACCGGTGTGGGTAAAACCGAATTGGCAAAGGCCCTGGCCGATTATCTCTTTGATGACGATAGCATGATGACCCGGATAGATATGAGTGAATACCAGGAAAAACATGCGGTGAGCAGGCTATTGGGCGCACCTCCGGGCTATATTGGCTACGAGGAAGGTGGGCAGCTAACAGAGGCTGTAAGACGTAAGCCATATAGCGTTATTTTATTAGATGAAATTGAAAAAGCACATCCTGACGTTTTTAACGTACTTTTGCAGGTATTGGACGATGGCAGGCTGACTGATAACAAGGGTCGTATGGTTAATTTCAAAAATACGATCATCATTATGACTTCAAATATGGGCAGCCATATTATTCAGGATAATTTTGAAAACGTTTCCGAAGATAATAAAGAAGAAGTAGTGCAAAAGACCAAAACCGAGGTTATGGCCTTGTTACGGCAAACCATACGTCCTGAGTTCTTAAACAGGATTGACGAAGTGATCATGTTCCAGCCTTTAATGAAAAAAGAGATCAGGGGCATCATCAAACTGCAGCTCGACGGTTTGAAACAACTGGTTGCAGCAAACGGAATCAATTTACAGTTCAGCGACTATGTTTTTGATTTTTTAGCTGAGAACGGATACGATCCCCAGTTTGGAGCCAGGCCTTTAAAGCGGCTCATCCAAAAGGAAATTGTAAACCAGCTCAGTAAAAGAATACTGGCTGCAGATATTGATAAAACAAGGCCGGTGTTGGTGGATGTGTTCGACGGAACAGTGGTTTTCAGAAATGAACCCATCAAAGAGGCAGCACAAAAGGAAAAGAAAAATTAAAGAGCGTAATACATTTATAAAAGTTGTTTATACAACAGGTAAAAGACACATACTATGGCAATGAAAGTAAAAGAAGTGGTAGAGATCATCCCACCCAAAGATGTTTTTGTAGGTAACCCCGATGCGGCAGTAACCCTGATGGAATTCGGAGAATACGAAAGTGAAGATTGTGCTAAAGCTAATGAAGTAGTAAAGAAATTACTGGAAGAATTTGAAGGTAAGATCAGGTTTCAGTTCCGTCATTTTCCAATGACAAGAATTCACCAACGCTCCATGAAAGCAGGAGAGGCCGCAGTGGCAGCTTCGCAGGTAGGTAAGTTTTGGGAAATGCACAATATTCTTTTCGATAACCGCCGCCAGCTGGGTACCACCAGTTTAAAGCTGTATTCTAAAGAAGCCGGAATAGTGAACAAACATTTCCTGGAAGAACTCATCAATTCAACTTATGGCTGGCAGGTGCGTAACGATCTGAATGAAGGCATTGAAAAAGGTGTAAGGGATGTTCCTGCGTTTTTCGTTAATGGCGAAATGGTTGCGGGCAAAGCCACTTACGAAAACCTCAGCAAGGATATTAATGCTGCCTTAAAAAAAGTAAAGAAAAAAGCCCCGGTAAAACAAAGGGCATAATTTATAAAAAGCTTCAATGAAAATTGGAGCTTTTTTTATTCTTCTACTTCTGCATAATACAAAACAAATTCCTTCCCGTTCACAAATACAGTCACCGGGTAAGCATTTGCATCCTGAAATTTGTAGGTAAAACTGAGTATGTTTCCCGAAGCGGAATATTGAATCTCCTCAACCTTATATTTTTTCTTTTCTCCAACACCTAAAGCTACCTTGGTTATCTCTTCGGTACTTTTTAATGTAAAACTGAACTTTACTGCTTTGTTTAATTTGGCTTTTATTTTACCGTCGTTGGGCGAAAGTTTTTTAATTCCAAGTTCTATTGCAGACACTCTTACAACCGGCATATCAAAAAAATCGCCCTTGTTTTTTGGGGCACTGCCCAGTTTCCAGGCCTGGTTATCGGGAAAGTGCTGCAGGTTAAAAGTTTCTTTTTCGGTAAAGAAATAAGCATCAGTATATGCTTTGGTAAACTCTTTCATCTCTGCATTCAGATAGCCACTACCAAATGCCGGATCAACATAATACCAATCTTCAGGGCTTTGCCCCAATTGAACCACAGCCCAGCTATGGTTGATCTCTTCGTCTTTTTCACCTATCTGCTGTGTGTTGTACTTTACAAAGCCATCTACAGTAAGGCAACGGATATCGGCGCTGCTGCACATATCCTGGAACAGGTTGGCAAAACCAATACCGGTAGCTTTTCGTGTCAGCAAAACATCAGCAGGTGTATTTTTTAATTTGTTGTTGTTACGGGTCGATTTAACGTCGTAGGTGATGTTGTGGGCAATCCAGTAGTAAATAGCCCTGGCCTTATCTATTTTATCAGTAAACTTATTGCTTACCACATTATTGATGGTGCCCATGCTCATACTGTCTAAGGGCCCCAGGCTTTTTACATAGGCATCAATAGCGTTAAAGTCGCGGCCGTTTGTTTGGGCAGATGCATTAAATACAAGAATGGTAAATAACGCTGAAAGGATATTTCTCACAAGATTTTTCATGATTTAAAATTACGTATCAAAAAGTTAAGATTTTCAGAAAGAACCGATATGCTGGTCATTGGTCATTTAGTCATTGGTCATTTATCTAAGCGAAGACCACCCGAATTATGAATGACTAATGACAACTGACTCAATGACCAATGACTGGTTTAATTAAAATCAAACAGGGTAGCGGTAAAAATGCCCCTTTCCCGGGGCTTAAAAATTGCTTTCCAGTTACCAATATATCGTATAACTGATGGCACAAGATATTCACCAAATTTTGTCATCACCACTTCCATCTGCACTTTAAAATCATATACACCGGCGCTGTAGCTTAAAGAGTAATTACGGGCTACCACTTCAAAAGTCTGGTCATTAAACCAGGTGGTCATTTCATCAACAATTACATCATCTTTATTTTCGGGTTTTACTTTTTGGGTAAAGATGTAGCAACTCTGGCTTTTAAACATGTCTATATCAATACTCATGTCGTATTTATCAGCCATTTCATCATCGTAAATAGCTGTTTTATTGCTGATGAAGGGGAGGCCGTTGATTCTTTTACCGGGATTGAAGAAAAGCATTTTCAACTGCTCTTTATTTTTCTCCAATCCGGATTTTCCTGCTGTGCTGAAAGCTGTGCCGGTAACAATATTATTTTCACCGCAAACAGAATCCTTTGTAAAAAAAAGTGAGGCATACATTTGTGCTGTGTAATAATTAAAATTTCTGTTCTCATCGTAAATATCGCCGGTAACCTGTTCTTCGATGGTTTGCATGCTGCGGCAATAATTGCTGCGCAGTTGTTTGGTAGTACTTCTTAAGCCTGCTTTTATCTTTCCATCACCATTATTCATCCTGATATCATTAATGGCTGTAAAGCCCAGTATATGCAGGTTGCGGAAGGCTTTGTAAAAACTGGTATCGTTTTTTATACGGGTGATGAATGCCGGAACATTCAATTGATTGTTTACCACAACTTCACTGAGGGTAATTGTTTTTTTACCAACTTTAATAGTACTGTCTGTTTTTTCCTGGGCCGAAATATGGATAGAAAAAAGTAAGCAAAAAAAAGCAGGCATGAAATATTTCATGCCTGCAAGGTATTAAGAAAGTACTAAATGATTTTAGCCATTTACACTTTGTGCACCGGTTGGTTTAGCAACTGGTTTTACTTCTGCTTTTTTAGTTTCAGGAGCAACACTTCCATCATTGGTCAATTTTTTATCAGATGGTTTAGCAGCTGGTGTATCCAGTACACTACCGTTAATATCTAATTTTTTATCTGCTGTTTTTGCAGGAGCTGCATCACTAACACTTCCGCTGTTATCAACTTTGGCAGTGCTAGGTTTTGTAATTGGAGCCTGATCAAGACTACCTCCGGTTGTAGGAGGAGCAACTTTTTTATCAGAAGAAGGTTTAATGTCAGACAATGAAGAATTTAAGTTTGCATCATAACTAACGCCTTTGCTCTCTGGCTGATTGTAAGATTTAGGATCAAGATATTTGCCTTTTTGTGCTGCTGATTTATCCTGAACTGCGCTAAACGGATTCATCTTCATCCTTGCATCATTACGAACACCCTTTACTTCCCAGCTAACTTTTACATTTGGCTGGTTAGTAGCAATCTCAAATTTGTTGTTGCTTATTTCTTTGCTAACCATCGCCTGGGCAAATGTTCCGCCAACCACAGTTAACTGGTAACGGAAATCTTTATTGATAGCTTCAAAATATTCAGGAAGGCTGATTGTTGCTTTACCTGATGCATCTGTAACCACGTTACCACTGTAAGAATTCAATACTTCATTACTTTCTACAGCAGCGTGCATTAAGTTTTTGTTGGTTGGGTCAAGTGGGTAATCCATTGTAAAGGCTTTAACACCTAATGCTGTGAAATCACCATTTACCCAAACTTTACCGGTAGTGTTATCAATTCTCATTCTTTCACCACCGCCACCAAGTTCAAATATCTGGTAGTCATCAGTAGAAGGATTGTTACGGGTATTCCACTGGTTAACACCGGCTTTTTGGAAACGCAAAGCAGCATCACCATTCTGACCATCGATATCAATTACAGAGAAAGTAGAACTAGAACGGCTGCGGATACCGGTAGCGCCGCCATGTAACACATCTAATTTATAAGTTGGGTTGGTAGTTTCGCCGATACCAAAGTTACCAGAGCCATCCTGGATAACCACACGGCTTCCGCCACCACCTAATTCAAATATTTCAAAGTAATCATCAGCCGGACGGTTACGAACGTTCCACTGGTTAACACCGGCTTTTGCAAAACGTAAAGCAGCATCACCGTTTGCAGCATCAATATCCATCAAAGAGAAAGTACCGCTTGAACGGCTGCGGATACCGGTTGCACCACCATGTAATACATCTAATTTATAAGTAGGATTGGCTGTTTCGCCGATACCTACGTTACCAGTACCATCCTGGATAACTACACGGCTTCCGCCACCACCTAATTCAAATATTTCATAGTAATCATCAGCAGGGCGGTTACGTGTATTCCACTGATTAACACCTGCTTTTGCAAAACGTAAAGCAGCATCACCACTAGCAGCGTCAATATCTACTACAGAGAAGCTACCGCTTGAACGGCTACGGATACCGGTTGAACCACCATGTAATACATCTAATTTATAAGTTGGATTGGCAGTTTCGCCAATACCTACGTTACCTGTAGCATCCTGTATAACCATACGGCTTCCGCCACCACCTAATTCAAAAATCTCTAAATAATCATCAGCAGGGCGATTACGGATATTCCACTGGTTAACACCTGCTTTTGCAAAACGTAAAGCAGCATCACCGCTTGCAGCGTCAATATCAACCACAGAGAAACTGCTGCTTGAACGGCTGCGGATACCGGTTGAGCCGCCGTGTAACACATCTAATTTATAAGTAGGGTTGGTTGTTTCTCCAATACCTACGTTACCTGTAGCATCCTGTATAACCATACGGCTTCCGCCACCACCTAATTCAAAAATTTCATAGTAGTCATCAGCAGGGCGGTTACGTGTATTCCACTGACCAGCGCCAGCTTTTTGGAAACGTAAAGCTGCATCACCATTGGCAGCATCAATATCAACAACAGAGAAGCTGCTGCTTGACTGGCTGCGGATACCATTTGAACCAGTATGTAAAACGTCCATCTGGTAAGCTGGTGTAGTTTGAGTAATACCTACAAAGCCGGTACCGTTATTAATGGTAACATTTGCTGGTAAAGAATTATTTCTTACGATCTGGTAGTCGTTGCTGCCTGGGGCATTACGTACATTCCATCTTGTAGTACCTGCATTTTGATAACGCAAAGCAGCGTCGCCGTTTGCAGCATCCAGATCTACAACTGAGAAAGCAGCAAGAGATCTTACATGCAGACCAGTAGCTCCGTTATGGTTAACATCCAAAGCATAAGCAGGAGCGGCAGTACCAATACCTACATTATTACCAGGTACCGGATTTATCGCAAAAGGAGTCCATGCAGTAAGGGTGCTGTTGTGACCACCTATTGTTGCTACGCCGTTTAATTCTCCCAATATTGCTGTTGCAGTGGTATTACCAAATGCGCCACCACCTTTCCAGTTTAAAGGGCCGTTGCCAAAACCACGAACCATCACACCCTGGGCATCAGCAGTTGCATCGCCTACAGATAATTTATGTTGAGCTGTATTGTTACCAATACCCACATTGCCGGTTGTACCTACAGTTTGCATAATGATATTTCCACCGGCACCTCTTGCATTTATGTTTAAATTTTGATCTGGATTAGATCCTAATGCCTGTATTCCTGCATATCCAATACCTACACCTTGTGTCAGGTTATTAGCATATACACTCAATGTACCGCTGAATTGATTTGAATTTCCTGCATCAACTACAGTTAATTTTTGACCTGCAGCTGTTGTTCCAATACCAACATTAGTACCATCATCAAAAATCTGAGAGTTACCCAGGTTGGTTCCGTTTGGAGTCCATTTTGGAACAAAGTTTAAAGTACCAGTACCTGTTACTATACCTACTGAAGCAGCTGTTGCCCAATTAGCATTTCCTGCTGCGTCTGATTTTAAAATCAAGTTATTTGCTTCGCCGATACCGGTTAACTGTACACCACCGGCAGTTAATAAAGCCTTTGGAGTGGCATTGCTGCTGGCAGCCCTTAAAGCAAAACCAGTTCCAGCCACATTAATATCAACACCATTTGAAGCACTAGCAGCATTGGTAGAATTGAATAAACCTGCACGGCCAAGACCATTTGTGTTTGATTGTAAGTTATTATTTGTAGCTGTAGGATTATTTGAAATAAATAAACCTGCACCATTTGTACCTGTGCTCGTTGCTCTGATGGCCCAGCTTGCACCAACACCATTGGTTACAGCTCTTAAGGCATCTGCTGTACTGGCTGCATTATTTACTGTAAAAGTACCCGCAGCACCAGTACCGGTATTAGTTGAATTTACTGTACTGTTTGTTCCGTTAGAAAAGGCATCAACTGCAAAATTTGCATTGGCTGCATTGCTGATGGTAAAAGATCCGGCCTTACCTGTACCTGAATTAATTGCCTGAATCGCATCACCTGCGCCATTTGTATTGGTTACTACTGTATTGGCTGTATTTGCAGCATTTCCATTGGTAAATACACCTGAACTATTGGTACTTGATGTACCTGCAACGCCCACACCGCTTGTACTTGAACCATTTACACCAGTACTTGTTGTACTTACGCCATTTACACCAATACCATTTGGCGTGGTACCATAAACACCCCAGCCACTACCTGCCTGGCTACCATAAACACCAATTCCTAAACCACCTGTACCATTGTTAACACCTCTTACGCCAGCAGAAAAACCGCCTGGACTTGTAGAAGACATAGTTCCCATTATGGCAGTTGCATTTCCATCTGCGCTTGCGCTGGCACCGGTTATAGCACCAAGTGTACCGGTTGTGGCAGAGTTGGTTAAACCCAGCAATTGTGTATTGGCTGGAGTTAATGTTGTAGCATTAAATGTTTTAATTAAAGGGAAAAATATTTGTGGATTAGGATATGTACCTGTTAAATCTCCACCAGCCGGGCCAACAGGCGCAGCAGCAGCAGCATATAATGAATATGGTACACTTAACAATTGGGTAGATCCTACGTTGAAATAATTTGTTCCGCCAATTGGATCAATTTCAACCTGTAGAAATTTGGTTCCGCTGCCAACTCCAAAAGCTGTCCAGTTTATACCAGCAATAGTACCGGTTGTTGTAATGGCACCGGGGCTACCCACCTGCACATTAAATAAACCAAAAGCATTGGTTGTTACATTTCTTGTTTCAGTATAAACCGGCGTACCTGTTGGCCCTCCGGCTAAAATACTCAAGCGCAAACCTATTGGCTGACTTGGTAGTACGTTTCCAACTGTATTACGAGCCACACCCTGATAGTTCAACAGGTTGGGCGACTGCGCCACAGCGAGTAACGTAACTACAAAAGCTGTTATCGTTAATAAAATCTTTTTCATGTGTTATTTAGTTTTAGTTTTTAGTTTTTTTTATCAATTTTTAAAAAGGCTTATTTTATTTTTATAACTTTAAAGGCGCCTTTTTTAGCCACTGATGTTCCTGTGGGCTGCAGGTGAATATTCAGGAGATACATGCCTGATGGATATTGGCTAAGGTCCCATCTCTGGATGCTGCCATTACCAAAATAATCAAACTGTTTGGTACCCACATATCTTCCTGACTCGTCATAAAGATTCATGATTACCTTTCCTTTTTGTTTACTGAAGAAATCAATTTCAATAACATTTTGCGTTGGATTCGGTAGTATTCTTATCTCATCTTTGCCCCATACTCCGGTATTATTTACTGTGGCCGGATTGTGGGTGTTCGGTTGCAAAATACCATTGGTAACGAAAACGTTGGAGTTGCCGTCAGTCATGGTACTAATAGCCATAGACTCGCCAAAACTCCACTCCACACTGTAGTAAGTAAAAATATACTTACCACCGGTGGCGTTTAATGTTGCCGGAGTAATACTTTGTGCAAACGAACCGAGAGAGAAAAAAATACCAACTGAAAAAAATAATAGTCGTACTCTTCTCATAAGCGATGTTTAAATGGTGAAAATAAGCTGGTTAATTTTTTATATTATTATACTAAAGTAGGGGATATATTTGAATTGTGCAATACCTCAAAGAGGGTATTTATAAAAAAATATTATTTGTGGATAAGTAAATTAATATCAATATGTTAGAAAGCAGCAATTCAATAAAGAGTTGAGTGTCTTTTTGTATTGGCAGGTATTACTGAAAATGGGGATTATTTTGGAAAAACCATCCGGTAATCTACTTTGATTCTCCCTTTGGAAATGTCATCCAGTTTGCGTTTCATCAGTTTTCGCTTAAGTGGCTTCAGGTAGTCAATAAACAGTTTCCCTTCAATGTGGTCGTATTCGTGCAGGATTACTCTTGCGGTAATACCGTTAAAGGTTTTGGTGTGGGTATTAAAATTTTCGTCCTCAAATTCCAATGTTACTTCTTCGTTACGCATGATATCTTCCCTTATTTTGGGAATACTAAGGCAACCTTCGTTGTAGGCCCATTCCTTACCATTTAGTGCTACAATATGGGCATTTAAGAATACTCCTTTAAACCCGGGGGCATCAGGATAATCGTCTTTTTCATCTTCTTCCTGGTTTTCAAAAATCTGTTCGCTATCCATTATAAAAAGTCTGACAGGCACATTTATCTGGGGAGCCGCCAAGCCTACACCATTGCTGTTATACATGGTTTCCCACATATCTGCTATGAGTTTATCCAGTCCCGGGTAATCGGGTGTAAGATTGTCACAAACCTTTCTTAAAACAGGAGAACCATATGCTACAATTGGAAGAATCATTCGATTTTAGATTGACGATTTTAGATTTCAGATTGACTGCAAAATTAAGGTTATAATTTTACTCAGGAAATCTAAAATCGCAAATATAAAACCTGCCTGCCGGCAGGCAGGTCTACAATGTATTTAAATATTCCTGTAAAATAATAGTAGCAGCAATCACATCCACATTGCCTTTAATACGGCGGTCCTTTTTTTTCATACCCATCTCTAACATAGCGTCTCTGGCCATTTTGGAAGAATAACGCTCATCCACGGTTTTTAAAGGCATTGCCGGAAATTCTTTTTGTATTTTTTTGATGGCAGCTTCCACCAGCGGCGTGCCATGCGTGTCTGATTCATCCCAGTTTTTTGGCAGGCCAATAATAATGAGTTCAACCTCTTCCTGTAAAAAGTATTTTTTTAACCAGGGGATGAGTTCTTTAGATTCAATAGTTTCCAATCCGGTAGCAATGATCTGTAATGGATCGGTAACTGCCAGGCCGGTTCTTTTGCCGCCATAATCAATTGCAAGGATTCTAGCCATGGTTATGATAAGAATAAATCAAGAATTACAAAGATGGCGAAAACAACTGAAGCAATGCCATTGGTGGTAAAGAAAGCCATATTCACTTTTTTCAGATCGTTTGGTTTTACCAATGTATGCTGATAAATTAATAAACCGCAGAAGAAGGCAACACCAATCCAATACCACCATCCGAAATGGCCATAGGCACCGGCAGCAATCACACAGGCTGCCGACAAAACATGCAGCATATTGGAGACCATCAATGCTTTTGATTTACCCAATGCTGCGGGTATAGAATGCAACTGGTTACTTTTATCAAACTCTTCATCCTGCAGGGCATAAATAATATCGAAACCGCTTACCCAAAATAAAACGCTGAAAGAAAAAAGTATGGGCAGCCATGCAAACTGGCCGGTTACTGCCAGGTAAGCACCAATGGGTGCCAGGCTTAAACCAACACCCAACACCAAATGGCATAATGCCGTAAAACGTTTGGTATAACTGTAAAACAACACCACAAACAAAGCTACCGGCGATAAATAAAAACAAATTTTATTGATGAAGAAAGTGCAGGCAATAAACAACAGGCAATTGGCTATTACAAAAAATAATGCATTGTTAGAATTGATAACGCCTGCCGGAATTTCACGAACAGCTGTACGTGGATTTTTTGCATCAAAATTTTTATCGAGCCAGCGATTGAAGGCCATGGCGGCAGAACGGGCGAAGATCATGCAGAGGATGACTAAAAAAAAAATCCACGAGTTACCTAAGAAAAATAATTTTGTTTTTGAGAATACTGAAAGACTCCAGGGTTCAAATACCTTAACATGTGGAATCCGGTCTAAACTTTTTATACCTAAAAAAAATCCAATCAATGCAAAGGGCATTGCAAAAATGGTGTGGGAGAATTTTACGAGGCTTAGATAATTTTTTATTTTGCTCACTTGATACTTTAATATTCGGTTTTAGATTTCAGTAAATCCGGCTTCTTACAATTTCCCAGAGTACAACACCGGCAGCTGTAGCAATATTTAAAGAGTGCTTCATACCCAGTTGCGGTATTTCAATACATCCATCGCATTGCAAAATGGTTTCCTGTTCAACGCCGGTTACTTCGTTGCCAAAAATTACAGCTATTTTTTCATTTGGTTCAAATGTAAGTTTTTGAAGCATGAGGCTGTTAACGGCCTGTTCTACAGCATACACTTTAAAGCCATCTTCTTTTAATGTTCTGATGGCTTCTGTTGCATTGGCAAAATGTTTCCAGTCAACACTTTCTTCTGCTCCAAGGGCAGTTTTTTTTATTTCTTTATGGGGCGGAACACAGGTATAACCGGTTATATAAATTGCTTCCAGCAAAAATGCATCGGCTGTGCGGAACACGCTGCCCACATTGTAGGCACTGCGGATATTTTCCAATACAGCAATTAACGGTGTTTTATCAGACTGCTTGAATTCCTCCACCGTTTTGCGGTTGAGTTCGTCCATTGAAAGTTTAATACCCCCCGGCCCCCTGAAGGGGGAGTCAGCGGCCGTATAATATTTTTGAAAGAATTTATTTTGCAAGTAATGAAGTAATATTAAATTTTGAATTAGAAGACGTTGAATAATGGTATGCTGATGAATGGATTGATTCTTTTTTCTTTTTATTAAAAATAAAAAAGAACAGAACAAGTTCGCAACGATGATGCCATGAAATTCTAAAGTTGGTATCAAAATAATAAACCATAATCTTCGCACTAATCCTCTCCATGTTTCCCCCGCATCCTGAGCGTAGCCGATGGGCAGGGGGCGGAGGGGGTTAAATCATTTCACTCTGCAACAACGGATTTTTCACCGCCTCTCTTTTATCAGCAAATGCTTTGGCAGCTTTTATAAAATGCACAAATATGGGTTGTGGATTTTCAACCGTGCTTTTCAGTTCGGGGTGATATTGCACACCAATAAAAAACGGATGATCTTTTAATTCCACAATTTCAACCAGTCCGGTTGCTGGGTTTTTGCCACTTGGTATCAGGCCGGCTTTTTCAAAATCGGCCATGTATTTGTTATTAAATTCCCAACGGTGGCGGTGGCGCTCACTTATTTCGGTGGTACCGTAAATATTGTAGGCCAGACTGTCTTTTATTATTTCGCAGGGATAAGCTCCCAACCGCATAGTGCCACCCATGTTCACAATATCTTTTTGTTCTTCCATCAGGTCAATTACAGGATGGGTAGTAGTTTTGTCCATTTCTGTTGAGTGAGCATCGGTAAGGCCCAGCACATTCCTGGCATATTCAATAACTGCCATCTGCATACCCAAACAAATACCAAAGAATGGCAGTTTGTTTTCACGGGCATATTTAACCGCAATGATCTTTCCTTCTACACCGCGGTTACCAAAGCCCGGTGCTACCAAAAGGCCATCCAGGTCTTTTAATTTTTCCTCTACATTTTCATCGGTAATAAATTCGCTGTGCACGTTTACGATCTGTACTTTGCATTCGTTAATAGCACCGGCATGTATAAAAGATTCCAGGATGGATTTATAGGCATCCTGTAACTCAATATATTTTCCTATCAGACCAATCTTTACTTTGCTCTGCGGATATTTCAGTTTATCTAAAAATGCACGCCACTTGGTTAATTCAGGTGCGGCGTAGCCATTGATCTGTAATTTTTTCAACACAATCACATCCAGGCCTTCCTGCAGCATTTTTAACGGTACTTCGTAAATAGTGCTTGCATCCATGGCCTCTATAACTGCGTTTGGTTTTACGTTGCAGAACAGGGCAATCTTTTTCTTCAGGTCTTCTGTAAGCGGATGCTCTGTACGGCAAACAATTACGTTAGGATGTACGCCTTCCTGGCTAAGCATACGCACACTGTGCTGTGTTGGTTTTGTTTTTAATTCCTTGGCTGCTTTTAAATAGGGGATAAGCGTGAGATGCACCACCATGCAATCTTCTTCGGGCAGTTCCCATTGTATCTGGCGCACGGCTTCTACAAACGGCAGACTTTCAATATCGCCCACGGTACCACCAATTTCAGTAATTACAATATCATATTTTCCGCCCTTGCCCAGCAAAAGCATTCTGTTTTTTATTTCATCTGTAATATGTGGAATAACCTGCACGGTTTTTCCCAGGTAATCGCCGGCTCTTTCTTTATTAATTACCGTTTGGTAAATGCGCCCGGTGGTAACATTATTTGCCTGCGATGTAGGGATGTTTAAAAAACGTTCGTAATGGCCAAGATCCAGGTCTGTTTCGGCACCATCATCGGTTACAAAACATTCGCCATGTTCGTACGGGTTTAATGTACCAGGGTCGATGTTGATGTAAGGATCAAATTTTTGTATGGTTACTTTTAAACCTCTTGCCTGCAGCAGTTTTGCAAGAGAGGCGGCGATGATGCCCTTACCTAAAGAGGAAGTAACACCACCGGTTACAAAAATGTACTTAGCCATAAAAAATAATTTGCCAACCCTTCCCTTATTTTTTGGGAAAGCAGGTTGCCGTTAAAAAATATGACCAGAAAAATTTGGGATTAAATCTTGGAGGTCGTGCAAAGATAGGAGGAATATTTGGGGGGATGAAATTTGGAACCGCAATTTTAAGAAAACTACGAAAAAAAATCAGCCCTTTACTATCTTATTATAACTAGTTGCAATCCCTTTTATCAAGGATGAACTAAAACCCTGGTGCTCCATCTCATTCAATCCTGCAATGGTACAACCTTTGGGGGTGGTTACTTTATCAATCTCCTGCTCGGGATGTGTGCCCTTTTGTAATAACAGATCAGCCGCACCTTTTACGGTTTGTGCTGCAATTAAATTGGCAGTTACCGCATCAAAACCAATTTCAATACCGCCCTGTATGTTGGCACGTATGTAACGCATGGCGTATGCGGTACCGCAGGCTCCCAGTACGGTGGCGGCGTCCATTAAGTTTTCATTAATCACAACCACTTTACCCAACACGGAAAATAATTCCTTTACATAAGCCGTTTGTTTTTCTGTTGCGTTGGTAACGCTGATGCAGGTCATACTTTCCTGTATGGCAATGGCTGTATTTGGCATGGCCCTGAAGACCGGTAATTTCTTTTTGATGATGGCTTCTATATCTTTTATCAGTACACCGGTAACAACCGAAACTACAATATGATTGGGAGTTAGCTCTTTTTTAAAACTGTTCAGCACTTCCGAAACCTGGTAAGGTTTTACAGCAAGAATTACCAGCTCACTTTGTTTTACTGCTGCAGCATTATCTGATCCTGTGTGTATTCCTTTTGCTTCCAGGTTTTTTAGCGTAGCTGTATTTCTTTTGGTAACATGTATATCTGCTGCTTTGCAGAATTTGCTTTTTAGTAACCCTTCTGCAATGGCAGAGCCTAGGTTTCCTCCACCAATGATGGCAATTTTATTTTTCATGAAATGATTTTAATAGAAAGCGTTTTGAGAAAGATAATTCCGCACATAATCATCCACACCTTTTTCCAATGAATAAAATTCTTTTGTATAACCGGCGGCTTTTAATTTATCCATGCTGGCTTCGGTAAAGTACTGGTATTTATCGCGGATATCTTCGGGCATATCAATAAATTCAATATCGGGCTGCAAATCAAGCCCCGCAAAAGTTGCTTTTACGAGATCATTAAAACTCCTGGCTTTGCCGGTGCCTAAATTGTAAATAGCAGAAGGGAGAGGTGAGTGGTGAGTCGTGAGTTCTCCATTCACGACTGACGCCTCACGATTCACGTTCTCCATTAACCAGTAACAAACTTCAAGCACATCTTTTACATAAACAAAATCGCGTAATTGCTCACCATCTTCATATCCTGCTTTGTGCGATCTGAACAATTTAACTTTTCCGTTTTCTTTTATCTGGTTAAAAGAATGAAAGATCACACTGGCCATTCTTGCTTTATGATATTCGTTGGGCCCATAAACATTAAAGAATTTAAGTCCGGCCCAAAAAGGAGGGTGATCTTCCTGGTGCAGCATCCATTTATCAAATTCATTTTTTGAAATGCCATATGGATTAAGGGGATGAAGTTGCTCAATAATTTCATGATCGTCATGATAACCCAATTCACCCTCGCCATAGGTTGCTGCAGATGATGCATACACCAATGGTATATTATTAATAGTGCAGTAATTCCATATTTTTTGTGAGTACTCAACATTTAAGTGCTGGTGAATGGCATAGTCAAATTCAGTGGTGTCGGTTCTGGCACCTAAGTGAAAAACAAAATGTACTGCCGGTTTTTCTCTTTGTACCCAATCAAAAAAATCTTCCCGTTCAACCCGTACTAAATATTTTTTGTGTAAAAGATTTAATTCTTTCTCATCATCATCATTTTATAAAGCTGCCAAAGCATGCTCACTCTCATGTCCGGCCAGTAAATTAGCAATGGCATTTTCGTATTTCTCTTTCCAGTCAGTTACAGTACCCCAATCGGACTCATTAACTTTTATATTACCTGAAGTAACTTTACCTAAATAAGTAACCGTCATTTCCATCTTCTCTAAAAGCATATTAAAATCATCCCTGTTTTCTTTTGAAACAGAAATCACCACACGGCTCTGCGCTTCGCCAAACCAGTAAGCATCGCTTCTGATATCATCAGCATGTGCTTCCACCTCAAAACCAAGATTACGGTTAAAGCAACTTTCAATTAATGTAACAAACAATCCACCTTCACTCACATCATGTGCTGAGTTTACCAGTTTTTTATGGATCATTTTACTTACTTCCTGTTGTACTTCAAATTCTTCATTCAAATCAAAATAGGGGCAAGGTGAAAATTCTACGCCATGAATTTTATGTAAATATTCCGATGAGTTGATATCATTACGTTGTGTACCTACCAAATAAATTTCATCATCTTCCTGCTTAAAATCCATGGTCATTTTATCGGCAACATTATCCAGTACACCCACCATACCAATGGTTGGTGTTGGGTATACAGCACCATCGGGCCCCTGGTTGTAAAAACTAACATTACCGCCGGTTACAGGTGTATCAAATTTTATACAGGCTTCGCCCATGCCTTTAATGGCATGTACAAACTGATAGTACACTTCCGGGTCAAAAGGGTTACCAAAATTTAAACAGTTGGTAACGCCTAACGGTTGGCCGCCGCTGCAAACAATATTACGTGCCGCTTCTGCAACAGCTATCATGGCGCCTTTGTAAGGATCGGCAAAAACATAGCGGCTGTTACAATCTGTTGTTAAAGCCAGGGCCTTGTTGGTTGGCTTTGCTAAAACGATGGCCGCATCACTGGGTGCGTTGGTGCTGACATTGCCGGTGCCAACCATGCTGTCGTACTGCACATAGATCCATTTTTTGCTGGCAATATTTGGTATCTGTATTATTTGCTCTGCAACAGATTTCAGATCTGTTGGCACAGCAATCGTTGCAGGATCAAATGCTTTTATTGTTGAAAAATATTTTGGTTCGCTGTAAGGCCTGTCGTTTTGCGGAGCACCGCCACCGAGTACCAGTTCATAAGCAGGTAAGGTAGCTTCTAAATTTCCATGCATGTAAAATTGTAACATGCCATCATCGGTTACTTCACCAATTTCGCTGCAGGGCAGATCCCATTTTTCAAAAACAGCTTGTATTAAATGTTCTTTTCCTTTTTCGGCAACCAGCAACATTCTTTCCTGGCTTTCGCTCAGCAGCAGTTCCCAGGGCTTCATATCTTTTTGGCGGGTTGGTACTTTATCTAAATCAATACGCATTCCGGCCTCGCCTTTGGCACTCATTTCGGATGTGGAGCAAATGATTCCTGCTGCACCCATATCCTGCATACCTACTACAGCACCTGTTTGTATCACTTCAAGGCATGCTTCTAATAATTTTTTTTCCTGGAAAGGATCGCCCACCTGCACGGCTGGTAAATCTTCGGCACTATCAGCCGTAATATCTGCCGATGCAAAGCTGGCACCGCCAATTCCGTCTTTACCGGTTGCACTGCCTACAAAAAAAACAGGATTGCCTTTTACATTACCCGAAGTTGCAGAAACGGTTCCGCCATTCTTCAGGATACCAACACTCATAGCATTCACCAGCGGATTGGTATGATAACATTCTTCAAAATACACCTCGCCGCCAACTGTTGGTACACCAAAACAATTGCCATAATGGCCAATACCATGCACTACACCCGCCAGTAAATGTTGTGTTTTTGCTTCGGTTAATTTTCCAAAGCGTAAAGAGTTTAAGGAAGCAATGGGCCTGGCACCCATGGTGAAAATATCACGGTTGATACCACCAACACCCGTTGCTGCACCCTGGAAAGGTTCAATAGCCGATGGGTGATTATGTGATTCAATTTTAAAAACAACACCGTAGCCATCGCCAATATCCATCAATCCCGCATTTTCTTCACCGGCTTTTACCAGCATCTTTTTTCCATCACGGGGCAAAGTTTTTAACCACTTGATTGAATTCTTGTAACTGCAATGCTCACTCCACATGGCGCTGAATGAACATAGCTCGTTAAAATTGGGGGTTCGGCCAAGTTTTTCTTTTATCAGTTCAAATTCTTCGGCTGTTAATCTTAGTTGCTCGGCTGTTTTTACTGTTATTTCCATAAATGTTTGATGAAAGGCTGTGATGAAATGCAAAGGTAACATCTGGCGGTCTTTTATCCTGATGGGCGAAAGCAAATATTTTAACTATCTTCCCACACCGAAAATTTATTCAGTTGAATTACCTCTTATTTGCCTTTTACCTGGTTATTTTATGCTCACTGATTTTGCGTGTGCCTTTCATTAAAAATGCTGGTATCAGGCCGGGTGTTTTGTTAAGTCTTTTTCTGCTTAAAATACTTGCCGGTATTGCCATAGGCTGGATAGCCATTCACATTTACGGTCCAGGAAATGATTATTGGGATACCAATGATTATGCCCTGGAAGAATATCAACTTTTACAAACAAATCCCGTTAAATACCTCATCAATATTTTTACTTCCCATTACCAGGGTGGTTATAGTGGTATGTTCAGTTCGGGCAATTCTTACTGGAACGACCTGAAAGGGAATATTGTTATCAAACTGGTTTCTGTGTTCAATATTTTCAGCCGGGGCGATTATTATATCAACAGCCTGTTTTTTAATTTCATCATTTTCTTTGGGCATGTAATGTTATACAGGCTGTTCATTAAAATTTATCCCGGCAGTCAGGTATGGGTTATCATGGGGTGCTTTCTACTGCCTTCTACCCTTTACTTTTCATCTGGCATCCATAAAGACGGTCTGGTGCTTTTATTGATGGCTGTTGTTATCTACGGTGTTTATCAATCACTATCTAAAAACAGAATTAGTATAAAACGTTTATTATTTATACTGGCCGGTTTAATCTTGCTTTTTTTAGTACGGAATTTTATTTTGCTGGCTTTGCTGCCGGCTTTATTTGCCTGGATACTGGCGGCTAAAACCAAATGGAACACTGCGTTGGTTTTTATCTCGGTTTATCTTTTAGGTGGCCTGGCATTTTTTAATATCAACGCTGTTATTACAAAAATAAACCCGCCGGATATCATTGTAAAAAAGCAGGAAGCTTATAAAAGCCTGCCCATTGCAGCAACTCAAATAGAACTGGCTGCATTACAACCGACTGTTAAAAGCTTTGCATCCAATATTCCACAGGCATTGGGACATGTTTTGTTCCTCCCTTATCCCGGGCAACAACCGGTAAAATCGCTTTTGCCTTTTAGCTTCGAATTATACTTTTACCTGTTTTTGTTGTTACTGTTGTTCTTTTTCAAAAAGAAGGATAACCTGCCGGCTGATAAACTACTCATGTTCTTTACTCTATTTTTTATCCTTACTGTATTCCTGTTTATCGGATATATCGTACCCAATATCGGTTCATTAATAAGGTATAGGAGCCTTTACCTGCCATTTATTATCACCCCGGTCTTATGCTCTTTAAATTGGGGAAAAGATGAGAGGGAGATTTGTTATTTAAAAATAATATAATATAAATTATTTTTCCACATTCCTGTATTTTTTGAGGGATAACCCGGAAATTTATTGTTTTAAAGAAGGATTTAATGTTTTTTTGCAGCTTAAACTTTACAAAACATGGAATCTTTAAGATTTAAAGCATTAGACAATCTGAGTAATGGTCTTCCAAAAGTTAAGGTAGAAGGCTCACAAAAAATAACTGCCATCTTTAATGAAAATGTATTTACACTGGAAACTGCCCGTAAATACTTAAGCGACGAAGCTTTTAAAAGCCTGAAAGCTTCTGTTAAAGGCGGGAAAAAAATTGACCGTAACATGGGCTCTCAAATTGCCAACGGCATCAGGGCCTGGGCAGAGGAAAAAGGCGTTACACATTTTACACATTGGTTTCAACCGCTTACCGGTTTATCGGCCGAAAAACACGATTCGTTTTTTACATTAAAATCTGATGGTACGCCTATTGAAGAATTTGAAGGCGCTGCTTTAATTCAACAGGAGCCTGATGCTTCTTCTTTCCCCAATGGTGGTTTAAGGGCAACTTTTGAAGCCCGTGGTTACACAGCCTGGGATCCCTCTTCTCCTGCATTCATCATGGAAATAGGGCAGGGAAAAACTTTATGCATTCCAACCATCTTCATTTCTTATACCGGCGAATCTTTAGATACAAAAACCCCTTTGCTGAAAGCATTGGTTGCTTTAGACAAAGCTGCTGTAGATGTTTGCCAGTACTTTGATAAAAATGTTACCAAGGTTACCGCCACTTTAGGATGGGAGCAGGAATATTTTGTGGTTGATGCCGGTTTGGCAAATGCCCGTCCTGATCTGGTTTTAACCGGCCGTACCGTTTACGGACATGCGCCTGCAAAAGGACAACAATTAGACGATCATTATTTTGGTGCGATACCTGAGCGTGTATATGCTTACATGCGTGATTTTGAACAGGAGAGTTACAAACTGGGTATTCCCATTCGTACACGCCACAATGAAGTTGCACCTGCACAGTTTGAGTGTGCGCCTATTTTTGAAGAAACCAACCTGGCTGTAGATCACAACACCCTGTTGATGGATATAATGGAACGTGTTGCAAAGCGTCATGGTCTTAAATGCCTGTTGCACGAAAAACCATTTGCCGGCATCAACGGAAGTGGTAAACATAATAACTGGAGTCTGGCAACCGATACCGGAGTTAATTTATTAGCACCCGGCAAAACGCCCAAGACAAACCTGATGTTCCTTGCTTTCTTTGTTAACTCCATTAAAGCGGTGCATGATTATGCCGATCTGTTAAGAGCATCTATTGCCAGCGCCGGTAACGATCATCGCCTGGGTGCCAACGAAGCACCGCCTGCAATTATTTCTATCTTCATCGGTAAATATTTAACCGAGGTTTTAAACCAGGTAGAGACAAGGGTTTCGGATAAATTTGACGAACAGGATGAAGCGATGCTGAAACTGGATATTCACAAGAGTATTCCGGAACTGATGCTGGATAATACTGACCGAAACCGTACTTCGCCTTTTGCATTTACAGGAAATAAATTCGAGTTCCGTGCAGTAGGTTCATCTGCCAACTGCGCCAATGCTATGACTGCTTTGAACGCAATTATGGCTGATACTTTAAAAAGTTTTAAAACGGACGTAGATGCTTTAATTGAGAAAGGAGAGAAGAAAGAAGTGGCCATCATGCAGATCATTCAAAAATATATTGTTGAGAGCAAATCTGTTTTGTTTGAAGGAGATGGCTACAGCGAAGAGTGGGCTAAAGAAGCTGAAAAGCGTGGTTTACCAAATGTAAAAACAACGCCATTGGCTTTGGATGCATATGTTACCGATAAAGTAAAACATTTGTTCAGCAGCAATGAGATTTATAATCATCCTGAACTGGAAGCCCGCCATGAAATTATGCTGGAAGCTTACATTAAAAAAGTACAGATTGAAGCAAGGGTGATGGGAGACCTGGCAACAACATTCATTTTGCCTTCGGCTGTAAAATATCAGAATGTATTGATCAAAAATATTCTTGGTTTAAAAGAAGCCGGACTTGCTGAAACAGCTTATGCCAATCAAAAGCAGGTGCTTGAAGCAATCAGCAATCATATCAATATCGTTAGCGATCATGTAGAAAAGATGATTGAAGCAAGAAAGAAAGCCAATGAGTTAACCGATACCCGTGAAATGGCTATTGCTTATTGAGATCATGTAAAAGGTAAATACTTTGGTGTGATCCGCTACAATGTAGATAAGCTGGAACTGTTGGTAGACGATGCTTTCTGGTTGCTGCCTAAATACAGGGAAATACTTTTCTTAAGATAGTTTTTAGGACTTATCCTGAGTCTGTCGAAGCATCCTACAAAGACACTAAGCTCACAAAGAAAAAACTTTGTGCCCTCCGTGACTTTGTGGGATATTTTTTGTGTTGCATTAAACTTCTACCTTAAAAAAATATCTATCATACAGAAAATTCACACACATGAAAATAACCTGGTTCGTTTTATTCCTTTTCCTTACTGCATTAACTGCTACGGCTCAGGTAGAGCGGAAACCTGTTGTTGTAAAAACAGATGCTTCGCAGGCAACCGCTAATGACCCGCAGGTTGATAAACAAAGCCGCAAAGAACGTTTTAAAGAACTGGACCTTACCCGTGAACAAAAAAGCAAGCTGAAAGAGATTATGCAGGCCAATAAAGCTGCAAAGGAAGCCATTGAAAATAATACGCAATTATCTGACCAGGATAAGAAAAAGCAATTGCGGGAGTTGCAAAAGGCGCAGATGCAGAAGATACAGGCCATATTAACGCCGGAGCAGCAAGAACAATTTAGGAAGCAATTGTTGCAGAAAGTAGAAGCATCTAAGCAAAACAATCCATAAAGATTTTATTCGTCCGCAGGACCCCGTGGGCAGGAGAAGCATCAGTCACTTTTTTCTGCAGAAAGGTTGAGCAAAAAAGCCGTTCATTTTTTGAACGGCTTTCTCTTTGTTTTTAAATAGATTGATAAAACTTATTTTTGTTCAATGAGCATAACCTTCACTTACCAACACTTACACAACTTTTCCAAAAATATATTTTTAAAAATCGGCTGCAATGAAGCCGATGCAGAAACAGCAACTAAATCCTTGCTCTCAGCTGATTTGCGTGGCGTTGACAGCCACGGCGTAGCAAGGCTCAGCGGCTATATACGCCTGTGGGAAGCTGAGCGTGTTAATGCAAAGCCTCATTTAAAAATCATTCATGAAACGCCCTCAACCGCAGTTGTTGATGGGGATAGAGGATTGGGTTTGGTGGTTGCACCATACGCCATGCAGGTTGCTATTGATAAAGCAAGAGCCGTTGGTACCGGTTGGGTAAGCGTAAAGAACAGCAATCATTTTGGTATTGCCGGTCATCATGCCATGATGGCTTTGGAGCATGATATGATCGGTATTGCGATGACCAACGCTTCGGCATTGGTAGCACCCACTTTTTCCAAAGAAAGAATGTTGGGCACCAATCCCATTGCGGTTGCAATCCCGGCAGGAGAACAACCAGCTTTTGTGGCCGACTTTGCAACAACCACTGCTGCAAACGGTAAACTCGAAATATTACAAAGAAAAAACTTAGAAGCACCAACCGGCTGGATACTGGATAAGGATGGAAATGTGTCAACCAATGCAGGCGAACTAAAGAACGGAGGTACGCTTGTGCCGCTGGGAGGCGATAAAGAGCATGGCAGCCACAAAGGTTATGCATTGGGTTCCATTGTTGATATTTTTTCAGGCATTCTCAGTGGCGCCAATTATGGCCCCTGGGTGCCGCCCTTTCCTGCATACCTGACAATGCCCGAAAATATGCCCGGCGAAGGTATTGGCCATTTTTTTGGCGTGATGCGGATTGATGCATTTAGAAAAGCAGCTGAATTTAAAGAACATATGGATAAATGGATCACCCGTTTCAGATCTTCTCAAACAATTGAAGGGCAGGAAAAAGTTATTATTCCCGGTGATCCGGAACGGGAAATGGAAGTGGAAAGAATGCAAAATGGAATTCCGTTACTGCCTGCTGTGGTAGCCGATTTAGAAGCTTTAAGTAATAAATTTAAAGTTGACTTTTAGGGGTTATATTTGCAACTCAAAATTTTTTAGAAGAGATGAAATGAGCCATAAATAATTAGTTAGCCATCAAAATGTTTATAGGCGAATTCCATGTGACAAATATCAATAAGTAGAAACACATGAAAGTAATGAAGTTTGGCGGCACCAGCGTAGGTAAGCCGCAACGTATGCAGCAGGTTGCAAGCCTGGTAACCAAAGATGATGAACGTAAGATTGTTGTGTTATCTGCCTTGAGTGGAACTACCAATGCATTGGTGGAAATCAGTGAATCATTGGTAAGCGGAGACCGCTCTGCAGCCAAACAGCAGATTGAAGTATTGCAGCAGCATTATCAGCATTTTGTTTTGGAATTATTACAGGAAGCTGAAACAAGAGAGAAAGCAAATGCGGTTTTGAATGAACACTTTGAGTTTTTAACCATCATCTTAAAGATATCTTTCAGCCAGGCATTAAATAAAGATATACTTGCACAGGGCGAACTGTTAAGTACCAAACTATTTTGTATTTACCTGGAAGAAAAAAAGGTTGATCATGTATTGTTGCCTGCACTCGATTTTATGACCATCGACAGTTATGATGAGCCACAGGTGGGTACCATCAAAGTAAAACTGGCGCAACTTTTAAATAAGCATAAGGATACAAATATTTTTGTTACGCAGGGATACATCAGCCGCAACGCCAAAGGCGAGGTTGATAATTTGAAAAGGGGAGGAAGTGACTATTCGGCTTCGCTTATAGCAGCTGCCATCAACGCAAGCGTTTGCGAAATATGGACAGACATTGACGGTATGCACAACAACGATCCCCGTGTGGTTGAAAAAACCAAAGCCATTGAGCAACTGAGTTTTGATGAAGCAGCCGAGCTGGCTTATTTTGGTGCCAAGATATTGCACCCGGCAAGCATCTGGCCTGCACAGTTTTTTAATGTACCTGTACGTTTACTGAATACCCTGGAACCCGAAGCAAAAGGCACTTTAATAACTGAAGTTGCAGGTAGTGTAGGCGTAAAAGCAGTGGCAGCAAAGGATGCGATCACTGCCATCAGAATAAAGAGCAGCCGCATGTTACTGGCCTATGGTTTTTTGCGTAAAGTGTTTGAAGTGTTTGAAAAACACCGTACATCTATCGATATGATCACTACCTCTGAAGTAGCAGTTTCAGTTACTATTGATGATGATATACACCTGCCGGAAATTTTAAAAGAACTGGAAGCTTTTGGAACGGTGGAGATGGATACCAACCAAACCATCGTATCAATTGTTGGTAATGAAATTGCCGAAACAAAAGATGTGATGAAAAAAATATTTGATGCTATTGAACCCATACCGGTGCGTATGGTAAGTTATGGCGGCAGTAAGCACAATGTTTCTTTATTGATAGCCCGTAGTTATAAGGAACAAACTTTGCAGTTGTTGAATAAGGGGTTGTTTGGACTGTAGGAGGAAGCTACAAGTTGTAAGCTTCAAGGGGGCAAACTTTAAATTCCTTGTTTTTTTATTCTTGAAAACTGCTGAAAAGTTTATGCTTCTCCCTTGTAGCTTTTCCCTTGAAGCTAAATTGCAATTCCCAGCTTTTTATAAATAAAACTCATAAGCCAGGCCGGGCCAATCATTAAAAACTGGATGTCTTTTAAAAAGGAAGGTTTTTTGCCCTCAACCTTGTGTCCATAAAACTGTCCTATCCAGGCTACAACAAAAACAATAAGGCAGAAAAGCCAAAGCTGTATAAAGTTAGCCTGCTCAATAAGGCTACATAGCCATAAACAAAAAACAGCAAATAATAATAAACCAATCCAAAGGGTTTTTGACAGGGTGATGTAGTAAACAGTTACCAATGCCAGCACAAGCATGGCAACATTTAACTGTACGCCGGAAATCACCAGCGGAAGTTTAATACAGTACAATAATCCAACTATTGAAAAAAATATAGAAGGCACACAAATCCAGTGAATGGTTTTGTTGGTATGGTTCTGGTGGCTTTCGCCGTATTCGCTAAGCCATTGTTGAATTGTTTTCATGTGTTTCTGTTTATTTCTTTTTGCTACATGCCCACCTGAACGGAACGGGCAGGGAATTCGCCAATAAACATTTTAGTTTAAAATCAACTTTCGTTAAGGCTCATTTCATACTCCAGCAATTTGTTAGCTAAAGTAATTAAAACTGTTAACATTTCATTTACAACTAAATGGCCGGTTTCATCGTCTTATAGATGGTTTTTCATAGGATATTGGATTAAACGGCCCGGATTTCTATCCGGGCTTCTTTTTGTAGTCACTGATTACACAGGTTTTTTATTGATTTTGCCTGCGGAAAAAGGTGTTGCCAAGGAATCACAGAAAAATATAAATCAGGTTTCTGTGATTCTGGGCCATCTGTGGCAAAAAAATACTCTCCGCTGCGGCGGAGAGTATCAAAAAAATCTCAGTTAATATTATTTTAGATGATCAACATCGCATCTCCATAACTGAAGAAACGGTATTTATCTTTAATTGCTTTTTTATAAGCTTCCATCATCAGATCGTAACCGGCAAAAGCACAGGCCATAATCAGTAAACTGGTTTTTGGCAAATGAAAATTGGTTACCAATGAATCGGCAATATTAAAATTATAAGGTGGATGAATAAAATGATTCGTCCAGCCTTCAGAAGGTTTTAATAATTTTTGCGCTGTAAATGAAGATTCCATCGCCCGCATGGTGGTAGTACCAATGGAGCAGATGCGGTGACCACTTTCTTTTGCCTTGTTAACGATATTGCAGGCTGTTTCTTCAATGCGGTAGTATTCTGCATCCATTTTATGTTTGCTCAAATCTTCCACCTCAATCGGGCGGAAGGTTCCAAGGCCTGTATGCAATGTTGCTTCTGCAAAACGGATACCTTTAATCTCTAACCTTTTAATCAGTTCCTGGCTAAAGTGCAGGCCCGCAGTTGGTGCAGCTACGGCGCCTTCATGCTTGGCATAAACGGTTTGGTAACGCTCTTTATCTTCTTCATCGGGCTTGCGCTTAATGTATTTTGGTAAAGGTGTTTCGCCTAATATTTCCAGCATACCCCTGAATTCTTCATCGGTGCCGTCCCATAAAAAACGGATGGTACGGCCACGGCTGGTAGTATTATCAATAACTTCGGCTACCAGTTCATCACTTTCGCCAAAATATAATTTATTACCAACACGTATTTTACGGGCCGGGTCAACAATCACATCCCAAAGCTTGTTGGCTTTGTTCAGTTCACGCAACAAAAAAACTTCAATCTTGGCACCTGTTTTTTCTTTGCGGCCATACATACGGGCCGGAAAAACCTTGGTATTGTTTACTACAAACACATCTTTGTCATCAAAATAATCCAGTATCTCTTTAAAATGTTTGTTCTCGATATTACCTGTTTTGCGGTCAATAACCATCATACGGCTGTCTTCACGGCGTTTGGTAGGGTTTTGGGCAATTAAGTTTAGCGGAAGGTCAAATCTGAATTGGGATAATTTCATGTAACGGTTTTATTTTAATGTGTCACATGCCTGTCTGTAAAAGTTTACAGTGATTGAGCCCTGGTGCCAGGACATTTATCATGTTACGGCATGATTTAAAGTGGGCAAAGGTAATAAATTACAGCCAAAATCCGGGCTTTAGTATTATTTATTTAGATGCAGGTTTTACAATTGTAAGAAATCATCACTTAAAGCGTTAAATAAGAGAACATAATTTTGTGTTATCTCTACTTCTGTGCATCTTTATAAAGTGCCCGTCTTTTTATTAATTTTAGCTATAATGTTTATAAAGCCCATTAACACCCTCCTTGCTGTTTTATTGTTTTGCACTGTATCGGTTTCTGCCCAAAAAAAGGCAGCAAAATATCCCAGCCTGTTTTGGGAAATTACCGGCAATGGATTAGCAAAGCCTTCTTACCTGTTTGGCACCATGCACGTAAGCAGTAAACTGGTATTTCATTTAAGCGATTCTTTTTATCTGGCACTAAAAAGTGTAGATGCGGTTGCATTGGAATTGAACCCTGATACCTGGCAGGGTGAGATGGTTACGATGAATAATATTAAACAGAATTATGCGGATTTTGCTGGTACACCCCGAAGCAGTTATCTTACCCAATATTCTTTTCGTATTGATGCATATGATGACGAGCTGAAAGCTGCCATGAGCAGCGAACCTACTATTGTAAACAGTTTACTGTACCGCTCTTATAAAGCCAAAGAAGATTTTGAAGAAGATACATTCCTGGATCTGTACATTTATCAAACCGGAAAGAAACTGGGTAAAAGAGCAACTGCTGTTGAAAATTATTTTGAGACAGAAAAAATTGTGATGGAAGCCTATGCTGATATGGCTAAAGAAAAAAAACGCAGGTATGCCGACACAGATGGCGAATCTAGATATGATATTGTAGAAAAAACGCAGGATGCTTACCGCCGTGGCGATCTTGACCTGATGGATTCACTCGACCGAATGATGGACAGGTCGGAGGCATTTACGGAGAAATTTCTTTTAAAAGAAATGAGATACAGGCAAATTCCATGGACACAATTATGAAAAAGAGTTCGTTGTTTGTAGGAGTTGGAGCCGCACATTTACCCGGCCCCAGGGGCGTTATAGAATTGCTGCGTACAATGGGGTATACACTTCGTCCCATATATATGACCGACCGGGATGCCGCACAAAAAGAGGAGGTTGATAAAATGAAAATGCCCGTGAATTTTACAACGCAAACTGCCGATGATGGATTTTTTAGTGTTGCTATGCCGGGCCCATTATTTAAACTAAGCGGCGAAAATCAGAAACTGGACAGAAGGCAATACTCAGATATGGCGAATGGCGCTTTTTACATGGTTACAAGAATAAAGACACATGCTGTTTTTCTGGGCCAAAACGAAAAGGATGTTTTAAGTAAAGTTGACAGTATTTTATATGAGAATATACCGGGAAAGATCTTGTCGAAAAAAACGATCACTAAAAATGGTTACACCGGTTTCGACATCAGCAACCGAACCCGGCGGGGAAATCTGCAGCGCTACCATATTTTTATTACACCATTTGAAGTGTTGTTCTTTAAAATAAGCGGGAAAGAAAATTATGTGGATGGGGTAGAAGCAGAACAGTTTTTTTCTTCTATTACATTCAAAGAAGAATCCAATGCCCCGGTTAATTATCAACCGGCACATGGAGAGTTTTCAGTAAAATTTCCACAACAGCCAACTGTATACCTGAACACTACCAATGCTGATATGAATGACCGCTGGGAATATGAATCTGTTGATAAATCTACCGGTGATGCTTTTATTATTTTGAAAAAAACAGCCTACAATTTTCGTTTTTTAGATGAAGATAATTTTGAGCTGGGTTTAATGGAAGAATCTTTCAGAAACCCCGATCGGTTTGAAAAGCAACTGAGCCGTGAGCAAAAGAATTTTAAAGGTTACCCGGCACTTGATGTGAAGGAAAAATTAAAAGATGGTTCAACGGTGTATGCCAGGTATATCATTAAAGGGCCGCATTATTATGTGATTGCCGCAAAGAGCAAAAATAAAAAGGCAGATTTCAGCGCTTACTTTAACTCCTTTAATTTTATACCCTTTGTATACAAAGCAGCAACAGCCTATGTTGATACCTTCATGCATTTTACCGTTAACACACCCGTAGCGCCGGAGATAAATAACGAGATAAGGAGCCTTACTGAAAATGCATCCGCCAGCATGTCTAATGGGAATAATGCTTCGGGCTATTTTAGTTACTGGCTTAAAGCAAAAAATGGTTTATTTAAAAGTGATGCAACGGGCGAAATGATCGGCATTAGTATCCAGGAATACCCAAAATATTTTTATGCAAGAGATTCGGCTAAGTTTCTGAGTGATGAGATGAAAACTTATTACGAGAATCCGGGCATGGTGCTGTATAAAAGCGATACTTTAAATCTTGCAGGCCATGTAAAGGGTTTCAGGTTTACCCTGCGTGATACCGGCTCGTCCCGGACCGTAAACAGGTTGCTGATGTTTAAAGATAATTTCTCTTACAGTGTGGTCACCTTGGGAGATACTTTATCAGCCCCAAGCAGTTTTATCAGCTCTTTTTTCAGCAGCATAACCCCCGAATTGAAAAAGCCGGGCAGAAGTATTTATGAAAACCGGCTGGATGATTTTTTTACCGATCTTTTCAGTAAAGACAGCGCAACCCAAAAACGGGCCCAGCAATCCATCACCAATATTTATTTTGGTGAGCAGGCGGTTCCGCAGATTGCTGCAGCTATCGAAAGGCTGAACCTTACCGACAAGGATTATTTTGACAGCAAAGTAAAACTGATAGCAGAACTTGGATACATTAAAGACACCACCAATCCTGTGGTGGTTGGCCTGTTGAAAAAAATATACGAACGTACGGCTGATACCGGCGTTTTTCAAAACGAAGTATTTAAAGCACTTGCCAGGCACAAAACTAAAAGCGCTTTTGCTTTATTTAAAGAATTGATATTGCTGGAACCACCGGTTTTTTCGGATAGTTATGAATACAGCAGTATGTTTCGTAACCTCGGCGATTCCTTATTACTTGCACGGGATCTGTTTCCTGAATTGCTGCAGTTATCAACCCTCAGCGATTACAAGGAAAACGTTTTAAATCTGCTGGTTACACTGGTTGACAGTAACCTGGTAAAAGCACCTGACTACGAAAGCTATTTTGCTAAAATATATTTTGATGCCAAAGTTGAACTGAAAAAACTTCAGATAAAAGATGAAAAAATACTGGAGAAAGAATTGCTGAAAACAGATGAGGAAAACAAAAGAAGTTATACAAACTATAGCCGGAATAATAAAAGCGACCTGGATGATTACAGCGTTTTATTACTGCCATTTTATGATAAAAGAAAAAATGTACAGCTGTTTTTCGAAAGATTATTACAATCCCGGGAGCCAGGTGTAAGAATGACAGCTGCAGTTTTAATGCTTCGCAATAATATACCTGTTGCTGATAGTATAATAACAAAACTGGCAGCCGAAGATCAATACCGGAGCAAATTGTATACAAAACTGGAAAAAGCAAAACGGCTGGATAAATTTCCGGCTACATATAAAAATCAACCGGAGATTGCCAGAAGTTTTTTGATTGCTGATAAAAATTATAATAAGGTAGATTCTGTTGTATATATAAAAAAACAGCCTGTTGCATACCTTGATAAAAAAGGGGTTGTGTACTTTTTTAAATATCGTGTTAATAAGGACGATGACTGGAAAATAGGCATCAGTGGTTTGCAGCCGGCCGATGAAAAATATATTTTTACTGACGATAAACTCACCAGCATGACAGACAAAAAAATTAAGAAAGACGAACCGCTGGATGAGCAGTTACAAAATCAGCTTAAAAGAATACTATTCAGCTTTCATCCCAGTGCCAGAAATTTTTATGGGTATAATAATACTTCGGGCTACAGAGCTGTTAGTACTTATGAAGATTGATATGCATTTTTTCCGGGGATCGCATTAACCAGGTTTTGGGTGTATTCATTTTTTGGATGATGATACACCTGGTCGGCAGTTCCTGCTTCCACAATTTTTCCCTTGTACATAACCAGTATACGGTTGCAGATATAATGCACAACCGACAGGTCATGAGAAATAAAAATAGCGGTAAATCCAAATTCTTTTTTAAGGTCGTTCAGCAGATTAAGCACCTGCGCCTGTACACTTACATCTAAAGCCGAAACACTTTCATCAAAAATTAAAAAAGAAGGATTGAGTGCCAAAGCACGGGCAATACAAATGCGCTGGCGCTGACCACCACTGAACTGGTGAGGGTAGCGGTTAAAGTGACTGGTATCCAAACTGACTTTCTCCAGCAACTCCATCACTTTTTCCTTACGTTGTTTATGGCCGGATAAAACTGAATGTACTTTCAACGGCTCCAGTATGGCATCGCCAATGGCAATGCGTGGGTTTAATGAACCGTACGGATCCTGGAAAACGATCTGCAGGTCCTTACGCATATTGCGTAGCACTTCTTTGTTGGTTTGTGTCAGGTCTTTGCCATCCAGCAAAATTTTGCCCGCTGTTGGTTTGATCAACTGTAAAATACTTCTTCCCAAAGTTGTTTTTCCACAACCACTTTCGCCAACCAGGCCAACAATATCTCCCTGCTGTACGGTAAAACTTACATCATCAACAGCTTTAAAAAATGTTGAAGCTTTTCCAAATATATTTTTCTTCAGCGGAAAATGAACATGGAGGTTTTTTACCTCCAGTATTGTAGTCCCGAAAGCTTTCGGGATTTCGCTTTGCTCAATTTGTGGTTGGTGGTTTGTGGTTTGTAGTTTGTTTGCTGAATCGAACTGGCTTTGGAAATTTAGATCTGTTTCTTGTGTCTTGTTGCTTGTAGCTTGCGGCTTGGTTTCTGTTTTTATAAAATCACTAACTACCGGCAACCGTTTTTCTTTTGGCTGGCCAGCCGGCCTGCAGGCGAGTAAAGCCTTTGTGTATGGGTGCTGTGGTGCATGTAAAATATCTTTTGTAAGTCCCTGTTCTACAATTTCGCCTTTACGCATTACCAGTATTTTGTCGGCAATATCTGCAACAACGCCCAGGTCGTGGGTAATAAAAATTACCCCCATATTATTTTGTGCTTGTAAAGATTTGATGAGTTCCAGTATTGTTTTTTGTACAGTTACGTCAAGTGCTGTGGTGGGTTCATCAGCAATTAAAATAGTGGGGTTACAACTCATTGCCATAGCAATCATCACCCGTTGCTTTTGTCCGCCACTCAGCTCATGCGGATAACGTGACAATAAATTTGCGGGCTCGGGCAATTTTACTTTTTCAAAAAGCTCGATGGTTTTTTGCCTCGCTGTTTCTTTATTTACTTTTTGATGTAACTGTATGGCTTCCATCACCTGGTAACCGCAGGTAAAAACCGGGTTCAGCGAGGTCATGGGCTCCTGGAAGATCATGGCAATTTTATTACCACGTATGCTGTTTATTTTTTTGTGAGATAGTTTTAAAAGATCAACCGGTTCATCCTGCCCGAATAATATTTCACCGTTTATCACAGCTTGTTTTGGTAACAGTTGCAATACAGATAAAGCTGTTACCGATTTGCCAGAGCCGCTTTCGCCAACAATGGCTACCAGTTCTCCGGCTGCCACATCAAATGAATTATTGATTACAGCATTGCTCAATACACCATCCTGGTTAAACTGAATGGAAAGATTTTTTATAGAGAGGAGTGGGGTATCCATAATTATATCAGGGACAGGTTGATCCTGTATATTGTACTTCATTTCCTTGTGATGGTGTTGCTCTTGCAGCCAGGCACACAATACAGTCCATTGTTTTTACCTGCCTGATAAAGTAAAAATTAAATTCATCTCCCGGATTAAGAGCAGGGAAATAACAATAATTTTTTACTGTAAAAACATTGGTGTAATTGATATTGGTCTCCGGGTCAAGCCAGTTGGCGGCAATATCGGCATTTCCGGCATCGCCACTGATAACCTGTATTACATATTGGGCACAAGGGCCCTTTACAACCAGTTTACCTCTGATACAGCCACTTAATCTGGTATCAGTATCTTCTTTTTTACATTTAAAACCGGGTAAAAAAGTAATAGTAAGTATAGCAATACAGAAAATAACAAAACTACTTTTCTTCATAAAACAGCTTTTACCGTAAGACTGCTATGCAAATAATATTGCTGCCTGACGGATGTTAAAATTTCAAATGCCTTACTGTTAACCCATCGTTGATCAGTTGCTTTAAAGAATCGATACCAATCTTTAAATGCCGTTCAACAAATTCGGTCGTAACTTTTTTATCGCTCTCTTCTGTTTTAACGCCTTCAGGTACCATGGGGCTGTCACTCACCAGCAACAAGGCACCCGTTGGTATTTTATTATAGAAACCAACGGTAAAAATTGTTGCTGTTTCCATATCAATGGCATAAGCCCTTACCTGTTGCAGGTATTCTTTAAACACTTCATCATGCTCCCAAACCCTGCGGTTGGTGGTGTAACAAACGCCTGTCCAGTAATCGCAGGAAGAATCCCTGATAGTAGTTGAAATGGCTTTCTGCAAAGCAAATGCAGGCAATGCCGGTACTTCAGGTGGAAAATAATCATTGCTGGTACCTTCGCCCCGTATGGCTGCAATGGGAAGAATGAGGTCGCCCAGTTTATTACGTTTTTTAAGGCCTCCGCATTTACCTAAGAATAAAACAGCCTTGGGCTCAATGGCGCTCAATAGATCCATCACTGTTGCCGCACCGGGACTGCCCATACCAAAGTTAATGATGGTAATATTATCAGCGGTAGCACATTGCATCGGCCTGTCGGTGCCCACAATCTGTACGTTATTCCATTCGGCAAACATATTTACATAGTTACTGAAATTGGTAAGTAAAATGTACTGTCCAAAATTTTCTAATTTTTCGCCGGTATACCTCGGTAACCAGTTATTTACTATTTCTTCTTTTGATTTCATATCTTTCGGCTAATTCGTTTTGTATTGATTAAAGGTACAAAATTCTTTTCCTACAGTAAGATTAATGCAGATGATTAAAATTGAATACCCACCATATCAACCAAAAATAAAAGAAGAAAACGGCAGGGAATTGATCTTTGATGCATTTCGCAAACGCTGGATTGTGCTTACACCTGAAGAATGGGTGCGACAGAATTTTCTGCAATATCTTACCCAGACAAAAAAAATACCCGGCTTCTTTAATTGCAGTTGAAAAGGAAATAAAACTGGGCGAACTTAAAAAGCGTTTTGATATCGTTGTATATGACAAAAACTCAAAACCATGGATGATTGTTGAATGTAAGGAGATGAATGTATCGTTGGATAAATCAGTTTTAGATCAGATACTTCGGTATAATATTTCACTTGATGTTCCTTACCTGGTTATTACCAATGGCAGTTATTGCATGGCATTACAATTAAACGAAAATCTGATGCAGGCAATTGGTGTTTTACCTGATCTTTAATTAAGCTTCGCCGATTCTTTCAACCTGATCTTCCAGTGTTTCCTCTTTTTCATTATTATACGGCCATTGATTTTGCAGCTTTGCATAAATAAAATAAACTACAATACCGGTTCCAAAAACAATTAGAAAAGATTTGATAACTGCAAAGCCTGTTGAATAGAAAACAAACAGCCACATCAGAATCGCCAATATTACAGGCAAAGGATATAAAGGCATTTTAAAAGGCAGATGAGTTTTGCCGTTTCTTCTGCGGAGTAATACAACGCCAACAGCCTGGCCAATAAACTGCACCATAATGCGCATGGCTAAAATGCCGCTGATAACATCACTCATTCTGAATAACATACTGAACACAAAAGCAAAAGCTGCCAGTACCAATAACGAAACATAAGGAAAGTTCCTGGTGGGATGCAGTTTGCCAAATACTTTAAAGAATGCACCGTCAACAGCAGCTGCATAAGGCACACGTGAGTAACCAAGCATTACAGCAAATAAAGAGGCTAGGGCAACCCATAAGATCATTATAGTTGCAATATTGGCAGCAGCATGTCCATACAGCCGTTCTATAAAAGTGCTTACCACAAAAGTATTGATACCTGCATCCTGCCATTGTTTTACTTCCTGCCAGCTGATAACGCTGCTCACACTCATGTTCATGGCAATGTATAAAATGGCAATGCCGATAACAGAAATAAACATGCTGCGTGGAATGTTTTTACCCGGGTTTTTTATCTCGGCACCCAAATGGCAAACATTGTAATAACCCAGGTAACTGTAAATGGATTTGATACATGCCTGCCCGAATGCAAAAGAAGCCAGTTGGCCCCAGCTGAAATCTGCATTGATATCTTTTAACGGCTGTAAAAAATTGCCATGTGCAATACCGCCGATGATGATCCAGCCGATGGTTAGAATGACACCGGTCCAGAGTAACACGGCAATTTTTCCGATGCTGTCAATTTTTCGATAGAGCAATATAGTAACAACCACAATAACCGAAGCAGAAACCAGTTTTTGTTCTATAGAGCCTAAGTCAACCAGGTAGCCTAAATATTGCGAAAAACCAATAGCAGCCGATGCTGCAACCAGCGGCGCCTGTATTACCGTTTGCCATACATACAGGAAGCTCATCATCCGGCCCATACCATTTTTACCGTAAGCTTCTTTTAAAAAATTGTAACTGCCACCCGCTAACGGGTAGGCAGCGCCCAGTTCACTCCAGATCATGGCATCAATTAAAGAGAGTACAGCACCGGCAATCCAGGCATATAAAAACATGCTGCCCATCAGGCCCATTACAATGGGAAGGGTTACAAATGGGCCGATACCCACCATGTCGATCATGTTTACAACAGTAGATTGAAATAAGCCTAAGCTTCGCTGTAATTTTGGAGCAGTCATTCCGGTAATTGAATATGGAAATTACAATTTTGACTGATAAAAGAAATGGGGTAGTGGAATTTTTCCGAATTTGGTAAATACTAAAAGCCGATGAGTATCATCAGTATAACGAAGATCAATATGAGGCGGAAAACAATTTGCATATAACTTTGTTTTGTAGCTTACACATAATAAACGTTGAAATGGGAAAAAAAATTGTGATTGCAGTTACGGGAGCCAGCGGTTCGGTTTACGCTGATGTATTGCTGAAGAAGCTGATGCAGCTTACAGAACAATGGGATGAGCTAAGCCTGGTGATGACTGAAAATGCCAAAGAAGTATGGAAGATTGAACTGGATAACGACAATTACAGTCATTATGAACTGCGCCATTTTACACAACAGGATTTTAATGCGCCGTTTGCATCCGGATCAGGACAGTACGATACCATGATCATCATTCCCTGCAGCATGGGTACATTGGGGCGTATTGCTGCGGGTATTTCCAACGACCTGATAAGCCGTGCGGCAGATGTTGTTTTAAAAGAAAGAAGAAAACTGATTTGTGTGGTAAGAGATACGCCGTACAACCTTATTCATATCCGCAATATGGAAACCATTACACTTGCCGGAGGAATAATATGTCCTGCAACGCCATCTTTTTACAGCAAGCCAACAACTATTGAAGAAGTTGCAGCAACGGTTGTTGATCGTGTGATAGACCTGGCCGGACTAAAAAATGTGGCTTACCGCTGGGGCAAGTAAAAAGCCATCACAATATTGTAATGGCTTTTAAAATCATTTTCTGTGTTTCAGTGTTTTGTGGTAATACTATCTCAAATCCACCAGCTCCATTCCGGGATAATTTTTCTGGTTAAATAAAAACGTTGCATCAGTAAGATTTGATGTGGTATTCATGCCGCTTACTGTGTAGGTATAACGGTTGCCGGCCTTTTCAAAAACTTTGGTTGAAGTGATTGTTTTAGCAGCCTTGTTAATGAATACAATTACTTTATGAAACAGTTTTGTTTTATCAATTGGGGTTAACTCAATTTCCTGAATACCTTTTGCATCGCTGTTTAATTTGTATAAAAAGTCTTTATCGTAAAAATTGGTAAATAATTTTTGAGGGGTAATGGTATTGTTGGAAGGGTCAAGTTTGGTAAGTGTAATTTCTTTTGCTGCGGCATCTACTGTCCAGATATTACTGCCATCACAAAAAATATCCTGCCCTGCTACTTTAATACGGTATTTAGTTCCTTTCATATACACGGTGCCTGTTTTATTGCCCAGCAGTTTATTGGCCGCATTTTCAATCTTAAGGCTGAAATTGGATTGAACTGATTTATAGGTTTTGAATTTAGCACTCACTGCATCCAGTATTTTCTTAGCCTCCGGATCGCTGTTGCCCATACCTTTTGGCGCCTGGGCATTTACAGTGAAAAACATACTTAACATGAATACTGCCGCACTTAAAATTTTCTTCATTTTCTTTATTTATTATTAAAAATATACAAGCCTGTTAAACGCCTGCAAAGATATAGTACATAGACGGTTTTTTTATACTCATAGTTTCATTTGAATATTGTAATAAACTGTTAATGTACAGGCATTTGTAAAATAAGCGATATCAGCAGGCGTTAATCCCAAAAAGATAACTATTTTGCAAGTCTTCAACACAACTCCACTATTGATATTTTTTACTTTTAGGCGCATGGCTTTATAAGAGCCCGGCGGCGGCATCATTTAATTACTACATATCATGCAAAAAAATATCGCCATTTCCCAGCGGGAAAGCTATAACCCTACACAATTCACCGAATTTTTATGGTGGTTATCTACTGCCGAAAAGGAAATTCTGGTTGATTCTGTTGTTGACAGAAACCGGTACAAAATTATCGGCATGACCGTGCTGGCCACCTGGGCATTTGCAACTTTTACCTGGACCTATTTTTTTAATACGATTGTTGATTCTGTTTTAATGTCTGTTGCATTGGGCCTTTTTATGGGTTTTATCATTCTTACCATTGACCGGGCATTAATAAAAGGCATTACAAAATTTAATAAACGCAAATTAGCTCCGCTTTTGTTCCGTGGCTTGCTGGCATTAACAATTGGTACTTTTATGGCCCAGCCAGCCGTGTTATACATGTTTGATAAAGAAATAAAACTGCAGACTTCGCTGGATAATGAAAAAAAGAAAATGCTGAAACAGCAGGAACTGGTGGCATTGTATAAAACCCCCAAAGATGCGCTGACCAAAGAAAGCGCAGCACTTAAGGCAGAGCTTGATTTAAAGTATGAAGCGGTAAGTAAGGCCCGGAATAATTTTTTAGCCGAAACCGATGGCAGCGGCGGATCGGGTAAAGTGGGCATTAAAGATATTGCCATTGCCAAAAGAAATGAATATCAAAAATTAGATGGCGAGTATCAAATCTTATTAAAAGAAACACAGCCCAAATTAGACAGTACCGATGCGGCTTTAAAAGAAATAGACAATAAAATAAAAACGGAAGAAGCAAATTTTACTACCTATTTCAACAATGGATTTTTAACCAGGGTAGAAGCGCTTACTAATTTATTAAAAAACAACTCAGCACTCCAATTCAGGTATTACCTGATCGTTTTTATACTGATGTTGATAGAACTGATGCCGGTAATAGCAAAAACAATTTTGCCATCGGGCAGTTACGATGAAAAAGTAATGCTGCGGGAAGAAATGGAAATGGAGATTGCCCACAGCAATATCCGCAAGGAACAGCAACTGAAAGAACTCTACAATCAAATGGCATTTGATAATGATAAAGAAGCCATCACGGCGTTCTTTTCACTCACCAAAGAAGACCGGACTGAAAAGATGAAAAGCTTCAGTAAAAGATGGAAGGAAGAAAACCACCAAACTTTTGACGGGCTTTGGGAAAAGATGAAGAAGGAGATATTGACGAAGCAGGAGAATTAAACGCTGATTTATTGATTTAATTGATTTCGCAGATAAAATCAGCGAAATCTTACATAATCTTTATAATCAGCGATTGGTTTGTTATTTTTGATGCCCCATACGGTCGCCAGTGGTCTGTCGACGGTGGTCTCTTTACCATGGCTAAAGCAACTGCTGAAACACCCTTAATGCAACAACACAACGCCATCAAGGCCAGGTACCCTGATGCTATTCTGCTGTTTCGTGTGGGCGATTTTTACGAAACCTTCGGGCAGGATGCCATAACCACCGCAGCCGTATTGGGTATTACGCTTACCAAACGTAATAATGGAAATCCCGATGCATCGGAACTGGCAGGTTTTCCGCATCATGCGTTGGATACCTATTTACACAAACTGGTTAAAGCCGGCTACCGTGTTGCCATTTGCGACCAACTGGAAGATCCCAAACAAGCCAAAGGAATTGTAAAACGTGGCGTTACAGAATTGGTTACACCGGGTGTTGCCACCAGCGATAAATTACTGGAACATAACAGCAATAATTTTTTAGCAGCACTGCATTTTGAAGGTGATAAAATAGGCATTGCATTTTTAGATATCAGCACCGGCGAATTTTTTGTTGCTGAGGGCGATAAGGAATATGCCGATAAATTATTGCAGAGTTTAAAACCTGCCGAAGTTATTTTTCAGCGCAGCCAGCAAAAATATTTTAAAGAAAATTTCGGCACTAAATTTTTTACTTACACGTTAGAGGAATGGATCTTTGCAGAAGCTTATGCAACAGAAAGTTTATTAAAACATTTTGGTACCCACAGCTTAAAAGGTTTTGGTATTGAAGGGCAGCAGATGGGCATTATTGCTGCCGGTGCCATCCTGCATTATCTAAAAGATACTGAACATCCAAACCTCGGCCACATTACATCTATACAAAGAATTGACAGGGAAGATCATCTCTGGATGGATCGTTTTACCATTCGCAACCTGGAATTATTTGGTGGGGCAGAAGGCAGTAATACTTTATTAAAGGTTTTAGACAATACCGTTTCTGCCATGGGTGCCAGGCTGCTGAAACGCTGGATGGTGCTGCCATTGAACAATATTGTAAAAATTAATGAACGGCTTAATACGGTTGAGTATTTAATTAAAGAAGTAGATCTTCGTAATAAAATAACACAATACATTAAACAGGCGGGTGATGTAGAAAGGCTGGTGAGCAAAGTGCCTTTGAAAAAAGTTAATCCAAGGGAAGTTTTACAAATTGCCAAAGGTTTGCAGCAAACTGCATTAATAAAAGAGATCTGCGAAACATCTTCCAATGAATATTTAAAAAGGCTGGGCGATTCACTCAACCCCTGTAAATATATTTTTGATAAGATCGTAAAAGAACTGAATGATAATCCGCCGGTAGCAGCATCTAAAGGGCAATGTAATTGCTGCAGGTATTCATGAAGAACTGGATGCGCTTCGAAAGATTGCCAGCGGCGGTAAAGATTACCTGGTGGAGATTCAGCAAAGGGAAGCAGCCGCAACCGGTATTTCTTCTTTAAAAATCAGTTTCAACAATGTTTTTGGATACTATTTAGAAGTAACCCATGCACATAAAACCAAAGTGCCCGAAACCTGGATACGCAAACAAACACTGGTAAATGCAGAGCGATACATTACACCGGAATTAAAAGAATACGAAGAAAAAATTGTTGGCGCCGAAGATAAGATACTTGCCATTGAAATGCAATTATTCGAAGAGTTATTGAATGAACTACAGGATTATATTGCGCCCATGCAGGTGAATGGTCATGTGATGGCTGTGCTGGATTGTTTGAGTTGCTTTGCAAACAATGCCCTGCAATTCAAATATAAAAAACCAGTGCTGCAGGATGATTTTGTACTGGATATAAAAGACAGTCGCCACCCGGTGATTGAAAGGAATTTGCCGGTAGGAGAACCTTATATTGCCAATGATATTTATCTGGATCCTTCATCGCAGCAGATCATTATTTTAACCGGGCCAAACATGAGTGGTAAGAGTGCTATTCTTCGCCAAACTGCATTGATAACGCTGATGGCACACATGGGAAGTTTTGTGCCTGCCAGCGATGCAAAAATTCCATTGACAGATAAGATATTTACAAGGGTTGGTGCCAGTGATAATTTAAGTGGCGGCGAAAGTACTTTTATGGTAGAGATGAATGAAACTGCCAGCATCATCAACAATCTCACCAAACGAAGTTTAATATTACTGGATGAAATCGGCCGTGGTACATCAACTTACGATGGTATCAGCATTGCCTGGAGTATTGCAGAATTTCTGCACAACTCCGTTCATCAGCCCAAAACATTATTTGCCACGCATTACCACGAGTTGAATGAGCTGGAGAATAAATTTGCAGGTATCAAAAACTTTCATGTTACCAATAAGGAAGTTGGCAATAAAATAATCTTCCTGCGTAAACTGGCACCGGGCGGCAGTGTACACAGTTTTGGTATTCATGTGGCACGTATGGCCGGCATGCCGCCGCAATTGATAGACCGTGCCAATGAAATTTTAAAACAACTGGAAGACAGCAGGGAAGGAGGAGAGGGCATTAATCTTGATGAAAATATAAAAAAACTATCTGCTCCTAAAATGCAGCTCAGTATTTTTGATGCACATTCTGCAACCTTTGATGAAATAAGAAATTTGCTGGAAGCTGTGGATATAAACCGCTTAACACCTGTAGAAGCTTTATTGAAATTGCAGGAGATCAAGGGGAAGGTAAAGTAAGGCATATAATTTGTTGCTGATTGTGTAATTGCTCATGTTTCATCATCAATCCTGTTAAAATCATATTAACTCTTGCAGCATTAATGCGGCTAAAGAGGTCTTTTATATAATTTAGCCAAACTTATGATAAAAAGGTTACTAACGCTGATCGCTATAATTCTTTCTGCAGTATGCTCTACCTATGCGCAGCCATGTTCTACAATCCCGGGTATGTCGCCGGGTAATGCCTTACAGGTTTGCGGTACCTCTGTATTTCACCAGGATGTAGTAATAAATTGCTCCGGCAACAATGTAGCGCAGGTTGGATGTTCTGTTGGCGCATCTTCAGAAAGTTCGTTCTGGTACAAGTTTACCTGTTTTCAAACCGGGTCATTGGGCTTTTTGATCAGTGGTATTTCCAGTACGGATGATTATGACTGGGTTTTATTTGATATTACCGGCCGTAATCCCAATGAGGTATTTTCAAACTCATCATTGGCTATCTCTATTAATCTGTATGGTGCAGGTAACGGCCCTGCCCCATTTCCCGAATCGCCTACCGGTTGCAGGCCCGGCGCCACCGGTAATGTCCACTGCGAAGGTTCTGACAATGGCAATACTCCATTTAATGCCATGCCTACTATTACTATTGGCCATAGTTATTTATTAATGGTAACCAATTGGACAAGAAGTACAGCAGGATATGACCTTACTTTCACCGGTGGCACAGCCAGTATTACCGACCCGAAAGAACCGCATATGGAAAGCGCCAGAGCTATCTGTGATGGGGTAAGTGCCAGTATAAAAATGAATAAAAGGATGAAATGCAACAGCCTTACAGCAAGTGGTAGTGAGTTTAGTATCACACCAGCTGTGGCGAATGTCATTTCTGCTACAGGCTTTGGTTGTAACCCTGCTTTTGATATGGACTCGGTATTAATAACTTTTGACACACCGCTTCCCCCCGGCAATTACACGATCAACATAAAAAAGGGAATACCGGACGGAAATACAATACTGGATAACTGTGACAGAGAAATACCGGTAAATGAAAGTATTCCTATGATTGTCTATCCATTGATACCAACACCGATGGACAGTATTTCAAAATTGGGTTGCGAACCTGATGAGATACAACTGGTGTTTCGTAAAAAAATCAGGTGCAACAGTATTGAGCCTAATGGCAGAGATTTTGTTGTTACACTGGTTTCGGGAAGTACGCCTGCAACTGTTATTGGTGCTTCAGGAAACTGTAATGCAGATGGCCTTACTTCTATCATAAAAGTAAAACTCTCAACACCTTTATCGCCGGCCATAAAAACAAAAGGTACATACCAGATACGTTTGAAAGCCAGCGTGGAAGATGGCAATACCATTATTGATGAATGTGGACAGGAAACACCAGCAGGTGCCACCTTGTTCTTTAATACCAAAGACACAGTGAATGCCGGTTTTAGTTATGCCATTAAATATGGCTGCGACAGGGATACTATCAATTATTTTCATGATGGTGCCAATGAAGTGAATTTCTGGAAATGGAATTTTGACAGGACAAGAAGCAGCAGCCTGCAAAACCCCACCATATTGTATGGCACACCCGGACTTAAAAAAACTTATTTGATCGTATCCAACGGAACCTGCCGTGATAGCAGCGATACCGTTTCTATATTTATAGATAATGAAGTGAAAGCAGCATTTGAAGCAACATCAGTTGTTTGTCCAAATGAACTGGCTACCTTCATAAATAAAAGTTCAGGAAATCTTGTAAGCTGGCGCTGGGATTTTGGTAATGGATTAACCGGTAATTTGCCCGATCCGGCCCCTCAATCTTACCCGGTTCCCAGGGCAACCATCAATGTTTTTCCGAGATTAATTGTACAGAATAACCGGGGTTGCCTGGATACGGCCATACAAAAGATTGTGGTTCCCAACAGTTGTTATATTGCAGTACCCAATGCATTTACACCCAATAATGACGGGCTTAATGATCAACTCTATCCTTTAAATGCTTACAAAGCAACTGACCTTTTATTCAGAGTGTATAACCGGGTTGGCCAATTGGTTTTTGAAACCCGTGACTGGACAAAAAGATGGGATGGAAGATTTAAAGGGCAGCCGGCAGATTTGGGAACTTATGTATGGATACTTACCTACACCCATATTGAGACAGGAAAAAGAGTTCAACAGAAGGGGACGAGTATTTTGTTGCATTAATTCCTGATACTTGATACTGGATGAACTCTGCAATATAGAGAAGCTTTTAAATTATTGAACTCCATCCAGTATCCAGCATCTTGTGTCCGGCATTAGGTCATCGTCCCATCATTCTCCGTTCATCTCTTTCTTCCCTTAGCATACCACCAAAATCCATTTTACGTACCATGGTTTTTATCACCAGTGCAATGCGTTTTGTTTTGGTGGGTTCTGTTTTGGCGCTCTCAATCCATTTGGTAAAATAATTGCGGTGGCCTTGCGGCAGGCTGTTAAAATATGTCAATGCCTCAGGTTCATCCTGTAAACATTCCAGTAATTCTGTTGGAGGAAGGATAGGTGAATGATCCAACTCCAATTGTACTTTAACGGTAGCACCTTTTCTTTTGCCAATGCCTTTACGGATTGCGGCATTAACAGTTAAAATAAAATCGCCCTTGCCCATCGGTATCAGTGCCAGCTTCTCCACTTTAAAATCATCTAGCCTGCCTTTAACCCTGAATGACTTTTTTACACCCGGGTTTAATTTTGACGCAATGGCAGCCGGTATCAATAGGTATGTCCAGCCTGTTTTTTCGCCCTGTTGTGCAAATTGTAATATGGTGCTGTTGAAACTAAGCATGAGGTAAAAGATAAAAGATATTCGGTAAAACTAAAGCTTATGTTAGGTTTTACGGTTTGCTTTAATTCATTGTTATAATATCGTTTTGCAAAAATACTTATAGCCAAGCTGCTTACACTTACATTATTATCTGTTCAGTGTCCATAACCAGGCATCACCAATTTCATGGTCCTGCACTATCTCTGTAAATGTAAACCCGTTATTTTGTAAAATTTTTGTTGAAGCATTATATCCTGGTGCTGTTTTAGCTGTTACTATAATGGCTGGATCGGATTGCCGGGAAATCATAACAAGTTCTCTGCATGAAAATGAAGCAATACCCTGTCCTTCGTATTCTTCAAATGTCCAATAAGCGATCTCAACTTTGCCATCCTTTGGTTGTCCGGTGAAACCACAAGAGCCAACTATTTTATCTTCTTTTATTACAAAATATCCAACCCAGGGCAAATGGTATCCAATGACCGGGTAATAATCGTCGTAGGTTTTTAATAAGATCTGGCAATTGTCGGAACTATATAAATCCCTGGATTTATCAACATTTAATTCAATTATTCTAAGCTCCATTTTTAAATTTTTTCAGGTGTGCTGAGTCCTGTCCCAGCCCTTTTTTGTTGGCGGCTTACATCATATTGTAGAGTAAACCAGGCGTGAAAAAATGATCGCATCTTTTACCAACGCAAATTGTTCATATTTTAAATCATTATTCAGTTTGTAAAACTAGTTCGGGATACAAAACTTTTGCAAATTTCATCAGCCCCCCATCAACTTCCCCTTCTGCGCCAGGTATTCTTCCTGCGTAATAGCACCTTTCTGCAACAGCCCGAATAATTTATCCAGTTCATCGGCAATCATTTGTTGCGATGGCTGTGTGCCGGTATTTGTGCGTGCGATGGCTTCGGCCAGTTGGTTGGCCTGGTTGGTTAACTGTGTTTTTTTATATTCTTCCTGTGCATGGGTGATGGTATCTTTTAATAATTTAGGATGATGGATGAGCATATATTTTGTTTCGCCCATTTCGGCGGCAGTTTGTATATCTACATTACCAAAACCAAATATCCGGCCCCAAACGCTTTGATCGTACTCCACATTATTTATTTTATCCAGCGGACTTTCTTTTGAATATCGTGTAATAAAACCTGTCTCATCAATAATGCGCAGGTTGGTAACCGACCACAGGTTGTGCCGCCAGTTTATATATTCAAACAGCGGGTAAAGGGCAGCAATTAAAATAATGATCCAGGCTGTGGTATTATTCAGCCACCAGATGAGCAGAACGGTTAATAATAGCCAGGCAAAGCAAGGCAGCACCAGTCTTAACCAATGCTGCCTTGTTATCAATAATATTTTTTCGTCTTTTTTAAGTGTTGTGCGCATGAGGAACGTTTAATGGTTTAAATCGTTTTATACCGTTTAATGATTCTGTAAGATAGTAAAATCTTTAAACGATTTAAACCCTCAAACCTTTAAACCTTTAAACACTTTCAACCCCTACCAGATCTTAACCCTCAAACTATCCGCCCTGTACATTTTATCACCCGGCTTAATATTAAAGGTTGTATAAAATTCATCCACATCAACAAAAGGCCCGTTTACCCTGTATTTGGCCGGACTGTGTACATCGGTTAATAAACGGCTTCTTAATTGTTCCTCCCGTGTCTGGCCCAGCCAGCCCAAGGCATAACCCATAAAATACCGCTGCATGGGTGTAAGGTTGCTGATGGTTTTATTTTCTTTAAACTGTGTTGTTTTTTTAAAGGCTTCAATGCCCAGCAAAATGCCGCCCAAATCAGCAATGTTTTCACCTAGTGTTGCTTTGCCATTGATGTGGTAACCTTTCACCGGTTCAAACTCGTTAAATTGTTTTACCATCACATCCGCTCTTTTGTTAAATGCTTCTTCATCAGTTTTTGTCCACCAGCTTTTTAAATTTCCCTGTTCATCAAACTGCCTTCCTTCATCATCAAAACCATGTGTAATTTCGTGGCCAATGGTACTGGCGCCACCATAGCCATACACCACCGCATCATCCAGTTCTTCATCGCGGTAGCCGGGTACAGTAAAAATGCCGGCAGGTAAAACTATTTCGTTATTGCTGGGGTTATAATACGCATTGTAGGTTTGTGGATACATGTCCCACTCATCACGGTCAACCGGTTTGCCCAGTTTACTGTAATTGTAATTGTGCCACCACAATTTTGAATTCATATAATTTTTGGCAAAACTTTCCCTGCCAATATCCATGGTTCTAAAATCTTTCCATTTATCGGGATAACCTACTTTGCTTTTTACTGAAGCCAGTTTTGCGTAAGCTTTTTGTTTGGTGCTGTCGCTCATCCAATCCAGTTTGGTAATGCGGTCTTTCAAAGCCTGCCTGATATCTTCCACCATATTGGTGTATCGTTTTTTAGCTGTTTCGTTAAAAAATTCCTTCACATACAATTGGCCAAGCATTTCACCCATCGCATCTTCTTCCATCTGTATAGCACGTTTCCATCTTGGTTTTCTTTGCTTGGCACCACTGAATAATTTAGTGAAATTGAAATTTGCAACTCCATAATTATCAGGCAGTACGGGAGTCATGTCACTAATTAAATTGAATCGTACGTATTGCTTCCAATCGCTGATCGGCGTTTTGGTTAAGGCATCATTTAAGGCTATGAAGAATTCGGGCTGGCCTACAATGACCGAATCAACTTTTTGTACACCGGTATTTTTTAAATAAGATACCCAATCAATATTACCGGCCATTTTGCCCAGATCGGTTATGGCCATTTTGTTGTAATTTTTGTAAGGGTCACGCAGGTCTTCAATTTTGCGGCTTGCAGTTGCCAGTTTGGTTTCAAGCGCTAAAATGTTTTTGGCTGCTGTAGCTGCAACTGTAGCATCTTCACCCGCCATAGTAAGTATCTGGGTTATGTACTTTACATATTCATTGCGTATGTTAATGGTCGCACTGTCTGTTTTAAAATAATATTCTCTTTCTGGCAAACCCAGTCCGCCTTGTGAAAGATTATATGCCATTGCATCACTCTTCTTTGCATCCTGGTAAACATAATCACTGAACAAAGTATTGGATCCGATCTTCTTCAGATCAGATACCGTATTCACCAGCGACTTCACATCTGTAATTGCATTTACCTTATCCAGCAATGGCTGAATGGGTTTTAAACCATCGGCTTCAATTTTTGCACTGTCCATGGCCATGCTCCAGAAATCGCCGATTTTCTGATCATTACTGCCCTTGGCAGGATTTGCGGCTGCTGCTTTTTCAGAAATTTCTTTCAGCCTTTTCAGATTTTCTTCAATTACCAGGTTGCCTATACCCCAACTGGATTGTTCACCGAGGATGGGATTCTTTTTCAACCATCCACCATTGGCATATTCAAAAAAATCTTCACCGGGTTTAATGGTACTGTCTAGGTTGGCCGCCAGTATATCGGGTTTTGGGCCGGCAGATTTGTTGTTGCAGGAAATGATAATTGCAACAGTTGTAATTGCAAGCAGTATTTTTTTCATGTAGATTGTTTTATGTATAAATGTACAGCATGATTGCGGGGATGACACAGATTTTTTATGAGTGGAAATACCTGCCTGCCATTCAACTGTAACAGATTCACGTTGTAGGGAATTATTAATTATGCAATTCGTACACCCTTATTTGACTATAATCTTTATGAAAATACCGGAAATTTATTACGACCTGAACCAGGAATTGGTTTCATTATTAAAGAAGCAGGCTATAATTGCAGCAAACCAACTTTAAACAATATACTCACCGGTTTATTATCCCAAAATAATTCAAAGTCTTCCAGGCCGGCGCTTTCATAATCGGCTTTTACCTCCTGCAGGGTTACTGTTTTTGGGTTTGATATGGAGATGAGTTGTAAAATCCTGGCCAGCCATTCACCCTGTTGCTTATCAACCTTAATATTGATGGTTTCTTTTTTTGTTTCAAAAGTCATCGATAATAATTCCCACTGGTTTCCTTTTTTACTTTTGATAACAGTTTCGGTTTTTGGCAGATTGCCGAGGAAAATAATTTTTGCATTGGGGTTTGAACTTACCAGTTCAACTTCTTCAATGGCTTTAATAATATAATCCGGTGCAATGGTTGTCCGGGGTACTTTCTGCTCAAACCATTTCTGCAATGGATAATCAAAGCAGGCACCATGCATATAATTGAGTAAAGATTTTTTTAAACCAAAACTAAAACTTTCATGATCGGCACCGGTGGGGTCGGTATGTTCAATATCGTTGTTGGCAAATGTACCAATGGCTTCTGATACTTTTTTAACTGAATATTTTTCAGGGTTCAATCCAACGGGGCTGTGTGCCGTCATCGTAAACAAATGCCAGAAAGCCGATTGTAAAATACCGGCTTCAAAAAGCTGGCGTACCATTTCCAGTGAGTCAATGGTTTCCTGTGCAGTTTGTGTGGGAAAGCCATACATGAGATAAGCATGCACCATAATACCGGCTTCAGTAAAATGTTTATTTACTTTTGCAACCTGTGCAACGGTAATTCCTTTTTGTATCAGTTCCAGTAACCGGTCTGATGCAACTTCCAATCCGCCCGAGATGGCAATGCAGCCTGATGCTTTTAGTAAAATACACAAGTCTCTTGTAAAACTTTTTTCAAAACGTATATTGGCCCACCAGCTTACGGTTAATTTTCTGCGGATGATCTCAATGGCCAATGCACGCATCAAAGCAGGCGGTGCAGCTTCATCTACAAAGTGAAAACCATTTTGCCCGGTTTGAGCAATCATCTCTTCTATGCGGTCGCAGAGTAATGATGCGGCAATGGGCTCATAATTTTTTATGTAGTCTAAACTAATATCACAGAAAGTGCATTTGCCCCAGTAACATCCATGTGCCATGGTCAGTTTATTCCAGCGTCCATCGCTCCACAAACTGTGCATGGGGTTTATCACTTCAATGGCTGAAATATATTTATCTAAATAAAAATCGCTGTAATCGGGTGTGCCCACCTGGCCCTGTTTGTAATCGGCGCAGGAAGTATTGTTGATGTAAGTAACTTTGCTATCAACCAAAGTAAAAGTCCGTTTTAATTCATCAATGGTTTTTGTGCCGTTAAGATGTTGTAATAAAATTTCAACCGGGGCTTCGCCATCATCCAACGTAATAAAATCGTAAAATTCAAAAACACGTGCATCAGATAAAGAACGTAGTTCAGTATTGGCAAAACCACCGCCCATAGCTACTTTAACGCCCGGGCAATGTTGTTTTATCCATTGCCCGCAACGCAATGATGTATATAAATTACCGGGGAAGGGAACGGAGATGGCAACCAGTTTCGGTTGCACTGTATCCATCTTTTTTTGTAAAATATCAATGAGTATTGTATCAAGATAAGTGTAGTCTTGTTGCAGCGTATTATACAATTCATCAAAACTGTTGGCCGATCTTCCCAATCTTTCGGCATAGCGACTAAAACCAAAATGTTCATCAACCGTTTCTTTGATCAGATCAGACAGGTCTTCAAGATACATGGTGGCAATATGTTTGGCTTTATCCTGCGTACCCATATTTCCAAAGGCCCATTTCAAATCATCTAATTGTGCAAAGCGTTCAGCTTCGGGTAAAAAATCCCGTTTGCAAATCAGGTGTGCCAGGGTAGCACTCTTGCCCTGCAAAAACAACATTACCGCATCAATGGTATTTATATAATCATCCTGCAGGGTAATTATTCTTGCTGCATTTGTGGAGTGTTCTTTTTGCTGCGTATTAATTTCGGTAAACAAATTTTGTAATCCTGCTTTTGAAAACAATGCCACGGTAACTTCAATGCCCAGGTCGGCCTGGAAGGATTTGATGCCCTTTGTATTGAGAAAACCCTTCAGGTAAGCCGTAGCCGGGTAGGGCGTGTTTAGCTGCGTGAAAGGAGGCGTTATCAAAAAAATATCTGTACTCAAGCGGGGATGTTTATGGGCAAAAATATTCTTTTATTGATTACCGGAAAGATTTGAACCACAAAGTACACAATGTACAAAGCACAAAGGACACAAGGAATGGCTTAGTGCACTTTGTGCCTTTGTGTTCTTTGTGGTAAACATTTTGCAAAGCAAAATCTATCCTTTGTCCCTTCTTCTGTAAATTGCAGCATGACTCCTGAAAGAAACGAACGCCTCACATCAGTATTAAACAAACGCCAGCCCGATTTGACGGTATTGCTTGAAAATGTTTTTGATCCGCACAACATATCTGCGGTAATGCGAACCTGTGATGCGGTAGGTATGCAGGATATTTATATTCTGAACAGCAAAATTCCGCCCCACAAAAAATGGGGAGCCAAAAGTTCATCCAGCGCAGCCAAATGGTTAACTGTACACCAGTTTACCGATGCTGCCGAATGCTTTGCTGAATTGCGTAAACACTACAAAAAAATATATACCACGCATTTAAGCAGCGATGCTGTTGGTTTACACGCATTGAATTTAACCGAACCGGTTTGCCTGGTTTTTGGTAACGAACACAGTGGTGTTAGTGAAGAGATCATTGCCATGGCAGATGGGAATTTTATTATTCCGCAGGTAGGTATCATCAAATCTCTCAATATCTCCGTTGCCTGTGCGGTTAGTTTGTACGAAGCTTTCCGCCAAAAGAATAATGCCGGGCATTATGACCACGTGAAACTGGAAGGAGAAAAGCTATCTTCTCTCCGCAACGAATGGGGATTTTTAGAAGAATGATAAGCGGGCTGTTTATTTTGATTCATTTCCAATAACTTTATTGCTCAATCTAACTTGTATGATGAAAATCTTTCTGCCTGTATTGCTGTTTGTCAGCATCAGTATTTCTGCGCAAACCAAAAAGCCTTTAGACCATGCTGTTTATGATGGCTGGAAAAGTGTGGGTGAAAGAATGATCAGTAATGATGGACAGTACACAGTGTATGCCATTAATCCGCAGGAAGGGGATGGAGACCTGGTTATTCAGCATACAAAAACTTTAGAAAAGAAAATGGTGGCCCGTGGTTACGGTGCAGTGATTACAGAAGACAGCCGCTATGTGGTTTTTAAAATAAAACCCATCTTCCAGGAAACCCGCCAGGCAAAAATAAAAAAGAAAAAAGCCGATGATATGACCAAAGATTCTATTGGCATTGTTGAATTGGGTAAAGATGTAGTGATGAAGTTTGCAAGAATCAAAGGATTTAAAACGCCTGAAAAAGGTTTTGGCTACCTGGCTTATCAACTGGAGAAGGCCTTACCTGATACAACTAAGAAAGTCAAAAAAGCACCTGTGGTAGATTCTGCCAAAGCAAATATTGATATGCTGGTAAAGCTGGCAGATTCTGTCATTCGTAAATCTGTTGAATCAATCAGTGCCGAAAATCTTACCAAAGAAGAAATGATTGGCGCTGCCAATAAAGCCGTTAAAGAAATTATTAAAAAAGCAAAAGATGAAACAGTTGTCGAAGAAACGGCGATGAAAGATGCAGATGGTGACGATGCTTCTGGCGCTGGTGCTTCCGCTGAAGGTACCGACCTGGTTGTAAGGCGACTGAGTGATGGCAAAGAAAAACTTTTAAACTGGTTAGTGATTATGTGTTTGATAAAAAAGGAACCCGACTGGCTTTGAAAACTACTAAGAATGCAAAAGACAGCAACAGTATTGCATTGGTGTTATTATACAATCTGCAGACGGAAAAGACCGATACCCTCATGCGGAACCTGAATGATGGAAAAAATTTCAGCTTTGATGAAGAAGGAACACAGCTTGCCTTTGTTGCCGAAAGAGACAGCAGCACCAAGGCTTTGCAGAAATTTTATAAACTCTGGTATTACACCGCGGGGCAAGACAGTGCCAAACTGGTTGCAGAAAAAAATACCGTGGGGATGCAGATCGGTTTTACCATCAGCGACAATGCAACCATAAGATTCAGTAAAGATGGTAAGAAATTGTTTTTTGGTACAACCCGTATTACGCCTGCAAAAGATACTACCCTGGTTGATTTTGAACTGGCACGCCTGGATGTTTGGCATTATAATGATGATTACCTGCAACCCATGCAGTTGAAGAATTTATCCAGTGAATTAAGGCGCAGTTATATGGCCGTGATGAAACCCGGCGCCGATAAAGTAATACAGTTGGGTAACGATGATGTTGAGAACATCATGATGGTAGATGAAGGTAATGCCGATTGGGTTTTAGGTACCAGCAACAAAGGAAACCGTATTGCCATGCAATGGGAGGGACGTACAAAAACAACGGCCTGGGCCATCAGCACAGCAGATGGCAGCAGGCGTTTGATAAAGGCCAATTCGCTCAGCTTTTTTGCCGCATCGCCTGCAGGTAAATATGTGTATTGGTACGAACCCGATACTAAAAATTATTTTACATGGAACACAAGTACCGGAATAACCAAAAACATCAGCGATAAAATTAAAGAGCCCTTGTATGATGTAGAGAATGATGTGCCCGATTACCCAAGCCCGGCAGGCGTTACAGGCTGGATGGAAAATGACAGGTATTTCTTCATCAACGATGTGTATGATATCTGGCAAACAGATCCGGAAGGAGCAGAGCTACCACTGAATATTACCAACGGTTTCGGTAAAAAAAATAAAACCGATTTTAATTATGTAAACCTGGATAGGGAAAAAAGGTTTATTAATGCAGGAGAAAATATTTTATTGAGGTCGCAGAATAAAACCAGCAAGTATGGCAGCTTCTTCACAAAAAAAATAAACGAAGCCGGCGACCCGGTTTTAATTACAACCGGGCCCTTTAGTTTTGGTAATCCGGTAAAGGCTAAAGATGCGGTGCAATATATTATACAACGCTCAGATGTAAGCAAAAGCGAAATGTATACAACTTCTGATTTAAAAAATCTTACAGGGTTAACAGATATTGCAGCACAGCAAAAGGATTATAACTGGCTTACTTCTGAATTGGTAAAGTGGAAAATGTTTGATGGAAAGATGAGTGAAGGGTTATTGTTTAAACCTGAGAATTTTGATCCAAAGAAAAAATATCCTGTCATCTTTTATTTTTACGAACGCAATGCGGATGGCTTGTATGCCTATCGTGGGCCTGCACCCAGTGCCTCTACTGTTAATATTGCTTATTTTGTAAGTAATGGGTACCTGGTTTTCGATCCCAATATTTATTACAAAGATGGCGAACCCGGCAACAGTGCATACAACAGTGTGGTAAGTGCTGCAAAATATCTATCAAAAATGCCCTGGGTTGATAGTACACGCTTGGCATTGCAGGGACAAAGCTGGGGCGGTTATCAGATAGCTTACTTAGTTACAAAGACAAATATTTTAAAGCTGCATGGGCCGGCGCTCCGGTAAGTAATATGACAAGTGCTTATGGTGGTATTCGCTGGGGTACAGGTTTGAACAGGCAGTTTCAATACGAAAAATCGCAGAGCAGGATAGGGGCAACTTTATGGCAACGGCCCGATCTGTATTTAAAAAACTCGCCACTTTTTGCTGCCGATAAAGTAACCACACCATTGGTGATAATGCACAATGATGCTGATGGTGCTGTGCCCTGGTACCAGGGTATTGAAATGTTTACAGCCATGCGCAGGCTGAATAAAAAAGTCTGGCTGCTGCAATACAATGGCGAAGATCATAACCTGGTAGAGCGTAAGAACCGTAAAGACCTTTCAGTGAGACTGGGCCAGTTTTTTGATTATTATTTAAAAGATGGCCAACCTGCCAAATGGATAAAAGACGGATTGCCTGCAACAGAAAAAGGAAAGGATTGGGGACTTGGGTTTGAGTGATTTTCTGAAAAACCCTGCAACAGGAATTGTTGTGTATCTTTAGCGCAGTATTTTAAACAAGTAACATTTCATCTTTTATGATCAGATTAATCAGTACCGCAATACTCAGCCTGTTATTTTTTATTTCTCCGGGGCAATCCAGGTTTACTACCAAAGACAGCCTGAATGCTGTTTGCGATAAAAGTGATGCAGACCCTGGTAGATGGTAAATACTCTGCAGCCATTCAAATGTTGAAGGGAAGGTCAGTAATGGATGCTACTGTAGTAGATAATATTGACAAGACCCTGAATGAACAAATGGCTAATATTTTACCTTACTACGGAAGGATAATGGGGTATGAGCTGGTTGATGAAAAATTTTTAAAAAATACAGTAACACGCAGAAGGTACATCCTGCAGTTTGAATACTACTTTCTGAGCTTTGATTTTGTACTCTACAACAATAGTAAGGGCTGGTCTGTTTCTCATTTTTATTATAAAGACGAAACAAAAGAACTTTTTTAAAATCTCCGAATTTAATAATTATAAAACTGCATAAAGCAATGAAACTGATTTTTCCGTCAATATTATTTTTCTCTGTTATCTTATTTGCAGGTTGTTCCAAGGCTGTTGACCCCATCGTGCATATCAATTGCGATGGACTGGTTACCGACACACTGGGTACCGGTGATAGTGGCAGGATTTACATCCCCAATGCTGTTACACCAAACGGCGATGGATTGAATGAAGTATACAGACCCTTTACTCAGAATATCGATTCTATCCGGTTCACCATTTATGATGAAGACAATACCATTGTGTTCACATCAAACCTGATGGGGGATGCCTGGATACCACCTGCGCCATCACTGCCTATAAAAAGATACTATTATAAAATACAGGCTACTACCAACAACAATAAAAAAATTGGCGTTTGTGGCGATGTATACCTGCTTACCTGTTATACCATCAACCCGCCCCAAAGCTTTTATCGGTTTGAAGATATGCTGACACCCAATGGATTTACCGGTCCTACCATGGAAACGCTTAAAACTTGCCCCTGATTTTAAAAAAAGAAAATGGCAAATTGTTTTTCTCTTACCGATGATAATTACAAAGAACCGGTTCATAATTTTAAATAATGCGATATGCAATTCAGGCTATTTGAAACAGCTGTTTATACCAGGCGGCGTTCTCAGTTAATAAAAAAAATGTCTTCGGGCCTAATTATTTTGATGGGCAATGAAGAAAGCAGTATGAACTATAAAGACAACTGGTATCCCTTCCGGCAGGACAGTAATTTTTTATATTATTTTGGAATTAACACTGGTTCACTTGCTGCTGTAATTGATGCAGACAGCGGAGAAGAAATCATCTTTGGAAATGAATTGACCATTGAAGATATTGTATGGACAGGCCCACTGCCTTCACTAGGAGAAATGGCTGCTGCAGTTGGGGTTTCAAAAACAAAGCCATATAACCAGATTGAAACAATAATTCGAAATGCCATTAACAGTGGCCGGCAAATTTATTTTACGCCACCTTACCGGCCCGAGAATAAAATAAAACTGGCACAATGGTTACAGGTAGCAGTTGATGCAGTAAGTGAAATGGCATCTGTGCTTTTAATAAAAGCTATCATTAGTCAGCGTGAATCTAAAGAGGAATGCGAAGTGGAAGAAATGCATAAGGCTTCTATAATCAGCGCCGATATGCACCTGGCTGCTATGCGATATGCAAAAGCCGGTATGAAGGAATATGAAGTGATGGCAAAAGTGAAAGAAGCTGCGTATGCTCAAAATGCCAGCCTTTCGTTTCATCCAATTGTTACCATTCATGGAGAAACATTGCACAATGTTTACAGCGGCAACACTATTCATGAAGGGCAGATGGTACTGTGCGATGCCGGTGCCGCCACTGATATGAATTATGCCGGCGATCTTACCTGTACATTTCCCGTGGGTAAGAAATTTACAGATAAACAAAAAGAAATTTACGAGATCGTATTGCATGCACATCAAACATCTGTAGCTATGCTTAAGCCAGGTGTGTTATTTAAAGATGTGTATTTAAATGCAGCTCAAAAAATTGTGGAAGGCATGCAGCAAGTAGGTATAATGAAGGGCAATGCTGCTGAAGCGGTTGCTGCAGGCGCACATGCTATGTTCTTTCAATGCGGGCTGGGCCACATGATAGGCCTTGATGTACATGATATGGAAGACCTGGGCGAGCCTTATGTTGGATATACTGATGAACTTAAAAAAAGTACCCAGTTTGGGATGAAATCATTAAGGCTTGGCAGGGCACTGGAGCCTGGATTTACTTTAACCGTGGAACCGGGTATTTATATGATTCCGCAACTGATGGATAAATGGGAAGCTGAAAATAAATTTACGGAGTTTATCAATTATAATGCGCTACAACATTATCGTGATTTCAGTGGCATACGGGTAGAAGAAGATTACCTGGTTACTGAAACCGGTTGCAGATTATTGGGAAAAAAACTGCCAATTAAAGTTGCAGAAGTGGAGTCAGTAAGGTCTGAATATTTATCATGATGAGAAACTTACAATTTAATACACTTTCAAGTCAAATAAAGCATGTCAATAGAAAATTAAATCATATTCTTATGCTGATTAAAAATTCGGGAATGGGGTTTATTGTATTTTTTATGCTGGTACTTATTTCCTGTAATACTCAAACAGAAAAAGATTGCTTCTGAATATATACCCGATTCAAAAAGAATTGTACAATAATATTGTTCATATGGACAGTGTTTTATTTGGCGCTTATAATGTCTGCAACCTGCCAACTATGGCAGACTGTTTTTCGGAAGACATTGAATTTTACCACGATAAAGGTGGCCTGATGACCAATAAGGACAGCATTATGGCTGCTACCAAAAAATATATTTGCGGTAAAGTTACCCGTGTGCTGGTACCGGGCAGCATTGAAGTTTATCCTATTGCCAATTATGGGGCCATAGAAATGGGGCAACATTATTTCATCAATAACCAGGAGCCCAAACCCGATCATCCTTCCGTGGGAAAATTTGTACATACCTGGAAAAATGAAGACGGTAAATGGAGGCTTACCCGTGTCATCAGTTTACATTAAAATTATACCCACATGAAAATTCAGGTTGATGATACGGTCAGTTTGGAATTCCTGGAAGAGATCCACGCAGAGTCTTTATTTAACCTGGTAAATGACAACCGTACTTATTTAAGGGAATGGCTGCCCTGGGTTGATCACATGCATACGGTAGCAAATTTTGCATACTACATCAGTGATACAAAAAAACGTGCTGCCGAAAGAACAGATTTTGGTTATGCCATTATTATTGATAAAAACATTGTGGGCCGTATTGGTTTGCATCACCTCAACAATCAAAATAAAATTGGAGAGATCGGTTACTGGCTGGCTGATGGTTTGCAGGGCAGGGGCATTATTACCAAATGCTGCACAGCCATCATCAATCATGGGTTTACACAATTGGGGCTTAACCGCATAGAAATTAAATGCGGTACCGGCAACAGTAAGAGCCGTGCCGTGGCCGAAAAACTGCAGTTTAAATCCGAAGGAATTTTAAGACAGGCTGAATTGCTGAATGGAAAATACATCGACTTGTATTTGTATGCCATGCTTAAAGAAGACTGGAAAAAAATCAACCCCTGATAATATCATTGATGATGCCAATATGATGTTTGGTATGCAGCTTCAGCATTTTAATGGTGGCTTTTACATTCAGGTTGCCAAAAAAAGGATGCTTAAAATAATTGTTTGGGTGCAAAGTCTTCAGCACCTGCAAACGGGTTTTCAGTAATTCAAATGTGAGCTTCATTTCACCTGCGCTCATCTGTTCATTTGGTAATACAGATTCCGGTGCTTTTGCTCTTCCCCGTGGAATTTTATTGAGTGTGTACACCAATGTCTTTCTCATATTAAACTTCCAGCTGTAAGTTTCCGGATCTGATTTTTCCACCGCCTGTATAATTTGTAAACCAACAAGCAGGCAGTGATGTATATGCCAGTCAACCGACCCGGCAGAAATAGTTTTGTTTATTTTTTCGCTGTGCGGAATTTTTGTTTCCAGTTCTTCTATCAATGCAATTAATTTTTTCATAGAGCAGTTTTAACGGGTAGTTGAAAAAGAATTTTGCAAGCTTTTATTTAAGGAAGATAAATTTATGCAAAAAAATGAAATGGATGCGAAGATTGCCATTTGCCGCCAATAAAAAATGCCCCGAAAAAATCCGGGGCATCCTAAGCAATGAGTCCTGGTTAAAATTTTAAACCAACAGTAGCAACAATATTTCCTTTTTGCTGCTTCAGTTCTGCAAAAGTGTTTGCCCTGTCTTCCAGCCGGTACGGAAAGTTTACATCTTTGCTTATGGCATGTACATATGTAAGATCTACAAAAAAACCTTTATTGCGGTAACCAAGGCCGCCACTTAATAACATGCGGCTGGCTTTTAGTTCAGCATCTTTATAAGGTTTGCCGTAATAGGCAAAACCAAGTCTTGCCATAATAATTTTAAATTTCAACTCGCCACCAACCCTAAAATTAAAATTGCCTTTGTAATTCTTTTTTAACCACTTTGTTCAAGTGCTTTGTAATAGGCTTTCTCTTCATCAGTTACGGTTTCGTTATCGCTCTGGAAGCGGCTGCCGCGGTGCTGTACATATTCAATATCGGCGCTGATGAATCCTTTTTGTTTGGTTACATCTTTCACTTCTCTAAAAACATAAGAGGCACTTACAATGGCTTTAAAGGGCGTGCTTTGTATGTATTCAGCTTTGCCGGGCTGTCCGCTGGTAAAGAAACGGGAATCAATTTCGAATGTGTCGCCCGGGTTTTCAACTTTAGTAGCAAAATTGCTGTAATGCTCGTCTTTTAAAAACATCCAGGTGGGGGTATGTATGGCCAGCCCCAGGCGTATATAATCTTTGGGGCGGTAAATGATACCGAGTTTTACATTAAAACCCATACCGGTGGTTTTAAAATCATCGGTGTATTCAACCTGGTTAAAATAGTTGGCGGTGTTGTTTGATGTATCCGATTCTTTAAAAAATGTATGGCTGGTATAACTTACCAATGGTACGCCAATGGCACCGCCAATAAACCATTTGTCTTTACTGTTATGTGCAAAGCCAATGGATACTTCACTCATGCCACCCTTTGTTTTTTTGATCATTTCCTGCTGCAAAGCCTGGCCTGCATCCAGTATATATTCCGGAGCACCTTTTACCTGTTTAATGCCATTTACAGTAACGGTGTCAATCAGGTAAGTGTACAGTGCAGGAGCTGAAGTGTAGGGAAAAGGAGAGTTGGTGCGGTCCAATACTTCGTCGATGGTATAACCACTCTTGGCAAACTCCTCGGCAAACTGCTCGCTGAAGGAACTGTAATTGTTCAATCCCTTATATCTTACTTCACTATTAAAATTGGCAGTTTGTGTAATGGCAAGGCTGAAGGCACTGCTGTTTCTTGAATTTTTACCGCTGCTGTGACCAAATACCCAGCCGGTTGTTCCAAATGCAAAATTATTTTTTGAGTTTGCTGTATTGGTTTCCCTGAATTTTGCTTTGTTGTTGTTGAAAGAAAAAGCGGGGGTGATCACAAATTCATTCGTTTTATAAAAACCAAGACCGGCGGGATTTACAAAGGTTGCATTTAAATCACCACCCAGCGATCCCATGGCACCGCCAATGGCCATATTGCGTGCCGTTCCGCTTTGTGGATAAAAAGAATACCGTATGGCATCCTCGGGAACCTGTGCGTAAATAGATGAACCGGTAAGTAAAAAAGTGAGGAGTAAATATATTTTCATGAAGTCGTTTTTATTGAGCAATAATTCCAGATAAATTAAAGATCATTAGCGTCTCAGTTTGTATAATCTTTTTATCCGTAGTGTGTCAGGCTGAGCTTGTCGAAGCCGGTATATTACCATGTTAACCTGCCTTCGACAGGCTCAGGCTGACAGCTTTTAAATGATACACAGAAAGATCAAAATTTCTAATTTTCATTTTTTATAGCATTATCCTCCTCTTGCCGGCCTGCCTGCTGAGCCGGAGCCACTGCTGCCAGATGATGAACTTCCGCTGCTGCCACCTGATGAAGGTGTATACGTTCTGGTATTGTTTGATGAAGGAGTCCTTGTTTCGGATGGTGTAGGCTCAATGGTTTGCCTGAGTATGTTACCAATACGGCTGCCGCTTCGGTTACTGTTGTTATACTGTGTAGATGAATTGGTAAAAGTTAATGTACTGTTTGTTTTACCAGAAGCTACCCTGGTATTGTATCCGTTATACGTATTCAGGTTAACCATGCGTGGGGTAGTGTTAACCCGTGTTGCATAGGTTGGTGTTGTGGTATAAATGGCCCATGGATAATAATATGGATTGTAATAATAACCGTACCCTGATCTTTTGCATGAATAATTATACGGACTGTAATCGTAATCATAATCATCCCTGAAACTTCTCCAGCGCTGATCACGAATCGTCATCGTTATTTCATAATCATTATTTACGGGGCGCCTGTCATCTTCCCGTTCGGTATATTTTTTTTCTGCAACAGGTTTTACAGGAGAGTAATACACATCATCAGGTGTTTGCCCGGTTTTATAGGCAGTGCTGCAACTGCTGAAAGCGGCTACAGATAAGGCTACAAGTAAAATTTTTGTTGTCATGGCGATTTGTTTAAAGCATTTAAAATTGAAGTTACTACTTTTGTGCAGTTTGGAAGTACTTTGTGCAACTGCTTAACATAAACCATCAGACAATAAAGTTAGAATCTCTGATGTTAAAGCCGTGCTAAAACAAAAGACGATTTATTAAAATTTATACAAATTAAATGAGCAAAGAGTTAACATCAAGAGCAGAAGATTATTCGCAGTGGTACAACGACCTGGTAATTAAAGGCGGACTGGCAGATTATTCTGCTGTAAGGGGTTGTATGGTTATTAAACCTTATGGCTTTGCACTTTGGGAGAACATGCGTGACCAGTTAGATAAAATGTTTAAAGATACCGGTCACCAGAATGCCTATTTTCCGCTGTTTGTACCCAAGAGCCTGTTTGAAGCGGAAGAAAAAAATGCAGAAGGTTTTGCAAAGGAATGTGCCATTGTAACGCATTACCGCCTGAAGAATGATCCTGATAAACCCGGTAAGCTAATGGTTGATCCGGAAGCTAAACTGGAAGAAGAACTCATCATTCGTCCCACCAGCGAAGCCATCATCTGGAATACTTATAAAGGATGGATACAATCTTACCGCGATCTTCCTTTACTGATAAACCAGTGGGCCAATGTGGTTCGTTGGGAAATGCGTACCCGTTTATTTTTACGCACGGCCGAATTTTTATGGCAGGAAGGACATACTGCACATGCCACCAAAGAAGAAGCGATAGAAGAAACTAAAAAGATGCTGGATGTATATGCCGAGTTTGCAGAAGAGTGGATGGCAGTGCCGGTTATAAAGGGAGTGAAAACGGCCAATGAACGCTTTGCAGGAGCAGAAGATACGTATTGTATTGAGGCTTTGATGCAGGATGGTAAAGCATTGCAGGCTGGTACATCGCATTTCCTGGGACAAAATTTCGCCAAGGCATTTGATGTTAAATTCAGCGATAAGAACAATGTGCTGGATTATGTGTGGGCTACATCATGGGGTGTATCTACCCGTTTGATTGGTGCATTGATCATGGCGCACAGCGATGACCAGGGATTGATCATGCCTCCAAAAATTGCTCCGCTGCAGGTAGTCATCGTTCCTATTTATAAAGGCGAAGAAAGTAAGGCGCCCATTGATGCAAAAGCTAATGAGATCATTGCTTCATTAAAGGCATTGGGTATACGGGTTAAATACGATAATAGTGATAACAGCCGCCCCGGCTGGAAATTTGCACAATACGAATTGCAGGGGGTGCCAATAAGACTTGCCATGGGACTGCGTGATATGGAAAACCAGGTGGTAGAACTTGCCCGCCGTGATACCAAAGAAAAAACCAGCATGCCCATGGAAGGGCTTGCAGCTGCGGTGGCAAAACTGCTGGAAGAAATTCAGCAGAATATGTTTAATAAAGCACTTGCTTTCAGAGATGAAAATATCAGAACAGTTGATAACTGGGATGATTTTGTAAAAACGCTGGATGAAAAAACCGGGTTTGTTTCGGCACATTGGGATGGCACTCCGGAGACTGAAGAGAAGATAAAAGAACAGAGCAAAGCTACTATTCGTTGTATTCCTTTAAATAATAAGCAAGAGGAGGGGAAATGTGTTTTAACCGGTAACCCAAGTACACAAAGGGTTTTGTTTGCAAGAGCCTATTAACGGATTAACTGCAGAAATGGAATTCTATTTATTAAATATAACCAGTTGGCTTGAATCCCACCAGATCCCCTGCATCTTTAAGTCGTTCACACATATGGATTGTCCGGGCTGTGGCGTGCAACGTAGTTTTGTTTTGTTATTGCAGGGAGATGTACCCGGCAGTTTTATCATGTATCCTGCTTTAATGCCGATACTTCTGCTTTTTGCTTTCCTGATTTTGCATGTAATATTAAAAATCCGGAACGGGGCCAATATTTTAAAATATATGTACATTTTTTGTACAGGTATTATCTTAGTAAGTTATATTTACAAACTATTAGTTACCAAAACAACCTAACATGTCAGATCCAAACAGGGACTATTTAAGCAACAGCAATGCTAACAATGCCCAACTTCCCAATGCAACCGCAACATTAGTACTTGGTATTTTATCAATTGTAGTATGCTTTATTTGCGGTATCATAGCGCTGGTTATTTCCAACAAGGATATTGCCATGTATAAAGCCAACCCGGACCTTTATTCAGCTGCATCTTATAATAATATCAAGGCTGGGCGTATTTGTGCATTGATCGGTATCATTTTACAGGTATTGGGTATTATCGTTTACATTATTTTTATTGCCTTTTTCATTTCTATGGCAGGAAGCTTAAGATAACAGGTTTATTAAAAGTTTAAAATTATAACGATGAACGATCAGCAGAATTTACTGACGCCTAACAATAATTATAACCAGCAGTCAAACCTGTCTAATGCAACAGCCTCACTGGTGTTGGGCATCATTTCAATAGTTACCAGTTTATGTTATGTATCGGCACTTATCGGCATTATATGCGGTGTAATTGGTCTGGTACTGGGTAATAAAGACAGAGCATTATATAAATCCACACCGGAGCTTTATTCCAGCTCAAGTTACAGCCAATCCAATGCCGGAAGAACCTGCAGTATCATAGGTTTAATTTTGAGTGCGCTTTGGTTGATCTTTATTATTATCATGTTTATATTTATTGGAAGCATGAGTTACAGCGACTGGCGTTAAACTCACAAACCGTGGTTGATTTTTTTTGGAAGTAAGGTAGTTAGCTAATAAACCTCAACAGATTTTGAATTCAACAGATTTTCAGCAGAGCAACCTTCCTAATGCAACAGCTTGCCTTGTTTTGGGAATTCTATGCATTGTATGTAGTTGTTTTGGTATCGGGTTAATTTGTGGAATTATTAGTTTGGTACTTGCAGCTAAGGATATAAAATTATACCAGGCAGCTCCTGAGTTGTATACTCCATCCAGTTATAGCTCTTTAAATGCCGGCAGAATCTGTTCTATTATCGGGCTTATTTTCGGTGGATTATTTTTGTTACTGGTCGGCTTGAATTTTTTCAAGACAATTTCAAGATGAGATAATTCTCAGTAATTTATTCTTTTGTAGCCAGGTAATTATAATCGGCCAGCAGCTTTTCCAGAAACTGGTCAACATGCATATCAGATTGTATCTGCAGCACTTCTTTTATTTTCATCGAAACCCGCTGGCACATGTCGTAGTTATTTCTTTTACTGGCCTGTATCAATACACCTTTAATGGTATTGATATCCCGGTCGCTCAGCCGCATCACCTGCGGAAACATCACTTTATAATCTGTTTTATCAATCTGCATAAAAACAGTATCGGCCAGTGTTAATGCCGATTTGGTATTAACTACCACCGTGCCGGCAATCATATCGCCCAGCCGCTGGTTTTTGTTTGTAACCGAAATGATGACAACCACGGCAATACCCAACATACCCGTTATAAAAACATAAACGAACAGATTGGCAGTTGAAAAAGCGATATAACCAAAAAAGAAAGGCCATTCAAAAAAACGGGTTACCCACCTTAAAATAAACTGGCCCAAAGTAGGTTCGCCTCCCTCCAGGCTTATTACCCTGATGGCCATGATCTTTTTACCTAGGGTTTGCCCGTTAAACCAAAGCTCGGTCAATAAAGAATAAAGCAGCATGGGAAGTGAGATGATGAGGATATCCATGCCCACACTTTCATCCCAGTTAAATACAAACTTATTGTACATTACATATTTCATACTGACCAGGAAAATAACCAGCAATACAAAATCTATAACATAAGCCAGCAGCCTTTTATGAAATTCTGCAATTTCAAACTCCAGGTCGATATTAAAAGCAGTACCTATTTGAATGATGCCCATGATGTATGCAAATTACAATTTGCCGTCAACAGATGAGGCAAAACATGAATTTTTTTATTAATCAAAAAAGCATGAATTTACATACTTAATGTAAAACCCGTTTTTTTTGCGATGAGGGAAGCTATGTTTATAAAAAAGAATGCTGAAAAGTGGGATAGATACCAGCATTCGCCAACCGATAACCCGGATGAAACTGCAGAAAGGTTTGTTAATTTAATTGATGACCTGAGCTATGCTAAAACTTTTTATCCAAAAAGTAAAGTAACCCGTTGGGTAAACGGTATTGCTGCAGGCATTTACCAGAGCATCTATAAAAATAAAAAAGAAAAATACAGCCGCATTTTCACTTTCTGGAAATACGAACTGCCCCTTTTGTTTAAAAGATACCACCGCATTTTTTTATTTACCACCATTGTATTTGTATTGTTTGTGGCCATTGGTGTTTTTTCATCAAAAGAAAACCCCGACTTTGTAAGAGGTGTACTGGGCGATAACTATGTGGATATGACGGAAGAAAATATTGAAAAAGGCGATCCTTTTGGTGTGTATAAGGATGGTAACCCGTTCTCGATGTTTGTGTGGATAGGGTTTAATAATATAAAGGTTGCATTTTTAGCATTTATCGGTGGTTTTACACTGGGCCTGGTTACCATTTATATTATGTGGAGCAATGGGATTATGCTCGGGTCTTTTCAATATATGTTTTTTGCAAAAGGGCTGGGCATTAAATCAGTAATGGTTATCTGGATACACGGCACGCTTGAAATTTCGGCCATTGTAATTGCTGCCACAGCTGGTTTTGTTCTTGCGGCGGGCATTTTATTTCCGGGCACGTACTCCCGTTTTGAATCCTTTAAACGAAACGGAAAAGATGCCGCCAAAATTTTAATAAGCCTGGTGCCCGTTTTTATTGTAGCTGCATTTTTTGAAAGTTATGTTACCCATTTAATGAGCCAGACTTATGATAAAGCAAAAAATACAGGTCTGCCGGTTTGGGCAAGCGTAAGTATTTTAGCAGTATCATCACTGTTCATCATCTGGTATTTTGTAATCCTCCCCATCCGTTTACACAGGAAAGGTTATTATATTCAAACCGATGGCATCATCAACCGGGTGAAGAAAGACAATGCGTAAAATCATTTACATATCGTTATTGCTGATGGGGTTCTTATCTGCCGCACAGGCGCAGAAAAAGATCATCTACGAGGATAGTTCCTTATTGCAGAAAGACGAGGAAGTATCTGCAACTGTTGACCAGGTAGAGGTTGTAAAAGATTCAGCAGTTATGGTACAACCACCTGTAACAGCACCGGAAGATGATGAACCGGCAGATACCAGCCTGTATAAAAATGATCTGAACCTTTCTTACGATTCTATTAAAAACTGGAGAAACTTAAAAGAGTATGCTTATACAAAATATTTAGACAGCCTTTTAAAAAAGGAAAAGAAAAAGGAAGCTAAAGAACCACCAAGGCCACGAACAGGTATAATAAGCAGTTTGTTCAACTCTAATATTGTAACGGTATTACTTTGGACGGTGGCCATTGCCTTTGTACTTTTTATCTTATACCGCCTGTTTTTGGCAGAGGGTGCTTTTAAACGCAAATCGAAATCGGTTAAAGCAGAAGCAGAAGTAGAAGAAGAAATAATTACCAAAGAAAGTGATTTTGATGCACTGATAAGACAGTCTTTACAAAGCGGCAATTACAGGCAGGCCGTGCGTTACCAGTATTTACGCACCCTGCATTTACTGGCAGAAAAAAACATGGTTCAGCTGGCGCCGGATAAAACCAATTTTCAATACGTAAGTGAAATAGCAAACCGCAATTACCAGCAGCCTTTTGCATCGCTTACATTAAATTATGAGTATGTGTGGTATGGTGAATTTGAAATTGATAAAAGTATTTACGATAAGATTGAAAGTAATTTCAGCGGTTTCAATCAAAAAATATAGATATTGAAGAACAGGTTTGCACATATCGTTTTATTGCTGGCAGTTACAGTTTTGCTGAACGCCTGTTTGGGGGGTGGCGGCAGAAAAATGCCTTCATTGAAGGAAACCTATTCTAAAAAAGATACAAAACCTTTTGGTGCCGAAATTGCCTACCGGCAGATTGAAAGTATGTATGATGGCAATTTTATACAGGACAAGAAACAGAATTTTAAGGATACCTGGGATAATATCAGCGATACCGGTTCATTGTACATCTGTATGGCACCCAGATTATTTGTTACCGAAGAAGATGTGGAAGCCATGATGGAATATGTATATGCAGGCAACAGTCTTTTTATCTCTTCCGGATCAATAGATGAACTTTTGCTGGATGAAGTGGGTTGCAGTGCTGTGTACACATCGCCAGCTGTTGAAAACATGGTTGGTAAAAAGCAAAGCACAAATGTTTTTTCAGCATTGCAACCTGAGTTTAAATACGGTTATTATTATTATCCTTTTGAGAATTTTTTTACCGGCCTTGACAGCAGCAATACCCGTGTACTTGGTTATAACGACAGTAAAAAGCCCAATTCAATTGTATATTTTTATGGCAAGGGCAGGCTTTACCTGCAATGTGAACCCCGTGCATACAGTAATTATTTTTTGCTGAAGGATAATAATTATCAGTATTTAAAAAACACGGTGGCTTTTACCCAAAATGAACCTGAACATGTGTATTGGGATGATTATTACAACAAACTAACGAATCGGAAAAATTCTAAAAAAAGTTTTTCAACTTTCAGCGAGATCATGAAACATCCGCCGCTGAAAGCCGCATTCTGGTTGTCGCTGCTGCTGCTGTTAATGTATATACTGTTTGGTGGTAAACGTGTTCAGCGCATTATACAACAGCTTAAACCCAATGAAAATACTACCGTAACATTTACAGAAACCATTGGCCGGCTGTACCTGCAAAAAAAGGACAATAAAAATATTGCCGACAAGATGATTACTTATTTTAATGAGTACATTCGCAATACTTATTTTTTAAATACCAATCATATAAATGATGATTTTATTGTGATGCTGAGCCGCAAGAGTGGGGTAGACAGGGATAAGGTAGATACCATTTACCGCACCATTACTGCTGCTCAGAGAAGCAATGAGGTGAATGATTACCAGTTACTTTCTTTACAGGAACAAATACAACAGTTTTATAAAAATAGCGGTAAGAAATATTAAAACACAATCCCATGATGGAAGAAAATTTATTTGAACAACGCATTGACCTGAACGGACTGAACAGATCCGTTTATGAAATTAAAAACGAGATCGCTCAGGTCATCATCGGGCAATATAAAATGGTTGATCTGTTGCTGATTGGCCTTTTATGCGACGGGCATATTTTAATTGAAGGTGTACCCGGCGTGGCAAAAACTTTAACAGCCAAACTGATGGCGAAGATCATTGATGCAGATTTTTCACGCCTGCAGTTTACACCCGATCTGATGCCCAGTGATGTGGTAGGTACTTCGGTATTTAATCCACGTGAGGGTGATTTTAAATTCAAGTCGGGCCCCATCTTCAGCAATATTGTTTTAATTGATGAAATAAACAGGGCACCGGCAAAAACACAGGCAGCTTTGTTTGAAGTGATGGAAGAACGCCAGGTAACCATTGATGGTATTACTCACCAGATGCGCTTTCCTTTTTTGGTGCTGGCTACACAAAATCCCATTGAGCAGGAAGGTACTTATCGTTTGCCAGAAGCACAGCTTGACCGTTTTCTTTTTAAGATAGAAGTGGGTTACCCAACCCTGCAGGAAGAGATCAGCATCCTAAACCGACAGCAGGGAAAAACACAAACAGAAATGATTGAAGGCGTGCGTAAATTATTAACGCCGCATGATATACAGCACTACCGCAAACAGGTTCAGTCCATTATTATAGAACCCAAACTGGTGGAATTTATTGCCAGGATAGTGAATGAAACCCGCAACAATCCTGCATTGTACCTGGGCGCATCGCCCAGGGCATCGCTGGCCATACTGCGTGCTGCCAAAGCCAATGCAGCCATAAAAGGGCGTGATTTTGTAACGCCTGAAGATATTGTAGAAATGACGCCGCATGTGTTGAGGCACCGTATTATTCTTACGCCTGAAAAAGAAATGGAAGGCATTACAGCTGATGACCTGATAGAAAGTATTTTAAAAGCAATTGAAGTACCGAGGTAAAACCCCTGGCCCTCTAAAGGGGGATCTATATGAGCGTAATCAAAAAATACATTGGCGATTTATATCTTACTACAAGATTTTACCTTGCATTGGGCCTTTGTATTGTTTTATACATTGTTTCTTTTTTTGTGCCGGAAATGTTTGTTGCAATAAATATTTTATTGCTGGTTGTAACTGCATTGACTGTTATTGATTACCTGTTTCTTTTTGTGCTGGGCAAAGCACCATCAGCTAAAAGGCTTGCTGCCGACCGGTTCAGTAATGGCGATGAAAATAAAGTTGAACTGCAGGTAAAAAACAATATGCTTTTTACAGTAGATATGGAGATCATAGATGAACTGCCGGTGCAGTTTCAAAAAAGAGATTGGAAATTGTTGCACCGTTTTAAAGCAGCCGGGCAAAAAAATATTTTGTACAAACTACGTCCCGTAACCAGGGGAGCGTACGAGTTTGGCCGTATCATTATTTATGTAAGTTCATTACTGGGTTTGGTAAAGCGCCGCCACAATATAGAAGCCAAAGAAACAGTTCCGGTGTATCCTTCTTTTTTGCAGATGCGTAAATACGAACTGCTTTCGCAAACCACTATACAAACTGAGTATGGCAACAAACGCATGCGCAAGATTGGCCACAGTATGGAGTTTGAGCAGATCAAGGAATATGTACGGGGAGATGATATCCGCAGTGTGAACTGGAAGGCAACTGCCAGGAAAGGATCGCTGATGGTAAATAATTACACCGATGAAAAAAGTCAGCAGGTATATTGTATTATTGATAAGGGCCGCCTGATGAAGATGCCTTTTGGCGGGTTGACCTTGCTGGACTATGCCATTAACAGCACCCTGGTCTTATCAAATGTTTGCCTGCAAAAACAGGATAAGGTTGGGCTGATGACCTTTTCAAACTAGATGGGTTCACTACTGGCTGCCGACCGCAAACCTATACAGCGTGAAAATATTTTACAGTTGTTGTACAACCAGGATACTGCATTTTTAGAAAGCGATTATGAAATGCTGTACATGCAGATACGTGGCCGCATCAAGCATCGCAGCCTGATCGTGCTCTACACCAATTTTGAATCTCTCTCCGGTTTAAACAGGCAGTTGAATTACCTGCGTTCTATAGCCAAGCATCATTTGCTGATGGTGGTGTTTTTTGAAAATACCGAGTTGCATGCCCTTTCTCATTTAGATGCAAAGAATGTAGATGAAGTGTACATTAAAACCATTGCCGAAAAATTTGAGTTTGAAAAAAGGCTGATTGTAAAGGAACTGAAGAAGCATGGAATACTCTCTATTCTTACGCCTCCCGAAAAACTAACTATTAATGCGGTGAATAAGTATTTGGAGTTGAAGGCCAGGCAGGCGATATAAGGTTAGCTTCGGAAATAATGACTAAATAATATGATTGCATAGATCCAGGAAGAATATAATACTGAATAGACCAATGCGATTTGAACGGATCTGGGCAAATTGCCTTTACAACTTGCTGAGTTTTTTAAAATTAACCTGAAGGCTCTGAAAATGATCCAGTATAAAAGCCCTGCCATGGCTAAAATTATTCCCCAAAAAAAGGCTCCAATAAACCAGAACACTATTGTCCCAAAAACCCCAATTACTATCCATAGTATAATTCCAAAAAGACAGCCTTCAAGACCATCTGCAGCTTCCAGTAGTTCAAATCCATCGAGACTGCCTGCTCCGCCATTTGAATTTCCAGGTTTTTTTAGTCTTGAGAAATAATTGGTCAGATCTCCCAAAGTATCCTTCAACTTCCACCCTCTGTATAAGCCTGTTGCCATGAAACAAAAAAACACAAACAACAATATAGTTATAGTGATAAGCGCATTTGTGTACAAACTTCGGTGGTTCTCTAAGCCTGTGAGATAAACAATCAGCATGATTGTTGAAGCAACAATCAAGGTTGAGAAAAAAACAGTTCTGGAGTTGATCAGGTTTAGCTTTTCAAGTAATCATGGGTTTTGATAGTGTTTACTTTTGACAGATAAATATACGAATCTCTGTTACTTTTAATTAATGGGTATCGCAATTATAATTCCCCCTTGCTCACACCAATTAATAATTTACGTTTGCATAAATTTAAACAACCCATTGGCACGCAAAGCAACATACAGAGAAAGATATACCAACAAGTTAATAGAAGCCGGCGAAGAACCGGTTAAAAAAGAACGTACCGAAAGAATACCCATTGACCCTGCCATCCAGCAACCTTATGCAGAAGGCAAAGTTATCTTAATAAACAAACCCCTGCACTGGACATCTTTTGATGTGGTGCGTAAACTGCGTAGCCTTATCCAGATTAAAAAGATTGGACATGCCGGTACGCTGGATCCGCTGGCGACAGGTTTGTTAATTGTTTGTACAGGTAAGTTTACCAAAAAGATAAACGAGTACATGGCGCAGGAGAAGGAATATACAGGGAGTATTACGCTGGGCGCTGTTACACCTACCTACGATCTGGAGAGTGAACCCGAACAGCAAAAAGATTTTTCTTTTGTAACGAATGAAATGCTGCAAACAGCAACTGAAAAATTTGTTGGGGATATTCAGCAATTACCACCCATGTTCTCTGCCATAAAAAAAGATGGTGTTGCTTTATATGAATTAGCAAGAAGGGGAGAAGAAGTGGAATTAAAACCACGCAGCATCCATATCAAATCATTTGAAATTACTGCCATTGAATTACCCGTTGTACATTTTAAAGTGATCTGCAGCACCGGCACTTACATACGCAGCCTGGCTAATGATTATGGCGCTGTATTGGGCTGTGGTGGCTATTTAAGCAGTTTGTGCCGCACAAGAATTGGGGTATTTAAAAATGAAGATGCAATGGGCATGGAGGATTTTGAGCAATCAATAAATCAATAAGTCAATAGTCATTGGTCATTAGGTCATTGGTCATTTATTGAAGCGAATTAATTGACAGGAATTGAATGCTGTCTCAAGAAATAACTTAACGGCTGTTAAAGAACGATCCAATGACTAATGGCAAATGACCAATGACTTGTTTTAGAAAGGATAACTAATTCCGATCGTTAAATTATAATTCTCGTAACGCCATTTTTTATAGCGGTTGTCATTGTAAGTACTGCCGGGATTAAGCGGGTCGGGTACTTTTACACCACGTCTGAATAAATTATTAAAGTTGATATCCGGTATCTGCCAGCCATCATTTTTGGCTACATCGGGGCGTTTAAACCTGAAGCCAAAATCAAAGCGCAATACGAAGTAATTAAAATCGAGTCTGAAGCCGGTGCCGGCTGAAACACCCAGTTGTTTGTACAGGTTGGCAAACTGAAACTGAGCACTATCGGTTCCGCCGCCGGGCTTTGAATTTCTGAAATTCCACACATTGCCAATATCAGCAAATAAGGCACCTTTCAGCACCAGCGAATTGGGAATGATCTGTGCAATGGTGTAGCGGTATTCAATATTTGTTTCCAGTTGTATATCGCCGGTTCGGTCATTAAAAGAGTTGGAGCCGTAAGGCGAAAGCGGCTGCCCTCCGCGGCCAATACCACGAACTGGCCAGCCACGCATGCTGTTGCTGCCGCCACCAAAATACTGCTTAAAGAAAGGGAGTGTGGTGTCTTTTTTAGAGGCAATACCAATGCCGCCAAATATGCGGAAAACAAATGCTGTTTTTGGCCTGCTTACTGAGTAAATATATTCCACATCGGTTTTTACATACTGTCTCATGTATTGTTTAAGAATACCCAGGCGACCCCATAGCAACCCCGACTCTTCTAAATTTATTTTAAAACTGTGCTGGCGGTTAGGATGCAAAGGGTTTACTTTATTGATGCGGTAACCAATGCTGGAACCTGCTACCAGCGAGGTATTGAATGAGTATCGCAGAAAAGGGTTATCCGCCAGCGTCTTTTTAAAACTGTCTGTTTCATTATAGAGTTTGGCAAATTCAAAATTCAGTGGTTTAAATGTCCATTGCCGGTTCTTTTTTGTGGTTCCCGCATAACCTACCCCAAAATTAAACGACTGCAGGTTAAATAAATTGATGCGGTTAATGTATGAAAGCCGCGTTGTGATGAATGATTCTGTACTGATAAAACGTTTATCGGAACTGAATTTTGCAAAAGGAAATATCAACCTGGGAAAAGAAATATTATTGGTATAACTGATCTCGTTAGAGTTGATCAGATTTTTTCTGTTGTTACTGTCGGGCTTTAAATTAAATTCAACACCAGCCAGTAAAGAGTTGGTCATTTTGATTCCTTCCTTGTTCAGGTTTCGGTTTAAAAAAGAAATATTGCCCGATACACCCAGCAGGTTACCGGCATTGGCTGCCGTTACACTGTTGGTATTGCTGGATGCCGAATAACTGGCTTCCAGCGACGCTTCATAACCGAATTTTTTGGCGGGTATCAGCTGAACGATGAGGTCAAGTTTATTCGAACTGTCTTTTGATTTCACCTCTTCCACCACAATATTGGTACTCTGCCAAACGCCGGCACGTGCAAAGGCATTTAATGATTTATAAAAATCGGCCTGGTTGTATAAATTGCCTTTTCGTAAATACATATTCCGCACCAGTATCCTGGGCCTGAATAAATATTTATGATACAGCATAATAAAGTTTGTATCAACTTTACAGGTGTCACACTTTTCTCTTGCCAAACGCCTTGAGTTGGTAAGATACCTCCTGGTAAGGCCTGTGTCATTAATATTGTCACCATTTCTATAATCTGGTAAAAAATAAATATTATTGATATAGTAAGGTTTCAGCCTGTTGCTGTCTTTTGGTGTTTTTAATACCACGGCCAGTTTAATGGTGGGAGAATCCCGGGCAGCCTGTGCTTCGGCTAATAATCGTAATTGTTCAAAAATATCATCCGTAATGGTGGTTAAAGCAGCTACAGTGGTATCGCCACGCATGACCACTTCTTCGGACGTGAATTTATAGTAACCGTTATTGCGGTACAACTCAACCAGCCTGTTCAATTCACCAATAACTGCCGCTTTGGTTACCGGCTTACCTTCTTTAATTAAAGTTTTGTCAATATTTTCAACTGCCAGTTTTTGCAGATCGGGTTTACGCATGATGTATGAGAAAGTATCTATCAGTGTGGGTTTATTAACTTCTACCAGGTAACTCACATGTACCCGTTGCTGATTGCCGGATTTTACTGTGTCGGCACTGAAAGTTGCTTTTGCATTATAGTAACCCACATGCAACATAGAAGTTTCCATATTGCGGGCAGATATGGCAGCCGAGTTGCTGTCGTATGCCGGTGGACTTACCAATACATGCCAGAAAAAAAGCTTATCAATAACTTTTAATCGTGAACTGTCATCCAGCTGTGCATTCAGCCGTTGCTTTAATGTGGCCCTTTCTTCTTTACTAAAATTTCCTCCCTTAACTTCGATCTTATTTTTAGCAACAAAAGGCTTGTCTTTCTGGTACTTTCTGGGAATGGTACAGGATACAATAAATAAACAAATGAAAATGGTATATTTCAACTGTTGTAAAAGTTTGTATTTAATTAACGGGTTAACCTGCATAAAATATTAAAAGTGACAATGTTAAGCAAAACACATACCAAATATATCCAAAGTTTACAGCACAAAAAACTAAGAGATGAAACAGGCCTTTTTATTGCCGAAGGGCCGAAGGTAGTGATGGATCTTTTAAACAGCCGCAAATTTATTTGTAAAGAAATATTTGCCTTAAATAACTGGCTGCAGGAACACAGCAAACATCTTTCATTACTGAAGGATACAGCAGTTACTGAAGCGGAAGATTTTGAGCTGCAAAAAATATCTTCTTTGTCTACCGCACATGCTGTGCTGGCTGTTTTTGAAAAGCGAAAACCGGATTATAAAATTGAAACAGCTTTTTAAAATTACATTGGTGCTGGATACCATACAGGATCCTGGCAACCTGGGCACTATCATCCGTATTGCCGATTGGTTTGGGATTGAAAATATTGTTTGTTCCACAGGATGTGCCGATATGTACAATGCAAAAGTGGTGCAAAGTACTATGGGCAGTTTGGGAAGAGTGAATGTGATTTATACTGATATTGTTGCCTGGTTAAAGGAAAACAATAAAATAAAAATATATTCAGCTTCGCTGGAAGGGGAGGATGTGAAAGTTGTTGGAAAACTGAAAGAAGGCATATTGATAATTGGAAATGAGGCTAACGGGGTTAGTGATGAAGTAATGGATTTGGTGAATGAAAAAATAAATATTCCAAGGATTGGTGAGGCAGAATCATTAAATGCTGCTGTTGCAACCGGTATTATACTCTCACATGTAAGATAAAAACTGTTAATCCGTTAATTGCCCGCCCGGCTGAATACCGTTCGGACGGGGTTAATTAGTTAATCCGCGGGGTCTCTAATTAAGAAAATGCTTTTCAACGAATTAACCAATTAACTATCTGAACTGTATCGCCTTAACCGGCTTTATCTTTTTTATTAAAAGTGAAGGGATGATAAGTGTTGCAAAAGAAACAACCAGTGTTGCCAGGCAGATCAATAAAACCTGCCACCATACCACATCTGCATGTGCGGCATTCATGTAATAAGCTTCTTCATTCAGTTTTATAAAACCTGTTTTTTCCTGCAGCCAGCAAATACCCAGCCCCAGGGCTGCGCCGGCCAGAATACCGGTAATGGCAATTACGGATGTGTTGTATAAAAATATCTGTTGTATTTTCCAGTCAGAGGCTCCCAATGCTTTCAGTATGCCCGTCATACGGGTTCTTTCCAAAACCAGAATAATTAAACAGGTGATCAGGTTTACAACAGCTACCACCATCATAATAATCAGCAGCATATTTTTTATTTGTCCCTGCAGACCAAGCCAGTCAAAAATGTTTGGATAAATTTCTTTGATAGACTTGCTGTACCAGCTTTGTGGCAATTCGTCATAGATGAAATTATTTACGGTGTCTGTTTTATTGTAATCATGTAAAAAAATTTCATACCCGCCGATCTGGTCGGGTTCCCACCCGTTTAATTTACGGATGAGGTTAATATCGCTTAGTGCAAAATTCTTATCATACTCATCAATAGATGTTTTAAAAATACCGGCAATTGTAAGCCAGCGTGCTGTTTTTGAGCCATCTTCCCTAAAGAAGAAAACAAAAACACTGTCGTTCAGTTTTGCTTTTAGCTGGTTGGCGGTGTAGGAAGAGATATTGATCTCGTTACTGTAACCGCTGTCTCTAAAAGATATCCATTTGCCCGATTGCAGGAATGGTTGAAGACGGTTGAAGTCAAAAGAAGAATCAATGCCTTTGAGTTTTACGCTTTCAATATCTGCCTGAAATTTTATTATGGCATATTTGGTGGCAAAACGTTCAACAGACTTTACCTCAGGTATATTTCTAAGAAATTTTTCAATGGTATCATTTTGGGTAATGGGAAATTCCTCGGCAATACTTACCCGGTTCTGTACGGTCTGTTGAACCCTTACATGTCCCCAAAAACTAAAGACCTTATTGCTGATCACCTGCTGAAAACCGTTTACAAAACTGAGGGCAACGATCATAATAGCCACGCTGATGGCAGTGGCGCCAATGGCCAGCCTGATGATGAACCTGCTGAATGACTTTTGCCGGTTAAAGGCAATTCGTTTTGCTATGAAGACAGAAACATTCAAACGGTATAATTTTTGGTATCTTACAAATGTATTTTATTTAAACTTAACGATTACAGATAACATGGGAAATGTTGAATTATGCAATGCGGTACAAGAGTGCGATGCTTCGACTTCGCTCAGCACAGGCTTCAGGATGAACAGGAAAGGACAAAATGCCCGGAGCAAAAAAAATAGAAGTTACCTGCTTTTAACAGTTTGTTTTTTATTCAGTCTGAATACATTTTCTCAAATGGCTGATGCAGTGTATAAAGAAAACATCAAAGCGGTAAGGTTTCATATGTATGGCGACCAGGGATCGCTGCCGGTTTATAGGATGAACAGTACCGACCAACTGGAACTGAATTTTGATGACCTGGATGCCAATGTAAAAAGTTACTATTACAGTTTTCAGCTTTGCGATTATAACTGGAACCCGATTGACATCAGCCCTTTTTTATACACCAAAGGATTTACCCAGCAGCGCATTGGTACATACCGGTATTCGTCCATTGCCTTAACCAGGTACACACATTACCAGGCTATGGTGCCCGACAGGAATACATCGTTAACCATGTCGGGTAATTATATTTTAAAAGTTTTTACAGATGGCGATACTGCTAAACTTGCTTTTACCAGGCGCATGCTGGTATTGGATCAAAAAGCGGCTATTGGCGGACAGATAACGCAGCCATTTACGCCGCAGCTTTATAAAACGCATCAAAAAGTTCAGTTCAATGCCAATATAAATGGCTTAAATACTTTTAGTGCGGCACAGCAGGTAAAAGTGGTGATACTGCAGAATAACCGGTGGGACAATGCTTTAAAAGACATCAAACCAACTTTTGTAAGAAGCAATACATTGGAGTATACCATGGAAAATAATTTGGTTTTTCCGGCGGGAAAAGAATGGCGCTGGCTTGATTTACGCAGTCTGCGTCTGCAAAGCGACCGGGTAAAAAACGCCGATTACCGCAAAGATGGAACCGATATGTATTTGTTTCCGGATGCCGACCGTACGGCGCAGCGTTATGTTTATTTCAGAGACCTGAATGGCATGTACCTGGTTGAGACCTATGAAAGTATTAACCCTTACTGGCAGGGTGATTTTGCTAATGTACATTTTAGTTTTGCCCCGCCTAATGCTGTTCCTTATACCGATAAAGATATTTACCTGGCCGGGCAACTAACCAATTACGAGTTTAATGAAAAAACTAAAATGGTTTTTAATGCAGAGAAGGGGGTTTATGAATGCACGGCTTTTTTAAAACAGGGATATTACAATTATACTTACATAGCTGTTGATAAAAATAATCCCGCCATCAGGCGTGACCTGGAAGGTGATTATTGGGAAACGGAGAACACGTATACTATCCTGATGTATTACAAGTCCTTTACAGACAGGGCCGATCAATTGATTGGTGTAGGTAAAGTGAGGTCGAGAACTGATCAGCCGGGGATAAACTTTTAAGAGACCGATACTGGATTGAGAACCGATACCTGATACTGGATTCTGGATGGAGTTCAAATATCAAAAAATCTTTTAAAGGTTTTAGAGTCTTTCCAGTATCTAGCATCCAGTATCCAGTTTTTTGTATCGAGCCTCTTTTCAAAAACGTTTTTTATAATTCAAACATTTCCTAATCCTGATTTCCCTATCTTTGCCCCGGCAAGTCTTATACGACCAGCTCCTGTTGAACTCCCCCAGGACCGGAAGGTAGCAAGGGTAGATGGTTGAGCGGTGCGATGTAAGTAACTTGCCATTTTTTATGCCCCTACGTCAAAGCTGGCAATACTTTCATCAATTTCTTATTAATTCACACTTTCATTAAAGCAACTGTATAAATATTCCTTTTATACTCTTTCAATTATTTTACTTTTGCGGTACTCATAAAATTTAAAACTTAAATATTATCTAAAAATGAAATTTTTCATCGATACTGCCAATCTTGATCAGATTAAAGAAGCAAACGACCTTGGAATTTTAGATGGTGTAACCACCAATCCATCTTTAATGGCTAAAGAAGGGATTAAAGGTCAGGATGCAGTAATGGCACATTACAAAACCATTTGCGAAATGGTAGATGGTGATATCAGTGCTGAAGTGATCTCTACCGATTTTGATGGTATAGTTGCTGAAGGCAAAAAACTGGCAGCGATCCATCCAAATATTGTTGTAAAAGTTCCGATGATCAAAGACGGTATTAAAGCATTGAAATGGTTTACAGATAACGGAATCAAAACCAACTGTACGTTAATATTCAGCTCGGGCCAGGCCATACTGGCAGCAAAAGCCGGAGCCACTTATGTTTCACCTTTTTTAGGAAGAGTAGATGATAGTGGTTGGGATGGCATGGAACTGATACACCAGATGAGACAGATATTTTCTATCCAGGGATACAAAACCGAAATTCTGGCCGCATCAATCCGTAATCCTTTGCATATTATTAAATGTGCCGAAGCCGGTGCCGATGTTTGTACCTGCCCGCTGGATTCAATTCTTGGATTATTAAAACATCCTTTAACTGATATTGGATTGGCAAAGTTTTTGGAAGATGCCAAGAAATTTGCATAAATAATGATCCAACCATAAAAAATGCCCGGCAATTCTTTCTGAATTACCGGGCATTTTATTTTTGTGGTTATAATTATTTGCCTTTTTTGCTTTTTGTTTTGTTCATGATCTCGTCCATGGTTTTTAATTCAGGGTCGGGTTGTTGTTTTATGTAGATGGTAAATTCCTTTATTATGGCAGGGTTATTACGCAGGCTCACTTTTATATCTACTTTTTGTGGGGTAAAATTCCTGTCAATCCATAAACTGTTGCCACTGAATTTTCCGGCAGATGCCCAAAAGATCAGGTGTGTACTATCGAGCGGAAGGTATTTGCCGTTTGATAGCTTGCCATCAATATTAATATAATTGAAAGTGCCTTTTTTCAGGCTGTCGGTATACAGGTTAACATAAATGCTTTCCACCTTTTGCGCTTTGGCAAAAAAAGAACAAAATATACATAAACCAAGTAGATATTTCTTCAATTGTTTGTTTTGTACAAAGATTGAAAAAATAATGCCAACATTGCGTTAACTAAAGGCGGGAAATGTTAAAATTTAGTTGTGAGGTAAAACTCATGCCGTTTGGCTTCCATCTCCGTAAACATCCATCAGCTTTTGCATGCTGTCTTTTAAGTTGCCGGAACCTTCATCAAAAAGGCCGTCTTTCATTTTTTTGGATGCTTTATTATCAGTAGATTTTTTGATGATCGCTCTTACATCTTCCAGTTCATCAAAATAGATTGGGATATTTTTTTCGTAGAAAGCATTAACAGCTTCAATGGTAATTAACAGGTCCTCATATTCCGTAAGTATGCTGTAAATTTCTTTTACATTTTCCAGGGAATGCCTCCTGGGTATCCTGTTAAATAAAGCCTGTAAAGTTATAGCTGTAGTATTCATGCTGGTTTCACTGTAAAACAAATGTACAATAATGTGGTGTAGCAGTTGAAAGTAATATCGGGCTCTGAAGATTTGTGTAGGCTGATCCAATACTGAATAGCGGTAAAAAAAATTTAATAATAAAGGGAGCAACATAAGCTGCTCCCTGTTATCAATAAAAATCAAACAAAACTATCTTATTTTTTTGGCATCAATACGGCATCAATTACATGCACCACACCATTTGATCCGGTTAAATCCGCAGCAGTTACATTAGCCCCATTAATAGTTACTTTGCCATCTTTAATAGCTACTGTAAGTTCCTGGCCTTGTAATGTTTTAACTTTCTGGCCATCCTTCAAATCACCGGCCTTAACTGTACCAGCCACTACATGGTAAGTTAAAATTTTAGTTAGTGCATCTTTACTTTCCGGCTTTAGTAAACCATCAACAGTTCCGGCAGGTAATGCAGTGAAAGCAGCGTTGGTTGGCGCAAATACCGTAAACGGCCCTGCACCTTTCAGCGTTTCAACCAAACCGGCGGCAGTTACTGCAGCTACTAAAGTTGTGTGATCGGGAGATCCGATAGCAACATCAACAATGTCTTTAGGGGCGGCTGGCGCCATTACTTCTTGTTTTACAGTGTCTGCAGATGGTGCTGGTGTTTCTGTTGTTTTGGTTTCGCCATTGCTGCAGGCTACAAATGTAACAGAAGTGATTGCTACAGCTGCAAGCATGTTTAAAATGTTCTTTTGCATAATGTTTTTTTTAGTTTTTTTTATTAACAACATCATGGTTGAATTGTTTGCTGATTTTAAAAGAAATTGGTTAATCAGGCAAGTTGTCTAAGCTTCTTATGGTTTAAGATCTTTTTCTTAAACAGATAGCCTTATCTGGAATTATAAAGCGTGAGTTTTAGTATCTAATTTTTATCAGCCAAAAATATTTCAAGGCTATCGTTATTGCTTCCTGCTTTTATCCATTCCTTAATCAGGTCGCTGTCAATATCCTCATAGATATCCATTTTTTCACGGTTAGCTGATAAAGATTTTATGGGAACCAGCATCAGGTAATGAGGGTCTACATATTCCGGATGATGGTCTAAAGTGTAGCCCTGTACCTGCAGATATTTAAAGCCTTTCTGTTGTAAAACTTTTAAAGCCTCATTTGTCAGAGGCTTGTGACTGAGAAAATTATTTTTTACTTCGTTTGTCATAAAACTGTTTTTGTTATACAACAAATCAGCAGTAACAAAGTTTAAAAAATGTAAATGGTTTTACTTAGTGTGATAGCTTTTGGGAAAGGGGCGCATTACAAAACAGTTTTCATCATGCATACGCTGTTATCAATATGCTCGTACTGACCATAGTTTGGTATGATGGAATACCCGGCTTTTTGTTGGTATAAATGAATTGCCTCGGGTTGATTTTTACCCGTTTCTAAAATGCATTCGGTATAATTCATTTCTGCTGCCCACAACTCCAGTTCTTTTAATATATTTAAGCCAATGCCGTGCCCACGGTATTGGGGCAGTACAAACATTCTTTTTATTTCGGCTTTGTGGTCATCATATTTTTTAAAGGCACCACAGCCAATGGCTTTGTCGTCAACATAACAAACTATGGCATTGCCAATGGCGGCGATTTTATTAAATTGGGCGTAAAAAGCATGGTCATCCCCATCTCTCATGCTGAGGTCTGCATCAAGCAGGGCAACCAGGGTTTGAAAATCGGGATTATCTGAATCGGTTCTGTTAAAAATGGTCATAACACTAAGATATTTAAATTTTAAAACAATCCATATTGCCAGTTATTTATAGCCGGTTGTAAAGCTCTAAAACCCTCGCCAGTTGAGAAAAATCTGCATTTTGTTTCTTTTTTTCATTTATTGCAGTATATTTGTCCTCTACCACAGGAATTTTTTTATCCTTCTGATTACACCACCCCCCAATCAATACAACTTAGTAATCTATTCCCGAATTTAATTCCTATTGAAGTACTTCCCCTGTTACAGGACTTTGTATTGCTTTAACCTCAAACCAACTATTATGAGTTTGCTTCATCTTAGCATCCACAAGTGGATATTATCCGGCCTGAAAATAATTTTCATAACCAGCCTGTTTTCAATCATCAGCCTTTCTTCAAAAGCACAGCTCCCCGGACAAATACCGGTTAACCTGAAAACATTTAAAGCAAGAACAGAAACTAATAATATGGTAAAAGTTTTCTGGACAACTTTTTATGAAAAAGACAATGGCTATTTTGAAATACAGCGTTCGGCTGATGGCGTGAATTTCACTGTTGTAGCCAGGATTGCCGGTATCAACCTGTATGGTATAACAACAGATTATTTTTTTATTGATAGCCTGCCACTAAAAGGTATTTCATTTTATAGGCTGAAACAGCTTGATGTTGTTATAGACGACCAGTTTTCATATTCGCCTATTGAAAGAGTAAGAAGTGCTGATGCCCGGATTTCATTTGATATTTTTCCTAACCCTGCACCGGGTGCTGAATTTAAAATAAGCCTTTTAAAAAATGTACCGGGTAATATTGATATTATGGTTTTTGATCAATCCGGCAGTTTAAGGCTGCAAAAGCAATTCAGAAATAACAATACAGTTACCATTAACCATCATTTAAAACCGGGATTGTACAATGTTAAAATAACCTGCAGGGAATTTACCGAAACCAGGAGGATAATAATTCAGTAAGAAGCCGGCAGATTTTGAAAGGCTCATCAGGGCTTTGGAATTTTACCCTGTTTTATATTTTCTATGATCTCTTTCAACCTGTATTGATACCCTTTTTCTAAATCCACCTCATTCACTTCAATGGATCTGGCAAAATCCATGAACGTATCAGTATGTTTTTCCCGCTTACCGCTTTTTACATTTACATGAATGAACCTGGTCCACATCAATGATTTTAAATGCGTATGGTCTTCGTTCATCATCAGCATTTCAACCAGTAAAGAGCCTGGCTCCAGCTTTATTATAGCACTCATAACAGATACCTGTTCATTGTAAGCAGCGGGCCGTATATAACTGATCTCATGTGCGGCCACCAGCCAGCTTACTCCCTGTTTATAAAAATCTGTAAGGTCAAGGTTATATTCTTTTTTCAGATGATCTTCCCGTGCGTTTAACAGGTAATCAATATAACGCCCATTGTTTAAATGCCCGAACAGGTCGCAATCGGTAAAACGGATGGTGTAAAAGGAGTGAGGCGTTTTATTCATAAAGGTTGATCATTTTTAGTGATAGAGAATAGCAGCAGCACATCCTTTTCATTGGTTATTTCTTTACTGAAAACAAAACCAAGTTTCCGCAGCAATTGTATGGAAGAAACATTTTCTTTAAGTGTTGTTGCCAGCATAATTTCATGCTGGTTTGATTTGAGCAGATCAGCTAACACAGTTGCTGATGCTTCAAATGCATAACCCTGTCTGGCATAAGCCGGGAGAAAAGCAAACCCGATATCATGATGCTCCAGGTAATTACGTTTGATTACCGTAACAACGCCAATTGCAGTTATTGCATCCTGCAAGGTTACTACCCGGTAATTAATATCGGAATTGCTGAGTATCTTCTGAATGTATCGTTCAGCATCTTCATTGTTAAGAATATTTCTGTCGCCAATAAATTGTATCCAGCCTGCTGAGTTCACCAGTTCAAAAATAAATGCAGCATCTGCAGGGTTTAAGCAACGTAACAGTAAACGTTCTGTTTTATAATTTGTTTGCATTTTAATTTTTATCTTACAATAGTCCTGAAAGTTAAATTTATTCTGGGTTTTACAGTTTTTTTTGTTGGTGGAAGCCTGTGCAGCCAGTGGGTTTGCGTGGTGCCCTTCATAACCAGCAAACTGCCATGTTCCAGCATTATTGATACTGCTTCTTTGGTTGTTTTGTGTTTAAAAGAAAATTTTCTTTCTGCACCAAAACTAACCGAGCCAATGGCGCCGTCTTTTTTCAGATCCTTTTCTCCGTCACTGTGCCAGGCCATTCCCTCTTCGCCGCTGTGGTATAAATTAAGCAGGCAGCTATTAAAACTTTCTCCTGTTTCAATTTCTATTTTAGATTTCAATGTTAATAATTCTTTCGTCCATGGTAAAGCAATTTTGGTTCTGTTTGAATAGGAATATTCAAAAGCGCTATCTCCATACCAGGCGGCCTTACGTTTGGTGATGATGAGTTTCCCCATGATGAAAGCTTCATCATTTTTCCATTCAATATCAGTAAGTAAATTATTGAAATAATGATTGGCTTCCTGTTGCAAGAATAATTTTCCATAATAATTTACAATGCCATCTTTAGGCAGTAAATTTTTTGTGCTGTCTATGCTGTCGCCGAATAAATCCATGCTAAATATATCTGGAATATAAAATTATAACACCAGTTGTGTGTACAGCCTGGTAAGGGTTTCATGTGGGTCTGTACAAAAGCCCGGGTGTACTTTTGATGTTTGAATAATGGTACTTCTTGTAGCAGTAAGCCAGCGAAAGCGGCCGGCTATATCTAAATTGCCAATGGGGCCTGCATCTTCACTGCCCTTACAAATGCGGTCAACTGATTGTAAATTCTGCAGCAGTTCCTGTTTGTCAATTTGTGTGCAAAAGATCTGCAACCGTTCTTCATTCAAACTATACATCACCTGTAAAAAACTAAGTTCCCTGCAATACACGATCACCCCAACGTTCAGAAATTCTTCACGTTCTACCTTTGGTACAACACGTACAACGGCATATTCAAATAAGTGCGCTTGCTGCATGTTGGGCTTCTTTTACAAAAATGTTTGAATTAGCAAAACGGGTTTCTAAAAACTGAGCATACATCTGCCGGTGTTCTCCGGTTGATTGAAAACCGGTATCACCAACCAGCCATTCATCCGGAATTAAATTAACAATCGCACGAATCCTATCGTTGGTAAGCGTTGCATGAAAAGTGCTATTCACTGCTTCCAGTTCTGTTGCCTGTTTCAGCAGCACATGATCCTTTATCAACGTAAATGGCCGCAATGCCTGCTCCTGCCAGTTTTGTGGGTTGTGATGAAAATACAGGCAGGCTCCATGATCGATCAGCCACAGTTCTTTATGCCACCACAACATATTTGTATTACGTACCGTACGGTCCATATTAGTGAGCAGGCAATCTAACCAAACAATTTGCGAAGCCATTGTTGCATCTATGGTAGTAACAGCAGGATCAAAACTGATAGAGCCGGAAAGGTAATGCAGCGCCAGGTTTAAACCTGTGCTTGCTTTCAGCAGGTCCTGTATTTCTTCATCTGGTTCTGTTCTGCCAAAAGCTTCATCAATATTTGCAAAAACAATTTCAGGAACACGTAGCCTGAGTGTTCGGGCAATTTCGCCACCAATTAATTCTGCAATCAATGCTTTTACACCTTGCCCGGCACCACGAAATTTAAGTACATACATAAAACCGTCATCGGCCTCTACGATAGCCGGTAAGGAGCCTCCTTCACGCAATGGCGTAATATAACGGGTAACATGTACAGCCCTTATTTCCGGCAGACTACTATTCATGCAGCTAATTTAATTCTTTTAAAACTAAACGGGTTTTTATGCTAAAAGCCAATCGGCGCCAGGCACTCCTGTAGAAGCATCTGACGCCGATTAAAATATTTATTTCATCAGTCCTTAATATCCAGCAATACTTCCTGTCCGTCTTTCACTGCCCTTACATCTCCGTATTTACCCACCTTTAGTTTTTGGTATTCATTTTTAACCAGCACTTTACCCTTTTTATTAATGATACCGTAAAGACCGTCTTTTTTTGTAACGGCAAGTGATCCATTAAACTGGGAAATGGATTCATATTCATTCTGAACTATTACTTTCCCTTGTAAATTAATGATGCCGATTTTTCCACCCATGGTTGTAAAAGCAAGATTATCGCCGCCAAAAGAACCAATCTTTTCGTATTCCGGTTTAACAAGCTCTTTTCCACTGGTATTTATCATACCAACCAGTTTGTTTTTCCACACAAGCGCCACACCTCCTCTCCCAAATTTGCCAATCCGGTCGTATTCCTTACTTATTTCCTGGGCAAAGCTTTGGAGGGTAAAAAGGGTTAAGAGCAGGAAGATCATTTTTTTCATAACAATTTTATTTTGGTTAAAAATGCAGTGCAGTAAAGATATTGTAACAAAGGGGAAAACAGGAAATTAATATCGATCATTAACACAATTGTTTCCAGCTAATCCAAATAGATTATCTAATAGGAATACTTATAAAAATCGCACCTGTCCTCATCACAAAGTAATTTTTGATACAGCGCATGTTTCAACACATCTGTATAATCCATTTCTTTTCCGTCAACCTTAATTTTCCGGTAGATCAATCTTACACCATGGCTGTAATCTACCCACCAGTTTATATGCCCGGTGTACAATGGCTGAATGGGATTGCCATTCAACTGGTGCCAGCCGTAAATGGCTTCCCGGTTGGGTTTGGGGTCTCTTGATATTTTTCCAGATAGCACTACATCCTTCTTAATGCCGGCAATTAATCCGGCTCTTCCTTTGCGCTGCCCTTCAATAATAAGGTGATGTTGCCACATGGTTACGCTGCTGTCACGAAAGGCATACATGGGTACCGGCTCCAGTTTTACTGCTGCCTGTTGGTAAATAAGATCAACCATTTTGCGGGTTGGTAAAAAGCAATGAAAACTATCTGCAATCTTTTGTGCCGCCATCGGCGTTAATGGGATACGTACCCAATCTTCATTGGTGCCTACAGCAAGATAATCGGGCGAAACATAAAAAACGGCATGATGGGAGATACCTATACTGTCTTTTATTGTTGAAGTAACAGCAACAAACTTTTTTAAAAAGGACGGAATATTACCTGCTAAAATTTCCTGCACCGCCAGCGAATCTCTGGCTGCCCATTTCCAGGCTGCTACAGTTTTATAAAAATTGGTACCGCCTGTTCTTTGTGTTTCACTGGAAGAAACTGGCAGATTAAATTGTTTGCTGTTGCTGCAGGCCGCAAGGCTGACAATAAAAAATGTTACTATGAATTTATTTCTAATCACTGATGAATTTTTGGTAAACCCGTTCTCCAAAATAAGTAAAGTACTTCTTCTTATCAAACTTTGTGGAAGATAACAGCGACAGGATGAATCCATTCCTGGCTACCTGCTCAGTATGGTAAATGAGCCCGGCAGGATTTTCTTTCAGGATGATCTGTATCCTTCCACTTAAAGCCCTGTGATGAATGAATGCAGTATCTGCCGAAGTATTAAAATCAAATGCAGCAGCGAGGTTTTTTTGCAACAACCGGCTGCGGTACCAGGTGCCTCCTGTGGGACTTACGAGCGGCTTACCATTATATATAACCATGCTGTCGTTGTAGGCAAGCACCAATAATTTATTTGTCTTGCTCTGCTGTAACCATTTTACCAGTTTGTATGTATGCTTTGTTTCTTCGTATCCATAATCACTGTCAAGAAAAGCAATTCTTTTTACATAGCCGGGTATGTTTTCAACTGCATCCAGGTAACCGAATATAAAACTACCTCCGCCGCTGTGGCTGTTCAATATTATTTCTGGTTCATAGTTTTTAAAAAGATGACTGATGCTGTCTATAATATCTTTGATGATGTAAATAGAATCGGTGGTGCTGCGTTTCCAGGCTGGCCAGCTTTTATTGGCGGCCATCACATAAGCAATGATGTAATTGTTCTTTTTATCAAGCTGCCGTACATAGCGGGTTTGCGCAGCAATATGCTGTATATCAAAATGCCAGTCATCACCGGGTTGTAGTTTTTTTCCTTTTGTCCATTCAATGTTGTTGCCATTGGGTAAAGCGAAAAAGATAAGGTAAGTTTTTCCGCTGTGGTTTAATTGTGATGGGGCATTGATGTTGATGATAACCTCTTTCCATTGGTTGTTGATGTTTAATTCCTGCTCATTAAATGTACCGGCGGGCGTAAAGCCTGGCAAAGGTTGAGACAGTGCAGTGAACTGCGAAACAGTAAATAAAACAATAAAAAGAAAAATTTTTAATGGAAGGCAGGTTGTAATTGTAGTTAGTATTGCTTTACCGGTCATTTATAAATGTAAACAATATTTGGTTTTATCCGCAGGATGCATTGAACAAATCGACTGCAGGAGCATACCTTGGATCAGTCTTTTTTTGTAAATTTTATTTTGCCGCTACTATTACATTCACCTTCACTTTTCCAGGTACCTTCCAATATGGTTAGTTTTTTTTCTCTTTTTATTTTCAAATACATTTTCTGAAAACAGGCAGGTTCGGCATTTGAAGGTTTTAACACTGCTGTTTCTTCCAGGTAAAGCGAATCGGATGATGTTTTTTTATACAAGACTTTACACACTACAATGGTGTCTTTACCTGCAATATCTTTACCTTTTGAATAACTGTAAATGGAATAGGAACTGTCTGTGTTAAGTTTAAAATATAGCTTAATGGGATTTTTTTTATCAACAGGCATATCAAAATCTGAAAAATATGTCTGCTTTGCATAAGCATAAGATCCTTTCCATTCTCCTTCCAGTGATTGTGAAAAGCATTGAAGGGAAAGAAAAGTAGAAAAAATTAAGGTTGATATAGTTCTCCTGTTCATCTGAACGGTACTTATTTTTTAGACCATAATGGAAATGCTGCATTTTCTGTACATGACATCGAATTAATTACATTTTCGAAATCGAATCCTTCATACTTTGAAACAATATCATACACTTCATCGTAGCCTTTGGCACTTTGTGGAATCAGGCAGGCACCTTCATTGTCTGATAATGCCAGCCATACATCCGGGAGCCACGGGCCTTCATCTGTATTAATAAGTTTTATTTCGGAAATGTTATCCCATCTTACCTGCTCAGATTTCTTTTCGGGATGTTCAACCCGGATATAAGTTTCAGTAATCGTCACTGTATAAGCTTCTTCAGGGTTCATGTTTTTTGTTCTTTCTTTTTAATAATTTGTCAAATAATCCGGTTGTGATTTTATTTACAAATGAATTGCTTTTAGTTTTCTTTGCTTTGATAAAAGCTTCCATTGGTATGTTGTAAAAGGGAGAGACTAAGTCTCTAAACCATAGCATCCTCGTCGGAGACGAGGACGAGTTTGGGCAAAGAACAAATGCTTGTACAAAAAAATAAAATATCTTTTATAAACAGGCTTGCCCACCTTTCAAAGATGGGCAAGCCTGTTTGTAAAACTACTTCACATACGGTGTTCCGGCTGCATTCTTCACATATTTATTCAGCCACTGGTTTTGCTCCCAAAGCATGTGCAGTATATTTTCTCTGGCGGCATAGCCATGGCTTTCAAAAGGCAGTTGCACAAAACGCACAGTTCCGCCGTGGCCTTTTATAGCATTATACAGGCGTTCGCTTTGTATGGGAAAAGTACCGGGATTATTATCGGCTTCGCCATGAATCATCAGCAGGGGCGTTTTAATTTTATCGGCATAGCTGAAGGGACTCATGCCATTGTACACTTCGGGTGCCTGCCAGTAAGTGCGCTCTTCGTTTTGAAAACCAAAGGGCGTAAGCGTTCGGTTGTATGCACCGCTGCGGGCAATACCTGCTTTAAATAAATTGGTATGTGCAACAAGATTTGCGGTCATGAATGCGCCGTAACTGTGACCGCCAACGGCCACACGGTTGCGGTCGCCAACACCCATCTCTGCCACTTTATCAATGGCAGCTTCGGCGCTCCAGGTAAGCTGGTCAACAAAATTATCGTTGGGCTGTTTGTCGCCTTCGCCTACAATGGGAAATTCGGTATTGTCCATAATGGCATAACCCTGTGTGGCCCAAAAAACAATGGAGCCATAACCAACTCTTGTAAAAGTATATTTACTGCCACGCAATTGTGCAGCATCGGCAGCACTTTTAAATTCACGGGGGTAGGCCCACATCATCACCGGCAGCGGGCCATCTTTTTTTGCATCGTAACCTTTTGGTAAATAAAGATCGGCAGCAAGATCAACACCGTCTTTGCGTTTGTAGGTAATTTTTTGTTTGGTAATGCCACGCAGGCCCGGTTGCGGATCGGGGAATGCAGTGATGACTTTGGCGGAATTATTTTTAAGGTCACGAATGTAATAATTAGGTTGTTCTGTCTGCGATTGCTTGTTGGTAACGATGATCATTTTATCATAATCCAGTACATCGGTTACAGTTTCATAATAGGGCTCTTCACAGCGCCAGAGCTGTTTGATTTCTTTAGTATAGATGTCGAATGTATTTAAAAAAGGAAGATCACCTTTTGGAGAAGCTCCTATACCACGCATAACTATTTTAGTGCCATTGATCACTTTGATTGTGTTGCGGCCAAAATTATTTTTTTCAGTCATGGGGGTTCCCGGATCATTGTAGGCATCATCTGTGCTGCGGTCAATGAGTAAATTCAATGATCGGTCGGGGTTAAGGCTGCTCAGTTTTTGCCTGTGTTGTGCTCTTGAACCTTCTGTAATAAAATAGGTGTTGTTAGATAGCATTGCTATGCCGTACATCCGCATAGCTGTTTTGCAAAACAACCTTGGCTCGGAGGTAAACGGGGCAGCCAAAGTGTAGGCGGCATCATGAAATTCCATTTTATTTTTTATCATTCCGCTGTCCAGCGGTTCTATCCATTGTAAGGTAGATGGGGTATTTGATAACCAGGTGTAACCACGGGGTGCATTCAATACGTTATCGTTTCCACGGGGTTCCAGTTCACTACTGGGCAGTTTGGCAATGGTTTTTACCAATGTACCGTTCATGTCGGTTATCATCATGGTGCTGTTGAAACCATAAGCGGTAACCAGGTAACTGAATGGTTTGTCAATTCTTTCGATTAACAAATATTTCTTATCGGGCGATGGTTCTACATTACTGTAAATGGCCGGGCTGCCAATATTTGTTTCAACGCCATTGCTGTTCTTTACCAATTGGGTGGTGGCGTAAAATTCAAATTGTGTTTCATCAAAAGGCGATTTGATCAGGTCCTGGAAAGTAGGGCTGGCTGCCACTTTTCCCAGGTTTTGCTGAATTACCGGTCCCTTGGGCGCCAATGTTTTTTTGGGTGCCATTGCCAGTGGTTTGTTTACGGCAGTGTATAATAAAGTGCTGTTATCTACCCAGTCTATTGAACCTAAAACCAGATTGACTGCTGCTTTATTTACTTTGGCTGCTTTGTGTGCCTTTATATCTATCACATAAATATCAATAGCGGTGTTAGTAGTATTGGTGAAAGCCGCTTTGTCTTCATTAGGGCTCCAGCGCAGGTTGCCGGCTTTTAAATTTGCCGGTAAACCTGCAACAGGAAATTCTTTACCTGTTGCCATTTCTTTAATAAGGATACCGGTGGTATATGCACTTCTGCTGGGGCCGAAATTGTTGGGGTTAATCCTTAAACCTGCAATGCGTAATTCCGGCTGGGCAAGGTCTTCCACCGAAGGCATGCTGCTACGTTCCAGTATCAGCATATATTGTCCTTTGCTGTCGAAGGTTACGCCGGGTGTGGGCTTTGCCATTACCAGGTCGTAAATTTCTTTTGGGGGTGTCTGGTATTCAATGGCATCCTGTGCAAAAATGCTGTTGCAGATGAACAGCAGAGCGATGATGAAAATGTTTTTCATGTTTGATGTTTTATTTAATTTGAAATGGCTCATCTGATATTTAATGAAGTTGGAATTTAAACTTCGATATTTATTTTAAAATTTATCTTTTTGGGTATCTCCGTAAATACTCAGCAAAATATTATAGTCGTCCTGTATCCAGTCGCCAATGGCCGCACCTCTGTACGAATTGGTTACCAGGTATTTTTGAAATGCCAGGTAAGCTTCACGTGCGTTGGCTTCATCATAGAAGGTATCTATCCAGTTTTTAGAAACAGATCCGTATGGAATAATGCCAATTCCTCCATTGTAAATTCTTACCAGGCCCTGCGAAAATTCAAAGGATACAATATCTTGTTTTCTTTCTTTGGAAGATTTTAAAATATATAAAAGATGCCTGAAATAGTTCCCCAATCTTTTAACCAGCTGGTCGTGTGTTTCAGATTGTGTGGGCCTGATGCGCCATGTGTTATTCTTAAAATAAAACGGGTCTTCGTCAAACTCTTTTAAAGGTTCAGCATCTCTTGCAAATTTTAAATTCTTTTGTAATAAAGTTGATTCCAGGCTAATGGTGAGCCTTTTGTTTATTATTTCCCCGGTTACTTTTATGGCTGTTGTGGTTCCGGAATCTGTAAAATTAATGGTCTTTTCTTTACTGCTGTATTTCCATTTGCCGGTTCTGTAATAACCTGAGCCCTCCACCTGGGTGAAACTGCCATCTTTAAAAAAGGAAAGTATCAAGCCTTGTTTCACCATCTCACTATTATCTGCTTCGGATAATAATTTTTCGGCATGCTGTGTGTTTGTTGCGGCAATATTTTCAAGGTCAAACAACCGCCAGCTGCCTGTAAGGTTTTTTGTACTTATGTCCTTATCATTGTTGCCAAAGTCATTGCAACCCCAAATAAAAACCGTAATTATAAAAAATAACAGAAGTCTGTATTGCATAAAACAAATTAAGAAAAATAAATGAACAAACTATACTTTACAGAACCTGAATTATTTTTACCGGTTTTTATAATCGGGTATAAATAAAAAAATCCCCCTGCTGTTTTAACAGGCAAGGGGATAAACGGTTTTTCCGGATGCATTACTTCACAAAAAAGTACCGCAGCATGATCTCGTGTGCCGAATAGCCCGTTGAAAATATGCTGATGGGTGTATTGTAAGCTTCATAAGCGTAATTAATTGAAAGCCTGTGCATGAATTTTACGCCGGCAAAAAGTGCATAGGATTGTTTGTAATGATAGCTTCCGCCTATATGAAACATGTCTTTATGATACAACATTAAACCTCCTTCAAAATCAAGCGGGGCTTCGGGCTGGTAGCGTACTTCAAAATGCGGCTGCAGAATATTTACATCATCAGCCTTAATGTCGTAACTGATGGTGCCGCTGTATTGCCTGTATAGTCTGCCCTCAGGATTAGTGGCTGATTTTACAAAATCCAGTTTGGGTTGAATTAATTGTTTGGCAGATACACCCATACTTAATGTATTGGAGCGGTAGTAAATACCCACATTGGCATCGGCTTTAAAAGTACTGCCCGATGAAGCCAGCAACGGGTCATTTGGAATGGCATCGGCAATTTTTGCTTTATCAACTTTAAACTGGATGAACTGTCCGCCAATACCAATCATCAGGCGCTTGTTATGTTCGTTATCAAATTTTATGCTGTAAGAAAGATTCAACTCGCCACCGGTGCGGCTGGTGGGGCCTGTTTTATCTGAATACAATACAATGCCCAAACCGGTATTCATTTTTTTAAAATAGGTATCGCCAAAAATAACGGCGGTGGTTGGGCCACCTTCAATGCCGCTCCACTGGCTGCGGTAAGCCGCCCCAAATGTAGCATGGCCATTGGCACCAACAGCTGCAGGGTTGGTAAGAAAGCTATGCTGCATGTAATTACTGATCTTAAACAACTGCTGTGCATTGGCAGCAATGCAGGTTAATGCAGTAAAACAAAAAAGTAAGTATGTTTTTATTTTTATTGATTGCATGATCTTTAATATTTTGATGTTACTGAATATTATCTTAAAATAGTTACGTTGCCTTTCTTGAATACATGTGTATCGTTCAGCAGTTCGTAGTCAATTACATAATAGTAAGTAGCATCCGGTAAAGGTTTGTTTTTATAAGTGCCATTCCAATCGTTTTTGTAATCCCCCGATTCAAATACCTTGCTTCCATACCGGTTGTAAACTGCCACCATTGCTTTCTTTAAGCAGTTGCCGTTTGTAATAAACCAGGTATCATTAAAACCATCATTATTGGGTGTAAAAGCATTTAATGGTTTTACACAATAAGGCAGTACATCAATGGTAACATTGGATGTATTGGAGCAACCTTGTTGATTGGTGATGCGTAACGTGTAGGTGGTTGTTACAGCCGGCGTGGCAACCGGGTTTAAAATATTGGTAGCGCTAAGGCCTGTGGCAGGAGTCCATAAATAAGTACCGGCGCTGCCGCTTCCCTGCAGGGTAACCGATGAGCCGCCAAAAACACTCAAACCGGGTCCGGCACTTACCGTTACTGCCGGCAATACAGTTACCTTAAATGTTTTAACACTGGTGCAAAAACCCGTGCTTGCTGTTACGGTGTATGTAGTAGTTGTTGTTGGCGATAAAACCGGGTTGGCAATAGCCGGGTTACTTACACCTGCTGTTGGGCTCCAGCTGTAAGTTGTTGCATTGCTTACTGTGCCGGCATTGAATGATGCACCATTGCAGATGGTTGTATCTGCGTGTACCGCAAGTGTAATATTTGATTGTACCGAAATTGTAAATGTTTTTGAAACAGTACAAACGCCCGTGGTACCGGTTACGGTATAAGTGGTTGTAGTGGCCGGTGATAAAGTTGGATTTGCAATTGCAGGATTACTTACACCTGCAGTTGGTGTCCAGCTGTAGCTGGTGGCATTGCTGGTTGTATTGGCACTGATAGCAGCTCCCGGGCAGATACTGGTATCAGACCGGGTATTCATGGTTAAATTGTTGGTAAGCCCGATGGTTACCGGATGAACAGTTATACATCCGTTTTCTTCTGTTATAGTTGCCTGGTAATTACCGGAAGGCAGGTTGGTTGCAGTAAGGCCGGTTTGTACAGGTACCGTATTCCACGCAACGTTAACCGGTTGTACAAATCCGCTGAGTGATAAACTAACACTGCCATTGGTACTGCAGGTTGCGTTGGTAATATTGTTGGTTACAACTGCCGTATTTGCAATACCCGATACAGCAAAGAAAACTGAGTTGGGATAGGGTGCATTGTTACCGGCTGTAGTTACGTTTGTAAAATTAATTTTCTGTATCAGCTTTTGTTTGTTGGCGCAACTGATGGGTATATTTATATAATACATCCTAGGATTGGATGGAAATGCATCGGCACCCGAAGCAGGAGTGGCCCTGGTACAACGGCCAAAGCCGGATAAAACCAGGTTGGCAGTTCCATTAAACCAATCGCCTAAAACATAGTTGGTTAATACATTGGTTGTAGAGTTGTCGGTAAATGTTAGTGATACATTTACCAGGCTTGAGCCTTCTGTAGTAAAACACAGCACACGCATAAAGGTATATTTTGCCGGTGTATTCAGTGTAAGTGTACCGGTTTGTGTGCGTTGAAGTAATAAGGCATTGTTACCGGTATAGGGTGCCAGCTGATAAGTGCCGGCAGCATCGGTAACAGTGCCGTTATCAGCAATGCCGCCGCCGCTAAATCCATTGGCAGTTCTGAAAGCAACACTGTACATCACTTTATTGGAAACTGTAACACCATCAAGTGGTATAGTGGTAGTGGTTAAGGAACTGGTACCGGCTTCGGCAATTACATCATGATTGAAACCGGTTACGGGTACGGGTGTGTAAAGCTGGCTGAAAACATTTTCATGAATGATCAATAACAACAGGATACAGGAAATCCTTTTCAGCTCAGGTAATCTGAATTTTTTTAGCATGTTAGTTTGGTTTTAAATTCTTAATCCAATTAAAAAGTAATCAATGGATAGCAGTTTACAATGAATTGCTTCACTGTAATTAAACATTCAATATGACATAGCAGAATCGTTAGTCTTGCAGATAAGGATTGGATTTAGTTGGTAACAGTTAGTTGGTGTGGCTAAGTTAAAGAATATTCAGAAAGTGTGATGTAAAAATTAATTGCTGATACCAACCCTTTGTTTTACATATTCATTCTTTTGTAATTCATTAAGTATAAACATGGCCAGGTCGCCTGCGTTTATTTTGTAATTATTTAGTTCAGGAGGATAATTGGCATTTTTGCTGTAACTGCCTGTTGGCCCCTCGTTGATGATATTAGGCGGACAAACAAATGTCCAGTCGAGACCGCTTTCGTTTAATAACTCAAATGCTTTTTTGTGTTCAAAACCTACGGCTTTGTATTCTGGTGGATAATCATCTTTATCAACCAGCAGTGAATTCTCATCTGCATTTAAAACACCCAGTCCGCCAATACCAATGATCCTTTTTACACCGGCTTTCTGCATTTGCTTAATAATATTCTTCATACCCAGTGTACGGGTTTTATCAGTGCCATCCATACTGCCGCCAATGGCTGAGATTACCGCATCGCAGCCCTTAATGGCTTTGTACACTTCGCCTTCGTCAAATAAAGCGCCCTGCACCAGTTCCAGGTTTTCGGTTTCTCCACCAGACCCTGTGGGTAAATAATCAGTTGTAAAAACATTTCTGCCGAAGGCTTTAACCTGGTGCCTGTTAAATAAAGCCTGTTGCACCAGTTGTTTGCCAACCAGGCCTGTTGCGCCGAATATGATGAGTTTCATGTTGTAAGTTTTAATGAAGTTAATTTAATTAGCTCTGAGTACATCTGCAAATTCTGCGCCCTTTTTTTCAAACACCGATTTGGCAAAGGGGCAAAGCGGCAATATTTTGATGTGATTTGCCCTTGCATATTCAACAGCAGTGTGCACCAGCTGATAGCCCACATTTTTGCCTCTCAGTTCATCCGAAACCTCGGTGTGGTCAATGATCATAAGGCTTGTGCCTGTCATGGAATAAGTCATTGCAGCCAGCACGGTATCATTTTCTTCTACATAAAATGAACCTTTGGTGTCTTCCTGTTTCTGTTGTATCAGCATTGTGTAAATTTTCCTGAATTTACGAAATAAGTTTTTTTGTTACCGGATTTGTGTACATATTTGCAATAGAAATGAAAATGATCAATACAAATAACAACGGTTGGTGGTGGAGCATAGTCAAATGACGTGCCTTACTGCTATTGATATATAAATAGTTTGAACCCGGCACGAGTGCCGGGTTTTTTATTTTTTGTCTGAACGGGGATTTGGGTGGATTGTTGGGATTAAAAGGATTTTTTTTAATTTTTAAATTATAGCAGTTATGCCACAGTTTAAATATGAAGAGATAACGAAGAAAATAATCGGCGCTGCCATGACGGTGCATTCCACTTTGGGTAATGGGTTTCAGGAAGTGATTTATCAGCGTGCAGTGGAAATAGAATTTAGAAAATGCGGATTGCAATTTGTAAGAGAATTTAGTATGCCTATATTTTACGATGGTGAACAAATTGGAGAAAGAAGAGTAGACTTTTTTGTAGAAGGAGTTATTAGCGTTGAATTAAAAGCAAGAGAAATTTTGGAAAAGGCACATTTTTCACAGGCCAGGAATTATTTAGAAGCTTACAATCTTGAAGTAGGATTGTTGTTGAATTTTGGAGCAGTTTCTTTGGAATACAAACGGCTTGAAAATCCAAAATTCAATCCAAACCTAACATCCAAAAAATCCATTTAATCCACCCAAATCCCCGTTCAGACAATGAAAAAAATAGAAATACAAACAACTTTCAAAAAGATGCTTGCCGATGTGTACACACCGGTTGGTATTTATCTGCGGCTGCGGGACAGGTTCAGAGATACCATTTTACTGGAGAGTACAGATTTTCATGCAGGGGAAAACAGCTATTCATTTATCGGCATTCATGCGGTTGCCGGTATTGAGATAAGTAATGCTGCTGCCATTGAATTTAAGTTGCCGGGGCAAACAGCAGAACGGATAAAATTAGATAATACAGCTGATGTGCCACAGCTGCTGTATGATTTTATGCAGCGCTTTGAAATTAAAGAAGCAGCGGCAAAACCGGTTAATGTTGCACAGGGTTTGTTTGGATATACTACGTTTGATGCAGTGCAGTTTTTTGACAATGTAAAGACAAATGACGACGGACGACAAACCACGGAAATACCGCTGATGCGCTACCGGCTTTATCAATACGTTATCGCTATTAATCATTTTAAAGATGAATTATTTATCTGCGAAAATCATTTGATTGGTATTGAAAGTGAAGTGGGTGTAATTGAAAGTTTGATAAAAAGTAAGGATGTGCCCGGTTTTCCTTTTAAGAGTATTGGTGAGGAAAGTTCGAACATGACCGATGCTGCATATATTGAAATGGTGAAGAAAGGTGTGGCCAGTTGTCATAGGGGCGATGTTTTTCAAATTGTATTAAGCAGAAGGTTTGAACAGCAATTTACCGGGGATGAATTTAATGTGTACCGGGCTTTACGCAGCATCAACCCATCTCCCTATTTATTTTATTTTGATTATGGCGATTATAAACTCATGGGCTCTTCACCCGAAAGCCAGCTGATTGTTGATAAAGGCAAAGCCATTGTGCATCCTATTGCCGGTACTTTTAAAAGAACCGGCGATGATGAGCAAGACAAGGCTTTGGCCATCAAACTGGAGAATGACGAGAAAGAAAATGCAGAACATGTGATGCTGGTTGACCTGGCACGTAATGATCTCAGCCGTATGTGCACCGAAGTAGAAGTAACGCAATACAAAAAGATCAATTACTACAGTCATGTTATTCATTTGGTGAGTGAGGTAACGGGTAAGGTTGGGCCGGAAGCAAATCCTTTTAAACTGCTGGCCACCACATTCCCGGCCGGTACATTAAGCGGGGCACCTAAGATAAAAGCCATGCAGCTGATCCATGAATTTGAAACAACAGCCAGGAGTTATTATGGAGGAGCCATCGGATTTATTGGTTTTGACAGATCGGTGAACCATGCCATTATGATACGTACTTTTTTGAGCAGGGATAATACCCTGGTTTACCAGGCCGGCGCCGGTGTGGTAGCTGTTAGTAACCCGGAAAGTGAATTGCAGGAAGTGAATAATAAATTGAATGCTTTGAAACTGGCCATTCAGTTGGCAGAGCATATAGGTTAATAGATAATGGTTGATGGTTCATAGCAGAGCCCCCGACCATGAACTATTAACTATGAACCATCAACCAAATAAAATGAAAATATTAGTCTTTGATAATTACGATTCGTTCACGTACAACCTGGTTCACCTGGTAGAAAAAATTACAGGCGAAAAAGTTGATGTGTATAGAAATGACCAGATCGCTTTGGCAGATGTGGTGGCTTATGATAAAATTATCTTATCCCCCGGTCCCGGTATTCCGGAAGAGGCTGGTTTATTGTTGCCGCTTATAAAAGAATACGCTGCCACAAAATCTATACTGGGCGTTTGTTTGGGCCACCAGGCCATCGCAGAGGCTTTTGGCGGTAAGCTGACAAACCTGCGTACGGTTTTTCATGGTGTGGCTACACCAATACAAATCAAAACTGATCCCGCCTGGGGCGGGACAAAAATATTGCAGGGCTTACCGGAGACAATAGAAGTAGGGCGTTATCATAGCTGGATCGTAAGTGATGAAGATTTTCCGGACGAACTGGAAGTAACAGCAAGAGATAAGAACGGTTATATCATGGCATTGGAACATAAAACATTTGATGTGCAGGGCGTGCAGTTTCATCCGGAGAGTGTGTTGACACCGGATGGGGAGATAATTTTAAGAAATTGGTTAAAGTAGAACTATGAAAAAGATCCTGAATTATTTATTTGAACATAAAAGTCTTTCACGTGAGCAGGCTAAAGAAGTATTGCATAATATCTCAAACAATGTGTACAGCGATGCAGAGATTGCGGCTTTTATCACCGTATACTTAATGCGCAGCATTACCATTGAAGAACTACAGGGTTTTAGAGATGCATTGATGGAGCTTTGTGTGCCGGTTGATCTGCATGGACAGGATGTGATTGATATTGTTGGCACGGGTGGCGATGGAAAAAATACTTTCAATATATCCACACTCAGTTGTTTTATTGTGGCCGGTACCGGTACAAAAGTTGCCAAGCACGGTAACTATGGAGCTTCATCCATCAGCGGCAGCAGCAATGTAATGGAGCAGTTGGGTTATACTTTTAAGAAAGATAGTGATGTGTTGAATAAAGAACTGGACGAAGCCCATATCTGCTTTTTACATGCACCGCTTTTTCATCCGGCTTTAAAAGTGGTTGGACCAATCAGAAAAAATTTAGGAGTTCGCACATTCTTTAACATGCTGGGGCCGATGGTAAATCCGGCATCACCCAAATACCAGTTGGTAGGCGTGTATAATTTAGAGATGGCGAGAATTTATAATTATCTATTGCAGCAGGGCAGTAGTGCTTTCACCATCATACACAGCCTGGATGGATATGACGAAATTTCTTTAACAGGCGATATAAAAGTAATAACCAATGCCGGAGAAAAAATTTACAGTGCGGAAGATCTGGGAAAGCGCACCGTGAACCCAATGGATATTCATGGAGGCAATTCGGTTGAAGAAGCAGCCAGAATATTTTTGAGCATTTTAAAAGGAGCCGGAAGCTGGGCGCAGAATGCAGTGGTGTTGGCAAACGCTGCCATGGCACTGCAATGTACAGGTATATACGCATCTTATGATGAATGTTATCAAATGGCTGTAGAGAGTTTGGAAAGCGGCAGAGCCTATCAATCTTTACAAAAACTAACCGGCAGACAGTAATGAATATTTTAGATAAAATAATTGAACATAAAAAGGAAGAAGTTACAAGGAATAAAAACTTTGTTTCTTTGCATCAGTTGCAGCAACAGGAGAATTTTAACAGGCAGGTTATTTCTTTAAAAAAGGTATTACTGGATGAAACCAAAACAGGCATCATTGCAGAATTTAAAAGGAGATCACCATCAAAAGGAATAATAAATGACCAAGCAGATGTGCTGGATGTTACAACTGCTTATACAAAGCATGGCGCATCCGGTTTATCTGTTTTAACCGATACCGAGTTTTTTGGTGGTGCAGCCGATGATCTGCTCAAGGCAAGGGTAAATAATATTCCCATCCTGCGAAAAGATTTTATGATTGATGAATACCAGCTGGCAGAGGCCAGGGCAATGGGCGCCGACGTTATTTTATTGATAGCCGCCTGTTTAACACCGCATCGTGTTCAGGAATTGGCTTTCTTTGCAAAGTCTTTACAACTGGAGGTTTTATTGGAAATACATAACGAAACCGAGTTGCAGCATATTTGCGATGAAGTAGACCTGGTGGGCGTGAACAACCGGGACCTTAAAACTTTTTCAGTGGACATTAACCGCTCCGTTGAATTGAGTAAACAGATACCGGCTGATAAAATAAAGATTGCAGAGAGTGGAATTGACAAAGCAGAAACAATTAATATTTTTAAGCAGGCAGGTTTTAAAGGATTTTTAATGGGAGAGCATTTTATGAAGTTTGAAAATCCGGGAGAAGCATTTGAAGAATTTGTAAAAAAACTAAAACAAGGATAACATGAACACAAAAGTATGTGGCATTACACAGCTAAAACAATTGCAACAGTTAGACGGACTGGATATTGATTTTGCAGGGTTGATATTTTATAAAGATTCGCCACGGTATGTGGGTGATAAGATTTCGGCAGATGATCTGAAAAACTCTGATTTTGATTTAAAAAAAGTAGGCGTTTTTGTAAATGCCGGTTATGATGAGATCATGCAGGTGGTGGAAGATTACGGGTTAGATGTAGTTCAACTGCATGGTGATGAAAGTCCTGATCTGTGCGAAGAATTATCCGAAGAAGTGGAAGTGATAAAAGCCTTTAAGGTAAAAGACAGTAAAGTTTCTATTGATGAAATGGTGGCCGATTATGATGAAGTGTGCGATTACTATTTGTTTGATACAGCATCCTCAGAAGTGGAAGGCGGCACCGGAAAACAATTTGACTGGAAAGTGCTGAGCAAAGCCAAAATTGAAAAGCCTTTCTTTTTAAGCGGCGGTATTGGTGTAGATGATATAGCAAAAGTAAAGGGCTTTAAACATCCTGATTATTATGCAGTGGATATTAACAGTAAGGTTGAGAAAGAACCGGGTGTAAAGGATATGGGATTGGTGTTACAGTTCAGGCAGGGGTTGAAATAATTAACAAGTGATTTTTGTATGATTACAGTACGACATGCAACAGAAAATGATCTGCCACAGATACTGGATATCTACAACGATATTATTAAAAATACAACCGCTGTTTATTATTACGAACCGCATACTTTGGAAATGCGCAAGGCCTGGTTTGATGAGAGAAAGCTATTGGGCTTTCCCATTTTTGTTGCAGAGGAGAATGAAGTTATTTTGGGGATGAGTACAATAGGTCCGTTCCGTGTGCCGACAGCTTATAAATATTCAGTTGAGAATACAGTGCATGTGGCAGCAACTGCAAGAGGGAAAGGGATTGGTAAATTATTGCTGGCACCCCTTATTCAAGCGGCAAAAAATTTGGGAATGCATACCATCATCGCCGGTATTGATGCAAGCAATGAAGTGAGTCTGCACCTGCATAAAAATTTTGGCTTTGAGGAAGTGGCGCATTTTAAACAAGTGGGTTTTAAGTTTGACAGGTGGCTGGATTTGAAGTTTTTGCAGTTGGTGTTGTGAGTTAATCTGAACGGGGATTTGGTTGGATGGTTTGGATTAAGAGAATTGTAAATCCCTGTAATCATTTTAATCCACCCAAATCCCCGTTCAGACAAAAGCTCATTAAAGATTTACTGTACAAGAGTGCGACGCCACTAAAGTCGAACAACGAATTACAGCTGGTAACAAAAAAATAATTTGGCGAGCCAAATTCAAAATATAAAATGAACTACACAGTAAACGAACATGGCTATTACGGTAACTTCGGCGGAGCCTTCATCCCCGAAATGCTGTACCCCAATGTAAAAGAATTGCAGGATAATTATTTGAAAATTATTTACGAAGAAGATTTTCAAAATGAATTTTTGTACCTGCTGAATGATTATGCAGGCAGGCCCACGCCGCTTTTTTTTGCAGAAAGGCTCAGTAAGAAATACAATGCCAATATTTTTTTAAAGAGAGAAGATCTTTGTCATACCGGTGCACACAAGATCAACAATACCATCGGGCAAATTTTACTGGCCATTAAGCTGGGTAAAAAAAGGATCATTGCCGAAACCGGCGCAGGCCAGCATGGTGTGGCCACTGCAACTGTGTGTGCATTAACAGGGCTGGAATGCATTGTGTACATGGGCGAAAAAGATATTGAACGCCAGGCACCGAATGTGGCAAGAATGAAAATGCTGGGTGCCACCGTAATACCGGCAACCAGTGGCAGCAAAACTTTAAAAGATGCTACCAACGAAGCCATCCGCGACTGGATAAACAACCCGGTTGATACGCATTATATAATCGGCTCTGTGGTGGGGCCGCATCCTTATCCCGATATGGTGGCCAGGTTTCAAAGCATCATCAGCGAAGAAATAAAAAAACAATTACTTGAAAAAACAGCAAGGGAACTGCCAGATTATGTAATTGCCTGTGTAGGCGGTGGCAGCAATGCCGCCGGTGCGTTTTATCATTTTTTAGATGACAGATCTGTAAAATTGATAGCTGTGGAAGCTGCCGGTTGCGGCATCAACAGTGGCATGAGTGCAGCCACCACACAATTGGGTAAGCCGGGTATTTTGCATGGCAGCAAAAGTTTGTTGATGCAAACTGAAGATGGACAGGTGACAGAACCACACAGCATTTCAGCCGGTCTGGATTACCCGGGCATTGGCCCGCTGCATGCACATTTATTTGAAACCGGCCGTGCCATTTTTATGAGTGCCACCGATAATAAAGCGTTGAATGCAGCATTTGAACTGAGTAAGCTGGAAGGGATCATTCCTGCGCTTGAATCGGCGCATGCATTACATGCTTTAAAAATGATCAACTTTAAAAAGACGGATGTGGTGGTTGTTTGTTTGAGCGGCAGGGGAGACAAGGATTTAGATACATACATGAAACATTTACCATTATGAAATATACATTCATTGCTCTTTGCTGCTGTTTGCTTTTTTCGTGCAGCGATTCTTTTATTAATCATGATTTGAAATATGAAAAACTTGGCGATTGTACTGATTATTCCAGAACAATTAACATGATATCCAATATCAATGGTGAACGCTACCAGTTTTTTAGCTGTATCGACGACAACTTTGATGGAAAGAATTATACCCTGGTAAGAAAAGGCGACAGCGTGATCGTGGATTTTCCTAAAACAGCTGCTCAAAAAAAATCATTGTATAAATTAATACTGGACGTGGATGCAAAACCCAATTACCATCATATTATTTTAGATGGAAGGGAAGTGACCGTTGTACCGGCAGAAAAATAAAATGAACAGATTAGATAAACTATTTTCTGAAAAGAAAACCGGCGTACTAAACATGTACTGCACCGCAGGGTATCCTCAGCTCAATTCAACAATTGAAGTGATAACGGCATTGCAAAACAGTGGTGCAGATATTGTAGAGATCGGTATTCCTTACAGCGATCCCATTGCCGATGGGCCGGTTATACAGCAAAGCAATATGCAGGCTTTGGAAAATGGGATGAGCATTCCTTTGCTTTTTGAACAATTAAAAAACATTCGTGAAAATATTAAACTGCCGCTGATTTTAATGGGCTACATGAACCCCGTCCTCCAATTTGGTATTGAAAAATTTTGCGAAGCAGCTGCCCATGTTGGGGTAGATGGCATCATACTTCCTGATCTGCCCATGTATGAATTTGAAACCCAGTATCAGCAATATTTTGCAAAAAATGATCTCAAATTCATCTTTTTAGTAACTCCCGAAACCAGCGAAGAAAGGATACGAAAAATTGACAGTCTTGCCAGCGGATTTATTTATGCGGTATCTTCCTCATCTACCACCGGTATTTCTCAGAGTCCTGCAGATATAAATGCTATTGAAATCCAGCAGGCTTATTTTAAAAAATTAAGCGATATGAATCTTACCAATCCCATTTTGGTTGGTTTTGGTATAAAAGATAAACTAAGTTTTGATGCTGCCTGTACTTATACCAACGGCGCCATTATTGGCTCGGCATATATTAATGCTTTAAAAAATACAACCGGTATTGCCGCTACTACTAAAGATTTCATAAATACTGTAAAAGGCTAATTCCGTCTGCCAAAAACTCAGTAAATTGCGCTACATAAATTTAGTATGTTGAAATGAGCCATGACTAAAGTTGATACCAACTGAAATGTTAATGGCGAATTCCATGTGACAAAAAAACTATTAATCGAAACGCATGAAAAGAATTTTCCTATCCCTGTTTTTATTCGCTGCAATCACTATCTCAACGCAAAACAGTTTTGCACAGGGTACGCCAAAGCCAAAAGCTAAGACTCCTGCTAAAACAACAGCAAAAACTCCTGCAAAAACTGTTGCCGCTGTTAAACCAGCGGCTTCAACTGCTGAATTTAATATAAATGGAACCGTTACCGGTTTTAACGAAGGTGCCACTGTTGAACTTTTAAATGGCCAGACAGGCGCAACAGAACTGAGTACTATATTAAAAGCAGGTAAATTCAGCTTTAAAGGTAAAATGGAAAGGCCTGAATTTAAGATCGTGCTTTTTAACAGGCAGCAGCCTTATATCACGGTGTTTTTAGATAACAGTAATGTAACCATCACCGGTGATAAAGCTACTATCGACAAATCAAAAGTTATTGGTTCTCCATCGCACACAGCATTTGAACAGTTCAATAATTCACTGGAACCTTACCAATCGGTTTTTGCACCTGATGGTGAATATGATTCGGCCATGCTGGCAAAAGCCATGAACCTTATTCATGATTTTGTAACTACCCATAAAGATTCTTACATAACACCATTGGCGGTTATCAGGTATAACCAGATTGCCGACGATGTGGTTAAAACAGAAGAACTCTACAACATACTTGATCCCCAATTAAAAGTAACAGCCATGGGCCAGTATATAGCCCAGCAGATTGCCGAAGGAAAAATAAATGGCACCGGAACCCTGCTGCCCGATTTTTCGCAGGCAGATACATCGGGTGTGCCGGTAAAACTTTCATCATTGCGTGGCAATTATGTGCTGGTAGATTTTTGGGCAAGCTGGTGCGGCCCCTGCCGCCAGGAAAATCCAAACCTGGTTGCTGCATTTAATAAATACAAAAGCAAAAAATTCACTGTGTTAGGTGTTTCACTGGATAAAGCAAAAGAAGCATGGATCGATGCCATTCATATGGATGGCCTGGCCTGGACACATATCAGTGATCTGCAGGGATGGCAAAATTCAGTTGCACAGCAGTTCCAGATATTTAATATTCCCCAAAACTTTTTGATTGACCCGGATGGAAAAGTAATTGGTAAAAACCTGCGTGGCCCTGCGTTAGAAAGAAAGCTGGCGAGAATATTGAAATAAATTTTTAATTTTTTCTTTGTTGTGGGCTGGCATTTGATCTTTGGCCAACATCGTTGTGCACCCACTTATACGGTATACCTTTTTTGAACTTTTAAAACAGTGTTCTCCACCAGTTCACCCTTAGGGGTTCTCTGCAAGAGAACGAACGAAGTTCAGGGGGTTTTCAACTGCCTTTTATACAACTGCACGGTATTCTCCAATCCCAAATAAATGGCATCGCATATCAATGCATGGCCTATAGATACTTCCAGTAAGCCGGGGATATGCTCAGCAAAGTATTTTAAGTTTTTCAGATCCAGATCATGCCCTGCATTTATACCCAGGCCCAATTCATTTGCTTTATTGGCTGCAGCAATAAAAGGCTGAATTGCTGATTGCTTATTACCCATTGCGTATTCCTTTGCAAAAGATTCTGTGTATAATTCAATCCTGTCTGTACCAACTGCTTTTGCTCCTTCAACCATTTCCACAACCGGGTCAACAAAAATAGAAACCCGTATGCCTGCATTTTTAAAAATGGCGATCATGCCTTTCAAATAAGCAGCATGTTCAATCGTATTCCATCCATGGTTGGATGTGAGTTGCCCCAGTGCATCGGGTACCAATGTTACCTGTGTGGGTTTGTTGGCAAGCACCAGTTCAACAAAACTTTGCTCGGTGCAGTTGCCTTCAATATTAAATTCGGTGGTAACTACTTTCTTCAGTTCATACACATCTGCATAGCGTATATGTCGCTCATCCGGGCGAGGGTGCACGGTAATGCCATCTGCTCCAAAGCGCTCAATGTCTTTTGCTGCCTGTATAAGATCAGGATTGTTGCCACCACGGCTGTTGCGGAGTGTAGCAAGTTTGTTTATGTTAACGTACAGTTTGGTCATGCTAAAATAATGAGATACAAATTTAACCTAAAAGATAATCTTTGATGATTTTAAAAGCCCGTAAACTAATATACCGGGCAATGTAAATAAAACAGAACCATTAACAACTGCAGCGTGCTTATGATGTTGCTTTAAAAAACTCACCAAAATGCCAGAGTATTCCCGATGGATCGTGCAGAAAAAATTCTTTACCCCAGGCCTCATGCCGCATGGGGACTAATCTTGCGCCTTCATATTTACCAGGTAAATCCAAAGCCAATACTTCATTCCAATATTGCTCAACATTGTCTACTTCTAAAAACAACATGGTATTATCTACCCAGTCTTTCACATAAGCATCCTGCAGGTAAAAGCCCATGCCTTGTTTTGAGAAATAAGACATGTTGTTGGACAGTATGCTTTCCTGGAAACCCAAAGCGCTGTAAAAACTCCTGGATAAAGAGAAATCTTTTGTGCCGATAAATGGCCTTAATGAAATTACATTTTGACTCATACAGGTAGTTGGTTTTAAGCTTTGTTTTTTGGGGAACTGTGGTTATTCTTTATGGCATAAATTTAAAACATTTTAATCTACAAACCTGCTGTTATACAACCGGGCAAAAAATAAAAAATATCAGTAACGGTGCAACCGTTTTTTATAAATTTCAATCTTGTTTAAGAAAGTACATAAGGTTTCTTACTGGAAGAGCAATGCAAATTGTATTGCTCTTCCTTTCTTTTTTATTAACTGCCCGCTTTTGATATACGATGATTGCTTACAGATACCGCATACAACATACAGATGGTTGTTACTGGATATTTCTTGACGATATTTTATTGGCATCCCTTAGTCGCGGAGCTGGAAATACCTGGCATGTAAACATAAAGATCAGCGGAGAAAATTACCTGTTTACAACATCGGGGAAGTTGAATCCGTTGGTTAATATCCAGAATATTAATGCAGGAGAAAACATAGGCGAAATATCCTTACCCCTGCTTCCTTTCTTTTTCCGCAGGTCTGTATTTGCCCGTAAGGATGGTATTCAAATGTCGTGGTTTAGTAAAAATTTCTTTTCTTTTCACTGGATGTGGAAATCGAATAATGATGTTTTATTGGAGGGAGTTGAGGATTTTACAATGGGTAATGGCAGCGGGATGATAAAAATCTCTGCTTATTTACAAGAGTCGTACCTGCTTATCATTGCCGGTATATTTCTTTCGCTCAGCAGAAAACGCAGGGGATTCCTGGGCCTGGTTAATCTTTAATGAAAGAAGAATAAAATGTGCGAAAGAAAAAAACATTTACCTGCCAAAAGAGCTGTAATCTCTTTGCTCATAGCCTTTGGCCGGCTCTTCTAAAAGCTTTTCGTTAAATTGTTCGAAGCTTATTTTGCTTGCAGTAAAGGTGATGGAACCTTTAGGGTCTTCATGTTCATACTTTAATACGATCCCCGGCAGGCCGGCAAACATGGGCTCTATATATTTATCGAGGGGTTTTAAACCGGTACTGTAATAAGCAGTAATTGTTTTGCCTTCTGCCGGTATGGTAATAATTGCTTTTTTACAGCTGTAGCCTGCAATGTTAATGGAATCATCCAGTAAGGTATAAGTTATGCTGTCGTATCTGGCATTATATTGTTTCCAGTCTGCATGTGAAAGCCGGTACTTATATTTTTTTTTACCGGATTCTTTTGTGATCAGCACTTTTGCCAGGGATGAATCCTGTTTATAAAAATAAATGCTTTGTATCCGCATCAATGTCACCAGCCTTATCCTTGTTTTGCCCTTCTGCATCATAATTGTTTTTACACCGCCATTGTAGGTCTCCGCTATTCCGGCATTGCTTTTAGTACTGTTAATGCTGATATCGTAAACTACTGTAAAGTTGTTATGCATCAACGGCGCTGCTATACCAGACTGAGCCTGGGTATTGCTGATGCAGAGAAAAGAACCTAATAATAATATGATGCTGTTTATTTTCAACAGAGTTTAGTTTTTAAAAATAAATTCCGAAAGATCTAAAATGTCTAATGGGTTTTTAACAGGTTTTGTATCAAAATTCTTTTCATCTTTTCTTTTCCATTTATTAAGTTTTTCTTTTGCTCTGCGTGCTTTCCAGGTTGGTTTTTTTCTGTGGTTTACAGCATACTGCTGTTTAAGCAAGGCCGCCATTTTATCTGATATATTCACGTATGAATAATTGTTCATTGATATCTTCGGATCTTTTTTTACATCAGCAAAAAAATAATTTGCCTGGCTGTAGTTAAAACTGGTAAGGGTGTACAAAAAATCATTGTTCAGTATGTTTGCTCTTACATGCTTTGTAATGCTGTTATTACCGGTCACCTGGTCGTTGTTTGATTGCTGTACAGCACCGGTTTTGTGGTTATTTTTAACAGTGGTAGTATCTTTTTTTGTTGAAACTGCAGTTGTACCCTTTTCTGTTTTTGTTGTACCGATAAGCTCATTTTTTTTCGTATTGCTTAGGACAGTTTCATCCTGACCGGGCTTTGCTGTATTTGTGTAAATAAGAAAAATAATGCCTGTTATTGCAGCAGCGGCTGCTGCACGGTAAGTCCAATATATTACTTTGGTTTTTTGTGGTACAACCGGTTTTTCTTCACTGCTGGTAAGTGTATCAGTAATTTTCTTAAAGTCAAAAGCGGGTGCTGTATTTTTTATATCCACATAATCCCGCAGGCTGCTCCATATTTTTTCATCAGGTATTGCGGTTGATTCTGCTGGAGTAGTTTCGGGTAAAACAGACTGAAGTAAATCCCGGTTGCCGTCAGCCAGCTGTTTTATTTTTTTCCACAGTTTTGCATATAAACCCGGTGGTGGGGTTACAGCATGATCCTGCAGATCTTTAAATATTTTATTGGTACCGGCCATAAGTTTCTAAAATATTCTTTTGTAAAATCGTTTTGGCTCTCGATAATTGCGATTTACTGGTTCCCTCGGAGATGCCGAGCATTTCTGCAATTTCACGATGATTATATTCCTCTACGAGGTATAGATTCACGATCGTCCGGTAGCCGTTAGGTAACTGCTGGATTATTTTTAGAAGGTCAGCCTGTGTAAGTTTCGTTATTCCTGTTAATTCTGTACTGGTAGTATCAATATTTTCATGGAGTTCACTAAAAACCATTTTTTGTTTTCTTTTCAGATGGTCGAGGCATGCATTTACAAATATGCGTCTTGCCCATCCTTCAAACGATCCCTGGGCTTTAAAACTGGATAAATGCTTATAAACGCGTATTATACCCTCCTGAAAAAGATCGTCCGCATCGGTCCTGTTGCCTGCATACCGCAGGCAAAGGCTGTACATTTTTCCCGAAAGCATATCGTAAATGGCCCTAAAGGCCTTCTCATCACCATCAACTGCCATGGATAATATGACTCCCACCGGATTACTAAGGTTGCATGGAGCAAAAAAATATTTTATGGGTAAGCTTTGCCTGGGACTCATAACGACGTGCATGTCTTTGAAAACGCTTGCAAAGCTGAAAGTAGTTAACCTCAAATATGGGGTTCCCGATGTAAAAGACGGGTTCCGCATTACTCAAATCCGTCTTTCACCATAGCCCAAAATGCATCCAGTGCCATAATACGGGGTTTTAAAAAACTGATAATGGCCGGCCAGTCTGCCTGGTTCAATATGTTTACATCATTCAGTTGCAGGGATATGCTGCTAATGGTTTTATGATCGGTTTCAATTTTTTCATTCCACAGCCAGTTGAATGTAGTTGTGGAAGTCAGTAAATTTTTAAGTGATAGAAATTGATCGTAGTAATGTGATCTTTGTTCCTCCTGCGGATGTGAAATTTCAATGGCAATAAAAGCTATTGTATTACCTGCATCCATTTTAAAATGAATATTGCGGATGCCGGTTTTATAATTGATCCAGTTAACAGGCAGGCCTGAAGCACCGGGAACCGGTTTCATATATTGCCCGAAGTTTGTCCAGAATTGGGTTTTTAATTTTGATGACAGCTCTTTGGAATACATGGGTGCAAGGTAAAATATTTATGTTAGGTGTCTGGCCACTATGCAGAGCCTGAATTTTTTTAATTGCTTATGGTACTTAAGTGTCTATAAATTTAAGTGTGTTTGTAGTGGCCTGACACCTATGTAAAAAGACCTTATTTTTGCCGCATGACTGCAATTGAAAACGTAACCATACTCCGTGCCATTGTACATAAAGTAGGCAACCCAACACGTGGCGAAGCTTTAAAGCTTTCGCCCAACAACCTTACAATGAATGACGCTGTTGTTCAAAAACTGCTGCTTAAATATTTGCTTGGCGCTATTAATGAGAACGATCAGAACCGCTTTACACATTTGCACGATGTAAAGATGAATGAAGTGTATAGTTATGTGGCCGACATATTTTCGGACGCTGATAATTTTACTGCTGTCAGCGCTAAAATAGCGCAGTTCTTATACAGCAAATCTACCCATGTAAAAGTAAAAGAAGGCGAGTTGTGTGTGGTGGAACTGGATCATGTTCCTTTTGAAAATGACTTTGTAAAAGCGGTGGGTATTTTTAAGGCAGAAAGCAAAGAAACTTTTTTAAAGATATTTGAACACGGCGAAAACCTGGAGATGATACCCGAAGATGGTATCAACATCAATAAGCCGGATAAGGCCTGTGTAGTGTTTAAAAGCAATGCAGCAGATGGTTACCGGGTTTGTGTGATAGACCATACCAACAAACAGCAGGATGCACAATACTGGGTGAATGATTTTTTACAGGTAGCGCCCATTGCCGATGATTACCACCATACCGATCATTACCTGGCCATGTGTAAGCAGTTTGCCACCAATGAATATGCCGAACAGTTTACCGTAGAAAGATCTGACCAGCTGGAGATGATGAACCGCAGCATGGATTATTTTAAAACGCATGACCAGTTTAACCTGGATGAATTTGCCACCGAAGTGATACACCACCCCGAAGTGATCGACAGCTTTAAGGAATACAAAAAGAACTTTGAAGCCGCACGTAATTACGAAATAGAAGATGCATTTGATATAAACCTGGCTGCGGTTAAAAAGCAACAGAAATCTTTTAAGTCTGTTTTAAAACTGGATAAGAATTTTCACATTTATATACATGGCCGGCGGGATCTGATCGAGAAAGGTACAGATGCATCGGGTAAGAAATTTTATAAAATTTATTTTGAGGAGGAGCATTGATCTTAGGTGTCTGGCCACTATGCAGAGTCTGCAACTTTAAAATTGCTTTTGTTAAGCAGTATCCTTAAAAATTAAGCGTGTTTGTAGTGGCCTGACACCTATGCAGGCTTCGGGCGTTGGCGGGGATGCCAACCCGGCGTTCGGGTTTTATATTTTATGAGGGTTAAAAAGTGAGAGGATGAAATGAATAATGCCAACAAAGGCTAGAAGTAAACTGCAGTTGCAAACCGCCCATACTAATAGACAAAAGTGATCCCATAATCATCGCATTTGAATTAAAGATTTCGTGAGGGAATACTTGTGCCAGTGGGGGGCTGAAGTTTTATTCTTTTCTTTTAATAGGAGCTAATAAAATATAAAAAATCCATGCAAACCATGATATAAAAATCACAGCCAATACCCAAGCAATTTTTTCTCTGGAAGATGTTCTGTTAGAAGTTATGATCATATAAATTGGGAATAACCACAAACAAAATAGCAGCGCCAAAATCAGTAAAGGTCCCATAGCTTGTCAAAAATTGGTTTAAAGAAAAAAGCGTTACAAAGAATTTCAGCTAACACATAAATATACGCAACTCTCTATTCCAAAAAATTAGTTTTCAATACGCTTATATTCGGATTTTTCGATTCTATAAATGTTCAACAAAGCTCCACCGTACAAGTGTGACCCGAAAGCGTTCGGGGTAAACTGTGCCACCGCAGCCCAACAGCATTCCTACAGCCTGGCCCATGCGCAGCATCCTGCGGAAAATAAAAAATCCCACCTGCCAAAGGCAGATGGGATTCTGTTTATTTTAGTTAAAGTCTTTTGTAGGTGTCAGGCCACTACAAAGACTCTGAAAATTTGAAAGACAACTGAGTTGCGAACACTCCGAAAAAATAAAAGCTTTTCGTAGTGGCCAGACACCTCTAATACCTGTAAGCATCAGTCTTAAACGGACCTTCTTTTGGAAGACCTAAGTAAGCGCTTTGCTCAGTAGTTAACTCGTCTAATACCACACCAATTTTGGCAAGGTGTAAACGGGCAACTTTCTCATCCAGGAATTTTGGTAACACATACACTTTGTTCTCGTATTTATCGGTGTTGGTCCACAATTCAATCTGGGCAAGGGTTTGGTTGGTGAACGATGCACTCATTACAAATGACGGGTGACCGGTTGCACAACCTAAATTTACCAAACGGCCTTCAGCCAGGATGATCACATCTTTACCTTCGATGGTGTACATATCAACCTGTGGTTTGATGGTATTTTTGGTAGCGCCGTAGTTTGCATTTAACCAGGCCATATCAATTTCAATATCAAAGTGACCGATGTTACAAACGATCGCTTTATCTTTCATTACACGGAAATGTTTTTCAGTGATCAGGTCTCTGCAACCTGATGCAGTAACGATGATGTCAGCTTCTTTAACAGCTTCGATCATTGGCTTCACTTCAAAACCGTCCATAGCTGCCTGTAAAGCACAGATAGGATCAATTTCGGTAATGATAACGCGGCAACCGGCACCTTTTAATGAAGCGGCAGAACCTTTACCCACATCACCATAACTACCAACAACTGCAACTTTACCAGCCATCATTACATCAGTAGCACGACGGATAGCATCAACTAAACTTTCTTTACAACCATACTTGTTATCAAATTTAGATTTGGTAACAGAATCGTTGATGTTGATAGCAGGAATAGGCAACGTGCCTTTTTCCATACGCTCGTATAAACGGTGAACACCGGTTGTAGTTTCTTCTGATAAACCTTTCACGTGCTGGATCAACTCTGGATATTTATCAAATACCATGTTGGTAAGATCACCACCATCATCAAGTATCATATTTAAAGGACGATCTGCACCGCCGAAAAACAAAGTCTGCTCAATACACCAATCAGATTCTTCCTGTGTTTGTCCTTTCCAGGCAAAAACACCAACACCCGTAGCCGCAATGGCTGCTGCTGCCTGGTCCTGTGTAGAGAAGATGTTACATGAGCTCCATTTAACTTCTGCACCTAAAGCAGTAAGGGTTTCAATTAAAACCGCAGTCTGAATGGTCATGTGCAGGCAACCTGCAATTCTTGCACCTTTCAATGGTTGTGAAGGTCCGTATTCTTTACGGATTGACATTAAGCCCGGCATTTCTGCTTCGGCTAACATAATTTCTTTACGGCCCCATTCGGCGAGGCTCATATCTTTAACCTTGTTGGCAAGTTTAAAGTCAATGGCATTGGTTGTTGCTGACATATTGATTGATTTAGAATGCAAATCTACAGTTTACAGGATAATATTCTGAATATTTTGCTAACTTTGGGAGATAAGCCTGTATTTGTACTTTAAACAGGATAAAAACCAAGTTTACTATGGCAAAAGCTACCAAAAAAGAAGATTCACCAACTATGTCTGTATTGCTTGATAAAAAAGACATGGCCATACTGAAACTTTTGCAGGAGAATGCAAGGGTTACTGTAAAGGAAATTTCCGAAAAGATTCACCTGAGCACTACGCCGGTTCATGAACGCATCAAGCGCATGGAAGAGAGTGGGGTTATAAAACAATATGTAACCCTGGTTGATCAGAACAAAGTTGATTTGAACCTGATGGTGATCTGCTATGTTTCTTTAAAAGAACACAGCAAAACAGCCGGTGTGAAATTTATAAAAATGGTTAACGAACTGCAGGAAGTAATTGAGTGCTACAGCATCAGCGGCGAATTTGATTTTATGCTGAAAGTTGTTTGTAAAGACATGAATGCCTACTACGATTTTCATGTAAACAAATTAAGCCAGCAGGAAAATATGGGTAATGTGCAGAGTGTGTTTGTGATGGGGGTTATTAAGGAGACGCACCAAATTGTGCATGGTTAATCCCTGCCCGAATGAATTCGTTCAGGCGGGCGTTAATCAGTTAATACGTTAATACGTTAATACGTGGTGGAGTATGCTAGAGCAAATCTGAAATTCACGCCGTTATTTTACTTTAATCCTCAGTTCCGGCGCAAACATTAAACGGCCCTGCGCATCTTTGGCAACGATATCAAAAAAGTAAAGTTCTTCGCCAATACGTAATTGTTCGGTTAAGGTTTTTATCCAGAGGGGAGAGAGGGGAGTTGTTTTAAAATTAGCAATGGTAGAAGTTATTGTTGGTGTAGTTTTACCACTCATATCCTCGGCTTCGGTAACGCCTCTTCTTTTATACATTGCCTGGTACGAGGTTATTGTATACATATTTTTTTTGTCGTCGGTAACTCTTAATGGAAGTGTTATTAATTGTAAAGCTTCTTCCAGTGCTACGGAAGCACTGTCGCTTCTTATACCCAGCATGCTGGTAAGTTTTGGCGGGGTGTATTTTTGAAATCCGGCCGGCTTTAGAGCCGCTGGTTTAGCCGGCGTAGGTTTGGGTTTTTGAGCAAATACAGTTGAGAAACTACATACACAGGCAACTGTAAATATTAATCTGACAAAACTAGCCATGGTTTATAATTGTTATTACAGAACGAAATTACGCAACAATTAGTATGCTTTTCAGGTTTTAACTGATTGTTGACAGACTCTCCTCAATGGTCTTTATCCTTGCTTCGGCATCGGCTTTTTTCTTTTGCTCAAGTGCCAACACTTCGGGCTTAGCATTTTGGACAAATTTTTCGTTGCTTAATTTTTTTTCTACAGATAGTAAAAAGCCTTTTTGATGCTCCAGGTCTTTTAACAGATCGTCTTTTAATGTTGCGGTATCCAGTTCTTTCTCTGTTTTTAAATAGAACTTATCCTTTTCAACTGCAACTACAATGGTGTTGGCAATGGCTTCACCGGTAAATGAAATTTCATCTGCATTTACCTGTTTGCTCAAAATATTTTGTATAGAACTGTAACTTTCTTTTGAATCTGTTTCTATAAAAAGTTTGATGGCTTCTTTTGGTTTCAGCTGATTTTTATTTCTGCCGTCACGGATGGTGGTAATGACCTGCTTCAGCAATTCGCCCTGTGCCAATATATTTTCATCAACAGGTTGTACAGCGGCAAATTGTTTTACACACAGATCATCCGGTTGCTCTTTCAATAAATGATAGATCTCTTCAGTCACAAAAGGCATGTAAGGATGCAACAACTGCATCAGTTCTTCAAAATAACCGATGGTTTTATTGTAAACAGCTGCATCAATCGGTTGTTCAAAACCAGGTTTGATCCATTCTAAATACCAGCTGCAGAAATCATCCCATATTAAAGAGTAAATTGTTTTTAATGCTTCGCTCAGGCGAAACTGCTTCATGAGTGAATCAACTTCGGCTCTTACTTTGTTCAGGCGATTCGAAAACCAATCTATTGCAAAGTCGTGAGTGATGAGTAGTGAGTCGAGAAGTGCTGGTGCCGGGTTCTCAGGATTCACGTCTGACGACTGACGACTTTCCCACATCTTTAAAAGCTTCAACGCATTCCATATCTTGTTATTAAAATTTCTTCCCTGCTCCAGGCTGTTCTCATCAAACATCAGATCATTTCCAGCGGGTGAAGAAACCATGATACCAAAACGTACGGCATCAGCGCCATAGCGGTCGATCAGGTCAAGCAAATCAGGACTGTTGCCCAAACTCTTGCTCATCTTTCTGCCCAGCTTATCCCTTACCATACCGGTAAAATAAACGTCTTTAAAAGGAATCTGCTTTTCGTATTCCATACCCGCCATTACCATGCGTGCTACCCAAAAGAAAATAATATCCTGGCCGGTTACCAATACCGAGCCGGGATAATAATATTTTACTTCTTCATTGCCGGGTTCGGTAATGCCTTTAAAAACCTGCGTGGGCCAAAGCCAGGAAGAGAACCAGGTGTCCAGTACATCGGCATCCTGTTTAAGTCCGTTTTTAGGTTCTTCCCTGTAAATGGTATAATATTTTTCTAAGGCTTCATTTTCATTTTCTGCAACTACCATCTTTCCATCGGCATCGTACCAGGCAGGTATCTGTTGTCCCCACCAAAGCTGGCGGCTGATGCACCAGTCTTTTACATTCTCTAACCAGTATTTATAGGTTGCTAAAAATTTATCGCCGGGATGAATTTTTATATCACCATCAACAACGGCTTTTAATGCAGGCTCGGCCAGTTCCTTCATTTTTACAAACCACTGGGTACTTATTCTTGGCTCCACAACAACACCGGTACGCTGGCTGTAACCCAATCTGGTTGTATATTCTTCTTCTTTGATTAAGAAACCTTTTTCTTCCAGTTCTTTAATTATTTTTTTACGGGTAACGAACCTGTCTTCACCTACATAAATTTGTGCAGCAGCACTCATGGTGCCGTCTTCATTTATGGTGTTGATTACTTCCAGGTTATGTTTCAATCCTAAATTATAATCGTTGATATCGTGTGCAGGTGTAACTTTTAAAGCACCGGTGCCAAATGCTGCATCAACATACTCATCAAAGATGATGGGTATGCGGCGGTTGATCAATGGTACAAAAGCGTAAGCACCTTTTAAATGAGCATAGCGTTCATCAGTTGGGTTTACGCAAATGGCGGTATCGCCCATTATAGTTTCGGGACGCTGTGTTGCGATGCTGATGTACGCTTCTTTATCAGTATCTAATTTATAACGCAGATGATACAGTTTACCGGTCAGGTCTTTGTATTCAACTTCTTCATCGCTCAAAGCAGTTTTTGCAGATGAATCCCAGTTGATCATTCTTGCTCCACGATAGATCAGCCCTTTATTATAGAGATCAATAAAAACTTTTATTACCGCTTTGTAATAATGATCATCCATGGTAAAAGTGGTGCGGTCCCAATCAACACTGCAACCAAGTCTTTCAATCTGGTTGTAGATGATGCCACCATATTTATCCTTCCACTCAAAAGCGTATTTTAAAAACTCTTCCCTGGATAAATCATTTTTATCAATGCCTTTTTCTTTAAGCATACCCACCACTTTTGCTTCGGTGGCAATAGATGCATGATCGCTGCCGGGCACCCAACAGGCGTTAAAGCCGCTCATGCGGGCCTTGCGAACAAGGATATCCTGCACGGTTTCGTTCAATGTATGTCCCATGTGTAACACACCTGTAACATTGGGTGGTGGTATTACAACGGTAAATGCCGGCCGGCCATCGGGTTTACTGTTAAAATACCGCTGGCTAAGCCAATGTTTATACCATTTGTCTTCAATTGCTTTGGGCTCAAAATTTTTTGTCAATTCCATTTTTTCTATTCGCTGTTATAATTGGATGGCAAAAGTACAAAAAAGAGGGGAGGATTTGAGCAGTATAACTACCCATGCAGTTTAGTATGCAGAATAGATTACCAGACCGAGTCTGAATAAAATGGCAGGCACTTAATTTAGTATAAATCTGAAAAAGGATATGAGTCTGACAGGATGAAGTAATTAAGTATAGGTGACTACTGCATACAGAAAACTAAGGATAAAAACTACAATACCCGTATAAAAAATATAGGAACCAACCTCTCTTGAGGGTTCGTCGTATTCAAAATATTTTTTGCCGGTATATTTACTTTTTACTTTGGAAAAAGCATAATTGTAGCCAATATAAAGGCCAAGCAACCCTAAAACAAATACCCATCCAAAAACCTGCCCTCCCAGGCTGGCGGCTGTGCCTTTCGACAACAATTCATGTTCTTCATTAATAGCTTGTTGCTTTCTTATGCTAATATCATCGGGTAATATTTTTCTTTCACCCAGTTCGGTTTCCACAGCAGTCAACATCTCAGGGCTCCATTCATCAAATTCATAAACCATTTTAAGTAATTCATCATTTGATTTGAGTTGTAGTGTTTCCGTATACTGGTTACTCATGCAGAAGATAATTTATCTTTCAGGAATAATAATCTTGTTCAAATATAACAGTAGTTTTTGTAAAACAGGCTACAAAGTAAACCCAACACCAACAATACTTTAAGACAGTTTATTACATGCTTCAACCCAATTTTGTGTTTAGGGTTTATGCCTATGCTGTAGTAATTTAAAAATTTGATTATCTTTCTGTAACCTTTTTAATAACGAACTAAAACTAATCAGATGAAAAAACTTATTGCAGAATTTATCGGCACCTTTTCATTGGTGCTTTTTGGCTGCGGTGCAGCGGTTGTATCGGGCATTTCAACAACCGGACCGGCCGGAGTTGGCTTACTGGGTATATCGCTGGCATTTGGCCTTGCTGTGGTAGCCATGGCTTACGCTATTGGCCCTATTTCCGGTTGTCATATAAATCCTGCAATCAGCATAGCCATGCTGGCAGCGGGTAAAATGACAGCTAAAGATGCAGCAGGTTATGTGGTGGCACAAATTGCCGGTGCTGTTGCCGGAGCAGGCGTTTTATACATCATTGTTTCAAGCCAGGCCGGGTTTGATAAATTAGGAGAATGGGGGCTTGGCTCCAACGGATGGGGTGAAGGTTACCTGGGCAATTATTCAATGATGGGTGCATTTGTTACCGAAGCTGTTTTAACCTGTCTTTTTCTGCTGGTGATTTTCGGCACCACGTCAAAAGAAGGGAACGCAACCACTGCAGGACTTGCCATTGGCATTAGCCTGGTACTTATTCACCTGGTGGCCATACCAATTACAGGAACTTCTGTTAACCCTGCACGTAGTATTGGGCCAGCAATTTTTGCCGGCGGAAAAGCATTAAGCCAGCTTTGGCTGTTTTTAGTGGCACCGGTAGTTGGCGGTTTACTGGGCGCTGTTATCTGGAAATATTTACTGGAAACAAAAGAAAAATAGGCGACTGTTTTTATTTATCCCAAAGTACACAAAGGAAGCACGTGGCTTTGTGGGATTTTTTTTTGAGACAATCTTTTACTGTTTATCCTGTGAAATTAAAACGGCTGTGTTTCCTTTGAAGTCTTTACATCTCTTGTATTTTTTTGAACAGCAATGGCCGAAAATAAACTCAGCACAAAGCTCATGGCATAAAAACCTTTTTCACTTCTCAGCAGCTCTGCATTCCATAAACCTACGGTGAGTAATACAATTGATAACAAAGTAGTGAACCATGCAATACCGTAATACAGGTTTGTAACCGGAATGCCTTCCAGCTGATCACGCACTGCTTTCTGAACAGAAATGGCAGAAAAAAGCCCGAACATTAAAACGGTGAAATAATATCCTTTTTCATTCAGTTGCATGTCGGCATTCCATAAGCCGATGATGAATGCAATGGTGCCAACGAGAAAAGCTGTCCAGGATGCAGCAATAAAAGCCGCAGAAGGTTGATTGATTTGTTTTTGTTGCATAATTTGTTTTATTGGTTATGAAACAAAACTATGGGTATGGGTTTCTTTAATTTTTGACTTATATCAAAAACCCAAAAAGCAAATGTTAAAACCTGCTGCGGATGCGGCTGAGTGTTTCCTGGCTGATGCCCAGGTAAGAAGCAATAAAACCAAGCGGAACCCTTTCAACAATATGCGGAGCTTGTTGTATCAGTTCTTCGTAACGTTCTTTGGCAGCTTTAAACTGTGCATTTACATATCTTTCTTCCAGCCTGATATAATATTTTTCGTAGGCAATGCGAACCAGCCTTTCTATATCGTGATGTTGGTTGAACAACTCTGTCAGCGTTTCTTTTGCAATGGCCCAAAGGGTGCAGCCTTCAATCAACTGAATATTTTCTACAGCCGCTTCGCCGGTAATAAAACTGTGAAAAGAAGTAACGAAATCTTTTTCAAAACCAAACCAATGCGTTATTTCTTTTCCATCCAGATTATAAAATCCACGCAGTGCACCTTTTTCCAGGAAATACAAATGCCTGCACACATTGCCCTGTGTAAGCAGGAATTCATTTTTATTCATCGTAATTTCTGTAAAGCAGTTTTGCAAAGCATTTTCAGCTTCGGTGCTCAGCCGGTGATAGGCAGTTATGTGTGATAAAAGTTGTTGCAATGCAATGGTTGGCTATTGTCTTTCCAGCAGTTTCTTTTTTTGTGCTTCGTATTCTTCTTTGGTTAAAGCACCGGCTTTGTACAGGTCGAATAGTTTTTTTATTTCATCGGCCACCAGTATTTTTCTTAAATCATCCGGTGCAGATTGTTTTTGGGGCTCAACAGCTGCCGGTTGTTTTGTTTGGGCTTTTACAGTTGGCTGGTTTGGCTTTGCTTTAAGTTGTTCAGGTATATTTAATTCAGAAGGTTGTCCGTCATAATCCTGTGTAGCCCTTTCAAAATTCACTAAAATATCAGCTTCTTCTTTCTTGCCATCTTTATAGGTTATGGTGCCTGCAATGCGGATGCTGTTATTATCTGCACCGGAATATTTATAAGCCTTGAGGTTTTTAACCAGCATGGTGCCATTTTGCAAAGTATAAGTATTGTTTTTGGCCATGTTTTGATGAAACTTAATAAAATTAAAATAGCCCGCTGCCGAAGTGCCGGTTGAAAACTGCAGGGTTTGCCCTTTATAAATTTTATATCCGCCGGTAGTGGTAAGTGTATCGTTCTGGAACGAGGGCAGGTTGTTTTGTGCAGTTGAAAACAGGGGGCCTAGCAGGAGTACAAATAATATTTTCTTCATGGTGTAAATTATTATTAAAGTAACGAAATATTATTTACAACATAAACACACGAATGAAAAGGCATCATCCATCCGTTTCAATAAAATAAATCCATTTTCCAATTTTGTAACTTTACTGATAATTTTGACCAATGCGTATATTGATCTCCCTGTTATTTATTTTTTCAGCGTTGCCGGTAAAGTCTCAAACACTGGCGCAATGGTCGCAATTGGTGAATTGGGATGGAGTGAGCCATTGGTCCAGATACCTGAGAACACATCCTGCTTACCAGGGGCCCAATGCTTTGCCGGTACCCAGGGTTGGTAATGGCCGCATCGACAGCAGTTTCTTTATAAGTGCCGGGGGCAGTTTTCATTTTTCAAAAGGTGATAATACACAGAACTATACAGTATATGCAAATTATTGTCTTGTTAAGGAGTTGATATCAATGGATATTTATTGGGTGCCTTTTGAATACTACCAGCTTAGTCATGCTATGAAGGAAGAGCGGCGTATCTATCCGCAGTTTTATTATGATAAGAAAGGAGAAGGTGAGATACATCTGAATACCAATATCCAGCTATTAAAGCGATGGAGAAAATATATAAACCTGAAAGCAAGGATTGGGTACCGCTTCCCAACTGGTTCGGGTTTTGGAGCTGCTCGTGATATTGATGCACCTGGATATTATTTTGACATATCATTTGGAAAACCCATCAGACATTCTGCATTAACCTGGACAGGTATGCTGGGTTTTTATTCCTGGCATATTGAATCGGATAAAAATAACCAGGATGATGCCATATTGTTCGGCACCGGGTTGGTGTGGGATAAAAAAAGCTGGCGAATTGAGACCAATGTGGCAGGCTATATTGGTTACCTGGAAGACAGCGGAGATAAGCCTGTGGTGTTTCGTTTCAATGCAGAGAAAAGGATCAAAAGATTTGGTCTGCTATTTGGTTTTCAGCAGGGCCTGCATGATTTTGATTACAGTACCGGAGAACTGGGTGTAAAATATATTATCAGCCGTTGATTTCAGTCTTCATTCCTTATTAAAAGTTACCATTAGCGGCACATGGTCGCTGTATTGTTTCCAGCAATCAAAATCACCTATTTCTACCGATTGAATTTTATTGGCCAGGTCGGATGATGCAAAACAATAATCGAGGTGATAGGGTTTGTCTTTATGCCGGTATAAATAATGCGTTGGATGCGCTTCGTTTCCCTGTACTTGTTTAAAATAAAGATGATAGCAACTGGTTATACCTTTTTTATGCAGAAGATCCACTACATGGGAGTGATTGCCGATGCGGCTTTTGCGATCCCAGATGGTATTGCTGTTGAAGTCTCCGGCCAGTATGGTGTTCTTTTTGGATAGTTTGTAATGCTGCATGGCTTTCCAAACCTGCTCTACATAAACTCCATCGGGGTCAGCCGGATTGTTTGCCCACACAGCAAATAAAGTGAACTTATAATTATTGCCCGTAACTGCAATGGGAACAATCATTTTAAATGCCGGGTTGTGGGTTTTAATAAGTTTAAACCTGAAATGGCTGTAAGAAAAAATGCCGAGCCCTTTGTTTTTATTTTCGCCAAACCAAAGCATATCGGTTGGCTTGGGTATATCATCGCTGAATTTTAATTTGTCGGGGTGCTCGCATTCAGGCACCACTAAAATATCCGGCTTGTAAGCCAGTACATGGGCTGCTTTTTTCCGAAAAGCCATATTGCAGTTCCAGGTGATTATTTTCATCGGAACATAAATGTAATACAGTTATCAGAAGAACGTAATTATAGTAAAGTGATTTTTTACAAATCGCCTTTTTCGCCTTCAATCCATCTTTCCAGCATCACACGCTCTGAAGGCGACTGGTGAGTACCCCCTGCCAGGATATCCAGGAACCTGTCCCATAGATTTTTTTCTTCTTTAAATTCTTTTTTAAAATTCACCAGGGCTTTATAATAATCTTTCTGGTACACAACAGCTTCCTCATAAGTAAAATCCGGCGGTATCTGATCTACAATGATCTTGGTGATTTTGTTGAGTTCATCCGGCGAGTATCGTTCTATCATTTGCAGTAATATCCTGCATGAATCTACATGATCTATCAGGGATTGAACAAGCGGTTTTTGCACCTGTTCAAATTCGTTCTGCCACTTTATAAATTGGGTTTCGGGCAATAATTTATATCCGGTGCTTATCGAATTTTTGGCAACCTCTTTTAATTGTTTTACCTGTAAATTCAGTTCCTGCCAAAGCGCTGCAAAATCAGTTGTTTCTTTTTTCTCAATATTTTCTTTTGCTGTATTCAGTAAATCCTTAATGCCGGTAACTGTTTTATTTGTTTCCGCTGCAGTAAGCTCCCAGTTTTCAGCAGCTTCCGGTGTAGTATGTGCTTCAACAATTTCCCAACCTGTTTTATTTACTTCCTCCAGATCTTTTTCAATCTGCAGCAGGTGGTTATAATCTTTCTGCAGCGTTGTGCCGAAATTTTTTATTGATAGCAAAGCCCGTAAGCCGGGGTTATGATTGGTATTTTCTTCCCTTAATGTCTGAGGGTTTTCCGACGGTACCTTAAGGTCAACCGGTTCCTGTAATGCGTCCATAAAGTAATTTTTGAATGATGTGATCTTTGTCACGTAAAGGTTTAATAATTGCCGGTTACAACTATTACATAATTGTGGAAGTTAGTTGCAGGTTTCACAGGTTTTTGGTGTTGCAGGTAGCATAAGTTTTTTCAGAAAGCCTTTTAAAATAGATTGGAGCAACAGGAATACAACCCTGCATAGTTTTCTTAAATGAAAAGAAGTTATGGAAGATATTACAGAAAAATTTAGACAGATTTATTGCGTTTCCGGATATATAATTATTTTATTTCTTCTCCTTTAATACGTTTCCAGAAAATATCAAAGGAATGCCGGTTCCATTTTGCAAAGCGCCCACGCTGCACCACCAATCTGTTGTCAATATCGGGCTCTATATAGTAATGAAACGCAAATTCTTCTTTAGGATTTACCCAGCCGATTACCTGCCCAAACCTGAGGTCATTAAATACCAAAGTGTCTTTTCTTTTTTCAACTGTGTAATAACCCTGCGAAAAACGTATCAGTTGCAACACCTGCTGGTGATCTTTTGTATTGTTCAGTAAAGATGCATTGCGGGGAAAGTACTGCAGGCTTAATTTTTCGCTTTTATCAAATACCGAACGGTAGCCAATATAATAACCACTGTCGGTACCGGCGGCCACAAACCAAAGCCAGCTTTGCAAAGGTGCCGGGGTTGTAAAATAACTGTTGTATGATATTTCCTGTTTATGCAGTAACTTTTTTACATCGTTGTTTATAATAACTTTGTTTACCACGCAGTAACTCAAATACAAAAAACAAAAGCCCAGTCCCAGGCGCCACCAGAATTTTCTTTTGTTGCTGAACGATCTTAGTGCCAGCAGCATCATCAGGGCAATACCCGGCATAATAGAAAAGAAAGGATCTGCAACGTACACCACATTAAAGCTGATGCGGTAATGACTGAAGGGTTCAAACCACCCAACACCATAATTATTAAAAGCATCTAAAAAAATATGGGTAAGTATCACAGCAGCAAAAAAAGCCAGCCAGCGTTTAAAAGAAATATTGTGCGGCCGGTGCCATTTCTCTGCAAAGAAAGCCATCAGGAAGGCGGTTGCAATGCCAAATAAAATGGAATGGGTAAAGCCCCGGTGGGCCAGTAAATTTTCGCTGGTATTGAGCCAGGTGGCTGCAATAAAATCTATATCGGGAATGCTTTGTGCCAGGGCGCCCCAGAGCATGGCTTTTTTGCCAACTTTGTGGCCGGCAAATGCTTCGCCCATGCAGGCACCTAATGCAATATGTGTGAGCGAATCCATATTGGCAATTTAGGTTATTTAAAAAGTAGGTGGGTTAATTTTTTGGGGAAACAAAAAAATGTCAGATAGTTATCTTCCTGTCTCTTGCTATGTTTTTCCAATCAGCACAGTATTGGCCGTTCTCTATAATTTTTATACTGTCGTACAAAGCAACAGTAGGGCAGATATGCCAGGGGATGCCATACAATATATCGCCGGGTGTAAACTTTGTTTCTGTTTTGTTTTCCAAAACCAAATGCTCTTCACTTTGTGAAATGGTATGTAAGCATTCAAACTCAGGAAAGAAAACCCTTTTGCTTATTTCATTTTCGGAGGCAACAGATTTGTGGCCGAGGTCGGTGCAGATTTTTTCTTCGCCCGGTAAGGAAACTACCCTGGTAAGTAATACAGCCGCAGGTATGAAATCCTGTTCGGGGCAAAGAACGGAATAACCCTGGTCCCAATAAATAAATGTACCGGGACTGCATTCTATACTTTCTCTTTTACAATGAACAGAAAAAGCAGGAGAGCCACCGGCAATAATGATTGGTTTGGGTAATCGTGCAGCTTCAATTTTATTCACCAGCAATTCCACCAAAGCAAAAGCACCATCGCAGTTTTTTTTCTTTACTTCAAAATCAATATCCCGGATATGGCCATCGTATGCATGCAGACCTTTGATGATGATACCGGCTGCGGTTGAACAATATTTATATAATTCCAGGGCTTCATCACCGGGATTGATACCGGTTCTGTTCATGCCGATATTAAGATCGATATAAACCGGTACCTGTAAACCTGCTTCGGTAAATGCTTTGGATTGTGCAGCAGCAGCAACCATATTATCTGTAAGGCAGGAGAATATGGTGGCCGGGTATTTATTTATGAGTGCAATAAACCGGTGCAGCTTTGGCCCAACAGGCTGGTATGCCAGTAAAACATCTGTTGCTTTTTGTATGCCCAGCATTTCTGCCTCGGCAATGGTGGCGCATTTGAATTTGTAAATACCTGCATCTATCATCAGTTGTACCACTTGGGCGCACTTATGTGTTTTAACATGCGGACGAAGCCTGTTTAGATCGCCAATCATTTTTATGGCGGTTTGGATATTGGCTTTTACTCTATCGGGGTAAACCAATAATGCAGGGGAATCAATTTCGTTTGCATTGGAGATATGGAACCAGTTTGTTTCTGCCATGGAATTCTATTAGACTTAAAGATATACAATCAACATTTGTTTTTCAAACCTGCCGGCAGGCAGGTTCCGGACACAGTCCGGAAGAATTAAAACGACATCAAGTCATCCTCTCGGAAGATTTATGCCAGAAGGAGCCAGAAAGAGGAAATAGGGAACCAGGTCTTTTCGGTCATAAGTGTTTTGGAAATTATGTTTATGAAAGAATTTTTGCCAGGATTTAAATTATATTGATTTTTCATATAATTTACACCTCAATGAAGCTATCTCTTAAATTAAGATCCTACATAATTATAGTTATATCCTCTTTTGTTTTGGGCCCTGTATTTGCGCAGACTTTAACAAACCCCGGTGCTGACAAACATACTCAGATTGCCACTGGCAAAAATATCATTTCGAGGCCAACCAGCATAGAAATTTGCGATAACCATATTGATGATGATAATAATGGATTGACAGACCTGAAAGATTTTTACTGCTATTTTAACCGGCCTGGCAACAACAGGTGTGTGCCAATGAAAGTTATCTGGGCAGCCGGTTACGGAGATCTTAGATGGATAGACCTTGAGACAGGTACCGAACATTATGTTGGTGATATAAATAACAGATCAGCTTTGGATATTGCCTGGGCATCGAATGGGAAACTATACGGTGTTGAGGATAACAGGATATTTGAAATAGATCCCAATACTAATACAACTACCTATCTAACCGATGTTCAAGGGTATGTTGTGGTAAATTCAATGACAGCAGACGCCTTTGGTAATTTGTATGTAGCCGCTATTACAGGTGTCAATCAGAGCAGCCTTGTAAAAATTAACCTTGCTACCCTGCAGCAAACGCTGGTAACAAGCCTGAACGGATTTGTTCCCGGCGGTGACCTGACTTATTATGATGGGGCACTTTATTTGATCTGTGCCAGTTACGAACTGGTAAAAATTACTTTTAACCCTATAAATTTTACTGTAACAAAACTGGTTAACAGCCCTACCGACAGGCCTTATGGTATAACTAATATAGGAGATGGGTTTCTTTATATAAACCATGAAAACAGCTTGTATAAATTGAATCCTGTTACTATGATTGTTGATGGTACACCTGCATATTCATTCACTTCGCCATTTTCTATAAATGGTTTGTGCAGTTACAGCGAATCCTGTTTTTCGAAAGACTGTAAAGCCAACGTTTCTATTTCTGTCAATTCAATAATACCACAGCCATATTGTTCTGAATATGGAGTTACACTTTCTGCAACGGGTACTGGTATAGCAGGCCAAAGCAGTTATACATGGAAGTTACCGGATGGTAGTACAGTAAATGGCCCAGAACTATTTGCAACACAAAATGGAAAATACATTGCCAGTTACCATACTGTACCTGATACTTGTGGAAGAGAAGACTCTGTAACACTCGCTTTTATCAGCGGCTGCGAAAACAAATTATTTGTACCTGCTGCTTTTACTCCAAATGGCGACAACCGGAATGATCTTTTTAAGCCTGCTGTATTCGGTCTTGTTGACCTTTTTGAGCTACAGCTTTACAACAGGTATGGACAACTCTTGTTCAGAACAGATAAAATTTTGCAAGGCTGGGATGGTACTTTTAAAAACAAACCACAGGGTTTAGGAAGTTATGCCTGGGTTCTGCGATACAGGTTTAAGGGAAGTAATATAATTCAATATGAGTCAGGTTCGGTTTTGTTATTACATTAGTTTCTTTCTCACAGTTAAATGAACAACTTCGTTATCTGTCAGCAAATCCATCCCTCTCAACTCCTTCAGCATTCTTGCCACACAAACCACAATACATTGCCTCATTATATTTATTACCACACCATTTACAACCTTTTGCTTTTTTTTGAGAGAAGGATTCAATAATAAAATAGCCAAAAAAGGGAGTAAAAGTTATCATGATTGCCAGGCAGCCCCAAAAGCCGGGTTTACGCATACTGCCTTCAAAATATGCATATAGAAAACTGATTGTTATCCAGAAAATTCCACCAATTATAAAAAATATGTTCATTGTCAATTCATTTCCTCCACCCACTTCCCTGTCATCAGGAGAGAATTTCCAGGGCGCAAAATTGTTTTCAATTGTCTGAACGTGGATTTGGGTGGATTTGTTGGATTAAATGGATTTGCTTTAAAAATCAAACTAATCATTTTAATCCTTCCAAATCATAGTTCAGACCATTTCCTCCACCCACTTATCCCTGTCATCCGGGCTAAATTTCCAGGGCGCAAAATTGTTTTCAATATTGCCAAACATTACATTCCATTCCTGCGGGGCATTGCTGTCTTCCATGATCAGGGAGCGGCGCAGTTCTAAAATGATCTCAAGCGGAGAGATGGAGACCGGGCATTCCTGTACACAGGCATTGCAGGTGGTGCAGGCACGCAGTTCTTCGGTGGTTATGTGAGAGAAAAGATTTTTACCGTCGTCTTTAAATTCGCCATTGGCTTGTATGTTTTTGCCTACTGTTTCCAGGCGGTCGCGGGTGTCCATCATTATTTTACGCGGACTTAATAATTTACCGGTAAGGTTGGCAGGGCATGCGGCAGAGCAGCGGCCACATTCGGTGCAGCTGTAAGCGTCTAATAAATTTTTCCAGCTCAGGTCAAATACATCTTTGGCGCCAAATTTCATGGGGGCGGCCTGTTCGGTTGGAGCAAGTTCGGGCTGCATCATGTATTTAACTTCATTTTGCACGCTTTCCATATTGTGCATTTCGCCAACCACATCAAGTCTGGCATAATATGCATTGGGGAAGGCCAGTAAAATATGCAGGTGCTTGCTGTAAGGCAGGTAATTTAAAAATGCAAATATGCCAATGATGTGCAGCCACCAGCAGCTGCGTTCAATGGTAATTAAGGTGGCCTGCGATAAGCCGGTTAAGGATGGTGCAATGATGCCGGAGAAAATAAAATTGCCGGTATCGTGATAATGTTCGGCTCCCTGTAATTGTAAGGCACGGTCGGTGCTGTTCATAAAAAGGAACAGTGACATTAAAACGATCTCTGTAAATAAAATATAATTGGCATCGCTGCGTGGCCAGCCATTTAGATCTTTACTGATGAAACGTTTTAGTTTGATGATATTTCTTCTTGCTAAAAAAATAACACAAACGGCAATAACACCTACGGCCAGTATTTCAAAAAAGTTGATGAGGAAAGTATATAAACTGCCGAGGTACGGAAAGAACAAACGGTGTGTGCCGAGCATACCATCGAGTACAATTTCCAGCACTTCTACATTAATAATGATGAAGCCTGCATAAATTACAAAGTGCATTACTGCCACCATCGGATTACGGAACATTTTCTTTTGTCCGAAGGCGAGGAGGATTAAATTTCTCCAGCGTTTGGAAGGGTTGTCGCTCAGGTCTTCGGCTTTGCCTAAAAAAATATTGCGGCGGATAGCAAGGATGTTTTTTGTGAACAGCCAGGTGGCGGCCGCAGCAAATGCTATAAAAAGTATTTGTGGTATGATGTGCATCGTTAGAGATTGTGCTGCTAAGATAAATATAAGCCTCGAATTGCACTAATTAACAGGAATATGGTTTGATTCCGCGTCAATTCTGCCTTGTGCAAAATTAGGCGGAACGATGAAGATACTCAGGTACGGATGCATAATGCTACTCTGGGTGATTTGTGATTTTACTCTTGGGGCACTTGGCCGGCCTTTCAGGCCTATAAATGTTGCAGGCAGGTAAATACCGGTTGTTTCAGGCGCGGATTTTTCATTTAAATTCGTGGTATAATGGAGAACAGAAAACAAATACTTACTGCCGAAGTGGCCGATAAAAAACTGCGCCGTATGGCATTGCAGTTAATAGAAGATAACTATACTGAAACACAGCTCGTATTGATCGGTATTAAAAACCACGGTACTGTAATTGCTGAAAAAATAAGCCAGTACATCAAAGAAGTGTTTACCGGCGAAGTGCTGGTGCTTGAACTAAGCATGGATAAAAAAAATCCGCTGACCATCAGCTTAGATACCGGGATGGATTTTACTGATAAAATAATTGTATTGATCGATGATGTGGCCAACAGCGGCCGTACTATGCTGTATGCTTTAAAACCTTTGCTGCAGCAGCTTCCTAAAAAAATACAAACGCTGGCACTGGTGGAAAGAACACACAAAACTTTTCCCGTGGATGTAGATTATGTGGGGCTTTCTGTTTCTACAACTGCTGATGAACATATTGTGGTGGAAGTGGAAAATGGTGAAGTGTTGGGGGCGTGGCTGGATTGAATAATGATGAATTAGTTTGAAAAGCTGTCAGGTTGAGCTTGTCGAAACCGGGGCTATATAAAACTAAACCGTCTTCGACAAGCTCAGACTGACAGTAAAATTATTGACAAGGATTTCAAACTGATGGACTCTCTGATCTAAAACCCAATCGCTTTCACTTTAAAACTTCCATTTGAAAATTCCAGAGCAGGCATAGGTATTTTTACAATGTTGAGTAAACGGAAAGCAAGTTTCAAACCCTTTTTGTTGGTTTTTATTTTTGTGAGATCTATATCCGGAGAGAGGTACCATTGGCGGTAGCGTTTAATATCGGTACGGTTGAAATTGATATTGCCAGCTGCATCTTTACCAATATTTTCATTGGCACCAAACATACCTTCGGCGCCGGTGCCAACAGCTATATTTAACCATTTGGGCCATTTACTTTGCGGAAAGAAGGAACGGATATTGGCACTGAGCCAATAAGTCTGCCCGTTGTAATCTTTTAAAAAACGTTCGGCTGTGCTGGTGCCAAAAATTTTATTGCTGCGCTGGTTTAAAGTCGGGTCGTTATAAGATTTGCGGTGAAAAGAAAATTTGAATTGAATGCGCTGCTCATCCCAGGCAAGTTCCTGTGCAATGAGCATGCCGCTGCCGATAAAATTGGCGCCAATATCTCCCCAACTCCAGCCCCATTCGGCGCTGTAGGCATCCAGCACTTCAATTACGGTATGATAAACAGGTCCGCTTAAACCTCCATACCAGATACGTTTTTTACGGCTTACACCAGTCCAGCGCCAAAGCTCCATGCTGGCAAGGCTTTCGGCATATACTCCATAGGCATGGCCGATCTTATCCATGCCTTTCCACTCAGCCATATCATTAAATACATGAAAATTGCTTTGCGGATAATTTTTGTACCAGGCAGCGTAAAGGCCACCCAGGGCAGCGCCGTATCCGATAATGTTGGTGGCAGCGATGATCTTTACACGGCGGTTTATTTGTTTAGTGGTTAATTGATTTGATGATTTGGTTATTTGATGATTTGATGATGAATCCACTGGTACTTGCGAAAAATAGCTCCCTTTGTATGTTGGAATTGTGTCCTGAGCAAATGATGAATAAGTAAATAATACGCTGATGAAAAAGTTCAGTAATGCGCTAAATGTAAAAGTGTGCGACGCCAATGAAGATGAATTATGTACAGAGGTTGGGTTCATAAAAAACAAAAATAAGCATATCGGCTGTTGTTATTGCCGATGGGTAAGATTTACGGATAAGTTAATAAAGAAGATTTAAAACTTCGGAGCTACAGCAACCGGCATTTTTTTGCCGTATATAAGTGAATTGACCTGGTTCTTAATAATATCATTGGCTATATCGCTTACTATTTGTCTTCCAATGGTTTGTTTGTTTCTTATTTCCCATTCTCTGTCCCTGGCTTTTACCTGGACTGCATTTAATGGAAAACCATGCCAGTACATCAATTCATGTGTTGAGGGTCTGATAAATTCTGAAAGCAGGGGATTAGGCTTTACCGGCTTTTTAAATGTACCAAATAAAAGCGGGTTGATTTTGGGATATTTCCCAACGGTATTGGCATCATAAACCTGTGCAGATGCTGCGATTGAAAATGAAAAGATAAAGCCAATAGTAAGCATTGGTTTCAGCAAAAAACGGGTGAAATATTTATTGCAGCCTGAAAGCATAGAACAAATCTAATTATTTTGCTTTTATGAAGTACGAATAATTTATTTTTGAAGACATAAATTAAAAACGATGGATGCTGTAACACAACTTAAAATAGATAAATGGCTTAGCGGTAATTACGACCAGGCTGTAAAGGATGAAATAATGGCTTTGCAAAAATCGGATCCTGCCGCACTGGAAGATGCGTTTTACAAGAACCTTGAATTTGGTACCGGCGGCCTGCGTGGCATTATGGGCATTGGTACCAACCGTATGAATAAGTATACCGTGGGTATGGCAACACAGGGGTATGCCAATTATTTAAAACAGTGTTTCTCTGGAGAAGTAAGTGTTGCTATTGCTTATGATTGCCGTAACAACAGCAGCTTGTTTGCCTCTATAACTGCCCATGTTTTTGCAGCCAACGGTATCAAAGTGTATTTGTTTGAAGCACTGCGGCCCACGCCGGAACTGAGTTACACCATTCGTACTTTGGGTTGCAAGGGTGGAGTGGTTTGCACTGCAAGTCACAACCCCAAAGAATACAACGGCTACAAAGCTTATTGGGATGATGGCGCACAGATGGTACCGCCACATGATAAAAATGTAATTATAGAAGTTGAAAAAATTGCTTCGGTAGATGATGTGAAATGGAGCGGAGGCGAAGCAAATATCATTAGTCTGGGTGCAGATATGGATGCCCGGTACCTGGATATGGTGAAGAGCCTGAGTGTTTACCCCGATGTATGTGCGGCACAAAGCGATCTGAAGATTGTATACACATCTATACATGGTACGGGCATTGTGCTGGTGCCAAAAGCTTTACAGCAATTAGGGTTTAATAATGTACATATTGTAGAAGAGCAAAGTATACCCGATGGTAACTTTCCAACAGTTGTGTACCCCAATCCTGAAGAAACTGAAGCTATGAGTATTGGGTTGAAAAAGGCTGCAGCCCTGGATGCGGATATTTTGTTAGGTACCGATCCGGATGCCGATAGGGTGGCCATCGGTGTAAAAAACAAAAAAGGCGAATGGGTTTTACTGAACGGAAACCAAACTGCTGTGCTGGCATTTAATTATATGATTGAAGCCCGCAAGGCAAAGGGTATTGCACAGCCCAATGATATGGTAATTAAAACCATTGTTACCACCGATATGATTGATGTGATTGCCAAAGCCAGTGGTGTAGCCTGTTACAATGTGCTTACCGGTTTTAAATGGATAGCAAAACTGATCAAAGAAAAAGAAGGTAAAGAAAACTATATCGTTGGTGGGGAAGAAAGTTTTGGTTTGATGATAGGTGATAAGATACGTGATAAAGATGCCATCAGTGCTGTAGCCCTCAGTTGCGAAATGGCAGCTTATGAAAAAAATAAAGGCCGTACTTTATATGATAAACTGGTTGACCTTTGCCTGCAATACGGTTTTTACAAAGAGAACCTGGTGAGTGTTACCAAAAAAGGAATGAATGGCGCTAAAGAAATTGCTGCTATGATGGAAGGATACAGAAATGATCCGCCGCTTACTATTGATGGCGCTGCTGTTGCCGAACTGCTGGATTATGAATTGCAGGTTGGCAAAAATCTGCAAACCGGCGCAACCTGGGCAATTGACCTTCCCAAAAGCAATGTGCTGCAGTTTGTATTGGCCGATGGAACAAAAATATCTGCCCGTCCAAGTGGTACCGAACCTAAAATAAAATTTTATTTCAGCGTGAATGCAAAGCTGGCCGATGCTGCAGATTTTGATGCAACAGAAAAACTGCTGGATGAAAAGATTGCAAGGATTGTGTCGGAAATGGGTTTGAAATAACCCCGGCGGCGTCTATCAGTCCCGTTGACGGTTAAATAGGGAGTTTTTTGTTGGCTAATAATAATTTTTAATATGCCGCAAAGGATTTAATTTGCTCTTCCGTTACCAAAACTGTTTTATGAAGTGGATCTGCCAGCTGCTGTTGATTTTTTCTTCGCTTCAAATGTATGCCCAGCCCGCAGGACCCGGTGGGGCTCCGGCTAACGAACCTTTGCGTAGTAAAGTAATTACACTCCATCGCTTCTTAAATCAAAATCATTACCTGCCGCTAAAATGGAACGATACTTTATCTGCCATGTTGTATAATAAATGGCTGGAGAAGCTGGATGATGAAAAACTTTTCTTTACTCAAAATGAAATAACGGTTTTAGATGCTTATAAAACAAAGCTTGATGACGAGATTACGGGCAAAGCCCCGATGGAATTTTACAACAGATCAACAACGGTTTATAAAACAGTTTTAAAAAGAACCGACAGCATACTGAAAGTTTTATTGGCCAAGCCTTTCGATTTTTCAAAGCCCGACAATATTACCTGGCCATTTACAACCTATGCAGTAAGTGCAGCAGACCTGAGCATGCGCTGGCAAAGATTTTTAAAGTGGCGTGTGCTGGAGAATATGGCCGATAAACTGGCTGGTGACGGAAAAACCATTTCAGAAACCATACCAACCGGTTTTATTCAGCTTGAAAAAGATGCCCGTGAAAGAGCCCAAAAACAGGAAGCTTCTTTTATTGAAGGCCTGCTTAAAACTCCCGAACAATTGAAAGCGGAACTGGAGAATGATTACCTGAATACCATCGCCTGGTGTTACGATCCGCATACAACTTACATGAGCATCAAAGAGAAAAAAGAATTTGATACCAGGATGAGTGCATCGGAATACAGTGCCGGCTTTGAGCTGGAAGAAAACGATAAGGGCGATCTGATCATCAGTTTTTTACAACCCGGTGGCAGTGCCTGGCGTAGCGGACAATTGCACAAGGGCGATGTGCTTATAAAACTAAAAAGCGGAACTGTTGAAAAAAATGTTATGGATATTGATGAGGATGAACTTGAAAATATGCTTGGTGGCAACAGCCAGTCTGATATTGAAGTAACGATAAAAACTGCAGCTGGCGAATTAAAGACCATCAAACTCACCAAAGAAAAAATTGATAGTGAAGAAGCGGTTGTTAAAAGCTATGTGTTGCATGGCAATAAAAATATTGGCTATATAAATCTGCCGGGATTTTACAGTCGCGAAGATGAATCCGTTGCTGATGAAAATGATATTAAGTACGATGGTTGTGCCAACGATGTAAGTAAAGAAATTGTAAAGTTGCGAAAAGATACCATTGCAGGACTAATATTAGACCTGCGTTATAATGGCGGTGGCAGTATGTGGGAAGCCATGCAACTGGCCGGAATTTTTATTGATATAGGCCCGGTGGCATCGGTAAAAGACAAAGAAGGTAAGGTTCGTTTTTTAAAAGACCCGAATAGAGGTACCATTTACGATGGACCCCTGATGGTTTTAATTAACGGTGCCAGCGCCAGTGCCAGCGAATTTGTGAGTGCTGTGCTGCAGGATTATAACCGTGCATTAATAGCAGGTGGAGCAAGCTACGGAAAAGGTACTGCTCAAATTGTGCTGCCGATGGATACGCTTCCGTTTTCGAAAAACAAAAACTATGAAGAGTTTGTAAAAGTAACACAGCAAAAGTTTTACCGTGTTAACGGAAGTACCACACAGTGGAAAGGGGTAATACCTGATATTGAATTGCCCGATGTGTATGCAGATGAATCTTACAAAGAAAAAGCCAACAGCAGTGCCTTGCAGCCTGATAACAGTAAAGTTGGTATGTATCAGCCATTGGCAGTAATACCGGTACAGGCATTGAAAGCCAACAGCGAAAAGCGGGTATTGGATAATGCATTTTTTAAAACAGTAGGCAGTTTTAATAAATGGTTGAAAGATTACCGCACCGGGCGAACCATACCATTGCAATGGAATGGTTATGCAACGCATTACAAAAAATCGCTGGCGATGTTTAAAGATTTAAATAAGGAAGATGCTGAAGTGGCTGTTTTAAGTGTAACCAATAATGGATTCGACAGGCAAAGGATAAACGCTTCTACACAACACAGCAAAGAAAATAATGAGGCTTATTTAAAGCAGGTGCAAAAAGATATTACATTAGCAGAGGCGTATAAAATTATGATGGATTGGATTAATAAATAAACTGGTTTACTTTTAATTAATCTTGATAAATTAAATAATACTTTATGAAGCAATTGTTTTTTATTTCTGTAACGCTATTTTGTTTGCAGTTTACGGTAACCGCCCAGGATTATGATAATGCAGTGGAATACTTAAATGCGATCAGCAGGCAGCGGGAAAATATTTCTAAAAAATTCATGGCTTATGTAAGTGCTTCGGCACATGGCAAAAGAGAAAAGAAAGTGGAAGCCTTGCGGGCAAAACTGCTTGATGAAGTGCAGGAAGCCAAAATGAATATCGGCGGCCTGCCATCCTTTAAAGGCGACAAAGGCTACCGTGATTCTACCGTGGTATTTTTGAAATTGTATTACAATGTGCTGAACGAAGATTACGGCAAAATTGTAAATATGGAAGAAATAGCCGAACAAAGTTATGATGCCATGGAGGCTTACATGATGGCACAGGAGCTGGTGAATAAAAAACTGGATGAAGGCAACGAAAAAATGCGCCTGGCTACCGAAGTTTTTGCGGCAAAAAATAATATCACGCTTACAAAAAGCAGTACAGAATTAGGAGAGAAGATGAAACAGGTGCATGAAGTGAATGCCTATCATTCACCATTGTATCTTATATTTTTTAAGGCCTATAAGCAGGAGGGATACCTGATAGAAGCCGTTTCTAAAAACAACATTACCGGTATTGAGCAGAACAAAAGCTCTTTACTGCGCTATGCACAGGAAGGGTTGGAGAAACTGAAAAGCATTAAACCATTCCAGGGCGATGCTTCACTGCAGAATGCCTGTAAAAGGGTTATGAACTTTTATGTAAAAGAAGTGAATGAAAGTATGAATACCATCAGCGAATTTTATCTGATAAAGGAACGTTTTGCAACTATTAAAAAAGAATTTGAAAAAAAGAGCAGTCCCTCGCAGGCAGAAGTGGATGCTTACAACAAGACTGTAAAAGAGATGAATACGGCATCCAATGCATTTAATAATACCAGCCAGTCGCTTAACAACGAACGCAACGATGTGCTGAATGAATGGAACAAAGCGGTGAAAGTATTCTTTGATGAACATACACCGAGTTATAAATAATAAAATATAACTGCTGTAAATTATAAAATGATCTGTGGGGGTTTTACCCCCACATTTTTTATCTTGCATACCCAATGAGAAAATACGAAGACAGTTACCAGCATAAAGGCCTCCGCAAAAAACTAATGGATCTCTTGAGGGAAAAAGGCATCAGCGATGAAAATGTGCTAAAGGCCATGAATAATATTCCCCGGCATTATTTTCTTGACAGTGCTTTTGATAAGATCGCTTATGAAGACCGTGCCTTCCCCATCAGCGAGGGTCAAACCATTTCACAGCCATATACGGTTGCATATCAAACCCAACTGTTGCAGATAAAGCCCAATGATAAGATACTGGAGATTGGTACCGGAAGCATTTACCAGGCAACTGTTTTAGCCGAAATGGGAGCCAAGGTTTTTACCATTGAACGCCAGAAAAAACTCTTTGAAAACACCAAACAGTTTATTTTTAAAAATCAATATCCCAATTTAAAATTTTTTTACGGTGATGGATATGAAGGCCTGCCAACTTATGCACCCTTTGATAAAGTGATCATCACTGCGGCAGCACCTTTTATTCCGCCCAAATTAATAGAACAGCTGAAGACCGGGGGTAAAATGATAATACCGGTTGATGAAGACCACCACCAGCGCATGTTGCGCATTACTAAAAATGCCGATGGCAGCATGAGTGAAGAAGCTTTTGAAAATTTTAGCTTTGTGCCGATGTTGAGTGGAAGGAATGGGTAATGAGTCGTGAGTCGTGAGTCGTGAGTCGTGAGTCGTGAGTCGTGAGTCGTGAGTCGTGAGTCGTGAGTCGTGAGTCGTGAGTCGTGAGTCGTGAGTCGTGAGTCGTGAGTCGTGAGTCGTGAGTCGTGAGATGAAAATTGAGCTGCTAAAGTTAGAACAACTAATTAACGTATTAACTGATTAACCAATTAACTAACCATGCGCTTCTTTTCAAAAATAACCGTTTTATTCAATGCCAGCTTTTTGGTTTATGTGATTTTCTGGTATCTGGAAAAGAACAAAAGCTATGAAGGCAATGCAACACAAATACTGCCGCTTCCATGGCTGGAAGGGACTTTTGTTATTTTGGGTTATACAGCTATTCTTGTTAATCTGCTGTTCTTACTGCTCACTTTTATATTTTATTCCTTTAAAGCAACGATCAAAATTCCCCGATGGATTATTATCTTTAATATCATTATTTTTTGCTGCCAGGTATATTTTTTCTTCATTTTTAAACACCGGGAATGATACACACCATACTAAAAGACAAGAGCACCAAACTTTTTATTTTACTGGCCGGTATTTTTATAACCAATGCACTGCTGGCAGAAATAATCGGCGTAAAAATATTTTCGCTGGAAGATACGGTTGGTGTGCCCCGTGCCAATATCAATTTATTTGGCAGCCCTTTCAGTTTTCATTTAACGGCCGGGGTATTGTTGTGGCCCGTTGTTTTTATCATGACGGATATCATCAATGAATATTACGGTAAACGTGGTGTAAAATTTTTATCATACCTCACTATTGGCTTAATCAGTTATGCATTTCTCATATTTACCGGTGCCATCAACCTTTCTCCATCCGAATATTTTTCTGTTGGCAATGGAATTGATAAACCCGATAATGCCTTCAGGGGGATTTTCGGGCAGGGGATGTGGATCATCATTGGCTCCATAATCGCTTTCCTTATTGGTCAGTTGCTGGATGTGCTGATCTTTCACCGGATAAAAAAAATGACCGGTGAAAAATATATGTGGTTAAGGGCAACCGGCTCAACCCTGGTATCTCAGCTGGTTGACAGTTTTGTGGTGCTTTTCATCGCTTTTTATATAGGCAAACGCCTGCAAACCGGTCAAGGCGATCCCTGGAGTCTGCACCAGGTGCTGGTTACCGGCACCGGCAATTATATATACAAATTTGCTGTTGCCATACTGCTAACCCCGGTTATTTACTGGGTACATGCCTGGATAGAAAAATACCTGGGTAAGGACCTTGCTGCCAACATGAAGCAGGGAGCCATGGGAGCGGAGTAGCCTGGTTTTCAATATGCCAGTAATTTTTGAGGGCTGTTTTTTGCCAGTACCGCATTAAATAGCTAACTTAACGCCCTCTGATTATTAAAAAAACTACTGACGTGCGTATTTCTACAACAGCTTTCTATAACCGTTGCAAAAAATATTTTTTTCTGCTGACTTTATTACTGTCAGTAAATAAAATTGCATTAGCCCAATGCCCGCCTAATATTGACTTTGAGTTTGGTGATTTTACCAATTGGAAATGCTATACCGGCTCATTCGTTTCACCTAGTATTCTTTCGCTTTTCCCATCAGCACCCACACCAAACCGGCATACAATAAATGCTGCAGTTCCGGGAAGCGGCCTGGATCCTTATGGTTTTTTTCCGATAGACTGCCCGAACGGAAGTGGCAAATCAGTCAGGCTTGGAAATAGTGGAGGGGGAGGACAGGCAGAAGGGATTTCTTATACTTTTACAATACCTGCCGGTCAAAATCAATTCAATTTAATTTATAACTATGCTGCTGTATTACAGGATGGCGGCGTTAATCATGACAGTACAAATCAACCCAGGTTACTTATACGGGTGCGGAATGTTACAGATGATAAAACAATAGACTGTTCATCGTTTCCCTTTATTGTAGGAGGTATATCCGGCTTTTTAACTTCGCCTGTAAACTCCACTGTTCTCTACAAGCCATGGGCTGCAAATTCTATCAATCTTAATAACAATGCCGGAAAAACAATAGAGATTTTATTTGTTACAACGGATTGTGGTTTTACGGCTCATTTTGGATATGCATATGTAGATGTTAATACCGAATGTCAGAGTGCATTTATTGGAGCTTCTTATTGCCCCGATGATACGGCAATTAATGTAATTGCTCCTTTTGGTTATCAAAATTATGCATGGTGGAATTCTACCTTTACAACCCAATTGGGAAATACACAAACGCTTAATTTTACACCTCCTCCTCCTCCGGGTACGAGGGTAGCAGTGGTTCTTGACCCGTTCAGCGGATACGGATGCAGGGATACACTGTATGCTGATTTATTAGATACATTAACAGTTTTTGCAAATGCCGGTCCCGACAGGTTATCCTGTGAGAAAGCACCCATTCAAATTGGTGTAAACCCAACACCCGGCTTTGTTTATTCCTGGAGCCCGGTCACGGACCTGAGTAATCCCAATATATCAAACCCTATTGCTACACCTTCGGTAACTACAACTTATGTACTTACTGTTCGAAATTCAGGCGGAGGATGTTTAACCACCGATACAGTTACTATAAAAGCTGCAGTGTTAGATACAACTGTAAATGTCACCGGGTTTCTCACAGGATGTATAACACCCGCCAATCCCACCATATTAAAAGTACCGCTTGCAGATAGCATACAATGGTACCGTAATACTATTGCCATACCGGGGGCCAATGATACCATATACAATGTGGTGCAAACGGGCGCTTACCATGTTACTGTTTTCAGTTTCCAGGGTTGCAACTTAACTTCATCAGATGTAAATATTTTCGTTAATCCTACACCTGTTGTTGACTTTGCTACCAATACTTTAATACAATGCTTTAACGGCCACCAGTTTGTTTTTACCAATAACAGCACCATCGCATTTGGCACCATGAACTATAACTGGAACCTGGGAGATGGAACTATATTAACAACACCCAATGTAACCCATAGTTATGCCGATACCGGAACATATATTGTCAGATTAATAGTAACATCCGACCAGGGTTGTATTGACAGTGTTTCTTATACTGTAACTGTTTACGAAAGTCCGGTTGCAGCATTTGATGTAAATACAAGAGCCATCTGTCAGAAAATAAACGATTTTATTTTTACCAATTCAAGTACACTTGGCGTGGGTACCATGAAATACCTGTGGGACTTTGGTGATGGTAATACCGATACAGCCCGTGATGCACGCCATTATTACAGAAACCCAGGTACTTATACCGTAAGGCTTACCACAACATCTGAAAAAGGCTGCCCCAATGATTCGGCTTTTAATATTACGGTGAATCCTGAGCCTGTTGTTGGCTTTAGCGAACCCAATGCACAACAATGTTTTGGAAACAACCAGTTCAATTTTATAAATACCAGTACAGTGCTTACCGGTGGATTGGCGCAATACCTGTGGGATTTAGGTGATGGAACCAGTGCTACAACAAGAGATGTAACCCATAGCTATGCTGCAGCCGGCGATTACACCATTAAAATGGTTGCAACAACAGACAGTGGCTGTGTGGACAGTATTTATAAAAACGTAAAAATATTTAAATTCGCCATAGCTGATTTTAAAGTGGATCCTGTTTGTGTAAATCTGCGTTTGCCTTTATTTAATCAAACCGTCAATACATCACCTTCTGTTTTAACCTGGTTATGGGATTTTGGAAATGGTGTAACATCTACTTTGCAAAACCCGGTTTATAGTTATCCGGTTTCTGGTAATTATCCCATAAAATTAACAGTGAGCAATGTTCATTGTCCGCAAACAGTATCTGTTAAACAAATTAATGTTACCGTAGATGAACCATTGCCCGGCATCAGGTATGCCGATGTGGAAGCGGTGATGAATTTTCCGGAACAACTGCAGGCCAGGCAAATTGCCAATACTGTTTTATGGACACCTGCTACCAGCCTCGATTTTTCGAACAGTTACAGTCCAAGTTTTAAAGGACTTGCATCGCAGCTTTACCAGGTTCAGTTAAAAACAAAAACCGGTTGTATAACAACAGATACGCAATTTGTAAAGATCAAAAAGAAAATAGAGATTTATGTGCCTACTACATTTACACCCGATGGAAACGGGCGTAATGATTACCTGTACCCGGTTTTGATGGGCTTTAAAACTTTAAAATCTTTCAAAGTATTTGATCGCTGGGGGAAATTATTATTCCAGACAACAACCGAAAGGCCGGGATGGGATGGAAGAGTGAAAGGCGACAGGCAGGAAATACAAACGGTGGTGTGGATGGTTGAAGCAGTAGATGTGGATGGTGTTACGCACAAACGGCAGGGCACAACTATTATACTCCGATAGTAAATGATTTATAAAAAAGAGGCTGTCTCATACGAGCAGCCTCTTTAGTTCCATAAAGAAAAAATATTTGGTTTTAAAAAACAATATTTTTTACATCAGCTTCCTTCTCATTCCTGAAGCCGATTTTTGCCTTTTTTGTAAATTCCACAAATCCAGGTGACTGAATGTGCGGTTGTTGCCGTCAAACTTTACATCAACAGCAAGGGTCTCTTTTGTTTCCTGCAATAATTCTTTCAGGTCTTTTTTGCTGAGAGGTGTACCTACACCCATTGCTTCACTTTTCATATTTCTGTTTTTTTATTCATTACGTATTTCTTGCTCAATTAAACAGGCGTTGCTGTCCGGCAGGTAGTTTTGGGCACTCAGGAGGTTTTAAAAACCAATATCTATCGCGGTAATTCTGAATTGCGGCGCAAATATACAACACATTTACCTTTGGGTAAGGATTAAAAGTAGTTTAATGGATTAATGAAATGTTAAAGGGTATATTTTGCGGATGAACAGGCCGCCGGTTTTGATAGATTTTATACCCGGTTTTTTTCTTTAACAATTTTTCGGTAACCAATTATCAGCAGGATAATAAAAATGGTGTATAAAATGTAAAAGATAATTTGCAGCACCGCAGGCGCTTCAAAAAGAGTAATAATAATTTGAAGTATTGAAGTCAGGATAATGCCAAGGGTTCCGATAGTAAGGCTTCTGTTAATTTTGTTCATAAAAGAGGATAAAAAGGTAATCAGCCGGTAAAGCAGGCGCAATTTACTAGCAATTAAGCTGTATAAAAATACCTCAAAGTGGTAACAGATTCTGTATTTATGTAATGTAAAGATGGTGTGCTTACAGCTGAAAAAATTGAAAACACCTGCCTTTAGTTTAATGAAATAAAACTACCGGCAAATGCAATTCAGGGCTAAGGGTTTAGAAAAAAAAGTCCGGTAATTCTTTAAACATTTCATTCGGTTTTCTGTTTTAACCACGAATTGATAATTTTTAAAAGCACTGATATATTTATCGTGATTATTGTCATGCGGATTATTGATTTATCGCAGCGAAACCAGTACCTAAGTAACTGACAATTAGCATAACTTTATAGCCTAAAACAACTAAACAAAATACAGTATGGAAAATAATGCATCCCAGGGCCAATGCCCGTTTTCTGGTGGAGCCTTAAAGAAAAGTGCAGGTGGTGGTACCAGCAACCGTGACTGGTGGCCAAATCTTTTAAACCTGAATATCCTTCGCCAACATTCATCCTTGTCTGATCCGATGGGTGAATCATTTAACTATGCTACAGAATTTAAAACGCTCGACCTGAATGCAGTGAAGAAAGACATTTTCGAGCTAATGACAACCTCACAGGATTGGTGGCCGGCTGATTATGGTCATTACGGGCCTTTCTTTATACGCATGGCCTGGCACAGTGCAGGTACTTACCGTATTCATGATGGCCGTGGCGGTGGAGGCTCGGGCACACAACGTTTTGCACCACTCAATAGCTGGCCGGATAATGCAAACCTGGATAAGGCCCGATTACTATTGTGGCCTGTAAAGAAAAAATATGGCAGAAAACTTTCCTGGGCCGATCTGATGATACTCACCGGTAACTGTGCACTGGAATCGATGGGCTTTAAAACCTTTGGTTTTGGTGGCGGACGTGAAGATATCTGGGAAGCACCGGAAGATATTTATTGGGGTTCTGAAACCGAGTGGCTCGGAGATAAACGCTACTCCGGCGAACGTGAACTGGAGAATCCTCTTGGAGCTGTTCAAATGGGGCTTATTTACGTAAATCCGGAAGGTCCTAACGGTAACCCTGACCCATTGGCAGCTGCCCGTGATATTCGTGAGACCTTTGGCCGTATGGCTATGAATGATGAAGAAACAGTAGCGTTGATTGCAGGTGGACACTCATTTGGTAAAACCCATGGTGCTGCCGATCCCGGCAAATATGTTGGCCGTGAACCGGCAGCAGCTGGCATTGAGGAACAAAGCCAGGGCTGGAATAATACATTCGGCAGCGGCAATGCCGGCGATACAATTACCAGCGGGCTTGAAGGAGCCTGGACAACAACGCCAACCAAATGGAGCAACAATTTTTTTGAAAACCTGTTTGGTTTTGAATGGGAACTGACAAAGAGCCCGGCAGGTGCCCAACAGTGGAAACCGAAGGGAGATGCTGGTGCCGGTTTAGTGCCCGATGCACACGATGCTTCAAAACGTCATGCACCATTTATGCTTACTACCGATCTGGCATTAAGAATAGACCCAGCATACGAAAAAATTTCAAGGAGATTCTTTGAGAATCCCGATCAGTTTGCAGATGCTTTTGCACGTGCTTGGTTCAAACTCACACACCGTGATATGGGCCCACGCTCACGCTATCTTGGCCCGGAAGTGCCGGCCGAAGAACTGATCTGGCAAGACCCTGTGCCTGCCGTTACACATGAACTGATCAATGATACTGATATAGCTGAACTAAAGGGTAAGATATTAGCTTCCGGATTATCAGTGTCTCAACTGGTATCTGCAGCCTGGGCCTCTGCGTCAACATACCGTGGATCTGATAAACGTGGCGGTGCCAATGGTGCCCGCATTCGCCTTGCCCCGCAGAAATATTGGGAAGTAAATAATCCTGCTGAATTAACCAAAGTGTTGGATACATTGGAAAGCATCCAATCAGCATTCAACAACGTGCAAACCCGCAATAAGAAAGTTTCGGTAGCCGATATAATCGTATTGGGTGGTTGTGCAGGTATTGAACAGGCAGCATTGAATGCCGGTGTAACTATTACAGTGCCTTTTACACCCGGACGTACAGATGCATCGCAGGAGCAAACCGACGTAGAATCATTTGCAGTGCTGGAACCGGTTGCAGATGGATTCCGCAACTATAAAAAGAACCGTTCCACTGCTTCGGCAGAAGAAATGCTGATAGACAAAGCACAATTGCTGACACTTACAGCGCCTGAACTGACGGTTCTTGTTGGTGGTATGCGTGTGTTGAATACAAATGCCGGAGCAACTAAACATGGTGTTTTCACTAACAACCCCGGAGCACTTACCAACGATTTCTTTACGAACCTGATTGACTTTGGTACAACCTGGAAAGCAACTTCTGATGCAAAAGATGTATTTGAGGGTAGTGACCGTAAGACAGGCGAAGTGAAATGGACAGCAACCCGTGCTGATCTTATTTTCGGATCCAATTCAGAATTGCGTGCCCTTGCAGAAGTGTATGCCTGTGAAGATTCTAAAGAGAAATTTGTGCAGGATTTTGTAGCTGCATGGGTGAAGGTGATGAACCTGGGACGTTTCTGATTATTTTGAATTCAGACGATCTTATATATCTAAAAAGGTGGACTGGCAACAGGCCACCTTTTTCATTTTGGTAACAAACCAATTAATCTGCTTCTCAAAAAATAAAATTTACCTTTGCCTCCTATCAGCCGGGTTATCGTCCCGGTTTTAACCGGGAAGGAAAGTCCGGACAGCACAGAGCAACATACCGGTTAACAGCCGGCTTCGGTATGTTTAGTGGAAACACTGACCATGGCGAAAGAGACAGGGCCACAGAAAATTACCGTCCCTACATAGTGTAGGGATAAGGGTGAAAACGTGAGGTAAGAGCTCACGGGTTTTTGCAGTAATGCAATAATTGGGTAAACCTTGTGTGCTGTAATGCCACGTAAACCGGCGCCTGAGGGCGGCTCGTCCGATGCCGAAGGGTAGGCAGCAAGATTGTAACAGTAATGTTGCAGCCAGATAAATGATGACCTCAATCCTGTATAGCGCAAGCTTTGCAGGGTAAGACAGAATCCGGCTTACAGGCTGATAGATTTTTAAAAAATTAAAGGGCCTTACATTTTTGTAAGACCCTTTTTTATTTTTATTATGTTTGAGAAAAAGAAAAAAAATGCCTGAAAAACTGCTATACGAATTAACCAATTAACTAATTAACTTTCTTCCCTTCATTAACATCTTTAATAAATTGTATCAGCCCCGGAAAATAATTTTTCTGATCATCATACATGCTCATATGGCTTCCGTTGGGGCAGGTAATTGATCTTCCGTTTTGCACCTGGGTGCTGACCCATTTCATGTGTTCGGGGTCCATGGTATCGTGTTTTCCGCCGATAGTTAGTGTGGGTGTTTTTATTTTTGGTAATTCTTTGGTTACATCCCAGTTAATTAAATTACCGCCAATACCAAACTCGCTGGGCCCCTGCATGGTAACATACAACGACTGGTTCATTTTTGAAAGACCACGATTCAAAGGCTCGGGCCACTGGTCTAATGGTAAGCGGCAAATATGTTTTGCATAAAAATTAGGCATCAGCAGTTCCATGTATTTTGGATTTTGAAAATCTTTTCTGGCTTCTATCTGGCGGATGGTATCTAAAACTTTTGGATCGAACTGCGGAGCCAATACTTCCTGTGCATATTTACCATAAGCCGGACAACTCATCATCATATTGCTGATGATAAGGCCTTTCAGATTGTCCTGGTATTTTAATGCGTACTGCATGGCCAGAATGCCACCCCAGCTATGACCGAGCAAATAAAAATTGTCTTTGTTTAAATTTAATGCTTTACGAACCTGTTCTACTTCTTCCACAAACCTGGCAAGATCCCACATGGTTGTATCTTTTGGATTATCACTCAGGCCGCAACCGAGTTGGTCATAATATATCAGCTCCACATTTTCGGGCAATAAAAAATTTTCAAAACATTCAAAATATTCGTGTGAGGCACCGGGGCCACCGTTCAGTAACAGCAATTTTATTTTGGGGTTGTTTCCAATGCGTTTTGTCCAGACATTGAATTTGCCTTTCGGAGTTTCGATAGGTATTACTTTAACACCTCCGGTTTGTATTTCTTTGTACAGATCATCTGCGGGAGCAGCAACCGTTTCTTTGTTATTATTACTGCAGGAAATAAATATCAATGAAATGAAGAGAATAATTAAATTTTTCATACGCTTTAATTTTAGGTGAGTGGAGTGATGAATTCTTTAAAAACAGTTTCTTTTATAGTTGGCCAATCGGGCTTAATAAAACTGAAATATACCGTATCCCTTACCTGACCATCTTCATTTATCATATGCTGACGTAAAGTACCTTCTTTTACAGCGCCAATTTTCAGCATAGCGCCCTGCGATTTTAGATTCAGTATGCTGGTTTTTAATTCAACCCTGTTAAGGTCTAAAGTTTCGAATCCAAAACTCAGTAATAAAAACTTGCAGGCTTTATTAATGCCTGTACGCTGTAAGGCAGGATGGTACCAGGTCCAGCCGATTTCTACTCTTTTATTGGGGAAAGAGATATTGCCATAACGGGTGCAGCCTGCGTATTGGTTTTGCTGTTTATCGTAAATAGCAAAGGGGTAGGAGCTACCTGCCTTTTTTTCTGCCAGTGCGGTATCAAAATATCTTTTAAAATCCGCTTTGCTGCGTACTTTAGCACCGGTAAATTCCCATAGTTCTGTATGCATGGCAATGGGTAATAACAAATCAAAATGTTTTTCAGTAAGAGGTTCAAGCCTTGCACGTTCGTTTTCCAGCGTATGATCCTGTTCAAAAAAATTATCAGTTGTTATCATTGCATTTGCTTTATCATGTTGGCTACTGTTTTATCAATGGGTAAACTTACGGATTCTGCCGAAAAATCATCCCATTCAATAAAACGGAAAGTTTCTGTTTCGCCGGTTTCTTCATACATTTTTAATTGCTGTGCATCAAAATCAAAAAGCTTGCTGCGCAGGGGAGCAGTTATTGGTTCCAGTGCTTCTGCAAAATAATAAATGGAGATGATCTGGTGTGCAGCATTGAAAGCACTTTGCTGGTAGAAATCAGTTGTGTAAATATGATCTGCCACTTTTACTTTTAAGTTCATCTCTTCCATAAATTCCCTTGCAAGGCATTCACGGGTACCTTCGCCGAACTCCAATCCGCCTCCCGGGAATTTAGTGATGTATGCACCCCGGATAAATTCATCGCTGACTAAAACCTGCCGCTTTTCATTTATTAAAATGCCATAAACCCTGATGTTGAACATACTGATCATCGCCTGTAACGTTTTGCGTAATTCCATATTACAAAACCAAGAATGATGATGGACAATATAACCGGTAACCAAAATGCCATGTGACTGTCGCTATAAGGAATGGGCACGTTCATACCATAAATACTGGCAATTAAAACCGGCACACTTAAAAAGATAGTGAGCGTGGTAAGCCGCTTCAACACTGCATTCTGGTTATTGCTGATAATACTGGCAAAGGCATCCAGTGTGCTGTTCAGGATATTGGTATAGGTATTTGCCATTTCAAGCGCCTGTGATGTTTCTACGATCAGATCTTCCAGCAAATCCCTTTCTTCTTCATTTAGTTTTAAAATATTGGTGCGGCTTAACTTCATCATCAGCAATTCATTGCTTCTTAATGCTGTCAAAAAATACACAAAACTTTTTTGAATACGCATCAGCTGAAGCAGTTCTTCATTGCGGTTGCTGTCGTACAATTTTTGTTCAAGGGTGTTTCGGCGTGTATTAATTTCTTTCAGGTAGTCCTGGAAATTGGAAGTTACTTTCTCAAATATTTTAAGCACCATCATATTCATCCTGTCGGGATTGCGGTGTTGAAAAGTGCTCAGGAATTTTTTTATGGCTTCGTTCTCAAAAGAATTCACCGTAACAATCTGGTTGTGGGTGAGGATGATACAAATAGGTATGGTTATATAAAAAGAATCGCTCAGGTTGAATGAATTATTTTCGGTTGGTGTTTTAATAACAATGAGTTTTACATCGTCTTCAATTTCGTAACGGCTGCGTTCATCTATATCCAGTGAATCTTTTAAAAAGTCAATAGGAATATCCATTGTTTCACTCAGTTCGCTAAACTCTTCCTGTTTAAGAGGCGGCAGTACGTTTACCCACACTGCATCCTCATGCTTATCAATAGCAACGGTCTTTTGTTCTATATTTTTAAAGTACTGGATCATGGCTTTTCAACGGCTTTTTGTATGCTGTTTAAATGGTGTTCGGTATGAAAGATAGTGAAATAACCAAGCTCACGTAAAGTGATGCGGCCAAGCAGCGGGTGTTTTACCAGGTAACTGTCTAAATCTTTTTCGGCTCTGTTCTTCGACAATGTTTTAATGAATTTTGCAGTGGCGTTGTTCCAGTTATTCATTAATTTTTGTTTGCCGTATTTTATTTCGATGGGCTTTGGAACAAACCTGCTGCTGGCACGGCCACCTTCATCTAATTTTTTGTAGTATTTATCTTTTAGTTCATCGTAGGTACGGGAGTTTCTATTGGGTGTGCCGCCAATCCATCTTACCAAAAAAAGCGGCAGGTACCAGGCAAGGGAAGAAGTGTTTGTTGAAATGATAAGATGCTGTACATTTTCCGCAACTGACCATTTTTCGGCAGTACGCTTAAAAAAAATAACTTCATCAATACCATGGCAGGTTTGTGAAAGTTGTGAGAATGCATTTTCTGCAGCCGATATGATTTCAGTCTTAGTCATACTTCAATTTCGCCTTTGTACACCAGTTCTGCAGGTCCGCAGAGCCAGATATTATCAAAATGTTCGTCATCAATTTTATTATACTCAACACTTAAATGGCCGCCCGGTGTTTTTACTTCCACCCGGTTAAAACCTTTTTCGTTGTGTGCATTCATTAATGCCGATGCGGTTACCCCTGTACCGCAACTGAGGGTTTCATCCTCTACACCACGCTCGTAAGTGCGTACAAAAATGCCGTCTTCATCAGTGGTTTCTACAAAATTCACATTAATACCGTCTTTCTCAAACTTTTTGCTGTAACGTATACTGCGGCCGGTTTCTACTACATCAACATCTTCTACATTATTGGCAAATTTTACAAAATGCGGCGAGCCTGTATTCAAAATGGCATATCCCGAATGATAATCTACTTTATTTACATCCTGCATTTTTAAGCGAACGATATTATGCATATCAATATCCGCTTCATGCCTGCCATCAATGGCCATGAACTGATAGGTGCTTTTATGCATGCCCTGGTTTTTGGCAAATTGAACCAGGCAACGGCCACCATTTCCGCACATACTGCTTTGGTTACCATCTGCATTAAAATAGACCATCTCAAAATCCAGTTCAGCATGTTTGCTTAAAAGCATCAGTCCATCGGCACCAACCCCAAACCTGCGGTTGCAGATAAGTTTTACCTGCTCGGTAGTAAGATTACTGTAAAGGTTGTCCCTGTTTTCCAGAATGACAAAGTCATTGCCGGTACCCTGATATTTATAAAATTCCACTTTCATTTTAAATACTTGACGCTGATATTATCTGTAAAGATTGTTTTATTAAATTTTCCACAGCCAATGCGCCATCTTTCGAAAATTCTTTGCTGATGCGGTTGGCTACAATAGCGCTCAGGCTAAGGCAATGATGTCCTAAAGCATTTCCCAACCCGTAAATAGCCGATGTTTCCATTTCAAAATTAGTTATCCGGTATTTGCCAAAAGTAAAATTTGTGAGGTTATCAATCAGCATCGGGTAACCAAGTCCCAGTCTTAGAATGCGGCCCTGTGGCCCATAAAAACCCGGGCAGGTTACTGTAATTCCCTGGTGATAATTGTTTGTAAAATGTTTTATCAGTGCCGCACTGGCCATATTAATATAGGGTGAAACCTTGCCTGAATTTAATTGGGTGTGCGTGCTGAAAGCCTGTATGATCTGGTTTTCTTCTTCATTATTTTCCTGGCGATAAAAATGCATGAGGTTATCCAGGCCCAGGCCGTGAGAACTTGCAACAAAACTATCTACCGGTATATCTTTTTGCAAAGAGCCTGAAGTACCCAAACGGATGATATTGAGACAGGTTAGTTTTTCCTTAATGAGCCTTGTTTCAAAATCAATGTTTGCAAGTGCATCCAGCTCGTTTAAAACAATATCAATATTATCGGGGCCAATGCCTGTGCTAACACAACTGATCCTTTTATTGCCAATAAAACCGGTATGGGTTACAAATTCACGGTGTTTGTTCTGATATTCTATCTTATCAAAATGTTTGCTTACTTCACCCACACGGTCCGGATCCCCAACAGTAATGATCGTTTTGGAAATCTCTTCGGGCCGGCAATTTAAATGATAAACTGCACCCCGTTCGTTGATGATCAATTCAGATTCGGCTATCCGGTTCATATTTTTTTTGGTTTAGAATTTGGGTTATGCAATTTTCTTTAAAATTACCCTATTTTTGCACTTGTAAAAAATGAAATGCTGAATTGTTTACATTCTTAATTCTTCATTTTTAATTTTGCATTTAAAATGGTCCTGTATCCGCCTGCCGGCGGATAGGCAAAGCTCAAAGGGTTTTGTTGGACAAAAAACAAATGGTCCTGTAGCCGAGTGGCTAGGCAAAGCTCTGCAAAAGCTTCTACACCGGTTCGAATCCGGTCGGGACCTCACTCAAAAATCACGTCATTGCAAAAAAGCGATATACTCACTTTGTTCGCAATGACGTTTTTATTTTAAAGATATGTTTGTAAAGTACCTGCACTGGCTGGGCATTGCCGCCTGTTTAACATTGATTTTATCCTGTTTTTTACCCTGGGGATATTATGCTGATCCGCAAATTGCAGACGAAGCTAAAAGAACATTTACAGGCTTTTACAATTACAAACAATATTATGGCACGCCCGGGTTTATTTTTAGTTTTTTTGCTCTAATAATACTGGTATTTATGCTTTTGCCTAAGATCTGGGCAAAAAGAGCAAATCTATTTATAGCTGCATTTACTATTGCTTTTGCCGTCAGAACATTTATAATTTTTGGTTCCTGCTACAATAATTACTGCCCACAAAAATTGTTTGGATTGTACCTGATGCTGGGATGTACAATAGTTATGCTGTTAGCTTCGGTCTTTCCAAACGTAGAACTGTCGGATAAAAAAACTGTCAGCCAGGGCTGACAGCATCATGAATTTATCCTTTAATTTTTCTTCACTTCCTTTTGCCCAGGCATCTTTCAATGTAACTGTCCGGTTAAATACCAGCTTTTCTGCTGTAGAATCTTTGTCTAAACAAAAATACCCTTTGCGGATAAATTGGTAGCGGCTTGCAGCCGTTGCCTGTTTAAGCGATGGTTCAACTACTGCATTGGTAATTATCTGTAACGAATTTGGGTTGATGGTATCTTTAAAATCACCTTCTTCCCCCAGGGGATTTTCAACAGTAAATAAACGATCGTATAAACGTACTTCGGCATTCACTGCATGTGCAGCGCTAACCCAATGAATGGTTCCTTTTACACTGATGCCGCTGGTATCATTGTTGCTCCTGCTTTCTGGAATATAATTACAATGAATTTCAGTTACATTTCCCTCAGCATCTTTTATAAAGCTTTCGCATTTTACAATGTAGGCACTTTTTAAACGCACCATGGAACCGGGTGCAAGCCTGAACCATTTTTTTGCAGGCTCTTCCATAAAATCTTCTCTTTCAATCCAGAGTTCTTTGCTGAAAGGCAATGATCTTTTTCCTAATGCTTCGTCGGGTCCGTTTTCACTTTCCATTTCTTCTACTTTGTCCTCTTCATAATTATCAATGATGAGTTTTACCGGATCAAGCACTGCCATTACCCGTAAGGCTTTTGGATTCAGGTCTTCACGCAAACAAAATTCCAGCAAACTCAGGTCAATAAAATTTTCTCTTTTGGCTACGCCGATCTTATCACAGAATGTGCGGATGCTTTCGGGTGTATAACCTTTACGGCGGAATGCACTCAGCGTTGGCATACGTGGATCATCCCAGCCGGTAACATGATTGTCATTTACCAGTTGCAGCAGCTTTCTTTTGCTCATTACGGTGTAAGTCATGCTGAGCCTGGCAAATTCATATTGATGCGATGGAAAAATTTCAAGCTTTTCAATCAGCCAGTCGTATAATTCACGATGGGGGATAAATTCCAACGTGCAAATGGAATGGGTGATGTTTTCAATGCTGTCGCTTTGGCCATGTGCAAAATCGTACATCGGGTAAATGCACCATGTGGAGCCGCTGCGGTGATGATGTGCATGTTTAATGCGGTAAATGATCGGGTCTCTCATCAGCATATTGGTATGCTGCATATCAATTTTTGCACGCAATACTTTTTCGCCGTCTTTATATTTACCGGCTTTCATGTCGGTAAATAAAGTGAGGTTTTCTTCAATGGTTCTGCTACGGTATTGGTTGTCTTTACCGGGTTCGGTTGGGGTGCCTTTCATGGCAGCAATTTCTTCGGCAGTAGAATCATCTACATAAGCAAGGCCTTTGTTTATCAGGTCAACAGCGTAGTTGTACAGTTTGTCAAAATAATCGGAGGTATATAATTCTTCAGCCCAGTTAAAGCCCAGCCATTTAATGTCTTCTTTAATACTGTCAACATATTCGGTTTCTTCAGTTACCGGGTTGGTATCATCAAAACGAAGATTGGTTTTGCCGCCATATTTTAAACCCAGGCCAAAATTGAGGCAGATAGATTTGGCATGGCCAATATGTAAATAGCCATTGGGCTCGGGTGGAAAACGGGTGAGTATAGATTTGTATTTTCCGTTCTTCAGGTCTTCTTCAATAATTTCCTCAATAAAGTTGAGGCTTTTTTCTTCGCTCATTATTTTCAGGTTGAAGCGCAAATTTACGGTAAGATGGCCAAATAAAAGTAGCTCTCCGGCTTAGGATTTAACAGGATGCGTTTAAAAAATATATCCCGGCCTATATAAACAAATACAGCAGCACAACAGCAGCTGCAGACATAATGATGAGTGCCGCAAAACCCATAATATTTAATGTTCTGCCATTTATGCTCGCCCATCATCTTTTTATTATTGGAAATATGAAGAATGATAGCAATTAAAACAGGAGCTGTAAGGCCATACAAAATTGCGGTATAGATCAGTGCTTTGATTGGTGAAATTCCAACATAGTTTAATGACAGTCCAAGTAGTAACGAAATGGCAATGATAACGTAAAATGCTTTTGCTTCATGAAATTTTTTATCAAGGCCCTGTTCCCAGCCAAAGGTTTCGGTAATAATGTAACTGAGTGATCCGCTTAATACGGGTATAGCAATAAGACCTGTACCAATTACACCAATCGCAAAAAGCAGATAAGCTAAATTACCGGCCAGTGGCTTTAATGCAAGGGCAGCCTGCTCAACGGTGTCAATCTGGTGAATACCTCCTTTAAACAAAACAGTACCTGTTGTAAGTATGATGAAGAACATAACAAGGCCGGAAAAGGACATACCAAAATCCACATCCTGCTTCATGTCATGAATTATTTTTTTATCTACAACCACAAACTTTTTTTTATGTTTCATTTCCTCAACTTCCACAGAAGCCTGCCAGAAAAAAAGATAAGGCGAAATGGTGGTGCCCAGTATCCCAACGAGTATGCTGATAAAATCTTTATCAAACTTAAGTGTTGGAATAAAAGTAGCTTTGAGTATCGCTAAAAAATCCTGCTTATAGAGGAAGGGAACAATTAAATACACCAGCAATACAATGCACATATACTTAAGTACCGCAGCAATTTTTTGATAGGGCAGATAAATGATCAGCCCTAAAAGCATAATGGTAAAAATTACACTGAAATAAGTTGCATCAACAGCAGGGAAGAGTAAGTTGCCTACAGCGCCCATACCGGCAATATCGGCACCAATATTTAATACAATGGCCGGAAAACTAAAAAGCAGCATTAAATACAAAACAGGCCTGGGATAATATTTTTTTAAGGTTCCGGTTAAGCCTTGTGATGTTACCAAACCAATCTTTGCGCACATTTGCTGGATGGAAGCCATTAGCGGAAATGCTATTAATGCTGTCCATAATGTTGAAAGGCCATACGCCGCACCTGCCTGTGAGTAGGTGGCAATGCCTGAAGGGTCATCATCACTTGCACCGGTTACCAATCCGGGGCCAAGTAATTTCCAGAACCTTCCAAATTTTGAAAACCTGCTTTTTTTGCTTTTCATTTTTAGTATAAAAAATATAAAGTCCTTTCTGACTAAAACAGACCTGAACTATGTCAATCTTTTTTCATTTCCTGTAAGATCCTGATTATTTCATCCAGTTTTTCTGTTTCAATTTTATTTAGCTGTACCTGTAATGCTTCTATTTCTTTTTTTGCTTCCAGGTTGGTGTCAAAATCTGCCTGCGCCTGCACCCTGTCTCTTTGACTTTGTCTGTTTTGTGCCATCATAATGATTGGCGCTGCATAGGCAGCCTGGGTTGAAAAGATAAGATTGAGCAGGATGAACGGGTATGGATCCCAATGACGAATAAAGCCTATCACATTCATTGTCATCCATATCACTACAAATATCGACTGGCCAATAATGAATCCCCAGGAACCCATGCCATTGGCAACTGAATCGGCGATGCGTTGGCCAGGGGTTAGTGATTCTTTGTGCTTATCCAGCCAGGTTTTTGCTGACATTATTTTTGTATTTTAATTTGATAAATAAAAAAGCCTTTTTATTATCTGCAGAATGTAAATAATAAAAAGGCCGTTGATTAAAGCGAGAATATGTTATGCCCTGCCCATATTTTTTAAATGGGTTGCATGCGAAACAATGGCATGGCGCATTTTTCGGAACTCAATATATTTTACACCATACTCTTCGCAGGTTTTTTTAATTATTTTGCTGATGGCAGGGTAGTGGATGTGTGAAATTTTTGGGAACAGGTGATGCTCAATCTGAAAATTTAAACCACCAACCAACCAGGAGATCAGTTTATTTTTTGTAGCAAAGTTAGCTGTTGTTTGCACCTGGTGAATTGCCCACTCATTTTCAATGGTATTGATATCCGCATTGGGAACCGGAAAAGTAGTTTCCTCCACCGTATGTGCCAGTTGAAAAACAATACTTAAAACAAAGCCTGCAAACATAGCAATGATCAAAAATCCAACCATCCAGGGTACAAAACCTACCAGCATAATGGGTAATACAATCATCATAAAATAATAGCCTGCTTTTGCAAACCAGAAAGCGAAATGATCAAAAGCACTCATTTTTTTAATGGGCACTTCCCCAACTTTTTTACTGAAATATTTTTTATAATCGGATTGAAAAACCCAAACCAGCAACAATAAGGTGTACAGGAACCAAACATAAATGTGCTGAAAACGATGTATGAAATATTTTTTTTGCGTAGTGCACATTCTTAGTAAAGGCTTAATCTCAATATCATCATCAATGCCATCAATGTTGGTGTAAGTATGATGAATGATATTATGTTTGTTGTTCCACATAATGCCGCTTGCGCCCAGTGCATTTACAGAGAAAGCTGCAATTTTATTCCATATTTTGCTGTTGCTGAAACTGCCATGGCCGCCGTCATGCATTACATTAAAGCCAATAGCAGCAGTTAAGCCACCCATTGCCAGGCATTCCAGTATGGCAATCCAGTTTGTTGGTGTAAAAAATACAACGTGTACATACAGGGCTACATACAGCGTCCATAATAAAACCGCTTTAAAATACAGGCTGAAATCGCCATGTGCCGGTGTTTTTGATTCAGCAAAATAATTGCCTACCCTTTTTTTAAGTTCCTGATAAAAATTGGAACCTTCTACGTTTGAAAATTTAGGCGTTGCCATGTTGAATAATTGAATTTTATTTTTAAGTATTTTCTTTTATGATGGCATCAAAATTTTTGAGGCCGATCATTTTTTCTGAAATAAATCCTTCTGCATATTTTACCCCGATCATTTTTCCAAACCACTTATGCCTGTAAATAACACTGTCTAAAAAATCCGGTGTTGATATATAGGTTTGCGGTTCATCAAGATCACTGTTATGAAACTGTGTTTTATATGCCCTGATGGCTTCAATTTTTTGTTCAAACACATCCGTAATATCAATCACAAAATCGGGCTGCAACATCCTGTCCTGTATGTACCTGAAAACATATTTTGGTCGCCAGGCCTGTTGAACTGAACCATTAACTGCAGTCTCAATTTTCATTAATCCCGAAAGAAAAGCGGCATCTGCAACCATTTTTGATGAGCGCCCATGATCGGGGTGCCTGTCATCCGGAGCATTACACAAAATGATTTCGGGTTGAAAAGTCCTGATGGCAGTAATAACCTTTCGCTGATGGGCTTCATCATTCTGAAAAAATCCATCAGCCATTTCCAGGTTTTCCCTTATTTCAACACCTAATATTTTTGCAGCCTCTGCTGCTTCAGTTTTCCTTATTTCTCCCGAACCCCTGGTTCCCAATTCTCCTGCCGTTAAATCTATTATTCCGGTCTTTTTGCCGTTCTTTTGTTCAACCAGCAAGGCACCTGCACAACTCAATTCCACATCATCCGGATGAACACCAAACGCCAATATATCTAACTTCATTTTTATCTGATAAATTTCTGAATGCAAATTAACTCATTTTACGCAATATGCCTGTAGAATTGATACGACAAAAGTACTATTTACGTACTTGTTAACACAAAAAGGAGCAACGTGAAGAATTATAACATTCCGGCGGGGAAAAAGTTAAAAATAGCCGGATTTAGTTGACAGCAGCATAATTATAATAATAACTGAATCCATAAGTCCGGCAAACTTCTTTCAGTATCATTTCTATTTCATAATCATCTCCACGGGGATTATAAGATTGTTTGAGGTTGGTGCTGAAAAAGAAAGCAACTGTTTGATAAAATCCTGCCGTAAAACCGCCTTTATATTCTTTAATGATGTCGTAGCAGTTATTACCTGTTTGCCGGTTAATAAGCTTCATTAAAACCTTCCCCTGGTATATAGATAAATTGCTGAGCGGATCGGTAAATTCTTTTTTTAGTTCTTTTTCTCTTGATTTGATGTATTCTTTCCTGGCCGATTTATCTGTAACATTGGCCAGTTTAGTATTAATATCATTTAATATTAAACCCGAACGCATGGCATAAGGATAGGTAACAATGATGGCGTTGCGTAACCGGGTCATTTTAGCACGGGTTTCCATGTTGGCATTACCAATGCGGGTGTATACTGCAAAATTATACAGGGTCTTTGCCTCAATGGTATCGCCATTAAGAACTACAGCATAAGTTTTAAGCGTATCAAGTTTACCGGTTTGGGCATGGGCATTAACGATACTGGTGGTAAAAAATACCAGGAGCAGGATTAATTTTGAAAGATAAGATTTATGGCAATTCCGCCTTTGCATACTGTAAATTTACAACTCAGACCAATATATATATCATTATGTTGCTTAAGGTAACCTTAAAATTTAATATTTATTGTGTTATAATTTTGTTTTGCGGATGCACAGCAGGAGAAAAGCCACAAACCGAACAGGAAATTCAGGATATTAAAGACTCTGTTTCGGAGGCAAGAATTGACTCTGCTTACAGCGCTATAAAAAGCCAATGCGATACTTTAATGGTTTACCAGGTGCCTAAAATGGTTGATTCATTTTTAAAAGATGCTGCGTTACTTCAACCGTTTTTCGACAGTACCCGATTGTACAGCGATGCTGATAAAAAAGTAGAAAAAGTAATCCGGCAGTTACAGGCCGATTGCGATTCTAGTTTGCAAAAAGAAACATATAGAAGAGCCCTGCTGCGCCCAAAAGCAAAGCCAGTGCGGCGTAAAAAGTAGACAATTTTGCTCTTTTAACAGCACTCATTATAATACCCAGGGCCATAATAATTAACCCCAGCCATACTAAGTTGATGTAAGGAAAAACGTAAGCCTTCAATGTTACATATTGAATCAGTTTATCAGATTCCTTGATGCCAAGTTTTATTTTGCGGCCATCTGTAACGCCGGCAAATTTCACATACAAATTCTGTGCGTACACGGTATCATCTACCTGGTTAACACCTATGCCATCAACCTGAATCAGCGGCATTGCTTTAAAATGTAAACTGTCTTTACTGATGAGTGTAATATCCGCCATCAGGGCAGCATCCGTTGGTTTAAAATTATATTTTTCGTTAACCGGATTTTTTACCACACTATTTAAGATAATGATACCATTGCTGTAAAAAGCGGTATCACCTTCGGCCATTTCTTTTATGGCAAACTGTGCTGTGTCTTCTATTGCATCGTTGTTTATGGCATAGGAAATAAAAGTAAACACATCTTTGGTGAGATAGGTCTTGGTGTCGGGATTACTGCTCATGTTGTTATCCTTCATGATGTACACATCAGGCCACAAAGTAAATTGCTCCAGTACTTTTTTTGTACCTGCTTCTTTACGTTGAAACAACAGTTCGTAAAAACGTCTTCCTTTTTCATTGCCAAAAGAATCACGCAGGTAAGTCACTTCATATTGGCCCATGGTGGCCGGAACCTGGCGTATGAGTGTAAGATTTTCCAAAGGGTTATCCGTTTGTTTGGTCATCGGATCTTTACCACTTATTTGTAAATTAATACCGTTGGCACTGCTGCTGCTGATTATCTTTTTATTGCTGGATGAAATTAAAATACCTGCCAGCATCAGTGCAAAACCAAGATGTGCAATTGAACCGCCTGCAGCTTTCAGTTTCCCATTCAATCCGGTCCATATATACATGCCATTGGCTAATACAGAATAAATGGCAGCGAACAATGCAATGTAAACTGCGCCTAAAAAACCTGCACCACCTTTGTAATAGGTAAGCGGATAAAAAACAGCCAGTAAAATGGTAATGATGGCTGCAATGACTGTAGGAACTGCAATCTTTTTTAAAATATAGTTTGATTCAGTTTTTTTGTATTTGAAGTATTGTGTAACAGCACTTAATAAGCCAATGATGATGGCAACCATTACAATTACTTTGTTGTAAGAAAATTCAACATCCTCAGGCTGTGCAATTGATGTTCCGAAAATTTTATTATAAACGGGTACCGAAGTTTTGGCAATGATGAATATGGCTGCTAAAAAAAATACCAGCGACCCTATGAACATCCAGAACTCACGGGAATTGGTGCTTTCTTCTTTTTGTATGGTTGGGATATTTTTTAAATTGCTGATCAGCAAACCAATGGATGGCAACGTAAATGCTGCTACAAAAAGCAGTATCATAATATTGATCGCTTTGCCTGCATCTGTAAATGCATGTACCGAGGTATCACCCAAAACTCCTGTTCGTGTTAAAAAGGTTGAATACAGGATAAAAATAAATGTAAGAAATGCAAACAGGTAGCTTGATTTTAAAGAGTGTCCGGTAGCTTTAAAAATTACCATGGTATGTAACCCTGCAATCAAAATCAGCCAGGGAACCAAAGATGCATTTTCAACCGGATCCCAGGCCCAGTACCCGCCAAATGATAAAGATTCGTAAGCCCATTTTCCTCCCATCATAATACCCACACCTAATACGCAGGCACTTAATAAAGCCCAGGGAAGGGCAGGGGTTACCCAATCGCCAAAGCGTTTGGTTTGTATGCCGGCATACGCATAGGCAAAAGGAATAATGGTGGATGCAAATCCCAGGAATAAAACCGGGGGATGTATCACCATCCAGTAATTGCGCAGTAAAACATTTAAGCCAACACCGTCTTTAATAAAAGTTAAATAATCAGGCTGACTGAAAATGGGGCCTGCAATTTCATTTCTCGTTAAGGTGAAGGGACTGCTGCCCAATCTTATATCGCCCACATAAAAACCAAGCAGCATCATTAATAAAAAGAATTGAGCTAAGCTGATCACCGTCATTACCGGCGCTTCCCATTCTTTTGATTTAAACATAATGAAGACTCCGAGTATACTGTGCCAGATGACCCACAATAAAAAACTGCCTTCCTGGCCTTCCCAGATGCAGGCCAGCAGGTACTTGGGTTCAAGTTCTTTGGATGCATGCTTGTAAGCATACATGTATTCATAATAATGATTGGCGCAGATGTAAAATATTAAAACGAAGATAATTATTGCAGAAATGAGTTGCGTGGTAAAAGCAACTCTGGCAAAATTCAGCCATGATCTTTTTTGGACCAGGTCAGTTTTTTTTGCAGCTATAAAATAGGCAATGGTTGAAATAATGGATGCAACAAATGCAAGTAATACAAAAAATTGCCCGATGTTTCCGGGTAGTAAGTGTTCGCCTTCAAACTGCATTAGGTGTAATTATTAGTTAGTAGTATTCTGTTGCTCAGTCACTGTTTTTTCCAATACTTTTTTATCGTCTTTGTATTTACTCGGACATTTTAAAAGTATATCCTTGCATTCAAAATGATCACCTTTCATTGATCCTTTCATAACAATACGTTCGCTTTTTTCAAGGTCGGTTGGCTTGCTGTTATGAAAAACAACTTTTGTTTTTCCTCCCAGGCTGTCAACTGCATAAAAGCTCAGGTAATTAGGGTTATTAACTGCATCGTATTCAACCGGCATTGTTTTATCCAGCTTGGCAATCAGGTGTACATATTTGCCCTGTTTGTTTTTGGCCGAACTGATTGTTTCGTAGGTAGAAAAATCCCCTGCAGAGAATACAATCAGTGACACAATAAGTGCAGCAATAGAAACGAGGATGATAATATGTGTTTTTTTCATAGTTTTATTTATGAAGCAAAGGTATGGCAATAAGGAGGTATTTGTGCTAAAAAGGCATTAATTTAAGCTGATCTTAATCATTGGCTAACAGGTTAAAAATCATATCTGCACCACTACGATGCAATTTAATGTAAATTTATTTTTTGCTTAGCTCCTTTACTGTAACTTATCTTTGTGCCGTTTTTATACAGAATCTGTTCAAAAATAATTTACTTGATGACTGACCTTTCTAGATTTGATCCCAATTCGGTTGGCAACCCAAACAACAATATTTTTGGTTTACCCTTTGAAGAAGAAGATGCAAGACTCGTGATTTTACCAGTTCCCTGGGAAGTTACCGTAAGCTATAATGCAGGTACAGCAAGGGCGCCGGAACATATTTTTAACTCCAGCCTGCAGGTTGATCTGTATGACCCTGATGTTAAAGACGGCTGGAAGCAGGGATTTTACATGCAGCCCTGCGATAAAAAAGTGCTGATGAAAAGTGATTACCTGCGCAAGGAAGCTGAACTTTTGATCAACTATATAGCCCATGATGAAGTGGTTGCTGATAATAAATTCATGTGCAAATCCCTTAAAGAAATCAATGAAGGCAGCAATTTTTTAAATAACTGGGTGTTTGAACGCACCAAAGAGCTGCTGGATGCTGGTAAACTGGTTGGCCTGCTGGGCGGCGACCATAGCACCCCGCTTGGCTTTTATAAAGCCATAGCCGGTAAACATGGCGATTTTGGCATATTGCAGATTGATGCACATTGCGATTTAAGAAAAGCTTACGAAGGGTTTACTTATTCTCATGCTTCTATTATGTACAACGCACTGGCAGAAATTCCGCAGCTTCAGAAACTGGTTCAGGTTGGTATCAGGGATTATTGCAATGAAGAAGTTGATTATATCAATGCCAGTGAAACAAGGGTGGTTACTTATTTTGATAAGGCCCTTAAAGAACGCCAGTATGAAGGCGAAACCTGGAAACAGGTTGTTGATGAAATAATCAGCCATTTGCCCGAAAAAGTTTTTATCAGTTTTGATATTGATGGCCTGGATCCGAAACTTTGTCCGCATACGGGAACACCCGTGCAGGGTGGATTTGAAACCGAGCAGGTTTTTTATATTTTCAAAAAGCTGTTAGAAAGCGGCAGAAATCTGATCGGATTCGATTTAAATGAAGTGGGGGTCAGCCATGATGAATGGGATGAAAATGTAGGTGCCAGGTGTTTGTTTAAATTGTGTAACCTGCTGGTTGCATCTAACCCTGCTTCATGAAATACAGCTTTACTTTAAAGGACAACAATCAAAAAGCCTATAACCTGTTTACCTGGTTTTTGTTTTTCCTTCATATTGCTGCTGCCATGTTTACATTAAACACCCATGATAATAAAGTAAAGATCACCATCTATATATTACTGGGTTTTTATGCCATGCTGAGTATAGTTTATTACTTCTACAGAAAACACCCGAAAGCACCTGAAACATTCAGTTTGGTGATGGCATTACTGTATGCAAATTTCTGGTTTCAGCAGGTTGGTATTATTGCTGTAATTATTTTTGCAACTGTTTATCTAGTTGTAACCGTTGTAAAAGGAAAAAGAACCGAGGTTTTTTTTAAAGATGAAGGAGTACACCTTGCCAGGGTATTTAAAACAGTTGTTTTTCCATGGACAGAAATGGATAATGTGATATTGAAAGACAATTTATTAACCATCGATTTAAAATCAAATAAAATAATACAGGTAGAAATAATGGAGAACAGCCGGATGGTTGATGAAACAGCATTTAACCTGTTTTGTAAAGAACATATAAGCCGGTAGTAATCCGGTATTACCTGAAAAAGATCATGTTAACACAAAGCCCCTACATATTATACTCAGATGGCGAAGGGAATATCTTTGAAGATACTTCGCTCTATGCAACCGGCCGCAGCGGCTGGGATGCCATGCCTGTGCCTGTTGATGAATGGATTGAACTGCCAACCGGCGGAAACCTGTACGAACTGCCCGGCCGCAAAGGCATTGGCATTGATGTAGAAACTGGAGATATGCGGCTTTGCGAAAAAGGGTGGGCCGTAGCAGCTTTCATTCCGCCGGCACATACCGGTTTGTATATGGCTGCCTATGAAACAGAAAAAGATGCCCCCACACTTCCATTGTTTTGTTACACCGCCGCTGCATGGTTTGATGAAAAAATGTATGTGCCTGCAGTAAGGATAGAAAATGATATCAGGCAGGAAGCTGAAGGATATGTGGAAGAACAGATTGAAACCGGAACAACAAAACTATTAGCGGCATACCCACACAACAGGCTCATCAAACATTTAATGGAAAACTGCTGCATGACCTATACCTGTCCTGCAGCCAGAAATTTAGCCATTGGCCGCTGGGAGTGCCCGGTACCTGTTTCGCCGGCATGCAATGCAAATTGTATTGGCTGTATTTCTTTTCAGCCCGAAGATGAAACCATCATCAGTACACAAGACAGGTTAACTTTTAAACCTACGGCCGAAGAGATCGTTGAGTTTACGGTACCACACCTGGAAACGGCGCCTTTTCCAATTATCAGCTTTGGGCAGGGGTGCGAGGGCGAACCTTTACTGATGTGGGAAACCATCCGGGAATCGATCATCGAAATAAGAAAGCATACACAAAAGGGGAGTATCAATATCAATTCAAACGGCAGCATGCCCAAAGCCGTTAAGGCATTGTGCGAAGTTGGTTTAAACAGTATCAGGGTAAGTACAAACTCGGCCCGTAAAAATATTTACTCATCCTATTATCTTCCCAACAATTACCAGTTTGAAGATATTGTAGAGAGTTTAAAAGTGATGCGTAGTTATGGTGGCTGGACGAGCATCAACTACTTTGTTTTTCCGGGTATGACGGATAGTATTGAAGAATATGAAGCGTTGAGAAACTAATAAAAGAAACAGATCTCTGTATGATCCAGTGGCGCAATTTTAATATTGATCCCGATTGGTATTTAGGAAAAATCGGTGTTACTGATACAGGCGAGTGCATGGGTGTAAAACAAATGATGGAACTGATCCGTGAAGAATTTCCGCATTTGAAATTCGGTTATTTTAACCCTTCTATGGAAAGAATTAAGGGGAATTTTGAGGAAGATTTTGCACATTAAAATGATTTAATGCCTTTTATTTTCATATAAACTAATTTATCTTTAGATAAACTTCCCGACATGAAAATGATTATTGCGAAACTCAGAATAGCAGCTATAATCAGCCTTATCCTGTTTTTTATATTAATGTTTGCAGGAGTATCGGGCCCATATAGATTTCAATTAAATTGGCTGCAGCATGTTTTGATACTTATTTCGTTGGTATTATTTGCAATTATCCTGATCCTGCAGGTCTACCGGTTTGCTGTCAACTACAATTCAGAAGACGATGCTGAAGAAAATTCAACTTCTTAAAACCTCAAAAACAACTTCAGGTAAATAGTATAATCATCTGTTGATAGCCATTCCCTGGCAGCTTTTGATTTGTAGATATATTCTCCCTTCTCTGTTCCTGCAAAGCTGAATGAGCAAAAACCTTTTTTTCCGTTTCCACAGCCTAACACTTCAATACCCACAAAGAATTCTTTCTCTGTGAATGTAAGGTCATAAGGAGTAAGGTCAAATTCAGGTATTTTAGTATCAAGTGATAGTTTGTTTACAAAAACTGAAATTGAATCCGATAAAATTTCTTCACCGGGTATGCCATCTTTAACTGTACGTATGTGAAGCCTCAGTAAACAGGTATCGCAGGTATTGCCGGCTTTAAACCGGATTTTATCTATCTTATATTTTTTATAAGGTAAAGTAAAAATACGCCCTATTTCACCGCCGGTTTTTTGATGGTCCCAGCTTCTGTAATATCCAACTGTTTCAGATTTGGAACCTATTACTTCATGCGAATTAAAAACGGTAACGCCAGCTATGTTTTTAACATTTTCAGTAAGGATAAACTCTTTTCTTTTAGCAGCAATGTATAATGGCAGTTTAAGGCTTTTATAACCTACAGCTGAAATAACGAGCGTATCATTGTTTTTGGAATCAGGAACACGCAGTGAAAAATTCCCTGCAAAATTGGTCATGGTTTCTGTACCCTTCCGGTTCTGGATCTCAACATTAACAAATGCTGCCGGCGTAGCATCGTCATTATAAGTTACTTTTCCTTCAATAGTTGTTTGCGAAAAAACAATACCAGGCATTAATAAAACCGCAGCAATTGCAATAAAGGAAATGAGGTATGAATAGCTTTTGCCTTTCAGGGTCATAGAGAGTGGGTGTTAAATATCAATTTCAGCAAAGGTATGCTATACTGCACCAAACCTGCAGTATATTGTATGAACGGGAAAGACAACGGATAAAAAACTATTGCTGCTTTGAGATTTAATTTTTTATTGTTTTCGGATAATCAAATACCAGCTGGCAAAATGTTTTTACACCTACAAACAAATGACTGTCATCAATCATAAAATCGGGCGTATGATGTGGCGGTGCATTTTTTGCATCATTGCCCCGGGGCATTCCTCCAATATAAAAAAAGAAAGCAGGGGCTTTGGTGCCAAAAAAACTAAAATCTTCAGCACCGGTAACCCATTCCATTGTCCGAACATTATTTTTACCGGCAGCGGCCTGTAAAGAGGGTAACATTTTTTCAACCAGTTCAGGTGTGTTATAAGTTACCAGGGTTTTATTGTAAAAATTTACTTCGGCTGTGGCATTGGATGCCTCTGCAATTTTAGCAGCAGTAAATTTCATGCGTTCCTGAACATCCTGCTGCATTTTACCATCAAGTGTTCTTAATGTTCCTTCCATAAAAGCCTCTTCGGGAATAATATTGAATCGTACGCCACTGTTTATTTTTGCAACAGTAATTACAACCGGAGCTTTGGTTAGGTCCATTTGCCTGCTCACAATATTTTGCAGGCCTTCTATGATCTGTGCTGAAACAGCAATGGGATCAACCCCAAGCCAAGGTTGCGATCCATGCGATGATTTTCCTTTTACTTTTATGGTGAACAAATCGGCTGATGCCATAAATGAGCCGGGTTTATACTGTATATCACCGGCCGGTATCCATGATTCGATATGCATTCCAAAAATCACATCCACTTTGGGATTATCCATCACACCTTCCTTTACCATTAATGCTGCACCACCTTCTTCTCCTTCAGGGGCACCTTCTTCTGCCGGTTGAAAAATAAATTTTATGGTGCCGGCAATATCCTTTTTCATGCCGGCCAAAACCTTTGCCGTACCAATAAGCATGGCCACATGGGCATCATGCCCACAGGCATGCATTACCGCCACTTTTGTTTTTCCATACATACTGCTGTCGGTTGATGCGTATGGAATATTTACTCTTTCTTTTACAGGAAGTGCATCCATATCGGCCCTTAATGCAATAACAGGTCCGGGTTTACCACCTTTTAAAATTGCAACCACGCCGGTTTTGGCAATGCCGGTTTTGATCTCGAGCCCAAGGTCTTTTAACTGTTCTGTTATGTAAGCTGCTGTTTTAAATTCCCTGTTTCCCAGTTCTGGATTTTGGTGCAGATACCTTCTCCATTGCATTAATTGATTTTGCAGGGCTTCAGCCTTCTGGGCAATGGCTGTGCTTAGCTCCTGTGCAGATAAGGAATTGAACAAAAAGAAGCTTACCAGAATCGGGAAATATTTAACTTTTTTCATTGAAAATGATTGGTTTAAGCAGTAAAATACCATTTATAAAATTGTTGATAAGATACCTGTTTTTTTTTTAGTAACATTAACTTATTGTTGTAATATTGCTAATCAATTTTATAAACTAAAGAAAACAATATTAATTTAAACAAAGAGTTCATGAGTTAAACCTTTACTTCTTCACTTACATATTTAATAATTTTTGTAAGAAAATTTCCAGTAAATTTTTTCCTTATTATCTTTTTGTTTAAGATATTCTGAATTTTTTAATTACTCCCAATTCAATTATGTATTTTAAAATTAAAACAACATCAATTATGAGAAAAGTGTTACTCTTTATTGTTCCGTTGTTATTTTGTGTGTTTAGTATCAATGCACAATCTATCAATGCAGAAGAGAATGCAGCCTTCAGCCTGGTTAGCGCAAGCAAAGCCAAGCTGGGATTGACTGCTGAAGACCTTAGTAATGCAATGGTGTCAAGGACTTACCAGGATAATGCCACCGGCATCAGAATGGTTTACCTGACCCAGACTTACCAGGGTATTCCTGTATTTAACCAGATGCTGGTTCTCGCTTTTAAAGGCGATAAACTGGTTTCTCAGGCTGGTTCTTTTAACCATAACCTGGAAAAGTTTGCTGCGGGTAAATCTGCCATGCCTTCTGTAACTGCACAGTCGGCTGTACAGTCTGCTTTATCAGACAGGGGTTTACATGCATCACAAATGGCTGTTGTTATTAATTCAAAAGAAAATGGCCGCAAGGTTGAGTTTAGTAACATGGGAGTATCCCGTGAAAATATTACAGCTCAGTTAATGTGGACGCCCGTTGAAAACTCAAATGAGATCAACTTATCATGGCATGTTTACATCATACCTAAAACCACTTCAGATTACTGGATGGTTAGGGTAAATGCTGTTAACAACAGTGTAATAGGATTGGATAACTATACTGATTACTGCGATTGGGGAACACCCGATGTAAACGGATTGGTAAAATATCCCGGTTTTGCATTCGGCAATATGCAATTAAATAGTACTCAGAAGAATACCTTCGATTTTAAAGCATCAGAAGACCCTTCATTGGTTACAACTGCATCTTACAGGGTGGTTCCTTTTCCTGCTGAAGCTCCATCATTTCCTAATGGCGCACACGCCATCAGAACAGACCCATGGACAGCTGCACCGGGAAATGCTACGACTTTGAAATGGCATACAGGTGCTGCAGCTGCTGATTACAGTCATACACGCAGTAATAATGTATTTGCTTACCAGGACAGGGCTAATGATAATAGTGGCTCTATTGCTGATGCAGCTACTTCTACAACTGCTTTTCCTAATTTAACTTTTGATTTTACACCTGATTACACCGTTAATCCAACTCAAACAACACCGGTGCCCAATCAGCAGTTTAATACTACCAACTTATTTTACTGGAACAATATTTTACACGATATACTATATATATATGGTTTTACTGAACAGGCTGCAAATTTCCAGGACGATAATCTTGGACGTGGCGGTGTTGGTAATGATCATGTTAATGCTGAAGCGCAAGATGGTGGAGGAAGCAATAATGCAAATTTTGCAACCCCGGCTGATGGCGGAAGCGGCAGAATGCAGATGTATTTGTGGACTGGCGGAACTCCCAACAGAGATGGAGATGTAGATAATGGCATTATAGTACACGAATTTGGTCATGGTCTAAGTAACCGTCTTACCGGCGGTGGTTCAGGCGCCTGCCTTGGCAATGCCGAGCAGATGGGTGAAGGATGGAGCGATTATTATGGTTTGATGTTTACCCAGGACTGGGCAACAGCAACTGTGAATACAGGTTTTAATTCTCCAAGAGGTATTGGTACTTATGCCCTGTTTCAACCTCCAACTGGATTGGGAATACGTTCTCAACGGTATTGCACAGATTTTGCCATTAATAATAAAGTGTACCTGGCAAGTTTGCCGGCCGGACCTCACCCAAGAGGAGAGATCTGGTGTGCTACTTTGTGGGATATGACCTGGAATATAATTAACCAGGTGGGTACCATTAATCCAAACTTATACAATTTTGCCGGTGGTGGTGGTAATGTTATTGCCATGAAACTGGTAACAGAAGGTATGAGATTACAACAATGCAGCCCCGGTTTTATCAGCGGTAGAAATGCTATTTTGCAGGCAGACCAGGTTTTATATGGCGGTTTATATAATTGCGCCATCTGGGAAGCTTTCAGAAGAAGAGGTATGGGTGCTTTTGCATCTGAAGGTTCTACTTCAAGTGTAACTGACCAGGTTCCTGATTTTACTGCCCCGATTACTTTAGGTGCAACTGTTAGTGCTACCACAATACCGGAAGGCTCTAACCTTACTTATACAAATAGTTTGTCTACCTGCTCTGCAGTATCAGGCTTTACTTTAAGAGATACTTTACCAACCAATGTTACTTATGTAAGCGGTGGAACTTATGATGCACCTAACCGTGTAGTAAGTTTTGCTGTTAACCAGGCTGCAGGTACAACAAACTATCCGTTTATTGTAAATGTAAATGCAGGTTCATATTTCCCTCCGGTTACTTTATTAACAGAACCTGTTGCTACTGCAAGTATACCTGCAGCATGGACTACAGCGGGATCTGTTGGAGCACCATGGACAGTTTCTACAACAATCAGTAACAGTGCTCCCAATTCATTCTATGTACAAAATCTTGCAGTAGCCGGCGATCAAAGACTGGCAACTACAGCTTCTTTTGCTATTCCATTAAACTCTTACCCCGAATTAAGTTTCTGGCACAGGTGGAATACTGAAGACGGATGGGATGGAGGAGTTGTGGAGATCAGTACCAATGGTGGTACTACCTGGAATGATGTTGGAGCTGCAAACTTTACCCTGAACGGTTATAACGCCGGACTGGGTGCTGCTCCTACAAATGCATTAACAGGAAGATCTGCATTTACCGGCCTTCAGGCAACTTTTATTAATACAAAAGTAAATTTAGCTTCATATAACGGCCAGACTGTAATGTTACGTTTCCGTTTTGGATCTGATGACAATACAACTGCACCAACTGCACCGGAAGGATGGTGGGTTGATGATATTACACTTAGCTACAAAGCTGCTGTTAATATGCGTTCAAGTTTATTTAATGCAGCTAATGCAAGGGTTTCATTTAAAGATAATATCACTGAAATTACCCAGGTTGTAGCCTGTGCGCCAACTATCAACCAACAGCCGGTTGATGTTACAACCTGCGCAGGTTCATCTGTAACTTACACTTGTGTTGGAACAGCTACCGGAGGTGTAACCTATCAGTGGCAGTTAAGCACAACAGGCATTGGTGGTACTTATTCCAACCTTGCCAATGGTGCTCCTTATTCAGGTGTTACTACTTCAACCTTAACAGTTAATCCAACTGCTGTGGGATTGAATGGTAACTACTACCGTTGTGTTGTTACCGGTACCTGTGCTCCTAATGCAACCAGTAATCCTGCAGGATTATTTGTAGCAGCGGGATCTACACCTGGTACAATTGCTCCTGCAAACATCAATGTTTGTGGTACAACAAACACCGGCACATTTACAGTAGCTGGTTTTAATGGCAATGTGGTACGTTGGGAAACTGCAACAAACCTTGCAGGTCCATGGACTCCGGTTGCTAATACAACCAATACCTTAACCTTTAATAACGTTACACTAACTACTTATTATCGTGCAATTACCAGGTTTGGTACTTGTGCAGATGCTGTTTCTAGTGTAGGTACAGTAACTTTTGCAGCAGCTTCCCCAATGGTAATTGTTGCAGATCCGGGTACAACTCTTTGTGAAGGTGATCCAACTTTACTTACTGTAATGGATCAAAGTGGTCCGCCACCAGCACCGGTTCCGGAAATCATCTACTACAAATTTGATGGCACAGGTACTTCTGTACCCAATTTAGCAAGTGCACCTCCTCCGGGATCTGCCTTTGGAACAATCGTAGGAAATCAAACTCAGGGCAATATCGGTCAGTGCGGTACAGCATTGATTGGTAATGGCGGAGCTGCTAATGCCAACCACGTGAATACTGGCTGGAATACCAACTTTACCGGTCCGTTTACAATTTCATTCTGGCTTGGTGCAAATCAGGTAGATAACAACCCTTCTTACCTGTTTGGAAACAGCAGTGCAGCCAGTGCTTTCCGTGCTTTCTACGGTGGTGCTGCACTTACCAATAATATGTTATTGAGAGGTGGTTCAGGAGATATTTTAATAACCGGTGTAAACCCTGCTGCCACTTTGGTGACCGTGGTTTATAACGGTACAAATACAGCTGTTTACAAAAACGGGGTATTCTTCCAGACTTACGCAGTAACTTTTAATACTTCAGCTGCTGCACCTTTATTTGTTGGAGGGTATAATTCAGCCTCTTTATCAATGACCGGCCGATTGGATGAATTCCGTTTGTACAACCGGGCATTAACAGCCGGGGAGGTTGCTCAATTAACAAATTGTTCAAGCGGATCCAATACGCCGATCACTACCGGTACTTTCTTATGGACACCGGCAGCAGGATTAAGCTCAACAACCTCTAACCCGGTTGCAGCTTCTCCAATGAATACAACAACTTATACTGTTAGTCATAATAATGGTGCAGGTTGTGTTCGTCAGGCCAACATTACTATAACAGTTAACAAGCGTCCTGTTGTTAGCACACAACCCACCAATCAGGTAAGTTGTGCAGGTACAACTGCAAACTTTACTGTAGGTGCAACTGGTACAGGCCTTACCTACCAGTGGCAGGTAAGCACAGCTGGTTGTGCCGGTCCATGGACGAACTTGGCCAATGGTGCACCTTATTCAAATGTAACAACAGCAACACTTACCATTAACCCGGTAACTAACGCTATGAGTGGTTATGCGTACCGTGTAATTGTGAATGGAACATGTGCTCCTTGGAATCCACCAACCAATGTGTCTAATTGTGCCACATTAACAGTTAATCCAAACCCAACTGTTAGCATTACACCTGCTGGTCCTGTATGCGGTGGTGTTGCTGGTATCAATGGTACACAATTATCAGTAGGTGTTTCCGCTCCACCTGTACCAGGTGCAGTAACTGTAAGTTCAGGAACGATCAATCTTGCTGTTCCGGATAATACAGCTAATGGCGTAAGCAACGTGATAGCAATGGCTGGTGTTCCTGCCAATGCAACAATCACCAATGTAGCTGTTACATTCAATAATTTCTCTCATACTTACCCTGGTGATATGATCATCCATTTACAGGCTCCTAACGGACAGATATTAAACCTGTATAAATATGGTACCGGCTTGTTTACCGGTGCTGTTTCTGGTGTTCCAACGTGGGGTTGGTACGGTGCTAAGGTTAGCCAGACAGGTACTGCCGCATGGAGTACTGTAGCAGTTGCGCCTTTCATTTACAACAACAGCACAGCATGGAAAGCTGATGCGATCAATACACCGGTTGCAGGTCCAACGGTGCAGAACCCAACCGGTTTTGTATCAAATGCACCAAACTTTGCAGCTTTGTACACTACCCCAGCTTCTACTACCGGTAACTGGACATTGGCTATGGCTGATGGCGGTGCAGGTGATGTAGGAACTTTAGCTTCATGGAGCTTAACTATTGAATACACAACTCCAGGCAGTGGTGGCGGACCAGTATTATCTTATGCATGGTCTCCATTAACCGGCTTGTATACAAATGCAACAGCAACTACGCCTTATACAGGCACCAACCTGCCAACTGTGTATGCAGCACCAACAGTACAGACAACCTATACTGTAAGAGGTACTGATGTGGCAACAGGCTGTTTCACTGATGCAAGCGTATTGGTGAACTACACACCACCTGCACCAACAGTAACCCCTAACCCGGTTGCCATGTGTTTAGGTGATGCAGCAGTAAAACTGAAAGCTACATCTTCAATTGTTGCTTCACCAGCCGTATGGAGCCCTGCAACAGGATTATTCTCCAATGCAGCAGCAACTGTTCCATATGTAGCAGGTACTGCTGTTGATTCAGTATGGGCAAGGCCAACACCATCTGGTGTTTATCCTTACACCGTAACAGTGAATAATTTGATCACATCAGGTGCAACAATTCCATTACCTCCACAAGCGGGTACATTTACAGGTAATGTAAGAGGTTACTGGTTTACAGCGCCAAGTTCATTTACCATGTCTTCAGTGGAAGTTCCTACTTCAGCCTCTACAGGTACACAGAATATAGCTGTAGTAAGATTTAACGGAGCTACACCTCCACCGGCTTTCCCTGCTACAACCAATGCATTCACTACATTATTCTTAACGCAGAATAACCCGGCTCCAGGTCCAATACCTGTTAACATACAGATAAATGCCGGAGATGTGATTGGTATCATGGGTGTACGTAGCAATATTAATTCCTATTCAGGTGTTGCACCAAATACTACAGTAATAAACGGTACTACTGTAAACTTAATCAGGATGGGTATGCAATTCCCATTGGCAACAACTGCTCCGCAGCAATTGTGGCAGGAACCTGCCGGTGCAATTTCAAGGGTGTTCTTTAGTACAGCGATGACTGTAATTGGTACCTGTCAATCACCTGCAAGAACTGTGACCGTAACAGTGAATGACCCAATTGTACTAAATGCACAGTTGCCGGCCAACCAAACCATCTGTACCGATAAGGTAGCAACCTTCTCTGTAGCTGTTACAGCAGGCACTACGCCTACTTATCAGTGGCAGGTAAGCACCAACGGTGGTGTTAGCTGGACCAACGTAGCCAATGGCGGTGTTTACAGCGGAGCTACTACTGCAACATTAACAGTTACAGCACCTCCTGTAAGCATGAACGGATATCAATACCGAGCTATTGTAACCGGTGCTGCACCTTGTGCTGCACAAACATCAAGAGTAGCAACACTTACCGTTAACCCATTACCGGTTATTGTGATCAGTGCTGCACCTTATACCAGCCTGTTACCAGGTTTACAAACTACCCTGTCTTCAACCGTTACACCAAACCCTGCCGGAGCCAATGGCTATAGCTGGTTGCGCAACGGCGTGGTGTTAAGCAACCCTGCATTGGGTGTGGTTAGCGGAATAGGCACCGGTAGCTTAAGGCTTGATGTAGATGGCCAGGGTGATTATCAATTGAGGGTGACCGATGTTAACGGATGTACCAATATATCCAACACCATCACCATCAAAGATTCTGCCAGCGGCAAATGCTTTATCTATCCAAACCCAACCAGTGGTAAGTTCCAGGTTAGGTATTACAGTGTTGCAAACAACGTGTTGCCAAGATTCTTAACTATATATGATTCTAAAGGCGACAGGGTGTTTGTACAGAATTACACGATCGGAAGACCATACGACAGGATGGATGTTGATATGAGAGCATTTGGAAAAGGACTCTACTGGGTTGAAATTGGTGACCTGAACGGTAACCGTTTAACCATGTGCAGAGTGGTGATACAATAATCAATAACTAATCAGTTATACAAATCCCCCCGATATTTTTCGGGGGGATTTTTTTTGTTATCAATTGAAACAGGAAATAATAATCTGCAGCAAATACAGAAATTCCTGATCATACCAGATCAGAATATGTCTTGATAATTCATTATAAAAAACTTTCATTCTTCATTTATAAGTAGTATTTTACAATACATCAATTCATCAAACCCTTACTGCATGAATCAATTCTCCTCTAACCTACATACTGTATACCGCAATTTTAAAAAGCAGTTTTTAAGCCTAGGCTTATTGTCCTTTTTAATATTGCAAACTGGTATACATGCAAATGCACAATGCGATGCAAACCCGGTAACCAACCAAACTGTTTGTAATAACACAGCAACAACTGCTATTAATTTTACAGGCACAGCAACTACGTTTAACTGGACGAACAATACTACTTCCATCGGCCTGGCGGCTACTGGTACCGGTAATATTGCTTCATTTACAGCTGTAAATGCTGCAGCAACGGCTGTAACGGCAACTATTACAGTAACGCCGTCTACAGGAGCATGTACGGGTACACCAATCAGCTTTACCATTACTGTTAATCCATCACCGGTTGTAAATGTTACACCAGCTACAAGTTGTGGCGGAGTTGCAGGTTTAGGATGTAATGGCCCATTAACAGCAAGTGGTAATGCAGATGGTTATATTTGGTCGCCATTGGCCGGGTTGTATACAAATTGCGCAATGACAGCACCGTATACTGGTACAAATTTATCTACTGTTTATGCCGGTCCAACTACCAATATAATATATACCGTAACCGGAACTAAATTAGCAACAGGTTGTACAAATTCCGCATCGGCACAGGTATATTATACACCTCCGCCACCAGTTGTAACACCGCCTTCGGTTAATATGTGCCTGGGAGATCCGGCGGTAAAATTAAAAGTAACAACCGGAACAGGTTCGACGCAGTTTTGTTCCGGTACCGTTAATATTCCTGTACCCGATAATAACCCCGCAGGTGCTATCAAACAATATCCTGTTACCGGTATTCCGTTAGACTGCCTTATTAGCGAGATGACGGTAACAATCAACATGCCGCATACAAATATTGGGAATATGGTATTTGCATTAAAGGCACCTAATCGGTATGTATAAATCTTGATTATCTCATCAGTTCAACCGGAGGCAATGGCCCTACCACGGGCTTTACTAACACTGTTATCAGTTACTGGCAGGTACAGCGGTTTTAGCTACAGGTATCAACCCATATACCGGCACTTTTAAAGCCGATGCACAGGCAATACCGCAGGAGGTTTGGACCAAGAGGGCCAACCGGCATGTGGCCAACAGTCAAACTGAGTGGATTAGCACCATTATCAAATGCTATAAACGGAAACTGGACTCTAGGATTTTATGATGGTGTAACAGGTGATGTGGGCACTTTAACTTCCTGGTGTTTGAACATTACTTATTCCTGTGGAAACCTTATTCCAACTACTCCTGCAATATGGTCTCCGGCTACCGGGCTATTCAGGGATCCGGCTGCAGTTACTCCATATATTGCCGGAACGCCTGTAGACTCAGTATGGGTGAGGCCCGCACCGGCCGGTGTTTACCTTACCAGGTAACTACCAGCGGGATTACCGGGCCTTCAACGGTTTGTACATCGCCCCACGTACTGTAGTTGTTTCGGTTGGGCAGGTCCCCGTTATTACCACCCAACCCGTTAATATAACCCAATGCGGGGTAATACAGCCATTTATACTGTTGGAGTTGCCGGTACAGGGCCATTTACCTATCAATGGCAGGTAAGCACCGATGCAGGTGCCACAGGCAATGCAAATTGTTAATGGGAGGTATCAACGGAGATGGCTCAAATATGCCTTTTTATTACCCCGGCAGTGTTGCTATGAATGGTAATTTATTCAGGGTATTAATAAATGGCGGATCAGGGTCTGTCAATACATCTCCGGCATTGTTAACTGTTAATCCGCTTCCAACTATTGTGATAACGGCCAACCCTTTAATTATAGGCCCCACACAAACAACAACAATACTTTCTACCGTTACACCAAACCCTGCAGCTACCTACACCTGGTATTACAATAATTCGGTTTTGCCGGGAGCTGTGTCATCAAGCCTGCTGGTGAGTTATGGTAGTCCCGGAGACTATCAGTTAAAAGTTACCAATGTGTGTGGCGTTGCTACGTCTAACATAATAACTATTGCCAATTCATTTGCTTTAAACCTGGTTGCCCAACCCAACCCAAATAACGGTCGTTTTCAGGTAACCTATTATAGCGGAACAAATAATGCAGTGCAAAGAACCATGAACATTTTTAACAACAAGGGAGAAAAGTAATGACCAAGTATTTTACACAAACCATTCCTTTTCAAAAAATAGATATAGATGTAAGGGCAAATGGTAAAGGGCTTTACTGGGTTGAGGTGAGAGATGCAAATGGTAAGCGGCTGGGGATGAACAGGGTGGTGGTACAGTAAAAAAGTAAAAAATCAAAAGTCAAAAATCAAAAAAGGAACTAAATTTCACAGAGCCAGTTTTGATTTTTGACTTTTGATTTTTGAATTTCATCCTCAACCCTTACTTATATTCTCCAAAAACTTTTCTCAGCTCATCAGCAATTTCGCCGAGGGTGCAGTAGTTTTCAACAGCTTCCAATACGGCAGGCATCAGATTTTCGCCGCTGATGGCTTTTTCGTTCAGCGTTTTTAATGAAGCAATAACTTTATCGTTGTCTCTTTTTAATTTCAGTGTTTTTAGTTTTTCAACCTGCAGGGTTTGTACCTGCTCATCTATTTTAAAACCAGGAATTGTATTTTTTTCAGTAGTCTGAAATTTATTTACACCCACAATAATTTTTTCGCCACTCTCAATTTGTCGTTGATATTCATAAGCACTCTTTGCAATTTCATCCTGAATAAAACCCTGCTCAATAGCCGCAACGCTGCCACCCATGGCATCTATTGTTGAAATTAGTTTCCAGGCAGCGGCTTCCACTTCATTGGTAAGCGATTCTATAAAATAACTGCCCGCCAATGGGTCTACCGTATCTGCAGCGCCACTTTCAAAAGCAACGATCTGTTGTGTACGCAATGCAATGGCTGCAGCCGCTTCGGTAGGCAGGCTTAATGCTTCATCGTACCCATTGGTATGCAGCGATTGTGTGCCTCCTAAAACAGCAGACAGGGTTTGTAATGTAACCCTGCTTATATTATTGTAAGGTTGTTGCGCCGTTAAAGTACTGCCTCCCGTTTGTGTATGAAAACGAAGCATCATGGCTTTCGGGTCTGTGGCGCCCAGTTCTTTCATCATACCGGCCCACATGCGCCTGGCAGCCCTGAACTTGGCCACTTCTTCAAACAAATTATTGTGTGCATTAAAAAAGAAGGAGAGGCGTTTGCCAAAAACATTAATGTCTAATCCTTTTTGCAAAGCAGCCTGTACATAGGCTTTTCCATTACTGAGCGTAAATGCAATTTCCTGCACGGCTGTGCTGCCTGCCTCACGTATGTGGTAGCCCGAAATAGAAATGGTATTCCATTTGGGAACTTCTGCAGCACACCATTCAAAAATATCGGTAATGATACGCATAGAAGCCTTGGGCGGATAAATATAAGTTCCTCTTGCAGCGTATTCTTTTAAAATATCATTTTGTATGGTGCCCGATATTTTTTTCAGATCGGCCCCCTGTTTTTTTGCAAGGGCAATATAAAAAGCAAGTAAAATAAATCCGCTGGCATTGATGGTCATGCTGCTGGTAATTTCATCCAGCTTAATACCTTTGAATAAAATTTCCATATCCTCCAGGCTGTCAATAGCTACACCTACTTTACCCACTTCGCCATCGGCAAGTGCATGGTCACTATCGTAACCAATTTGTGTGGGCAGATCAAAAGCCACACTCAACCCGTTTACACCCTGGCTTAATAAATAATGATAACGCTGGTTGCTTTCTTCGGCTGTTGAAAAACCGGCGTACTGCCGCATGGTCCACATTTTACCACGGTACATATCAGGCTGCACACCACGGGTAAAAGGAAATTCGCCGGCCCCCCCGCCCCCTGAAGGGGGAGTTAGGGCAAGATCGTCCTGCGTATAGATTGTTTTTATCTCAATCCCTGAGTCGGTAAATATTTTTTTATCGGTAGCCATAATTATAATACTCTCTTTGCTTCAAACTGCAGGGCACTTAAAACTGTTTTACCTAGTTCCGCATCGGTGCTGGCAACATATTCCAGTATGCGTTTGCTCAGTTCAATACCATTGGCATCGGGAGGCAGGGTAGCAGCAAGCTGGTTAATGATAAAACTATTCTGGTCTTTTAAATTGCCGATAGCTTCCCACATTTTTGGCGAAACATATATCTGCTGACTGACATTATATTCATATTCTGTTCGCAATGCTTCCAGCAGGCTGAGCTGCAGGTCCACCACTGTCATGCCAGCTGCCGATGTACGTGAAATGAGGTTTTTTAATGAACTTCTTTCTGCATATAAAGTAAAACGCTCCAGTGCCTGCAGTTTTAGTTTAATTACTTCGTTGTTGATACCCAGTCGTTCTTTTATCTCATCCTTCATACCCTTAAACTCGGCAAGCAGCCAGGCAATGGCAATAAAAAACATAAAGATTGCGCCAAAAATAATGTTTTGAACAGTTCCTTCTGATAAATTCATAGATCGTTTATTTAGGGCAAAATTAAGGGATTTAAATGTGGAACGCTGATGACGCAGATTGGGCAGATTAGCGCAGATTTTTGCAAAACCTGTCAGGTCTGCTGCCCGGCCTATGTGAAATGGGAGACCTTACAGGTTTGTGTTTGATAATGCTTCGTTAACTCCATGCACAATTAATCTGCGTTAATCCATTAAATCCGCGTCATCAGCGTTTCATTGTTTTTGTCGTATTTCGTAAAAGCCGCTTACCAATTTTATTTAAATTTGTACAAATATCTCAACATGGAAACAACAACAACAACGGCACCGGTTACTTTAACAACATCGGCAAAGGAAGAAATTAAAAGGCTGATGCTTGAAGAAGGATTTGATAACACACAGGCTTTACGCATTGGTGTAAAGGGTGGGGGCTGCAGCGGCATGACCTATGTTTTAGGATTTGATGCCAAAACTGAAAAAGACGAAAATTATGAAATAGATGGCATCCCTGTTATCATGGAAAAAAGTCACGGTATTTACCTGATGGGCATGGAGGTTGACTGGCAGGGCGGATTGAACAGCCGTGGATTTACTTTTAATAATCCCAATGCAAGTAAGACTTGCGGGTGTGGGACGAGTTTTGCGGTGTAGATAAATCGATTTACATAAGAGAGAATATATTTAAATTGTAAAGCCCCTTTTTAAGGGGTTTTATTTTAGGTGTCACCTTTCTATTTTAACCATTTTTAGGTTTTTCTTGTTTTTTTTGAGAAGCAAAAAAGAACAATATGAAAAAAGAGGCTTGCAAAAAATAATATCCTGGTTTAGTTGTTGGTCTGGCCTGAACGATGTTGAAGCAAGCTGCTATTTTAAGTTCAAGGCCTGGGGATTCCTCATTATTTAAAATAGCTTCATCTAAAACCGAAAGCAGCCATGGTCGAAATCTGTATTTTATGCAAAGCCGGTAGGTATCCATTTAAATTTATGCAGTTTTTGTTTCTGCAATTCTCTGGTTAACTTCGCCATTGTAAAAATTTACAAACTGATTGCTATCCTGAGAGTTGAACCTGCCTGCCGGCAGGCAGGTTACCAAATCTGAAGCTACAGCAGTCCAACAGCCCAACATAGCTGCTTCCCGAAAAAGGGATGTACTCTTTTTCAGTGCATCTTCTGAGCGTAGCCGAAGGATTGGAGAAGCAAAAAAGAACAATGAAACAGCATACAGCACACAGCATGCAATAAAAAGACTGATAAAAATAACAACCATGGCCCAACAACTCATCGAATGCGTTCCAAATTTCTCAGAAGGAAATGATTTAAGCATCATCAAACAAATAACCAACGAAATTGAATCCGTTGAAGGTGTACGATTATTAAATGTAGACCCGGGCAAAGCCACCAACCGCACCGTGGTAACCATGGTAGGCGAGCCAGCTAATGTAATAGAAGCTGCCTTCAAAGCCATAAAAAAAGCCGGTGAATTAATTGACATGAGCAAACACAAAGGTGAGCATCCCCGCATGGGCGCAACTGATGTTTGTCCGCTGATACCCATTGCAAACATCAGCATGGAAGAAACAGCTAAGTACGCACAGCAACTCGCCAAAAGGGTAGGAGAAGAACTCAACATTCCTGTTTATTTGTATGAAGCCGCACAGCCCGATACAACAAGAAATAATTTATCGGTGATACGTGCCGGCGAATACGAGGGCTTCTTTAAAAAAATAAAAGAGCCGCAGTGGAAACCGGATTTTGGCCCTGCCGAGTTTGATGCCAAACGTGGAGGTACCGTAATTGGTGCCAGAGATTTTTTAGTAGCATACAATATCAACCTCAATACCACCAGCACCCGCCGTGCCAATGCCATTGCATTTGATGTACGGGAAGCCGGAAGAAATGTAGAAGTGAACGGACAAAAAGTAAATCAGCCCGGCACATTAAAAAGTGTAAAAGCCATTGGCTGGTTTATAGAAGAATATGGCGTAGCACAAATTTCCATGAACCTTACTAATATCAACATCACACCTGTGCATGTGGCTTTTGATGAAGTGTGTACCAAAGCAACAGCCCGTGGTATACGTGTTACCGGCAGTGAGTTGGTAGGCCTCATTCCTTTAAAAGCCATGACCGATGCCGGTAAATATTTTTTACAAAAACAAAAACGCAGCATCGGGGTAAGTGAAAAAGAACTGATAAAAATTGCCATTAAAAGTATGGGGCTTGATGAACTGGGGCCTTTTAACCCTGAAGAACGCATCATTGAATATATGCTGGGCGATGAAGCCGGCAGCCGTTTAATAAATATGAAGCTCAACGACTTTGCCGACCTTACCGCCAGCGAAAGCGTTGCCCCCGGCGGCGGCTCCATCAGCGCTTATGTGGGAGCATTGGGCATCAGCCTGGGCTGTATGGTGGCCAATTTAAGCAGCCACAAAAAAGGTTGGGATGATCGCTGGCAGGAGTTTAGCAACTGGGCGGAGAAAGGGGATAGGTATAAAAGTACTTTACTGCAATTGGTGGATGCTGATACTGCAGCTTTCAATAAAATAATGGAAGCATTTGCTTTACCCAAGGCAACACCCGAAGAAAAAACTGCCCGTACACAAGCCATTCAGAATGCCACCAGGTACGCCATTGAAATACCTTTTAAAGTAATGCAAACCGCTTACGATAGTATGGGAGTGATTAAAGCGATGGTGATAGAAGGCAACCCCAACTCGGTTACCGATGCCGGTGTAGGTGCGCTATGTGCAAGAGCCGCTGTTATTGGTGCTTTTATGAACGTACGCATTAATGCCACGGGCTACAACGATAAAGCTTTTGTTGCCGATATTATTGCCAAAGGCAAATCAATAGAAGACAAAACCATTGCACTGGAGGCAGAGATATTGACATTGGTGAATGAGAAAATAGGAATTTAAAGCAAGAATAAAAATTCAAAAGTCAAAAAAGTTGCGCCTTTGTTGAGGAGCTCCTTTTTTGGCTTTTTTAGTTATTTGGTAACCGGCATTTTTAAGCAGCGATGCTGATGTGTCATAGTGCCATTGCTGTGTATTGAACTTTTACAACAAGCCGGGTAGTGACCAATCTCATAAAATCACTCCTTCCTTGGCATAATCCTTTTTATACCTTTACAGAAATATTTTAAATCCAAAAAACCAACATAATGAGAGTACTATTCCTGCTCGTTGTTACATCATTCCTGTCTCATGTTTCCCGGGCACAGTCATTAGCAATAAATACCACCGGTGCTGTGGCAAACAGCAGTTCAATACTGGATGTAAGCAGTACAACCAAGGGCATGCTTATTCCCAGAGTTGCGCTTCTTGCTAAAAATAATGCAGCCCCGGTAAGTTCACCTGCCACTTCATTACTGGTATATAATACGGCAATTGCAGGATCTGGAATTAACCAGGTTACAGCCGGATATTATTTTTGGGATGGTACGCAATGGACAAGGGTGATTACCGACAATAAAGAAGTGTGGAGTTTAAACGGCAATGCCGGAACCAATCCATTGAATCATTATATCGGTACAACCGATCTAACTGCTTTCAGAATTCAAACCAATAGTTTTCCGGCCATGTACTTTAATGCCAATTCAAACTTTATAGGAATAGGTGACGAAAATCCGGGAGAAAATCTTGTTATAAAACTAAATACAAGGGCTGTATTTCCTGTGCCCGATAATTTTTCCGGAATTCAGATAAAACCAACTTCGGCTGCTCTTGGCAGTGCAAATAATTACGGGCTTCATATTGGATTGGATAATACCCTGCAAAGTACTGCCCGTATTACGAATTATGAATCAGGAGATCTATGGTTGGGATTTAGTAATTATGATGCACTGCATTTAAAAAATGGCAGCAGGTTTATCGGCATCAATGAAGATGATCCAAAAGACAATCTTACCATTACGCTTAATTCCGCAGCAGTTGTTTCCACGCCTGATAATTATTCAGGTATCCTGCTACATTCCCCTTTCCAGGCTGGTGGTGGTAATGACCAGGGACTGCATTTCGGCCTGGACAATACTTTCATGACTACCGCCAGGTTGATGAACAATGAAAGCGGCGATCTTTTTTTGGGAACCAATAAAATTGGTATGCTTTATCTGAAATCCAGCAACCGCTTTATTGGCATCAATGAAGATAATCCAAAAGACAATCTTACAATTACACTTAATCCTGCGGCAGTTGTTTCCACGCCTGATAATTATTCAGGTATTTTGCTCCATTCCCCTTTCCAGGTTGGTGGCGGTAATAATCAGGGTTTACATATTGGCCTGGATAATTCATTTATGAATACCGCCCGGGTTATGAATAATGAGAGCGGCGATCTTTTTTTAGGAACCAATAAGATTGAAATGATTCACCTGAAAGGCAGTAACCGGTATGTGGGTGTAAATACCAGTAACCCGTATCATTCATTTAGTGTAATGATTGCAACCAATGCCGTTTTTACAACTCCTTATGATGGCTTAAGTGTGATGACACCAAACAATCCTGCCAATGCTGCTTCTGGCCTGGTAGTAGGCAGCGACCCCTCTAACTACTTTGACAAAGGAGTTTGGAACTATGATAACGGAAAGATCGCTTTTGGTACAAATAACCTGGAGCAGGTAACCATCACCAGTGCCGGAGATGTGGGTATCGGTATTACAGGTCCCTCACAAAAATTACATGTTATTGGAAACATCCTGGCTTCAGGAACAATCACCCCATCCGACATCCGGTATAAAAAAAATATTCAACCAATCATTTCTCCCTTGCTTAAATTAAACCAGATAAACGGGGTAACCTATCAGTACAGAGCAAATGAATTTCCTGCAATGGGTTTCACCGAAGCCAATCAAATGGGATTTATAGCCCAGGAAGTGGAAAAAGTATTTCCTGAACTGGTTTTTACAGATAAGCAGGGATATAAGGCGGTAGACTATCCTAAAATAATGCCTGTGTTGGTAGAAGCCATCAAAGACCAGCAGGTACAGATAAATGAACTAAAACAAAAACTGGAGAACCTGGAAAAAAGAGTAATCAAAAACTGATTTTTAAAATAACTGCCGGGTACCGGCGTCGTGGAGTTTTTGTTTGGCGTAGGTCTTCTCATTCACCCACAAGCCAACTCCCACAACAGTATTGGCCGCCGTTTGGTCTCTGGCCAACTGCGAAAAATATCCTGCTTTATAAATTGGATTAAATTCATTTACCATGTAACTTGTAATGCATTTTAAATCATCCCAATTATGAAAATGAATCTTACACTGGTAACAGTAATTGCCCTATTGTTTTTTGCAGGTTGCAGTAAATCTGGTCCATCTAATCCAATCACCCCAACACCTGTAGTAACTGTACCTGTGGTTAGCGGCACTACAGCCGTTAGCGCCGTTACCGGTACTACTGCAGTAAGCGGTGGCAATATAACAGCTGATGGTGGCGCTGCCATTACAGCCCGTGGTGTTTGCTGGAATACAACAACAAACCCAACAGTCGCAAATTTTAAAACCGTTGATGGGAGCGGAACAGGAGCTTTTACCAGTAACATAACCGGATTAAGTGCAGGTACAGTTTATTATCTGCGGTCGTATGCAACAAATAGTGCGGGAACTGCTTATGGCAGCGAAGTAAGTTTTACAACTACGGCTACGCCTGTTGATGTGTATGCATCAGGGGTTTTCATGAATGGTAATTCTAGTGCCCCGGCTGTTTGGAAAAACGGGATTCCAACTGCTTTAACACCTGCACCCACAGGTACGGGTTCAGCGCATTCAGTTTTTGTTTCAGGTAACGATGTATATGTGGTTGGGTACGATCATAATGGTTTGGGACATATGCCCGCTTTTTGGAAAAACGGTGTTCGTACATTTTTAACGAACGGTTTTAGTGGAGGCGGTATGGCCTGGTCTGCTTATGTGTCCGGCACAGATGTTTATATAGTTGGAAACTCTAGTGGCCAGGTTTCTAATATGGCAACGATTTGGAAAAATGGAGTGGCCACATTTTTATCAACGGGAACAGGTTCAGCCGCATCAGTTTATGTTTCCGGGACAGATGTTTACGTGGCGGGCAGCGAGGGTACCGAGGCAAAGATCTGGAAAAATGGAGTGGCCACTTCTTTAGGAGTTAATACAAGTATTGATTGGATTACCGTATCGGGTAATGACGTGTATGCTGCCGGTGGCCAGGGAGGAATAGCGAAGGTCTGGAAAAATGGGGTGCCTACTTCTTTAACCAATGGCTCGTTCAATGCTTATGTATATTCTGTTTATGTTTCCGGTACGGATGTTTATGCAGCGGGATTTGAAAATAATGCAAACAATAAAACAGTGGCTAAAGTTTGGAAAAACGGTGTGCCCACTTCGTTAGGTGATGGGAATACGTCAACGAGAGTATATTCTGTTTATGGTTCGGGGACAGATATTTATGTAGGTGGATATGAATATGATGGTACTAAATATATAGCAAAACTATGGAAGAACGCTGAATTGGTGCCTCTACAGAATTCTGGAAATGACGCATATATTACAGGGATATTTGTGAAATAAATAATTAACACAGTTTCCGTCAAACTTGCGCATACTAAGTTAAAAAGTAAATAAACAATGCAATATTCCAGGCCGTTGTATTAATTTGTTATATACATGAATGATTGATCTTTTCAATGCTGAATAAAAGATGGTGGCAGGTCCATCGCATACGCTGTGCAGATAGTGTTTACAAACCACCTGAAGGTCCTCTGGCCCCGGTGTTCTCTACCCAATCATCAAATTCAAACGAAATATTTTTGAGATCACTGTTGCCTTTTCTGTTCTACCGGTTTCCCGATATGCATCGGAACAGGTGTAACTGTACTTGAGGACATAAGCCAAGCCGAAAAATCCAAAATTTTTCTTTGTAACAAACTTCAGTAACTTTAAGCAACTCAATCTTCATTTAAAATTTCTGTTTATGTCAAAGCATTGGAGCCGCCGTGATGCCATCAGGGCATTGGGATTAACTTTTGGAACCATGGCAATGCCTGCTGCTGCCTGGGCTGTTGATGAAAATAAACACCCCATTTTATTACCCGATAAAAAATTACACTTAGACAAATCCGTTACAGCCATAACCTGCGGTGCAGGTGCCCGGGGCAATGTGTATGGTAATTATGCCCTAAAATATCCGGAGCAGCTCGATATTGTAGGTGTAGCCGAACCCATTGCCCTGCGTAATGAACGCTACACAAAAAAACACAACATAAAAGAAGAGAACCGTTTTAATACCTGGGAAGATGTTTTTAATCGTCCCAAATTTGCCGATGCCATCATTATAACCACACCCGATAACCTTCACTATGGCCCCTGTATGAAGGCTTTGGAAATGGGTTATGATGTGCTGCTCGAGAAACCAATATCACCCAGTGAAAAAGAATGCCGCGAAATTTTAGCACTGTCGAAGAAGACCGGCAGAATAGTTGCCGTATGCCATGTGTTGCGCTATTCACCTTACTTTATTAAGCTCAGAGAGATCATACAAAGTGGTGTATTGGGAGAAGTGGTAAGCATACAGCACCTGGAGCCCATTCAGCATATTCATATGAGCCACTCTTATGTGCGTGGCAACTGGCATAACAGTAAGGCAACCACGCCCATTATTTTAGCCAAATCATGTCACGACCTTGATATCATAAAATGGATGGTAGATAAACCCTGCACCCACATACAGGCATTTGGAAGTTTACAATGGTTTACTCAAAAAAATGCCCCGCAGGGTAGTACCGCACGTTGTACAGATGGTTGTGCAGTAGAAAATAAATGTCCTTACTCGGCCCTGGAAATTTATTACCGTAAAAGAAGCTGGAACTATGTCTTCGACCTGCCGGAAGAAAAAGATAAACAGGCAGCATTTGTTTTGGAAAAATTAAAAACCACCAATTATGGCCGCTGTGTTTACCGTATGGAAAACGACCAGCCGGATCACTATACCACCAATATTTTATTTGAGGGCGGACTTACTGCAGCTTTTTCCATGGAAGCCTTCACCTCTTACGACGGAAGAAGAACCAGGGTAATGGGAAGCCTGGGTGATATAACCGGAGATATGACCTCATTTATCATGACCGATTTTTTAACCGGTAAAAAAACTGAATGGAAACAGGAGTCGGATGGACATGGTGGAGGAGACTGGCGCCTCGTAACCGATTGGATAAACGCCGTAGCGCAACAGAACCCGGCATTACTTACTTCAACCATTGATGCCTCTATTGAAAGTCATGTTATGGGTTTTATGGCAGAGGAAAGCAGGAAGAAAAATAAAGTTATGAAGGTGAAATTATAAACAGAGTATAAAATCTGGTTTTCTGCCTGCGGGCTGCTAAGGGTTTCCCGATATGCATCCTATCTTGTGGACAGCTCTTAGTGTGTGAAAAATGATTAATGAAAATAGTCGTTTTCTGCTACTTCGCAAGCGTTACTTTTTGCTTATGTGTATTACAAAATTCCGGGTTCAACCTTACCAGGCACCAGTCCAAGGTCTTCTTTTTCATCCTGTTCAATAGCGGCAATTTCTGCAGTAAATATGAGGCCGTTGGCAGCGGCATGTTCAGCAGCTTTTACGGTGTGTTCGGTAAGTATCATTTCTACACCTGTTGTTTTTAATTCAAGCGCAACCTCTTGTGCAATTTCCTGTTTGCTGCCTGCAACTATATCCCGTATATAAATGCAAATGATACGCCCCGGAAAATGTTTCACCACTTCCTGGTAAATACGGGGGTCCTGTTCACCACTATCTCCAACCAATACAAAATTCAGATGCGGGTAAGTGTCCAGTATATGTTTGATGGCTGTAAACTTATGGCTCAAATAATCGCCACTCATAAAAGATTCACTTTGTAATCCAAAATCCCGCAGCAATAAAGGTCCCTGGGGAATGTCGTGGTGATCCATATAATCTATCAGCAGATCGTACAGGTTCCAGGGGCTGCTGCTTACATAAAAAAAGGGGTTATTGCGTTTACCGTTGCGCCCCAGTTGCAGACTCTGGTAAAATGCAGTAACACCTGCAAAAGGCAGGCGGGTAACGGCATTACTGAAGAGTACCGTTTTGCCCATGGCTACCAGGTTGGTTGCACCGGTGCGTATGATGGTATCATCAATATCGCTGATGATACCATACTCTGCATCAGCAGGCGGTATCATCATCTCTGCATTAACAGCAGCATTTATAAAAGGGCCGGGTGCACCTATCAGTTGCAGTGGTATGGTTAGGTAAAGTTCCTGGGTAAGCAGGGGTGTGGCCGGTTGAAAGTTAAAAACAAAATAGCCTTCTTTATCTGTAACGGTTTGATGTTGCTCTCCCGGTAAATTTAATTGCAGTTTTGCTCCGGGCACTTCATCCGTTTCAAACCGCTTGTACATATTGAGCAGGTTGGTAAATAAATGATCGGCTTTGCTACCGGCAGCTATTTTTTTATCTTCCAGCACACGCCCCCTCACATATACATGGTTGGGGGTGCCATAAGTTCTGAAGGGGAGTACATGTATGTTATTAATAGTGCCCAGCCGCTGGCGCAGGCGGTAAACCTGCTTATCAAACATATCATCCAGCTGTATGGCAGTATTCAGCAGTTTCTTTTTCCAGTTTTGCATAAAGTGTAACTTACAAATTTTGAACCAATGACCAATGATTTGCCTATGTTTCAACTGCCCATCCGGCGAAACTGTTTACTTCTGTAATCAGTAAAAATAAAATGTAAAGTTTATGGAATCACTGAAGCCTTTTAGTGCTTTCCGGATTGTATCTGGGTGTAAAAAAACGAGACCTGAAATAGATCAATCACCCGCTTGTAAAAACGTATGAATTATGCAACAATTTCTTACAAGCCTGTAACATTTTGCACAAGCTTTGAGCTGACCTTTAGGGCGTTTATTTTTTTTAACGCTTTCTAAAATAATAACATGAACATACTGATGGTATTAACCTCTCACAGTGCACTGGGAGATACGGGTGAAAAAACCGGATTTTGGGTGGAAGAATTTGCAGCTCCTTATTATGTACTGGCCGATGCCGGAGCGGTAATAACCATTGCCTCGCCGGCAGGCGGACAGCCTCCTGTTGATCCCAAGAGCGAAGCGGCGGATGCACAAACCCCGGCAACAGAAAGGTTTTACAAAGATTTTGAAGCAATTGATAAAGTGGCAAACTCGGTAAAGCTAAGTGATGTAAAAGAAGCCGATTTCGATGCTGTTTTTTATCCGGGTGGTCATGGCCCGTTGTGGGACCTGGCAAATGATACCAACTCCATTCTGTTAATACAAGACTTTTATAAAAATAAAAAACCGATTGGCTTTGTGTGTCATGCACCTGCTGCGTTAATTAAGGTAAAAGATGAAAATGGCGAAGCGCTGGTGAAGGGAAAAATGGTAACAGGCTTTTCAAATGCAGAAGAAGAAGCCGTGCAATTAACAAAAGTAGTTCCTTTTTTATTGGAAGATGAATTAAAAAAACTGGGGGCACTGTACAGCAATGGGGCCGATTGGAGTTCTTATACAAAGCAGGATGGATTGCTTATCACCGGCCAAAACCCGGCATCTTCTGCAGCAGTGGCAACATTACTTTTAGCAGCTGTTAACGATAAATAATTGTTTAAAAAAGAGCAAAGCAGATATCCCTGATCACAGGATTATTTAATGTTTAAAAACAATAATTATGAAAGGATTTAAAGACAATATTGAAAAGGAAACTTTGGCAAACGAAAATTTCCGGAAAGTATTATACACCGGTAAGCATCTTCAACTGGTACTGATGAGCCTGGAAGCAGGAGAAGATATTGGGGAGGAGACACACCCGGATACAGACCAGTTTTTTAGATTTGAAAGCGGCACAGGTACCTGTGTAATTGATGGTAATGAATACAGCGTTGCAGCAGGAGATGTGATTGTAGTACCTGCAGGTGCAAAACATAATATCATCAACACCGGTACATCAGCCTCTTTTAAAATGTACACTTTATACGGGCCGCCTAATCACAAGGATGGAACGATAAGGGCAACAAAAGATGATGCTGAAAAAAAAGCAGAACAGTTTGACGGAAAGACAACCGAAAAAATGGAGACAGTGGATATATATTAAATTCCGGGAAACTTTCTACTGCTTTTTGTAAAAATAAAAACAGTTATTGTTGTTGGTATCAGAACAAACAGCGACAGTTTTAAAAAGAGGCTGCCTTATAACGGGCAGCCTCTTACACCAATCTTCATGCTATTTAAAAAGAATCGTAATTAAATTTTTGTCCGCCAATTGATGCATCATACATCAGGCCGCTCTTTTTTTGAGTAAATACCAGTATACCATCTTTATAGATTGCATCTTGATCGTCTTCTTCACCTATTGCCGTTGCCGATGTTTGTGCAGCAAATTCAAGTTCATTTGTTTTAAAGCGTTCAAGGGTAGCTTTGTCTTCAAAAAAGATTACTTCCCGGTAAGCCTGTCCGCCAAACTGTAAACCAACTGTTAACTGTTTCATCTTAACCGAGCCAATTGTTTTTCCTTTTTCGTACACAATGCCGCTGCCTGCAGCACCGCCAATACCTGCAGCACCTTTACCTACATTGGGTAAAATAGCATAGGCATAAGCATGGTCGAACAGTTGCTGCAGTTGTTCATTGCTTTCAATAAATGCTGATTTGGCATTTTCGGCATCATCAATAAGCCTTTCCTGTTTTGCATCCTGTGCCTGTACAGCAGGGGCAGCAAGTAAGGTGGTTAATGTAAGTGCCAGCAGTGATCTGCGGAGTGTCATTTTCATAAAGGGGGTTGTTTTAAAGTTTAATAATAGCATGTATAAGCCATTATTATCGAACAAAAATATTGCCAACAGGCTGGAACAAACTGTTAAAAATATTTGCGAATGGTTTTGGGAGGGCCAGTTAAAAACCTACAGGGTTTGCAGAGTTGCACTGCCGGGAGGCAAAACTTATAGATTTAATGCAGCAGCGGGATGATACTGTCCAGGTCTATAACAGTTTCATCCAGTGGCCGCAGGTTTTCATTTTGTAAAATGGTTCCGAGTTTTCTGAATTCAAATTTCTCTTCAAAACCGGCAAAGCTGTTTCTCAGCATTTTTAAAAGTTCGGTTTTATCAATCACCTCATCAAAGTCGATTACATAAGAATGCTCGGCAACATAATCCAGTACAGGCTCTTCTTCATGTACAAAACGGCAGCTTAACCTGCAGGCTATGCCTTTTTTCAGGGCATTCCTTTTAGGCATGACATACAAAATTGTGGTGTTTCTCAGGCCCTGAAGGTTGTTACTGATATTTGAAAGATGAAAATTCCATGCGGTAACGATCATCTCGGTCTGCTCTATCATTAACCTGGTTTAAATGAAGTAGTATTTGTTGCGATGCCCAAGGTAAAATATTAATTTCAGATTATTACAGCAGGATAGATTTATAACTCACCTGTATAGTACAATGAGTACTGATACCATTACGCAACATGAAGCATAATGCCTGTATGTTACATTCAGCCGCTGGTAATTTCTACTGCTTCAAACGATGCTGGTATATCTTAAAAAAGATAAACAACCTCACAATAAGCATACAGGCAGCTAAAATCAAAACGGCCACCAGGCAAAAGGTTGACAGTTCGTCCATTTCAAACAAATGTAAAACCATCCATAAAATAAAAAAGATTGTAATCATTAAATTGAAAAACCTGCTAATAGCTTTCATAAATACCTGTTTAAATGTTTGAAGTAAATACAGGATATTGTACTACGATTGGGTTTTAACAGGGTTGGTTGCATTGTCCGAGGGGGAGCTGCAGGGAGTTAAAAAAACAAAATAAGCAGAAAAGCTGAATAATTAAAGCGACCTATTTTGCCGGTGTAACCGCTACTTATGGCTGCAGCTTTTATTTCTGTATTAAACCAAACAGCTGATACACAGCCAAATTACATGTACGTTTTATGGAAATTTTCAGAAAAATTTAGTTTGTAAAACTTCAACCTGGTACAACGTTTAACCAACAACCTGTTTGCCGGGTATTACAGCTTTTAAATCAGTTTCGGCTGTAATAAAAACCTTGGAAGGTTTAACTGCAGAAGTTGCTTCAAATTTTGATTTATCTTTTCTTGTGGTCCAGGTGTTGGCACCATCAATTGTGCCAATATTAGATGTTACGCCACTCTCGTTTGTCATCCACACTATATAACCTTCTTTTACGGGTTTCATCAGTTTAACCGGTTCCAGGTTTACAACAACCAAATGAATCACAAAGTTACCAGCCGCATCCCTGGTGATCTGCATTCCGTCTTTTTCTTCCACTGGCGGAGGGGGTGGTGGTGTAGTTTCTTTTGCTGCAGGTTCAACAGTTGTTGTTGCTGTGGTTTTTGAGGAGGTTGATTTTTTTGAACAGGCTTCAAGGCCATTCATAACAACCAATAAGGCAGTGCCGGCCAATAAAAAATTAAAAATCTGTTTCATTTTAGTTAGGTTTAGGTAGTTTAGGTTTTTTTTGTACTATGAAGGTACATGGTATTTTCAGTAATAACACACTGATATCAAATTTTTTTTTAAACATAAACTTACATTAACTGGCAGGTTCAACTCAGGGATATAGTAAATATTTTTTCCGCATCAGCTTATATTCACTGAGGTCGGGTTCCCAGCTTGCCCTGATTACTTCTTCAGATACACCGTCAATAATTTGCTGGCGAAACAATCCCGATCCGGTTTGTATCTCAACATTATTCATTTGCTTACTTAGTTTTTGGTCAAAGAATTTTTCTTTGTAAGGATGGGCTTTGTATAATTCCATGATCCATTGCAGGTTAATCTTTTTGGATCTTCTCAATAGTTCGGTATCATAATTACGGAGGTCTATGCCATAACAAACCTCATTCATGAATATGGGCGTTTCAGACATGCCCTTTATGCCTGTAGGGATAAAGGAGAAATCATACATGCCCTTCAGTTCAGGACTACCCAGCATAGTAAAAGGAAAATAAGTGCCGCGGCCATGGTTAAGGTACACACCTTCAAACATACAGGTAGATGGATAAAGCAAAACAGCCTGTGGTGTATTGAGGTTGGGTGAAGGATTTACAGGAAGGGTATAAGGCATATCATGGTTGTAATTGGCAACCGCAATAATTTTTATATTGCATTTTACTTTATTGGCCAGCCAGCCTTCTCCATTCACCATCTGTGCAAATTCGCCAACGGTTAAGCCATGCGACATGGGAATAGGAAACATACCAATACCCGATTTATATTTCATATCCAGCACCGGGCCATCTATTAAATATCCATTTGGATTTGGCCGGTCGAGTATCAGCAGTTCTTTTCCATTTTCATAACAGGCTTCCATTAACCTGGCCAGTGCATTGATGTTTGTATAAAAGCGTACACCAACATCCTGCAGGTCGTACAATAAAATGTCTACGTTGGCCAGATCGGCTTTGGATGGTTTGTTTTTTGCTCCATATAATGAAATGATGGGAATGCCGGTTGCTGCATCCACCTCATCAGAAACATGATCTCCTGCACTTGCTTTACCCCTGAAACCATGCTCGGGCCCAAATACCTTAACAATGTTTACACCCAGTTTTTCAGGCTGTCAACCAGGTGTGTATTGCCTATTATAGATGTTTGGTTTGCGAGTATAGCCACCCGCTTTCCTTTTATGTACGGAAGATATTTTTCAGTTTGCTCTGCACCCGTACTGAGCGAAGTTGAAGTATTAATGGCAGCGCCTTTTCCCTGTTTTTTTTGCACAGTATCTTTTGGTGTTGAACAGGAAACTGACAGAACACTTATCATTATAAAAACTAAAAATTTCATGCTTGTGATTTACTATAAATATAACTGGAATTTCGTGCCGCAGGGTTTATTAAAAACCTTATTGATTTTCCGGGAAACCGGTAGGGCGTTTACAATCTTACACCTTCAATTGCCTGTCCCTGTACTTCAATAAGTACTTTGTTTATTTTTTTCTGTTCATCCCTCAAAAAACTGATTGTTCCGCCATATCCAACAATGGTAAGCACATCCGGTGTAGTAGTGGCTATAATCTCGGCACTGCCTTTGCCTTCAAGCTCACAATTCAATTTATTATTATCCCAGGTAATTGTGATCGTGCCAATGCCGGCATCAAATTTCCCCAAATAATCTTTTACAACTGCAGAATCCAGCGTGGGTGCTGGTGCCGGTGTTTTATCGGTTTGGGCGCTGGCAGTAGCAGCTGTTAAAAAAAGGGCAACCATAAAAGTGCAAAGCAGTGATTTCATAAAAATAATTTAGTTTAATTGGTGAATGAAAATGTAAGATAAAACTTTTAAGCTCATATATATATTACCGGCATAGTTTCATAAAGCATCCGGAATTTGCTGTCAATATCGTATGTTTTATGAACTGTTTCGTTGAATAACTACAACAGATTCCTTAAGTGCACTATAAATTATCATTTAAAAGGGTTGCATCTTTGTACTGTTAAATATCCAGATATCCATTTGAAAATAACCGTATCCTCTGAAACCACTTCTTTTGTGAACTATGCATTTAGTGACTAAATTCTATGAAAAGCCTTCAGTAATGAAGGCTTTTTGTTTTGCCTATCTTAAAAAGGCTCTCCCCGGCAAGCTGCCATACCAGGAATTACCACTTTGAAGTATTGCACAACAATTTATTTTTATTTTACTTTACCTCGTTTTTAAAGAACGATTTAATCATCAATAATATAAACACTATGGCAGTAATTAAAAGACCGGATACCCCTTTACAGGAAACATTTAAGAAGTCTAAATTTGATTCTTCTTTACTCTCAACATTAAAACCAACAAAATTAACTGATGCAGCTATTGCCAAAAAACTGGGTGTTGCAACTGCAGCGTTAAGTACCTCAGTTACCCTTAGCCCCAATAAACCCCGGTCAGGTAAAAAATTCCTGAGTATGTACTCGGCTATGATGGTACTTGCGGATCCTGCCGCCAGTAATAATATTGCTTTGTTCAGTTCGGGTTTTCCAACAGCAGTAAGTCCTGGCTTGCAGGTAGCGTTTGATGCTATCACTGCCGGGAAAAGCACCTGGTTGAATTTAATATTTCACTGAATGAATCAAATAAAGTGTATAAGTTCAGGGTGTTTCAGTATCCCACTGCAACTTTCCAGGATATATCCATTTCCGGTTCACAAGTTATTAGTGTGCTGATCAACCCTGAAGCAAATATTACTACTTATGGTGCTCAGATCATGCAGCTTAATACCAAAGCAGAAAATTGTGGCTGGATCTTTCATTCACTTAAAATTTCTTCGGTGGGGTAAGTTTTTAGTACGGTGATATTTTTGCCTGAAAAGAGTATAGTGAATAAATGAAATTATACATCAGCCTCGTTAAATGATAAGGTGATGCTGCTGATACTTGTATGTACTTTGCGGCAGTTGATGCCGGCTTTATCCAGCATCAGCCTGGATGCTTTTGCAGTATCGCTGCCGGCATATTTATCCGACAGGTAAATAACTTCTGCAATACCGGATTGTATAATTGCTTTGCGCACTCATTGCAGGGAAACAGGGCAGTATAAATTTTGCAGCCCCGCAAATCCATACCAATATTGTTTAAAATGGCATTTAGTTCTGCATGGCAGATGTAGGGGTATTTTGTCTCTAAAAAATCACCCTGCTTTTCCCAGGGAAATTCATCATCATCGCAACCCATAGGCAGCCCGTTGTAACCGGCACCAACTATTTTATTCTTGTCATTTACAATACAGGCGCCTACCTGAGTGTTGGGGTCTTTACTGCGGCGTGCACTTAATACGGCCACGCCCATAAAATATTCATCCCAGGAAATATAATCCTGTTTCTTTTTTAATGCCGGCATATTTGTTTTTTAATTGCTTAAACTGAAATCATATTTTATGCCAGTGCCAAACCCTCATGCGCCAATTCCATAGTCTCTACAGCTGGTTCGTTGGCATCCGATTTCATATCGGTAACTGTAATTTTACAGGGAAAAGCGTTTGCAAGTGTCCACGACATAGCAACTTCATTTTTTTCATCAAGCAGCGATATGGTAATTGTTGATCTTTCAAAAGTATTCGCCACTACTTTTTTATACAGATCCCAGAAACCTTTATCATCTTTAAAAATTCCTTTCTTAAGTGTTACGTTCCCGAATTTTTTATGCCGGGCATTTTAACGGTCGAAAATTCTTTACTGTTCCCCTGGCGGTATTCAATTTGCTGTATCTCTGCACTCAGGCCGGTTACTTCCTGGAAAAATGCTTCTTTGTCACCTATCTTAACTGAAAATTGAAATTTGACCAGGGGCCAGGTTGATTTGGATTGTTCTTTTCCGGTTTCTGCCATAAAAAATAATTTAAGTTTAAATATACATATTTTTAGTGCTGTAACATAGAAATTTTATGCATGATGAATCTGTTGGACCAGGCAAATATTTTTCGTTTTCATGATGGGCTGATCAAGGAATTTGGAGTTGCATCCAATGCAGCATTGGGGTGGAATAAACAAGCAGGGCAGGAGGCAAGGTTTAAAATTTTGTCGGGCATTGGTATGTTAAACAGTCAATTCAGTTTTAGATGCTGGTTGCGGCCATGCCGATTTATATGCCTACCTGGTAAAGCTTTACCCGCAACTGAAATATTATGGGGTAGAACAGATACCCGGCATTTTGCAAATAGCTGTTGAGCGCTACATTCATTTACCTGAAGTGAATTTATTTGAAGGAGATTTTACACTCGAAGGTTTACCGGTAGTTGATTATACACTTGCATGCGGGTCTTTAAACTACCGCAACAGCGATGATTTATTTGTGTTGAAAACCATTGAAAAGTTATTTAACAACAGCCGCATTGGTTTTGGGTTTAATTTATTGCGTACAATTGAACCTGCGGATGGTTTCCTCGTTGCTTATGATCCGTCTTACATTACAGCCTTTTTGCCGCAAGCTTACCGGTAAGGTTTCTTTAATTGAAAATTACTATGGCGAAGATTATTCAGTATTTATGTATCACTGATCATTTGATACACTGCAATTAAAACTTAAGCACAGAAATAGTTTTTGATGAAAGATCGGCTTTGCTGACCGTTTCGTTTTCTTTTATCTCGGCATAACCCTGCTCTTTCATAGTAGCTGCAGTTTTTTTAAGCTGCTGAATAAATTTTATTTTTTGCGCCTTGCTGAATTCTTTTAATCGGAATGCAAGATAGTACTCCCCCTCACGGCCCATGGGGCCAATATTATCAACGGCTATTTGTTTTATTTTGTACTGCTTTTTAAAACTCTTTATCAGTTTAATTACCGGCTCATCTGATGGAACACCGCAGCACATACTGCCGAAACTTACTACAACCGGGTAAGTAGTACTGTTTTGTGCAACAGCTGCATTAGATAATAAGGCGGTGAAACATATTGCGAAAAGTATTTTTTGCATACTGGTATTTTTATAATGACTGTAAGATGGTTGAAAAGCCAAACAGTTTACAATATATTTTTTGGCTTAACAAAAACTTCACCAACCTGCCTGGTTTATCCACCAATTAAAACCGTAGGGCATCCCAATACAATAGAGCCGCCGTGTGCTGTGTTATCACCCATACGGGCAGCGGGTTTACCGCAGATCATTACCGTAGCCGATCCTTTTACAATAGAATCGGGTGGCCCCACACAAACGGCATTATCTCCCAAAACGGCTGCCGGCATTTTGCCAATTAAAACGGTTGGTGCACCGGGCCCAACTATGGGCCCGCCCACATGTGGTATGGGGGTAATCCCGGCGTTACCATCGGGCAGGTGTGCATATCTGTCAATCTTGCTGCAGGGCTTCCCATTGTTTTTTGTTTTTAGTTTATCATTACCATGGCTCCTGCAATGGTTGTTTCGCCTGCGGCAGAAAATTCGGCCGAAGCTGTTCCTGTTGCTTTAAGCTGAGTTTGCGCATTTATATTAACTGCCAAACCCTGTAAAACAAGATCGGAAGTTGCAGCAGTTTTTATATTACCTGTTGCATGCATTTCGATGTTTCCTTTGGCAGAAATTTTAATATCTTTTGCACTATCAATTGTAATGCCATCACTACTTAAATGAATGCTGTTGCTGTTCTGATCTTTAATTTCAATTGATTTTCCGTCATCGCTTATGATGATTGAATTGTTGCCGGGCGTTAATAAACTGATACTTTTTTTCTCTTCATCAAATTCAATCTTCATATTACTGCGGGTTACAAAAGCCTTTGAATTATTTTTTGCTTCTGCAGTATAGGGTGCAGTATTTTTCCCATTGTATAACGATCCCAGTATGATTGGGTAACGTGGGTCATTGTCTAAAAATCCAAGTACTACTTCATCACCCACTTCAGGCAAAAAAAATGAACCTGATTTATTGGATGCATAATAATGCGCCATCCTGGCCCAGGTTGTATTAGGTGTGCCTGAAACGGAAGGTATCTCCAGTTGTATCCTGTGCATATTTTCGGGATCCCGGTCAATTTGTTTTACCGTTGCCAGTTGCAGTCCCTGCATGGCAGAAAGCTGGCCCATTGCCGGAGGAAAAGAAAAATCCCGGCTTTTGTAAATCAGATTATTATCCAGCCCAAAATCAACCGTTGTGTACCAGTTTCCCGAATCAATGGTATGTGTTATTGCAGAAACAAATGCATTACCACTCAGTTTTTTTCCTGCTCCTTTTATTTCAATAATACTTCCTGTTTTAGCCAGTGCATTGCCAAAATACTTTACCCTTCCTTTAAAAGCATGTAACCTTTTGCGTAATAAAATACTATTGGCCCATGTTTTTAATGCTTCGGTGGTCATTGGAGTAGCGGAAGTTAAATTCAACGTGGTCTGCGAAAGTTTAGATGGCAGATCTCTTGCTTTTTATATTACCCTGGCTGTTCATTGCAGGCTCAGTTGCAGCAGCATTTATTAGAGTAAGCGTTTTAGTATTCCATGCAGATGCATTTACAGCCGATGGCTGAAATTCAGCATTTAAAGTACCTTCAAAAGCCATCAGCGAGACACCGGCTTCAATTGTCAGTACAGCAGAATCCGAAAATTCCGGAGCATTAAGCACCATGCCGGCATTATCATCCATGGTAATAATAAATCCATTAAAATCACAGCGTGACAAAATAAAATCCCAGTCGGATGCCAGTTTTTGAAACATGCTTTCATTCACTTCCAAACAGCTGCCAACACTGCAGCTGATCCCATATTCTCCTATGATATTTTTTATCACAGCATCATCTGTCTGCTTTTCAAAATACCTTTCAGTTTTATTATACGTCATTTTTACAGCTTCATGTTTACACGTTATTGCAAATGAATAATGTGTTTCGGTATCAAGCTTTACACTATGCTTTACAATTACTCCTTTAAAAATACTGCTGGCTTCTCCGCCGGTATAACCTGCAAAAATTTCTACAACATTACCAGGGTTAAAATCATCGCTGTCTGTAATTTCTATATTGTCTGGGTCTATATCAGCTCCGCTAATTAATACCAGCTCGGCTGTAGATATTTTATTAATGGCATGATGTACATAAATTGATTGTATACCATAGCTGTCACTCATATCAACGCCGTTTAATTTCAATTTAACCAACAGGGAGGTGTCTTCTAATCCGCTAAAAGGGGTAATTGCCATCTTTTAAGTTTTATGCTGTAAAATACAATTCATTCCTGATTTTAAAACACAGGCCAATCTCCGGGCAGCTATGCCAATATCAAAATAAAAAACGGGCAACCAACATGCTGCCCGTTTTTAAAACTAATATTTTATTTTTTAACGTCGCAACCACCAACCCAGCCAAAGGCCGGTAACACCCCAGGCAATCAAAGCATCTGTAAAATGAGCCATCAGGTCAAAACTGGGATACCAGATGTGCATGGTATAGGGGCCATGCAGGAAACTAATAATTCCGGTGCCTAATGTGCCCACAAATACAGTTCCAAATGAAGGCGCATTTATTTTGGTTAAGAGCCAGCATAACAGCCAGATGATAAAAATATTAACAACCAGGCTACGGCCCATGTTCATAAACATTTTATCCATGCCCGGCATACTTTTATGGTATACTACCTCTGCCCATGGCTTTCCTTCAATTGCTTTCATTTGTTTTTCCATTTCTTCGTTAGAAGTACCCGGAGCAAATCTCGGCATCATATATCCACCATCTTCACTAAACTGTGTATTGAGGTATGCCATGATGCTGTCCTGCTTAGGCGTATATCTTTGCCGGGCATCATGCCGGTTTAACATGGTCCAGGAAAGGAATTGCCAAAGAAAAAGAATAATGCCGCCAACTATGGCACCAATGATTGTTTTTTTCATAATTGTAGTTTTTGTTTATACGAACAAAATAAAAAAGAAAAACGGTATTTAAAAGCTAATTTTTTTCCTTGTTTTTTGCATAAAAAATATTTGTTTAACATTATTTGAGAACCTCGCACCTGGTGACTTTGCAGTTTATACACTCTAACTTCGTTCAATAAAAAAAAAGGCCCTTACTGAGCGGGCCTTTTTCATTATTAATAGAAAACCTGATTACTGTTTTACAAATTTTACCGGTGTTCTTGAACCGACCTGCAGCATGTATAATCCGCTGCCTAATGTTGATGGTAAAATGATATTTGATTTATTATAGCCTGCATGACTGTTTACAGAACTGCTCCAAACCTTCGTTCCGCTAACAGAAGTAATTACAATGGCTTCGTTCTTATTTTCTGTTCCTGTAAATTCAATACTTACTTTATTTTGTACAGGGTTAGGTGTAAGCGTAACATTGTTGCTGCTTTTTGTAACAGTTACTGGCTGTATCATGGCAGCTTTTGGTGTGCCGCTTATTTCTGCCCTCAGCTTATAACATACCGATGTGCTGAATGCACCATTATAACCTATCACCCCTTACATGATAAGTGCCAACTGTTGTTGTATTAAAAATGATCGCTTCGCTGGTTGTGCTGCCTGCTGTGGATGAACCCAACAATACCCCGGCAGCATTATACAGGTATAGGTCATAATCAAAGGGCAGGTTGGCGAGCGTTACATAAATATTTGACTGTGAAGCGGTGTTGGTAAATTTATACCAATCAAGGTCCGATGCGGTAGCAATCTGTGAATTTACATCTGTATTGGCAGCGATAGTGCTTGCTGCAGCCAGGGTTTCGTTTGGCTCAGGTGTATTGGTACAGGCAGCAGTTGTAGTGACTCTTAATGTATAACAAACAGTTGCTGAAAAAGCACCGTTATAACCGAATACCCTTACTGTATATGTTCCTGCTGCAGCATTATTGAATGTAATGCTTTCGTTGCTTGTGCCACCGTTGGCAGAACTGCCTAAAAGTGTTCCGGCCGAATTCAGTAATTGCAGATCATAGTCAAAAGGCAATGTGGTGAGGGATACTGTAATATTTGTGCCCGCTGCAACTGTAAATTTGTAATAGTCATTATCGGTATTGGTTGCAATAAGGGCATTGTAATTTGTACCAACAGCTATGGTACCTGCAGTAGCCTGGGTATTGTTTGATTCCTGTATATCAGGGCAGCCTGCTACAACACACGCTGCCCGGCCGGCAATTGAAGTAGTACCTGTATTGGCCGGATCGAGCCATGGTTTCAGCTGCTGCGAAGCAGCAGCACCATTGGTTACCCAATCGTAAGAGATCTTACCATAATAATCATTTTTATCCGCAGCCACAGCACCACAGGATGATGGTCCACCCGAAAGTTTACCCACAATACGGCCTGCACTGTTGAATAAGGGAGAGCCTGAAGAACCACCTTCGGTAATACCATGATTGGTTACAGTAGCTACCCAATTAGCCTGCCAGTGTGAATTATCTGGCAATTGAGCATAATACCTGCGGGATGTTAAAGCAGCTGAATAGGTGGATACTTTTTTTATGTCGCCGGCAGGGTGATGGATGCTAACACCGCTGTTGCTTCCTGTACCGCTGGCATCGAAACCTGCATAATAAACATTGTAAGCTGCAGGGATGGTACTGTTGAATTCAACCAGTAAAAAATCGGAACCAAATACACCGGAGTTAGCACCGTTTGATGCGCTGGAACGCATGGTACAGCCGGTTATAGTATTAGAACCAGGTTCTGATGCGCCATTGGTACAGCCAGCACTTTGGTAATTAAAATAAAAAATCCACTGATTTTTATCTGCAGCGGAAACAGCTGCACCACAATGGTTGGCAGTTAAAAAATAATTCTTGCAATTCTGTGCCACATTGTTGATCAAAGCGCCGCTGCAATAACCCTGGCTGGCACCGTTCTTAATTAAAATCCTGGCTACAGAATTTCGTTGGTTGACCCAGGCTGCTCCTTCAGGACAATTAACATTTACATTGCAGGCGCCTGATGTACCAAAACCACAGCATTTTGGATTTTGTAATTTGATATAAGCTGGTGGTTCCGGTGCATTGTACACATTGGCAATGCCGGTAATGGTAAAATTTCCTTTTTGTTTTACATTGGCTGGTTCATAGTATTCAATAACACAGTCGCTGGTATAAATGATCTCGGTTGCAAATAATTTGCTTTCGCTGTTATTGTGTGCACCAAACGATCCTATCAGGTGTGTTTTTTCAGCATTGTAAACATACAGTACAGCCCCTTCGGGAATATAAAAATTTTCATAGTATAAAGAGGTTGCCGGTGCATCGGGCACCTGTACAGCCAGGCGCCAAACCCGGTCTTTATTAGGTAACACAGTCCATACGCCACTATTTTCAGGCGATAAGGAAACAGGGAATATCTGCCCTGCAGGCAGCATTTCTCCCTTTTCAAAAACCTGTCTTGCCCGGCTTTGTAATGCTGCTACATCAATAAGCGGCATTACCTGTTTACCGGCATCCAGGTTATCATTTAATGGATAAGAAAAACTGAATGGTTTACCGCCACGGCTTATTTGTGCACTGGCACCAAGACCTAGTAACAGCAAGCCAATTGTAAAGAAGGCTAATTTTTTCATTGTTGAAAGTTTTGTTTTAGATGAAGGTTGAAGGGTAAAAATATAGTTTAGAAACGGTAAATAAAATACCACAAACCGGTAACTGTTTAGCTTCGGCCATGTTTATTCCTGTTGTTTTTCCATGGGAAATATTATTCAAATTTCTGGATTACGAGTATTGGTAACAGGCTATTGATGCATACTGCAAGCTTTAAGAGAATTGATTTTGAATCTTTTAACAATTGCTGTATGTAAAAATTTCCTTTGCTGCATCTACAATAAAAATAATTTACAATGAAACAATACCTTGCCCTTATATTAATGCTGACTTTTTGCAGCTGGTTACCTGCTCAGCAAAATGGCTTACCCGCAACACGCCCCGCAGATTTTACTTTATCATTCCACTTTGATGGCGGCATGAGTTATCGTTTTGAAGAAATAACCATAACTAAAGACAGCTGTATCTCAAAAGTAAATGAGCAGGGAAAATTACTGGTGTGCCGTTTTAAACTTTCAGCATCTGCACTCGACAGCCTCTATACAATGCTTCAGCAAAACCAGTTTACACAAATTGAATACCGCAGTGGCGGACAGGTATACGACAGGGGAGGAGAAAAGATTACCATTGGCTGGAACAACAACCAGCAACGATATACAGTAAATGATTCGCAAAATTCTTTTGTGCAAAAAGCCTGGTTCATACAATGGAATGCGATCATTGACTATATAACAAGATTAGCTCCAAACAATAAGATAATTTTTGATTAATTCGTAAAGCAATTGTTTTTCCTGATAAATACAGCAGCAATATAAACTTTGGTAAAGTTTTTGTTTAAGTAAACAAAAATAATCCACATGAATAAAACTGCATTTGTATTAATGGCTTTTCTGGCAGTAGCAATGATGGCCGGTTGCAGTAAAAGAACACATCCTGCAACAACTGCTGCCAACACTCCGGATACGGCAACGGTAAAAACTGTAAAAAGGCCGCCAACGCTTAAAACAGCAGTACCCAAAGTGATCATTGTAAATGATAAGATAGCCAAAAGGAGTGTGGACGGCAGGTATTATTACGACCTGGAGGGTCGCCGTTACTGGCGCAATAACCGTGATGGTAAATATTATTTATTTAACAAATCAATGTTTGATAACCCGGATTTTAAAAGCCCCGGCAATTAGGCCAGCAGATTTTCTTTTACTTCCGTAATTTTCTGCTGAATTTCTTCAATGCTTTTATCTACTTCACTCATCCTGCCCGGTAGCTCTTCAATATTTTTTTTAGCATCCGTTATTTTTTCTTCCATGTCTTTTATATCCCTTTCCACTTCTTCAATTTTTGAGTATTTCACTTTTATCCATTCTGATATTTTTTCCCTGTACTTGCTGTCGCTTGCCATGGCATATTTATCTTCCAGTTCATTTAGCTGCACCTGTATCTGCTGTATATAATCCTGCTGATTGATAATTCTTTTTTCCAGCCTTTCCCAAAAAGCATTTTGCTTTTCATACACTACAGCAAGTTTTTCTTTAAACGCATATTGCTTTGCCAGCCTGTCTTCCAGCTTTTCTAAAAATTCTTTCTGTTTCTGTTCCCACTCAGCATGTTTTTGTACACGTTCTTTTTGTCTTTCTTCCCAAGCTGCTTTTTTCTGTTGCAATTCTTCTTTGTAAACGCCCCATGCTTTGTCCAGGTCTTCCTGTACTTCATCAATGGCAGCAAAAATCCGGTTTTTATCTTCCCGGGTAATGCCATCCCTGTTTTCAATAACAAACTTTCGCAGGTCTCTCAATCCTTCTGATTTTATTTTAAGCGGATTTTGTGCTTTTGCCTCTTCATTGCTGATACTAACCTGCAAAGGTGATGCATTCACTAATTCAGGATTTGTAAGCGCAGCGATTGTAAGAGAAATATCAGCAGGCTTTTCAGCTGCCGCATCGGGATGGCAAGCCCTGATGGCATACAATACAGCCTGCGTAAGTGAAGATGATTGTTCGGTTAACTTTGTTCTTTCTTCACGCAGCTGGTTATAAAACGCATCTTCTTTTACTCTTAAAACCTCACGGCATTCTTTAAATATTTCCCAGGCAGTTGTCCGGCGTTCTTTATTGGGCCAGTTGCTTTGCCTGATGAATTCACCGGTTTCAGCCAGCTGTTTTTTCAGCGTTTCAATTTCTTCTTTTGTAAATGCTCTGCTGTTTGTATCATCGCCCAATGCTACTTTAACTGCCGCTATCCTGGCTTCGGCTTCTGCTGCAAAATTTTCATCTTTCTTGTCCTGTAAAGATTGTTTCTCTTTCAGGCTATCAAGCAAGAGTTGCAGGTTTGTCCAATGCTCCTGGCGTTCCTGGCTGTTGGTAAAACTGGTAAGTTTAAAATTTTCGAAAAGCTCTTTCCGCATTGCCGATAGCGTTCTTGAGTCAAGTAAGTCAGCTGCTGTGCTGTTTAATTGTTCCCGGATCTTTACAATCGTATCCTGTAGTTCTGTAATGGTCATACTTTAAATATTGTGCATTCTATTTTGAGGGGACAAATTTACGAAAGAGGATGTAGTTAATAAATTTCATTTTACCGGCCGTAATATTATCCGGCTGCAGTATATTACAAGCATGAAACATAAATTTTTATTGTTGGTATTTCTTTTTCTGTATGGTGTTACTGCAAAAGCACAGCAGTTATCTTATTTAATAACCGGTACATACACTTCCGGTAAAAGTGAAGGTATTTATGTGTACCAGTTCAACAGTGATGACGGTTCGGCCAAAGCTGTCAGCTCCATAAAAATTTCCAATCCATCTTTTGTGGCGGTTTCGCCCGATGAAAAATTTGTTTATTCGGTAGAAGAAGATGCTGCTAATAATGGTAAAGAAGGAGAGGTATCTGCCTTTTCATTTAATAAAGAAACAGGTAAGCTTTCTTTTTTAAACCGGAAGCCAACCGGTGGTGATCATCCATGCTATGTAAGTGTTGATAAAACCGGCAGGTGGGTGGCAGCCGGTAATTATAGCAGCGGCAGCCTTTCCCTGATGCCTGTTCTGGCAGACGGAAGCCTTGGTACGGCAACGAGTATTATCAGGCATGAAGGTTCGGGGCCCAATATTGGCCGGCAGGCTTCTCCCCATGTACATGGCACTTTTTTTTCGCCCGATAACCGGTTTTTGTTTGTTCCCGATCTGGGTATTGATAAAGTGATGATCTATGCATTTGATGAAACCACCGGAAAACTTACAACTGCCAAACAGGCTTTTGCTGAGTCGCTGCCTGGCTCCGGACCAAGGCATATCAGTTTTCATCCTTCAAATAAATATGCGTATTTAATGCAGGAATTAAGTGGTACCGTTACCGCATTTAAATATAAAAACGGAAAACTAAAAAGCAGGCAGATCATCAGCAGTATGCCTGCAGGCGATACCAGCTTTGCCGGCAGTGCCGATATTCATGTATCACCCGATGGTAAATTCCTGTATGCTTCTAACCGGGCAGAATCCAATACCATCGCCATTTTCAGTATCAATCAAAAAAATGGCAAATTGTCGCCCGTCGGTCATCAATCTACCCTGGGTAAAACTCCCCGCAATTTTAATTTTGACCCTGCAGGAAATTTTTTACTGGTAGCCAACCAAAACAGTGATCAGGTTGTTATTTTTAAAATTAACAAGGAAACAGGACTGTTAACCGACACGGGCAACAGAATAGATGTAGGAAAGCCTGTTTGCCTGAAATGGATTTCGATACAGTAAGCAGGGGCAAATACCACTGGTTTTTGCAAAGGCACAAGAAATCTGCAACAGGTAAAATCTCGTTAGTTTTACAATCTTATTCCTGACCTGCTAATCAATTATCATGCAAAGGAAGTTTTTCTTTGTTTTATTTATCTTGTTGCTTCCTTTCTTTTCTTTGGCTCAATCTATAGCCATAACAGGAAATATTTATGATGCCGTTACAAAAGCCCCGCTTGCTTTTGTAAGTGTTACCCTAAAAGGAACCAATACCGGAACTGTAACAGATATAGACGGGCATTTTGCCATCGATAAGTTACCGGCCAATGCCTTGTTGGTGATCAGTTATATAGGGTATAAGACAAAAGAATACCGCCTCGAAAAAACCGGAACTGCTGTTTCTGTCTTTATAGAACCGGCTGATGGTCAGTTGGAAAGCGTGATCGTATCTACGAATGACAACCCGGCACAACGTACCATTAAACTGCTGCAGCGAAATAAAAAAAGAAACGATCCCGAACATCAACCAGCTTTTAAATACAATGCCTATACCATTGCCGCATTGGCCTCAGGCGACCGTTTCTGGAATATGAACCGGTCAGACAGTAGTAAACAAAAGAACCCGGTGCCGCAAATGCAGCAGATGGATAAACAGATGGACAAACTGGTAAAAACATCAAAAGATAAAGATACCAACAGCCTGGGGAGTAAGCTGGGTAAAAGGTTTAAAGAGAATTACCTGATGCTTACAGAATCTTATACCGAACGTATTTATAAATTTCCGGGGCAAACGAAAGAAACGGTACTGGCAACAAAGTTCTCCGGCTTAAAAAATGCAACCTTTGGAGTTACTACAGACAATTTTCAACCCTTTGGTTTTTACAAAGATTATCTCGTGATGAATAATGTCAGTTTTGTAAGCCCGGTAATTGAAGGCAGCATCAACCTATATAAATTCAGGTTGAAAGAACGCATACCACATGAAAAGGACACCACTTTCATCATCAGCTTTGAACCCAGGGCCGGTAAAAATTTTAAAGGCCTGAAAGGGTTGATCTATATTAATTCAGATGGTTATGCTATTGAAAATATTATTGCATCACCGTCTGATGAAAAGGGAATGATCTTCACATTCAGGTTGCAACAAAAATATGAACGGGTAAAAGGCAAATGGTTTCCTGCACAATTAAACAGCACACTGTCGCAAAAGGACCTGCGTACTGATTCGGTTTTACTTTTCTGGGATTGCCGCAGCTATATTACCAACATAGATTTCAGCAAGACTTTTACCAAGGCCAATTTTTCGGATGTAAAACTGGAGTATCATCCACAGGCAGGTAAACGAGCCGATACTACCTGGCGAATCATGCGTACAGATTCGCTGAGTGAAAAAGGCAAAATAACTTACGAGACTTATGAAATGCTTCCGGCAAAATACAGGAACATGATTGAAAAAGTGAACAAGGCTTTTCAGATACTGTCGCTTGAAGGGATACCGCTGGGTAAAGTTGACATTCCTTTTAAGTACATCCTTTCCGGTATCAATAAATACGAAAGCTTCAGGATAGGAGCAGGTTTGCAAACGAATTCATTATTCAGCAAATGGTTTTCTGCTGGCGGTTTTGCCGGTTATGGCTTGCGGGATAGGGCTTTTAAATATGGCGGCAATCTACAGTTCAACTTACAGCAAAGAACAAATACTGTTTTGCGTTTTGATTACAGCCGTGATATTACCGAGCCGGGCAATGTTGATTATTTTGTACGCAATGGTTCTGTTTTTTCGAACCAGAGTTTGCGCAATTTTCAACGCTCACGTTTTGACAGTGTTGAACAGTTCAAAATTAATTTCAGTACAAAGATCCGTCCTTCCATTCAAACGGATATCTGGCTGATGAATGAAACCCGGAACCCGGCAAAGTACGAATATGAATTTGTAAACAACGGTACAAACATCCGCAGTTTTAAAAATACAGAATTGGGTATCGGCTTCCGGCTTACCAAAGGAGAAAGCTTTACAAGGATGGGCCGGGCGAAATTACGTACCAAACCTGCAACAACAGAATTGTTATTTCAAATATCAAAAGGGTTAAAAAATGTTTTCAATGGTGATCTTGATTATACAAGAATCGCTATCCGTTTCAACCACAGTTTTCAGTTTAAAAAACTGGGTAAAACCTCCTTTCGGCTGGAAGCCGGGCAGGTTTGGGGCGATGTACCTTACTCATATCTCTTTAATGCAAGGGCAACAAAAGCCGGAAGGCTGAGTGTGTATGTGCCGGATCATTTTCAAACAGTTGGCCTGTATGAGTTTGCAGCAAGCAGCACAGCCAATTTATTTGTAGAGCATAATTTTGGCAACCTGCTTTTTAAACCAAAAAACATTTCATTCAGGCCCGAAATATTTGTAATACAAAACATCAGTTACGGGAATCTTCAGCAAACAGCTTCACATAAATTACTCACTTTTAAAGTTCCCGGAAAAGGTCTTTTCGAATCGGGATTGATGATCAAAAATATATATCGCCGCAGTCTGTATTCACTGGTTTACATCGGCCTTGGAGGTGGTGTTTTTTATCGCTATGGATATTATGCATTGCCCAAAGCATCCGATAACTGGGCTTTTAAATGGGGTTTTAGTATTTCATTTTAAAATACCCTGCAATGGGTATTGAAAACAAGCCCTGCTGCATTACTTTTATAAAAAATTTATTTTATGAAAAGTGTATGCAAAAATATCTCTATAACAATACTTTCATTAATTGTTGCAGCTGTTTCATTTGCACAAACAACTTCAACTGAATGGTATAATAAAGCCACGAAACTGTTTGATGACGAACAATACAAGGAAGCCGCAGTAGCTTTTGATAAAGCATCTCAGCTTGATCCAAAAAAAGAAGATGCTTTTTACAAAGCCGGCTGGTGTTACAACGACCTGGGCAGGTACGACAATGCCATTGACCGTTTAAATAAAACAGTTGCACTCAATAAGAATAATCATCTGGCCTGGCAGGAGTTGGGCTATGCCTATAAAAAAACATCAAAAAATGAACTGGCACTCAGTTGCCTTAAAAAAGCAGTTGAAATTAAACCAACTTATGCACTTGCTTATAAGCAAATGGGGGATGTGTACCAGAATCTTGATAAGGATGACGATGCTATTGCAGCTTACAAGAAATGTTATTTGAACGATGAGGAGAATGATGATGCCTGTTATAACCTGGGATACATTTATAATGGTAAGGCCGAGTATACTACTGCATTGGAATGGCTTAATAAAGCAAATAAAATAAAGGAAGGGGTAGATGTATTTAACGAGATCGGTTTTGCAAATTATAAGCTTAAGAATAATGACGAAGCGATCAATGCATATCAAAGTGCTCTTAAAATAAACAGTAAGAATGGTACATCTTATAAGGGTATTGGCGATGTTTACCGCCTTAACTACAGTCCGGCTAAGATTACAGAAGCTATTGAGAGTTATGTAAACGCCATTGAATACAATCCTAAAAGCTCGGGATCGCATTACGGGCTTGGCTGGTGTTATAACGAAAAGAGCAGGTACGAAGAAGCTATTCCGATGCTTGTTAAAGCGATAGAGCTTGATAAAACATTTGGCGCAGCCTATACGGAACTGGGTTATGCATATTATATGACTGCGAAATATGCGGAAGGGCTTGCAGCTTTAAAGGCAGGGCTGGTACAAAACAGTAAAAGCACTTTGTGCCGCTATTACAGCGGGCTGATCTATGTAAAACAAAAAGACATAGCAAATGCAACCATCATGTACAATGAGTTAAAGCCACTTGATGCAAAACTTGCAGAAAAATTATTGGCAAAAATAAATGCCATGTAACCGCAGGCAAATCAGATTTATCCATCTTAAAAAAATACATTGCGCTTTACTTTTTTTCTTTTGTGCATCATTTTCAGCAGCAACCAGCTTCATGCCCAAAAAGATTCTGCCGATAAAATTTTTGCATTTAAAATTACCGGGTATATAAAATCACCCAGCGATTCAATAGCCATTGTGCAGGTATTGAAACCTGCTTCCTTGCCGGTGGCTATCCTGGATAAACAGCTGGCAGTACTAAATCATTGCTATAAAACCGGCACCCCGCTTGATACAGCCACGATAGGCTGGGGAAGGTGCAATCTTATAAAAGGGGCGTATTACTATTTTGGTATCAGGTTAAAAAAACAGCAGCAGGCATCAGAAGGTGATCTGCTTTATGTAAAGGTTAAAGTGCCTTATATGTATGACGGACTGTTGATTAATGTGATGAATCATGCCATAGGCTTTACAAATGTTTACGGAGATAATTTTGTGGAAATAAATGCTGTTTTTACTAATACTAAAAAGGACGAGCTTAACCTGTTAGTCTCTATCGTGAGTGATATACGCTTAACCGGCAGCGAAATGCTGAAGCAAATGCCTGATTACAATAAACCTGTAAAAGGAGGCATTTACAAGGGTAAAAAACTGTTTGATGCCATGCAGGCCGTAACACGAAACGAACTGGAATTGTTTTTAAAATACATTTCGGCAAGGCCCAAAAATTATGCAGGCAACAGCTGGAAGATTTCAGAAATTTTTGCCACCTGGATGGATGGGGCAACGCCAACCGTAGTTGAAAACTGATGCGTATTTGCTGATCCGGGCATCCTATCTTTGTGAGCGCAGGCTAAAATTCTTTTACATGCGTATCACGCTCATCTCCATTTTATTTTTTTCTTTTTGTATATCCCTGCATGCGCAGGATACCATGCAGCATATGGTAGCCGGCAGAAAAAATGCAGCTTCTCAAATCACTAAGCCTTATGTAATTCTTATTTCTTCAGATGGGTTTCGTTATGACTATGCTGAAAAATACAATGCTCAGCATCTGTTGAAACTCCGAAGCAGTGGTGTTAAGGCAAAAAGTATGATACCATCTTTTCCCAGTGTTACTTATCCCAATCATTATACTGTTGCCACCGGTTTGTATCCATCACATCATGGGTTGGTGTATAACCAGTTTTATGATCGCAGCCGCCAAAGCAGTTACAATATCAGCGACCGGAAAACTGTTGAAGATGGAACCTGGTACGGCGGTACGCCCATCTGGGTATTGGCCGAGCAACAGGCCATGCTCACAGCTTCTTATTTTTTTGTTGGGGATGAAGCTGCAATACAACAGACCTACGCAACTTACCGGTATCATTTCAACGATACAGCCAATGTTGATTTTCGCATTAATAAAGTGGTTGAGTGGTTGAAATTGCCAGAAGATATGCGTCCGCACCTGATCTGTTTTTATATCAGTAATGTAGATCATGACGGGCACATGTTTGGTCCCGATGCACCCCAAACAGAAGCTGCTGTGCAGTTTGTAGATAAAGCCATTGGCAGTATGACAGAAAAAATAAACGCACTTGGGTTGCCGGTAAATTATATTTTTCTTTCAGATCATGGTATGGCTGCTGTTGATACCATTACCCGTATAAATATTGAAACCATGATCGACACTGCACGTTTTATTTTGCGTGGAGGTAACACCAGTCTGCACCTGTATGCAAAAGATACAGCCGATATTCAACCCACTTACGAATTACTTAAAAAGCAAGAGCAGTTCTTTACAGCTTTCCTGCGGGAAGAAATTCCGGCCAAATGGCATTTTACAAAAACAGATGACCGCTTTAACCGCATTGGGGATATTTTTATTGTACCACAGTATCCCAAAGTATTAAGTAGTTATACCAACCGTATAAATCCCGGTGCTCATGGCTTTGATCCGGCGATAAAAAAAATGCATGCCACTTTTTATGCCTGGGGGCCGCAAATAAAAACAGGTAAAACGATCCGCTCTTTCGAAAATATACATGTGTACCCACTGGTATGCCGGCTGCTTGGACTTACTTATACCGAACCTATTGACGGCGATCCGAAAGTGCTGAAAAAAATAATACGCAAAAACTGATTGCTGTTACACACACGTAGCTTTTATATGAACGGAAAATAAGTACAGCAATTAAAATCTACTTTTAACAAAGTAATTACCACACACTAAAAATTGCTGTCATGAAAAAAGCTATTGCTATACAAGCTATTCTGCCTGTTTGTTTATTCCTGATGTTGTTTACATACAATCCTGCTGCCGCACAAATGATGCGGCTCCCCGAAGGCAATACAAATTACAAATGCAAAACTGCCAGGCAACTGGCCGCAACCCATATAGAAATTACCTGGAATGCGCCCGGTGTAAAAGGCCGTGAAGGAAAGATATGGGGAACTGATGTAGCACCTTATGGATTTACTGTATTGGGATTTGGCTCCAATACCGCTTCGCCCTGGAGAGCAGGTGCGGATGAGTGTACCAATATTTCCTTTTCAACCGATGTAACCATTAATGGCAAACTATTGGCAGCCGGTAAATATGCATTTTTTATTGCCTTGTACCCCGATTCCTGTGTGCTCATCTTCAATAAAAATATAAATGAGTGGGGCAGCTATTTTTATAAAAGCGAAATGGATGTGTTGCGGGTTACAACTTACCAGCAAAAAGATGCAAAGGAAAGTAAAGAAAGGCTTGAATACAATTTTGTAAAGCAAACAAATAACGTTGTTGAAGTGAGCCTTGACTGGGAGCGTTGGCGTATTCCTTTTAAAGTAGAAGTTGATATTATAGCTACCACATTGGCTTACATCCGTTCGCAAATGAGTGGTGCTGCAGGTTTTGATCCGCCAAGCCTGGAATCTGCTGCCACCTGGTGCCTGCAGAATAATGTGAATACCGAAGAAGCACTGGGCTGGATCAATGCAGCCGTTGACCCCAACCTGGGAGGTGCCAATAATTTTAAGAACCTTTCGGTAAAAGCAGGACTGTTAAACAAACTCAATAAAAAAGAAGAAGCAGGTAAGATGATGAAAGAAGCATTTGAAAAAGGAACTGTTACAGACCTGCATAACTATGGCCGCCAGTTATTGAGCGAAAAGAAAGTTACAGAAGCGTTGGAAATATTTGAAATGAACTATAAAAAATTCAACGGTGCCTGGCCAACCAGCGCCGGTTTAATGCGTGGTTATTCGGCACAGGGCGATCTTAAAAAAGCACTGGAGTATGCCAATAAAGCTGTTGCCGATGCACCCAATGCCGAAGTGAAAAGGATTATGGTGGCCGCTGTTGAAACGCTTTCAAAGGGTAAAGCGTTGTAACAGTAACTATTCAAACTTTCCTTCTTTTTTTGTTAGGCTGAAAAAACTATTCAGCTTTGCGCCAATTGCTTCTTCAAATGCAGCCTGCATATCAGCAGGTTGCGGATGTTTATTTTTCCATTTAGTGAAATAATTCTGTACAGCCAGTTGTACTTTGTCCCAACCAACGGTTGCTTCCAGCATGTGCATCCACAATGCCGTCTTTACATAAGATATAAGACCGTACTCATCACTGTCTGGGAATTTATCTGCCGGAATGTCCATTGCCGATTGCATGGGAATATTTTTACTGATCACACTGTAAACTGCATTTAAAAATTCATCTGCAGGCAGGGCTTTTATTTCTTTAGGGATTGCATCACCAAAAATTGAATTTGCCCTGTATTTTTCAGCTTCGTACCTGAATTGGAAATAACTGTTCAATCCTTCATCCATCCAGGTATGTTGCCTTTCATTGCTTCCCAGCATACTCATAAACCAGTTGTGGCCAATCTCATGTGTGATCACAGCATCCAGTGTTTCTGCTTTGGCATCGGGGCTGGTTATAAGCGTAACCATCGGGTATTCCATACCGCCGCTTGAATTGTTTTTAGGCCCTTCCACAACCTGTACTACCGGGTAATTGTAATCGCCAATCCAGCCGCTGTATTTTCTTACACCATCTTTTATATAATCTATACTGTTGTTCCAGATCGTTTTCTTTTTATTGTGGTAAAAAGAAAACGCATCAATTACTTTACCATTCAGCTGTATGGTATCGTATTGAATGGCAAAATCCGTATCTGCAAACCAGGCAAAGTCCGGTACGTTTTCGGCGATATAATGTAATGTCTTAATCCCTTTTTTATCAGCAGCCTTATATTCAACAGGTTTATTGTCCCTGTTTGCAAAATTTTCGGCCCCTGTTTTTTTATATGCATCCAGTTCTGATTTTGTTTGCAGTACACCGGTTGCACTTACAATATAGGCGGCCGGCACTGTTATGTTTACATTATAATCGGCATACTCACTGTAAAATTCACCCATATCCAGGTAAGGAAATTCATGCCAGCCATCTTTATCAAACACCGCTGGTTTAGGATACCACTGGCAGGCCATAAATTCTCCATCTGCATAACCCGACCTGGAAAAATAAGGAGGCAGCATTACTTTAAACGGTGTGGTTATTGTTATAGAATCTCCGGGATTTAAAGGGTTATTTAAAACCAGTTTAATGATATCAATATACTGGGGGTTTGAATGAGCTTCTGTTTTGGCAACCTGTCCGTTAACTTTAAAATCAAGCCCGTCAATTGATCCTGTACCAAAATCATTCATTTTTTTTGAACGGCCTGCATCATTCATGATCTGCTGAATTAAAGCAGTGCTTTTATCTTTATACGCATTGGCCCAAATATGAAACCAGATAAAACTTAAGGCAGCTGTTGAATTGTTTTTATAAACAACCGTTTCAAAACCTGTGATCGATTTTTCGGCATCATTCAGTTCAGCTTTAATGTCATAGCGCAGTTGCTGTTGCCAGTAACCTTGCTGGGCCTTAGTTTGAATGGCTGTAAAAAGTACAAGCAGCAGGGCAAATAATTTCATGGGCATTTTTTTAAAGTGAAAAAAGTACAGACAGACCGAATCAGGTAATAAGCTAAAAGCCAATGCAAAATAGAAATTAATTACATAGATGCAATAAATTCCTACAATTTGTATTTAAATAAGAGCAAACATGGCCCGCCACTTCCAGGCCCAAAAAAACTGAGTTTAGCTTTCATAAGCCGGTCTGATTCCCTTTTACATTTTACAATAAATCTCCGGTTTTTACTTTATAAATAGTTAAATTGCTGTAAACTAAAAGCATGTCAAAAAACCTGGGTGAGTTATCAGGAAGAAAGGGGTTGAAAAATAACCTTTTTGAGGCGCTGGGCATTGCTGCAGAAAAAACAGGCACACCTGCCAGGGAAAGGATGGAAGAGTTGGCCGCCGAATTTATAATGGGCAAGGCCAATATTGTCGGCACTGCCAGTTTTTATGATTTTTTAAAGGAAGAGAACAGGGGCAAAAAAGTATTTGTCTGCAATGGCAGTGCCTGCATGACTGCCGGTACACAGGATGCACTGATTGAAAAATTAAGCAGAGAATTTAAAGCAGATGAGATAGGCCAAATGTGTTGCCTGGGTCGCTGTCATGAGAACAGTGCTTTCAATTACAATGGAAAAAACTACTCCGGTACGGCTGTAAGTGAAATTGAAGAAATCAAAAAACAAAAGTCAGAATTAGTTGACAGTTACCAGGTGGCTTCTTACGGCACAGCTGTTTTAACAAATACATTCTCTGGCATTAAAGAATATTACAAAACACTTTCCAACGCTTTATCACAATCACCCGAAGCATTGTTGGCTGAACTGAAAACATCAGGCTTACGCGGCAGGGGTGGAGCAGGTTTTCCCATCGCATTTAAATTAGACTCTTGCCGCAACACACCCGGCAAACAAAAATTTATTGTTTGTAATGCCGATGAAGGCGATCCCGGTGCCTACAGCGACCGGTACCTGATGGAGCACCAGCCACACCCTGTTTTGCTGGGCATGATGATTGCCGGGTATATTGCTGGTGCAGATACGGGTGTGTTGTACATCCGTGCAGAATATCCCGAATCGCAGGAAATTATGCAGCAGGCCATTAATGATTTAATGGCAGAAAATTTATTGGGAGAAAATATCCTTGGTACGGGTTTTAGTTTCAATTTCAAACTCATCAGGGCCATGGGTGCTTATATATGTGGCGAAGAAACGGCCCTGCTTTCCTCTATTGAAGGACAGCGGCCCGAAGTGCGGGTGAGGCCGCCATATCCCACGCAGCAAGGCTTGTTCAACAAACCAACAGTAGTTAACAATGTAGAAACGCTTGCCTGCATTCCTTACGTAATTAAAAATGGTGGCAAACAATTTGCGGCCATTGGTAAAGGAAAGTCTACCGGAACAAAACTGGTTTCGCTGGATGGGTTTTTTAATAAACCCGGTATTTATGAAGTAGATATGGGTACACCGCTTGATGTTGTTATAAATAATTTGGGAGGAGGCTTTAAACAAAAAATAAAAGCCATGCATATTGGTGGCCCGCTGGGCGGATTGGTACCTGTTGAAAAGATAAAAGACCTTACGGTAGATTTTGAATCCTTTGCTGCTAATGGATTTTTATTGGGCCATGCTTCGGTTGTTTGTATTCCGGAAGATTTTCCAATAATAAAATACCTCGAACATTTATTTCAGTTTACTGCACACGAAAGTTGTGGCAAATGTTTTCCCTGCCGCATTGGTAGTACAAGAGGATATGAAATGCTGAAAAAAGCACAGGAAACAGATTATAAAATTGACAGGAATTTATTGGATGACCTGGTTGAAACACTGGAGATCGGTTCGCTTTGTGCATTGGGTGGTGGATTGCCATTACCCATCAAAAATGCTTTGCAGTATTTTGAAGAGGAGTTAAAACCATATTTTAAATGAAAGAATTTTTAACCACAAAGGGCACTAAGGATTACACAATAGACACAAAGGGAAATACTCTGTGTCCTTTGTGTGTTTTCTCTTTGTGTACCTGGTGGTAAAATAAAACAAGATTGCTTTTATCTGATTAAATCATCCCTGCTATGGGTATTGTATATAAAATAGAAGACAAATACGATCAGGCTGTAAAGGGTACTACATTTACCTATGGCTCCGGCAACGGAAAACCTGCGGCCGCCATTGCGTATATTGACAATGAACCTTTTGAAATTAAGGAAGGTGAAACCATACTTGCTTTCATCAGGAGAAATTTTGGTAAAGATGCCGTGCCCACTTTATGCGATGCACCCAATCTTGATCCATTCGGTTCATGCCGGGTTTGTAGTGTGGACGTAGCGCTTACCGAGAACGGAACAGCCAAAGCTCAGGCAAGCTGCCATACGCCGGTGATGGCGGGTTCTTACATTTATCCCGATTCAGACAGAATTCAAAAACTCCGCAGGAATATCATCGAACTCGTGCTGACTGATCACCCGCTTGATTGTCTTACCTGCGAAGTGAATAATAATTGTGAGTTGCAGACTGTCGCCGCCCGTGTTGGCATTCGTGATGTGCGTTATCCAGAAGGAAAAAATCATTTGGATAAGCCAAAAGACCTGAGTCATCCGTATATGACTTCTGATTTTTCCAAGTGCATTAACTGCTACCGCTGTGTACGTGCCTGCGATGAAGTGCAGGGAGAATTTGTACTGAGCATGGCGGGCCGGGGTTTCAACAGCCATATCATTAAAGGCAGCGATGTTAGTTTTAAAGAAAGTGATTGTGTAAGCTGTGGCGCCTGTGCACAGGCTTGTCCCACATCAGCCATCAGTGATGTTTTTGAATCAAAATCTATATCCTTCGATAAAAAAGTACGCACCGTTTGTACTTATTGCGGTGTAGGCTGCAACCTGGATGTTGCGGTGAATGCCGGTACCATCAAATCTATACAGGCACCTTATGATGCAGCAGCCAACGGCGGCCATACCTGCCTGAAGGGGCGCTTTGCTTTCTCTTTTTACAATCACCCCGAACGTTTGCGTACACCACTCATTAAAAAGGACGGCGTGTTTGTGGAAGCAACCTGGGATGAAGCCTATGATTTTATTGCAGCTAAGCTTACACAAATTAAAAATGATCATGGACCCGATGCGATTGCCGGAATTTCTTCTGCAAGATGTACCAACGAAGAGAATTATATCATGCAGAAATTCATCCGTGCTGTAATAGGTACCAATAATATCGACAGTTGTGCAAGGGTTTGTCATTCGCCCACTGCCATTGGCATGCAACGTACATTTGGAACAGGTGCAGCAACCAATTCGGTTATTGATATGCAGTACACCGATTGTATGATGGTGATTGGCGCCAATCCTACTGATGCACACCCGGTTACCGGCGCCAAAATGAAACAGCAGGCCATGAAGGGAAAGACGTTGATCGTGATTGACCCACGAAAAACAGAGCTGGCTAAGTACGCAAATTATCATTTACAATTACGCCCCGGTACCAATGTAGCCCTGCTGAATATGATGCTCTATTACATCATCAAAGAAAATGTAGCCGATCAGGATTTTATTGCTGCCAGAACTGAGGGGTATGATGAATTCAAAGAAAGTATTTTAAACCTGAACATAGATGAACTGGAAAATATTACCGGTGTAGACCGCAACCTGGTTCGGGATGCAGCTATGGCTTATGCAGTTGCACCCAATGCCATGTCTTTTCATGGTCTGGGTGTAACAGAGCATTCGCAGGGAACTTATACAGTTATGCTCATCGCCGACCTTGCTATGATAACAGGAAACATTGGCCGCAGGGGTGTGGGTGTAAATCCCTTGCGTGGGCAGAATAATGTACAGGGTGCAGCCGACATGGGTTGCCAGCCTTACCAGGGTGCTGGTTATTTAGATGTAACCAATCCGGAGATACACAAAATGTACGAGGAGTTCTATCATGCTAAACTACCGCTGCATGTGGGTTTAAAAATTCCGCAGATGTATGATGCAGCATTGAATTCTACATTAAAAGCCATCTGGGTTATTGGAGAAGATATGGCGCAGACAGATCCCAACACCCACCATGTGCTGAAGGCATTGGATAAACTGGACTTGTTTGTGGTGCAGGAATTATTTATGACAGAAACGGCAAAACTGGCGACAGTTATTTTGCCCGGTGCATCTTTCCTTGAGAAAAGCGGGACCTTTACCAATGGTGAAAGAAGGATACAAAGAGTAAATAAAGTGGTGGAGCCCATTGAAGGAACAAAATGCGACGGACAGATCATTGTGGATATGATGAACCGTATGGGTTACGAACAGGCCGATTATGAACCGGAAGCCATGCTGAAAGAAATTTCAAGCATTGTTCCCTTCTTTGCCGGTGTAAAATGGAATGAACTGGGTGATAACGGTAAGCAATGGCCGGTGCGTAAAGACGGAACTGATACTGAGATACTGCATACAGAAACATTTACGAGGGGGAAAGGTAAATTTATGTTCAATACATTTAAAGAATCGGAAGAAATTGTGCAGCATGGAAAAGAATACCCTTACATTATTACCACCAACCGGGAACTGGAGCATTATAACTGCGGTGCCATGACCAGGCGGACCAGGAATGTGGATATACTTACCGAAGATGTATTACTCATTTGCGAAGAAGATGCCCGTAAACATTTAATTAATGATGGCGATATGGTTTGTGTGGAATCGCCCAGGGGTAAGGTTGATATTAAAGCAAAAATTACCGACGAAGTAAAACCCGGCATACTCAGCAGTACCTTCCATTTTCCAGAGATGATGCTGAACAATATTACTTCCAGCATCAGCGACAGTGAAGCCATGTGCCCGGAATATAAAGTGGTGGCCTGTAATATCAGGAAGAGTAAGGGGAAGTATAAAAAAGACCTGGCTTAAGCCCCACGGGTTACCTTTTTCCAAAAAATGTATTAAAGGCAGCGGTAGCTGTTTCAGCATCGCTGTTTCCTTAACGATTTATTTTGCTATCTGACCTGGTAAAAGATTTACCGGGATTATTGATTTATAAACCAAAACAAACATAAAAATGATACAAAAAACGTATTTTAAGACCAAAGATTATTGCAAAGTTAAATTTAGTTTTGCACCAGAAAATGCTGAAACTGTGGAAGTTGTAGGATTGAACAGTGATTGGGAAAACGGCATCATTCTTTCAAAAAAGAAAGACGGAACTTTTTCTGCAGATGTTTCATTACCAAAGGATTCGAAGCATGAGTTTAAATACTTAGTTAATAAAACCGAGTGGTTGAATGATGAAGCTGCTGACAGTGAAACTGCCAATGAATATGGCGGAACCAACAGTGTGGTTGTGATCTAAAAAATTCGAATCAGAATTCTAAAACCTGCATCAAAGAATATTGCATTTTTTGATATTGCCTTAATTTAAAAAGCTGTCAGGTTGAGCTTGTCGAAACCGGTGTGGTTTCTTTGTGTAACCCGCCTTCGACAAGCTCAGGCTGACAGTTACATAAGTAAAGCAGTGATTCAACAGGTTTTGTTTGGGTTATCGTAATTGTCACTTTGGTCTTCGTTGGTATGATCAAGACATACAAAATCTTTTTCCAGCAGCAGGTAAAGTGTTTTGTTATCTGCCAGCGGCATATTGGCTTCAAAGCTGATTATGTTATTTGCCGGCCAGTCTTTGGTTAGTGCAGATGGAACAAACATGGTTATTTTGTTTTGCTCCATGGTTGCTGTTAATGCATTGCCTTCATCAACTCTTTGCAAGGCATACACCAGTTTATTATTGACAAATAAAGTTTCTTCTTCCAGGTAACCGTTTGTGGCAATAGTGTTTACTTCAGTTTTAGTAAGCCGTATTCTTAATGAATTTCCTTTAATGCGTAGTTTCATTTTTATAATTTATCCTTTGTGAGTTTCGTGTTTTTCTTTGTGCACCTAGTGGTAAAATATTTAACCACGAAGTGCACAAAGGTTTTTCACAAAGTGCACAAAGGGGTTATTTCAAATTTATTCTGTCTTTACCACAGTATACATTAAACCGGTTACTCTTTAAAAAACCAATCAACGTAATCCCGTTTTCCTTTGCCATTTCCACCGCCAGGCTTGATGGAGCACCAACCGCAGCAATCATTTTAACACCTGCCATCACCGCTTTTTGCACCAGTTCAAAACTGGCACGTCCGCTTAAAAACAGCAGGCAACCATTCAACGGCAGTTCATTTTTCATCAATGCTGCGCCAATGATTTTATCCAGTGCATTGTGTCGCCCAACATCTTCTCTCAGCAGGATAAACTTGCCACCGCAGTCAAACAAAGCACTGGCATGTATACCACCGGTATCTTCAAACACCTGCTGTTGTTCTTTTATTGTATCCTGTAAATGATAAAGAAGAGATGCGTTAATAAGTAAATTGTCTTTCCCTGCAGCAAATACCGAAACGGTATTGATGGCATCAATACTGGCCTTGCCGCAAACACCACAACTGGAGGTGGTATAAAAATTCCTGGCGGCATTGCCCAGTGCAGGTATAATATTCTCTTTCAAAACTACCTGAACGATATTTTCATCTGAATGTGATCTTTTTATTTCGTTAATGGCTTGTGGATCCTTTATAATTCCTTCGGTAAATAAAAATCCCGCGGCCAGTTCTTCATCATTGCCCGGAGTACGCATGGTTACAGCAATATCTTTCAGCATCTGCCCGGTAGCAGTACTGTAAAGCAGCTGAATCTGCAAAGGCTCTTCCACAGCAACTTTATCTGCTACCTCATCCATTTTGTCTGAACCAACCTTATGTATCTGTATATTTTCTACCCGCTTATCTTTCATTTCTTAAAATTAGGAAAACTATCCTTCATTTATCAGTTTATACGCTTCGTTAAAAGCTGCGGTGGTATCTACACTTTTAATGCTGTTTGAATCTGTTGGCAGATATTTTATTGCATCGTATTTCCTGAGCAATTGCTGCAGCGAAAGTTGTTTTGCCTCAAACATACGCTTCAACTCATCAAAGCAACCGCATGGATACCAGGCCAGCATAGATTCATAAATAGCAGCTTCCTGGTTATAAAAAGATGCAGGAATGTTTTTACACAACAATGAAAATTGTTCCAGTTCACCTGTTTTTAAAAAGGGATAATCACAGCCAATCAGCAGCAAATTCTTTTGAGGGTATAAAGTTAATGCTGACAGCAAAGCAGTCATGGGGCCAATATCATTGTATGCGGGTGCATCTTCTATAAAAATATATCCTGCATCAATGCTTTTTGCCTGTTGTGCATTACATGAAATAAAAACCTTTTCGCAAAAGGGGAGAAGCATATCGTACACATGGTAACGCTGTGGTTTGTTGTAGTACTGCAGCATACTTTTATCAGTACCCATGCGGCTGCTATTTCCACCACACAGCACTAGTCCGTATGTATTTTGAAAGCAGGTGTTTTTTATTTGCTCTGTTTCTTTCATAAAAAAGCGGGGGCAAAATGTTGACTTCTAAATTACATGATTCATTTAGCTCTCATTATTCTTTTTTTCTTGATAAAAAAAGAAACAAAAAAAAATCAAGGCAAACACAAAGCCTCCGGCTGTTTTGCCAGGCCAACGCCACGTGACCAGTATGCTTTTTTCAAAACCAATTCACAACCCAAACCGTTTTTTTTATATCTTTTAAAAATAGTAACCAGTTCAATTATCATTAGTGCGGCAGTTCACACATACGCCAATATCAAAATCGAAAAATACCATGGTCGCAATCATCTCAATAAAAACCACGTGTGGGTATCCATTAAATTAAACGCTGTTATTATTTTAGTTAGGTGACTGCGCCTAAGAGTAAAGATCAAATGCCGAAGCCACAGTAGTGCAAAAGCTGAACATAGCTGCTTCCCGAAAAAGGGATGTAATCTTTTTCGGGGCTCCTTTTTTGGTTCTTTTTTGGAGGACCTGTCCCGATTCATCGGGAAGCAAAAAAGAACAGTAACAAAACATGCTGCTATTAATTATTTTACTGCCACTTGAAAACATTTTCTTTTTTTTGGCAAGCAAAAAAGTAAAAGAGAAAATTAAAAGCTGTCTTTTTTTACTAAAAGTCATTTTAAACATTTAACGACCTCATCAAAAAACTATTCATTTTTACCACTCAACATTTAACCCTTACCAAATCCCCAACTTTTCCTAAATTAAGGCCCGAAACAAACATCAATATGAAAAAATACTTTATTGCGCTGGCTATTACTGCACTTGCTGGTTTCACTGCATCCGCACAATCAGATAAAAAAGTAATTACCACTACCGATTACGACCAGGCCACCAGGGCACTGGGTTTTAATGTAGGCAAACTCGTTTACCGTTATAATGTTAACCCAAACTGGTTGCCCGATGGTAAATTCTGGTACACTGTTGCGGTACCGGGCGGAGTAGAATTTGTTTTAATAAATCCGGCCGATGGAAGCCGCAAAACAGGCCCCGATAAAAAATCGATCTTACCCGATGCCGGTGGTGCAGGCGCAGCTGCAGGTGGTGGCCGCAGAAGGGGTGGCAACGGCAACGAAAGCCTTTCGCCCGATGGTAAAAAGGCAGTATACATTAAAGACTGGAACCTGTGGGTACGTGATGTAGAAACAAAAAAAGAAACACAGCTAACCTTTGATGGGGTAAAAGATTTTGGTTATGCTACCGATAATGCCGGCTGGACACATAGTGACCGCCCCATCATGCTCTGGAGTCCCGACTCAAAAAAGATAGCCACTTTTCAGCAGGATCAACGCCATGTAAGTACCATGTACCTCGTATCAACCAATGTAGGTGCACCCAGACTGGAAGAATGGAAATACCCGCTGCCACAGGATACAGCCATTGTAAAAATTCACCGGGTGATTATTGAAGTAGATAATCCCAAAGTGATCCGCTTAAAAATGGGGCCTGATGAGCATAGAGGAACACTGAGTGATGATATCGCATCCAGCGGAGGTTATGATGACAACGAATGGAATGCCGACGGAACCAAACTCTTTTTTGTAGGTACCAGTCGTGATCATAAGGTTGAAAAAGTACGCATTGCAGATGCGATCACCGGCAATGTAAAAGAAGTGTTTACTGAAACAGTTGCTACACAATACGAAAGCGGACAAGGTACCATCAACAACCGTTTCCTGGATAAAACAAACGAGATCATCTGGTACAGTGAGCGTGACGACTGGGGGCATTTGTATATGTATGATGCCGCAACTGGCAAACTCAAACACCAGATTACCAAAGGAGCCTGGGTTGTTACCCAATTATTAAAAGTAGATGAAGCAAATAAAGTGCTGTACTTTATGGCCAATGGCCGTGAGCCGGGCCGTGACCCTTATTATGCACATTTTTACAGTGTTAATTTTGATGGCAGCAATTTAAAACTGTTAACACCCGAAGATGGCAACCATAATATTACTTTCTCACCCGATGGAAAATATTTTACTGATAATTATTCGCAGCCACATGTACCACCGGTTTCTGTTTTAAGAGATATAAAAGGCAAATTAATTGCCGAACTGGAACGAACCGATATCAGCAAATTACTGGCTACCGGCTGGAAACCCGCTGAACCCATCAAAGTAAAATCGGCCGATGGAAAATGGGACCTGTATGGCCTGATGTTTAAACCAAAAGATTTCGATCCGAATAAAAAATATCCTATCGTTAATTACGTGTATCCCGGTCCGCAGGGCGGGGGTGTAGGCAGCCGCAGTTTTGGCCCATCACGTGGCGATCACCAGGCACTTGCTGATCTTGGTTTTTTGGTTGTAATTATTGATGGAGCCTGTAACCCGGATCGCTCCAAATCTTTTCACGATGCCTGTTATGGCAATATGGGCTCCAATACACTGGAAGACCAGGTGGCAGGTATAAAACAACTGGCAGCAGCAAGGTCTTACATGGATATTGATAAAGTAGGTATCTGGGGCCACTCCGGTGGTGGTTTTGCTACAGCCGATGCCATGTTTACCTTCCCCGATTTTTATAAAGTGGGTATTTCTGAAAGTGGTAACCACGATAACCGCAATTACGAAGATGATTGGGGCGAACGCTATATTGGCCTGGAAGAAAAAGGCCCCGATGGTTCTACCAATTATGCCAAACAGGCCAACCAGATGAATGCAGGTAATCTTAAAGGCAAACTCATGCTGGCACATGGTGGTATGGATGATAATGTACCTCCTTATAACACTTACCTGGTAGTAGAGCAATTACAAAAAGCCAATAAGGATTTCGACCTGGTGGTGTTCCCCAATGCACGTCACGGTTATGGTGCCGATGCCTTATACATGACACGTAAGCGCTGGGATTATTTTGGTAAGAACCTGATGGGTGCCGAAGTACCCAAAGAATATAAGATCGTTTCCACTTCCAATGCAGCGACTGTACCTTCTGCAAAAAAAGAGGAAGCAACAATGCCATCACGCAAGAACACCGTATTCAGCCGCATACCGGTTAGTGTAACAAATATTACGCTTGATATTTTTGATAATGGTACCATTGATGGCGATAGCATCAGTGTATATTACAACAATAAATTACTGGTAAGCAACCGTGGCCTTTCTGAAAAAGCCATTACCGTGCAATTGCTGCTGGATGAAAAAGCGCCACAGCACGAGATTGTTCTCTTTGCACATAACCTGGGCAGCATACCGCCTAATACCGCAACCATTGTGGTAAAGGCCGGCGATAAGCGTTACGAGTTGCATAGCAGTGCAAGCTTGACTGAGAATGCGGTGCTGGTATTGGAGTATAAACCGAAGTAGTTATAACAAGGGATGATATTAAGCACCCCGTTGTTTTACCCGGCCCGGGGGGGTTTTCGCCCCACCCCCCTCCCAATACCCAAATATTAAATAAAAAAAAAAAAGGGCCGAACCCCTCCCCTTTTTAATTAAGCCTTTAAAAATATCATGCTTACAAAAACATACATTAATGATTTAACGTACCAGGTTAATGGGGCAATAATTGAAGTGCATAAAATTCTTGGTCCTGGCCTGTTAGAAAGTGTATATCATAAGTGTCTGAAATATGAATTGACACTTAGGAATATAGCTTTCCTGTCGGAGGTTAACTTTCCTATATTATATAAAGAGCTTGAGTTAACAACAGATTTTAGATGCGATATTCTTGTATAACAATGTATAATCTTAGAATTGAAAGCTGTGCAGGAAATTGCTCCTTATTTTAAAGCCAAAATTATAAACCACATGAAACTGGCGGAAATCCCAAAAGGTTTATTGGTAAACTTTAATGTGGTAAACATAATGAAGGATGGCCATTTTACTTTTAAAAATGATTTTTATGACATGTTACCAGATTAATTACAATTAAAAAATTAATTATAACATAGAGAAATAGAGGTTTGGAGAAAACCTGCATAAGAACCTCCTCTAAATCTCTAATCCTCTAAGTTAATTTTACCTCTATCTTGAATTTATACACAACCATCTGTGATGAAGTTTTTTTAGCATAGAGATTTGGAGAAAACTTGTATAAGAACATCCTCTAAATCTCTAATCCTCTAGGTTAATTTTACCTATATCTTGTATTTATACACAACCATCTGTGATGAAGTTTTTTTAGCATAAAGGTATAGAGGTTTGGAGAAAACTTGTATAAGAACATCCTCTAAATCTCTAATCCTCTAGGTTAATTTTACCTATATCTTGTATTTATACACAACCATCTGTGATGAAGTTTTTTTAGCATAAAGGTATAGAGGTTTGGAGAAAACTTGTATAAGAACATCCTCTAAATCTCTAATCCTCTAAGTTAATTTTACCTCAACTTGTTTTATACAAAACCATCTGTGATGAAGTTTTTTTATCTCACATAAGAAAAATGAAAAAAGGCTGTTTAATAACTAATACTACCTGTCCGCTAAGTAATAATGAACAATTTCGCACCCATCAATTTTTTTTATTAGCTTTATAAGCGTGCCAAAACAACAACAACCATTTATAAACCTGGTGAAGTTTATTCCCTTCATTTTACTGCTATGCCAGCTTCCTGCGCTATCGCAAACACCGGCTAATGCCATCATTAAACAGCAATCCGTAATGCGCATGAACGGGCTCAACGGTTCCCGTAACGCTTTCATTAAAAATATAGGTCAATATGGAGATACCATGTCAGCCCACGGGAAAATGGGAAACATCAAATACGGCTACGAAGGCAATGACATGCTTGTATTGTTTACACCCAAAGGCCTTATGCATTTGCACCGGAAAATTATTAAACCATCAGAACAGGAAGAAAAAGAATTAGAGCGTAAAGGGATCCCTGAGGAAGAGATAGAAAAAAGAGTTTCAGTAACAGATAAAATAATAAGCATGGAGTGGGAGGGTGCCAATCCAGAACCTGAGATCATTGCTGAAGAAGAAACAACCGATTACCATACCTACGGACTTTTACAGGATAAAGCTTATGGTTACAAAAAGATCACTTACAAAAATCTCTATCCCGGCATTGATATTATTTATCATTTTACCAATACAGATAAAACGGGTTTTGAATACAGCATTGTATTGCAGCCCGGTGCCAGCCTGGGGTTGGTTAAAATGAAATACGGAGGCGATACAAAAAACATACAGGTTGACGGAGCCGGTAACCTGGTTATCAACTCCGGTATTAATGGCGTTGTTGAAAGTGGATTAGCGGCTTTTAGCAGTACGGATGACATGGTGAAACTATCTGTTGATAAAGTGCATCCGCAGCAGCGTTATAATATTTCTTATCAGTCCCAAAATAAGCTGGTAAGTTTTGTAGTACCCGGTTACGATAAAACAAAAACATTGGTCATTGATCCCTTTGTGAGTAATACAAATAGTTTAACCGGGGTAAACAGCGGCATTGCAAAAGATATTGACTTTGATTATGCCGGTAATATTTATGTGGCAGGAGGAGGTAGCGTATCGGGTGCTTGCCTACTTGCTAAATATGATCCCTCGGGTGCATTACTCTGGACCTTTAGCGGAACCCTTAGCACCCCCAGCTGGATATTTGGTACTGCTTATGGTGGCTGGGTTGTTGAAAAAGGCAGTGGAAAAACATTATTGGGCCAGGGATTAAATTCAGGTGGTACCAGAATAATAAGGCTGTCTGCTGCCGGGGTTTATGATAACTACATCACCAACATAGATCCTGCTTTTTGGGAAAACTGGAAATTTTTATGGAGTTGCAATAATGGAAATCCGCAGATATTAATTGCCGGGGGAGGTATTACTTCTAATGTTAACCTGGCAGTTTGCAGTCCACCGGTAACCACACTTGCCAGTATCAATCTCACAGGTATTTCAACATTTGGTCAGGATATTGTAGACCTGGTAGTGGATCCGTTGACCAATGATATGTACACCATATTTGCTTCTTCATTTCTTACCCCATTTGTAAATAACCGCATGTACAAAAATACACAACCATATAATGCTGCCGGCATTGCGTGGCAGGTGCTATCGGGTTATACAACTATGAGTGAGGCCCGAAACAGGCCATACCTGAATCCGGTAGCCGGAAATACAGATAATTCCATGAATGCATTGGCGGTCAACAGCTCCTATTTATACTATTGGGATGGGTTAAACCTGAAAGCATTTAACAAGACTGATGGAAGTTCAGCAGGTACGCCACTTACAATACCAGGTAATACGGCAAAGATGCAGGGTGGAATTATTGCCGATGAATGCAATAATATTTTTATCGGCAATATTAATGGCACCATTAAAGTCTATAAATTTGATGGGGTTAATTTTAATGATGCTGCTGCTGCCGACATCAGCATTCCCGGCTTTCCATTGGCTGCTGTTTACGACCTGGCTTATGACGAGGCAAGAAGGCTTTTATATGCCAGTGGTGCCGGATTTGTAGCTGCTTTTGATATTTCAGCTTATTGCGTATCTAATGTTTTTAATTTAACCGTTACGATGGATTGCCCTGCACTTTCAGTACAGGCAAATATCAGTCCTGCACCACCGGTTGGTACTACGCTTACCTTTGCTTTGTTTGTTGGTACTACACAAGTTGCAAGTAATGCAACAGGGCTTTTCACAGGATTAGCCACCGGAACCAATTATACCATCAAAGCTTTTCTTAACCAGGCCTGCAGCGGGGTACAACTTATTCAGGACTTTACACTGAATACCTGTTTTACACTTATCTCTGCAACTTTTATTAATCCATCCTGTAATATAGCTAACGGAACTATTACTGCTTCCGCCATGTTTGGAACGCCGCCATACCAGTTCTCAAAAGATGGCATAAACTTCCAGGCTAACGGCATCTTTACCGGTCTTGCTGCAGGCAATTATGCTATCATAGTAAAAGATGCTGCCAATTTCAGGGACACGATTGATATCATATTGGTTAATTCTTTACCCCTGCAACTTACTGCACCAGCTGTTCCTTCTTCCTGTATTCAATATGACGGAATTATTAACGCAACAGCCAGTGGTGGTACCCCGCCGTTAAATTATAGTATGGATGGTATTAGTTTTGGCCCATCCGGTATTTTTACAGGGCTTGCTCCCGGTAACTATACCATCACCGTTAAGGATACCAATAATTGTACTGTTTCGATTCCGGTTTTTGTTGATTCATTGAATACTGTTTTAGTAAATGCAGGTAACAATGTTACCTTTTGCGAGGGCGATAAAACAACTCTGGCAGGCGTATCAAATGGCAGTTCTATTTTATGGACACCAGCAACAGGGCTTAGTAACCCAAACATATTAACCCCGGATGCATCGCCGGTTATAACCACCATGTACACGTTAACAGGGCAAACGGGATTCTGTAAAAGAACCAGCAGTGTAACCGTATTTGTAAATCCGGCACCTGTTGCCAATGCAGGCAGAGATACGGGCATATGCTCCGGCAAAAATGCACAGCTTAATGGAACTGGCGGAGGTTCTTATTCCTGGTCGCCTGATACTTATTTATCTGCTACCAATATTGCTAACCCTTTGGTGTTGCAGCCAAAAGATGGATCCATAACTTATCGTCTTTCGCTTATCGGTAATAATGGTTGTGCATCATTAAAAGATGATGCAGTAACAATTACTGTAAGCCCTCCTGCAAAATTATTTGTGGGTTACGATACCATTATCGCCGTTAACCAGCCCTTACCGCTGCATGGTATTGATGTAAATAATACCGGTTTCAATAATTACACCTGGTCGCCTCCTTATGGTTTAAATAACCCATTTGCAAAAGACCCTGTAGCCAAACTCGACAGGGATGTGCTGTACAATGTAATAGCCAGCAATGCCTGGGGTTGCAGTGCAACTGATGATATAAAAATAAAAGTGTTTGAGGGCCCGGAGATATATGTACCCAATGCCTTTACACCTGGTGGTGATGGTTTGAATGATAAACTCAGGCCGGTTGTTATCGGCATGAAGGAGTTTCACTACTTCAGCGTATTTAACAGGTATGGCCAAATGCTTTTTACTACTGCTGATGCCGCAAACGGATGGGATGGTAATTTTAAAGGAACAAAGCAACCGCCTGGTACTTATGTATGGATGGCAGAAGCTGTTGATTACCGTGGTAATTTAATACAGCGGAACGGAGCGGTGATATTGATCAGGTAGCAAATAAATTAAATAGAAAAAGTATGCTGCAAGATGCTGTACAAACGAATTCATTTGATCAGGATTACACCGTTTAATTCTGCTGCCTGTCTTATTTAAATATTTCCTGCTCATCCCTTTCGCTTACATTAATTTTCCGGATAAATTCATCATAACCGGCATCTTCATGATTGGAATATGCTCCATAAGCATCAATGCTGTAACCAATCAATCCATCATTGGCTTCAAATAAATATAAGATAGAGCTGTCCGATGGATCAGAATCTCCCTCAAAACGGTAGGTCTTTATAATGGTTAACTCATCTTCCTTATACATTTTTCCGGCAGGACTGGTAAAACCTGCATCTGTCATTATAAATTCATGGTCCTGTTTTCTTATCCGCAGCTTTTCAAGTACGCCGCTTAATGTAGTCATGGGAGTTGTCATAATAAATAGTTTAAGTAAATAACGGCTTATAAACTTCTAAATTCATGCCAGAATCATAAAAAAACGCATCCTGCCGCTTATCTGTGAATCCTGTAATTTGTTTAAAAAATTGTGTAATAATTATTGTCTTGAGGCATGATTATTTAATACTATGGCCGAAGGTTAAAATTATATTTGTTGTATTTTTATACAGCAACTAAATCAACAATTACTATGAGTGAAAAATTTAAAAATTCAAAAGAGACCGGTTTGCATTTTCAATTGGCAAGACTGGAAGGAGCGTGGGAGGGAATAACCAAAGTATGGTTTGAACCTGGTGCCCCGGTTGACGAATCGCCGGTGATTGGAAATATGCGGCTGATTCTGGATGGCCGTTTTATAATGCATGGTTATAAAGGAAGCTTTGGCGGAAAACCATTGGAAGGGTTGGCAATTTATGGTTGTAATCTTGAAACAGGAAAGATACAGGCCAGCTGGATAGACAGCTTTCATACCGGGTGTGCTATGATATTTTCAGAAGGAAAAAAGGGTGATGATAAGCTGAACATGCTGGGCAGCTATGCTTATGTAACACCAGAAACAGAACAGCATTGGGGCTGGCGCACAGAGATTGAAATGGTACATGAGGATGAAGTAAAAATTACTGCCTATAATATTTCACCTGCGGGTGAAGAAGCAAAAGCTACAGAGACATTGTACACAAGGGCTAAATAAATGCGACTCTTGTTTTGAGCGTTTTATGCCGCAGCCGGTTATTAAAGTATATAACAGTGAAAATTAAAAATAAGTCAAATGAAATCAATTAAAATTTCAGTATTTGTATTTATGCTGTTTGCAGCATTAAAGGGCAATGCGCAAACTGAAAACAGTAAACCTGAAATTGCACAAATTACAGAAACACTGATGAACTATATTGAAGGAACAGCCAATGGTGAACCAGACAGATTGAAAAAAGCTTTTCATCCAAACTTTAATTTATACACGGTAACAGGGGATAGCCTGCGGACCCGTTCGGGAGAAAAATATATTGCTGATATAAAACCAGGAGAAAAGACAAACCGGATCGGGCGTATCATAGCTATTGACTACGAAAAAGATGCAGCCACTGCAAAAGCAGAAATAGTAATTCCGGGCTGGAGGGTTTTTACCGATTATTTTTTACTGCTTAAATATGAAGGCTCCTGGAAGATAGTTCACAAAAGTTATACCTGGCGGGAATATCCAAAGAGTGCAGAAAAAAAATAAACAGTAAAGTCTTTGACTAAATATAAACCAAAGAAATATAAATTACCTGTCCCTGTTTTTCGCCTTTTAAATCTTTTATTATGAAAAGAATTACAACCTGTTTATTGCTTTTCTTCAACATGGTGGGTTATGCACAACCAAACCCACAGGCATTGCTTACCCAGGTAGTGGCAAAAGCTAAGCAGGTGTCATTGTACACCAGCATCGTAAACTGGGATTCTCTGCAAATGCAGGTTAATGCACAGGCAGCCAATGCAAAAACCATCAATGATCTGAAACCCGCTTTCGAGGCTTTATTAAACGGATTAAAGGATCATCACGGTTCTATAGTAAACGCCCGTAACTATACAACCATGGCACGTTTTACCGATTATGCAAATCTGCATCATCCCGATACCAGGGTGCGGCAAACCATATTACATAATGCTGTTAATAACACTGCACTGCATTTTGAGTATGCAATTTTAAAGGGCAATGTGGGTTATTTAAAAATAGTGGGCATAGCTCCCAATGTGGATGTAGCAAAAGAATCACAACAGATCAGGGATGCACTTATTCAACTTTCACAAAGCGGCATTCAGCATTATATTGTTGACCTGCGATACAACGGAGGCGGGAATATGAACCCCATGATGGCAGGGCTGGGGCCATTAATAGGCGATGGCATTGCAGGCAAACTGGTAAACCTGGCTGGCGATGTGTTATTTAACTGGGAAATAAACAACGGCAATTTTATTTATGGCGGCTCACAGGTTGTAACACTAAATAACAAACCCCTGTTTAAAACTTTACCCCGGGTAGCCGTGCTTACCAGCATGCATACGGTAAGTTCCGGCGAAGTGGTGGCAACTGCTTTTAAAGGAAGGCCCGCCACCCGGTTTTTTGGTGAAGCAACCGGTGGTTACACAACCAACAACGGATGGGATATCATCAATGGCGAAGTAATTTTAAATATCTCTACCGGCATTTTTTGCGACAGGAACGGAACAGTTTACAAATACAATATACCGGTTGATACCGAAATACCATTTGAAATAATGGAAGACAAAGAAAAAGACAACTGCATTATAGCTGCCAGGAAATGGCTGGCAGCACTTCCTGCTGTACAGGCAGGCTCCCGGTAACAGTACAGGCCCTATGAAATTTATGTAATGTCTATCCAGGCTTCTTACCTGCCTTACGGCAGGTCAGGCGTTTATAATTCTGCCGGGCTTTATTTCTAAACATCAGCTTTTATTTATACATTTAACCCTGCCCGCAGTTTCGGTTGCCGGCAGCCGTTTGGTAAATTCCCTGGCTGTATTCTACCGTAGCCTGCGACTTTGATTCAACTACCAGAAAACCATAACGAACAAAAAATTACCAATCAAAAATTGTATCAGATGAGAAATTTAATATTCTTTATGCACACTTCACTGGATGGTTTTGTAGCAGGGGTTAACGGAGAAATGGACTGGATAAAATTTGATGATGATTTGTTTGACTTTGTTGCAACCATGACAGACCAGGCAGACACCGCCCTTTACGGACGGGTAACTTATGAAATGATGCAAAGCTATTGGCCAAAAGCAGGTGAACAACCAAATGCAACCAAACACGACAAAGAACATTCGGATTGGTACAACCAGGTTTCAAAAGTTGTACTGTCTAAAACTATGCAGGAAACCGGGCTTCAAAATACCATAGTTATTGGCGACCGGCTTTCAGACAACATCATTAAAATAAAAAAACAGGTTGGAAAAAATATTATAATATTTGGCAGTCCCCGTGCTTCACAATCATTATTAAAAGAGGGATTGATTGACGAGTTCTGGCTCTTTGTTAATCCCATTATTTTAGGGCAGGGGATGCCGTTATTTAAAGATATAACCGGCACTACTAAATTGAAGCTTGCCGATTCTAAAACTTTTGCATGTGGTGTAATTGCACTTCATTATGAAAAACTGAAAAATAACTGACCGTTAAAAAATATCTGCAGCAAACAATATCCTTAATGGTAGCTAACCGGACCTGCAAATAAAACAACCCGTAATTTTTAAAGTTTATGAACGTAAAAGAACAGATCAAAGCGTATTTAACCAGCCAGCCTGAAGCAAAACGCAATGACATGCAGGCCCTGCATAAGCGCCTGCTTCAGTTATTGCCGGCCTGCAAATTATGGTTCCTGGATGGTAAAAACAGTGATAATAAAACGGTTTCAAATCCTAATATTGGATATGGGCAATACACCATACGATATGCTGATGGAAAAACCCGGGAGTTTTACCAGGTTGGTTTAAGTGCAAACACAACCGGAATCTCTGTTTATGTCCTGGGCATCAGCGATAAAACATACTTAGCCAAAACCTATGGGAAAAATATAGGCAAGGCAAGCGTGAGCGGGTATTGCATAAAGTTTAAAACGCTAAAAGACATTAATATGGATATACTTGAAGCAGCAATATTATATGGTGTAGAGGCTTCATCAGCATAGGTAGCATATTTAAAAGTTTATTGATACGCTTACTATATATCCGGAGGTAAATAAAAAACAGTAAGTGAAACAAAGAGGGTGATAATACCTGTGGTTGTATTGAAGAGGTGTTTGCTGGGGCCGCTTTGTTATGGAGCTAATGCATGTACTTTACGGCAGATGGTGATTGGCTGTGAGTCCAGTACTTCCACAAAAAAATACATTCAATTAAACTAAATCAATTATAAGACTTGTAATCACCGGCATTAAATATCTATGCTTTATTCCTGCCTGCCGGCAGCCAGGTTCGGCGGACGTAATTCTGCCGGGCAGTAGATCAAAACTTCAGCTTTTAGTTATAAATTTAGCTTCAGTTAGCCTGGGCGGAATTCTACTTTCCGGCCCTCGCAAAGACCATCCTTTACAAAAATTATTATGAACCAAATTAAACTTTTTTTACTCTCACTATTTTTTTTAAGTTGTAACAACAATCAATCTACTCAAAAATTAAGATCTGAAAAAATTGGCATCGATACTTCTAATAACACTTACACTGTAACCGCTGAAGATTCTTCAATGAATGATGCAATTAGTAAAGCAAAAAGAACTATTGGCGAATTTGATGAGGCTTTAAAAAGTAATAACCCTTTATACACAAACTTCTCCATAAAAAAAAGATATACAACGGCTGATGGAGGAGGAGAACACATGTGGATTGCCGGGATTATTTTTTTTAAAGGTAATTATCAGGGAATTGTAAACAACGATGCAGAGAGAACAACTGAGGTTAAGTATGGCGACACAGTAATTGTTCAAAAAGACGAAATCACTGACTGGATGTATCTGGTCAATAATGTTTTAAAAGGCGGTTATACAATTCGTGAAGTAAGAAATAAAATGACCAAAGAAGAACGAAATAAAATAGACAATGATCTGGGCTTTAAAATTGAAGATTAAATCAACTGCTTATTACAACATTTTTTTGTAATTGGTACAGACTTTGGAAGCAATCACAAATATTGCCTGTCCCGGCTTTATACCTGCCTTCCGGGCAGTATTTTTTAAATTCTCCCGATAGCTATCGGCATTTTAGTTATATATTTAATTCTGCCTGTAGTGTGTAATGCGAAACACAGACCTTAAAATATGATCAGATGAAATTTTTAATTACAACATTCCTGAGTTCAATTTTATGCCTGACAACTTTTGCCACTGCTCAATATCCCGACAAAATATTTTATGATGGCAAAGAATATAGCCTTCATACAAACCCCTTAGAAAGTTATTTTGAAAAAAATCCTGACAAACGACCCAAAGGAGGTATAATGTCATCAGCACTTTGGCGGGGATATGTAGCTACTTTTGAAATGAGGGACAGCCAGCTATTTGTAAAGGATATTCAGGTACAATATTGGGACACAACCGACAAAAACAACTACGATACAAAATGGAAAACTGTGATGACAGAAGTTTTTCCTGAAAAAAAAAATGTAAAGGTTGACTGGCTTTCGGGTTTGCTTGTTTTACCTTATGGTAAACTTGTCAATTATGTTCACATGGGGTATGGGTCTACCTACGAAAACTATTTTCTTTTAGAAATAGACAAAGGCAACTTTATTAAATCAAAGCAATTTGATTATAAAAACTACGAAATTTTTAAGGACAAACAATTTTTAGCATACAAAAAAACTGAAGCATACAAAGAAACAAAAGCAACATTAAAAAAAGACGGGAGTACCGATGAATTTATTGACAGCTTCCTTAGAAGTTTTGTGACAGAATACACATCCAGGATTTTAACGAACTAAGGCTCTAATCATTTGGTGACAGCCATTGAAACAATCACCGGCTGTGCATATCCAGGCTTTATTTCCGGCGGACAGTCTGCCCCGATTCATCGGGGAATTTTGCCGGGCAGTAGTTTTTAGCTTCGGCTTATAGTTATAAATTTAGCTTCAGTTTTAGTACGAGACAAATTGTAAACAAACCTTCACAAATTTTAAACAGACAAAAGTGATAGAAACCAAGCGACTTATTTTAAAGCCTCTTACTTACGAACAACTGGTAAAATATATTAAATGCGACAATTCATTAGAAGCAGAATTGAACCTCAATAAAACATCAAGAACTATTTCCCCTGAACTTAAAGATGCTTTTGAACAAACCATTTTGCCCAATGTGGCAGACAAAAGCAAAAATTATTTGTATTCGACCCTTTGGACTGCTATTTCAAAAGAGGAAAACAAAATGATTGGTGATGTATGTATTGTGGGTGAACCAAATGCGAAAGGAGAAATTGAAATTGGCTATGGAACCTACGACGAGTTTCAGAACAGAGGTTTCATGACAGAAATCGTTAGCGGAATAATTGAATGGGCAAAAACCCAGCCCACTGTAAAATCTCTGATTGCCTCAACAGAAAAAGCAAATACGGCATCATTTAGAGTTCTTGAAAAAAATATGTTTCAAAAAACAGACGAAACAGAAACACTATACAACTGGCGGCTCAAATTGAACAACCAGGGCTGAACAGCATAACAACGAACCGCTAACATGAACTGCCCGCTTGCTGGATCTTTGAGTAGTGGTCATTTTATCGCTATTGTACTTCATCCGGACTGGACAAACATCGCCTGGCTTTTGTTAGTTAACTTGTACTTTTATATGTTTAACCTGCCTGCCGGCAGGCATGTCAGCAGTGGTTCCGGGCTGACACAGCAACTATCCCAGCCCTGCACAAAGCCCTGCCCGTTGTGTGCAAATACGCAGATACGCTCAATTGAGTGTAACTTTCATGCATTTTTAACGTATTACTTTCACAAATTATAAATATGATAAAATTTACTTTATTGCTTATTCTCTCATCACTTTTACTTTCTTGTGGAACGAATAAATCTAAACATTCTGAAGAATTTATAAAAGCTCAAAACGAACTAACTGAAAAACTAACAGAACTTTCAAAAACTACCTGTCTCAATGGATTTGGAGTTGCCCTTGTTAATGACAAAGAAATTTTATACCAAAACGGATTTGGAATTGCAAATGTCGAGACAGGAGAAAAATACAATGAAAATACTATCCAAAATATTGCATCCGTTTCAAAAACATTAATTGGAATTGCAGTTCTAAAAGCACAGGAATTAGGCAAGCTAAAGTTAGATGACCCAATAAGCAAATATTTACCTTATATAATTGAAAATCCAAAATATAAAGGTGAACCAATAACCATAAGACATCTTGTAACTCATACGTCCTCTATTGCTGACAATCAAGAATACCTTTACAGAGCTTGGATTTTATACGACACAATTAATTTGGAAAAAAATCTGAAAATAGATATTGGAGAATGTAAATTCAGTGCCCCTTCAACCGATATTCCAATGGAAGACTTTCTAAAAAACATTTTAACAAAAAATGGCAAATGGTTTAGGGCTGACGCTTTTACTGACAAAAAGCCCGGAGCGATATTCAGCTATTCTAATATGGGAGCCACTTTAGCAGCTTTGGTTGTTGAAAAGGCAACAGGACAAAAGTTTGACGATTTTACAGAAAAGTACATTCTGCAACCCTTAAAAATGGAAAGTACAGGTTGGGGTTTACATTCAATAGATATGAAAAAACATTCGAGACTATATATTGACAAAAAAACAGCTTATCCATTTTATACTTGCATAACATATCCTGATGGAAGTATCATTACTTCAAGCAACGATATGAGTAAGTATATTTTTGAACTAATAAAAGGCTTTTCAGGAAACGGCTCAATACTTTCCAAAGAAAGTTACAAAGAGTATTTTACGCCACAACTTAGGGAAGAGAATTTTATTGACAGAGATACCAGCCGTTACAGTGACGAGTTTAACACAGGTATTAATATGGGTTTCAGTTCGGCAGGAAACTTTGGACATTATGGTGGAGACCCTGGAATCAGTTCAGGAATCTGGTTTAATATGGAGGCTAAGACAGGCAGGTATTTTATCACAAATACTGATTGGGACAATAAAGTAATGGTGAAAAACCAAATTGCGATTTACGGCTTGCTTGACGAATATTTAGATAAATTAGATAAATTAAGCAGGAAAGAAAAATAGTACTGCCACCAACATTGGAATTGCAGCAAGTATGGCTGGTCGTAGAAACTTCGGCTATTTGCATCGCTGTACTTTAGTTCCGGCAGCGGAATTTCAATTTGGTTTTTTGTTGTTAACTTCAACTTTATATTTTATCCTGCCTGCCGGCAGGCAAGTTGGGCAGCGGTTCCGGGACATTATAAAATAACCCACCTGCAGCAATACCTGCTGTTGTGAAATAATTTTACCGGGGCACCTTACACAAACAATAGATATATGCAAACAGACGGAAAACCACCAAAAGAAACATTAGATAATTGGCATAAAGACCCTGGCAATTGGAAATGGGGATGGATTTATTACAATAAAGATGACAAAAGAATATTTCCGCCCAAAAGAAATAAAAAAATGGGCTGGACTGTAAACTTTGCAAATCCCATTTCAATAATAGCTATAGTTGTATTGTTTGTAGTTATTAGTTTAATAGTAAGATATTTTAAATCCATCTAAATGAAAAAAACCGCATTACTATTATTGACAAGCCTGTTCTTTCTGACAGGTTTTGGACAGGAAATTACAGGACAATGGAACGGAGCATTAAAAGTACAGCGAACACAATTAAGACTTGTATTTAATGTCACTAAAACCGGAAATGGGCTAAGTTCAACAATGGACAGTCCTGACCAGGGTGCAAAAGGAATTCCAACCACAACTACAAGTTTTGAAAATTCAATTTTGAAAATTACGATTGCAAACGCAAAAATTGAATACGAAGGAACATTAGGAAACGACAACATAATTGCTGGTACTTTTAAACAGGGCGCACAATCTTTTCCTATGACTTTAACAAAGGAAAAAATTGAAAAAGAAAAACCTGTAAGACCACAGGAACCAACAAAACCCTATGCGTATTATTCAGAAGAAATAACTTTTGAAAATAAAAAAGCAGGAATAAGTTTAGCAGGAACATTGACATTGCCAAATAAAGAAGGCATTTTTCCTGTGGTAATTTTAATAAGCGGAAGTGGACCACAAAACAGGGATGAAGAATTATTGGGACACAAACCTTTTCTTGTTATATCAGACTATTTAACAAAGAATGGAATGGCAGTTTTGCGTTATGACGATAGAGGTACTGCATTATCAAAAGGCGATTTTAAAACGGCAACAAGTGCTGATTTTGCAACTGATGTTGAAGCAGGCATTAATTATTTAAAAACAAGAAAAGAAATTGATAAAAAGAAAATCGGATTAATGGGACACAGTGAGGGTGGCTTAATTGCACCAATGGTTGCCGGTAAATCAAAAGATGTTTCTTTTATTGTTTTGCTGGCAGGAACAGGTATTCAGGGTGACAAATTACTTTTATTACAACAATACTTAATTGGAAAAGCATCGGGTGTTAGTGAGGAAGATTTACAGAAAAATGAAACGGCAAACAGAAAAATATTTGACATTGTAAATAAATCTGCTAATCTTGAAAAACTGAATATTGACCTGACAAATTATATTAAACAAACATTAAAAGACAGTGCAAATGCTGAAAAACCAGCAGACATGAGCGAAGATGATTTTGTAAAATTAAAAGTCAGTCAAATTGCAAACCCCTGGATGCAGTATTTTATAAAATACAATCCTTCACCGGCATTGGAAACAGTAAAATGTCCTGTTTTAGCAATTAATGGAGAGAAAGATTTGCAGGTTCCACCAAAAGAAAATTTAGAAGCAATAAAAAAAGCACTTATAAAAGGAGGAAATAAAAAAATAACAACAATAGAATTCCCCAACTTAAATCACTTGTTTCAGGAATGTAAAACAGGTTTACCTGAAGAGTATGCAACTATTGAACAAACGTTTTCACCAACTGCTTTGACAGAAATAGTAAAGTGGATACAAGCACAGACAAAATAAAAACTGCTGGATGGGGTTTTGTGTAAGTGTGGCTTGACAAACAAACATCAGCCAACCTGCCCGCCGGCAGGCAGGTAGCAAAGGCAGGCTGTGGTTCGGGCCGGACAAACAACTTTTAACTTTAGTTCTTAATTTCAACTTTATATTATCAATCAGCATCGGCTTAGGGCGGACGTAATTCTATTGCTACTCCTGCACAAAGCCCTGCCCGTTGAGCGTAATGCTAAAAAAACTTCACGTTTATGAAATACTTTTTAATCTTAGTGCTCTTTTTTTCGTCAGTTCCTTTTAATTCAACAGGACAAGACTCGGCTATACTTAAAAGAATACCTTATACTTTAAGAATTGATGTAGACAACGTAAATTTTTACGAAGACCAAATCGGAGCAACACCTTATGTATTTCCTAACAATGGAATGCAGATTTATCCTGGTGAAACGATTTATGTTGAGGTTGAACAGGACAAAGGAGTTATTAAAAGCATGAAAGCCGTAAAAAAAATTAATAATCCTAAGACGACACTAACAATTACGTTTTCTCAAAAAAGTGAAAATAATATTCATCAAATGATGATGTTGAAAATCCAAAATCCATTCCCAAAAAACCTGACTTATGAGGCGAAAATGTTTTTGCTGAAACAAAATAAATGGTTTGACACAGATGTTTATCCAGTGATGGCCGGCCTTTCTGCTTTTGAAACCTGGTCAGACATAATTATATCACTTGGTCTTGGTAGTTGGAAATTTACTGACAAGTAAAAGCACTAACGCCCAACAAAAGGTTTTATGCATTTGGGTCATGACGTTGAATTAATTACCGGCTGTGCATACCAGCCCGCCCTGATTCATAAGGGGAATTTTGCCGGGCTTTTGTTGGTTAACTTCGGCTTTTAGTTATACTTTTAGCCCTGCCGGCAGGCAGGTTCAGTTCCGGGCGCTCAGTTGGTCAATTCCACAACTGCACAATGCCCAACCCGTTGCCTGCAAGCTTAAATGACACTTACGATGCAAAAAATAAATTTACTTATTCTTACACTTTTTACTTCCATCATTTCATATGGACAGAGAATTGAAACAGTTTATCTGAATGCGAATGACAGTACAACAAATATGTATGTTGCAGTTGTGCCTGAAAAAGAAAAAGTAAACTCATTCATGGTTTTACTGGACGGATTCGGAAATTCACCACAAGACGTTTTATTTCAAACAGGCATACCAAAATATGCATCACAACAAGGCATTTTAACTATTATTCCACTTTTAAAGACAGGCCCTTCTTATTTTGGAAGTGATACTGCCTCTCAACAATCGTTAAAAGAAATTATAAACCTTGTGGTTAACAGATACCAATTAAAGGGGAAGGACTTATACATTGGTGGCTTTTCTATTGGCGGCACCTGTGCGGTAAAATATTCCGGGTTATCTGTTCAAAACAATTATCCAGTAAAACCAAAAGCTGTTTTTGCAATTGACCCTCCACTTGATTGGGAACGTTATTATAATGCAGCCAAAAGAGTTGTGAGACTATCAAATCCTGCTAAAGTAAATGGTGAGGTTTTCTATATGATAGACAGAATACAAAAAGAAATGAAAGGAACGCCAAAAACTGCATTGGAAAATTTTTATACCCAATCGCCTTATTCATTTTCTGACACGACACAAAACGCTGTAAAAAATTTAATTAAAACACCGGTCATGATAATATCGGAGCCCGACATTCAATGGTGGTTAAAGGAACGGGGTTATGACTATTCCTATAACAATATTACCGACCATGCGGCTATGATTAATGAGTTACAAAGATTGGGTAACAACAATGCTGTTTTAGTGACAACAACAGGCAAGGGATACAGAAAACCCAATAACATGAGACATCCGCATTCCTGGAGTATTGCAGACCCTGAGCAAATAATAAAGTGGTTACGATCACAGTAATCACGAAGCCTGCCCGTTTTGAGCAATGTTAAAAACCACCATTATGAAAAAAACATTCATCACAATATTTTTCATCACTTTTTCTTTGATCCAGGCATTTGGGCAAATCAGTTTTGGCGTTAAAGCCGGGCTTAATGTCAGTAACGTAAAGAATATTGGTTCAGCAGCAAACAAAACAAGGATCGGCTTTAATGGCGGACTTCTGACTGAAATAAAAATCGGTAAAAAAGTTATCGTTCAACCGGAAGTTCTTTATTCTATTAAAGGCAATAAGTTTCCGGCAACCCCATTTAATGGCGGCGGAACATTAAGTCTTAACTACATTTCTATTCCGGTTTTGGGCGGCTTCCGCCTTACCAACAAGTTTACCCTATTGGCAGGCCCTGAATTCAATTTTTTGACAACTGCCAATTCAAAGTTTGACGGGACTAATCATGACGGAACAAAAATTTACAGAAAATTTGATTTTGCCATTGACTTAGGTGTGGCATTCACCATCATTCATGGCTTAGGTGCAGAGCTTCGTTACAGTTATGGCTTTGAAGATCTGGTAGATGTAACTTACACTGACCAGAACGGCAATGACATTGGTACAGGCAGAATAGGCAGCAACAGGGTTTTTCAACTTGGCGTATTTTATAAGTTCTCAAAAAAGAGGTAGCCTTCAAACAATACATGCCCATGTTGAAGCAATCACCGGACCTGCTTACCTGCCTGCCTCGATTCATCGGGAGAATTCTGTTGGGAAGTAGTTCTGAATTTCGGCTTTTAGTTATAAATTTAGCCCTGCCTGCCGGCAGGCAGGTTCAGTTGCGGGCCGTGCCGCAGTTGGTCAATTTCCCAACTGCACCAAGCCCCGGCCATTGTAGAAAATCATAAAACAATCAAATGAATCAAAATCATCTGTCAAGAAGAAAAGCTATGCAATTAATGAGCCTTACAGTCCTTGGCTCACTAGCTATTCCAGTATCATCCTATTCCGGAACAAATTATAACGATTTTTTTGATGAAGAAACAGGCACCATTCATATAAAAAAAGGAGAAGGTAAAATTGGTAAAATTGGAGGTATAGATTTAATCTCGAAGTTATCCAAACATCAAACAAGTGGAAATCTTGGGTGTGATGAAGCAACGCTAAAACCTGGTTTTTTAGGAGCACCACCTCACCTGCACAAAAATTTTGATGAAATCTGTTTTGTACTTGAAGGATCAGTCACCATTATGGTTGAAGAAGAAATATTTCAGGTTAATGCAGGGGATTGGCATTTGAGGCCTAGAAATAAAATGCACACATTCTGGAACGCTTCTGAATCTATTGCCAGGTTTGTAGATATTTATATACCAGGAGGACATGAAGATTATATGGCAGATCTGGCAAAGCTTTTTGAAAATAATGGACGTCCTAAAAAAGAGGATTTTACATTGCTTGAACAAAAACATGACATAGTTTATTTCTGGAATAAACTTCCGGATATCATGTCGAAATATAAAGTTCACTTATAAAAAAGGCTTCCTGCAACAAAAGCCCCGAACGTTGGGCAATTTTAGCATCACCCTGCAAAAAGGCACTTGCGACTTAAATTTTAGACTTTCTAATAAAAAATAAAGCAATGAAAAAGAGAGTAATTAATTTTTTTACAGCATTACTGATAGCTAACCTGGTGGGTTGTGGAAATGCTCAACAGCCTGCAGGCAACCCTAAAACAGATACAACAACCAATCAGGCTGTAACAAAAAAGGCTGATACAATTACGCATAAAATAACACCTTGTCTTTGGGTTGATAAAGATGCAAAAGCAGTAGTTGATTATTACCTCTCCATCTTCAAAGATGGCAGGATGAAAGAATTTCGCCAATATAAAAATCCACCTCAAGGAAAAGAGCAAGGTGGTCAGGATAACTTCGAAACTGCCATTATGGAAATTGGTGATATAGAATTCAGTATCCTGGCTGCAGGCCCATTATTCAAATTTAATGAAGCGGTTTCGTTTGTTATTAATTGTAAAGACCAGGCCGAAGTAGATTATTATTGGAATGCCTTAACTGCAAACGGGGGAGAAGAAGGATCTTGCGGGTGGTGTAAAGACAAATATGGTTTATCCTGGCAGGTTGTTCCCGTTGAATATTTTGACCTGATTAACAGCGATGATCCTGCAGTTAGAGAAAAAGCAATGAAGAATACATTTAAGCAGAAAAAGTTAATACTTTCAGAACTAAAGTGAACTGTATAACATCAGCAAAGAAGGACAAAGGAGCATTTGGATATGAATTAAAACTGCCCATAAGATGGGTATTTACAAACAAGTTTGCTACAACTATACCTAACTGATTTTTTGAACAGAATATTAAACAGATGATTAAGAAGTATTTGGTTTTGATATGCCTGGTTACTTCAGTAATATTATTAGTAATAGCAGCCCTGGCCTATCCGGGCGGCTCAATGGCTGACAAAAATTCTATCGGTTTTCAATGGTCAAAAAATTTCATGAGCAATTTGTTTACAGCAAAAGCCATGAACGGGGCTGATAACCCCGGCAGGATCTGGGCACTTGTTGGAATGGCATTCCACGCAGTTGGTTATGGCATTTTTTTTATCAATATGTCAAAAAAGATATCTTCAAGGCCATGGGCTGATATTTTAAAATTTACAGGCGTTGCCAACATCCTGTTTATTTTTTTAATTGCAACACCTTTGCACGACCTGGGGGTGGTATCCATTATTTTAACATTAACCGGTTTATTTATTATTACTGTATTTATCCTCAAGACAAAACTTCATGTACTTAAATGCTGCTGTATTATTTGCTTATTAACTTATTACTGTTTCTTTTTCTTTTTTGGTTTAGGTTATTTGGGTTTGGCAGTCATCCTGCAGAAAGTATATATTATATGCTCGATGCTGTTAGTTCTAGCACTGGAGTATTTTACCAGATACGAAGACTTTATACAAATTAAACCGGGAGGAAAAAAAATATAAGCAACCAGCCACCTATACCAGGTTTGTGCAATACAATTCCTTCGCCCCGGTTCGTGGCAAGCGAACGGAACGGTGTATCATTGTTTCGTGTGCCACGAACCAAGGAAGGGGAGTGGCCCGAATTTCGTTTTGTGAGGACACCAACCGATATAGGAATGGAAGTATAATAAATAAAAGCATCTTACATATTTTATTTTTCTTTTTTGCTTCTCCAAAAAAGAAACAAAAAAAGAGCCCCACAATCGATTACATCCCGATTGTGGGATTGTTCCCTGATTTAGCTTTATTACTACTGTAGCTTGTACTTCGGTAATTCTACTCTTAGGTTCAGTCAGCATAATTTGATAAAAGAAGTTTTTAGTTGAACGGATACCTTCTTTTGATCTTTATTTGTGTGACTGCGACCATGGTATTTTTCGATTTTGTTTTACAGGTTGGTGAGGACACCAACCGATAGAGGAAAAACATCGGCACGAAAATACCATCTGAAGGGTATAAAAAATATAAAACCAAATACATACTTTTGGTTCAAGATAAATTCACCATTAAATTTCCAAACTAAAATGAAACTGAGACTATTTGTATTATTTTTTTTGGCAGCCTGCTGCTTGCCGGCTTTTGCTCAAGACAAAATAAAAATTGACCCAAAACTACAGGCAAAATACCTTATTCCCGAAACCTCAAACTTATATATAGGTGCCCCGGAATCCATTGTAAAAACAGCTGCTGCCGGGAAAAAAAATAATGTTGGGCATTATTTCAAAAAGTTCACCAAAGGCAATGTAAAGGAGATTACATATCAGATGACCTCTGAAGGTTCATTATATGAATTTATCATTGAATACAATCCTGACTTTGATTTGTATAGCATGATGGCCAAGAAATATGGTGAGCCAAATGACAATGAAGGCTGGAAATTTGAATTGGCAGATGGATTGGTCTTGAAAATATGGCAGTTCAGAAACAAACTCTGTATAATTGATAACAGTCAGTTTTGACGCAGAGATTTTTTATGATTTTATCACAATAAGCCTTATTCATTTGACCAAACATTTTTCTACCGGTTAGTGTCCCCGCCAACCGGAACTAATTAGAACTAACTTCTTTGTCTCAGTGGCGTTCTTGTGTCCCAGCGGGGTTTTCGCAACTAAAATCATTCAATTTTAAATTACCCTTTCCTTCGCCCCGGTTTGTGGCACACGAAACGTTCGCTTTGTTTGCACTTGCCCGGTTTATGGTATGCGAACCAGGCCAGGAAGAAACAGCAGCATACGCCGGTTAAACTGCTCAGCTATAAATACCGCACAAAGGGTATGGTTTAGCTGGTTGCCGGATACTATTTTTATTTAAAAAATAGTAAAATGAAAAAACTACTCTTTTTATTCATAAGCATTTTCTTTCTCCATACGGCTTTTTCGCAATCCTGGCAGGATGCACTGGATAAACTGAACAGCTATTTACAAACATACAATGGTGGCTATTATGGCCCGGTAGAAGTAAAAGATGGTATCATTTATATTTACGAAGCGGGTAAAAGCAGTTTTAACAGGGCTGAAATGGATAAAATTACACTGGCAAAGATGGAAGATAAAGACCTTGTTATACAATGTGTAAACGATGAAAATTGTTTTTACAACAATTTCCGCAAATCCAGCAGCCTTAAAATGTTTTTCAGTACCAGTCCAAAAAAGGAATCATTAAACCTGCTGCCGCTTATGAACGGTTTTTTAAACAGCTATGATAAAGAAAAGGGGATAACCCGTGCAACTGGTAAAGAAAAAAGCGCCACAAAAGCCAACATAAAAACAGCAGAAACAGCGCCACTAAATGAATCTACAGAAACGGGTTGTATTTCCGGAAACTGTAAAAAGGGATTTGGAAAATTCAGGTATGAAAACGGAACCACTTACGAAGGGGAATTTAAAAAAGGACAATTTGAAGGAAAGGGAACTATGATATTAAGTACAGGTGAACAATATACCGGAGATTTTAAAGAAGGACAGCAAACGGGTATTGCAAAAATAATATTTGATAATGGAAATGTTTGGGAAGGTAAGTCTCATCATGGAAATCCCGATGGCTTAGGTAAAATGGTTTATTTAAATGGAAGCCAGTACAATGGCATCATGGATAGATGGAAAAAAAGAGATGGCGAAGGAACCTACAGCTTAAGCGGTGGTTTTAGTGCAAAAGGAACATTTAAAGATAACAAAGCGGTTGCCGTAGAATATTTTGATGCCGCAAATAAAAAAATAACAAAAGAATTATTTGATGCACAGGAAAGCAGGGAAATAGCAAAAGCCAATGAATTGTATAAGCAGCAGCACGAAGCAAAGCTGCAGCAGTTTATGCGTAAACACCAGGTTGCGGCTGTGCAAAATATTCAGGTTCCTTTTTTAGAAGTGAATGACCTGTCTGATATGAGTTACCGAAGCTCAGATATAGAGGTGGTATTCAGTAATAACACAGCTGGTTTATTTTGTATTAAACGAAAAGCAAACAGGCCCAGCTGTTATGATATTTACGAAGACGAAATAACCGCCTTTTCGGTAAACAGCCACAGGCGGGTACTCAGCGGATATGCACAACGTGTACAGCAAAACGATTTGGGTAAAGATGTGCTGGAAGCGTTTTATAAAAAAGATTCAAAGTCAAATCTATTTAAACTCAATTATGCAGATACCAATGTAAAGCAGCTTTTAGCTGATCTGAATTATGTAACTGCACCTGCAGGCTTTATCATGGTAGAGGGCGTTAGTGAAAATTATATGATCTTTAAAGATCCGCACAGGGAAGATATTATTGATTACGGCAGCGCAACGTATTACTATGTAAACAGAAAAACAAACCGCTGCGAAAAAATTGTAAACCTGAATACGCCCTCCGATATGGTTTGGAATGAAGATTTTACAAGATCCTGTTTGAAAAGAACGCATGTATTGCCCGAAAATTTAGTGCCCGACGTTTATAAATATGCTTATTACAGCATTTTCTATTTAATAGATTGGGAAACATCAACAGTAAAACATCTGGATGACCACCGGGTGCAGCTTCATTACCTGTCGGAAGCGATCTATGCCAAAAACCAATCAGATGCCAGGTGGGAAGCTACAAGGGCCCAACGGGAAGAGCAAAGCAGAAAAGATTGGGAAGCGTATTATGAAAGCCAGAGAAAAATGTATGAAAATGCTGAAAAGTCAAAAGCCTCAGCCCCAAAAACGCCAAAAGACCGACATTATTATTACAACAGCGTTGGCAATAAAGTGTATGTTGATTAAATAAAACCGGCTTAAGTCTTGGGCCCTCAACTGGCATAAGTCTTTGGTGCAGGTGTTCCCAACGCAATCTTTCAATTCAAATTAAATCATGGTGGGATCACCTCCCGACTATGGTCGGGACAAGTTGTGTCTCTCTAATTCTGCCGGTTTCCTGATAAAGATCGGGACAGGTGCAACCGGGTTTATAAAATGAAAGACTTCAAACACACGAACACAATTTTAGTAGAATGGGGCCACTGGTATTGCCACATTCATTTACAGTCCTGATACGGATACAATCCGGCAGGTTTAACAGGCATAAGTGATCCCATGATCATTTTGGTAAATGATAGAGATTCGGTAAGGGAACAAATTGCGCCAGTGAGAACTTGCACAATCAGGAAAATAATAATACCGGTACCATCATCCGGTAATCAGTAGCTTTGATTTTAAAATTAGAACGCGGTAGTATGAAAGGATTGATAACAGCTTTATTATTGTTTGCGGCCATTAATTCCTTTGCCCAGGCCGATACCATAAAAGCAAAGAATGCAAAAAAAATGATCAATAAAGCCGTTATTGTAAAAGCCGTGGTTGCCGGATCAAAGCTTATTGAAAAAGATGGTAAAAGAACACTGATACTCAGCCTGGATAAACCTTACCCAAAAACGCCATTACAGGTTATTTTTTTTAATAAAGCCCTTGCAGATCTAAACCTGCAATCTTTATTAGACGGAAAAATAATTATTGTAAAAGGAACAGTTACACTGTATAATGATAAACCCCAGATAGTTGTAAGTGATGTTCAGCATTTTACAGTTTTACAGGATTAAAAAATGATCTGCTCAACTGGCTTAAGTGTTTGGCGAAACTGTGTCTTGTCCTAAAACAGGGTTGCTGATTTTGGATTTTAATGCACACCTTTATAGTGTATTTGATGCGATATAAAACTGTTTGCGGCCGGCAACAGGTTCTAAGTAAAAACAAAAGCTATTTTTATGAACAATGCTTCCTTCTCTTTTGGTGGCCCCATTCCCGAACTATACGACCGGTACCTGGGGCCCTACATCTTTGAACCATATGCACAGGATATTGCGGCCCGTATTAAATTACCCGTAAAGCAGGTGCTTGAAGTTGCTGCCGGCACCGGAAGGGTAACGCATCATATTGCCGGATGCATTGGTAAAGATGCCCGGCTTACCGCAACCGATATCAATGCAGATATGCTTGCCGTGGCCCGGCAACGGGTAAACGCCCCCCATATTGAATGGATGACGGCCAACGCAATGGAACTGCCTTTTGACGACAATTATTTTGATTGCGTGGTTTGCCAGTTTGGTTATATGTTCCTGAACGACCGGCAAAAAGGATTTGATGAAGCCCTGCGGGTTTTAAAACCGGGCGGCCAGTTTCTCTTCAGCACCTGGGATAAAGTGGAGAACAACATAACGGCGTACATCAGCCGGCAAATAGTAACGGCTTTCTTCAAAGACGATCCGCCGGAATTTTACAAAGTTCCATTCTCCATGTACGATCCTGCAGAACTGGAAGCGCACCTGGTTGCTGCAGGGTTTGGCAATCATACGGTACAGCGGGTAAGCTTTATGGGAGAGAGTGAATCGGCCATGCATATTGCAACCGGTTTTGTGGAAGGCAATCCCATCATCAACGAGATAGTAAAGCATGACCCCTCGCAGTTGGAGCAGATAAAGGCAAGGATTGCAGCACAGATACACAGCCAGGTAAGCAGTGACCCCGTTCGCTCGCCAATGAACGCATGGGTAGGGGAAGGGTATAAAAAAGTTTGATACCAGCAACAGTTCCTCTTTCCCGGCGTGGTTTCCACCAACTGGCTTAAGTCTTGGGTGCAGGTTTTCGCATGGCAGTAAACGAAAGGCATTTTTGCAGGGAAAAGATTGAGCCAATGAAACACTTTGCGCCAGTGAGTTAAACCTGCTGCCCTAATAAAAACCCTTACGGATAAATTTTTGCCTTTAACGCCGGGCGCACACTATCTGCAATGCGTTGAAACAGGTTTAGCGGAACACCGGCTGCATTGGCATCGGCTTCAATAGCTGCAACTGAAGTACGGTAAGTTCTCCAGTCGGATGCCGTACCACCCGTATACACCCGGTGATCGTTTGGCATATTAACAGCCAGCACTGTTGTGTTGCTGTTAATGCGGCTTAGGTCATTATTACCCTTGGGCATAATCACCACTACTTTCCATATTTTAGCCGGTACGGTTACCAGGCCGCCATCAATACTGTTTACAACAGCAGGTGTTAAATTATTGTAACCACCCTTACCATAATTGCCCATTACAATATAGGCTTCGTTGGTAGTGCCCACCAGGCTGTTTCGTACAAAATCTTCCAGGTCGTTCCAGGGGCCCTGGTTTAAGGTTTGTGCCTGGGGTATTATATTGGTCATTAAAAAAGTAGAAGAATTGGCTGGTATGGTTAAAGTTCTGTCTCCCGAGGGACAGTTATGCCCACGGTCAAATCCGGTGCTGGTGTAACTGGTTGTTTGCACCTGGTACCAGCTGGGGGGCAGGTTTACATCGCCCCTGAAATCATCCTGCCTGGGCGTACTGCCTAAGTCTTCCTTTTGCAGGTGCCAGGCTACCCAAACCGGTATACCACGGCTTTGGCTATAAGCCAACGTGTAATAATTATTGTTCTTTAAATAATTTTCTGAGAAAAAAGGGTAGGGCATGGCATTGGTAGGATTGCCGGGATTAAGCGGGTCATCATCTACCGGTATGGGCGGTGGTGCACCCAATGTTTGAAAAGTAATGGTATTGCCGTAAGCAGTGCCGTTGGCATTGGTGGCGTAGGCCTTAACATAATACGTAGTATAAGGTTGCAGCCCGGTTAAACTGCTGGTAAAACTACCTCCTCCGGTACCATCAACGGTAGTGGTAACTGCAGATGTACCTTTGCCCCAGATAATACCACGGGCAGTAATAGGGGCTCCGCCTTCGCTGTTTACATTACCACCGCCTGATGCGGTATTACCCGTAATGGCGGTTATATCAACCGTTGTAACGGTTGGTAAAGCCAGTTGTACGGCGTCGGTATTTTTTTTACAGGAGTAAAGTAGAACTGTGCAAACAGTTAATAATTGCAAATATTTAAATGGTTTCATGCCTGATTTTTTGTAAAGCGCAAATGTAGTCAAAACTTTCTGCCCCGGCTGACTAAAGTGTTTGGCACCCAACTGGCTTACATATTAAGCGCAGGTGTATCCTTTCACATATTAAATAATTAAACCAAAGTGGATGTCTTTAAAAAAGCAGGCATGGAACCGCTTGCTACAATACCCGCCAAATGCTGATTGGGATTTTGTGTGTTGGAAGAAATATTCTTCAGAGAACTGTATGCCGGTAAATTCAATACAAATAAATACAGGAGTATGTTTTTATTTTATAAAGAGGTTTTTATTTTTAGTGATGTAAATTAAACCAATAATTATTTTGATTGTTAAGGTGAAAACACCCTTTTCTGGATTTCTTTCCATCAGCCGATGGGGAATTGCAGCTAACCCTTACAGAAAAGTCAGTATTTATTTCTCCCTTTGGTAAATATTACTAACTTGCTAACGATGGACAGCAAGCGCAATAAAATTATACATGAACTGGAAAATTTATTTCCCGGAGCATTAAAAATCTATAACCTTCCTTTACTGAGAAAACATAACAGTACCTTATCAAACACGTTACTTCACCGTAATTTTAATGAGCCGCCTGTAAAAAAAATATGGTTTAAACTGCTTTGGGAGATTGCCTGCTTTTTAGAAACCGAACAGGATACCGCAGCTTACAGTTTTTTTTACCGGCTTCCCGAAAAAGCTGACGGGGAAACCGATTGGGTATTTTGTGCGGCCAGGCTTAACAGGTGTGAAAAAAATCTGCCCGGTGAGATTGCGCTTTTTTCTTACCAATTACAAAAGTTAAAGGAAATAAATAAAAAGCTTTATTGGGTGTTGGAAAATGGAGAATTTTTTAAAGACAACCTGCATAAAGTTGCTTTACTTACAAAAAGGGAAAAAGAAATTGTACGGTTACTGGCATCCGGCCTCACCGGTATTGAAATAGCTGCTGCAATCAACCTTTCAGTACATACTGTATATACGCACCGTAAAAGCATTAACAGCAAACTTAATATTCAACATGTTACCACGCTTTTAAAGTATGCAGAGGTTTTTGACAAAGAAATGGCCTTATGAAAAATTATTCAACAAACCGGGAAATAACTGAGATCAACAGTCAGCAGATTTTTACCCTTGAGAAAAAGATACAACAGGCCGAATTCACCATTGAGTCTGTTGGCGATTATATACCGGGAAATGTGCTTGTAACTGATCTTGAAAAACTTACTACTGTATATATGAACAGGAGTGGTTGTAATATACTTGGGCATAGTGTTGAAGAATTACAGGAACAGGGGCCGGATTATTTCACAAATTTCTTTGTGCCGGATGAAATCAACAAGATCATACAGACTTATTTGGTCATGCAGCAAAAGCAGGATCGCAACGAGATCTTCAATTTTGCACATCGTGTTAAATTAAAGAATGATTCCTTCTATAAATGGTATTTTGCTTCGGCCAAACTTATGTATGTTCCCGGCAGTCATATCTCATCAAAAATATTGCTCATTGTAAATGAAGTAAATTCACTGGGCTACGTAAATCAAAAAATAAACAGTGTGCTGGAAGAAAGCGACTGGATGAAAAAGAATTTTAAAAAATTCTGCAACTTATCACGTCGGGAAAAAGAACTCATTCCTTTGTTGGTTATGGGGAAGAACAGCCAGGACATAGCGGCTCTTTTAAGCATCTCGGTGCTAACCGTTAATACACACAGGCGTAATATATTTGACAAACTGGAAACAAAGAACTTTGCTACCCTTTACAAATTTGCGGTAAGTTTTGGCCTGGTTATCTGAACCGGTAACTAGTTCTTTCTGAATATAAAAGTACCCTAAAATACCTAAGGTTAGGTATGTTTTGAAACATCCTCCCACTTACTTTTACCTGCTTTAAACTAACCTAAATTTCACAGCATGAGAAAATGTTTTAGTGTAGTACTATTATTATCCCTCTTATTATTAAATGCCTGCGAAAAAACGGATACTGGTGATAACCTAGATGTAATGGGTACATGGGTAAGGCTTCCGGGCCCCAGTGGCGACCGAACCGATCTGGCAATAGGTGGTATTGCCAATGAACCATAACCGGGTATATATGTGCGAAAAGAGAGGCTCCACTGCTGCAGGTTTTTATAAGGGCACTTACAGCAATGGTGTTATAACATGGGATTCGCAATATAATTTCCCTGACTATACAGCAACTGTAGATGGTTCTCAACTTGTAATTGATTGCAATGTTTGCCTGCCTACCTATTATGATGTCGGTTCCTGGTCGGGTGAGTGCGGCCCGCTTGAAAACACCAGCAAAAAAATTGCTGTTGGCATTGAGAACAGTGCTTATGGTGGCATTTCCATTAATGGGGTTACTATTGAAAATATTCCCTGCCCGCTCACTATACTAAATACCGTTGTAACTGCACCGGACTGTTCAAGTAACTCTTACATTAATAGTCCTGTAAATAGTGCTGCTCCTAATTACTATACTGTAAGAATTACCTACAGTGGTATTCGTGTAAATGGCACTTATACCAGGGTTGATGGCCACATTATTTATAAATCTGATTTAGGTTTTAACTGTAATAAATATAAAGTTTACCTCAATAATGCCGGCAGATTTGAACTGTTAAGATTATAAAGAATTAAACCAGTATTTGGACTAAAAGAATTCGGCTGCCTTATGGTGTTAACAAACAGAAAGTGAGTTATTGCTTTATAAACAGACTTCTTCTTTTTTATTGATGCAGCAAAATAGGGTTAATATACCTGGGTAAAACCGTTTAATAAACACAATATTTACCATCTGCAGATTTAATTTCAATTAACTTTTAATGATAATAAAAACTACAACAGCATGAAAAGAATACTTACATCTATTTTATTTTTTACCATAATAACATTGCCGGCATGTATTAAGGTAGAACCGGAAGATACGCTTGATACCAGCGGTTTTAATTGTGCAAGTGGTAATTGTTATGTTGTTTCAGATAATGCATCCTATTCAACCTTGTCTGCCTGCCAGGCAGCCTGTACAAGTGGGGGCGGTGGTAACGCAGGTTATAATTGTGCAAGTGGAAATTGTGTTAGTGTGAGCAGTGGTGCCCAATACGGAACACTGGCAGCCTGTCAAATAAATTGTAGTAACACGCAGCCCCAGGGGCAGTTAATGATCTGGACAAACATGCCATTAAATGGATTTCCGTGTGGTTTCAATAGCTTGAATGTTGATATTTATGGTGTTAATTTAAATGGCAATACTATTTATGGCGGTTATTATACTTCGGCCCCATCCTGTGGCGCTACTTATTGTTATACAAAAAACCTGGCGCCTGGTACTTATACGGTTAGAGGATATAATTATGCTTTTGGAACAACCTGTGCAGCTTATTATACAAACCCTAAAACAGTAACGGTATATTCCAATCAATGCACAACGGTTGTTGTTCCCTAATTTTTTACTATTTCCTGCTTCCTTTTCAGACGGCTTTTGCCGGTATTTTTATGTGAGCTGCAAAACCAACAGGAGGCCTTCAAACAATAAGGTTAGATCATATGGTGGAGAACAGGCTGCACAGAGCAATAAAACTTAAAAATTTGAAAAAAATAATCATATTGATTTTTGTAGTGTTTAGCGTTAATACTATTATGGCTCAAACACTTTCTTCCGGAAACTATTCTTCTTCGGACCTGGGATATACCTACACCGTAAGTGTAAAGCATGAAGGACATATAATAACCATTACAGAATCCAACAGGGTAAACCAGTATAAAAGTAATGGAGGAAATACATACTATCATATAGAACAGAAGTATGCACATTTTTATATAAAAGTAGCTGCTGGCAATAAATATTATGCCGGAAAACAGGGAAGCAGTGAACAAGTATTTACTTATTCGGGCGGCCAAACAAATCAGGAAGAAGCTTTGCCTTCGGGAATAGACAACTGCCCTTTGTACGACAAATATTTAAAGCTATCCAAAACAGATCACGTTAATACACAGGCCTGGGCATTTTGCGGTGCAGCAGCTTTAGCCAAATGTACTTATACAGATGCAGCACCTTATCTTAAACCCCTTATTGAAGCATTAAAATCCATTATGGAAGAAGCTTCTAAATGTCCGTGTACAGATGCAATTAAGCAAAGCGAATGGAACGCTGTACCGGATAACTAAAATAAAAATTATGAGATCAAATATTTTACGCCTTATTACCGGCCTTTTACTTTTATGTTCAACCGTAACCGTTACTGCCCAGGAAAACAGCATCAAACTGGAAAAAGTTGTAAACGAACAGTTTGGAACTTTACTGGAATCTCTTTTGAAAAACGGCAAAATTGACGAAACTGCTGCCAAAACCTACCTTGAAACCGTTTTTGGATATGATGAAGGTGTAAGCAGCTATTTGCAAATGTCAAATCTGTCTGACCAAATAAAAAATATGGGTCAGGGGAAAGTGGCATCATTCAATGATTTTGAAAAGCTGAGCAATTCGTTGCTTGACCTGGTACCGGCTAAATATCAAAATGAGATCCGGAGCAACCTGCAACTTCAGTCGCTGATCAATGGCAGTATCAATGAGATCTCAAGCGGGCAAATTGGTGAAAGTACTTTACAACTGGTGGATGGAATTATACAGGGAATTAAGGAAGACAGAGAAAGGATAGCCAAAGAAAAGCAGATACTTGAAAAAATTAAGGCCATAACGCCCACCTTAAGTGCCCTGGATAAAAATCCGGTTTTTTCGAAGAAGGCAAAATACAGTATTCCCTTAACCAAAGAAAACTGGGCAGAGATCCCTGCTCCCGATTGGTCAAAAAAAACATCCCGGTTGAATAAGGCTGTAGTAACTGCGAACGGAATTGAATTTGAAGGGGACTGGAAAAATTTTTCGCCACCAACATACCAGTTTAAAAGGTTTTTCAGGAATACAGAAAGATTCGACTTTTCAAAAGATTTTAAAGCAGAATTTGAAATATCTGTTGATGATTCAAGAACCTACAATTTTTTTGAAGTACAGCTTGCCGGAATGTACCAGGTACAACTGATGTGCTACCAGGCTAAGAACACAAAAGCATTTACCATTACAACACCCAAGAAATATTTTCTTACAAACAAATACGGGGTATTTTACAATACACAATTTACAAGGCCAAACGGATTTAAAAGTACCATTATCAGGGATAAAAAAAACTCCTGTGTTGATTATACAAAACCTGTTAAAGTTATTATGAAAAAAACAGGTAACCAGTTAATATTTCAGTTTAATGATTGTACTGAAACCGTCAATATTGACATGGATTATTTCTACAATAAATATCAGTTAGATTTTAGATTTGCCGGTAAAGTTGTTTTACATAGCATGACGCTGGAGCATTTGTAAAATAATAAATCTGTATTCAGAGCGAAGTAATGAGCACGACTAAAAACTCGAAATAATGAAATTGAAATTATATGTACTGGCTGCTGTTTTATTTTTTTGCACGACTCTTAAAGCACAGGACAACACAATTAAATTTGAAAACATAGTAAACGAACAGTTTGGCACTTTACTGGAATCCTTACTTACAAATGGCAAAATTGACGAAGCAAATGCTAAAACATATTTAGAAACTGTTTTTGGCTATAATAGATCGGTTACCGGTTTTTTACAAACGGCAGATCTCTCACAAAAAATACAAAGTATAGGAGGCGGAAATTTATCTACGGATAATTATGTTACTAAACTTAATGAAGGCCTGCTCTCTTTAATTCCAGAAGACATGAAAAGGAAAATGCTGGATAATCCGTATTACCGGGGAACTTTAATTGGTAATGAACTTAGATCAGGATACATTTCAGAACAATCCATTGAGTTTATTACCGACATTTTCCAGGACATCAGAGATGAAAAAAAACGTAGCCAGGCTATCAGGGCAAAATTTGAGGAATTAACGCCTAAATTAAATACTTTAAAAAGCCCTGACGGAAGTTTTATTGCCACGAATAAAAAGAAACTGGAATACCATCATTTTTCAGAGAACGACTGGACAATATATAAAGACATACCTAAAAAACAATCCTCCAACGCATACAACAGCCTCGAAAATTCAGTTTCCATATCCGGGGATGCACTGGTCTTATCCAACAATATTCCCAGGATGCATGACCATGCTTTGTTTATGTTCTATACCATGCGCACGTTTAAAAATAAAGAGCGTTTCGATTTTTCAAAAGACTTCCAGTTAGATATATATTTTGATATACCCGATAAAACAAGAATAACCGGGTTGGGTATTTTGATTGGTAAAAGTTTTCAGGTGGAGTTGGTTTCAACAGGCGGCAGCAACCTGAAGATATCTACTCCTTCAAAATATAAAATTACAGAGCAATATGGTTTTCTAAGATCTGGCGACTGGCCCTACAATAAAATTAATGAAAAAGTTACGAAAGATAAATTATCAACAACAGACGGTCATTATAAAATTACTATTGTGAAAAGAGGGTTAACTTTTACCTGTCTGGCCAATGGAGAAGATATAAAAACAGGCAGTGATGTTTCCTATTTTCCGGATAAATATTTTTTAGGTTTTAAGCAAGCCGGTACCGATGATGTTACTATACGTAAGGTAGAGATGAAACATTTATAATGAAAACAGAATGGCTGCACCGGTCATCCTAAAGTAACAGGCACTACTAACCGGGCTTAAGTGTTTGGCGCATTCTATGTTAAAATACAAATAAATAATGCAATATTTCAGGCTGCTATTTTAAACACCTACTGGCGCCAGTGCGTATCTTCAGATCTGCATTAGAATGTTTTTATTACCTGCCGTTCTTTATTAAGTGCACCTGCTTTTACTTGGGCATATTATATTAATGTAGTACTTTAACGCATTAACATGAACAGGTGTTTCGGTAAATGAACTCAGCAGCCGGTAATAAACTCCAATAATTATTTTATCAGTAACAGTATGGCATCATTAACGCATATACCGGGCACAACAGGATTACCTTTAATTGGCGATACCATTCGTTTTTTAAAAAAGCCCCAGGAATTATTTAATAAAAAGCAGCAGCAATACGGTAATATTTTTAAGTACCGCATGTTTGGCCGGGAGTATGTTTGCATCATGGGGGCGTCCGGTAACCGGTTTGTGCTGGTAGAGCAAACGAAACATTTTTCCAGTAAAGACGGATGGGTGCTGATCAATGAATTGTTTCATGGTGGATTGATGTTGCAGGACGGGGATGAACATAAACAGCACCGGGGTATTTTGCAGGCAGCTTTTAAAAAAGAAGCATTACAGCATTATGTAGAAGCCATGAACCCTGTTATACAAGAATTCAGCAAAAAAATGGCACAGCAAACAGCCGTTACCGTTTTTCCCCGCATTAAAGAACTTACTTTACAACTGGCCGGGATCGTTTTTTTTAATATCGATTTTTCAAATAACCTGCAGCATATCAACCAGGCCATTATTAATATGGTGCAGGCATCCATTACGCCCTTTCACATCAACCTGCCTTTTACCACTTATGGTAAAGGCATGCAGGGCAGAAAAGTTTTACAGGCTTTTTTTTCCACCATCATCAAAGAAAGAAGGCAACAACCCGGCAATGATATGCTGAGCAATTTATGCCTGGCTACAAACGAGGCAGGCAATACGCTGAGCGATGATGAAATTATTGACCACCTTATTTTTTTTATTATGGCAGCACATGATACCACTGCCAGCTCTTTAACCAGCATTATTTACGAACTGGCCATGCATCCCGGCTGGCAACAGCAATTAAGGGAAGAATGCAGCCTGGTAAATAATGATACCGGCACCGGTGGCAGGGCCATACACCAAAACCTGGATGCACTGGAAAAAACCGGTTGGGTAATAAAAGAAACATTGCGTTTGCACCCGCCGCTAATTCTTATTCCCCGCAAGGCACAAACGGATATGCAGTTTGAAAACACCCATATACCTGCAGGTACCAATGTAACGTTGTTGCTGTATCACAACCATAATAACGCTAAGTACTGGAGCGATCCGGAAGCATTTGACCCGTACAGGTTTTCTGCCGAAATAAGCGAACACAAAAAATGCCCGCATGCGTATGCGCCCTTTGGTGCCGGGCAACATTTTTGTTTGGGCCACGTTTTTGCCGATCTGCAGATGAAACTGGTGCTGTTTCATTTATTGAAAAATTATACATGGCAGTTGCCCGCCAATTATCAGCCGGTGTATACGCATATCCCCATTCAGCATCCCAAAGACGGGTTGCGTATGCATTTTAAAACCTGTTGATTTTGAAGGTGGCTAACCATTGGGCTTGTTTTTTTGAAGGCTTGCAATATTTAACCCGGGTACCCCTCAAAACTTCGTCTTTAGTACGATCAGGACCGGCAAAAAATCGGAATAAGTGATTCCAGGGGTATTACGGTAAGCAACAGACAATTTCCCGGGGAACACATGGCGCCAGTGAGTTTCCCTTAATTATGCTACATACATGCGATCAATTAATTGTGTCTTTTAAACTAACCCAGGTATGCTTCAGGCCTATCTGTTTCACGAGTTCATAAAATATTCTGGCATTGTAGGGATGCAGCCTGATGCATCCATGCGATGCCTTGGTGCCCAGCTTTGAAAAGTTACCGGGGGTGGTACCATGTATAGCATATCCGCCTCTTAAGAATACCACATAGGGCATATTGCCCAACCCCTTATAATTGCCACCGGGATATTTTTTTGATTTATATTTTGTGAAAAGCGGACCCGAAGGCCGCAGATTTAAATTGGGTGTTTCATATTTTTTCATGCCGGTAGATACTTTAAAACTATCTGCCAGTTCGCCTGCGATATATAAATACATTGTCTGTGATGATTTAATGATCTCGGCATACAGGTGGCAGTCCAACCCCCGGCATAAAATCTTTGAGGTGTCGGGCTGTTGTTTAAAAAATGAGTCAAGTGCTGCCAGGTTTTCCTTTGCGCCGGCTATTTCTTCCGGTGTAAAATGTTCGCCCTTTTTCATTGTTTTAATAAAGGTATCGGCCAGCATAATGGCTGCATCACGTTGCCACATGGTATTTATCTTTACCAGCAATGTGTTCACCGAATCCCTGCCTGGTGTAAATGCACTGCTATCGAAGATATTACCGGAATCTCCGGCTGTATCATATTTTAGTTTGCTGATAGAATCTTTGAAGGCCTTATATTCAAATTTTTCCTTGGTAATCTTTTTATTTCCCTGGATACAGGATCCGAAAAGAAAAACAGTTGCTGTTAAAAGAATGACTGCGTTGCTGCAATACCTGGTGATCATAGCTGTAAGTATAAAACCTGATATAAAGTTAGCCTGTTTGCAGTTGTAAAAAATGATGATATACAGCATGTTTTTACTCCAATTGGCTCTTATTTTTCATCCGCCGGGGGAATACAAATTAAAAGCTGAAAGAAAATGTAATATTATTTGTAATTATGAATAATTGCCGTATTTTTACGGTACCTCCAAGTAATTAAACAATTACCCTTTCCAACTTCCACTGAACCAAACCCGCACTCCAAATTTCCCTTGTCTGGCCAATTATTTTACCAGCAAAACTAATGTATGAGAACAAACTTACCCATGGGAAGAATGATCTTCCTGACCACGCTTTTTATTATTTCAATTTCACTTCAAAGCAGATCACAATCTGTAAGCTTTTCGGGCAGCAATTATGCCAATGCAGGTAATGCGGCCCCACTTCATGTAACTAATTTTACCCTGGAGGCATGGGTTAAAATTGAAGGCACCGGAGTTACAACCAGTTCCGGATCGGGAGGTGTTACCCTGGTACCCTTTATTGCAAAGGGACGGGCGGAGTCCGAACTTGCTGCCGTAGATGTAAATTATATTTTTGGATACGATCTTACTACCAGGAAACTGGTGGCAGATTTTGAGGACAATGCAACCTCTGCCAATCACCCGGTTACCGGGAATACTGCTTTGGGCGCCTGCTGGACGCATGTGGCAGCAACATACAATACCGCAACCAATACCTGGAAATTATACATCAATGGGGTATTAGACCAGACACTGGCCCTGGGCGCAGCCTTTACACCACAATCGCTGAGTAATGTGAGTACGGCTATTGGTACATCCCTCAATTCAACCAATGCTACTGAAGGTTTTTTTAATGGCAGTTTGGATGAACTGCGGGTATGGAATGTTGTTAGAACCGATGCTGAAATATTTGCCGGTTACAATGCTGAATTAACAAGTGGTACGGGGCTGGTTTCACGCTGGGGATTTAATGATGGAAGCGGGACTTCGGCCGTCAATTCTATTGCCGGTGCACCGGCTGCTACCCTCGTAAATAACCCGGCCTGGGTTAGCGGCTTTAACCAGGGCAATCCCTTAGGTTCTACACTTGATTTTAACGGTACAACTGATTATGTAACTTTTGGTGCCGCACCGGTTTTAAATACAACCAGTTTTACACTGGAAGCATGGATCAAAATTGAAGGTACCGGCGTTACTACCGTAACATCAGGTGGTGCTGATGGATTGATAGGAACAGAATCTGTTATTCCCATTGTAGCAAAAGGCCGTGGAGAAGGTGAGTCACCAGCAAATATAAATATGAATTATATTTTGGGGATCAAAGCAGATAATGTGCTGGTGGCAGATTTTGAAGAAAGTGCCGGGCCCAACCATAAAGCTATCGGCACCAATGCAATACCAGCCAATGTATGGACACATGTTGCCGCTACATACGGTGCTGGTACCTGGAACCTGTATATTAACGGAGTACTGGATAAAACAGAAACAGAAGCAGGCGCAGTTCCGGTTGGTACCAGTATTCAACATGCTTCCGTAGGAACGGCCATGAATTCAACCGGGGTTGCCGCAGGTTTTTTTAACGGAAAGATTGATGAAGTAAGGATATGGAACCTGGTAAGAACACAGGCAGAGATACAGGCTGCCCAAAATGCTGAAATGACTGCCGGAACCGGGTTGATAGGGCGCTGGGGTTTTAATGAAGGATGTGGACTTACAGCAGGCAATTCAATTGCAGGTTCAGTATCAGGAACGCTTAGCAGCAGTACCGGGCCGGTATGGTCTAATGGCAATTACAACAGTCAGCCTCCGGCACCGCCTACCAATCCCAACCCTGCCCATAATGGAACAGCCGTTTCATTGAATCCGGATATTTGTGCAACGGTTTCGGATCCGAATGGAGGAAATATCCGGGTACGTTTTTACGGTCGTAAAAAACAACCTGCCGTAGTAAACAACTTTACCATTATTGGCTTACCCGATACGCAATTTTATACCGAAGAAGTACAGGGCACCAACAGCGGCGGGGGAGGGCATAATGGAATTTTTAAAACGCAAACACAATGGATAGCTGATCACCGTGTTGACAGTAATATAGTTTTTGTTTCTCAGTTGGGCGATTGCGTACAGAACGGTGATAATCCTCCGGGGGCCGATAAACAGATAGAATGGAAAAGAGCTGATACATCCATGAAAAAAATAGAAAGCCCTGCGGTTCCTGTAACAGGTGGTATACCATACAGCATTTGTGTAGGTAATCATGACCAGGCAACCATTGGAGATCCAAACAGCGGTTCTCTTTATTACAACCAGTATTTTGGTGCTGCCAGGTTTAACGGAAGAGCCTATTACGGAGGGCATTATGGTGCAGATAATGATAACCATTACGAATTGTTCAGTGCCGGCGGAATTGATTTTATTCATATCAGCCTGGAATACAACAACAACAGTTCGGGTGCAGAACAAACTACCTTGCAGGCGGTATTAAACTGGGCTGATGCATTACTGAAGACCCATAGTACCCGCAAAGCAATTTTGTCTACACATAATTTGCTCACAACGGGTAACCCTGCCAGTTTCCAGGGCCCCGGACAAAAAATATATGATGATCTTAAAGACAATCCCAACCTGTTTTTAATGCTTGCCGGACATGTTGCGGGCGAAGGCAGGAGAACGGATGTGTTTGCAGGTAATACTATTTATTCTTTAATGTCTGATTACCAAAGTGGCTATTCAAACGGAGGAAATGGGTTCCTGAGGATCATGCAATTCAGGCCGGCTGAAAACCTGATGACAGTAAAAACATATTCTCCTTACAGCAACAGTTCAATGACCGGAAGCGGAAGCCAGTTCAGTTTACCAGTTTCTTTAACCAATTCTTTTGCATTGATTGGTGAAACAAATGTTGTATCCGGATCTACTGCCTGTGTAAACTGGCCCGGACTGGAAGATAATTCTGAATACGAATGGTATGCCGAGTTATTTGACGGGCTGAATACCACAACAGGACCGGTATGGTTATTTACAACTTCGGCTGGTGGACCATTGCCTGTGAACCTGGTTAGTTTTAATGCATTTGCTGAAAGCAAGACTAAAGTAAAAACAAGCTGGACAACCAGTTACGAAAGAAATAATAACCGTTTTGAAGTAGAGCGTTCAAAAGATGGCCGTAATTTCAGTTCGATAGGTACTGTTCCGGGATTGAATAATTCTTCCACTGTTCAGCATTATTCTTTTTATGATAACCAACCCTTTACCGGAATTTCTTTCTACAGGTTGAAACAGGTTGATGTAGATGGAAATGCCGGATATTCAAATATTGAAAGAGTAAATATTGCCGGTGGTAAAACCGCGGTTGATATTTATCCTAATCCTGCACGGGGCAACAGCTTTAATATAAATATACTTAAAGAGGTACCTGCTTCTGTAATTGTTAGTGTAATTGATTCGAAGGGAAGCCTGCTGATACAAAAGCAATACATCGGATCAAATACCATCAGCGTGTTGCATCATCTTCCTGCTGGAATATATACAGTGAATATTCAGGGAGGCGATTTGAATGAAGCAAAGAAGCTGATTATTAAATAAAGCGTAAACCTGTTTACTGCCGGATAACAAGCCAAGCATCAACGGGTTTGTTATCCGGTTTTTTAATATTGTACTATTCTTTTTAATGCCGGGTTGCTGCCCGTTTTTCTGTGCTGATCCTTGGCCTCATTGAGTTACAAGCTATTTTATTTACGTTTCATACTTATTTTACGGCGGCCCTTTCTGAATAAGTGTCAGCAGGAGTTCCCAACATCATATAATTTTATACGCACCAAATCAGAGAACTGATACCACAAACACTGCAGTGAAATATAGATATTTTCATAGGGAAAAATTGTGCCGCTGCGATAAATCATTTAACTTGTAAACAATGAAACGGCCTTACCTGATTGTACTTTATTTTTCGTTGTACGGAATCAACGGTTGTTTTACCGTGCAAAGCAATACAGGTTTTTCGTACAGCAAAATTACACCGGCAGCCTATGCAGCTGTTTTAAAAGACAGCAGTAATTATTACCTGATTGATGTGCGCACTGCAGCAGAATACAAACGTTCCCATCTGCCTGGTGCAGTAAATTTCAGTTATCTTAATTTTCATTTTGGCAGGGATGTGGATAGCCTGGACAGGAATAAACCGGTACTGGTTTACTGCCAGACATGCCACCGCAGCCCATTGGCTGCCCGTAAAATGAAACGGCTGGGTTTTAGAAAAGTATATGACCTGAAGGGTGGTTATCAAAAGTGGACAGGCCCGGGTAAAAGGTGATGAACCAGTCTGTTTATCAGTAAATGTTACTACGTAATACAAATTGAAAAAGTAAATTGTACCTACATGAAGTTTATTGTTATAACCTGTTTGCTGTTACTGGCACATACAGACAGCCATGCACAAACGCAGTTTGAGATGAACAGGCAGGCAGCTGCCGATGCAAAAAATGCCGATGCAGCCATGACAGCCCAATATAAAAAAACGATGGCAGCGCTGGACGAAAAGGGAAAAAAACTATTGCTGGAAGCCCAGCGTGCCTGGATAAAATACAAGGAGGCACATTGCACATCGGTTGCTAATAATTATGACGGAGGCTCAATGCAGCCAATGATTTACAACGGTTGTATTACCGACCTTACCAAAGCCCGCACAAAAGAACTGCAGGACTTACTGGATTTAGAATAGAACGGAAGCAATGGCGCTGGATCTTTACCGGGAGCCATTCTTTCATCCATTCCTTCAGCTGTTTACATTTTAAAAGTGTACTGATAGATCCGGGGAGTGCCAGTTGTCAACCAACACGGAGTGTTGGATATTGATAAATTGTTTATCTCCACAAAATATTTCGCCTTTCGGTTTAAGATTTGCTATGTTGCAGGGTGGTACTTCAGGGAAGCGATAACGCCATACACATTAAATGAAGTTTTTAAAATTTATAAAGGATTTTAGCCGGCAGCTGGTAAATGCATACCGCTTACTGGTAAAGAATGATCCGCTGCGCCTGGCAGGGGCTACCGCCTTCTTTACCAGTTTTGCACTGCCACCCATTTTAATGCTGCTGATTCAATTGCTTAGTTTACTTTTTGAGCAGCGCTCGGTTAGTAAGGGGCTCTTTACTGAATTGGGCAGCGTTTTGGGCGATGATGGTGTGCGGCAGCTGGTGGATGTTTTACGTGGTATGCGTGGGCTGGCAATTAATTTACCCATTGCCATAGCAGGTTTTTTCTTCTTATTGTTTGTGGCCACCACTTTATTTATGGTTATCCAGAGTTCGCTTAACCAGCTTTGGATGATAGAAAAAACCGGCAAAGTATTTAAAGGGGCATTGGTTACCCGGTTAAAATCTACTCTGCTTATTATTTTTACCGGCGTATTATTTATGGCATCGCTTGCAGCAGAAAGTATAAAAATTATCTTCGGTAATTTTCTGAATGATAAATTTCCGGGCAGTGGCATTTACTCAAACGGTACACTTTCTACCTTACTTTCCATCACCATCGTTTGTACCTGGTTTATGGTATTGTTTCGTTACCTGCCCGATGGCAGGCCCAACTGGCGGGTTGCATTTAGCGGAGGTTTATTAACCAGTATCTTATACAATGCCGGTGTAATCGTTTTAAAAATACTTTTAATAAACAGCAATATTGGTGTTTTGTACGGTACTTCTGCTTCTATTGTATTATTGTTGTTGTTTGTCTTTTACGCCTCACTGATATTTTACTTTGGTGCATCATTTACAAAAGTGTGGGGAGAGCATCTGAAACAACCCATACAACCTGTTTTAAATGCATCGTTTTATGAACACACGCAAAGAGAAAACAGGTAAATGCATGAACCGGCTTCAGGTATTTTTCTTCCTGATCAGACATTTTATAAAGCCCTGCAGGCAACTGTTAGCATTTAACACAGCAGGCTTAAAAAGCCTGCTGTGTTAAATTGCCTGTTCGGCGCTCAATTAAATACATTACCTGCTAACTACCTGTATAGTACCTGTCATGCCTGCATGTAATGTGCAATGATATAGATAGGAACCGGGGCTTGTAAAAGTGAAACTATACAGGCCGTTAGGACTTATATTTCCGCTGCTGAAACTGATTCCATCATCAGAAGTTACTGTATGTGCATTTACATCCAGGTTCTTCCAGGTTACTTTAGTTCCAATTAGTACGGTAAGCGTAGCGGGCAGAAACTGTGTGGCCTGTATGGTTACCGTATCTGTGTTATTACCGCCACCAACTGGGGGGGTATCGTTGTTTTTACTACAGGCCTGCATGAACAAAGTTGCCAGGATGATAAAAGCAATTGCGGAAAAAAAATTAAACATTTTCATAGTTTTTCTTTTAGTAAGCATAATCAATTACCCGCGATTTTTTCGGGATATTTTTTGAAATGCCATTTCTGTACCAAAATGAGCCGCTGATCAGATATTAACAGTATTTTCCTTGGGGCCCGCAATATTTGTGGGAATTATATAAGTTTTATGGGACTGAAGTATGTGGCTTACCGGTAAACACCGCAGTTCGTTCTGCATTTATTTTGGGTACACGGTTTTTCTATTGGTAATTCAAATGTTTTAGTGCTCAAAAAAATCTGTTTTGCTTAATGGGAAATATGCAGCAGATCAGTAAACAGGCACGGTAATTGAAACCGGATGATTAGCGGGGTAAATTTCCGCGGTAAACAAACTTGTAACTTAAATTTTTTTTTATGAAAAAGGTCATAGGTCTTTTATCATTGGCAACATTGCTTTTTGCAGTTGCTTCCTGCAATAACAGCAGTGACGAAAATGAAAAAGTAAAAAAAAAAACAACTACTACTGACAAACCGGAAACAAAAAAAGAAACAGTAGTAGAAGTTCCATTGCCACCGTTGCCTCCTCCGCCACCATCACCTGAAGAAGTGTTGAAAAAACTGAAGAGCTTACCTAAACCTCCTTTACCGCCACCACCGCCACCATTACCCAAAAAAGGTAGATAGTGAATAAAGCAATTGCAGGCACTAAGCTAACATACTATATTTTGAAAGCAGAAATGGTACCTGAACGGATACCATTTTTTTTACCGCCGTGTTATAAAGATCCGGGCTTTCGTTTTGTCCTTAATTTGTACATCAAATAGCCAAACCCTATAAGCAGGTGCAGCATTACAATCCCGAATATGATCATTTCTGTGATATTCATACATGTATTTTTGCAGCAAATTGCAATTAATACTGCTGAATAGCGGTAACATTTGTAACACAGCTATCTCACCACCGGTTTATGGTTTGCAGCAGTAGTTTCTAAATTCCCGGGTGTTTTTTTTTCTGTTTGATTGATACATATAACCGGAAGCACCATTCATTGTACAAACCAGTTTTATGACTGCTGAATGGTAGCAGCAGCTTTATAATTAAACAGCTCGGCTGCGCACTTGCATATACAGAGTAAACTGATAATAAAAGTGTTGCTGTAATTACTGAAGGATGTGTTTTTTGTTATAAAAATGCCACCCAATGCGCCAATTACAACAGCAATGTGTATTACCAGTTGCCTGCTGTCGAATATGGCTGCATAACTATCGGGCCTGGCTGTAATGAAGGCTCCATTTCTAAAAAAATAAAATACCAGGTAATAACCCTGGCTAACAATGCTGATAAGTAAGCTCAGGTTAAAAAACTTATTTTGAAAAAGGATGGTTCCTAAAACGTTACCCTTATCGGTATTGGTATTGGCTACAAAACCAATAAACACAATAATAAATATTGAGTAAAATATAAAAATGCCGATGCGTATGAGCAAATATTTTATGCCTTTATTAATGTTGTAGGTAAGTGGCTGAGTCGTATTTAATGCGGGCTGCTGACTGCTCTGGCTAAAAACAATACGAATGCAGTTAAAGCAAGCCACTATTAATGTTTCAACCCAAAAAAACCAAAAGGCTTCAAAAGGTTGCCAGTTATAATAAAGTACACCAAAAACAGGAACCAGGTTAAATGCGATGATAAAAAAAATTATAACTGTCTTGTTCATGCTGTAAAATAATGGAATAAATTATTATTATACCGTTTTTGGGGTGCTTAACTGGTTAAAAATACCTTACGGGGGGTATGGCTGCCTGTAAGGTAATTGCTAATTTTAGACTATGAAAAAAGCAGTATTACTGATCTTGTTTTACAGTGTTACGCAAACTGTATTTTGCCAGGGCACTTATATAGTTGCACTGGAAAAAGCTTATAACGAATTTAAAAACGATATAGCTAAAGAAAATGCAGATGTAAAGGAAGCAGGAAAAAAAGCAATTAAAAACTTAAATAAAGCTGACAAGCCTTATAAAAAACACGGATGGTGCAACACTTCTTATTATAAAGCCCTGGTGTATGAAAGAGTAGGCGAGTATGATGAAGCCCTGAATGAACTGGATGGTTGTGCACCGGGCCCATACCGGCACGATGAAAGGGAAGAAAGAAATGTACTTAAAGCACAGGTACTTGTAATACAAAATAAATTCGCCCCGGCTATAGAGGCATACCAGATTGCGCAAATAGCCTACGACATGCAAAGCCATAAATTCATAAGCATGTACCGCTATGCCGGTGAACTTGAAAAGTTGTACGCAAATATGAATGATTACGAGAATGCTTTAAAATACAATTACCTGAAGGACAGTTCCTATGGCATAAAAAAAACGCTTTCAGATTTCTATCATAAAAAACTTGCCGAAAAAAACATCCCTGTTAAATGGGAAGCGTTGTTTAACGAAGCACAGGAAAATGATAAAGCCGGGAACAGAACAACCGCGTATGAAAAATATACGGAAGCTTTAAAGTTAAATGACCTATACGCTGATGCCTATTATTACCGGGGCATACTGGGATTAAAAATGGGTAAATATGCTCAGGCATCAAAAGACCTGAATAAATGTTTTAGTCAATTGAATTACCAGTTTCCCCGTTTGAACTTCCTGGCCTATATTGCTTTAGAAGCCGAAGGCAATTTTAATGAAAGCTATTACAGCTTTTACGACAGGTATCCTGCATCAGACAGAACAAATCTTTTGAGAGAGTTTGGTATTACCGGTTCACCTAAGTTTGTTTCTAAAGCTGAAAGAGACCGGGAAATTGCCAGGCAGCAGAAAGCATGGGATGAAAAAAAATCTACCAATACAGCTCCACCTCCGGTAGTTACCCAACCTAAAACCGAAACTGTATGCAGTTGTGAGCGCTGCAATGGAAGCGGAAAAATTTCGGTATCAACTTTTAAAACCTGGGAAATAACCAATGGTACTGATAGCTATGGCAATGTTAAAAAAATTAAGCAGTCGGGTTATGTGTACGAAGACCAAACCTGCACAAGATGCCTTGGCAGCGGTAAATGTAAATAGGCTTACATAATTTGAAGCACTCACAGTGCTGTTTATACCACCGGTAATAATTTACCGGCTAAAGTTGTAATTTGCCTGAAGCTGCTGCAGTAACCGGCAGTTCATCTCACACAAAGATGCCTGATCATGTTACCCATAAAATTGTAAGCAACTTAAAAGAATGTCACATGCTGCATTTCTTTTGCAAATCATTTATAAGCGCATCACTGCTGTTATTTTTATCAGCAGCAGCCGGTTGCAAAACAGAGAACCAGGCTTTAACTGCATACAAAAGTTTTACATTTGATACCACGGTAATGAATAGGCTGCCACTGTATGATAGCCTGGCATTTGCGATACTCAGAAAAATACAGTTAATCTCATTGCATATTGATGACGATAATGCATACCACGCTTTCAGGTATATGCCGGCTTCTGCAGAGGCTGAAGTGTTCAAAAAACTACCCCAGGACCTGGGTGCCGAAATAGACAGTTATTACAAAAAACTGGGCGATAAATATATTTATGCTTTTGATGTTTTTAAAGACAGTACCATCAAAATATATGTAAGAAGCCGCAGATTGGAAACAAAAGTGGATGTGCAGGAAAACCTGTCATATTATCCTGCCGGCAAAAGCATCAGGCAAAGAGAATATCCTGCAAAAGATACGATCCTGAATACACACTGGCAATACTGGGCCCGGTTTGATAACCCCGGATTTTTTTAAAGCCCTGACCTGCTTCATCAACTTTAATGAAATTACCATAGACACAGCTTTAATTACCAGCCCAGCCTACCTTAAAGAAAATTAGTTTTTTGAGTAGCTTCTGAGTATAGTAAATGCCGCTAATTACCATTTCAGCTGGTGGTTTTACCCGTTCAGCAGGATTGTAGTAAGAAATTTAATATTTGTAGATAATTTCATGGTGTGAAAAAAATAACTGCAATATTGTTTCTTTCCGTTTACCTGCTATACACCACAGGTTTTCATGAATTGCTCAAAATAAATGCACTCGTCCGGCATTTTCATGAAACACAGAAAAATGACAGCACGGTTACTTTTTATCATTTCCTGGTAATGCATTATGTAACAGATGATTTAAATGATACGGATAATGACCGGGATAAACAGCTGCCTTTTAAATCGGTCAATTCATTTATTTCAAATACTTCTGTTTTTTATATTCCCGATTTCAATATACAACCACAGGTGGTTAAATCGGCCAGTAGCGGTACACCGGTTAAATTTATTGTCAAAGATCTGTTTATTGATACAGATTTTTACAGCATCGTTTGGCATCCTCCCAAAAATGCCTGATAAATTATGACGGACCTTCCCTGAAATATACCAGCATTGCCCTGCAGAGGTTCGTGTACTATTTTCCGAATTATTACTTACTATTTAATGTAACAAAATGAAACAAATTACCATAGTAACAGCATGTATATTACTGTTTTCAGCGAACTTATTTGCCCAATACTCTACCGACTGGATAAGGCCGGCAAATGCCTATCAAAAAACAGGTGTAATGATTGCACGGGATAACCAGGACAATGTAATTGCAACCTGGCTATGGACCAGCAACAATGCCTATACACGCAAGTACAACAAATTTGGTGTGTTGCAGTGGGAAGCCATATCAGCTTCGGGCATTGCAGGCAATTATGAAAGACCGAATTGGGTTACCACCGATAACAACAATAATGTTTTTGTGCCGGTTATCGCTACGCCGGCACCAGTCCCGGTACTCCCGTAGCAGTCATTGTTTTAAAGTATAATTCCGATGGTGTTCAGTTATGGAAACAGGTGATTAGCCCTGTTAATTACCTGGCAGGCATGAGTCTGAGGTGCGAAGTGGACAATAGCGGAAACCTGTATGTGGGTGCATGTGGTGTTGGGGCTTTGCCCGGGTTTGCTTTGATTAAATTTGACACAAATGGTAACATACTTTTTACGCAACACAGTGATGCGAATGCCCCTGCATATTTTGAATCCATGCGGGTAAAAGGCAATAAAATTATCATGAGTGCTTCAGGTGGTAATCCCAACATTTCTGTAGTGGCCGCCTGGGATGATACGGGTGCATTTTTATGGAGTAACGGTGTACAGGGCCGTGGCGGAAGAGATGTAGAAATAGACGATGCCGGAAATATGTATTTACTTACAGGTTATTTTAACCAGGTTACTGCAACAAGCCAAATGGATTTTGAAATATTCAAATTTGACCCATCTGGCACACAGCTATGGAAAAAGGATTTTGATTTTGGTGGCGGGGCTGATTTCCCTACCAGGTTCACTTATCTAGCAGGCAAATTGAGTATTATTGGTCAAAGTCAAAGCCTTGATGCCTGGATTACATTCCAGGTAGATACAGACGGTACTATGTTATGGAATACAACATATAATGGAGCACCAGGCACTGAAGAAGCGCCGTATTTTATTGCTGCCAAAGCAAATGGAGAGGTATTTGTTACTGGTAAAGGAGGTCCCAATGTGGACCCTAACAATATACCCAGTTTGCGAATGATCACATTAAAGTACAGCAATACCGGTGTGCAAAAATGGGTTGATTCAACCAATATTTATAGTGGATGGGGATATGGATGTACACTTGCCAGCGACGGCAGTTTGTTTGCTTTAAGTGGTACCAACATGACGGTTTTTCATTTTTTTGATCATACCGGAAGCGGTGCCTGCAATATCCCCACAGGTGCAAATGTTGCCAATATCAACAATACATTTGCCACCTTTTCCTGGGCACCTGTTGCCGGTGCAACAGTATATCATGTGCGGTACAAGCCAACTACTGCAAGTGCCTGGACGGTTGTTTCCTATGACCTAAACACGTTGAATATTTTTGGCCTTTACCCTGGTACTACGTATGAATATGCAGTTGAAGCAGTTTGCAGCAACGGGCCATCGGGCTATGGTGCCACGCAAACATTTACAACCACCGGAACCGCTATTTGTACTTCTGTTGGACAAAGCCAGGTGCAGGAATATTTGAGTCAGGTATGGGTTGGTGGTATAAATCATATTTCAGGAAGGGATAATGGTTACGGAGATTTTACCAATATAGTGATGACTTTTACACGTGACCAATATGTACAAGGTTATTTATCGGGGCTGGTTCCTTACCCGGAATATGAATATTACAGTATCTGGATCGATTATAATCATAACAATGATTTTACTGATGCTGGAGAAGAGGTTGTATCACTTTATACTGATTTTACAGGGCTCATTAGTTTTAATTTTACAGTTGCTTCAAATGCGCTGTTAGGTACGCAAGAATGAGGGTAATTATGAGCCACGACAGCCCGCCAACGCCCTGCGGTGTTTATGCAAGGGGCGAAACCAAGATTATACTGTTCAGATTAACGACACCAGTACCGTACCGCCTCCAATACCAACCGGATTAAATGCCAATAATATTACGACTTCAAGCGCAAGAATTTACTGGACACCGGATAGCACAGCGGCTTCATACAATTTACGGTACAAAAGATTCTCGGAAACTACCTGGACAATTGCTCAATAAGTGATACTACATTACCGGCCTTTCTTCCATCACCGATTATAATTATGCTGTGGAAGCAGTTGGTAGTGTAGGTCGCTCAGGTTTTACCGCCACGCAGGCTTTTACAACCCTGGGAAGCCCCTTACCAATAAATGGCGTCACAATAACTGCCAAGCGCCAGGGAGCAAATGTATTGTTAAGCTGGACCACACAATCGGAACAAAACAGCGCAAGGTTTGATGTAGAACGGAGTTATGATGGTACTAACTTTATTAAGATAGGGGAGGTGCAGGCAGCTGGTTTTAGCACTAACCTGCGTAGTTACGGATTTACTGATATTAATGTGGCAAAATCACTGATTTTTTACCGCTTAAAAATGATTGATGCTGATGCCGGTTATAAACTAAGCACCATTAAAGTAGTTGCAAAAACAGATGCCGCTATGCAGGAATTTCTGTTATATCCTAACCCGGCGGTATCCTATGTGAAAATCACATTGATTGAACCAGCAACAAAAGATCTGCAGTTGCAGGTTACCAATCAGATGGGACAAATTGTAAAATCTGAAAGGGTAAACATAGGTACACAATTGGTAACACTGGATGTGAGCCAGTTGCCCAAAGGTATTTATGCTGTTGTGCTAAGAGGCAACGATACTGTTCAGGTAAAAAAATTAATAGTAAGATAAATATGAATAACCACTTGTTTAAAAGCCACTTTTTTAAGTGGCTTTTTTATGTACCGCTGTTTTAGATAATTAAAACCGAAATGGCAACCGGGTAGAATACTCCGGGGCCGAAGACCATAATTGGAAACCCGTAAAAAATCCTTTACTTCATTTACCACACCGCACGCAAGACATATCCTTTTAACTGATACTGGGTAACCGCGGTTTGTGCTGTTAGTGAGAGTCTAATATCAGGAAGTAATTCTTCCGGTTTTATTTCCAGCCAGGTCATTGCCTGTCCGCATACAATAAATTTAGCACCCAGTTTTTTAAGGTCGTTTATTAATGGAATGCTGGGATTATCTATTTTGTATTTCTTCTGAAAAGCTTCATTGTTTTTAAAAGCATTAATACCAGCGGCATGTATAACAATTACCGGTATTATTCTTTTTGCCGGAATGCCGGATGCTACATGCAGGTTGATGATCCTTGCAATTTCATCCAGGCTATAATTGATCTCTTTAATAACAGAATCAGGATTATTACTGGTAAGTTCAAACAGTATCTTGTAATCAATATTCGGATCAGGAATTTCTACCAGATTTTTTACAGGTACAACGCCACTGCCTTTGCCTCCTTTTAAAAGCGGGTAAATAAGCAAGGCATCCATCTTATCTTCTTTTTCTTTAGCGGCAAATTCTTTTTCAACTTTTACCGAATCTGCATGTATAAGGGCACGCAGGGTACTGTCTCTTTTTGCATTACGCAAGCTGTCAACATTTACTGTTTGGGATGAGGCATAAAAAAATGCCACAATGGCAAAGCATGATAATAGCAATTTCTGCATAAGTTTAGTAGTTTGAAAAGAAAGTTACATAATTATATTGAATGCTATACTTTTCCGGGAAACTTTCTGCTATAGGTAATCGAAAGAAGCTGTTACATATTTTTGCAGTTGTAAAAGGAAATAATAGCTAAGATTTAATCTTTAATGTGCAACAACACTACCTGGCCATCCATGGTTGAAACCAGGAGGTTTTTTTTATCCAGTACATTCACCGTATTTACCATCGAGTTATCAATCTTATGTACCCAGGCAACCTTTTGCTGAATCGCATCAATGGCATACACAACACCATTACGGGTGCCAAAGAAAATATATCCGTCTTTTTCTATCAGCATAGAAGGGGCGTGCTCATAACCAAATCCTGCATGAAGTTTCCAGGCTGCTTTTTGAGCCACTCTTCCGGTTGCAAATGCTGTAATGGTATCATTCATGGTTTTGCCATAAATATATTTTCCATCCTGCGATATTCCAATTGATTCACGAACACCAGATTCTTTTGTACGCCAGATGGTTTGACCGGTAATGGCATCAATGGCTGTTGTATAACGGTCGGGTGCAACAATATAAATGATATCATCTTTTACAACCGGTGTACAGGCAGCAGGAGAATAATTTCTTACTGTTGATCCATTGCTCCATTTCCAGTTTAGTTTACCGGTAATTTTATTCAATGAATATAAATAAGTGTCCCATGCACCAAAAATGACAGCCTCTTTATTGATGACCGGAGTACTTACAACAGGCCCGTTCAGTCCGTTAAAACTCCACAGTTCTTTCCCGGTTTCAAGATCAATGGCACGAAAGTTATGATCGCTTGCGCCAATAAAAACAATGCCATTTTCAATTACAGGGCAACCAAGTACTGCAGCGCCTGTCTTCAGTTTCCAGGCTTCCTTGCCTTTATCATTCAGGCAATACACATAACCATCGGTGCTGCCGAATACTATTTTGTTGCTGCTGGCTGCAGGCGAAGAATAAATAGCTCCCCCGGTTTTAAATGTCCATTTTTCTTTACCATTTTTTAAAGACAAAGCACTCACTGTACCCTGTTGGTTTCCAAAAATTACCAGGCCATTTATTACTGCCGGTGTAGATATAACATTGGCTGCAGCGCTGAATTTCCAGCTTTCTTTTACCTGTGCATATTGTGTGTTTACATAATAATCGGGCCTTGTAAACTTTTTGGTAAGATCATAATTATGTTGCTCCACTTTTACACCAGCCCAGTTCTTCATGGAGCCGCTAACCGGTTTTCTTTCAGTAAATAAAATAGAATCTATACGCACATTCACCAGGTTGTAACCGCCTTCGGATTGTTTGGCCCGCAGGTTCGACCGGCCCATAATACCGGGTATATCTTCAAAATTTAAAACCTTGTTTGCATGGCCGTGTCCGCACATGAATAAAATAGTGTTCCGTGTTTTAAACAGTTCGGTCACTTCATACCAGTTATCCATCTGGTTATCCATGGGGTAGTGGTTTAAAAATATTACCGGCATGTTTATATGGGTAGTATCCAGTATACTTTTCATCCAGGTCATGGCATCACGTGGGATATGCCCATCGCTCATACGTACATAAGGGCCGGATGAACAGGCAATAAAACGAATACCGTTGTGATCAAATGTAAACCGGTCGTTTCCAAATGTGGAGATAAAGTCCATTCCACCACTTTCACTCCAGCCCACATCATGATTGCCGGGTATGATAAAGTATTTCACCTTTAAGGAATCAAACAGTTTTTTTGCACGGGGCAGTTCTTCATGAGTACCCAGTTCGGTAATATCGCCGGTTATCACTACAAAATCAATATCATTGCTGTTGTTGATATCCTGCACTGTTCTGCGCAGGTCTTCTTCTGCCTTACCATCGGGTGAGCCAATATGCGTATCGGAAAGAAATGCAAAACGGAAAGGTTTTAGCTGGGCAGATGCTACAGCAGAAAAAATGACCAGGTAAACAAGGAACAGTTGCTTTTTCATAAAAAGCAAGTTACACATTTACTGTAGTTTTATGCAGCTGCAAACCGGAATATCATGATCTGTAAGACAGGTCTTTTCAGCCGGTTTTAATTTTTTATATCCAGCATCATTTCCTGCCCGTCTTTAACAGCCTTAATGGCGTTGTTTTTGCCGATAGTAATTTTCTCATACTTATTTTCAATCAGCACTTTGCCCTGTTTATTGATCATGCCTGCCAGCCCGTTTTTCCTGGTGATGGCAAAAGAACCTTTAAAGCCACCGATGGATTCATAAATATTGGGAACAATAACTTTGCCCTCCATATTCAGCAAGCCAACTTTACCATCTCTGGTTGTGTATGCTATGGCATCATTGCCAAAAGAGCCAATTTTATCGTATGTTGGTTTAACAATTTCTCTGCCATCCTGTGATAAAATACCACAGTGGCCGTTTTTCCAGACTATGGCAAGGCCTTTATTGAATTTACCGATCTTATCATATTGTTTGCTTACTTCCTGTGCAAATCCCTGAAGTGTAAACAAGGTCAGGAAAATGATGACTATCTTTTTCATGATATAGTTTTTAATTAAGGATAAGGTTCGTATTTGTAACAAGGTATTTTCTGAAAAAATCACATACAATGATGCGTGATAGAATTAAATATGATTCTTATCAATTTTTTTCTTGCAACTAATGTAACCGTCCGGGAAAGAACCTAACATGAAATTGTTTTCTAAAACAACAATTGCTGAAAAATGATAGGTACTGTATTTTTTAATTGTCAGCATCAAACAAAAAACAAAAACTTTATTATAAATTTAATGCTGATCCTTATCTAACCTGATTCATCCTGATTTTAAACAGGCATTTTATTACATTTTTAAATTGTAATCATGTTCTTTACCTACAAACTTTTTTTACCAATTGCTTTGATGATCGTTTCATCAGGTTCTGTTTTTTCACAGTCGTTAAGTATCAATACCGATGGCAGCTCAGCCCATGCAAGCGCCATGTTGGATATTAAAAGCAATACAAAAGGATTGCTGATACCCAGGCTGACAAAGGCAGAAAAAAATGCAGTTGCTGCACCGGCAACAGGATTACTGATTTACCAAACCGGGCCTGACAGTACCGGTTTTTACTATTATCAGAACAGCCGCTGGACCTGGATTACCGATCACAACAAAACTGACAGTGCCTATTGGGGGCTGCACGGAAATATGAATATCACCCCGCCTGCAGCTTCAAACAATGTGCCTATAAATTATGCAACAGATACCTACCTGGGTACCTTGGAATCTCAGGACCTTTCTTTTGTTGCAGGTGGAAATGAACTGCTGCGGCTCAAACAGGTTCCGCTGGGAGGACTCGTCGGTATTTCAAACAGGAGCCCGGAATATGGATTGGATCTGCGGTTGAGTGACCCAAGCCCTGTTACAGATATTGTAGGGATGCGTATTGTGTCATCTTCCTTATTTGATTTGAACAACAGCAATAATATATTTAAAGGTTTGGCAATAGGAAACAACAAGGCAAACCCCAACGAAACGGTAATCTGGAACCATGCAAATAATCTTGATGCCATGATCAGGATAGGCTTTGATGTTTTTTCTCCTGCCGGCAGGCCCGCTGTAAATATCAATCAATACGGCCTGGGTATTTATCAAAGAACACCCCATTATGCTTTGGACATGCATTCTTTTTCGCAGTTTGCACCTGCCAGTAATCTTACCAATAAAAATGGGGTAAGAATTACTTATAGTAATCAGGAAAATCAGCCGGACGAAGTGAAAGGATTATTTATGGGTGTAGACAGGAATAATACTTTTAAAAGTTACTTATGGAATTATGCAGATGGGTTTGGAGGTAATTCGTCCACAAGGGCTATTTATTTTGGCATAGGCGGCGATATGGATTACAATGCAAATCTGGCCACCATGGAAATGCAGGACGGGAAGATCACCATGGGGCGTATTATCAGCCCTGATTTTTTCTTTCCCAGCACACTTAATATACAAACCGATTATGCTACCGGGGTTGCAAAAAACGGTATCTCCATCATGAAGCATATTTCAACCCAGGAGTCTGGTTATTTTGGAACCGATCTAGATGATAACTTAAATGTTTACAAATATGGAGGCGGTAAAATTTTAATAGCCGGAAACCCATTGGATATTCCAGTTACGGTTAGTCCCAATAATTTTGTTGGCATAAAAACATTAACACCCAATGCCGATCTTCAGTTTGCTGATACGTACGCCAACAATAAAATTGTGTTGCATAATAATTTCTGGGGAAATTTACCCAACAACGAACATAACTTTTATGGGTTTGGCGTAAATGCAGAAACACTCAGGTACCAGGTACCGCAAAGTTCTACAGACCATGTTTTTTTCTCGGGCAACATCACAAATACAGCATCTGCAGAACTGATGCGTATTACCGGTGATGGCTTTGTTGGTATCAACAACAATAACCCACAGGCACCGCTGCAGTTTGCTGAAGGACCGGTAAACAGGAAACTTGTATTGTCGGGTTTTGCCAACAATGATAATAATTTTCTGGGGTTTGGAAATTCAATAGAAGGCGGACTACGCTACCAGGTTCCTTATGGTAATTATGATCATGTTTTTTACAAAGGGGATAACGTAGGATCAACTTCAACTGAATTATTGAGGGTACTGGGAACCGGAGATGTAGGTATCGGAGCCTTTTTACCATCCGCTTACGGCCACGGTGGTACCAACCGGATCGTGGAAATAAAAAATTCTCTTTCTGGTGCTGCTGATGTACAATCTCACCTGATACTTTCTTCTGCGGGTAGCAGCGGCTCATTGGGCGGTATTACCTGGGCGGGTACAAACCTGGCGGGAGAACAACGTACCGGCTATATTGGAAATATTTATGAAACAGTCAATCAAACCAAACTGTCATTTTTTACCAGAAGCAATACTGGCATACTGGCTGAACGCTTTTATATTCAGGGCACTGGTAATGCCTGGCTACAGGGAACCCTTACACAGGCAAGTGATGCCCGGCTTAAACAAAACATTCAGCCACTTAGATCTGTATTAAATAAACTGGAGCAATTGAATGGGTATACGTACAACTGGATAAATGATCAGCGGGATACGGAAGAACAAATTGGCTTACTGGCACAGGAAGTACAAAAGAATTATCCGCAGCTTGTAAAGCAAAATGATAAAGGCGAACTAAGTGTGAACTATAGCGGCCTTGTTCCTGTTTTACTGGAAGGTATTAAAGAACAGCAAAAACAGATGGAAACATTAAAGCAACAACTTAATGAGCAAAGGAAAATGATTGAGGAACTAAGACAAAAATAATTAAAATACCTGGGTTCGGATTGTTTCGGTAACAATGGTTGCCGGGTTTATCAGGTTTATAATGCTTGAACGGATGACACCAATACCCCTGGCAAACCATCTTTGTTCTTCAGCTACAGGTATATCGCCCAGGCCAATAACAGTAGCGGTGTAGGTATACTTTACACGGATAACATTATTATACGTTGTTGATGCAATTGTTTGTGTTTCGCCTTTAGCAAGTATTTGTGCATCTACCCTGATATTTGACAATGGAAATCCCATGGCAACATTGGGGCCAAAATTGGCTGTCCAGGTTGCATTAATAGCAGCATTTGAATCTAGTACCAGATATTCTTTATTAATAGGGTTGGTCAGCACACCAAGGTTACCATCAATATACTGATAATACAGTCCGCCGTTTTTTCTGTTGAAAACAGAATCAGTTGGCGTACCCATATTTTTTATTTCAAATATTTTATAACTGTTTGTTCCAAATGTTTTTGAGTTGGTGCTTACCTGTATGTATGTTGTATCTGCTGCTGTGCCACCCACTAACATCGAACTCCAGTTACTGAAATTTGTTTGTGGCACATAATCTATATTAGGTGGGTTGGCTACAGTTATTGAAAATGCACAGCTTGATGTCCCACTGGTTACTGTATAGGTATATGTCGGTGGACTTGCTACTGTGGGAGCGCCGCTGGCAGTTAAAGTAACCTGTGTATTAGTTGCTGTAGTAAATGTACCGGTGCCGGAAAATGATACACCATTAACAGCAGGTACATTGATGGTATAAGGGCCCGGTGTAATAACATGTACATTCAATGTTACAGTATGTGTTGCATCAACAGTATTGCCTGCTATGTATACACCTGGTCCAAATATGGTACCGGCACAGTTTGTAAAAGTATACGCAGCATTGGGTGGTGCGGTTACATCTACAAACACAATTATTTTACAAATACTTGTTCCAAATTTTATGGTAAAGATTTTCGTACCTCCGGATGAAGGGGTGCCTGCAGCTGATAGCTGTATTATGTTTTCTCCTGTCCTGGTTACTGTACCGGTTCCGGTAAAATAAAAACCTGCAACCGTATCGCTTTTTATCTGGTAAGTACCAATAGAAGTGATATCTGCTGTAACCTCTATAATTGCCGATGGTTTCAAAACTGAATCTTTAATGTAGGAACCTAATACGAGATTGGGTAAACAATTGCCTGATGAAGATTTTAAAGTACCAACAGCCTGTCCGTTACTGGTGATCACACTGTCAAAATGTAGTTCCTTTTGGCAAGAGGTTATGGTAAGTGTTAGTAAGAATATAGTAAAAAAATGTACAAAAATTTTCATGCAAGGCATTTATGTGCAGATAAATTTACAGCTTTTGAACTGAAAAAATTTGCAATGCGTAGTAATCATTCCGCAATTTAAAAGCCTGCCGCAGGCATTTCAGGTATACACAGCAAATTATGCTTTTAATTAACTTTTATTATTTGCATAGGCAACGCATTGGTTGTAAACTGCATTTATAATATAAATCAACCTTCACTTGTTTACTTTTTAATGGATATAACTACACTGATTAAGGAAGCAAAGCATGGCAGTACTGCTGCACAAAAAGCCCTGTTTGATATGTTTGCAGATAAAATGCTGCTGCTTTGCTGCAGGTATGTTAAAAGGAGAGAGGACGCCGAAGAATTATTACTGGATGGCTTTTATAAGTTCTTTAAAAACTTACAGTCATTTAGTTACCAGGGTGAAGCCGCAATGTACTGCTGGCTTAAAAGAATAATGATCAATGAGTGCCTGATGTTTTTGCGTAAAAAAAATGTATTCACCATTGTTACAGAATCAGCAGCAGAAGAAATTGTTTTGGAGGAAGAAGCACTTAATAATTTATCGGCCGATGAGATTTTTAACCTGATCGTTACCCTGCCTGTTGGCTACCGCACTGTTTTTAATTTATTTGTTGTGGAAGGTATGGAGCATAAAGAAATTGCTGTATTAATGGGTATTTCAGAAGGAACATCAAAATCGCAGCTAAGCAAGGCCAGGGTTTTATTACAAAAACTGTTATCACAAAAAGGAATAGCATATGTTAAGCAAAAAGCTCAATGACCCCTTTTACTGGAAGAATAAACTGGAAACATTACATTGTTTGCCGGGAGAAGCTGTACATAAAAAAGATGCTTTGTGGGAGAAATTGCATGACCGCTTACAGCAAAAGTCAGCTGCCGGTAAAGCAAAATGGTACTGGATGGCAGCAGGTCTGCTGCCGCTGATCATTATTGCATGTATGATGGTGAGTAACACAGAAAATATTGGTGGTAAACAGGAAACGGTAAAAGAAAATACTACAAAGGCAACTCCTTCATATTTACTGCCAGCTTCAACAAAAGCGGTTACACTTTCAGTATCTGCACCTGTTGAAAAAAAGCAACCTGTTGCAGTTATTAATTCAAAAGTAAAAAGTAAAACCTTTATTGATACAATAAAAGCAAATAATGCTGTTGTTACCCTTTTGCCCGAACCAATAGAAGCTGACATAACAACTAACAACATACTATCTGCAGATACCGCTGTTACTGTTGCACCAACTGCTGTTGTTAAAAAGAAACTGCAGGTTGTACATATAAATGAATTGGAAACATATCCTGCACAGTTTACCGAACCGGTAAATTATGCACAGAATATAAAATTCAGAAAAAACAAGATCAATAACCTAAACGTAGCTGCCCAGCAAAATACAATTGGCTTTAAAATAAAACTCTCTTCTAAAAATTAACCAAACATGAAAAAGATCATCAGTTTACTGATGCTTGTAATGAGCATCACCGGTACAGCTATTGCCCAGCAAGAACCTGGCGTTACCAATGCAGACAAAATTTTCAATATCCCGGCCGGTTATTTAAAAAGAAGTTTTACAGCAGATCTTGGTAAAGGTAATAAAATGCAGATTGAGCTGACTGATTTGGAAGACCTGGATAGGTTTAAAAATATAGATTCACTTTTACGTATCTTTTTACAGGATATGGCTGCCTTAAAAGATTCACTTACAGATGAACTGAGTGCTAAACGTATTGATTATTTTACTGATGAATTGGGAAGGAAAAAAATACATATCCGGCTTTCAAAACCAGATGGAGCAAGCTTTTTGCTGCAGCAGGGAAACCTTTCTGCTTTAAAGCTGGAACAGGATACGGTTATCTTTTCAGGCTCTTATGTTTACAAAGTAACCTCTACATTACTGAAACCTTTTACAGAAATGCGGTATTACCGTTTAAGCTTTTTTGTAAATCAACTCAGCGACTTGAATAGCCTTTCATCCGCCGGTTTAAATGAAAAGATAAACAGTATCCAAAAAAGTCAAAAATCACGTTGGGTAAAAGGCAGTGATGATACCTGGCATTTAAAGAACGGTGATCAATCGATTTACTCAAATCATCAACCCAGGGGATATGTTTCAGGCACAGGTGCCGGTGATTATCTTACATCACTTACCACTGTAAGTATACAGAATTATAAAAATTATTTTGTACCCTCGGTCAGCCTGGGTATTGGTTTGGGATACAATAACGGAAAAGTTAAGCGTGAACTGGGGCTTTTGTGGGAACCCAATTTTTTCTTTGCAAAAAATGCACAAGGCAGCCTGCAAACATACCGCAACGATTTCCTGACTTTTACTTACAAACGTTTCCCGCTGAAAAAAGAGTATGATGTTCAGAGTTTTTCTTTTATAAATGGGTTTTCTTTCGGTTATCTAATAAGAAGAAAGGGTGAATTTTTTGAGAAAAATACCATGCGTATCGGGGTACAGGCGGCATCTTTGTTAAAAGGCAAGATAAACCTGGAGCCTGTTTTATATTTTAATAATTTCTTTAAAGGAGTGACACCCGGATTGAGATTGACGGTCAATTTCTAAACCTGGATAAAGACAGGAACAGGTAATAGATACTTAATTCTAACAATTCTTTCACTTTTGAATGAGTAGTTTTAAATCATCATTCACCTCCCTAAAACTTTATACAATGAAACACGTACTCCTTTTTTCTTTTTTAAGTATGGGCATTTTACCTGTAAACAGCCAGCTGGCAAATGATATAAGCAGTTTAACAGAGCCAGCTTCTTTATCAATTGGCAGCAGCGTAAGTACAGGAACCCAACCGGGTATTGGAAATGAAAATGAACAAATGCTGGCAGTAACATTCCGAAGCCAGGATGTTTGCCGTGCAGAATTAAAAGATTTTGTATTTGATATTCAGTATAACATTGTAAGTGCTACCGTTTATTTTTCCGGAACTAACTTCAGGGGTGTAGAAACAGGCTATATAACCAGCGCCAGCCTGAAACCTATCCGCAGTCTGATGGCACGTTGTGCACCAGGTACCATGGTTGTTTTTGATAGGGTGAAAGTTAAAGGCCCTGATAATGAATTGCGGACAATACAGGGCACCAGTTATATGCTGAAGTGATTTACCTGATCATGGGCTGCGTTAAGGCCTGCTAAAAAAATCTAAGCAGCATATTTGATAATCCGGATTAATAATTATATTTTACTTCAGCTTATCTGTACCCTGAAAAGGATTATCATTAAACGTAGCTTGTTATGTCTGAAATATTTATGATTGATGAAAATATTTGCCGGCAGGTGCTGTCATTAAAATTAACGCCTGATGCAGTTGTAGAAGAACTGCAAAAAAAAGGTATTCAACCGGCCTATATTGGTGAATATCAGAATGCTATTAAACGTATACGGTATGCAAAGCGCAGGTCAACCGGTTTTGCCTGTATGGCAGCAGGCGCTTTCCTGGGTTTTTTAAGTTGTGTACTGACCATTACACATTCCATGCCCCATATGTTTGATTTTATTTTTTATGGATTAACTACAGCGGCTGTTTGCATTGTTGTACTGGGTCTTTATTATGTGTTTGAATAACGGGTAGCTGTTTTAAAATAATTCCACTTACGAAAAAGCTTCCTGCAATCTGCAGGAAGCTTTTGCTTTTTAATATTTATCCTTTTTTCTTTGTTGTTACTTTTGATTTTGGCAGATCGGGTTTTGGATTTCCGGTAAATAATGCCGGGTTTGCCTGAGCCGGGTTTCCCTGGTAAGCCCAAACCATATGGGCAATGTATTTATTAAAAACCGTGTTCAGTTCAGGTAATGTTACTTTCTTCATATCATCGCTGAGGGTTAAAGCTCTTTTCCAGTTGTTGTGCAGCACTTCATTGGCAGCTAATGAATTTGCCTGTGCATTATTGGTTTCCTGGCGGTAAAAGAAACCGGTAAGGTATTGGGTTTTCATATTGCGCAGTTCATCAGCTGTAAAACCTTCTTTCTTTGTTTTTTCAATCAATGCTTTTGCTACACCAATATATTTATTAGGATCTGTTGTAGACACACTGATATGCGCCGATGGCGAGGAACTGCCATCGAACCAACTGCCCGGTGCATAAGACAAACCATTCTTTGTTCTTACTTCTAAAAAATGGCGTTGCGAAAATATACGCATGGCCAGGTTAAATGCGTTGAAGTCGGGAGTGCCCGGTGCAGGTGCACTTGCAATACCCTGTATATAGTTGGTTGCAAGCTCTTTTTTCTCAGCTTTAAAACTGTTTTGTGCAGGTGCTATCGTTTCTTTTTTCAAAACAAAAGGTTTGCCTTCGGGTACCGCTGCAAGCATGGCTGCAATTTTTTGTTCCAGGTCAGTTTTATCAAGTTCGCCCACCACTACAATCAACATCCTGCTTTTGGTACTTACCGAACTGTAATAAGCTTTGGTTTCAGCAACCGTAAGTTTAGACAATGTTTCAACTGTTCCTTCGGGGCGCTTGGCTTTATTTTTACCTGCAAAAGCTATTTGTGTTGCCATGTTATTAATGGCATAATCAGGTTGCGATTCCTGCGACCTTAAACCGTTAATGGCATCCTGTTTAATGCGGTTAAATTCTTTTTCATCAAACAATGGCATCGTTACAGCATCGGCATATAGTGTCCAAACTGCATTAAAATCAGATTTGATACAGTTCATACTGATGGTACTGTAATCTCTTCCTGCATTGGCATATACCTGGGCGCTCACATTATCTAACTTGTTTTTAAAACTGTTCTTATCATCTTTTTTTGTACCGCATTCTGTAAGTGCGTTCATGGCAAGGCTTTCGATGCCCTGCTTGTCGAATCCATAATTTTGTACCCCTCCCTTAACAATAGTTTGTATTTCTACAATCTGGTTGTCGCTGGGCTGCACAATAACTTTTACGCCCTTTATATTCAATTCATAAGGCTCGCCCTTCTGGGCAATGGCTGTAGTGCTGCCTGTAATGATAAGCAACAGGAGCAACCGGTATTTTGTTGTTGAAAAAAACTTTTTCATATCTCTAATGATTAAAAATTAATTAGTAGGTTTAAAAAATGCAGCTATACCTGTTGACTTACTCATTTCGGCATTGATGATGGTGCCGGCAACATAGTTTTTGTTTACGATGTATTTGTCCAGGTATTTTTTTATATCGGCCCTCGTTACTTTGCCATAAGCTGTTATGTAATCAGTAAAGTATTCATAAGAAGCACTGCACCAGTAATAGGTAAGCTGGCTTGCCAGTGAAGATGGTTTTTCAGTCTGTCGTATAAAACTGCGCTGCAGATTTAGTTTGGCAGTGTTTAGCTGATCGTCGGTATAATAATCATTGTCTGTCCACATTTTAATCTGCTTCATCACCTCCTCATAACATTCTTTCATTTTAAGCGGATTAGGCAACAGGTAAATATTTACAGGCCCTACATATTTTTCTGTTTGATAACTGACACCGGCATAAGTAGCCAGTCCTTTATCAACCAGTGCCTGCTGCCATTTAGAAGAGTTCAATCCCAGGATGGTATTAAAAACATCTGCGGCAATGGTAGAGGCAGAGTCGTGTCTTGTATCGGGCCCCTGCCAGAAGAAAAGCATATAAGGTGTATTGGCAATGGAGGATTCTTTTACAAAATATTGTGTTGACGTAAGTGGGGCAAATTCGGGTATGGGATACTTTTGGTGAGGGTCAAAACCGCTGTGCTCCCAGCTTCCAAAGATGCTTTCGGCTTTTGCAAAGGCTTCATCAGGTTTCACATCGCCGCAAATAACCAGTATCGAATTATTGGGATGATAATATTTGCCTTTGATCACCATCATCTTTTCTGGAGTGGCTGTATTGATCACATTGTGGTCGCCAATGGGGTTTTTACGGGTAACCAGGTCTCCCCATAATTTTTTCTGGCATTCGTACCATATCTGAAAACCGGGATCACTTTCTCCACGCTGAAATTCACCATCAACCACCGGCCTTTCTTTCTGCATATCCTCGGTGCGGTAAATGGGAAAACGAATGGCCGAATTCATAAAATGTAAACCGGCACTAAGACTGTCTTTATCAAAAGTGAAAAAATAATTTACACGCTCATCGCCTGTGGTGCCGTTCCAGATGGCACCCAGTTCCTGTGTGCGGTTTAAAAACTTCTCCTGGTCGGGATAATCTCTGTTGGCTTTAAAAAACATGTGTTCAAACAAATGGCTCAGGCCGCTGTACTCTGCACCTTCGGTATAAGCTCCGTTGCGTACCGCAATTTCAATGGTGGCAAGTGGTACTTTATGGTTTTCAATTACCACCACTTCCAGTCCGTTGGAAAGTTTTTTCCAGAAATAATTTTCAGGGAGTCGGGGTTGAGCCGCTGCAAATGCTGTTGTAAACAACAGCATAATGGCTAATGTTAGTTTGTTCATGGTTTAATTTTTATTGAATTATAAACTTATATAAATTAAGGGGATCCACCAATAAAACATGAGTTAATTTTATGTTTACAAATGTACAAACGGAGAAGATCAGGACTGGTAGTTACTCAGCCCTGGAATCAAAATAATGCTGATCCAATACACTTAGTTATCGCCCTTTACCTTTTTTATATAATCTTCATGCTCTTTCAAATGCTCTTCGGGCGGCACTTTTACAGAGAGTGGTCCGTTGCCGATGATTAAAAAATAAATGAGCAGCAACAGAATGATGATTGAGAGAAACAACTCTGAATAGGGGCTGAAAGCATCTTTGGTTGCATTGATATTAACAAAAATGATTGCTCCCAGCAAAACCGGTATTTGTATTAAACAGGCTGCACGGGTAAATAAGCCAAGCGCCAAAAAGAAGCCACCGAGGATATGAGCAAAGGCAATTCCGTGAGCTAAAAGCACTACCATAAATTCGCTGAAGGGAGATGTGTTTTTCATCAGGCTGATAAGGTTACTGCTGTTGCGGAGAAAATCAACACCTTTATAACAAAGAAAGATACCTAATGCTATACGAATAATATCCAGCCATTTTGGGTGATGCCTGTCACCCCAATACTCAAATTTTTCGAGGAGGTTCATAACGTATAATTTAAAGCGTGAAAAAAAGAACTTGTTATAAATGTAATTCAATTAAGAGGGAAATGCAAGTGCTATTTGTGCACGCCAAAAAGCCCGGGAATTAAGACTGTGGGAGGGTTTAAGAAATGATTTGAACATCAGTATCATTCAATAAAGCTGGCATTACTGCCATTTTCGCTTTATAGCCAGTAGCAATCCTGCCCAATTGGTTGTCTATTTGCATGACCTGCGCAGGGTACAGACTACACATGCGAAGGGCTTCGCCGGTTTCTATGCCAACATGATTTACGAGGTTTTGCAGAGCTTTGTACATGGTTAATGCTGATCCGCTCAGGATATTATCCGCTGTGTATTTATCTCCTTCTGGTTGATGCTGATAATAACCTTCGGTTGTTGTGGTAACTGCATCGGTAATAGCAAAAAGCCTTTGCTGCATGATCTTCTTTGCAATTCGTATCGCTGCATAATCAACATGGTAACCATCGGCAATAATGCCTGCTTTTATTTGCCGGTGATCAAATGCAGCGCCTACCAGGCCCGGGCTGCGGTGTTGCAAAGGGCTCATGGCATTGTATAAATGCGTTACCGCAGCAATGTTGTTATCAAAACTTTGCATGGCTTTTTCATAAGTTGCATTACTATGGCCTGCAAAAATTTTAATGCCTGATGCATGAATGAGGTTAATCACTTCTTTACTGCAAACTTCTGGAGCAAGGGTGATGATCTTGATAACATCTTTACCATAATCAATCAATGCTTCAACTTCCTGCAGGGAAGGGCTGTGTATCAACGATTCTATGTGCGCACCTCTTTTTACTTTATTGATCCAGGGGCCTTCAGCATGCAAGCCTAAAATACCTTCGCCGCCCTGTTGCCAATACAGCCTGATGGCATCAATACATTGAAAGAATACTTCAGGTTGGTTGGTAGCAACAGTGGGCATACAAAAAGCAGCGCCACCGTTGCTGCTGTATTTGTTTAATGATTGTAAGGAATCTGTATCAGGATAAACAGAAAATAATTTTTCATAAGCACCATATATCTGCAGGTCTATAAATGCAGGCGCCAGTATATGATCGTTAAAATTTACAGCTTCCATCTGGGTATCTAATGCAGAAACAGGAAGTACGTCTGTTATCATACCATCTACAACAATGGCCGCATGTTCATGCAGCCATTGTTCGCCAGTGAAAATATGTTTAGCTATATATGCTTTTGCTGCCATAAATTGTATACAGCAAAAGTAGCAAAATGCCGTTAAGCTTATTTTATTTTTAAAATGATACCACCCTGTATTTGGGTTATATCTCTACCAGCTTCTATATTAAACCCAAATGATGGAGTTACAAAATACGAGGCACCTACAAAGCCACCAAATACAGGTATTACTTCGTTTTGTTTAATCCTGTCCTCATTCAGGTTGTACGAATATTGATTAAAACCAGCACCTGCCGAAAGCCCGGCGTAGGTATCAAGCCCTTTCACATTCCAGCCATGGTGCCAGGCCGATCGGCCGGCAACTATAAACGTATGGGCTTTGTAATTGTTAAACGTACTACCACCATTAGAGAAGGTTCCGCCAGCCTGTGCACCCAGGGTAATTACACCCGGACCTGCCTGCCACAAACCTACTTCAATAGCGGCTTTTGTGCCAAGGGCGCTATTGTAATAATTACTGTTGTATTCATTGCCAATACCAACACCGGCCATAAAAGTTACACTGCCTTTTTTAACCGGTGAAACCGGGCCTTGGGCATTACTGATAGTGGCCATGCATAGGGCAATGCCAAATAATAGAGGGGAGATTACATGTTGTTTTTTCATGTCAACACCATAACCAAATACTATACCAACAGTTTTTAAAAGGATATGACAGGTTGTTAATTATTTATTAAGGACAACAGTTCTTTAACAGGCACCACCGCAGGGGTAAATATTTATTTTAAGATGTATTTCTTTTAACAAAAGGAATTTCCCTAACTTCCAATAATGAAACATTTTAAGTTTTATTCCAAGGAAGACATCTTGTCCATGACGAGGGTAAGGCGCTTTGAAACCAAGATGGGAGAGCGTGTAAAGTTTTTGAAACCAGATGGCGAATGGCCGGAGGTATTAAAAGAATCGGGGGCAAAATATGTTATACTGGGTATACCGGAAGATTTTGGTGTGAAAGCAAATTATGGGGTGGGTGGAACTGAAACAGCCTGGTTGTCTTTTCTTACTTCATTTTTAAATGTACAGAGCAACGATTTTTTAACAGGAGAAAATACTTTGATACTTGGCCACTTTGATTTTGGCGATATCAAATTCCTGATCGAAAATAATGCCTATAATCCCGAAGAAAAAATAAATGCGTACCGACATGCACTGAACATTGTTGATGAAGAAGTGGAGAACCTGCTTAAAGTAATTGCATCGGCAAAAAAAATACCCATCATTATTGGTGGCGGGCATAATAATGCTTACCCCATCATTAAAGGCGTTGCAAAAGGTTTGCACAAGGCAGATATGATCCCATTATCGCAGATCAATTGTATAAACCTGGATGCCCATGCCGATTACAGTGTGGCGGAAGGAAGGCACAGCGGCAATGGCTTCCGCTATGCAGAGGAAGATGGTTACCTGGGAAAATATTGTATGGTTGCACTGCACGAAAATTATATTTCGCAGAATGTTTTAATGGATATTCATAACAATCCGTTTATTGATTATATCAGTTACGAAGAGATATTTATTCATGAACGAAAGAACTTTATACAGGCTGTAGCCCATGCTACCGGCTTTACCGAAGACAGTTATACCGGAATTGAAATTGACCTGGATTGTGTTGAAAATGTGCTGAGCAGTGCCATCACCCCAAGCGGTATTACGCCACTGCTGGCCCGTAAATTTGTAACTTTCACTGCACAGGATTCGAAACCGGCTTACCTGCATATCAGCGAAGGTGCCACCCAACTGGCTGATGGAAGAAAAGATGATACAACCGGTAAACTGATCAGTTACCTGGTAAGCGATTTTATTAAGGAGTTAACGCAGGATTAATTTTTATAGGATGATTCAGCATTCAACCAGGCTATCTTCTTTTTATTTAACAGTAACTGCTGTTTTGGGTTGGTTTGCCCTGGCGTCACAACTATACCTGATCATTCAAAACAGGGTTGTTTCGGTTGCAGAAACGATTGTCCGGTATTTTAGCTTTTTTACCATTCTCACTAATTTGATTGTAGCTGTTTGCGTTACAGTTTTACTACTAAAGCCCAATTCAAAGTGGGGGAGATGGTTTTCAAAATCAACAACTTTAACGGCAATAACAGTATACATAACTATCGTTGGGGTAGTTTATAATGTGATTCTCCGTTTTTTATGGAAGCCTCAGGGACTGCAATATGTAACTGATGAATTGTTACATACCATAATACCGCTGTTATTTATTTTGTACTGGTTTTTATTTGTTCCTAAAAAGGGATTGCAATACAAACAGTTCTTGCCCTGGTTGATCTATCCTTTGCTATATGTGATCTACACAGCTATACATGGAGCAATAAGCGGCTATTATCCTTATCCATTCATTAATGTTACAGAGTTGGGTTATGGAAAAGTGTTGATCAATACCGGAGGTTTGTTGCTTGCCTTCTCTATGCTTTCTTTATTCTTAATTGCTGTTGCAAAATATATGAATAGGGGAAAGGCATAATCTATTTAGATATTTGAGTTTTACCGGCGAGTAGTTTCTCTCTTAGTCTTAAAAAAGGTTTTTCTATTGTGTATCTTAATATCAATGCGCCGAGTATTGTAAAAACAATTGAAAGCAGCAACATCCAATAGCTTTCCTCATCAAGCCCCATCTTACCAAAATAAACAAAACACAAATGCCTTACTGCTTTATGAATTAAGTAAACGGAGTAGGAGAGTATTGCAATTGATGATGTTATCCGGGATTTGAATTTATATAAAACACAACCAGGGCTTATGGCTGCTAAAACCATACAGCCAAAACCAATGGCAATTAAGGGAAATCCAAAAACATTGGCATTAAATCCGTTCCTGGGAAAACAAAGAAAATAGGCACCGGTTAATATCATGATGCCGGTTATAAGTAAAAGGTTGGCATACTTAGTTATTTTTTCTGTTAATGCAGGATAAAAGACAACTAAGCCAGCAATACTGATACCCACCAAAAGCCCATCCAGCCTTGTATGCGTTGGATAATACATCCAGGTAACCCAAAAGTTACCATCACCACCTTCTTTGCCAATTAAAGGAGCCATGTAGGTATTCCATATATACAAGCGTATTAAACAGGTAAAGAGAAAAAGGCCTGCAATAAGGTAAACTCCTTTATTAGTAACCTTAAAATAAACCAGCGCTGCAATAACTAAAGGGAATGCCAGGTAAAATTGTTCCTCTATGCAAAGCGACCAGGCGTGAGAGAATGTTCCATTAATTGAGGGATTTAAGCCAATGTTTTGCGTAAAAGTTAAGAACCGCCATAAAGCAGGCAGACTTTCCCGTTCTCTAAAGACCGGTACTAAAAAATAAACGGCAACTACAACCAGGTAAACAGGAATGATCCTGAAAAAACGTTTGATAAAAAACTGTTTTATAGAAATTGAATTGGTTGCTTTTAACGCTGTGAAGAGTTGACGGGCAATTAAAAAGCCACTCAATACAAAAAACAGATCAACACCAATCCAGCCAAAATCTATAATTTTCCATACCCATCCCGGTAAGTCAGCTACGCCCGGGTAATGAAAAATAAAAACCAAAGCAATTGCCAATGCCCTTAAATGATCGAGCCCATGTAGTTTTTCGGGAACAGCATTTTGCAGTTTAGTCAAGGGTAGAAATTAATTCAGGCTCAGTAAAATTTATTTAAATTGTTCCGCAATTTCTTTTTCTGTAGCAATACCCTCTTTACGCCAAACCTGTTTACCATCTTTAAAAACAATAAACACCGGCAGTGCGGTAACTTTATATGCCTGCAAAATATCCTGGTCACGGCCGCCATCTACTTGTAATAAAGTGAATTTGTCTTTGTTGTTTTCGGTTAAACTTTTTAAAACCGGTTCCATCTGTTTACAGGGCGGGCACCAGCTTGCACCAAAGTCTACCAATACAATTTTAGAACCTTTGATGGTGGCATTCAGTTCATCAATCGTCATTTGTTTTTCGGTGCTGGCACCTTCCAGTGGTTTGTTGGCAGCACGCCAGGCATTGGTGCCTCCTTTTAATTCGTACACATTTTTATAACCGGCTTTACGCATCTTGTCGGCAGCTGCGGCACTTCGGCCACCGGCCAGGCAATACACATAAACCGGTTTGTCTTTATCAATAAAAGCCAGGCGACGTTCAAATTCTGTTTTATTATTCCAATCGGCCTGCAGGGCATTTTTTATATGGCCACTGAAAAATTCACCGGGCGTTCTTACATCCAGTATCTGAATATTTTCTTTGGTCGTGATCTCTTTTTCAAATGCATCGGCAGTTAAAGCATTTTTAGTTTGTGCCTTGCAGGAGATGATAATGGCTGAAAATAAAATGGTCGTCAGCAGCGTGCTTAAAAATTTCATTTTAATGTTTTTTGCAAACTTACTTTAATAATTTCTGTAAGTCGATTGGAGAAACAGTTAATAAATTCACTTTTGGTAAACGTTTGGTTAATTCCCGCCAGTTGGCATCTTTCTTATAAATTTTCTGCAGCATTTTGGATGCATCTGCTAACTTTTTATTATTTGCCAGCGTAATGGCAGTCCAATATTGCATTTCTAAATTATCCGGAAACATTTTCATGGCGGCGCCGTATTCTTCCATGGCCAGTTTCATGTCGTTTTTCTCAGTTGCCAGATCTCCTTTGTCCATGTGTTCGTATGCACGGAATGTTCTCAGTAACCTGTCTAATTCATCCAGCGGTGCTTTGTGATCATCAACCCGCAGATCGATCAGGCGTTCGTTCCAGGGCTGGCCGGTACTTTTACCGGCAACTACTAAAATAGCAGCCGATTGCTTTCCACGTATATCGCCGCCGGCAGCCTGTGCAGCTTTTAAAGCTATTAAAACCCTTTCTGCCAAAGGTTTTCCTTCGCTGCTTTCAAATGCTTTCGACATGGCTGCATTTACTTTATCGCCCAGCATCATATTGCTTTGTACAGCGTAATTTTTGCCAACAATATTTCCGGCATGATCAATACAGTTTTTTCCTGTCCAGGAATTTACATTTCCATTGGCATCAATCATAGCCACCTGTCTTACTTCACGGCCTTCATCTGCAGCAAGCAATTCGCTTAAAGCTTCCGGTGCTGTTTTTCCTTTCTTCATCAGATCCAGCCCTTTAATGCCATAACTTTTGTTTACAAAACTTTGGGTGGCTACCACACCAACACCGGCTTCGCCCCAGCTTACGGCTGTTCCCACGCTGAACCAATGGCTTTGTACACCTACGGCCATTTCGCCGGTAACCGCATCACGGGCAACAATAGAAAATGTATGCGCCAGGCCTGCCTCTTTTTTAAAAAACTGTGCAAAGGAAAATGAAACAGTAAAGAGGCAAAGGCTAAACAGCATTATTATCTTCTTCATAAATTGATTTTAAATAAAGCTACAAATAAAAAAGCCATCCCTTTACAGGAATGGCTCGTATTTAATTTGATTATTTTAAAGCGGAGACAGGTATTGTGCATATGCATAACCTTCTTCACCATCGGCGGTTTTAATTTTCCACCAGCTGTCATCAGTTTTTTCAACCAGGGTAACCACTTCATCATGTGCAGCTTTACCAATAATTTCACCTTCGGTACTTGGTGTACTTCTGATGTTGAGATTAGTACTGTCTGTTGTTACTTTTAACTGAGCACCGGCGTCAGCTTTGATGTCTATATTCATCATCAGATCGCCACTGGCCATGTTGGGGTCAATTTTTGCATACAATGCCCAAAGTGCATCATAATCTGCAGTGCTGTTTGCAGTACCACTAACATGTAAAACACCTTCCTGTTCTGTTGAAGCTAAGTTAGCAATACCCAATGTGGTAGCGGTTTGCAATAACTCGGCGTATTTATCCTGTAATGCCATTTTGTTTGTTTTAAGTTGTTATTTAATTATTTTTTTTCTGTTAAACCGGTTACATCAGAAAGTACTTTTGCAGATGCCAGCATTTGCATGATCTTCATCCTGTTTGCCTGAGTAACTGCTCCTTTTAATACTGCTTTGTCGCCCACAAATTCAACGGTAACGCCGGCGATATCTTTTAAGCCATCTTTTACTTTTTGTTGTGTAGCCTCATCTAAAACAGTAGTTAAAGAAGCCGGTGGTGGCGGTGGAGGAGGGGTAATTGTGCAGTTATTTACTACAGACTTTACACCTTTTACACCGGCAACAATTTTTTCGCAACCAGCTTTACAGGCATCATCTTTACATTCGCCGCCCATGGTTACTATGCCGTCTTTTACGTCAATAGTTGTACCCGTCATAGATGGATCGGCTGCTAAAGCTTTTTCAACAGCAGTTTTAATATCTGCATCTTTTGGTTTACAGCTTACAAAAAGCATGGTGGCCGATACAACCACAACCATTAATAATTTTGTCAGTTTCATTTGTTTGATTTTTTGTTTTGAAATTTAAAATTAAAATAAATCCTTTAATATGAACTAAAGATTAAATCTGATTACAACTTACAATAAAAAGACAACTAAATAAAAGAAAGGGTTGCGTATATATTTTAAAAGTTATAAACAACCTAATCTGCCACCATCTACCGGTAAATTAATGCCATTAATATATGCTGCAGCCGGTGAGGCTAAAAATGCCACAGCAGCACCAAATTCTTCCGGCTGCCCAATTCTTCCGGCAGGAATTTCTGCAACCAGTTGCTTCATCACTTCTTTTTCTGTAATATTACCAGCTTTGGCTTTGGATGCAATCACATAATCGGCCCTTACCGTTTTGGTAAAGCCTGGCAAAACATTGTTTACGGTAATACCAAACGGCCCTAACTCTGTAGCCAGAGTTTTTGCCCAGTTGGCAACTGCAGCCCTGATGGTATTGCTTACACCCAAACCAGCAATAGGACTTTTAACCGAGGTAGAAATAATGTTGATGATCCTTCCGAAACCGGCTGCCTTCATGCCCGGCACAACAGCCTGTGTAAGGTTGTGGTTATTGATAAGGTGATTATTGAAAGCAGCTAAAAAATCTTCGGGCCTGGCTGTTAGAGCTGCGCCACCGGGAGGGCCGCCGGTATTGTTTACCAAAATATGTATGGTATTAGTTTTTATAAAACCGTCGGTGGCATCTTTAACTGCAGTGGTATCGGTAAAATCGGCAACAAGGTATTGGTGTTGTTGTCCTTTGGAACTGTCTAAACTGCTAAGAGCCTCCTTTAATTTTTCTTCATTGCGGGCCATTAATACCAGATTGCAGCCCAATAAAGCAAGTTCGGCAGCGCTGGCATAGCCCAACCCCTGTGTACTGCCGCATACAAGGGCGGTTTTGTTTGTAAGATCAAGATTCATCTGCCTGTTTTTTTATAAAGCTACTATAAAAAAAATATCTGAACCTTGTACTTACTGTTCTTCCTTTGGAGCCACATCCAGGATCACTTTTTTCTTAACCATATCCTTTATTATCTTCAACCCGTTTTCGTGTGCCAACGTTTCCGTTGTATTAGGGTCAAAACTGTTGGTACGCACAGCATATATCATTTTATCAGCCTTAACCTCAAAAAGGCTGCTTTCCCAGAAATAAGTGGTGGTGGTAATATAATAACCCGGTGTATAAACTCTTTCATAAATACCAGAATAGTACTTATCCAGGCTACCGTACAAGTTTGTATTTGCAGGCTGGTTGTAAAATCCACCGGGATAATACTTTTCTTCCTTTTCCTGATTTAACAGGGCAATGGTAATTACAGCATCAATACCTGTTAATTTAAATTCATCCACAATTTCGATTGCAGCAAGTTTTTTATAAGCTTTTGCTTTGTACACATCCAAAGAAGAAACGGCATGGTACCCTTTACTGACAAGATCGTTTACCAGGTGTGTTTCCATTTGCTTTCTCAGGCTGCTGTCTTTTTCAGTCATCAGCCCCCACACCATTACATTATGATAAGGTTTTGTCTGTGCATTTTCGGCCTTCCAGGAAGAATTTATTTTTGTAGAACTGCAGGAAAAAAGGAAGGCTGATGCCATCATTGCCTGAATGATCATCTTAATTTTCATAAAATTAAATTTGATTAAAGCTAAGACTAACCTTGCTTTATGCCTATGATTTAAGGCATAAGAGAAACCAATTCCTGTCATATTCAATTCCTTTTTGCCGCCCGTTCATTTTTTGCTCACATTTTTGAATTAATTGTGGATAATTCGGCACCATCAAAAATCCTTCCATTCAGTTATATTCGCAGCGATAAAAAAGGTCAATCCGTTAATCTGTATATCCGTTAATCCGTTTATAGCATAAACCAATTAGCGGATTCTCTATCAGCTCAGGCGCTTTACGGATTAACCCCGTCCGAACGGTATTCAGCCGGGCGGGCAATTAACCAATAACGGATTAACTAAACCATGGCAGAGATAGAAAAGAATGATTATAACGAGGAATCCATCCGCAGCCTCGACTGGAAAGAGCACATCAGGTTACGCCCCGGTATGTATATCGGTAAGCTGGGCGATGGCAGCAGCCCCGATGATGGTATTTATGTTTTAATGAAAGAGGTGATTGACAATTGTATTGATGAACATACCATGGGCTATGGTAAACATGTGGATGTAAACATTAAAGACAAAACAATTACCGTACGGGATTATGGACGAGGTATTCCACTGGGCAAAGTGGTGGATGTGGTTAGCAAAATAAATACAGGTGCCAAATACGACAGCAAAGCTTTTCAAAAAAGTGTGGGTTTAAATGGTGTGGGTACAAAAGCTGTAAATGCTTTAAGTAATTATTTTAAAGTAACTGCTTTTCGTGATGGAAAAGAAAAGACAGCCGAATTTGAAAGAGGCGTTTTAACGCAGGACCATAAAGAAACCAAAACTACCGAAGAAAACGGCACCCTGGTTACGTTTGTACCTGATGATAAAATATTTAAGAATTTTCATTTTGTTCAGGAATACCTTGATAACCAGTTCTGGAATTACTGCTACCTGAATGCAGGACTGGTAATGAACCTGAACAATAAAAGATATGTAAGCAAGAATGGCTTGCTCGATCTGTTGCAGCGCAAGACCAATGAAGACGAGATCCGTTATCCCATCATTCATTTAAAAGGAGAGGATATTGAAGTTGCGTTAACGCATGAAAATGATTACGGCGAAGAGTACTACAGTTTTGTAAACGGTCAGTTCACCACGCAGGGCGGTACGCACCTGGCGGCTTTCAGGGAAGCATTAATAAAAACGATCCGTGAATTTTATAAAAAGGATTACGATGCTACTGATATACGTGGAAGTGTTTGTGCAGCGCTGAGTGTACGGGTGCAGGAACCGGTTTTTGAAAGTCAGACCAAAACAAAGCTGGGCTCACAAACGGTTTATGAAGGAGGCCCGAGTATGCGGAATTTTATCGGCGATTTTTTAGGAAAAGAACTGAATAATTTCCTGCATAAAAACCCGGAGACAGCTGAAGCTTTAAAGAAACGCATTGAACAGAATGAACGTGAGCGCAAAGACATGGCCGGCATTAAAAAGCTTGCCAATGAAAGAGCCAAGAAAGCAAATCTTCACAATAAAAAATTACGGGATTGTAAGTTTCATTATAATGATGAGGCCAGTGGTAAAGACAAGGATAAAATTGCGGAGAAACAAAAGGAGAGCACCATTTTTATTACCGAAGGCGATAGTGCCAGTGGTAGTATTACCAAGGCCAGGAGTGTGGATACACAGGCTGTGTTCAGCTTGCGTGGTAAGCCATTGAACTGTTATGGGTTAACCAAGAAAGTGGTGTACGAAAACGAAGAGTTCAACCTGTTGCAACATGCATTAAATATTGAAGAAGGTTATGAAGGTCTGCGATACAACAATATTGTATTTGCAACAGATGCCGATGTGGATGGTATGCACATCCGTTTGCTGTTGATGACTTTCTTCCTGCAATTCTTTCCCGACCTGGTAAAGAACGGGCATGTATTCATTTTAGAAACTCCTTTGTTCAGGGTAAGAAATAAACAGGAAACCATTTACTGTTATAATGAAACTGAAAAACAGGAAGCAACCCGTAAACTGGGCAACAAACCCGAAACAACGCGTTTTAAAGGATTGGGAGAGATTAGCCCCAACGAATTTGCACGGTTTATTGGCGAAGACATGAAACTGCAGCCGGTAATGCTTTTACCCGAAACACATATTCAGCATTTGCTGGAATATTATATGGGTAAGAACACACCCAGCAGGCAGGATTTTATTATAGACAATTTAAAGGTGGAGATGGATCTTGTAGAGGAATTGACAATTAAAAATTAGGAATTAAAAATGTTGTTATGTCAAAGCAGAACATAATACTAGAAAAGTCTTACAATTTTGGCCTTAGAACTGTTAAATTGTATATGCACTTAAGAAAAAATAAAGTAGAAAGAGAATTATTAATTCAATTTCTAAAAAGTGGCACTTCAGTAGGTGCCAATGTTGAAGAGGCAGAAGGAGGCCAATCTCTTAGTGATTTTATTCATAAAATAGGGATAGCTTACAAAGAAGCAAGAGAAGCTCATTATTGGTTAAGGCTTTTACGTGATAGCGAATTGCTTGAATTAAAACTTGCAAACTCATTTATTCAGGATGCGGAGGAAATTAAAAAAATCCTTGCTTCAATTTTAAAAACTTCAAAGGCAAAGGAAAGAAGCCCGAAAAAGTAGAAGTTTTTAATTTTTCACTTTTAATTTTTAATTCTATATGATTCACATAGTATTCCAGGAAGCAGACATAGCTGCGTTAGAAAAAAGTTTTGAACTGGACGAAACATTACAGGGCGATATTATTCAGATAAAGGATGATTTTGCGGTTGGCCCATTAGCTGATATTTATACAGAAGAAGGCATTGAGGCCCGTAAACAATGGCAGCGTGAAGTTTTGGCCGGTGGTGATTATGACGGGCACGTAGATTCAGGAGCCGTGGATGATGCAAAAACCGTAGCCAATTTAAAAGAACGTTTGGATAACAATGCTGACGAATTCATCTGGATATGGGCTGCACAAAACAAACATGATGTAAGCGGCTATTACTGGCTGATGAGCCAGTTAAAAGATTACCAGGGACGGATATTTATTCTGTACCTCAACAATCTTCCTTTTTTAAATGAAAAAGGAAATTTGTTTTACCCGGTAAACTTATTTGAGATACCTGCAAAGGAATTTGTAAAAGCAAAAAAGCTGGCAAGAGAAATTACACCCAGCGAATTTGAAGTTGACCCGGATGAGTGGACAAAGACATGCAATGAAAACAAAGGTGTCCGTTTGCTGGAAGGCGGCAAAAAATTAGTACAGGAAGAGTATGATTTTTATGATGCAGAGTTGAAAAAGCTGGTAACAGGTGATTGGCAGAAAGCATCAAAAATTATTCATACACATCTTACCAAAGCCAAACACACAACCGGCGATATGTATTTGTTATGGCGTTTAAAATTGATGACTGCTGCAGATATGTTTGATGTGCAGGGCACGGTTGGGAAGATGAAAGAGTTTGAATTGAAGTTGCACGCAAAGACGGAAAGTGAAACTGTATAAGGAGCAAATAAATTTTGCGTTTATTTTGCGGCTTTGCGAGAAAAATTAAGATATGGCGAACAGTAAAAAACCAAAAGAAGAATACGAACATACCGACAATGGTATTGGCGGGCAATACAAAACCTGGTTCCTGGATTATGCCAGTTATGTGATACTGGAAAGGGCCGTGCCTGCCATTGAAGATGGCCTGAAGCCTGTACAGCGACGCATTTTACATGCCATGAAGGAAATGGATGATGGCCGTTTTAATAAAGTGGCCAATATTATCGGGCAAAGTATGCAGTACCATCCGCATGGCGATGCAAGTATTGGCGATGCATTGGTAAACCTGGGACAAAAAGACCTGTTGATTGAAACACAGGGTAACTGGGGTGATGTACGCACCGGCGATGAAGCCGCCGCATCAAGATATATTGAAGCAAGATTGAGCAAGTTTGCGCTTGAAGTTGCTTTCAATGCAAAAACAACCGATTGGGCGCTTAGTTATGATGGCCGTAAAAATGAACCGGTAACCCTGCCCATGAAATTTCCTTTGTTGCTGGCACAGGGTGCAGAAGGTATTGCTGTAGGTTTGGCAACAAAAATTCTGCCGCATAATTTTTGCGAACTGATTGATGCTTCCATAAAATATTTGCGTGGTAAAAAATTTGAAATACTGCCTGATTTTCAAACAGGAGGAACGATGGATGCCAGCAATTATAATGAAGGTGTTCGTGGCGGTAAAATAAGGGTAAGAGCGGTGATAGAAGAAGTAGATAAAAAAACACTGGTCATCCGCAATGTTCCTTTTGGTGTAACCACCACACAGTTGATGGAAAGCATTGTAAAAGCAAACGACCAGGGTAAAATAAAAGTAAAAAAAGTTACCGATCATACTGCGGCAGAAGTGGAAATTATTGTAGAGCTGGCGCCCGGTATTTCGCCTGACATCACCATTGATGCATTGTATGCATTTACTGATTGCGAAGTAAGTATATCACCCAATACATGCGTTATTGTAAAAGACAAGCCGCAGTTTTTGAAAGTGAGCGATTTGCTGAAAACTGCTACAGACAATACAAAAGAGCTGCTGAAGCGTGAACTTGAAATTAAACTCGCCGAGCTGTATGAAAAATGGCATTTTACTTCCTTAGAGAAAATTTTCTTTGAAGAAAAGATATATAAGGAGCTGGAGAAGAAGCATGAAACCTGGGATAAGGTACTGGAAGCGATTGACAAAGCCTTTACGCCGTTTAAAAAACTACTGAAAAGGGATATTACCCGAGAAGATATCATCAAGCTTACAGAAAAACCGGTACGCCGCATTTACAAGTTAGATATTGATGATTTGATTGAACAGATAAAAGGTCTGGAGGATGATATTAAGCAGGTGAAATTTGATCTTGATAATCTTACTGACTTTGCTGTAGCGTATTACGAAAACCTGTTGAAGAAATATGGCAAGGGAAGAGAACGTAAAACTGAAATTAAGCAGTTCGATGTTATCCAGGCAAAATCTGTTGCTATTGCAAACATCAAGATCTATGCAAATTTTGCAGACGGATTTATTGGTACCGGTTTAAAGAAAGATGAATTTATTGCAGAAGTATCTGACCTGGATGATATCATTGCTTTTACAAAAGCCGGTATCATGAAAGTGGTGAAAGTTTCGGATAAAGTCTTTATCGGAAAAGATATTTTACACGTGGCAGTATTCATGAAGAATGATGAGAGAACCACGTACAATATGATTTACGTAGATGGTAAAACCGGCGTCAGTTTTTCAAAACGGTTTAATGTAACGGGTGTTACCCGTGATAAGGAATACGACCTTACAAAAGGCTCAGATAAAAGCCGGTTACATTATTTTACTGCCAATGCAAATGGTGAGGCCGAAGTGGTGAAAATTGTGTTGAGCCCCAATTGCAGCGCACATAAAAAAGAATTTGATTTTTATTTTGAGGAGCAGGACATTAAAGGAAGAGGCAGTATCGGCAACCAGGTTACCAAGTACCCGATCAAGTCCGTAAAGTTCAAAGAAGCCGGAAACTCAACACTGGATGCAAAAAAACTTTGGTTTGATAATAAATTTGGCCGCCTGAATACAGATGAAAAAGGGGAGTACCTGGGTAAGTTTGAAGCAGAAGACCGGTTGGTGGTAATTTATAATGATGGTAATTATGAAATAACCGACCAGGAACTTACCCAACGTTTTGATACCGAAAAAGTATTGCTGATTGAAAAATTTGATGCAGAAAAAATTATAACAGCTGTTTATTTTGATAAAGAAAAAGTACAGTACAGTGTGAAGCGTTTTAAAATTGAAACTTCAACCCTGCACAATAAATTTTTCTTTATTAAAGAGGGAGATGGCAATTACCTGGAAGCAGTTACCACAGAAGATGAACCGGTACTGGCCATGCAAAGCGGCAGGGGTGCACAGGTACGTAAGGCAAAAGTTACCATCAGCAAAGTAGTAGATGTAATGGGCTGGAAGGCCCTTGGCAACAAACTGGCTGATTTTAATAAATCTATTGAAATGGAGTGGGTGCCCAGGCTGCCGAACAATCCGCAGGCTGAGTTGTTTGAGTAAAACAGAAACTATTAAAACATATTTTATGCGATTCAATTTTCTATTGATACTGATTCTTGTTTCACTTACTGCATCAGCAACCGACAGCTTAAGTTTTACCCAAACAGAGATTATTTATGGTCGTAAAGACGGGATGGCATTAACCATGATGATGTTAAAGCCAAAACAAAAAGCAAATGGTAAGGCAATCATCAGCGTACTTAATGGCAACTGGGTTTCGGCACCACGAATGATGGAAATGTTTTTAGTAAGGTCGAATCTTTACCTCGAAAGCGGATATACTTTATATGGAGTAATGGTTGGTTCTCAGCCGCAATACGCCATTCCCGATCGGATCATTGATTTAAAAAGAGCCGTTCGTTTTATCAGATACAATGCAAAGGAATATAGTATTGATGCAGATAAAATTGGTATTACCGGTTCTTCATCAGGCGGTCATTTGTCTTTAATGATTGCAACAGCAGATGAAACTGTAAATGCCAGATCAACCGATCCGGTTGACAAGGTATCCAGCAGGGTACAGGCAGTTGCTGTCTTTTATCCGCCAACTGATTTTATAAATTATGGTCGCACCAATACAACTGAAACCATCAACCAGGCCGGGTTGGTTTTAACCAAAGTGGCTGCTGCATTTGATTTTAAGGTATGGAATGATACTACTGCAACTTTTGTTTCTATCACTGATATAAAAAAACGGCTTGCTATCGCCAAAGAAATTTCACCCATCAATTCAGTAAGTTCCGATGATCCGCCGGTGATCCTTATTCATGGCGATAAGGATGTGCTGGTTCCCAAACAGCAATCAGAATCCATCTTTGAGAAATTTAAAGAAGCAAAGGTTATCTGCAGCCTTATCATTAAAGAAGGAGGCAGCCATGGCTGGCGCAACCGCGAAGTGGAGGAAAAGAATTTTGTTGATTGGTTTGATAAATATTTAAAATAGTCAACTGTTTTTGCTTATCCATTTAATCTTACTTTCGCTGAGCATAAAAACTTATGTCTACAGCCAATGATAACACTGGAGCCTTTTTGAACGCAGCGATTTTCAACAACTGATTAACTGGATTGATACTGAGGAGTTGCTGATCAAATGGTCGGGATCTTTGTTCAGTTTTCCACTAACTATGGAAAGTATGGATTGGTATATAAGAGATACTAACGTACCCGGCGTATCCGATGCATTTGTTTTTAAAGCAGTAGATATAGAAACCGGTGCTGTTGTGGGTCATATTTCATTGGGCGGATTGAGTTGGAAGAACAGGTCATCAAGGATCAGCAGGGTGCTGGTTAGCCCGGATGCCATGCAAAAAGGTATTTGCCAGTATATGACCAAAGCAGTTTTAAAAATTGGGTTTGAAGAACTTGGTCTGCACCGCATAGGTTTGGGTGTTTACGAAAATAATAAAGCCGCATTGAACTGTTACCTGAAAAGCGGATTAAATATTGAAGGCGTTTCCCGTGATATACTCTGGTATAATGGTGAGTTTTTGAGTATGGTTGAAATGGCTATACTGGAAGACGAGTGGCGAATGCTGAATCCTTAAAGCAGGTGCGGCAGTACCGCTTTCCTTTCTGCCGGGTAATTTTCAAATTTCTTTTTATACCATTGGTGATGCGCCATGGCCCTGGGTATCAGGTTAGCTGCTGTCCAGATGAAGAAGGCCAGTGCCGGCATATTCCAGCATAGCAATGCAAAGCCGGCCCATTCAATTAACTCGCCCATTAAATTGGGGCAGCTTACCCAATTAAACAACCAGCCAACCGGAATTTTATAATCTGTTTCATCCGGCTTGCGCAGATGAATTAAGATATTGTCAGCTTTCCAGTTTATCCAAAGCCCGGTAAAAAATAAAATAACCCCACCCATAAAACGGATATCAGTAAACCATGCTGTTGAATAATTTGCAAAATGGGTGAAATAATACCCCAGCAAAAAAGTATTGCACAGGTTAAAGAATATGCCAGAAAGCATGATGAGTACCGGCATCTTTTTTCCACGGGTATGCAGGCGAAACGGGAAGATAAATGTTCGGTTAAAATAATGCAAGCAAAACAGGCCAATCATTATTTCGATGGCTGTTTTATCATTCGAAAAATTCTTTGCAAAGAAAAAGACCATGATGGCAAGAGCTGGTAATTCCATATACAGCCAGCCATAATGATTTGATATGAGCGGCCCCCATTTGGCAGAACTGTGGCGGCCATAAGGAGCCACAACTTTCAGTAACAGAAAAAAAATACAGACAGCAATACCTATCCAAACATAAAAAATTACCTGGTAGGTTGAAAAGGGAATAAGCATAAGCCGGGAGCAGAATAGTTTGGTTTAGCAAGTTTAATTCCTGTCAAGATAACCATTATTTGTAAACCATTGAAATGTATCCTGAATAGTTTCTTCAAACGGGCGGTTGGTATATCCCAATGCTGATTTTGCTTTTTCGCTGCTGATAAAACGGTTGCCGGTAAACAATGCCTCCAGTGCTTCAATGGTATACAGCGGCTCCTTTTTCTGTATAGTGCCAAGCAATGTAACCACCGGTAATCCAAGCCTGGCGGCAATATGCGGCAATGCAAATGGTTTTATTTTTTTTAAAGAAGCTACAGATAAAAACTGCGCCAGTTGTTTCAGGCTATGCCACTTGCCGGCTAAAAGATAAGATTGTCCCGGTTCACCCATGGTTGTTGCATTTGCAATAGCATGGGCAACATCACGGCAATCGCAAAAATCAAATCCTCCATCAAAAATAAAAGGTAAACGGCCTTTGTACATATCAATAATTACCTGGCCCATCAGCGATGGTTTAAAATCGTAAGGACCGATGATGGATGTTGGATGTAAGACCAGTACTTCCATGTTGCTGTTTGCTGCCAAAGCAATTTTTTGTCCGGCAAGTTTTGAGCGGTCGTAAGCGAATGCTTTTTCGTCAACATGTTCCCGCCGTTCGTCTAAAACTTCCTGTGAGGGTTGCTGTTTAAAAGCATGTATGGAGCTGATCTGAATAAATCTTTTTACTCTGCATTGAATGGCATTATCAACAACCTGTTGTGTGCCTTCAACATTTGTTTTATGAACAAGGCCTTTTGGATCGCCGTTAACAGAGATCAAAGCAGCACAATGAATTACCACATCGCAATCCTGCATCAGCCTTTGCAACGCTTCTGGCTGATGCAGATCACCTTTAATAATTTCAATGGGTAAACCACTACAGCAACGGGTGTCGTTGCCACGTATCAATGCCTTAACCTCAATATTTCTTTTAGTAAATTCCTGCAAGAGTGCAGCGCCTAAATGGCCTGCGGCACCGGTTAATGCTACTATCATGTAAATAAATTCAGCAAGAAAGTTACAGTTAATGAAGCAATAAAAAAACAGCAGACAAAGCTGCTGTTCAAAATATTATCAGAAAGTATTTACTTAATTAATATCCCCTGCGGTTGCCGCCACCACCGCCATAACCACCTCCTCCATTATAACCACCACCGCCACCGCGGTTTTGTCCACCTGGCCTGAACCCTCCGCCCGGAGGACCACTTTTCTCTTCAGCTTCTTTTACAACCAATGGTTTTTTACCCAACGAAATATCTTTCAGGTTTTCAATGGCATCCCTTCCTTCTTCGGCGTTTTGCATATCCACAAAGCCAAAGCCCTTGCTTTTACCCGTTTCTTTGTCCATGGCCACTCTTGCAGTTACCACTGTTCCAAATTTTTCAAATATTTCCATCAATTCGGCATCATCCAAATCATAAGGTAAGCCGGCTACAAAAAGTTTCATTTGAGGTAATTTTGATTCGAAAATACTAAACTTATCTTGGTATTTGCATTTTGTTTATCGCTGCTGCAATTTTTTTTTGATGCAGGCAGGGGTTTCTGGACTTTAACCGTAGAAATACGGTAGTAAATAAACGAATATTTATCCTAATGACTTAAACTGTTGGCTTTTCTCTTTGCTGCATAATTGATCTTTTAACTAACTTTAATTTATGCGAATTATCTGTATTTGTTTATTATGCTTACTATCTTACTTTTCGCTCTCAGCGCAAAACTTTGGGGGTAACCCGTCATCGGTAAAATGGAAGCAGGTTAATACTGATAAAGCCAGGGTAATTTTTCCCACGGGGTTAGACAGCCAGGCAAAACGCATGGCAGGTATTATGAAATTATTAGGTGATACAACTTCCCAAACAATTGGCGGGCAGCAAAGGAAATGGAATATAATTCTGCAAAATCAATTGACGATTCCCAATGCTTATGTAAGATTGGCTCCGCTCATGAGTGAATTGTATATGACACCAAGCCAGGATAATTTTTCTACAGGTAGCCTTCGCTGGGATGATAACCTCATCATTCATGAAAACCGGCACATGCAGCAATTCAGCAATTTCAACAAAGGGTTCACCAAAGTATTTTCATTTTTATTGGGACAAGAGGGGCAATTACTGGCAAACGGAATGACGGTACCCGATTATTTTTTTGAAGGCGATGCTGTGTGGCAGGAAACCCTGGTTAGTGCACAGGGCCGTGGCAGGATGCCGTCTTTTTATAATGGCTTTAAATCTTTGTGGCTGGCGAATAAAAATTATTCGTGGATGAAATTGCGGAATGGCTCTTACAAAGATTTTACGCCCGATCATTATGCCCTGGGATATCAATTAATTGCCTATGGAAATGAAAAATACGGTGCAGATTTCTGGAGCAAAATAACCAATGATGCGGTACGTTTTAAAGGGGTATTCTATCCTTTTAATCGTGCCATTGAAAGATACTCCGGCAAAACCTACAGGCAGTTCAGCAATGATGCTATGCAGTATTTTAAAGCGAAAACATTGCCGGCGAAAAGCCTTGCTGTAACTGCATTTAATTATCTTACCAAAGAAGAAAAAAACAATGTGATTGATTACCGGTTTGCCGGTTATATAAGTGACGACAGCATTGTGGTTACAAAAAATTCGTACAAAGAAGTGCCTGCTTTTTATATTATTTCAAATGGTAAGGAAACAAAACTAAGAGTGAGAGATATTGGCATTGATGATTATTATAGTTATAGAAACGGGAAGATAGTTTTTGCCGCATATCAATCTGATCCGAGATGGGCAAACCGGGATTACAGTGTAATTAAATTGCTTGATATCTATAACGGAGAGCAAAAACAAATCACTTATCAATCAAAATATTTTTCGCCGGATATTAATGCAGCCGGTACAGAAATACTGGCCGTACAGGTAAATACAAATGGCAGCAATAATCTGGTGCGGATTGTTGCATCAACAGGAAACCTGATTCAGAAAATCCCTAATCCTGATAATTATTTCTTTACACAGAGTAAGTACATCAATGCTGATGCGGCTGTTTCTGCCGTCAGAAATCCCGATGGCAAAATGGCATTGGTGAAAATTGATCTTACAAATGGTACAACAGAAAGCTTAACTCCATTTACGTATAATGTGCTTGGATATCCTGCAGTTAAAGGTGATACCATATACTTAACTGCAATGAATGGTAATGCTGATAAAATATTTGCAGTTACACTTCAATCAAAAAAAATATTCAGTGTAACCAATAACAACAACGGGGTTTATTCTCCCGCTGTAAATAATAAAGGCGAACTGATGGTTTCGGCATTTACTGCAGGTGGTTATATGCTTGCCAAAGTTGATCTGGCAAAGGCTGATTGGCAGGAGTTTAATACTTTCAGTTCAGCAAAGGTTGATAATGATCTTTTTGCCGGTTCTGAAATGCATATGAAAGGAGCCGGTGCTTTATATGCTTTGGACGAAAACAACAATACATGGGCGGTAACCAAATTCCGGAAATCATTTCGCCTCTTTAATTTTCACAGCTGGAGGCCGGTTGTTGATGACCCCGAGTACGGTTATAATTTCTTCAGCGATAATATACTCAGCAGTTTCAGAAATAATATAAGCTACACCTACAACAGATCAGACAGGAGTCATACTATCGGCTTTAACACTGCATTTGCCGGTTGGTTCCCCATCATCAATGCAGGTGCCGAGGAGAGTTTTAACAGAACTGTTGATACCGCTTTTGGTAAATCGGTTAGCTACAATGCAGCAACTTTAAAAGCTGGTGTTTCAATTCCATTGCGGTTTGTTGGCGGCAGAACCAATAAGTTTTTGAGTGTTGGAGCAGGTTACAACCTGGAGCAATATTATTACAACGGTTTAAGTAAAAATGTGTTCAAAAACAAAGCCATCAATTACATGAATGCTTTTTTAAGTTTCAGCAATATAGGCCAGCAGGCAAGGCAGCATGTAAACCCACGTTGGGCACAATCTTTATCTGTCAATTACAGGGATGCCCTTAATTTCCGCAACAGCCACAAATTTGTGGCGCATGCTTCGTTTTATTTTCCCGGCATAGGTCGCAATCACAGCCTGGTTATTAATACGGCTTATCAAAACAGGGATACATTGCCCGATCTTTTCAGTAAAGTTTTTTCCTATTCCCGAGGCTACGAAGCTTTAAGCACCAGGCGTATGTATAAACTGGGGGTGAATTATCAGCTGCCGGTTGTTTATCCCGATTGGGGCTTTGCCAACCTGCTTTATTTTCAGCGCATAAGGGCTAATGCTTTTTATGATTACACCAACGCAAAAGCCAGGGTGAATAATGTGCTTACCGAAGTGATAAACAGCAGTACCGGTGCCGAAATTTATTTTGATACCAAAATATGGAATGCCTTCCCGGTAAGTATAGGTGTACGGTTTTCACATTTGCTGAATACAGATCTGCTGAACCCTGCAGTAAAAAACAGGTGGGAAATTATACTCCCGATCGGGTTGATACCTGATTAATATTTAGTGAATAACAGAATACTGCACTAAACTCCATAATTTTAAGACCTAAAAGAATAAAACAATGAAAAAACTGCTCACACTAAGCTTACTGAGTATATTATTATTTGCGTCATTAAACAGCGCTGCACAAAAAGATAAATCAAAACGGCCAAGCCCTCCTGCAACTGTTGCACAAAAAGTAGGAGAGTCAACGATCACCATCACTTACAGCCAGCCATCGGTAAAAGGAAGAACAATTGGAGCCGACCTGGAACCCATGCAGGGAAAGGTTTGGCGTGCCGGAGCCAATGAAGCTACCGTTTTTGAAACTGATAAGGATATCATGGTGGAAGGAAAGATCTTACCCAAAGGTAAATACGGTTTTTTTATACTGGTACAGGATGATACCTGGACTATTATTTTTAATAAAACCTGGGAACAATGGGGGGCTTTTAAATACAGTGCAGCAGATGATGTATTGAGAGTGCCCGCAATTGCCAAAAAAGGAGCAAACTTTTCTGAAATGCTGACCTATACCCTGGATGCCGCCGGCCATTTGAATATTTTATGGGGAGACAAAGACATTTCTGCTCAAATACAGGAAAAGAAATAATTGCCGGTTAATAGGCATTGTAGTCAATGTTTTTTCCCATGGTGCCTCTTAATCTTTTCCAGAATGATTCCCTTGATTTTAGCGAAACAAAATCGCTGTTATATGCCTTTTTATAATCTATCGCAGGATCGGTCATAAAAGGTTGTAAAGCCCTGAGTGTGTCAAATACAATGGGTATTATACCGGTATTTTCACCTATTCGTAACCGGGCAAACCTTTTTAACTGCTTTGCCTGGAAGGGGTCTGTTGCCAGGGCTATTTTTGTAAAACCCAGCTTTTTAGATTTCAGGTAAACATAGTATAGATTCTCAGTACTGTGCTGTGCTTTTGTTTCACTAAAAACATGTTCTTTTGGTATCCCTAATGCGATGGCATATAAAGCCATTATTTCTCCTTCGTAGTAAGGGCTGTAAACTGATGAGCCTGAAAACATGATATTCTTTGCAATACCCCGGTCATATAAATGCTTGGCCCAGTAAACACGGGCCTTCATGGTACTGTCCCAGCCGGCTTCGGTAAATGGCACGCCCGGCACCGCAACCACATCATAAGTTGTTGCCTGGGCTTTTTGGTAATAGCGTTCGGTGGTTTTTGCACTGAATGAGCATGCATTCAATAAAATAACTGCTGCTATCAATATTAAAGAAACTGGTATAAACCTGCTGCTGTTTTTCAACATGGGTGCGTATTTTGTTTTTACACTAACAGCTATCTATCAAAAATGTTTAAACAAAGAGATAAAAATTTACAGGCGCGTTATTTTTATTATTTCAATTGCGGCATCAAATTTATCGCCATGGCTTTTTTGTCCCTGTATTTTTCTTACAATATCCATGCCTTTAAATACAGTTCCAAATGCTGCATAGCCTTGTCCGTCTTCTGTTCCACGTCGTCCTGCATCAAGGGGGCTTTGGTCGCCAATGCAGATAAAAAATTCGGTATTGCCCGTGCCGGGGGCCAGCCTTGCCAGCGAAATGGTACCCGATTCATGTGTTAAACCTGATTGCTTGGTAGTTTCATGTGCTACACCGGGGACGGTTATTTTTTTTGCAGGATTGGTTTGCCACATGCCGCCCTGTATGATACCGGTGTTGGAAGCGGTAGGTAATTCCTCGGTTTTTAAAACACGGTAAAAAGAGGTATTATTATAAAAACCCGAATCAATATAAGATAAAAAGGCTGCTACAGTTTTGGGTGCCTTGCCGGGAAAGAGTTCAACTTCAATGTCACCCAGCCTGGTTTCAATTACTATATGTGGATTTTTATAGGCAGGCCCACTGCAGGCTGCCAGGGCTAAGCAGGAGATGATACTAAAGAGCTTTATCATGATTGTTATTTAATGTATTTAAAAGTAGTTTATGATCTTATTGTAAATTTAAACTGCTTATGCTGATTAAAGTCATTTGTATATTTATTTTGTGGTGTATCTTTATGTTTTAAATACCAAGCGGATTATTTTATGAAAAAAATATTTTTAGTATCTGTTACCCTGGTTTTATGTATGGCTGTTTTCAGTCAGCGTATTTCTAAAATTACCATAACCGGAACGGGCATGGTAAATGATATTGTAGTGGGACTGGATGAAAATATACAGGTATATCTTTCTAAAGAAGGGCAGATCACCAAATGGGGTTTTGACCGCTTTATCGGATATCAGGAAAATTACAATGATTACCTGGAACCTTATGTTGGGAGGGTAGAGTATTATTCAGCAAATGAGGATGCTGCACTGCGTGGTAAAGTAAAATACATTGGCAGAACATTGCTTACTTATTATCCTTCTTACGAAATGGAATCACTGAGGGGTAAATTAAAAAGCATCGGATCGTTGAATATGGGTTACTACCTTGCCTTTGATGATAAAGCAATGGCGGGCAGTTTAAAAACAATCGGTCAGCAAACCATTGCCTGGTATGCTTCTTACGAAAATGAGGGATTGCGTGGCAAACTAAAAGCAGTGGGGCCTACCTCCATTGCTTACTATGGTTCTTTTGAAGACAAAGCATTTCGTGGTAAAATAAAAAGCATTGGCAGCAATAACTTTATTTACTATTCTTCCTCTGAGCAATACAGCGGCAGCATGAAAAGCGGTGCTTCATTTGTTACTGCCAACGGCGTAAAGTTTTACGTGAGGAATTATTAATTACTTTCAGGTTTACTGCACCACGATCTGATCGGGCCTTTCAATAATGATCTCGGGTTTTTCTTTGAATAAAATGATACGCCCGGTGATGCATATTTCTTTATTCATCAGGTCATCAACCTTTGTAGTAAAAAGCGCCCTTGTTGTTTCCCAGATTACCAGTGTTAAAGATTGATTGGGATATTTTGCACCAATATTTAAAAAGGTTGGTTTGTTTTTTGAATTCTCAAAGTAACGCATGTCGGCTACCTTGCCGCAAACTGTAACACTGTCGCCAATATGTTTGCTTACATCTTCTAATGTAATATTTGTTTGTGCACCAACTGCTGCAGCAAAAAATAAAGAAAGTATACTTGCTGATATTTTTTTCATGCGGCAAATGTAGTATTAAAAATTTCAGAACACCACACTTGTAAATCTAAATTATATGTATAGGAAACCCGGTTGCATTTAATGCTTTTGTAAAAGCAAAGTGCACATACACCTCACATCATCTACATTCACAGTTTTTAAAGGTTCCATAAAAGATAGATTATGCTGATGCACGCAGTCAGCCAGTAAATGCCTGGTTAACAGAAACCTGGTTGATCCATCCGGTATGGCATAAACACCATCAGCAATTAATTCAACCTTATTTTCAATACCTATATCTGTTGTCATGCGCAGGAATAAACTGCCGCCGGGTTTTAATACCCTTATCATTTCAGTAAACATGCAGTTAAAATCTGCTACACTATTTGCAAAATGTAAAACAGCGCTGCAGATTATATGGTCGAAATGATTGTCTGCAAAGGGCATATGGTTAAGTGCACAAACAGCTGCTTTGTCTTCAGGTAAACCGGGGTAATTGCTTTTTAATTGCGCAATGGCAACTTCGCTGATATCAATTCCGATTATATGATAGCCATTGTGCAGAAACCAATGCATATTTCTGCCATTGCCACAACCGGCATCCAGTATAATATCAGCAGGTGTATACCGGCCTTTCAGGATCTGGTCAATAAGGTAAATATCAGTCTGGCCAAGCTGGTTTTGAATACTATTTTTCATGAAATAAAAATGACATTTATTCGTTACAGATAAATTGACTGAATAGATTGAGAAACTATTGATTTTACATTGTCCACAGCTGTTGATTAATAGTATTTCCAGATATATCAAATAACAGATAACTTGAAAAAAATCTTCAAATGGCTTTTTCTACCTTCAATTCCTTCGTAAAAATAATCACGCTGGCTGTAACAGGCATGCTTTTCTTTTCCTGTAAATCCATTAATCAATATGATTTACCAAAAAAGAAAGACGGCCCACGTGAAACCAGGGAAAGGGATATCAGGATGATGAAAGACCCTGCATTGGGATATGTACCCACTGAAAGGCTCTTAAAAGCAAAACAATACAGGGACCAGCTTTGGCAATCGCAAAACAATGCAGCACTGCCTGGTGTGAGCTGGAAGCCACTTGGCCCCAAAAACCAGGGTGGGAGAACAAGAACTTTGCTGGTAGATGCCAATGATGCAACCGGTAACACTGTTTGGGCCGGCAGTGTAGGAGGCGGACTTTGGAAAACTACTGATATTACTGCTGCAGAACCTGCATGGGCACCGGTTAACGATCTTTTTGCCAACCTTGCCATCAGTTCAATTGCACAAGACCCTTCCAATACACAGATCATGTATTTCTGTACCGGCGAAGAGGGTTATTTTAATGGCGATGCCATTCGGGGACAGGGTGTTTGGAAAACGGTTAATGGAGGCACAACCTGGGCACAACTGGCTTCTACCAATGGCGCCAATTTTAACGCATGTCAGAAAATTATAGTAACCAGTACCGGTGTTGTAATGGTAGCAACCAGTACCGGATTAAGACGTAGTACTGATGGAGGAACCACCTGGACCAAAGTATTAGGTGCCGGTTTGGGTATTACCGGTGCAGTAAATAATTTGTGCTATGACGTAGATATAGCAGCCAATGGTGATGTTTATGCTTCATTGTATGGTTCGGTTCATAAATCAACAACTTCAGGAGCAACCTGGGGAGCTGCACAAACATTGGGCATTACAGCCAGCAGGATAGAACTGGCCTGCGCACCCAGTGACGCCAATTATGTGTATGCATTGGTTGAAAATGCCAATGTGGTTGCAGGTGTTTTACGAACTGTAAATGGAGGAACAACCTGGACAGCACGAACAGAACCTGATGATGCAGACCCCGGAATTCCCAATACGGATTTTTCAAGAAGCCAGGCCTGGTACGATCTTACTATTGCCGTTGACCCAAACAACCGCGATGTGTTATTTGCAGGCGGAGTAGATATTTTCAGATCAGCAGATGGTGCCGGCACCTGGTCGCAAACCAGCCATTGGTACGGGGGTTTTGGTTTTCAGAATGTACATGCCGATCAGCATTTTATTTTATTTAAACCCGGCAGTTCAGCCATCGCTTATTTTAGCAATGATGGAGGCGTTTACCGGTCAGCCAATGCAAATACGGTTACACCAACACTTGATAATAAAGGAACCAATTATATTACGGCACAATTTTATTCCTGTGCCATGCTTCCCACGGCCATCTCATCCTATTTTCTGGCCGGTGCCCAGGACAATGGATCGCACCAGTTTACACAGGGTGTTGTACAAAATACCACAGAGGTTACCGGGGGAGATGGTGCTTTTTGTCATATAGACCAGGATCAGCCTCAGTACCAGTTTACGTCTTATGTTTTAAATGATTTCTACCGGTCAACCAATAGCGGAGCAACCTGGACAAATGTTGTTACATCAGGCGGTGATTTTATTAGTCCTACCGATTATGATGACCTGAATAACAGGATGTACATGAATGATGTAGCAGGAGGTTACAGGCGTTGGGACGATCCTCAAACAGGAAGTACTTTTGCAGGTATAAGTGTTGTTGCTTTTGGTGGCGGTAATGTATCTGCAGTAAAGGTATCTCCCAATACAGCCAACCGTGTATTTTTCGGCCTTGATAATGGACGTGTTGTGCGGGTAGATAATGCACATACCGCTACACCCACATCAACAAATATCAGCACCGGACTGCCTGCAGGTTATGTTACCTGTATAGAAGTGGAAACCGGTAACGACAATCATTTGCTGGTCACTTTTTCCAACTATGGTGTTAACAGCGTTTGGGAAAGTATCAATGGCGGTACCAGCTGGACAAGTGTGGAAGGTAATCTTCCTGACATGCCCGTAAGATGGGCTTTATTTAATCCTAATAACAACGACCAGGTTATTATTGCTACCGAATTGGGTGTTTGGAGTACCGATAACTTAAATGGTGGTGCAACAGTTTGGGGAGCCAGCAACTCCGGACTGGGCAATGTGAGGGTTGATATGTTACAGGTAAGAACTTCAGATAAATTAGTTGTTGCAGCAACGCATGGAAGGGGTTTATTTACATCAGATATATTTACTGATCCAACTGCATTATTTACTGCAGATAATGTAACTACTTACTTAGGTGTACCTGTAAATTTTACCAGCACGTCTTACAAGGGTACATCCTGGAGCTGGAACTTTGGTGATGCCGGTACATCCACTTCCGAAAACCCAAGCCATGCTTATACCACAGCCGGGAAGTATCCTGTAACCCTTACCATTAACAGTGGCGCATCTACCTTAACAAAAACAGCATACATACATGTTTTACCCAACAGGGGTACGCCTTATACCCCTGCCAATGGAGGTAATTTTGAAACAAACATAAATGATTTTGGAGTAAATAATGTAAGTGGTACACCCTGGCAAAGGGGCCTCTCTGCTGTAGCTGGTAAAAGCGGATTTACAAGTGCAGCAAATGCCTGGGTTACCGGTTTAACGGGAAATTATGTTGATAATACAGATGCAAGTTTGATGACCCCTAATTATAATTTTTCTGCAATTGGCGGTTATCTGTTACGTTTTCAATCGAAACGAAGTACAGAAGCTGGCTATGATGGGTTTAGAATAGAATATACTTTAGACTCAGGCAGAAACTGGTTGCCGCTTGGTACAACCGTGCAGGCAGGCTGGTATAATTTTGCAAATACAGTTGGCGATGCGGCATTTCCGGTTAATGAAGCATTTTTTGCAGGTACTGTTGCCGCTTTTACATTATTTAACTACGATCCTTCTTTTTTAGGTGGCAATCCAAGTGTTGCATTCAGGATAAGATTTAAATCCGACCCCGGAATTGTAGCCGCAGGAGTTGCTATTGATGATTTTGAAATTCTAGGCCCATTTAATGCAACACTGGCAGTAAGCCTTGTTAATTTTACTGCCGTTAAAAAAGACAATGATGCAATAATAAACTGGCATACAGCAAATGAAGTAGACATCAGTAATTATTTGCTGGAAAGAAGTTATGACGGTACAATTTTTTCACAGGTTACCACGCAGCCGGCAAAAAACAATACAGCAAACACCTATAATTATACGGATGTGAATGTTGTAACCAATGCGGTTACTGCAAAATATATTTACTACCGCTTAAAAATTATGGATAAAACCGGACGCAGTAAATACAGCGAAATTGCAAAGATCACTGTAAGTAAAACGGCACCGCAAATTACCATTGGCCCCAATGTATTTACCAACTCTGTATCTGTGTATTCGAATGAAGCAATAAAAAATGTGGAAGTATATGATATGAATGGTAAACTGGTTTATCAAACGGTTAATATCATTGGTAATACAATTTTCTTTACAAATACTTTACCAAAGGGTGTTTATTTGTTTAAACTGTTTACAAACAGCGGAACCGTTACAAAAAAACTGGTAAAAGGATAGAGAAAAAATATTTTTAAAGAAATGCCTTAAAGCGCAATCCAACGGGTAAACCGGCTGCTGCTTTAAGGCATTGGAGGTAAACAGGTTTCATTATTACTTTCTTATAACTCCAGCGGGTTAAGCTTCAAATCCAATATCATACAACAAAGATAGACGGAGGTGCATATTTAATACAGCGTTCTTATACCTGAAAAATAAACAGGTGAAACTACCTGCAACTGCTGCTTTCTTGTGTAAAAAACTGTCCGGTTCATATACAGCAAAAAAGCCGCCCATACTGATGTATGAGCGACTTTTACTTTTAGAAAACCCCCTGGAACTTCCTGCCAGGTAAGTTTAAAGTGTTCAAACATTCAAGCATGTGGCAGGAAACGAATTTATAATGCAATAACCGGTTTAACGTTGTTTGTAAACCAAAGTGATGAAATAAGTGCAGAAAAAAACAGCGTTATTATACGGGTTTTTAAAACAGGTATTACTACGTGGTTGGGTAATTGTTAAAGTCCTACCTGGAACAGGTTATTTTTGATGGCAAAGATGACAAGTCCTGCAGTATTGCGGCAACCGGTTTTTTGTAACAGGTTATTCCTGTGCCCTTCAACTGTTCTGGGGCTTATAAAAAGCCGTTCACCAATTTCAATATTCGACAGTTCCCTGCAAAGCAATACCAGGATCTCTTTTCCCTGGCGGTAAGCTCAATGGCAATATTACTGATGTTCCGGATCTCGCCGCTTTTGTATTGCGAAGTTTTACGCATGGCAGCCAGTGTATCCTGGTTAAAATAAAATCCGTTATTATGTGTGGTGTTGATGGCTGTAACCAGTTCATCAATCTCACAGTTTTTGGTAAGATAGCCACAGGCACCGGCTTCTATCATCTTGCCAATAAATCTTTCCTGGTTGTAGGTAGATAACACCAATACTTTTATGGAAGGATATTTTTTTTGCAGCACAGCATTTAATTCAACGCCGTTCATTTCGGGCATTTCCATATCTATTAATGCAATATGGGGAAGTGTATCACTTTGTTGAAGTTGCTCAATAAATATTTTTCCATTCTCCGCTTCAGATAATAAGGTAAAACCGGCAACCGATTTTATTAAACCGGCAAGCCCGCTTCTGAAAAGCTGCTGATCATCAACCAAAGAAATAAGTATATCACTCATATTATTTATGCCGGTTTGCCCGGCAATATTATTTTAATAAAAAAACCTTTTGATTCAGCCGGCATTTCGCTGGTTGCATGAATCATCCGCAGCCGGGCTTCTATATTCTGCATACCCATACCGCTTTTTTTGCCATTGGTTGTATCCATGCCTTTGCCATCATCCTGGTAAGACAGCACGGCATTATTATTTTCTTCAAAACATCGTATCAAAATATTTTGTGCACCGGCATGTTTAACTGTGTTGGTCATTAATTCCTGAACAATACGATATATAGCCAGTGCAGTTTGCTCATCAAAGCTATCAATTTTTTCGCCGAGCTCATTTTCAAAATTCATTTTAATTTTTCCGGCTGCATTGAAGCTGTCAAAAAGTTCGTGCAGGGTATTCTCCAGCCCAAAAAGTGCCAGGCCCGGCGGCGAAAGGCTGTGAGAAATATTGCGTACAGTGGTAATGATGTTATCAATTAGCGGTTTATATGCCGGTGTTTGGGTTGTTGCTTCTACAGCCTGGCTCATGATCATTTTAAGGTTGGATAAAGATGCACCCACATCATCATGCAGATCGCGGCCAATCCGTTTTCTTTCTTCTTCCTGCGACAGCAATGTTGCATGCAACAGATTTTCGCTGTGATCCAACTCTGCTTTTTGCATGGATTCCTTTTGCAGGTTTATCCTGCGCTGGTAACGTATAAAAAAGAATATAAAAGAAGATGCCAGTATAAAAGTACCGAGCATGGCAAATAATACCAGTAGAAATATATTGTCTGTTACTTTTTGCATATAATAAAACCAATACTGAATAATAAGTACATAAAAACCACAAGGCAGGCATGTATATTCCAGATAATTAAAAAATTTGATAACGATACTTTGTAAGTAATCATATTTGAAAATATAAAAAGAATAAATGAACCTGAAAAGTAAAGGAATATACCTGTATTTAAATAAAAGTTTGGCAATTTTAGCGGCTTTAAATCTAATGTGGCAATTTTAGCAAAGTAGTTTAGGGCAAATAATATGCAAATGATACTTTCGGCGTAACGGGTGTAACTGCTATATAAATAAATGCTTTGGAAAAATAAAGCATTGAGAATACAAATAGCAAGAAATGCAACCTGCAAAAGAACGTACAATCTGTTTTGGTTATCTGGATCAAGTGTGTGTTTATAAAATGAGATGAGCATTAGTCCCTCTGCTAAAGTGAACAGGTGTACCAATGGGAGATTGTTTATATGGTAAACCCTGCCGATTATTGTAGCAATCGTATTTATCAATGCTGTTACAAGTAGATAATACCATATCAGTTTTAAGTTAAATGGAAGCGACCTGAATTTGATTAAGCCAGCTATAATAGGAATGAGAATACATAAAGGAGCAATTACCGAATTAAAAGATTTCCAAAACATAATACCTGCTTAAAATACAATATTAAACTAAAAAAGGTCTTTATGTAAAAGAAAAAGCAGTTCAGATTTGAACTGCTTTAGAAAAACTGAAAAATTAATAAGAAGTATATTATTATTTCAGGCAATTGATATCTGTTTAAAAATTTTAGTCTTCAAATAAAGGGCTGTCAATATCGCAAAGTTGCGGACACGGTGAAGTAAAGTCATAAATACTGCTTTGTGTTTCATCACTACCTGAAATACCTGGTACCTGGATACTTAATACGTCAAGATTATTTACATCTACCGGTACCAGCACTAATTTTAGAGTTGATATATCTGTTGGATCAGACATGCCCAGGTAGGCTCTTACCGAAGTACATTTTGTAAAATCTGCCAAAGATGCAATATCCTGCATGGGGATGTTGAACGCACGGATATAATCCGGGTTTTTATCAATGCCCGAAATGTAACTACGGTAATTTGCAGTGAAGGTAATTCCAGTGGATTCAGGAATACCAGGGCTTGGGAAAACCTGATTCAGGCTTGTTTGGTTGCTCATAATTTTTTTTTAAGGTTGTTTTAAATAATAATACAGGATTTTAATTTATATTGAAATGCTATAACGTGTAATTTTCCGGTTTATTATAGCAGGAAGCTGGTTAATAATTCTTTTTTTATGCTGCTTTATCATCAGAAAATGAATCAACTACATTTAAACGCATTTAATTCTCAAAAATTCAGATTCTGGTCTTTTGTCTCCATGTTTTTACTGGTGTTTGTACATGGGTATAATTTAAACCAGCCTTATTTACAACCCTGGACCATGCCCGGCGAACCAATGACTGCTAGCGCCTTTACAGAATACTGGCTGGCCAATGGAATTTTTCGTTTTCGTATTCCCATGCTGTTCATCATATCAGGTTATTTGTTTGCCATCAGCGATCACAAGCCTTATAAACAAAGAGCCGGAAAAAGAGTAAGGACTTTATTATATCCCTATCTTATCTGGAGTGCGGTGGGTTTACTGCTTACGTTTTTGCTCGAGTTGTTTCCATACAGCAGGAATGTGGTTGCCGAAACACATATGATGCAACTGGATGAAACAAGAAACCTCTTGCATCAATATCAATGGTACGAAGTATTGGCACGCTGGATATTTTTCCCTGTATCTTATCAACTTTGGTTTATCAGGGTTTTGCTTATTTATAACCTGGCCTATCCTTTATTGCGCAGGTGTGTAATACACCGCATTGCTAAATGGATTTTCTTTTCCATTGCTGTTTTACTCTGGCTTGCCACTGCAGGTTTTGTATTGATAGAGGGAGAGGGGCTGCTGTTTTTTTCTTTGGGTATCTGGATGCAGAAAACAAATTTTAATATTGATACACCCAACAAATGGTTACAGCCCAAAATCTGGTTCATGGTATTTATGCTCCTTTCTTTATGTAAAACATGGCTTGCTTTTCAGGTGCCTTTTAGCGGTATTGAACCGATACTACTGCTGCTGCACAAACTGGTTGTACTTAGTGGGTTGATATGTGCCTGGTATGGTTGCAATGCCCTGGTTAAATATTTTATGAATAAAAAATGGTTTGCCTGGTTAACTGCTTTCTCTTTTATGATCTATGTATTGCATGCCCCGCTGGTAGTATATGCTACCAAAGCCATTTTTATGCAGTTCAGCAATTACAATTATTACCGCATCATTACTTTTATTGTATTGCCTTTGTGTTTAATTGCAGGTGCTGTAATATTTGGTGCTTTGCTGCGCAGATCATTGCCTAAACTGTACAGTTTTGTTACAGGTGGCAGGGGATTGGGTTGAGCTAAAAAAAACAAATTACCAAAACGAGTTTGAATTATACAAAGTATGGAAGGGTTTTATTTGCACAGCAAGCTTTTCGCTGATTGCATAACCGGCACTTCTTGCCCGCCATTTTGTACATCAGCAACGTTATTGTATATACCGGGCGTAACCCTTACACAGCCTTGTTTACCCAACTGGCGTGCCACCGTAAAAATTTTATGTTCCTTAAATAAATAATCGGCAACCTCAGCTGCTGATTTATTTTTTATACGGAATGAAGCAATGGCACAAGACAGATCTGCAGGTGTCACCATTTCAACATTCGGATGATCTTTAACTGCATTAATCCAAATTGTTTTCAGATAATGCAAACGCTTTGATATTTTATCTAAACCCATCATCCGGTGAAAAGCAATGCTATCAGGGATCGTCATAATCACTGCAAAAGGTGTGGTACCAAAATGTGCCAGTTTATTTATGCTGCTTTCTGCTGCGGCTACATCGCCAAATAAAGGCTTCATTTCTTTTATCCTTTCCTTTTTAATGTACAACACACCGGCGCCAACGGGGTTGCCGATCCATTTGTGCAGGTTGAGGCCAACAAAATCAGATGACAGTTGCGGCAGGCTGAATGGTATTTGCCCCAATGCATGTGCCGAGTCTGTTATGGTATCAATACCCTTTGCTTTTGCCATGGCAGCAATCTTTGCAACTGGTATTATTAAGCCGTTGATATTGGAGACATGCGTAAGCAAAATAACTTTTGTTCTTGCTGTTATCAGTTTGCGGTACTGCTCCACAATTTCATCATCGCTTTGTGGCAGCAGCGGCATTTCAAAAGCATTCACTTTCAGTTGCCCTCTTGTTTCCAGCATTTTAAAGGCTTCAATCATGCTGAAATAATCAAGCTGGTTCAGCATCACTTCATCGCCCGGTTTAAACGGATATCCCTGTATGGCAATATTCAATGCTTCGGTAGCATTGCGGGTAATGATGATCTCTTCATCTGATACTTCCAGAAATGCAGCCAGTTCTTTTTTAGCAGCAGCAGCAATGGCTGGATAATCTTTGCGGGCAAACCTGGCAGCCTGCTCATTGGCGGTAATTATATTTTTTTGAAAAGCTTGCAGTACCGGTTTGGGTTGAATACCATAATAACCGTTTTCAAGGTTTATATAGTCATCTGCAACTGCGTAGTATTTCCGGGCAATGCGTTTCCAGTATCGTTCATCATCGGGCAGTCCTTCATCCAAAAAATCAATTGTATCCATACCTGATTCATCCGCATCAGCAGCAAGCGGTATTGCCGGTAACCCTGCTGCAAATAAACCGGCTCCCAGTTGTTTTAAGAATTTCTTTCTGCCCTGCTTCATGCCATAATTTTATCATGCTGTTATTTAAAGTTCTACTTCTATGCCTGTACTAAAGTTGTACGTATCTGTAACAATACCTGCAGCCGGCGATGCATCGTACTGGTAATTCCAGTTTATCCTGACTGCTATTTTTTTAGCGGCTTTTACTTTTAATGAACTCTGGTTCAGCAAACGGTAATCGCCTATATCAAACAATACCGGTTGGTAATACGTAGTGGTGGTAAGTTCAGTTTGTTTATTGGGTACAAATGTGATAGAAAGGTAGTTGCTTAAACGCCAGTCGTACAATGGCTTTGGCCGGTCTTTTTCTTTTTCTATTTCATACATGGGCAAAGTACCGGCGTAGATACGTAGTTTTTCTGCTCCCAGTATTTTAAACCTGGGCCCGGCTCCAAACAGGTACCTGTACTGAATCCTGGTAATTACATTTTGCTGTACCTGGGTAAAAGCTTCCAACCGCACTACTTTTGTAAGCTTATAATTATACCGGAAATGTAAAAAGCCATAGTCAACAAAAGACTTTTTATCTCCTTTTAAAAAACCATAGCCTCCCAGAAACAGGTACAGGCTTTTTTTAGATTTATACTGCACATGTGCATGGGCATCAACTGCAAAAACTTTTTGTCCGTAATTGGTTAATGCAAAATTACCACCGGCTGTACCGGCCCAGCCGGTCGTGTCTGTCTGGTAGCGCTGACTTTCCATATTTACGATCTGGCCAATACATGTTTGTGTTACTGTACAGATGAATAAAGCCAGCAGTAATATCCCGTAATGCTTTCTCATAATAGAGCAGGTAAATTTTACTACAATATAAAGTGGATTTTTCAATTTTACAGGTTTACCGGGTTTAGTAAAGAGCCGGAATGTTAATAAAGCGGGTACCACCATGAAATCATTTTAAGAAAATGTAGCTTATCTTTAGAAAAACAGAAACCACCATGTTCAAACCATTATTCTGTGCAGCAGTGGGTTATTTTTTATGTATGCCTTTTTGCAATGCTCAAAAAAAAGGAATGATGCCATTAACAGGCATGCAGTTTTATAACGAAGGGATCTGGTCAAATAATATCGCAGTTAAAATTAACGGAGAAACGCTGTATGGTAACCGTATACCACTGAGCAGGGAAATAGAAATAACACTTCAGCAGCCCACGGGTTTTGTAGCCGATAAAAAGAAAAATGTTTTTATAGGAGCGGAATATACCCTGTTATCTGCAAAAGGAGAAGTGCTGAGAACCATTCCCAATTTGTTATTTCAAAATGAAGCCAAAGGTTTTACAGCCAAAGAACTAAAAGAAATAAGTTTAAAATTTGGTATTGCCGAAGGTGTTATTCAACCCAATTCAAAGGCAATGGTTAAGATCCGGGTATTTGACCTGAAAGGGAAAAAACAGTTGAGGCTTAATTATCCGGTCAGTATTTCTTATCCCAAGGAAACGGTTTATCTTACCAAAACTGTACAAACGCTTAAATCGCCATTGGGTTCT
>JADKAM010000006.1 GCA_016715365.1 Chitinophagaceae bacterium
AACCAATACAAAAAATTCAGATGCGGGTAAGTGTAAGTATATGTTTGATGGCTGTAAACTTATGGCTCAAAATATCGCCACTCATAAAGATCCACTTTGTAATCCAAAATCACCTTAGTAAAAGTACCCTGGGGAATGTCGTGGTGATCCAGATAATCTATCACAGATCGTACAGGTTCCAGGGCTGCTGCTTGTTATTAAAAGGTCATTGCGTTTACAGTTGGCCCCAGTTGCAGACTCCGGTAAATGCAGTGTCACCTGCAAAGGCAGGCGGGTAAATGCACTACTGAAGAATTACCGTTTTGCCCATGGTAACCAGGTTGTTTGCACCGGTGCTGCACGATGGTGTCATCAATATCGCTGGGCGATACCATACTCTGCATCAGCAGGCGGTATCATCATCTCTGCATTAACAGCAGCATTTATAAAGGGCTGGGTACCATAGTTGCAGTGGTATGGTTAGGTAAAGTTCTCTGGTAAGCAGGGGTGTGGCCGATTGAAAGTTAAAACAAAATAGCCTTTCTTATCTACCGTAACGGTTTGAGTGTTGCTCTCCCGGTAAATTTAATTGCAGTTTTGTTGCGCACTTCATCCGTTTCAAAACCGCTTGTACATATTGAGCAGGTTGGTAAATAAATGATCGGCTTTGCTCCGGCAGCTCTTTTTATCTTTCAGCACACGCCCCTCACATATATACATGGTTGGGGTGCCAGCAGTTCCGAAGGGGAGTACATGTATGTTATTAATAGTGGCCATGCTGGCGGAGGCGGTAAACCTGCTTATCAAACATATCCTCATCCAGCCTGGTGTATTCAGCAGTTTCTTTCAGTTTTGCATAAAGTGTCTCTATAAATTTTGAACCAATACCAATGATTTGCCTATGTTTCAACTGCCCATCCGGCGAAAACTGTTTACTTCTGTAACCGGTAAAAATAAATGTTGATGGAAATCACTGAAGCCTTTTAGTGCTTTCCGGATTGTATCTGGGTGTAAAAAACGCGAGACCTGAAATAGACCAATCACCCGCTTGTAAACTTCTGAATTATGCAACAATTTCTTACAAGCCTGTAACATTTTCACAAGCTTTGAGCTGACCTTTAGGGCGTTTATTTTTTAACGCTTTCTAAAATAATAACATGAACATACTGATGGTATTAACCTCACAGTGCACGGGAGATACGGGTGAAAAACCGGATTTTGGGTGGAAGAATTTGCAGCTCCTCAGTTATGTACTGGCCGATGCCGGAGCGGTATTAACTGCTTGCTCGCCGGCAGGCGGACCGCCTGTTGATCCTAAGAGCGAAGCGGCGGATGCACAAACCCCGGCAACAGAAAGGTTTTACAAAGATTTTGAAGCAATTGATAAAGTGGCAAACTCGGGAAAGCTATGATGTAAAAGAAGCGATTTCGATGCTGATAACATCCGGGTGGTCGTGGCCCCTTGCTGGGCTGGCAAATGATACCAACTCCATTCGCAATACAAGACTTTTATAAAATAAAAAACCGATTGGCTTTTTTGTGTGTCATGCACCTGCTGCGTTAATTAAGTGAAAGATGAAAATGGCGAAGCGCTGGTGAAGGGAAACTGGTAACAGGCTTTTCAAATGCGGAAGAAAGAAGCCGTGCAATTAACAAAAGTAGTTCCTTTTTTATTGAAGATGAATTAAAAAACTGGGGGCACTGTACAGCAATGGGGCCGATTGGAGTTCATATACAAAGCAGGATGGATTGCTTATCACCGGCCAAAACCGGCATCTTCTGCAGCAGTGGCAACATTACTTTTAGCAGCTGTTAACGATAAATAATTGTTTAAAAAAGAGCAAAGCAGATATCCCTGATCACAGGATTATTTAATGTTTAAAACAATAATTATGAAAGGATTTAAAGACAATATTGAAAAGGAAACTTTTAAACGAAAATTTCCGGAAAGTATTATACACCGGTAAGCATCTTCAACTGGTACTGATGAGCCGGAAGCAGGAGAAGATATTGGGGAGGAGACACCCGGATACAGACCAGTTTTTTAGATTTGAAAGCGGCACAGGTACCTGTGTAATTGATGGTAATGAATACAGCGTTGCAGCAGGAGATGTGATTGTAGTACCTGCAGGTGCAAAACATAATATCATCAACACCGGTACATCAGCCTCTTTTAAAATGTACACTTTATACGGGCCGCCTAATCACAAGGATGGAACGATAAGGGCAACAAAAGATGATGCTGAAAAAAATGCGGAGCAGTATGATGGAAAAACTACTGAAAAAATGGAGGCAGCTGTTATTTATTAAAAGCCACGTAAGTTTCAACTGTTTTTTGTAGAAATAAAAATCATTTTTTTGTTGCTGCTAAAAGAATAAACAGCGACCGTTTAAAAAGAGGCTGCCTGATAAAGGGCAGCCTCTTCTCTTATACCAATCTCAATCCTTTTAAAAAGAATCGTAATTAAATTTTTGTCCGCCTATAGATGCATCGTACATCAGCCCGCTCTTTTTTTGAGTAAAGACCAATATCCCGTCTTTATAGCTTGCATCTTTCTGGTCTTCTTCATTAATAGCTGTTGCCGATGTTTGTGCAGCAAATTCAAGTTCATTTGTTTTAAAACGTTCAAGGGTAGCTTTGTCTTCAAAGAATATCACTTCGCGGTAAGCCTGTCCTCCAAACTGTAAACCCACTGTTAACTGTTTCATCTTAACCGAACCGATCGTCTTTCCTTTTTCGTACACAATGCCACTGCCCGCAGCACCGCCAATGCCGGCAGCACCTTTGCCTATATTGGGTAAAATGGCATAGCCATAAGCATGGTCGAACAATTGCTGCAGCTGTTCATTGCTTTCAATGAATGCGGATTTGGCATTTTCGGCATCATCAATAAGCCTTTCCTGTTTTGCATCCTGTGCCTGCACAGCAGGTATAGCAAGAACAGCGGTTAATGTAAGTGCCAGTAGTGATCTGCGGAAGGTCATTTTCATAATGAGGGGTTGTTTTTAGTTTAATAATAACATGTATAAGCCATCATGATGGAACAAAAATGTTGCCAGCGGTTATGTACAAACTGTTAAAAAATATTTGAGAATATTTTTGGAGGGCTCTTTAAAACCTACGGGGTTTGCATCGCTGCACTGCTAGGCGGCAAACCCCATAGGTTAATGCAGCAGGATTAAATCTTTTCGCAGTTTTTATTTCAGCAGCGGAATGATGCTGTCCAGGTCTATCACTGTTTCATCCAGTGGCCGCAGATTTTCATTTTGTAAAAAATAGTGCCCAGCTTTCTTAAGTCAAACTTTTCTTCAAAACTGGTAAAGCTGTTCCTCAGCATTTTTAAAAGTTCGGTTTTATCAATTACCTCCTCAAAGTCTATAACATAAGAATGTTCGGCAACATAATCCAGTATTGGTTCTTCGCCATGCATGAACCGGCAGCTTAACCTGCAGGCAATACCTTTTTTTATGGCATTTCTTTTCTGCATGATATACATGGTTGTGGTGTTGCTTAACTGTTGAAGGTCGTTACTGATATTGGAAAGCGTAAAATCCCATTTGGTAACGGTCATTTCAGTTTGTTCTATCATTATGCTGGTTTGTATGAAGTAATAATTTGTTCAGGGCCTAAGTTAAAATATAAATCTCGTTCCTGGTGCAGACTTATGATGGCTTATATAGCTTACCCTGTTTTATAAAAAACTGCCAGAATGGAAGATGGCAACCGGGATAGTTAAAATTCTACATTGTTTCCCTGATTGTATTACAAATTTTAATTTCAAATCAATGCATCTTTGTGCTGTTAATATCCAAGTATCCCACGCAAGACTGAATCCAATGTATCCCGGTGAAAACCATTGTACAGACAACGTGCATGAGTTAAGTTTATCCCCTATAAAAAACCTTCAGCAATGAAGGTTTTTTTATTACCCCCAACCCTGTAATACATAAAAAAGCCCTCCGTTATTTCGGGGGCTTTATATTGTAAGGCTGATCCGGGGTATTTTATTGTTTAATAAATTCAACCCGGCGGTTTAATGACTTGTTTGCCGGTGTATCATTTGGTGCTAAAGGTTTACTTTCGCCCATACCATCTGTATCAATTATTGATGCATCAATACCTAAATTTTTTACCAGCTCATTTTTTACAGCAGCGGCCCTGCGTTTAGACAGGTCGAGATTGGCTGCATCATTACCATCCGCATCTGTATGCCCGATGATCTTTATCCTCACGCCAGCATTTTCAATCAGCACATCAGCAATGCCTTTGATGGTTCCATAACTTTCGGGTTTTACTTTATCCGAATTTACATCAAAGTAAATCCCATAACTCACCAGTTTACCTTCGGTTATCAGCTTGCTTCGCATGTCAGGTGCTGCATCGGTAATTCTGAAATTGGATATATATGCTGCACAGGAAGCTCCTCTGGATAACCTGAAACAAAAGCGGTTGAATTTAGAACCTTCATAAATATTGGTAGGCATATCCAGCACTTTTGCTGATTTGTGGTAGATACGCAAGCGGCGGTTTTGTACCCAGATAATTACATGATTCACTTTTTCTGCTTCTACAGGATTCAGTGCAGATGAACCGGTGATCATGGCAGCTTCGCCTGTTTGATAGGCCGAAGTATCCAGTTTGCTTTTTCAACTGAAATGATAATACCGCTTTTTCCGGGGTGTGGGCTGTTGTCCATTTCAGTATGCTTACTCTCTTCATACAATATCAGGCCTGCTGCAATACGGCCCCCGGTCTTTTTAGGAACAATATCAAATTCGATGATATAATTTTTAGGGAAGTCAATGTTTTTCAGGTAAAAATAATTGCCATCGGTACTGTTCAGGTTTAACCACTTACGGGGCAATGCTTAATGTATTGATCTCGCCTGCTGCATTGGCAGTCCAGAGAGCAGGAAAATCACCCACAGCATCCTGGCTGAAATCATCAAAGAATATTACTTTCTCACCCGGAACAAAATCATATTTGGAATAGGATTGTAAAGGAGGCAGGTCATTTGAAACTAGGATTAATGACCGTATCTTTTTGACCTTGTTTTGTGCTGCCGGTTTGTTATCAGCAGGTTTCTGATTATTGCCGGTACCATAAATACTGTCAATGACCTCGTCGGCTTTTTTATTAATGGCACGGTTGGTTTTATTGATTGCTTTTCTCTCCCAAAACCTTACCAGGATTTATTATCTGGGCTTTTGCATTATTGCTGTATGCTGATATTATCAGAAGCAGAACAGCTAAGTATTTCAGTTTCATGATAAATGTTTTATGTGAAATTAGAAGTGAAACAGCCCGGAACTACTGATGCTGAATATCGGGTTTACTGATTCTTATCAGGGATAAAAAATCTGCCTGTCAGTCTGGGAACATCGGGAAATAAGTTGAATTGTTGAGTAGTTAATGTAAATCTATTAGCCCGGTGAAACCGATACCTATAGTGCTGTTTTAGTTCCTGAACAAACCGGTATCACAAAAAAAATGGTTCGTATTTTACGAACCATTACAAGGGAAAATCTGATTATTGTTGAATTAAAAGTTTCCGGTTGACCAAACCACCTGTTTACCGGGAGTTACAACTTTTAGATCTGTTTCGGCAGTAATAAATACTTTGGATGGTTTAACAGCAGAAGTTGCCTCAAATTTTGATTTGTCCTTCCTTGCAGTCCAGGTATTGGCACCTTCAATAGTACCAATATTGGATGTTACACCACTCTCATTCGTCATCCAAACCACATAGCCTTCTTTAACCGGTTTCATCAGCTTTACCGGCTCCAAGTTTATAACAACCAAATGAATCACAAAGTTACCAGCCGCATCCCTGGTGATCTGCATTCCGTCCTTTTCTTCCACGGGCAGAGGGGGAGGTGGCGTAGTTTCTTTTGCTGCAGGTTCAGCAGCAGTTGTTACAGTGGTTTTTGAGGAGGTTGATTTTTTTGAACAGGCTTCAAGGCCATTCATAACAACCAATAAGGCAGTGCCGGCCAATAAAAAATTAAAAATCCGTTTCATTTTAGTTAGGTTTAGGTAGTTTAGGTTTTTTTGTACTATGAAGGTACATGGTATTTTTCAGTAATAACACACTGATATCAAATTTTTTTTAAACATAAACTTACATTAACTGGCAGGTTCAACTCAGGGATATAGTAAATATTTTTTCCGCATCAGCTTATATTCACTGAGGTCGGGTTCCCAGCTTGCCCTGATTACTTCTTCAGATACACCGTCAATAATTTGCTGGCGAAACAATCCCGATCCGGTTTGTATCTCAACATTATTCATTTGCTTACTTAGTTTTTGGTCAAAGAATTTTTCTTTGTAAGGATGGGCTTTGTATAATTCCATGATCCATTGCAGGTTAATCTTTTTGGATCTTCTCAATAGTTCGGTATCATAATTACGGAGGTCTATGCCATAACAAACCTCATTCATGAATATGGGCGTTTTCAGACATGCCCTTTATGCCTGTAGGAGTAAAGGAGAAATCATACATGCCCTTCAGTTCAGGACTACCCAGCATAGTAAAAGGAAAATAAGTGCCGTGGCCATGGTTAAAGGTACACACCTTCAAACATACAGGTAGATGGATAAAGCAAAACAGCCTGTGGTGTATTGAGGTTGGGTGAAGGATTTACCGGAAGGGTATAAGGCATATCATGGTTGTAATTGGCAACCGCAATAATTTTATATTGCATTTTACTTTATTGGCCAGCCAGCCTTCTCCATTCACCATCTGTGCAAATTCGCCAACGGTTAAGCCATGCGACATGGGAATAGGAAACATACCAATACCCGATTTATATTTCATATCAGCACCGGGCCATCTATTAAATATCCATTTGGATTTGGCCGGTCGAGTATCAGCAGTTCTTTTCCATTTTCATAACAGGCTTCCATTAACCTGGACAGTGCATTGATGTTTGTATAAAAGCGTACACCAACATCCTGCAGGTCGTACAATAAAATGTCTACGTTGGCCAGATCGGCTTTAGATGGTTTGTTTTTTGCTCCATATAATGAAATGATGGGAATGCCGGTTGCTGCATCCACCTCATCAGAAACATGATCTCCTGCACTTGCTGTACCCCTGAAACCATGCTCGGGTCCAAATACCTTAACGATGTTTACACCCAGTTTTTTCAGGCTGTCAACCAGATGTGTATTGCCAATAATAGAAGTTTGGTTTGCGAGTATAGCCACCCGCTTTCCTTTTATGTAAGGAAGATATTTTCAGTTTGCTCTGCACCCGTACTGAGCGAAGTTGAGTATTAATGGCCTTTTTTGTTTTTGCAGTGTCTTTTGGTGATGCACAGGAAACTGACAGAACACTTATCATAACAAAATCGCGGTTTAAAAAAATAAAAATTTCATCAGGGTTTATAAAACCTTATTAATTTTCGGAAACGTAGGGCTTTTACAATCTTACACCTTCAATTGCCTGTCCCTGCACTTCAATAAGTACTTTGTTTACTTTTTCTGTTCATCTCTCAGAAAACTGATCGTTCCGCCATAACCAACAATGGTAAGCACATCCGGCGTGGTAGTGGCTATAATCTCGGCGCTGCCCTTGCCTTCAAGCTCACAATTCAGTTTATTCTATCCAGGTAATTGTGATCGTGCCAATGCCGGCATCAAATTTCCCCAAATAATCTTTTACAACTGCAGAATCAAGCGTGGGTGCTGGTGCCGGTGTTTTATCGGTTTGGGCGCTGGCAGAAGCAGCTGTTAAAAAAGGGCAACCATAAAAGTGCAAAGCAGTGATTTCATAAAAATAATTTAGTTTAATTGGTGAATGAAAATGTAAGATAAAACTTTTAAGCTCATATATATATTACCGGCATAGTTTCATAAAGCATCCGGAATTTGCTGTCAATATCGTATGTTTTATGAACTGTTTCGTTGAATAACTACAACAGATTCCTTAAGTGCACTATAAATTATCATTTAAAAGGGTTGCATCTTTGTACTGTTAAATATCCAGATATCCATTTGAAAAATAACCGTATCCTCTGAAACCACTTCTTTTGTGAACTATGCATTTAGTGACTAAATTCTATGAAAAGCCTTCAGTAATGAAGGCTTTTTTTTTGCCTATCTTAAAAGGCTCTCCCCGGCAAGCTGCCATACCAGGAATTACCACTTTGAAGTATTGCACAACAATTTATTTTATTTTACTTTACCTCGTTTTTAAAGAACGATTTAATCATCAATAATATAAACACTATGGCAGTAATTAAAAGACCGGATACCCCTTTACAGGAAACATTTAAGAAGTCTAAATTTGATTCTTCTTTACTATCAACATTAAAACCAACAAAATTAACTGATGCAGCTATTGCCAAAAAACTGGGTGTTGCAACTGCAGCGTTAAGTACCTCAGTTACCCTTAGCCCCAATAAACCCCGGTCAGGTAAAAAATTCCTGAGTATGTACTCGGCTATGATGGTACTTGCGGATCCTGCCGCCAGTAATAATATTGCTTTGTTCAGTTCGGGTTTTCCAACAGCAGTAAGTCCTGGCTTGCAGGTAGCGTTTGATGCTATCACTGCCGGTAAAAAGCACCTGGTTGAATTTAATATTTCGCTGAATGAATCAAATAAAGTGTATAAGTTCAGGGTGTTTCAGTATCCCACTGCAACTTTCCAGGATATATCCATTTCCGGTTCACAAGTTATTAGTGTGCTGATCAACCCTGAAGCAAATATTACTACTTATGGTGCACAGATCATGCAGCTTAATACCAAAGCAGAAAATTGTGGCTGGATCTTTCATTCACTTAAAATTTCTTCGGTGGGGTAAGTTTCGTAACCCTTACTTTTTTTAAAGGCTGAGCCATCAGCCTTTAAAAAAAAGTATAAAATAATTACGATTGCTGCTGTTGTTGCTGAAAGGTTAGCACAATAAATTCAGCAGGGCGTACTATCGCCAGTTTAACCGTTACCAACAAAAGGCCATCAAGAATATCTGTTGGAGTCATTGTTGCTCCCAAACCAACCTGCACATCAAAAGCCTGTTCCGGAACAGCGCCGGCCAATGCGCCCTGTTTCCATAAATTATTCAGAAAATTATTCATCATGTTTTTTATGGTAACCCATGTATTGGCATCATTGGGTTCAAAAACATAAGCACGGCAGGCAAGTTTAAGCGATTGCTCAATCATGATCATGGTTCTGCGTACGTTTATATAGCGCCAGTCCTGGCTATTGCCATCCAATGTTCTTGCACCCCAAACCAAACTGCCGATACCCGGAAAAGGGCGAATGGCATTTATTGATTTACCGGTAACGGCATCAATATTCATTTTTTCCTGTTCCTCATGCGATATGTTTACGGCAGGAGAGTTAACCATTGAAAGAGAAACATTGGCTGGTGATTTCCATACACCTCTTGTACTGTCAACCAGCGAATAAATACCGGCCATGGCAGCGCCTGGAGGCAAAAGGTTCAGCCTGTGTTTAATCTCAGCCATTATCTGTGTATAGGTTGTGCTTACTGCAATTAATGCCTGGTGCAAATTTGTATTTTCAGTTTCAATCCTTTTTGCAGCTTCGTCTTCAGTTTCTGTAGCTGTTGTTTTTTTTGCAGCATTCCATGTATCAATTACAGCTGTAACATTCTTTTCAGGTAAGATGATTTTTAAATCATCTGTTGTAACATCCAGGTTGGTAAAATTAATTTCTGATGCCTTTACAATACTTGTATTTAGCCAGGGATAATATGCAGCACCATAATTCAATGCTTCAGATCCAATGGCGGTTCTGAATATTGCAAATGTTTCATCAAGTGTTTCATCAGTCTCCGGTATCACATCAAAAATTCCAAACCGGCTCTGCGTTTCTTTGCAATGTTTTAAAACATCTGTATACAATCCGTAACAGGCATTTCTGTCATTTACAAAATCGGGTATCAGCACAATGGTAGGCTCAAAGCTTCTTTTCAACTTGTTAAATACATCGTGTTTTACAAAATCGTTTTTATTTATAACCGGTTTGGTTATGCCATCACCTTCAAAATTTCCTAAAGAAAAAATGTAACAATTGCTTCCGCCATTTTGATAAAACAAACGTATGCAGTTGTAGAAATAAAATATTTCATTGGGGTTTAACAGCAAATCTGAACTGAAAGCTTTAATGGTAAAAGGTGGCGGGCCTGCAGCGGTCAATTTAAATTTATGGTGTTTACCTTGCCCAAACAATTCAACATATTCAGCAAAAGAAGTAATGCGTGTTGGTTCGCCTGTGAGTGATTTGCTTTTTCGCTCTGCTTTTTCGGTATAACCAATAAATACCGGTACAGCAGTTTCCACAGCAACAACCGAACCGGGGAAAGCATTCTTTTCTTCAATATAAACACCGGGTGTCATGTATGTTGATGCCATAGAAAAGTTTAAGTTAATAAAGAAAATTATACATCAGCCTCATTAAATGATAAGGTAATGCTGTTAATGCTGGTATTTACTTTGCGGCAGTTGATGCCGGCTTTATCCAGCATCAGCCTGGATGCTTTTGCAGTATCGCTGCCGGCATATTTATCCGACAGGTAAATAACTTCTGCAATACCGGATTGTATAATTGCTTTTGCGCACTCATTGCAGGGAAACAGGGCAGTATAAATTTTGCAGCCATGCAGATCCATACCAATATTGTTTAAAATGGCATTTAGTTCTGCATGGCAGATGTAGGGGTATTTTGTCTCTAAAAATCACCCTGCTTTTCCCAGGGAAATTCATCATCATCGCAACCCATAGGCAGCCCGTTGTAACCGGCACCAACTATTTTATTCTTGTCATTTACAATACAGGCGCCAACCTGTGTATTGGGGTCTTTACTGCGGCGTGCACTTAATACGGCCACGCCCATAAAATATTCATCCCAGGAAATATAATCCTGTTTCTTTCTTAATGCCGGCATATTTGTTTTTTAATTGCTTAAACTGAAATCATATTTTATGCCAGTGCCAAACCCTCATGCGCCAATTCCATAGTCTCTACAGCTGGTTCGTTGGCATCCGATTTCATATCGGTAACTGTAATTTTACAGGGAAAAGCGTTTGCAAGTGTCCACGACATAGCAACTTCATTTTTTTCATCAAGCAGCGATATGGTAATTGTTGATCTTTCAAAAGTATTCGCCACTACTTTTTTATACAGATCCCAGAAACCTTTATCATCTTTAAAAATTCCTTTCTTAAGTGTTACGTTCCCGAATTTTTTTATGCCGGGCATTTTAACGGTCGAAAATTCTTTACTGTTCCCCTGGCGGTATTCAATTTGCTGTATCTCTGCACTCAGGCCGGTTACTTCCTGGAAAAATGCTTCTTTGTCACCTATCTTAACTGAAAATTGAAATTTGACCAAGGGCCAGGTTGATTTGGATTGTTCTTTTCCGGTTTCTGCCATAAAAAATAATTTAAGTTTGAATATACATATTTTTAGTGCTGTAACATAGAAATTTTATGCATGATGAATCTGTTGGACCAGGCAAGTATTTTGCGTTTTCATGATGGGCTGATCAAGGAATTTGGAGTTGCATCCAATGCAGCATTGGGGTGGAATAAACAAGCAGGGCAGGAGGCAAGGTTTAAAATTTTGTCGGGCATTGGTATGCTTAACGGCCAATCAGTTTTAGATGCTGGTTGCGGCCATGCCGATTTATATGCCTACCTGGTAAAGCTTTACCCGCAACTGAAATATTATGGGGTAGAACAGATACCCGGCATTTTGCAAATAGCTGTTGAGCGCTACATTCATTTACCTGAAGTGAATTTATTTGAAGGAGATTTTACACTCGAAGGTTTACCGGTAGTTGATTATACACTTGCATGCGGGTCTTTAAACTACCGCAACAGCGATGATTTATTTGTGTTGAAAACCATTGAAAAGTTATTTAACAACAGCCGCATTGGTTTTGGGTTTAATTTATTGCGTACAATTGAACCTGCGGATGGTTTCCTCGTTGCTTATGATCCGTCTTACATTACAGCCTTTTGCCGCAAGCTTACCGGTAAGGTTTCTTTAATTGAAAATTACTATGGCGAAGATTATTCAGTATTTATGTATCACTGATCATTTGATACACTGCAATTAAAACTTAAGCACAGAAATAGTTTTTGATGAAAGATCGGCTTTGCTGACCGTTTCGTTTTCTTTTATCTCGGCATAACCCTGCTCTTTCATAGTAGCTGCAGTTTTTTTAAGCTGCTGAATAAATTTTATTTTTTGCGCCTTGCTGAATTCTTTTAATCGGAATGCAAGATAGTACTCCCCCTCACGGCCCATGGGGCCAATATTGTCAACGGCTATTTGTTTTATTTTGTACTGCTTTTTAAAACTCTTTATCAGTTTAATTACCGGCTCATCTGATGGAACACCGCAGCACATACTGCCGAAACTTACTACAACCGGGTAAGTAGTACTGTTTTGTGCAACAGCTGCATTAGATAATAAGGCGGTGAAACATATTGCGAAAAGTATTTTTGCATACTGGTATTTTATAATGACTGTAAGATGGTTGAAAAGCCAAACAGTTTACAATATTTTTTGGCTTAACAAAAACTTCACCAACCTGCCTGGTTTATCCACCAATTAAAACCGTAGGGCATCCCAATACAATAGAGCCGCCGTGTGCTGTGTTATCACCCATACGGGCAGCGGGTTTACCGCAGATCATTACCGTAGCCGATCCTTTTACAATAGAATCGGGTGGCCCCACACAAACGGCATTATCTCCCAAAACGGCTGCCGGCATTTTGCCAATTAAAACGGTTGGTGCACCGGGCCCAACTATGGGCCCGCCCACATGTGGTATGGGGGGTAATCCCGGCGTTACCATCGGGCAGGTGTGCATATCTGTCAATCTTGCTGCAGGGCTTCCCATTGTTTTTTGTTTTTAGTTTATCATTACCATGGCTCCTGCAATGGTTGTTTCGCCTGCGGCAGAAAATTCGGCCGAAGCTGTTCCTGTTGCTTTAAGCTGAGTTTGCGCATTTATATTAACTGCCAAACCCTGTAAAACAAGATCGGAAGTTGCAGCAGTTTTTATATTACCTGTTGCATGCATTTCGATGTTTCCTTTGGCAGAAATTTTAATATCTTTTGCACTATCAATTGTAATGCCATCACTACTTAAATGAATGCTGTTGCTGTTCTGATCTTTAATTTCAATTGATTTTCCGTCATCGCTTATGATGATTGAATTGTTGCCGGGCGTTAATAAACTGATACTTTTTTTCTCTTCATCAAATTCAATCTTCATATTACTGCGGGTTACAAAAGCCTTTGAATTATTTTTTGCTTCTGCAGTATAGGGTGCAGTATTTTTCCCATTGTATAACGATCCCAGTATGATTGGGTAACGTGGGTCATTGTCTAAAAATCCAAGTACTACTTCATCACCCACTTCAGGCAAAAAAAATGAACCTGATTTATTGGATGCATAATAATGCGCCATCCTGGCCCAGGTTGTATTAGGTGTGCCTGAAACGGAAGGTATCTCCAGTTGTATCCTGTGCATATTTTCGGGATCCCGGTCAATTTGTTTTACCGTTGCCAGTTGCAGTCCCTGCATGGCAGGAAGCTGGCCCATTGCCGGCGGAAAAGAAAAATCCCGGCTTTTGTAAATCAGATTATTATCCAGCCCAAAATCAACCGTTGTGTTCCAGTTTCCCGAATCAATGGTATGTGTTATTGCAGAAACAAATGCATTACCACTCAGTTTGTTCCTGCTCCTTTTATTTCAATAATACTTCCTGTTTTAGCCAGTGCATTGCCAAAATACTTTACCCTTCCTTTAAAAGCATGTAACCTTTTGCGTAATAAAATACTATTGGCCCATGTTTTTAATGCTTCGGTGGTCATTGGAGTAGCGGAAGTTAAATTCAACGTGGTCTGCGAAAGTTTAGATGGCAGATCTCTTGCTTTTATATTACCCTGGCTGTTCATTGCAGGCTCAGTTGCAGCAGCATTTATTAGAGTAAGCGTTTTAGTATTCCATGCAGATGCATTTACAGCCGATGGCTGAAATTCAGCATTTAAAGTACCTTCAAAAGCCATCAGCGAGACACCGGCTTCAATTGTCAGTACAGCAGAATCCGAAAATTCCGGAGCATTAAGCACCATGCCGGCATTATCATCCATGGTAATAATAAATCCATTAAAATCACAGCGTGACAAAATAAAATCCCAGTCGGATGCCAGTTTTTGAAACATGCTTTCATTCACTTCCAAACAGCTGCCAACACTGCAACTGATCCCATATTCTCCTATGATATTTTTTATCACAGCATCATCTGTCTGCTTTTCAAAATACCTTTCAGTTTTATTATACGTCATTTTTACAGCTTCATGTTTACACGTTATTGCAAATGAATAATGTGTTTCGGTATCAAGCTTTACACTATGCTTTACAATTACTCCTTTAAAAATACTGCTGGCTTCTCCGCCGGTATAACCTGCAAAAATTTCTACAACATTACCAGGGTTAAAATCATCGCTGTCTGTAATTGGTATATTGCCTGAGTCTATATCAACTTCGCCCATTAATACCAGTTCGGCTGTGGATATTCTATTAATAGCATGGTGCACATTAATTGATTGTATACCATAGCTGTCACTCATATCAACGCCATCTAATTTTATTTTAATCAACGGTGCAGGGTCTTCTATTCCTGTAAAAGGTGTATTTGCCATGTTTTAGTTTTATAATGTAAAATACAATTCATTCCTGATTTTAAAACACAGGCCAATCTCCGGCAGCTATGCCAATATCAAAATAAAAAACGGGCAACCAATATGCTGCCCGTTTTTAAAACAATATTTTATTTTTTTAACGTCTCAACCACCAGCCCAGCCAAAGGCCGGTAACACCCCAGGCAATCAAAGCATCTGTAAAATGAGCCATCAGGTCAAAACTGGGATACCAGATGTGCATGGTATAGGGGCCATGCAGGAAACTAATAATTCCGGTGCCTAATGTGCTCACAAATACAGTTCCAAATGAAGGCGCATTTATTTTGGTTAAGAGCCAGCATAACAGCCAGATGATAAAAATATTAACAACCAGGCTACGGCCCATGTTCATAAACATTTTATCCATGCCCGGCATACTTTTATGGTATACTACCTCTGCCCATGGCTTTCCTTCAATTGCTTTCATTTGTTTTTCCATTTCTTCGTTAGAAGTACCCGGAGCAAATCTCGGCATCATATATCCACCATCTTCACTAAACTGTGTATTGAGGTATGCCATGATGCTGTCCTGCTTAGGCGTATATCTTTGCCGGGCATCATGCCGGTTTAACATGGTCCAGGAAAGGAATTGCCAAAGAAAAGAATAATGCCGCCAACTATGGCACCAATGATTGTTTTTTTCATAATTGTAGTTTTTGTTTATACGAACAAAATAAAAAGAAAAACGGTATTTAAAAGCTAATTTTTTCCTTGTTTTTTGCATAAAAAATATTTGTTTAACATTATTTGAGAACCTCGCACCTGGTGACTTTGCAGTTTATACACTCTAACTTCGTTCATAAAAAAAAAGGCCCTTACTGAGCGGGCCCTTTTTCATTATTAATAGAAAACCTGATTACTGTTTTACAAATTTTACCGGTGTTCTTGAACCGACCTGCAGCATGTATAATCCGCTGCCTAATGTTGATGGTAAAATGATATTTGATTTATTATAGCCTGCATGACTGTTTACAGAACTGCTCCAAACCTTCGTTCCGCTAACAGAAGTAATTACAATGGCTTCGTTCTTATTTTCTGTTCCTGTAAATTCAATACTTACTTTATTTTGTACAGGGTTAGGTGTAAGCGTAACATTGTTGCTGCTTTTTGTAACAGTTACTGGCTGTAATATGGCAGCTTTTGGTGTGCCGCTTATTTCTGCCCTCAGCTTATAACATACCGATGTGCTGAATGCACCATTATAACCTATCACCCTTACATGATAAGTGCCAACTGTTGTTGTATTAAAAATGATCGCTTCGCTGGTTGTGCTGCCTGCTGTGGATGAACCCAACAATACCCCGGCAGCATTATACAGGTATAGGTCATAATCAAAGGGCAGGTTGGCGAGCGTTACATAAATATTTGACTGTGCAGCGGTGTTGGTAAATTTATACCAGTCAAGGTCCGATGCGGTAGCAATCTGTGAATTTACATCTGTATTGGCAGCGATAGTGCTTGCTGCAGCCAGGGTTTCGTTTGGCTCAGGTGTATTGGTACAGGCAGCAGTTGTAGTGACTCTTAATGTATAACAAACAGTTGCTGAAAAAGCACCGTTATAACCGAATACCCTTACTGTGTATGTTCCTGCTGCAGCATTATTGAATGTAATGGTTTCGTTGCTTGTGCCACCGTTGGCAGAACTGCCTAAAAGTGTTCCGGCCGAATTCAGTAATTGCAGATCATAGTCAAAGGCAATGTGGTGAGGGATACTGTAATATTTGTGCCCGCTGCAACTGTAAATTTGTAATAGTCATTATCGGTATTGGTTGCTATAAGGGCATTGTAATTTGTACCAACAGCTATGGTACCTGCAGTAGCCTGGGTATTGTTTGATTCCTGTATATCAGGGCAGCCTGCTACAACACGCTGCCCGGCCGGCAATTGAAGTAGTACCTGTATTGGCCGGATCGAGCCATGGTTTCAGCTGCTGAGAAGCAGCAGCACCATTGGTAACCCAATCGTAAGATATCTTACCATAGAAATCATTTTTATCCGCAGCCACGGCACCACAGGATGATGGCCCACCCGAAAGTTTACCCACAATACGGCCTGCACTGTTGAATAAGGGAGAGCCTGAAGAACCACCTTCGGTAATACCATGATTGGTTACAGTAGCTACCCAATTAGCCTGCCAGTGTGAATTATCTGGCAATTGAGCATAATACCTACGGGATGTTAAAGCAGCTGAATAAGTGGATACTTTTTTTATGTCGCCGGCAGGTGATGGATGCTAACACCGCTGTTGCTTCCTGTACCGCTGGCATCGAAACCTGCATAATAAACATTGTAAGCTGCAGGGATGGTACTGTTGAATTCAACCAGTAAAAAATCGGAA
>JADKAM010000007.1 GCA_016715365.1 Chitinophagaceae bacterium
GAATTAAGTTGGCTCCTGATCAGCGTACCACGTCTGTCATGAAAACAACCTAGCAACAACCTGGAAGCAAATAAGGAGCTGTATAGGTTGTTTGAGGGAGATACATGGAACAACACCCATTATAAAGAAGTTGATGAAGAAGAACAATCCATCGTCTTTACAAATAAAAATTTAAACCCAAGCCAGCAGGCGGCTGTAAAAGCAATGGTTTGCCAATAATGAAATGCTGATCATTCACGACCCGCCGGGAACCAGTAAAACCACCACATTGATTGAAGGTATTTTACAATTGACAGAACAAGGTGAAAAATTATAGTAACAGCACCCAGCAACTACGGCAATTGATAATATTGCAAAGTTAATTGAAAGGAGTGGCGGTTTTACGGGTTGGTAACAGCAGCAAAACCGATTCACTTGTATTTGCACATACACCCGAAGGCAAATTAGCAAACAGCCGTGAGCAAAAAGAGATCAAGCAGTTAAAAATCCGGGCTGAAGGAATTCAGGAAGATGGCTTTAAGTACAAACGCAGTTTTGGCAGAGAAGAAAGAGAGCAGCGCAATTTATTATTTAAAGAAGTGAAAGATGTTCGCCTGCCAAAAAAAACTGCAGGCTTACAATGAGAAGAATTATTTGAACAGCCCAATGTAATACTGGGACGCCCATTGGTTTGTACGATGCAGACCTGCGGCATTTGAAATTCAATTGCCTGGTAATGGATGAAGCCGGCCAGTGTATTGAGCCGCTTGCACTGGAGTGTGTATTTCCGCTGGCGCAAAAATATATTTTGGCCGGTGATCATTTGCAATTGCCACCCACTGTATTAAGTAACGAGGCTGCACAACTTGGTTTCAATACTTCTATTTTAGAAACTGCTGCAAAAACAATGAACCCGATCTTCTTGCTAAATACACAATACCGCATGCGACAGCCTATTGCTGGTTTTAGCAGTCAATATTTTTATGGCGGAAGCTGATGACAGATGAAAAACTACTAAGTACAGCGCAGCATCTTACTTTTATAGATACAGCAGGCAGTGGATTTAATGAAGAGCATGGGCAGGATGGAGCCAGTCTTAAAATGACGGAGAACTTCGGATCGTTAATAAAATCATCGAAACAGAAAATATAATTACGGAGCAAACCGCATTTATTTCGCCTTATGCCGGGCAAGTTGCTGCAGCGAAGGATTTGTTACCAAGGCATATGCGTATCAGTACCATTGGTAGTTTCCAGGGACAAGAGCAGCATACCATTATTTTGTCTCTGGTAAGAAGCAATGACGATGGCATTATCGGTTTTCTAAAGACTACCGCCGGATGGATATGGCACTCACCGGGGCAGGGGAACAATTGTATGTAATAGGAGATAGCGCAACGCTTGGTAATGATGCTTTCTTTATTTCATTTTTAAAAAAGTATGTTGAGGAATTCGGTAGTTACAAAACGGTTTGGGAATGGGAGTTGTAATTGGTCATGAATCAAAGATTTAAGCTACCAACATGAACAAAATGAAATCATTTTTGTTTCTCATCGTAGTTTGCCTTTAAGTAGTTAATTTTAGAAAAATATACGCAAAATGTCAAAAACAAAAATTACAGTAAACAGTAACGGATCAATAAAAGTAGAAGGCGATTTTGAAATCGTTGATAAAAATGGCGGCGTTTATAATCTACAGGGCAGAGAAATAATTTCTATCTGCCGTTGCGGCTTATCACAAAACAAACCATTTTGCGATGGAAGCCATAAAAGGCCATTTGAACACGAAGCTGTTGCGTTTGATCTTCCTCCCAAAAAAGAGTGAATTAAAATTTAAAATAAAGGTAAAATTACGATGTTAGGGAACGAACTTCCCTCTTCGTTTCAGTATTCTTTCTTGTTATTAAAAAATATTGCCAAAGGTTGCAATTTTATTTTATTTTTAGTTATTGCCAAACATTTCTCGATATCCGTTACTAAAACTGTTATCCAATTCTCAAAACCAATTCCCCATAAAAACAGGTTTAATTAGGTTAATTAAATGTGTGACACCATTTTCGTCGGGCTTGCTTGTTTAATCGTAATTAAATTTCATTGTTGCTGATACAGAAGTATAAGAAATCCCTGTTTTACAGGATTTCAGCTCTTCAGCAACAGCAGTATATTTAGCTTTCAAACCAATCATGCCAATACTATTTGACTATAAAAATTATGTTTTATGAGAAATATGCCCTTGTCAACTTTTAAAAAATTACCGGACAGTTAATTGTAATGTTATGCCTGTTCTCAGCTGTTTCCAAAGCGCAAATTACCGTTAATGGCACTGGCAGCTATGCTACTATAACTGCGGCAATAGCTGCGGCATCGGCAGGTGATGTAATTCAGGTGCCTGCAGGAATTTACAACGAAAATCCGGACATAAACAAATCGCTTAAGCTGCGTGGTGCTCAATGGGGTAATTGCGCATTGTCCAGAACTGGTGCTGAGACGGTTATCAGTTGCCCCAGCAATGTAACTATTGATGGCTTTACTATACAAGATCAGGACGGTGCAAATGCGGCCCTTGCACCCGGCTTTGGCTTTGCAGTGTATATGGTACCGCCAAATACCGGTACTCAATTGCTCAATAATATTATCAGGAATAATACGTTAGGTACCGGGCTTTCCAACGCAGGTTCTTTTCGGCGCAGGTAAATATTAATTGCAACTGGTATGATGCAAATAATACACCGGGCCCTATTTTCAGAGAAGCTATTTATGCTGATAGTGATATTTCGGGAGGATCAGTTTCTAACGTATTTATTAATGATAATAAGTTTACCAATCATACAGGAGGGGTAGGTATTGATTTTGAAATGACAACTGCCGGTACAAGAGCAGAAAGCATTACCATGACAAACAACTTGTTTGACGGGAATTTACGGGCTGTAACATTTTACAATGTCGTGTCCTCGCTTTTTTCAAACAATGAAATAAAGAATTCAACATTTGGTTCTGTTTCGGCAGATTTGAGGATTTTTGGAGGGGCAAATAATTTAATGATTAGTAATAATAGTTTTGATGGCAGCAATGCTCTTGCTCCTCATGCCATTCGAATGACTTCCGTTGTTGGCCCAAATGCTAACGTCAGTATTTTTGAAAATAGTTTTACGGGGTACAGTCCAAGCAACACCGTTTTTCTTGATCCACAGTCTTATACAGGCGGACCAATACCTGCAACCTGCAACTGGTTTGGCACTGCTGATGCGGCAACTATTGCATCTATAATGGGTTCACCGGTTTCTTATATTCCATACCTGACTAATGGTACGGATGTCTTACCGGCAAGTGGTTTTCAGCCGGTACCAGGATCATGTAACGGTAACAATCAGCCGCCATCCATCACTTGCCCGGAAAACGTTACACTTGATTGTAGTATTGGTATTCCGGAACCGAATACTGAGTCTGTGATAGTTTCAGGCACCTGTCCGGTTATATCAGTTACCTGGGAGGGAGATGAAGTTACAAGCCAGACCTGTGCAAGCACGTTTACAATTGTACGTACCTATAAAGCAACTGACGCCTGTGGTAATATGGCAACCTGCACACAAACAATTACGGTAGTTGATACTACACCACCAACCTTAACTGTACCAGCGAATATAACACTGCAATGCACCGATCCATTACCGCTAATGCCATTGAACATCAACAGCAGTCCTAATTTTATAGATGGTACTTATAATGTTGGTACAGCAGTTTTTGGCGCACCGTTAACGGCTACACCCTTAACAGCTGATGCAGTTTTGGTGAATGATGGCACAGGTGGCGCCGGCAATCCTTACGATGCCTGCGAATCAATAATGAATGATCTTACAGGTAAGATTGCTGTTATAGAAAGAAGTGGCTGTACACCTCCAGCGAGTTATTTTGTTACCAAAGCCAATAAGGCACAACTTGCCGGAGCTGTGGGTGTGATTTTTATTTTCAACCAGCCGGGCAACCAGGTAGTAACGATGGGATTGCCAGCAGGTCCTAATCCAACCATTACTATACCGTTAATGCTTGTATCTAATGATTACGGTAATATTTTAAAGTCCGAGCTATTGGCCGGTCCTGTAAATGTATCCTTATCTGCACCAACTGTAATAGCTGAAGATGCCTGTTCATTTGCGAGCATAACACATCAGCAAACCTTTACACCGGGTAGCTGCCCATCAAGCTATACACTTGTTAATACCTGGACAGCCACTGACCAGTGTGGTAATGCAACAACCAAATCACAAACAATTACGGTAGTTGATACTACAGCGCCAACATTGACAGTTCCAGCAAACATAACGCTGCAATGCACCGATCCATTACCGCTAATGCCATTGAACATCAACAGCAGTCCTAATTTTATAGATGGTACTTATAATGTTGGTACAGCAGTTTTTGGCGCACCGTTAACGGCTACACCTTAACAGCTGATGCCGTTTTGGTGAATGATGGCACAGGTGGCGCCGGCAATCCTTACGATGCCTGCGAATCAATAATGAATGATCTTACAGGTAAGATTGCTGTTATAGAAAGAAGTGGCTGCACACCTCCAGCGAGTTATTTTGTTACCAAAGCCAATAAGGCACAACTTGCCGGAGCTGTGGGTGTGATTTTTATTTTCAACCAGCCGGGCAACCAGGTAGTAACGATGGGATTGCCAGCGGGTCCTAATCCAACCATTACTATACCGTTAATGCTTGTATCTAATGATTACGGTAATATTTTAAAGTCCGAGCTATTGGCCGGTCCTGTAAATGTTTCTCTATCTGCACCAACTGTAATAGCTGAAGATGCCTGTTCATTTGCGAGCATAACACATCAGCAAACCTTTACACCGGGTAGCTGCCCATCAAGTTATACACTTGTTAATACCTGGACAGCCACTGACCAGTGCGGTAATGCAACAACCAAATCACAAACAATTACGGTAGTTGATACTACAGCGCCAACATTGACAGTTCCAGCGAATATAACACTGCAATGCACCGATCCATTGCCATTGATGCCTTTGAATATTAACAGCAGTCCTAATTTTATAGATGGTACTTATAATGTTGGTACAGCAGTTTTTGGCGCACCGTTAACGGCTACACCCTTAACAGCTGATGCCGTTTTGGTGAATGATGGTACAGGTGGCGCCGGCAATCCTTACGATGCCTGCGAATCAATAATGAATGATCTTACAGGTAAGATTGCTGTTATAGAAAGAAGTGGCTGCACACCTCCAGCGAGTTATTTTGTTACCAAAGCCAATAAGGCTGCAACTTGCCGGAGCTGTGGGTGTGATTTTATTTTCAACCAGCCCAGCACCAGGTAGTAACGATGGGATTGCCAGCAGGTCCTAATCCAACCATTACTATACCGTTAATGCTTGTATCTAATGATTATGGTAATATTTTAAGGCCGAGTTATTGGCCGGTCCTGTAAATGTTTCTCTATCTGCACCAACTGTAATAGCTGATGATGCCTGTTCATTTGCGAGCATAACACATCAGCAAACCTTTACACCAGGTAGCTGCCCATCAAGCTATACACTTGTTAATACCTGGACAGCCACTGACCAGTGTGGTAATGCAACAACCAAATCACAAACAATTACGGTAGTTGATACTACAGCGCCAACATTGACAGTTCCAGCAAACATAACGCTGCAATGCACCGATCCATTACCGCTAATGCCATTGAACATCAACAGCAGTCCTAATTTTATAGATGGTACTTATAATGTTGGTACAGCAGTTTTTGGCGCACCGTTAACGGCTACACCCTTAACAGCTGATGCCGTTTTGGTGAATGATGGTACAGGTGGCGCCGGCAATCCTTACGATGCCTGCGAATCAATAATGAATGATCTTACAGGTAAGATTGCTGTTATAGAAAGAAGTGGCTGTACACCTCCAGCGAGTTATTTTGTTACCAAAGCCAATAAGGCACAACTTGCCGGAGCAGTGGGCGTGATATTTATTTTCAACCAGCCGGGCAACCAGGTAGTAACGATGGGATTGCCAGCAGGTCCTAATCCAACCATTACTATACCGTTAATGCTTGTATCTAATGATTACGGTAATATTTTAAAGGCCGAGTTATTGGCCGGTCCTGTAAATGTTTCTCTATCTGCACCAACTGTAATAGCTGAAGATGCCTGTTCATTTGCGAGCATAACACATCAGCAAACCTTTACACCGGGTAGCTGCCCATCAAGCTATACACTTGTTAATACCTGGACAGCCACTGACCAGTGCGGTAATGCAACAACCAAATCACAAACAATTACGGTAGTTGATACTACAGCGCCAACATTAACAGTTCCAGCAAACATAACGCTGCAATGCACCGATCCATTACCGCTAATGCCTTTGAATATCAACAGCAGTCCTAATTTTATAGATGGTACTTATAATGTTGGTACAGCAGTTTTGGCGCACCGTTAACGGCTACACCTTTAACAGCTGATGCCGTTTTGGTGAATGATGGCACAGGTGGCGCCGGCAATCCTTACGATGCCTGCGAATCAATAATGAATGATCTTACAGGTAAGATTGCTGTTATAGAAAGAAGTGGCTGTACACCTCCAGCGAGTTATTTTGTTACCAAAGCCAATAAGGCACAACTTGCCGGAGCTGTGGGTGTGATTTTTATTTTCAACCAGCCGGGCAACCAGGTAGCTACGATGGGATTACCAGCGGGTCCTAATCCAACCATTACTATACCGTTAATGCTTGTATCTAATGATTACGGTAATATTTTAAAGGCCGAGTTATTGGCCGGTCCTGTAAATGTTTCTCTATCTGCACCAACTGTAATAGCTGAAGATGCCTGTTCATTTGCGAGCATAACACATCAGCAAACCTTTACACCCGGGTAGCTGCCCATCAAGCTATACACTTGTTAATACCTGGACAGCCACTGACCAGTGCGGTAATGCAACAACCAAATCACAAACAATTACGGTAGTTGATACTACACCACCAACATTAACCGTACCAGCGAATATAACATTGCAATGCACCGATCCATTGCCATTGATGCCATTGAACATCAACAGCAGTCCTAATTTTATAGATGGTACTTATAATGTTGGTACAGCAGTTTTTGGCGCACCGTTAACGGCTACACCGTTAACAGCTGATGCAGTTTTGGTGAATGATGGCACAGGTGGCGCCGGCAATCCTTACGATGCCTGCGAATCAATAATGAATGATCTTACAGGCAAGATTGCTGTTATAGAAAGAAGTGGCTGTACACCTCCAGCGAGTTATTTTGTTACCAAAGCCAATAAGGCACAACTTGCCGGAGCTGTGGGTGTGATTTTTATTTTCAACCAGCCCGGCAACCAGGTAGCCACAATGGGATTACCTGCGGGCCCCAATCCAACGATCACCATACCGCTGATGCTGGTATCGAATGATTATGGCAATACGCTTAAGTCCGAGCTATTGGCCGGTCCTGTAAATGTATCTTTATCTGCACCAACTGTAATAGCTGAAGATGCCTGTTCATTTGCGAGCATAACACATCAGCAAACCTTTACACCGGGTAGCTGCCCATCAAGCTATACACTTGTAAATACCTGGACAGCCACTGACCAGTGCGGTAATGCAACAACCAAATCACAAACAATTACGGTATCGGATACTACAGCGCCAACATTGACAGTTCCAGCAAACATAACACTGCAATGCACCGATCCATTGCCATTTGAACCACTACATATAAACAACAGTGTTAACAATCAACCAGGCACATACAATGTAGGTACAGCAATTTTTGGAGCGCCGCTTACATCAACACCATTAACAGCCAATGCAGAAATGGTACTAGATAATGCCGGTAATCCATACGATGCATGTGAAACAATAACTAATAACCTTACTGGTAAAATTGCGGTTATAGAAAGAAGTGGTTGTAATCCACCTTCCGGTTATTTTGTAAACAAAGCATATAAGGCGCAACAGGCTGGTGCCGTGGGGGTGATTTTTATCAATAATATTGCTGGTGATTATGTATTTACTATGGGACTACCTGCGGGCCCTAACCCAACCATTACTATTCCTTTAATGTTGGTATCAAATGTTTATGGTAATACATTGAAGGCAGCTATACTTGCAGGATCTGTAAATGTATCTCTATCTGCACCAACAGTAATAGCAAATGATGTATGTTCTTTTACTTCTATCACCAACACTACTACCACTACTCCTGGTAGCTGTCCATCTAATTATACAATTGTAAAAACCTGGACGGCAACAGATCAATGCGGTAATACAACGTCAGCATCACAAACCATAACCGTGGCAGATAATACTGCACCTGTTGTAACCTGCAAAGCAAATCAAACCAGGTTAACTAATAATGGATATTGTACTTATACTGCTGTTGGTACAGAATTTAATGTTTCGAGTGCAACGGATAATTGTCCGGCTGCTGTTGGCTTATCTTATACTTTAAGTGGTGCAACATCAGGTTCCGGAATTAACACACTTAGTGGTACCGCATTTAATACAGGCATTACAACAGTAACCTGGAAGGCTACTGATGGATGTGGCAACTTTGCAACCTGCTCATTTAATATTACCATAAATGATGACCAGAACAGCACGGGTTATATCATATATGCAAAATCGTACGCTAAATTTGGAGAAGAGAATGATGTCAATGGTGATGTAGGTGTTACAGATGCCAATGGTAGCGCAGAATTTAAGAAGAATACAGATCTGAATCCTTTCTTTGTTAAGGCCAGGAATATTTCTGTGCAATTGCCTGCCAATGTAAGTAACCGGTTTTATACTCCTGCTACAGGCGGCCCTAATCCTCCATTTATGCTCTATAATGGTACGGGTGGTGCTGGTTCTTTGAATGCCAATGTAAATGGAACCTATAATGGTAATTATAAAAACCTTACGGTTAAAAAAGGTGTAACAGCAACTATTACCGGAAATGACTTTGGTAAGATTATAATTGAAGAAGGGGCTAATGTGACATTTACTGCTGCAATAATCAATATACAGCAAATTTTAGTTGAGAAAGGAAAAAAGAACGTAAATACTACAAATGTTTACTTCTTTAATCCTGCTTCTGTAAAGATATCTGAAAAAGTTACAGTTGACCAAGACTGCATGATTAATGTAAATGGACCTAAAGTAACTTTTTACCTGGGAGATAATAAGAAAGATGAAGAGAACTTTACAGTAACCGGTGACAATACCATGATTACATTGAATGTCATGATTCCAAATGGTAAACTAAAAGTAATTGGCGGGCCAAGGTATGGCACAATGACCGGATGGTTTATTACAGAAAAAATCGAAAGCACAGGAAAGAAAACCATCTGGAATAAATATGATTGTTCTGCTGAGCCACAATTTGCAAAGTCATCATCTGAAAATGTTGTGCCTGCAATAAATGAAAAGCCAATCGAACTGGAAACTCCGGTTGTTGCTGAAGTGTTTGCGGTAAAAGTTTACCCCAACCCAACACCTGGTGATTTCAACATACAGGTGATAACTAAAAGTAATGAACCCATTATGGTCAGGATCATGGATGTGAATGGAAAATTGATTCAGGCTTCAACAAAACTAACCAAGCAGGGTTTAATTACACTGACTAATAGATTACCTGGTGGAACTTATTTTGTGGAAGTAACCCAGGGAAAAAATCATAGTGTAACAAAATTGGTTAAATTAAATTAACCGGGGTCTACAAAACTAAAAGCCGCCTTATCATTAATGAGGCGGCTTTTCATATACAGTTCAAAATAAAAACTATTTTTTTAAGAAGCAGGGTAATTAAAAGAACCAGGCTATAAATTACTGTTGTTCTCTGTGATTGTTTTCAATCTTTTTTTCAATTCTTCTGTCGGGTATAAACCAAATGGCTGCTACTATGACATAAATTGAAAATCCTATCCACGGGTTGATAAAACTACATCCAATGCCGGTAATGTAAAGTATAATTGAAGCAATGCCTTTCCGGTCGTTGCCGATTGCTTTTGCCAGTAAAGAATCTTTTCCATGAATACCTGTAAGGCAGTGTGCCAGTATATAATAAGACACGCCTGCCATCATCAGGATAAATCCATATAAGATTACCGGCCATTTACTAAAATGATTTTCGCCCATCCAGGCTGTTGCAAAAGGCACCAGTGATAACCAGAAAAGTAAATGAATATTTGACCAAAGCACTGAACCGCTTACTTTGGTCACGGCATGCATTAAATGGTGGTGATTGTTCCAGTAAATTCCGATGTAAATAAAGCTGAGTACATAACTTATGAATATTGGTAATAAGGGTTTCAGGTCTTCTGGATTATCGCCATGCGGCACTTTAATTTCCAAAACCATGATGGTAATAATGATCGCCAGTACACCATCACTGAAAGCTTCCAATCTTCCTTTGCCCATAAGTTTAGTTTATGGGTTGTAATTTATAATAAATTAAGCGTAGTATAAAAGATCAATATAGATAAAATGTACAAGAGTGATTCATTATATCTCCTTCACTGAAAGAAATAAAATGAATCTCTCAAAGATTGCCAATGGAGGTTCACAAAGCATTGTAGCTGGGCTAACAAAATTTAAAAATAGCGAAGCTGTTTAATCTTCTTTTTCTATATGCTTCTTTTCACTATCAGGTTGTTTGCCTCTTTTATAAATGATAAGGCCATTTAAAAAATTACGCAGCAACTGATCACCAGCTTCCACAAATCCCGGATGATCTTCGTTTCTGAACAGATCGCCCAGGGCTCCTTTGGTAATATCAAAATCAACCAGTTTTAAAATCTCAATAATGTCATCATTGCGTAAAGCAAGTGCTACTCTGAGTTTTTTAAGTATATCGTTATTACTAAGCATATTTTAAATTAATCAGTAAATAAAAAAATCCTTTCGGTAAAGAAAGGATTTTTAAATAAGGTTGTATCATTAAATATTAATAACCGCCTCTGTTGTAACCGCCGTCGCCACCGCCACGGTTTCCACCGCCGCCGTAACCACCACCACCGCCACGGTTTCCACCGCCGCCGTAGCCGCCACTTTTCTTGTAGCCACCGCCGCCGCCGCCGCCGAAGCTGCGTTTTGGACGATCGCCCTCAGCACGTGGCTGAGATTCGTTAACGATTAACTTACGACCCTGAACTTCAACTTCGTTTAATGCAGCGATTGCAGCTTTAGCAGCTTCATCGTCTTCCATTTCAACAAAGCCGAAACCTTTGCTACGGCCGTTCATTTTGTCTTTCAAAATTTTAGCACTTGTTACAGTACCATGCTCAGTGAAGAGATTCATTAAATCGTCATCAGTCATTGACCAACTCAGATTTCCTACGTAAATGTTCATTGTAAAAACTTTTAATTAAATAAAAAAGAATAATGACTTAGTTGTTACAATGCACTGAATCGGACTTCAAAAAAGCTACTTCAGTCAATAGCGAAAAACTAAAACCATTAATTAACGTAGTAAAGATAGGGTTTTCCTTAGAAAATTGCCAAATAACAGTTAAAATACTTAAAATCAGGTATATTGCTGTTTATATGATTAAAAATCAAACAGTTAACCGATTTATTTATTTGTTTCGCTAACAATTATTTACTTATCTTCGAAATTATTCAATGGTAATTATTTCAAATCATAGCATTTTCATCAGTCTGGCCCAGCCAGAAGCTACCTGTATTACTATTACAACAACTACCACTACCACCCGTTAGGGTTGTACAATTTCATATAAACTTTGGGCAAACGCTGTTATCCGGTCAACGGAAATCAATCTTATATTAATCAATAATCATACATTATATGCAGGTATTAAAATTTGGGGGGAGTTCAGTTGCAAATGCTGAAAACATTAATAAGGTAGTTGAGATCATTAAAAATAAAAAGGCAGATGTAAAAACCGTTGTTGTTGTTTCTGCCCTGGGTGGAATAACCGACCTGCTACTCAAAACAGCAGCTTTGGCCGAAGCGAATGACGAATCGTATAAAGCGGTTTTAAAAGAGATTGAAGATAAACACCTGGGTACTGTACAGGAACTGATTCCTGTACAACAACAAAGTAGCGTACTAAGCCTGGTAAAAAAGATTTGTAATGCGGCAGAAGATATTTGCAACGGAATTTTTTTATTGAGAGAATTATCAGCACGTACCAAAGACAGGATCGTTAGTTATGGGGAATTACTTTCTTCACAAATTATAGCAGCAAAATTAAATGCAGTTGGTTTACCGGCTGAATGGAAAGATGCCAGAGAAATTATTATGACCGATAGTAATTATGGAATTGCTGCTGTTGATTTTGTAGCTACTGATAAAAAAGCAGCTGCTTTTTTCAAAGAGTCTGCATCTTCATTGTTTATTATTCCCGGATTTATTGCGGCGGATAAAAATAATGTTACCACTACTTTAGGCCGTGGCGGATCGGATTACACTGCAGCAATACTTGCTGCTGCTGTTAATGCAGCTGTACTGGAAATATGGACCGATGTTTCGGGCATGATGACTGCAGACCCAAGACTGGTAAATAATATCAAACACATTCCCCAAATTTCTTACCAGGAAGCAATGGAGCTTTCGCATTTTGGCGCTAAAGTTATTTACCCGCCAACCATACAGCCGGTAATGAAAAAGGGAATTCCGGTTTGGATAAAAAATACTTTTGCTCCTGAGGAACCAGGAACGGTTATAAAGAATGAAGCCACAGCAACCGGTACCAGCATCCAGGGAATATCCAGTATCAACAGTATTGTATTGCTTAGCCTTGAAGGCAGTGGCATGGTGGGTATTCCGGGATTTTCAAAAAGATTGTTTGAAGCATTGGCGAATGCATCAATCAATGTGATCCTTATTACACAGGGCTCTTCGGAGCATTCTATTTGTGTGGGTGTAGATGAATACGCCAGTGCAAAGGCCAAAGAAGTTATTGATGCAGCTTTTGCGTATGAGATAGAAACCAATAAAGTGGATCCGATCATTGTCGAAAAAGAATTATCCATTGTTGCCATTGTAGGCGATAATATGAAGAACCATTCCGGCATCAGCGGTAAAATGTTTTCGGCATTGGGAAGAAACGGTGTGAGCATCCGTGCTATTGCACAGGGTTCTTCAGAAAGGAATATATCCGCTGTGATTAGTACTGCTGATGTTAAAAAGGCCATCAATGTGTTGCACGAAGAGTTTTTTGAAACAACTTACAAGCAGGTAAATTTATTTATTGGGGGCCTGGGAAATGTTGGACAAAAGTTCCTGGATCAGTTACAGCAGCAAAAACAATTTTTACTGGAGAAGCTAAGAATTCAGATAAGAGTGGCTGGAATTGCGAACAGCAAGAAAATGTATTTTAATGAGGATGGAATTGATATTGCAAACTGGCAAACAGAATTACAAAAAGGAGAAGCAATGAACCTGGCTGATTTTGTATCAACCATACAAATTAAGAATCTACGCAATTCAGTTTTTGCTGATATCACTGCCAATGAAGAACTGGCAACTGTTTATGGCGACCTGTTGCAAAAAAGTATTTCAGTTGTAGCCTGTAATAAAGTAGCAGCTTCTTCACCTTATCTATATTACAAAAAACTCAAAGACCTGGCCAATGAATTCAACAGCCAGTTTTTATTTGAAACAAATGTTGGTGCAGGATTACCAATCATAGGTACGCTGAAAGACCTTTTACACAGCGGCGATAAGATCAACCGTATACAGGCTGTGCTTAGTGGTACTTTAAATTTTGTTTTTAATAATTATGATGGCACCACAAGTTTTGCATCGGTTGTAAAACAGGCGCAGGATGAAGGTTATACCGAACCTGATCCAAGACTTGACCTGAGTGGAAAAGATGTAATGCGTAAGATCATGATCTTAGCAAGGGAATCAGGTGAGCAAATGGAGATGGAGGATATCAGCAATAATTCCTTTATGCCCGAAAGTTGTATGACAGGATCCGTAGAAGATTTTTATGCAGCCATGGAAAAAGAAGAAACGCATTTTAAAAAGATACTGGATGCTGCAAAAGCTGCCGGTAAAAAATTAAAATTTGTAGCCAGTTATGATAAAGGCAAAGCAGCTGTAGGTTTGCAACAGGTAGATGAGCAGAGCGATTTTTATCATTTGTATGGTAAGGATAATGTGGTGTTGTTTTATACCGATCGTTATTCCGAGCAGCCATTGGTTGTTAAAGGTGCCGGAGCCGGTGCAGCAGTAACAGCATCTGGTGTTTTTGCTGATATCATAAGAGCTGCCGCCAATTAATGCTGTCAGCTTGCATGCCCCGATTCATTTCGGGAAACTTGTCGAAGGCGGTCTTACCGGAGTGCCGGGTTCGAAAAGCTCACCCTGACAGTCTTTTTAATAATAACTTTTCATCATGAAAAAAATAAAAATAGCAGTTCCCGCAACCGTAGCAAACCTGGTTTGTGGATTTGATGTATTGGGGATGGCGTTAAACGACCCTTATGATACCATGGAACTTGAACTGATAGACGAACCTGTCATCAACATTAAACATACAGATGATTATGGTTTGCCCGAAGCTGCCGAACAAAATGTTGCGGGTGTTGCACTACAGGCATTGATTGAAGATTTCGGAAATAATATTGGCTTTAATGTAACCGTACACAAAAATATTAAACCCGGCAGCGGTCTTGGTTCAAGTGCGGCAGGTTCTGCAGGGGCCGTTGTTGCTGCCAATCATTTACTTAATGAACATTTTTCAAAAGAAGATTTAGTAAGGTTCGCCATGAATGGAGAGAAACTTGCAACGGGTGTTAAACATGCCGATAATGTGGCACCATGCATTTATGGTGGCATAACATTAGTACGTTCTGTTTTTCCTTTGGATATAATTTCTTTGGCAGCACCTGATTTATTTGTAACAGTTGTGCATCCGCAGATAGAAGTGAAGACTGCAGATGCCCGCCAGATTTTACGTAAAGAAGTACAACTGAAAGATGCCATCAAACAATGGGGCAATATTGCCGGGTTGGTTGCGGGTATTTTAAAAAATGATATTCCACTGATTGGCCGCTCGTTGGAAGATGTGATCATAGAACCTATCAGAAGTATTTTAATTCCGGGTTTTGGCGTGGTAAAACAAATGTGTAAAGAAGCCGGCGCTTTAGGTGGCGGTATCTCCGGCTCCGGTCCATCTATTTTTATGCTTGGCGAAAATGAAGCAATTGCCAAACAGGTTGAACAGGTAATGACAAATGTGTATTCCGCCATGGGCATCGATTTTAAAACCTATGTTACAACCATCAATCCGCAAGGGGTAAAAATTTTAAGCAGCGAATAAAAGAAGAAATGAAATATTACAGTTTAAATAAACAATCGCCTGTTGTAGATTTTGCAGCAGCAACAATACTTGGACAGGCGCCGGACAAAGGATTATATTTTCCAGAAAACATTCCGCAGGTAAGTAAAGAACTGATCATTAATATCGAAAGCTATTCCAATGAAGCCATTGCACTGGAAGTTATTGCTCCATACATTGGAGATGCTATTCCAAAAGACGTGTTGGAAAAGATAGTGAGCGAAACAGTCAATTTTGAAATCCCGTTGGTAAAAATTACGGATGATATTTTTTCACTGGAATTATTTCATGGCCCTACTTTGGCATTTAAAGATATCGGTGCAAGATTCATGAGCCGCTGCCTGGGTTATTTTGCTACCCATTCGGCTTCGCTCAGGGATAGTAAAGAAAAAGTAGTGGTACTTGTTGCAACATCCGGCGATACAGGCGGTGCGGTTGCCAATGGTTTTTATGATGTGGAAGGAGTGGAGGTTGTTATTCTCTATCCTTCCGGCAAAGTAAGTTCGGTGCAGGAAAAACAATTAACTACTTTAGGTAAAAATATTCATGCGCTGGAAGTTGACGGTACTTTTGATGAATGCCAGCAAATGGTAAAAGCTGTTTTTGCTGATGTGGAATTGAATCAGAAAATAAAACTTACTTCCGCCAATTCCATCAATGTGGCCCGCTGGTTGCCGCAACAGTTCTATTATTTTTATTTGTGGAAACAATGGAAAGAAAAAGACAATCCACCGGTTGTAACAGTGCCCAGCGGTAATTTCGGGAACATCTGTGCCGGTTTATTAGCTCAACAATCAGGTTTACCCATTAAATATTTTATTGCAGCATGTAATGCAAATGATACCGTACCTGATTTTTTAAGAACAGGTAATTATCTATCTAAAAAAGCAGTGCCCACTATTTCCAATGCCATGGATGTTGGCGACCCCAGTAATTTTATCCGCATCATGGAAATCTTTCATCAGCAAATTGACGGATTAAAGAAAACACTGAACGGTTATACCATTTCAGATGATGAAACAAAAGCAACATTAGTTTCTGTTTTTAAAGAACATAATTATCTGCTTGATCCTCATGGAGCGGTTGCTTACACTGCTTTGCAGCAATACCAGGCCCAAAATCCAGATACGAAAGGAGTAATTCTTGAAACAGCGCATCCCGTAAAATTTTATGATGTAATTGAACCTTTGATAAATCAAACTGTACCAGTGCCGGAAACTGTTGCAAACCAAATAAAGAAAGAAAAAGTAAGTACAAAGATCAGTGCCAATACAAATGAACTAAAAGAATTTTTATTGCGGCAATAAAAAAGGCCCACGAAAAAATCGGGGGCCCTCATATAAATTCGTAATTATGAATTACTCAGCAATTACTTCAAATTCAACTTCAGTTTCGTTTCCGTTACCAAAATCAATACTTGCTTTAAAAGTACCTAATTCTTTTACTTCGTCGATGATTGTGATACGACGGCGATCGATCTCGTAGCCCTTTTGCTCTTTAATTGCACGTGCAATCTGAACAGAAGTTACGCTACCAAAAATCTTACCGCTTGTACCCGTTTTAGCACCAATCTTTAAAGCACCATCTTTTAAAACAGCAATTACACTGTTCAATTCAGCCAGTAATTTGGCTTCTTTTTTAACCTGTTGCTTTTTCTTTTCTTCCATCATTTTCATGTTGGAAGGACTGGCTTCAATGGCCAATTTACTTGGGATCAAAAAATTTCTGCCGTAACCGTTCTTAACTGTTACCAGTTCATTAACGCCGCCTAAATTATTTACATCCTGTATTAATATTACCTGCATTTTATTTGCATTTTTACCCAACCACGTTTTAACGCAGCTTTCCCTATTTAAAGGTTAGGGTGGTTAAGAAAATTTTATTTCAATAGATCAGTAACGTACGGTAAAATAGCCATTTGACGGGCCTTTTTAACTGCATCACCCACTTTACGCTGAAACTTCAAAGAGTTTCCGGTAATACGGCGTGGCAATAATTTACCCTGTTCGTTAATGAATTTCTTCAAAAATTCCCCGTCTTTGTAATCAATATAATGGATACCCATTTTCTTGAAACGGCAGTATTTCTTCGGACGCTTCTCCTGCTTAATGGCAGTAAGATATTTTATTTCATTTTTTGCCATGAGTTAAGCGGGGGTTTTTTCGTTAGTAAATTTGCCGCCACTTCTCTTTTTCGCATTGTAATCGACGGCGTACTTGTCGAGTGCAGTGTACATGTGACGCATCTGTGATTCGTCACGTAAAAGTTGAATTTTCAACTTTTCATTGAAGCTGGTTGGCGCTTTGTACTCCATTACCCAATAAAGACCGGTGGTCTTTTTGTCAATGGGGTAGGCCAGTGATTTTAGTCCCCAAGGGTTGCTGTGCAAAACCTCACCTCCGTTTTCTGTAACGAGGTCGGCGTATTTTTTCTGAGCGGCTTTAAACTCCTCTTCAGAAAGCACAGGGGTAAAAATCACCATCAATTCGTAGTTGTTCATTTCCCTGATTGATTTTGTTTTAAAAAATGTTGTTAATCCGTTTTTTCTTAACGGGCAGCAAAGGTAGGGGTTTTAGCCTGTTTTCGGGCATCAAATGGAGATTATTTTAGCCAATTACGGTTTTTGCAGGATACCGGCTTTAGTTTTCCATAGCATCAGCGTGGCGTCGCAATCACTTTATCAGTTGTACTACTATCGGGCTTTACCCATTTTATATATTATTCCCTTGTAATCAATACATTAGATACTTATTTAGTCTTTAACCTGTAAACCGGGTACCGGTTATGTCCCGGCTCGTAATATGGAGAATTTTTGTAAATAAAGTCCAGTTGGGCCGATCCATTGGCGGCAAATTTTTCATCTGCTTTCTTCTTTTCCGCCAGTTTGGCCTTTAAAACGGGGTTGTTTTTTAAAACTTCAGCCGCCAGGTCATCCCATCGGTAATCGCTGTAACCCTCTTTTTGCTGTAAAATGCCGTCAAAGAAGTTCCAGGCAAAAAAGCTGTCGTCGCCGGTTGGTTCCAGCATTTCAACCAAATAGCGATTGGCAGGTTGGTTCAACCAGATAATATAATCTCCTTTTAAAAATCTTATTTTCTGGTTCAACGCCGAAACTTTTACTCCCGAATTTTTATGGTGCTTTTCATAAGGCCTGGGCGATGATTTGTAATCATCAATATGGTAGGCTTCCACATCAATCAATGTATCATTTTTAAATTGCTGCATCTGTACATTATTCAGTTTAAGCAGATCAATTACACCATACCACCCCTGTGGAATTATATAAGCTGCCGGTGCATCAACAAAATTAGAAGCATTAAATACATTGAAAAACCTTACCTGCTTTGTAAATGGTTTGCTTCGGTCATAATACATTCTGTTTAATCCGGTAGCATCACTTGGTTTAAAACCCTGTTCGTATCCTTTAAAAGTAATAAAAGAGAATTTGGTTGTATCAACAGTCCATTTAAAAGGAAAAGATATTGCAGTTGCAACTGCAGCCCTTGCTTTTTTACGTTCTGCAATTAAAGCTGTTGCATTCAAAGATGCTTTTTCAATTACGGTAAACGAGAGTGCATAGGTAGAAAGCACCCTGTCTTTATAAGGTTTCAGCATATGCGTTTCGGGTACAAAGCCAATGGTTTGAAACAAGGCAGCATAACCAGATGAGTAGCGTGGTGGATCGTAAAACATTTCCATTCCTTTATCCGGAGTTTCAGTTTCAAAATTTACATAAGGTGTCATGTCCCAATTCTTTTCCGTCATGCCTTTGTACAGCTGCGGCTCAAAATTATTTTTTAACCATCCTCCCAAACCGGCACCCAGTTTATCGTATTGCGTGGTAAGCAATGTCATGGTATGCTGATAATCGGCTCCATCACTAACATGGTTGTCAATTAAAATATCAGGATCTAGCAAATGAAAGATTTGGGCAAACGCCTTTGCTTCCCTGCTGTCGTTTTTTGTAAAGTCGCGGTTAAGATCAAGGTTTTGACTGTTGCCTCTAAACCCATATTCAAGCGGCCCGTTTTGGTTGGCTCTTGAGTTTGAATTTCGATTTAAACATCCACCAATATTATACACAGGGATAAAAGCCACAGCCACATTATCGGGCAGTTTTATTTTATTGTTTACAATATCCCTTACCAGCATCATACTGGCATCAATACCATCCGGCTCGCCGGGGTGAATACCGTTGTTGATGAGTATTACAGCCTTGTTTTGTTTATGCCATTGTGCGGCATCAAATTTACTATCATTACTAACCAAAACCAGGTGCAACGGATAGCCGGCATCACTCATACCCATTTCTTTTACCAATATTTTGGTTGAAATTTTATCGAGATTTTTATACCAGTCAATGGCTTCAAAATAGGTAGCACTTTCTAAACCATTGGTTTTTTCAAAACGGCATTGCTGTGCATGGGCGGAGTAAAAAAGAGAAATAAGGATTGAAAGAAGAGTGAGTTTTCTCATGCAATTAAATTTTTGTCAAGCTACAATAATTTTAAAACAATAAAATACCGGCTATAAAAAACCGGACTGCAAATAATTTTCAGTCCGGTTCAACAAACGAGGAACAACTTGTAAATTACTTAATAATCACAAAAGATTGATTGATCAGTTCGGAAGCATTACTGATCTTAATGAAATACCTGCCTGCGGGTAATTGCCTTACGGTTAAATCAATATTTCTTTGTCCGCCTGTAACCTGCTGCTGCATTATAATCCGGCCTGATAGATCCGCAATGACCAGCTGACTGTTTGCTGTTAATGCCTGTGGCAACTTTAAAACCAGTTTTTCTTTGGCTGGATTAGGGTAAACCAATGCATTGGAGAAATTATTTGCAATGCGAAGCGATACAATCTTACTGTTGCTGAACTTAGCATCAATATCAATCATTTTTAACCGGTAGAAAACGGTATTGGCTTTAGGAAGGTTGTTATCTGTAAATGAGTAATTGGCTAAATTGCTGCCGGCAACCTCACCAATTTTATAAAAATTAGCACCATCTGAGCTCCTTTCAATTTCAAATTTTTTAAAATTGGTTTCAAAAGTGGCGTACCATTTCAATACAACCGATTCATTATTTTTTTGTGCTGTAAAATCTGTGATGGTTACCGGTAGCAGACCGGTACATTGCCAAACTTTATAAACATATTCCGGGTGATCAATGAACGGATTCCGGTTTCCCTGTAAAGCAAAAACAGCATTGTTCCTGTTTATTTCTTTGGTGCTTACGGGATCGTTAATATGCCAGGTAAACAACATGGCTATATACCAGTTATCCAAAGCCGGAAAAGTGGTACCATTTAAGATGTCGTTGGCATTCCCATTTCCCTGCCATCCGGCTACCAGGCTTTCATAGCGGGTTACCATGTACAACTGGCCTCTTGCCAGATCGCCTTTATATTCATTTCGGGGTTCAAATACTACGCCGCTGAATCCAGGGTAAATATTAGGCCCCAGTTTACTTCCGTTTTGCGATGTCCATGTGGGAGCAACTACTTCGCCGTAAGGCTGATTTCCTCTTCTGTTATTTACATATCCGTCCGTAGCAAAAAGGTGATTCAGATCGGTATACATTGGATAGGCATCATTAAACCATGATTTAGGAAATGAATGTTCCCTGTTATAACAATCTGCTTCCGAATTATAATTGCCACATTGGTTTGTGTTGTAAGTAAATGTGTATGGTTCTGCTCCTGCGGGATTATCGCTGTACATATCCCAAATAATATCAGCCGTATTTGCATCATTTCGATGCATATCGGTAGTTTGATAAGCCGTCCACACTTCTCCATAAGTAAGTGCGTTATAATTGGCAGAAATGATATTTGACAATGCAGTTTTTAAAGGGCCACAGGTTAAACCAGCTGCTGCGTCATAATAACCGGCAGGAATTCCTGAAGGATCGTTGGTTGTTACAGCACTGCCATCTAACGAAGTGGTATTATAAAATGGCTCGCCCGAACATTCGGCATTTACGGAAAAAATATAAAAATAGTAAGGGGTACTTACGGTTAAACCCGTTGCAGTGAATGTTGTAGCTGTAGTATAATTGATAATGGTTCCTCCGCCAAAGCTTTGACCCGCCGTATAAGTTGTACCATTAACCGGCGAAGCGGATAATGTAGAACTGGTACTAATTACAGATAAATACCTGTTAGCACTGGCCACAGCTGTAAACGAGCCAACAATAATTGTATTGCCGGCTGTTAAATTTAAGTTGGAGGGTGGTTGCAACGGGGTAGTACACGCCGGTAAAGATGCCGTTGCAATATTATTTTCTAAGGGGTTTAACTGCAGATAATTGGGAGCACTGCTGCAGTTTTCACTGTTGTCGGCAAATATGTAGTAGTAATAGGTGGTTGCGGGTGTAAGGTTGATATCTGTAAAAGTAGTTGCCGTTGTACTGGTAACAACTGTGCCGCCACCTATTGGATCTCCTGCTAAATAAAAAATGCCATCAACAGGCCCTGCAGATAAAGTATTGGCAGTACTCCTTACAACTAAATATTCATCCACCGCAGGTACAGCTGCATCAAAACTACCGCTGATGGTAGTTGGTGTGGATGTTAAAACCAGGTTAGTTGGCTGATCGGTTGGCTCAGTACATACCGGGGCTGCTCCACCAATGCTGATATCATCTAAAGCGATGCGGTCTCTTGAACCTGAGCCTCCGGCAGTTGCCCAGTAAATAAATCGTACTTGAACAACCGCCTGGTTTTCTGCAGCTGCCGGCAATGTTTCCAGGTATGTTTGTGAATAACCAACAACCTGGCCTGCAGTATTGAATGTTGATGTGGTGCCAATATCAATAAAATTTCCGGTGGTTCCAATGCGGAATTGCAAAGCAATATTATTATCCCAGGATGGATTTTGCAATATTAAACGGGTAGTCCATTGTACAGCTATATTTGTACTGCCGGTTGTATTAATAGCGATTATTAAAGCCCCTGCCGATTGAGCACCTGATGCTAAAATACTCAGGCCATTGGCGGCTTCATCTTTCCAGCCTCCTGAACCAACTGTAAGAACATAAGGTAGATCGCCATTTCCGGGGATTAATGTTCTGGTTGTGGGTATGGCGCCTGCGGTAGTTCCAAAGCGATGTACTGCAACTCCGGCTGGCAAAGTGCCACCGGTTTGACTGTTTAAATTGAATGGTAAAAGCTGGGCACCAGGGTTTGTTTGCGAAAAACTGATAGTAACTGATAATAAAAAGGCAAAAAAACCTGTTAATTTTTTAATCATATACAGCATTAAGATCGTGCTGCAAATTTACAAATTAGTTACCGCTACCAGTTATTTTTTTATCAACAAAAAGCCCGTCAATAGTACTATTGACGGGCTTTTAATAATATGAAGAACAAAGATTTACTTTGCCTGTGCGTTCACTCTTTTAGCCAGCTTGCTTTTTAAATTAGCAGCTTTGTTTTTATGGATAGTACCACGCTTTGCTAATTTATCAATCATAGAAGCAACTTTTGGAAAAGCTTCTGTTGCAGCTGCTTTTTCGCTTGCTTTTAGATCACGAATTGCGTTACGGGTTGTTTTGCCATAATAACGGTTACGTTCGTTACGCTTAGTACTTTGTCTTACATCTTTTTTGGTCGCTGCGTGATTTGCCATGAAAATCTATTTTTTGGGCTGCAAAGATAGGGGGATTTCAATTAAAAATTAAGAATTAAAAATGGATAATTTAAGAAAGTTGTAAATTTCCCCCTATTTCAGATAAAAACAGGATTATGAACCGTTATATTTTACTCAGTTTACATGTAATATCGCTCGTTTTACTGGGCTTTGGTTGGGTGATGGATATTTTACACATCGATATTTCGGTACATTATATTGTAGATTTTAACCTCTTTAGCGAAAAAAGAAGTGTGTTTGGCATGCTTGAAAAACTATGGAAAGATGCCAATTACCTGCCATTTTCACTCATTTTCTTATTCGGCATCATCGTTCCTTTAATAAAATCGGGCATCATCTTTTATTTGTTGCTGGGCAAAAATCCTGATATGAAATGGCAACGTTTTGTAAGCGCCATCAGCAAATGGGCCATGGCCGATGTATTTGCCATCAGCATATTCGTGGCTTTTTTGGGTGCCAATGCTATGGAAAGTACCAAGGCTTTTCTTCAACCAGGTTTTTATTATTTTACCGGCTATGTAATTTTAAGCGGCATCGTTGCCATGTTTTGCGGAAAATTGCTTTCAAATTCCGCAACAAATAATGCTTAATTAACCGATATTTGCAGCCGATTTCTGCCTGAGTTTCTAAGATTTTGCTCAATCGTTTGATGTCGTATAAGTACATGACACCACTGAAGCTAAATAAGAATACTGCGGCCGGTTTCCCACAAATTAAACAGACGAGAAAAAATCTCAACTTATTTATGAAGGATTTTCAATACATCACCAATTCGCATCCGTCTTATGTTGAAGGCTTATACCAGGATTTTGTAAAAGACCCGGCCAGTGTTGATGTTGATATGCGTAAGTTTTTTGAGGGATTTGATTTTGCAGTTTCAAGTAATACCATTTCGGCCGGCACTTCAACTTCGCTCAGTACTGATTTGGATAAAGAATTTGGTGTCTTCCGTTTAATTCGTGCCTACCGGAAAAAAGGGCACCTGGTGGCCAAAACAAATCCCATCCGGGAACGTAAAGACAGGCATGCCAAACTGGAGCTTTCAAATTTTGGATTATCAGATGCCGATCTGAATTCAACATTTGAAGCTGGTAAGTCTGTGGGAATGAGAAACGCAACACTGCAAAGTATCATTGCTCATTTGCAAAAATGCTATACCGGCCATGTGGGTGTACAGGTTGGTTACATAAATGACCAGGTAAAACTGGATTGGCTTACCAATGCCATTGAGCAAACAATGCTGAACCCGGTGCCTTTGCAACAAAAGAAAAGGATTTTGCAAAAGCTGAACGAAGGCGTAATGTTTGAAAAATTTCTGCACACAAAATATATTGGACAAAAACGTTTTTCGCTGGAAGGTGGCGAAACGGCTATTGCCGCACTGGATGCTATTATTAACACGGCTGCCAATAATAATGTAGAAGAAGTGGTGATTGGTATGGCGCATCGTGGAAGGTTAAATGTGCTGGCCAATATCATGGGTAAAACATACCAGCAAATATTCAGCGAATTTGAAGGAACCAGTCTGCCTGATACTACCATGGGCAGCGGTGACGTAAAATATCACCTTGGGTTCGGAAGTGATGTAGAAACAGCCGACGGCAAAAAAATACATTTAAAATTAAGCCCCAATCCATCACACCTGGAAGCGGTTGATCCGCTCGTGATTGGTTTTGCCAGGAGCAAGGCTGATATTTTATACAACAGCGATTACGATAAAATTCTTCCGGTACTGATACATGGCGACGCATCTGTTGCGGGCCAGGGTATTGTGTACGAGGTTTTGCAAATGAGCAAACTGGAAGGTTATTATACCGGTGGAACCATCCATTTTGTAATCAATAACCAGATTGGTTTTACAACCGATTTTGATGATGCCCGCAGTTCTGATTACTGCACTTCCATTGCAGCCATGGTACATGCGCCGGTTTTTCATGTTAATGGCGATGATGCCGAGGCTGTCGTAAAAGCCTGCGAAATAGCCACGCTTTACCGACAGGAATTTAACAGCGATATTTTTATTGATATGGTTTGCTACCGCAAACACGGACATAACGAAGGTGATGAGCCTAAGTTTACACAACCACAGTTATATGCACTGATTGATAAGCATCTTAACCCAAGGGAAGTTTATACCCAGTTTTTAATACAGAACGGAGAATCAGATGCACAGGCACTTGCAAAAGAAATGGAGCAAAGATTTTTGGCTGACCTGCAGGAGCGCCTGGATGAAGTGAAACAAAATCCTTTGCCATACAGTTATCAGCCTCCAGAACTGGTTTGGAAAAGTTTACGCAAAGCTACCGCTGCAGATTTTGATGCATCGCCGGTTACAGCTATTGGCAATGATGCATTTACATTATTGTTTGACGGCCTGATGAAATGGCCGGCTGAATTTAAACCACTGCGTAAGGTGGAAAAACTCATCAGCGATAAACTGAAATTATTCAGCGATGAAAATAAAATTGACTGGGCAACAGCCGAGTTGATGGCATACGGAAGTTTGTTAGTTGAGGGTAAAGATGTACGCATGAGCGGACAGGATGTAAAGCGTGGCACTTTTAGTCATCGCCATGCAGCTTTGTATGATGAAGTTAACAATGATGAATACAACAGGCTTGATCATTTTACACAAACACAATCGCCTTTCCGCATTTATAATTCTTTATTAAGTGAATATGCCGTGCTTGGTTTTGAATATGGTTATGCCATGGCAAATCCCAATGCATTGGTAATTTGGGAAGCACAGTTTGGCGATTTTTGCAATGGTGCACAAACAATAGTTGATCAGTTTATAACAACTGCCGAAACAAAATGGCAACGTATGAATGGAGTTGTTTTATTGTTGCCTCATGGATACGAAGGGCAGGGTCCCGAACATAGCAGTGCCCGTATGGAACGGTTTTTACAAATGTGCGGAGAGCTGAATTTTGTAGTGTCAAACGTTACCACAGCAGCTAATTTTTTCCATTTGTTGCGCAGGCAATTGGCCTGGCCTTTCCGCAAACCATTGGTTGTTTTTTCACCCAAGGCAAATTTGCGCCACCCGGGCAGCTACAGCACCAAAGATGAATTTACAAGTGGAGGCTTTAAAGAAGTTATAGATGATGCAACGATCAATGATGCCGCAGAAGTAAAAAAAGTTTTATGCTGCAGCGGTAAAATTTATTTCGACCTGGCCGAACGTCAACAAAAAGAAAACAGAAAAGATGTTGCCATTGTTAGGCTTGAGCAGATTCATCCATTACCACAAAAGCAACTGGATGAATTGTATAAAAAATACAGCAAAGCCATTTGGTACTGGGTGCAGGAAGAACCATTAAACATGGGTGCAGCAACATTCTTAAGAATGAATTTAAAAAATATCAATTTCTATATTATCAGCCGCCAGGCTAGCGCAGCAACGGCCACTGGCTTCAGTAAAGTACATGCGAAAGAGCAGGCGCAGATTATAGATACAGCGTTCTCAATTTAAAACGCAGATTAAATTGATAAAATATGATTTCGCTGATTAATTTTGCTTTGCAAAATATTGGCATATCATGGAAGATTACAAACATTCAGAGTTAACGGGTAAAATTATTGGATGTGCAATGAAAGTTCACCGTGTTATTGGCCCTGGGTTTCCTGAAATTATTTATATGCGATGTTTGTGTATAGAATTAAAAAAAGCAGGTTTGAATTTTGAGACAGAGGTAGAAAGGGATATTTTTTATGAAGGGATAAAAGTTGGTTCAAGGAGATTGGACTTAATAGTTGAAAACAAAGTGATTGTGGAATTGAAAGCTGTGACAGAAGTTGAGCCCCTGTTTTATAATCAGATAATTAATTATTTAAAAATATTTAAAATAGAAGTAGGTCTTTTAATAAATTTTGGAAATATAAGTCTGCATTACAGACGTTTTGCGAACACCCGATGACAAAGTCATCGGTCGGCGAAATCAAATTAATCAAATCAATCAGCGTTTCATGTTTAATTCGTTAAGTGAAAAATTAGAATCAGCCTTTAAGAATATAAAAGGGCAGGCCCGTATCAGTGAACTCAATATCGCCAATACGGTAAAAGATATCCGCCGTGCGTTGGTTGATGCCGATGTGAATTATAAAATTGCCAAAGAGTTTACCGATAAGGTAAAGGAAAAAGCACTCGGCGAAAAAGTATTGCTTGCCGTTAATCCGGGCCAGCAAATGGTGAAAATTGTACAGGATGAACTGACTGAGCTGATGGGAGGAACAGAAACTGAATTCAATATCAGCGGCAGCCCGGCAATTATATTGGTAGCAGGTTTACAGGGTAGTGGTAAAACAACATTCAGCGGTAAGCTGGCTAATTATCTTAAAACAAAAAAAGGTAAATCGCCTTTACTGGTGGCAGCAGATATTTACCGCCCGGCGGCGATTGATCAACTGGAAGTGTTGGGAGGTCAGATTGATGTACCTGTTTACAGTGAAAGAGAAAATAAAGATGCGGTTTCCATTGTGCAGAATGCCATTAAGGAAGCAAGGGCAAAAAATAAAAATGTGATCATCATTGATACCGCCGGCCGTTTGGCGGTTGATGAAGTGATGATGACCGAAGTGGCTAATATTAAAGCAGCTATCAATCCACAGGAAATTTTATTTGTGGTGGATAGTATGACCGGGCAGGACGCAGTAAACACAGCGGCTGCATTTAATGAGCGGTTGGATTTTAGTGGTGTGGTATTAACGAAGTTAGATGGTGATACCCGTGGTGGTGCGGCCTTATCAATCAAATACACCGTAAACAAGCCCATCAAATTTGCCAGCAGCGGCGAAAAGATGGATACGCTTGATGTGTTTTATCCCGATAGGATGGCTCAGCGTATTTTGGGTATGGGCGATATAGTGAGCCTGGTAGAAAAAGCACAGGAACAGTTTGACGAAAAAGAAGCTGCAAGACTGGAGAAAAAGATCCGCAAAAATCAATTTGATTTTGAAGATTTTAAAACCCAGCTGGAACAGATAAAAAAGATGGGTAACATCAAAGACCTGATGGGCATGATACCCGGTGTGGGCAAACAGATAAAAGATGTGGATGTTAATGATGATTCTTTTAAGGGTATAGAAGCCATGATAAACTCCATGACGATCCAGGAGCGCCGTAACCCCGATTTAATAAACCCCGGACGAAAAGCCCGTATTGCCAAAGGTGCCGGAAAAGATATTGCTGAGTTGAATGCATTTTTAAAGCAATTTGAACAAATGAAAGGCATGATGAAAATGATGAATAAAATGCCTAAAGGAATGATGCCGGGCATGGGAAGGAGATAAAACCTCTTCCAGGATTCGTGATATCATAAAATACCAGTTATAAATAGCCTTAAAATTGAATAAATATTGATTTTTCGCTTGATTGTTACACCAATCTTAAGAATTGTTACATTTTAACCATTTCTGATTCTATTATTTGGCGTTTCTATTGTGGGTGGCTATCTTTGTCCTCCTTTTTTAAGGATAAACCCTATTTAATAACAACCAAAAATTTCTATTTATGGCTGTAAAAATGAGACTGCAAAGGCATGGCTCAAAGAAGCGCCCCTTTTATTTCATCGTTGTAGCAGATGGCCGTGCGCCACGTGACGGTAAATTCATTCAAAAACTTGGTACTTACAATCCTTTAACGGTTCCTGCAACTATTCAGGTAGATCGTCAGAAAGCATTGGACTGGCTGCAAAAAGGTGCTCAACCCACCGATACTGTACGTCGTATCCTTTCTTTCAAAGGTGTGTTGTACCTGAAGCATTTACTTCGTGGAGTAAGCTTAGGCTTATTTGATGAAGCGGGTGCCATGGAAAAATTTACTGCATGGACTGCTGAACATGATTCAAATGTCAGCCGTCGCCAGGGAGCCCATAAAAAGGCCCGTAGCGATAGCCGCAATCAACCGATTGTGAAAAAGGTGGAAGCAAAAGTTGAAACTCCAACCGTAGAAGCACCAGCTGCTGAAACTGTTGAAGCTGAAATTGAAGCATCGGCTGCTGAAGAAACCAAAACAGAAGAATAAGTAACCTCTGTTCCGTTAATTCTTTTAAAGTCCTGGTTTTTTACTGGGACTTTTTTTATGCGAATGATACTGGATTCTGGATACTTGATTCTTGATAGGGTCTGTTTATTAAATAGCTCAGTGAAATTTGAGCTCAATCCAGTATCCAGAATCAAGTATCTTGCATCATCATGAACCATTATTTTAAAATAGGAAAACTAGCTGCCAGCACTGGCTTAAAAGGCGAACTGGTTTTGCAACATAACCTGGGAAAAAAAACGACGCTCAAAGGTTTGGAAGCTATTTTTTTGGAAGAAAAAAAAGACAGCTTTATTCCTTATTTTTTGGAATCAGCCAAAATCAGAAACCATAACGAAACAGTGATTAAACTGGAAGGTATTGATATTGTGGAAACAGCCCGTAAACTTACTCCCCGTGAAGTTTGGATAGAGGAGGCAGATTTCAAAAATTCGCAGACAAGTCATCGCCCATTGCACTGCTTGGTTTTAATATTATAAATGAAGGCGAAGATCTGGGCGAAATACTGGAAGTGATTGAACAGCCACACCAGGTTTTATGTGCTATACTTTTAAATGGTAAAGAAGCGCTGATACCCATTCATGAGGACAGCCTTGAAAAAGTAGACGCAAAGAATAGAAAAGTGTATGTTAGTTTGCCGGATGGATTGCTGGAAATTTACAGGTAAGATTTAATTTAGCAAAGTGAACACCCCCCAACGCATCATAGTACATTTAGACCTGGATACCTTTTTTCTATCTGTTGAGCTGCTCAATCACCCTGAGCATATTGGTAAACCTGCATTTGTTGGGGGAAGAGAAAGGGGCGTAGTTACTTCTGCAAGTTATGAGGCAAGGGCTTTTGGTGTTCGTAGCGGAATGCCCAGTCGTAAAGCCTTACAGCTTTGTCCGCAAGCGATTGTATTAGGCGGGAGCCGTGGTGAATACAGCCGCTACAGCCGCTGGGTTACGCAAATTATTGCCGCCAAAGCTCCGCTGTTTGAAAAAGCATCGGTTGATGAATTCTACATTGACCTTACCGGCATGCAGAAATTTTTTGATCCCCTGCAATGGACAATAGATCTGCGTAAACAGATCATGGATGAGACCAAACTGCCCATTTCATTTGGCATGGCCAGCAATAAAATGATGGCAAAGATTGCAACTGATGAAGCCAAGCCTAATGGTTATTTACAAGTGCCTTTTGGAAAAGAGAAAGAGTTTTTAGCCCCCATGAAAGTGAGTAAAATTCCCGGTGTTGGTGAACACACAGACGAAGTGTTGAAAGCAATGGGCATTGTTACCATTAAAGACATCAGCGAAAAAACGCAGGAAGAACTGGAAGATCGCTTGGGGAAATGGGGCATTGATCTCTGGCACAAAAGCCAGGGCATTCATCATGGCGAAGTATCAAGTTATCACGAAGCCAAATCAATCTCCAGCGAACATACTTTTGATGAAAATAAACTGGATATAGCTTTTTTAAAAAGTGAACTGGTAAGACTTACAGAAAAAATTGCTTACGAATTGCGGCAGGATGGAAAAGTTGCCGGTTGCGTGGCAGTTAAGATACGCTATCACGATTTTGAAACAACATCCCGGCAAACAACTATTCCTTACACCTGTGCCGATGATGAAATTATTCCGGTGGTGAAAGAACTGTTTGATAAATTGTATAAGAAAGGAGAACCCGTTCGCCTGCTGGGCGTGCGCTTGAGCGAACTTACAAATGATGCCATACAAACCAACCTGTTTGATGATGTGGAAAGAAAAACAGACCTGTACAAAGCGATAGACAATGTTAAAAACCGCTTTGGAAAAAATTTGATAAACAGGGCATCATCATCTAAAAATAAGTGATTAATTCTTCTTCAACTGCTGCAATAATGCCCGTATATCTTTTGGCAACTCAGCTTTCAGGTCTACAACTTTCCCATCAGCATCTGTAAACTTTAACCGGTAAGAATGCAGCGCCAGCCTGTTCAGCATCGGCCTTTCTTCTTCGTCATGTTTGCTTAATTTGTATTTCTTTTTGATGGAAGAAAGCAGGACAGGTTTACCATCGCCATACAACTCATCGCAGGCAAGCGGATGGCCCATGTTTTTGCAATGCACCCGTATCTGGTGCGTACGGCCGGTGTGCAACTGAAACTGCACCAGTGAAAATGTTTTGTTTTCTTCAATCACTTCATAATCGGTTACTGAAGGTTTGCCTCGTTGATGAACTATATAAAAACCTTTTTGCACGCCATGTTCGGCAATGGGCGCATCAATGGTTCCTTTTTTGGGAGAAGGAATACCATGCACCAGGCCCATGTAATATTTTTCAATTTCTCTTCCTTCAAAAAGCTGGGAGAAGAATTTATGTGCTGCTTCTGTTTTTGCAAAGATGATGATGCCGCTGGTGTCTCTATCCAAACGGTGAACAGTAAAGATGGAACCATACTTTTCCAGCAAAATATCTTTAAGTGATGTTTGTGTTTGCTCCCTGTCGGGTATAGATAATAAACCCGCCGGCTTATTTACAGCAACAAACGAATCGTTTTCGAAAACAATCTCTGGATTATACTTTTTCAAAGCTTATTTCTTTTTGGAAGTGTTCATGTATTTCAGCAGGCGTATTTCTTTTTCGCTCAGGTAACGCCACTTGCTGCGCTCTACATTTTTCTTGGTAAGGTTGGCATACATCACACTGTCCAAACCCTTAACATCATAACCCAGGTGTTCAAATATGCGGCGTACAATGCGGTTGCGGCCACTGTGCAGTTCAATACCAATGATTGATTTGTCTTTACTATCGGCATATGCCAGGCTATCAATTAAAATTTCACCATCTTCCAAGGTAAGGCCGTCAACAATTTTATCAAAGTGCGCCTTGGTAAGCGGCTTATCTAATTTTACTTCGTAGATCTTTTTTATTTCGTAGCTGGGGTGAGAAAGTTTTTGTGTAAGATCACCATCATTGGTCAGCAACAAAACACCCGAAGTGTTTCTGTCTAACCGGCCAATTGGATAAACCCTCTCTGTTGTAGCCTGCTTTATCAGTTGCAGCACCGTTTTTCTTCCCTGCGGATCATCGGTGGTGGTTATATAATCTTTGGGCTTGTTAAGTAAGATGTAAACGAGATTTTTTGTAACAAATAATTTTTTCCCATTGTAAATCACTTCCGCTTTTTCTTCGATCTTAAATCCAGGCTCAGTTACTACAACTCCATTCACTTTTACTTTGCCTGCTGTTATCAACTCTACGGCTTCTCTGCGTGAACAAACACCACAATGAGCCATAAATTTATTCAACGGCATAATGCCGGTTGGCACATTATCATTGGCTGCAATTGCTTTGGCCGATTTTTGATGGGGTGTTTTTGCTGCGCCACGTGGTTTGTCAACTGCTGCAACTGCGGGAGCTTTACCTTTCGCATTATCAGCGGCCTTTGTTGCCATGCCGCCTTTTTTTGCCTGACGGGCAAGGTATTCTTCCTTCTTCTTCTCCTCAAAAAAAGCATTCCGTTCTTTACGGTACTTTTTCTTTTCCTGGCGGAATTCTTCTTTAACTACGCTGTTCTTCTTTTTGGGAACAAATTTCTGGAATGGCGACTGGCTCATGTTTGACGTGATTTTGCTGTTTTACAACAGTAGTGAGCCACAAAGATAGTTTTTTTTCCGGTGAGCCACCCCAAGAGGGTGACTTACCGTGAAAAAAAAGCCATTCCTTTTGGGAATAGCTTTATGGGCGGGTGGCGTGAGCATTCTCTTAACGGGCATTGGGCGTGTTTGAAATTGCCTCAGCCGAATTCTTTGTCCATTTACAGAAAAGAAAGGGGGGAAGTCGGCGCTTCAAAACTTCTATAAGTGAAGGCTGTTAGATGCAGATTGGTTTAATTATCGCCGGTAGCTTTGACTTTGTTATATAAAAAAAGCCATCCCGCTTATGGCGGGATAGCTTTTGCTGGTATTAGGGTAATTATTATTTTTTAACTCTTGATCTGTCACCACGGTTCTTCTTCATTTCTTCTTTTTTCTTCAACTGCTCGGCTGTAAATATTTTGTTGTGCTGATCTTTTGCCTGGGTTTTTAAAGCCATCATCTGCGCTTTCTTTTGTTCCCTGCTCAGCGATTCATTGTTTCTGATCTGTTCAGCTTTTGCATGATTGGCTGCCTGCTGCGCTTTTAATTTTGTAACCTGCTCATCAGTTAAGTTGAGATTGGTTTTCATTCTATCCAGGCGCTTTGCATAACCGGCTTCTTTTTTAGCTTTATGTTCTGCTCTTAATTGCGTTTGTTTTGCTTTTTGGTCGGCAGTTAACAAGCCATCCATTTTTGTTTTTCTTTCTTTAAGAATGGCAGCTTTTCTGTCACGCTGTTCTTTTACAGTAATGCTTTCATTCTTGTTAAGCTCCTGCATTTTTTTGCGACTGTCTTCATTAATTGTTTTTGCCTGGGCTTTCTGAGCATCAGTAAAATTCAATTGTTTGGCCATCATGCCTTTTTGATGTTTATTATGATGACCTTTTTTACCCATTTTATCCTGTGCACTTACGGTAGCTGTTAAAGCAAAAATGGCAATCAGGGGAATTAATAGTTTTTTCATGTCTATATTTTTTAATTGTTTACATATAGACTGAAAGAAGATAGCGGAGTTTAACGGGGACTGTTAAATAAAACCTAAGCCTGGTTTTTATTGGCCAATTGCCCGCAGGCTGCATCAATATCTTTACCACGGCTGCGGCGCACCCTTACATTAACCCGGTTTTTTGCCAGGTAATCTGTAAACACCTGCGTAGTGTCTTCATCCGATTTTAAGTAAGGGATGCCTGAAACCGGGTTAAACTCAATTACATTTATTAAATGTGTAGGAATTTTGCGATACACTTTTACTAATTCTTCTGCGTCTTCTACACTGTCATTCACACCTTTTAAAAGAACGTATTCCAGTGTAATATCGTTTTTGGTTTGCTCGTAAAAATAATTCAGTGCTTCAGTTAATGCAGCAATATTATTGCTTTCATTAATGGCCATGATGGTATTGCGCTTTTCATCGTTGGCGGCATGTAATGATAAGGCCAGGTTAAACCTCACTTTATCATCTCCCAGCTGCTTTATCATTTTTGCAACACCTGCGGTGGAAACAGTAATTCTTTTAGGGCTCATCGCCATACTATCGCTGGCGGTAATCCTTTCAATAGATTTTAAAACATTGTTGTAATTCAATAATGGCTCGCCCATACCCATGTAAACAATATTGGTAATGCCGGTGCCGTACATTTTTTCGCTCTGCTCATTCAGTATCGCTACCTGGTCGTATATCTCATCAAAGTGCAGGTTGCGCTTGCGGTCCATTAAACCGGTTGCGCAAAATTTGCAGGCAAGGCTGCAACCAATTTGCGATGATACACAGGCTGTATTTCTTTTTTCGGTCGGAATGATCACGCCTTCCAGCAAATGCCCGTCAAATGTTTTAAACCTCGACTTTAAAGTACCATCACTGCTGTGCTGGGTGGTATCTACCGTCATGGTGTTAAATTCAAATTCTTCAGCCAGTTTTTTACGCAGATCAAGCGATAAATTGCTCATGTCATCAAAACTGCGGGCATTTTTCTTCCAGAGCCATTCATAGGCCTGTATGGCACGAAATTTTTTATCTCCGATGGATTCAAAATATTCTTTTAATTCTATAAGGCTTAAGCTCCGTATGTTTTTTACTGCTGACATGCGGCAAAGGTACTGCCGGTAGCGTTATTTTTGGTATTTATATGCCATTGCGGTATATAAAATAACAGCCTGATGATAAATTTGTAGATTACACACCAGTAATTATCAGGAGGACGGTATAAGAGTTTAAGCGGTAATTGGGTGTAATTTTCTAAACTATATCTTTGTAACCAGCTCATAAAAAAATTAAATGGAAACAGTTTACATTATTGATTCAATCAGAACGCCCATCGGAAAATATGGTGGCGCTTTAAGTGGCGTAAGGCCCGATGATCTGCTGGCTCATGTGATAAGCGTATTGGTAAAAAGAAATGCCAATATTGATGTGAATGCTATTGAAGATGTGATTGCCGGTGCTGCCAACCAAAGTGGCGAAGATAACCGCAATGTGGCCCGCATGGCGGCTTTGCTGGCGGGCTTGCCGCCAACGGTTGCAGGCAATACCGTAAATCGTTTATGTGCCAGCGGCTTGCAGGCTATTATGGATTGTGCCCGGGCAATTGCCTGCGGCGATGGAGAATTGATGATTGCCTGCGGTGTAGAAAGTATGAGCAGGGCGCCCTACGTAATGCCAAAAAGCACAACCCCATTTGGCCGTGAGCAACAGATTGTTGACACTACTTTGGGCTGGCGTTTTGTAAATAAAAAGCTTGCTGAATTATATTATCCATATACCATGGGCGAAACCGCAGAGAATGTTGCCAAACGCTGGAACATCAGCCGGCATGCGCAGGATGGGTTTGCATTTGCCAGTCAGCAGAAATACGAGAAAGCACTTGCCGAAAATAAATTTGCCGATGAGATAACGCCCATACAGGTACAAATTGGTAAAGAGGTTTTTGATTTTGATAAAGATGAGCATCCGCGACTTTCCAGCATGGATAAACTGGCACAATTAAAAGCAGCATTTGCAAAAGACGGAACAGTTACCGCCGGAAACAGCAGCGGCATTAATGATGGTGCTGCGGCTATGTTACTGGCAAGCGAAACTGCTGTAACAAAGTACGGTTTACAACCCATGGCTAAAATTGTGAGTATGGCAGTTGCGGGTGTAGATCCGGCCATTATGGGCATTGGCCCGGTACCCGCTACCAACAAAGCTTTGCAAAGAGCAGGCCTGCAGGTTGCTGATTTAGATTTGATCGAACTGAATGAAGCCTTTGCTTCCCAATCCATTGCCTGTATACATGACCTTGGTCTAGACCTGGAAAAAGTAAATGTAAACGGTGGCGCCATTGCACTGGGGCATCCATTGGGTTGCAGCGGTGTAAGAATTTCCACCACTTTATTGCATGAAATGAAAAGACGTAAAGCTAAATACGGACTGGCTACCATGTGTATTGGCGTTGGGCAGGGCTCGGCAATTATTTATGAAGCGTTATGAAGAATGTATTTTGGAGGCTGTCAGGCTGAGCTTGTCGAAGCCGATATGAGCAATAGTGTCTTCAATTAATCCGCCTTCGACAAGCTCAGGCTGACAGCTTTTAGTAAAAAAGCGAGTTCAAATTTGAATACTATAAATTTTTCAAATAGCCAGCCAGGTTTTCTAAAGCCAAAGTTTCCTGGTTACCGGTTGCCAGATTTTTAACAGCGCAGTTTTTTTCTTCTATTTCTTTACTGCCGATGATGACTACAAAAGGTATATTTTTCTTTTCGGCGTAAGTAAACTGTTTGTTGATCTTGGTTGCTTCGTGGTACAGCTCACAGGCAATGCCGCTGCTGCGTAATTGCTGCATTATGCCAAAAGCAAAGCGGCTCTCCACTTCTCCCATATTAAATAACAAGGCTTTTGTACTTACCTGTACATCCTGCGGAAATAAATTCATTTCTTCCAGCACATCATAAATTCTATCTACACCAAAACTGATACCCACGCCAGGGATATTGGGTACGCCAAATAAACCTGTTAAATCATCATAACGGCCGCCACCACCAATGCTGCCCATCTTTACTTCTTCGGGTGCTTTGGCTTCAAAAATTATTCCGGTGTAATAATTAAGGCCTCTTGCTAATGTAAAATCAATGCTAAGGTTGGTGTTTTTTGTTTGCTGAAAAACAAAATCTACTTCTTCAATACCCTGTTTGCCAATTTCACTTGAGCCAATGAGCGATTTTATTTGCGTAAGTTTTTCTTCATTGGTTCCGGTAATGTTCAGGTAGCTTTCAATAATTGTTATCTGCTCATCTTTTAAACCACGTTCCTGTAATTCTTCTTTAACTTTTTCCAGGCCGATCTTATCTAACTTATCAATGGCAATGGTGATGTCGATCATTTTATCGGCACCGCCACATAGCTCAGCAAGTGCCACCAATATTTTTCGGCTGTTGATCTTTAATTCATAATTCTTCAACCCGAGTTTAATAAAAACTTCGTGGTAAATATTGGCCAGTTCAACTTCATTCAGCAGAGAAAGACTTCCAACCACATCCGCATCGCATTGTGTAAACTCACGGTAGCGGCCTTTTTGGGGCCTGTCGGCACGCCAAACAGGTTGTATCTGGTAACGGCGAAAAGGAAAAGTCAGTTTGGTATGGTTCATCGCCACGTAACGGGCAAAAGGAATGGTAAGGTCGTATTTTAAAGCCCTTTCAGTAATATCGCTGCTGCTTTTTCCTTCCAGTAATTTTTCAAAACCGGCTTTCGATTTTTCAATATTCTTTTCGTTGTTGATGCCGTTGTTTAAAATTTTAAAGATCAGTTTATCTCCTTCCTCACCATACTTTCCCATCAATGTTTCCAGGTTCTCCATCGCCGGTGTTTCCAAAGGCTGAAAGCTGTACAGTTCAAAAACATTCCTGATTACAGAAAAAATATAGTTCCGCTTTCTTACAACTTCTGCCGAAAAATCCCTGGTGCCCTGCGGTATAGATGGTTTTGTGCTCATGTTAGTCGTGAATGGTGAGTTGTGAATCGTGAGATCCTACCCATATTTTTTTATTATGTTGTCACAATTTCTGTCAATTATCTCAAATACTTCGTGGTAATGAATTTCCGGTCCGCTCCAGGGATCTGGTACATCCCGCTCTTCTCCCGGAAACGATTCTTCTAAAAACAAACTTACCTTTTTTGAGTCAAAATTATGTCTGGCAATGCGGTGCATATCCTGCAGTACATCGTTGGCCATGGCATAAATCAGATCATATTTGTCAATATCAGCTGCAATAAAACGCCTGCTTCTTTGTTTGCAGATATCCACACCGTTTGCAGCAGCCACTTTTATACTTAAAGCATGTGGAGGTTCGCCGGTATGGTATCCGTTTGTTCCAGCGCTATCCACCTGCCAGTTCAACCCTGCTTTTAATGCTTTCTCCTGTAAAATCCCTTCGGCCAGCGGGCTTCGGCAAATATTGCCCAGGCATACCATTAAAATTTTCATGAGGCAAAGATAGGGAGGAAGCTACAAGAGCAGAAGTGGCAAGGGGCAGAATAAGTAAAAGAGCTTTTCTCATTATGCTTATCCCTTGCAGCTATTCCCCTTGAAGCTTCCTTTTATGGAATCTGCAAACTATCTCATCATATAGCTGAACACGGCGCCGGTTTTGATTTTATTTTTCACTTCAAAACCAAACAACATGGAAAAGGATCTTATTCTGAAAACTGATATCCTGGATATCATTTTCGAAAAGCGTAACAAATTATATGGGGCTTACGATCTGCGTAAGTTTTACCCAAACCGCCTGAAACTGGCACTGGGCTTTATGTTTATTACTGCCATCAGTTTTTCAGCCTTTACTTTTATACCTAAAAAAGAAAAGGAAGAAGTTGTAAGAGTTTATGATATTATAGAGCCAGGCTTAAAAGAAATTAAAGACAAGCCTAAAGAGCCCGAGAAAAAAAATGAGGTTGTTAAAGCTGAGAAAAAACCGGAAACAAAACCAACACCAGTTACTCAAAAGCAGTTTACAAATAATGTAAAGGTTGTGGCCAATAATGTTAAAACAGATACTATTGTAACAATTCAACCAAACGATGAAATCAGCACAAAAACTTTTATTGCCACAAATCCGGGCACACCTGCTGTAGAGCCTGCCAACGTAGAACCAGGCGGAAGCGGTAGAGAAAAAGCCACTCCTGCAATTGATAAAACGGCTCCAATGGATGGAGATGCAGTGGATGTGTTGCCTTCTTATCCAGGTGGAATGGATGCGCTAAGGAAATTTCTGCAAAAACACCTGCAAACACCCGATGAACTGGAAGGTGGACAAAGCGTAAGTGTACGGGTGAAATTTGTAGTGGATTACACGGGTAAATTAAAAAGTTTTGTAACTGTTCAGGATGGCGGTGATGCTTATAATAACGAAGTGGTGAGGGTATTGAGGAAGATGCCTGACTGGGTACCGGGTAAAACCAAAGGTGAAAATGTATCGGTATATTATGTTATTCCGGTAAGGTTTGAAACCAACGACTGATTTTAAGTGATTAATTCAGTATTTTCACCGCCCGTAAATAACATAATAAAGAATTTAATTTTAATATACAATGGCACTGGAAGAATTTGAAAAGGAAGAATTGAATGACCGTGATAAAAGTTATCTCCGCATGCGCAGCATTATGGACTACGGAATGGGGCTGTTGTGGGCGGCCATGGGTGTATTCATGATCTTTATTAAAAGATTTAATACTGATCTGGCTGAGAAATATGGTGACAGCACGTTCAAAACTTTCGGAGCTGTTTGTATCATTTACGGATTGTTCAGAATTTACAGAGGGTATAAGAAAAAATATTTCAGGGACAGATGAACAGAAAAAAAGCAAACCGGATCATAGTAACTGCAATCAGCTGTTTTATGATCCTGTTTTTTATTACAGGTTGTGAAAGCAAAGTGAAAGGCCCTACTGATACATTGGTAAGCGGCACTATATACATCAGTGTGGATGAATCTTTTAAACCGGTAATGGAAGAGCAGATCAGGGTTTTTGAAAAGTCTTTTCCCCTGGCACATATAATAGCAGCATATAAAACAGAAGCAGATTGCTTTAAAGATTTATACAACGATTCTGCAAACCGCATGGTTATTGTAACCCGTGGATTGAATGACCAGGAGGATGTTTATTTTTTAGATACACTCAAATATTATCCACATTGGGATAATATTGCCAACGATGCGGTCACTGTGATCGTTAACAGTAAAAGCAATGATACCCTTTTTACACTTGAGAGATTACGTGATCAATTGAGTGGCAAAACAAACAGGGAACAAAAGATAGTTTTTGACGGATTGAACGCAACCAGTACTGTTCGTTTTGTAATGGATAGTATTTTAAAAGGTGAAAAATTTGATACTTCTGTTGTGCAGGCAGTAAAAAACAGTCAACAGGTAATTGACTATGTAGCAAAAACAGAAAATGCTGTGGGGTTTGTGGGAATAAGCTGGGTTGGAAATCCCGAAGACAGTGCACAGGTAAAAATGTTAAATAATGTAAAAATTGTCTACGTATCCTGTTCGCTATGCGAAGACAAACCTTTTGTAAAACCAATGCAGGCAAGCATTTTAACAAGGCGCTACCCTTTGGTACGTGGTTTGTATTACGTACTAAAAGAAAATTTCAATGGTCTTGGTACGGGCTTTGTAAATTTCTTAAACCAGGAAAGAGGACAGTTGATATTCAGAAGGGCCTATTTAGGTACAAGAATGGATTTTGGAGTGAGAAGAGTGAAGATTAACCAGAAATTATAAAAGATTATCAGGATTTAATGGCAGAATAGTAGGAAAATTGATATTATTGTAAAGACTTAAACAGCGAAATAAAATGAAGAATTTAAAATTTACACTTATCCTATTAACCGGTTTACTGGCAGCTAATTTCAGTAATGCCCAGACAATTGAGGATGGTAAAAAGTTTTTGTACTATGAAAAATTCATCAGTGCAAAAAACGTGTTTCAGCAACTGGTTACTGCCAATGCAAATAATGAGGAAGCCATTTACTGGCTGGGACAAACATTAATAGCTCCGGATGAAGACAAAGATATAACAGGGGCAAAAGCTGTTTATCAAACGGCACTTGCCTTAAACCCCAACAGTGCATTAATAAATGCCGGTATGGGACATATCGAATTGCTTGAAGGTAAAACCCAGCAGGCCCGCAGTCGTTTTGAAAGTGCAATAAGCCTGAGTGGTGGAAAAAATATAATGGTACTGGATGCTGTTGGTTTCGCTAACGCAGATTTTGATTCTAAATCGGGAGATGCAGCTTACGCAGTTGAAAAATTACAACTTGCTACCACTCAGAAAGGCTTTAAAGATGCCAGGATTATGACAGACCTGGGCGATGCTTACCGCAAACTGCAGGATGGCGGTAGCGCACAACGTACTTACGAAGCAGCTTTGGCAATTGACCCTAAATATGCAAGGGCTAAATTCCGCATTGGAAGAATTTACCAATCACAGGGCCGCAGCCAGGAAGCAATTTATTTGCAATATTATAATGATGCGATTGCTATAGATCCGAATTATTCACCCGTATATTTTTATTTGCATCAATATTATTATGAAACAGATGTTGTAAAATCTGCAGCTTACCTGGATAAATATTTAGCAGCCAAAGGTTCAGATGAAACCAATGCCTGCTTCCTGAGTGCACAAATGAAATTTGCACAGGGATTGTTTGCTGAATATATTACTGCGGCAGAAGCTTGTATAGCAGCCAGCCCAAATCCTTATCCAAATCTTTTTGGATTGCTTGGTTACGCCAATTATAAAATAGCCGACAAGCGTGAAAAGGATGGAGATTCTACTGGTGCCATGTCAGCCTATGGAAATTCAAAGATTGCTTTTGACAAATATTTTCAAAAGCAAAAACAGGCAAAGCTTGGCCCAAGAGATTATTTCACCTACGCGATCGTATTGCTGAAGTTTCCGGGTAATGAGGCTTTAGCCGGAAGCTTTATGCAGCAGGCAGTTGACCAGGATAGCACAGAGGTTGGTAAAGTTTCTATGTTAAAAGAAGTGGCTACTACCTACGAAAAAAGAAAACAATTTACCGAGGCAGGAGAATGGTATAAAAAAATACTGAACGTTAAAAAAATTCCTACCAAAACAGATATATTCAATGCAGCAAACAGTTATTACCGTATCGGGCAATTTACCCAATCAGCTGATCTGTATAATGTTTATATCCAAAAATTTCCTGAAGATGCTTTCGGTTATTATATGGTAGGTAAGTCTTTTTGGGGTATTGATACAGCGATGAAATATGGCCTGGCCAATAATTCATTTGCAAAAGCAATTGAAGTCGGAGAATTGTATCCCGACAAATCAAAGATCATCCCTCAATTGATGGGGAGTTATAAATACCTGTTCGCTTACAGCGTGAATGTTTTGAAGAATAAAGAACTGGCTTTAAGTTATGCTGATAAAGCTTTGATGATAGATCCTAACGATGCAGAAATTAAAGGCAACAGGGATATGGTTGCATCGCTTAACCTTAGGCCTGAGATAAAACCGGCCAATACAGCCGATAAAGTGGTGATAAATCCGGATGGTTCACTTAATGTAACCGGTAAAGACGGTTCATCCACTGTAATAACAAAGGAAGGCAAAATAACTACCGTAAAAGATGGTATAACAACCATTATTGAAAATGGTAAGGTAACTATGCTGGATAAAGATGGTAAAGTAATAAACACACCTCCGGCTTCTCCAAGGCCAGGTGCAGGTACACCCAGACCACCAACAAGGCCCGCCGGTGGTACAAAAAAAAAGTAATACCCGCTAAAAAGAAAAAAGGATAAAACTTTGCATAAAACCCCGTTATTTAAAAGATAACGGGGTTTTGTTTTGTAAGCTATTGAATATTGCTTTTGCTATCGTATTTTTGCAAATATTAAGAACCAATTTTCATATGGAGTTTTTCTTATTACAGGTTACTGATACCAATAATGCGGCAAACTACCTGCCCGTTGCCCTTCAGATGCTTTTTGCAGTTGGGCTGATAGCCACCATCATTGTAGGTTCTAATCTTCTTGGCCCTAAAAGGGCAACTTCCGATAAACTGCAGAATTTTGAAAGTGGAATACAAATACGGGGTAATGCCCGACAGCCAATGGCTGTAAAGTATTTCCTGGTTGCCATACTTTTTGTGTTGTTTGATGTGGAAGTGATCTTCTTTTATCCCTATGCCGTAAATTTCAGGGAACTGGGCTGGAGCGGTTTTATGGCAGTGGTGATGTTTGTCTCTTTATTTATAGCAGGGTTGGTTTATATTTTTAAGAAGGGAGCATTGAAGTGGGAGGAGTAATAGTTGCAAGTGTGCAGTTTGCAAACTGTAACCGGCAACTTTTTGATAATAATTTATAATTGAACTTATGTCACGTCCGGTACAATATAATAATCACGTAAAATTCGACGGTATTCCCGAAGGGTACATGGGCGAAGGGTTTATGGCAACCAATTTCGAAAAAGTGGTTAGCCTTGCCCGTAAAAATTCCATCTGGCCTTTACCATTCGCAACCAGTTGCTGTGGTATTGAATTTATGGCAACAGCCGCCAGTCATTACGACCTGGCACGCTTTGGTGCTGAACGTATGAGTTTTTCTCCACGCCAGTGCGATCTGTTATTGGTGATGGGAACCATTGCAAAAAAAATGGGCCCGGTTTTGCGGCAGGTGTACCTGCAAATGGCCGAACCACGCTGGGTGGTAGCGGTGGGTGCCTGTGCATCTTCGGGTGGCATATTTGATACATACTCTGTGTTGCAGGGCATTGACCAGGTAATACCGGTTGATGTGTATGTACCCGGTTGTCCGCCCCGGCCCGAAGCGATTTTAGATGGTTTTATGAAAATACAGGACCTGGTAAATGCAGAGGGATTGAGGAGAAGGCATAGTGACCAGTATAAAGAGTTGCTGGCTGGATATGGCATACAATAGATTTGGGATTTTAGATTGTAGATTTCGGATTTCCTCCGTTACACAAACTAAAAACCTAAAGATCAGCATTCGGTTTTGGAGTTTAAAAAATCTAAAACCGACAATCTAAAATCTGAAATTGGAAATGACTTTGACCAACGAAACGATACAACTAAAACTGACTGAAAAATTTCCCGATCAATTAACCGATTGGCAGGAACCTTACGGTATGCTCACTTTTACAGCACCTGCTGACCTTAATTTAAAAATTCTTCAGTTTTTATACGATGATGCTGAACTGAGATTCCAGTTTCTGACCGATTTGCAGGCTGTTCACTATCCTGATAATAAAGGAGCCGAACTGGCGGTGGTGTATCACCTGCACAACCTGGTGGATAATGTAAGAATACGTTTCAAAATATTTGTTGATATTGAAAAGCCCGATGTATTCAGTGCAACAGCATTGTACCGCTCGGCCAATCATATGGAAAGAGAGACCTACGATTTTTTTGGGGTGAATTTTATTGGTCATCCAAACCTGATCAGAATATTGAATGTAGATGATATGGATTATTTTCCCATGCGGAAACAATATCCGGTAGAGGACCAGAGCAGGATTGATAAGGATGATGAGATGTTTGGAAGATAAGTAACCGATTTGATAAGTTGAAGATGTACCGATGGGCATCGTCAAATTACCGATCACCAAATTGATTAATCGATTTATGAGCGACCATATTTTATTACCGGAAGGAAGTATTGAAAAGCAGACCACCACGCTTAACCTGGGGCCCACGCACCCGGCTACGCATGGGGTGTTTCAGAATATCCTGGAACTGGATGGTGAGCGTGTAATGAAATCTACTTCTACCATTGGCTATATTCACCGTGCATTTGAAAAGATTGCAGAACGCAGGCCTTTATATCAGATCACTCCCCTTACCGACCGTTTAAATTATTGTTCATCGCCCATCAACAATATGGGCTGGCATATTACCTGCGAAAAATTACTGGGCGTACAAACTCCCAAAAGAGTTGATTACTTAAGGGTGATCATTATGGAACTGGCAAGAATTTCAGATCATCTGATCTGCAATTCAATTGTAGGGGTGGATAGCGGTGCTTTTTCAGGATTTTTATACGTAATGCAATATCGTGAACTAATTTACGAAATATATGAAGAAGTATGTGGCTCCCGCCTTACTACTACTATTGGGCGTATTGGCGGTTTTGAAAGGAATTTCACTCCTGCGGCATTCCAGAAACTCGAAAAATTCTTAAAGGAATATCCTAAGGTTTTAAAAGAGTTTGAAAACCTGTTTACCCGTAACCGGATATTCATGGATCGTACCATCGGCTGTGGGCCTATCTCTGCCGAACGAGCATTGAATTACGGGTTCACCGGGCCAAACCTGCGTGCTGCCGGTGTTGATTATGATGTACGTGTGCACACACCTTACAGCAGTTACCAGGATTTTGATTTTACTGTTCCGGTTGGTACTACCGGCGATTGCTACGACCGCTTTTTGGTACGTAACGAAGAAATGTGGCAGAGCCTGAGCATTATTGAGCAGGCTTTTCAGAAAGTGAAAGAGTTTAAAGGTGCCGATGCTGAAGTGTTTCATGCCGATGTGCCTGCCTATTATTTACCCGAGAAGAAAGATGTATATACCAAAATGGAAGCCCTCATCTATCACTTTAAAATTGTGATGGGCGAAGCTGAAATGCCTGTTGGTGAAGTGTATAGTTCTGTAGAAGGTGGCAATGGTGAACTTGGATTTTATTTGATCAGCGATGGCGGAAGAACACCTTACCGTTTACATTTTCGCAGGCCATGTTTTATTTATTACCAGGCATTTGAAGAGTTGGTGAAAGGAGGTATGTTGAGTGATGCAGTAATTACCATGAGCAGTTTGAATTTGATAGCAGGAGAAATGGATGCATAAATAAATTATGAATTTAGAATTATGAGTGTTGAATTTTCAAAAGAAAAATTAGCTGAAGTTGCCGAGATAGTAAAACGCTATCCCGAAGGCAGGCATAAAAGTGCTTTACTACCCGTATTGCACATGGCACAGCAGGAGTTTGGCGGCTGGCTGGATGTGCCCGTGATGGATTACGTGGCTTCCATTCTAAAAATTGAACCTATTGAAGTGTACGAAGTGGCCAGTTTTTACAGCATGTATAATTTAAGTCCGGTTGGTAAATATATGTTTGAAGTTTGCCAGACAGGCCCATGCATGATCAATGGCAGCGATAATATTATTGCTTACATCAAGGAAAAACTAAATATCAGTGTTGGCGAAACAACGGCCGATGGTATGTTTACTTTAAAAACGGTAGAGTGCCTGGGCGCCTGTGGTTATGCACCTATGATGCAGCTGGGCAAACATTACCGGGAGCATCTTACCAAAGAAAAAGTAGATGCCATTATTGAAGAGTGCAGGGCAAAGGCCAACTAAGATTGAAAAGTTCATTGACGATATTGTTTTTCTTTTTGGTTGCATTTGCAAGTGCACAAACTGATGAAGAAAAACTGGTAACAACAGTAAAAGAATTTCACCAGGCGCTGGTTAATAAGAATACAGTTTCTATAAACCAGCAAACGGATAAGGCGCTGAGTTACGGACACAGTAATGGCTGGGTGGAAAATAAAACGGATATTATTAAAGACCTTGAAACCGGTTATATCAGTTACCAGGGGTTTAAAGAAGATAGTATTACAGTTGCGATAAACGGGAATATGGCGAATGTGCGTTTTGTGGCAGATATTACCGCAACGATGAAAGCAACCACTACTACTTTCCATTTAAAAGTTTTGGAAGTATGGGTGAAGAAAGGAAAGCGTTGGGTGTTATTTGCAAGGCAGGCGGTGAAAGCATAGATATACTTACAAAAGAGCAGTATGAAAAATAGCTTTTGGATTCTTTTTATTACGCAGTTCTTTACAGCAAGTTTGATTGCGCAAAATTATAAAGAAGAAGCTATAGCGGCAAAGGAACCTGGTTACGCATGTTTGATTAAATTAAGTAAGGATAGCAGTATTTTAAAATACAGTGTTTTAAAATACAAGATGCCTCCAATGAGTTACGGTTATTTAGAAGCAGATGGGGAGAAATTGAAATACAATTTAGAGGACATTATTGCATTTCAGGATGAGAAAGGTTATTGGCTAAAAGTGTATGAACCTGCAGCCAATTCAAAACCAGTTGTTGGCAGGCTTTCTTTTGATGGTTTTTTTGCAGTACGGATAGTGAGTGGAAAAATAGAGTTATATACCCAAAAGTCCGATGGTTCTCAGGGTTTTGGCGGTCGGGCCTATTTTGTAAAGAAAGGAAATGTTATTGCAGGTGTTGATATATGGGGCGTGAATGTGAAAAATATGATGAGTGATAATAAAAAAATGTACAACAGTATAGATGTGGATGGAAGGAAAAAAATAAAAGAGCTGATAGAAATTATAGAGGAGTATAATAAAAGTAAATAGTTTTTGGAAGAAACAGTTAACGAAATTCCACACCAGGATTTAGTATATGAGTAGAAAATTATTATTAGAAAAAGCACATGTAGAAAACATCAGGTTGTATGATGTGTACCGTCGTGAAGGTGGTTACCGCAGTGTGGAGAAGGCATTAAAAATGGCGCCTGCAGATATTGTGGAAGAAGTAAAGAAGAGTGGCCTGAGAGGTCGTGGTGGTGCAGGTTTTCCTACAGGAATGAAATGGAGTTTCATTGCCAAGCCGGAAGGTGTTCCCCGCCATTTGGTGGTAAATGCCGATGAAAGCGAACCCGGTACTTTTAAAGACAGGTACCTGATGGAATTTATTCCGCATATTTTAATTGAAGGAATGATCGTTTCTTCTTTCGCCCTTGGTTCCAATGTTTCATACATATATATACGTGGAGAATACCACTGGATCGTTGATATTTTAGAACAGGCGATTGCCGAAGCAAAACACAATGGCTTTCTTGGTAAAAATATTTTAGGCAGCGGCTTTGATTGTGAAATTTATGTTCACCGTGGCGCAGGCGCTTATATCTGTGGCGAAGAGACTGCATTAATTGAATCGCTGGAAGGCAAGCGTGGTAATCCAAGAATAAAACCACCGTTCCCTGCTGTAAAAGGCGCCTGGGAAAGGCCTACCGTGGTAAATAATGTAGAAACCATTGCAGCCGTTGTTCCCATCATCAATGATGGCGGCGAAGAATATGCAAAGATCGGCGTAGGAAAAAGCACCGGTACCAAATTGATGAGTGCCTGTGGTAATTTAAATAAACCGGGTGTTTACGAAATTGATATGACCATTTCTGTTGAAGAATTTATTTACAGCGATGAGTATTGTGGAGGTATTCCCAACGGCAGAAAATTAAAAGCCTGTATTCCCGGCGGATCATCAGTACCAATCCTTCCTGCTAATTTATTATTAACAACTGCCAAAGGTGAAAAAAGATTAATGAACTACGAAAGCCTGAGTGATGGCGGTTTTGCAACCGGCAGTATGATGGGCTCGGGTGGGTTTATTGTTTTGGATGATAACCAGTGCGTGGTAAAACATACGTATACTTTAGCAAGATTTTACCGTCATGAAAGTTGCGGACAATGTAGCCCATGCCGTGAAGGAACCGGCTGGATGGAAAAAATATTATTGAATATCGAGAATGGAAAAGGAAAGATGAGTGATATTGACCTGTTGTGGGATATTCAACGCAAGATTGAAGGAAATACCATTTGTCCGTTAGGCGATGCAGCGGCCTGGCCGGTTGCAGCAGCCATCAGGCATTTCAGGGATGAGTTTGAATGGCATGTGAAAAACCCGGTTGAGTGTTTGACCAGTAATTATGGATTGGCACATTATGCCGATCCGATTCATGTGCCGGTGGTAGCGTAATTTTCACGCAAAGGCGCAAAGTTTGAAAGGCGCCAAAAAGATGTGTAAATATTTTAAATAAAAAATTGAATATATAGATTAGTTAATCACTTATAAACTTTGCGGCTTTGCTCCTTAGCGGCTTGGCGTGAAAAATTATGGCAGACGAAATAAAAACATTTAAAGTAACCATCGATAACATCACCATTGATGTTGCGCCGGGTACAACTATATTAAATGCAGCAAGGCAAATTGGTGGCGACGTTACACCACCTGCCATGTGCTATTACAGCAAGCTGGAAGGCAGCGGTGGTAAGTGCCGCACCTGTTTAGTAGAAGTGGCTGCAGGCTCAACAGCCGACCCAAGACCCATGCCTAAATTAATGGCCAGTTGCCGTACTACAGTAATGGATGGTATGGTTGTAAAAAATATCACCAGCGAAAAAGTAACAGATGCAAGAAATGGTGTGGTTGAATTTTTACTGATCAATCATCCGCTTGATTGTCCTATTTGCGACCAGGCAGGCGAATGCCACCTGCAGGATCTGGGCTACGATCATGGAAAAGCAGGAACACGTTACGAATTTAAAAGAAGAACTTTCGAGAAAGAAGATATTGGTCCATACATTCAGTTACACATGACAAGATGTATTCTTTGTTATCGTTGTACTTATGTGGCTGATCAGATCACCGATAAAAGAGTGCATGGTATTTTAGACCGTGGCGATCATGCAGAAATATCTACCTACATTTCCAAAGCCATTGAAAATGATTTTAGCGGTAACATGATCGATGTTTGCCCGGTTGGTGCTTTAACCGATAAAACCTTCCGTTTTAAGAACAGGGTTTGGTTTACCAAGCCGGTTGATGCCCATCGTGCTTGCGAAAACCCGAAGTGCTGCGGTAAAGCTACCTTGTGGTTGCGTGGCGATGAAGTTTTCAGGGTTACAGCCCGTAAAGATGAGTGGGGAGAAGTGCAGAGTTACGACGGAAAGCCAGGCTGGATTTGCAATACCTGCCGCTTTGATAAAAAGAAAACAAGCAACTGGACGGTGGAAGGATTATCAACCATCAGCCGCCATTCAGTTATAGGAGCCAATAAGTATGCAGGGCTTGAAATGCCGAACGATACCATTAAAAAAGTATTGAATGGCCGTGATCCTAAATTATTAATGAACATACATAATGTAAGTGGCGTAAATAATCCCAACATACATTTAAGTGAAATTGACAGGCCATCGCACAAGGATGATTTTGCAAAGTCTGGTGAGTTTGTAAAAGGTGAGGGAGAATCAACACAATGGGGATTACCAAAAGAGTAAGAATTATTTTAAAAAACGGATATGCTTTTAGCAATTGATTTCGCATTAATTATTGAGAAACTGGTTTTGATCGTCATAGTTGTAATGGCTTCATTGGTTATTGCTATGTACGCAACCTATGGCGAAAGAAAGATTGCAGCTATTTTGCAGGACAGGCGTGGACCTAACCGTGCCGGGCCTTTTGGTATTTTGCAACCTGTTGCCGATGGTTTGAAACTGTTTTTCAAAGAAGAGATCATTCCGGATTTTTCTTCCAAATTTTTATTTATTCTGGGGCCTTCTCTTGCCATGCTTACTGCAATTATGACGAGTGCCGTTGTTCCCTGGGGAGATAAAGTACATTTTTTCGACAGGGATATTTCTTTACAGATTGCAGATGTAAATGTGGGGATACTCTATGTATTTGCTGTGGTAAGTATGGGTGTGTATGGTATCATGATCGGTAGCTGGGCAAGTAACAATAAATTTTCTTTGATGGGTGGCTTAAGAGCTGCTTCGCAGATCATCAGTTACGAACTGGCCATGGGGATCTCTATCATTGCATTACTTATGGTAACCGGAACGCTAAGCCTTAAAGAAATGGTATTGCAACAGCAGGCAGGTTATTGGAATATCGTTTATCAGCCTTTAGGCTTTTTATTATTCCTGATCTGTGCATTTGCAGAATGTAACCGGGCTCCTTTTGATCTGGCTGAAGCAGAAAGTGAACTGATTGGCGGTTACCATACTGAGTATTCATCCATGAAACTGGGGTTCTACCTTTTTTCTGAATACATCAATATGTTTGTGAGCAGTGTAATTATGTCTACTTTGTTTTTTGGCGGATATGATATTCCGTTTGTAAATGAAGCAGATTATAACCAAAACTGGATGGCCCTGTTTGGTGTACTGGCATTAATGGCAAAAGTTGTTTGTTTTATATTCTTTTTCATGTGGGTAAGGTGGACCATTCCAAGATTCAGGTACGATCAGTTAATGAACCTGGGTTGGAGGATTTTGATCCCGATATCCTTATTTAATATGCTGGTAACAGGTGCCATCATTTTATTAAAACAGAATAACTGGCATTTTTAATTTTATAAAAACGAGTTTTCTCCGCCATTTGGCGGATGTTTAAGCTGACTTAATAATAAGTATGCAAGCATTAACAAACAGATTAAAGCAGGTAGATCGCAGGAAAATGAATTTCCTGGAACGGCTTTATTTAGTCGCAATTTTTAAGGGTATGCTCATCACATTCAGCCATATCTTTAAAAAGAGACCAACGATTAATTATCCTGAAAAAACAAGGCCATTCAGCCCGGTTTTTCGTGGTCTTCATATTTTAAACAGGGATGCAGAAGGTCGTGAAAACTGTACTGCCTGTGGTTTGTGTGCTGTTGCCTGTCCGGCAGAAGCTATTACCATGGAAGCTGCAGAAAGGCAAACAGGAGAAGAAAACTTATACCGGGAAGAAAAGTATGCAGCCAAATACGAGATCAATATGCTGCGTTGCATCTTTTGCGGATTGTGTGAAGAAGCCTGCCCCAAAGATGCTATTTATTTAAGCGAAACTTTTGCGCCGGCCGATTACCAGCGCAAACAGTTTATTTATAAAAAAGAAGAATTACTGATACCGCACCCGGTTGAAGATCCTGAGGCATATAAAAAAGCTTTAGGCAACAGGGCAAAAAAAGAAACGGTTAATTAAAGGATATGAGCATTACAGAAATATTATTTTGGGGTTTATCAGCTTTGGCTTTGTTCAGTGCTGTAATGGTGGTTGCCAGTAAAAGCCCGGTGTACAGCATCCTGTATCTTATTGTTGTATTCTTTGCCATTTCTGGTCATTATATTTTGTTGAATGCACAGTTTTTAGCCATCGTAAATATTATTGTGTATGCAGGCGCTATCATGGTGTTGTTTTTATTTGTGGTGATGCTGATGAATTTGAATGCAGAATCGGAACCCAAAAAACACCGGATGTTACAGTTTGCAGGATTGATATCAGGCGGTTGTTTGTTCCTGGTTTTAATTGCTGCTATATCAGATACGGCACAGGCATCCAATATGGTGCAGATGGGCAGTGGCGACAATGGTCTCATCAAAAACCTGGGAATGGTGTTGTTTAAAGATTATGTGCTGCCTTTTGAGATCAGTTCTGTTTTGTTTTTAAGTGCAATGATAGGAGCGGTGGTAATTGGTAAAAAAGAAAGAAGTTAATTGATATGGAAATTAAATGGTACATAGGTTTGGCAGTAGCACTGTTCTGCACCGGAATTGTAGGGGTACTTACCCGCCGCAATTCAATCATTATTTTTATGTGCATTGAGCTGATGCTGAATGCTGTGAATTTATTGCTGGTAGCATTTTCAAAAATGCATGCGGCATCCGCTGTGGTGCAAGCCAACCCAAATGTGGTAAGCGATGCACAGATCTTTGTATTTTTTATTATGGTGGTAGCAGCGGCGGAAGTAAGTGTGGGACTGGCTATTATTGTAATGCTTTATAGAAATACGCATTCGGTAGATGTGAATTTTTTAAACAGGTTAAAGAATTGACCACAGACCAAAGGCGATGGACCGCAGATGCATTTTCTGTTGTCGGTCGTCAGTTGACTGTAGTCTAAATTGAGCTTATGAATAATGTTTTTCAATTAGTTTGGCTGATTCCTGTACTGCCTTTGCTGGGCTTTCTTATCAATGGCCTTGGCAGAAAGCAGGTTTCAAAAACAATGGCCGGTATTATCGGCAGTGGAACGGTGTTTATTTCTTTCCTGATAAGTGCAGCTGTTTTTTTCAGTGTTAAAGAAGGCAATACCCATGTTGCCCATTATTTCGATTTTATAAATATCACGGCACTGAAGATCGGTTTCGATTTTCAGATCGACCAGCTTTCTTCCATCTTCTTATTAATAATTACCGGCGTTGGTTTTTTAATACATGTGTATTCAACCGCTTACATGCATGATGAAGAGCCCAAAGATTTTGCAAAGTATTTTGCTTACCTGAATCTTTTTGTGTTCTCCATGTTGCTGCTGGTAATGGGTGCAAACTTTGTCATCATGTTCATCGGTTGGGAAGGTGTGGGACTTTGTTCTTATTTACTCATTGGGTTCTGGTTTAAAAATACCAATTACAATATTGCAGCTAAGAAGGCCTTCATCATGAACCGTATTGGCGATCTTGGTTTTTTACTGGCTGTTTTCTGGCTGATATCTAAACTGGGCACAGCAGATTACCACACCGTATTTGCAAGCGTTTCCAAATTAACCGTAACAGATATTACCGGTATCACCATGTTATTATTTGTAGGTGCTATGGGCAAGAGTGCACAAATTCCTTTGTACACCTGGTTGCCCGATGCGATGGCCGGTCCAACTCCTGTAAGTGCTTTGATACATGCCGCTACCATGGTTACGGCCGGTATCTACATGATTGCCCGCAGCAATATTTTATATACCATGGCGCCGGTTACGCAAAGCGTTGTTGCCATTGTTGGTTTATCTACAGCCATACTTGCAGCCACCATCGCCTTAAAACAAAACGATATTAAAAAAGTATTGGCTTACTCAACCGTAAGCCAGTTGGGTTATATGTTTTTAGCATTGGGCGTTGGTGCTTATACCGGCGCAGTGTTTCATGTGATGACACATGCTTTCTTCAAAGCACTTTTATTCCTCGGCGCAGGTAGTGTTATACATGCTATGAGTGGTGAACAGGATATCCGTAATATGGGTGGACTGAAAAAATACATGAGTGTTACGCATATCACTTTCTTACTGGCTTGTCTGGCCATTGCCGGTATGCCGCCATTCTCAGGTTTCTTTTCTAAAGATGAAATTTTAGCTGCGGCTTATGAAAGAAGTCCATTGCTTTGGGGAGTTGGAGTTGCAGGCGCAATCATGACAGCTTTTTATATGTTCCGTTTATATGCCATGACCTTTCTTGGAAAATTCAGGGGCACCCATGAGCAGGAACATCATCTACATGAAAGCCCTAAAGCAATCACTATTCCGTTAATTATTTTGGCCATCTTATCAGTTGTTGGTGGATGGATTGGTATTCCGGAAGTCTTTATGCATGGCGGTCACAGGCTGGAAACATTTTTAGAACCCGTGTTTGCCCAAAGCAATGCTTTAACTGAAAAACATCCTTTATCACATGTAATGGAATATACGTTGATGGGTGTTTCTGTTGCAGCGGCTTTAGCGGCCTTGGTTTTTGCATGGAGCAAATTCAGCAAATATCAAAAAGTTGAAAAAGAAGAAACCGGCCTCGGAAAAGTACTTGCCAATAAATGGTATGTTGATGAGTTGTATGATACTATCATTGTAAAGCCAGTATTGTCAATAGCAAAATATTTCAACAATATTTTTGAGAGGAAGGGTATAGATGGTTTTGTAAATGGTGTTGGCAAAGCTGTTAACTATGGCAGCCGCCAGATCCGTTTATTACAATCGGGCCAGGTTGGTATTTATGTGTTAATGATGGTGCTGGGCATTTTGCTATTTTTTATTATTCAGTTGTTTTTATAAATAGATATGAACCAAAATATTTGGATTACATTTCCTGAGTTGCTCATCTGGTTTCCGCTGGTAGCAGGGCTTGTGGCATTTATGATACGTAAGGAAAATGCGGTAAAGAACTGGGCAATCCTTGCTTCGCTGATTACGTTAAGTATATCAATCGTAAGCCTGGTTTATGCCGATAATTCAAAACATTTTTACCTTAATAATGTCAGTTATTTCTGGCTCCGGTATCTCGGCAGCAATTTTACACTGGGCCTGGATGGAATGGGGCATATGCTTACGGCGCTCACTGCAGTTGCGTTCCCTATTATTTTTATAGCTACCAATAAAACAAACTATAAAAATGCCAATGCTTTTTATGGCTTAATGCTGTTAACACAATCCGGTTTAATGGGTGTGTTTACGGCCATGGATCTGCTGGTGTTTTATTTCTTCTGGGAGCTGGCTGTTATACCGGCTTACTTCTTATCCAGCCGCTGGGGTGGCGAAAGAAGAATCCAGGCGACATTTAAATTCTTTGTATACACTTTTACAGGTTCCTTATTAATGCTGGTAGGTATTATATATCTGTATATGCATACCATACCATCTGCAAATGCAGAGCATTCTTTTTCTATGAATGCAGTTTATTCTGCCGTGCTTTCTCCGGCAGAGAAAAACTGGATTTTCTGGCTTTTCTTTATTGCATTTGCCATAAAAATGCCGGTGTTCCCTTTTCATACCTGGCAGCCGGATACATATGAGCAGGCACCCACTTCAACAACCATGGTACTAAGTGGTATTATGGTTAAGATGGGTGTGTTTGCAGTGATACGCTGGATACTCCCTGTCTTTCCGGATGCAGTTACCAAGTTTGATAACATCGTAATCGGCCTTTCAGTTATTGGCATGATATACGCCAGTTTAATAGCCATAAGGCAGGATGATCTGAAACGCTTTGTTGCTTATTCCTCCATTGCCCACATCGGTTTAATGTGTGCAGCCATTTTTACAAAAAGCGAAATTGGTTTGCAGGGCGTAATGATACAGATGTTCAGTCATGGCATTAATATCATAGGCATGTGGATAGTGGTTGACCTGATTGAAAAACAAACCGGCACCCGTAAAATTTCTGAGCTGGGCGGAATTGCACACAAGGCTCCGGTGTTAACTATTTTCCTGGTGGTAATTGCACTGGCAAATATTGCCCTGCCATTAACCAACGCATTTGTAGGAGAGTTTATGATGTTCAGCGGCTTGTTCACATTTAATTTCTGGTATGCGGCTGTAGCCGGACTAAGTATTATCCTGGCAGCAGTGTACACTTTAAATATGGTGCAGAAAGTTTTTTACGGCGAGGCAAACAGCATTACAGAAAAAATTCAGGAGATATCATTAAGTCAAAAACTGGTGTTGGCTTTTTTGGTTGTCCTGATCTTCCTGTTTGGGGTTTATCCGCAACCGCTTTTCGACTTAACAAAAGATTCGGTAGCGGCTATATTAACAAGAATTAAATAACAAAAGCGCCGGTTGGCGTACATGAGGTTATGAACGCAATAATATTAACAGCAATCTGGGGAGTGGTGATGATGTTGGGTGGTGCTTTTATTAAAAGCAAAGCCACACCCAAATACCTGGCAATTTTTGGATTGACAGTAATACTTGTTGCCAATTGTATGCAGATGAATTCGGGAATAGCATTTTTTACAGTAGATGTAAAAGATATGCTGCATTTCAACAGTTTCAATTTAACATTCATTAATGTGGCTTTTGGCTGTACACTGCTTTTCTTTTTATTGAGTGGAAGAGATATTGAAAAAGTAGGCGAAAATGTTTCTGAATATTTTGCCCTGATATTTTTTATTTTATGCGGGGTTGCCCTCATATCTACATTCAATTCGCTGTTGATGCTGTTTATCGGTATCGAAATTGTTTCGATCCCTTTATATATTTTAACAGGCAGCGATAAAAGAAATTTAAAAAGTAATGAAGCGGCGCTGAAATATTTTTTGATGGGAGCCTTTTCAACCGGCATCATGTTACTGGGTATTGCCTTTTTGTATGGCGGCAGTGCAAGCGGTTCATTCTATATTGATAATATTATTTCGGGGAATGCCCCCATGCCTGCTATGATTGCTGCAGGATTGGTGCTGCTATTAGTATCCATGTCTTTTAAAGTTTCGGCTGCGCCATTTCATTTCTGGACACCCGATGTGTATGACGGAGCACCAACCGTATTCACCTCATTTATGGCCACTATTGTAAAAGCAGCGGCATTTTTTGCTTTTGTACGCTTATTTGAAAATGCTTTCGGCAGCATGCATACACAATGGCAAACGCTTATTGTAATTCTAATTGCAGCAACCTTATTAATCGGAAACCTCACTGCTGTTTTTCAGCAAAGTGTAAAACGGATGCTGGCATATTCCAGCATTGCCCAGGCTGGCTTTATGCTGTTTTCCTTATTCGCTTTAAATAACCTGGCCAAGGAAGGTTTGGTGTTGTATGCAGCGGCTTACAGCCTGGCAAGCATTGGCATCTTTGCCATATTAATTAAAATGAAAGATTACACTATTGATGGTTTTAATGGCTTGGGTAAAGCACATCCCCTGCTTGCTGTTACGGCAACTGTATTTCTTTTATCATTAACGGGTATTCCTTTAACCGCAGGTTTTCAGAGTAAATTTTTTATGCTGATGGCAGCGGTTCAAACCGGGCATCATATCTGGCTGGTAATTTTGCTGTGCTTTGTGCTGCTATCAGTGCCTATTATTATTTCAGAATTATACAGGCCATGTTCTTTAAAGATGCTGCAGCAGATGTGGTAATACTGGCTGATGATATTACACCGGCTTTTAAAATACTGCTTGTTATTACAGCAGCCCTCATTATTGTTTTAGGCTTATTCCCTCATTTTCTTACAAACTGGTTGTATTTTTAACGATAAAGTACCGTTTGTAAAAACTTTTGCGTCTTAGTTGTATTCAGTTCTTAACTTTAGGACGAATAACACGAACATGACTTTTAAAGACACCGTTGCTTTATCCTGGCGTAATATTTCTGGTAATAAATTAAGGACTGCCATAACAGTAGCGATTATTGCATTGGGCATTTTTGCATTAATTCTCATTATCACTTCCATTAAAGCCGCCAGCAACAGCCTTACCACCAGCTTTTCCACCATGGGTGCCAATTCCTTCAGTCTGCGGTTTAAAGACCGTAACATACGTATTGGCGGTGGGAGGCAGGAAGAGAATAATAAAACCAGCAAATCGGCTTTAAGAGAAAAGAAAAGTAATATGGGTAAAGTAATTACCTATGATGAAGCAAGGGCTTTTAAACAACGCTACCAGTTTCCGGCAAAAGTCGGCCTGTCGTTAATGGGCCCCCGGAATATTGTTTGTAATAATGATCGGAAAAAAACCAATCCTGATGTAAGGGTGATTGGTGGCGATGAAAACTACCTGGAGCTGAACGGCTATAATATTGCCTATGGCCGCAATTTTACCGAAACAGAAATTGAATCAGGAAGAAGCATCTGTATGCTGGGAAGTGGTACTGCCAAAAAGCTGTATCCCGATAATCCTGCAAAAGCCATTGATAAAGTAGTAAGTGTAGATCATATACCTTACCGGGTTATAGCTGTGCTTGAAGAAAAAAGTTCGAGTGCATTTTTTAATACCAGTAAAATTGTTATTACCTCTTACAATAATATCCGCAGGTTGTATGCAACACAAAGCACCTCATTCAATATCGGAGTCATGGTATCCGATTTAAAAATGATGGATGCTGCTATTGGTGAAGCTAAAGGTACTTTCAGGCCGATAAGAAAACTGGATGTAAAAGACGAAATTAATTTTTACGTAGATAAAAGTGACAGCATTGCCGAGGCATTGCTTACCAACCTGGGTTTTTTAGAGAAAGGAACGATCGGCATTGCTTTTATTACTTTAATAGGAGCCGCTATAGGCCTTATGAATATTATGCTGGTGGCAGTAAATGAACGCACTAAAGAAATTGGTTTGATAAAAGCACTGGGAGGAACCAGCAAAGATATCAGGGCGCAGTTTTTATATGAGTCTGTTTTGATCAGTTTGCTGGGAGCTGTTGCCGGAATAATTGCCGGGGTATTGCTCGGTAATGTGGTGGCAATTCTCTTAAAAACAGGTTTTGTGGTTCCCTGGGCCTGGGTCATTGCGGGTATATTTGTATGTTCTTTTGTTGGTCTTGCTGCTGGTTTATATCCTGCTTACAAAGCCTCAAAATTAGACCCCATCGTGGCTTTACGGTATGAGTAACAACTGTTTAATTTTATTAATTCAGCCATGTTTAATTTGAATTTTTCTAATATTTGAAAGGTTTTCACATTATTTTTATGTAAATAATCCATTTTAGCATCGTAAAAAAATATTTCTAAAATAAATTTTTTGTAGGTTGAAACTTTCAATTAATTATTTAACTTGTGCATCTTGTTTCTATATATGAAAGTGTATAATGTTGTTCAAGTTAAAAAATCAAAAAAACTTACCCATCATTAAACGTAAACCAAACTTTTTACAAAACTAAAAACTAGAATTTTATGGCAGAGACTACAGCAACTGTAAAACCAACAACTTCAGTTCAGGCAAAAAAATCAAGTAACATTATTTCATTAATTGCTCCGGTATTATGTTTACTTGCAGGTTATTTTATTTGGAGGATTGTATTAGGAAACCCGGCAAATTTTGGTGTGCCTACTGTACCAGGCGATGAAGGTTGGTTTTGGCCAGGACGTCATGATCCCAAGTCAGCATTAAGTAAAATGTATTTGGGTGGTATTATCGTACCTGTACTGATTGGTACATTTTTAACCATGTTAACTTTTGTGATTGAGCGTTTCATGACGATCACCAAAGCCAATGGTACCGGTAACAATGCAGATTTTATACGTAAAGTGCAATACCAGCTGGCTAATAAAAATGTTGATGCAGCTTTGGCTGAATGTGATAAACAAAAAGGATCTGTAGGAAATGTAATGAAAGCAGGTTTGCACCGTTACAAAGAAATGATCTCTAATACAGAATTAAGCACCGACCAGAAAGTGATGGCCATTCAAAAAGAAGTGGAAGAAGCTACATCTCTTGAATTACCCATGTTGGAAAAAAACCTGGTATTTCTTTCAAGTATTGCTTCTTTGGCAACTTTGATCGGTCTGTTAGGTACGGTGGTTGGTATGATTCGTGCATTTGGTACGCTGGGTTCTGACAGTGGTGGTTCAGCATCTGCCCAGGCATTGTCTGTGGGTATTTCTGAGGCCCTTTATAATACAGCATTGGGTATTGGTACATCTGCATTTGCCATTATGTTTTATAACATATTTACAACCAAGATTGATGGAATAACTTACGGTATTGATGAATCTGGATTTACTTTAACACAAACTTTCGCGTCTCTGTACAAATAATTGTATGGATTTACGAATGTTTTGAATCTTAAAGAAAATTATAAAAACAGATAAATATGCCAAAAGTTAAAATACCACGAAAAAGCACGAATGTAGACATGACGGCTATGTGTGATGTGGCTTTTCTTCTGTTGACATTCTTTATATTGGCAACAAAACAAAAACCACCGGAAGTGCTGTCGGTTAAAACTCCAACTTCGGTTTCGAGTAAAGCTGCTCCCGAAAAATCAATATTGATTACACTTACAAAAGAAGGTAAAGTGTTTCTGATGCTGGGAGATGAGACAAAGAAGGATGCAATCATCGATGATTTCAATACAACAAGGGCCCTGGGTTTAACACCTGGCGAATTAAAGAAACTTAAAAAAACTGAATTCATCGGCCTGCCTGTTAATAAACTCAAATCAGCATTAAATTCCACACAGGAAATCCCTCCCACTTTAATGGATGGGATACCAACAGACAGTACCAATAATGAATTGGCTTTCTGGATCCGCAGTGTGACCAATGCTTATAAGGGTGAAGACCAACGTAAACTGCAGGAAATGATCCTGGTTAAAGGCGATGGAGAAGCGCTCTATCCGATATTTAAAAATGTAAAAGAAGCCTTAAAGGCCAATGAGATTTTTAAATTCAGGATTGTTACAGAAGGCGAAGCAGTGCCACTGGGTTCGGAATTATACAAAACCGGTACAACCGAAAAACATTAATAAAAAAAATTAAAAGGAAATACTATGGCAGAAATGGATACCTCGTCGGGTGGCGGACATAAAAAAGGCCCCGGCGTCAAAAAAGGAAAAAAGCTTTCTACCCGTGTTGATCTTACTCCGATGGTTGACCTTGGTTTTCTGTTACTTACTTTCTTTGTATTTACCACAACCATGAGCCAGTCAACGGCCATGAATATGAATGAACCCAAGGATGATCCTAATCAGCAGATGAAGGTAAAAAACTCGGGTGCCATGACTATTTTATTGGGTAAAGGAAACCAGGTTTATTATTACTATGGGCAATTAATGCCTGAAACGATCAGCCAGGATTTTAAAAGTACCAATTTTAAAGGCATTCGTGCACTGATTCTTGAAAAGAAAAAATCTACACCAATTGACGATCTGATGTATATCATTAAATCAGATGAAAAATCAACTTTTAAAAATGCGATTGATATACTGGATGAAATGACCATATCAGCTGTACCTCCCGGTCACTACGCTGAAGTGGAAATGGTTGATGTAGAGAAAATGCTCATTAGGGAAACTGAAAAGGCAAACGGTATTCAGTAGGAGATTATGGAATTGGAACAATTTTGAATCTAATTAAAAAAGAGATTATAATGGAAGCAAACAAAATTTTAAGTGCCGATGTTCTTGACATTATTTTGATGGCAAGAATAAAGAGTATGGCGCTTATCAATTAAGAAAGGCCTACAAAAAAACGCTTACCAAAGCGCTTATTATTACCGGCAGTGTTCTGTTATTGGTTTTAGGAGCGAATTTTTTCGCCAAATATATGGACGATAACGATAAAAAGAAATTTGACACACTGGAAACACAAATGGCCGAATTAAAAGCGGATGAACCACCACCACCACCGCCACCACCGCCGCCACCACCACCAGAACCACCACCACCACCTGAAATTAACCAGGTTAAATTTACACCTCCTAAAATTGTAAAAGATGAAGAGGTAAAACCTGATGAAAAAATTGAGGAAATCAAGGAAGATGCAGCCATCAGTATACAAACTGTTAAAAGCGAAAATACGGTTCAGGTTGTTCAGGCACCGGTAGAGGAGAAAGGTACGCAGGTTGTAGAAGTAAAAGTGGCAGATGATGAGAATAAGATATTCACTAAAGTGGAAGTGGAAGCAGGTTTTCCTGGTGGTGAAGATGCCTGGCGTAACTACCTGAGAAAAACTTTAAATGCAAACACGCCTGTAGATTACGGTGCAAGTGCCGGTAAATACACAGTTATTGTAAAGTTTGTTGTAAGTAAAGATGGTAGCCTGAGTGATGTGAAATGTGAAAATGACCCGGGTTTTGGTATGTGTGAGGAAGCAGAAAGGGTAATTAAAAAAACCAAGAACTGGACTCCCGCCATTCAAAACGGACGTAATGTAAATGCATATCGCCGTCAGCCAATAACTTTTGTAGTAGAAGATTAATCTTCAAAAGAATTATAGTTTGATCCCTTCGAATTTCGGAGGGATTTTTTTTGCCTATGCATGGAAAGTCATTTTTAAATCACTGTGAAAAATCTTGTTGTATGTAAAAACAGCACAAAAAAAATTATTTAATTAATTTTTTATTAGCCAGTTGGCAGTTTATGGAATTTTAAAAACCCTGAGTCTAATTAAAAACTAATTAACATGGAAGCAAACAAAATTTTAACTGCAGATGTTCTTGACATTATTTTTGATGGCAAGAATAAAGCCTATGGTGCTTATCAATTAAGAAAGGCTTATAAAAGAACACTTACTAAAGCAATGGTAATTACCGGAGGTACTTTATTATTGGTTTTGGGTGGAACTGTTTTAGCCAATATTATAGATGATGATCACAGAGGGCCACTCGACACAAAGGAGATAATAATGGTTAAGGTGAATACGGATCCAACGCCTCCACCACCACCACCTCCACCTCCGCCACCACCTCCACCAGAGCAGCCAAAACTGGATATAAAACAGATCAAGTTTGTACCTCCGGTTATTGTAGATGATAATGAGGTAAAGCCTGATGAAATTATCAAGGACATAGAACCGGATGCAGCCATCAGCATTAAAGATGTGGAAAGCGTCAATACAAAACAGATTGTGCAGGCGCCTATTGATGAAGAAGGAACAAAAGTAGTGCAGATAAAAAAAGATGATGAAGAAAATACAATTTTTACTTCCGTGCAAATTGAAGCAGGCTTTCCGGGAGGAGAAGCTGCATGGCGTGATTACCTGAGAAAAACACTGAATGCAGAAACACCGGTAGATAATGGCGCAACTGCCGGAAAATATACTGTTATTGTAAAGTTTGTGGTAAGCAAAGATGGAAGTTTAAGCGATATAAAATGTGAAAATGATCCGGGATTTGGTATGTGTGAGGAAGCAGTAAGGGTAATTAAAAAAACTAAAAACTGGACTCCAGCTATTCAAAACGGAAAGAACGTACATGCATATCGTCGTCAGCCAATAATTTTTGTAGTAGAGGATTAATTTAATAAAGCATCGTTTGATCCCCCCTACACTTTGTAGCGGGGATTTTTTTTATTTATGTATGGAAAAAATTCTTTTCGTTATCTCAATAAAAACTTACTGTTATGGCAGAAATAGAAACAAAACGATCATCAGAAAAAAAGAAAAGGTTCAATAAGAAAAGTACCAGGGTTGATTTAACGCCCATGGTTGACCTTGGGTTTTTATTGCTTACTTTTTTTGTATTTACCACCACAATTTCTGAGGCAAAGGCAATGAACCTGGTAATGCCTAATGACAAAGTTGATACTATAAGAGATCCGGTTTGCGAATCATGCGTATTAACTGTTTTGCTGGATAAAAACAATCGTATAAAATATTACGAAGGTGCTGCAGAAAACAATCCTTTAGTAAAAGAAACAGGTTTTGCACCGGAAGAGATCAGAACGGTTTTAATGCAGAAAAAAGCAGCTGTAGCAAATGTAAGAGGGGACGGCGATCAGTTTATACTTATCATCAAACCATCAGCTGCCAGTAGTTTTAAAAACTTTGTAGATATAACCGATGAGGTAACCATCTGCCAGATCAAAAAGTATTATGTGGATGAAATAAGGGACATTGATAAAAAACTGCTTCTTAAAAAATAATAAAGCCTTGCCAGTAGGTAGTTTACAGTTGGGATTATGCAAAATGCATACTATTTGTCACCCACAGCCCACTGCTGACTGCCAACTGCTTACTATCTTTGCCACATGTCAAATCAGATTTCGGGTTGGGATGATACCATTGTTGCGCTGGCCACACCAACTGGCATTGGGGCTATAGGCGTAATAAGACTAAGTGGTTCAAAAGCTATTGATATTGTAAATGAATTGTTTCCTTCCAAAGATCTGCATAAACAAAATACACACACCATTCATGTTGGTTTTATTAAGGAAGATGAGGTGGATATAGATGAAGTGGTTGTTTCCTTGTATAAAAATCCGAAAAGTTATACCGGCGAAGATGTGGTTGAAATTGGTTGCCATGGAAGCCCCTTTGTGCAGCAACAGGTAATTAAGGCTTGCATACACAAAGGTGCCAGGCTTGCCAAAGCCGGTGAATTTACACAGCGTGCTTTTTTGAATGGTAAACTTGATCTTACCCAGGCAGAAGCAGTGGCTGATATTATATCATCCAACACGGCAGCCTCGCAAAAAACTGCCTTGAATAACATGCGTGGGGGCTTTAGTAAAATTTTAAAAGAGCTTAGAGAAAACCTCATCCAGTTTTCTGCATTGATAGAACTGGAACTTGATTTTAGCCACAGAAGATGTGGAGTTTGCCGACAGAACAAAATTTTACGAGCTCATCAATGATGCAGGTTCAGTTACAAAAGACCTGCTTCAATCTTTTCAACTGGGCAATGTTATAAAGAATGGTGTAAGCGTTGCCATCATTGGTAAACCCAATGCCGGCAAAAGTACTTTGCTCAATACATTGCTGAATGAGAACAGGGCCATTGTTAGTGAGATTGCCGGAACTACACGGGACACTGTTGAGGAAATAATAAATATAGATGGAATACTTTTCAGGTTGATTGATACAGCAGGCATTCGGGAACATAGCACTGATGTAATAGAGCTGATTGGTATTGAGAAGAGCCGGGAAAAAATTGAACAATCGGATGAAGTGATCTACATTTTTGATGTAAACACCGAAACCCCTGCAGAACTGAAAGCTGCTATTGAATTGATTGCTGAAAAAAATACCAATTATTTTTCCGTGGGAAATAAAATTGATCTGATGGGCGCAGATGCTGCTGAAAAATTTGCTGGAACAGATGCCTTATACATTTCGGCAAAAGAAAAGGATCACATCGATCAGCTTAAGCAAAGATTGGTAGATAAAATAGTGAGCGGTAATATAAATACAGAGAATACGATCATTACCAATGCACGTCACTACGAGGCCCTGCAGCAGGTAGATAAATCGCTTACAGATATTAAAGCAGGGTTGGATAACAGTATTCCAGGCGACTTGTTGGCTTTGGATATCAGGCGCTGCCTGCATTATATCTCTGAAATAACAGGCGACATCAGCAATGAAAATGTATTGGATTACATCTTCTCCAAATTCTGTATCGGAAAGTAATTTTTACAAATTCACAGCAATCTTATTCCGTCTTTCTCAAAACTGATCTTACGCTGTTTGTAAAGATTTCCTGTTGTCATTTTAAAAGTCTTCTTACTCATTCCAAAAAAGGAATAAATTTCTTCAGGGTCGCTTTTATCGTGGTAGGGTAAAAAGCCATCGTTTTCTTTTAACAGCCTGAGTATCTTTCCTGTTTCATCTTCCACCCGGTTGTAACCGGGTTTGCCTGCCGAGAGATCAATTCTGTAACGCAGGTCGCCAGCCTTATCTTCAGGATATATCTTTTTAATGAAGCCTGTGAACCTATCGCCTGCAGTTATATTCCTGTAAATTTCGTTGTGGTGCAAAACACCGGTGTGCTGGTTATTGATGATGCATACATAACCAATATCTGTACGGCGGTAAACGATCAGGTCAACCACTTCCAGTTCTTTTACCGTTAATTCTTCGTTGCTTAAAAAAGGTTCCAGTTTTTCAGTTGCAGCTAATCTACCCGTTTGCTCATCTAAGTAAATTTTTACCAGGTACTCACCATTGGGTATCATGTTCAGCTGTTGTTTCGATTTAGGAACAAACAGGTCCTTCATCAAACCATTATCTAAAAATGCGCCATGTTCTGTTACACTGACTGCTCTCAGTTTTACAATATCCCCTAAAACACCTTTAGGTTGCTGGGTAGTGGCAATCAGCCTGTCTTCCCCATCATGGTATAAAAACACTTTCACCTCATCACCAATTTTGGTATTTGCGGGTACAAAACGCTTGGGCAACAATATGCCTTCGGCGCCATCATCTAAATAAAGGCCAAAATCAACTTCACGTATTACTTTTAAAATATTGTATTCTCCTACTTTTATCATTGTATTTTTTATGGTTGCAAAGGTAAGCTATTAACCACTGTCGGGGTTATCGGGCTTTATTCAGTATCTTCACCTGATTAAAATAAATTACATTGAAGTTTACAGAATTTGGATTTGACGACAGGTTAATGGAAGGAATTGATGCCTCTGGCTATGAAAACGCTACCCCGGTGCAGGAGCAGGTCATTCCGCTTATTATGGCAGGTAAAGACGTTATTGCATCTGCCCAAACCGGAACCGGTAAAACAGCGGCTTTTTTATTACCACTTATTAATAAGATCATTACCGATACGCATGAAGACCACACAAATAATGCATTGGTAATTGTACCTACCCGTGAGCTGGCTGTGCAGATTGCACAGCATATGGAGGGCCTTTCTTATTTTACTTCGGTAAGTTCAATAGCAGTTTATGGAGGTGGCGATGGTAATGCATTTGTGCAGGAGAAGAAAGCACTGAGCCATGGCGCCGATGTGGTTATTTGCACGCCCGGTAAAATGATGAGCCATATTAAAATGGGTTATGTAAAACTGGCCGGACTTAAATATTTAATTCTGGATGAAGCCGACCGCATGCTGGACATGGGCTTCTATGACGATATTATGTTCATCATTGACAGTCTGCCTAAAAAGAGACAGAACCTGTTGTTTTCGGCAACCATGCCGCATAAGATAAGAGAACTGGCAAGGAAGATCTTACACAATCCTGAAGAAGTAAATATCTCTATCAGCAAACCGCCTGAAAAAATAAAGCAGGAAGCATTTATTGTATATGAAACACAGAAGATACCGCTGGTTAAACACCTGCTGAGCAAAAAAGATTTTAAATCGGTATTGATCTTCTGTAGCAGCAAAATAAGTGTAAAACAGCTAACCCGTGATTTAAAACGTGCCAGGTTTTTAGCCGATGAAATTCACAGCGACCTTGACCAGCCTAAAAGAGAGGAAGTATTGATACAATTTAAAAGCGGCAGGCTGCCTATCTTGGTAGCAACCGATATTTTAAGCCGTGGTATTGATATTGATAATATTGACCTGGTTATTAATTACGATGTGCCGCACGACGGTGAAGATTATGTTCACCGCATTGGCCGTACAGCCAGGGCTGCAGCCGAAGGCAGCGCTTATACTTTTGTAACTGTAAAAGAGCAGCGCAAATTTATGAGCATCGAAAAATTATTGGGCAAGCCTGTGCCCAAGGCAATTGTACCTGAAGAACTGGGAGAAACACCAGCATACAATGCTGCTCCTTCTGGCGGTTCCGCTGGAGGAAACAGAAAGTTTAACAAGCCAAGGCGTTTTCAAAATAATAACAAGCGATAAATTTCCGAATACGCATTCCGATCTTGTTTTAACGCATATCCCGATATTTCCTTTCTGTGCTTCCCGAAATAATCGGGACAGGTCCGTGCATCTGTGGCAAACTATTTTCGCCGCCAGGCGAAACGATTACTAAGGCCTGCATTGTATATTTGTAAAAACAATTTCCATCAGCTCGCCTGCTACCATATTAACCAGTCCCATTGAATACTTACATAGTGTAACAACCTTTAAGGGCGATCTTTTAAAAAAAGAACTGGAGATATTTAATTTCAAAGATCTGCTGGAGCATTACCCTTTCAGGCATGTTGATAAAACCAAGCTGGATAAGATCGCAACACTTTCTCCAAGCAATGAATACGCACAGGTAGCCGGAAAATTAACCCAGTTTGAAATTTTGGGCGAGGGCAGGGGAAAGAGATTAACTGCCCGCTTGCAGGATGATACCGGCGAAATTGAATTGGTCTGGTTCCAGGGCATAAGCTGGATACAGAAAGCCATTGAAGTAGGTCACCAATACCTGGTTTTTGGCAAGCTTGGTTTTTTTATGGGCAGGCCACAAATCGCCCATCCGGAAATTGAAAATTTTACAGCCCAAAAAGCCGATGGGAAAAATTACCTGGAGCCTGTTTATTCATCTACCGAAAAATTAAAAACGAAGGGGCTTAACGGAAGAGCTATCGGTAAATTAACGTACGCACTCCTGCAGATACTTACCGAAAAAGACCTGCCCGAAAATTTGCCTGAGCACATTATCAAGCAATATAAATTCATCAGCCGGTTTAATGCCTGCCGGCAAATTCATTTTCCGGCTACAGAAAAGCATTACCAGCATGCTGTACGAAGATTGAAATTTGAAGAACTATTTTTTGCACAACTCAGGCTGGGTCTCATCAAATCAACCCGGCACAGGCATAGCAGGGGCTTAACTTTTGATAAAGTGGGTGATTTTTTTAACAGTTTCTTCAAAAATTATTTGCCTTTTGAATTAACCAATGCACAAAAAAAAGTGTTGAAGGAGATCAGGAAGGATGCAGGCAGCGGCAAACAGATGAACCGCCTCTTACAGGGCGATGTGGGCAGCGGAAAAACCATTGTGGCATTGATGATGATGTTGATTGCAGCAGATAATGATTTTCAATCGGTGCTGATGGCGCCAACCGAAATTCTGGCGCAGCAACATTTCAACAGTATTGCGGATCTTGTAAAAGATATGCCGGTTTGTGTAAAATTGCTTACGGGCTCATCCAAAGGTAAACAGCGTAAAGAGGTTTTAAAATTTTGTGAAGACGGAACACTGCATATTTTAATAGGAACCCATGCCGTGATTGAAGACAAGGTGGTTTTTAAGAACCTGGGTTTTGCAGTGATTGATGAGCAGCACAAATTTGGTGTGGCACAACGGGCACAGTTGTGGAAAAAGAATACCATTCCGCCGCATGTGCTGGTAATGACGGCAACGCCCATTCCACGTACGCTGGCGCTTACCGCTTACGGCGACCTGGATTACAGTGTGATTGATGAATTACCGCCAGGCAGACAACCCATCAACACCCTGCATCGTTCCGAAAGTGCCAGGCCACAGGTGATGGATTTTGTTAAAGAAGAAATTGCCAAAGGCAGGCAGGCTTACATAGTTTATCCGCTCATTGAAGAAAGCAGTAAAATGGATTATGAAAACCTGATGAAGGGGTTTGAGGAAGTGAAATCGTTTTTTCCTGAACCCAAATACTGGATAAGCATGGTACACGGAAAGCAACCGGCTGAACAGAAAGAAACCAACATGCAGCGCTTTGTAAAAGCTGATACACAGATCATGGTAAGTACAACCGTTATTGAAGTTGGTGTGAATGTGCCCAATGCGAGTGTAATGGTAATTGAAAGCGCCGAAAAATTTGGCCTGTCACAATTACACCAGTTGCGTGGAAGGGTTGGAAGAGGTGCCGAAAAAAGTTTTTGCATATTATTAACAGGGCCAAAAGTATCAAACGATGCCCGTGAACGATTAAAGATAATGGTGGCTACCAATGATGGTTTTAAGATTGCAGAAAAGGACCTGGAGATACGTGGCCCGGGGGATATAGAAGGCACTAAGCAAAGTGGTTTGTTAAACTTTAAGCTGGCAAACATAGTCCAAGACAAGATTATTCTGGAAGCTGCCCGAAATGCCGCTGAACATATTTTAGAATCTGACCCCGATTTGAATACAGATGAAAATTTACGGGTTAAAAATTATCTGCAGCAGCAAAAGGGAAAAACGGCCTGGAGTAAAATCTCGTAACTGAATTATGACAGATTTGTGATTATCCAAAACGATATTTTATAACTTTATTTCTGTAAATTGTAAAAAAGACTACTTGAAGATTTCACTTAAAATACTACGCAGTTTCATCATATTATCCTCATTTGCATGTTGTGTAAATAAGGTATCTGCGCAGGTAGAATTTATTCAGAATAAGGGCCAATGGGATAACAGGGTTGAATACCGGGGCGATTTTTCTACCGGATCATTTTTTTTAGAGAACCAGGGCTTTACCGTGGCAATACACCGTGTTGCAGATCTGAAGATGTTGTCTGAGCAGATGCATGGACACAATACTAACTCTTCAAACATGGGGCAGCCCATCACCATCAATTCACATGCATACAAGGTTAAATTTTTAGGGGGCAATTCCTTTGCACAAAATCTACCCGATAAAATACAGCCTTATCACAACAATTATTATGTAGGCTCCGATCAGTCTAAATGGACATCGGATTGTAAAATAGCCCAGGCAGTAAGTTATCAGAATATTTACCCCAATGTAGATGTGCGGTATTACAGTGATGCCGGTAAATTGAAGTATGATATTATAGTACATCCCGGAGGAGATATTGATAAAATTGCCATGCAGTATTCAGGTGTTGATAAACTGGAAGTTAAAAATAAAGAACTGATGATTAGTACATCAGTTGGTGCTGTAAAAGAATTGTATCCTTACAGTTACCAGGTGCAGGACGGGCAAAAGAAAACAGTGAACTGTAAGTACGTTGTAAAAAATAATATTGTTCGTTTTAAAGTAACTGATTACGATCCTAATTCAACCATTGTTATCGATCCCACTTTAATCTTTTCAAGTTTTAGCGGTAGTACTGCTGAAAACTGGGGATTTACCGCTACCCCAGCTCCGGATGGTAGTTTTTATGCCGGTGGAATTGCATTTGGAAGCGGGTTTCCGGTTTCCGCGGGAGCATACCAAACAGTTTTTGGAGGGGGTATTAATGAGGATCAGACCAACCCCAATGGGTATGATATTTCTATCATCAAATTTTCGGCTAATGGTTCAAACAGGCTGTTTGCCACTTATATTGGTGGTAGCCGGAATGAGCAGCCCCATAGTATGATATGTGATGCACAGGGTAATTTGTTTATAGCCGGAAGATCAAATTCAAATAATTATCCCGGCACACTTGGAAGGCCATCTTCAAGAACCGACTATGATATTGTAATTACAAAACTAAACGCAAATGGCACAGCAGCTTTAGGTGCAGTAGCCATTGGAGGTTCGGCTAATGATGGTGTAAACATCCGTGGTAAATATATTATCCCCGATGGTGTGGATGCAACCCGTAGAAATTATGGCGATGATGCCAGGAGCGAAATTATATTAGACGCTGCAGGAAATGTTTTACTGGCATCCTGTACACAGTCTTCCGATTTTCCGGTTACACCCGGTACACCTATACAGGCGGTTTTTGGAGGAGGCAGACAGGATGGGGTGGTTCTAAAATTTAATTCAAATCTTTCTTCAGTTTTATTCAGTAGTTTTTTTGGTGGCACCGGTGATGATGCCTGTTTTGTTTTGTCTCAAGATCCTTTAAGTGGCGATGTTTATGTAGCCGGGGCAACTACCGGTCCTAATTTACCCGGAAATAAAGTTGGGGTTATGCAAGACATTTACCAGGGTGGAGCAACAGATGGATTTATAACCCAAATAAAAAATGACGGCTCTGCTATTGTAAGAACAACTTTCCAGGGTACACCTGGTAATGATATGGTTTACGGTATTCAGTTTGATAAAAAAGGTTTTCCATATATCATGGGTACTACAACCGGTAACTGGCCGGTAGTTAGCGCCACATTCAGTAATGCTAACAGTAAGCAGTTTATCAGTAAGCTTAAACCAGACCTGTCTCCCACATACATTTATTCAACCATTTTTGGTACCGCATCATCAGTTCCTAACCTTTCACCGGTAGCATTTTTAGTAGACCGTTGTGAAAATGTTTATGTTTCGGGCTGGGGAGGAGGAATTAATATTGAACGGGGCTATCCGTCTGCCGGCACAAGTGGTTTACCCGAAGTAACTCCATTATCAAATATTCCAGCTGCAGATGGACAGGATTTTTACTTTTTTGTGTTGGAGAAAAATGCACAAAGCCAGCTCTTTGGTTCACATTTTGGCCAGAACGGAAGTTTAGGCGATCATGTGGATGGTGGTACCAGCCGCTTTGATGCCAACGGAGTTATTTACCAGGCATTTTGCAGTTGTGGCACTCCTTCCAATCCGGCTAACAGGTTTCCTACAACACCAGGTGTGTGGTCGGGTATTAACAGAACGCCCAGCGGAGATGGCTGCAACCTGGCAGCAGCAAAAATAGAAATGAATTTTGCGGGTATTGGTGCCAGTGTAAAAGCAACTATTGATGGTGTGGTTGATACGATTGGTTGCGTACCACTTACCGTAAGGTTTACAGATACGCTGGCAAGAGGTAAAATGTATATCTGGATTTATAATGATCCTTTCAGTACCGTTTTACGAGACACCACTTATGCTCCTAATAATTCTGTTTCTCATACTTACAACCAAACAGGAAGCTATCCATTAATGCTCATTTCAATTGATTCAGCTACCTGTAATATTGCTGATACGGCATTTGTAACTGTAAAAGTTGGTAACAATCTTATCAACGCCGATTTTTCATTTTTCAAATTAGATTCCTGCAACAGTTTACGGTACCAGTTTATCAATCAATCAGTAGCTACGGTCCCCAATTATACCAGCCAGAGTTTTATCTGGGATTTTGGAGATAACACACCCAAAGTCAGATCAGGCTTTGGCCCCATTAATCATACCTATGCATCAATAGGTACTTACACAGTTACACTAATTGTTGATGATACCACTTTTTGCAATGCGCCCGATACTGCCATAAAACAGCTCCGCATCAGCCCCAATGTAAAAGCAGCATTTTTAACCCCCAACCGTGGTTGTGTACCCTATACCCCCGTATTTAAAAATCTGTCGCTGGGTGGTACCGACTGGATATGGGAGTTTGGCAATGGCGATGTATCAACCGCTTTTGAACCAACATATACATACCCTACAACCGGTACTTTTAATGTACGCCTGATAGCGATTGATACCAGCACCTGTAATAAACGGGATACATCGGCCTATTTTACCATTACCGTGTTTCCGATACCTACAGCAAATTTCAGCTGGACTCCAAACCCTCCGCAGGTAAATGCGCTAACCAGGTTTACCAACCTGTCTGCCGGAGCAAGCAGGTATTTATGGAATTTTGGAGATGGAGAAAGTTCAACCGCTTTTGCACCCACGCATCAATACAACGCAACCGGTACTTACCGGGCAACGCTGTATGCATTTAATGCTGCCGATTGTGTTGATAGTTTAACACAGGATGTACCTATTATTATTGTGCCTTTGCTGGATGTGCCCAATGCATTTACACCGGGGCGATTTGGCGAAAATGGAATTGTAAAAGTTAAAGGCTTTGGTATTGGTACATTGAACTGGAAAATATTTAACCGATGGGGACAGGTTGTTTTTGCCACATCCGACAGAAACCAGGGATGGGATGGTACATTTAAAGGAGCTTTGCAACCGATGGATGTGTATACTTATACTTTAGATGTAGAGTTTACCGATGGGCAGAAGCTGAGGAAAACAGGGGATATTAGTTTGTTGAGATAATAGGAAAGAACAGGGTTGATAATAAATGATTGGTAATAATTTTTTGTGTGGTGGATTGATAAATAATTGGAAAGATTTTTGCGGCCAATTCACGATTCACAACTCACGCCTCACGATTTAATAAGAGCATGATCAAAAAAATAAAAATATTAATTATTGTGCTTTGCAGTCTGCAGCTTACTACCACTGCCCAGGATCTGCATTTTTCACAGTTCTTCAATTCGCCATTGGTTACCAACCCTGCCAATACAGGTTTTATACCCGATGCGGATTACCGGATTGGCGCTAATTACCGTAATCAATGGAGTTCGGTCATGTCGGTGCCTTACAAAACAGTGAGCGCTTTTGCCGATGCTCAGGTTTTCAGAGACAGGCTGGAGAATGGATGGCTTGGATTGGGAGGCATGATATTAAATGACAAAGCCGGTTCAGGCAGTTTAACCAGTACCAAAGTATATGGTTCGGTGGCCTATCATCAAATGCTGGGCTTAAGCAGTTTACTTTCTGCAGGTTTTAATATTGGCTGGGCAAACAAACATATTAATGAATCCAAATTAAAATTTCCCGATCAGTTTGATGGAAAATTTTTCGACAGTAAATTACCAACCAGTGTAGTATTTACCAACAACTATGTTAGTTATATGGATATGCATGTAGGTATGAACTATGCATATTTCCCTGATGAAAATGTGTACATCAATGCCGGCTACTCTATACAGCATGTTAACAGGCCCAAGGAAACTTTCTTTGGTGATAATTCAGTGTTTGGCCGCATACCCATGCGGCATACCGGTTTTGTAAATGCCATTTTAAAATTAAATGACCGGGTTATTGTAAACCCCAATGCTTATTTTACTACACAGGCAAAAGCAACCGACCTGGTTTTTGGTATCAATGCAAACTATAACCTCTCTCAATTTGGCGAGCAACAATTAATAGCCGGAGTGTATTATCGCCTGGGCGATGCCATTGTACCCATGGTTGGTTTAGAAGTAGCCAAAATACAATTTACCTTCAGCTACGATGTAACCTTATCTGCCCTAAGCAAATACAATGGTTACCGCGGTGCAATGGAATTCAGTATCATTAAAAAAGGCTTTTATCCTGATAATGTAGACAGGACTTCTATCTGTCCTACGTTTTAAGTAAATCAACTTTATCAATGTTAGTGATGGTTACATTTCAAGTAAGAGGTGTCACCTTTTTTATAGCTGCCTTATATTATATGCTACTTTTAAAAGGTGACACCTCTATATTAACAAAAAGCATCCACCAACGGCAGATGCTTTTCAGTTCTTCAGGGCATACATTTTATTCTTTCTCTATCGTCATCTTAAAATGATCCTGCTTGAAATATTTACGGTACTTATCTGTTGTTTTTTCATCCTGTTTCTTACCGTCAATATAAAGTTCCTTGTTTTTGTATTCAACGGTAAATCCGGCTTTTGAATCGATCAGCCCGTCCTTTTCCATTTCTGTGAACATTGCTTTGGTAAGTTTCAGCTCATCTTTTGCTTTGTCAATACCGGCACGGGCTTCATCCATGATCTTGCTCATGTCAATTTTTTCAATTTCCCCTTTGCTTTTTTCAATTTCAATTTTTGCCCTGGCTAATTCTTTTTTTATGGCTTCTTTATCAACTTCCTTTAATTCCAGCTTTGCTTTCTCCATTTCTTTGCCGGCTTCGGCAAGTGCTTTTTCAATGTCTGCACTTTTAAAATGGAGGTCAACATTTTTAAGTGAGGTGCTTACATCTGCCATCATCTTATCCAGGTCAATATTTTTTAAACTAAGCTCAACAGTTTTCATCATCTTTTCCATGTCTATCGCTTTTAATGCCGACTCCATGGCATCCTTTTGTATTTTGCTAAAATCAATACCTTTTAATTCAGCATTTACCTCTCCCAAAACTTTATCCAGTTGGGCCTGCAGTTTATCAAAGTCTTTCATGGTAATACCTTCTTTTTCAGGCAAGGTATCTGTGTAGCTACTTTCGTAGGTAAACTCATCCTCCCCGGTAAATTTATTGTAACCTATTGGAGAGTCCAGGAAGGACATGGTGATGCCACCAATCAGCAACATGGCTAAAGTGCCGGTGATGGCTTTTTTGTGTTTTAAAATAAATTGTTTCATGGCTATACTTTTTGTTGGTTAAAAAATGAATACGAATATATTCGTAACAAATGTAGATTTCTCTTTTCTTATTTGCAATCCGTTAAAAAAATTTAACAATTTTACAGGACTTCATTAAAATTAAGTTGAGGGTCATTTTCAAAAGCTGTCAGGTTGTACTGAGCCTGCCGAAGTGTTGTCGAAACCGGGGCTATACTAAACTAAGCCGTCTTCGACAGGCTCAGACTGACAGTAAAATTGTTAATGAAGATTTCAAACTTATGCACTTCTTTAAAACGAACATGATTTTATCAACTCACTATTTTATACGATTTTTACACAAATAATGTTACATGCAAACTGCAGCCGGAGTAAAAGGAACTACAACAGGGTTAATAGATCTGTTTAAAAAAATTGCAGGCGATACGTATGTATTTGCCGATGAAGAAAGCCTGAATAATTATGCACACGATGAAACGGAGAATCTCCATTTTCTTCCTGATATTGTAATTAAACCCAGAACAGCTGAGGAGATCAGCCAGATCATGATGATCTGTAATGAGCATAAAATACCTGTCACGCCACGTGGTGCCGGAACCGGTTTAAGCGGTGGGGCATTACCACACCTGGGCGGCGTTTTACTCTCCATGGAAAGAATGAATTCGATCATTGAAATTGATGAACGTAACCTGCAGGTAACAACCGAGCCGGGTGTTATTACCGAAGTGCTTCAAAATGCCGTTAAAGAAAAAGGATTATTCTATCCACCAGATCCCAGCAGCAGGGGCAGTTGTTTTATTGGCGGCAATATTGCGGAGAATAGTGGCGGACCCAAAGCTGTAAAATATGGTGTGGTAAAAGATTATGTATTGAACCTGCAAATTGTATTGCCAACCGGCGAAATTATGTGGACGGGCGCCAATGTGTTAAAAAATTCTACAGGCTATAATTTAACACAATTAATTGTGGGTAGTGAAGGAACTTTAGCCATTGTTACAAAGATTGTTTTAAAATTGCTCCCGCATCCAAAGTACGATTTGCTGATGCTGGTGCCTTTTAATTCTCTGGAAAATGCAGGAGCAGCAGTGAGTGCCATCTTTCGTGCAGGGTTTACGCCCAGCGCTATGGAACTGGTTGAAATAAATGCGTTGAAAATTGTAAGCAGATTTGTAGATAGCGCTGTGGTACCTGTTACTGATGATATGGAAGCCCACCTGATCATTGAAGTGGATGGAAACCATATGGACACGTTGATGAGTGAAATGGAAGCCATTGCAGAATTGCTGGTACAGTATGATTGTGGCGATGCTTTTTTTGCAGATGATGCACAACAGAAAGCTGAACTGTGGAAATTGAGAAGAAGGGTAGCAGAAGCAGTAAAGATAGATGGCTACACCATTGAAGAAGATACGGTGGTGCCGAGGGCCGAATTGCCTGCTTTGATCAGAGGAGTAAAGGCACTGGGAAAGGAATATGATTTTGATGTGGTTTGTTATGGCCATGCCGGCGATGGTAACCTGCACATACGTATCAGAAAACCGGGCAGTATTTACAGTTTAAATAACCCCGATGTGATACCGGCATTGCAGGCTTTGTTTAAACTGGTAAAATCATTGGGCGGAACCATCAGCGGTGAGCATGGGATTGGATTGATACAAAAACCTTACATGGATATTGTTTTTGATAAAGCCGGTTTGCAGCTGATGAGCGGTATAAAAAAAGTTTTCGACCCGAATAATATTTTAAACAGCGGTAAAATATTCGACATCGCCTGACGCCACGTTTGACGGTTGAAAAAATAAAATTATAAAGTACCATGAAAAAAATTGTAATTGTTTTAGTGTTGATCAGCAGTTTTAACGCAGTTAAGGCCCAGGATGAAGAAAGAGAAAGTAATGAAAAAAAGGGAGGGTTTAAAAAAGAAAATCTTTTTACGGGAGGAGGTGCTATCGTTTCAGTAGGCAGCTATACCACTCTTTTAGGTGCAAGTCCTGTTTTTGGTTACAGCATTACCAAATGGCTTGATGCCGGCATTGTTTTTAATATCAATTATGCTTCCTACCGCTATGTTTATTCTAACGGATTTAACTATGTGGTAAGTGATGAAAAATCGCGGCAAACGGTTTTTGGCCCTGGAATTTTTGCAAGAGTGTATCCGGTAAAATTTTTGTTTGTGAATATACAGGCAGAACAAAATTTTACAACCGACAAACGTATCGCTCCCAATACGCCAACATTTAAAGATAAATATTCCGCTACCAGCCTTTTGCTTGGTGTTGGTTATGCAAGCGGAAGGCAAACTACCGGAGATTTTTATTACTATATTTCCATTATGGCAGACGTTGCAGGAAATAAAAATTCACCGTATGTGGGTATTTCTGAAAGTGGCAAAGCAGTAATTACGCCCATCTTTAAAGCAGGCATACAAGTGCCTTTATTCCAGGGTAAAAAGTACAGGTTTTAAAATTACAGGTGTTCCAGCATTTCAGCTGGCTGGTTTAGTACAACCAGTTTATCTTCAATGTTATCGTACAAAAAACCTTCATCCTGCATGGTTTGTGCAAAGGCCAGCAAATGATTATAAAATCCGGCTGTGTTCAGTATAAATATTTTTTTATCGTGAATGCTCAGCTGGTTCCAGGTAAGCATTTCAAAAAATTCATCCATGGTACCAAAACCGCCGGGTAATATAATGGCAGCATCACATCTTTCGTATAATATCTTTTTACGGGTGTGCATATCATCCACAATAATTAATTCAGTAATGCCCTTGTGATGATGCTCCCTGTCTTTCAGTATTTCGGGAATAATGCCTACCACTTTTCCGTCTTTTTCCAAAACTGCATTTGATACCGCACCCATAATACCTTTATTGCCACCCCCATAAATAAGCGTAATTTTTTTTGATGCCAGCAAATGGCCCAATGCTGTTGCTGCTGCTTCATACAATGGGTTATTGCCACTTTTAGAGCCACAAAAAACCGCCAATGAATTTATCTGCATAAAACTTTATAGTTTATTATTGGCAAAGACACGATATTTTCTCTATTTTCAAGATTATTTTTACCTAAACGATTGATATGTCTCCCATTATTTTGTTTTCGTTTGTTATCGGGTATTTCGTTTTGCTGCTTACGGTTGCTTATTTCACATCCCGTGGCAGCAATAACGAATCTTTTTTTATTGGCAACCGCAACAGCAACTGGATGCTGGTTGCATTTGGTATGATCGGTACAAGCCTGAGCGGGGTTACGTTTGTAAGTGTGCCGGGTAGTGTAGGCAGTGGCAATTTTTATTATTACCAGATCGTATTGGGCTATTTGATAGGCTACATGGTTATTGCATTTGTGCTGATACCCCTGTATTATAAAATGAACCTCACCTCTATTTATACTTACCTGGAAAAACGTTTTGGCATTAATGCCCACAAGGCAGGTGCATTCTTTTTTATACTCAGCCGGGTGGTTGGCGCCACAGCACGCCTTTACCTGGTGATCAGTATTCTGCAACTTTTCATCTTTGATAAACTGCATATTCCATTTATTGTAACCACATTGGTTATTTTGGCACTTATTTTATTATATACTTTTGAGGGCGGTGTTAAAACAATTATTTATACCGATACACTGCAAACAACAGGCATGTTACTGGGGCTGGTGGTTTGCATTATTGTTATTGTAAAAGCAATGGGCACCGATTTTTCAGGCGCACTTTCGCTCATGAATGAAAAGGGCTACACCAAAATTTTTAATACCGATTATAAAGCAGGCTCCTTCTTTTTAAAACATATTGTTGGCGGTATGTTCATCGCCATTGCCATGACCGGCCTGGACCAGGAGATGATGCAGAAGAACATCAGCGTAAAAAATATAAAAGATTCACAGAAGAATATCATGACGTTTACTGCGGTACTGATGGTCGTAAATTTTTTATTCCTGTTCCTCGGTGGTATACTTTATTTATATGCCAGTACCAATAATATTACAGTTCCGCCAGATGACCTTTTTCCAACCATTGCATTGAGTGATGCTTTTAGCGGAACCATCGGTATACTTTTTATTATTGCATTGATATCCGCACTGTTCCCTAGCGTTGATGGAGCAATCACTTCTCTTACATCCTGTTACTGTATAGATATACTGGGAATGAATAAAATGAAAGCCGATGAAGATGACGCTTTAGGGGCAGAAAAAGAGTTGTTGGAAAAAAAGAAAAAAAGAATCAGGTTAAAAGTGCATTTTACTTTTGCTGTTGTGTTTTTTATAATGGTGCTTGTTTTTAAAGCCATCAACGATAAACTGATCATTGATTTTATTTTAAAATTTGCCGGTATTACTTACGGGCCGCTGTTGGGTTTATTTTCTTTTGGCATCCTAACAAAACGGCATCTGAATGAAAAATTAATATGGACAGTTTGTATTGTGGCACCCATGCTGGCACTGGGCCTGGACATGTTGAGTAGTCCGGCCTGGTACGAAGCGAAACTGCATGTAACACTTGGTTTACAAACCCTTTCAGATAATATTTTTCATGGTTATAAAATCGGTAACGAATTAATTTTAATTAACGGCATATTTACCTTTGTGGGCTTATTGTTAATTTCTCATAAAGACGATAAAAAAGCAGATATTTCAATGTAACTTTACCGGGTTAGTAAGTGCCATTCTTCAACTTTATTTAAAGTGCAGAATGGCATTTTGTTTATATATGTAAGCAGCAATTTAAAAATGATAACAGCGTTATAAAATGGAGCTAGTCAATACCAAGGCTGAACAATATGCAAAAAATAACACATCTGCCCTGGATGCTGTGCTTGATGAAATAGAAATATACACGTTGGCCAATCATCCGCATGCACATATGCTAAGCGGGCATGTGCAGGGCAAAGTGCTTGAATTTTTTAGCAAGATGATTGCGCCCGAAAGAATTTTAGAAATTGGAACATTTACCGGCTTTAGCGGTTTGTGCCTGGCGAAGGGTTTAACCAATGATGGCAAATTAGTTACACTGGAATTAAGGGAAGATGATGCCGCCATTGCGAAAAATTATTTTGTAAAAGCAGGAATGGAAGCTAAGATCGATCTGCATGTTGGGGATGCACTGGAGATCATTCCAACACTACAGGAAAACTGGGACCTTGTTTTTATAGATGCTGATAAAGTGAACTATATTAACTATTACGAATTAACTTTACCATCTGTAAAAAGCGGTGGCTGGATACTGGCAGATAATGTGCTTTTTCATGGCGAAGTACTGGAAGAAAATGTGAAAGGGAAAAATGCAAAAGCGATACATGCGTTTAATGAACATGTTGCCAATGACGACCGTGTAGAACAGGCTATGTTGACCATAAGGGACGGACTCTTATTAATTCAAAAAAAGTAAAGAATGTACAGAATTGTTTTCACCATATTGTTTTCATTGACTTTCTTAACGCTTAGGGCGCAAAGGATTTCGGTTGAGGAATATATAGTTCAGTTTAAAGATATCGCCATCAGTGAAATGAAGCGTACGGGAGTACCAGCATCAATCACTTTGGCGCAGGGTATACTGGAAACAGAGAATGGCAACAGTGAGCTGGTAAAAAAATCAAATAATCATTTTGGTATTAAATGCAAAAGTACCTGGACAGGCGAGAGCGTAACTCATGATGATGATGCAAACGGGGAATGTTTCAGGGCTTATACCAATGCCAATGAAAGCTACAGGGATCACAGTGATTTTTTAAAAGCCAATAAGCGCTACAGCGCTTTGTTCAATCTTGATCCTGTTGATTATGCCGGCTGGGCAAAGGGCTTAAAAAAAGCCGGTTACGCAACCAATCCGAAGTATCCTGATCTGTTGATAAAATATATTGAACAGTACGATCTGCAGCAGTATACTTTATTGGCAATAAACAGATTGCCCGAATCGGATATGGCAAAAACAGAAGAAAATAAAACCGTTGTGCCTGTTGAGGTGGCTGTGGAAAACACCATTAAGGAAAATGATATTACTATAACGGCGAATGATCCGGATAAAATAATCAGCATTAATAAAACCAACTGCATTTTCGCAAAAAAAGGAACATCTTTATTGGTTATAGCCAATAAACATAAAATAAGCTTAAGCAAGCTGATGGAGTTTAATGACATGGCAGAAGAAGGGCTTCTTGCTAAGGATCAATTAATTTACCTGGAGAAAAAAGCTAAATCCGGAGAGCAGGAATATTATATATTGCTGCAGGGAGAAACATTGTATGATGCAGCACAAAAAAATGCGGTGCAGCTTAAATATTTGCTGGAGTATAATAATATAAAAGCCGGTTCTACATTAAACCCAAAAACAAAATTGTTTTTGCAGCCCGGTTTTCAGGGTGCTGTTAAAAATGCAGATGGCAGGAAAAATAAAGTACACCTGGTTGGCGCCAAAGAGGGTTTGTATAGCATTGCCAAAACTTACCATGTTACCGTTCAGCAGTTAAAAGAATGGAATAAACTAGACTCTGATAATTTGAAAATTGGGCAGGAAATAATTGTTTCAAAATAAATAGACTTAAACATGATTATTCAGGTACTGGATAAAAAATTTCAACCTTATATTAAAGCTCCGCAAATACAGGAGCAGATTGACAGATTAGCCAAGCAGATCAATGAAGATTATGCAGGTAAAAAGCCCTTATTCATTGCTATTTTAAATGGCTCGTTCATGTTTGCATCCGATCTGTTTAAAGAACTTACCATTGATGCAGAAATTTGTTTTATTAAACTGGCATCTTATAAAGGAACAAAATCTACCGGCAATGTAATAACATCAATCGGGCTGGATATAGCACTAACAGACCGGCATGTAGTTATTATTGAAGATATTGTGGATACCGGAAAACCCTGCATGAGTTTTTGCCACAACTGGTAAATCAGCAGCCTGCAAGTTTAAAGATAGCGGCGCTTTTACACAAGCCGGATGCACTGGTGCATCCGCTTGCAATTGATTATATCGGGTTTACTGTACCCAATAAATTCCTGCTGGGGTTTGGACTGGATTATGATGGCCTTGGCCGAAACCTGAAGGAAATTTATCAGTTGGTAGAGGATTAGTGGGCAACGCAAAGCATTGAAAGCATATCTTAACAGCAGATATTATACTTTTTACAATCAGCTTGCAATTGAAAAAATGTTTTTTCTATATCCTTTTCCTGTTAATGGCCTTTACAGCCAGGGCGCAGTATTATCTCCGGGGCGAAATCAAGGATGAGAAAAACCAGTCATTGCAGAATGCAAAGGTACTGCTGCATTCAACCAATCATGTCTATTATTCCGGTACTTACGGGGGCTTTGGAATTACTACTAGAACTTTATGGGATTCGCTCACGATAAGCGTAGATGGTTATGAGCCTAAATCCGTAAAAGTAAATGCCGATCAGTGGCAGTATATCACCTTAAAAATTCTGCCTTCCAATGTTAACAGCAACCGGCCCAAACTTATTTCTGTTACTAAAAATTTAGAACAGACTTCCAAAGTAAAATGGTTTATAGATAATGAAACATATTTTCAGCTGGTAGAAAATGAGTATGTACGTGCAGATAAGTTTCCAAACACCGGGTTTTCATTAAACGTGAATAAGGCTTCATACAGTAATGTTCGCCGCTTCATCAATATGCACAGTGCAGTGCCTCCCGATGCGGTTCGTACTGAAGAAATGATCAATTACTTTAACCTGCATTACCGTGAACCGCAGCATGGCGACATTTTTAATTTTGAATCGCAGCTTACTTCCTGCCCATGGGATATGGAAAAGCAATTGCTCATTTTAAATGTGAATGCAAGGAAGCTGGATCTGAATATGATACCACCCGGCAATTTTGTTTTTTTAATTGATGTATCAGGCAGTATGGATATGCCTAACCGCCTGCCATTGCTGAAAGCGGCTTTTCAGATGTTTGTAAAAAATCTGAGGGTTATTGATACGATCTCCATTGTAACTTATGGCGGCACTGTTGGTATCTGGTTGCAACCAACCGGCGGTGCCGAAAAGGAAAAAATAATAAAGTCAATTGAAGAATTATCTGCCAGCGGCGATACACCCGGCGAAGCCGCAATTATGACGGCCTATGCTTTGGCAAGAAGCACTTACAAAGAAAACAGCAGTAACCGGGTTATACTGGCTACTGACGGAGATTTTAATGTAGGCCTCACTTCTGAAAAAGCCATGGAAGACCTGATAACAAAAGAAAGGCAGGGCGGTATTTATTTAACCTGCCTGGGCGTAGGGATGGGTAACTTCAAAGATTCTAAACTGGCCACCCTGGCAAAAAAAGGCAATGGCAATTATGCTTACCTGGATGATATTGCTGAAGCAGAAAAAGTGCTGGTGAAAGAACTTACCCAAACATTTTTTGCAGTGGCTGATGATGTGTTTATGAATATGAAATTTAATGCCGGCCTGGTAAAGGAATACCGGTTGATAGGTTTTGATAACAGAAGAGATGCAGTTGCCGACAGCAGTATTGACCTGGAAGGCGGTGAGATAGGCAGTGGCAACAGTGTGCTGGCTATTTTTGAAATTGTGCCTTCAAGTGATAAACTTTTTAAACCAGACCCGATGCCTGGTGATGTAGTGGCTGAAATTGAAATGCGCTACAGCCTTTGTAATGATACAACGCTGTTGTTAGCTAAAAATAAATGCCTTGCTAATTTTATTGAGTTTAAAAACCTGGATAAAGAATTACAGTTTGCAACGGCCGTTGCTATGTTTGGCCTTAAAGTAAAACAATCCAAATATATTAAACAGGCCGATTGGCTGGATATACATAAAATTGCAGCTGAATCTTATGATCCGCAAAGTTACCTGCAGACTGAGTTTTTAAAACTGATTGACAAAGCTGAGGATGTTTATGCCAGCAAAAAACGAAAAAAAACTAAATCAGATTAAGAAAACATCTCCCGCACTTTATCAAAAAACGATTTGTCGTTTTTATCCGGCTTTGGTTGAAAATTTTCAGACTGTTGTAATTTTTCCAGCATATCTTTTTCGGAAGAAGAAACATGTTGCGGTGTCCATACATTTATCTGAATCAACTGATCGCCTTTTTCATAACTGTTTACATTGGGAAAACCTTTTCCCTTCAGCCTGAATATTTTTCCACTTTGTGTTCCCGGTGGAATTTTAATTTTTGCCCTGCCATCAATGGTAGGTACTTCTATCTGCGTGCCAAATACAGCATCGGGTATAGAAATGTGCAGGTCAAAAGCTACATTCAGTCCATCCCTGTGTAATTGCGGATGTGCTTCTTCTTCAATCAGCACAATCAAATCTCCGGCGGAGCCGCCACGCTCACCGGCATTGCCTTTTCCGCTCAGGCTTAGTTGCATGCCTTCCTGTACGCCTGCCGGTATATCAATGGTAACTGTCTCTTCTCCGTATACCCTTCCATCGCCTTTGCAGGCAGTACATTTGTGTGTAACGGTGCTGCCCTCGCCATTACAGGTGGGGCAGGTTGTTACGGTCTGCATCTGTCCTAAAAAAGTATTTTGAACTCTTCTAACCTGTCCGCTGCCGCCACAGGTGCCACAGGTTTGTACACTATTTTTATCTTTTGCTCCGCTGCCACCACAAGTGTTGCATCCTACGTATTTTTTTACTTTGATGGTCTTTTGTGCGCCTTTAGCAATCTCTTCGTAATTCAGTTTTATTTTTACACGCAGGTTGCTGCCACGTGTACCCCGGCTTCTGCCGCCTGAACTTCTTCTGCCCCCACCGCCAAAAAAACTTCCAAACGGGCTTTCGTCGCCAAAAATATCTCCAAACTGGCTGAATATATCATCCATGTTCATTCCGGCTCCACCACCATAACCGCCGCCGCGGCCAGCGCTTGTTGCCTGGTGACCAAACCTGTCGTACTGGGCACGTTTATCTGCATCGCTTAATATTTCATACGCTTCAGCAGCTTCCTTAAATTTTTCTTCAGCAGCTTTATCACCAGGGTTTCTATCCGGATGAAATTGCATGGCAACCTTGCGGTATGCCTTTTTTATTTCATCCTGAGATGAAGATTTGGAAACGCCCAGTATTTCGTAAAAATCTTTTTTTGACATTTGTTAGTTTCTGCTATTTTTAAAACTGCTTTGGAATTATTACTCCTGTTGCTCCGCCAGCTGGCGGATTATGGGGTTGTTTTATTTCCCCACCACCACTTTTGCAAAACGTATTATTTTGTTATTCAGGTAGTATCCTTTTTCAACTTCATCAACCACTTTTCCTTTCTGCTTTTCAGGTACTTCCAATTCAGTAATGGCTTCATGTTTCTCCACATCAAATTCAGTATTGATGCTTTCCATCGCAGTTAAACCCCTTGCCTGTAAAGTATTTCTCAGTTTATTAAATACCAGCTGAACCCCTTCTTTTTGCGCTGCAATATCATTACTTTCGGCCAATTGTTTTTCAGCCCGGTCGCAATCATCCATCACTTCCAGCATGGAGATAATTACATCCTTACCGGCTGTTTGAATAAGCTCATTTCTTTCTTTGGCATTGCGGCGTTTAAAATTGTCAAACTCGGCAAACAGGCGCAGGTATTTATCCTTTTGCTCTTCCAGTTCGGCCTGCAATTTTTCCAAGGCATCTTCGCCACCGGGATTGCTTAAATGGGTATTGCCCGGTATATCAGCATCGGCATTAATATTCATTTCTTCGTTTTCGGGGGTAAATATTTCTTTTTCTTCCATGTCTTTTTTAAAATTGGTTGCGAAGGTACAACAGTCAAACATTTTGCCAAGGGCTCATTTGCAGTCAAATTGGCAATTATTTGCAAATAAGCAACCCATAACTGCACTATGTATGACACGGATGCTACCTTTGCGCCATGAAGAGCATTTTTTTAAACAAAAAGATAAGCAGGAGGGTAGAAACCGGGCATCCCTGGATATTTGGAAATGAAGTAAACCCCGGAAAAGCGCTTGATGCAGCTGCCAAAGCCGGCGAAATTGTAAATGTATTTACCCACGATAAGAAATTTATTGGAAGGGGCTATATCAATCCGCAGTCGCAGATTATGGTGCGCCTGCTTACCCGTGACAGGGACGAAGTGATTGACGACCAGTTTTTTGTTAACCGCTTACAGCAGGCCTGGGCATACCGTCAAAAGCTTGGATATACCGAAAACTGCCGGCTTATTTTTGGAGAGGCAGATGATATACCCCAGCTGATCATAGATAAGTTCAATGACTATTTCGTTATACAAACCCTGGCCCTGGGTATTGATGTATGGAAACCGGCCATTGTAAAAGCTATTGAAAAAATATTTAACCCTAAAGGAATTTATGAACGTAATGATGTGCCTGTGAGGGAACTGGAAGGCATGGAGCAACACAAAGGTTTTTTATCTGCAGCGTTTGATACCAATATTATCATTACAGAAAATGGCGTAAAGTTTCATGTAGATATTGCCAACGGACAAAAGACCGGCTTCTTTTTAGATCAGCAGGATAACCGCCGGGCCATAGCGCATATTGTAAAAGAGGCCGATGTGCTGGGTGCATTTTGTTATACTGGTTCTTTTGAAATAATGGCCGGGCATTATGGAGCAAAATCTGTTTTGGGTCTGGATATTTCTCAAAATGCCATTGATATGTGTAACCGCAATGCTGCTTTGAACGGGCTCGATAACATTTGTAAATTTGAATGTGTAAATGCCTTTGATGTGTTAAAAGAATGGAGCAAAGAAGGAAAGCAATGGGACGTTGTAATGCTTGATCCGCCTTCGTTTACAAAAAGCAGGGCAACAATTAATAAAGCCGTTGCCGGGTATAAGGAAATTAATTTACGTGGAATGAAACTTGTCAAACCCGGAGGGTTTTTAGTTACATCCAGTTGTACCAACCTGGTGCAGCCGGAATTGTTTTTAGATATTATTCAAATGGCTGCAACCGATGCCAAGAGAAAAATAAGGCAGGTTGTTTTTAATTCACAATCGGCCGACCACCCCATTATACGTGGACAGGAAAATACCCACTACCTTAAATTTTTGATAGTACAGGTGATGTAATTTTTAAAAGAGGATTATTTAACTATCTGGAACTTACCGGAATCTATGATCTTTCCGTCTTTATCTCTGAGTTGATAAAAATACATACCACGGTAAAAATCTTCTAATGATATTGTTAAGCGGGGAGGCATTTTAGTGATCTCGTATACATTCTTACCCATAAAATTATATAGCTGTAGGGTAAAAGTTTTATCATAGCCATACAGAAATTCAAAATTGATTGCTGTAGTAGCAGGGATTGGATAAGGCTTTATCAGCTTTGCTATAGGTTCGCCCTGTGCAGGGTTTTTTGTTTGAGCAAAAGAAGTAAAATTTATTCCAATAAGTAAAATTAGTATGTAAACTATTTTTTTCAACTAAGTAAAAGTATAGAAAATGTTTTAATTCAGCAATAGTTTGTCTGTTACATTATGCCTAAATATAGTCAAAAATGCAAAAGCCAGTTCCTGAGAAAGCTAAATTATTATCCCCACATGCGGTTTTAGGCGCTTAAAGCGGCTATTTTTTCATTTATTGCAGCAAAATCGGGTATTTCCCCGGCATTTTCAAGTACCTCAGCATAGGCAAGGTTACCATCTTTATCCACAATAAATGCGGCTCTTTTGCTTACGCCTTTCATATCGAGAATCCAGTCGGTATATAATGCCCCGTATAATGCCGAAACTTCTTTGTTAAAATCGCTCAATAAAGGGAAATTGTATTGCTGATCTTCCTTGTATTTGTTCAATGTAAAAACAGAATCAACCGATATGCCAAGTACCTCAGCGTTTATATTGCTGTAACGGTTAATATCATCTCTTACGGCACATAATTCTTTGGTGCAGGTACTTGTAAATGCCTGTGGGAAGAATAAAAGTAATACGTTTTTGCCCCTGAAACCAGATAGGCTTACTTTATTTTTGTCTGTATTGTATAAGGTAAATTCAGGGGCTGTTTGTCCAATCGTAAGATTCATAAATTTCAATTTTTGTAAAAATAAATATTATTGATTCTTACTAACAGCATTTATGCTGTTTTGTTCAAATAAAAACCCCTCTAGAAAGAGGGGTTTCATTGTTATCCAAACAATCCATAAAAACAAAAATCTTTAAGTTGTTAGCACACGGGTTTTGTTACAAAAGATTATTTACTGATAAATTCATTTGCAAAACAGGGTAGCAATTGTTTTACGTAAGCTGTTCATGTTAAAAAAAAGGTAAGTGGTAGTGTAAGTGTTTTGTAATTGCAGGTTTTACCTGGTAAAAATACGTTGGGGGTATTCGGATTCCAATCACAGGTAATTACCTTTTATCATAGGGTTAAGATTTAGTTTTCAATTGGTTTCAGATCGGTTAAAGTATAAACGGAAACTTCTGATTTTTATTATAAAAATGTCAAAAGATTAAATGGCCGTTGCATAAATCATGTATGATGAATCAGGCTCAAAGCAAGGGCCCTCCGGAATACCGGAGGGCCCTGTTTATTAAAATATGCTTTCAGTATTAATTATTAATTTTTAGAACCCGTCTTGTTTTTTGAAGAGGGTGCAGGTTTTGCTGTGGTAGCGTCTGAAGTTTTTTTCTTTGCTTCTTCAGCAGCCCATTTGTCATACTCTTCAGCAGCTAAAACATCTCCTGTAATGGTAATGCTTTTCATTTCATCAACACCTGCAAATTTTACAGTAAGATTTTTTGTAAAATGACCGGCATTTGCAGCATTGAATTTTGCAGAAATAAAGCCGGTAGCGCCTGGTGCAATGGGCGACTTGGTGTAGTCTCCCATGGTGCAGCCGCAAGTTGGATTAGCCTGCTCAATAATAAGTGGTTCTTTGCTTATGTTTGTAACAACGAACTTAACTTCTTTTGGTTCGTTTTGTTTAAGATAGCCCTGGTTAATGGTCTCAGTTTCAAATTTAGCTACATCAGCTACTGTTTTTTGAGCAAACATTATTGCAGAAAAAGTTAATGCTGTAAGTGAAAGGAATAATTTTTTCATGATTGGTTAATTTATGTTGTTTAGTTTTTTAAATCGTTGAGCCCTTTATTTTCGGGAGCAGAGCTGCCCGGTGTTTTCCAGACCTCTCCTTTAATGGTTATTTGTTTGCTTTGGGTATCGTTATAAGTTACGGTAATAAATTTTGTAAATGGACCCTCTGCAGCTGCATTATACCCAACGGTTATTTTAGTACTTCCACCCGGTGTTACTACTTTATCTTTTTCCCATTCAGGTGTAGTGCAACCGCAGCTTGCATTAATATTGTTGATTTTTAATGGCACATTACTTTTATTGATTACTTCAAAAATATGAATAACCGGTTTGCCCTGGGGGATCTTGCCAAAATCAAATTCGGTTTCTTTTAAGGTAAGTAATTCATCTGCCTGCGTAATGGTTAATGCATTTTGAGTGGTACTAGTTGTTACAGTAGTCGTTTGTGCATGTACAACCGACATTAAACAGATTGCAGACAAAAAAGTAAATAAGTGTTTCATATTAATTCTATAGGTTTATGGTATAAAGATAATAAAACGGCTGTATATGCTTTAAATTGTCATCCTGTTAGGAGATTTTTAACAAAGGCTGCCCTATAATTTATATTTTTGTTCCAGATTAATAAGGTTATGGATACAAACAACAACAACGATGCTGCTTTACTGGAAAAACTAAGTTTCGAAAATTTCAGAAATGAGGTATTAAAAGATTACCAGTTTGCCTGCCAGAGCAGGGAAACCAGTTTACTGGGTCGAAAAGAAGTGCTGACCGGCAAAGCCAAGTTTGGCATTTTTGGCGATGGAAAAGAAATAGCACAGGTGGCTGTTGCAAAATTTTTTAAACCCGGCGATTTCAGGTCCGGCTACTACCGTGATCAAACCTTTATGTTTGCAAACAGCCTGGCTACTGTTGAACAGTTTTTTTCTCAGTTATATGCCGATCCTGATGTAAACAACGACCCCTTCAGTGCAGGCCGGCAAATGAATGCCCACTTTGCCACAAAGTTTGTTGATGAAAACGGCAACTGGTTAAACCTGGCCAACCAAAAAAATATAAGCAGCGATATTGCTCCCACAGCCGGCCAAATGCCACGTGCATTAGGACTTGCATACGCTTCCAAAGCTTTCAGAAAAATTAAGGAACTGAGTAACCTCACCAACCTGAGTACAGATGGTAACGAAGTTTGTTTTTGTACCATTGGCGACGCATCAACCAGCGAAGGCCATTTTTGGGAAACCATCAATGCTGCCGGTGTATTACAGGTGCCATTGGCTGTTTTTGTCTGGGATGATGGATATGGGATTTCTGTTCCCAAAAAATACCAAACCACCAAAGCATCTATTTCAGAAGTATTAAAAGGTTTCCAGAAAAAAGAAGATACCAACGGTGTTGAAATTTATAAACTGAAAGGCTGGGACTATGCCGGTATGTGTGAAATACTGGAACCCGCCATTCAAAAAATAAGAGATACACATACACCTGCAATTTTTCATGTGGAAGAAATAACGCAGCCGCAGGGGCATTCCACATCGGGCAGTCACGAAAGATATAAAACACCCGAGCGTTTGGAATGGGAGAAGGAATGGGATGGATTAAAACAAATGCGGCAATGGATCATTGCCAATGCACTGGCCGAAGAAGAAGAATTGATAAATATTGAAACCGAAGCTGTACAGTTTGTAAAAGAAAGCAAACAAAAAGCCTGGGCAAAATATATTGAGCCCATTAAAACATTGGTTACTGAAACAACAGAGATGTTAAGACCTCTTGCATCAAACCCTGCCGTAAAAAAACTTGCGGATGAACTGGCAGCCTTACGTGAGCCTATGCGGAGAGATGTAATGAAGACTTTGGCAACAGCATTAGACCTGGCAGGAAATGATACTGCCGCAAATGCAATTCATACATTTTATGCAAAACTAAAAGACGTATACGCCGGCCTTTATAACAGCTATTTATATAATGAAGGTCCTAAATCGGCATTAAAAGTACCGGTTGTAAATGCTGTGTATACAGATGATGCTGCGAATGTGAATGGCTACGAAGTTTTGAATAAATATTTTGATGAATTATTCAGAACAAATAATAAAGTAGTTGCTTTTGGCGAAGACCTTGGCCATATCGGCGACGTAAACCAGGGCTTTAGCGGCCTGCAGGATAAATATGGAGTTGATCGCATTTTTGATACCGGCATAAGAGAACTTACCATTATGGGACAAGGCATTGGTCTGGCTTTACGAGGCCTGCGGCCTATTGCCGAAATTCAATATCTCGATTATTTATTGTACGGCTTACAACCATTAAGCGATGATGTTTGCACAACCCATTTCCGTACGGCAGGACAGCAGAGTTGTCCGCTGATTGTAAGAACAAGAGGCCACAGGCTTGAAGGTATCTGGCACAGCGGATCGCCTATGGGCATGATCATTAATGCACTCCGGGGCATGTATGTATGTGTGCCACGTAATATGGTGCAGGCTGCAGGTTTGTACAATACTTTATTGCAGGGAAACGATCCGGCTTTAGTTATTGAGTGTTTAAACGGTTATCGCTTAAAAGAAAAATTACCGTCCGATTTACTGGGCTACACCGTGCCGTTGGGTGTGCCTGAAATTGTAAAAGAAGGAACCGATGTAACGCTTGTAACCTACGGTTCTACTTTACGCATTGTGATGGAAGCCACAGAAACTTTAGATAAAATGGGTATTAGTTGCGAAGTGGTGGATGTGCAGACTTTATTGCCTTTTGATATCAATCATACAATTGTTGAATGTCTCAAAAAAACAAACCGCATTGTTTTTGTTGATGAAGATGTGCCCGGTGGCGCAGCAGCTTATATGTTTAATAAAGTGATGGAAGAACAGGGAGGCTATAAACACCTGGATGTATCGCCCAGAACCATTACGGGCAAAGCTCACCGACCATCCTATGGCAGCGATGGCGATTATTTCAGCAAACCAAATACAGAAGATATAGTTGCTGTGATAAAGGAAATGATGCGTGAGTAGTAATCAGCCTGATCATTATCAAACCATATGATTGATTTCGGTTTCTTACAAGTAATAGATATTTTAGGTACTTTCTCCTTTGCAGTATCGGGTGCTTTTTTTGCTATGGAAAAAAAGCTGGATCCCTTTGGTGTGCTCATCCTTTCTTTTGTAACAGCCATTGGTGGCGGAACACTCCGTGATATGATGATTGGCAACCTGCCGGTTGGCTGGCTGCGAGATGAAACCGCAACCATTGTAATTTTTATTGGAGCATTAGGCAGTATGTTCTTTGGCCAATGGCTGAAAAAAATAAATGCCACTTTGTTTTTGTTTGATGCCCTGGGCCTTGGCCTGTTCACCATCATCGGTATTGAAAAAGGCATGGAACTTAATTTTAGCGTGGGTGTTTGTATTGCACTGGGCACCATCACTGCAAGTTTTGGCGGTGTAATACGGGATGTACTACTGAATAGTGTGCCGCTCATTTTTCGTAAAGAAATTTATGCATTGGCCAGCATCATCGGCGGACTCATTTATTACCTGCTAAAACAAAGTGCATTGAATGATGACGCAGCAAAGATCATTTGTATTTTACTGATACTGATTATCCGGTTGCTGGCGGTAAAATATAAACTGTCGCTTCCTGTTGCTTACTCTAAAAATAAAAAAGATGAAACTAACGATTTACCAGGTTGATGCTTTTGCTGATAAACTTTTCAGTGGAAACCCTGCAGCTGTAATCCCTTTGGAAAAATGGATTGATGATTCATTAATGCAACAGATTGCTGAAGAAAATAACCTTGCCGAAACAGTTTTTTTTGTGCCCAAAGAAGATGGATTTCACATCCGTTGGTTTACACCCGAACTGGAGATTGATCTCTGCGGCCATGCCACACTGGCTGCTGCATTTGTGCTGTTTGAATTGCTGGGATATGAAAAGAATACCATTATTTTTTATTCGCTAAGCGGCCCGCTGAAAGTGCATCGTGACGGGGAATACATCGCACTCGACTTTCCTTCCTGGAAGCCGGAAAGAGTTACAGATTACCCCGAGGAATTAATAAATGGCCTGGGTATAACCGAACATTTGGGCGTGTATAAAAACCGGGATTATATTGTTGAACTGGAAACGCAGAAAGATGTGCTTGCTGTAAGACCAGATTTTAGCCTGTTGAATAAAATTGATGTTATCGGTATCATTGTCACGGCTCCTGGAACCAACTCTGATTTTGTGTCCCGTTTCTTTGCGCCCAATTGCGGTGTTCCCGAAGATCCGGTAACTGGTTCTTCACATTCTCAACTCATTCCTTTTTGGGCCGAAAAACTGGACAAGGATAAATTGCATGCTTTTCAATTATCCAAACGTGGCGGCGAGCTTTGGTGTGAACAAAGAGGAGAAAGGGTAATAATAAAAGGCAAAGCGGTGTTCTACATGAAAGGAGAAATAACGATATAAAAAAGAGCCGCTGAAAAGCGGCTCTTTTTTATTTAAGATTATGATAAACTTTCTGCACATCGTCATCCTGCTCCAGGTGGTCAACCATTTTTAAAACATCGTTGGCCTGTTCTTCGCTCAGTTCCATGGTATTGGCCGGTATCCAGGTAAGTTCGGCACTCGTTACTTCAATTTTCTTTTCTTCCAAAGCCTTACTCATATTGCCGTACTCATTAAATTTTGTACGGATGATCACATTGCCTTCGGCATCTTCTCCAATTTCTTCCAGACCAAAATCAATCAGTTCAAATTCCAGGTCATCTACATTTACACCTTCGCCTTTAATTTTAAATTCGGCCATATGTGTAAAACCAAAAGCCACACTGCCGGTTGTGCCCAGCGATCCCTGTCCTTTCGTAAAATGCATTCTGACATTTGCTACCGTACGGGTTGGGTTATCAGTAGCAGTTTCAACCAATACAGCAATGCCATGCGGTGCATAACCTTCATACATAACCTCTTCGTAGTTGCTGGTATCCTTTCCCATGGCCCGCTTAATGGCAGCTTCCACACGGTCCTTAGGCATGCCACAGGCTTTGGCATTGATATAGCATCTTCTTAAAGCCGGGTTGTTATCGGGGTCCGGTCCGCTGGCTTTTACAGCAATGGCAATCTCTTTGCCAATACGGGTAAAATTCTTTGCCATCTTATCCCAGCGGGCAAACATGCTGCTTTTTCTAACTTCAAATATTCTTCCCATAATATAGTTAATCCGTTAATTGGTTAATTCGTTAATCCGTGGGCCGGGTTGCAAATTTAGGGAAAATCATTTTTAAAGTGAAAGTGGTATTATGAATGAATTTGTACTGTTTTTATTAAGTTATACTGCTCAGGTAAAAAAGCTCGTATTCCCCCTCATCCTGAGCGAAGCCGAAGGGCAGGGGTTAGGGGGTAAGAAAGCGGTACCCATTGTTGGATACCGCATTTCCATCATTAACCATCAACTAAAAACTAAACCCAACGGAAACTTTTACAACCCTGTTATAGGCTGAATAATTTTCATTTTTATCAAGTTTGGATAATCCATAATCATAACCTGCCTGTACATTCAGGCCGTTTTCAAACTGGTAGCCAATGCCGCCGGTAAGGCCCATGTCAACCTTATTGAAACGTTCGGTAATACCAAAGCCACGGTTAAAAATATTTATGCCAAGTACACCCAGTTTGGCATTTAAGGTACTGCGTACCAGGTACGATACCTGCGGCCCTGCATATACCTGCAAGCCCTTGTACACATTTGCTTTTAGCACCAGGGGCATATCAATATAATGCTGCTGCACCTGTGCACCGGCATTAATGGCCAGTATTTTTAAAACAGGTATCTGAACATCACCTTTAATACTGTACCCTTTTTTTGAGTAAGCCAGGCCGGGCTCAAAAGAAAAAGTGTTGCTGATGGGGATGTTTACATAAGTGCCCACATGCCAGCCGGTTTTGCCTTTGGTTACAACATAACCATCTGTTTTATCCAGCAGGTCTTCTATTACCTGCAGATCGTCGCCCTGCCATTTGGCAAAGTTTACGCCGGCCCGGATGCCATAACTGACCTGTGCATGAAGGGAGTTTATCATCAATACACTGATGATGGAAAAGAAAAGTTTTTTGATCATAGTTGGTTGCAGGGTTTAAGGGTCTGCCTGGATTTTTTTAATTAGAAAATGATGCCATGCTTTTTTATTTTAGAAAAGGATTTGTTAAAGGAATTTGCGTTCACGAATGGTTAACAAAAAGCCGGTAGTTGTCTGGCCACTAAGAAGAGATCAGAATTTTAAGTCTATTTAAAACACTAAAAGCTTTTAAAATTAAAAGCTCACATAGTGGCCTGACAACTAAAAACTGTAAGTTTGCTGCATTAAAATGCTATTATGGAAAAGGCTGTTTATTATGCAGATTACCTGCAACTGGAAAAAATTACTGAAGCACAGGATCCCGAAAGTTTTAAAGCAGGAAGAGAACCGGCGCATGATGAAATGCTTTTCATCATTATTCACCAGGCGTATGAACTTTGGTTTAAGCAGATATTGTTTGAAGTGAATTCGGTTATTGAGATCATGAACAAGCCGGTGGTGAATGATAACAGTCCTGAAATGCAAACGGTGGTACACCGCTTAAAAAGAGTGGTTACTATTTTAAAGGTATTGGTGCAGCAGATAGATATTATGGAGACCATGACGCCGATGGATTTCCTTGACTTCAGGGATATGCTGCGGCCTGCATCTGGTTTTCAGAGTTACCAGTTTAAAGTGCTGGAGGCAAAACTGGGTTTAAAATTTGAGCAGCGTCACGGACAAAATTATTACACATCGCAATTGAAAGAAAAAGATATTGCCATTATTAAAGATGCAGAAAGTGGTAAATCGGTGTTGCAACTGATTAATGCATGGCTGGAAAGAATGCCTTTTATTACCGAAGATTTCTGGAAAAATTACCAGGAGGTTTATGTGAACAGTTTGGCGGAAGCAGAAAAAAATAATGCTGCTGCTTTTGAAACAGTGTTTAATAATGCTGATGAAAATGTTGAAAGGAATCTTTCGCCCAAAGCATGCCGCTCGGCTTTGTTTATTATGATGTACCATGGTTATCCCATGCTTGAATTGCCTTTTCAATTGCTCGATACACTTTTAGAAATTGACAACCAGTTAAGCAACTGGCGCAGCCGCCACATTAATATGGTGCAACGGATGATTGGCACCCGCATTGGTACCGGCGGCAGCAGCGGTGCAGGCTATTTAAAAGCGGCCATGGACAAACATTATATTTTTAAAGAACTGGCGCAACTGAATAGTTTTTTGGTGGATAGAAAGAAGTTACCGGTGTTGGGGAAGGAAGTAGGGGAGAAGTTGGGGTATAATTTTTAATCTATTATTATCATTCCTTTGAGTTCAATCAGATGCCAATTACCAGATATTTTTTTGAAATATGCTAAGCCTCCAATCTCTTTTGACTGGTAGTCTATTAGTGCAGTTTTAAAATCTTTGTCAAAAATTATTTTAGAAATAAATGGGACAGAATAAAACTGCCAGGATGCTTCATAGTCTTCATATTGCAAATGGAGATACTTACTAAGAAATTCACGTCTTTTTCGACTTTCTTTTTGAGATTTAGTGATGAGTGTAATTGTTTTAAGAGAAGCATTGGGATATTTTTCCTTATAGTAATCGTAATTTTTTTTATGGCCTAAAAAATTACTTAATAAGTCATTATAAGATTTGGTGATGCTTAAAGTTTTTGCCAGTCCCGGGTTTAATTGCGGATAAAAAGAATGTAAAGTATAAATTTTATTTTCTGGTAAATAATTTAATGACCCTTGTGCGGTAAAAAGAAAAGAGCCATCAAAAAATTGCTCCTTAATAAGTGTATCAATAAATTGATAAGTTATAGTATCCGGAATTAAAAAATACTTTGCAATATCTTTTGTTTCTGATTCTCTTGAGCCAATGCTATCATAAAAGCTTTGGAATATATTATGAATATTTATCGCAGTATCATTTGTTGAAGAGTTGAACCTTGCTATTAATTGCTTACTCTCTAAATTCCAATTGGTAAAAAATTGATTAGCTTTTGTTGTTGAGTTAGTTTGGTAAGCATTCAAAAGTATATTTTCTCTCTTTTGACCATAACTATGTTGCAAGAGCAGAATGAAGAAGGGTACAATGACTGATTTTTTCATTGTAATAAAAATAAATCAAAAAAAGTAATAATAAAAGCCGAATAAAGTTATACCGTACAAGATTGCAAGACCGATGAAGTAAAATAGTATTACTTAATGCTAGGTGCAAAAAAAAATAATTACAAAGTTCACTAAGGAAAAGCACAAAGGGCACAAAAAAGCCTTGTGCGCTTTGTGGTTACAATATGTTTATACAAGTTCCTTCAACTTCTCCACTACCATATCAACTTCTTCCCTGGTATTGTGTTTGCTAAAACTAAAACGTACGGTTACCTGGTTGGGGTTGTTGTTGATGGCACGGATGACGTGGCTGCCCTGGTCGGCACCGCTGGTGCAGGCGCTGCCGCCGCTGGCGCAAATATTATTGATGTCGAGATTGAACAATATCATCTCCGATTTTTCTGTCTTGGGAAAACTGGCGCTGAGTACCGTGTATAAACACCGGCCCAATGCATCACCATTGAATGCAATGCCGGGAATATTTTTTTTCAGTTCATCCATCATGTAATACTTCAGCGTGCCAATATAGGCCATGTCTTCTTCGTGGGTGGCGGTTGCCATTTCCAGCGCTTTGGCAAAGCCCACAATGCCATAGAGGTTTTCGGTGCCGGCACGCATGTTGCGTTCCTGTCCGCCACCATGTACAAAGGGCTTTATACGTACGTTCTCGTTGATGTATAACAAGCCAACGCCTTTTGGTCCGTGAAATTTATGTGCAGCGCCGGTGATAAAATGAACCGGTGTGTTTCTTAAATCAAAAGGAAAATGCCCAACTGTTTGCACCGTATCGCTGTGAAAAATGGCGCCATACAATTTGCACAATTCGCCCACAGCATGTATGTCTAAAATATTACCAATCTCGTTGTTGGCATGCATTAAAGTAACGAGGGTTTTTTCTTCGGCGGAGGCTAATAATTTTTCCAGGTCGTCAATATCTACATGTCCGTTGGGTAATAATTTTACATAGCTCACTTTAGCAAGATCCAGGTTGTCCAAATGCTCTACTGAATGTGAAACAGCATGGTGTTCAATAGGCGAAGTAATAATATGCCTGCATCCCAAATCCCGTATGGCGCAGGAGATGGCGGTGTTACTGCTCTCGGTACCGCCACTGGTAAAAAATATTTCGGCAGGGTGAGCATTTAAAATCTTAGCAACAGTTTTACGGGCAGTTTCAATTGCCATTCTTGTTTCCCGGCCATAAGAATAAATGGAAGATGGATTGCCAAACTTTTCTGTTAAGTAAGGCATCATGGTTTCCAGCACCTGTGGATCAAGTGCGGTGGTGGCGGCGTTGTCGAAGTAGATTCTTTTTGAGCTCATGATCTTTTTTTATTGGTCATTGGTCATTAGTCATTGCTTCAATGTTAAACATACTTTAAAAAATCGCTGGTCAAATGACTAATGACCAATGACTTTCTTCCCTTACATCATCTTCCCAATATCCTGCATCAACCGTTTTGCAATATTATCTGCTGTTGTAGCAAAATTGCTTTCGGCATAAATACGAATGATGGGTTCGGTATTGCTGGTGCGTAAATGTACCCAGTCGTTATCAAATTCAATCTTTAACCCATCTTCATCATTTACCGGTTGGTTCTTATACAGGTCTTTAATATTTTCAAAAATAGTTTTTACATCGGTACCGTTGGTCAGCTCAATTTTATTTTTGCTGATGAAATAATCAGGGTAGGTACTGCGTAACTGCCTGGTTGATTTTTTGCTTTTGGCAAGATGCGTTAAAAACAAGGCAATGCCGATCAATGCATCACGGCCATAATGCAGGTCGGGAACAATGATGCCGCCGTTTCCTTCACCACCAATTACTGCATTTACTGCTTTCATTTTATTAACCACATTCACTTCGCCAACCATGCTGGGAAAATATTGGCCACCATGATTTAAGGTTACATCTTTTAAAGCCTTGGTTGAAGACATATTGGAAACTGTATTGCCTTTTCTTTTGCTCAACACATAATCGGCCACTGCAACGAGGGTATATTCTTCGCCAAACATGCTGCCATCTTCGCAAACAAAACAAAGGCGGTCCACATCGGGATCAACAGCAATGCCCAGGCTGGCATTTTGAGAAACCACTGCACTGCTTAATTCGGTTAAATGCTCGGGCAATGGTTCGGGGTTGTGTGCAAAATTTCCGTTCACTTCTGCGTTCAGCACTACAATATCTTTTACGCCCAATGCTTTTAGTAAAGCCGGTACTGCTGTGGCTCCGGTACTGTTTACTGCATCCACCACAATTTTAAAATGCTGCTTTTTTATTGCTGCGGCATCCACCAGTTCGTAAGCAAGTACTGCATCAATATGTTTTTGTAATAAACTTTCGTCTTTACGGTAAGTGCCCAATTTATCTACTTTGGCAAAATTAAAATCTTCATTTTCAGCAGCCGTTAAAATCAATTTACCTTCATCGCCGCTGATGAATTCTCCTTTATTGTTCAGCAGTTTTAATGCATTCCATTCTTTAGGATTATGACTGGCTGTAAGAATAATGCCGCCGGCGGCATCTTCAAATGTAACAGCCATTTCAACCGTTGGTGTGGTACTCAAACCCAGGTCAACCACATCCAGCCCAAGGCCAATTAGTGTATTTACCACCAGGTTGCTCACCATTTCGCCGCTGATGCGGCCATCACGGCCAATAACTATTTTGGTATTGCTGCTTTGTTGTATTACCCAGCTTCCGTAAGCTGCCGCAAACTTCACGATATCAACAGGAGTAAGGTTATCATTGGTTTTTCCGCCGATGGTGCCTCTAATGCCCGAAATACTTTTTATCAGTGCCATTCTTTTGCTTTTAAGGGAGGGCAAAGATAAGAAAAGGTTGGTTAGTTGATGGTTCATAGTTCATAGCTCAAATGCAAAATTATTTCACTGATCTGCTAATAACAATGAACTATGAACCATTAACTATTAACTTTGCCCTCATGCAACAAACCTGGTTTAAAGATTGGTTCAACTCCCCCTATTATCACCAATTGTATTTTAACAGGGATGATAAAGAAGCGGAGGCTTTTATTGATAAGCTGATCAATTACCTGAAACCTGTACCTGGCAGCAGTATGCTGGATGTTGCCTGCGGCAAAGGCAGGCATTCAATTCAATTAGCCGGTAAGGGTTTTGATGTTACCGGAATAGATCTGAGCGATGACAGCATTAATGAAGCAATTCACTCGCAAACCACCACCCTTCATTTTTACAAACACGATATGCGTTTGCCTTTCTGGATAAATTATTTTGATTACGCCTTTAATTTTTTTACCAGCTTTGGTTATTTTAATTCCCGTCGTGAACATGATAATGCTATACGCACCATTGCCCAATCAGTAAAAAAGAACGGCATATTTGTAATGGATTTTTTAAATGTACATTATGCCGAAGACCACCTGGTTCATAAATCAGAAAAGGAAATTGACGGAATTAATTTTCACATTACCAAATGGTACGATGAAACACATTTTTATAAAAAGATCATTGTGGAGGATGAAATCCTGCGTGAACCGCTGATCTATACTGAAAAAGTTGCCAAATTTTCTTTAGGAGATTTTACTGAAATGTTTGCCTACCAGGGCCTGCAGATGCAGGAGGTATTTGGCGATTATGGATTTGGTAAATATGATGTAAAAAAATCGCAGCGGATGCTGATGATTGCAAAGAAGGTGAAAGTTTGATAAGGTGTCTGGCCACTATAGTTACGCTGCAACTTTAAGAATACCAGCAACACAAAGGCTTCATACATGTAAAATCTGTAGGTAATGGTCTGGCACCTGAACTATTTTTTATTATTGATCAACATCCATCTCGCTGTTTCGTACATAGCGGAAGTAAGTTGAGATAAACGGCTTTTTACGGAATCTTCCTGTTGTTTATTTAATGCCGGCATATTATTACGAACCGGTACCAACTCCTCTTTTCTGAACCTGATATTTTTCCGGAAAAAATAATCATCATTCACCACACCGATCCATCCAGGTGCATGATAAATAATAAATGCCGCATTTTCTTTTTTGGTTGAATCAAGCAGGTCTCTTCCCAGGGTTGTGTTTAAATAAGGTTGCTGCATCATGCCGGCAATGGTTGGTAAAATATCAATTTGCGATACAGCCTCGGGCCTTTTTTGCGGGGATAAAAGTGCAGGTGCATAAAATAATAAAGGCACATGCTCATCGCTGAGTCGCTGTTCTGTCCAGGCTTTGGGATAAATGGCAGTGGCATTGCCTTCTACACCATGATCGCCCGTGAAAACAAAAATAGTATTATTAAAATGTGGCGAACGCTTTGCGGCTTCCATAAACTTTTTAATACAGTAATCGGTATAGGCAAAAGCATGAAATTCTTTCAGCGATTCAAAACCATATTTTTGCAGATCTTCACTGGTGATCAGATCCCGGGCAAAGTCCTTGTCTTCCTCCGGTATATCAAAAGGGCGGTGGTTATCGGCGGTTTGAATAATGGCAAAAAAGGGCTTCTGCTGTTTAGATAAAACTTCATTTGCTTCCAGGAAAAGATTTTTATCGCTGATACCCCACACATTCAGCGCCGGTGCCTTGTAGCTTCCTTCTTCATAAACATGTACCCTGTTTATATTGGCAACCAGTCCTTTAAAATTATTGAACTGGCTTCTCCCCCCGATAAAATAATATTTTTCGTAACCATCAAAATCATTGATGATGGTACGTTGATTAACAGATTCTTCATTGCGTGTTGAAAACTTAGAAAGCTGTACATCGGGTATACCGGTAATGGTTGCAAAAACTCCACGGGCTGTTCCAAAGCTTGGTGTAAAACAGCGCTCAAAGAAAATACCTTCGTTACACATCTGGTTAAAATAAGGTGTGCTGTTTAAAGGGTTACCGCTCATACTGCTTTTGTACATGCTGAAACTTTCGCAAATTACAAGCACTACATTGGGCAGGCTTTCAAATGCACGGCTGCCCGGATGCACCAACCTGCTGTATTTGGTTTTTAAACCACCATTGTTTTCCAGTTGCAGAAAACTGCACATATCATTGTAATATTCATTTGCCTTACTGTTGTGATCAGGATTTCTAAAACGCAGGGTGGTAAAAAAATTCTGCATCGGATTTAAAGCGAGGTTACTTTTAAACTCATCGTTTAAATCAAAAGCCTTGAAAAAATCAAGTGGTTTTGAGGTGAAGAAACCATACACAAACCATCCCATCAGCAAAAGAGCTGCAGCGTGCCACCTGCGACGGTAAGTAAATTTATGTATGTTCATATTTTTTTCTGCCACATCAACATGCATTTTGCGGAACATCCATATCATCATCATCACAGCACCAGTCAACCCAATTAAAATCCAAATTACCGGATAAGTCTGCCATACCATCTGCAGGCTTTCACGGGGATCTTCTGCAAAAATTAAAGCATCGGCATTAAGCCTGGCATTGATGTAGGCAAACTGGCCAAAATCGGCGCCATAAAAGAACAGTACCAGTAAAGTGGTAATGCCGAGGTAAGCCGTCCAAAGCTTTTTGCCCCTGTTGCTTGTAAAGGGAGATAGGCGTGGCAACAAGGAAAGTACTGCAATAGGCAATAAAATAATTGCTATCCAGCGCAGGTCATATTTTAACCCAAGCCAAAAAGAAGGTAGCAGGTCAGCCAGCGGAATTGAACCAGGCTTAAAACAGATTACAGTGGCTATGCGAAAGGCGGTGAAAATGCACAGGTATATCAGGAATAGTTTTACTATCCATTGTATAGTTTTAGGAACACGCCAACTGATGAGCATAGTTTTTTAATTTCCTTAGCCAGAACGAAGTATGCGAAAATACTAAAACTGTTGATAGGAACCCAGATACTTCGGCAAAGCTGCCTGCACCGGTTATTACTGATTTTAGATGAAGCGAAATTTATTTCCTCTTTTTGTTATTTAGTAATAGGTACTTGGAAGTTTCATAATAGGCATCAGTTAGCTGTTGCAAATAATTTTTTACACTGTCTGTTTCTGCACTTTCCTTTACAGGATTGTTTCCGATAGATGATACCAGATCGTCTTTTCCGGTTTTTAAATTCTTCAGATAATAATATTGATTGTTTACTATTCCAATTGTATGCAGATCATGATCTATTACAAAAGCTGTGTACTTTGGTAATCTGGGTATTATTTCATCATGACCTAAAACCTGTGCATAAGCCACCGTGTCAAATAAATTCCGGCCCAGGGAATTGTTCATGTACGGGATTTTTGCAAGAGAAGCAATGCTTGGTAAAATGTCGATCTGCGAACATACGTTGTGAACCCTTTGTGGTTTCAACAGTGCCGGAGCATAAAATAATAATGGTACATGTTCGCAGGTAAGGCCTTGTTCTGTCCAGCTTTTGGGAAAATATTCCAGAGAGCCGTTATAGCGAATACCATGGTCTCCTACAAAAACAAAAATTGTATTTTTAAAGTAAGGCTCTTTTTTTGCCGCTTCCATAAATTTTTGGTAACTGAAATCTGTGTAGCGAAAAGCATTCATTTCTTCATTGCTTTCAAAACCAAAACGCTTCAAGGAATCGGCTGAATAAGTGAGTAGTTTGAATTCATTTTTGTCTTCGGCCGGAATACTGTATGGGCGATGGTTGTCGGCAGTTTGAATGACCGCAAAGAAAGGTTTGGTTTGTTGCTTCAGTACCCGGTTCGATTCTAAAAATAAATTCTTGTCACTGATACCCCATACATCAATTTTTTTTGCAGCATAATCATTTTCTTCAAACAGTTTAAGGTTATTAATATTGTTGGTTAATACGCCCCGTATATTTGCCCAGCCAGCACTTCCTCCCAAAAAATAAAAATTTTCATAACCGGCAAAACTGTTAATGATGGTATTTTGATCTACTGCATTTGGATTTCGGCTGGCTGTTTTGGGACTTTCAACATCCGGAATGCCGGTAATGGTGGCCCACACACCACGGGCGGTGCCATAAGCCGGAGTAAAACAACGGTCGAAGAAAACCCCGTTTTTACATAACTCATTAAAGTAAGGTGTAGTGTTTAGCGGATTATTGTACATGCTGCTTTTGTAGGCACTGAAACTTTCGCATAATACCAAAACAATATTTGGTTTAATGGATGGTGTATCATTTGCACTGTAATTTCTCTGAAAGTTTAATGCCATGCTGTCGGGATCAGTTACACCAAGATACCATGACATGAGTGCGTAATTTTTACGTACTTTTTTTATATCATAAGATGAGTTTCTGAAATTGAGGGAGCTTACAAAACTCTGTATAGGATTTAGTGCCAGGTTCGACTTAAAATCATCGCCTAAAGTGTAGGCATCACTCCAGCGCAAGGGAAACTGTCCGATTCTGCCAAAAATTAAAATGCCGAAAAGCAGGAATGAAACAACAAATAGCAGTTTCCCTCTACGGTTATGAAAATTATCCTGATGCTGAAACCGGGAGAGTAAACGTTTAAATCCCGTTGCCACCAGTAATAACAATATAAACAAACCAATACCTATCATTACTACAGGATATGATTGTACGATCATTTTTATAGAAATACCCGCATCCTGTGTATAATTCAATATAGTGGCATTAAGCCGTTGGTGCAGGTAATCAAAATGATAAAAATCAATGACCTGTATGCATATCATCAGCATGCATACCAAAGGCAATACAATATTCCAAAGCTGTTTTGCCTTTGAATTTTTAAATGGGTTAATAAATGGGATTGCCGATAACAGCAATATGGTTAACCCGATAACAGATACTACCCTGGCATCATATCTTAATCCAATGGTGAATGCAGCAAACGAGAAACCTTTGCCGGGAGGATTGAATTTCCAGAAAAAGATAAACCGGTAAATGGTCATCACCATCAGCAAGGTGAAAACAACTGAAAATATCCAACATAAAAGTTTTGGAATTTTATGTAAAGCAAGCATCAAGAATTATTTAGCAAGGGAATAAATGTAATCATTTTTATTGCAAGGAAGCATAATTCTGTCAAATACAATTCTTATGTTATGCTCCGGGTACATGGGCGTTTTATTTTATAAGCTATGGAAGCCAATATATCTGAAAATTAAATATCAACCGTTTAAAGCAATTTAATAACCCTGTTTGATCAATAGCTGATTTTAACCTGCGTATTAATCAATATATTTGAGCCGTTTTAAAACTGTATTCATGCCATCAAACCAGCTCTCAAAATCTTCCTTTTTATTTTTACTGGGGCTTGTTATCTGTTTAAATTTTACTGGTCTGTTTAATGAAATTATGGAGCCCGACGGAACCATTTATGCCGCCTTGGCAAAGCAAATTGCCAAAAGCGGCAACTGGCTTTTTTTAAGGGTAAATGGTGCCGATTGGCTTGATAAACCACACCTGCCTTTTTGGATGGCGGCAGTAAGTTTTAAAATATTTGGCTATACCGCTTTTGCATATAAGCTTCCTTCATTTATTTTATTTGTTGTTTCTGTTTTTTACTGTTTCCGGCTGGCAACTGTTATTTATTCAAAAGAAACAGCCAGGCTTGCCACCTTGATCTATGGCAGTGCGCTGCATATCATCATTTCAAATTTTGATGGTAAGGTTGAAATTTATCTTACCGCTTTTGTGGTAGCAGCCATGTATCATATGTACCGTGCATTTGAATCTACATGGTTCCGGCATATTGTGGCAGCCGCTTTATTTGCTGCCTGCGCTGCCATGACGAAGGGTATTTTTGTGCTGATCACTATTGCAGTTGGTTTTGTGATTTACTGGATACGCACAAAGCAATGGAAGGAATTTATACAACCCAAATGGTATCTTTTTGTATTGCTGGTCCTTGTTTTTATTTTGCCGGAACTTTATTCACTTTACTTACAATTTGATCTGCATCCAGAAAAAATTGTTTTTGGAAAAACCAATGTGTCGGGCCTGCGTTTCTTTTTCTGGGATAGCCAGTTTGGCCGCTTTTTTAATAATGGCCCCATAACCGGCAAAGGCGATCTTTCGTTTTTTCTGCATACCACGTTATGGGCTTTTATACCCTGGTCTGTATTACTTATACTGGCTGTAATTAATTTTTTCAGAAAGAAAAAAACGGCTGAACCGGCATTGCAAAGATGGATCATCGGCGGCAGTGCCCTGTTTAGTTTTATCATGTTTACGGTTTCGAAATTTCAGTTGCCGCATTATATTGTTATACTGTTTCCTCATTTTGCCATGATGACGGCTGCTTACCTGCCTGAAGTTGCTTCAGAAAAGGTATTGAAGCGGATCCATATTTTCCAGTCAGTGTTATTTACTTTGGTTTTTGCTGTGGTAACCGGCATCATCATTATTTATTCTTTTGATACGGCACTTTGGTTTTTTATTGTATCTGGTTTAATTACTGCAGCTATAGTCTTCTATAAAACAAACAATACACTGCTTGCGGTATTTAAAAAAAATATCGGATTAGCATTGATGGTGGCAGTATTTTTAAACTGCCTTTTTTATCCTGCTTTATTAAAATACCAGGCGGGTATGATGGCAGGCAAATGGCTTAGTCAGCAACCTGCCCAACCTGCAGTAACTTTGTACAAATGCCTCTCTACCAGTTTCGACTTTTATTATGATGGAAAAACGGATTACAGTAATCCTGATTCAACAACAATAAACAACCTTGCCGCCACCGATTCCCTGTATTTGTTTTCTGCGGTGCATGATCTGAAGGATATCAATACAGATTCGGTGAATTTAACTTCATTGAAAACCTTTCCTTACTTTCATGTAAGCCAGGTTAACGGCACATTCATCAATCACAAAACAAGAAAAAATGTATTGGATACATTTGCAATTACTTTGGTAACCCGGAAAGATCATTCTAAATAATATTTCATGTATCCTTTCATTATTAAAATGATCAAATTTGGCCTGGTGGGTTTCCTGGGTATGATGATTGATTTTGGCACCACCTGGTTATGTAAGGAGAAACTGAAATGGAATAAATATATAGCCAACGGTTGCGGTTTTACCCTGGCAGTAATCTGTAACTACAGCATTAACCGGCGGTGGACATTCACCAGCAGCAACCCCTTGTGGTTAAAGGAGTTTATTATATTTGTTACAGTAAGTTTAATCGGCCTGATGCTGAATACAACATTCCTGTATTTTTTTCACCAGAAAAAAGACAAGAGTTTTTACCTGGCAAAAATGATGGCGATAGTAATCGTTTTTATCTGGAACTTTCTGGCAAATAATTTTTTTACATTTAAGTAAACCTTTGCTAATAATTCTGCTATGCAGCAACTCATTCATTTTGATAAAGAATTTTTTAAACTGGTAAACGGTCAATGGACAAATCCTTTTTTCGATTGGATAATGCCCTGGCTCCGAAATTCAAATATGTGGATACCGTTTTATGTTTTTCTTGGTTTGCTCATCGCCTTCAATTTTAAAAAACAGGCTTTTTGGATCATTGCTTTTGGCATTATTACCATTATCCTTACGGATGGAATCAGCAGCAAGATCATTAAACCTTATTTCGATCGTTTACGTCCCTTTAATGATCCCGACATAGGTTCTATGGTGAGGTTTTTATTGCCATACCGGCCGGGCAGTGGCAGTTTCACTTCTTCACATGCCACCAATCATTTTGGCCTTGCCATGTATTTATACCTGGTGTTAAAAAAATACTTTGGTAAGTGGATGCTCTTGTTATTCGTGTGGGCTTTTTTAATTTGTTATGCCCAGGTTTATGTGGGGGTGCATTTTCCGGGTGATGTAATGGGCGGTGCCATTTTGGGCTGCCTGATTGGTTATGGAACGGCTTACATCCTTAACCGGTTTACTGTCGAAAAACTCAACCAGCCTTCCTCATTTCCAACTTCATAATTTATTGATTATTTTACGTTAAAACACGGTTTAATATAGTTTATAGATATTTGCACCAGAACTGTTTAATAAAAAATGCAGTTTAGTTTAAAAATACATGACGGAAATACTGATAATATTCGGGTTGATACTTATTAACGGGGTTTTTTCAATGGCTGAAATAGCATTGGTTTCGGCCCGTAAAGCCAGGTTGGAAGGGCAGGCAAACAAGGGAGATGAAAAAGCAAAAGCGGCACTTAAACTTGCCAACAATCCCGATGTTTTCCTCTCTACAGTGCAGGTAGGGATCACACTTATTGGTATTTTAACCGGTATCTTTTCTGGCGAAAATTTAAAAACACCCCTTATTGAATTCTTCAACCGGTTTGAATGGTCCCGGGCATACAGCAATGGTATTGCCACTACAGTTATTGTAGTGATACTTACTTATTTTTCTTTGGTGCTGGGCGAACTGGTTCCTAAACGCATCGGCTTATCAAGGCCCGAATACCTGGCCAAAAATTTTGCAAAGCCCATGAGCTGGTTAAGCAGGATCACTTTTCCTTTTATCTGGTTATTAACTTCATCAACCCATTTAATTGTAAAACTTTTTAACCTTAAAGTAAGCGATAACCAGGTTACAGAAGAAGAGATAAAAGCGATGGTGGCAGAAGGAAGTGAGCATGGTGCCATAGAAGAAGAAGAAAAAGATATCATTGAAAGGCTATTTCACCTGGGCGACAGAAACATTACTTCACTAATGACACACCGCACAGATATTGCCTGGTTTGACGGAAGCGAAACGGTACAGCAGGTTAAAGACAAAATGGACACGGTAATTTATTCCAGCTATCCTGTTTGCGAAGAAACTGTTGATAATATTAAAGGTATCATCAGCGTAAAAGACCTGTTGAAAGCCCCTCCGGATGTGTTATTAAAAGACATCGCAAAACCTGCTTTGTTTGTGCCGGAAAATAATACAGCTTACCAATTGCTCGAAAAATTTAAAGAAACAAAAATTCATGGTTGTTTTATTGTAAATGAATACGGCACATTGGAAGGCATGATCACGCTGAATGATATTTTAGAAGCGATCGTAGGCGATGTACCGCAAACCGGCCAGGATGAATACGAAATTATTGAAAGAACCGATGGTACTTTTTTAGTGGATGGCCAGATCCCTTTTTATGATTTTTTAAGCCGCTTTGAAAAAACGGAATGGCTGAATGAAGATGACCATGATTTTGATACACTGGCCGGTTTCGTACTGCATGAGTTGGAACATATTCCTCATACTGGTGAAACATTTGACTGGCGTGGGTTTGATTTTGAAATCATAGATATGGATGGACAACGTATCGATAAACTACTCATAAAAATATCGGAAGAATTGAAGGAAGAAATGGAAGATTGATGTTTTGGGTTTTGAGTCTTTGGTTTTGGGTTATCTAAGCGAAGATTATGTTTTATTCCCTGTCTTTAAATTTTTTACCTTTTACTATTGATTTGTTCAGGTAAATCATAAATGCTGCAATTTTTGCTGCAATAATTTCTGCTTCCTGATAATGTAAATTCAATATTTCTTTTGTTATTATGTTATAATCAAAAGCTCTGTATAACTGCGATTGAGATTCATATAAAGAGCCTTTTGCGATGCCGAGGAAATTAATAAACTCCAATCGGCTTTCACGGCCAAATCCTTCTGCAATATTGTCCATTAAGGATCCAGATGAATTCTTAATCTGGTCTTTATATTTATATTCCTTGCTAAATTTTTCTTGTAGGGGGGGAAGAGAAAAAGGGGGGTTTCTGTGCAGACTTCCAAATCTTCAAATTTATTTACAGATGCCATAAAGTTGGTTTTGGGTATCGTGTGTTAATTCAAGTGTAATGAAGTGTCTACTTTTTAAAAGTTTTTTACCGTTGCAATAACATGAGATATTAAAGTTACAACAACCCAAAACCCAAAACTCAAAACTCAAAACTGTATTTGTCTTCCGGGTTTACAAGCTTGGTACTTTTTTTATTTCCGTTTACAGTTGTATGAATAATGCTGAGTTGCTCTTTCTTATACTCAAATAAGATATTATCGGTAATATCAAGCTTTTTTACGGTGGCAATATTGTTGATCTGGTAATAACTTACAATGCCTTCTTCATCCTGCTCGTAACCCAAAAACTGTAAAGCACCCGGTTTCCCATCAACTTTAATCAGCAAATGTTTTTGCACATAATCTGCTACCAGTTTGTTTGTGGCGTTTTTATCTTTTGGCTTTAAAAGGTCAACGTAAGTTTTATAAGTTGAACGAAGTGTTTTCTCAAAATCATCTGTAAAAATCTTACAACTTATTTCAAGAGTTTTGTCTTTGGCATTGTGTTCAATTTCGGTAACACTTACAAATATGGGATGAGAATCCCCTGACTCCCGGATCTTCGACTCCGCTCTGTATGAAGGGGAATTTGAAAACGTATTAAAATTTAATAGTGATGACACCAATAACCATTTAAATAAAATACTTGCCATTTAGCTAACAGGTTAATAAAAAATCGTTTCTTTAAAGATACATTGCAGGACAAAACTAATGTAAACAAACAATTATAATCCGTTTCATGCAGGATTTAGGATTTTATTTTGAATTAGGCTGGCAGCATATTATTGCATGGGATGCCTTTGATCATTTGCTCTTTGTATTGGCTTTAAGCGCCATCTATTTAATCGGCAACTGGAAACAGGTGCTGGTTTTAGTAACTGCTTTTACCATCGGACATTCACTTACGTTGGCTTTAAGTGTTTATAATATGGTAAGCATTAATGATAAGTGGGTGGAGTTTTTAATACCGTGTACCATCATTGTTACGGCGGCGCTGAATCTGACCGAAAAAAATTATGAACCCAGGTCACTAAGGTTGAATTATTTTTTAGCATTGTTCTTTGGATTGATACACGGGTTGGGTTTTGCCAACGCCATCCGTTTTATGCTTTCAAAGAACGGAAGTATGGGCTGGAGTTTATTTGGTTTTAATATGGGCCTGGAAGCAGGACAGGTCGTTGTAGTATCGGCAATTTTAATTGTAAGTTTCCTGCTGGTTAATAAAGCCGGTCTAAAAAGAAAATGGTGGGTTTGGGCTTTATCACTGGTTGCTTTAAGTATTGGTATTAAAATGGCATGGGAACGTTTCCCCGCTTTATTATCATAAAATTTAAACACTCAATAAAATAGACATGAAATGACCCTTTGGCGAATTCCATGTGACAAAAACAAACAATAAAAAGAAACACATGAAACAACTAACAGCTTTTGTTTTTTTGCTTTTCACCGGCATCATAGTAAATGCCCAGGATATTAAAAATAATCCGGGCAGTAACCATGGTAACCGTTTTGAGCAGTTGGGAACCATTCTTCCAACACCCAATGAGTATCGCACCGCCAGCGGCGCCCCGGGCCCAAAGTATTGGCAGCAGCGTGCTGATTATGATATAACCTGCGAACTGGATGAAGCCAACCGCCGGTTAATTGGACGGGAAACCATTACTTACGTAAACAACTCACCGGATGTACTTACTTATTTGTGGTTACAACTGGATGAGAATGAGCACAGCAATACCAATAACGCTGGTTACCAGGGTAGCAATACCATGCCAAGAGCAATTGGCGAAGCTGATATCACACGCTTTGGCGGTAAAATTGATAAAGACAGGGAGTATGGCGTTAATATTACAAGGGTTGCTGATGCAACCGGTAAACCACTTAGCTACACCATCAATAAAACAATGATGCGTATTGATTTACCACAGGCGTTAAAACCCGGCCAGCAGTATATTTTTAAAGTAGACTGGAACTATAATATTATTGAAAGAACCAAATACGGAGGCCGTGGTGGTTACGAAAATTTTCCGGAAGATGGAAATGATCTGTACACCATGACTCAGTGGTTCCCACGCCTGTGTGTTTACAGCGATTTTCAGGGATGGCAAAACCACCAGTTTGTTGGCAGCGGAGAGTTTGCATTGGTTTTTGGCAATTATAAAGTGGCTATGACGGTTCCGGCAGATCACATCGTATTGTCAACCGGAGTAGGACAAAACTATCAGCAGGTACTTACGCCTGCACAATTTGCACGCTGGCAAAAAGCGCAAACAGCAACTGATGTTACAGAAATAGTAACACTTGATGAAGCTGTTGCCAGTGAAAAACAAAAATCAACCCAAAAGAAAACCTGGATATTTAAAGCAGATATGGTACGTGATTTTGCCTGGGGCAGCTCACGCAAATTTGTTTGGGATGCCATGCCAACTATGGTTGAAGGCAAGAAAGTAATGTGTATGAGCGGTTACGGTAAAGAAGCCTATTCTTTGTACCGCAAGTACAGTACCAAAGCAGTTGCACATACCATCAAAACCTATTCAAAATTCACCATTCCTTATCCATACCCTGTTGCCCAGAGTTTAGAAGCAGCCAATGGAATGGAATACCCGATGATCTGTTTCAACTTTGGCCGTACAGAAAAAGATGCTACCGGAAATTACAGTGCCAACAGCACGTACAGTGAAGGAACAAAAAATGGTATGCTGGGTGTGGTGATACATGAAGTTGGCCACAACTTTTTCCCGATGATCATCAACAGCGATGAAAGGCAATGGACCTGGATGGATGAAGGATTGAATTCGTTTGTTGAATATTTAACTGAAGAATTGTGGGATAACAAATACCCGGTTGGTAAAGGCCCTGCGTACAAAATTGTTGATTACATGAAGCTGCCAAAAGATGTGCTGGAGCCCATCATGACCAACAGCGAAAACATTATTCAGTTTGGCCCCAATGCTTACAGCAAACCTGCCACCGGTTTAAACATTCTGCGTGAAACCATTATGGGCCGTGAAAGTTTTGATTATGCATTTAAAGAATATGCAAGGCGCTGGGCTTTCAAACATCCAACACCTGCAGATCTTTTCCGCACCATGGAAGATGCAAGTGCCGAAGACCTGGATTGGTTCTGGAGAGGATGGTTTTATGGAATTGAACCATGCGATATTTCATTAGATACCGTTAAATGGGCTGTACTAAATACCGATGTAACTGCACCAACCAATCCCGGTGCAACTACAAGAAAAGTACCGGTAGCAAAACCGCAACTGAATACTTTTGATGATATTTCCAAGATCAGGAACCGCGAAGACAAGAAAATTGTTTTTGCTACAGATGCCGATCAGTCTTTGAGAGATTTTTACTGGAGATATGACCGCGACCTGGTAAAAATAGATAGTACGCCGTTTGAAATTACCACGCCTGCAGGGGCACCTGCCGACACCTACAGCGAAGCAGAACGCTTTAAAATAGCCGGTGATAAAAATATGTACGAACTTACTTTCAGCAATAAAGGCGGGTTGGTAATGCCCATCATTATTGAATGGACGTTTAAAGATGGCTCGAAAGAAGTTGACCGCATACCGGTATATGTTTGGCGTAAGAATGAAAACAAAGTGGTTAAAACTTTCCTGAAGAATAAAGAAGTGGTATCTATCAAGCTTGATCCGATGAGGGAAACAGCCGATATCAATACCGATAACAATACCTGGCCCGCTATTACAACACCCAGCAAATTCCAGTTGTTTAAAGGCGGAGGCCGCGGAGCAAGGGGTGCTGCCGGCGGCGTAAATCCGATGCAGAAAGAAATTAAATAATACTTTAACCGGTAAAAAAAGCTGTTCAGAAATGAGCAGCTTTTTTTTTGTCCCTTAAAAAGGGGAGAAAAAGAAAATATATATTTTTTACCTTGATGACCGTACTATTAAGAATGTAGTATTAAAAACTGTTTCAAGATGAAAAAAATCTTTTCAAAAAAATTAAAAGGCATGGCAGTATGCGTTGCGGTGACTTTTTTTGTGTTCTGTCATACGAACCTACAAGCACAAAGTCTTGCAGTTAACACAACCGGGTCTACCGCTAATCCTTCTGCTATTTTGGATGTGAGCAGTAATAACAAAGGCATTTTAATACCAAGGGTTGCCTTAACCGGCACATCTGACGTAACAACCATTGCATCTCCTGCCACCAGTTTATTGATCTATAATACTGCAACAGTAAGTAATGTAACACCGGGATATTATTATTGGAGTGGTTCAGCCTGGACAAAAGTTGTTACCGGCACCGCCTGGTCATTAACCGGTAATAGCGGAACTGCTGCAGCAAATGATTTTATTGGTACTACTGATAATGTACCACTTGTTTTTCGTGTCAATAATCAAAAGGCAGGTTTAATTCAACCACTTGGTTCTGTGTTTTTAGGCCACCAGGCAGGCAATACTAATCCGGACGGAGAAAATGTAGGTATTGGTTCACAAGCTCTTTTTTCAAATGTAACTGGAGTTTATAATACTGCAGTAGGCTCTGCTGCATTGTCTTTGAATACAAATGGTAGTTTTAATACTGCTACAGGATATTGGGCGATGGCCTATAATACAGCAGGGGTGGGTAATACGGCGAACGGATGGTTTGCACTGGGGCATAATGATGGGGGCAGTTATAATACAGCAATGGGTTACGAGGCTATGAATACTTCTTTTAATAATGGTGATAATAATTCCGCAGTGGGTGCATATGCTTTAAAACAAAATAACACCGGAGACAAAAATTCTGCAGTTGGCATGTATGCTTTAACTTCCAACGTTTCCGGAACAGAAAATACAGCAACAGGTTACGAGGCACTCTATAATAACAGCACCGGAAATTATAATACAGCCAACGGAACCCATTCTCTTTTCAATAATAATGGCAACTATAATACAGCAAACGGCTATTATGCACTGTCCAGTAATGGAACCGGAGAGAACAATACTGCAAGCGGTAATTTTGCACTTGCTTCAAATAGCGTGGGTTCGGAGAATACCGCAACCGGATATGAATCACTTGCCTTCAACGGTACCGGATTTGGAAATACTGCAAATGGCGCCCATGCTTTGAGAAGTAACGCATCAGGTCTTTATAATACTGCAATGGGCTATAATGCCCTAAAGGCAAATGCGGGTAGTTACAATACTTCAGTGGGATATTCCTCTTTGGAAATATTTTCTGGCAATGATGGAAATACTGCCATTGGTGCCTATGCCGGTTCTACAAGCAGTTTTGGAACAAATAATACCCTGGTAGGATATAACGCAGCTTTTACAAACGGTGTAAGTAATGCAACTGCTATCGGTTATAATGCATTGGTAAGCTCCAGCAACAGTTTGGTTTTGGGAGAAAATGGAGCTTATGTTGGAATTGGAATTTCCAGCCCTTTGGATGCGCTTCATGTAAAGGGTATAGGCGAACACCAGGTTACCGTTGAATCCATGGCGCCACCCATTGGTATACTCTTTAAAGCCAGCGGGCTTGATTTCGCCAGAATTCAGTTCAATAACATAGGCAGCGAATACCTGGAGATGGAAGATAATTTACCTAACGGTTTTGGTGATATAGGGCTAGTTGTAAGTCAGCATAATGTGGGCGTAGGTACAACAACTCCCACAGCTAAACTTTCTGTTAATGGTACTGCCAATAATGCTGACGGTGTTTGGAGTGTTTTTTCAGATGAAAGAGTAAAGACAATTACCGGTGAGTTTACTGATGGCTTGAATGTGATAAAACAGATTCACCCGGTTACATTTATTTACAATGAAAAGGCACCCTATAAAAACAGCAACGAACAGGTGGGTATTGTGGCGCAGGAACTGGAAAAAATTGCACCGTATATGGTAAATAAAAAAGTATATGATAACTTCAGCGATCTGAGGGAAGTGAATAACCAGGCCTATGTTTTTCTGCTCATCAATGCAGTAAAAGAACAACAGGCACGTATTGAAGAACTGGAAAGAACCGTGCAATCACTAATCCAAAAAGTGAAGTAATTACATTATTTTGCTGACTGAAACCAACATGATGAAATTTATTTATTCCTTTATTTGCTTCCTCATATTTACATCTGCATTACAGGCAGGTACGGTAGATACTGTCTCGGTATACAGCAACAGCATGCACAAATACATCAACACAGTTGTAATAAAACCGGATACTTATAAAAAGAAGAAAAACATTTTTCCGGTTGTTTACCTGCTGCACGGTTACTCTGGTAATTACAGCAACTGGATCATGAAAGTGCCGGAATTAAGTAAGTATGCAGATACTTATCAAACCCTCATCGTTTGTCCTGATGGTGGTTACAGCAGCTGGTATTTTGACAGTCCCATTGATACCACATTCAGGTACGAAACGCATGTTGCAACAGAACTGGTAAATTTTATGGATAAAAATTACAGAACCATAGCTGATAAAAACCACCGTGCCATTACCGGTTTAAGTATGGGTGGGCATGGCGCACTGTTTTTGGCTTTGCGGCATAGCGATGTATTTGGTGCTGCAGGCAGCATGAGTGGCGGGGTAGATCTGAATGAAAGTAAGAACCGGTTTCATATCATGAAAAGAATTGGCGATACTATTTTGCAGGCCAATAACTGGCATGATATGTCTGTCGTTAATTTAATAGAAAATTATACCAGCACCGCCGTAAAAATATTTTTTGATTGTGGCGGGAAAGATATTTTTATAGATGGCAACCGCAGGCTGCATCAAAAAATGCTGCAGTTAAAAATACCGCATACATATATTGAAAGGCCCGGCGAACATAACTGGAATTATTGGAGCAATGCAATTCCTTTTCAGTTGTTATACTTTCAGCGTTTTTTCCTGTCAGGCCACTAAGTAAGTGCTGCCAGTATTAGTATTCTTGAATGAATGAAAGTATTTTATTTTCTTTAGGGTCTTTGCGGTGGCCACACAAGTATCTGTTGGCAGGGTTTTAGTTGTCAGGCCACTAAAACCAGTATTTTAGAAATGAACTCATTTAGTAATTCAGGTAGTTTTATTTTTGAGGAATCTTTGTAGTGGCCAGACAACTATCCACCCGAATAGGTCCTTCCATCCCTCACCACATTCTTCTTGCCTTTATTTTTCTTTTCCCATTCCAGCATTTCAGGAGTTTTTTCTACCTCTTTCTTTTTTGCCGGAGGTGCTGCTGCGGTCTTTTTATTATCATTGGGCGTTTCCAAATGGCCACGTTCATATTTTTCAACCTTCACCAGGCGGCCGGATCCGGCATCATAATATTTCCATTCGCCATGCTTTACACTGTATTGTTCTGCCTTTACGATCTTGTATTCAATAATTTCATTGTTGCCTTCGCCATAAACCGCAATGGTATCATAAGGTGCGTCGGGGTCATACCCACGCCAGCTTTCTTCCCTTATCAGATCGCCCAGGTAAGTATAGTATTGCTGAATTCCATCCTTGCCACCCAGTTTATATATTTCTACAGCAATAATATCACCCGTTAAACTGTATTTACGCCAGACGCCTTCTTTGTTGTTATTTTTAAAAATACCCTCTTCTTCATATCCTGGTTCGCCTCTTAGCGGGTCTACATGTATCACCCATTTACCCTGCTTCATGTCTTTTTTGTCAATGGCATTCAGGGTATCACCTTCGGCATTCAGTTTATAACTTTTATATTGAGCCATGCCGTTTGTAAAAAACAAAAACTGCATGATGGTCAATACCAACAATTGCCGTATTTTTAAAATCTGCATAAACTGCTTTTAAATTGTTTGCTAATTTCAAACCAAAACTACCAATGATGAAAAATCTTTTCAAATTTACAATAATACTGCTTTTAGTAATTGTTAATTCTGTGCAGGCACAGGTTAAACCAACTACCGCTGCCGAAAGGTTAAACGGTATTCAGAAAAGAAAATTGTTGGAGAAAGACACTACCCTAAACAGCATTAAATTCCGTAATGTAGGCCCCGGCATCATGAGTGGCAGGGTGGTTGATGTGGATGTAAATCCTAATGACCCAACAGAATTTTATGTGGCTTATGCTACCGGCGGCTTATGGTATACCAAAAACAACGGGCAGAGCCTGGTGCCGGTTTTCGATAAAGAAAATGTTTTTGGTATTGGAGATATTGCGGTTAACTGGAAGGATGGAATTATCTGGATTGGCACCGGCGAAGCCAACAGCAGCCGGTCATCTTACAGTGGCCTGGGTGTTTATAAATCTGTTGATAAAGGCAAAACATGGGAACATCTTGGCCTGATCGAAAGTCACCACATTGGCAAAATAAACCTGCACCCAACCGATAAAAATATTGCCTGGGTAGCAGTGCTCGGGCATTTGTACTCACCCAGTAAAGAACGTGGTATTTACAAAACCACCGATGGTGGCAAAACCTGGAAACAAACATTATTTGTGGATGAAAATACCGGTGCTGCCGATATGGACATCAACCCAACAAACCCCGATGAATTGTACGCTGCCATGTGGTACCGCACCCGTCGTGCCTGGAATTTTGAAGAGAGCGGTAAAACCTCAGGTATATATAAAAGCACCGATGGTGGTAATAACTGGAAGGTTGTAACTACTGCCGGCAGCGGTTTTCCAGCGGGAGATGGTTTGGGAAGAATTGGCCTGGCAGTTTTTGCAAAGAGCCCCAATATTATTTATGCCACATTGGATAACCAGGGCCGCAGGCCCGATACCGCAAAGAAAAAAGTGGATACCAATTATGTACTCAAAAATTTTAAAGACCTGACCAAAGAAAGTTTTGCAAACCTTGACAATAATAAATTAGACAGCTTTTTGGTTGATTATAATTTTAAAGAAAAATATACGGCAGCCAGCGTAAAAGAACTGGTGAAGAACGATAAAATAAAGCCCACCGAAATTTATAATTATCTCTTTGATGCCAACACAGCCCTGTTTGAAACACCCATTATTGGTTGCGAAGTTTACCGGAGTGATAATGCAGGTTTAAGCTGGCGAAAAGTAAATACAAAAGGACTGAACACCTACAATACTTACGGCTATTATTTTGGAAAAATATCGGTAAGTAATACCAATGAAGATAAAGTGGTGATAAGCGGTTTTGATCTGTTGTTAAGTACCGATGGTGGTAAAACATTTATTTCTACCGATAATGAAGCTACACACCCCGACTGGCATGGTTGCTGGATGAACCCCAACAAAGACAGTCACTGGATTGCCGGTAACGATGGCGGCTGCAATGTAACTTACGATAATGGTGAGCATTGGTTTAAAGCCAACACACCATCGGTTGGGCAGTTTTATAAAATAACGGTGGATGATGCCAGGCCCTATAATATTTATGGCGGCCTGCAGGATAACGGCACCTGGTATGGTCCTTCAACTGCAAAAGATAAAGACCAGTGGGATTATGAAGGTGTATATCCCTGGAAGCAGATTGGCGGCGGTGATGGTATGCAGGTACAGGTAGATACAAGAGATAATAAAACCGCTTACACCGGATCGCAGTTTGGGTTTTATGGACGCAGAAGCACAGAAGGAGGCAGGCGCTTATTTATTTATCCACGCCCCGACCTGGGTGAAGCCAAATATCGTTTTAACTGGCAAACGCCCATCTGGCTTAGCAGACATAACCAGGATATTTTTTATTATGGCACCAACAGGTTTCACCGCAGTTTACAAAAGGGCGAAAACCTGGAACCGCTCAGCGCCGACCTGACTAACGGAGGCACTGAAGGCGATGTGCCTTTTGGTACCGCAACAACCCTGGTTGAATCGCCTATGAAATTTGGATTGATATATGTTGGTACCGATGATGGAAATATTCATGTAAGTAAAGATGCAGGCTATAACTGGACGAAAATAAATTCGAACCTGCCAAAAGGGGTGCAGGGTTTGTATGTAAGCCGGGTTGCACCTTCTGCCTTTAAGGAAGGAAGAGTGTATGTTTCTTTAAACGGTTACCGTAATGATCATTTTAGTGCTTATTTATTTGTGAGCGAAGATTACGGAACCACCTGGACACCCTTGGGAACTGATCTGCCGATGGAACCCATCAATGTGGTAACAGAAGATCCAAAAAAAGAGAACATTATTTATGTTGGTACCGATAACGGATTATATGCCTCGTTCAATATGGGTAAGTCATTTTTAACACTCGATAATAACCTGCCCCGTGTACCGGTGCATGATATGGCCGTGCAGCAGCGTGAAAATGAGCTGGTAATTGGTACGCATGGCCGCAGTATTTACATCACTAAATTAAAAGAGATTCAAAAACTGTATGATAAAATGATGGGGGAGAAAAAGTAATCAATGCGATCATCTAATTTTAGATTAATTGTCCTGTCAGCCTGAGCTTGTCGAAGGCGGGTTGCACTATGAAATGTTTCGGCTTCGACAAGCTCAGCCTGACAGCTCATAACTTGAACGGTTGAATTCAATTAAAATGCTTTTCAGGAAATTATTAATGCAGCTCGATCGTCTCCACTGCTGGAATGTCTTTTAAGGTAAGCTGAATATGCTTCTGGTGCGCCTTTGCTTTAAAGTCCTGGAAAATTTCCAGCACATCACGGTCAATGTAAACACTGTCGCTTCCGTTGATTTCCACCACGCAATATGGAGGAAGACTGTCCAGCATCTCCATAAATTTCTTCTTGTTTAAAAAACTAACATTCAGCGCCAGGTCAATGGTAATATGTTTAATATGCCCTGCAGTTTTTTCGCTCATGGTAAACCCTGCACGGTAAGTATGTTTGATTAAGAAGTAAATGGAATAACCAATTCCGATAAGCACGCCTATCAATAAATCAGTAAACAGAATGGCAATTACCGTAATGATAAAAGGCAGGAACTGTTCACGCCCCTGTTTATAAACCGACCATATCATTTTTGGTTTTGCCAGGTTATAACCTGTGCGGATGAGGATTACAGACAAAACACAATACGGTATGAGATTAATCAGCGGAATAGCAAACAACACAGCCAGTAATAACCAGATACCGTGTGCTATGGAAGAAAGTTTTGTTTTGGCACCGGCTTCTGCATTGGCCGAGCTTCTTACAATTACAGCGGTAATAGGAATGCCACCCAGTATGCCACTTAAAAAATTTCCGGTACCCTGTGCCACCAGTTCCCTGTTTTGCGGCGTAATGCGGTTGTAGGGATCAAGCTTATCAATGGCAGCAATACTTAACAATGTTTCAAGCGTTGCCACAAAACAAATGACAATGGCATTGCGCCATATAGCTATATCGGTGAACAGGGCAGTAAAGCGGGGCAATTTTATCTGTGCAAAAATATCATGCGGGATGCTTACAAATTGGTTGGCAGTAAGTGCAAACTGCGGAACATATTGCTGAAAAAGAAAAGCCAGCATCACCCCAAAAAGTACTGTAATAAATGAAGTAGGCAGAAAGCTTATTTTTTTTGCCAGGGTATTTTTCCAAACATACAGCAGTATAATGGATAAAAGGGCAATCAGCATAACACCATTTGAACTGTGTTTATACAAACTGTCTATATTGCTGAAAACATGTTTGAAGGTGATGATATTAAACAATTCATTCGACCAGAATTCGGGTTTATCATAACCAATGAGTGCCGGTATTTGTTTAGACATCAGGATGATGCCGATGGCCGTAAGCATACCCTTAATAACTGCCGACGGAATAAAATGTGTAAAGCCACCCAAACGAAAAATACCCAGCAATATTTGCAGCAGTCCGGCAACTGCCACTGATAAAAAGAAAATTTCAATAGCCCCCATATTGGTGATGGCAGCAGCACAAATGGCTGTTAGTCCGGCAGCAGGGCCGCTTACACTTAACTGAGATTTACTGATGATGGTTACTACTATACCGCCAATAATACCTGCCAGCAAACCCGAATACATGGGTACACCCGATGCTAATGCAATGCCCAGGCAAAGCGGCAGTGCTACAAAAAAAACGGTGATGCTTGCCTTAAAATCGTGTTTAAGAAAAGATAAAAAGTAAAACCTTGATTTGCGGTTTAACAGGCTCATATGCCGCAAATTTCGGTAAAATTTATGGGAGGCCTTTTTTTATTAATAAAACCGGTGAAAAAAGAACCGGTAAAGATTGAATAAATTTATTTGTATTGCTCTTTCTGCCCATGGCGTTAAACCCTTAACCAGCCACGGAAGGCCCTGCCGGCATAGTACGACTCTGCTCCATTGTGATAAACGAATACTCTGCCAAAGCGGTAATCTGCAAAGATGGCGCCACCTAGTTTTCTGATATCTGAAGGTGTTTTAATCCAGCTTGATGTTTTGGAATCAAAGTTTCCAAGTTGTTGCAAGGCCCGGTATTGCTCTTCGGTTAAAAGCTCAATGCCCATTTCTGTGGCCATTTTTACAGCGCTGTTTTTAGGTTTATTTTCTTTCCTTTTCTCCAGCGCTTCATGGTCGTAACAAAAGCTTCTGCGGCCGGCCGGGCTTTCTGGTGCACAATCATAAAAAATATATTCGCCTGTTTTTTTATCAAAGCCAACAACATCCGGTTCGCCGCCGGTTGCTTCCATTTCATTCAGCGACCATAGTTTTTCCGGATCAGCATTCAGCTTTGCTTCTACTTTTGCCCACTCCATACCTTTATGGCGGGTCATGTTTTTGTCGAAACGGGTTTTCAAAGTGTTTAATAGTGCTGAACTTTGAGCTGCAGGTAATTTCTTTTTATTGCTCATGCGTTTACGTTTTGTTTTTTATGTATCAATTAAAACGGTGTTTATCTAAAGGAAAAGGTATTATTTTGATTTGTTCATTAAAAATATTTTCCCACCCGCAGTTTTAGCCCTATTCCTTTGAACCACTTTTGAAAATTCATGCTTTTATCTTCATAAAAAACTTCATCGCCTTTTAAGTTCTGGTAAACGGGAATAATCAGTGCAGGCCTTATATAGAATTTTTTGTACTTCTTTAAAACACCTAGTGTAATATTGGCGCCAAACTCCAAAGGCTTTCTGTTATTGGTAGAATAGGATTTTGAGCGCAGATAGTAATGCTGCGAGACTGAATAATATCCAATTCCTTCAGCAGCAACGTCAAAATAAAGGCTCTTATTTATAAGGCGTGTTTTGCTTAGTTCAATGCTTATCAACAAGTCGTTGTAATAATATTTAGGTGTTAAATATAAAACGGAGCCGTTACCATCATAATAATTGGTAGCTCTTGATGTACGTGGTCTTGCCCCTGGTATACCGGAGAACGGCGAAGAACTTTTTATTTTATCAATGCCAAGCCTGTAATACCCTATTCCTATTGAAGCAGAAATATCCTTGTATATCTTTTGTCTGTAACTTATAGTGGCCCCATAGCTCATGCCATAAAGTTTTAAGGTGTCGTTGAAACTCCTGGCGCCAAATCTTGTAACATAGTTCGCCTGGTCATACCTTCCGAGAACAGAAAACTCAAACGATTTTTTGCTCTGTCCACTTGCGGGAATGTAGGATAAAATGGCCAGTGATACTAATATTGCTTTAAGCATAGGTATTCTGGTTTGGTAACTTGCAGTTTAAAAATACTGTATTAATATGAATACTAATATAGAAAGGGAATTATTTTAGCGACTGTCTCGCTACCTCCAAAAATATTTCTAACTCTATTTCCGTTTTACATATACATTTGTACCTGCATTTTAAAAATGGCAAATACTACTTCAAAAATATTTCGTAATTACCCAGGCGGGGATTTAACTTTTTTCTGTGTCTAAACATGTTAACAAAGTAACTGCAGCCGGATTATTGGTTGCGTTAGGAATTATTTACGGCGATATTGGTACCTCTCCACTCTACGTTTTCAACTCTATTATAAAAGGAAGGGTGGTTGATGAAACACTTATACTGGGTACACTTTCCCTTATCATCTGGACCATAACCTTACTCACAACTATCAAGTATGTTGTAATGGTACTGCGGGCCGATAACCGTGGTGAGGGTGGCATCTTTTCACTCTTTGCCCTGGTAAGACGGCGCAAAAAATGGCTTGTAATTCCAGCGATGATCGGCGGTGCTGCACTTTTATCTGATGGTATTATTACACCACCAATCTCCATAACATCTGCTATCGAAGGGTTAAAGGAATTGCCACAGTTTCATGATCTTAGCCAGAATACCATAGTATATATTGTACTAGGTATCATAGCCATTTTCTTTTTTGCACAGCAGTTTGGTACTTCAAGTATTGGTAAAATCTTTGGACCGTTCATGTCTGTTTGGTTTGGTATGCTGGCTATTTTAGGCCTGGTGCATCTCAGCGATGACTTTACCATTTTCCGGGCACTGAATCCATACTACGGTATCCGTTTCCTGGTTACTTACCCCGAAGGGTTCTGGTTACTGGGTGCGGTTTTTCTTTGTACTACCGGTGCCGAAGCGCTTTACAGCGACCTCGGGCATTGTGGCCGGGGCAATATCCGCATTTCCTGGATATTTGTAAAGACCTGTTTGCTGATAAACTATTTCGGGCAGGGTGCCAGTATTTTAAAACACCACAGCGGAAAATTATTGGATAAAGCAACGATTGATGCAGAGGGTATAAATGCATTTTACGATCTGATGCCCAACTGGTTTATTGTGCCCGGAGTTATTGTTGCTACCAGTGCGGCCATTATTGCAAGCCAGGCTATGGTATCAGGTTCCTTTACTTTAATAAGCGAAGCAATCCGCTTAAACCTTTGGCCTAAGCTTAAAATAAATTACCCTACTGAAGCAAAAGGCCAGATATTTATTCCGGCAATCAATACGCTGCTTTTTGCAGGTTGTGTAGGTGTGGTTCTGTTTTTCCGTGAGTCATCTAAAATGGAAGCAGCTTATGGCCTGGCCATCATTACCACTATGTTTATGACCACCATTCTTTTTGCCAATTATATGGTACTGCATAGGGTTAAACCACTCTTTATCTATGTCTTCCTTACGGCTTATGTTATTGTAGAATCTGCTTTCCTTATTGCACTCATGGATAAATTCATTCATGGTGGTTACATAACTTTAATGATCGGATTCTTATTATTCTCAGTGATGTACATCTGGTACCGCAGCCGTAAAATTAAAAACCGCTATGTGGAGTTTGTACGCATGGAAGAATATATTCCCAAACTGGAAGAGCTCAGCAACGATACATCGGTACCCAAGTACGCCACACACCTGGTGTATTTAACCAGTGCCAATAATCCCAAAGAGATTGAGCATAAAATTATTTACAGCATACTCAGCGGTAAACCAAAGCGTGCAGATATTTTCTGGTTTGTACACGTAGATACCATGGATGATCCTTATACCTGCGAATATTCTGTTGAGCATATTATTCCCAATGATATCATCCGGGTAGAGTTCAGGCTTGGTTTCCGCATGGCGCCACGCATTAACCTGATGTTCAAAAAAGTGGTGGAAGACCTGGTGGCCAACCGGGAGGTAAATGTGACCAGCCGTTACGAAAGCCAGCAGCGCAATAATATCGTTGGTGATTTTAAATTTATTGTTATGGAAAAATTCCTGAGCCAGGATAATGAACTGCCTTTCTTTGAAAGGATAATCATGAAATTGTATTTCTGGCTGAAGGAAATTTCGCTCAGCGAAGAAAAAGGTTTTGGCCTGGAGCAAAATACCGTACAGGTAGAAAAATTCCCGCTCATTATTGCACCGGTCAGCAAATTAAAACTGACCAGGATTTATGTAGATGAGGAGGAGTAAAAGATAGTTTTCCCCACAAAGACACAAAACACACAGAGTTATACTTTTGTGCTTTGTGTCTTTGTGGGATATTTTTTGAATAGCAGACAATGTTTATGAAATTGGAAAGGAAACGATGAAATCTATAACTGTTACTGAACTCAAAGCAAAAATTGATCATGCTGAGGATTTTCAGCTCATAGACGTACGTGAACCATACGAGCACGAAGAATTCAACATCAGCGGCCAGTTAATTCCGCTCAATGAAATTGCCCACCATATCAATGAAATAGCAACCAATAAACCCGTCATCATCTATTGCCGCAAAGGCATACGCAGCCAGATTGCCATTCAGCGGTTGCAGGATAAATTTCCCTTTACAAATCTTATAAACCTTATTGGCGGTACCGAAGCGTGGAAAAAGGAGTTTGAGGACTTTTGAGTTCTTGGTTTTTGGTTTTTAGTTTTGTGTTTGCGGGAGAATGCCTAATTTAACCGGGTGCTAAACTAAAAACCAAGAACTAAAAACTAACGCTTGCTTCAAATTGCTCTCTATATTATCCTCGGCCTTGCTGCACTTTCCATCATTGTTTATTTTTTGCAGGAGAAATTTATTTTCAAGCCCGAAAAATTAAAACAGGATTTTGTATATAAATACGATGTGCCTTTTGAAGAATTATTTTTTGATGTAGAGCCCGGCGTACGTATTAACGGTTTACATTTTACAGTAGATAAACCATTAGGGTTGGTGCTGTATTTTCATGGCAACAGCCGCAGCATTAAGGGCTGGGCAAAATATGCCAAAGATTTTTACCGCTATCAATATGATGTGGTGCTGGTTGACTACCGTGGCTTTGGCAAAAGCACCGGCAAGCGCAATGAAAAAGATATGCTGAATGATATGCAGTTTGTATACGAAACCCTGGCCGCAAAATACAATGAGAACCATATCCTGATATATGGCCGCAGTATGGGCAGTGGCTTTGCTGCCAAACTGGCCAGCGATAATAAACCACGTTACCTGATCTTAGATGCACCTTATTTTAGTTTTAAAAAAGCAGTAGAGCGGTTTTTGCCTATGCTGCCCATGCGCTTTGTACTGCGTTTTCACATGCGTACCGATAAATGGATAACCAAAGTAAATTGCCATACCTATATTCTGCATGGTACCAAAGACTGGCTGCTGCCCATCAGCAACAGCGAAAAACTGCAGGCGCTCAATCCCCGTAAAATAACACTTATCCGTATTCCCGGCGGCGGGCATAATAACCTGCCATCATTTCCCGGGTATCATAATTTTGTAAGGGATATTTTATCGCCTTGATGATATTGTTGTTGCTACGCAACAAAAAATTTTGCCACAGAGGCACGGAAGCACAGAAATGATCTGCTAAATCCTGATGGTACCCAACACAAAACCCCAAACCCAAAACACATAACTTCGCTTTTATGAACCCTAAAAAAATATTCCGCTGGCTTAAAATTATCATCATCATTTACAGCACCATCGGCATTGCTTTATATTACCTGCAGGAGAAATTTTTATTTCATCCCGAAAAATTATCCAATGCATATGTATATCACTTCAAAGTTCCTTTTGAAGAAGTGAATATCACCATGAATGAAACAGATACCGTAAACATGATCAGATTTTTTCCGGCAGATTCTGTAAGAAGGGGCGTAGTGGTTTATTTTCATGGCAACAGGGAAAACATAGAACGCTATGCAAAATTTGCCAACAACTTTACCAAACATGGTTACGAAGTGTGGATGGGAGATTATCCCGGCTTTGGAAAAACAACCGGCGAACGTACAGAGAAAAAAATGTATGAGCAGGCGCTGCAGATACAAAAAATGGCCGCTGCAAAATATGGTAAAGACAGCATCATTATTTACGGCAAATCATTGGGTACCGGTATTGCGGCTTACGTAGCATCTCAATCAAATAATAAAAGGGTGATACTGGAAACACCGTATTACAGCATACCGTCGCTCTTTAGCTGCTATGCGCCCATTTACCCAAACAGCAAAATGAGCACTTATAAAATACCTGCAAATGAATACCTGGCTGAAGTAAACTATCCCATTACCATTTTTCATGGAACCGATGATGGTGTGATACCTTACCGCAATGCAGCCAGATTGAAAAAGGTATTAAAGCCTGGTGATGAATTTATAACGATTGAAAAAGGAACACATCATAACCTGAATGATTTTGATTTATTTAAAACGAAACTCGACAGTTTATTAAATCTCCGATAAGATTAGTGTGTCAGGCTGAGCTTGTCGAAGCCGGTTTGATAACCTTATGTAACCCGCCTTCGACAAGCTGAGGCTGACAGGTTTTCAAAATAGAACACTACTCTGATAATTGTGTTTTTGCTTTGGTAATTTTAAGTGTGTAGTTAACCCCAACTTTTAAAGCATAGTTTTCTTTGCCATGGCTTACCGGAAAGCCGTAAGCAACCGGGTAATTATATTCCGCAGTAATTTCCTGTATCGCTTCATATACAGTTTTTCCAAAAGGCCGGTCGGTATCTTTTGTATCGGTAAAGCCGCCAACAATAAGCCCCGCCAGGTTTGCAAGTTTACCGCTTCGTTTTAACTGGTACAGTAAACGATCGGTGTTGTAAATCTGTTCACCAATATCTTCTATAAAAAGTATCTTGTTTTTTGTGTTGATGTCTGATGGAGAACCAATGATATGTGCCAGCAGGCAAAGGTTGCCGCCAACCAGTCCGGCAGTAACATTTCCGGGCTTGTTAAAAGCATGGGCTGCGCAACTGTACTTTGCTTTTTTACCAATGATAGCTTTATGCAGTGATTGTATAAATTCATTTTCGCCTTCGTTAAAAGCAGCTGCCATGGGTGCATGCAGCGATGCCACTTTTATTTTGGTGTACAGGTGGGCATGTAAAATGGTTATATCGCTAAAGCCAATCACCCACTTGGGGTTCTTTTTAAATTTTGTAAAATCCAGCTTGTCGATAATGCGGCCCATACCATAACCACCACGGCCAAAAAGAATAGCATTGATATTTTCATCATCCAGCATGGCCTGCAGTTCATCCGATCTCTCCTCATCAGTACCACTAAAATAATTTTTGCTTTTACTGCCAAGGGTTTTGCCCACCATCACATCAAAGCCCCAGCTTTGTAACATGTTAATGCATGTTTGCGCTTTTGCAGCATCCATATAACCGGCCGGGCAGGTAATGCCAATGGTATCGCCTTTTTTTAAATAAGGGGGTGTTTTTATGATCATACTTCTGTTAATCTGCATTCGTTTAAATGTACGCCCAATGTATGCAATGCCCCGCACTTTAAAGCAAAATTATTTTTTTGGTGCCCCACCGGAAAATCAAAACAAACAGGGTATTTATATTCGGCTACTTTTTCCAGTACAATGTCTTCAATGGTTTTGCCAAATTCTTCGCCCGGCGTATCGGCTTTAATTTTAAAACCGCCAATAATCAGGCCCTTCAATTTGTCCAGTTTGCCACTTCGTTTTAAATTCCAGAACATACGATCAATGCTGTACAGGTATTCGCCGGTATCTTCTACAAATAAAATTTTATCTTTTGTGTGTATATCCGATGCGCTGCCTGCCAGCGATTCCAGCGTTTTTAAATTACCGCCTACCATTTCGCCTACGGCAATTCCGGTTCTGTTTTTTTCGTTGGGTGTAAAAAGATATTTCATCCGTTCACCTTTCAAACATTTGTTTATTGATTCGATGGTTTCTTTTTGTACAGGTTCTGCAATTGTTCCAGTCGTTGGGAAAACTGTTGCACATTTTTGAATGAATGGTTGCCACCCGGTATTTTTCATTGATATGCGAATGAAAAACAGTTGCATCACTAAAGCCAATGATCCATTTCGGGTCACGGTCAAATTTTTTAAAATTCAGCCGGTCAATAATTCTTACGCCGCCATAACCACCCCTTGCAAACAGAATTGCTTTAATGCTTTTATCATCCAGCATCTGTTGCAGGTCGTTTAATCGTTCATCATCGGTACCACCGAATGTAAAATCTTTTTTGCTGATGGTTTCACCAATTCGGGCTGTAAAGCCCCATTCCTTCAATTTCAATAAAGCCGGTTGAATATCTTCTATTGTAATAAATCCCGCAGGGCAGCAAATACCAACCGTATCGCCGGCTTTTAAATAGGGAGGTTTCACTACTGGAGAATCACCGTCAAAGCTGGTTTTGCCGCTGGCAACAGCGCCAAATGTGGCTGCCAGGGGAATAAAGGAAGAAAGAAAATGTTTGCGTTTCATGATATGAATTTACTCAAATTTCGGTATTGACCGCTGATTAGGTATTTTTGCACCCAATGAAACAACCTAAAAGATATTTAATTACATCGGCCCTGCCTTATGCCAACGGTCCCAAGCATATCGGGCACCTGGCGGGAGCGTATTTGCCGGCCGATATTTATGTACGTTACCTGCGTGCAAAAAAAGAAGATGTGGTGTATGTATGCGGCAGCGACGAACATGGTGCTGCCATCACCATACAGGCCATGAAAGAAAATACAACGCCACGTGAAATTGTAGATAAATACCACACCATGCTTAAAAGCAATATGGCCGACCTGGGTATTTCTTTCGATATATACCACCGTACTTCTTCGCCCCTGCACCATGAAACGGCCCAGGAGTTTTTTACTGCCCTCAACAACAAAGGCGATCTGCAGCAAAAAGAAACCGAGCAGTATTATGACGAAGAAGCAAAAACTTTTTTGGCCGATCGTTATATCATCGGTACCTGCCCGGTTTGTGCAAATGAAAATGCCTATGGCGATCAATGCGAAAAATGCGGTACTTCATTAAGTCCCGATCAGCTGATTAACCCCCGCAGTACTTTAAGCGGTAATGCTCCCGCAAAAAAATTAACCACCCATTGGTTTTTGCCTTTGGATAAACATGAAGCATTTTTAAGAGAGTGGATATTAACCGAACATAAAGATGATTGGAAAGTTAATGTGCTTGGCCAATGCAAAAGCTGGATGGATTTAGGTTTGCAACCAAGAGCTGTAACCCGTGACCTGGATTGGGGTGTTCCACTGCCAGCTGATGTTAAAGGAGGGGAAGGGAAAGTTTTATATGTTTGGTTTGATGCACCGATCGGTTATATCAGTGCTACCAAGCAATGGGCATTGGATAATAATAAAGACTGGAAACCTTATTGGGAAGATAAGGATACCAAACTTGTTCATTTTATCGGAAAGGATAATATTGTTTTTCATGCTATTATTTTTCCGGTAATGCTGAAGCTGCATGGAAATATTTTACCGGATAATGTACCCAGTAATGAATTCATGAACCTGGAAGGGGATAAGATGAGTACCAGCCGGGGTTGGAGCATTGAGATGGATGATTATATCAACGACTTTGTAAAAAAAGAAAACGGCGGAGATCAAATGGTAGATGCCTTACGTTACTACCTTACACAGATCGCTCCGGAAACGAAAGACAGTGAGTTTACCTGGAAAGGTTTTCAGGATGCAGTAAACAGTGAACTGGTGGCCATTTTCGGCAATTTTGTAAACCGGGCATTTGTGCTCATGCATAAATTATGCAAGGGTAAAGTGCCACCACTACATGCAGATATTTTGGATGAAGCGGATAAAAAAATGTTTGAAGAAATTCAAAATACAAAAACAAAGATTGAAGATTTAATTGAAGGATATAAGTTCCGTGATGCACTGTATGAAGTAATTGACCTGGCGAGAAAAGGAAATAAATACATGCAGGATAAAGAGCCATGGATTGTTGCCAAGACCCTGGAAACAGATCCGGGGAATCAAAAATTAATTGATAACTGCCTGCATATTTGTTTACAGCTAACAGCAAATCTTGCAGTGTTCATCAATCCCTTCTTACCATTTGCAGCAAAAAAAATGTGTTACTTGTTAAAGGTTGTTGATAAAATGCTTGATTGGGAAAATGCTGGTAAGGCTAAGTTGGTAAGTGTAGGTTATTCTTTACGGGCACCTGAATTATTATTCCGGAAAATTGAAGACGAAGAAGTAAAAGGACAGGTAGAGAAATTAAAAATTAAAAGCGAAAAAATTAAAATGGAAAATAAACAACCTGAAACGGAGATCGTTAAATCTGAAATCGCCAATTTAAAATCCGAAATCCAGTTCGATGATTTCGCAAAGATTGATCTGAAAGTTGGAACAATACTTACTGCCGAAAAAGTAGAAAAAGCAGATAAACTTTTACAACTTTCTGTTGATCTTGGTTTTGAAACCAGGACCATTGTAAGCGGGATAGCCCTGCATTTTAATGCCGAAGATATTATTGGCAAACAGGTGGTGGTGGTGGCAAACCTTGCCCCACGTAAAATGCGTGGTATTGAAAGTCAGGGTATGATCTTAATGGCAGAAGATAAATCAGGCAAACTGCATTTTGTAAATCCGGATACTTTAATTGATACAGGAAGCGGCGTAAGTTGAGACTAAAAAAAAGCTGTTTACAAAAAAGTATAAATAAACTTACATAATTCATACTTTTTTTACTTAAACGCTGGTTAATTAAAAATCCATTTCATCATATTCAACTCTTTGGGCCTATTTTTGTTTACAGAAAATTAAAACTGATAATATGAACAGCAAAAATTTAATACTCGTTCTGTTTCTTGCATTTGCAATACCCGTGTTTGCCCAAGAGCCTGATATGTCGTTAATTCCATACCGTAAGGGTAATTTGTGGGGATATGCAGCCCCCGATAAAAGTATAGTTATTACGCCTGAGTACGAAGAAGCAAATTTATTTTACGAAGGATTTGCCGTAGTTAAAAAGGGCGGTAAATATGGTTACATCAACAAGGCAGGGAAAGTAGTTATTCCAATTAAGTTTTTTTCTGCTAAACGTTTTCGTGTTGGTTTTTACGGATCAGATACAAAACCCAATCCTAAGGATAAAGCACCTGTTGTGCAAAAAACTGTACTCTTTGCCGGAGCAGCACCGGCGGCAAATGGCTATGAAATTTGTATTGATACAAAAGGGGTGCAATTGGCCAAATGCCCGGCAATAAGTGAAAACAGCCTTCCGGAAACCAATCAGAAAGATTCAGTTACAATTGTATCGAATTACAGCACCATTCAAAAAAGTGAACTGTTTGACAAGATAACCGCTGATTACAAAATTATTGCTGGTGCAGACGAGACTTATTATATAGCAACCAGGAATAACAGTTATGGTGTATTCAATAATAAATTTGATGTGATTGTGCCTTTTGAATATTCGCTGATTGAAAAGATGAACATCGGACCTATGGTTTACCTGAAAGCAGAAAAAGCAGGCTTAAAAGGGATATTATTTGGTACCGGTTCTCCTTATTTAGCTGTTGAAAATTCCAGGCTTCAATATGTGAAGGCAGTTGATGGCAGTAGTTATTTTATATTTACCAAAGACGGTCAAACCGGCTTAAAGAATAATAAATATCTGAATGTGGTTGAAACCATTTACTCAGATATCGTGTATGACGATGCAGGCGGTTTTGTTTTAACTGCCAGTAATATTTACAAAGGGTTCTTCTTTTTAAATCAAACTGTTTTGCTGCCCAGGTTTGCCGATGTTAAACCATTAGCTGGCGGAAAATATGTGATGGTAAAAACAAGCGAAGGTAAATGGGGCTATGTTAACAGCAGTTTAATGGAATTCTTCGAAGATTAAAATTATTGATAATTAAATAAAAAAGGCTCTGTACAGGAGCCTTTTTTATTTAACAGTATTGCTGTTGTAGTGTAATGTGGTTTTTTGAAGAAAAGCTTTAATCCTAATCAGCAGGCCACTTAATATATGTGCATTGCTTTTACTTTCTACAAGATTTGTATTTAAAAGAATATCTTTTTTATAATCATACAGATATTCAGCTTTGTTGTTGATGGAATTAAATCCCAACACATAATTACTGTCCATAACCTGGTAAATTGTATTGCCCGATTTTGAAAAAACATAATTTCCAGCTCTCATACTGTCCATTAAATTATTGCCATAAGAAATGATGCTGTCGCTGTAACCTGTAGCAGCTAAAATAGTAGCATGTATGTCAAACTGGCTCGCCAGGCGGCTATCAGTTTTCTTTTTACTGTCGGCCGGATCAAAAATAATTAAGGGGATGCGAAATGCTGAAACAGCTGAATAGGCTCCCAGTTTTCCCTGCGGAAATAACCAGTGATCGGAACAAAAGATGAATTTGGTATTGGAAAACCACGGTTCATTCTTTGCTGCATTAAAAAATTGTTGCAAACTGTAATCATAATACTGCATGGCTTTCATGGCAGCAGTATAATTTTCAGGAGATTTTTTTGCAAAACTTTCCTCAATATCATAAGGGTAATGTGTAGAGATATTATACTGAATTGCAAAAAAGGGTTTTTGCTGCTGATCTATTTTTTGTTTGAAAAAATTGAGCACGGCAGCATCCTGCAAGCCCATGCTATGAGCCGGTAAATTTTTGTAACCGGGTACATCTTCCTTACTATAGTATGCATCAATACCCAGCCAGTTCATGCATTTGGCAAATCCAAAATTATCGTACTCATCGCCTATGCAAAACAAAGACTGGTAATTCATTTTTTTTAATGCTGTTCCAAGGGGTGTAAAGGGCATATTTACGTATGGTGAATGATAAAGCGGAATATCGGAAAGTGTTGGAATACCCGTTAGTATTGCTGTTATGCCTTTGTTGCTCTCGTGTGCATAGCAAAATGCATTGTTGAAGTAGGTGCTTTTTTGCAGCAGCGAATCAAAGAAGGGCATGCTGACTTTATATGCACTTGTAGAATCAAAAAAATCATATGGCACACTTTCCATGATGAAAAGCACAATGTTTTTTTTGCCTGCTTCAGTATTGCTGATGTTTATTTTTTTTCTGATGGGCATTATCGAGTCAGCTTCAGCATCGCTCATATAATTTTTCTGCAGAATAGCTTCTCCTTTTCTGAAATAAGAATACAAAAATGTATGAAAAGAGTTTTGAACAAAAGGTAATTGCTTGCTTTGCAATTCAATCATCGGGTATGTAGGAACCAGGTACCGGCTAAAAGCATTTTTAAAAATGACTGATGTTGCCAGGACAATGAATAGGATACCAGTTACTAACCTGCAATTATTTCCTCTTATAAAAGACCTGAATAATTTTATATGCATCCGCAACATCAGGTAAATAATCCCTGCAATGGCTGCAAAAAAAATAACTATGATTAAAAAATGCTGCTGCATCAACCGGTTCCAGGGATGATCCAGTACATAAAGCAGGTCGGCATTTGCCCGCTGAAAATGAAACCGGAAATAAAATATATCTGCCAGGTTAAGGATGAGGGCAAAGCTGTTTACCAGCGTAAAAAACGGTATAACCAGCCATGCCAGGGCAAGATCGAGCCAGGCTGAAATTTTTTCTGTTACAAATCTGACTATCGTCAGTGTAAATAAAAAAAATGAATTGATGCTCAATAATGTAAGCATATCTTCTGCCAGCGACCATTTTACCAGTTGCAGTTTTTCAGATCCTGCAATATTGGTTTCTGCTCCTGTAAATAATAATGGCTGGTTGTACAGATAAAATATTATTTTTAAAACCGAATGAAGCAATAATAAACTTAACAGGAACCAGGTAAAAGGTTTGTTATTTTGCCAAACGGCCTTACCTGAAAAGGATAAGTTTCTAAATTTCATAAAACCGTTACTGTTCATGCTGAAGTGGATTGCACAAAACAAATATAAGCTAATGGCTTTTATCATTGGGCTGTACCTGCTGGTTGATGTGCTGCAGCATAAGGGGCAGGCCCGTGTTTTATTTCCAAAGAATTTTACGGAGGTTAAAAAGGAAGCATTGCTGCCACAAAGCAAAAGCATCCTGATAAATAAAGATAAAAACTGGAAGAAGGCTGTTAATACCAAAGATCGGATGAATGAACTTAAGGTGGATGATGCAGGTTTTGAATGTGATGTTTATTTTGATACAGCGGCAAGATCTTTCTATGTTCATCACGATCCCGATAAAAATATTGGTTATAATCTTGATAATTTATTACAGTTGTATCAGCAAAAAAAAATAACTGCCAGCATCTGGCTGGACATAAAAAACCTGGATAATTTAAATGCATCTTCAGTTTTACACGCACTGATTCAACTCCGCAATAAGTATTATCTGCAAAACAGGATTCTGGTAGAATCGGGCAGCGCTGATCTTTTAACAGCCTTCAGCGACAGTAATTTTTTTACTTCTTACTACGTGCCTTTTTTTAATCCATATAAAATAAATAAAGAAGAAATGAATGTATGGGTAGATAACATCTCATCAGCTATCAGCAAATCAAAGATCAATGCCTTGTCGGGCTATTATTTTCAGAGCAGTTTTCTTAAGCATTATTTTCCTCAATACCCGGTTTTAACATGGACAGATAACTCCTCCTTCAGCCTGGTGAACTTTCTTTTCCAGCGTAAGATAAATACTGATAAATCAATTTTTATCGCATTAAATCCATAGCAGTAAAGGCTTTTGGTTTTTATTTTCAGCTTAATTACAAATGTCTTAATTTCGATTTATCAAATAGTTGTTTAACTAACTAATTTCAGGTCATGTCAAAAAGAATAATAAAAAAAGTAGCCGTTTTAGGCAGTGGTGTAATGGGTAGCCGTATTGCCTGTCATTTTGCAGGCGTAGGGTTGAAGGTATTGTTGCTGGACATACAGCCAAAGGATTTACCTGCGGATGCAAAGCCGGCAGAAAAAAATAAAATAGTAAATGATGCACTGGCTGCGGCCCTCAAATCGAACCCATCGCCGGTTTATAATAAAGATGTGGTAAAGAAAATTACCACCGGCAACTTTACCGATAACATGAAAGATATTGCCGATTGCGATTGGGTGATTGAAGTGGTGGTAGAAAGATTGGATATTAAACAACTGGTTTTTTCTGATGTTGAAAAATACCGCAAGCCCGGCACTTTGATTACATCTAACACTTCGGGCATTCCCATTCACCTGATGACGGAAGGCAGGAGCGATGATTTTAAAAAACATTTCTGTGGCACACACTTTTTTAATCCGCCAAGGTATTTACGCTTGCTGGAAATTATTCCTACACTGCATACCGATCCGGAAGTGGTTGATTTTTTAATGCATTATGGTGATCTTACTTTGGGTAAAACAACCGTGCTGTGTAAAGACACGCCGGCATTCATCGCCAACCGTGTTGGTGTTTTTGGTATGATGGCCATTATGAATGCCATGGAAAAACTGCAGTTGAATATTGATGAGATTGATGCGCTTACAGGTCCTGTTGTTGGCCGTCCTAAATCTGCAACCTTCCGTACAGCGGATGTAGTGGGCATTGATACCTTGGTGAAAGTTGCCAAAGGTGTTGCTGATAATTGCCCCGATGATGAAGCGAAAGAAATCTTCAACATTCCAGCCTGGTTAAATAAAATGGTGGAAAATAACTGGCTGGGCGATAAAACAGGGCAGGGCTTTTTTAAGAAAATAAAATCTGCTGCAGGCGAAAAGGAAATTCTTACTTTGAATTTGCAGACCATGGAATATGGCGCCAGGCAAAAACCAAAATTTGCAACTTTAGAAGCTGCCAAACCCATTGAAGATCTTAAAACAAGAATAAAAGCCTTGTGTGCCGGTACCGATAAGGCCGGAGATTTTTATCGCCAGTTTCACTACAATCTCTTCTCTTATATTTCACACCGCATTCCCGAGATCAGTGATGAATTGTACCGTGTTGATGACGGTATGATGGCCGGCTTTGGCTGGGAGATCGGGGCTTTTGAAAGCTGGGATGTATTGGGCGTTGCAAAAACAACCGAAGCCATGAAAGCTGCCGGTTACAAGGTTGCAATATGGGTTGATGAAATGCTAGCAAGCGGTGCCACCTCTTTTTATAAAGTAGAAAATGGAAAACGTTTGTGTTATGATGTAGCCAGCAAATCTTACAAAACAATGCCGGGTGCCCAAGCCTTTATTGTTATGAAGAATTTTGAGAACGAAACCATTTGGAAAAATTCAGCCTGTCGCACCTATCATTTGGGTAACGATGTTTTAGGTTTGGAATGGTATACGAAGATGGGCAGCATTGGCGGCGAAGTACTGGAAGGTATTCAACGCTCCATTGCATTGGCAGAAGATAAATACAAAGGATTGGTTATTGCCAATGAAGGATCAAACTTTAGTGCCGGTGCCAATGTGGCCATGATATTTATGATGGCCATTGAACAGGATTATGATGAGATTGATATGGCCATCCGCCAGTTTCAAAATACCATGATGAGGGTGCGTTACTCAGGTATTCCTGTTGTACTGGCACCACATGGTTTGGCATTGGGTGGTGGATGCGAAATGAGTTTACATGCCGACAGGGTAATTCCTGCTGCAGAAACATATACCGGCTTGGTAGAAGTGGGTATTGGTGTAATTCCCGGTGGTGGTGGCACCAAAGAATTTGTATTAAGGGCATCGGATGAAGTACATGCCGGAGAACCTGAAACCATTCCTTTACAAAACCGTTTCTTAACCATTGCTACAGCAAAAGTTGCTACATCTGCTTACGAAGCATTGGACCTGGGTATTTACAGGCACGGACAGGATATCGTAAGCATTAACCAGGGCCGCAGAATTGCAGAAGCAAAACAGGCGGTGATTGAATTGTATGATGATGGTTATGTAATGCCGGTGCAACGTACCGATATTAAAGTGCTGGGCCGCTCTATGCTGGGTGCCATGCATGCCGGTATCAATGGCATGTGGCGTGGTAATTATGCAACCGATCATGATGTGACGGTGGGTAAAAAACTGGCTTATGTTATGTGCGGCGGCGATCTGAGTGAACCAACTTTAGTAAGCGAACAATATTTACTCGATTTAGAAAGAGAAGCATTCTTAAGTTTAACCGGGGAGAAAAAAACATTGGAGAGAATTCAATCGATTTTAAAAACCGGTAAGCCTTTGCGGAATTAGCCTTTCTTTTTATCAGATTTATTTTTCAGTTTTTCTTAAGCCAATCTTAAGCAACAGCTAAACCAATTCAAATACAGGTGCTGCCATCTTTGCTGTAAATTATTTTATGATAACAGCATCACACCTGCATGCCATGGTTGTTCACTTTCCCATTGCATTGCTCATCGTTGGTTTCCTGTCGGCAGTAATTGCCCTTTTTAATAAAAAACCATTTTTCAACCTGGCCGCATTTTACTTATTACTGCTGGGTACTGCAGGTGCCATTGCTGCTTATCTTGCAGGCAATGCTGCCGGCGAAGGCATGGAAGGTGGTACATTGGGTAAGGCCATGGAATTACATGAACAGGCAGCCACCATTGCCTTGTGGCTCACCTGCATAACAGCCGTATTTTACCTGGCTGTTGCTGTTTTCAAATATAAAAAGGGCTGGGTAAAATTTGCCCGTATTATTTTATTTGCAGTAACCATTGCAGCCATTGCCAGAACCGGTTACCTGGGCGGGCAACTGGTATATAAACATGGAGCCGGTGTGGAACTGGCATTACCTGATTTTTCAAACCCCGGTATTGATAAAGATGAATGAGTTACCAAGCAAAAATTTTCTTTATCTTACCGGTATGAGAATTTTACTGGTAGAAGATGAAGCAGCCATTGCCGGTTTTGTAAAAGAAGGACTGGAGGAAGAAGGCTTTGCTGTGGATGTTGCCGGTAATGGCCGTCAGGGGCTTGATATGGCTATGAATAACCTGGATGAGTACGATATTTTTTTGCTGGACTGGATGTTGCCGGGCCTAAGCGGCATTGAGATTTGCAGAAGCATCAGAAAAGAAAATAACCAGGTGCCGATCATTTTCTTAACAGCAAAAGATACGGTGGATGATACCGTTTTTGGGCTGGAGTCCGGTGCCAATGATTATCTTAAAAAACCTTTCGCATTTGAAGAACTGCTGGCCCGTATCAGGGTGTTGCTGCGTAACAAGACCGGCGAACAGAATATTTTTACTGCAGGCGATATATTGATGGATACTGAAGTACACCAGGTTACTAATAACGGGCAACCAGTTGAACTTACCCAAAAAGAATTTGCACTGCTCGAATATTTGCTGCGCAATAAAGGCAAGGTTTGCCGCCGTACCCGTATCATTGAAAAAATATGGGATATACACTTTGAAAAAGATACTTCGGTGATTGATGTTTTTATCAATGCACTGCGAAAAAAATTAGACTCAAAAGAAAAAGAATCTTTTATACAAACTATACGGGGAGTGGGTTACCGGGTAAATGATGAGCAATGAGACTGAATTTTAAAAAGCGGATTGCGGTTTTTAATACTTTGGCAGTGGCTGTTACAACGGCCATTGTTTTTATCGTGATCTATGCTGTAGTGTATAACAGTTCGTACCGTCACCTGGATAGTGATATTTTACTGGAAAAAGAAGAGATACTGAATACCCTTGACTGGAAAGGCGACAGCATCATCATCAATAAAATGCCGGAGTGGGAAGAAGCTGAGCATAATAAGGTAGAAGTGAATCCTACTTTTATACAGATCGTAGATAACAAAGAGCGGATGATATTTAAATCTGCCAACCTGCAATCCAATCATTTTTTATTTGACCCGGCTAACGAAACCGAAAATTTTTTTAACAGCCTGGTTGATAAGCAACGGTTGCGGTTGGGCCAGTTTCCCATCAGGAATGATGCAGGGAAACTGATCGGGCAATTAACAGTAGGTATTTCGCAGCAGGAATCTTATTACGTTTTAAACAACCTGCTCATCAGTCTCTGTATTTCATTTCCTATTCTGCTACTGGTGTTGTACCTGGTTGTTTACATGACTGCATCCAAAGCTATTGCACCCGTGCAGCGCCTGATACGGGCAGCATCGGTAATTGATGATTCCAATATCAATACAAGGCTTCCCCTGCCGGAAAATGAAGATGAATTATACCAGCTGGCGAAAACCATCAACGAATTACTGAACAGGATTGAGACCAGTGTTCAACAGCAAAAACAATTTACTGCCGATGCTTCGCATGAAATAAGAACACCACTGGCTGCCATTCGTGGTACGCTGGAAGTGTTACTGCGCAAAAGGAGGGAGCCGGAACAGTATGAAGAGAGAATACAGGAAGTGATTACCCAAACAGACAGACTTAATCAATTAATAGATCAGTTATTGCAGCTTGCCAGGCTTGAAGGTGGGTCAATAAAAAAGGAAATGATTAACATTGAAAAACTGGCAGAAGAAACGATCACAAAATACGATAAGCAAATTGTTGAAAAGGATATCCAGGTAAAAATTGCTATACCTGAAGGCACTACAGTTTTTACAGACAATCTTTTTTTATCAATGGTAGTTGATAACCTTGTAAGTAATGCATTAAAATATGGAGACAGCAATAGCCAAATAACGATTGTGTGGCATGATAAAGGGCACCTGCTCTCTATTACTAATAAAGGGCCTGAAATTTCAAAAGAACAACTCCCTTTTCTGTTTGATCGTTTTTATCGCACGGATGATTCAAGAAGCTCCCACATTGCAGGCAGTGGACTGGGGCTTGCTATTGTAAAAAAGCTGGCCGATCTGATGCAGTTAAAAATTACTGTTGACAGTTATCCGGGTAATACAACCTTCTCCCTGCAATTTCCTTCCTGATCTTTAGCAAATCTTAAGCAGGCACAAAGACAGCCCAAAGGGGGCTGGCCGCATCTTTGTGCAATCAATTATTAATCATACTAAAAATAAAAAAATGAAAAAGTTATTATTTATTCCGGCTGTTTTATTAACCATGGGTAGTCTTTTTATGGTATCCTGTGGCAATGGTAATGGAGATGCCACTATGAAATCGCCTGCACAAACAAATGTTGATTCAGCAAATCAAAAAGAGAAGAATGAGTCAGGAGAAAAAGATGAAAAGAAAGAAGATGAAATGAAGGAAAATGAAAAAGGAGAGAATAATTCAATGGTAAAACCGGTAAGTATGCAGGAAGGCGGAGATGCAAAAGCAAAAACTGTGGAAAATATGCAGGCCGCATTTAAAGGCGAAACAACTGCCAGTGCCAAGTATGCTGCTTATGCAAAAAAAGCAGCACAGGAAGGTTATCAGGAAATAGCTTTATTGTTTAAAGCTGCTTCTGCCGCAGAAAATATTCATGCCAATAACCACAAAGCAGTGCTGCAGGAATCCGGTATTGCAACCCCGGTAATTAAGCCTGAGTTTACTGTAAACTCAACCAAACAAAACCTGGAAGATGCCATTAAGGGAGAAACTTATGAAGCAACAACCATGTATCCCGAATTTCTTACAGTTGCCAATGCAGCCGGAGATCAGCTGGCCATGATGAGTTTAAGCTATGCTTACAAAACAGAAAAAAAGCACCGGGTACTGTATGAAAATGCTTTGGCTGCTTTGCAGAATAACACGGTAAAATCTTTACCGGTTGTATTTTATGTATGCCCTACCTGTGGCAATACTTACGAAACAAAAGCTCCTGCACGCTGCGGCATTTCTATGACAGGCGGAGAGAAATTCATTAAAATTACTTCACTTTAAAAATTTAAGATTATGAGCCAGGTACATCTGCATTTATTGATCACACACCTTCCGGTTTTTGGTTCTTTGTTAGGAGCCCTTGTTTTGGCCTATGGGTTGTGGACCAGGAGCCATCAAACAACAACAGCAGCTTATATACTGTTTATAATTTCGGGCATTGGAGCAGGGATAGCTTATCTTACGGGAGAAGGTGCGGAGGAAGCAGTGGAGGGTATACAGGGTGTATCCGAGCAAATGATCGGGTTGCATGAAGAGTCGGCATCATTTGCTTTGGTTAGCCTGGTCATATTAGGGGCATTCTCTTTGTTTGTTATTTTTATTACCTATAAAAATACAGCCATCAGAAAAACCACGGCTTTGATAGCTTTGTTCATTTCACTGGTAAGTTTTGGATTGGTAGCAAGAACCGGATACCTGGGCGGACAAATCAGGCATACAGAAATAACCAATGGAAATGTGCAAAATGACGGAGGCGGGGAAAAAAATGAAAAAGACGATGATTGATCTTGTTTAGATAAATAAAAATAGAAAAACCGTAAACAGATTATCATTCCTTTTTTAAAAGAGGAATGATAATTTTTTTTAAGAATATAAAAACTGCACATTTTGAAAAACAGTAAAAATAAAAACCTGCAAACAGAAGTTGATGCCTGTTATTTGTATAACAAACTGGCAGAAGTTGAAGATGATGCAACAGTGGCGAATGTGTTCAGGCAAATGAGTGAAATAGAAAAGGGGCATGCTACCGCTTTTTTACATCGGCAGGGATTGACAGAGCTTCCACCGCCATCCTTCAGGGCCAGGGCATTAAACAGGATAGGGAAAATATTTGGGTACGATTATATACTGGGTGTTTTAATGGACACCGAAAAAAGCATTTCAACTGCAGTAATTGCTGCAAAAAATAAAAATAAATTGCCCATCACGGGTACAGAAGCAAACCATGTAACCATATTGCGTTCGCTGCTCGAAAATGAATCAAAAGTTACGGGTGGTAATGTTGCCAAATTCGAAAGCAGGCACCGTTCGGTTGGTGGCAATGCTTTAAGAGCTGCCGTGTTGGGTGGCAATGACGGCTTGGTTTCCAATTTTAGTTTAGTAATGGGTATAGCCGGTGCAACTTCAGGCCAAAGCGGTGTGTTGCTGGCCGGTGTTGCCGGTTTACTCGCGGGTGCATTATCTATGGCATTGGGCGAATGGATATCTGTAAAAAGTTCGCAGGAACTTTCTGAAAATCAGATGCAGCTGGAGATGGATGAACTGGAGACAAACCCCGAAGGAGAACAAAAAGAACTGGCTTTAATTTATATGGCAAAGGGTATACCGGAAGAGCAGGCACATAAAATGGCAGCAGAAATTATGCTTGACAAAGGTCACGCTTATGAAATTTTGGTAAAAGAAGAATTGGGGATTAATGCCGACGAATTAAAAGGCTCGGCCATGGAAGCAGCTGTTTATTCATTTATACTATTTGCTGTTGGCGCAGTGATACCGGTTATTCCTTTCTTTTTTACCAGCGGTACAACAGCCATTGTAATCAGTGTAGCAGGAAGTGCGTTGGGTTTATTTTTAATTGGTTCTGCCATAACATTATTCACCGGTAAAAGCATCTGGTTCTCTGGCTTAAGGCAGGTGATATTTGGACTGGCAGCTGCAGCCATTACATTTGGTATTGGTAAATTGATTGGTGTTTCTCTGGCTGGTTAGTTTTAGGCTGCGCAGCATGTTGAAAAGCGGTCAGGTTGGACTTATCGAAACCGGGGCTGTTTTAAGTTAACCCGTCTTCGACAACACTTCGTCAAGCTCAGTACAGACTGACACCAAAATTGTTAACGAAGATTTTAAAAGATGCACTATTTGGTTTTATGTGTTTCAGAATAAGAATAAACTGATACATTCGTTATTGTAAAATACATCACCGAATGGGAGAAGTGGAACTACAGCCGCAAAATAACCTGCTTATTATTCATGCCGTAATAATTCTTTACGGCGATGCAGCCAATGAATCCCTGGCATTTCAGATTGCAACTGATATTGAAAAATTCTGGAACGATGCTGAAGGAAAAGTGGCTATTCGTGATGGTTGGTTTTCAAAAAAAATATACCAGGTGCGGTTTAAAATTGATGGCAGGTTCGACGGTATGCTTACTCCAACAGAAGTTTTTGAAAATACCAATCCCCGCAACAATTATTTTCGTGTAGAAGAATTTGCCCAGGGCGATATATCTTTCGTTGATGAGATCAACTCCAATACCGGGTATTTTAAACTGCAAAACATACTTGATAATTCCACCACTGCAGCGCATGAATTTGGCCACACCCTTGGATTGGTTCATCCGCATAACCTGGATATAAGAGGTGAAGGAACGCCCGGTATCATGTATCCACGTGGTACGTTGGTTGATCCGCATTTTCAATATTATCCCGAAGTTGCTGCCGGCGAAAAAGGCGGTACTTTAAACCCGTTCACCCGCAGGGTTTTACAAAAAGATATTGAAGACCTGCACCTGGAAGATCTTGAGTTTGATGAAAATGGTATAGCCATCATAGGTGCATTTTCATCTGTATGGCACGAAAAACATTTGCCTTAACAGGATTAACAAAATTCAATTATCTTCATTGCCATTTATATCTTGATCTATGGCAATACTCAGCATTAATAATCTTACAAAAAATTACGGAAAAATAAGGGCGCTCGATAAGGTGAGCTTTGAAGTACCACCCAAAACGGTGTTTGGTATTTTAGGCCCCAACGGAAGTGGTAAAACAACCCTGCTTGGTATTATTATGGATGTTATCAAAGCATCCGGGGGCTCTTTTACCTGGGCCGGCGATGGCCTGGCGCCAAATGATTTAAGAAAGAAGATCGGCACGCTGCTGGAGACACCTAATTTCTATCATTACCTGAGTGCAGAAAAAAACCTGGCGATAGCAGCCAAAATTAAAGGCAGGGGCGAAGGCGATATTGAAAAGGTATTAAGATTGGTAAATCTTTACGAAAGAAAAGATTCTAAATTCAGTACCTATTCATTGGGCATGAAACAAAGGCTGGCCATTGCAGCAGCTTTACTGGGTGATCCGGAAATTCTGGTTTTTGATGAACCAACCAACGGGCTTGATCCGGCAGGGATTGCAGAGATCAGGGAACTGATCAGGCAGTTATATAAAGGTGGCAAGACGATCATTATGGCCAGCCATATCCTGGATGAAGTGGAGAAAGTTTGTACCCACGTTGCCATTATTCAAAAAGGCGTTTTAAAAACGGTGAGTTCAGTTGCCGCATTGATGGATACCAGTGCTGAAAATGCCGCGGTGAATGTTTTGATCGATATCAGTTCAGCAGACAACCAGGCATTAAAAAATATTGTGCAACAACTGGATGGGGTTGAATCTGTAACAGCAGTTGAAGGTGAATTACATTTGGTATGTTCCGAAAAAACTACCGGTGAATCCGTTAATCGTTTTTGTTTTGAAAAAGGAATCGTGCTGAATAAATTAACTGTAAAACGAAAATCCCTGGAGACCAGGTTCCTGGAAATTACCGGCAGGCAAAGCGACAAATAAAATTCTTAATAATAATTTTTCTGTACAATGATCAATCTGTTAAAAATAGAGTGGCTTAAAATAAAAAATTACACAGCTTTTATAGTAATGACGCTGTTTTTTATTGTTGGGGTGTTTGCTCTTAACTATATCGTTTTTACTGTAAACAAAAACATCGTTAATAATGTGCCCGGTGCCGGTCTGGTATCTTTTTCGCCTTACGATTTTGCCAATACCTGGCAATCTACCAGCTATGCAACCGGGTTTATTTTGCTTTTACCGGCGCTGTTGTTGCTGATGCTTTTTACGAATGAATATACCTTCAAAACACACCGGCAAAATATTATTGATGGTTTAAGCAGGCAACAGTTCATTAGTGTAAAAATTATGATGGCCTTAATTTTTGCCATGGCAGCTACGCTGCTGGTTATCATTTCGGCACTTATATTTGGCTTTGGATCTGGTACTGCATTTTCTTTAAATGGATTTATTTTTGTTGGCTATTTTTTCCTGAAAGCTTTATCCTATAATTTAATTGCTATTTTATTTTCTGTATTGGTAAAGCGAACCGGATTTGCCATCGGTATATTTTTTATATACCTGGGTTCCGAAAATATTGTTTCGCAATTGCTGAATGTGTTAAGCATGAAATTAAAAAGAGAGAATGGCACAGACCTTGGCAATATAGGCGATTACCTTCCCATGAATGCGGCAGATGGTTTACTGGAATTTCCTGATAACCCGATCAAAAGCATGAGTAAAGCCATCATGCCTACGGATTATACCTGGCTGGTATTTGCATTGGCAATGGCTTATCTTATTCTCTTTTATATCTGGAGCCGCCGCAAGTTTATTAATGCTGATTTGTAGTTGAGGCAAGGTTATCCAATGCAGCTTCAATGGTTTTAAATGTAAATTCAAAACCTGCATCCTGTATTTTTTTGCAGCTTACCGTGGTGCTTTTTAAAACCTCTATACTTCTTTGTCCCATCATTATTTTTAAAACAAATGCAGGCACATGCACAGGAATGTAAAATTTCGTTTTCATAGCTTTTGCCAATGTTAGTGTAAGTGTTTTATTGCTCACAGGATTTGGTGCTGTGGCATTATAGCTTCCGGATAGATTTTCATTTTCAATACCTGCAATAAACAGGTTGCAGAGGTCATCCATATGCACCCAGCTTACCATTTGTTTTCCATTACCTAATATGGCTGCCGCTCCAAAGCGTAACGGTTTTTTAAATTCAGCCAATGCGCCACCATCATTGCTGAGCACAATGCCAATCCTGAATTTTACCAATCGCTTGCCCAGGGTTATAACCGGCTCAATACCTGCTTCCCAGCGTTTACAGGTTTGCCCTAAAAAACTATCATCAGCTGTTGCATCTTCAGTAAAAGGTTTAACCGGTTCGGTATCTGCACCATACCAGCCAATGGCACTGGCACTGATGATGGCTTTAACTTTATTCTCATTATTTTTTAAAGCTTCATAAATTAAGCTGCTGCTTTCTGTGCGGCTATCCTGTATTTCTTTTTTATAGGCGGCTGTCCATTTTTTTTCCACAACGCCGGCACCCGCCAGGTGTATAATGTAATCTGCCTGCTGTAGTGCAGTAATATCAATTTGTTGTTTTTGTACACTCCATACTGCAAATTGTACCTGCTCATGCCGGTCTTTACCCGCAACATTTCGGGTAAGGATAATTACTTTATATCCTTTTTTAACCAATGCCTTTGTAAGCGCCTTTCCAACCAATCCGGTTCCGCCGGTTATTAATACAGTTTGCTTCATACGAAAAGTTAAATTATCTTATGTAAAAACAAAATTCCGTTCATCTTGTTCAATGTAATGTACAGTCATTAACTATTAAATCGTAATTTTAATAATAAAGATTTGCCTGCATGAAACGTATATATAAATTCCTTTTTATACTGTTATTTCATTTACCTTTTTCAGTTTTTGCCCAGACAGTAGCAATTTCTGATTTCGACCGGGAAGATACCCGTGATATGAATTTTGAGATAATCGGCAAGATGAACAGCAATATACTGGTATATAAAAATATCCGTTCCAATCATAAGATCAGCATTTTTGATAAGGAGATGAATACGCTGGAAACAGTAAAACTGGATTTTGTTCCTGACCGGACTTTCAATATTGATTTTGTTTCTTATCCTGATTATTTTATTATGGTCTATCAATTTCAAAAAGGAAACATATTGCACTGCATGGCAGTTAAAATGGATGCCAATGCACAAAAAATGACTGAACCGGTTGAGATTGATACTACACGTATTCCGGTTATGTCCGACAATAAAATATATTCCACGATTTACAGCGAAGACAGAAAGAAGATCGTGATTTTTAAGATACAGACCCGTTATCAGAAATTCAATATGCAAAGCCTGCTATATGATGCTGATATGAAACTCATCAGCAAGAACAGGATGCTGGTTGACTATAACGAACGAAAGGAAGGTTATGATAATTTTTTAGTGGGCAACGACGGCAGTTTTGTTTTTACCTATGCCAAACAATCAGGCAACCGGGATAATTACAATGCTTTAAGCCTCTTTATTAAATCACCACAGCAGGAAACATTTTCAAGCCGGGATATTGACCTGAACGAAAAATATATTGATGAGGTTAAATTAAAAATTGACAACCGTAATAACCGTTATCTCATCAATACATTTTATTACAAAAAAAACAGGGGAAGTATAGAAGGTTTGTTTACTTATGTTTGGGATAAGACGGCTGATAAACAATATGCATCCCAGTTTACGGAAATAACTGATTCGCTGCGGTACGAGGCTAAATCAGGAGGTTTGCTGCGCTTTGCGTTGGATAACTTCTTCATACGCCAGGTTGTTGTAAAAGCTGATGGTGGTTTTATACTGGCAGCAGAAGATCATTCAACAGATACCCGGGGCAACAATAATAATTTTAACCGCTACGATTATCTGTACAATCCATACTCACTGAACTCAGGTAATTATTATTATAATCCTTACACCGGCTATTACCGGCCTTTAAACAGTTTTAATAACCAAAGTACACGTTATTATTACGAAAATATACTTGTATTAAGTGTAAGTAAAACCGGCCAGGTACAATGGAGTAATGTGCTGCATAAAAGCCAGTTTGATGATGAAGAAGAAAATTTTATGTCATTCTCCACACTTACTTCGGGTAATGAAATTCACTTTTTATTTAACAACGACAGAAAGTACCAGATCATTTCTGACCAGGGTATTGCTGCCGATGGAACCATTACAAGATACCCCACATTAAAAAGCCCGCAAAAAGGATATGAGTTTATGCCAAGCCTGAGCAAACAGGTGGGTGCCCGGCAAATCATAATCCCCTGTGCTTACCGCAATAATATTTGTTTTGCCAAAGTTGATTTTTAATGTGCATTACAAACGGCTGCAAATACAAACAGTTTTCTTCAAGTAATAATAATTGTGCAATTTTGCCACAGTAATTAACTATTCAACCTCAAGCAATTTACAGGTGACCGGAACTTTTAAAGCCAATAACTCCTACAACAATTTTTTGCTGTTATTGTATGGGCTCTTACTCAAGCTTCCCATGTTCCTGCATCCAAAGGTTCCGCAGGCACAACAGATAGATGGATTCTTATACAGGGTAATATTAAAATCTTTGCAACCTGTAGCCGGTTTTTTACCATTGATCTTTCCGGTTATAACATTTATTTTACTGTTTTCGCAGGCTGTATATTTTAATAAACTGGTAAACGACCAGCGCATCATGCAGCGCCCGCACTATTTAACAGGCATGAGTTACCTGCTCATTACATCACTTTTTTTGGAGTGGAATACGCTGTCATCGCCCCTCATTATAAACAGTTTGCTGATTTGGGTATGGTCAAAAATGAGCGGGCTATACAGTAATCAAAAACCAAAAACAACCTTATTCAATATTGGTATTGCCATTGGCATAGCTACCTTTTTTTACTTTCCGTCCATTGCATTCGCTGCCTTAATTATTTTTGGCCTGGCTATTACCAGGCCCTTTAAACTGGCAGAGTGGCTCATTGCCCTGTTGGGTATTATTACACCTTATTATTTTTTACTGGCTATTGTTTTTTTAACCGATAAATGGCAGGGGTACAAATTTCCGGGCTTTGCGGTTAACTATCCGCTATTCAGTCAATCTAAGTGGGCCTATGCAGCCATCATTATTGTTTTAATCAGTGCCATGACCGGTATTTTTTATATTCAGCAAAATTTCAGAAGGCAGCTCATTCAGGCCCGTAAAGCCTGGAACCTCACCTTCCTGTACCTGCTGGTGGCTGTTTTTGTACCTTTTGTAAATGCAACACATAGTTTTGAATACTGGATTCTTTGTGCAGTGCCGCTATCAGCCTTTATAGCTGCCGCATTTTTATACCCGGCTAAAAAATGGTTCCCTGCTGTTTTGCACTGGCTTATGGTGGCTTTTGTAATTGTTATCAGTTACTTCGTCCGATAATTGAAATCCTAATTGTACATTTGCGCAGCGTTTTTTGTTACCGGCATTTGTTTTTCATGGCGGCATCGGGAGTTTATTCTGAGCGCAGCTGAAGGATCACACACTTGTACGGCATTGCAATATTCATCAACCCAACATCAACTTTTATACATGAAATTTGGCGTAGTAGTTTTTCCCGGCAGTAATTGCGACAGGGATATGATTGAAGCCCTGCAAAATGATCTGCAGCAGGAAGTAATTCAGCTTTGGCACAAAGATAAAGACCTGGCCATGTTCAGCACCGATGATTGTATTGTGCTGCCCGGGGGTTTTAGTTACGGCGATTACCTGCGCTGCGGAGCCATTGCCCGTTTTAGTCCCATGATGCAAAGCGTTATTGAATTTGCAAACAAGGGAGGGAAAGTGCTGGGTGTTTGTAATGGATTTCAGATCCTTTGCGAAAGCGGATTATTACCCGGTGTATTGCTGCGCAACAGCCAGCAGCAATTTGTTTGCAACAATGTTTTTATTAAAGAAGCAGCTGCTGACAGTTGCGAAGCATTGAAGATTCCGGTTGCACATGGCGAAGGAAGATTTTTTGCCAATGATGCCACGCTGGAAACGATGGAAATGCACCGCCAGGTAATTTACAGGTATTGCGATGAGAAAGGCAATATCAATGCTGCCGCCAATCCAAACGGGGCTATCCATAATATTGCCGGTATCTGTAATAAAGAAAGAAATGTTTTTGGTATGATGCCGCATCCTGAAAGAGCTGTAAGCAACGCACTCGGTAATGTTGATGGCAAGCATGTATTCAATCACCTGTTTGGGATAAATTAACAATTTTAAGGGTTAAACGGTCGTTAACTCAACGAACCTTAACGCTACAATTTCGTAAGTTTGCATATGAATAAATTATACATGAAGAAGATAGTTTTAGCAGGCTTACTGTTGTTTTTTGCAGGGTTTGTGCATGCACAGATAAATAACCCGGTAATATGGTCGTACAGTGCAAAAAAAATTGCAGATAAAACCTACGAATTACATATAACTGCAACCATAAATGGTAATTGGCATTTATATGCACAGGATGCAGGAGAGGGGCCCGAACCTACCACAATTAAATTTACGCCCAATCCCCTGATAAGTTTTGATGGAAAAGTAAAAGAGATTGGAAAGATGGAAAAATCTTTTGATAAGAATTTTAACTCGGTATTGAAATATTATGCCGGCAAGGTTGATTTTGTTCAAAAAGTGAAAGTTAAATCATCCATTGCCACCGTGGTTAAAGGTACTGTAAACTTCATGGTATGTAACGACAGGCAATGCCTGCCTCCAAGAGATGTTCCCTTTACCATTAATGTTGGTGGAAAATAGAACCGCTGAATAATATTCCCGATATAATATGTCGGGATTTTTTTTAAATTAAGCGGTTGGATTTAATTACAACTTTAATGATGTCTGGTTGTTTAACAGGTATTAAACCTCAATAACTCCGTAAATTTGCAGATGATTAAAAGTTACCTTAAAAAGACAGTTGTTGGGATGCTTCTGCTGCTGTTTGCTTTTTGGGCAGATGCACAAATTAATAATCCCGTTATTTGGAACTACACTGCAAAAAAAACAGCTGATAAAACTTATGAGTTGCATATAACTGCATCCATTAATACCAACTGGCATTTATATGGCCAGGGTAGCGGCAGAGAATTGGAACCAACCACCACATTTACTTTCATAAAAAATCCTTTAATAAGTTTTGATGGTAATGTTAAAGAATTAGGCAAGCCCGAAAAATATTATGACAAAAATTTTAAGGCTGAATTAAAATACTATGTCAATACAGTTGATTTTGTTCAGAAGATAAAAGTAAGATCGGCAATAACCACTGTGGTAAAAGGAACGGTAAATTATGTAGTTTGTAATGATAAGAGTTGTTTGCCACCAAAAGATGTTCCGTTTGCAATTAGTATTGGTGGAAAATAAAACAGCTTTCTTATTAAATAGAATATGATGCATTTTAAAAAGATAGGTTCATTATTAATTGCGTTTTTTGTATTGTTTCAGTCTTCTGTTATAGCCCAGGATTCTGCTGCAGTTAAATGGCAGGCAACCGGCAAAAAGATAGCAGCAGGGCAATATGAAATTAAACTTACCGGAACCATAAAAGCAGGCTGGCATGTATATGCAAAATCAAACGCAGCTGCGGGCCTGGAGGGATTAAAAATTTCTTTTTCAGATTCGGCGATACAAATATCGGGCGATCAGCAAATAACCGGCGATACCAAAACCATCACAGATAAAATTTTTGAAACACAGTCGGAGGTTATTGTTAATAACCTGGTGGTTTTGCAAAAAATAAATTTAAGCGGAACTATCCCGGCAAAATTAAAAGCAACATTACTTTTTAATACTGCCAACAATGCTGCCTTTATTCCCGAAGAGAATAAGATCGAAATTGAAATGGAAGGAGGGGTAGATGTATCATCCTCTAACAGGATTTTAATTCCATCTATTGATTTAACTAAGGCAGTGAATGCTTGTGGCGGTACCGGCATCAGTGCAGAAGAATCCGCTTCAGGAGGGTTGTTTACTATTTTTCTGCTCGGTTTCCTGGGTGGGCTGGTAGCTTTAATTACCCCATGCGTTTTCCCCATGATTCCTTTAACTGTATCCTTTTTTACAAAAAAAGCAATATCTAAAAGGCAGGGCATATTCAATGCTTCTCTGTATGGTTTTTTTATCTTTCTTATTTATGTTTTGTTAAGTGTTCCTTTTTATTTTTTAGATAGTGCCAGCCCCGAAATATTAAATTCAGTCTCTACAAATCCCTGGCTGAATGTTATATTCTTTGCTGTATTCATTGTGTTTGCCTTGTCATTCTTCGGTCTTTATGAAATCAGTTTACCAGGCAGTATTTCAAACAGGGCGGATGCAAAAGCAGGTACCGGTAACCTTATTGGAATATTTTTTATGGCGCTTACATTGGCCATTGTTTCTTTTTCATGCACAGGGCCTATTTTAGGCTCTTTGCTGGTTGGGTCTTTAACCGGTGGTGCGGTTCAGTTAACGGTTGGTATGGGCGGCTTTGGTTTGGCGCTTGCCTTGCCATTTGCATTATTTGCCTTATTTCCAAACTGGTTAAACTCTTTACCAAAATCCGGCGGTTGGCTTAATTCGGTAAAAGTAGTTTTAGGTTTTATAGAAGTTGCTTTAGCCATCAAGTTTCTCTCAAACGCCGACCTGGTAAAACACTGGGGCCTTTTAAAGCGGGAAGTATTTATCGGTATCTGGATATTATGTGGCGTTGGGTTAACACTTTACCTGCTGGGCAAAATAAAATTCCGGCACGACAGCCCTATAAAAAAACTTAGTAAAGTGAGGTTCCTTTTAGCAGCCACTTTTTGTGTGTTTACCATTTATTTAATACCTGGTTTAACCAATACAAAGTATGCTAACCTGAGTTTGATCAGTGGGTTTCCGCCACCGCTTTGTTACAGTGTTTATCAAAATCCTGTTAACTGTAAAAACTTTGAGCCTGTAAAAGATTATGAACTGGCAGTACAAAGATCAAAAGCCGAAAATAAACCTATACTGATTGATTTTACGGGCTACGCCTGTGTAAACTGCAGGCGTATGGAAGAAAACGTGTGGACAGATCCGGAAGTAAAAGCGCTGATGACTGAAAAATTTATACTGGTTTCTTTATACGTGGATGATAAGCAAAAATTGCCCGCAGCAAAACAATTTACGTATACTACCAAAGAAGGTATTAAGAAAGAGATTTTGACCGTGGGCGATAAATGGGCAACCTTCGAAACCGAAAATTTTAAAAATAATGCCCAGCCGCTCTATGCCATTTTAAATGGCGATGAAATTCTAATGAATAACCCGGTTGGTTATACCCCCGGTATAAAAGAATACAAAGATTGGCTGCTCTGCGGCCTGGATGCATTTAATAAATCAAAAAAATAATAACCTGCTGAAAGAACTTTGCCAAAGATGATGAAAAAAACCTCCACATAAATGAAGGTTTTTAGTTTGAATCGTGGGATACTGGATTTTCCTTCTCCTGTAGAGAAGTGTGTAATGAGTTTATAATGCAATTTGTTTTTCGGTCATCATTTTGCGCAGAATTTTTAAACCATAACGCATACGGCCCAGGGCAGTATTAATGCTGCAGTTTGTAAGGTTGGCAATTTCTTTAAAGCTTAAATCGGCATAATGGCGTAAGATAATTACCTCACGTTGGTCTCCAGGTAGCAGGTCAAGCATTTTCCCTAATTTATCCCGGCTTTGGCTACTCATTATTTTATGGTCGATACCAGGCTCAGATAGATTTAACATCTCAAATATATCACGGTTGTCGCTGGTTTTAATTGTTACTATACGCTTAACTTTTCTGAAATGGTCTACACACATGTTGTGGGCAATACGCATAGCCCATGATACAAACTTACCTTCATCGGTATAACGACCACCTCTTAGCGTCTTGATTATACGGATAAATACTTCCTGGAACATATCTTCTGCCAGGTACCTGTCTTTTACCAATAAATAAATAGAGGTGTAGATTTTGTCCTTGTAACGCATTACAATCGTTGCAATGGCATTGGCATCTCCTTCCAGATATAAATGTATAAGCTGCTGGTCAGTGAGATTGTTAAGGTTTTTCATGGAATTGATTAATTGGGATATTTTTAACAGTTTCAAAAACTGTGCCGTTATTTCGGCGGTTCAAATCCTAACCATGCTGCCGGAATTATTGTTGCTTGTTTCAATGGATATCCAGGTATACATTGTTTCCGGTGTTTTTTCCACTTATTAATAACCGGTTTAACCAGCCCTGTAATAAAAAACCTCCGGAATTACCGGAGGCCTGTTACATTTAATTTGTGTTTGGGAGTTACAGAACTTTATAATGCAATTTGTTTTTCTGTCATCATTTTGCGCAGGTTAATTAACCCGTAGCGCATACGGCCCAGGGCTGTATTAATGCTGCAACTGGTAAGGTCGGCAATTTCCTTAAAGCTTAAATCCGCATAATGGCGTAATATGATCACCTCACGCTGGTCTTCTGGTAACAGATCAACCATCTTCCTTACTCTATCCTGGCTTTGGCCATTCATCATTTTATGATCGGCACCGGGCTCAGAGAAATTCAACACTTCAAAAATGTCACGATCGTCGCTTGTTTTGATAGTAGGCGTACGCTTAACTTTTCTGAAATGGTCTACACACATATTGTGTGCAATACGCATGGCCCATGGTAAAAACTTGCCTTCGTCGGTATAACGGCCACCTTTTAAGGTGTCGATGATACGGATGAATACGTCCTGGAAGATATCTTCTGTCAGGTACTTGTCCTTTACCAATAGGTAAATAGAGGTGTAAATTTTGTCCTTGTAACGTGTTACAATCGTTGCAAGCGCATTAGCATCGCCTTCCATATATAAATGGATAAGCTGCTGGTCAGTTAAGTTGTTCAGGATTTTCATAAACTTCTACAGTTTTAGATTGTTAGGATATTCTTTAACAGTTCCAAAAAGTTGTGAAAAATACGTAGAAGTCTTTTAGATAGGCTTTAACGGCTTTTCATTTTTTCGGATATTGGACTGTAAAAATAAAAGGATGTTTATGAATTAGTATGAGTACTTACGCCCGATCTTTTAGGTTTTTTTACTTAGTAAAACTACGTATGCAGATAGAAGGCCGGTACTGAACTATAAAATAAAACTAACACTTAGTTGTTATACAATTTATTGTAAAAAAGAGCTTTAAGAAAATTTTCACATATTCAGTGCAGCAGAATTAATGTAGTAATTTTACACATGGCCATAGCAAAAACAAAAGTAAAAATCAAAGAAGCAACTTCAACACCACAAAAGGATATATATATTAAGGGAGCCAGGGTACATAATTTAAAAAATGTATCTGTTGTAATTCCACGTGATAAACTGATCGTAGTAACCGGCGTTTCCGGCTCCGGAAAATCCTCATTAACCATCGACACCCTTTTTGCCGAAGGGCAACGCCGTTACGCAGAAAGTCTGAGTGCCTATGCCCGCCAGTTTATGCAGCGCATGAACAAACCCGATGTGGATTATATAAAAGGTTTATGCCCCGCCATTGCTATAGAACAGAAAGTTATTACCCGTACGCCACGCAGTACTGTTGGCAGCATGACAGAAATTTATGACTACCTGCGCCTGCTTTTTGCCCGGGCCGGTAAGACCATATCGCCGGTAAGCGGCAAAGAAGTTAGTAAAGATGATGTGGCAGATGTGGTGAAAGCCATTGAAAAGTTAACGGAAGGAGACAAAGTTGTATTGCTGGTTACTTTTAAGCAACACGCAAAACGAAGTATACCGGAAGAATTGAACATTTTATTGCAGAAAGGTTTTAGCAGGTTGTACATTAACCAGGAACTGGTAAGAATTGAAGACCTTTTAGAAATGAAAGAAGCCGATCAAAAAAAACTCTTTAAAACAGCTGACTCCAAAACTTCTCCGCCAGCTGGCGGAGGCCGGGGAGTCTTTCTTCTAATCGATCGTTTGGTTGCCAAAAGCTTTGATGAAGATGAATTGCACCGCATTGCTGATTCTGTGAACACGGCTTTTTACGAAGGCGAGGGAGAAATGTTGCTGGAAATAAATAAAGCAAAACCCCTGCATTTTTCCAATAAGTTTGAAGCAGATGGAATTGTATTTGAAGAACCGGTACCCAATTTGTTTTCTTTCAATAATCCTTTTGGTGCCTGCCCGGTTTGCGAAGGGTTTTCACAGATACTGGGTATTGATCCCGACCTGATCATTCCAGACAAAAGTTTAAGTGTGTTTGAAGGCGCCGTAGCGCCCTGGAAGGGAGAGAAGCTGGGCTTATGGAAAGAAGCATTTGTAAAAGCAGCAAAGAAATTTGATTTCCCCATTCATAAACCAATTATTGATTTAACCGAAAAGCAATTAGCCGATCTGTGGGAAGGCAATGCACATGTAGATGGCATCAACGCTTTTTTCAGAGAAGTAGAACAGAATTTATACAAGGTTCAGTACCGGGTTTTATTAAGCCGGTATCGGGGGCGTACACTTTGTACAGCCTGCAAAGGTTACCGCCTGCGGCCCGAAGCATTGTATGTAAAAGTTGGCGGCAAACATATTGGCCAGTTATGTGAGTTGCCGGTTAAAGATCTTTATGTATGGTTCGATAAATTAAAACTGAGCGAATACGATCAGCAGGTTGCCAAAAGAATTTTAATTGAAATTCATCACCGCATAAAAACATTGCTGGATGTAGGTTTGGGGTATCTTACTTTAAACCGGCTGGCAAACTCACTGAGTGGTGGCGAAAGCCAGCGCATTCAACTAACCCGAAGCCTGGGCAGTAACTTAACAAACTCTTTGTACATTTTAGATGAACCTTCCATTGGTTTGCACAGCCGTGATACCGAAAGATTGATAACCGTTTTAAAAGAATTGCGTGACCTTGGGAATACGGTGGTGGTGGTAGAGCATGACGAAATGATGATGCGGGAAGCTGATCATATTATTGACATGGGCCCGCTGGCAAGTCATTTGGGTGGAGAAGTGGTGGCCGAAGGAAATTATGAAGAAATAATTAGTAACCCCGAAAGCCTTACCGGTAAATATTTATCGGGACAATTAAAAATAGAACCACCCAAACAGGTGCGTAAATGGAACCGCTCGGTAAAAGTGGAAGGAGCCAGGCAAAATAATTTAAAGAACATTTCTATTGAATTTCCGTTGCAGGTTTTTTGCGTGGTAACCGGTGTAAGTGGCAGCGGTAAAACAACCCTGGTAAAACAAATCTTATATCCGGCTTTGCAGAAACTAAAAGGCGAGGGAGTTGATAAAGCAGGGTTACATAAATCTATCAGCGGCGATGTTGATTTTATTGCGCAGGTAGAAATGGTGGACCAGAATCCTATCGGCAAATCTTCCAGGAGCAATCCTGTTACATACATAAAAGCGTATGATGAGATAAGGGATTTGTACAGCAAACAACCGCTCAGTAAAATGCGTGGCTTTCAACCCAAACATTTTTCTTTTAATGTAGATGGAGGAAGATGCGATGCCTGTAAAGGCGAAGGTGAACAAACCATTGAAATGCAGTTTTTGGCAGATGTGCATCTTACCTGCGATGTATGTGGTGGCAAACGTTTTAAAGAAGAAGTGCTGGAAGTAAAATACAAAGACAAAAGTATTCATGATGTGCTGGAGATGAGTGTTGATGAAGCGATTGAATTTTTTAATGCTTCATATGGTGCAGATAAGAATGGGGTGGATGTTGCAAAGAAAATACAACCACTCAGTGACGTAGGATTGGGTTATGTAAAACTCGGCCAATCATCTGATACTTTATCAGGTGGAGAGGCGCAAAGGGTAAAGCTAGCCTCGTTTTTGGGAAAGGGCAGAACACAGGGCAGTATCTTATTTATTTTTGATGAACCTACAACCGGACTTCATTTTCATGACATAAAAAAATTACTGGCATCTTTTAATGCACTGATTGAACAGGGACATACCATCCTGGTGATTGAGCACAATACCGATGTTATAAAAAGTGCCGACTGGGTAATTGACCTGGGCCCCGAGGCAGGAGATGCCGGAGGAAACCTGGTGTTTACGGGTAAGCCGGCCGACCTGGCAACATGTAAAGAAAGTTATACGGGGAAGTTTTTATAGTTGTCTGGCCACTATGCAGCGTCTTTAATATTCAGACTCCTTGAATTGCAAAGATTCTTATAACACAAGCGTATTTGTAGTGGCCTGACAACTTACGCAGCCAGTAAGCTTCTAATCATCTGTTTTGGTTAAAGCAGCAGTTTTTAATTCCTCAATTGATCTGTTGATCCATTTGGGTGTATTGGGAGACAGGCCCGATGCATGGAAATATACCTTGCCGTTTTGGTCTACCACCACATTGGTTGGATAACTGGTGATGTTGTTATCGCTTGCCAAAAATCTGCCATCGTCTATAATGGCATAATTGAAAGGATGAAGTTTTAAAAATTGTTTTATTGTATTCGCATCATCCAGTGCTATTGAAATAAAAACCACGCTGCTGTCATTTTTATATTTATCAGTAATTTTATTAAGCTCGGGTATTTCGGTAATGCAGGGCATACAGGTGGTGAACCAATAATTTACCACTATAATTTTCCCTTTAAGGTTTTTTGTATTGATCTTGTTGCCATATAAATCGGTAGTTTTTATTTTAGAGAACGGTTCGCCGGTTTTAAAAAATTTACTTGCTGCCGGCTTTGGCATTTTTTCTATATTAGCCAGGTTCCTTTGTTTTTCCTTTTCTGAAAGTTTATATAAAATAAAAGCTGTTTTTTCGTTATCTGGCTCGATAGGCTTAATATAATACTCCCCCGTATTTTTTAAGGCACTCCAGATAGCGTAAGGCAATATTTGCCCCGCAGAATCGGTAACAATCGTTTCGCTTGTAATCCGGTATTTTGCCTTTACAACAAATTTATTTTTGGTGCTGTCCTGCGCCATTGCAAAAAAACTACAAGCGAAGATCAGCAGGTGGGTACAAACCAGGTTTTTATAAATTGCATGCATAAGGATGTTTTATCAGCGTAACCTGTCGCTTTCTTTTAAAAGTTTAGAATCTTTATTAATACCCCTTGCTGCCAATACAAATGCCAGCACAATTACACTGTGTAAAATGGCAGTTAAGGAGTAGGTGCTCTTATCGGGGATAAAATTTTGTATTTCACGGTAGTATAAAAAAATCAACACAGCTTCCAGTAAAATACCCAGCACACACAGCTTCAGTTGCAGTGATCTTTTTTTATAAAGAAAAATATTTATGAGGGCCAGTACACCTACAGCAATGGTTGTAACCATCAGCAACAGGGTTGATGTTGCATTCAATTCATAAAGTGCTGTATCGTTTAATTTGTTGCCGGTGTAATACGGAAATTTAAAGCCTGCAAAAGCACAGGCTGCAGCCAGTAATAACCAGAGGGATTGAATACGTTGTATCATGATGGTTGTTTTAAAACGAAATTAAATGAATTGGTTAACAAAAAAAAGCTCCCCGAAAGCAGGGAGCTTTATAATCAGGTAGCCGATTTTAGTTTTGCAAATTAAATTGCTTTATGCAAAAGATCATTGCGCAACAGGAGGCGTTATTATTACAGGCCTGGGCTTTGCAGATTTTTGTTCGGTGCCTGGAGGAACTGCCATTACAGGTTTTTGAGCTGTGCCGTTAGCTGTTTTTAGCTGTTCAGGTGTAAGGCTGCTGTTTGGGTTATTTACAGGTTCCTGCAATAGTACCGGTTTTCCGGATTTTATTCCTGCGGCAGTTTCCGGTTGATTGGTTTGCGGAGCCTGTATCTTATTCACATCAGCAGGCAGCGGCGGTTTTATTTCGCTTTTGGGAGCTATCTCTGTTTTTATTTCATTAACCTGCTGAGCTTTTACCAGGGCAGATGCAACCAGGCAAACAGTAAGTATAAGAATTGATTTCATATTTTTCATTTTACTTGTTTTTACGATTGGTTAATTATTGATACCCAGTTTTGCTTTGATGGCCTGTACATCTTTTTCAAGCTGCTCATTTTTCTTTTTCACATCATCAATGTCTTTTTGTTGTTTTTCGATGATCTGCTCCTGTTCTTTAAAAGCGTTTACATAGGCAACCAGTATGGGGTGTAAATTCAGATTAAGGTACCCGTTCCTGTCTGTTGTAACCGCTTCGGGGAAAACCTTCTGTACCTCCTGCGCCGTAAATCCAACAAATTGTTTATCTGAAGGCAGGTTAAATTTATTACTGGCGGTATAAGTATATTGGATCGTATTTAGTTTAAGGATATCACTTAAGCCCTTTGTATAATTTCCATTGATTGTTTTTAAGCGTTTGTCAGATACGATCGTCCAGGTTGCAGTGCCGGGCTTTGCAGCATCATCTGTACCAAGTTGCAGGAGGTGAATGGGGTTTGCAAAATTAATACCCACGTCACCGGTAACCAGTTCAATGGCCATTCTGTTTATACCATTTCCAAGGAAGTTAAACTTGTCAGACGCATCCTGGTATTGTAAACCATAATTAGCAAATGCGGGGCTATGAGATATAACCATACGATCTGTATTAGATCCTCCGGATTTGAACATATAATTCATTACCGGCACGGTATTGTCATATTGTACGGTACCGGAACTTCCTACCAGGAATTTATCGGCTACTGAAAATGTAGAATCAGGTGTCGTAGTGCCAATACCAACTTTAGTATCTGCAGTGGCACTGTTAACGCCATTTATACTTCCAAGCACCATAGTGTTACTTTGTGCAACAAATGCATTGGCACCGATGGCTGTTGCATTGACCAGGTTACTGGCAGAAACATTGCTCAAATAACCCATGCTGGTATTTTGGCTTCCTGATATATTACCAATTAAAGCCGAATTACCTACCGCCGTATTGCTTGAACCAAGCGTATTTGCTGATAAAGCAGAGGTACCTATGGCAACATTATTAAGTGCCTGCGCCACAGTGGCACCTGCAGAATTATTATACAAAGCCTGGTAACCAATGGCCACCGTACTGCTGCGGTTATTATTGTAACCGGCCTGGCTGCCTATATAAACACTGTTAACAGAAGCAGTATCGGCCCTGCCGGCCCAAAAACCAATTCCTACATTTTCATTTCCTCTTAAACGTTGATCCATTGCACCTGCGCCAATGGCCACATTCAGATTACCAGTACTGTCACTGCCCAGGGCACTTTCTCCAATAGCCACATTCTGCGCCGCACTCCTGGCATTGAACAAAGCATAATCGCCCACAGCCACATTGGAGCTGCCTGTACTTCTGCCGCTAATACCCTGGCCTGCATAACTGCCGATATAAGTATTGTCGTTACCGGTAGCCCAGTAACCCGTATTGATACCCAGCGATACATTCCTTACCCCGTTGGCATTATTCCTGAAGGCAGAGGTACCAACCACCGTATTTTCACTGCCGGTTGTATCTGTTTCCAGTGCATGATAACCAATGGCGGTGTTCCAGATCGTGTTGGCCAGTTTTCTTCCGGAATAAGCGCCTATTGCGATATTTCCCTGGTTTTTTACCTGGGTTAATGATCTGAAACCAATGGCAACATTATCAGCCAGGGCCCCGCTGTTCGATAGGGCGGCACCCATGGCACTGTCGCCAATGGCAACATTATTCCAGGTACCCGCAAGACCTGTGTTCGCCAAGGCTTCTGCACCAACAACAACATTAGAACCGCCAATGCTGAATGCCATGGCACTGTCTCCAATAGCTGTATTTCTGCCAGTAACATAATCATAAAAACCAAACCCTGCATCCGTATTGGATAATGCCCTGAAACCTAATGCAGTATTTTTATGACTTGCCCAGACTCCGCGGCCTGCCTCATAACCAACGAAGGTAATTTCTTTAGGATCATAGCCTCCAACAGCACCTGCCTCATAGCCTGCAGCGTAACCTATTGTAACATTATTGTCCTGCTTGTTTTTAGCACCGGCATAAGAGCCTATAGCTGTTGTAGACGATGCGGTATCTGCATTATTGGAAGCCCTGAATCCCAGGCTTACATTAAAATCTCCACGTTTGTTCAAAAAGGATGAATAGCGGCCAACGGCAGTATTGTAGTTACCTGAAGAATCAGACTCCAGTGCACCCACACCAACTGCTGTATTTTCGAAAGCCTCCCTGGCTCCCCGCAAAGCCCTGAAACCCACGGCTACATTGCTGAAACCAGTGCCTCTTGCAGTTCCATCCGAACCAAATCTGTCCATAGCCTCACTACCCACAGCAGTATTCCAGTAACCGGCACTGTCGCCCCGCATGGCAAAAGCACCCGCTGCTAAATTTGATCCGTTCTTTTTATGATAATACATGGCATCTGCACCAACAGCCGTGTTGTAAGAAGCACTGTCTGTTAACCGCAGTGAACTTAAACCCAAACCGGTATTGTAAACACCTGTTCGGTTAAATTCCATGCTGTAAGCACCAATGGAAGTATTGTAATAAGTACTTTTTGATGAATCACGCTGGCTGTAATAACCAACGGCTGTGTTCCATCCCTGCGCCTGTTGCTTGCTAAGGGTTTTGTAACCTATTGCTACGTTGCCAACAGTACTTAAGGCGCCACCTAATGAGCTATCGCCAATAGCCACATTTTGATAGCCATCATGAACCCTGCTTAAAGCCTCATTACCAACTGCAACGTTACTATATCCATATCCTGCAAAAGCCAATGCACTGTCTCCAATGGCTGTGTTTCTGCCTATATCATTGGTATAAATGGTGCCACCGGATCTGCTGTACATAGCACGGTAACCTATTGCTGTGGTTTTAGGCATGGTGAATGCTCCGTGAGCTGCCTCTGTGCCCACTGCAGTATTTTCTTTACCACCAATATATCCTGTTAAGCCCCAGTAAGTGCCTGCCTGTGATCCTATCGCTACATTATTATCTTTATTGTTGTAATAGCCTGCCAGGTATCCTATCGCTACATTGTTCTTAGCAGTATCATTAATGGCAAGGGAACGATGGCCTATCGACACATTATTTACACCTGTTGTATTGTTTAAAGAACTATTATAGCCATACGCAGTATTGAGTTTGCCTGTTGCCGTATTATTGGATAAGGCCCTGAACCCAAAAGCCGTATTGAGGCTGTCGAGTATACCAGAAGGTATATTTTTTATTCTGAACCTTAATGCTGAATCATTGAGAGTTCCCAAAAAATGCTGGGATGTAATGTTACTGTTGCCGGTAGTTTTCCAGGCTGTGGTATCAGTTGCAAAGCCACTTGCATTAATGAACACCCATTGTGTATTGGGCAAATCATAATAATGAAAGCCAATACTGTCGGGTCCGGTTTGGTAAACCAGCAATCCATTGTCGGGCGATGCAATGGCATTCTTTTGAGTTTTATCCATGCGGGGTACCAGCACCCCTTTGGCTGTACTGCTTACATCCAGTATGGAACTGGGGGCTGCCGTGGCTCCGGTTGTGTTGACGCTTAAGGATTGAGAAGCTGCTGTAAAATGTAAAGTGGATGCCAAACATACGGCAATCACTAAACGTACAAGTTTAATCATAATAAGTAGATAAAAAATTAATTAATTAATAGCCTTACAGAAGAATTGGAAGATAATGTTTCAGTTTAAAACCGGGGACATATCAGGAGCTGTTAAGGTAGTTTATAATAATACCTTGAATTGTTACAATACAAGTGATTTTAAAAGTAGTTCCTGTTTCCCTGAAGACAAAGGTAATGGTTTAAATAAATATAAAAAATGCCTCAAACGGAAAGCTAAATGATAAAATTATTTTTATTTTTAAAATGAAACAATAATTCTTATTGCTGTTGTTTGCCGTTTACCGGCCTGGGTGTTTTAACCTGCGGTGCCGGCCTTGGATCAATGGTTGACTGGCTGTTTATTTCCGGCGCAGGTTGGGTGCTTTTACCTTCCATTATTTTGCGGCCCTCTTCTCCACCCGGCGTGGCAATATCGTTTTTATTAAATGTCTTAACTTCCAGTTTCTCTTTTTCTACCGGTTTTGCATCTTCCTTACGGGTTAAAGGTGATGGAGTTTCTGCAGCAGCGGGTGCATTGGCAGGGGTTGCTGCAACCTGCGGCTGTGGTTTTAACTCAGGTTGGGGAGAAGGTTTATTGTTGGCTGCCGGTATTTTTACTTCAATTGGTTTTGCAATTTCTGTTTTTACTTCCTGGGCACAAATTATTGTTGTTGTGCAAATGCTAACAGCAAGCAACAAAAGTGATTTTACAATTTTCATGATCTTTATTTTATAAATGATTTTCTAATATTTTTTATTGAATTACAGTGACGTAATAATTCTGACTGGCCTGATCAATATTCCCGGCTGTTGTATTGGTAAACCCTACCTCTACCGAGCCAGCAACAGAAACCCTTGCATATGCAATTACAAGGCCGGGTAACAAACCATTAGCCGGTGAAACATAAACTGAAGCACCAAGAACTGTATTGGCAACTGCATATGTTCTTACTGAAGTAGCTCCTGCTGCAATAATTGGTAAATTATCTACTTCTGTTGATCTTATAATGCCAGTTAATGGGGTGCCATTGGTACCAATTATTGCAGTTCCGTTTACATCAAGTGTTGCTCCGGGTGCATTAGTTCCAATACCCACACTGGTGCCTGCCTGCCCAAGCACCAGCGAATTACTTTGTGCAACAGTTGCATTATAGCCTATAGCAGTGGCATTGGTAAAATTACCTGCGGCAACATTGGAATTAAATCCAATCAATGTATTGTTGGTTCCTGTTGTATTGGTGCTACCTGCATTGCGGCCAACCGCTGTATTGCCATCAGCATTGTTTATAAGCAACGCGTTACTACCAACAGCCGTATTGGATGAACCTGCGGTTCCGGTTAATGCCATTGCTGAATTACCAACGATGGTATTACTGCTTCCTGATGTGTGGGACCGCATGGCCCAACTTCCTATTGCCACATTGCTAAGCCCGGTTTGCAGGTTTTCGGCAGCCAGATCACCAAAGGCGCTGTTGAAACCATTACCTGTTCCATCATAACTATACAAAGCATTCCAGCCAAAAGCATTATTCATATGCGCCCCGGTGTTTGAATACAGGGCCCCATTACCCACGGCTGTATTCAGGTTACCACTGGAATCGCTGTACATGGCACTGTATCCCATGGCAACATTATTACTTCCGTTTGCAATCTTGTAAAGCGAATAAACCCCCAATCCAGAATTATAATTTCCCGTATCTGCCGTAAGATAGGCGGCGGAAGTCCTTTCGCCAAAACCAGCGTAACCACCCACAAATGTATTGTACGATTCTTTTTGGTAATAACCGGCATTAATACCAACACCGGTATTAAAAACCTGTTTTATTATTTCTAAAATGCTGATGTTCCAACGCCCGTATTTTGAAAACCGCTGCTGTCCTGTTCCAGCGCAAAAGAACCCAGGCCTGTGTTATAGGTAGAGCCTGCACGCTTATGCAGTAATAAAGAATTATATCCCACTGCGGTATTAAAATCGCTGGCCACGTTAGTAATAAGCGCATTACCACCAACAGCCACATTATAACTTCCGGTACTATCGGCTGCAAGTGCCTGACGGCCAACTGCGGTATTGAAAGTGCCGGATCGTATCTCGTTTAAAGCAAAATAACCGGCCCCGGTATTTGACGCCCCTGTACTACGACCTGCAATGCCCTCACCGGCGAATGCACCCAGGTAAGTATTGTTGGCGCTTGTAACATGATAACCCGTGTTCATACCCACACCCACGTTGTCGTTAGATGAAATATTGCTCCTGAATGAGGAAACGCCAATGGCGGTATTTTGTGCTGCAGAGGTTGCATTTTCAAGAGCAACGGCACCATTGACTGTGTTCCAAAAACCGCTTGTTACATTTCGGGCACTAAATGCGCCCGTAGCAGTATTGCCCAAATTAGTCACTCTTGAGAGTGATTTATACCCAACGGCAGTATTTTCAACCGGGCTAATGGAGTTACCCATGGCGCTATCGCCGATGGCCACATTTCGTAACGTATTTAAACCACTTGTGCTCATTACCTGGGTACCTACCGCCACATTAAAGGCGCCCATGCCACCAGCCATTGCACTATCGCCGATAACCGTATTTCTGCCACCGTTTGTATAATCTGTAGATATGCCGATTGCATTGGTTTGTGCCAGGGCTCTAAAACCCACGGCTGTGTTTTTACTGCTGGCAAAACTTCCCAATCCTGCGAAAGTACCCACAAAGGTCAGTTCTCTTGAAGGCGCTGACGCATTGGAGTTTGCAAAAAGTCCGGCCCTGTAACCGATAGCCACATTACTGTCAAGGGTATTGTAATACAGTGCATCAGTTCCAATGGCAGTTACAGCAGAAGCTGTATCATTTTCATACGAAGCCCTGTAACCCACGGCCACATTATTGGTACCGGTTGAATCATTTCTTAAAGCAGCAGAACCAATGGCGGTATTTTGATTGGCTCTTATCAACCGTCCTGCATCGTTACCTACTGCAGTATTGTTGCTACCCAATGTACTTTCGTACATGGCTGCATTGCCCAGAACGGCATTGTTCCTACCGGATTTATTCATGGTTAACGTGTAACTACCAACTGCAGTATTTGCACCATTAGTAGTAACGCTATCCATACTGGAGTAACCGATGGCAGTATTGGGATAAGTGCCGCTGAAATCACGTAATGCTCTTGAACCAATTGCTACGCTCTGCGAACCGGTTTGTGCATTTGACAATGCTTTGTAACCCATGGCCACATTATCGTTACCTGTTGAGAAGCTAAATAGTGTACTATCGCCAACAGCTACATTTCGGTTACCACTAATAAAAGGCCCGCCGCCATTCATAGATTGAAAGCCGATGGCTGTATTTTGAGAACCTAAATTAATACGGTAACCTGCGCCATAACCCAGGCCTGTATTTTCGGCACCGGTGGTATTACTGCCGGTGGTAAAATTGTTATAAGTAAGTGCATAGGCACCTAGTCCTGTATTGTAATTGTTTCTGTTGTAATAGCCCGAAAGGTATCCAACAAACGTTGTAACATCTGCAGTATCATTACTAACAGCTGCCTGCATACCAATAGCAACATTTAAATCGCCCCGTTTATTTAAAAAACCAGCATAGCGGCCCACTGCAGTATTCCAGCTACCGGATGAATCGGCTTCCAAAGCTCCAACGCCTATGGCAGTATTTTCAACACCAATTTTATTGTTTCTTAAAGACCGCCAGCCAACTGCCACGTTTAGGCCACCGGCACTGTCTAGTTGCATGGCTTCGTAACCAATGGCTGTATTGTAACTACCGGTTACGTGGTTTTGTAGTGAATATCCTCCCAGGGCCGAATTAGCACTTCCATTTCCTCCATTCACCATACTTAAATATCCAACAGCAGTATTGATGGTGCCGGTGGTATCATTACGAAGAGCCTGCTGGCCAATGCCTACATTTCCTCCTCCTGCCTTATTAAATTGACCGGCAGCAGCACCTATGTACACATTTTGAGTACTGGTATTGCCTGACAGTGATTCGCCGGCACGTACGCCAATGTTTACACTATTGGCATTGGCTGCATTAGCCAATCTGCCGGCATTACTACCAATATTAACACCCGGAAAATTGTTGTTGATGCCCGAACCGGCATTGTTACCAATATTCACATAACTCACTGCCGTATCATTACCGGCATTATTTCCAAAAAAAACATTACCGTTTATATTATCTATGCGGCCGGCCTTAGCATTGTTTTGTCTGAAATTAATTGGCACATTATCAATATTGCCAAAGAAACTACTGGTATCTGCCAACCCGTTATTGCCGGTAGTTTTCCAGGCAATGGTATCTGTTGCAAATCCACTTGCATTAATATAAACCCATTGTGTATTTGGCAAATCGTAATAATGAAATCCAATACTGTCGGGGCCCGTTTGGTAAACCAGCAAACCATTAGCCGGTGTTCCAATTAAGTTTTTTGCTGTTTTATCCATGCGTGGGATCAACACACCTTTGGTAGCACTGGTTACATCCAGTATGGCACTGGGGTCGGCAGCAGCACCGGTAGTGTTAATACTTAATGATTGCGATGCCGCATTAAAATGTAGCATTGTTGCCATGCAGATAGCAAGGGCAAGACGTAAAAATCTGGTCATACGATGATTGATAAAAATTAAAAAATAAAAATTGCTTTTATCAGGAAATTGAAAAGCTTTTGCAGGTATTGGGTTTACTGAAGGGGAATAATGGAAATCTAAGTTAATTAAATTTAGTTAAGCGGCTAGCCGTTTGATAAATAATTATTTATTAACATTTTTGATCAAACTTATTGGCTGTAAAACTAAAATAAAATCAGGTAAAAAAATACCACAAACCGAAAGTAAGAGTTAATAAATTCTTGAATTTAAATTGCTAAAAAACCACCTGCTTAATGTGTAAACAGGTGGTTGTAAGGTAGAAAAACTAATTATTTTATTTTACTGCTCTTTTAAAACAACAGGGGCTACTTTAATTTTGGGTTTTGTTTCTTCATTTACAACAGGGGTTATTTCAAGTGGCTTTGGCCTTTCGGATTTACCTGCCAGTATTTTTGCCTCTTCGGCAGTTAGTATTGTTTTTGCTGCTTCTGCTGTTTTTATATTTTCATCTTTGTTAAAAGGCGATGGGGTTTTGGAAGGGGTAACTTCGGTTGCTTCTTTTGTAAAAGCAATAGAAGGTTGCGGCACAAAATCCGGTGCCAGCAAGGGCTTATTGTTCATAGGGGCCGGTGTTTTTAATTCAACCGGCTTTACAATTTTACCGGTTACTTCTTCCTGGGCATGCAGTAAAATTGTACTACACAAACTGAGTGTAACCAGACAAAAAGTTTTTATAATTTTCATAATTTTTATTTTAAATAGTTTATTTATTGCTTAATAAACGGATAGGTTTCAGATTCTCCGTTTGCTTTTATTATTCTAAGTACATAAGTACCGCCGGTAAGTGGCTTAACATTCATTTTTACATTGTTAACCGAAGGTTTAAGTGTAGCAATAAACTTTCCATCAATACCATACAGCAACAAAGTAGCGGTGTTAACATAAGAAGATGGCAGCAACACATTTAAAATATCGGTTGCCGGCACCGGGAAAATTTTTACCTGTTCCTGCCCTTTGGTAAACTTAACCGGCCTTACAGGCGAGTAGGTGAATCTGCCCGATTTATCAATAATTTTTAAACGGTAATAGTTCCAGCCTATTGCAGGGTTGTTATCAAAATCAACATACGCCGATTGAGACATTTGCCTTGAATTTACCGAAGTTAAAAAACTGAAGTTTGTTGCACTAAGCGATTTTTCAATTTCATATTTAAACACTTCCTGCTCGTTTGCAGCTTCCCAGTTCAGGCGTACTTTGTTGCCATCGGCAATGGCAGTAAAATAAAGCAGTTTCACCGGCAGTGCATTAAATTCGCTGAAAGTTCCCAGCGTAAACCTGCGCTCAGTAAATTCATAATTGTTGGTGGGCGAGTTGGAATTTACATAACCAAAAAGGCTGTCAGCACCAAGCGTATTGCCAGGTGCATGAAGACCGGGCACATCCCATATAAAAGGAGGCCGGTTAATATATTGAGCCACAACCAAACTATCCCTTGTGGCAGCATTGGCACTTACATAACTTCTTCCTCTCCATGATAAGCTGATCTTTGCGTCATCATCACTACTGAATTGGTTGTTACTGGTAACCTCCCAATATTCTACTTCGCTGATATGGTCTAACGGTGGATTGAATATATTGGTTCGGTTAAATGGAGCGGCGTATGTATACTCCGCCGTCCAGGTGGCCGTGGTACCATTTACTTTTGATAGTTTAATCGGCGCATACAAGCTGTCTGTTTTGCCTATGGGGAATAAATAAAAATTTGCAGCCGGTGTGCCCACCACATTACCGGTGCGGCTTAACCTGCCGTTCACCCAGCTTTCGCCAAAACTGCTGGTAGATGAAATAGCATTGACAGCCGGGTTACTTACCAGTAAACTGTCGTTGCCATAACCGGTTTCTGTATAAACAAAACCTGTATCCAGCCTTAAGTTATTTCTTACTTCGCATGATGATAGTAGAGTATCGCCTGCCGCATTGCGTATGGTCAGATTGTGAAAACGGGTAAGGCCATAAAAGCTTTGCCTGTTGGTTCCTTTAAAAAAAACATCACCGGTACTGGTTACATCCATGGCACCTGCGGCAGTAGAATCCAGCCAGCCTTCGGTAGGGGTGGCAGTAGTCTTAACCAGGTAAATTGAATCAGCAGTACCGGTCCATTTACTGGTACCTAAAAAGGTAATACCGCCGCCATCAATGACTGTCTTGGTTCCCGCAGTAGTAACGATCTGTACATTACCGCTGGCTCTTACAATTTGCTGGGCATTTGTTTTGGCTGCCATAAAAACTGCAATAACCAAAAAGATTTTTCTCATAAATGTTTATTATAGATTGTATAAAAGTAATGTCTTTTTAATTAATTCATATCCCCATTTCGGGTGATTTTTTTAACATACTTATTTCTGTTCCAGTTTTTGAACCCTTTTCAATAAATCATCAATTTGTTTCTGTTGCTTTTCGATAATCAGTTGCTGTTCCTGTATACCTTTGATTGCTAAAACACCAAATGCCTGATAATCTAAAGGTATAAACTTCTTTTCCCTCTTTATTTAAAACTTTATGGACCGCTTCGGGATAAATTTTTTCTACGTCCTGCGCCATAAAACCTACACTTAAAGGAGAATTTGAAACATTATCCAAATAGTGATACTTATATGGAAAAAGCTGTTGTATAGCAGATAGTCCGTAATCGAAACCAATTATGTCTTTCTTCAGTCTTTTATCACTGGCAATGGTATAAGCCCCATTTGCATTGTTATAAGCTCCTCTTAATGCCCCATTATACCACATGCTAAGGTCATTTGTTCCTACCAGATTGGGCACCTAAAGCAGTGGAAGATACCCAGTAATTCCAATGGTTTCCTGCACCATTGTTTAAACCAAGATGTCGTCCGTTGCACCACAATACTTTGTACCTGAAATGTACCAGCACTTATTCCAGTAGCTGGGGTCCGGTTAATACCTGCATAACCGGCATTGTCAAGATAAAGCCTGTTGGTGTTACCACCAGACCTAAGTTGCAAAGAGTTATTGGCGCCAAAAATTATACCGCTTCTGATACCGGTAGTTGGTATGCTGGAAAGTATTCCATTTTCATTGGCAGCAGGAGTTGACATTTCTAGATAAGAGTTAGCATCATCTTCCATTAATATTTCGTAGCTGCATTAAAGAAGCACCCTGGGGCATCCAGCAAAAACATGCAATTGTTTTTGTGGAACTGAAGTTCCAATGGCAACTCTTGTATCGGCTGTTGCTCCGTTTACACCGTTTATACTGCCCAACACCATACTATTATTTTGTGCAACAAAAGCCCTGGCTCCAATAGCTGTAGCATTGGTAAGGTTACCTGCAGATACATTTGTAAAGGATCCAATACCAGTATTTGATGAGCCACTTGTATTATCAATTAAAGCACTATCCCCAACAGCTACATTGTAACTGGCCGTGCTGTTATAAAACAGGCTTCTTGTACCTACACCAATATTTCCGCTGCCGGTACTATTGCTGTATAAAGATGACATACCAACGGCAGTATTGCTGCGGCCCGTGGTAGTAAACGTTAGTGTGCTACTGCCCAAACCCGTATTTTCAATACCCTTTAAAGAATCTACCCCGGCCCCGTAGCCTGAATTATATCCAACGAAAGTATTTTCGGCGCCTGTGTTTTTAAAACCCGAATTTGCTCCCACCGATGTAACGCCCCTTGTATATAGGTTGGTGGTAGGGCCACCGGCCCCAGCGCCCATTGCTCTATAACCGACCGCTGTATTTTCTGTACCTCCAATAGAAAACATAGCATATCGGCCTACGGCGGTATTTTGATAAGATGAATCACTGAATTCTATGGCACCAACACCCAATGCTACGTTCTCAAAACCATTCTTTACCGTATACAGTGAGCGCCAGCCAAGGGCAGTATTAACACTGCCAGATGTGTCAAGCCCCATAGATTCATAACCAACCGCAGTATTTACATCATTGGTTTTATGATTAAGCATGGCATTTGTTCCTATTGCGATGTTGTGATTCCCATTCCGGCTATTAGACAAGGCATTGTAACCCATAGCAATATTGTTATTGCCGGTTTTGTGACTATACAATGCGTTAACTCCCACGGCAGTATTACCTGAGCCACTGGTATCAAGACGAAGAGCGCTGGTACCAATGGCCGTATTTACAGTACCGGTTTTATTTTCGTACATGGCAAAGTAACCAACGGCTGTATTATAAATACCAGCCGTATCATTTCTTAATGCACCGGAGCCAACAGCAGTTTGGCCAGAGTACCGGGCCAGGCGTAAGGCATCGTTGCCCACCGCTGTATTATCAAACATGTAATTAATTGCAGCCGGATTAAATGCTTCCATCATAGCTGCATTTCCGATAGCCGTATTATTGTAGCCTACTTTGTTTGCCATTAAAGAAAAGCTACCCATTGCAGTATTGGCAAAGCCAAAGGTTGCGCTATCCTGGCTTGAGTAGCCAACGGCGGTGTTTGGATAATTGGCGGTTGCGTTTGCCAAAGCCCTGCTGCCTACTGCAACATGATCGCTGCCGCCTATGTTTTTACTTAATGCAAGATAACCTACCGAAGTATTATCGTTACCCCTGTTAGCATTTAATGCACTATCGCCTATAGCCGTATTGCGGCTTAAGGGACTGGAGGTGGGACTAAAACCAATTGAAGCAAGTGCCCTGAAACCCATTGCAGTATTTTGTCTTCCATATACATTTGATAACATGGCCGACCAACCCACACCCGTATTTTCTGTTCCTTCGGTTGGGTTGCCAAGTGTGGTAAAATTATTTCCAAACAATGCATTGGTACCAACGGCCGTTGTATAAGGTACTTTATTGTAATAACCGGCTTGGGTACCAATTTGGGTAACTTCATAAGCTGTATCTGCAATGGAACCGGCCTGAAAGCCAATAGCCGTATTATAATTTCCTCTTCTGTTAGAGAATAAAGCGCTTCTGCCCACACCGGTATTATAGTTTCCGGAGCTATCTTTTTCTAACGAGCCTACACCTACAGCCGTGTTGGCAAAGCCGGCAGCGTTTTCTCTTAAAGATCTAAACCCTATTGCAGTGTTATCACCACCTACTTTACTGATATCCATTGCTTCGCTACCCACAGCAGTGTTACTATACCCTGCAGAGTCTCCTCTTAAGGCAAAAGCCCCAACTGCAACATTACTTCCATTTCTTCTATGATTGTACATCGCATCGGCACCTACAGCTGTATTGTAAGATGCACTATCGCTGTTGCGCAAAGCACTTAAACCCAAACCGGTGTTATAAACGCCTACGCGGTTATATTCCATGCTATATGCTCCGATTGATGTATTGTAATAAGTATTTTTTGATGAATCCCGCTGGCTATAAAAACCTACTGCCGTGTTCCATCCCTGCCCTTGTTGCTTGCTTAATGTTTTGTACCCAATGGCAACATTACCAATTGTATTTAAAGCACCGCCCATACTGCTATCGCCCATGGCCACATTTTGAAAGCCGCCCTGGTTTATACCCATTGCATTTACACCCACGGCAGTGTTTGAACCACCATAGGTAAATGCCATTGCACTATCACCCACAGCGGTATTTCTTGAGCTACCATAAATGCCACCAAAATTATTGGCTATGGCTTTATGGCCTACTGCTGTATTTTTACTGCCAAACCAGTTACCAACGCCTGCATGGTAGCCTAAATAAGAGTTCTCAATACCCTCTGTTGGGCCATTTGCAGTATTATTATTATTTGCCCCTGCGGCTCTGCCAACTGCTGTGTTAAAATCTTTTTTATTAAGACTAAGGGCATTCATACCAATTGCAGTTACACTATTTGTACTATCGGCTGCTGCACTTGCATTATAGCCTAACGCCGTATTATCGTTCCCTTTTTTTAATAAGAAGGTAGAATATCTACCCACAGAAGTGTTTCTGTTACCGCTACTATCACTTTCCAATGCACCAACACCTACCGCAGTATTTTCAATACCTGTTACATGGTTTCTTAAAGCCCTCCAGCCTACGGCTGTATTTAGGCTGCCAGATGTATCATATTGCAAAGCTTCTACACCTATTGCTGTATTAAAATTTCCGGTTGTTCTTTCCTGACTACTTAAATAACCCAAGCTGGTATTGCCAACTCCAGTTGTGTTATTAGCTAAAGATTTATAACCCAATGCGGTATTTAAACTGGCACTATCTAAAATACCCGATGGAATATTTTTTATTCTGAAACGTAAAGCGGTATCGTTGGTTGTACCCAAAAAATTTGCCGAAGTTATATTAGCATTGCCGGTAATTTTCCAGGCAGTAGTATCTGTGGCAAAACCATTGGTATTAATGTAAACCCATTGTGTGTTTGGTAAATCATAATAATGAAAGCCGATACTATCCGGCCCGGTTTGAAAAACCAGTAAACCGTTGGCTGGTGTGGCTATGGCATTTTTCTCCGTTTTATCCATACGGGGTATCAACATGCCTTTTAGCGTACTGGTAACATCCAGTATGGCACTGGGGTCAGCAGTGGCACCGGTTGTGTTGATACTTAATGATTGCGATACAGCGGATTGGTGTAAAGTAATTGCAACAGTTATGGCAAATACAAAACGTAAAAATTTTGTCATACAAAAATTGATAAAAAATTAAAAATAAATAGCCGTGTAACCAGGAGATTGGAAGGCTTTTGCAGGTATTGAGTTTTGGTCCGGGTAAGAAGCTGTTAAATTAGACATTTTTTTTTAACCGCTAATAGTTTGATAAATAATTATTTATTAACTATAGCAAACCCTTTTTCTCTTTGCCGGAAATAAACTCAAAACCATCGTCCGAAAATTCAATTTTAAATTATTTTGTCCGGTACCAAAGTCCTCCAATTGACTGAACGGTAATACTCGAAGTTGCCGGAATAACGGTTGAGGCAGCCCCTGTAAAACTATCATAACTGGAAATGGTTTTGTTTACCGCCGTTTGGTTTACAATTACATATTCCCTCCTTGGGCAGGTACTGGCCGTTGGCAACACTATATCACCGGCACCTGCTGCGGTAGTACTTAAAATAACGACCGTGTGATGAAATTCATTCAGGGTAAGATCCGCTGTGGTTGTAGTTCCGGCCAAGGCACTTGAGCCATTTACATCAAAATAACTGAGTGCAGTCGTGGTTCTTACACCAACAAACCCATTATTCTCAACCGACATTCTTGTTATACCGCCCCCACTTAATAAACCTAATGAACTATCTGCATAAAAAAGCAAACCACCCCTAACCGTAGTTGCGGAGGTACCGGAAATAAGGCCGGCATCACCGGTAACCGGGTTTAGCAGTTGCAGATAATTGGTGCCGGCATTATTTTCTATTACCGCGGCCGAAAAAGTTTGTATAAGGCCACCACCAACCTCGCCATCTTTTACCACATGTAACCTGGCCCTGGGGGTGGTAGTACCAATGCCCACATTCGTACTGGCTGTTGCAGCATTTGCTCCGGCAACACTTCCTAAAACCAAACTGTTGTTATTTGTAACAAAAGCGTTGGCACCAATAGCAGTGGCATTGGTTAAAGCGCCTGTGCTAACATTGGCATTATAACCAACTGCTGTATTGTCCGAGCCTGTAGTGTTATTGTCTAAAGCAGTTGCTCCAATACTGGTATTATTACTACCCGTTTCATTATTTAACGAAGCCTGGTAGCCAAAAGCTGCATTGAAGTCACCGGACAGATTGTCGAACATGGCCTGATAACCCAAGGCAGAATTGTATGAGCCCGCTGTATCATTACGCAAAGCCTGGCTGCCAATACCTGTATTTCCAAAATATCGTGTCACCCTCAATGCGTCTCTTCCTACCGCCGTATTCTGTTGTAAATTAGTGCCGGTACCTACAGCTTCAAACATAGCAGCATTACCAATGGCTGTATTGTTTACGCCTGTTTTCATGGCTGTAAGCGAATAACTTCCCATGGCAGTATTGCCGGTTGCCGTGGTAGCGCTATCCATACTGGAATAGCCCACAGCCGTGTTGGGGAAAGTTGCTGTTGTATTCATCAATGCCCGGCTGCCAATGGCCACATGCCCATCCATACCAACGTTATTTGTATTTGACAGCGCCCGGTAACCTATGCCCACATTATCGTTGCCGCGGTTTGCTTTAAGTGCAGAATCGCCAACGGCTACATTTCTGGAGGGTGCGGTACCTGAAAAAGAAGTATTGGGTTCAAAAATAGACATGGCTTTATAACCAATGATCGTATTCTGGCTACCAAAAGCATTGCCGGTAGCTGCTGCATATCCGATCACGGTATTTTCAATACCCTGTGTAATATTTGTAGATGAACGTGAATTTTGGAAACCTGCATAAGCGCCCAGAGCTGTGTTATAGTCTCTCTTGTTGTAGTAAAGTGCAGCGTAACCCGCTGCCGTTGTAAGATTAGCGGTATCTGCAGTAAATGAGGTATAAGCGCCCAGGCCGGTATTGTAATTACCACTGGTGTCGCCAGCCAGTGCATAGTAGCCTATACCTGTGTTGCGGTCTCCGGTTTGATGATTGTGCAATGCATAAGTTCCAATCCCTGTATTTTCGGAACCGGTTGAATCGGCATAGCCGGTTTCAAAACCGAAGTAGCTATTAGAACTACCCGATTTAGATTGGCGGTGGGCGCTTCTGCCAACGGCGGTATTGGCGTTACCGGTTATGTTCTCCCGCAAAGCACTAACACCAATTGCAGTATTTTGAGAGCCGGTAGTATTATCAAATAAAGCCTCGTTACCAATTGCTGTATTTTTTATACCGTTGCCTGAAGATGTGGGCTGGTTAGCAAACATAGCTTTATTGCCTATGGCTGTATTATCACTGAAATAATTTCCTCCGGGATTATACGATTGCGTGTATAATGCAGAATCGCCCACGGCGGTGTTGCGGCTGCCGCTTGTGTTATTTTGCAAAGCATAGTTTCCTACTGCAACATTGGCAAAGGCCGAAGTATTTGCAAATAAAGTCTTGGCTCCATACCCCGTATTGCTGATACCGGAGCTTATAAAACTGCCGGAACTGTCGCCAATGAAATAATTATCAGAGATGCTGTTCCACCGGCCCAGCCAGGTATTGTTTTGGCGGAAGCTTAAGGCCACATTATCCCTGGTGCCAATAAAATTATTGGTGGCAATGGTGCCGGTGTTGCCGCTGGTTTTCCAGGCGATGGTATCTACATTATTGCTGCCGGGTAACCATATCCAGGCTGTGCCGTTGTAGTAATGAAAGCCAATACTATCGGGTGCATTTTGAAAAACCAATAAACCCGTTGCGGGCGCTGCAATGGCATTTTTTTGGGTTTTATTCATGCGTGGAATCAACATTCCCTTGTCGGTACTTTCTACATCCAGTATAGAACTGGCATTGGCGGGATTGCCGCTGGTGTTGATGCTTAATGATTGAGACCGGGCAGATTGATGTACGGTGAAAGCAACAACAATTGCAAGCACTGAACGCAAAAATTTACTCATTTAATTTATTTTAAATAAAAAAGTTACGCCCCTTACCGGGGAAATGGGTTCTTTTGCTGGAATTGATTTTAAGGGGAATTAACAGGAGCCTGTAAAATAAAAAAAATACTTCAAAAGCTTCATGCTTTTGTAAATATTTTTTTACAGCCTGTTTAATTACCCGGCGTAAAATTAAACTCATAAAGTGGATTAAAAAATACCTCAAAGTGGGAGTGGGGCTGAATAATTATCTTATTCTATACCAGTTGGTTCCATTACTCTGAATGGTGATATCCTATTGTCAGTAATGACAGATCCGGTAAAATCCAGATAGTTTATGCTGAAATTTTTTGCAGCATTATCCTGGTTTATGATTACGTATTATTTTCTTGTACAGGTATTTGCAGCAGCCTGCAGAACTACCTGTTTTTCTATTATTTGATTTTTACTTTTTTAATATGTACAATTTCATAAGCTACCTGATTACTGTTATAAAATATGTCTGGCTGGGCTGGTCAAAAGCGGCACTTCCGGGATTTACAAATTTAACTTCTACATTACCTGCAGATGACACCCTGGCACTACCAATGCTAAGCGGGCCCAGCAATGCATTGGTTGGCGAAACAAAAACAGTTGATCCTAGGGCTGCATTTGCAACAGCAAAGGTAGTTACAGTAGAAGTTTGTGCAGGAACATTTGGGATATCAAATACCGCACTACTTTTAATGATCTCGTTCATTATGGATCCATTATTTCCTAATTTAAAATCTGCGTCCACATCCAGCCGGGCAGTGGGGGTGGTGGTACCAATTCCCACACTGGTATTTGCTGTAGCACCATTAACTCCATTAATACTACCCAACACCAGGCTGTTGCTGGCAGCTACCTGAGCACGGTAACCTATAGCAGTTGCATTGGTTCTGGAGCCGCTTACATTACTGCTGCTGCCCAATAAAGTACTTTGATCGCCCGAACTTGTTGTTGAAAAGCCAACATGGGTATTATCATTTCCACCGGCAGTACTGGTATGGCCCAGCAAAGTATTTTGAAACCCGGTACTTAATGAAGCGCCTCCGCTTAATGCACCCATTGTAGTATTGTAGTAGCCGGTTGTTAGTGCATCACCACTCCTGGTACCAACAGCTGTGTTTTGATTACCACTTAATACAACAGCAACCGGGTTAACGTTTTCCAATGCCTGGTAACCGATGGCTACATTAGCGGTGTTGGTGGATAATCCTGCCAGGTTCATGTTTATCATGGCATCCTGCCCGATGGCAATATTTTGAGAACCAAGTTGATTGCTTGCCAGTGCATTTTTACCAATGGCAATGTTTATGTCGCCGGTTGTATTGTTTTTTAAAGAACGGCTGCCGATGGCAATATTTTCGGTACCCAATGTATTGGAGTATAAAGCGCTATCACCGATAGCCAGGATATCTGTTCCATTGGTGTTACTACGGGCAGCCATAAAACCTATGGCAGTGTTGGCTGAAGTAGTATTTGAAAATAAAGCTTCAATACCGATTGCAGTATTTTTGGTGCCGGTAAAATTATTTCTTAATGCCCTGTAACCCACACCCGTATTAAATGATGTGTCGTTGGAGAACATGGTTTCAAAACCAATAGCAGTGTTGTAGTTTCCTTTTTTTAGGCCGATAGATGTACCCATGGCTTTGGTACCGATCACCACGTTGCTATCTCCGTTAATGTGATTTTGCATGGCAGATGATCCTATAACGGTGTTGTCGTTACCTGAAGCCATAGTTCTTGCAGTAATAAATCCTGCATAAAAATTATTGGAACCACCGGAGTTATTCATGCCTGCCTGAAAACCAATACCTGTATTACCACCAAAACTGGTACTGTCGTTTTGCAAAGCCTGCACACCCACTGCCACATTAAAATGGTTGAAGATTCCTCTCCCTTTTTCCAATGCATTGGCTCCTATGGCAACATTACTGATACCGTTTGTATTAAGATTTAGCGCCAGGTTTCCAACCGCCGTGTTATTACTTCCATTGGTATTGGTTGTAAGCGCCAGGTTTCCAATAGCGGTATTATTGTTGCCGTCATTTGCGCTGGTAGGTTGATTGGCAAATAATGTCTTGTATCCCACAGCCGTATTACCAGAGCTAAACGATACCCCTCCGTTATTAAAAGATTGTGTAAACAAAGCAGAATCGCCAATGGCCATATTTGCTGAAGACACCGTATTATTTCTTAATGCACTAAAGCCGATAGCAATATTATTTTGCCCTTTTGTATTTGACACAAGGCTATTGTTGCCTATTGCCGTATTGGGGCCTGCAGAGGTATCAGCAAACAGTGTAAAAGTTCCTATAGCAAGTTTGGCATTACCCGTACGGTTGTTATTTAAAGCATTGGTTCCAATAGCAATGTTGCCAATTGTATTTCGGGAATTAAACATTGCCTGGTTACCAATAGCAATGTTACTAACACCAGTAGTATCCAAAAACATGGCATCAGTACCTACTACGGTATTATTATTTCCAGAACGGTGAGATACCATTGCGCTTGCGCCAATAGCCACGTTTAAGCCTCCCGTTGTATTAGAAAACAGCGCTGCATGGCCTGCGGCGGTATTGGAACCACCCGATGTATTTGCAACAAGTGCCTGGCGGCCTATACCCGTATTACCAAAGGCATTTGCTGCATTTTTTAATGCCTCAGAGCCAACTGCCGTGTTGTAAACACCGGTTCCTATTTTTGATAAGGTAAAGGCACCTACAGCAGTATTCTCGCTACCCGACGTGGCGCCGTTCATACTGCTGTCGCCCACGGCGGTATTATTAGCTGCAGCGGTAATTAGCCGTAAGGAAGAAGTTCCAACAGCTACATTCCCAACACCAGTTTTTAGACTACTTAAAGCACTGGCTCCAACGGCAACATTATTACTGCCGGAACTATACACAGCCAGGGCACTGTCGCCAACCGCCACATTCCTGCTGCCTGAAGATCCGGAACCACTGGTGCCAAACATGGCATAATAACCTACTGAGGTATTTTTGCTGCCCTGTACATTAAATTGTTCAGAAGCAAATCCAATGGCTGTATTTTCTTTTCCTTCATTAAGGTTAACGGTGCTAACTGCATTAAAAGTTAATGCACCATAGCCAACGGCAGTAATCCTGTCCCGTTTATTGAAACCGCCGGCACTCTCACCAACCAGTACACTAAACCGCATAGAATCTGAACTACTGCTGCCGGCACCGGATCCAATGGCCACATTATTTCCTCCTGTTTTAAGATTATACAAAGTTCCATCGCCAACAGCGATATTTCTAAAACCCGTTGTGGTATTGAACAGTGCTGATTCTCCAACGCCCGTGTTATAAGCACCTGATGTGTTATTGAATAATGCATTACCGCCTATAGCTGTGTTGTAAAACCCATCAAAGGCAGATGTAGGTTGATTAGAAAAAAGCGCCTTTGAGCCAAAAGCGGTATTAGAAGTTGAATAAGCTACAGCTCCATTAGAAAAAGACTGTGAGAATAAGGCCGAATCACCCATTGCTGTATTTCCTTTTCCGCTCGTATTATTTTGTCCGGCCCCGCTGCCAATAAAATAATTAGCCGTGTTTTTATTCAATTGCCCAACCCAACCATTGTTTTGTTTAAAACGCAGCGGCATATTATCTGTTGTACCAATAAAATTTATTGCGGTATCCGTTCCAGCATTGCCGGTAGTTAACCAGCCTGTTGCATTGTTTGCAGTTGCCAGCCAAAGCCATGCTGTACCGTTGTAATAATAAAATCCTACGCTGTCCGGCGCATCCTGAAAAACCAGTAAACCGGTTGCGGGTGTTACAATGGCATTTTTTTGTGCCTTGCTCATCCTGGGTACCAGAACACCTTTGCCTGTGCTTTTTATATCCAGCAGTGCGCTTGGGGCAGCAGTACTGCCATCTGTATTTATGGCAAGAGACTGGGCTTTTGTACTATCAGCCGAAAAAAGTAAAACAAGCAGCACAATAAAAAATTGCTTCATTGTAAATGGTTTATTTGAAGCGGTGAAAATACTTTGGTAAAAGGACGCAAAAAATCCCCGAAAGTGGGGATAGGTTTTATTGAACAACAGTGTATAATATAAATATTGAAAGGCTTATGTTAAATTTGGTAGCAAATCAATAATGATATTTGAAAAAATTATTGCTGATACTTTGTTTTATAATTGGTAATACCTGGCTGGTATTTGCACAATACGCTATGCCGGATAATAAAAAAAGAGACAGCCTTTTGGCGATACTGCTAAAAGCAAAACCCGATACCATTAAGGTGAACCAGATTTTTCAACTTTGTTTAATAGTTAACAGGAGCAATATGCCTGAAGAACTGATTAACTATGCAGCGGAGTCATTGGTTATTTCTCAAAAACAAAATTATACAAGAGGAATAGCAATTTCGAATTACGTTACTGGATTTTATCAATACACAAAAAGAAATTATGAGCAGTCATTGCAGGCTGCGGAAAAAGCACAGCAATTGTTTGAAGCCTGCGGAGATAAAGAAAGCGCCGGCAGGTGTTTGTACCGAAAAGCAAATATTTTGTTTGACCTGGGTGATTACGCAGGCTCAATAGAAAATTTCAACAATGCTTTGCAAACCTGGGAGGCAACTGGGTTTAAACAATTAAAAGGTACCTGCAGTAACAACCTGGCATTAGCACATGCCCGTATGGGCAATTACAGTAAAGGTGTGGAGTATGCTTACAAGGCTTTTAAGGCTTCTGAAGAAACAGGAGATAAGAAAGAGATGGCACAATCACTTCATTTAATGGGATCGCTTTTTTATGAGTTTAAAAATTATGAAAATGCGATGAAAAATTTTACGGCGGCTTCGGTCATCTACAAAGAACTTAAAGATGATTTTGGCTTTGCACAAAATAACAATATGATTGGCGAAGTTTTGCTGGAACAGGGTAAGAGCAATGAAGCATATCAAAATTTTTATGAGTCGTTAAATATTTACAGCAGGCCCGGTGCACCTGCCTGGGGCCTGCCCTGGGGTTATTCAAATGTAGGAAGCGTTTATGAAGTACAGAGCGATTCATTAAATGCTGCAGGTGACAAAAATGCCAGCTTGAAAAAAAACAAAGCTGCACTGGAAAACTACCTGCTTTCTTTAAAAAAATTTGAAGCTATTAAAGATCCTGCCGGTGTTGCAGAACAAACAATATACATTGGGAAAATCTATTTTAAACTGGGGCAACCTGCTGTTGCAAAAAAATATTTGTTACGTGGGTTGGATATGGCTATAAAAGTTGGGGAGAAAAAAAATCTGGCATTGGTTTACCTGTTTCTTTCAAGAATAGATAGTGCTGAAGGAAATGCAAGCGAAGCTTACCTGCATTATAAATCCTACGTTCATTACAAGGACAGCATCTTCAATATGCAAAGCTCACAAAATCTTTCGCTGTACAAAACACAACTTGATTTTGAGAAAAAAGACCACGAGATAAACCTGCTGGCTGCAGAAAATAAATTACAAACGGCACTGGCCGACAAACAATCACAACGCAGAAATTTTGCTTACCTGTTTTCAGCATTGTTGCTGGCAACGGGGGTGTATGTTTTTGTGCGGTATAAAAAGCAAAGCAAAATAAAAGCTGAAGAGAAAATGCTGAAAGAACGGCTTGCTATCAGCCAGGACCTGCACGACAATATCGGCTCCACGCTCAGCAGCATTGCCGTGTACAGCGAAGTGGCAAAGATACAGGGAGAAAAAAACGGCCAGCAAAACATGAACGGGCTGCTTGAAAAAATAAGCTGTACATCCAATGAAATGATAGCTGAAATGAATGATATTGTTTGGGCAATCAACCCCCGTAACGATAGCATGGAAAAAATTATCCAACGCATGGAGTCATTCGCAAAACCCCTGGCTGCAGCCAGGAATATGCATTTTGATCTGCTATATGATGATGCTGTGCTTTTACTGCATTTGCCCATGGATAAAAGAAAGAACTTTTACCTGATATTTAAAGAAGCGGTAAATAATGCCATAAAATATTCAGGTGCAAAGCAGATCAATTCAAATATCACTGTACAGGGAAATATCTTGCTGTTAAAGGTTACAGATGATGGAGTTGGTTTTAATCTTGATGAAGAAATGAATGCAAATAAATCTTCCTTATCGGGGAATGGCTTATACAATATGCAAAAACGGGCGGAGGAACTGCATGGCTTACTTGATATAAGCAGTAATGTTAACAAAGGAACAAACGTTTCATTGAAATTTTCATTAGCCTGATTGTGTACATTACAATATCCCCACTTTTGGTGATATTTTTATGTTTTATTTATCAGAACTTTGAACCAATAAATTAACAAATGCCATTACGCATCGCCATTTTTGATGATAATAAAAACATACGTGAGAGTATTGCCATGCTGCTGCAAACCGAAAAGGATTTTGAGGTAGTGGGTTCCTTTGCGCATGTGCTGGATTGCCTGGAAGATGTAACCCAATGTTCACCAGATGTGATACTGATGGATATTGAAATGCCGGGTATGACGGGTATTGAAGCTGTGAAAATTATTAAGCATGAATTGCCCGATGTACTGATTCTCATGCAAACGGTTTTTGAAGATGATGATAATGTTTTTGATTCTATCTGTGCAGGTGCCAGTGGTTATATTCTCAAGAATTTTCTAAATACAAAACTCATTGATGCCATCAAGGAACTTGAATTTGGGGGCTCGCCCATGAGTCCTTCCATTGCACGAAAAGTACTTACCAAAATGCAGCAGATACCGCAGCATGTGAGCAACATGCCTGCACCCGATTATAAACTTACTGCCCGTGAAAAGGAAGTGCTGGCCTGCGTTGTAAACGGACTCAGTTATAAAATGATTGGCGACCAGTTGTTCATTGGATACGAAACAGTACGCAGCCATATCAAGCATATTTACGAAAAGCTGCACGTGGCCTCACTTACGGAAGTGGTACATAAAGCCATGAAAGAAGGGATCGTGTAAATTCAATTCAAAAACCAGCTGCTACTGTAAAACTGATATCACATAGTTTATTGCAGCAGGATCAATAGCAGAGCCAGTAGTATTCCTGAACCGTATTTTAACCGTATTGGCAGCCGAAACCCTTGCCCAGGCAATTACAACACCAGCTTCTATATCCGCCTCCGGCGAAACAAATACAGCACTGTTACTGGTATTTGCACTGGCTACAGCTACAGTAATATCAAGTTCGCTGTTGGCAGGAATAGAACCAACATCTATATTTTGTGTACTTTTTATCAGTGCATTGTTCACAGAGCCTGAGGTTCCTAATTTAAAATCTGCTGCTACATCCAGCCTGGCTGCAGGCACTGTTGTGCCAATGCCAACTTTACCATCATTCTTTATTGTTAACCGGGCACCATAACCACCTGTAGTATTCATGGTATTGAATTGCAGTTTTGTTGGCACAATACCGGCTGCTATGGCTCCATCTGCATAAATATCCAGTCCGGCAGATAATATATAATTTGTACCGTCATAGTTCATGGTACTGATGGCAGATAAATAATCACCATTGTTTACAGTAGTTGGTGTAGCCAATGTTCCCCTGGCATGCTGAAAAATCAGCCCGGGTGCGTATCCGGCATCATTTGCTGCGTTCCTGATCAGCAGGTCTGCGGGAGCGCCAAATCCTTCAGATGCAATCTCAACTTTTGCATAGCCGTAGGTTGAGTTGGGAGTAATAGTGCCAAAGCCCAGTGTTTTGTTGTTAAAATCGCCATAGATAATGGGTGGATTGGTAGCATTATTGGCGATATACAGTTTGTTATTTCCTGTTTCATTGTAGCCGGCCTGGAGGCCCAGGAATACGTTGTTACTGCCTGTTGCTGAAAATCCTGCCTGCCAGCCTAAAGCCGTATTGCTGGATCCGGAAACATTTGAATTGAGTGCCTGTTGCCCGATAGCCGTATTATTACTGCCGGTAGTATTGGTCGAAAGAGCCAACACGCCTGTAGCAGTATTAAAAATTCCTTCAGTATTAGCAGACATTGCACTAACACCGGTTGCTGTATTGTTATATCCGATGGTGTTGAATTTAAGAGCATCCATGCCGGTTGCTGTGTTAGCAGAGCCGCTGGTATTAAAAAACAGCGATGCCATGCCGGTTGCTGTATTAAAGATGCCATTGATATTGCTGTTAAGGGCCTGCATACCCATTGCAGTATTATTATACCCGGTAGTATTGGAAGAGAGGGCCGCTACGCCAGTTGCCGTATTAAATACACCGGTTGTGTTGGCAAAAAGGGCCTGTGTGCCTGTTGCGGTATTATTATACCCGCTTGTATTCGCTTTAAGAGCTTCCATACCATTAGCGGTATTATTATACCCGCTTGTATTAAAATAAAGGGACTGAAAGCCGGATGCAACATTGTTATTTCCACTGGTATTGGAAAAAAGAGCGTTCATGCCAACAGCCGAATTTTGGAAACCGATGGTATTTGAAATGAGCGATTTTGTACCCATTGCAGCATTGCTGTATCCGGTTGTATTGGAATCCAACGATCTGAAACCCACTGCAACATTACTATTTCCTTCATTCCATCTAAGGGTTTCCATACCTATTGCAGTATTATCAGCTCCGGTAGTATTAAATGTAAGGGCCCTTACGCCAATTGCTGTATTCCGGGATGAAGTGGTATTGGATAGAAGGGCCTGTAGGCCCAACGCTGTATTGTTAAAACCAGTTGATGCGGGGTTCAATGCATTTGCCCCCCACGCTGTATTGGTGGTGCTAATATAACCTGATCGCACATTGTTCCTTTTAAAAATAAGATCCCTGTTATCAGCTGTTCCTATAAAGTGATTGGCATTTGTTCCTGTATTGCCACCTGTGCGCCAGGCCAGCGTATCTGCATTGGCATTGGAATGCATCCAGGCCCAACCCGTGCCGGTATAATAATAAAAGCCTAAACTGTCCGGCGCATTTTGAAAAACAAGTAAGCCAGCAGCCGGGGCAGCAATGGCATTTCTTTCGGTGCGGCTCATCCTTGGTATCAGCACCCCTTTCTGTGTGCTTGTTACATCAAGCAATGCACTTGCATTGGCAGCGCTGCCATCAGTATTAATGGCAACAGATTGTGCTTTTGCCTGTTGGGCAGATAAAAAAAAGGCTGTAATTAACAGGAAGGTCTGAAATCTCATGGTAATCTTTTATACTTTTATTTAATCACGTTAATGCTATTTTAATGGCATGAAGTTCGGGTATGCCGGAGTTTTTAATCAGTACAAATTCATCATAATTCTCCTGCTTGCTGTAATTAATAGGATAAATTCGTCATTCTGCCGGAGTTTAAGATTTTTTGTGATGCAAAAGGGGCAAATGTTTTAAGAAACCGGGGTTAGATGATTCACCCCTGCTACCTCAATTGTAGCATGCGGGCACATACCTGAGTGGGTATTAAAAAATTAAGCAGGAAAAGTGTAATTACAATTCCGGGTATAAAGGAAACTGCTTCATAAATGATTTTACTTCTTCCTTTACAGCAGCTATAACAGCTTCGTCATCAATATTCATCAATACTTTATCAATAAAATCAACAACGGTTTTCATGTCGGCTTCCTTCATACCACGGGTGGTAACAGCCGGTACGCCCACACGGATGCCGGAGGTTACAAACGGGCTTTTATCATCAAAGGGAACGGCATTTTTATTTAAAGTGATGTGTGCTTTATCTAAAGTTTCCTGTGCTTTTTTACCGGTGATGTTTTTATTGCGCAGGTCTATCAGCATTAAATGATTGTCGGTACCACCGCTTATCAGCTGATAATCTTTATCAACAAAAGCTTTTGCCATTGCCTGCGCATTGCTGATAATTTGTTGACCATATGCTTTAAAATCTTCTGATAAAATTTCACCGAAAGCAACTGCTTTTGCTGCAATCACATGTTCCAGCGGCCCACCCTGTGTGCCGGGGAAAACGGCCAGGTCGAGTAAAGAACTCATCATTCTTGTATTGCCTTTCGGGTCTTTTAATCCCCAGGGGTTTTCAAAATCGTGGCGCAGCATAATAACCCCGCCTCTTGGGCCACGCAAAGTTTTGTGTGTGGTAGAAGTCACTATATGACAATGATCAAAGGGATCGTTTAATAAACCTGCAGCAATTAAACCGGCAGGGTGTGCAATGTCTGCAAAAACAACGGCGCCAATTTCATCGGCCACGGCACGTATGCGTTTGTAATCCCAATCGCGGCTGTAAGCCGAGGCGCCGCAGATGATCATCTTTGGTTTTTCGGCACGGGCTATTGTTTCCAGTTGTTCGTAATCAACAATACCATCTTTGGTTACGCCATAATGCAGCGCCTGGTAAGTTTTGCCGCTGAAGTTGGCCGGGCTGCCATGGGTAAGATGGCCACCCATACTTAAATCAAGACCTAAGAATTTTTCTCCGGGTTTCATTACTGCTAAAAAAACAGCACCGTTTGCCTGTGCACCGCTATGTGGCTGTACATTAGCATAGGTACATTTGAAAACTTCTTTTAAACGGTCGATAGCCAGTTGTTCTACCTGGTCTACAATTTCGCAACCACCATAATATCTTTTTCCGGGGTAGCCTTCTGCATATTTATTGGTTAATGATGTGCCCATGGCCTGCATTACCTGCAGACTGGTGAAATTTTCCGAAGCGATCAGTTCAATTCCGCAACGCTGTCTTTCCAATTCCTGGTTAATCAGATCAAAAACCAATGTATCTTTTTGCATAAGCCTGTTTTAGAAACGCAAATATAAAGCAGCATACAGGATTTTGGGGATGAGGTTATTAACGATTAGTGTATAAAATACACGGATTACCTAAAATGTACTACATTAGCACCCGTTTCAAGATGAAGAAAACACAATTGTAAACTAAATGCACTGCCCACGGCAGATTAGTTTTAAACAATGAAGGCAATTATCCCGGTAGCAGGCGCAGGTACAAAACTGAGGCCGCATACATATACACAACCCAAGGCATTAATACCGCTTGCTGGAAAAACCATCCTCAGTATCATTGTAGATCAGCTGCATGATGCGGGGATTAAAGATTTCATTTTTATTATTGGATACCTGGGAGAGAAGATCCAGGACTATGTAGAAAAGAAATATCCCGATTTAAACTGTCATTTTGTGCAGCAGAACGAGCGTTTTGGTATTGGTCATGCCATTAACCTTACCCGTGAACTGGTTGGTACAGATGAAGTGATGATCGTTTTGGGAGATACCATCGCTGATTATAATGTTAAAGAGATTATTGATTCGCCGGTGTCTATGCTGGGAATAAAAAAAGTAGATGATCCCCGGGATTTTGGAGTTGCCGAAATTGAAGATGACGGATCGGTTAGCCGTGTGGTTGAAAAGCCATCTATTCCAAAAAGCAATATGGCGCTGGTGGGTGTTTATAAAATAAAGGAAACCGGGTTTATGTTCTCATGCCTCGAAAACCTGATTGGAACCAATACCAAAGGATATGAAGAGTTCAGTTTAACCGAAGCGCTGGAGTGCATGATGCAGCGTGGGGCTGCTTTCAAATCATTTAAGGTAACCAACTGGTTTGATTGCGGAAAGAAAGAAACATTGCTGGTTTCCAATGCAACCCTGCTTAAAAAATTTGGCGGTAATGTATCTGAAGAACACAATTTTGAAAATACGGTGATCATACCCCCGGTATCCATTGCCGAGGGATGCGAAATAAAGAATTCTGTTATCGGCCCCAATGTAACAATAGGAGAGAACACTTCCATTAATTATACCATTATAAAAGATTCCATCATCGGGTCTTACTCTAATTTGTATGAAGTTGTTTTAAATAATTCGCTGATCGGCAGCGATGCTGAAGTTAAAGGTGAAAGCCGGAACCTGAATATAGGCGATAATACGGCTATTGACCTGGGTGGTAACAGCAAATAAAAAGAGGATTTTAAATCAGTCTATTTCTCTAAACCTCTAAGTTAATTTTAACTGGTTTAAAACATAGAGGCTTAGAGAAGTAGAGAAATACAAAATTGCAAAAAAAAAGAGGCTACCCATTTGGACCGCCTCTTTTTTATATTTTACAAAAAACTATATTTAACTAAAGTGAAATCCGTTTTCGCTCCAGCCACAAATAATGCCTCCCATAATGGCAAGCGCCACAACCCAATAACCTGCGGTAATGAGAGTTAGTTTAAATGGTTTGTGAGCATACAAACCATTAATGGCAATTACCGGAAAAACAAATAAAAGGCCTAACATAGTTCCATGCAATGCACCATGTTTAAATGTTCTGAAGGCAGTTCCATACTCGGCCATGAATGCGGTATAAGAAGCAGTAGCTTTTGCAGGATCGCCGCCAACCATGCCCAACGCACCAAACTGGTGTATAACTACAGCAGGAATTATCATAAAACTTGCAATGAAGGCAAATACAAACGACAGCCCAAAAATTTTGGCCATATTGCCATTTTTAAGCTGTTCTTCTGTTAAACCTTCTGCTTTCATCCATACAGTACCAAATACTTTTGGATGATACCAGATGAAGCCAACAATAAATGTAGATAATGCTGCGGCTAATGCACTAAGTGCCATGTGTCCAAAGTCCATAATTAGTAGTTTTAGTTGCTTCAAACATAAAAATAATAATCAACACATGCAAGTATTTGCACCATGCATTAACGGTTGTATTATTTTATTTTAGAATTTAGCCCCCTTTTTTAGTATTTGTAAAATAAAATCATTTACTTTGCGTTTCAAAGTACTTTCTATTTGTTAAATAATTTTAACTGATATTTGAAAATACTATATGATTAATTATGCAAAACCGGGTTACAAAACTGTTTAATATAGCATATCCCATTGTTCAGGCAGGTATGATATGGGCCAGCGGCTGGCGCCTTGCCAGTGCGGTAAGCAATGCCGGTGCATTGGGTATTATTGGCAGCGGCAGTATGTATCCCGAAGTTTTAAGGGCCCATATTCAGCAATGTAAGGCAGCAACAAAAAAGCCTTTTGGTGTGAATGTACCTTTGTTGTATCCGGATATTGATAAGCATATTCAGATAATCATTGAAGAAAAAGTACCCATTGTATTTACATCGGCCGGAAATCCAAAAACCTGGACATCTACATTAAAGCTGCATGGCATAACCGTTGTACATGTAGTAAGCAGCAGCAAATTTGCACTGAAGGCACAGGAAGCCGGCTGCGATGCAGTTGTTGCCGAAGGCTTTGAAGCCGGCGGACATAATGGAAGAGAAGAAACCACCACCATGGTATTGATACCGGCAGTTTGTGCCGCAGTAAATATTCCGGTGCTGGCAGCAGGAGGCATTGCAACCGGCAGGCAAATGCTGGCGTCTATGGTATTAGGGGCAGAAGGAGTACAGGTGGGCAGCAGGTTTGTGGCAAGTAACGAAGCCTCATCTCACGAAAATTTTAAAAACCTGGTGATCAACTCCGGCGAAGGAGATACACATTTATCTTTAAAACAATTAACGCCGGTAAGGTTATTGAAAAACGATTTTTTTAACCTTGTACAGCAAGCTGAAAATAAGGGTGCATCAACAGATGAACTGCAAAAATTATTAGGAAGAGGCAGGGCTAAACTGGGCATGTTTGAAGGAAACCTGGCTGAAGGAGAACTGGAAATAGGGCAGGTGAGTGCTATCATAAAAACTATAAAACCGGCAGCAGAAATTGTGCAGGAGATGTATAAAGAATATGAAGCTGCATTAAAGCAGCCGGTAAAATAATATATATATTTGCGTCCCGATGGGTATCGCGATTAAAAATTAATAAATCAACCCCAAACACATGTTACTAAACGCAGGGCAAGTTTACAAAGGATTTAAAAAAACGGTTTTTATTTTCAGTATACTTTTTTTCTTTTTTGTTGATGCGGCCAATGCTCAAAATCCCAAGGATCCAAGCAGCCCGGATGTACCCGAATTGCCAAAAACGCAATTGCCTCCTGCCGATTTGTATAACATGTTAAAAGATAAAAACGGGGAAACAAAAAAAACCGGTGAGGACGCAAATAAAAAATTAAAAGACCGTATAGAAAAAGACAGTCTTGTAAAAGAAAAAACACCGCAGTCTTTAAACCCAACGGAAGATACGTATGGTATGAACCTTTTCCGCACTGGTATTGTGGCTTCTCTTTCCGAATTATCAACACCGCCATTGGATTACCCGATTGGCGTTTACGACCAGATCATTGTTTCGCTTTGGAATGGTGCAGAAGCTACGCTGGATTATACCGTTGCAAGAGACGGGTCCATTTTTCCCACCAGTATTGGCAAAATATATTTACAAGGCCTCACTTTTGAAAATGTAAGGTCTTTATTAACCAGGCGGTTTAAAGCCTATGTACCCCCTTCAACCAATATTTCTGTTTCCATTGGTCAGCCACGTACTATTTCAGTAAATGTTGCCGGCGAAGTTAAGAACCAGGGCCCGGTTACGGTTTCGGCATTTACCAATGCATTTAATGTAATTGCATTGGCAGGCGGGCCAACCAACCTGGCCAATCTGCGTGAAATTCAGATAAAAAGAAACGGAAAAATTATTGATGTGCTGGATGTGTATAAATATTTAACTACCGGCGATTTTGGAAAACATATTTACCTGGATAACAACGATTTTGTCATCTTGCAAACGGTGGAGAAAAAAGTAAAAGCAGAAGGTAAATTTAAACGCCCGATGTTTTACCAGCTTAAAAAAGATGAGGGTATGAAGGCGCTGTTGAAATACTCAGGCGGATTGGAACGGGAAGCATTTTCGAGTGGGGTAAAAATTTACCGAACCGAACTGGAAAAACAGGTAATACAGGATGTGAATGCAACGGCCATTATTAATCCTACAAACGATATCCGTTTAAAGGGCGAAGATTATCCATTGATTGATGGCGATATTGTAAAAGTAATAGCGGTAAACCCGGGGCTTTTTAACAAGATAGAAATGAAGGGAGAAATTTCATACCCCGGTCAATATGAAGCCAGGAAAGGCGATAAATTATTTGATTTAATTAATCGTGCCGGTGGTATTACACGTAATACCTATTTGCCCCGTGCCTTTATTTTTCGTGGAGGTGGTGATAGTACCAATATTAAGGCAAGCAGGGTAGAAGTAAACCTGACTGCTATAACTACCAATGATACTTCCAGCATTTATAATGTAGAATTATTTGCCAACGACCAGGTGTTGCTTTTTAATACCAACCAGTTTGCCGATAAACAATATGTTGAAATTTTTGGCGAAATAAGAAAAGAAGGTAAAGTAAACAGGTATGGTGGTATGACTTTACAGGATCTGTTGTATTTATCGGGTGGTTTAAAACAGTCGGCAGAATATGGAAGAATAGAAATATCCAGCGTTGTTGACTTAGACTCTGCCAAAGGAATGCAACAACCAACCCGTACCATTTTACGCACTTTAAAATTATCGCCAAATATTGATCTGGACAGTGTATCAGCTGGAATTGAATTAAGACCCTATGACCAGGTGTATGTTCGCAAAAACCCAACATTTGAACTACAGCAATTAATTTTAATAAACGGAATGGTTAAATATTCAGGCCCTTATCCAAGATTAAGTAAATCCGAAAGAATATCATCTTATATTGAAAGAGCGGGTGGGGTAAAGGAAGAAGCGGATTTAACCGGAGCTATTTTATATCGTAAGAAAACACAGTACTTCAGAGAAAATGTAACCAGTAAAGTAGCTTCTTTAACAGATTCAGTTGGCAGTATTGTTTTAGACTCGGTTAAAACCACTATAGCCGAAGTTGCCAATGAACCCGTGAGCATTGATCTGTACCGTGCTTTAAAATACAAAAACAGCAAGTATGATATTGTACTGCAGGAAGGCGATGTGATCTTCATTCCGGAAATAAACCCCTTTGTAAATGTAAAAGGTATTGTACAGTCACCTTTAAAACTAACTTTTGATAAAGAGCATACCAGTGTTGGATATTATATTGATAAGGCCGGTGGTTTTGGTATAAGGCCATGGAGAAAAAGAATTTTTGTAACATACGCAAACGGAAAAAGCCGCAGAACAAAAAATCTTTTCTTCATGCATTTTTATCCAAAGGTAAAAGAAGGTTCTACTGTAACTGTTCCATCAAGGCCCGAAGGTGCCGAAATTACAGATACCCTTTTGCAGGTAGTGGTTTCAGCTATACCAGTTGCCCTTGCTGCCTATCTTGTTAATTTATTGAGGTAATTTTTTTAAAACACCAGTTACGCCATGAATAGTATAGAACTTATTAAACAGCTTATCGGCCGGCTTAAAAAATACAGTTGGCTTATTGCTATCATTGCTGCAGCATTTGGCGGGTTCTTTTATTACATGGCAAAACAGAGTGTATTGATGTACACAGCCAAGTCTACTGTGTTTCCATTAAACGGCACAGCTGATGCCAGTCCCGGTTCAACCATCAGCAGCCTTTTAGGTTTGGGTGAAGGAACAAAATCATTTACCGGCGATGCGTCTATAAACATTGTTGAGCTTGCCAACAGCCGCCGTACCAGGGAAGCCGTTGCTATGGTGCGGATACCATCCTTGAATAATAAATCGGTATCAGAACTTTTGATAGAGGAGAATAATAAGTATACCGGGTTTATGCAGAACACCCGTATTGATCCGCCTAAAGACAGCCTGTCGAAAATAAATATCGCCAGTAGTTTACTAAAGGGGGCATTTTCTGCCAAGATCAACAAAACCGGTATACTGGAACTTTATGTAATCAACAGCAGCCCCGAATTGGTAAGGGAAGTGAGTTACATTTATATTGACAAGCTTTCAGAATTTTATATTGACCTGAAAAAGAAAAAAGCGCAGATTGATTTTGAATTTGCAGTTAAAAAAGCCGATTCTTTATTTCTTGTTTTAAATCAACTGGATAAACGTGCTATTGCATTGGATGAAAGCACCTTCTTTACCAACGAATCTTTAAAAAGATATAACCTGCCAAAAATTAACCTGGCACAGGATAAAGCAACTGTTCAGTCGCAATATTATTATGCTGTAAATAACCGGGAATCTGCAGCTTACAGGTTACAGAAAGAAACACCGATCATTGAAATCCTGGACAAACCCGAATGGCCATTTGATTCTGTTCAAAAATCAGCATTCACCTATGTGATTATGGGTTTGTTTTTAGGTTTAATTATCGGCATTTTCCTGGTAAGCTGGAAGGTAATTAATAAATACATGGCCGATGAATTGAATAAAGCCATTGAAAAAGCCTCCAGCAAATCAAAAGAACCTGTACTGGTTCCCCAACAGGAACCCGTAAAATAATGTATTGCTGATTATTTTCTGAATGTCCATTTAATCATCTCTTTCCAGCTTGCTTTTTTACCATACATTAAAATACCTGTGCGGTAAATTTTGCCGGCCATCCAGGTTGTAAATAAAAAGCCGCCAATCAGCAATACCATCGACAATGCCAGTTGCCACCAGGGAGGCGATGTGGAAATTCGGCCCATCATTACAATGGGTGAAGTAAAAGGAATCATACTTCCCCAAAACATGGCATCATTATCGGGCGTATTTAAATTGCTTGATAAAATAATAAAACCAAAAATGATGGGCATCATAATGGGTAACATCAATGATTGTGCTTCCTGCGGATCTTCGTTCACCACACTTCCAACCGCTGCAAACAGCGATGAATAGAAAAGATAGCCTCCAATAAAATAAAAAATAAAACAACCTATTATAAGCGGCCAGTTCAGGCTGCTTACATTGGCCATTAATTTTGCAGCTTCATTAAATTGAGCAGCATTATTATTTACTACTGCCGGATTATTCTGTATCTGCTGCACCTGGCTCATAATATCGGCTGGCAGAAATGCAGTTGCAACAAGGGATAAAGCCGACATCAGGATGATCCATAAAAGCAACTGGGTTAAACCAACTGCACCAATGCCCAGTATTTTACCCAGCATCAGCTGAAAAGGTTTTACACTGCTTACCATTACTTCAGCAATGCGGTTTGTTTTTTCTTCCATTACGCCCCTCATTACCATGGCACCAAAAATAAACATGGTTATGTAGATTAAAATGCCGCTTCCAAAACCCACGGCATAGTTAACACCCGCATTTACAATTTTATCATCATCTCCTTTATTATCTACACTGAAATATCTGGATGATGCTTTTCTAAGTGAATCCAAATAGGCTTTATCAATGCCCGACTTCTGCAACTGGTAATTCTGATAAGCCTCATTCAATTTACTTTCAATGGAACTGATGGTACTCATGGATGCGGCTTTGGGTGTGCGCAAAACAAAATGATGATTGGCACTGTCATCCAGGTACACAAAACCATCAAAGCCTTTTTTGGTATAGTTTACCGTATCTATCGTTTTGTCAAAAACAAAGTTCAGTTTAGAACTGTCGTTTCTGAGCAGCGGTTTAAAAAATTCTGATGAATCAGCAAAAGCAATTCTTTTGCTTTTTTCTTCAGATTTTACAGATAAAAAAATACTGCCTGCTATAAACAGCACGATCATCAACGGCAGTAAAAAAGTAGAAAGTAAAAAAGTTTTATTGCGAACCCTGGTAACGTATTCACGTTTTATTATGAGCCAGATCTTATTCATGTTGGGTAAATTATAAGTTGATTAAATTTCCTGAAACTGGCGTGCATTTTTTGTGCCTTCTACCAGTTTAATAAATATTTCGTTCAATGATGGAAACACTTCGCTGAAAGTGTTAACCGTAATGTTTTTAGAAATAAAGTATTGCAGTACATCGTTTGTTTTTGTGCCGGGTGCCAGTTTCAGCAATAACTCATCAGGCTTGTGTTTAATTACTTCAAATGCAGGGTGTTGTAAGTCTTCGGGTAAAATAGCGGCACCAATCCGGTACATATTTTCTTTAAATTCATTCTTTACTTCTTTTACGGTACCATCCAGTATTTTCTTTCCTTTATTTACCAGCACAATATGGTTGCAGATCTCTTCTACCTGTTCCATTCTGTGTGTACTGAAAATGATGGTACTGCCCTTTTGTGCCAGGCTAAAAATTTCATCCTTTATTAAATTGGCATTCACGGGGTCTAAGCCACTGAAAGGTTCATCTAAAATGATCAGCTTGGGTTCATGCAAGACAGTGGTTACAAATTGTAATTTCTGGCTCATGCCCTTACTCAGGTCTTCTACCTTTTTATTCCACCAGCTTTCCATTTCAAATTTTACAAACCAGGCTTTTATTTTGCTCATGGCATCTGCTTTGGAAAGCCCTTTTAATTGTGCCAGGTAAACAGCCTGTTCGCCAATCTTCATCTTTTTATAAAGCCCCCGCTCTTCGGGCATATAACCTATGTAGGCAGTATCATTAATGGGGTCAAATTTCCGGCCATTAAAAACAACTTCGCCACTATCCGGATAAAAAATACCGGTGATCATCCGCAACAATGTGGTTTTGCCGGCTCCATTGGGGCCAAGCAATCCAAAAATATCGCCTTGTGCAATGTTAAAGCTGATATCGTCCACCGCTTTTTGTGTGGCAAAATATTTTTTAAGGTTTTGCAATTCTAAAATATTCATCAACAAGTTTGTTTAATGGTCAAATGTAAATGGTTTTCAAAATAAACGAAATGAAATTTTTAATGCAGTGTGTATTTTACAAACGGTAAATTCAATTGTACTAAAGATACGGTAATAGAAAGGGACATATTTATTTTATGTTGTACAAAATGCAATCTGGCCGGCTACTCTTTCTCCATCCATGGCGGCACTTACAATACCACCGGCATACCCTGCACCTTCCCCGCAAGGGTAAAAATTATTTAACTGCGGATGTGTGAGTGTATCATTATTACGGGGAATACGCACCGGCGATGAAGTACGGCTTTCTGTAGCAACTACTACAGCATCGTTGGTAAAATACCCTGACATCTTTTTACCAAATTCAATAAAACCCTTTGCCAGTGCCTGGTAAACAAAACCGGGTAATACTTCTTTTAAATGTACAGATTGAAGTCCGGGTTGATATGAACAGGCTGGTAAAGAAGATGAGGTAATACCATTACTGAAATCAACCATGCGCTGTGCAGGTGCAACAAATTTTCCACCACCGGCATTAAAACAGTTTTGCTCTACCATTTGCTGAAAATGCATCATGGCTAAAGCATCATTTTTAATTTTTAGTTTTCCCACAGGGCCCTGCGGGGAATTTTGAATCACATCTTCCAACTCAACCTGAACCACCATACCACTGTTTGCAAACGGATTATTTCTTTTAGATGGGCTCCAGCCATTCACCACCAGTTCGCCAGCTGCTGTGGCTGCCGGTGCAATAATGCCGCCGGGACACATGCAAAAAGAAAATACACCACGTTCATTTACCTGTTTTACCAATGAATAGGATGCTGGTGGTAAAAAGGTACCTCTTACCGGACAATGATATTGAATACTGTCAATTAATTGCTGTGGATGTTCAATACGGACCCCCAATGCAAAGCCCTTGGCTTCAATTAAAATTTGCTTTTGATGCAGCAGTTCAAAAATATCACGGGCACTGTGGCCGGTTGCTAAAATAAAAGCGTCAGCATCAAAAGAATTGCCATCAGCAGTTTTTACAGATATTATTTTTTGATCTTGTACAATAAAATCAACTACTTTTTTTTCAAATAAAAATTCGCCGCCGCAATCAGTAATCTGTTGCCGCATGGCGGTTATTATCTGCGGCAGTTTGTTGGTGCCAATGTGTGGGTGCGACTGGTAGAGAATGGTATCTTCTGCACCAAATTGTACAAAGAGATTTAAAATGCGGTCAATATCGCCTCTTTTATTGCTGCGGGTATATAATTTACCATCGCTGTAGGTGCCGGCTCCACCTTCGCCAAAGCAATAATTACTTTCGGCATTAATGATGCCTTCTTTATTCAGTATGGCCAGATCTCTTCTTCTGCTTCGTACATCTTTTCCTCTTTCTAAAATAATGGGTTTGATTCCCTGTTCCAGTAAGTGCAACGCCGCAAACAAACCTGCCGGGCCGGCTCCAATAATTACAACTCGCTTTTCGGTTTTGTGAACATCTTTGAAAGAAAATGTTTGAATTTCTCTGTGATGGAAAGGCTCATCAATAAATGCCTGCACAGTTAAATTAACCCAAATGGTTTTTGCCCTGGCATCAATGGATTGCTTAAGTATGTAGTAGCCGGAAACTGAACTTGTTTTTTTGCCTGTATGATTGGCAATCAGTCTTTTTACGGCTGATTCATCAATTGCTTCTGAAGGCAGAAGCTTAAGAGAGATTTTTTGTTGCATCGTGTTAGGTAATTATCCTAAAAACTTATTTATATCTGCGAATCCAATAAAATTGAGTTAACCTGCCTGCCGGCTGATCTGCGATTAAAACGGCAAATCATCCACTGCATCCGGCGGCGTTGCCGAAAAAGTATCCAATGGCTCCAGGTATTCACTATCATTTTTTGAACCGCCAGCTCCGCTTTGCAGGATCTGCTCAATCCTCCAGGCATCTAAATTGGTAATATAATTAACCTTGCCGTCTTTTTCCCATTTGCTGCCTTTTATATTGAAGTATACTTTTATCTCATCGCCAATGTTTACCCGGTCAATAATGGTGGTTTTATCCTGCACGCATTGAAACTTGGCATAGTTGGTAATGGTACGCCCATTAATATCTTCCGTTTTTTCAACAGCAAATTCCCTTGTTTTAAAAGTTTCGGTACGCTGTACGGTATCGTATTTGGCAACCAGTTTGCCGGTTAATTCATAACTCATATAAAAAGTTTAAGACGTCAAAAATAGATATATTTTTTATCATTGTTATTTTTCAATTCATTCTTTCTTTTTAAAATAATGATTTGGGGTTTCCCGGAAAAATCACTTGCTGACCTGATAAAGGCTGATTAATATACCAGCAAATATTATGGCAAGGGTTTTTAAATTCATGCTTACTTATTGCCAACACAACAATTCATTTTTACGCCGGAAGTTTTTATTTTTTTTCTGCAGAAAGGTTTATAAGCATTTAAAACCTGCCAAAATTTTTTGTAAAAAGAAAATTTGAAGGGTACACATCGGGAGGATAATATAACGATAATAAGGAAAGTGTTGGTTTACACACAAAAAATCAACAAAAAGTTTCGAAGGTGTTCAAACCTGACAAATCTCATATTTGCGAAAAATGCGGTTAAATATTGATTAAACCGGCCGCTGAATATAGCTGTAAATCAGTCTGGTTGGGTGCTGTAATTTTTGATCTGACAGGACTGGGATTTTCTGCCATTGTCCCTAAAATATCATACTGTGATTCCTGAGAAAAAAACAAATGAATAAAAAATTTTTTTTTCAACATTTTATTCGATATTCGCTGTCCTGCCAGATTTTTTTTTCGGTTTACTCTAAAATTAAAATCTAACCGGCAAGCACCCAAAGAAACAATTCTTAACTCGATATATAAATTGCTAAGGAACTAATGGAGAAAGCTTTTGAAAAAGTATGGATTAATTGTTTAGAGATCATCAAAGACATTGTAGAATGGCAGCATTTCAAAACATGGTTTGAACCCATTAAACCCGTTGCGTTAAAAGAAAAAATTTTAACCATACAGGTACCAAGTCAGTTTTTTTATGAGTACCTTGAAGAGCATTATGTTTCGCTGCTGGCAAAAACATTAAAGAGAGAATTGGGAAAAGAGGCAAGACTGGAATACAGGATAATGGTAGACAGTGGAAACAGTAAAAATAAACCACAAACCGTTGATGTGCCGGGGCAGGGTTACAAATCTTATTCAAATAACGAAATGGATTTTCCGCTTGTCATAAACAATCCTGTAAAAAATCCCTTTGTAATTCCAGGGCTTAAAAAAATGCAGATTGACCCGCAGTTAAATCATGCATATACTTTTGAAGCATTTATTGAAGGCGATTGCAACAGGGTTGCCCGCCGTGCCGGTAAAACTGTTGCAGAAAAGCCAGGCACCACCTCTTTTAATCCTTTGGTTATATATGGCGGTGTTGGTTTGGGTAAAACCCATTTGGCCCAGGCAATAGGCAATGAAGTAAAAAGACTTCATGCCAATAAAGTGGTATTATATGTAAGCTCCGAAAAATTCATCAACCAGTTTATAGATCATGGCCGTAATGGCGCCATCAACGATTTTATACATTTTTATCAGCTGATAGATGTGTTGATCATTGATGATGTGCAGTTTTTTAACCGTGCCGAAAAATCGCAGGATGCATTTTTCTCTATCTTCAATCATTTACACCAAAGTGGCAAGCAGTTAATATTAACCAGTGATAAACCACCAAAAGACCTGGAAGGTGTACAGGAAAGACTGCTTAGCAGGTTCCGCTGGGGCCTTAGTGCTGATTTGCAGGTACCGGATTATGATACCAAGATTGAGATACTGGAAAAGAAGATGAAGAATGACGGGTTGGAAATGCCGCCCGAAGTGGTTAAGTATATTGCCTATAATATAAACAGCAATGTTCGTGAGCTGGAAGGCGCTTTAATATCATTATTGGCACAATCTTCGCTAAATAAACGGGAAATTGACCTCGAATTGGCAAAGAAAGTACTTAGAAACTTTGTAAAATCATCCAGTAAGGAGATTACAATTGACGCAATACAAAAAATGGTATGCGAATATTTTGATGTGCCTTATGATAAACTGTTGCAAAAAACACGCAAGCGTGAAATTGTGCAGGCAAGGCAGATAACGATGTTCCTGGCTAAAGCATTTACCAAAAATTCATTAAAAACAATTGGTGAGCATTTTGGCGGCAGGGATCATACCACTGTAATTCACAGTTGCCAAACGGTAAAAGATTTGATGGATACCGACAGTTTATTCAAAGAAAGTGTACTGGAGCTTCAGCAAAAAGTGCATTTAGCAGCTATGTAAAAATAATCCAGGCAAAAATATTTGATCCAAACTCAGGGGTGAGTTTGGATTTTTTCTTTACTGGTATTGACTTTTACAGCCTGTTGAAAAAACAGAGGCAAAAATCTAAATAAAAATGTCCTGTTTTCTTATTTAGTTTTGGGTAATAACAGTTTGAATTGTATTTTTGCCACCCCTTACAAAATAAGGGCAGGTTAGGAGAGGTGCCTGAGTGGCCGAAAGGAACGGTTTGCTAAATCGTCGTACGGGTTAAACTGTACCGTGGGTTCGAATCCCACCCTCTCCGCAGATTTTAAAGAGACGGGTTAAACAGTTCCGCCGTTTGGCGGATCGGATCCCACCCTCTCCGCAAAAGTTCTTATAAGTTTTACATTGATCGGGTGTTCCCAATAAACCCATCAAATATTTTTAAGTTCGGGATGTAGCGTAGCCCGGTTATCGCGCCTGGTTTGGGACCAGGAGGTCGCAAGTTCGAATCTTGCCATCCCGACATTAGTTCCAAAAAGACAATCTTGCAAAAGGTTGTCTTTTTTATTTTCGGCTGAAAGCCCCGACAGGTAAGCGATTGAGTGGAAGAGAAAGTTTATTTTAGTGGTTCGAACTGTATCATTTTGCTTATTATATAGAATTCCTTCTGGAAAGATCAAATATTGTAATGTTTGTTTCTTTGCATAATCGCTGGAACACCATATTTCACTGATATTTTGAACAATATCTAACCCTTTTTCTACAGCTTTTTCAAGGTTCGAACTAATTATCAGGCTTTTATCATTTTCATTCACTAATTGACTCCTTTCCTGTTCATATTTCTGCGTAAATTTTTCAAATTGCTCTTTTGTAATTTCATTTAAAACAAAGCGTTCTTCCAATTTATCAATTTGACCTTGTAATTCTGTTATCCTTTTACTGTCATGTTTTTTATTAGTTATGCTTTCCTGTAATTTTTCTTCCAGTCCTTTTATTAAGGAAGTCTTTAACTTGTCCTTATAAATCACTTTGTATTCAAACTTTTTTAAGTACCCGGCAAATTTATTATTCAGATAGGTTGCTGAAACATTAATTCTAACCCCTTTATCTCTGGCTTTATAGTAGTACAGATTTTTTGATTTGTTGTGGTAGCCGGTAAAAGGACTGAGACTTATTTCATCTTTTACAAAAACTTTTAGGGGTAAAGCATCCGTTCTGTAAATTTTCGGTACACCAGATCTGGGATTTTGCTGCGTTATATTGTTGGCTTTGATAAAGAGGTCTTCATCAATAAGTGCCGGATGCTTTCCTTTAATTAGTTCACCGGGAAGTAATGAGCTCTTAACGTATCCACAATAAAAGACATTTGAGAAAATTCTGCAAAGATTGCGCAGGGAAAATTTTAAACCTTTGGCCCGCAGCTTGTCCAGAATTTCCTGGTTACTGTATTTACCTTCCGCCTTCCATTTAAAAGCCTGGCGTAGAACAAGGCCATGTGAATTAATCACATATTCATGCTTATCAGCAGTTGCATATTTATTAAGGTTATCGTATCCATAAGGCGTTCCATAAGGCCAGTATCCCTTTTTTAGGATAGATTTGGTACCAGCCATGCTTTTATCCTTGCGCATGTCATTATCCAGTTTACTGATAAGCATATAGAGGTTTTCCTGAAACATCCCAGTAGGAGTAAAGGAATCCACTTCCTGAGTTATTGCTATAATTCGTACACCTAATTTGCGAAGATTCTCTAATAAGAAAATTCCGTTTGCACCGGATCGGGAAAACCGGTCATAGCTATAAACCAAAACATTGGCAATGGAAGGGTCTTTTTTTATTTCTGCCAGCATTCGTTGAAATTCTTTTCTTTCATCCGTTTTAGCCGATTCAAAAGTACCACCGTATTGTGCCGTTATTTGGTAGTTGTTTTTAAGTGCAAACAAATCCATTTGCTCATTTTGCCAGGAAAGGCTGTTTCCATTCTCCATCTGATCTTTTGAAGAAACACGGTTGTAGCTTATGGAGATATTTCCAGACCTTCTGACTATTTTTCCCCTGTTTTTTGAAAAATGGCCTGCAATTATTGTTTGAATTTCTGTTTTCTTATTGTTTTGCATTTGATCCTGTGCCATATTATTTACTTTGATTAAGGTCTTTAAGCAGAATTTCGATGATAACAGAAGCAAGGATGTCTATTTGCGCATCAATATCAACTTCTGTCTCATTTTCGAAAATATTTTGTTCCAGACCATTATTTTCATTTTTTAGTTTTCCACTATCCATTTAATTAAAGGATTGTGGATGAAATCGGATTTATTCCGTATTACTTCCTGATGTTAGATAAGTCTGGTTTGTCCAGTACTAATTTTTATGGTTTTATTTTTATTACTTTAGAACAGTTAACAATTTTTCCTTTTTGTGTTGTGATGGTTATATCTTCATAAGCATTGCTTAAAAGAATCTCCGAGAGGCGTTGGTTAATATTGATATTTTGCTGCATTTTTACTTTTATAAGGTCTATGGTATTGTTATTATTGAATTCTATTGTAATTGACACCGGCTTATCTTTTTTTATTGTTTCAAGAATGAGTAATTCATCTTTTGAAAAAAGATATTCCTTCAAAGGAGTTTTTATAAAATTCTCCCCTATGTAAAAGCAGATTATTTCGGTAAGTGAAATTGATATATAGGATTTGTATTCAGGCAAAGATTTTGCAAGATTCATATCCAATTCTACATCATGTCGGATGTCATACATTGTCACTGAGCCATCATTATATAGTCTTATGTCGACGGGTGATTTATGTTGAAGCATATATGACAGGCACATGAATATTTTGCTCTTTTGAATTTTTATCAGGGGGGATCCTTTTTTAACTGCATTAATAAATTCCGCCTTTATAAACTCTATTTGTTCTTTTGGTAAATCTTTATAAAAAGCATCTATATCTTCCTCTTTCTTTTTAAACTGATCAAGAATCAGATCTGTATTTATGGATTCAAATAAAGCATTTTTTAATTGTTTTAATAAATCTGCCTTAATCCCAATAGATTTTAATTCATATACAATTCTAATCCATACAATTTCAACAAAGCTGAAATCAGACTTTTTTGCACGGTCTGGCAGCAAATCATCTTGCTTATAATAATTAAGTGTTTTTGCATTATTCCTTAAAAATAGTAATGCTTCGCTGGTATAATCCTTCGGTACAATTAATACACTCAGATCCGAAGATTCTATATCGCTTATTAGTTTAGTAAATATTTCAGTTTCATTCATAATCTAAAATTATAGATAAAAATTGGAAAATCAAATAAAATAGATAAATTTGTCTTAACAATGCTGACAGCAACATGATAAAATCATTAAGAATTTTATACGAAACACTAAAAATCATTATAAAGTATACAGGTGTATACACCTGTATGCGTCTGTAAACCATTGTATACAATTGTAAACTGAATATTATAAACTAAAAAAATAAATAGCCATGTCAAAATCGAAAGTCATATCAATCAGGGTTCCCATGGAACGATACGATGAAATAGTATTGCAAGCCGCATATGAGAAAATAAAAGTCACAGAATGGATGGAGCGCAGGTTGGCCTTAATGAATGTGTTACAACGTGAGAAGGAAGATTTTCTTAATTACCTGCATAGGACAGAGAATCGGTTAAAAATAAAAGGTGTAATTGACGGGGATCCTGTTTTATTAAGAGCTCGGGCTTTTGCTAATATAATTCCCTGAAATGTGTTCAATTTTGTATTTAAAAACAAGTTATTCTCATAAATTATCTTAAATCATGGTCATATATTCGGTTAATATGGTGTGGTAAGATTGATTTACAATTTGTTTTAAAATACAAATCAAATACAACCCTTAAAAAACTAATAAGCCATTAAATGCTCCTAAGAATCTTCGTTTCATGCCCGACTGAACCATTTCTTGTATTTAAAAACAATTATTTTATTTCATTTTGTATTTAAATAAAAATAGTCAAACTGGTACTATTTAGTTTTCTTGTAAATGAGATTGAATCATTTGCGAGGATAAATCCTCCTTTTTTCGTATTATTTAAGATATTAATTCTATAATGCCCAACCAAAACCCAGAACAGCTTCCCCGAAATACGATAGATGCTGCCTTAACAGCGTTAAGTTGGCTTATACAAAACAAAAATCAAATCAATCGTAAAGCTGCAATCTGGGTAGCAGTTCGTGAATACCAAAAAGACATTGGTCCAGCCGATTAATGTTGCAGCAACAACCTAAACGATATTAAAAGCATGAAAACCTTAGAAAGTAAGGAATCCGAAAAAATGGGCTTCCTTAACATACTTATCCTTTTTTTATCCATTTATGTTCTTGTGGCTTTAATGGAAAAGCCCAGTTACACTTGCACCGATGGTAGTTGTGATTTGCTTTCAATTTTGTTACTAACTTAGTTCTTACACAACAGCGGACATTTTCCTAAATCCGAGTTCTTCGTGAATTTTTAAACTTGCAATGTTTTCAGGAAATATTCCTGCCTGCAATGTCCAAAGTTTTTTGTTTTCACTTTCAATAATTAATTTGTCAAGTAATTTAGCTCCTATTTTTAGTCCACTTTTAGCTAACGATTTACATTTAAATCATCTGTGGCCTTAATGAGTATATAGGTATACTGGCCCCTTTGATATTTATGTCACGCCTTACATTAATATTTTTGCACTTGCTTATAAAACCCTTTTTTAATACACGAGTGATTACAATATTTACACTTCATTTGGTAACGGATGGCTCACAATAGATTACACAACTCAATACCAGCCTTATTTTTAGTAAAAGTGCAGCAAAGCAATGATTTCTACAATACCCTTTTGTGGTAATAAAAAGCTACTGGGTTATGAAAAACAATTGCTTATATGACTTAATTTATTGCAGGTGACAATTGGGACACTACCGCAATTCTCCCCAATTAACAGAAAACTTAAGCTGTATTTGCGTTGCTTATTAATCACACGTTGCTATCTCAAAAGAAGAAAGAACGAAACGGGAGTGAATTTTTCTTAAATTCGCCAGCCTTTTGCTATTGAATATGTACTGGGTTTTATTATAGAATTAAAAAAGGAGGTTGCCAATGCTAAATTTTTCTCCATACCGCGACTTTTGGTTGCGCTTAAGTTTGTCAGTATTACTGGCTTTTTTCTTTGTATTTCTGGGAAGTGATGTTTTAAGTGAAACTGTAAAAGGAAAATATTTTGTAGCGGATATGTTGTCTGGCTTTAGCCTGACCTTTATTACCACTTCTTTAATTAATATTATTACTTCTTTTCTGGATGTGCAATATCCCTGGAATAAATATCTTGCTACCCGTTTAATTTATCAATTAATAGCAGCAGTAGTTATACCTGCCATTTTTGTGCTGGCTTTTATGTATACCTACCTTATTGTAATGCTTGGTTTTAAAAAGGAAGAAGTACAATTTTTCAATACTGAGTTTCCTATTTCTATTTTATTCATTGTTTTTTGGAACGTAGTATATGTGGGTTATTTTTTTTACAGGGAGAGTAAAAAAAGCAACCGGGAGTTATTGTTGCTTAAAGAACAGTTGTTTACCCTGCAAAATGTAAAAACCGGTTCTGATGTGATACCAACCTTGCCTGAAAAAAATATCGCAGACACAAAAGAAGAAGAAACAGACTTTACTGAAATCGTTAATACGGCCAAGATAAAAATATTGGTAGCGGTTTCAGGAAGTAAAAACATTCCAATTCCGGTAGAAACTATCGCTTATTTTTATAAAGACGGAAATTATACCACTTTAAAAACCTTCCAGTCTGAAACTTACTTACTTAACCACTCCCTTGATGAATTGATGAAATTGCTGGAAGAAACGCTTTTCTTCCGGGCCAACCGTCAGTTTATCATTAGTCTTAAAGCCTGCCATTTTTTCACAAATGAAGAGAATGGAAAACTTCAGGTTCACCTCACACCAGAGTACGATGACGATGTAATCATCAGCCAAAAAAGGGCTCCCGCCTTTAAAGAATGGCTGAATAAATAAGATTTCTCCTTTTGTCCGGATTTTCAACGACAAATTTTTACACTTCATCCTTTTTTTTACTTCATTCAGGCTTTAATCTCAACCCTTCGGCCAAGACAATCTTTTTAGTGGCTTTAGTTTTACATTTTAACGGGAAACTAATTTATTAAAACTATTAAACCACGTTATGAAAAGAGGATTATCAATTGCGGTGATTAGCGCCATGTTGTCATTATTATCTTGTTCCAAAGAACGGATTTCGGGGAACGGTTCTACCATTACAGAAACAAGAAACATCAGCAACTTTACAGCCATATCAGCTTCGGGAAGTACAAATGTTTACATCAACCAAGGGGCTGCTTTTAGAGTAGAAGTAAAGGGTTACAGCAACCTGCTGCCTTACTATGAAACCAGGTTGGTGAATAATTCGCTGCAGGTCGGTTACAAACAAAATGAGAATGTTAAAAATGACAATGTAGAAGTCTTCATCACATTACCAGTATTAAATGTCCTCGCTTTGTCTGGTTCAGGAAGTATAACAACCACAGGGGCTTTTGATGGAAATATAGATTTTAATGTAACCGTTTCTGGATCCGGCAATATTCATTTCAGCACCGGAACTGCTCAAAATTTCTATTCCAAAGTAGATGGAAGTGGAAGTATTTATATGCTGAATATGGTAACCGATAAAGCAGATGCAACTATTATAGGGAGTGGAAAAACCGAAATTAATGCCAGCAACCAGTTGAAAGTAAAAATCATTGGTAGCGGCAAATTGTATTACCGTGGAATCCCAATAATTACAACCAGCATTACAGGAAGTGGTACCGTGTTACCCAAATAATTATACCAATATTTTAAAATGAAACAAATTATCAAGTAATAAAAAAATATGAAACAACACCTTCTGTTTGCTTTGGCAGCAACTTTATTAATGCAGTCTGCTAAAGCTCAAAAGCATCCCATGCCAGTTACTATTTCGATTTTTAATGAGGCAACAGCCATCCCGTTTACAAGGTTTATAACCACTCCTGTCCATCCCGGTTTACAGGCAGGTTCGGGCTTTACTTACAAGGAACGAAATCATATGCATTTATTTCAAACTTTCAATATTGGTTATATTTTTCACAGCAAACTCTATCATGGTTTTTTTGTAAACACAGAACTGGGCTATGATTATAAATTCAATTTTGGCCTGAATATTAAAGCCTCAGCAGGGATAGGTTATCTGCATAGTTTCACCACTCAAAAAGAATATCAATTTGAAAATGGAAGTTATCAAAGCGGTCGTGATAAAGGAAATAGCCGTGCTATATTTTCATTCGGAACAGGATTAGGGTATCGCATACAAAAAAACAAACTTTATTCTCCTGAAATTTTTATGATGTACCAGAGTTGGGCTGAATATCCGTATTCGCCAGGTTTTATACCACTGATGACACATGCAAATTTGCAATTAGGAACAAAATTATTCATGCATCAAAAAAAAGACAAATGAAGCAAATCACATCAGGATTATTATTAACCATTCTCATTTTTACCTCCTGCCGAAAGGAAGATAACAGCAACTCGCCGGCATCTTACAACTGTAACTTTTCATTCTCCGATAGTAGTACAGCGAATATAAATAACACAAAGTATAATAAATTACTTACAGAAATAACCGGTTCGGGTGTACCGGGAATAGTAATGAGTATATATAAACCCGGCGATGGCCTGTGGTTGGGAGCATCGGGCAAAGCTGATTTACGCAATAATGTAGCCATGAAACCCTGTCATATTACGAGAATGGGCAGTACTGTAAAAACATTTACAGCAGTTACAATACTTAAGCTAAAGGAAGAAGGAAAATTACAGTTGGATGATATGGCGGCAATGTATTTGCCTGCCTGGGCAATGCACAATATTGCCAATGCAGATAAAGCTACTATCCGGCAACTACTCAATCATTCAAGTGGTATTTTCAATTATATTCGAAATGCACAGTTTCAAACAGCATCTTTAAATGATTTAATTAAAGAGTGGACACCCGATGAACTGCTGGCTTATGCAAGAGGTAAAGACCCTTATTTTGAACCGGGTACAGACACTTATTATTCCAATACCGGCTATGTCTTTTTAGGAATGATTATAGAAAAAATAACCGGTAAACCTTTTTGGCAGGTATTTCAGGAAAAAATATTTACACCACAGGGATTAACCGCTACTTCTTTTGCTGCAACCAATACTGTGCCTGCAAATATAGTAAGGGGGTATGTGGATTTTTACAGCAACCTGCAGGTTACTGATGCAACATATTTTAGTGGATGGGATTATTATACTGCTGATGGGGGATTAATATCCAATGCATATGATATGAATATTTTTATGCAACGCTTGTTTGGCGGCAATATCATTAACGCTGCTTCACTGAATGAAATGCTCACTACAATTGCTCCCAAAAAAATTGATACTGATTTCTTTCCAATTCAACACGGTCTCGGTATTTTTAAAATATCTACTCCATATGGCGATGCTTATATGCACAGCGGTGATGCTATTGGATATTATGCAACTATAGCTTATTTTCCTGCTACTAGAACTACCATTGTGTGGGCAGTGAATGGGAACTATGGGAAGATTGACCAGTTTATTTCTTCTAAAAAAGCAATGGAGAAAATATTTGCCACTGTATTTTAAATAACAGTAAAAGAAGGCTTTGTTACAACCGGACAGAAAATTGATTTTTATTAAAACTTTTTTTTTGACATAAGTCAAAATTTTGATGAAACCTTGTTACTAAATTACATTTATGAAGACGATAGAAAAATGCTGTAAAGGCAACTGGGAAACTGGTGTTGCTGAAAATCAGCAACAGCTTTTATACAGCCTGTGGTTGATTACTGGAATAATATTTATCCCATGCCTGATGAACTGATGGTGGATATTAATGAACTGGTAGAAGTTAAAATGTATAAAAAGGGAGATATACTATTAGTGCCAGGTAAAGTGGCAGATTATGCCTGCTTTATATTAAAAGGGCTTGCAAAAAGTTACTATATTCCCTGTAATGATATTTCTGAAGTGATTACAAAATTTTTAGCCGAAAAATCTATCATTACTTCAATTTTTAGTTTTTACAGTCGTAAGCCGGGTAACGAATATATTGTGACTTTAGAAGATACTGTTGTTGCATGCCTTCATTATGAGGATATGCAACAATTGCTCAAAAAGCATCCCACATATAATTATATCATCCGGGATATTACGGAAAAGTACTTATATTTTTTAGAAATTAAATTGTATAATATGCGTAAGCCATTGGCGGAAGACAGGTATAATTTTTTTATAAAACACTTTCCCCACCTGCTTCAAAGAATTGCATTAAAAGATATAGCTTCTTACCTTGGTATGAGTGTAGAAACACTGAGCCGTGTGCGGAGGCGATACAGGAAAACACATTAAGCCTGTTGATAGGCATTGCAAATTTACTTTACACATAAAACAATCTTTATACTTTATGAAAAAAATATTTTTACTAACTTTTTTTGTAGGATGGATGCAAATATTTTACGCACAAATACCTACGACAGATAAGAAATTATCGAACATAAAAAAAATTGACCTGGCATTACAGGGTATTGGTTTAACATTAGAACAAAAGCTTGGTAATAGTGTTACAACGGATTTGTCATTCGGTTTCGGTGGTGGTTATAGCATATCGGAAGGTTCAATAGATTATCAGGTTATTAAACCTGCATTGTATTTTTCAGTAACACCAAAATATTTTTATAATTTCAAAAAAAGAATTATTAATAGCAAAACTGTTCAAAATAATTCAGGAAATTATATTGGACTTAGGCTAAAATATACTACGCCTTTGAACAAAAAATCAACTGTTATTAGAAATAGCATTTTAACAAATATACACTGGGGGCTACAAAGACCCCTTGGAAACAATTGGTTGTTTTCATCACACATCGGTGTTGGATATGCACACGACATTGACTATGGCTTTGGAACAATTTACCCTGCGGTTGATTTTAAATTTTGTTATGTTTTTCCAAAACTTAAAAAATGACACAACACCTAAGCAAATAGTTTTACATATTTGTATTACACCATTTTAGTTAATTAAGAAATGAAAAAAATATTTATCATTGGAGGAACAACGTTTGACCATATTGTTTATTTACCTGAGTTGCCGGGTAACAAAGCACTAACATTACATAAAGCAAGCTTTCAAGAAACTATCGGCTCTACAGGTGCAGGTAAGGCCATTAACTTAACAAAGCTTGGCGTAAAAAATACTTTGTACAGTGTGCTGGGAGATGATTATTACGGAAAACAAATTGAACAAAACCTGCATGAAAATAAGATTGACTTTTTTATAGATATTGACCCAGTAGGTACAGAGCGCCATATTAATATTATGGATGATGAAGGAAAAAGAATTTCTATGTTTATTACCCAATCATCAGAAAGTATAAATTATAATACCCAAAAAATTGACGCTGCTGCAAAAGATGCAGATATAATTGTACTCAACATTATAAGTTATTGCAGAAATATTATTCCTATAATTGAAAAATACAATAAACCCGTATGGACAGATTTACATGACTATGATGGTAGCAACAGTTATCATAATGATTTTATCAGGGCTTCGCAATTCATTCACATGAGTTCTGATAATTTACCAGATTATAATTCAGTTATGGAACGTTTTATTAATGAGGGAAAAGAACTGGCAATTTGTACTCATGCAAAAAAAGGAGCAACACTATTAACTAAAGATGGAATACGGATAGAGCAGGCAGCAATTTTAACTTATCCAATGATAGATGCAAATGGAGCCGGAGATAGTTTTTTTTCAGGTTTTTTATATGGATGGATGAACAACCAATCTTATGAAAGGTGCATGCAAATGGGAGCTGTATGTGCAGGGCTCTGTATCAATTCAAAAGAATTGGCTTCGGATTTTCTGAGTGCAAATTATTTGAATGCAGAATTGCGGCGTCTTGATTTTTGAATAGGTATATAAAATTATTTAAAATAATAAACAGCCATTTTCGAAAAAATGAAATACACAGAGGAAATAGTATTAAAGGCTGCAGGGGATGCCTATAAAAATGGCGAAGTGAAATTTGATATCATAACCGGTAAGTGTGCTTTGATTGTAATTGATATGCAGGATGAATTTGTTAAACCTGAATGGACGTCTTCATGGATACCTGAAGCTACAAAGCAGGTTGCTAAAATAAAACAATTAATTAAGCATTGCAGAAGTAAAGCTATTCCTGTTATTTATACTGCTTTTAGGGATACTCATTTTTTTATGGACAGGCCAAAGACAGGAAACAGAATGCCAAACCGATACTCACATTTGCCCAGTGATCCGGCATGGTTTAAAGAAGGAAATATATGGCATGAAATCTCTCCGGAAGATGATGAAATAGTTATTTATAAGCCTTCTTATGGAGCCTTTTATGATACTCCCTTAGAAACGATACTTAAAAATATGGGTAAAAACACTATTATAATTTGCGGAATATTAACAAATTATTGTTGCGGAACAACTGCAAGACAGGGGTACGAAAGAGGGTTTAAAGTGGTCTTTGGAAGTGATGTAACTTCAACAGATTATCCGGATATGCAGGAACCGGAATTGCAGATTTTGAGAAAAGGTGTTGCAAAAGTTATAGATTCAGAAAAATTAATAACATTTTTAAAATGAAGTAGGTGTTATCTAAAACATAAGGCAGGAATAAATGTAAACTAGCAAAGAAACATGAACGATACAATCAATATTTCAAGACTCAATTTTGAAAAGCTGGGTGAACTATACAAGCATGCAGACAATGTATTAATTGAAAATGAAACTATAGAAGACATTAATTGCTATTGGTTTAAAAATAAGGGAGATCATAGTACAGGTAAACTATTGCTTTATCTGCATGGTGGATGCTTTGTTTTAGGATCTCTTCAGTCGCATCAGGCATTGGTTTCTCATTTATCTAAAAATCTAATGTTGCCGGTGCTGTTTGTGGAATATAGATTGGCTCCTGAAAACCCTTTTCCGGCAGCAGTAATAGATATTACAAAAGTTTATCAGCATTTACTTTCCAGGTATCCTGGATGTGATATCGTTTTAATGGGAGACAGTGCGGGAGCAGGGTTAGCTATTTCTGTTTTATCGAAAATTAATGAGATGGATATCCATGCTCCAAAATATTTGATTATGCTTTCGCCGTGGATTGATTTAGCATGTACTAATCAGTCGCTCATTACAAATGCAGCCATTGATCCTATTCTAACAAAAGAACAATTAGAGAAATTTGTTTCTTTTTATGTTAATGATAAAACAGTTTCGGCAGCTAATCCAATTGAAACTATGTATGGGCCGGCACCTCCAACTCTGATTATAGTAGGCTCCAACGAAATTTTATTAGATGATAGTAAACTAATTTGCAATAAAATAGCTGAACAACAAACCAAAGTTGAATTGAATATTTATGAGGGGCAAAATCATGTATGGATGCTGGAAGATATTAATACGGAAGCATCAAAGAAAGCTTTAAAAGAAATTCAGGAATTTATTGCAGCGTAATCAACAAAAGCAATTTAAAATCGATAAAGCAATGGCAGTTTTAAGAACAATACAAAAGCCTGAAAAGGATGAATATCCAGCGTATTCAAATATCTATATGGATTTGGTAAAAGATGATGGATTAGTATTGCAACACCTGAAAGATAATTTTTTCTCAATACAAGAATTTATTTACGGATTGCCTGAAGAAAAACTGAATTATCGGTATGCTGAAGGAAAATGGACAATAAAGGAAATTCTGGTACATATTATTGACGACGAACGTATTTTTTCATATCGGGCACTCAGGTATGCCAGAAACGATAATACCCCATTGCACGGTTTTGAAGAAAATGATTACGCAAAATATTCTTGTGCAAACGAAAGAAGCTTAGAAAGCATATTTGAGGAATATAAAGCTGTCAGAGAATCTACAATTTTACTCTTTCAAAATTTGCCTGAAGATGCTTTTATGAGAAGCGGGGGTGGAATTGATGACGATGGAAGTATTGTAAATGTGCGAACAGTAAGGGCATTGGCATATCATTTAGCGGGACACGAACTACGACATATAAAAATTATTAAAGAAAGATATTTAAATATTTTTTGAAGGTATGAGTAACCTCAAACAAAAACAATTTAGAATTACAAGATGGACCAAAGCTACTTTTTTGGGCTGGCTGCTGGGCGTTATTTTTATTCTGCTGTTGTCATCAGTTTTAGATTTTATCGGGATAGAGCACATGCAATTTTATTTGGGTGTGGGAATGGGAGCTGGTGTAGGATTTACCCAGTGGTTGTTACTCAAAAAAAATACTGCTGTCAAAAACAAAAACTGGATATGGTTTTCTGTACTGGGTATGGGAATCCCATTTGTTATTTTGGATCTGATACTGAAAACAAATACCAACTATAAACCTGTATTGGGGATTTCGTTTGGCGCACTTGCCCTCGGCTTACTTCAGTATTCCGTACTGAAAAAATATTCAGCTAAAGCCGGGGTGTGGATATTTGGCTGTTTTGCAGGCTGGAGCTTAGCTGTACTTACAACTTTTTCCATCAACTACACTATGCGTTTGTCCGGTATTCTTTCAACTCTTGCTTTAGCCTTCATTAATTTGGTTTTAATTTTAGCCGGAGGAATTGTTTTGGGTATTGTTACTGGCATTGCAATGAATAGAATACTTAAAAACCCTATTCAATAATAATAATATCTGAATAAAAAAAAGCATCAATCACATGAAAGTTCATACAACAAATTATGCAAATACTTTTATTGAAATTGCGGACGATTGTCCGGCAACAAGTGGAAAAATTCCACCAACCAAAGGGGATGCCAAAACTGTAGCCAATATCCAGTTTGGAATGCTGAGTAAACATCCCTATAAATTCACTTCAGACGATATCATATTTCAGGTATTCGCAGACAGAAATGATTTAACAAAAAGTGAGTATAGGGAAGCAAGAGAACAATTATTTTCAAAAGGCCAACCATGTTTTCGTGCCTCGCCTTTGACAAAACGATATGGTTGGGGAGTTCATTACAATAAAGAGGGAAAAATGGCAATATATAGTGCAGAGAGTGCAGAGTATGCAAAATTCTCAAAAGACAAAACATTGAAAGTTATTAAAGCAATGAAGTCGGGCAAATAGAAATTATATGAGCATATCTTTAACAGAAATAGATTGGTTAGGAGTTTCCGTTGGAACAATTGCATATTCAGCATTTTGTGGTATTTGGCACAGACAATTTGCATTTGGAAAAAAGTGGGAAAAGGCAATGGGGTTTAACAGGCCTAAAAATTGGAAGGAAACAAACATTTACTACGTAGTTCCTTTAATTTCTTGTTTCGTTACACTAGCCACACTTGCGGCAAACCCCATGTTGTATGCAGCCCTTCTTCTCGTCAAAGTTAGCAAGTTTCAGATTTTATTTTCAGTTTTGTCATTGTAGTTTTGCAGTGTTATGATAGATTATGAAAGAATAGAAAAAGCAATTGTTTATTTAAAACAAAACTTTAAAGAACAACCCGATTTAGATAAGGTTGCAAAGCAAATTCATTTGAGCCCTTTTCATTTTCAAAGGCTTTTTAAAGACTGGGCTGGTGTAAGTCCAAAAAAGTTTCTTCAATTTTTAAGTGTTGAGTACGCAAAGGGTTTATTAAAGCAAAATTTGTCATTGTCAGATGCAAGTTATGAAACTGGGTTATCTGGCACAAGCAGATTACACGACCTATTTATTCGCATTGAAGGTATGACACCTGGCGAATTTAAAAATAGTGGTCAAGGTTTATATATTAATTTCAGTTTTGCAGAAACTTCATTTGGAAATATAATTATAGCTTCTACTAATATTGGAATTTGTCACCTTGCTTTTGTAAATAATGAAATGGAAGGAATTGAAAATTTAAAAAATATTTTCCCTAAGGCCACTTACATTCAAAAAACTGATTTGATACAACAAGATGCTTTGCATTTTTTTAGAAATGATTGGAATGATTTACGAAAAATCAAACTTCATTTAAAAGCAACACCTTTTCAATTAAAAGTGTGGCAATCACTTTTGCATATACCTTTTGGGAACGTTTCTACTTACGGACAAATAGCAAGTAACATACAAAATGAAAATGCTTCAAGAGCTGTTGGTACTGCAATTGGAAGCAATCCTGTTGCATTTATTATTCCTTGTCATCGTGTAATCAAATCGTCTGGTATAATTGGTGAATACCATTGGGGCAGTAATAGAAAAACTGCAATTCTTGGTTGGGAAGCTGCAAAACTTATTCCTGAAAACTAATTCCGCAAGTTTCGGGTTGTTATAACTTTTAATTGATTAGATATTTGCATAAATAAAATTTTAAAAAAATGAAACAATTCAAAATCGTTCCGCTTAGTGAGGAATTTGCTGCCAAAATCAGAGAAACAAATAAAGATGAGTTTGGTCATAATGTTATAGAACTTCTTGCAACAGGGAAAGGTCCTTGCAGGGTATCGCTAAAACCTTTTAAAGTTGGTGAAGATTATAGATTACTACTTTCTCACAGTCCTTTTACAGTTGATAATGCTTTCAATCAATCGGGGCCTATTTTTATACAAAAGGAAACTGTTAATGCATATGATGATATTCACAGATTTCCGCCTGAAATAAAGGCTGATAAAGAAAATTTCCCTTTGTCATTAATTGGTTATAGCAAAGAACAAAAAATGGTTTTCACAAAATTAGTTGGCGATGATGATGTGGATTTGCTAATACCCAAAATATTTGAAACAGAAACAGAAGTGGAATATCTCCACGCAAGAAACGCCGAAGCCTGTTGCTTTATTTGTAAAATTGAAAGAGTTTAAAATATGCACATACCTAAATTATTTGAGATAACTGACAATAGTATTATTGAAAAGTTTATAAACGAAAATGGACTGGCAACTTTAATTACAAAAGGGTCACCTTTTCCTGTTGGCACTCATATTCCAATTGATTTGGAAATAAATGAAAATGGAAATAAAGTTTGTGAGGTCATATTTCAAAAGCTAATCCACAATGGAAAGACTTTGAAAATGATGAAAATGTTTTAGTTATTTTTTTGTCTCCTGTACATAGCTATATTTCATCTTCTTGGTACAATCATCCTAATGCCCCAACTTGGAATTATTTAAGTGTCCATATAACAGGTAAATTAAAAATTATTGAAGGCGAAAAGCTTTGGGAAACTGTTCGTAGATTAACAAACCGCTATGAGCAAAAATCTGAACACCCTGTTTCATTAGATACTTTACCTGAATCTGTCCAAAAGCAAATGAATGGTATTGTAGGCTTTGAAATTAGAATTGATAAAGTAGAAGCTGCATTCAAACTTAGTCAAAATCGTAATGACGAAGATTTTGAAAATATTGTCAAACAGTTAAGGCTTAGTAATGAATTAAGTTCAAGACTTATGGCAGATGTTATGGAACGTGAAAGATTGCAGGATGTCAGCTAGGGTTGCATACAACGTTCGAGGCTTTGTGCAGTTGGGGAATTAACCAACTGTCCGCCCGGAACTGAAGCTAAATTTATAACTAAAAGCCGAAGTTTAGAACTACTGCCCGGCAGAATTACGTCCGCCGAAACCAATGCTTGGATATGCACTGCCGATGATTGCTTCAACGTCATGCCCCAATTGCACAAAACCTTTTGTTGGCAGCAGTTTTAATTTTTAATCTTACATGGGTACATATGTCTGATAAAAAATATTCCGTCAAATATTTTGTTCCATTGTGCAGGATAACTCTTATGGACGTTGTTGTCGCTTACACAGCTTTTCATTTCAAATTCATCGTCAAATTGAGGGTTTAATAAATTGAATTTTTTAAAATCAATGAAAGCGTAATTTGTTGACTTGTCTATCCAAGTTTCGAGCCCATTTTTGTCAGGACTGTCAACAGTGAATGTTTTTGTTCCTATGCGACCTGCTTCACCGTCATAGGAAGTAAACCCTACTGAATAAGTTAATTTATCAAACTCTTTATCTTTAACAAATTCTGTAGCCATCGAAATATTGTCATTTAGAGATTTCTTTTTAAAGTGTCCCATATATTTTGAGATATGGTAGTTGGCAGCCCAAACAATTATTTTTTCATTTGAAAATTTTACTTTGCATAACCATTTCAGGGTTTCTGTCATTTGAATATCTCTCGTATTTACCATTGAGGTAAAATCATTTTTTTTGAGTAACTGTTGTGCAAATGCAATTAAATTGTCAATTAGTGTACACGCATTATTTTCAATGCCTTTTTTTGCCTTAAATTCATTTTTTAATGTGGTTAAATCATTTATTGAGTTACCATAGAATGATTTACTTTCAGCTATACACAACATAGGGTTTGAAAGTGTCTTAATACTTGATAAGATACTTTTAAACAAAGTTTCATTATTCAAGATTTCTAATTTGTTTTCCCTTGTGAGACTATCAATGTATTGAGACAAATTAGATGTTGAATATTTATAAAACATTTGATTATCAAAACCTGCTACAATATATGGGTTGGATGTGGTGAAGCTTTCTGGAATGACTTTAGTAAACAAAGGGTTAGATGCATCGCATAGTGTCCAATATGGAACGATATTCGCTTTATAAAATTTGAGGAAATCCTGCCTGGTTTTAGCAATATTTTCAAATCCGTAAGTGGCAGAGAAAAAGTCACTTTCAAATGCTATCACATTAAATCCTTTTTTTTCGTGCAAATATTGTATGAGTCTGGTTTTTGCTAAAAAAGTGGGTGCGTCACCATGGTCTTGTTCACCAAGCATAACAATTCTGGCGTTTCCAATTGAATTTCCAATACTTTCAAAGTCGGAAAAGTCTAACGAATCAGGACTGATTGATTGGATAGGAATTGTATTTGAAGCAACAAATGCCCTGATTTCACTTTGCGAAAAAGTAACTGTAGCTAAGAATGTTATAATACAAGTAAAAATAAATTTCATATTTCTGAATTATTATTAACTGTCATTTTGTAATTAAAGATCTTTAATTGCTGCCAACGGACACGGCTTGGCGATGTGGCGGTATTTGAAAATCGTCAGCCCGTAACCGCAGCTAAATTTATAACTAAAAGTTCATTGTTTATTCTATTGCTCGGCGTTATTCGTCGGCTGGAACTGCTGCTGATAGCGAAACAATAGATGAGAATATATTCGTCGCCCCGCCATATTGCCAAACCGCCTGTTGGCTGCAGGTTATTTATTTGTCTGGGTCAAATGATTTTGATTGAATATCTTTTAAAAACGAACAATTTCTCTAAAATAATTTTCGCTATCATCCCACATACTAAAATGAGATCCATTGGGACATAAGTAAATCCTTGCCTTTGTTTTAATGAAATGCTTTTTCATCTCGGGGTATAAATCCTGATACATTCGATCATAAAACCCACCAATTATTAAAACAGGACATTCTATTTTTTCAATAGCTGATAAATAATCGGCATTCATAATTTTATAGACCTGCGGCACCTGTTCTCTCATCTTGCGATTTATGTGTTGACCATTTCGTATTAATGGCTCAGGTCTAATGTCGCCTCTAAAATTATAATTTCTCCTTACAATAGAATCTTCCTTACTTCTATAAAGAGCCGTTAAGGTTTTTAGCAATAGTGTGTCTTTAACTTTTTGCTTTTGTGAAAGAGAGTCCAAAAAAATGCGGTATTTGCTAAACTCTGGCAATGCCCTTACTTGAGCACTAATATTTGAATCTAGTGTCCTTTTAGAGGTACTTAATTTTGCAGTATCTCTTATTTGAGCGAAAGTGTTTGAAAGAATTAAGCCTTTTAAGTGTTTTTTATGCTTAGCTGCATAAAGTTGAGCCAGCATTCCACCCCAGGAATGTCCAAGTATATAGAAATGTTTAAGTTTAAGTCCCTTCCTAACCTCTTCAATTTGTTCAATTAGCATATCCACATCCCAAATACTTGAATCACTTGGTTGGTCAGAATAGTAAGAACCTAATTGGTCATAATAATAAATTTCAATGCCGTCATTTTTTAAATTGTCAGGGAAGTTTTCAAAATATTCATGAGTATTCAAAGGGCCTCCATGAAGTAGAAGTAATTTAATTTTTCCTTTTCCAATTTTTTGCGTAAATATTTTATGCTGACCATTAAAAATCTTGATAAACTTAACACCTTTCTCATTTATTTTTTTATAGTAAAAGCTGTCCTTTGTCATCTGTCCAACACAAAGTTGCTTTGATATAAAGAAAATGATTATTGTAAATATTACTCTCATAATGAAGGGTTGTCAACTTGCAGCAAACCCAATGTTGGCCGCTGGTTTAATTTTGCCTTTTTCGAGAAATTCTTTTTTTCTTTTCATGTCATACAAAAACTGCCTCTTGCGCCCTTCTATTCTATCAACTGTTAAGGATGTAATATTAGATAGGGAATAAGTCTCAGTGCCATTTTCGTCCCCTGTTTTGGTAACCGATTTCAATTGAAGCAAACTATCGTCGAAGTCGAGAACGAAACCGTAGTTAATGGTCTCTGAATTATTAATTTCAACAGTTATGAGTTTACCCTGATCAAAGCCACTCTTTAAGAGTTCGTGCTGCCAATTTTCCTCGCTTGATATGTCGATATTTTTTATGGCTTGCTTTGGTATCTGGCCTGCCTGATCAAATAAAAGCTGAACCCCTTTCAAATAGTCATCATCAGTTTCAAAACTATCAACGTTGTCGATCCTTTCAATAACTAAACCATCCTCAAGTCCTAATGAAGAAATATGCTGCAAAACAAACACAGAGTCATTGAACTCAACAATATATCCAACCCACACACCATCGCTATTTTCTTTTCTGAGTGCGATTAATGTTTTTGTTTCCTGGGAATAAGTTAGTATCTCACTAATAATTCTACTTACCATCTTTTTTAATTATTAAACGGGTTTAAAACTAGCGGCCAACGTCCGAGGCTTTGTGAAGTTGGGGAATTGACCAACTGTCTGCCCGGAACTGAAGCTAAATTTATAACTAAAAGCCGAAGTTAAGAACTACTGCCCGGCAGAATTCCGTCCGCCGAAACCAAAGCCTGGATATGCACTGCCGATGATTGTTTCAACGTCATGCCCCAATTGCACAAAACCTTTTGTTGTAATCAGCAATTTACTGAAGGCTACCCCTTTTCTGTCAAACTTTAAATTAGAGTTTCGGGCGTTTTTTGAACTGTTGTATAACTTCATTTGGTGTCTTTCCATTCAACGAACTGTGTGGCCTGAAGTTATTGTATTCTGTTCTCCATGATTCAATCTTTGTGGTGGCATCATCAAGAGATAAGAACCAGGAAGTATTTAAGCATTCGTCCCTGAAGCTGCCATTAAAAGATTCAATGAATGGGTTGTCTGTTGGTTTTCCGGGTCTGGAGTAATCTAAAGTTATAGCATTTTCATGAGCCCAGCGGTCAAAATCTTTACTGATAAATTCACTACCGTTATCAACCTGTATTCTTTTTGGTACTGTTTTCTTAAAAACCTTTAACGCTTCCAATACTTCAATCACCTGCATTGATTTAAAGCTTTTGGATACCTCAATCGCATGACAAAACCGGCTATAATTATCCACTATAGTTAAGCACCTGAATTTCCTTGCGTCAAAGAGCTGATCATGTACAAAATCCATTGACCAACATTCGTTTGGTTGAGTGAGCATTGGCCTTTCTAACCGGTGCATGGCTGACTTTGATCTGCGTGGCCGCTTAAGCCTGAGGTTAAAGCCTTCTTCCCTGTAGATGCGCCTTACACGTTTATGATTAACGATCCAGCCTTCTCTTCGCAACACCATGTGAATACGATCACTTCCATACCGTACCCTTGAAACTACCAACTCCTTAATTCGTTCCCGAAGTGGTGTGTCATCTTTTGTACGCTTCACATATCGCATGGTTGATTCAGGAAAACAAATGGCCAGGCAGGCACGATGCCTGGATACCCGGTAATTGTCCATAAGCGAATGGGCGAGGAGTTTCATTTGCGGGATTTTTAAACATTTTTTTTTAAAACATCCTGCAACATCTGTTTGTCAAGACTGAGATCGGCAACGATTTTCTTGAGCCGGCTGTTTTCTTCCTCCAGCTCTTTGAGCTTTCTTAACTCAGAAACACCGAGGCTTCCGTATTTCTTTTTCCAGTTGTAAAATGTAGCATCACTGATTCCGAGTTTGCGGCAAACTTCTTCAACCTTAACACCGTTGTCGGCCTGGCGAAGCGCAAAGACAATTTGTGCTTCGGTAAATTTTGACTTTTTCATACGCAATTTTTCATTTTTTAAGTTATGAATAATTGCCCGTTTTACTCTAATTTACCTTTTGTCAGTTTTTGGGGTAGGGGTCATAGCACGTAAAGCCTTTTGTATCCTTCTGATTGTTTAATTCTTTCTATAAAGTTTTCCTTAGTATTCCAAAAGTCAATTTCATTGGTATCACGACCATACCCCTCAACTTCTGTAAGAATTACCTTGCTGCCAAATAGGTTGAACCAACAACTTATTTTGTAATCATATTTAATGCTATCCTTGTTCCTTTTTATTTCTACATTATAATACATGCTATCAATAGCCGTTTGGATATTTTTAATTATTTCAGTCTTTGAATAAAGTGTCGAAAGTAATTTTATATAGTCGTTGACTATTGAGGTGTCTAAATATTCATTTCTTGTTGAATCAAACATGTATTCTGTTAATTTGGTCAAGGCTCTTTTACTCTGACCTAAACCTTGATAACAAGTAAATAAATTATAGTCTAGAGGTACTTTAGAACTAAAATAGCTTATTGAGCAAAATGGTTGAAGAGTCGTGTATTTTGTCGAGCAAGAGTCATAGTATGATAGTGCCTTTTCAAATTGTTTCTGAAGTTGATAAATATATCCAATTCTATAGCATGCTGAATTGCATTCAAAACAATAGTTATCGCTTTCAATGTTGTTCGTTTTAAAATTTGGTAATACTCTTAAGGCATAAGCCAAAGATTTTGAATAATCTTCCCTTTCAAAATAGCATACTGAGATCCGGTCAAGAGTTTCTATACGTCTGTAATTTGGATATTTTTTATTTAACCTTAAGAGATAAATTAAAGAACTATCAAAATCTCTTTTAAAATTTATGTTAGTCGAGTCTTGAAAGTCTACGCCATAATAAAATGAGGAGGCTTTGTCAAATAGAAGCTCACTTTCTTTTTGAGCATATCCATCAAAGGAGATTAAAAAAGATGCTATGATAAGTAGGTACTTCATAATAGTTGCTTACAACGGGCAGGGCTTTGTGCAGGTGTGGTATTAGTATTTCGTCCGCCCACAGCCGCTGCTGATTGAAAATATAAAGTTGAATTTAAGAACTAAAGTTGAGATTTATTCGTCCAGCCCGAACCACAGCTTGGATTTGCAATTGGCTGATGTTTGCTGGTCAAGCCCAACTTGCATAAAACCCAATGTTGTAAGCTGTGCTGTTGGTAAGTACTTGCCTAATTCTTTATTGCACTGTTGTAAAGAACGTCAAGCATGTAAACTTTTCCATTGCTGTCATTGCCATTATCAAATACAAAAGTGTAATTACCTTTTTATAGGTCCATATTACAGATCCATCTTTCCTTTGCTTCACTTTCTAAAGATATATTCTCTTCACTCGTACATTGAGTCTTTAGAGCGTAGAAAGTTTCTTCATTACGAGTTATAAACCTTAGGCCAGTAAATATTTTTAAGGGATTGTCTGTACACTTTGTAAATACGACAACGAGTTCAGTGTAGGGCAAAGCTGCGTCAATAACTTTTTTAAACTGATAATATTGACGACACTCACCAGTTTCTATTTTTTGGTTTGTTGCTTTTTCAAAAGGGTATCCTGCCTTTCTTAATTCTTTATCAATCTGGTCAAATGAGATGTTAATCACAAGACCTTTTAATAGCCTCAAATCAATTTGAGCTTCTGCTTTTACACTTGCGAAAATTAATAAGAGGATAATTACTTTTTTCATAATTCTGTTTTGAAAATATCGTTTAAAAGCTCTGTTCTTTTAATAGAACCTTCTTTTTTATTAAAATGGAAATCAAAGTCATCAACTATTACAAGCCCAAACCATTCTAAAAACCTGTTTATAACTCTGATTGCATAAGTCATATTACAACCTTCTTGTTGAGTCCAATGTTTTATTATTGGATATTGGTCAATAAATGAAGGGAATGCCTCAAAATATAAGTCGGCATAAAATTTTATAGGGTGCTTTGTGTCTCCAAATTTTGAGAGGAGGAAGATTGAATAGCCCCAACCTAACTGACCGATAGGAATTGCAGGGTGTCCGTCATTGTACGCCCAATTAAACTTTTCTGTAAAGGTTTTTAGCAATACTTTCAAAAAGTTTATTTCCTGTCCTTTGTTTTAAGCCATTCAATACCTGATTTAGTAAAGACTAATTCACCTCTATTAAATTTGATGAACTCCATGCCTCGTGTTGTGATATTAAGTGTTGTGAATAAATCCGAGTTCTTTTCCTTTTGATTTTCAGATACCTTCTTCAACAAATGGGTCAGTAATGAATTTGTAATTGTATAACTTGCTTGAATTACGTTAGTTGGTAAAGACTTGGTAGTTGTTGTAAGTTTTAATCTACCTTTTAGTTCAATAATTTTTAGTAACTCTTCAGTTAGCCTGAAGTATGGAATTTTGTCAAGCACTTGGTCTGTCAAGTTATCTTTTAGTTGAACTGGGGATGTTTTTGAATACGGCTTATAAAGTAGGGAGTCCATTTGATTAGGTGTCAACCCTTGAAAGTCTCGAAGTGGTGCCAGATTGTATTTACTCCAAATTATTTCAACATCTTCATTCATAAAAGAGATTTCGTTTAGCATAGCTTACAACGTGCAGGGCTTGCTGCAGGGCTGGAATTCATTGCTGGTCTGCCCGGAACCGCTGCTGAATAAAGATATAAAAGTACAGGTTAACAAACAAAAGCCCAACAATGTAAGTCCAGCCCAGATGAAGCACAACAGCGATAAAATGACCATTGCTCCAACGTCAAGCCAGCCTTGTAGCAAACCCCATGTTGGTGGCAGGCTTTTGAACGGTCATTAGGTTAGTAGGAGTTAGATGTTAAGGAAGAAATAAGTTCGCATTTATCACATTTAAAGTCACAAATTCTATTGTGCGGTTTAGCCAAAAGCCATTGTCCACCACAAGAAGGACAAAGCCGTTTCTTGTCTTGCTCGATTTTTAGCCTACGGTAATTAAAAAGGTAATAGTATGTCCGTAGGCCAGTTAATTGTTTAATTATTGAACAAATCTCAATTCCTGCTTTTGAAAGTTGTGATTCGTGATCTCTCATTTGTTTATGGCCCATTTTTCTCCGACTGTTGAACCCATTTGAAGTCTGTCGCAAGAAATATAGTTCTGTTCCCAAACTAAAATACTTTGTCTATTTATCTGGTCTATATCAGGAAGTTTGTAAAGCGGTATTGTTTTGTAGCAAGTTCCACAATGAAGAGGTCCTGCATCATTAAGCCAGTGAGTAAATAATATTAGAAATCCATGTTTTTTACACTTACAAACTCCTGAATAATTCTTATAAGTTGTACCTAATGTTTTTATTTGAAGTTTTGATGAACTTAAATTTTCTACTTTTTGAATATGCCTTGTCACCCACTCTGTATTGTGCTTTTTATTAAGTGAGTTCTTTTCCAACGTCTGAATATTACACTTAATAGAGGAGTCAAAAAGGAAGGTTCTGAACGCTTTGAGATTGTCCACTTTTGCGAAATGAATACAATAGAGAATGAAACTCCTCCACAAGTTCATTCTTGTCTACATCGCTTTTGATTTCTATTGCCAGTTCTTGAATATACACTTTGTCGAAATGTTCTTTTGTAAACGGGTCTCTCTAAGTTTGCCACCAACGGGCAGGGCTTTGTGCAGGTGTGGAATTAGTTATTCGTCCGCCCACAGCCGCTGCTGATTGAAAAACAGATGTTGAAGTTAAGATAAAATGTTCAGCGGTGTTTGTCCAGCCCAGAACCACAGCCGGGCTTTGTACTTAGTTGAAGTTTGTTTGTCAAGCCACACTTGCACAAAACCCAATGTTGGCTGTTGCTTTTTTTCGTTTTGATTATTCAAAAACAATCCATTTCTTTTCAAAATAGAGAGTCGTGAAATTGTTAGAACTGTCAATAGCAACTGCTTTAATGAAATTGCCAGCTGTCTCCAGGTATTTTAGTTTAATGTTTTGCATACCTCCTGTGTCGTAATAGGAACCAAGTTTACAACCAAATGGATTTTTTTCAACGTCATTCGTAAATACTGAAAATAATAGCAGCCTTTCGGATTTTATATCTGGGTTTGCGTATCCAAAAATCCTGTGGTCTAACCGAATATTAGCTGTCAAGTGAATCGAACTATCTTGTCTTGAAACATATGCTTTTGTTACTTTGTTTCCTGATGCTATCACACTTGCATTATTAGTCGCCTCAATACTGTCAAGATTTGTTCTGTGATAAACAGTGGGAACAGTGTCTTTTTTTATAACAACAGTGTCAGATATTTCAATTGCTGTCACTGGGCCTGAATTTGTCTGTCCGCAGGCTGAAATTAATAAGATAGAAATAATCGCAAAAAAAATCTGTCTCATAGAACGAAATGCCGCTTTAAAGTAGCAGCCAACGGGTAGGGCTTTGTGCAGGTGTGGCATTAGTATTCCGTCCGCCCACAGCCGCTGCTGATTGAAAAACTGATGTTGAAGTTAAGAACTAATGCCCAATGTTGCTGTGTCCGCCCATAACCGATGCCTGGCTTTGTACTTAGCTGAAGTTTGTTTGTCAAGCTACACTTGCACAAAACCTTATGTTGGCTGCAGTTATTTTAAATAGTATACTCTTGATGGCAAAGTGTAAGTAATGTTGTTTTTCAAAACTCGAACGTCCCAAAAAAATAAAATATCATTCTTTCTTTTTTGCCTAAACCTACTTTTAATAAACTCAAACGAGGCTTTACAAGTACAAGAGTCTGGGAATTGCTGGCCAAATTTTACAATATTCGATGAACCATTCCGTTTAAAATGCAATTCGCCATAAGTGATTATTTGAGAACTGTCAGTTAAAACAAATTTCATTTGTTTAAATATCCTTTCAAATGAGATAGTGTCCGAATTTTCAAAACCTTGAATACTAATTTTCGAATCTAGTTTTTTATCAGTATTCAATTCCGTATAATGAGGATAATAACCTTTGTTCTTAATGTAATATTCATAGGGTTTAATTATTGCAGTGTCTTTTTGTGGGTTATATCCTTTACTTTCAATAAAGTTGTTTCTTTTAATTATACTACAAGAACTAAAGAATAAAACAGTTAATACAAGATAAGTTCTCATGTTTGACGTGTTAATAATTGTATAGTTTGAAGTCTGTAGGCAGTCTAATTGCAGCAAACCCAATGTTGGCTGTAGTTGTTAGCCCTAAATCATGAATGTCCATAAACGAATAAAAAAGAAAGCAATGGCTATTATGCACCCAACTATACTGACAATAGCTAACCTTTTAGTCTCTTTTTTCCTCATAGCAAGAATTCCAAGTATGATCGATATTAAAGCAAACGGAATAAAATACAATTTGATGTGAAGCCGTGTAAGTTCTATTATACCAAATAATGCTCGTGTTTTACCGCTTGAGGAAAGGTAAGCCAGTGAAAGATTGTAATTGAATATTAATAACCCTACAATGCATATACTACTCGAAACTAATGATAGAATTGAATATTTAGAGCCTTTCATTTTGATTTGAGTTAATCTTCGCAATTACAATTGCAGCCAACGAGCGGGGCTTTGTGCAGGTGTGGCATTAGTATTCCGTCCGCCCACAGCCGCTGCTGATTGAAAAACTAATGTTGAAGTTAAACACTAAAGCCCAAAGTTGCTGTGTCCGCCCGGAACCACTGCCTGGCTTTGTACTTTGCTGAAGTTTGTTTGTCAAGCCACACTTGCACAAAACCCAATGTTGGGCGTAGTTTTAGAATTCTCCTTCAACAAAATAAATACTAGCTATACCACAATTTACAGGACTGCTCAAATTATACCATAAGCAATCTTTAATTTTGTCTAATTGGCTTTGATTTAATCCTTTTTTTGAATGAACATTGTATACACCTCCTCTAGGTTTTTTCCCAAGGTTAATCAAATAATCAAAGCCATGTGCTCCTTCCCAACTAAGATGAAATGAAGTTTCGCTATATTGAAGGGAGCTTACTGTAAGTGTATATTCTCCTGGTGGAAGAGGATAAGAAAATTCTCCTTTTTCATTTGAGCCAAAGAATACACTTGTGTCTTTCCCTTTTGCGGTAATTGTTGCATAACAAACAGGCATATTTAGAATATTGATAAGCCTGCCAGAAAATAGCGCTGTCCGACCTTTAACCTCAAAAGGAGCAACTGAAACAATGGATGCATGCACCGTATCAACCATTAGTAATCTATATTTGAAAGGATAGCTTTTATTAGTTTGACCGTGTATGGACAAAGCGAGTAAGAAAAACAAAATGCTCAATACAAAAAACTGTTTCATAAAAATTTCACCCAACGAGC
>JADKAM010000008.1 GCA_016715365.1 Chitinophagaceae bacterium
CAATATGGCCGGGGTAACGCAATGCTTTTTCTTTCATGTTTGGGATATGCCCGATGGTAAATAAAATAGAACGCAAACCAACGGTATTAAAAGATTCCAGTGTGCCCACCTGTTCAAAAATCTATTAATTCAGCATCGCTCAGTGCAGGTTTGGTAAATACGCAACTGTTCTCAACGTATCGTGCAGGCCTTGTATATTCTTCCAGCACATCAATGGGAGAGAAGGGCGTTTTATATTCAAAAGGATAAACCTTTTCTTTGTGCCGCCAACCATGCATTCAAAATTCGTGATTATCATCCGCTCATTGTGATAACCCAGCATTAAATCGTTCTCATGCCCGGCGCCACGCCACAATCCACAACGGCTGCATGATCATTTTCTTTGCAAGCGCATCCAGTTCCTACGAATTCTCCGGAAAAATGAAAATATCCACTACATTTTTTACCGTTGATGATTGCTCCCAGCGTTTTGTATCCCATAAACCCGGCAATTGCAGAAATCACATAATCGAAACTGCTAAGCATGGAATTGTAACTGCTGTAATTACTCAGATCGGCTTTTATAGTTTTAATTGAATTGTTTTGAGTAAGTATATGCAGCGCATGATCACTTACATCAAAAGAAGTTAGCGTTGTATTTTTTGCTGCCAGGTCAATGGCTATTGCACGGCCTACCATGCCGGCACTCTGTTGGTTGCTATTTGCATAAAATGAATTTTGTCGCCCAGGGGCGAAGAGATTATGAAATTCATCTTCGTTACTGGTTGTTGTTCTTTGTGGACCGACATTGGCGACGCTCCATTCAACAGTGGTAATTTCTATCGTCTTTTATCAAAGCGAATTGAAAAGTATTATAATTACGAAGTCCCATTCATCATCATGGAAATATAGGCTGACAGCCTGTAGAAATGTGCGTATGTATTTTGTATGATCATTTATTTTATAAGTCACCAGCATTTGTCTATTATGCTGATGACCTTTTAACTTCTCAACCCGTCAACTTTTCAAACTTACTTCTTCCCGTTTTGCTCACAACTTCTACTCAGCGATTAAATTCCTGGCTCCAGCAAATTTATCTACAATAAACATCACGCGAATGTCAACCATAATATTGCGGCGGATAGACGGGTCGTAATTAATATCACCATCGTTCCTTCCCAAACACGGTCAAAATTCAGTCCTACTAAATTTCCATCATCATTCAGAATGCCGGATCGTTCGAATTACCACCGGTTGTATGATTCACGGCAATAAACAAACCGGCTGACGGCCATTAACGCCCCATCTGCCAAAATCTTTTTTATTATACAGATCGATCATTTTTTTGGGCAGATCAAATTCATAATCGCCCGGTACATATTTTTCCATCACACCTTCCATATAAGTCTGCAGGTCGTATTTAACACCATCACGTGGCTGGTAAGTTTTTACATTGCCATAAGTAACACGCAGTGTGCTGTTGGCATCGGGGTAAAAAGCCTTGGTGCTGAAAACATCCATCTGTGCCTGCATATAAATGCGTTGCAAACGGTTGATACTGATTTGCAACGCATTCAGCTTCGTGGGATGCATTGCTCACATAAGTTTTAAAATATCAGTGTACAACTGCCCGGCAATATCAGCTTTAATGGCTGCAATAACTTCAGCAGTGCTTCCTGCAAGTAATTTTATTTTATCTACGAACTAAAAGAAGTCTGACTGTAAAACAGCTTCGGATAAAGCAGTAATGATTTTCCTTTTTCTGCAAGCATCGTATTAAAAGCCGAAATAAATTCAGCTTTTTGGATCAGCTATATACATTCCATCAGGGCGTCAAATAATTTCTGATCAACACCGGCATTATATCTTTAAACGATTCCTCCAGTTTGGTTAATACTTCAGCTTTACGTTTGGTATAAGCCACCGTTTCATCTTTTGCTAAGCCGTAACCAATCAGGTTCATATCTCACTGCATTTCCCACAGCTCAACCTTCGGTACAATCTCGTTATAATAATCACGGGGCATAGCCATAAGGCTCAATATCGGTATAAGCCTGCTCCAGGTTTTTCAGCAATTCAATATAAGCCATTTGTCTCCGGGCTTGCTCAACACAATTTTTCAAAATTGCTTTCGTATTCTTTTCTTTTGGCAACAGCATCTTGTTTTGGTTAATCCCAAATACTTCGCGCCCCGCCATTTTTTCCAGGCATTGGATATAGAAGCATACTTTGCAGCATACTGAATTTTATGCCTTCATCTTTACGCATAAAGCCATCAAGATCTCTAAATGCTTTGGGCTGCGGATGCCGATTTTTTGCAGGTCGCTTTTTTTACGGTCTGCTCAATGGCGCTGCTGAGCAGGTATTCATTTGCGGCCGGGAAAACTAAATACCATTGCAAAGTCGCCTTCCCTTCACACCATCACAAGAAATATTTAATGCACGCTTTGGTTTGTAAGAACATTGTCTGATGAATAAGGGGGCAGGTTTGTTATCCTTTCCCGCATAAATGGGAACATAGAAAAATCGCCGGTATACTTGCTGGCCACATCCAGTTGTCGGTATCTTTTCCATAATTACCAATAGAGGATGGGGGAGCGCCAACCAAAACACACATCACGGTATGTTTCTGCTTACAAACAGGTAATATTTATTGGCTTCAAAAAAAGGACGGATGAGTACATCCTAGTAGCTTTCTTTTTTACATTGCCTCTTAAGGTTGCAATATTTTTTATCAATAGCACTCTTGTCTTTCTTTTTCGGTTAAGTTATTGGTAACGCCATTTAATGCGTGGCGGTAACATCATCAATACGGATGATGAAAGTGGCAAACAGGCCGGCGTTGGTCAGATTCCTGTCCTTTGTTATAAGCCCAAAACCATCCCGTATATAATTGTTTTGTAAAGACGAATGATTTTGCATGCATCAAAACCGCAATGATGATTGGTGAGGAGTAATCCCTGGTCGGATATTATTGGCAGTACAAAACCACCGAAACTAACGATGGCATCTTTTAAACTTCCTTTACTGATGCTGTAGATATCGGCAGCGCTGATCTTCATGCCCATCTTTTTCATTTGCCTTTTCATTAAGGGTCTGTAGCAGTTGTGGCAACCACATGCCTTCTTCGGCAAACCTTTTGCAACAAATGAAATACTGATAATTAAGAGTAGAATGTTTTTTTCATGTGTTTAAATTTATCGTTTTTCGCCACATGGAATTCGCCTGCTCAACATTCGATTCATATCAACCTCATTAATGGCTCATTTCATATATAGCTTTTAGCAGTGGCGAATTACAATTAATGAGTCTTAGTATCAACCTTAATTTATCAGTGAAAAATGTAATAACTGTATTTTAACCCTTTCTTAGCAGCAATGGCTTTATTTTGTTGTGTAAACATTAAAAAATCAATGAAGAAAGTTGTACTCCTTTTATCCGTAGATCCTCATTGCTATTCAATCTGTATCTGCGCAAACTATAAAAGGTTTGTTTGATAAAGTGACAAAGTCTACTTCAACATCAAGCAGCGGCCTCGGCCAATGAGGATATCATTAATAAGTTAAAAGATGCTTTTGCGTGTTGGCACCGACAGCAGTGCCAGGCGCTTAAGCAAATTGAATGGCTTTTTTGGCGATGCAGCCATCAAAGTATTAATGCCCGAAGAAGCTAAGAAGGTAGAGAGTACCCTGCGGAGTTTTGGTATGGGCCAGTATGTAGATAAAGCCATCCTGAGTATGAACCGTGCTGCAGAAGATGCTGCCAGCGGCGTGGGCAATATTTTTTGGGATGCCATTAAAAAAATGAGCATTACCGATGGGTTACAGATATTACGCGGCGGCGATTTTGCTGCAACCGATTATTTAAAGTCAATTACTACCAAAGAACTCACCGAAAAATTTAGGCCGGTTATTGGAAGCATCACTTGTAAAAGTAGACGCTACAAATACTGGAAAGATATGTTTACCACCCACAACCAGTTCTCTGCTAAACAGGTTAACACAGGCCCTTACGGCTTATGTCACCCGAAAGGGCTTTAAGCGGATGTTTCTGAAGATCAGTTTGGAAGAACAAAAGATCCGTAAGAATCCCGATGCACAGGTTACCGATATTTTGAAGAAAGTATTTGGCGGAAAATAAACCTTCCTCTGTTTTTTCATGCCTTGCGTTAAACAAGTTTTCAGGTTGAGCTTATCGAAACCGGGCTACTTTAACTAACCCGCCTTCGACAGGCTCAGGCTGACATTTCATTTTGTATAAGCATTCAAATGAACCCCCTCATTCAGTTTTTCTACAAACGGTATTGCAACAAATAGGGTATATGTGTATATTCACTTCCTAAACTAATTGCAATAAGATGGAAACTTCCATAAACCCTTGACATCTTTTACTTTCTTTTTCTGCAACAGCGCAGGACCATACCGCCTATTTTTGTCGGGGAACCCCTGCCTTACACCCGATGGGCAAACCGTGAAAATTGCGGTATGAAGGCGATCTTTGAAAGACAGTGTAATAACGCCAGGCCAGCAGGTTAACTGCTGGTGCAGGGTTAAGAAACCAGCCCGCGGGTTTCGCCGGATGGCAGATGGATTGCCTTTACAGGCCGCCAGTATGGCAATGCAGATGTTTTTGTAATGCCTGTTAATGGGGGAGATGTGAGGCAGATCACTTTTCACAGCGGCAATGATGATGTGAGCAGCTGGAGCTGGGATTCCAAGATCAATTTATTTTAATAGTGGCCGTATGGGCCAGGTTGCAGGCTTTCAAGTAAGTGCCGGTGGTGGTACACCGCAAAGGGTATTTGGAAATTACTTTTTCAATATGATCATAACCTGGTTGAACATCCCGCAACCGGCGAAATTTTTTTTAATGATACCTGGGAAAGCAGCAACCAGGTGCATCGGAAAAGATACAAGGGCCCTTTCAATCCTGATGTTCAATCTTATCAATTTAAAACAAAGCAGCAAAAAAGTATACCGACTGGCGGGCAAAGATTTTGGGGCAACGATTGACAGGAATGGTAATATTTATTTTATATCTGACGAAGCCAATGGTGAATATAACTTTGTACACCATGGATGGAGAAAAAAAAAAGGATTGACCCGGTTCTCATCTTCTATAAAACACCACAGGTAAATGCCAATGGCGGCAAAATGGTATTTGAAAAAGATTACCAGTTGTGGATTTATGATGTGAATAGGATAAGGAAAGCCAACTTAGTATTGCCATCATCCGCAATAATACACTGCCTAAAGAAAAAGATTTTGATGTAAGGGGAAACATTTCTGACTATGATATTTCACCTGATGGTAAGAAAGCTGGTATTTGTTTCCAGGGGCGAATTATTTGTAAGCGATGTGGAAGGTAAATTTATTCAGCAACTAAACCGCAGGTCTGCAGAAAGGGTAGTAGAAGTAAAATGGATGAGCGACAATAACACACCGCTGTTCAATCAGACGCTTGAAGGCTATACCAATTTGGTACAGCACAGCAGATGGAAACGGAATGATAAAGCAACTTACAACCGACAAAAAAGAACAGCCGCAGTATTGTGCTGAATAAAAAAGAACGCGTGGCTGTTTATCTCTGCGGAAGGGACGAAGTAAAATTGATGGACCTTAAAACATTTGTTCCCAAAACACATTGTAAGGGATGAAATATGGGGTTTTCAAAACAGCAATCCTGGCTTTTCACCCGATGGTGAGTATGTCGTGTTTACAGCTATCAGAAATTTTGAGCAGGATATTTTTGTTCATAAACATTAAAGAGAATAAAACCAACCTTACCAATACAGGCATCAAGGAAGCTTCTCCGCTCTGGTCATCCGATGGGAAATTTATGTACTTTACCTGCAACGCCAAAACCAGCCTATCCCTTTGGGATGCCCAATGCAAGGGTTTACGGGGTGCCGCTGGAAAACCAGGATGAACCATACCGGCTAGATAAATTCAATGAGCTTTTCAAGAAGAGAAAAGACACTACTAAAAGCAGCCGCAACTGATTCGGTAAAATCAATTACTATCGATACCGACCTGATCATGGAACGCACCGATCAGATCACACCTTCGCTGGGTGCCCAGTTTTGCAGGCACTTTATCAAAAGGTGATAAAACCAGCGTGTTGTATACCAGTAATCATGGCGAAGCGAAAAATGCACTCTGAAAACTAACATCGAACCCTTTGAAGAAAGAAAGACAGAGAAAATTGCAGGTACTGAGAATAGTTTTGGTTTTGATATCGTGGAAGAGAGCGATAAAATGTACGTCTTGTTCAAGGTAGTATTAATAAACTTAATCTGGAAGGAAATAAGGTCGATCCCATCAATATCAGTTAGACCTTTCGTCGCAACCTTTCAGAAGAATTTGAGCAGATGTTTTATGAAGCATGGGCACAGATGGAAGAGAGGTATTATGATGAAAAATTCATGGCCTCAACTGGAAGAAGACAAAAGCTTACTACAGGCGGTTCTTGCCTAACCTGAATAACCATGCCGATATGCGTGTGATGCTGAATGATATGTTGGGCGAACTGAACTCCTCTCACCAGGGTTTTGTCAACTGGCGATGATGAAACCATCGTGCTTCAGAATCAAACCATGGAAACCGGAATTATGTTTGAAGAAGAAGATGCTTATAAAGTGAGTATGTGGTGAAGCGTTCTGCAGCCGACAAAAAAAGCCGTGGATATTAAACCGGGCGATATTTTGGTAAAAGTGAATGATGAAGAGGTTGACAAAACAAAGACAGGAATTTTTATTTCACCATGCCATCAAGAGATAAAGAACTAAAACTAACTTTTAATCGTAACGGGGAGATGATAATAACCAGCTGCATCCGCAGGCAACTTTATTCAATAACCTCTACGATGAATGGATTGATGCCAATCAAAAGCGGGTGGATGAAAAAGGAAGGGCAGAATTGCCTATGGCTATATGAAGAATATGGGACAGGGAGAACTGGACCAGTTTATCATCGATATGACGCAGGAACTGAATAATAAAGATGCACTGATTTTCGACCTCCGCTATAATACCGGAGGAAATGTGCATGATGAAGTTTTGCGGTTCCTGTCCAGAAAACTTACCCAACTGGAAATACCGCGAAGGGGCAATGACACCACAGTCCAATTTTGCGCCTGCTGATAAGCCGGTCATATTATTGATTAATGAGCAATCATTGAGTGATGCGGAAATGACAGCCCAGGGGTTCAAAGCGCTTAAACTGGGTAACATCACCGGTAATGAAACCTATCGCTGGATAATTTTTACAAGCGGCGTTAGTCTGGTTGACGGTTCAACCGTTCGTATGCCGGGTTGGGGTTGTTATTCACTGGAAGGGAAAAGATCTTGAAATGAACGGGGTGCAGCCGGATATCAAAGTGATCAATACTTTTGATGATAAATTAAATGGCAGAGATCCGCAGGTTGACAGGGCAGTAGATGAGATTTTGAGGCAGTTGGGGAAAAATAATGATTGATCTGCTGTGTTAAGAAATTATTAACTATAATTGCAATAAATTGCCACTCCGTAGAAACGGAGTGACTTTTTAACGATTGCTTGCTATATGAAAAATTTATGTTCTTTTTATTTGTGCTGACCAGATCAGCTTTACGGTCTGAAAAATGACCTTCTAACGATTGATTGTTTCCTTTAGCGATTGCCTTAAAAGCCCACCTGTATAAAGAATTACTGGCCAGTTTGCGCCTGCTTAAAAGTTCAGACAGCATAGACCTGCAGTTACATGAACAACTGGATTATGCCCGCATACTGTACAACAAAGGATTGTACCTGCAGAGTTTGAAAATACTGAACGTGCAAAAGACCTGGCTAAACACTATCACCAGGAAAGTTTTTTAATACAGGTAATATCGCTTGAAAAAAAATAGAAACACTGCATATAACCCGCAGTGGCGAAGGTGCTGCCGACAGGTTAACTGAAGAAGCGAATGATGTAAACAGGCAGCGGAATGAAATAACTACTTTATCAAACCTGGCCCTGCAGTTATACCAATGGTACGTAAAGCACGGCCATGCACGTAATATAAAAGATGAGAAAGGCGTGCGGGAATTCTTTAAACAAAACCTGCAGATTGATACCACGAATCTTACAGGTTTTTATCAAATGCTGTACCTGTACCAGAGTTATTGCTGGTATGCTTTTATACGCCAGGATTTTTTGATGTATTACCGGTACAGTAAAAAATGGGTAGATCTTTTTAACCAGGAGCCGATGATGATCACAGTTGAAACTGGACATTATATAAAAGGGTTACACAACCTGCTTACTGCCAATTTTGATCTGAGAAATTTCAGAAAATTTGATAAATATATTGCCCGTTTTGAAAGGTTTACTTTGTCGAAGCCGGCTAATCAGCACGATAATTTCCGCATGCAGGCATTTGTATATTTAACCAGTGCCCGTATAAACCAGCACCTGATGAAAGGCACGTTTGGCGAAGGCATCAAGCTGGTTCCGGCAATTGAAAGAGGGCTGGAAGAATTTCAGATGTATATTGACAGGCACCGGGTGCTGGTTATTCAGTACAAAACAGCTTTGCTGTATTTTGGTAATGGCAATTACGAAGAATCTATAGACCAGCTGCAGAAAATTATTAATGGGCCGGTAGATATGCGCATTGACCTGCAATGCTATGCCCGCCTGTTGCATCTGATGGCCCATTTTGAACTGGGTAACGATGCCATTATTGAATCGCTGATAAAGTCTGTGTTTCGTTTTATGTCGCGTATGGAAAACCTTACCATTGTTGAGGAAGAGATGTTTAAATTTTTAAAGAATAATGTGTATGAATCTGCCGAAAAATTAAAACCCGGATTAAAAATATTGCTGCAGAAGATCAAACAATTTGAAAAGAACCGCTACGAAACAAGGGTGTTTTCCTATCTCGATATCATCAGCTGGGTTGAAAGCAAAGTGTATGGTAAGCCTATGAGTGCGGTGGTGCATGAAAAATATTTGCAAAGTAAACACAGGTAGTTTATGCTGAAGCTCTTATCCAGTTTATAGAAAGATCAAATACAAACATCCTGCTTAACTTCAACACGATTTTATTTGTATTGGTAAATCTGATCTTTACAAAAGTTGCCTCACTGTTTTCAACAGCATAAATAACACCTTCATATCTTTTACGGCGGGCATTGTATTCCAGGTCTTTTATTACTATATATCCGGGACGGTCATTTTTTCGGGTTGATGATTTTATAACAGCGTTATATTTATTCCCGGTAGTTTTTTTTATTTCATATACACGGCTGCTATCGCTTGAATACCAAAGCCCGTCTATCTTTTGGGCAGCTACCCTATATGTCGAAATAAAGCAGATGATAAGTAGGAGTATTTTTTTCATGCTGAAATAATAGTTAAAACGGCCTGTTTTTCTTGTGCCAAACCAAATGGCTTTTAAGGTAAATCCAATTGTAAACTGGTAGTAATTTTCCTGTATCTGGTTAAGGGATTTACTGCCTCTTCTCCCTGCATCGAAACCCGCATGCAGCGACAGGAACCTGGAAACGTTTTTTCCTGCACCCAGTGTTACCGCATAATCATTTAAATGATTGTTGTTTAAAACCAGGTAAGACTGCTCCATCTTTACACCCATTGCCAGGTAAAATTTTTCCTGGGTATATTTTGAATTGGTGACTTTTTTTGAATATTCAAATCCGGCACGTAAGCTATAGGCATCTTTGATGTAGGTATTTTTGTAATTCAGTTTCCTGGTAGCCCATGTATAATAATCGCCTTGCAGATGAAATGATAACCCGTTTTCGTGAGCAATACTGTAGCCTCCCATGATGGATACCGGCATTTTAAACTGGACATTTTCGGTGGTAACAGTTTTTATGATGGTACCAAATTCCGTATAATCTGCTGTTTTTTCACCCTTGAGTGTAGTATATGCGGTTGATGTTAATCCAAAACTATGTCGCCATTTTTTAGTTGGATCTGTATAATACTGTAACCCGGCTTGCAGCCCTGCTGAATTATAAAAATTACTTTCATTCCTGATGATATCAAGACCCAGGTTGGGGTTGTAATATTCAATACTGTTTTGCAGCGAGCCAAAAAGCCAGAATGCCGTAGCACCAACGGATAACCGGCTTTTAACCTCATTTGCAATAGAAAAATATACCTGGTTAATGCCACCGGTGCCTTCTGTGTATTTTTAAGTAATCTGCATTTCCATCACTTATTGAGGATGATGCGATGTATTGAAAGTTAACTGTGCTGAATGGCTTTAAACCAAAAGCGAATGCAGTTTTTGGGGTTACTTTAAAAGCAAGAGAAACACGTTTGATTGCAAAATCTTTTGAAGGCTGGGTAAGGGTATCGGAGCCTGTAAGTTTAAAACTGCTCACCTTTCCTCTTAAACCAAAATCGAAATGGAGGGTTTTGTAGGAAAGAGCAGTTAAAGAAGCAGGATTAGAAAAATTGTATGATCCCGGCTCTCTTCTTGATACAGCGGCGCCTCCACTGGCACTATACCTGCCATAGTCATTGGTTTCAATATCACCAACGCCCAATATAGAATACGGGGATGACACATTCTGTGCCTGCGTTTTTGCTGCAGTAAATAAACAAATGCAGGTTAGTATAAAATATTTTCGGATCATAAATTTTTGTTTACAGGCCCAGCACATATAGGTTTAGTTGTACCGAGGAACGGCTGGTGTTTTGGCCATTCAGGATCAGCCGTTGCAGGCCAGTGCCATTTCCAGCGAGCGATGAAGTAAGTAACAGTGCTGATTTTGAGAATTGACCTTCGGCAATTAAATTATTTATATAGCCAGAAATGTCATAACGGTAATTTGTATTTTCTCCCAACAGGCGATCTATGTAGAGATTACCGAGTTGCCTTACTGAGTTATCTGATCCGAAATAAAAAGGTGAGATCGGATAGTTATTTTCATCAGTGGTATATAAATAAAGGCTTTGTGGCAATTGATAAGGAAAAGTATACGATTTAAAATCGGGCTTTATTATCAGTTCTGCTTTTACAACCCTTATATAAGGATAAAGTTCTTTCAGGTTCAGTATCTGAGGGAAACTCATTTTTATATAACAGCCCAGATTGCTGTTCAAGTAAGATTGATTACCGGAAGCTGTGCTTGGGATCAACTGAGACTTTCTGTTTATGAAAGTTGAAAAGTTTGAATTGACATACCTGAAAGCAATATTGTTGAATTGCTTTGCTTTTGTGTATTTAAAATCAATGTATCTTTTTACAGGGAAGAGCCCGTTATCGTGGTAATTAAGCCTGATCAGTATTGAATCGGCGGGTGCAGAAAAGTAAGCAAGGCTGTTAGTTACAACCGTGTCGGTTGCAAGATAAATACCTTTAAAATAATTGATGAATCGTTCCTCCGAAGAAATATCCTCATGATTGTCTTTGAATTTTGTCAGCAATTCCTGTCCCAATGTATTTGAAAGCCTGATGTGTACCGGTGTGCCCGCTCTGCCGTAAAGGCTTACGGTTTGTTGGCCAATGGTCGTTGGATCATATCCAAATGATGTGGTGTTATAATAAGTGTCGCCACTGCTTGTAGCATCTTTGATATTTTGTGTGAGCCTGTGAACATGTATTTTGAATGGCCTGCTGCTGTCGCCATAAAAATCTCCGGTAGGCTTTATTATTAATTCAAGCGAATCGAGGGTAACAGCAAGTGTTTGGTCTGAAAGCGGGTTCGTGGCTGGTAATTTAAGCTGTACATAAGAGCCGGCCTTTACCGCCCCAAAAACCGAATCGTAATGATAACCGAGGCTCAAAACCTCGTTAGATGAGGTAACAAAAGAATCAGTTTTAAAAGTGGCAATGTCTACTTTGTAACTATTAAGGAAAACAATATCAGGATCGGCTTCCAGTGAAGATTCTCCAAATTCAACATTTACTTTTTCGCAGGATGAAATAAGTGTAGCAAGAATAGAAAAATATAAAACCATTTGTATGCCTTTAAACAAATTCATGTACAGTTTTTATGAGTAATTAAAAAAGAGGGTATCGCTGAAATGTGACCGTCATTGATACCCTTGTCATGCAAACCAAATCAGTAACAACTATTTTAAAATGTCCTGCAGGAGATACTACTGATGAAACGATCATGTTAATTATCAGTATCATCAGCCTCAACATCCGGGAATAACTCCCATAAGTCATCAAATCTCTGGCTGCTATTGTTCCCTGTGGTTATATAGCCGCGGTTGTTGATAGAAAAGCCAAGGGCGCCTTCTCTTGCAGCCCCTTCAAAGGATGTTTTTTGACCCCAGGTATCATTGGCAATATCATATTCATAGGTAGTACCAATAATGCCACTGGTGTACCCATTGGTTAAATACGCTTTGCTGTTCATCAAAAAAACAATAGCATTACTCCGGGTAATATTAGATCCATAATCGTCATCATATTCATCATCACTCACGTTCGTAATTTTTCTTTTCTCTGCCCAGGTATCAGCAGCAGGGTCATATACCCAAAAATCATTCAGGTAAGTTCCGTTATTTGAACCGATAACCACATAGGCTTTGCTGTTGTATACAAAAGCTACAGCATCAGATCTTTTGCTTCCTGTTAAACTCGCTTTTTGTGTCCAGGTATTTGCTGTGGCATTATACTCCCAGAGGTCTTTAAGATAATTTCCATCATAGCCGGTTGTTACATATCCCTTATCGCCAATTGAAAATGCAACTGCCCCATACCGTGCTGTACCTCCAAAATCAGCAACCCTGGCCCAGGCGTCTGTTGCAGGATTGTACTCCCAGAAATCAGTCAGCCTGGTAATACCATCATAACCTGTACCTACATAACCTTTACCATTCAAGGCAAATGCAACGGCACTGTTTCTTGCAACTCCCGGAAAATCAGCTTTCCTGATCCAGGTGCCTGTTAGTTGATTGTATTCCCAAAATCATTCAACCTGTTAGATCCGTCGTAACCACTACCTGCATACACTTTATCGCCGATGGTAAAAGAAACGGCTTCAGTTCTTCCAACGCCTTCAAATTCCGAACTTCTTTTCCAATTGCCAAGGATGTCTGTAGAGTCTGTACTGGATTTACTGCAAGACGAAACAATACTTAGCAGGGCAAATAAGGTAAGGGCTACTAAAAGCCTGTGTTTAATTTTTTGCATACAAATAGTTTTTTTCAGTGCAAATATTTTTTCAAAACACACAAAAGAAAATGTTAAAGGAATTAAAGCGGACAAAACACGGACTGAAAAGGACAGTTGTGCAGATGGATAGAAAATATCGTAAAGCGCTGGTTTTCTTTCAGTGAAAAAAGTAAAAATACATTAACAGTAAGTAATGTTAAAACAGTGTGGAAGAATTTTTTTAGTTCTATTGCTTGTGCAACTTTGCGCCTTACTAAACTGCAAATGATCACACTGCTTAAAGAAAAAAGGATACTATACAGGCTGGTAGCGTTTTCGCTTATTACCACGCCACTGTTTGCAATATTAGGCGGTACACCTTTTTTCAGGTTTGATTTTAAGGAGCTTCTCGATTTTTTACCTGGAATTTTATTTATGGCAATCATTACCATGCTGTTTTGGGTGATCAACATTACACTGGTACTACTCGCCGAAAGATATGCTTTTGTTAAAAACATGTTCCTGCGTGCAGCAATCAGTATTTGTGTAGGTTTACTGATTGTTGTAGCGGGTTTTAATTTCTACATACCTAAAACTACACTACAACCTGTAAATTTTGGTCTTGAGAAACCAGGATTTGGTAAAATGGGTGAACCCCCGTTCTTGGAGAATTTAAGCAGAGATAAACTGCAGGGCGATTCTATTTTCAGAATCTTTGGTCCTGCAGAAATGAGGATGAACAAACCCCGGTTCTTTTTCTTTCCCATGGTATTACGGCCATTAACCATCAATCTAATCATTCTCACATTGTGCGAACTTGTCTTTCTGTATTTCCGCAAACAAAAAATAGAAAATGAGAATGTTTACTTAAGGCAAATGAACCTGGAAGCTAAAAATAGCCAGCTTAAAATGCAGTTACACCCACATTTTTTATTTAATTCTCTGAATACACTGCGTCTGCTTCTGAAAAAAGATGCAGATAAAGCAGAAGACTATTTGCTGAAGCTTTCTGATATGCTGCGGTTTTCAACTACAGCGGCTTTACTAAATGTAATAGCAGTGGAAGATGAACTGAAATTATGCATAGCCTACCTGGAGATGCAAAAAGTGCGTTTTGGCAGTATGCTGCATTTTGTAATTACCAACGAAAGTTTGTATGAGGCAAATGGTAAACTGCCGGTTTATTCGTTGCAATTGCTGGCCGAAAATGCCATCAAACACAATGCATTTACCAATGAAGGGCCCCTGGTTATTTTTATAGATTATGATGCAAATGGCGGAACCATAACTGTGAGAAACAGGATTCAGCCGAAGCGGACTGCAGAGCTAACAACCATGAGTGGATTGAGTAATCTTGAAAAAAGATACAGCCTGTTAGATGGGAACGGAATAAAAATAGCAACAACAAATAATGAGTTTGCTGTAACAATAAAAATATTGCCAATTTAAATTTTTTACTTTCCGCAATTTTATAGTTTATGGAAATAGTTATTATTGAAGATGAGAAACTGGTGTCGGATGATCTTTCAGATATATTGAGATCAATTGACAGTACCATTAGTATAATAAAAGTGATCAGCTCGGTAAAAGAAGGAATCGCTTATTTTAAGAAAACTACAGCCCCTCACCTGATCTTTAGTGATATACAATTGGGAGATGGGTACAGTTTTGAAATTTTTGATAAGCTACAACCCGCAGTACCGGTGATTTACTGTACTGCATTTAACCAACATGCGCTACAGGCTTTTGAGAGTAATGGCATAGCCTATGTGTTAAAACCTTACAGCAGGTCAACCATAAAACAGGCCCTGGAAAAATATACTTTACTGAAACAGAACTTTACACTGCTGCAACCGGCAAATTATGATGTTTTAAAAATGCTGTTATCCGGTAACAACAATAAAACAAACACCATACTGGTAAACAATAAAAACAAAATTATACCGGTAAAAATTTCCAACATTGCCTTTTTTACCATTGAGAATAAAGCCGTTTTACTGGCAACATTCAGAAATGAAAAAAATTCGGGCATAAACAATACACTTGACGAACTGGAAGCAAACTGTGGAGATGGTTTTTGCCGGGTTAACAGGCAATTCCTGCTTAATAGAAATGCTGTAAAGGATGTGGTTCATTACAGCTTCAGAAAATTATTTGTGAATCTGAGCTTTGAAACAAATTATGAGGTGATCATCAACAAGGACAGGTCAGGCATGTTTTTAAACTGGCTTCAGGCTTAACTTCGGGTAATATTTAATTACCTGTGTAACTGTGGTTTTTTCAGACCTTTCTAATAAATTTTCTCCAGATCAATTCCGGTAAAAGCGGTTTCAACATTTGCCCGGCATAATTTTTTTCGGAAAATCTTCTTTGATACCAAATGCTTCCGGTTCTTTTGGAGGGCAGGTGTACGTACCAAACAGTTTGTCCATGATGGGTGAAATATTTGCATAATTTCCTGGCGTCTCTTTCTATATCGTGATGCCAGTGATGGAGCTCGGTGAACAGATCCAGGATCTTCAGCGGCCAATGGGTAATCTTACATTTGAATGAATATAGATAGCCCATATACCTCTAAGCTACAATCACAGCCAATGCTTCAGATCAAACCCATAACTGCAGGCAGATTAATAAGGCCAACTGTGTAAATGGAATCGATCGGATGCTCCCGGTGAGCAGCAAGCCAGTCAAGTTGTTCTGCACTATGGTGCACTTTATGAAAGCGCCATAAAAAATCAACTTTGTGCTGAAGCCGGTGCCCCCAGTAAATTAAAAAATCACTTACAAAAAGTACTTCAATACTCTGCAGCCAGATGGGTTGATTTTGTATAAGCAACCTGAAATGTTGTGGTATTAAATCATCCAGCCAGAAATTAAAATAATTAAGTACCCACAAAACCAGGCTGCTCCAGAATAAATACTGG
>JADKAM010000009.1 GCA_016715365.1 Chitinophagaceae bacterium
TCAAAAGACACCATAATAAAACAACCGCTAACATCAGGTTTGCTGCAAGGCTGGCAGGACATTGGAGCAATGGTCATTTTATCGCTGTTGTGCTTCATCTGGGCTGGACATTCAATCTTGGGCTTTTGATTGTTAACCTGTACTTTTATATCTTTAATCAGCAGCGGTTCCGGGCGGACACAGCAACTATTCCAGCCCTGCAGCAAGCCCTGCCCGTTACCTGCCATTATAAAATGAAACTCTCTATGACTTTGAAAAATATTATTCTGACATCTTTTGTTTTTGCAATCACCCTGACGAGTTGTGAAGGACAAAACAATAAAGACAAATCGCAATCGTCAAACAATAATGAAAAAATTGTGAACGTCACTACTTCCGATACGACAAATCAACTTATGGACGAAGATGAATTTTGGAAATTGATAGACAAATCAAGAGTAGCAGCCAATAATAACTATCAGACACAAATCAGTTCTTAAAAACAGTTCTGTTGACACTTGAGCCAAGTGACATAGCAAAATTCGACAACACTTTTACTGCGTTGTTAGCAGCTTCTTATGACTATAAACTTTGGGGAGCATCTTTTGTAATTAATGGCGGTTGCTCTGACGACTGCTTTCATTATTTTAGACAATACGTAATAGGACAAGGGAAAGAAAAATTCTACCAGACTATTAAAGACCCTGAAAGCTGTGTTAGTTGGATAAAATCGGAAGAAGAAGATAATTGGGAGGGACTTCAATATTCGGCAATGGAAGCTTATAAACAAAAGACAGGCAAAGATCTTCCAAAAATATATCAGCCAAAGTTTGAGTTAAAAGGTAAACCCTTTGACGAAGAAACTGTAATGAAGCAATATCCAAAACTTGCAAAAAAGTTTATGGGCGCCAACTAACTTCGGGCAAATAACAGCAGGTAACATTGGGTTTGCTGCAAGGCTGGCTGGACATTGGAGCAATGGTCATTTTATCGCTGTTGTGCTTCATCTGGGCAGGACGTACATTGTTAGGCTTTTGTTTGTTAACCTGTACTTTTATATCTTTAATCAGCAGCGGTTCCGGGCGGACAAGCAATGAATTCCAGCCCTGCAGCAAGCCCTGCCCGTTGCCTGCCATTATAATGAGACACTTCCTACTTCTAATATTATTTCCTTTTGCATCTCAAGGACAAGACTTGACTAAAGTTAAGAAAATCAGTTTTAGGTACACGATTGGACATTACAGTTTTGGAGACACAGGACGTTATGAAAGAGAAGAAATAACTGAGTTCGTACCAGTATCAAGCAACAGTTTTTCAAGAAGCACTTTTACTATTACAAAACGGTACGTGCAAAATTCTGAAACAAAAGAGAACAATCTTTCTGTTAAAGACACCATTTTAAGTAAATCTGATAAATCTTTTTCATTGTCAACATTTCATGATTTACTTGACAACCTAAATAAGACAAAGGACAATTTTGAAAAAGCAAATCTATTACCATTTCTTTCACCGATAAGTAAAAAGGAAATTCTTTCAGTCGCAAAAAAACACCACAATGAATTTTGGCTTATCGACGGCGAGAATGGAAGAGTAGACAAAGTCGGAAGAGAAAGAATAAAAAAAATTAAACGACTTTATTTATTAGACACTTTCTTATTAATGCGTAAACCGAGTTTAGAGTATGAAATGGTTGTTATGGATGCCTGGAATAATTTAACAATTTCGTTTTGTGAGCAGACTGACACAACAAAGTACAGTTTTCAATTTTATGAACTACTTGGACAGCCTTTTAGTAAGACAATCAACAATGATTACTCCCACAGAGTAAGATTTGTAAATTCAGATGTGAATGGTTTATTGACAAAAATTCTTCCACGTAACTCTCTTACTGCAAAAGCCATTGGTTTCGAGAGACTGAAAGAAGAATACATTGCGTGGTTTATAGGCAACAAAATCTGGGGCAAATAACGGCAGGCAACATTGGGTTTGGCGTTATTGGGGCAGGACGTTGTTATCTTCATCTGCAGCAACATGGCAGCAGTTGTTCGGGCTGGACGTTTTTCAATTTAGCTTTTAGTTGTTATCTTCAACATGAGTTTTTCAATTGGGCTTTGGTTACGGGCGGACGTTTTTCAAATCCCCCAACAACGCCAAGCCCTGCTCGTTGGCTGTAATTATTGACGACCCTACATTATGACACTTCTCGACAGATATTTAAAAGGGGAAACACTAGAAGTTTACGATGACCTTTATGCATTGGGACAGGAAGCTTTAAATCCAAGCAATTTCATTCAAACAGATTTAATTTTAAAAGAGACCTTTCAAAGGGTTAAGTTTAATTTAGACATTATTTACAAAGAGCTAAAAAATATAAACTACCTATTTGTTTCTAACATTAAACATGATTGGCAAAAACCACTTCTGCCACCAGACCCAAATGTCGACTTACTTTTATCAGAAGTAAAATTTAAAATTAAAACCGGTGGACACATTCCTTTGTCGTTAGAATACTTTTACAGAATTGTTGGCTCTTGTAATTTTTGTTGGGACTGGGAATCAAATCCTGATATTCCCTGGGAAGGCGCTGACCCAATAGATATACCACCAATTACAACCTTGCTAAGTGATTTGATTTATGACGACTATGATAGAGATGACATCTTGTTGGGCGGTGACTATTTGCAAAAAGACAATGTAAGTGGCTCTTGTTATAATATTCAATTGACACCTTCCGTATCAGTTGACAGTCTTTTCCTACATGAGAATTGGGATATTCCTTTTATAGAATACTTACGAATTACATTTGACAATTGTGGATTTTCAATGGCTGACCAATCTGACTACGACGATTTAGACACTTTTTGTGATCGGGTTAGACCGCTACTAAAAGAGATATAACTACAGCCAACAACAGGTTTGGCAAAATGGGGGCGGACGGAAGCCGTGTTTCAGCAGTTGTAACTCTGTTGTGCTTCATATCGGGCGGACGGAATTCTGCCAGGCAGCAGTTCTAAACTTCAACTTTTAATTATAAATTGGGCTTCGGTTTGCCGGGCGGACGGAACAACACTCCCCCACTTCGCCAAGCCCCGCTCGTTAGCTGTAAGTTTATGAGAAGCATCCTTTTATTGATAACTTTATTTTTGGCATCCTGCTCGGGCACAAAATTGCTTAATGAGCGATTTAACTATGAAATTTCGAATTATAATTTAGAAAATATTGACACACTCGTAGACATAGGTTGTGGGTTTGCACATGGCGCCAGGTTTATATCAAGTAAATTTCAAAACTTACATTTTATACTCGAAGATCTTCCAAAAGATATATGGGGTAATGACATGAAAGTAATATTGACAAAGAATGTTAGGAACACGCCGGCTGCACCAACATTTGGAACAAACTCGATGATAGTTTTCGGAACTCCTGATTCAATTCCTTTGCAAAGTGGACGGTATGAAAGAGTATTATGTAGAATAACTTTACATGAATTCTCAAATAGAGAAAAAATGATTTCAGAACTCATACGAATTTTAAGTCCTACTGGAACCTTACTAATAGTTGAAAGGACGTCATCTTATGAAGGGCAAAGAGACAAATACTGCAAGCAGCTTTATTTAACAAAAGATGAAATCATCAAATCATTTGGTATTTTAAAATTGGTGGATACTATTCAGCTACAACCTTTAGCTGACAATGGATTTCTCTTCAAATTCACGAAATAACCTACAGCTAACATCGGGTTTTGCGTCAACTTGGGCTGGACAAACAATCTTCAGCAGCAGTTCGCTAACAATCATTGGCTATTGGTGCGACCGTTTGCTAATTATTTTTAATTTCACTTTATAAGTTTCGTTTATTAATTTACATCGCAGCGGGGTCGGACACAGCATCAAATACCCAAGCTGCGCAAAGCCCCGCCCGTTGCCTGCAATTACTTTGGACACCCTAAAAACTTAAAATGAAACTTTTACTATCCGCAATTACTTTGACAGTTTGTATCGCTTTGACCTCTTGTACCAATGGACAAAATCCTTTTCCAGATAATATAAGTGTGACAAAAACTGAAAACTTAAAAAGATTAAAAGGAACAAAACTTTTTGTATCAACGCCAGACAGTTACAAACCAATGGAAAGTATGGTTCGTTTACAAAGAGACAACAATACATATTTTCAAGCTATTGAAATTCCTAACTCAAACTTTAACGAGTATAAAAGCAAGCTGACAAAACAAGCCATCGAAAGCCAGGGTGCTAAAGTTGATATTGACAAACCAATCAAGTACAACGGTTTCGAGGCAATTTATTTCTCTGGGCCATCAAAAACAGACGGCGAAACTAAATTAGGACTTGCTTTTGGTGATGAAACCTTTGTTATGATGATAGTTGGTGTTTGCCAAACTTCTGACAAAGCTGCAATGGATGAGTTGAATAAAATATTCAGTACTTCATACTATGACAAATCATTTGACTTAAACCCTCTTGAGTTAGCCAATTTTAAATTTGATGAAAGTATTACGGGGTTCAAATATGCTGCGACTATGGGCAATATGTTTATCTATTCACCAAACGGCAAAGCTGATTTAAACAGCCAGCAAAAACTTCCTTCTAGTTTTCAAATAATGACAATTGAAGCACCAAGTTTTTCAAAAGCAAAAGAATTTTTAGATTATACTATTTCACGTTATAGTTTGCAAGGAATTGAAGTAAGCAATGTCAAAAAGCAGGACATTTCTATAAATGACAATGATGCATATGAAGTAACAATGCAAGCAACAGAGTCAAACAAAAAAACTACTTTGTACCAGGTTATTATTCACAAGGGAGGGACAGCGGTTTTATTTTTAGGATCTGATGAAGAAGGGAAATGGTTTGACAAATTCAAAGCGACTGCACAGACCATAAAAATGTAACTGCAGGCAACATCAGGTTTGGCAAAATGGGGGCGGACGGAAGCCGTGTTTCAACAGTTGTAACGCTGTTGTACTTCATATCGGGCGGACGTAATTCTACGAGGCTGCAGTTCTAAACTTCAACTTTTAATTATAAATTGGGCTTCGGTTTGCCGGGCGGACGGAACAACACTCCCCCACTTCGCCAAGCCCCGCTCGTTACCTGCCATTGCATGCGAACAGTACTTTCAATCATAACGCTTTTTTTAATTTTAGCTTGTAATCAACCTTTCAAGGGTGAAAATCACATATCGCTGCCCAAAAATTCAAAAACAATTCAGTTAGCTCTTGTGGACAGCTTAGGTATTGTTGAATTTTCAATCCCTTCGCAATATGACACAAGCTTTTCGTGGACTCACACTTCTGATTGCGGAAAATTATGCGATAGAATAAAATATCGCTTCCAGCCAAAACAATTACCCATTTTCAAAGAATCTGGCTTCTATTGGACAGAGCTTAAAGACTCCATTAATCAGTTGACAATTTATCATTCTGGTGAATATCCATTTCGTGATAATGAGGACAGCAATAATATATTCAGGTTTCATAAAACTACAAAAGATGGGATCTTATATGATTCACTCTACAAAAAAATAAAAATTGACACGGTTGAAAAAATAGGGAATCGCTATTTTTCGATTATAGCTTATGAGGAATTCAATAAACGAAAAGCACAATTCTCTAAAACTCTTACGGCTTTTACAACAATTAGAGGCAACCTAATTCATTTTGACTATCAAATATTAACTCAAAAACAAGATTCATTGTATTCTAACTTTATACAAAACTCTAGAATTTTACTTGAAACAATCCGTTTTAGCAACGGCAGGTAACATTGGGTTTGCTGCAAGGCTGGCTGGACATTGGAGCAATGGGGCATTTTATCGCTGTTGTGCTTCATCTGGGCTGGACATTCAATCTTGAGCTTTTGTTTGTTAACTTCAGCTTTTATATCTTTATTCAGCAGCGGTTCCGGGCGGACGAGCAATGAATTCCAGCCCTGCAGCAAGCCCTGCCCGTTAGCTGTAAAGCAAATGCGACTTCATGACAAATCAAAATAGTTTCTTAGACGAGCTTGCCCTAAAATGGAAAGAAGAGGACGACAAATTCTTTTTGGACAGCCCTTATTCAAATGATTACGTTGAGATGGAAATTAGCGAAACAAAAAAACATGCATGGCCGATTGACGAACATGAAATTGCAGAAAGTCATAATTTGGTAACAATATTCGAGAGTCACTTTAGAAATAGCAAACATGCTGGATTTGTTCCTTACTTTGATATGATTGATGAAATGTTTAACGATAAAACATTTCCTCCACCAGAATTAGATTTAGGAACTATAATCGTTTTTGAAGACATACAGTTGACAGATGTTCTTTCCGGCGTTGAGGGTAATTTTGGCAACAAAGGTTGTGTAATAAGCAAGAAATTATTGAGCTTGCTTAGGCAACATAATATTGGACAGTTCCAAACCTATTCCTTGAAAGTTAGACACAGAAATAACTTGTTATCCAATTACGTTTATTTGCATTTTCATAATTATGCTGACAAATATGTAGACTTTTCAAAGTCTAGGTTTTATATTCAAAAAGGGAGTGACCTTGACGTTGAAAATAGAACTGTAATTACTGTAACCAGCCTATCTGAAATAGAGAAAATTGAAGATAACCAAAATTCACAACTGGAACGCGTTGACTGGAAAAACTTAGTATCAATACATCCAAAAGAGTTGTTCCTTTCAAAAAACGACCTTGACCTTTTTAAGTTTGAAGATTTATCTACTACCGACTTTTTTATGTCAGTACGACTTGCAAAAGAAATTGACAAAGAGAATATAACTGGTTTTGATTTAAAGAAGACTACCAAACTGAAAATGCTCTACAGCTAACATGGGGTTTTGCTCAAGTGTGGCTTGACAAACTTAGCTTCAGCAAATTGCAAAGCCGGGCATTGGTTCGGGCAGGACAAACATTGTTCGGCATTAGTTTTAACTTCATCATCATATTTTTAATCAACAGCGGCCCGGGCAGACGGAATAATTCCACACCTGACACAAAGCCCTGCCCGTTAGCGGCAACTCAACATAAACTTTCCGTTCATGAAATCTTCCAGACTGCTTTTTCTTTTATTTACATCATTTTTTATACAAGTTGCAAACGGACAATTGCGAGGTAAAAAGTCCGAGGGAATTTATTTTATTGACAGCACCATAAAAAAGGAAGTTGAAGAAAAAGTGAAATTAGATGAAGGAAGAATAAAAGGAATGCAATTTTTGAAAGTCTATAAAAATGATAGCATTGTCATTGATTCATATGCCTGGCAAACACCGTTTGAAACTCAAATTCTATCAAGATTAAAAAGAGATACAGTTTATATAGCTTCAAATACCGTTTCTTTTACAAATTTGGGGTTTTCTATTGCAATATTTAGGGACTCGTGTCAATTCTACGTTGAAGAAAGTTCGGCTCTTAGTTCTTACTATTTTAAACTCAATAAAAAATCCCCTTTGACACATACTCTTTTTATTACACCATCAAGTTTTAAATTAACGCTTGTGGACAAACCTCTATTCAATGAAAATGAAGTGATTCAGGGATCATTGAAATGACAAGTGATGATTATTATGAAATAACTCACGACGGTGAAAAAAGTAAAAAAGTTCAACTTACTTCATACTTTAAAACTAAACCGCTGACGAGTAAAATTAGTCTGCCTAAATGAGTATGCCGCTAACATTGGGTTTGCTGCAAGGCTGGCTGGACATTGGAGCAATGGTCATTTTATCGCTGTTGTGCTTCATCTGGGCTGGACATTCAATCTTGAGCTTTTGTTTGTTAACTTCAGCTTTTATATCTTTAATCAGCAGCGGTTCCGGGCGGACTTAGCAACTATTCCAGCCCTGCAGCAAGCCCTGCTCGTTAGCGGCAATAATTCGAGCACTATGAAATTTACAAGCTTGATCTTAAGTTTTTTGTTTTGCGCTAATGCGGTGAGTTCTCAAAATGCAATCAATTCTATTACAAGAAATGAAAGACTTCACAATGAAATAAGCGATCATATTGTCATTGAATCAAAAGGGTTTGGCCCGTGGGGGCTTGAAACATCTTTGCTTTGGAGGAAAGCAGATACACTTTTTGGAAAATTACAACTGTCAAAAGCAATTAATTATTTTTATGACTCATCCTACACAATAAAATATTATACATTTTTAAGAATATTGCTTCTAGATGACGATGTTGCGCTTAGACTGCTAACAAGCATTATAACTGATTCTACTAAAATTCATTGGCATTTTGACGATGAAATGGGTAGCGAAAAATTCAATCAATTATTAGCACACGAATATAAAATATTCATTCAGCTGAAGTATCATAATGGAGGAAAACTAAGTGGGACTGATTCACATTATTTTGGTACCGGTATATATTATTTTCCTAAGTCTAATGAAAAGCTTTGGAATAAGAAATACACCAAATTTTTAAAATTGGTAACCCCACATGGCTTAAATCCCAATTAATCCATTGCTGCCGCTAACAAAAGGTTTTGTGCAAGTGTGGCTTGACAAACAAACTTCAGCTAAGTACAAAGCCAGGCATCGGTTATGGGCGGACACAGCAACATTGGGCTTTAGTGCTTAACTTCAACATTAGTTTTTCAATCAGCAGCGGTTGTGGGCGGACGAATAACAAATTCCACACCTGCACAAAGCCCTGCTCGTTGTACGCCATTAAAAACCCTTATAATTTGGACCCTAAATATTTAGTTTAAACAGAATTATGACGAAACCATTTTTTATCAGTACGCTAATCTTCATTTCTTTTTCAGTTTATTCACAATCGTCACTTCCTGACAACTTTAAAATAGGAGACTTTGTTGAGGTTTATAGTAGAGACAGTTTAAAGATTTACTTTAACTGCACCGGTACAATAGTAGACAAAAAGTGTGCATCGTTTTATAGAATTGGCAAAATGGACACTACAATTGTAAATTTTGCCGGCGAATTCCACGACTTTGATATAAACGGTAATATATACTTTAAAGCCAGTATGACTAACAATAGTATAGAAGGATATGCATATTATTATTTTAAAAATGGCAAAGTAAGTGAAGAAGGCAATTTTAAAAATAACACAAGAACTGGTAAATGGAAATATTATTATCCAAGCGGAGAAACAGAAAAACTATATTCTTATGAAAGCGATGAACCAATAGTTTTGGAGGCATACAAAAAAGATGGCACTGCTACAGTTATAAACGGCAACGGAGAAATTCACACTGAGTTTAGAAATTATAAGCAGTGCAGCAGTTTTGAAACATGGGGTAAATTAGTTAATGGCAAAAAAAATGGTAAATGGACATTTTCAAATATTAATGCCAGCTTGCCTATAGCATCAGAAACATATCAAGACGGAGTTTTCATAAATGGTACCTCAAATAACTATATATACACAGAAAATCCAAAAATTAAATTGAGTAAATTTTATCCAAATGAAAACCTCAATTTGGTTGAGAATTCACTTGGATGTCCAGGAGAAAGCGGTATTTTTTTTTGGGAATATGATGGTAATAATTTAACATCATCATTTTACCCGAAATTACAAAAAGAGGTAAATAGAAATAAAACCAAACTAAAAAATCAATGGATAGTAGTTGGTATAAAGATTGACAAGAGCAATTTGATTCAGGAAATAAATTTAGCATCATCAATCAATGACACAGACCTTGAAAACACAATTTATTATACAATTAAAAAAATGAAAAGTTGGAAAGCTGCTTTAATAAATGCGAAGCCAATAGACTCGAATATCTATTTTTCAATCTTAGTAGACAATAATCAAATAATAATTATACCAGATTATATTCATAATAATAGATAACGGCGTACAACATTGGGTTTGCTGCAAGGCTGGCTGGACATTGGAGCAATGGTCATTTTATCGCTGTTGTGCTTCATCTGGGCTGGACATTCAATCTTGAGCTTTTGTTTGTTAACTTCAGCTTTTATATCTTTAATCAGCAGCGGTTCCGGGCGGACACAACAACTATTCCAGCCCTGCAGCAAGCCCTGCTCGTTGTGTGCCATGGTGAACAGTATTTATATTAATGATGAAATTTTCAAAATCAATTTACCTTATTCTGTTGGCGTTACTTTTCACTGCTTGTAAACCTAACTCAACGAAACATGACTTCTATTCTTACTCTAAGTCATTTGATTTATGGCGACTCCCTTTATTGGAACCGTTCGAATTAATTTCCCCTACAAATTCAGGTGATTGGTTTCTAGTAATGAAAAATCCTAGTTTCAAAAACCCTGATTTCTTTACCTCGGGAGATGAATTTCAGTTATCGAATATAGAAAGCGTGGGGATACTTGACAGTGTTATAGTCCTTCATAGTACCAACATATATTGGCCGAAACTTAGTGGCTCCTATAATACAACACTTATTATTGACACCAAAAACCAAAGTAAACACATTTACTCAAATCAACATCACAACTCTGATCTGAATGACAAATTAGGTGAGTTGAATATTAAATCTATAAATTTATTCCCTTTAGAAAGTGTGTTGAAATCATTTCAGGCTAACCTTTCATTGCCAAAAGAATGGCATTAAGTGCCACGAGCACACAACATCAGGTTTGGCAAAATGGGGGCGGACGGAAGCCGTGTTTCAGCAGTTGTAACGCTGCTGTACTTCATATCGGGCGGACGAATTACCATTTAGCTTTTGTTCTTAACATCAACATTAATTTATAAATTTAGCTTCGGTTTGCCGGGGCGGACGGAACAACACTCCCCCACTTCGCCAAGCCCTGCCCGTTGGCTGCCATTTCTTTAAACCACTTATATGGCTGAAGCTTCTGAAATAATTGAGTTCCTAAAAGATAGAACTGGTACAGATGTCGTTACCGAAAACAGTGATATTGCAAATGACCTGGGTGTTGATGGTGATGATTACGATGAACTTATTTCTGAATTTTCGAAAAAGTATAGCGTTGATATTTCATCTTTTTTATGGTATTTCCATTGTAGCGAAGAAGGAAGTTGGAATAGCATAGGCGGTTCATTTTTTAAATCTCCAGACAAGCGGGTTACGCATATGCCAGTTACGCCGATTATGTTAGCGGAGTTTACTAAAGTAGGAAAATGGAATTTGCAATACCCAGAACACAGTGTACCTAAAAGGCGTTATGATATTGTGATAAATCAATTCTTAATCTTAGTCATTATTGTTTTTATTTTTTATAAATGTGTTTTATAATTAACGGCAGCCAACATTGGGTTTGCTGCAAGGCTGGCTGGACATTGGAGCAATGGTCATTTTATCGCCATTGTGCTTCATCTGGGCAGGACATTCAATCTTGGGCTTTTGTTTGTTAACCTGTACTTTTATATCTTTAATCAGCAGCGGTTCCGGGCGGACGAGCAATGAATTCCAGCCCTGCAGCAAGCCCTGCCCGTTAGGTGCCATATACAACCAGTATGAACATTTTTAGAAATTTATTTGGACAGAAGAATCAAAGCAATCAGCCTTCTGACCCCATTTTCCCTGGTGAGAGTTTTAGTATTTCTAAAGTTACCTTCCCGGACGGCTGGGGCTTAGCAACTTTTAATACTAAATACGACAAATATCCTAACAAACTATTTTTCCCTTGGCATGTATTGATTGAATTGGAAATAGTTGAAAAAAATGACAATGGTCACCCAGTTGAAACCGAGGCTGAAAAATTAGCAAAACTAGAAGAGGATATTTTGACATTTTTAAAAAGCAAACATACCGTACATTTTTTGGGCCGTGTGACAAGAAATGGTTTTCGAGATTTACTTTATTACATTGACAAACCAAATTTCATTCAAGACGAAGTCAATACATTTTGCGACAATGTAATGAAAGAAAGACCTATAAATTTTGGAATGGAAAATGATCCAAAATGGTCTGCAGTATCAGGCTTTATAAAGTAAAATACGGCACCTAACATCAGGTTTGCTGCAAGGCTGGCTGGACGTTGGAGCAATGGTCATTTTATCGCTGTTGTGCATCATCTGGGCTGGACCAACATCGCTGGGCTTTTGTTTGTTAACCTGTACTTTTATATCTTTAATCAGCAGCGGTTCCGGGCGGACGAGCAATGAATTCCAGCCCTGCAGCAAGCCCTGCACGTTGCCTGTAATGGTATTATGACACTATCCAATTTCATAGCAAGACTAAATTGGCGGCAAATTGTAATTCATTTTGCCGCTTGCGTTTTTTTTATTTTTGCTTTTACCACACTTTCTTATTTGTATGATACCAAAATAGTTGACATAGCCCGGCTTGGAAATTTAGGCTTTGACGAAGCCGTTAAGAACAACAAACTGACAGCTCCGGACCTTACATATTTTGTTTTATGGACAAGTATTTCAGGTACAATCGGGCTTCTTGTTGCTTTTCTAATTTCATTATTCATCTCAATAAAACGTCGTTGGTTTTGGGTAAACTCTTTGATTGTTCTTTTGACTCTCTATTTTCTTATGTGGTTTACTGATTTTGGTTGGAACTATTTAAGGAAATATTTTTGGGCACCTGGACGATTGTTTTCAAATACAACTACAGAATTTATAGTAAACGGTACTTTATTAATAGGTATTGGTCTGCTCCTCTTTTTCACAAATTGGACAAATCAATTTATCAAACAAAAAAAATAGCAGTACATTAAAACCACTACAGGCAACATCGGGTTTGCCAAAATACGGGCTTGACAAGGTTATCTTCAGCAGCGGTAATTCTACTGTGCTTCATATCGGGGCTGGACGAATAACTATTTGGCTTTTTGTTGTTAACTTCAACTTGATATTTTCAATTGGGCAGCGGTTGTGGTCGGACGGAATACTTAATACCCGTAGTTCGGCAAGCCCTGCCCGTTGTACGCTACTTTTAGAAACACCCTACAAATGAAAATTTATATTACCGCAATATTATTCAGCATATGTTCTGCTGCGTTTGGACAATCAACCGGTATTTTAAAAATCATTGACAGTCTGCAAAAAAAGAATATTGATACTTTAATCCACTATTATCAAAAATGTGAAACTTACTGGGGAGAGTCCAATGAATATTTATTATGGAGACAGAAGTCGAGTACAAAAATCATGACATACACTTCCAATGAACTTGTAGAAAATAAGTATAGATATACAATTAGGGTAATTAATGACGACACAATATTTTCATATTTCAACAAACACATTGACAAAATCCAGAATGAACACCTTGTTCCGATGGTCTGTAAAATTCAAATGGGCGACACGACTGTTTATTCTACAATGGAGAATTTACATCCTTGTACAATTTATTTAATTGTCGATTATAACGGTATGCCAGTACTTTATGAAAATCGAAAAGAAGATCTTGACGAGACATTTTTTGGAAATCCAAACTTAAATTATCCCTTTAACTCTTCAACTCATCTTTTCCGCCTTATCAAAATGATTCAAAAAGAGGCCAAGTAAAGCAGCGTACAACATGCGGTTTTGTGCAATTGGGGCATGACATTGAAGCAATCATCGGCAGTGCATATCCAAGCATTGGTTTCGGCGGACGTAATTCTGCCGGGCATTAGTTCTAAACTTCGGCTTTTAGTTATAAATTTAGCTTCAGTTACGGGCGGACAGTTGGTCAATTCCCCAACTGCACAAAGCCCTGCTCGTTAGGTGTAATGCTAACAGACCATGAGTACACACACATTTCAAATATCAATTCCTAAAGACGACGACGGCTTTGTAGGTAGAGAATGCCTTGAATGCAAAAGGTATTTCAAACTCAAGCCAGGAACAGGTTTGCCAACTCAACACTGTCATTGTCCATATTGTGAATATGAGGGTGACCAAAATACTTTTTGGACACAAGACCAACTTGATTATGCACAAAGTGTTGGAAAGCAAATAGCATACGAAAAATTGGTAGAGCCGTTATTAGACGACTTGACAAAATCTTTCAAGAAGTTAGAATCTTCAACAAGAGGCGGGTTTTTACAAATAAAAGTCAACACAACTAGAACTAAACCCTTCTTTCCAATAAAATATTATAATGAATCTGAACTTGAAACACTTTTAACCTGCGACAATTGCAAACTCGAATTTGCTATATATGGTGTGTTTTCAAGATGTCCTGATTGCAGTCAGTTAAACGCCTTTTCCATATTTCAAAAATCAATTGAAGTTTGCAAAAAGCAAATTGACCTTTTTAACCAATTCCCACATGATAAAGATGTGGAACTTGCTAATTTGAAATTTATTTTGAGTAACGCCATTTCATCTTTTGATGGTCTAGGAAAAGAACTTAGAAAAAAATTAGTTGGACAATTCCCCGACAAGCCTAAAAATTTATTCCAAAATATTGATGAATTAGAAAAAGTATTGTTACAGAACTTTAGCCTGGACATTAAAACACAGTTGTCTGACTATTCTTTTCTAAGGCAAATGTTTCAAGTAAGACATGTTTTTGAACATAACATGGGTGTTGTTGACGCTGACTTTATTAGGAAAGTTCCAAGTATAAACCATTTGGTAGACAGAAAATATCCACTGACTTTGAATGAAGTTCAAATGTTCTTAGGCTTATTAACCGACTTGGGGAAATTAATAGAAGATGAAGCGAAAAAGCACTACACCTAACATTGGGTTTTGCGGCAACTTGGGCTTGACAAACAATCTTCAGCAGCGGTTCGCTACCAATCATTGGCTATGGGCTTGACCGTGTACTTTGCATTTTTATTGTTCTATTTATAAATTTCGTTTCATAATTTACATCCAGGCGGGGTCAGACACAGCATCAAATACCCAAGCTGCGCAAAGCCCCGCCCGTTGTAGGCAACCCAAATAGACAACAATTTAATAATGCTGACTTATAAAACTAATCAACAGAATATTAAAAGATATTTGTTTTATCAAGTACTCAGTATATTATGCTTGATTTTAGTTTTGTTTGTATGTCATTTTGCTTTTCCGAAATATCACATTCTTAAACCATCAAGTTTTTGGATAATAGGTATAGCTTCATTTATAGGACTAATAGTTGAGCTAAATAGAGAAAGAGTTTTTGAAATTAGCTTTAACCATGACAGGCAAGAAATGATTTTCACCTATAAATCGCATATGTTTTCAAAACTGAAAAATTATACTCTTCAATATCAAATTGCTAAAGTTGAAAAGAACGAAGACACTTCTTTTATTAAGTGGCTTAAGAAGCCATTGACAATTTATTTTTATAAAAATAAAACAGAAGTTTTCGAAGTTTCCAAGAAAAAAGATGGGTTTTCAGGTAATGTCCTTAATGAAATTTACAAGACCTGCGAACAAATATCTTTGGAAACTAAACATACTTAGCATCCTGGGCTGCCTACAACAAAACGTTTTGTGCAACCCTGTCGGACACACCCAACTAATATGAACAAAATTCTAACAATAAAATTTGATATAACAGACAGGAAAGCTGCTTTTGTTTTGACACTGCTTGTATTTGCTTTTGTCGTACTGACTTTGACACAAGACTTTTTACGGTCGGACTTGAAAAATTCGGCATTCTATTTTTCCGAATCATTTATGTTCAGTTCGTTTTGGTGGCTTTTTGCACCATTATTATTTATACAGTACTTTGCTGTTAAGCGTAAAAACAAAAGGCGGTTAGAATTTCAAGTAGCTGTAATTTTTTCGCCCATTTTTCTTCACCTATTTGCATTTCCTTTCTTAGTTTGGGTGCTTTCTACGGTATTTTATTACCACACTTATTCCTTTCAACAAACATTCAGATATACTTTATCCGAACATTTATACCTGTTGGTGTTAATTTACTCAATCCCCGTTTTAACTTTTCAGTTTTTTTCAAAAAAAGCAAAATTGGTAGAGCCAGTTTCTGAAACACAAAACGAGAGTATCTTAAACCAATTTATCAGCACTATCTTAATATCTGACGGAAATAAAAAGCACAGTATCATTGTTTCAGAAATCTTATATTTTTCAGCAAACCCACCTTACATTACTCTTCAACTTGAAGGCAAAAAATATCTGCACAATGAAACCTTGAAGTCTATTTCAATTAAATTAAACTCTGAGCAATTTGTAAGAGTGCATAAATCTACCATCGTAAATATTAAAATGGTTGCTTCTTACACGACAAGGCTTAATGGCGATTATGACTTAACGATGAAAAATAATGTACAACTTCGAGTTAGCAGAAACTTTGCAACTGATTTCAAAAACCTGTTTAATAAAACTCATCACTTGACAACAAAATAACCTCATCTCACAACATATAAGTTGATTTACAGTATTCTAAAAATGAAATTTGCAAAAAATATATTAGCGATGACAACAAAAACAAATTTCATTTTTTTATTAATTTTTACTTCCTTATTACTTAGCTGTAATGGGCAAACAACACCAAACTCTAAAAATACAGCAGAAAAAAGCGGCATTATTGGTGGGCCGTTTGAAAATGGTGAGTTTTTGTACATTGGTATGCCTGAAAATATCAAATCAATTGACACCAGTGCAGGTTGGACACAAAAAGGGCAAAAACTTTTAGTTACAGGAACAATTTACAAGTTAGACGGCAAAACTCCTGCACCTAATGTCATTCTTTATTATTACCATACAGATATTAATGGTGTGTATGCTGGCAAGCAAGGATTAGACCCAAGAGTAGTAAGACATGGCTACATTCGTGGTTGGGTAAAATCAGATGCAAATGGCAAATACGCCATATACACCGTTAGACCTGCCCCCTATCCAAATACAAACATTGAAGCACATATACATCCTGCTATAAAAGAACCAACTATTGACAAGGAATATTACATTGACGAGTTCGTCTTTGATGATGACAAATTACTAACAGGCGAAAAAAGAAAGAAACTGGAAAATCGTGGTGGTAGTGGAATTTTGAGAGTTTTAATTTCAGGAGACTTACAAATTGCAGAGCATAATATTATTTTAGGGCTTAACATTCCGAATTATCCAAAAACAAATCAAACAGAAAAGCAATCAGGACTTGAAATTGGCGAAGACAATCCATCTTTTATTCCTTTCCACGCCTTTGGTCCAGATAAAGGCACAAGAACTTGTCCAGTTTGTAAGTACGGAAGGTTTCACGGAATAGTTTACTTCGTTGGTAATAATCCAAATTGGGACGACATTAAAAAGTGGTTGACTTTTTTAGAGCAAGAAAGTGTAACACGAAGTAAGTATTTGAAAGCCTATTTTGTTTACGGAAATGAAAAAGATTACAACAAAGACACAAGGCAAAAAGAATTAGAAAAAATTGGAATTGAACTCAATTTGAAAAATATTGCTTTGACTTTTGTGCCTTCAATGACAGACACCGAAAGTGAAGTAAACCTAAACAAAATAAATCCAGGCGTAGAAAATACATTTGTGATTTTTAAACACAGAACAATAGTTGACAAGTTTATAAATTTTAAACCAACGGCTGACAATTTCAAAATAATTTCATCAACACTTGACAAAACAAAAGGCGACTACTTCAACTTATCTGAACCAAAACACGACTGACGAAGAAGAAGGGTATGCACATAACATTGGTATTGCTGCAAGTGGGGCTGGATGTTGAAACTTCGGCTGTTTGCATCGCTGTACTTCGGTTCGGGCTGACGAGTTTCAATTTGGCTTTTTGTTGTTAACTTCAACTTTATATTTTCAATTGGCCAGCGGTTCCGGGCTGGACGTTATAAAATATCCCACCTGCAGCAATACCTGCCCGTTAGCGGCAATTTTATTGAGCATCTCGTTTTGTAAAGAAAATCAAACATAGAATAAATGATACGACTACTTTTGATATTGATGCCACTACTAAATTTAAATGACCAAAATAATATTGCACAAGTCCCATCAAATTTTCAAACACTTGATACTTCCCGTTATGTAGTTTTTCCTTATAGCCAAGCATATTCTTATTATCTAAGCGACGGAAAGCCTACAACAATATCTCCTAGTGAAATTAATTTAATAGATACTTTGCTTATTAAAGCATCGGAGGAGTACAATAATAAAAAGGATAAATATTTTTCTTGGCAACCTATTTCTTCCCTTGAAAGTTATAAACTTCAACTAATAGCAGTATTGGATAGCAATAACAAAAAAATGGTTTATGCAAATTGCTTCAGACCTTGGACACTTTACGGGAGGAAAGAGACACTTAAAGATCAGCCAAGCGATTGGAGAACAGTTTTAGTTTTGGCTGATGGCGGTGGTAATACATTCTTTCATTTAACCTTCAATCTGACAGATAGTACCTATAACCCCATAATTACAAATTCACATTTATAAAGGCTGCCACTAAATTAGGTTTGCTGCAACTATTCATGAAACTTCTTTTGCTTTTAATGTCATTTAGCTTACAAATTGTTTCGAAAGGACAAACGATTTCATTTAGTGACTACTTCCCTTTAAAAGATGGAGAAAAAAAAGTTTACAGAATATATCAACTGACAAAAGCCGACACTACTTTGATGCAAGATTCTATAGTAACCATTTGTGAATCTAAAATAATTGGTGGCGAAAAGGTATTTTACTTTCGAAGGGATGTATTTCCTGATGACACAGGATATTGTGCCGTACTTCCTGGCCTTTATTATACTTTTTACTATAAGGATGGAAATCTTATGACATTTGATGCCTTATTTAAAAGCAAATTAAATAAAGCAAAGTTGAAAGATTTTATTTTGGATTATCCGAAACAAATTAAGTTAAACAAGGTTTATGCAAATTGGAAGAAGGGTACAGAAAATACATACAAATTTGAAGGCTTTGAAACCGTAAAAATTAAGGATAGTGTCTTTGCAGACTGCATAAAAATGACAACCGGCACCTATTATTTGAAATTCCTTTATTTCAAAACTTTATGGTTTAAAAAGGGTGTCGGATTAATAAAGTTTTTAGAAGAAGGAGAAATTGGATCACTATGGGAAATTAGATTATAACTGCCGCTAACAAATGGTTTTGTGCAATTGGGGCTTGACGTTGAAGCAATCATCGGCAGTGCATATCCAAGCTTTGGTTTCGGCGGACGTAATTCTGCCGGGCAGTGGTTCTAAACTTCGGCTTTTAGTTATAAATTTAGCTTCAGTTCCGGGCAGTTGGTCAATTCCCCAACTGCACAAAGGCCTCGAACGTTGTGTGTCATTTTAAACAAGCATCCCGTTCAATTTAAAGTAGGACATGAAAGTTACCTTAGACGACATAAAAATCATAATTGACAATTTAGCTCGAAAAATAAATGCACCACAAAATCTTTTGCCGACTTATGGACAATCAATAGACGGTGCTCATCCTCACATTGAAGTTGACAAAAACGGACAACTCTATTATGTTATCGTCGAACGTGGAGAAGAATTAAAAAGAGACTTTGCGGCTGACACAAACGATTTACTTTACAGAGTTTTTAGTGGTGTTACTTTTTCTATGGCGGTTGACTTTGAACTAAATAACAGAATTGACACAGAAGATTGCCGCAGAAAAATGTTTTCAAAGCAGCAAGAACTTTTAGCAACGCTGGACAAATACTGGGGAATAAGAATAGAAAAAGAACATCAATGGATTTTAAGAACGCATCCGTTTGACGACTTAGCAAGTATTAGGGCAAACTATTCAAAGCAATTGACAGACACCGGAACTGAAAGTTGGACAGCATGGAATGAAGCTTGTAAAAAATATCCATTACCAAAATCAAGTTGACGAAAAACGAACACACAACATTGGGTTTTGTGCAAGTGTGGCTTGACAAACAAACTTCAGCTAAGTACAAAGCCAGGCAGTGGTTCCGGGCGGACACAGCAACTTTGGGCTTTAGTGCTTAACTTCAACATCAGTTTTTCAATCAGCAGCGGCTGTGGGCGGACGGAATACTTAATGCCACACCTGCACAAAGCCCTGCCCGTTGTGTGCTATTACTACCAGTTCAAAATGAAAACGTTTTTTATTATCCTCTTTACTCTTGCCTGTTGTTTAACAACAGCAAGTGCTTATAGCCAAACTTATAATTCACTGATATCTGACAGTGAATATTTTGATTTCATAAATAAGGATATACTACGAGACAGCATTAAAGTAAAGCATCACATTTTCAGAAAGCATTACCCTTTATTGGAAAACGAGTTTTTTTATAAAGACTCTGCTGACTTCCTTTTAAAAAATGTAACTACAAATATCCATTTTATTTTCAGGCGCTTTCCTTACGGTCACAAGACAATAACAAATGATTTGGATACAATTTTTAACAGGAAAGACATTGACTTTTTTGGTGAACAGTTTCGAGCAATGACAAAGGACACTATATGGAGAATTCCTTTTACGAACTCCATATTTATTGACAGCATTGAGTACGAAAAAGATGACAAACAAGTTGGGAGAAAACGGTCGAAATGGGGTGTTTGGGCTTATTCTCTACCTCTATTTTCTCTAGATAGACATTATGCGATAATAATTAAGGCAAGCTCCACAGGTGGTGGCTACTATATTTATAAACTTGATGAATACGGAGGATGGTTTTTAATTAAGATTCTAAATCCATGGTCCGAGGGTTAAAATAAACAGCACACAATTGGGTTTTGTGCAAGTTGGGCAGACGGAATAACAATGAGCATTTGTGATTCTATTTAGCTTTTGTTCGGGCTAAAGGACGTACATCGCTGAACTTTTGTTCTTAACTTCAACTTCAGTTTTTCAATCAGCAGCGGTTCCAGGCAGACGGAATTTTATTTCCCAACCTGCACAAAGCCCTGTTCGTTGGTGGCAAGCTTAAAGCAACATCCTACTAATAATGAGCAGACAAATAACATCTCAGTCTTTAGGACAATTAAACCAAGACGAAAACTTCAGCGATTGGTGGAACATACATAAAGTTCGAATACCTTTTTTTAGTAACGCAGAATTGACTGTAACCTTTATGGACTTTGACCCCGACGCAGACCTTACATTTATAACTGAAGCAGACGAAGCCTTAGATACATTTTTAAAAAAGAGCGACAGTGAAAGGCTCGAAATTTCTGACCTCGTCTTTAAAAATTTTCAGGCAATAAAAAACGAAGTTGACTATCCCTATTGGAGTGACCAACTAAGACAACTTAATAAGCCAATAGACATTTGGAAATTTGTAAGGCCATCAGGAATTACAGTAACAAGAAGGCCTTATGGTGACCATGATATATTCATTGATATTACTTGTTATTGTGCTTGGGAAGAAGAACATGGTTTACAATTAGTATTCAGACAAGGCAAAAAATTGACACGAGTTAGTCAAGTAGATGGACATTTAACAGACGCAGATGCCTATGACATTCCAGACGACCAAGATGAACTATTATCTAAATTCTAAGTAACCGTACAATAAAGCCATCCACCAAAATTGGGTTTGCTGCAAGGCTGGCTGGACATTGGAGCAATGGTCATTTTATCGCTGTTGTGCTTCATCTGGGCAGGACATTCAATCTTGAGCTTTTGTTTGTTAACTTCAGCTTATATATCTTTAATCAGCAGCGGTTCCGGGCGGACTCAACAACTATTCCAGCCCTGCAGCAAGCCCTGCCCGTTGGGCGCTATGCAAAGCGTTTCTCCTCAAGAATCAAAGGAATGAATAAACAATTTATCATAAGAGCAGTAATACTGACAATCTTTGCAATTGCGTATTTAGTATTTACAATTCGCTATTACAGAAAATTGAAAAAGAATATAGTTTTCCCAAAAAATGTAAAAAGGTTTCACCAAGTGATGATTTGGTTTGTTCCATTTATTTGGGGACTCCTTTTAACAAGTTTGACAAAATCTACACCTGGCTCCCATGAAGTAGAAAACAAAGAAGATCCACAGCCTTTCTCAAAAACAGGTGGAACTATGTGGACAAGCTGAGGCAACTCCATTAAAGCACAACGCCCAACAGGCGGTTTGGCAATATGGCGGGGCGACGAATATATTCTCAACTTTTTGTTCGCTATTCGGCTTCAGTTCCAGCCGACGAATAAAGCCGAACTGTAGAATATATTATCATCTTTTGTATCTTTATTCAGCAGCAGTTACGGGCTGACGATTTTCAAATACCGCCACATCGCCAAGCAGTGTCCGTTGGTGGCAATTATCCAAGACACCCTAAATATGCAAGAAACAAATAGCTACTACGAGGTTACAGTGCGTCAAAGAGTTCCGTATTTGACAGTTTTCTTGTGGAGACTATTTTCATTCTTTTCAATTTGCTTTATATTGGTCTACCTGATTATGTATCCAGTGAAAGATGCCTCACCCGAAATTGTTGCTATGTATTTCAGTTTTTTGTTGCCATCAGTTTTACAGAAGTTTATTATTTTTTCGGTAATTGGATTTGGCATTTCTTTTATTCTCTACTTAAGAGTTAGACTTTACAAAAAAGCTATTGTTACTTTTGATTCAAATCAGATTAACATTACCGGAGAATCATTACAACTCAAAATAGACGTTGCAACAATAAAAAAAATAACTTTTATCGACGATTCAAGAGAGGTATCTGGACAATTGCACGAAAAATTCATAGTCTACTTCCAGCAAAGAAAAGAAAAATCGATTCGCATTCGACTATCGCATTATATACAAAGCGAGTATTTTATGGATGAGTTTTTAAAATATCCTAATGTAGAGTACGATTTTTCAAATGTTGAGATTAGTCCTGACTTAGAAAATGAAATATAACTGCCACCAACATTGGGTTTGGCTAAATGGGGGCGGACGGAATTATTCCCAACCTGCATAAAGCTTGCCCGTTGTACGCCACTTGTTCGACACCCTAAAAGGCATTCTAATATGAAAAGATATATTTTGGTTTCTCTTTTTTTACTTCTATCACTTTACGGAACCAGTCAGCAAAGTAAATCGTTAATACTAAGTGCATATCAGAGTAACTCAAAAGACAAAATAGATAAGTTCTTTGTAGACTGGGAAAGGGAAACACTAGCATTTATGCGTAAGGATAGTCTTGAATTGAATGACACACTGACAAATCTTAAAAATGTTTTTAGATGTGTTTATGACAGCATATCATCATCGCCTGAAAACACAAGAAATAGTGGAGCATATTTTGTTGTCCAAAGTCAGATTGCATATGAGTTTACTGACACCACTAACAAAGACTACTTCTTAAACAATACTTTTTTGTATACTGCCGATGGACAACTAGATTACTTGCCAAATAATAAAGTCTATCAGTTGAAATACTTTATCCCTAAAATTGAAATAGGTTCTAAACAATGGCTTTTACTTGAAAACAAACACGACAGTTTACTTGGCTCTTTTTTGGGTAACAAAAAATACTTCTGTTATTATAAAGGACAAGACGTTGGAACAACACCGTTATCAGTTATCATAAAATCAAAAAATGAAAGCGAGAAAAGACTAAATTTTATAAGTAAGTATATGCAGCTTCCAGACAACGATAATTTTACAAATAAATGGAACTTGTGTTCAAATCCTTACATTTCAAGAATAATATTTACAAACGGGTTTAGTAAAGCTTGGATAGACATAGATTTTGGAGTTACGGGCGGAGTTGCTTTTCTTGAAAATTCATCATCGGGTTGGGTGTTGAAAGAAATTGTAAGAACATGGATACAATAAAGCGGCGTACAACAAAAGGTTTTGTGCAATTGGGGCATGACGTTGCAGCAATCATCGGTAGTGCTTATCCAGGCTTTATATTCGGCGGACGTAATTCTGCCGGGCAGTAGTTCTAAATTTCGGCATTTAGTTATAAATTTAGTTTCAGTTCCGGGGGGACAGTTGGTCAATTCCCCAACTGCACAAAGGCCTCGGACGTTGTATGCAATTAAAAAATAGCATCATGGTCATAAATAGAATCTTCAAAATTTCATTGTTAATTTCTCTCTTAGTTTCATGTAATCTTAAACATGGTAATGATGAGAAGGCTACAATTCAGGCCAAAGATTCCATGCAACTTGAAAAAAAAGAATACGATTCTTCAATTTATCTTGGGTCTATAGTTGGAATAGATGCAGCGGCTTACTCAAAGGAAAATACATCGAATGATACTATGTTTGGGCTTAAACCTATTACTGAAAGTAACTATTTAGTAGAAATTCGGTTTTATACTTCGCCTGAAGCTGGTTATTTTACGTCGCCATCCTTTACCTCTGAAAGATATTGCACGATCTTATATTATGACTCCAGCTTAAAAATAACCAGGATAATGCGCCAATATCATTATGACACTATTACAAATAAGACTTCAGACCCAATCAATAAAACAATAACAGTCAAAGCAAGTGCTGATTCTATTTTGAATAAACTCGTAGAGAATGGCATATTCAGTTTAGCGGCAACTGACAAGAAAGATAGTACAGTCGCTACAAAAGATGCTTCAAAAACTGACTTACGTGGCCACTATGAGAACATATTTAAGGGCTACCATATACCGAATGTAAAGGAACTAACAAAAAATGGATTGAAAGATGGTACCTATTTTGGTCCTATTTCTCATCCAACTACTTTTGTTCTTAAATACAAAGTTGGAGATATCTATAACACTATTTATATGTCTAACCCTGACACATATTTTAGGCATAACCCAGATCATCAGATATATAGAAGGAATTATGAAATAGCATCCTTACTATTCTCAGGATTTGAGAATTAACTGCATACGATTGGGTTTGCTGCAAGGCTGGCTGGACATTGGAGCAATGACCATCACTGCTGTGCTTCATCTGGGCTGGACAATCACTGTTGGGCTTTTGTTTGTTAACTTGTACTTTTATATCTTTAATCAGCAGCGGTTCCGGGCGGACAAGCAATGAATTCCAGCCCTGCAGCAAGCCCTGCCCGTTAGCAGCCATTTAGCACTCTACACTCCGTAAGAATTAAAATATGGAAATCAAATATAAAAACACCCTTGACAAAGAACTAATAAAAGCTTCAAAAATCCAATGGCGATATGCAAATCAAAAATCCATCAAAACAATATTGATTTGTATCTTCTTCTCACTCGGCTTTTTTGCGTGGGGTTTGCTTACAATGAATTCTTCAGGTTTTTGGAATTTTAAGACAAGTGTAGGCGTAGCTTATGCAATGCTAACTTTAATTATTTCTATCAATTTATCTCACAAAAGAGTACAACGACTATCAAGTTGCACTAAAGCAATAGAAACTAAAAATAAAAAATGTATTGAATACACTTTTAATAATGAAAAAATAATGATAAAAGAGACAGATGCATATGCTGAGTCTAGTTGGGATATAATTACAGGTTATAGACAACACAACAACTTCCTATTTCTTTACATTAACTCATCGAAATCCTCTTATTTCACTGTTGATCAAAATGATATGGCAGAAGTCAACTTTACAACACTTTTATCATTTGTCAAAACCAAAATACCTCTAGAAAAATAAACGGCTGCTAACAAAAAGTTTTGCGCAAACATGGCAGGACAAACAAACTTCAGCTAATTGCAAAGCCAGGCTTTGGTTCCCGGCGGACACTACAACTTTGGGCATTAATTCTTAACTTCATCTAAACAAAAATATCAACTGCAGCTGTGGGCGGACACAATACTAATTCCATGTCAGCGCAAAGCTTTGCCCGTTAGCTAAAATTAGAACATGCGAATACTTGCTTTATTACTTATTTTAACGCCTCAATTTATTAGAGCGCAAGAAGCATCGAAGGATTCTATTCTATACTTATTTTATGGTTGTCGAAATGATGGGACGTGTTGCCGCTATGAATTTTATAATAATGGTACAGTAATTTGTGATGAAACTGGGCACTTGGCCGTAGGATATACTAAAGGCTCATTTTTAGTAAATAAGGATACAGTTTTTATTACTCCGTTACCACAAGACCAACAAACTGATAAATATTATTATCGTTTTACAAGAAAGTTTTTCCTTGACGGCGATTCCTCACTCGTTGATTTAGAAATCTATTATGATTATAGGAGAGCGAAACCAGGCGAGAACGATTTTTATGTAAGCAAAAAACGAAACAAAGAATCTTTAAAAGTAGAAGACGAATAACTTCAGCTTCAGGTTTGGCAAAATGGGGGCGGACGGATGCCGTGTTTCAACAGTTGTAACTCTGTTGTACTTAATATCGGGCGGACGTAATTACCATTTAGCTTTTGTTCTTATCATCAACATTAATTTCTAAATTGGGCTTCGGTTTGCCGGGCGGACGGAACAACACTCCCCCACTTCGCCAAGCCCCGCTCGTTGTGCGCTATATTTATGAAACATTTCGGTTTTATTTTGTCTTTTTTCTTATTCTTTGCTGATATTACCAGCGAGGCACAAACTAATAATCTCATTGAGACCAAAACTAATGCTGAACAAAAAAATTATAGAAAAATATTGATTTTAGGAAAAGGTGCCCTTGAGACTCGAGCTTTTCTAGAAATTTTATCCCAAAAATTAATTTCAAAATTCAAGACTAAAGGAATTGAAGCTAAATACTATTTTAAAGGAAAAGACACAATTCAAATTAGTGAAGATTTAAAGCAATTGGCTACAGAAAAATTCGATGCAGTGATTTCATTTGAACCTCGTGACTCATCTCATTATTCCCATATTACCTATAGTAAAAATAACTCACCACTAACAGCCCCAATATTAGGGCCGGGTAACTTTAGTTCACGAAGCATAGAATATCAAGATATATTCGAAGTAAGCATTTGCGAAGATTTAACTAAATGTGAGCCAATATGGGGAGCTATATTGAGTATTGACAGTGATTTCACTAAAAAGGACAATATGAAAGAGATTCTGAATAAAATATTCTTCAGTTTTCGGTCAAACAAAATATTGAAATAATACAGCGCACAACATCAGGTTTGGCAAAATGGGGGCGGACGGAAGCCGTGTTTCAGCCTTTGTAATTCTGTTGTGCTTCATATCGGGCGGACGTAATTCTGCCAGGCATCAGTTCTAAACTTCAACTTTTAATTATAAATTGGGCTTCGGTTTGCCGGGCGGACGGAACAACACTCCCCCACTTCGCCAAGCCCCGCTCGTTATACACAAGTTTTATGAAACCGCGTCGAAACATAGCAATTATATATTTACTTGTTTTCTCGAGCAAAATTGCTTGCTGCCAAACATTGGACATCTTCGACACGAAACTCTATAATGAAAAGGTTTCACTTTGTGACATTCTTGAAAAACACATTGATAAAAAGAACAAATTTGAATATTATCCTTTTGACAGTTCCTTTTTTTCAGTTACATCATACAATAACCGTTCTATTATTTTCGGTAATTGGAGTTTTGTTGTACGCCACGACAGTTTAAACCAAATTGGATTCACTTCTTTAGACCTCCCGATAACTTCAGAATGGTTTTCTAAACTGAGTAATTTCACAGACTCAGCTATAAAATTATTTACCTTAAAATATGGAGATCCGGCTAAGCAAATTTTCTACAAAGCGAACATTTATAAAGAAGGAAAAAAGTTTGTTCCTGGAGAAATTAGAAAAGCATTGTGGATCTTAAATGATCAAAAGTTAATAATAAGTTTTTCCATTGAAGGTGAACATCAAAAATATTACTATTCGGTTAAAATATTACGCTTCAAAGATTACTATGGCAATATGCTGTTAGAAAAGGAATGGGATGGATTTTAACCAAACCTGTGTATAACATTGGGTTTGCTGCAAGGCTGGCTGGACATTGGTGGAAAGAGGAAGAATTACAATTTGCACATTTGACCAACTTGTCGCTACTGCCGAGAAAAGATTATTTGGGCTTAGAACAAAATTGAGTGAGAGATATGATGATATTCCAGGCATGGAACTTTTCAAAAGGCAAGGGAAACAAATGAAGGTTGATTTTACAACAGATGGAACAAACAATTAAATATTGAAAAGAAAATATGCCCGAACAACAAAACATAGAATACAAACAAAGCTGGCACGACGATTACCTTAAATGGGTTTGTGGATTTACCAATGCACAGGGTGGCGTAATATTCATTGGTAAAGATGATAATGGAAATATAGTTGGCGTTGCTGATTATAAAAAACTAATGGATGATATCCCCAACAAGATTAGAAATACAATGGGTATTACGGCAGAAGTAAATCTGCATGAAGAAGAAGGTAAATATTTTATTGAAATTGTAACACATCCCTATTCTGTTCCCATTTCAGTAAGAGGCAGATATTATTACCGTAGTGGCAGCACCAAACAGGAATTAACAGGTGCGGCACTTAATGAATTTCTGTTGAAGAAATCGGGCAAAACATGGGATGATGTTATTGAAGCAAGAGCAACATTTGCGGACATTGATGAAAAGACGATTAAAATATTTCTTGCAGCTTCTCAAAATACTGGTCGCCTGCCGGAAAATGACGGACTTGATTTGCCTGAATTATTTGAAAAATTACGTCTTACTGAAAACGGACAATTAAAAAGAGCAGCCATTATCTTATTCGGCAAAGATCCTGGGAAATTTTATCCAAGTATTTATGTAAAGATTGGCAGGTTTGGAAAGGATGATACAGATATTATATTTCAGGAAACGGAGGAAGGAAATTTAATAATGTTACTGCAGGCCGTTTTAAATCAACTCAACCATAAATTTCTGATACGATCAATTGGATTTGAAGGAATGCACCGCATTGAAAAAGGAGAATATCCTTTAGCCGCCATCCGGGAAATGTTATTGAACGCTTTGGTACATCGCAACTATATGGGAGCACCCATTCAAATCCGTGTGTATGACGACAAAATAAGTATCTGGAATGAAGGCTCTTTACCAGCAGGGTTGACACTGGCTGCTTTGAAACGTTCTCACTCTTCAAGACCAAGAAATCCCATAATTGCAGATGTTGCTTTTAAAGGTGGTTATATTGATGCCTGGGGTCGTGGCACTATCAAAATTTTGGACACTTGCAAAGAAGCGGAATTACCAGAACCCGAAATGCAGGAGCAAGACGGCGGCTTTAGCATTACTCTTTTCAAAAATAATCTGACACAGGAGCACTTAACAAAGTTGGGGCTTAATGACCGGCAAGTAAAGGCTATAATCTTTGTTAAAGAGAAAAGGAAAAATTTCAAACGCAGATTATCAGGAACTGTTTAGTGTTTCAAAAGCTACTGCAACCCGTGACCTGACTGAATTGCTTGACAAATTTGCACTATTAGAAAAGGTAGGGCAAACAGGTGCCGGTACAACTTATATTCTAAAAATCTAATGGGCTCATAATGGGCTCAATGGGCTCACGATGGGTTCATAATGGGCTCAAAGGACAGCAAGTGGCTGATATTGATCCAACTAAAAAATATGAATGAGAATCTCTCTAATCAAATACAAATATTCAAATCTGTATTCAAAGGCAGAGAAGATGTATTTGCGGTTCGTTGGGAGAAAGAAAGTAAGAGTGGCTACATGCCTGCCTATTTCTATGACCCGTATATGTATCGGGCTCATAAAATAAAGGGTGGTACTTTCCAGAATTATAAAGACAAAACTTATTTAAAGCTAACTGATAAAGAAATTGCAAAGCACCTAAACGGCGAACAGCTTATTGGCATTTATCCTTTACTTTCAGATAACTCGTCATCGTTTTTAGTTGCCGATTTTGACAAAGAAAACTGGATAGCCGAAGCCAAATCGTTTATAAAATCCTGTGAGGCTAAAGGACTTCCTGCATATTTAGAGCGTTCCCGTTCGGGCAATGGTGGTCATGTTTGGCTATTCTTTGAACAACCTTATCCCGCAATTAGAAGCAGGAAAATTTTCATTTCAATACTTGAAGAGTCAGGAGTATTTTCAATGTTTGATAAGAGTTCCAGTTTCGACCGGCTATTTCCCAACCAGGATTTTCTTTCGGGAAAAGGATTAGGGAATCTGATTGCCTTACCCCTTTTCAAAAAAACATTTGAACAAGGAAATAGTTGCTTTATTGATACTGACACATTGCAACCTATCTCTAACCAATGGCAATTTCTGCAAACTATAAAGAGAATATCGCTGCCGCAACTTGATGAATTGTATCAGGATATCTCAAACTCAACGATTCAAATTGCTCAAAAACCTACAAATGGGAAATTAGTAATTTACCTAAATAATACAGTCAGAATAAGCCGTGAAGGAATGACAATTACTTTGATAAATTTCTTAAAGGAGGAACTAAATTTTGCAAGCACAGAGTTTATCATAAAAAAGAAAATAGGTAAGAATACTTTCGGGACTGAACGCTATTTTAAATTTGTAGAAGAAACGGAAAACGAAGTTTTTGTTCCAAGAGGTTTCATTGGAAAGTTAATTCGTTTTTGCAGGGAGAATAAAATTGAACATGATTTCATTGATGAACGAAAGAAACAAAAATTAATTCCTTATTTATTCAATGCCCAACTAAGAGACCATCAGCAAACAGTTGTAGAATCAATTACTAAGAAAGATATAGGAGTAATTGTAGCCCCACCCGGTTCGGGCAAAACAATAGTTGCATTAAAAATAATTTCGGATAAACAGCAACCTGCCTTAATCATTGTTCACAGGAAACAATTAGTTGAGCAATGGACGGAAAGAGTTGAAACTTTTCTTGGCATTCCAAAAAATGAATTTGGAAAAATTGGGCAGGGCAAAAGCAAGGTTGGAAAGAAAATTACAATAGCAACAATTCAAAGTCTATCAAAGGAACTTGGAACAGCCGATGCGGAAAATATCCTAACAGCTTTCGGAACAATTATCATTGATGAGTGTCACCATATACCAGCCGAAACATTTAGAAATACTATTTCAAAACTTCAAACATTTTATCTCTATGGTTTGACAGCAACTCCATTCAGAAAATACAATGACGGCAAACTGATTTTTATTCATTTAGGTGAAGTAGTTGCTGAAATCAAATCCAGTGAAATCAGCAATTCACAACAAGCGAAAATCATTATCAGAAATACAGAACTTGATGTTCCTTATAATTCAAAGACAGACAAGTTTGAAACGCTATCAAAAATATTAGTCCATGACTCTGTACGAAATAAACTTATCCTTGAAGATGTGAAAGCCGAAATAAATAAAGGAAAGAAAGTAGTTATTATTACTGAACGCAAAGACCACATTGATTCGCTATATCAATACCTGAAACAATCTTATGAGGCGATAACCTTAAGTGGAGATGATTCTGAAATCAATAAAAATTCTAAATGGAAAATTTTCAAAGCTGGATATTATCAGGCATTAATTACAACCGGACAATTTTTCGGCGAGGGAACTGATTTACAAAATGCAAACTGTTTATTTCTGGTTTACCCGTTTTCATTTGAAGGCAAGCTAATTCAATATATAGGCAGAGTTCAACGTTCCGAAGTAGCTCCCACTATTTATGATTATCGTGATATTAAAATTGACTATCTGAATAAATTGTTTCTTAAACGAAACACCTATTACAGAAAGGTTGATAAACAAGCAACGCTATTTGATGAGCCGACAGAAGAAATTGTCGATTCAAAAAGCATTACCACAATTGAGAAAAAAATAAAAGTTTCGATTGAGGAACTTGAATTTCGTTATGGCAGCGTTACTTTTAAGTATCTGATTCAGGAAACAAAAGCAGAACTTGAATTTGAAATAGAAAATCTTGAAGTAAGACCTGAGTTCGAAGTTCTGAAACCTTATTTTTCAAAAGCACTTAAATCAAAGAATATAAAAGTTTACATCCATGCGGAATTTGAAGATAGTAAGCTAGTTTCTCTGTTGGCAACTTCTGCTGATATTGAGAAAATAAACCGGGAAGTAATTGAAGGAGTGAAATTCAAATTTATTACAAAGAATTTTTTCGGGCAGAAACAGATAACTGAAGAAAATCTTTTGACGACAACTGAATTGCAAAATGGCAAGCAACAACTTTATTCAGATGGACAACAACTTTTGGACGACATTCTAAAGAATAAAGAATTTAAACATTCACAACAATTACGGTTTTTAGCAAACAGGCATGAAGGGACACATCTAAAAATCAGGTTTGTATTAAGCCCTTTTTCATTCGTATTTCTATTATCAGGCGAACAACAGTTCCATATCATTTTAGAAACACTTGACACCGAAGAAGCAACTTATTTGTGGCACACTGACAAAAACAAACAAGCCCTTATAAGTAAAGTAAAAGAAATTGACCAGCAGCTAAACATAATTCACAGCAAAGGCAGACAAGCATTTTTAGAAACAAATCCTGAAAGTTTTTCAAGAATATTACATGACTATTCAGACAGAAAGAAGGGGTTTATTATTTGGAGAGATTTATTGGAAGAGCAAATCGTATGACACACAAAGCCATTAATTGCACCATGACAGCAGTAGCAAAGTCCCTAATAGCCAACGCCACCAAGTCAGGCACATTTGCAAGACACACAAAGCCGACACACAAAAGCCAACCTTGCAAAAGAGCCTGCCTTGTGCCAACGCACAGGCAACACTCTAAGGTTCGACACAGACCCACAATATAGATGACCATGGAGAAAGGGCGAACGTACAACATCAGGTTTGGCAAAATGGGGGCGGACGGAAGCCGTGTTTCAGCAGTTGTAATTCTTTTGTTCTTCATATCGGGCAGACGGAATTCTGCCAGGCAGCAGTTCTAAACTTCAACTTTTAATTATAAATTGGGCTTCGGTTTGCCGGGCGGACGGAACAACACTCCCCCACTTCGCCAAGCCCTGCTCGTTAGCTGTAACCATAATGAGAAAGATATGTTTAATTGGAATTTTTCTTTTGAATTTACAAAATTTGAAAGCTCAAACTGTAGCAATCACCGTTGATAGTGTTGTTGTCGTACCCGTTCCAGATTATATTACGTCAATTTACAACCCTAAAACTCACACCGAAAATCTGTCTTATAATTATTCTGGGAAATGGGATTTTGATGGTGACAATAAAGTAGATTCTATTTATTTTATAGGCGACACTAGCATTCTTATTCGTTTTTTCTTACGCCTTAAATTAAGTACAGATACAATAACAAGAGACTTCTATACCGTTCATGTTGATTTGCCTTATTTGTATTCACTTGAAGAAGCCCAAGAAAGAGAAATGAACTCATCCGTCGGGTTCATAGTTTATGATTTTAATCAGGATGGCATCTCTGACATATATCTAAACTTTGATAACACATTCAGTCAAATCCCTCAATCATGGAGTGAGAATGGTGTAAATAGTAAACGTGTCATATTGAATCACAGAAACGGTAAGCTGACTGTTAAAAATTATATTCCGTGAATGGCTACAGCTAACTTGGTTTTGTGCAATTGGGGCGGGACGTTGAAGCAATCACCAGCAGTGCATATCCAGGCATTGGTTATGGGCGGACGGAATTCTCGTCATCAGTTCTTAACTTCAGCTTTTAGTTATAAATTTAGCTTCAGTTCCGGGTGGACAGTTGGTCAATACCCCAACTGCACAAAGGCCTCGAACGTTGTGCGTCACTTTAGGAGCTGACAAGCCATCTGGTTTACAATAAATTAAATTAATCTAAAAGACAACTAAATGTATAAGCTTTATTTTGTGCACAAGTCAACATTACTGTGTCTTGCTCTGGTTTTCACTTTTTCAATAACAAATGGACAGAACTCAGGGTCTGAAACAATTGACTTGCAAAAAGCAAGAATAATAATTGACAGTCTTGACAAACAATTCGCACAGCACTTTTATAATGGAGACTCTATTTCATTATATAATATGTATGCTAAAGGTGCCAGTTTAGGAAATAAAAGGGGCAATGAAATTCTTATATCCTGGGGACAGCAGATTAGAAATTCAATTAGGAATGACACTCGAACCATAATATATACCACAACTTCTCTTTCTACTGACTCAGAATTTCTCGTTGAGTTAGGCATATATGAATTTAGGGACAGCAAAGGCAATCTGAAACATAAAGGAAAATATCTTGTTGTGTGGAAACAAGAAGATGGCAAGTGGAAACTATATCGCGACATGGGTTTGTAAAAATCTTTATTATACTCAATTTATATTTAAATCAAGAAAAGCGAACGTACAACATGCGGTTTTGTGCAATTGGGGGCAGACGGAAATACAATCATCGGCAGTAAATATCCAAGCTTTATATCCGGCGGACGTAATTCTGCCGGGCAGTAGTTCTAAACTTCGGCTTTTAGTTATAAATTTAGCTTCAGTTCCGGGACAGTTGGTCAATTCCCCTACTGCACAAAGGCTCGAACGTTAGGCGAAATTTCACAGTTCTCTTTAATTCGGATTTCAATGCCAAATAATTCCATGAATCTATATCTCTCAAAGTCAGAAATATTGGCCTTCCTCATTATTATACCCCCAATGGTCTTTTTTTGGTTTTTTGCGTTTAAGGCCTACGAAGGAAATGTACCAGTGGCGATTATTTCTGGAATCGGTGCACTGATTTTATCGATTGCTTTTATAAGTCAAGTCCGGTTTACGTATTTCATATTAACAAATCGACCTGCATTTATTCTAACTGACAAATTTCTTATAGACAACTTAACTAATAAGCAATTTACTTGGGTTGAAATAGATAAAATGGAACATAGTCAAGATGAAGGTATCCGCCCTAGAGTATTCATTTTAATCACATCAAAGTCCTCGGACGAATCTATTAAGATTAGAAGCAGATTAGTAAACTCTGATACTAATAAATCACTTCGGCGAGAAGGAATACTCGAGTTATTAATCAAGTTTCACAAGAAATATGGAAATAAAAATTAGGTACCTGAAAAATTACCCATAATTCGCCTATCAGGTTTGGCAAAATGGGGGGCGGACGGAAGCCGTGTTTCAACAGTTGTAACGATGTTGTGCTTCATATCGGGCGAACGTAATTCTGCCAGGCATCAGTACTAAACTTCAACATTTAATTATAAATTGGGCTTCGGTTTGCCGGGCGGACGGAACAACACTCCCCCACTTCGCCAAGCCCCGCTCGTTAGCGGTAATCTTACGAGCGACAAACATCATAATATAAAAACTTGTTCAACCTATTTAAAAGACAAAAGAAAAACGGTTGCCCGAATTGTTATGACAAAAACACTATCAGTTTTGGGGCTGACTATTTGGAAAGTAAGTTCATTTCTTCAATTCATTTGACTGATGAAATTGGAGGAATTAAAATCTATGAATGTGAAAAATGCAAGACACAGTTTTTTAAAGATGAGAATTTATATAACAAAATTGTTTCGGGACAGATTGAGCTGCTCAAAGAATGGAGCATAAGAAATTTAGTTTGCCCTGACGACATAAAAAGAGAAATTGAAAAAATCGGGTTGACCAATGACTGGATGTTGGACAAAATTGCTCCTTGTAAAATAAAATTAAACAATGGAGAAATATATGAACTTACAACAGTCCTTTTTACAAGCAAACCACCATTAGGACATTATTACTCAATGTACAAGAATATATTTTTTATTGACGACATAAGACAGGTTAGTGAAAGCAAATTTGGAATATCATTAGAAATAAGACAACAAGCTGAAAAATCTGAAGAAAAGAGAATGGGCTTCTACCCAACAGTTTTAAAAAATAAAGAAGGGACAAAAGTTATCCTTAACGGAATTTCAATTTTCTTTAATTCAAACAATATAGTTGGCTCAGACTTGGAATTCGCAAACGAAGAATGGAATCACAGAGAAAAGTATATTTATGACGCAGACGACTACGAAGAAAAGACAATTGTAATTGCATTGAAATGAAAGACTACCGCTAACATTGCTTTGCGCAATTGCTTGACGACCTGGTTGCGTTGACGCAATAAGCTTTTAAGCTGTTCTTCCCGTTCAGTGGGAATATAAATACCATGCAACTGATCCTGCTGCAATTGCTTGCACAGATTGCGGCAATCGAGCTTATCGGTTTTCTGATACAATTGTTTGTCGCTGTGCGGCACATCGTTGGGGTTGACAACTTTTACTGTCCAGCCCATATTCAGAAAATAACGGGCTGCAGAAAAACCGCAACAGCCTGCTTCGTAAGTAAGCGCCACTTCATGATCAGCAAAATGACTAATCACAAAATCGGCAAGTTTCTTAGGTTCAGGCGGCATGCTAAAACCTTTGTGATCAAACAAGTCAGTACGTAAATGTACCGACCATGATTTCTTGTGAATGTCCATGCCAATGAATAACTTTGGTATGGCGATAATTTGAGACTGCATCATAATTTTTAAATTTGGTGGACAATGATTTTTCTTATTGTACCACATCAAAAATCAGGCAGCTTAAATTATCGCTTTTACATAGTTGCTTTATGCAAGTTGGGCAAAACATTGTAACATCAGCTAATTGCAAATCCCAGCTTCAGTTCCCGCCGACGAATATCTATCAGCTTTTGTACTTAACTTCATAAATATATTTTCAATCAGCAGCGGTTATCGGCGGACGGAATACTTAATACCACACCTACACAAAGCCATGCCCGTTGTGTGTAATTGTAAATTGACATCATCTTCCTAACGAAAATCAAATGAGACATTTTCTGACAATTACTTTTGCTCTCTTATGTGTTTGGGCAAAATCACAAATACGGCTGGGACACAGTTTACCGGACGACAGCTCTAAAGTAACCTTAACAACAAAACTGGGTATTCCATTTGGGACGATTTCAAAATTAGAAGTTGAGGTCTATGACGGCGAAAACTTACATATGAAAGCTTATGAAGGGACTTATCTTTTAAAAATAAATTCTATTGATAATAAAAAAATAAATGACACACTTCTTTTAAGGTTAACTGATGAAACAGAAACTTTTGCAAGTGACGATTTCAGTTTATATCAACTGATTTATAAAAAAAAGGTAGGCTCTCTTTCAAGTATGCAGATAGACAAAATGAAAAAAAAATATGTTGGCAAAAAATTTACAGTTATGGCATATGAAACAGGAGAATTTAAAGGTACACCAGACAAATATTTCGATTACAAGCCCATTAAGCCAGGTATCCCCCATTTTTTTGCTACGCACCGTTTTCTTTTCGAGCATTCTTTAGTAATTGTTTCGAACCTAACAAAATAGGCTGTAAACAACTACACACAACATCAGGTTTGGCAAAATGGGGGCGGACGGAAGCCGTGTTTCAACTTTTGTAACTCTGTTGTGCTTCATATCGGGCTGGACGTTATTAATTTAGCTAAGTGCAAATCATCAACATTAATTTATAAATTTAGCTTCGGTTTGCCGGGGCGGACGGAACAACACTCCCCCACTTCGCCAAGCCCTGCCCGTTGCCTGCAATGCAAACGACCCCTAATTATAATTGTATGTATAAGAAATCAAACAAGTGGCGTATTCTAGTTTTCATAGCTTTATTTCCTGTTTTACTCAATGCACAAACAAGTAGTGACAAAATAATCAATAAAAGCACGACGGTTGAATTTAAGAATGATACATTGTTTTATAGTAATGGTTTAAAGTTATTTATTGGACAAAAGTTAATCATAGGAAATGCAGCAGGCGATGCTGGTCAATATCGTTCTATTATTTCTAAAAAAGCTGCCCTACTTCCATCAATTTGAGGCCAAGACATGAGATATGAAAATGCCATTGAAAATTATCAAGACTCAAAGAAAAATAAGGAAAAAGTAAAAAAGTCTTTAATAACAGGCAATCTATTAACCATAACCAAAATAGGATTTCAGAAGACTGGAAAACCATACTGCTATCTTGTTTCTCTATCCTCAGATACTGATAGTTATAAGTGCGATATAAAACTGGCCTTAATTTTAAAAGAACTTTTGTTGCAGCCATAAAGCACTGCAGCCAACAAAAGTATTGCGCAATGAACGTAAAACTTTTATGAACAAATCAATATTAATATCAATTTGCCTGCTTTTTTGTAATGATATATTTGGACAAGATGATTATTTAAAGCCAGATCCGTTCTCATTAAACCTTATAACTGGATATCATTCCTTTGCAAAATATGATGATATAAATACCAAACTCATAGCCAATGGATTTGAGAAAATAAAGCCTCACAACTTTGTCTTTGGCTTTGAATTTCAAGGTATGGGAAAGAGAAGTACATTAAAATCTCGTTTTTGCTTTACAAATATTAATCAATCAAAACCAAAATCTACAACAGCTTTACAAACGACCACAATCGAACTATTGTATGGTTACGACCTACTTCCAAATAGTAAGAATTTCTATTTATTTCCGCTTGGTGGAATAAGTATGTTCGATGTTGATCTGTTAAGCAAACGAAATGACGGAACTAAAATTGACGCTCAAAAGACCAATTTTGAATTAACTTTTGGTGCATCTGGTAAATTGCTTTTAGGAAAGTCTTTTCCTGGGATTCTAAACAACGTTGGATTGGATTTTACATTTTCTATTCCATTTACTCAGACAAATTGGAAAAAAGATGGAAAAGAATTTGTAATGGATACATATACAACGAAACCAAATTTTTCCTTGACTTTGAATTTTGGGCGTGCATTTTATCCAGCCTCTGTAAGATAATAGCACTGCAGCCAACAAAAGGTTTTGTGCAATTGGGGGCAGGACTTTGAAACAATCATCGGCAGTGCATATCCCAGCTTCATATTCGGCGGACGTAATTCTGCCGGGCAGTAGTTATAAACTTCGGCTTTTAGTTATAAATTTAGCTTCAGATCCGGGCAGTTGGTCAATTCCCCAACTGCACAAAGGCCTCGAACATTAGCGGTAAGCGTAGGAGCACACATCAGTATTCAACATTAATATATGAGTTTTTTTGACGTTAAATTTTCCAACATAGGACTGCGCTTGTTAATAATTTATTTTCTTGCCATTATTTTGACTTCCTGTAACAGTAGGTATGATAAACAATTCTATGGGACTTACGAAAACGTCGATAGCACCAGGTTTGTTTGGTCTGGAATTACTTTTTATGAAAATAACAATTACGCATTCTACAGTTCAACCTGTTTTGATTTTGTTCGAGATAGCGGAAATTTTATTTTAACAAATAACACAATATCGTTTCACTCTTTTAATTTACCATTGGTTGACACAAACGTAAGCCCAATCAAAAGTTTAAGTAAAGTAAATTTCCTATATCAATCGGGCAAAATATTGTACATACGACATGTAACGCCAGTAATTAAGCCTTCTTACTACGACACGATTCTCATTGGGAAAAAGAAGATTTAACTGCCTACCGCTAACATCGGGTTTTGCGGCAACTTGGGCAGGACAAACAATCTTCAGCAGCGGTTCGCTATCATTCTTCAGTTATGGGCTGGACCGTTTATTAAGACAAAATAATTTAGCTTTTAAATTTTTGTTTCATAATTTACATCATCATGGGGGCAGAAACAGCATCAAATACCCAAGCTGCGCAAAGCCCCGCCCGTAAGCTGCAATTTTTATGAGAACTCACGATATCAATACTGACATACAAGTTGGCAGACAGATTTTCGATAACATTCCTAACGATATTAAACCAGGTTGGGCAGGGCTTATTCTATCCCGTTTCGATAATTACATTAAAAGTATACCGAAACCAGTTTTTGAACTGTATTCAATTATCGATACTCAAGACAATTGGAAAAACGCTCATAGTCAGTTCAGCAAAATCAGGCAGTTTTTGCTTGACCACAAAACTTATCAGCCAGAAGCTTATTTGGTTTTAGCAGAAAACGTAGCTAAAGTAACCTACAATGCTTCCAATGAACCTGCCCCTTTTGATAATAACAGCGGATGGTGGATACCAAGTTGCGCATTACAAGCAGCAACCTATTTTGAAGATAACAAACTTGAAGAAGAAGTAAAAAGCTGTATTCTTATTTTTAATCACAACAAACATTTAAAAAATAGATTAACGGTTGCAAAAGATTTTTTTATTTATAAGAAAATTGACGACATCCTTTGGTATGAGTGGGATCCAATCGGAGTTAAAGATTTTGCGCCAAGAGACGAATATCAAAGTTATGTTCCTGATATTTTCAATCTAAAAAAATCGGGTGCTGACCGAAATCAAATTGCAACCGCTTTATTTAGGTTTGAAACGGAGAACATGGGTATGGAGGGAACATTAGAAAACTGTTTGAGCGTTGCTGACAAGATATTAAAATCATAATTACCAAAACTACAGCTTACAAGCGGTTTTGTGCAATTGGGGCATGACGTTGCAGCAATCATCGGCAGTGCATATCCAAGCATTGGTTTCGGCGGACGTAATTCTGCCGGGCAGTAGTTCTAAACTTCGGCTTTTAGTTATAAATTTAGCTTTAGTACCTAAAGGACAGTTGGTCAATTCCCCAACTGCACAAAGGCCTCGAACGTTATGGGCAATAAATGATGACACCTCGTTTTCTAATATTATTTATTTGGGTACTTGCTCTAAGTGCTTGTTCCCATCCGGCTAAAAATAAATTGACAATTCTTTTTGACAGAGTAGACAATTTAAAAATTGGTAGCATAGTTTTATTAAAAGGTTTTCCGGTTGGGGAGGTGACAAATCTTGAATTGTTAGGCGACAGCGTTTTGGTTAACATAAAATTGAACGACACAATTAATATTCCTGTTGGCTCAAAATTTATTATTACTCCTTCGCTTTTGGAGAATTCTCAAATTAATATTGAATTATCAAATAAGACAACGTATTTAACTACCCAAGACACCGTGGCTGGTTCTTATCTAAAAACAGGTGTCTTTGACAATCTATCATCGGACTCAGCTAAAAGAGAGAAAATTAAAATAGCGGTAGACAAGATAAGCGAAGGAATTAAAGAGTTTGTTGACGCATCGGGAGACACGACAACTAACAAAAAGTAGTGTAATACTGCCCATAACATCAGGTTTGGCAAAATGGGGGCGGACGGAAGCCGTGTTTCAGCAGTTGTAATTCTGCTGTGCTTTATATCGGGCGGACGTAATTCTGCCAGGCATCAGTTCTAAACTTCAACTTTTAATTATAAATTGGGCTTCGGTTTGCCGGGCGGACGGAACAACACTCCCCCACTTCGCCAAGCCCCGCTCGTTAGTGGCAATTTTAAAGACACACCCTAATTATGAAACGATTCTTGGCCATTCTTTTGTTTATAATTTCTTTAGGACAAATTACATGCAATGATAGCACGACGTCAATTCAAATTGTTACTCTTGACTTTGCTTGTTTCAAATCTCCTTACACTTCCTTTACGGTTGACTTTAGTTCCAATACCTTAACATGTAAAAACTTTGGCTATGAACCGAAGGTGAATGAGAAAACAAAGGAACTCATTGCCGTTTATGAAAAAGATTATAAACTAAATTCAGAATCTGCTGATGAACTTAGAAAAATGTTTAGCAAATATGTGCCAGACACAACAACAAGACGTGGAGAAGAAGATGTAGTTGATGGCGGAGGTTTTCGAATTAGTTATGTACGCTCACATAAAGACACAGTGAGACTCACTGTAGTAAACCCGTCTCGTAATGACAAGTATAAAACCGACTTTCTACAAATAGATAAATTTTTCGAAGTTGCGTATACTGCCGTCACTGATTCAATGGGAATTAATACTCTTGACGAAACTAATGAAGTATATTTTTCAGGACTACCGATAAGAAAAATATCTGAACATCCTTTGACTTATAAAGTATGGGGCAACTTTAGTGGTTGTCGAGAAGATAATAAAGAGTTAATTGATTTCTTTAACAGCCTATCAAAAGAAAAGTGTGTAATTATTGAGGTAGTCGAACGGAAATTTAGCTATTGCCTGACAGAAGTTATTGCGGAGTATAGTCTTAAAGGCAATATTCATTTTATTAGTGCCGATGATTTGCCATGGCTGTGGACTGAATTAAATGAATTAAAAAGGGAAGTCCTCGATGCAAAAAAGCAAAATAAGACATTAGAAAAGACACCAAGTAATGGAGTTTTCTTGAGTGTCTATTTAGAAGATTCAGCAATACTAAACAGGTGGTTGGACACTCCTAAAGATGAATTATTCAAATCTAAGCAAGCGATAGAAAAAACATGCCACTAGGATTGGGTTTGCTGCAAGGCTGGCTGGACATTGGAGAAATGATCATCGCTATTGTGCTTCGTCTGGGCTGGACCAACATTGTTGAGCTTTTGTTTGTTAGCCTGTACTTTTATATCTTTATTCAGCAGCGGTTCCGGGCGGACACTACAACTATTCCAGCCCTGCAGCAAGCCCCGCTCTTTACCAGTAAGCTCATGAAGACCTCAACGCTCACAACCATATTGACTATTTTACTTTCTGTAATCCTATTTTTTACTGGAATATATTTCTATGGACAATTTTTGGAATGGACACTTCCAAATATTGACGGAATGAAATTTCAAGTAACATCAGTAAACGGACAATTCTATGGTATGCTTACATTCGCATTGACAATTGCCTTAATTCAAGTCAGCGCATTTGTTACTTGGAAGTTTGCTCCTATTGTAATCACAAATCGAAAATTATTGAACATTCTTATTCTATTAGCTTGTGTAATAATTGGTGCTGTAGTTAGACGAGAATGGTTAATTTTTCAATCGAACAGGAATTTGAAAGAATTATCTCAAGGCTTTGACAATAAATTTCAGTTTCATATACCAGTTGAGAATTTTAATGTAACAAATTATATGTTACTAGGGCTACTCATAGGGACAGCAATTTCGTATTTCTTATTGAAACAAACCATTGCAACTAAATAAAAATTGCCTACTGCTAACATCAGTTTTGGCAAAATGGTGGCTGAAGTTCTTCTATGAAACATTTGTGCAATGTTCAATGGCTGCAGGGAATCGAACTCTAGTCCAAAAATAATCACTTTCAACTATTGTCAAAAAAAAATTGACTTTATCGATATTCAAAAGTTATACAAGCTGTTCAAGTCTTCTATCAAAAAGTTCGAACTCCGGCTAGTTATGGGCACCAAGGCTAAAAACCTCCTCAACCCTGAGGAGGCTTTTTATTAATATTTAATAATTAAAAACCTTTCTGATGAACTTCACCCCAATATATTTATTAGGTGGTATATATGCCGAGAAAAGGTCTTTGGTTTGTTTTGATTGAAATTTAGTGTCGAACTCTTTCCATAAAGCACTCCAGTTTATATCCCGGTTATTAACCAGCTCAGTGTTTATCCTGTCAAGCAATGGATCGTTTATCTGTTTCGACCCCACGCTACGGGTTGCAATAATGTTTACATCGGGGTTTAGTTCAAATACTTTTAACACCTGGCTATAACCACCGCAGCTGCCCAGGAATACAAACTGGCCTGATGCTGTCATCTTTCTTAAACTTTGCCCTAAATGATAGCTGTGTCCACGGTGTATAAAAGAGGTTACCACATAACCCTCCTGCTCTATGGCCAGCAACATTTCATTTTGTGATGAGTCGCAGCCCTGTTTTGTATTGGGCTTATTCATATACACCTGCATCTTGTTACCCGATCTTGAATTATAAATAATATAATTTCCCAGGTCTTTTTTCTCCCATAACTTACCATCGTAAGTTGCTGTATTGCTGGCAAAGGAGCTGGCAGCATCATCATCATCGTAAAAAAAACATGCCTGTACAATATTATCCTGTTTTTGCAGGCGCTGTACCTGCAATACATCGTAGGATATATCGCTGTTGTATTCATCTTTATCATTCAGAATATCTTTAAATCCACCATACATGCGTTGGTACATAAAAGTGTTTTGCAGCCTGGGCTGTTTTTGAATTTTATCTATTTCAGTAATTAAAGAATTCTTTATCCCCTGGTGGTGCCGTATCTCGTAAAGCACTTCAGCCATGGTCATCGCATTTACAATAATTTCATTGTCGGTAAGCTGTTTGTTGGGCAGGCCTGCAAGATATTTTCCAAATAATAAAGCCACTTTTTCTTCATTCAGGCTGTTCACCAGCTCATCAACCAAAGCATAATCAGAAATATTCGAAATGAAATCATTAAAACCATAATAAGCAATATCCTCGAAGAATTTATCCAATCCTTCCTTATCAGCCTCTTTCAGGAATTTTTTGAACACATACAAAAAGCTGGATGTGTACAATGCTTCACTGCCGCCAATCACCAGTTCATTTCTGCCCGCAACCAGCAAAAAATAAAGGTCGCTAACAGGAAGTGTATTTATGGAAACAAACCTGACATTGTCCGGAGATTCATGCAGATCATTGATGGCTTTTATAAAATAATGATTGGCAATTTTTTTATTCAGATTGGCTATTGGCTGTTTTAAAAAAGATTGTGTTTCAGCATCTGCACTGGTATGCAGCCTGATGGTTTCATTAACAAAAGCATGGTAATAATCCTGCGGCACCAGGGTAAGTTTCTTAATTGAATCTTCAGTAATCCGGTTTTCGTAAATGGCCAGGCTAAATGGTATGGCCCTTTCATAATACTCATCCATTTTTATACGGGTTATTGCCCTGACGCTTATGCTTTTACTGTTATTAACCAGTTGGGTATAGGTAGTATCGTGAGCTGCCAGTTTTTTAATCAGCAAATCCGGAGCACCATTAGCCATGGCATAAAGCAATGTATCTTTATAAGCCGCATATTGTGGCAACTTAATACCGCTGGAAATATAATATGGGTCATGCAGCATTTCACGCAGGCCATTAATGGTTTTAATGCTGTCGCCTAATAAAAGTCCGTCAAATGCATATTGCAGTATGTTACTTTTTGTAACATTTATGTTTCTGTACAGGTTAACAATTGATGACCTGTTATAAGTTTTTACAGTTAAAAGAAAATCACTGTTTATAGAGGGAATGCGGAGGAAAGTAACTGCTTTCGCATTCATCTTGTTAATGCATATATCAAACAGCCTTATCAGGATATCTTTTATGGGCTTATTATCAATGGTAACTTTTTTTTTGATCATAGAATCGCAGGTGACTGAATAAAACCGGTCAATGTTCTGGATGTAAGCCTTATCAATGTATCTTACTTTTAACATTTTTATTATCCTGGCTTTTGCACCGGCATAATTATCCTGTGATGTTGCACTGAAAGAGATCAGCAGCAATGCTAAAAAAAATACTATTGATTTGCTGAACAGCTTTAGGGGTATTTGCACCGGATTATATTGGATTATCAGTTTGAACATGCTGTTAAAGATTATAATTAAAGGTAAATGCTGAAAGTATATTAAACCATGACAACAGTCATTATGGAAGCGTAAAATAAACAGCTGTTGCCTGAAACAACTTAAACAGCACTATTTAGTTAACGTATTACTAAATAGTGTGCCAGTAAAGATTATAATCCGTATAACCCTCCAAAAAGAAGTAACTTTGTAACTAATAAGTCAGGCGGTTTTATCGTTACTATATCAGGTACGAATTAAATCTTCAGGAATATGAAAAAAGTTAAAAAGTTGTTTACTGCGCTTACCTTACTCATCGCATCCAAAGATGTGACAAGTACTGGATTACATACAACAGTTAATTTTCCAATAAAAAGTAAATCTGCTGATAATACCGCTGCCTTCAACAAACTGAAAACTGCCCCCTATCATTTTACAAAAACTGCCGGTGCTAATAATTATATTGATACTTCAAGCAACCCGGTTGATATAAAAAGCTTAAACAGTCCCGGTCGTTTAAGGCGCCAGGCCAATAAGATCAGGGATTATGCAAAAGCAAATAATTACAGCATGGAGTATTGTTTCCTGGTAGATATGTCCATGCCTTCCGGTAAAAAACGTTTTTTTGTTTATAACCTGCGAAAAGATTCTTTGGAATTTGCGGCACTGGTTGCGCATGGCTTTGGCTCTACCCAGAAAGATTGTGGCGATCAACTGGTGTTCTCCAATAATAATTACAGTTTTAAAACATCACTGGGTAAATACAAAATTGGTAAACCCTACAAGGGACAATACGGCTTATCTTATAAATTATATGGTTTAGACAGTACCAATAGCAGGGCTTATGAGCGTGCCATTGTATTGCATTCAGATCAACATGTTCCGGAGCAGGAAACCTTTCCGGGTAAGATCTTTCAAAGTGCAGGCTGCCCAACAGTAAGCCCTGCTTTTCTTCCAATACTTGGCAGTTTTATCAAGTCTTCTCAAAAACCAATTTTGATGTGGATCTATGATTGATCCTTTGTTAAAGTATTTGTTTGTACCGTTTCCGGCCTGTATTTAATTTCAGCAAACGGCCCCTTCATTAATTTTTCTCCCTATTTTATTTTATCTTGTTTGTACTTAAACAAACTAAAGGCTTATTCAATTGCTTTATGCCAAGACATCTCTTACTTGTTTTATTGATATTTTTTTTCTACAATATTTCCGTATCGGCCCAAATTAAAACCCCTCCCAACATTATCCTCATCATTGTTGATGATCTTGGCCACAGCGACCTTGCCAGCTACGGAAATAAAGCAGTGCATACACCAAATATAGATTCGCTGGGCATAAAGGGCGCCCGCTTTACACAGGCCTATGTTACGTCGCCTATATGTGCACCTTCACGCATGGGTATCATTACCGGCCGCTACCAGCAACGCTTTGGTGCCGAGTTTATGCTGTACGATAAGTTTGATAAATCAGTTAAGAAAAAATAACCCGGCATTTTCTTTCAGTAAAAAAGAAACCGGCAGGGATTGCCACACTAAAGCCCGATTTCTTTTTAGACCGTTCTGTGTATGTAACCGACCTGCCTGCAAGCGAAATAACCATTGCCGAAATGCTGAAACAAAAAGGATATGCAACCGGTTATGTTGGCAAATGGAATCTTACTTCTTCGCCAACTGTTTTTCCGGATATGCATGGATTTGATTACGCTTACTATTTTGATGGCGCACTCAGCCGTTATGTAGATGATCCGGTTGATACCAGTCTCTACATCAACATGCATTTGCCCTGGGCTTTTTCCGAAATTCCTGCATGGGCTCCAAGGCATGGGTCCACTGCCATTAAAGAAGGAAGAACGATTGTAAAAGATTCAGGCTACCTTACGTTTTCGCTGGCCGATAAGGGTATCAATTTTATTGAACGTAATAAAACAAAACCATTTTTTCTTACGCTGTCTTTTAATGCACCACACGATCCCTTCCAGGTGCCTAAAAGTTATTACAACCGCATACAAAGCGAAACAGATTCGGTAAGGCGTGTGTACAGTGGTATGATAGAAGCGCTGGATGATGCAGTAGGCTCTGTACTTAAAAAGCTGGAGCAGGAAGGGCTTACAGATAACTGCCTTATTTTTTTTACCAGCGATAATGGTGGCGCCACTTACACACGTGCAACAGATAACGCTCCGCTGCGTGGTGGAAAGGCAACACATTTTGATGGCGGCATTTCGGTTCCTTTCTTTATCAAATATCCCAATGGTTTTAAAGCCCGGCAAACATACAACCACCCGGTTTCTTCGTTAGATATTTTTGCCACCATTGCTGCTGTAAGTGGTGCTGCATTGTCTGCCGACCGCACGTATGATGGCGTTAACCTGCTGCCTTATCTTACCAATGATTCGCTGTTGCCGCACCAGGATTTTTTCTGGCGAAGCGGTTACTCAAAAGCATTCCGCCGCGGCGACTGGAAACTATATGTGAATGAAAAGAATAAAATCACTTACCTGTTTAATATTGCAGCAGACCGGCAAGAAAAACACAACCTCGCTGCCCAACGCCCCGATAAACTAAAAGAGTTGCAGGATGCGTTACAGGATTGGGAGCAAAAGAATTCGGTGCCGCCCTTATGGCCCAGCGCTGCTGATGTGCTGATAGAAGTGAATGGAAAATGGTTTCGTTTTCCGAGTTGATAAAAATGGATACTATTCAAAAAACTGTCAGGCTGAGCTTGTCGAAGCCGGTTTGATTTCTTGTATAACCCGCCTTCGACAAGCTCAGGCTGACATACTTTTAAAACAAAAAGTAAAAAATATGATATGCCACATTTTATAATTGAATGTTCAGAGAACATCATCAAACTTAAAACACCTGAAGAGATCATTCAGGCAGTTTATACCATTGCAGATGCAACAAATCTCTTTGCTGTTGGAGATATTAAAGTAAGGATCAAATCTTACACAGAGTTTACTGTGGGTGGTACAAAGAATGATTTCATACATGTCTTTGGCCATATCATGCAGGGGCGTAATACAGAGCAGAAGGCAAACCTGTCAAGACAGATCATTACCAAACTAAAAGCCATGTTTCAGGAAGTGCCAGTCATATCCATGAATGTGATCGATTTTGAAAAAGCAACTTATTGTAACAAGTCGATGGTATAGATAATTATTGCCCTATTGATTCCATATACCTGATGATCGCACGCCTTACATCCGATCTTGAATCGTTCATATCTGTAAATACAGGATACACTTTCACCATATCCGGGTTGTCTTTTGTTAGAAAATCAAGATTGGCTTCGCCACCGGTCATTAAAAAATCAGTGATGGCAATTTTATAAACCTTACCGGCATCAACCGGAATATTTTTTAACAACCAGCCATTAGTGCCGTTACTCAGTGCAGCTGAATATTGCAGAAAACCACCGCTGCCCACATTCATTTTAGCTGCGTTTAAAATTTTTATCAGCAGGCTGCCCTTCATATCAACTTCCATAATACTGCCGCCAAAAGGCAGGCTGCGTATTACATCATACTGTGTAACCGGCATCTGCAAAATATCATCCACTCTTATTGAACCCGAATTGATAATAACCGCATCTGCCATTGGTGATGCTTTTTCCATAGCTGAAACGATCAGCTTTGTAAAATTGGTTTGCTGTGTTCTGATATACGCTTCTCTCCCATCAAGCGGGTCGCCGGTTTGCAGGCAGACTTTGGTGGCATCAAAACCAAGCGATGCATAACTTTTGTTGGCAATATCGGTCCACTTTTTTACCACCACATTTGTTGTTGAATCCAAAGCAATCTTTTCATTGATGTCCAGGATATCAGCTTTTAGTTTTAAACTGTTGTCATTTTTATTCAGATTAAGTTTGATGATATAAGCCGATTTTGCATTGGCATCTGCCTTGGTAATATACACGTTGCCAATTTTGGCATAATGCCTTTCATGCTCGTGCCCGCCAATGATCAATGCCAGCCCCGGTATTTGTCTGGCCAGTTTTATATCATCATCCATCGCCTGGTGTGTAACGGCAATCACTGCATCACAACTGTCTTTTATCTGGTCGTACTTTTTTTGTGCGGCAGCAAACACATCGGTATAACTTACATAAGCCGCTTTATTAAAAGGCAAGGTAAGGCCGATAAAACCAATACGGGCTGTTGTTCCATCAGCATCAGTAAAAGTTCTGATATAGGTTTCAGGAAACGGAATACCGTTCTTTACAAAAGGAACTATATCATTTCCCTTTTTCTGAAATGTATTGGAAGATACCCATTGAAAAGCAGATTCATTGATGCGGCTTTGTACATCAGCTTCCGGTATATCAAATTCATGATTGCCAAAAACTGCCATATCTACTCCGGCTACATTCATCGCATCTACCATTTGTTTACCACGTATGCGGTTGCCTTCAAACTTAAGGCTGTTGTATACCGAAGGGCTTAAAAAATCCCCGGCCATTACCATGATCGTATTGGCATTTTTGTTTTGCTCTTCTTTCTTAACAGTTGCCACCCTTGCCAGGCCACCTGCTTTGCCTCCGTCAAGCGGTGCAATCTCGTACACATCATTGATCTGTACAATGGTAAGATCTATCTTTCCGTTATCGCCGGTAACAGTTTGCTTTGCAGTATTGCAGGAAGCAAAAATCAGTAACGTAATAATAACCGGCAGGCATACTATTTTTTTCATAAAAGAATTGTTTTGGTAACACCATTTTTAAAATTGCAGCATTGTTGTTTAAAGTACTCCTCTCAAATTAGGATACTTAAGCAGTATTTCTTTATTGAAATATTTCTCCAGCATTTTTCTAAAATCTGCCAGGAACCGCACATTGTCAATATTTTTATCAGTTTCCCAGTATGGAAGATCCACCATACGTTTAGCTAAAGCAATATCCAGGTTTTTAAGCGACTCGGCCGGCTGCTTACCCACACTGTAAGCAGCACCCAGGTTGTAATAGCCCCAATAATCATTTGGTAACAATGCAATCTGGTTGTTAAACATGGCAATGGCCTGAGGTATTTTTTTCTGGTTAAGCAAACTATAACCCAGGCGTTCAATAATATCTTTTTGCGATTTATTTATTTGATAAGCTTTGTTGTAATAAATTTCGGCCTGGTCATACTGCTTTAGCTGTGAATAATACACATCGGCTGTGTTTTTATAACCGCTCCATTCGTTTGGTAAACCGCTGTTGTATTTTTTAAAAGCTTCTATGGCTTCATTACTTTTATTCTGAGTCATGTAAATGGTGCCCAGGTTAAAATATACATTTACATTATTGGGTTGCAGCTGGCTCACTTTTATATAATCAGGTAAAGCACCTTTAGTATCTTTTAAAGCATATTTTGCATTACCCCTGTTTAAAAATGTTACTGCATTGTTGGGTTCGTATTGGATGGCTTTGTCGTAAAACGAAATAGCTTCAGCATAATTATTCTGTATACTTTTCATGGAACCACGCCCCAGGTAGCCATCTGCATCTTCGGGTTTCAGTTCAATACATTTTGTATAGTCATTATCGGCAGCAGCATAATTCTTAAGTGCAACCTGAACAGTCGCACGGTTTTTATACGCCAGAAAATAAGCCGGATCGTTTTTAATGGCCGCATTGTAATCATTCAGCGCTGCGGTATAATTATTTTGCCTGTAATACACCATACCACGGTCGTTATAAGCATTACTGTAGGCAGGATTTATGGCAATGGCCTGGGTTTGATCTGCAATGGCACCTGCAAAATCTTTCAGCGCATATTTGGCAAGGCCGCGGTTGTGCAGGGCTTTCTCATTTTTTGTATCTAGTGCAACCGCTTTATTAAAATCTGCCAGTGCACCGGCATAATCTTTAGCCTTGTATTTAACCAAGCCCTGGTTGTTCATTTCTACAGAAGTTTGTGCGGTGACTGCCTTAAAGCATAAAACAAAGCAAAATAACGCCAGCAGTGCTATCTTATTTTTCATATTCATCATTTGATTGGTTGTTAAAATTATGCCATCAATCAGTTATGGTAAAATCTCTTTTTAAAAGCTGTCACAAACAACGTACCGCAAAATTAACGGCTATCCGTTTAGCAGCCTCAAAACTTTTTAAAACCATTAACTTAGCAATTACAACTAAGCACATGCTGAGATATTTATTTATAACTTTTTTTTGTGTTAACATCAGTTTTACTGAAAGCTCAGTCTGAAAAAGGAAAACTGCTTACAAAGACCTGTAAAAAAAACTGACATGAACATACAATACGCAACCAGCGCTGCTGATCACACAAAATGCTTTGAAGTAATGAAAGAACTGAGGCCGCATCACAACCTGGAAAGTTTTCTCAGAACCATGGATGCCATGCAAAAGGAAGGTTATCATTTATTGTACCTGGAAGATGAAGGCCGTATGGTTTCGGTTGCCGGCTTCCGGTTTACCACTACCCTTTATGATGGCCTTATCATTGACTTTGATGATTTTGTTACCCTGACCAATGGAAGAAGCAAAGGTTACGGGGCCATGATGTTTGACCACCTGGTTGGTATTGCAAAAGAAAAGGGAATTAAGATGATACATCTAAACTCTGCACACCATCGCCATGATGCTCATCGTTTTTATTTGAATAAGAAGATGAATATTATTGCTCACCATTTCAGGCTTGAAGTATAATGCCAGATTAATAATGCTGTCAGGCTGAGCTTGTCGAAGGCGGGTTTATAAGTTATAACGGCTTCGACAAGCTCAGCCTGACAGCTCAATAATTTATGAGTAAGAACTAACTATATAAGCATGGCAGCAGACAGCAACCCCAAAATAAAATCAATCTTACAATTGTATGATGCCATACCGGAGCATGAGCGCATCATGGTGGATGTGCTGAGGGCCATCATTACAGAAAATTTACCGGCATACTGCAAAGAAAAAATATCTTACCAGGTGCCATTTTTTTATGGGCATAAGGGCATTTGCATTATCTGGCCATCGGCCATACCACGTGGCGGCATTAAAAAAGGCGTGCTGCTGGGTTTTTGGTATGGCAATAAACTTACCGATGCAGATAATTACTTAATGCATGGTACCAACAAACAGATTTTTTATAAAATTTATAATGATGTGGAAGAGATCAAAGTGAAAGCGATTGTAAAGCTATTGAAAGAGGCGGCTAAATTGGATAGCCGCTGGAAACAATCCTCATAAACACACTGTTTTACAACACTTTTCCTTTTCCCAATTAGTTTTTGTTTCTTTAATAAAAATCGAACCCGTTTATGAAATATATAACCATCCTATTGCTTGTATTTTTTGTAACCACTGTTACAGCGCAAAGTAATATCGACTATATGACTTCCGGTGGAAAACTGAAACCCCTGCAGGCCAATATGGATATCAGGCATTATACATTGTCGCTTGATGTGGATATACCCAACGAATCTATTAATGGTTATACAGAGATTGATTTGATTTTAACCAAACCAACAGATACCCTGATCTTCGACCTGGTAAATTTTTTAAACGTTACAAAAATCACTTCCGAAAAAAAGAATAAAACCTTTTACCGCGATTTTGATCTTATTTATATTGTTGATGCAGCCGGTTTTAAAGCAGGCAGGCAAACCATTAAAATTGAATACAACGGCAAACCTCCGGTAGCTGTAAGGCCACCATGGAAAGGCGGTTTCAGCTGGAAGAAAGATGGCGCAGGAAATCCCTGGGTGATCATCAACTGCCAGTTGGAAGGTGGCAAAGTTTATTTTCCCTGCAAGGACCACCCCAGCGATGAACCCAACGAAGGTGTGGATATGATGATCACCGTGCCCAAAGGATTAACCGTTGCCGGGCCGGGACTGCTGCAAAAAGTAACTGCTAAAAAAAATAAACAAACCTATCACTGGAAAACCAACTATACCATCAGCAATTACTGTGTGGTTTTTAATGTGGGTAAATACGTGGTTGCCAAAAGAACCTACACCACCATTGATGGCAATAAAGTGCCCATGGAATTTTATGTGCTGGAAGAAGATAAAGCTGTGGCAGAAAAAATATTAGACATGCGGGAACGGGATTGCCGCATACTTGAAAAATATTTTGGTGAATATCCCTGGGTGAAAGAAAAAATTGGCATTGCACAGGTACCCAACCCCGGCATGGAACACCAGACCATGATCACTTATGGCGATGGTGAAAACAGGGCCAGATTTGTGACTACCAAAGTGGGTACCTGGGATTATTCCGGAAATCTGTTTCATGAATTCGGGCACGAGTGGTTTGCCAATAAGGTAACCAATAAAGACTGGGCACATATGTGGATACAGGAAGGCATTGACGTGTACTCTGAAGCCTTGTTTTGCCGGGAGGCCAATGGCGAAAGAGGTTACGATAGCATGATGGTAATGATTAAAAAAGGTATACGCAACGAAAAACCAATAGTACAGGGCGAAGAAATGAACTCGGGTAATGCTTACATCGGCGATATATATACCAAGGGCGCATTTTTTATGCATACCCTGCGCTATGTACTGGGCGATGAATTATTTTTTCCCACACTTAAAAAACTGGCCACCGACCCGCAATACACGTACAGCAATTTTGTGGTTACCGGTGATGTGGAGCAACTGTTTAGCAAAGCTGCCGGCAAAAATCTAAAGCCGCTTTTTGATTTTTATTTAAGAACAACTAAAAAACTGGAGATAAGCATTGTACAAACCGGCTTCCACGAATACGGAATTAAAGCTACCAACCTGCCCATGTCTTTACCTATTGATGTACTTACCGATACCGGCACAAAGCAGGTCATGCTGGAAGATAAATGGATTAAAATTACAAGCAGCTTTCCGCCGGTGGTGGATGGTAACGGGCATTATTTAAAAACTGTAAGCAGTAATTAGTTATACATCTCCTGCCGGTCAAAAAATGAAACAAAATTCATCTTTAATTTGACAAATAAAATCCGCAGGCAACTGACATTATTTGTCAGCAAACCCGATGCAGCACAGATTGAGGAAATTCGCAACAGGTTCAACCCTCTGCAACAGCAATTGATTGATGCACATGTTACTTTGTGCAGGGAAGATGAACTGGTAAATATTGATCTTGCACTGGATAACCTGAAAAACATACATCACAAAACGATCACCCTGTTTTTTGAAAAGCCCATTCGTTTTGACAATGATAAAGGTGTTTTAATACCCGCTAGCGGCGCCAATGAAGCATTTTATCAATTAAGAAAACAGGTATTGCAGGGGTTAGCTGATGATCCCTGGCAACATGAACCGCACATTACGTTAATGCATCCCAGAAATGCAACCTGCACTGATGAAATTTTTAAAGTAATTGAAATGGTAACCCTGCCAAAGCAACTAAGCTTTCACACCATATCATTAATAGAACAAACAGATGACGCCCCCTGGGTAACGTTAAATGTATTTACATTGATTGATTGAAAAGAGCTGTCAAAAAATAATTCGCATCACAAAAAAAAGGTGTAAACCCCTTGCCTGACTTAATGGGGCTTACACCTTTCTCTACAATATTGTGTTGATTGTTTTACTAACCATCCTTCGGCTCCCAAAGCTGTACCTTAATGCCTTCCAGGTCGAGTATATGCACAAACTTGCCATAGTCGGTATCTTCAATATCGTCAACAATGGTTACTCCTTCGGTTTTAAGTTGCGCAACCAGGGCATCTAAATCATCCACCCGGTAGTTGATCATAAAGTCTTTGGTAGAGGGCTCATACATTTTTGCTGCTTCGGTATTCACATTCCATTGTGTAAGGCCTTTTTGCTCAGGCGCATCCAGTTGCCGCCATTCAAAACTTGCCCCATAAGGGCCTGCTTCCAGGCCAAGATGTTTGTTGTACCATTCCTTTACTGCATTTGGGTCTTTGCATTTAAAAAAGATGCCTCCTATTCCTGTTACTTTTTTCATGTTATATTGTTTAATTTATTTTGTTTACCAAGGATACACATGCTGATCCATCAAAACAACATTTCCATCCGGACCGGTTAGCAATACCCCTGAACTAAGATTTGATCATGCAGATTATACAATAAAATCATACCCGAATTCATATTGCAGGTTTCACCTTTCTTTTTAAAACAAGCGCAGCAATCAGGGATAACAGTAATCCTACAGGCAATATTTCGATATAAGTGAATAATACAACCAATACCGGATTTTTGTACATCTCTTTAAAGCTGTCCATCTGTTGGGTTGTGGAGGTAATTTCCGCAGCGCCGGCACCGTTGCTTTTCAGTTTCTCAAGCATGTGTGCGGCATATTTATCTGCAAAATCGGGTATAAAAACATAAAAATCTATCAGCCAGGCCACCACATAAATGGTTGATGCAATGAGGGTGATATAAAGCCCGATCCTGAATGCTTTGCCAAAGCTGATAACACCGTTATTGTATTTATCACGGAACCTGATGATTGCTACAAAAATAAGCGAAAAGGCAAGCAGCATACTGGCATAACCAATCCACATACCTCCTTCAAAATTACCCTGATTATGATACAGCCCCATAGTGATCAGGAACATGGCGGCGACTATAAGCCCCGCAATTATTCCGTTTACAATTACAATTTTTTTCATGTTATTTAATTTTGGTTTACGATAGGGTAAAAATGAAAATTAAAAACGATTTTCCGTTCATACTTTCGGGCGATTTTGCTTTTTTGTACCTGAATATCATCCCAAAGTACCAGCCTTTATGGTATCAGGCAAAGGGATTTCGCCTTTTCAATAGCCTGGGTGCGCCGGCCTGCATCCAGTTTAAAAAAAATATTGGAAGCATGTGTTTTGATAGTATTGAGCGAAACATATAAACGACCGGCAATTTCTGCATTGCTGAGACCTTCTGCCATTAATTGCAACACTTCCAGTTCTCTTTTACTGATACCCAGTCGGGTAAATTCGGCTTCGTTAAAAACAAACTCTCTGCCCTTTTCAATGTAAATCTCTTTTTCTACCACTACCCTTTCTATTTTAGGTTTGGTTAGTTTAAGTGCCAGCCATATACCCAGTGCAGTAAAAATTACAGCAATGGCACCTATGTAAATTTCAACAGCATGGTCAAAAATGATAAACCTCAATTCGAGCCATCTGAGTAAAAACAAGAGCAGCGCCAGGCTGATACCATATAACAGAATGGTTTTATGCTTTATTAAGAATTGCCGGATGGTTATCATATTTTTTGAGCAACATGTGTATTTCAAATGTAAAACTTTTCTGCTGTCCTGCAATCCTGGTTTTACAATAGCGGGTATGTAAAATATTATTCCTTTCTTTGGTAAATTTTTCTTCAATGAAGATTGCTATTGCTACCAACACACTTGCCGGAAGCGGAAAAGCAGTTAAGCTGGCAGCTGCAATACAGACTATCCTCACCAAGAAAAAAATTACTTCTCAAATATTTACGGAAAAAGAATGGGATAACCGTTTGTATCAATTTGACCAGGTCTGGATTGCAGGTGGTGATGGTACAGTTAATTATTTTGTGAATCAATACAATGATATTAAAATACCGCTCTGCATTTTTAACGGTGGCACCGGCAATGATTTTTATGCCCTGCTGTATGGCAAAACCACAACGGAAGCGCAGGTGAACCATGTGTTGCAAACAACACCAAAACCCATTGATGCTGGCAAATGCAATGAAAAGTATTTTTTAAACGGTGTAGGTATTGGCTTTGATGGCGCTGTTGCAAAGGGCCTGCAGGGTGTAAATAAGTTTGGCGGAAAAACATCCTTCATGTTGTCTGTTTTAAAACACATTTTATTTTATAAAGAACAACAGTATACCATCTCATCTGCTGAAAAAACAGTTGAAGGTAAATTTATGATGATCAGTATTGCCAACGGAACCCGCTATGGTGGCGGCTTTTTTGTGGCTCCGTTGGCGAAGGCCGATGATGGTTTGTTTGATACGATCCTCGTAAAGCCCCTATCCGTTTTTAAAAGACTCCGTTATTTACCGGTTATTGAAAAAGGAAAACACCTTAACCTTCCTTTTATAGATTATTACAATACGCAGAAAATAACCATTAAAAGTGACAGACCTATCCAATTGCATTTGGATGGAGAATATGCAGAAAGCAATGAATTTATTATAGAAATATTACCTGCTCATTTCAATTTTATATTTTAAACAGGCAACAATTAAAAAGATGAATGTACTCAGATTACTGATGTTTTTTTCAGCACTGCTGTATGGCAATATAATTGTTGCTCAAGAGGCAAATACCTTTAAACCGGTTACAGCAACCACATTGATCATATTGGGTACAATACAGGATGCAGGCTCACCTCAGATTGGCTGTACAAAAGATTGTTGCAAAAACTTATTTACGCATCCAGACAAAGGCAGGATGGTTGTTTCACTTGGTTTAATTGATGCCGACAATAACAAAAAATACATTTTTGAAGCCACCCCGGATTTTACGCAGCAGGCAAAACTTTTAAAGATTTTTTCAGCCTTCAATACCAAAGAATCACCCGATGGTATTTTTACAACACATGCACATATCGGTCATTATACCGGTCTAATGTATTTGGGTAAGGAAGCCATGAATGCAGACAGCATTCCGGTTTATGCCATGCCACGCATGAAAAATTTCCTGGAACAAAATGGCCCCTGGAGCCAGTTGGTGAAAAATAAAAATATTGCCTTACAGGAGCTGAGTAATAAAAAGGAGATTCAGCTTACAAACAGCCTGAAGGTAATTCCATTTACCGTACCCCACCGGGATGAATTTTCTGAAACCATTGGCTACACTATCATTGGGCCTAACAAAAAGGCATTATTTATACCCGATATTGATAAATGGGAAAAATGGGATACCAATATAATTGATGCCATTGCTAAAGTAGATTACGCCTTTATTGATGGAACTTTTTATGATGCTGCCGAGATCAACAACCGGGATATTTCAACTATCCCCCACCCTTTTATTATTGAAAGCATGAAGCTGTTTAAAGATTTACCCGCAACGGAAAAAAAGAAGATCTATTTTATTCATTTCAATCATACCAACCCGGTCATCAACAAAAAAAGTAAACAGTACAGGCAGGTAATACAAAGCGGGTTTAATATTGCCGGTATCAATACGGTTTTTCCGCTTTAAATTTTATCCGGCTTTTTTCAATAATATCATCTGCCCTAAATGATAGGCATCATGCTGCAGACAACCCATGATCAATTCATAAAAGGTTTGGCCTTCCCTGGGCGACGGTTTTTCCAGGTGTTCCTGGGGCAAATGCTGAATGGCATTACGCAGTAAATGATAGGCAGCTTCAAAGTCAAGCAAAGCCTGTTTCCAGTTTTCTTTGTTGGGGTCATCTGGTAACAAAAAATCCCTGAACGGCGGCGGGTTATCGGTTCCGCTAAGCCGGTTTACAACCCTGGTACGCCAGTAAGTAATATGGGCAACCAAGCGCCAGATACTGTTTGTATCTTCCGAAACAGTTTTAATTGCCATGGCAGCATCAATACCATGCAGGGTTTCTTTAAAATTATTTCCTACCCAGCAATTGCCATGCTGCAGATCGGCAAAGAGTTTTAATATGCGGTTAATTTCATTAGCCATATTTTTGCAGGCAGTTAATGGTTAATAGTTCATGGTTGATGGAAACGGAAGCTAAACAAATTTACAGTTTCCTGATTAATTAAAAACCATTGCTATACCTGAAACGCTTACTATTAACTATTAACCATCAACTATTAACTATGGATTTAGAATTTAACAAAAACGAAGATTCGATGAAGATGGCCTGGAGCCAGGTTAAACGTCATCTTGAAAAAATATACGAAGGCGGTGGTAAAAAATCGGCAGCCAAACAGAAAGAGCGCAACAAATTGACCGCCCGTGAGCGCATAACTTATTTGTGCGATGCTGATAAACCTTTTGTTGAGATCGGCGCCTTTGCCGGTTTTGATATGTACCCCGAAGAAGGTGGTTGCCCCGCAGGCGGCACCGTAAGCGGCATTGGGTATGTTAGCGGCAGGCAATGCGTAATTGTTGCCAACGATCAAACCGTAAAAGCCGGTGCCTGGTTTCCCATTACCGGCAAAAAAAATCTGCGTATGCAGGAAATTGCCATGGAGAATAATTTGCCGGTCATTTACCTGGTTGACAGCGCCGGCGTTTTTCTTCCCATGCAGGATGAAATTTTTCCCGACAAAGAACATTTTGGCCGCATATTCCGCAACAATGCAAAGATGAGTGCCATGGGCATTACACAAATTGCTGCTGTAATGGGTGCCTGTGTAGCAGGTGGCGCTTACCTGCCCATTATGAGCGATGAAACACTGATGGTGGAAGGTAATGGGTCCATCTACTTAGCAGGGCCCTATCTGGTTAAAGCGGCTATTGGTGAAGATATTGACAGCGAAACTTTGGGAGGAGCTGATACTCACAATTCCATAAGCGGCATTGCTGATTATAAATTTAAGACCGAAGAAGAATGCCTTGACCAGGTGAAGAAGATCATGAACAAACTGGGGCATCATAAAAAAGCAGGGTTTGACAGGGTTGCGGCTAAAGCTCCTTTAAAAAATAATGGCGAAATATATGGCATCATGAGTGCTGGCAATAGCAAGCCTTATGATATGGTTGACCTTATCAATTGTATTGCCGATGCTTCGGCTCCGCTCAGCAGCAGCTTTGATCAGTTTAAAGAAGATTATGGCAAGACCATTGTATGCGGCTATGCCCGTGTTGATGGATGGGCGGTGGGCATTGTTGCTAACCAACGATTAATTGTAAAAAGTAAAAAAGGCGAAATGCAATTGGGTGGTGTCATTTACAACGACAGCGCCGATAAAGCCGCACGTTTTATCATGAACTGCAATCAAAAAAGAATACCGCTTGTTTTTTTACAGGATGTGACCGGCTTTATGGTGGGCAGCCGCAGCGAACACAGCGGCATTATAAAAGATGGTGCCAAACTGGTGAATGCCGTTGCCAATTCTGTGGTTCCAAAAATTACCATCATTGTCGGCAACTCTTACGGTGCCGGCAATTATGCCATGTGTGGCAAGGCTTACGATCCCCGTTTTATTTATGCATGGCCCACGGCAAAAATTGCGGTGATGGGCGGCGAGCAGGCTGCCAAAACCATGTTACAAATTCAGGTGGCTACTTTAAAAAATAAAGGAGAAGTAATTACACCCGAAGTAGAACAGGATCTGCTAAGCAAACTGATTGCCCGCTACGATTCACAAACCACGCCTTTTTATGCCGGCGCCAGGCTTTGGATAGATGCCATCATTGATCCGGCAGAAACAAGAAAGATGATATCTGAAGGAATTGCAGCAGCCAATCATAACCCGGATATTGCTGAGTTTAAGACGGGGGTATTTCAGGTATAGGCCTGAGTGGAGTCGAAGGATTTTGGAACAAACATTTGTTTTTCATGGCATCATCGTTGTGAACTTGTTCTGTTCTTCTTTTCTTTTAGTAAAAGAAAAGAAGAATCTCACTTTTACTGCATAACAATTTGCAACTTTCATTTAAGCGAATAAAATATGGCAACAAATATTTCTACCATCAACATTAATACTTCTCCCGAAAAAGTTTGGGAAACAATCACCAAACCCGAACTTGTAAAACTATGGCAATACGGAAGCGATCTGACAACCGATGGAAAAGTTGGCGATGACATCCGTTTTACAACAGCCTGGGAAGATAAAATATTTGAGCAATGGGGGAAGTTGCTGGAAATAAAACCTAACGAACTTTTACGCTACAGTTTGTTTGCTCCCAGACCCGACCTGGAGGACAAAGCGGAAAACTATTTTGAAATGAACTATGTTTTAACCGCCGAAAATGATGGAACCAAACTGGTCATTCTGCAAATAGATAACCGCCCCGGCGCTAAGCAGGAAGAACCACAGGGTGAAGAGAATCCTGTACTGCAATTATTAAAACAAACAGCTGAATCCCTTTGAGCGCAATACATATTTACACCGATGGTTCATCCCGTGGAAATCCCGGCCCCGGCGGATTTGGCGTGATACTGATGTACAATAATCACCGCAGGGAAATATCAAAAGGTTTCAGGCATACCACCAATAACCGCATGGAATTACTGGCAGTCATCACCGGACTGGAATCCATCACCAAAAAAGAATTGCCGGTAATTGTGTATTCTGATAGTCAGTATGTGGTACGTGCCATTGAAGAAGGCTGGCTGAAGAACTGGATGAAAACCGATTTTAAAGGTGGCAAAAAAAACAAAGATCTCTGGACCCAATATTATCATCTTGCCCAAAAGATGAATGTAAAATTAAAATGGGTGAAAGGCCATGCCGATAACCCCTATAACAACCGCTGCGATGAACTGGCAACCAGTGCTGCTGATGGTAAAGACCTGGCCGTTGATGAAGGTTATGAAGAAGCACAGGCTTCTTTATAAAAACATAGAGATTTAGAGATGTAGAGTAGCAACCATCAAATCTCTAATTCTCTAAACCTCTATGTTCAATTAAACATTACATAAAAAACACCCGCCGGTTGGCAGGTGTTTCTCAAAAAAAAGCTTTATAAACTAAGCAACTGCTTTCTTACTGAAAGCAAAATGCTGTACCAGGAAATAAGTGCCAAATAAAACAGTGCTGTAAACCAGATCAGCCACAATACCTGTTTTCAAAAATGGTAAACCGCCGGCTAATGTAGCGACGTAACCGTTAAAGTCCTGTGTATATGTATGATAAATGGGATTATCAAAAACAAAGAACGCTGAATTCGACAGGAAGAAAAACAAAAGTGATGAACCGATTGAATAACCAGCCACCGAAAGCACGTTGATCTTTTTCATGCTGAAAGCAATAATGGTTATTAAAGCAAGAATGCCATAACCAACCAATTGCCCCCAACCCCAAAATCCATCAGCAATACCAGATGCCTCAAATATTACATCGGAGAGAAACATAGCAAACAGGGGCAATGCAAAAGCCAGTCTTTTATCTTTAATAACTGCACCGGCAAAAATGGCCATGCCAATTATTGGGCTGAAATTATAAGGATACAATATCACCCTGCTCAATGCTGCAATGACAATTAATAAAACAGCGATAATTAATGTTGATGTACTTTGTTTGTTCATATTGCTTGTGCTTTGGGCAAAAATAAGCAATAATAGTTTTTCAAAGTTCATTTTAATAGATGCAGTTGTCCTCATACTGTTAATTACGCAATTATATATCTTTGAAACATGGCACAGCATAACCTTACAGGCAATACCGGCGAGGCATTGGCAGCAGTATACCTGTCATCAAAAGGATACAACGTCAGGCACCAAAACTGGCGACACGCTCACTGGGAAGTGGATATTATTGCCGAAAAAGATGGCATCCTGCATTTTGTGGAAGTAAAAACCCGGCGAACCCGGAAATTTGGCCATCCGGAAGAGAATGTTGACAAAAAGAAAATACAGAACCTCATTAACGCCGCCGAAGAATACCTGTACCAACAGCCTCAATGGAAAAGAATACAGTTCAATGTGCTTGCCATTACCATTTTAAAAGGTGAACCGGTGGAGTATTTTTTTATTGAAGACGTGTACTTGTAATGGATAATTGATAATTAAATAATGGATAATGGGGCACCTGATAATTTGAAAAGTTTTTAAACCCGCAAGCATTATCAATTATCCATTAACCAATTATCCATTCATTGCAGCCTGCATTTTCTCTACTAGCTTATATGTTGCAGGGCAGTACTCAATATTCTGTTTGTGCACATGTATATAATCTACCATCCTCTTCCTGGGCAGGTGTGGAAAGCCAGAACAGTCAAGCGGGCGTATTTCGTAAATGGAACATTTATTATCCTGCAAATTTAAAAACTGGCAGGGCTCTGTTTTATTCAACATATCTCCTATCCTGTCTTTGCGTAACCACTGTTTGGTAAATGCTTCCGGCGTTTGGCCAAAATGCTGTGATATCCTTTTTATGTCTTTTTTTGTAAAAGTAGGACTCATGGTTTTACAGCAATTGGCACAGGTAAGGCAGTCTACTTCTTTCCAGATTTCCGGTTCCAGCGCCGCAGCCATTTTATCCATTCCACGAGGTTGTTCTCTTAACAGTTTTGACAAAAAACTTCTGAGAGCTTTTTTATTGAATCTTACTTTTTGTTTGAATGAACGTAGATTAACTGGCTGCATATTGTATATTGATAACTATTAACGAAATTGAGGTTGCGAAAATAGTATTTAATTCAATTTAATCAACATTCTTGCTTAAAGCAGGTATATAATCATGTGGGAACCCTATAAAAAAGGATTTAAGGCCTGGCTGCAATTGGAAAAATCGCTGGCCGGAAATTCTGTGGAGGCATACCTGCGTGATATAGATAAACTCACAGATTACCTGCAGGCCACCCAAAAATTAGTTACCCCGCAGGAACTGGAACTGGAAGACCTGGAAAAATTTGTGCAATGGGTAAGTGAGCTGGGTATGACAGTTACTTCGCAATCGAGGATCATTTCGGGGCTGCGGAGTTTTTATGCTTATTGCTATATGGAGCAGATTGTAACCCTAAACCCTACAGCCCTTTTAGAAACTCCCAAACAAAAAAGGATTTTACCCGATACCTTAAGTTTTGATGAGATTGAAAGTATTATTGCCCAAATAGATTTAAGCAAACCTGAAGGTGGCCGTAACAAAGCCATACTCGAAACCCTGTACAGTTGCGGTTTACGGGTGAGTGAACTGGTGAACCTGCGTATCAGTTGCCTGCACCTGGATATTGGTTTTGTACGGGTAATTGGTAAAGGCGATAAAGAAAGGCTGGTACCCATTGGCAGCGATGCCATCAAATACATTAATATTTACCGCAACGATATCAGGGTTCACATCAGCATAAAACCCGGACAGGAAGATTTTCTTTTTTTAAACCGCCGGGGTAGTAAACTAAGCCGGGTGATGATCTTTATTTTGCTGAAAGAACTGGCAAAAAAAGCCGGCATTGTAAAAAATATTTCGCCACATACATTCCGCCATTCGTTTGCCACCCACCTGGTAGAAGGTGGTGCCGATTTACGAGCCGTACAGGAAATGCTGGGGCATGAAAACATTACCACCACCGAAATTTATACCCACTTAGACAGGGAGTATTTAAGAAACACGCTGCACCAGTTTCATCCGGCATTTAAGTAGGTGTCAGGCCACTAAGCAGCGTCTGATTGTTCAAGACTATTTGAAATAATAATACACCAATTAAAAAAAGTGTCTGCGTAGTGGCCAGACACCTGATAAAAAAACCGGTCAGTTGCTCCTTTCTATTATTTAAAAATTTAAGGAATCAAACTTGACCGGCGTAAACAACAATCACTACTGTACTATGAAACTGCTTTTATTTACTAATTTATTTTGGGCATCAAATACACGGATATAATAAATACCGCCGGCCCAACGGCTATCGCTCATCATTTTTTCTGTATGATTTTTTGAAGCTGTATTAATTTTTTGTTGTAAAAGGATTCTTCCTGAAGCATCTGTAACCTGCAGGCTGCAATTACCCGCCTTTTTCAGTTTAAGTGCAACAGAAAAAGCTGTATTGCGTGGAACGGGATTGGGATAAACTTTTATAGAATCGGTTAGTAAAGTTTTTACAGTGGCAAGGGTATCACCTAATAAGGAATTTTTGTAGGTGTTTGTGTAGCAAACACTTCCTACTGATCTGCCAGTGCGGCGGATACCAAAATCTGAAGTTACAACTAGTTCTTTCATTTTTATTTCTTTTGATTTCCTGGTTGTGATTATCACAGCTCCGTTTGAAGCCTGTGTACCATAAATCGCTGTTGCTTCAGCTCCTTTTAAAATGGAGATCTCTTCAATATCTTCAGGCTTGATACTGTTACCCGAAGGGCTGATTAAACCATCAATCACATAAATCGGTTCAGTACTTTTATTAACAGCAACAATTCCACCTATCGCCATTGTTCTCTTTGCTGCAAGTTTCACCGTTTCAGTCTTTGTTACTTCGGTCTTTTGTTTTCTTAATAAAACCTCCCAGGTCTTTTTCCTGTCTTTAAAATCATTATCATCAATTGTAAATTCACTTGGCTCATAACCATTGGCAGAAACTTTTATTTCGTATTCATCATAATCAGCAATCCCTTTTATTTTGTACATACCATTCTTATCTGCAATAAAAGTAGCGGCACTGTCCATATAATTCTCTTGAATCAGAAGACTTGCATTTGCTATTGCCTTGCCTGTTTCTTCATCTTTTACCTGTATAACAGCTACCCTTTTTAATCTGTCATATGGGCCGTAATATTCATCGGGATCTCTCCAAATTGCTCCTCCTACTGTAATAGTTTCTACAACACCTAACCATCCTCCTTCCAACACAGTATTAAAAACGGATGACGTACCAGTAGATACTTCTGCAGTTTTAAAACTTGCTCCGGAAATCTCCAGAACCGCACCAGCCTGTAGCCTTAATGAATAGGCACCATTTGCATCTGCCGAAACTCCGGTACTTGTGCCTTTTATTTTTATAGATGCGAATGAGATAGGATTACCGTCTTTATCAGTTACTTTTCCGGTAATAATTCTACTTATAGCAGGCCCTGCAATTTTTCCTGCTAAAGCATTATTCACATTTGTTGATTTGATTATATCGATATCTGCTGCTGTTACTGTTTGCATACACGTTATTTTCTTAATTCCTCCTTGTGCCTTGACCCCGTTCCCCTTCCCAAAAAACATAAAGAACATCACCATATAATTCCAGTACCAGAATAATCTTTTCTTTGGGTCTGTTGGTCTGCTGATGGTTCTTTCCAATTGCGAGGGCAACGCCCTGCCGCAAACTTTATCGTGTGTAAGGCTGGTAAAATAATTCAGCACTTCAGTGTCCGTCATCATACTAAAGTCAATCACTTCCTTAACACAGGCATTACAAAACCTACCCTGGTCGGTTGGCGTCATCTGTTGCCAGTTTTCGTGGCAGGGTTCGGGGATGGAAAGTTGCAACTTTTGCATGTACGGTCTTTTTTGAGTTATTTATTTGCTGATACGGTTTCAGTTTCCTCTTCATCAATCAATTCAATGTTCTTCTTTTTACGTTCAACCTTTTTTACTAATGTATGGGCACTTTGTACCAGTTGCAGAAACTCTTTCCGGTAGCCTTCCTTATCAGTGCCAATAGCATTACCTGCCATACTGATCACTTCTTGATAACTTGCCTGCTGCTTAAATGCTGAATTGCGCAGCATCATTCCAAACTCAGCTACAGCTGCTGCAAAACGAAAGTTGGTTGATGTAAGTTGTAGTTGCTTTTGTTCATCCAAAACTGCAACTGTCATTAATTTGCTGATACTGTCGTCGGGCTGTTTGTAACGCATTTTCAGGGTCATCATTTCTTTGCCGAATGTAGAAGATGAGAATCTTTCAGGCAGCTGATATTTTAAGGTATCTACCTGTTTTAAAAAATCTGACTGCAGGCCAACAGGTATGATCTCATACAAAGCTGTAACGGTATGTCCGCTGCCCAAATCACCGGCGTCTTTTTTATCGTTGTTAAAATCTTCCTTTGCAAGCATCCGGTTTTCGTAACCAATCAGCCTGTAACCCTGTACCACAGCCGGATTAAATTCTATCTGCAGTTTTACATCTTTGGCAATGGTAAATAAAGTGCCGCCAAATTCGCTTACCAACACTTTCTTTGCTTCACTCAACTGATCAATATAAGCATGGTTGCCATTGCCTTTATCAGCCAGTTTCTGCATCTTGGCATCCTGGTAATTTCCCATCCCAAACCCAAGTACAGTTAAAAAAACACCGGTTTCCCGTTTCTTTTCAATCAGGCTTTCCAAAGCAGCATCACTGCTGGTGCCTACATTAAAATCTCCATCGGTACATAGTATTACCCGGTTATTACCACCTTTGATAAAATTATCTGTGGCAGTTTTATACGCCAGTTCAATACCTGCGCCCCCGGCTGTAGAGCCACCTGATTCCAGTTGATCAATCGCTTCTTTAATCTTGTTTTTCTGTAACCCGTTTGTTGCAGGCAATACCAGACCTGCATTACCTGCATAAACTACCAGGCTTACTTTGTCATTTTCTCTTAACTGGTCTACCAATAATTTTAAAGATTGTTTTAACAGGGGTAATTTATTTTCACTCGACATAGATCCCGATACATCTATCAGGAAAACGATATTGCTGGATGGAAGATTTTCTGTTTGTATAATTTTACCTTGCAACCCCACCAATGCCAGGCGGTGTGCCGGATTCCAGGGGCAGGTGCTGATCTCTGTATTAACTGAAAAGGGATCGTTATTTTTTGGTTGAGAATAATCGTACTTAAAATAATTGATCATTTCTTCAATACGAACGGCACCGGCAGGTGGTAACTGTCCCTGTGTTAAAAAACGGCGCATATTGCTGTAAGATGCGGCATCAACATCAATTGAAAAAGTTGAAAGCGGATTATCTATTACTTTTAAAAAATTATTTTCAAGAATATAATCATACCCTTCTCTTTCAAAATCATCTGAAGTTTTTGCGAAGTCTAAACCATTCTCACCACGCAATCTTACAGTATTTTCTGCGCCAGGTTTAGCGGTTGTTTGGGTTCTTACCTGGACTCCCCCAACCTTTCCGCTCAATGCATTATTTACATTTGTTTGTGTTATTGTATTTAATTGATCACCAGTTAGATTTTGCACATTTGATGCGGTACTTCTTGCAGTACGCTTAATGCCAAAGGCTGAAGTGACAACTACTTCTTTTAAATCAGTACCACCTCTTTTTTCCAAAACTGTATTAATGACTCTTCGAGCACCAACTTTAACTTCTGCCGTTTTAAAAGATGCGCCGGTAATTACCAAAACAGCATTTTCATCAATAACTTTTATTGAATAATTTCCATTGACATCAGCCGAAACCCCACTGTTGGTTCCTTTTATTCTTACCGATGCAAAAGACACAGGATTACCATCTATGTCAGTTACTTTTCCGGTTACTACAAATGAATTGGGATTTTTAAAAGCCAGCAATGCAAATGTGAATGCGGCAATTATTAAGAACATTTTCTGCATAACATATAGTTTAGTTATACAGATGCGGTTTTAAAAACTATTACACAAAACGTTGAAGAAATATTTTTTGAGAAAGAGAAAACTTAGCGGAGCAATATCATTTACCTTCCAGCAAAACATCTGCTTCCTGGAAACTCACTTTATTATTGTAAGCAGTGTTGGTAACACGTTTGCGGTAATTTTTAAACAGGCTGTGCCAGCGGAGTTTTAGTACGCCCAGTATACCTTCCTTAACAATGCCTTTATTCATTTTGCTGGCGCCAAACTCACGGTCAATAAAAGTGATGGGCACTTCTACAATTTTAAAACCCAGTTTCCAGGAAGCAAATTTCATTTCTATCTGAAATGCATAGCCTACAAATTCAATACCATCCAGGTTTATCGCTTCCAGTACTTCTTTTGAGTAACATACAAAACCGGCAGTGGGATCTTTTACCGGCATCCAGGTAATTATCCTGGTGTACAATGAAGCACCTCTTGAAAGCAGGATGCGGTTTGCCGGCCAGTTGGCCACTGCACCGCCTTTTACATATCGTGATCCTACTGCAACACCGGCACCGTTTTTACAGGCTGTATACAATCTTTCCAGGTCGTTGGGATTGTGAGAGAAATCGGCATCCATTTCAAAAATAAAATTATACCCTTTATCAATGGCCCATTTAAAACCATGAATATAGGCTGTACCCAATCCCAGTTTTCCTTTACGTTGTTCTAAAAATAGCTGGCCGCTATATGTAGGTATTAATGATTTTACAATATCGGCTGTGCCATCCGGGGAGTCGTCATCAATGATCAGCACATGAAAATTCAACTGCAAATTCATTACCGCACCGATTATATTTTCGATGTTTTCCTTTTCATTATATGTAGGTATGATAACTATTTTTTCCAAAATATATGCTTGAATGACGGAGTCAAATTTACATTAAATACAGGAATGCCTTATCAACATATTCTCTACAAAGCTTAATTAGTTATTTTTTAACAGGGTACTGTTGAGTATTTCAGTGAGTTTTTGCTTGGTATGCAGCGGAAAATCGCCCCGCATCATCCAGTCGTAATACTGTGGCTCGGCTTTTAAAACATCTTTAACCGGTCTGCCCTTGTGTTTGCCAAAATTAAATATTTCAACACCTTTATCATTAAAACTGAAGCGGCGTGCATAGTCGACAATTTTATCCTCGCCTATAACATTTAAAATAGATTCAACCGAATCGCCCAGGTTTTTATACCGGTCTAATTGTGCCATCAGTACTTCAATGGTTGCATCCACATCAGCTTCGGCACTGTGTGCATCCACCAGTTCTTTCTGGCAAAAGAATTTGTAGGCTGCAGTTAAAGTACGCGGTTCCATGGTATAAAATATATGCTGTACATCAATCATTTTACGGGTGCTCAGATCCACCTCCATACCGGCACGTAAAAATTCTTCCATCAAAATCGGGATATCAAAGCGGTTACTGTTGTACCCGCCCAGGTCGCAATTATCTATGAACATTTTTATTTCGTTGCCTGCCTGCTTAAATGTTGGAGCATCTTTAACCATTTCATCGGTAATACCATGTATATCGATTGATTCCTGTGGGATTTTCATTTCAGGATTGAGCAGTTTCCGTTTTACCTGCCGGCTACCATCCGGCAGGATTTTTATTACAGCAATTTCTACAATCCTGTCGGTTGATAGGCTTACACCTGTGGTCTCCAGGTCAATAAAAGCAATAGGCCGGGATAAGTTTAACATGTTAGATACCATTGTTTTGGGGGTTAATTAAGTTATTATGAGGTAATGTTTGTGTTTTTTAGGTTTTATTGGAGTCACAATGTAATAATAAATAGTATTTCACCGTTTAAGTTTGGTAAATTATATTTGCACTAATAAATTTTAACTCCTAAAGTAATAAAATGAAAAGAATTCTTTTAATCGCTGTTATCCTGATTACAGTATCAGCAATTGCAAGCAGCTGCACTTCAAGCCGCAAAGGAACTTGTCCAATGTCTGAAGGCATTATACATTAATACCTGCTCACTCATATATGAATTGGATAGAACTGAACAATGTACAGCAACTGGCTGACCTCAAAGAATTATCAAAAGCCAGGCCCCAGGTAATTTTTAAACACAGTACCCGTTGTTCCATAAGTACAATGGCCAAAAGCCGTTTGGAAAGAAATGAACAACCCGGGACCGGTGATTTCTATTTTCTGGATCTGCTCAGATACAGATCACTCTCTAACCAGATTGCCGAAGATTTTTCGATAGCCCACGAATCACCTCAAATACTTTTAATTAAGAACACCGAATGTGTTTATGAGGAAAGCCACAGCGGTATTCAGATGGATGAGCTCATAGAGCAAATAGCGCTTAATTAACCCGCCTCCTTTTAATAAACTTTACCCCTTCATACCAGATAACGGATATAAACCCGGTTACGATACTGATTAACATTTGTACTGCATCGAGGGTTTCAAATTTAAATATATTGCTGAGCGGTTTTACAAACAGCAGCAGCCCCATCAGCACAGCTGTAATGAATATAATTATTACAACCAGGTTATTCTTATACCGGCTCGTTGTTATAACCGAATAATAGAAAGACCGGTTAACCAGTGTAAGCAATACATTGGCCGAAATGAGCGTAAGAAAGATCATTGTTCTGGTTACATTTTCATTACTACCCTGCCCCACTGCATATCGATAAATAAAAATGGTACCGGCTGTAATGGCAAGCCCCTGAACAATACTCGTCATCAATTCACGCCAGTTAAAAAATGTATTGCTTAAACTTCTTGGTTTTTGCAGCATTATATTTTTTTCCATCGGTTCGTTTTCATAAATGATAGAACAGGTGGGCCCCATGATCAGTTCCAGAAAAATTACATGCACCGGGGTAAATATATTTGGATACACCCAACCCAGTGCCAGCGGAATAAAAACAGTAAGTATGATGGGTATATGAATAGAGATGATATATTGAATGGCTTTTTTAAGGTTACTGTATATACGGCGGCCCATGGCAACCGCATCTACCATTTTTGCCATGTCATCATCAGTAATGATCATAGAGGAAGCCTGCTTGGCTATCTCCGTTCCCTTCTTACCCATGGCAATTCCAATATGGGCCGATTTTAAGGCAGGCCCGTCATTTACACCATCACCAGTCATAGCAACTACTTCGTTGTTCCTCTTTAATGCTTCTATCACTTTTAGCTTTGCATCCGGAAACATCCTGGTAAAAATATTCACCTGCATTACCTGTTCATCCAGTTCTTTATCCGACAGTTTTACCAGTTCTTCGCCACCCAGGCTTTTATCGTAATCTTTAAACTGAATTTGTGCAGCAATATTCCGGGTTGTTGCTTCATTATCGCCGGTGATGATCTTTACCGCTATACCTGCTTTTTCAAACGCACGTAATACTTCGCTGATATTTTTCTTTGGAGGATCGTAAAAAGCAACCAGCCCTTTAAATTGAAATTTAAAATCCTGTTGTTGTTTTGGAAAATCTTTTCCTGTATATGTTGTTTCTGCGACTGCCAAAACCCGGTAACCATTTTTTGTCATTTCATCAAGCGCTGCTGCAATTTGCTTTTTTTCATCTGCCGGTAATTCAGCTACAGCAATGATGGCTTCAGGCGCTCCCTTGGCTGCAATAATGCGGTTACCGTTTGCATCTTCAAAAAGATGGGTCATCATGGGTGGCCTGCCACTCAACGGGTATTCATGAATCATCTTATAACCCGGCCTTTCATCGGTACTGAATAATGCGGCATAGGCATCATGCAGCACCGTTTCCATCGGATCGAATGGTATGGGTTCGCTGGCCCACATAGCTGTGCGTATTAAGGCTTTTGCAGCATCGTCCATATTTTTATCCGGGTTAATTATTTTTGCCGGGCCTGCAGTAAACAGGTTAACCAGCGACATTTTATTTTCGGTTATGGTACCGGTTTTATCTACACAAATCACCGTTGCACTGCCCAGCGACTCCACAGTTTTTGTTTGCTTTACTATGATGCCCAGCTTCATTAAACGCCAGGCACCCAATGCCATAAAAGTTGTGAAAGCAACCGGTATTTCCTCTGGCAAAATACTCATGGCCAGTGTGAGTGATTTTAACAGGCTGTCGAACAGATCTTTTGATTGAAAATAATTGATTACCCAAACAATTAAAAAGATGATAACGCCTGCAACCGCCATCTTTTTTACAAAATTGCTGATCTGTTTTTGAAGCGGCGTTTTTTCTTCAGTAATAGACTCCAGGCTTTTGCCTATTTTACCCAGTTTGGTGGCATTACCAATCTGGGTTACCTGGCAAATGGCCAGTCCGCCTGCAACCCAGGTTCCCTGGTAAACAAGTTTATCTTCATCCAGTACAGATTTATAAACGCTTAATGATTCGCCTGTGAGGATTGATTCATTAATTGAAAAATCGTTGGATTGGATGATGATCCCATCTGCCGGCACAGCAGTGCCTTCTTCAATAACCATCATATCGCCCATTACAATATCATCGCTGCTTATTTCAATTGTCTGGCTATTACGGATGACTTTACTATGCGGCTGTGTAAGTAATTTTAATGCAGCCAGTGCATTGCGGCTTCTGGAGTCCTGGTATAAAGAAATGGCAGATACAATAACAATGGCAGACAACATAAAAATACCATCACTGGTATTTCCGGTAATAAAATAAATAGTGCTGGCTGCAACCAGCAGTATAAACATGGGCTCTTTTACAATATCCTTCATGGAAGCAAGAAGGCCCGTTTTACTTTTCATAACCTGCACATTAGCTCCATACTCCGCCCTGGAAGCCGTAACCTCAGCTTCGGTTAACCCGGCAATTTCGTTATTTTGCTCTGTCATTCGCCTGCAATTTTACCTCGTAATTCGTACTATAAATATAGTTCAAAAATCAAGCCCTTTATTTTCTTACTATCTCTCTGCTTTGTTGTATTTTTATACAACATTTTAGGTGTCTACTACTGAACTATGCCCATACAAAAACTGCAACAGGAGAAAGAAAAATTTGAAGCATTGTTTCAATTTGCTTCCATGGGTATATTGGTTGCCAATGCTAAAGCCGAAATTCTTTTACTGAATAATTTTCTGCTTGCTCAATTCGGTTACGAAAATCAAAATGAGCTGGTAGGCAAAAAAATTGAAACACTCATACCCGGCCGGTACCATTCCAAACATGTTCATCAGCGGGATCATTACATTGAAAACCCAAAGCCCAGGCCAATGGGTCTTGGTAAAGACCTTTATGCTGTAAAAAAAGATGGCACCGAGTTTCCGGTTGAGATCAGTTTGAGTAATTATGTAATGGGACAGGAAAGTTTTACCATTGCCTTTGTAATTGATATTACCAAAAGAAAAGAATTTGAAAACGCCATACATGAGCAAAAAGAACAGTTGGCTATTACCAACGGTAAAATTGAAGAACTGAATGATGAACTGGAAAATAAAGTTGAATTAAGAACCAAACAGTTACAGGATACCCTGCAGCAGCTGGAGATATCGAAAGATGAGCTGACAAAGGCTTTGAGCAAGGAAAAAGAACTAAGCGATTTAAAAAGCAGGTTTGTATCCATGGCTTCGCATGAGTTTCGTACACCCTTAAGTACTATCCTCTCCTCCGCATCGCTGGTTGCAAAATATGTTGAAGCTGATGAGCAGGAAAAAAGAAACAAGCATATTCACCGCATCAAATCTTCGGTAAATAATCTTACCAATTTATTAAACGAGTTTTTATCTATTGGAAAAATTGAAGATGGTAAAATCACTGCCAATAACCTGGATTTTAATATGAGGGAAATGACTGCCTCCCTTTGCAGTGAAATAGAAGGTATTGCCCGGGTTAACCAGCAAATTATATATACCCATACAGGTAATGAGGTAATTTTTTCTGATCCGGTATTGTTGCGTAATGTACTTACCAACCTTTTATCAAATGCCATTAAATTTTCGCCCGAAGGAAGTATTATTGAAGTAAACAGCAGCGTTTTGAAAAACAGCATTGTTTTAACAGTAAAAGACAATGGTATGGGTATTTCTGCTGTAGACCAGGAACATTTGTTTGAACGCTTTTTCCGTGGGGCTAATGTAACCAATATACAGGGCACGGGGCTCGGCCTGCACATAGTAGCCAAATACATTGAATTGATGGATGGAAAGATTGAATTTGAAAGCGAATTGGAAAAAGGCACTAAATTTATAATAACTTTAAACCTGAACACTGCTTAACCATAATTTATCCTTGTAGAAATGAAACACTTATTACTGATAGAAGACAATAATGAAATTAGGGAAAACACGGCCGAAATTTTAGAACTGGCAGGTTACAAAGTTAAAACTGCCGAAAACGGAAAAGTTGGTGTGGAACAGGCTTTGCAGGAAAAACCAGATCTCATCATCTGCGATATTATGATGCCTGTGCTGGATGGCTATGGTGTTTTACACCTGCTTAATAAGAATCCTGAACTTACCGGCATACCTTTCATTTTTTTAACTGCAAAAGCAGAAAGAAGCGACTTTAGAAAAGGTATGGAAATGGGTGCCGATGATTATATTACCAAACCTTTCAGCGATATAGAATTATTAAATGCGGTAGAAAGCCGGATTAAAAAGACCGAACTGCTGGCTAAAAATTACAATACAGACGCAGATGGCATGAAGCAAATGCTGAATGAATTTAAAGGAAGAGACCCGCTGGTTGAACTTGCTGCAGACAGAAACATAAACCATTATAAAAAGAAACAGCCTATTTATACAGAAGGCAATCATCCAAACCGCTTATACTATGTACAAAAAGGGAAAGTAAAAACCTGTAAAATAAATGATGCCGGCAAAGAATTAACAGTTGGCCTGTTTAATGAAGGAGATTTCTTTGGTTATAACGCATTGCTGGAGGGAACGGTATATAAAGAAACCGCAGAAGCCATTGAAGACACAGATGTAGCCATTATTCCAAAAGAAGATTTCGAGAACCTGTTGCATACCAGCAGGGAAGTAACACATAAATTTATAAAGCTGCTGGCTAAAAATGTCACCGAAAAAGAAAACCAGCTTTTAGGCCTTGCTTATAATTCGTTGCGCAAAAGAGTGGCCGATGCACTACTTGCCTTGCAGGCAAAATATCAAAAAGAATCGCAGGGCAATTTTTCCATTCACATCAGCCGTGAAGACCTGGCCAATATTGCCGGCACGGCAACTGAATCACTCATTCGTACCCTCAGCGATTTTAAAAGCGAAAAATTAATTGAGATCAAAGAAGGGAATATCATCATCACCAATGAAAAAAAGCTGGCAGCCATGTTGAATTAAGTTTACAGGACTGAATACAGGTATTTATTAAAATCATTTTTCAGGTTACAGAAATCCTTTTCAAAATATTCCATTTCGTTCCGCAGCTTTCCCTGTGTTTTTGTAAGTTTATTTTCAACCGCCACTCCCATTGCGTCATTTATAAGCTGATCCTGCTTATTGATATCGTGCCGCAATTCATCAATGTATTCGTCTTTCAAAATAAATTTATTCTGAAACTGCTCGGCAAGAGCCAGAAAACCTTTATCCACACTGTTATCAAGTACTTCAGACAGCCGGTTCTTCATAAAATAATTTTCCTGCTTAAAGAATTCCAGTAAGCGTATCCATGTTTTATTTTCATGGTGAAATTGTTCTGACTTTGATATTTTTACCGGCGGCATATAAAACACTTGTACTGGTTTATTTTATTTATTCAAACTTATTTTTTTTCTACATCCTGCATCAGGATAATCATCATTTCAAAACCTGAGGTTCGTCAGGTTTTGCACAGCAGCCATGCACTTCCTTTTTTTGAACATCCATTTCGGGGCTTAAATAAGGTATCCCCAGCCCCATTCCACGTAAAATGAGCAAACACGCCATTAACCCCATCATGTAAGGAAAAGCTTTGCGTATTTTTTGGCGCAACCCTAACCCAACATAATTTCCAAAAAAAGCAATGCTCCACATTACGGGCAATGTTCCCAAACCAAAAGCTGCCATAAATATAATACTGCTGCCCACTTCCCCGGTTCCAATGGCTCCGGCTACGGCCATATACACCAGGCCGCATGGCAACAAGCCATTCAATAATCCAATAACAAAAAGCGACGTATTATTTTTTTGTGTAAACAACCTCGCCAGGGCTGCACGCAGTTTGCCAAAAAATCCATTTGTATAATTGGTAGCACTGCTTTGCATTTTATATTTTTGGGGCACTATAATAAACAGGAGTATTAACGCCCCTGCGCCAATTGATAACCATTGCTGAAATCCAAATAAAGCAGCGGTTTGGCCAATTAATCCGAATATCAATCCAAAAAAAGCATAGGTAACAACTCGGCCTGCATTGTATAAAAATGCTCCGGTAATTTTGGCTGCAAAACTGTTATGGCTTAGTGGCAGCGCCAATGCCAGCGGGCCACACATACCCACACAGTGAAAACTTCCCACAATGCCAATCATAAAAGCAACAAAAAACAACTGCATCATTTATATAAATATTTTCTTCTCAAAATAATAAGTAACCTCTCCATCCTGCCAGCTTATATGTAACTCATACAATCCTTTACTACCTGCAGGAATAGCCAGTTCCAATGCTTCATCAAGTACGGTAAAAGGCTGTTTTATATCTTTCTTCTCATCCGACGGGCAATACAAAACCGCTTCGCCCGTTAGTTTTTTACCGGCAAAATCTTTTGGAAATGATATCATTAATGCGTTATCCTTAATACTATATTCAACCGGTGCTGATAAAGCAGTGGCCCTTTTTATTTCATCAATCTTATCCTGGTATTTCAGTTCCTTGGCATAATAATCTGTGGTTACCAGGTCGGTATTTTGGTTAGTTGATTTGAAAACCATAAACACAATCCCCAATACAAAAGCCACATACACAATCAATATTTTAGTTCCCCAGTTCATAATAAATAATTTTAGTTATACATTTCGGGGCCAATGAATTTAGCCTTGATGGTTTTAATTTTTACAGTCCCTTCATATACACCGATCTTAACTTCTGTCTTCCAGTTCTTAACTTCCTGCTTATTCAGTTTTACAAAAAACTGCAGGTGAGAATAATCTCCCTTTTTAACGTTCAATCTGCCGCTGCCAACCAGTTCAATTTCCCCGGGCATATTTTCCAGTTTCAGGCTAAAGTCAATGTCTTTATGTGTTTTATTGGCCAGTTTTAAATTATACAGGTTGCTCAAACGTCCGTCGGGCAGTGTGGTGTAGGTCATTCCGGAAGTTCTCATCAGGGTTACATCCAGATCAGTTCTGCTGGTGAGTAAGAATACAAGCAATGACAGCAGCAGCATCAATACGGCTGTGTAAGCTTTAATTCTCCGGTTCAATTTCAGTTTTACACCATTGGTAATACTGTTTTCTGAGGCATAACGAATCAGCCCTTTAGGCTTATCTACTTTAACCATGATGTCATCACAGGCATCAATACAGGCAGTACAGTTAACACACTCCAGTTGTGTACCATTACGAATGTCGATAGCAGTAGGACAAACCCTTACACATGCAAAACAATCAATACAATCGCCCTGGCGGGTAATGGCTTCCAGTTTTGCTGTTATACTTTTGCAGGCTCCGTCTTCTTTACAGTCGGTGCATTTACAATCATGATCATCTGCCTTTTTGAGCTTACCTCTTGGCTCACCACGTTGATGGTCGTATGCAACCACTATGGAGTTTTTATCAAGCAAAACGCCCTGCAATCTTCCATATGGGCAAACCACCAGGCAAACCTGCTCCCTGAACCACCAGTAAACAAAAAAGAAAACTGTAGTAAAAACCAATAATGAAATTAAGGTTCCGGTATGAGCCCCCGGGTTTTTAATATCTCCAATGAGCTCATCCATACCAATAAGATAAGCCAGGAAAAAATTGGCAATCAGAAATGATATGGCAAAGAAAGTAATAAACTTGGTGGTACGCTTTCTTATCTTCTCACCGTTCCAGGGCATAGCCCTTAGTTTTTTTTGTTGAGCCGAATCTCCGTCGATCCAGTATTCAATTTTACGAAAAACCATTTCCATAAAAATGGTTTGCGGACAGGCCCAGCCACAAAATACCCGGCCAAACACCACCGTAAACAGAATTATGAAAACCATGAACGTAAGAAAGCCAATGGCAAAGATGAAAAAATCCTGCGGCCAGAAAGTGACACCGAAGAAAATAAATTTACGCTCCAGTATATTAAACATGAACAAAGGTGCCTCGTGCACTTTAATAAAAGGAAGTGTAAAAAAAACTATCAGGTAACCAATACTGAACCAGGTTCGTAAATTATATAATTTACCCTTTGGCTTTTTAGGATTAATAAAATTTCTGTGGCCATCACTGCTGATAGTGGCTACCGAATCCCGGAAAGATTCTTCATCGATAATATCTGTAGTTTCTGTCATTTTTATTTTTTAATGGCTGCAGCCGTATCCGGCTTTGCAACCTTACCCGAATCGGGTTTTATAACCTTTGCTGAATCTACAGCCACAACTTCATCAACATACAACTCTCCCTGAGGTGCTTTTGGCACAGCTGGTTTAGTTCCCTTAAGTGTTTTTATATAACTGGCCAGGTAGCTGATCTGTTTAGGTGTAAACGTACCACTCCAGCTTTGCATACCTTTATCAGCGTATCCTACTTTAATGGTGTTATAAATATCATTCAAAGATCCCTTGTGAATCCAGTAGTCATCAGTAAGATTAGGACCCACAGTACCACCACCATCTTTTAAATGGCAGGCAACGCAGTTTGATTCAAACAATGCTTTACCGGCCTGTATACCATCTGCAGCAGCCATCGGTACATTTTTTTCATCAATCCTGTCTTTGTTATTGGCCTCGTAGATTTCTTTTTTTATTCTTGCACTTTCAATTTCTGCACTGTATTCCTGTGTAGGGTTTAATCCTATACCAAACACATGAAAATTAAGCAGGTAAACAAATGCCACACCAATTGTGATATAAAATCCATACCTCCACCAGGGTGGCAAAGCATTATCCAGTTCTTTGATGCCGTCGTAATCATGATCCAGCATTACATCAGCTTCCTTCTCTACAGGTACAGCCTTTGTAAATATTTTTTTATCAAGGCCGCTCCACCAGCCAACCAATGCTGACCTTTCTTTTAATGATGCTTTTTTCTCCGGCAAAAGCTCTGTGTACATCCTTCGGATAGAAAAGGCCAGAAAAAGAATTACGAGCACTTCTGTTGCCAATACCGTAAGGAAAAAATAATAGGTAGTTGATGTTAACCCTCCATAGTTGGGCACTTGTTGTACAGCTGTTGCAGCAGCATCCTGCGCAAATGATACCTGCGACAACAGGGAAAACCCTGCCAGTAAAACAACGGGCAGCACGTTTTTTGCGGCCTGGCTTTTATCTACCAGTTGCCTGCCCAGCGCTGTTAACACACGCCCCATACCCCATATTACAAAGGCCAGTACTGCAATCATTACTACCAGCAGTGTTGCCAGCTGGTTATAACCGGATTGTACCTGCGGAGCAGCAGGTGCAGTAGTTTGAGCTACCATGGCAGAAGCAGTAAAAACAGAAAGTATCGTTAATACTATTTTATATTTTACAGATTTTAAGAATCGCATACGATATATTTTATAAAGTTGAGTTAGTTAATTCTTCATTTTCCAAAGGAAGATTGGATAATATTTCTATTCTTTCTTTCTTCATTTTTTTTACCAGTACCAGCAGTACAATAAAAAAGGTAAAGAAGATGAAAAGCGATATCATCGGATATATATCCACTCCATTGATTGTTTCGGCGTATTGTTTGATGAATTTAAACATGGCTTATTTATTAAAAGTTGCTGTTTTATTGTTACTGATATCTTTTCCCAAACGCTGCATGTAGGAAATCAAAGCAACCACCTCACGGTTTGCAGGTACTTCAATGCCTTCCATTTTTAAATTGATCCGGATTCCGTTTGCCTGGGTCATCAGTTCCTGGTTGGCAATTTTTTCGTAGCCCTTTTCATAAGGCACACCCAACGAGCGCATGGCATTTATTTTTGCTGCTGTTGAAGCCGTATCTATATTTTGCTCTATCAGGAAAGGATACGTTGGCATGATAGATCCTTCACTCATGGAAGAAGGTTCCCTGAAATGCCGGAAATGCCAGCCATCAGATTTTTTCAGATTGCCTGTTCCTTCCCTTGCCAGATCGGGGCCCGTACGTTTACTACCCCACTGAAATGGCTTATCATAAATAAATTCGCCGGCTTTTGAATATTCGCCATAACGCTCGGTCTCACTGCGGAAAGGTCTGATCATTTGTGAGTGACATACATAGCAGCCCTCTCTCACATAAATATCCCTGCCCTGTAACTCAAGCGGAGTATAAGGTTTAACACTGCTGATGGTTGGTACATTTGATTTGATCATAAAAGTTGGAACCAGCTCAATAATACCACCAATCAAAATCACTACTAAAGCCAGGATCATGAATTGGATTGGTTTTCTTTCAATTACCCTATGCCAATGCTCACCACTATGCTTAACATATTCTTTAACCATTGGTGCTGCTTCGGCTTCTTCATCGGCAACCAGTTTACCGCTCTTAACTGTTTTATAAATGTTATAGAACATAATGAGCACACCAGTCAGGTACATGGTACCACCCAGTGAACGCATGGCATAAAACGGTTTCATGTAAGTAACAGTTTCCAGGAAAGTATATTTTAACTGGCCTGCTTCTGTAAATTGTTTCCACATCAGGCTTTGCTGTATACCGGCCCAATACATGGGAATGGCCCAGAATAAAATACCCAGTGTTGCCAGCCAGAAATGATTGGCAGCCAGTTTTTTTGAATAGAGGTTGGTTTTAAAAATCCGGGGAATTAACCAGTAAATTACACCAAAGGTCAGCATACCGTTCCATCCCAAAGCGCCTACGTGAACGTGAGCAACAACCCAATCGGTATAATGCGAAATGGCACTTACACTTTTTAAAGAAAGCATAGGCCCTTCAAAAGTTGCCATACCATAAGCGGTAACAGCAACCACCATAAATTTCAGAATCACATCATCCCTAACCCTGTCCCAGGCGCCACGTAAAGTAAGCAGCCCGTTTATCATACCACCCCAGCTTGGGAAAATGAGCATGAATGAAAAAACAATACCAAGCGATTGTGCCCAGTTTGGCAATGCAGTATATAACAGGTGATGCGGACCAGCCCAGATGTATAAAAATATCAAGGACCAGAAGTGAATGATAGAAAGCCTGTAAGAATAAACCGGGCGGTTGGCCGCTTTGGGCATAAAGTAATACATCAGGCCCAGGTATGGTGTAGTTAAGAAGAACGCCACCGCATTGTGGCCATACCACCACTGTACCAATGCATCCTGCACACCTGAGTACCAGCTGTAACTATGTAGGAAAGAAGTAGGCAACTGGCCCGAACGAACAATATGTAAAACGGCAACCGTTACAAATGTGGCTATGTAAAACCAGATAGCAACATACAGGTGTTTTTCTCTTCTTTTAATGATGGTACCAAACATGTTCCATCCAAACACAACCCAGATAATAGTGATGGCCAGATCAATAGGCCAAATCAACTCGGCATACTCTGCACCCTGGGTAAGGCCAAGTGGTAATGTTACAGCAGCTGCAACGATGATCAGTTGCCAGCCCCAGAAATGGATATTGCTCAACTTATCGCTGAACATTCTTGCTTTACATAACCTTTGCAGAGAATAGTACACACCCATAAAAATACCATTGCCCACAAATGCAAAAATTACTGCATTGGTATGCAATGGACGAAGACGGCCAAATGAGAAATACTGCGTGATATTCAGTGCCGGAAAAACAAGTTGTAAGGCTATGTACAAACCCACCAGCATACCTACAGCACCCCAGAGGATGGTTGCATAAGCAAAGTTTTTAACTATCCTGTTGTCGTAATAAAATTTTTCTACCTGCATGTGATTATTTAGTTTGGTTTATTGTTTTAGGAATTGTAGAAGTTGTAGTTTTTTTTAATTCGTCGTCAAACAGCATTCGTATAGAGGGAGTGTAATCATCATCAAACTGCCCCTTGTTAACGCTCCATAAAAAAGCAGCCAGAAAACCACCTGCTACTAAAATACTGATGCCTATTAATACAAATAATGCGCTCAAAAGAGATGGTTTTAAATGATTTCCAAAAATACCCGTAGTATCAAATTTTGCTGCTGATGACTATCAAACTCAAACATGATTTTAATCATGTGGTATTTATAAGCCTTTGTTATGGGCCACAAAAGATGAATACAAGCTTACAAACAGCACTATGCTGATACTGCTTGCCGGCATCAGGATGGCTGCAACCATGGGTGACAGAATACCCTGCACCGCAAAAGATAAACCAACAATATTATATAATATTGAAAGGATAAAACTGGCAGTTACAATTTTTTTACCCGCTTTTGCATAGCCGATAAAATGATGCAAAAGCGAAACTTTGGTTCCATCCAGTATGGCATCGCTGGCAGGCGAAAATTGGGCCGAGTTTTCAGAAACCGCAATACCAACCTGGCTTTGCATTAAAGCACCTGCATCATTCAGGCCATCGCCCAGCATAAGCACATTGCTGCCTTGCTGCTGCAGGCTTTTAATAAAATCGAGTTTTTGTTGCGGAGACTGGTTAAAGCGAAGTGGCGTATTATCGCCAAATATTTTTTTAAGATTGGTATTTTCAGAGTCATTATCGCCCGATAAAACATACAGGTGGCTGTTATGTTCTTTTATATCGGTTACCATTTCGGCAACACCGGCCCTGTACTGGTTTTTTACGCTGAATTTGCCAAGGTGTACTTTATCCATGACCACATGTACAGATGTTCCGGTATCCTGCGTTATAAATGCATCAGCCTTAATAAAACCAGCCGAGCCCATCCTAACCGGCATATCCTCCACCATCGCATCAAAACCTTTACCGGTGTATTCTTTAAAACTGTTAACAGTTAACAATGAATCCGTACCGGCATGTATGGATGCTGCAATTATTTTACTCAACGGATGAGATGATTGCCGGGTAACCGTTTTAATGATGGCCATTTGCCTCACGGAGAGCGGCTGTCCTTCATAATTAACAGCAGCAGCATTGGTTTGGGTGAGCGTACCGGTCTTGTCAAATACAACCGTGTTTATTTTTGCAAGCGCCTCAATTACCGAAGCATTTTTAAGGTATAGCTTGTTACGGCCGAAAATACGAAGCATATTGCCATATGTAAATGTGGCCGAAAGCAGCAATGAACAGGGACAGGCAACAATCAATACGGATGTTACTGCCGGCAAAATTTTTGAAGCATCTACAATAGACCAGAAAATAAAGGTACCTGCCGCAATGGACAGTAAAGCCATGGTAAAATAGCGGCTCCAGGGATGTATATAAGATTTATCTTCATTCTTTTTGTTGACGAAGATATCGTTGTTCCAAAGCTGGGTAATATAACTCTGTGATGGTTCTTTGATGATCTCCAGTTCTATAATGCTGCCCATTTGTTTACCGCCGGCATAAATCAAATCTCCTTTTCGTTTTTCCACTGCAGTATTTTCTCCACTTACAAAACTATAATCAATATTGGCTGTACCCTTCATCAGCACGGCATCTGCCGGTATCATCTCTTCATTACGCACAATGATGCGGTTGGTCTTTTGTAATTGTGTAACCGGAATATTTTTTTCTGCACCATGCTCCACCACAGTAACTCCCAACGGAAAATAAGAACGGTAATCCCGGTCGAATGAAAAGGAATCGTAGGTTTTATTCTGAAACCAGCGCCCAATCAGCATAAAGAAAACGATACCGGTACCCGAATCGAGGTATCCGGCACCATGCCCGCCAATGATCTCGTAATAACTTCTTGCAAAAGTTACAACGATGGCAAGTGCAATGGGTGCATCTATATTTAAAAACCGTTGCCGCAGACCTTTCCAGGCAGCAATAAAAATATCTGCAGCGCTGAAAAATAAAACCGGTACAGATAATGCCAGGTTTATCCAGTTAAATGTTTGTTTTAAAATACTTTCATCAATATTACCCGAAGAAAAGTATTCCGGAAAACTCAGCATCATAATATTGGAAAAACAAAACCCTGCAACGCCAATTTTATATATCTGTCTTCTGTTAAAGGTTGATGCCTTTTTAACCGTAGTATCCTGCAGACTGATATAGGGTTCGTAACCTATAAAAGCAAGCAGTTCCACCACTTTGCGGAGTGTTGTTTCCTGGGGGTTAAAAACAATAAAAACTTCTTTTAGCTGAAAGTTAACCTGCGATTGCTTTACTCCCGGCTCAATCCTGTGCAGGTTTTCAAGCAAATAGATACAGGAAGAGCAATGCATTTGCGGAATGGAGAATGAAACATTGATCTGCGCTGCACTTTGAAAACGGATCAACTTCTGCATGGTAGCTTCATCATCCAGGTAAGCAAAACGTTCGGCCAGGAATTTGCCTTTTGCTTTTAAGCCCGGGGTTTTATCCAGGTCGTAATAATTACAGAGGTTGTTTTCGTTCAGCAACAGGTACACCTGTTTACAGCCCTGGCAGCAAAAATGATTGTCTTCTATTAAAATGGAAGTATCATCGCAAACATCGCCGCAATGAAAACAATTAACCGGTATAGATTTTGAATTATTGATAAACTGATTGTTTTTAAAATAAAAAAGCCGCCGCACTGGAAAGAGCAGCGGGAGTAATTAAACAGAAACTACTGAACACTTTTCGTAGAAATTGTATTCAATCCTAAAATTGTATATAAAGGACAGATCGATGTAAGGCCCGTTACCAACGGAACTATTGCCACTAAACCCCACCAGCTTTTAACATAAAAGCCCACGGCACCAATAACGATTGCCAGAAATAATCTTATTACTTTATCTGTATTGCCAACATTGAACTTCATTAATGATTGCTTTATTACACAAAAATTGAAAATATAGAGAACTCATTCAATGATGGGCATCAAAGTAAAATATGAGTTTAATCAGTTGTCAGGCCAATACGAAAGGTTCAATTGTTGAGAAACTATTTGATATGCTGACAGACCAGGTAAAAAAAGTAACTGCCTAGTGGCCAGACAACTTAGTGTCTCTATTTCTCTTACCCGCTAAGTTAATTTTAGCGGGTAAGAATATAGAGCTTTAGAGAATTAGAGATATGAAGCATTGATAACTAAATGAAGCTGTTCTTTTAAGACAATCTAACCAAGTAGAGAATTGAATTCCGGCACCTTTTATCAGATTGACAATACTTTTTCCAATTTTGTTTTCGCAGATAGGAGCCTGGGAATTACTTTCTTTCAAACAACCATGCAAATGGCTTTACTTTTTTTATGGCCGGACTTAGATTATATCTTTTAATGGTGTTATTTTGAATATAGGCCACAGCTTCATCAATATCATCTGTACATAAAAACAGGTCTGTATCATTTGCCGAAATGGTTCCTTTTGCCTTCATCACTTCATTGTGAGCGATAATATTTTTATAAAATTCCTTATCCATAATAACTACAGGGAAATCACTGATCATTTTTGTCTGAATTAATGTAATAGCTTCAAAATATTCATCCAGCGTACCAAAACCGCCAGGCATCACCACAAAGGCATAAGAGTATTTTATCAGTAAGGTTTTTCTTACAAAAAAATATTTGATGTTTACCCATTTATCCATATAAGGATTTGCATATTGTTCATGTGGCAGATCTATATTACATCCTACACTCCTGCCGCCCACTTCCCGTGCGCCACGGTTGGCAGCTTCCATAATGCCGGGACCGCCACCGGTGAGTATGGTAAATCCCAGCTGAGCAATTTTTCCGGAGACATTCCTGGCCAGTTCATAATCGGGATGCCCTTCTTTAAACCTGGCAGATCCGAAAACGGTAACGCATGGCCCAACAAAATGCAGGGCACGTAATCCTTTTATAAATTCAAATAAAACGCTTACAGTAAATTTAAATTCCTTCCAGCGGCTTTGTGGCCCCTCTAAAAACTTTATTTCGGGTTTGGTCATAGTGTTCTTAATTCAAACCAAACTTAACTTATTTTGATTGAAATGAAAACAGGAGCATTGGAGAATTTAAGAAACCACCTCCTTTTCAACCACCACTTCGCCATGATTGATGAGCAATGCTTTAACCGAATTGGCTGTAATGCTGTGCATATAGGCACTTAGCAATATTTCATTGGCCAGGGCAATATCATCATCCGATTCTATATAAACTTTTGGATAAAGATTAATGGTGGTAAACTCAAGATGATTTTCGTACAGGTTTATCTGCCCGATGGCATTGCATGAAATTTCTTTAACAGGCAGATTTCTTTTTTCAGCAATAGCGAGGTAGGTAGTCATGTATCCCCCGCTTAATGCACCTAAAAATAAATGCTCCGGTGTCCAGGTATCAGGTACGCCGCCTTTAAAAACCGGTGCTGTGGCAATTTCTATTGCAGCGCCTGCATCTTTTGCAGTAAGCTTTCCCTTTCTACCCACAGTTCTTTTTAATTCAACTTCAAAAAAGTACTGGTGTTTATCTGTTTTATTAATCATGACAATTTATTTATGTGAAATAAAAAGGGGCATTTTAATATCATGTATTATATCTGAAGCAAAACTTTTTCTAAACAGTTGTGAAAAAAGGGATCGGGAGAATGCGCCCATTACAATAAAACTGTTTGGTTTATCTGTCATCCACTCAGCAAAATCTTTTTTGTTTTTCAGGTGCAGTGTCTGAATTTTAAGATCGGGATAATGCCTCGATACCAATTCGGTGATGAGGCTGTACTCCGGTAAATCATCTTCGTGATTGATCAGTGCCAGGAGAATCGTTTCCTTTTGGGTCAGTTCTGCAAAAACATAAGCAAACTGTTTTAAGGCATACACAGATGATTCGTTTCCATCGTAAGCCAATACAACATGGTCAGGTTCAGTATAATTTTCTGGCACCAGCATTACCGGGCATTCTGCTTTCTTTAAAACTTCTTCCAGGTAGAAGTTAGGTTGATTAACAGATACATTTGCATAAAAAAGTTCGCTGCTTATCAATAAGGCATCGGCAAAACGGGTTTCATCAATTAAAGAAGATAAAGCCATCAGGTCAGTATCTTTATGAATCCTGAATTCAATTCCTGCGGTGGAACAGGCTTCTGTAAATAAGCTTATATTTTTACTCACCAGCACATCATCATTATTCCTGGTTAGCCATTCAGGCATCAGCGTCATCCCCTGCATGCCGGTGTATGCTAGCAATTTCGAATAATCAACCGGGCTCAAAAAAACGCCTGCCAGCAATACTTTTGTTTTGGCATTCATACTTTTGGCAAATTCAAAAGCGCCTTTGGGAAAATGTTGTCCGTCGAGGGCTATAATTAACTTTTTCATATTATCATCTATTTAAAAAGTTACATACCAAATTTACTTTACGGCATTCCTAATTATGCTGACTAAAAGATTAAAAAAAAATGATTTTTATCATAAAATGTAAACCTGAAAACAAGATGCCGCTTTTGTTCAACTAAAACATGTGTTCTTAAACAGTTTTTTTGATAATTGTGATTGTACGCATAAATTGATGATGGCGTAGTTTTTAGATTTATACCATTAAACTTTCACAATAAAAAAAATAAAATATGAGAAATAAGTTAAAAACCACACTGGCAGTAACCACATTGCTTTTTAGCATGTCTTGTAATAATGCAGAGCAAAGCAGTTCTGCTGCCACTTCAACAGCTACAGACAATTCCTCGCCATCCGGCCAATCCGGAGTGCAGGATGATGCATCTGCAAAAAATGTGGTGCAGGTTGCCGTAGGCAGCAAAGACCATACTACTTTGGTAACTGCCGTAAAAGCAGCAGAACTGGTAGATGCATTAAGCAATGCAGGTCCATTTACTGTATTTGCCCCAACTAATGCAGCATTTGATAAACTGCCCGCGGGTACCGTTGAGGGTTTATTAAAACCTGAAAAAAAGGATGCGCTGACTGATATTTTGCAATACCATGTTTCTGTTGGTGTGTTTAAATCAGATATGCTGCAGGATGGTCAGTCAATAGGCCAGGTAAACGGAGGAAATATTACCATCAGTAAAAAAGCAGATGGTATATATGTGAATGGAACAGTTAAAATCATTGCTTCCATTCCTGCATCAAACGGAATTATACATGTTATTGATGGCGTATTATTACCCCCTGCTGAAAAATAAGTTTATTAATATTGAAACAGAAAGGCATCCTGGTAAATGGGATACCTTTTGTTTAGCGGCTTAGAATATCCTGTCTGCCGAAGAAGATTCTTTTAAAATTTTGTTTTGCATTACAGCCGCAATACTTTTTGCTCTTTGCTTTACAAGGTTTGCTGTTGTACCCTCAAATAATTCATCCACCGTAGTACTGAACAGATGATTCCATTGCCGGAAATGTATTTCCGTTAAGGGAAGCAGGCGGTTTACATGTTTGTGCAGTTCCATCGGGTTACCGGTGTACGAGCCGGTATAAAAAAGCATATTCTCAAAAAAATCGTACATGATGGGTAAATGTTTTTCCCAGTTTACCATGGCTATATCAGAAAATATAAAGCCAATCTGTTCATCTTTTTTTATTTTACTGTAGAATTCATTCACCAGTATTTCTATATCTTTTCTTGAGGCAATGTCATATTTCATGCGGATGTATTTAATGTAACAGTTTATAGATATCCTGCAATTGCTCATCACTGCAATGCAATTGTAGAGATGGAAATAAAATTCTTTCTTCCTTCCGGATATGTTTTTCTAAAGCTATTGCCAAAGTATTCATGGTTTCTTTAAGATCAGTTGCAGTTTCAAGCGACTGAAATAAAGCAGTTAATTCCCTGTGTTCAGTTTTAATTTCCCCGGCAAGAGCATTTATTTCTACATTACAATCCGTTACCAGATCCAGCATCGCTTCTTCCTGTTCAAAATGTTTTTGAATGGAGCTCTGGAATAGTTCCTGTGCGTAGGTTACTTTATCAGCAATTGTATCAGGCATTCCTTTATAAGCCGGTGCGTTTTTTTTCAGTAACTGTGCAAGTATCAAAGAAGCATGATGATCTCTTGATAATGGTGCAATGGATTCATGTCTTTTCATGTGTTATAAATCTTTGTGATTAAATTTTCTTAACGAAAGCCAGGCAGGTATAACAACCCAGGTAATCAACACTGTAAAGGATATAATTAAACCGGTTTGTGCACCAAAAAAATCTTTAAAAATGGCTCCTGTATATCCCATTAATGCCGATACATCCATTTTTAATAAGATCAATATCCTGCTCAGGTCAATCGGGTTAAAAGCAACTGCACCAACCATTATTTTTTCCAGGGGATAATCAGCAAACTGAAACAGGACAAATAAAATAAGCCCATCAAAAATGATTGAGAAATAAAGCCATAATAAAATAACCACGCCAATTCCCTTGGCTTTATCTCTTGCCATAACGGCTGCCAGCATAGCTATGGCTACAAAAATAACCGACAACAACAACCCTGTACCAAGCATCATAAATCCGGTTTCGGTAGCCTCATATAATAAAATGGGAATACCTGCTCCAATAAAAAAAGCAAATGCCATGGATGCAGACAGCCCAAAAAAAAGGCTGAGCCATATCGTTCTTCTTTTTAAAGGCTGGCTTACCAGCAATTCTAAAAATTCGGAACTGTTATACACATAAATGGCCGAAAACAACATGCTTACCAGTGGCACAATGATCAGAATAATGTTCAGCAGGCTTAGTAAACCTTTTGCCGAATTATCTTCCAGGTTAAAAATGGTTATTGAAATTAATAACAGGAAAACAGTATAAGCCAGCACAATTTTATTGCGCAGGATATCGATGATTACATATTTAATGATCTTCTTCATAAACTAATCTTTTATCTACTAAAAGCTGTCAGCCTGGGCCTGTTGAAGGCGGGTTTATTCAGTTTAACGGGTTCGACAAGCTCACCCTGACAGTCTTCGGTTTTTATCTTTTCAGCATTACTTGTGCAATGGCTTTTGATAATTTTGCTTCGCCTGTTTCCTGTTGCAGGTTTGCAATACTTTTATGAAAACAGATTCTTCCATCCTGCATATAGATCACCTGCGATATCAGATCATCCAGTTCACTTAAAATATGTGAGGTAATTAAAACCAGTTTCCCCTTATTTTTTTCTGTTATGATCTTTGCTTTAAGAATCTCAGATGAAACCGGATCAAGTCCGGCAGTAGGTTCATCGAGTATCAACACTTCGGGATTAAAAAGAAATGCCAGGGCGGCACTTACCTTTTGGCGGGTACCGCCTGATAAAGTGCTCATGCGTTTTTTTAAAATATCCTGCAGCCCAAACTGGCTGATCAGTTCTTCATCCAGATTTTCATTTTTACATCCCCGTATATCTTTCATCATATCCAGCACCTGGCCAATCGTCATGTTCTCGGGATAACGTCCTATCTGCGGCATGTAACCAATCCGGGCACGGTATTTCCAATCGTGCCTGATATTATTGCCGTTAAAAGTGATAAAACCACTATCACAAACAACCATACCCAGTGTACTTTTAATCAGCGTTGTTTTACCACAACCATTGGGGCCTATTAAAGCAATACACTCGCCTTTTAAGCAGGTAACAGACACATCATCCAGTGCCTTTAATTTGCCAAACTTCTTCGAGACATTACTTGCGATGATCATAATGGTAGAGGTTTCATTAAAGGATGTTCATCTTTTAAATTTTCGGGCGTTAGCGATGGCAGTATCTTTTCTGTTTTATCCAGTAAAGAAGTCATCAGGCTTCTAAACAATATCATGGCCGGTGGGTTCTGTTCAATGATCATGGCATATAAACTTACCGGCCTGTACGGTATATCGCCCAGTTTATCCCGGTTAAGGTCGTAGCCTTCATATTTATCCCAGTAATTATTGTTGAAGCTGTTTAGAACCAGGCTGCCATTGGTTCCTACATCAAAAGTGTTTCCTTTAAAGTTATTATGTACAACGGTAACATCCATACAACTGGCCTGTATCTTCAGTGCCCAGCCGTTGGCTTCAAAAACATTTTTTTCCACTTGTATGCGGCTGGCCCCTTCCATAAAAATACCGGCCGTATTTTTTACAAAATGATTGGTCTCAATATAACTATCGCTTATTTCTTTTAAAAGCAACCCATAAGCACCATCTCCCCAGTTCTCTTCAAAATAATTATGTATCATTTTTACATGATTGGAAAACATGACAGCCACACCGGCCCCGTTATTTTTAAAAACATTGCTGATGTATGCATCGTTATTGCTGAACATAAAATGCAGACCATAGCGCATGTTTTTTTCTGATATATTGCGCCAGATAATAGAGTTGGTTACAAACTCAAAATATATCCCGTCTCGGTGGCCGGTTATATTGTTTGCTATAATGCGCATGCTGTCAGCCTTCCAGCAATGAATACCATTACCGCTTTGCTGCTCTTCTTTGCTGAATGATACCAGTGTATTTTTTTCGATAGTGCAATTGGTGCCGTATTGAGTGTAAATGCCAAAGAAAGTATCTTCCAGTATATTGTTCCGTATCACCACATCCCGGCAACTGTATATTTTAATGCCGGCATAATCTTCGATACTTGAAATACCGGAATGAATTACTTTAAATCCATCAACCAAAACACCATTTGCTTTAATGGAAATGATCTCATAGGTATGATCACCATCAAGTACAGGATGGTTAATCCCAATGAAGAAAATGAATTTATTAATGACGATATTTTTTTCGTGGTAATGCCCCGGTTCAACCAAAACGGTATCACCATCAGCAGCAAGCAATAAGCCTTGCTGAATGGTTTTTGCCGCCTGCATTTTTCCTATACGAATAGTTTTTGCAGAAAGGTTGTGTGCAAATAAAACAAGTACTGCTATGTAAATTATTTTTTTCAAGGCTTGATCAAATCATTCCAGGTAGCCGTATTACCCGGGAAGCGTTTTTGAATACTTACCAGGCTGTCTTTATTGTCAAATGCAGCTATATTCCCACCCATAGGGCTTCTTAGGCCATCGCTTTTTAACAACATGGCTGTTTGTAGATTTATTAACTGGTGCGTACCAGCGTAATTGGTGAGATAATAATTGCTGATATTGCCCGGCTCTATATCCTTTGTTTTGAGGTAAGATAAAATGCAATGCATATCATCAAACTTATAAACCTTTCCTTTTTTTGTTACCAGTTCTGCTCCAAAACGCACATCGCTGATGGTCATTTTACAGAAATAGCAATTATCAATTCCCGGCCGTATCGGCTCGGGACCTGGTTTACAGGAAGCAAAACTCATCATGCATAAAAAAGCTGCTGCAACAGTTGTTACTTTAGCTGCACGGATATTTTTGCGGCTGCTTCTCCACACCATGAACGTACAAAAAACCAATAGGGCACCAACGCCAACAAATATCCATCCGCCCATATCCGGCATGGAGTATGCACCAAAATTCAGCAATTGTTTAAACCCGATAAGCGGTGGCTGATAAGCCATGCCGGGAACAATAATAGCCGCATCGGGGTTTAAGTTATGGCCATAATTATATTCCCATCTCCAGAAATCGTACATGGCCAAAATGCCAAAGCTTACAAATAATACAGATAAGAGATACAATAATTTTCTTCTAGCCACCAGGCCTGCAACTATAAAAAATAATGCAAAAAAGCCAATGATGTAAGGGAGTAATGTAAACTCCACAAAATCTTTGGTGTGCAGTGTTTTCATGCCTATGTAATGATTCAACCCGTTAATGATATCAACATTGCCGGCTAATTTATCAGGATAAATAAGTAACATCAGCCCTTCGGGATATTGAGGGGCCACCAGGTCAATCCGCCACATGGGCACAAATAAAACTGCAATTAAAGCCAGTCCGCAAAATATGAGTAAGATTCTTATCCAGGGTTTCAGCTTATCGTTTTTCATTTTCTCTTTTTTCAGATTCAAAAAAAAGGAACAGGCTTATGCAAAAGCCTGCTCCTTCCAATCACAAAATCATTTCTTTTTTGCAGTATCAGAAACCGCATAATTTTTTCCGGTACTAAACAGTAAAGGAGTGTTGCTTCCGGCTGGTGATACCCGTATATAACCGGTCATTTCCTGGTGCAGGGCACTACAGAAATCGGTACAGTACATAGGGAATATACCCACTTTATCAGGATTCCATTTTAAGGTTTGTGTTTCGCCGGGCATGATGAGCAACTCTGCTGTGGCTGCGCCTTTTATGGCAAAGCCATGCGGCACATCCCAATCCTGCTCCAGGTTAGTGACATGGAAATAAACTTCATCACCCATTTTTATTCCTTCAATATTATCGGGTGTAAGATGAGAGCGTATGGCAGTCATGTACACATCAATCCTGTTTCCGGTACGTACAACTTTTGTTGCAGCTTCTCCGTTAGAAAAATAAGGATTCTTATTTTCCTCCATTTTAAAGAACTTCACTGAATTCTTTTTGATGAGATCTGCCGGTACTATCTGGGCATAATGCGGTTCGCCAATGGTAGGAAAATCCAGGATTAGTTGCATTTTTTCTCCGCTGATATCATACAGCTGGGCACTTTGCGATAACTCAGGACCGGTAGGTAAATAACGGTCCTTGGTTATTTTATTATAAGCAACCAGGTATTTACCGTTGGGTGTTTTTGTATCGCCACCGGCTACAGTTAAATGACCAACAGAATAATAAGTTGGTACCCTGTCAACCACTTTCAAATCTTTTATATTCCATTTTACAATTTCTGATGAAACAAACATAGAAGTATAGGCAAAGCCTTTGTTATCAAATTCCGTATGTAAAGGGCCAAGACCTGGTTTCTTTACTTCACCATATAATACACTTTCGTATTTAAGAATGGGGACACCATCAAATTCGCCAATATAATCTTTGGCAGCAATGGCTTTTTGTAATTTATCGAAACTGAAAACCGGAATTAATGCGGCTAATTTTCCGCTACCCACAATGTATTCGCCTGTGGGACTTACATCGCAACCATGTGGCGATTTGGGGCAGGGGAAAAAGTAACACAGGTCTTTAAAATCTTTTACATCTAAAACGGTTACTTCAGTTTTAATAGTTGAGGTAGCCGAATGGGTAATATCGCTGTAAACATTATGGGCATACTTTACAGATTGTTTTCTACCCTTACCTGCTTTAATATATTCTTCTGCTTTTTTCCAGTTTACGGCCATGATAAAATCCTTATCTTTTTGTGAAGCATTTACTTCCAGCAACGTGTTGGCCTGTTCTGTATTGTACATAGAAAAGAAGAACCATCCATGTGATACACCTTTTCCGGCACGGCTCAGGTCAAAATTAACACCGGGGCATTGCAATTGAAATGCAATGTCCATAGCGCCATTTTCTTTGGCAACGCTGATAAAACTGATGGTACCTTTAAAGTTTTGTTTGTAGGTATTGATGGGGACATCTCCGTTTGCATCATCTGGTGGTACACTGAAACGTGTGCCGGCAACAACATACTCGGTATTTTCTGTTATAAAAGGTGAAGAGTGATTACCGCCGCTGTTTGGTAACTCAATAATTTCTGCAGTGCGGAAAGTGGTTAAATCAATTCGTGCTACCCTTGGTGTGTTGTTGGCGTTTCCAAAAGCCCAGCGGCCGTCGTACTCACCATTTGTTTTTGAAACCTGCACGTGATGCAGATCATCCCATGGCACAAATCCATGCGACGTATTCAGCATTGGCTTTGTTTCCTCGCTGTAACCCCAGCCCTTTTCCGGATCAACAGAAAAAACCGGTATCACACGAAGCAAACGTCCCGATGGTAAACCATAGGTACTCATTTGTCCGCTAAAACCACCCGATACAAAATTATAGAACTCATCATATTTACCGGGTGCTACATACACTTTGGCTGCAGCATCGGAACTTACCGCTGAGCCGGCGTTTTTTGGTTTGCAGGCTGTAAAGCCAAACAGCAAGCTGAAGCTAAGAGCAGCTACTGCCAAATGTTTATAATTTTTCATTTTATTTAATTTTTATGTGGAGAGTTAATTTTATTTTATACCATCATTCCTACGCATAAATTCATATAAAGCCCTTGCATCTTCATCTGCAATATTCTGGTTAGGCATACGTACCAGGCAAATTTCCAACTGAGCCTGTGCTTTAGGATCCTTATTCAACATAGCATCTGTATTGGTTGCAAAATTCATGATCCAGGCGGCAGTATGACGATCAGTAACACCCAGCCAACCCGGGCCAACTAATTTTTCGCCGGTTAGTTTATGGCAACTAACGCATTTTACACCATACACTTTTTCACCTGCAGCGGCCATGATTGGGTCCAGTTTTTCGCCAACGGCTACTTCAGTAAACTTACCTTCGCCTCTTTCAGGATCGTAAGAAGGATTACCGTTTTCAGTTTTTCCGGATTCAGATGATGAGCTTTCTGAAGTGCCTGAAGATTTTTCAGCATTACCACCACAAGCTGCTATACATGCGCCCATAAACAGAAGAATTGCAATTTTTTTCATGTTTTTTTTAGTTTAATGTTGTATTTTGTTTGTACAAGATTAAGAGCATACGGGAAATTATTTTATGCGTTCAGTCATATCCCCAGCAACAACCTCAAACCCCTGAAGAAATCTTAAATAGAATTCAACTGCAGTAAAGATTTTATGAACATATAATACTTCAGTCAACCTGGCATGATTTGAATCATGCGGTCAGCTGCTCAGACTCACTGCCCTAAATCTTGAAGGAGGCTACTTTTGGTACGAACAGAAATATAATTTATATGCAAATAGATATTGATACTTTACTTGCCTGGGGTGCAGCCTATAAAAAAGTAGCCGCAGGGGAAATTATTTTCCGGGAAGGTGCGGAGTCTTCTTTTTATTATCAATTGGTTTCCGGCAAAGTAAGATGGGTGAATATAAACGACGAAGGCAAGGAATTTATACAAACCATTATTGAGCCCGATGAATGCTTTGGCGAATTTCCTTTGTTTGATGATGAGCCATTTGCTGCCAGTGCTATCGCTGATGAAGATTCGGTTATCATACGCTTACATCGTTCTTCTTTCCACCAGCTGTTAAAAGAAAATCCTGATTTACATTTTGAGTTTACCCGTTTACTTACCCAAAGGCTGCGGTTTAAATTTTTAATTTTAAAAGAGCTGGCCAATCACAATCCCGAGGGCAGCATTTCTACCCTGCTTAATTATTTTAAGCAAACGCAAAAAAACATCTGCACCAAATGTAACCGGTTAAAACTTACACGCCAGCAAATAGCCGATATGACCGGGCTAAGGGTTGAAACTGTAATCCGCACCATGAAGTTCATGCAATCTAAAGGCGATCTGCAGATTACAAAGGGTAAGGTTTACTGCTGAATGTGATTTGAATCATACAATCTTACTCAATAGATCGATTTCTTTGTACTAAACAGTACTTATGGTGTTTCCGCTGTTGCGCTGGCTAAAAATTTCACTGATTAACTTATTGATTGTGGCTATTCTTGGCTTTGTGCTGAGATATAAGATTTTGTATCCACTGCCTTTTATAGACCAAAAACATTTGTTGCACGGCCATTCTCATTTTGCTTTTGCCGGGTGGATAACACAGTCAATCATGGCGCTGCTGGTTGCTTACCTGGTAAAACAACAAGACAATAATGATTACAAAAAGTACACCTGGTTTTTATATGCCAATCTTATTACAGCATATGGCATGTTGATTGCCTTTCCCATAGAAGGATATGGATTATTTTCTATCATCTTCTCAACAACATCCATAATTGTTTCTTACTTTTTTGCTTTTTATTACTGGCGTGATCTGAACAGGCTGTCTATTAAAAGCGCAGCAAATTCCTGGTTTAAAGCAGCTGTATTATTTAATGCGCTTTCATCATTGGGGGCATTTGCTTTAACCATCATGATGGTGAACAAGGTCATTCATCAAAACTGGTACCTGGCTGCCGAATATTTTTACCTGCATTTTCAATACAATGGTTGGTTCTTCTTTGCCTGTATGGGATTATTTACGGCATTCATCAGCCGGCATACCAATACAGAAAACAGCCTTACCAAAATATTCAGGCTTTTTGCATTTGCAGTTGTACCAGCCTATTTCCTGTCTGCATTATGGCTGGATATTCCTGTATGGGTTTACATATTGGTTATACTCGCAGCCATTGCACAAGTTATTGGCTGGTGGTGGCTTGTAAAGTTGATACGGAAAAACTGGGCGCTGCTAAAACCTAAATTTTCGACTGTTTCAAAATATATACTTGCCTGTTCAGCCGCTGCACTTACAGCAAAACTGCTTTTACAACTGGGTTCTACCATACCGGCTTTAAGCGATCTTGCATTTGGTTTCAGACCCATTGTTATTGGTTACCTGCACCTGGTTTTACTGGGTGTTATTACGTTGTTTTTGCTGGGTTGCATGTTTGCCGAAGAATATTTTTATTTGAATAAATGGTCGGTAAGAGGTGTATATACTTTTGCCTTTGCAGTTATTTTAAATGAAATTTTACTAATGACACAAGGCGTTGCAGCCATTACCTACACTGCCATTCCGTTTATTAATGAGATGTTACTGGTTACTGCATTTTTTTTATTTTCAGGTGCTTTGCTTATTTCTTTCTCAAAGAAAAAAAGTTTACAAAAGTGATTTCAATCACAGTTTGCCATTTTTTACTAAGGCAACTTTGTAAAAAATATAATTATGACAAACATTGCAGAACAAACACTGGCAACCATTGTAACCAACAACCATTTTACAGTTCCTGTACTGGAAAAATACGACCTTGATTTTTGCTGCAAAGGCAAAAGAACATTGGCAGATGCCTGTACTGAAAAAGGAATTTCAATTGAAGCCATTTCTGAAGAGCTGGAAAAATCCTCAGAAATACCAACCACAAAAATGCCATTTACAGAGATGACTGCAGAACAACTGATCAGTTACATCCTCATTCATCATCATTTTTATGTAAAGCAATCTATGCCAACCATCATCGGGCATTTAGAGAAAGTGGCTGCCAAACATGGCGATCGTTTTCCTTATATGGCTGAAGTACTCAGTTTATTCAGGGAAATAAATGATGAAATGACCATGCACATGCACAAGGAAGAAGTGATTCTTTTTCCAAGAATAAAAGAAGTAACAGCACAGCAGGAGGCTCATCAACACAGCAACCTGGCTCCCGGATATATTGCAGCACCCATACAGGTTATGGAGCTGGAACATGAACATGCCGGAGATATTTTGTATAAGATCAGGTCTTTAACAAACAACTATACCCCGCCTGAAGGAGCCTGTACAACATTCCAGGTTAGCCTTGCCGAATTAAAAGAATTTGAAGAAGACCTGCACAGGCATGTTCACCTGGAAAACAATTTGTTGTTTCCGCTGGCAGAAAAAATATTAACCACTCAAATTAATCTTAATTAATAATGTCCTGCTTAAAATTCAAATAGCATGTTTATTGTACTGAAAAGTTGATTTTATTTGATGATCCGGGAAACTTTCTTCCCGGATTTCCTTTTGCAAAATGATTGAAATCTGTATCATTTTACAAACTGACCTATATCATAAAAATCAAGCCGCAGTAAATCTACATTTGCTCCATGCAACTCTGGAAGAATATCATCAGCCGTCCTTCATAATCACCCACACTCCCATCCGGGCAATATCCCATTTACTGATTTATTCATTCAAACATGTAACATATGCATACCATCATAGAACCATTCCGCATAAAATCTGTTGAACCCATTTACTTTAATACAGCAGCAGAAAGAAAATTAATTTTAGAAAAAGCATTTTACAATCCATTCCTTATTCATAGCAACGATGTACTGATAGACCTGCTGACCGACAGCGGCACCAGTGCCATGAGCAGTAACCAGTGGGCCGGCATCATGCAGGGAGATGAATCCTATGCAGGCAGTCCCAGTTTTTTTCGTTTTGAAAAAACCATACAGGATATTACCGGCATGCCCATTGTAATACCCGCCCACCAGGGAAGGGCTGCAGAAAAAATTCTGTTCAGCATCCTGGGTGGACCCGGAAAATATATTGTAAGCAATACCCTGTTTGATACTACCAGGGCCAATATAGAATTCTCCGGTGCTGCCGGTGTAGACTTAATCTGCGAAGCAGGTAAACATCCGACTGTACCTGCACCATTTAAAGGAAATATGGATGTGGATGCTTTAGAAAAATTCATTGCTAAAAAAGGTGCTGCCAATATTCCATTGTGCATGATCACGGTTACCAACAATTCCGGTGGTGGCCAGCCCGTGAGCATGCAAAATATTAAAGACGTAAAAAAGATCTGCTCAGCAAATAATATCCCGTTGTTTATTGATGCCTGCCGTTTTGCAGAGAATGCCTGGTTTATCAAACTGCGTGAAGATGGGTATGCAGATAAAACGATACCTGAAATTGCAAAGGAACTTTTTTCCTATGCCGATGGCTGCACCATGAGTGCCAAGAAAGATGCTTTTGCAAATATTGGCGGCTTTTTGGCCATGCATGATGAAGCATTGGCAAAACAATGCCGCAACCTGCTGATCATGACCGAGGGTTTTCCAACATACGGCGGACTTGCAGGCCGTGACCTGGAAGCCATTGCCATTGGTTTAATGGAAGTGATGGATGAACATTACCTGCAATACCGCATCCGCAGTATTGAATACCTCACCAATAAATTAATTGGGGCCGGTGTGCCGGTGATGCAGCCTGCGGGCGGCCATGCCGTGTACCTGGTTGCGGATGAATTTTTACCGCATATACCGGTTGACCAATATCCAGGCCAGGCATTGGTTGGCGCCTTGTACGAGCATGGAGGCATACGCAGTGTGGAGATCGGCTCACTGATGTTTGGTAAGTATGATGAACAGGGAAAATTGATTCCTGCAGCGCTGGAACTGGTGCGGCTGGCCATTCCAAGGAGGGTGTACACACAAAGCCATATTGATTATGTGGCCGAAGTGATCATAGAAGTTTTCAATAAACGTACAGCAATCAAAGGATTAGAAATTATTGAAGAAGCACCAACACTCAGGCATTTTACTGCCAAACTAAAATCAAACTAAAAAATCAATCGTATGAAAAATATAAAACACAGCTGGGCCGAACCTTACAAAATAAAAATGGTGGAGTTATTAAAAATGACCAACCCGGCACAACGTAAAAAAGCCATGAAGGAAGCAGGCTACAATACTTTTTTATTAAAGTCCGAAGATGTATATATTGACCTGCTGACCGACAGCGGCACATCGGCCATGAGTGACCGACAATGGGCCGGCATGATGATGGGCGATGAAGCCTATGCTGGCAGCCGTAATTTTTATCACCTGGAAAAAGTAGTGCAGGATGTTTATGGATACAAATACCTGATACCAACACACCAGGGCCGTGGAGCCGAAAATATTCTGTCGAAAATATTAATTAAGAAAGGCGATATCATTCCCGGCAATATGTATTTCACCACTACCCGCCTGCACCAGGAACTGGCCGGCGGTAAATTTGAAGACATCATTATTGATGAAGCCCATGACCCGGAAAATGATTTTCCCTTTAAAGGAAATGTTGACCTGGATAAACTGGAAAGACTGATAAAAAAACATGGTGCCGGAAAGATTCCTTATGTAAGTATGGCTACCAGTGTAAACATGGCAGGCGGGCAGCCCATCAGCATGAAAAATTTAAAAGAACTGCGGGCGCTTACCAAAAAACATAAGATCCGTGTCATTCACGACATGACAAGAGTGGCAGAAAATGCCTACTTCATTCAGCAAAGAGAAAAAGGATATGCCAACAAAACAATTAAAGAAATTGTAAAAAGAAATAAACAGTTATACAGATGGTGCAACCATGAGTGCAAAGAAAGATGCACTGGTAAATATTGGTGGTTTCCTGGCTGTAAATGACTGGGATGTTTTTGAAGAAGCCAGGAACATGGTGGTGGTGTATGAAGGGCTGCATACCTACGGCGGTTTGGCCGGCAGAGATATGGAAGCCATGGCCATTGGCATTGGAGAAAGTGTTAATGATGATCATATCAAAGCAAGGGTTGGACAGGTTATTTACCTGGGAGAGAAAATGATGGACTATGGTATTCCAATAGTAACACCCATTGGCGGCCATGGCATTTTTGTGGATGCCAAAAAGTTTTTGCCGCATATAAAACAGGAGCAGTTTCCGGCGCAAACACTGGCCGCAGAAGTTTACCTGGATGCAGGAGTGCGTACGATGGAAAGAGGTGTTGTATCGGCCGGGAGAAAAGCCAACGGTGAAAATTATTTTCCAAAACTGGAGCTGGTGCGCTTTACCATTCCCCGCCGGGTGTACACACAGGCACACATGGATGTTATTGCAGAATCAACGGCCCGTGTATATGAGCGCAGGAATACCATCAAGGGAATGAAGATGATCTATGAACCAAAATACCTGCGGTTCTTCCAGGCGAGGTTTGAAAAAATATAGTGTTCAGGCAGTTTAATATAAAGAAAGCCGGCAACAATTTAATGTTGCCGGCTTTCTTTATGCATTCATAAAAGGATATTGAAAAAGCAGTAAGTCCAGTTCCAACGTGGCATTCCTTAACTGGCTGATAAAAAGTTTTTTGAAATTTTGGGCTACCCCCGGCAGTTGCTGATAGTATGCAATACCGGCTTTAAGGTTTTTATAAAAAGAAATATAATATTTCTTTTTCCCCTCCAGCTGGTTTGATTTAAAATCACTTTCAAGCTGCTCTTTCAGGTAACTGATATATAAATTCAGTTCTGTAATAAACATATGCGGCCTGTAGTTATTGGCCAGGATATTCTTGCGGCCATAAATATGATCAGTCATGGTTTGCAGGGAAACAACTTCAGAAAAATTAGCAATATTGGGGCCGGGGCAAATATTAACTGCCGGTAAATGTTTAATAAATGTTTCCGAATAATGTATGGCAGCCGCATTGCTTAATCCTATGCACAAACATTCCTTATCCAACACTTCCTGCAGCATCCTGTTGTATTCGGGTTCGGGCAAACCAAGAGATTGCAACTGTGCAATTTTTAATTTTTGATACTTATGTGATGCCGTACAAATAGGCTCTTTGGTAAACTCTGTATTAAAAGCCAGGTGTTTTTCGGTACAGGGACTTCCGGGTTTTCCAGAGGCGATACGTGCCTGTTTTTCTTTATCACCACTCGTTCCTTTTAAATAATAAAACGGTACGCCAAAGGGAGAATTCCGGCTCAGTACCACATCATCTTTTTTGGCTGCACACAATAGTTTTAAAGTTTCTTCATCAACCGTAGTGGCTTCTGGTACCAGTAAAAAAGGTGTGCCCCACCCTGTGCTTGCTATTTGGTAATGGCTATGCAAAAATTCATCTTCCTGGTTTGTGCCAATTCCTCCCTGAACAGTGATGATTAATTCCGGAGGATATAAAAATTTCCTTTTTGTTTTTTGCTCCAATGCTTTATTATACAATTCAAAAAGCGAATCAATGAGTTCCTGTTTTCTTGATTTAAACTCTTCCAGTATAGGTCCCAGCAAATAGCCTTCGGTGGCAAATGCATGTCCGCCGCAGTTCAGGCCCGATTCGATCCTGAACTCACTTACCCAGATCCCTTTTTTTGCCAGGTATTTTCCCTGTATCAACGCCGAACGGAAATCGCTCACTTTGATGACTACTTTTTTTGTAAAAGCGCCATCAAGGTTCACATCAAATCCATCACAGTTCTCCAGGTAATTGTACAATCTTAAATTTGTACCGGCAGAAAAGATAACAGAAGAGTTTTGCAGATCACTTGTAACATAGCCCCGCAAAGCAGCTACAGCATCAGATCCATCTTCAATCAGCTCACCTGCCTTATTAAAATTATTCCGGTCAGTCTTGGTCATAATATTCACATCAATACTACCCGGCCTGATCTGCGACCGTAAATATTCCTGCAGTTTTTTCTTTTCATTTTCTTCATTGGTATACATCATTTTGCAGTAACATTGTTTCAGTACACTATCGCCCGGCAGCATTTCAAAATATGTTACTATTTCCGATCCTTTTTCAAATGCGGAAGCTTTAAGATTTTTGATCTGTTCCTGAACGATCCTGTTAACCAGGTTCAGGTAATCGGTAATCCGTTTTGCCCTGAAGTCGTCTTCGTGAACAGTGATGGGCTGATAAGTTTCGCCGATGGTTGGATAATAATGCTTACGCATCATTTCTATCAACCGGTTTTCTACAATAGAAATAACAGATGAGATACCAAAACGGGCAACCTTAACCGGGCTGTCGATGGTGTATGCCAGTCCCATGACCGGAATATGAAATTTATGAACTGCTGAATGGTACATGCTATTATGGTGCTGATGATTAAATTGCTGACTACAATAAATCAGCACAATGAGGATGTTACCGGCTCTTTTTTAAGGGCCGGTAAATGTAACCGGTAATTAAAATATGGATAAAAGATCAGTGATCTACTTCCTGCATTTTTCCTTTATCTCGTGAAATATATCGTGCGCTTCTGTGATCATTACTTTTAACTGTGCGTCTGTTTTACGGGCAGCTTTTGCATGAATCAGTTCGCATTGTTTTACCAGTTTGTCCAAAATTGGTTTTGTAACTTCCCCGTTAAACCCTGCTGGCACCACTGCACTTTGCCATGCTTTTGCCTTGGCAACCAACTCAGCCGAATTTTTTCTTACGGGTTTCAGATCATTTTCCTCTGCAGGATGAAATGATACACTCATGATGGTATGAAAATTTTCCATTTCGATCCACTTTGCTTCCTGGGAAAAAGCAGGAAATGCTGCAAAAGATAAGGCCAGCAGCAGCGCTGCAATTTTTAATTTCATAGTATTTATTTTCAGTTTAAATGTAAGTTGTTTATTATTTCAAGAGCCACAGCCTGGTTTTCCTGCTCCCGCTGCCAACTGATCTTTTTCCCAAATCCCAATGTACTGTCGGTCATTTTGATGCTGTCGATCTGAATTGTCCAGATCTCTCCGGGTACAGCCAGGGCCATAGGATTTGCCTTATGATAATTTCCCGAAGCATTTTGTGCCAGTGGATGTTCCTTATCCAATAAAACCCCTTCAAACTGGAGCCCCTTTACCACCAATGCATGTAACTTATCCGGCAACACTGTACCGGCTACAAACGGATGCTGCATTAACAAAGTTGCATGATGCGATTCTTTGGATGATTTAAAATACAGTAACCCCTTTTCAACATTCACTGCATAGAAACAACTGAAACAATACGGCTTTCCTGTTTCATCTACACAGCAAATACCGGCACAGGTTTGTTCTTTTATAAATTGAGAGATTGTTTTGTTCATCATATCATGTGTATTTATAGTTCATTCTTTTTTTTAGGCATTACCATAAAATATTCCAGTCTACATCATAGGTTTATTTAAAATTGAAGCAGCAGGTTATGGAATTTAAAAAAATGGTTTGAATTTTAATTTTATCCTGCAAATATAGCAATTAAAGATAACTTTGTCCTTATTTATTTACCCGATGATGCTTTACATGATTCTACCTGTTTCCCATCAGTTATCAGACAGTTGATCAGACATTATCACCATTTGAACTGCCGCTAGCCTGATTATCAATAACTTTTAAACCTAAACCCATTATGCTGAGTATAACCAAGATCTTTCACTTTGAAATGGCACATGCCATTTACGGATATGCAGGTGCCTGTAAAAATATCCATGGTCATTCTTATGAGTTGCATGTAACTGTATCTGCTGAAAGAGATGAAACAGTTTACATTCCGCCTCCCGGGTTTATGGCCGACTTTAAGGATATTAAAAAATGGGTTCAGGCTGCGGTTATAGAAAAAATGGATCACAGCCTTTTATTATCACCGGATTTTATTGCCGCAAACCCAACCGTTTCTTCTTTTAAAAACCTTGTTATATTTGAAGCTGAACCAACGGCCGAAAACCTGTTGATTCATATCAGGCAGATGCTCGTTAATATATTTCCGGAGAATTTAAAACTGATCCGTTTAAAATTATTTGAAACAAAAGATTCTTATGCTGAGTGGATCGAATAACAGTTTTTGGAATGTTAACACAGCAAGTTTACAACAACAGGTTTTTTCAACTTAATCATTTATCATGTTTTCCAAAGCAACCGAATATGCCCTGCGGGCAACTATTTTTTTAGCTCAGAAAAGTTCTGAAGAAAACAAACTGGGTATTGATGAAATAGCAACGGCTATTGATTCACCAAAATCTTTTACCGCCAAAATTTTACAGCAGCTTACCAAAGATAACCGGGTGGTAAGTTCGGTACGTGGGCCGCATGGCGGTTTTTTTATTGCTGCCAAAGCAAAAAAATTACCCGTACGCTCCATTTTACTGGCAATGGGTGAAGATGAAATACTTGAAAAATGTGTCATGGGCCTGAAGTTATGTTCCGAGGTTGAGCCCTGCCCCATGCATGCACAATACAAGCTCATCAAGAAACAACTGATCAGTTTATTTACCCAAAAAACCATTCAGCAGCTGGCTGCCGAAATAAAAGAAGGCGTGGTTTTTATTAAGAATAAATAAATCAACCCGGAAAAAATTAATTTCTCTCCGGTATCCGTTTTAAAGTTTCCAGTAAATATGGCCAGTATTTTTGCACAGAGCTGATCTGCACTTTTTCATCCGGAGAATGTGCCCCTCTTATATTCGGGCCAAAGGAGATCATCTGCATTTTGGGATAATTGGTGCCCAGTATACCGCATTCCAATCCGGCATGTACAGCATTTACATGCGCCTCTGCGTTAAACAGTTCTTTATACAGATCGCTCATCAGTTTTACAATGGGCGCTTCAGGTTTGGGTGCCCAGCCGGGATACGAACCACCAAAAGATGGCCTGGCACCTGCCAGTTCAAAATTGTAACAAATGGTTTTTGCAAGATCCATTTTCTCACTGTCAACCGAACTGCGGGTTAAACAAAGAATCGAAATCTCCCCATCTTTTACCAGCACCCTGGCCAGGTTATTGGAGGTTTGCACCAACCCGTTTATGGCCGGGCTCATCCTGTAAATACCATTGGGGCAAGCCGCAATGGTTCTTAATAAATTATATTGAAATGCAGTTTCTAAAACAGTTTCGGGAGTTACAATTGTTTCTATACTGATGCTAAGATTTGGATCTGTACTTTGATATTCCTTTTTTATCAGTTCCGCTTCCTGGTTTATAAGTGCCGTAAAATCTTCGCTCTCACCTGCATGTATGGCTACTTCTGCAAATGCCTCCCGAGGAATGGCATTTCTTAATCCGCCACCGTCAATTGTTTTTATCCTGGGTTCAAATTTGTCGGCAGCACTTAATAAAATACGGGCAATTAATTTATTGGCGTTGCCCCTTCCCTTGTAAATATCCATGCCGGAGTGGCCACCTGTTAATCCTTTTACGGTTATCCTGAAACCCATTGAATCGGGGTTCACTTTTTCAGTTTTATAATTTCCGCCAATCGTTACATCAATACCGCCGGCACAGCCAATGGTTAGTTCATCATCGTCTTCTGTATCCAGGTTCAATAAAATATCAGCATCCAGTAATCCGCCTTGTAAGCCCAGTGCGCCGGTCATGCCGGTTTCTTCATCTATGGTAAAAAGCGCTTCCAGGGCAGGATGCGGAATATCGGTTGAAGCAAGCAAGGCCATAATAGAAGCCACGCCTATTCCGTTATCAGCACCCAGCGTAGTGCCTTTTGCTTTTACCCAATCTTCTTCAATAAACATATTGATACCCTGCGTTGCAAAATCAAAATCGGTGTCGCTGTTTTTTTGATGCACCATATCCAGGTGGCTCTGTAAGCATACGGTGTGTTTATTTTCCATACCGGAAGTAGCTGGCTTTTTAATGATCACATTACCCACTTCATCTTTATAAGTTTGCAGGTTTAACTGCTTTCCAAAATCCAGGATGAACTGTATTACCTGCTCTTCTTTTTTTGAAGCTCGGGGAACTGCATTGAGTGCAGCAAAATGTTTCCACAATTCAGCTGGTGCTAAGCTTTCTATCGTTTTGCTCATTGTTTACAATTTATTATTTAAAAAGAAATTTACATTCCATTAAGCATTAAACAACAACTAAATTAAAGCAATCTGCATAACTATCCCTGAAAAGTTAACCCAACAAGCATAAAAAAAACGCTTCAGTTACCCGAAACGTTTTTTTCATAAAAATTATAATTCTAAAACGATAAACTTATTGCTTTGAATCTGTATTTTCTTTTACCTTGGTACCACCCCTGTGTGTTGAAGCAATAGAAGCATACTTAATTTTCAAACCGGCAATTTTTAAATTGTCTGCTGTTTTCAAATCTTTCTCAACTTCATTCTTACGGGTATCCAGCGCTTCGTAAAGCACATTAATTTCATCCCAGTCTTCTCTTGTATAGTTGTTTTGCTATCAGCAACAGCATCTACAAAATTCTGGTAAACACCCAGGATATTATCACCGGTAACAAACTTAAACTGCATGTCATCACCAATTTTACCTTCGCCAAATAAACGGTCTCTTAAAACTTTACGGAAGTTAGGAGCAGTATTGGCCGGTGTCATAGCATTCTTCATTTCCTGCTCTTTAATAGCAAGTTCATACTTTGCTTTTAAAGCTTCGTACCTTGCTTTGCTTGCATCTGCTTTTGCTTTTTCCTCAGCACTAAGCGCTGCCAGATTTTTCTGCCCTTGCTGCTCTTTCCTGGTACCCATTATCAATGGCTGTCCAGTTTTCGGTAGTGTAAACGGGCGTTGCATTTTCAATAGAATCAACATACACATTCAATGTTTCTACAGATTCCTTTGCTTCTTTGTTTTCAGTATTGCATGCTGTAAACCCAACAGATACGATGGCGGCTGCAATTAATAATTTTGTCTTTGTCATTTTTAGTTTTTTTTATTTAACCCGGTAAGGCAACATCCATGCCATGATGCCTGCAGGTAATTGTTATAAGTAGTTTTGTAATTGCATGATTAAATAATTTCAATGCAAATGTATTTTGTATGCTGCGTTGAAACATTACATGATTTAATGCAATTGTTACATCATTCACACATCCGGCTTTACGGCCGTTAATTAGCCATACATTGTTTAAAAAAAATTATGGAAAAACGGATACTCGGTATTATTTTATCGCTGCTGGGCATTGCCGGCCTTATTTATGCAGGCGTAAATTTTATGAATGGCGGAGAAGGCACCAGGAATATTAAAGCCATTATTTTCAGCGGCGTATTGGGTGCTATATTCTTTTTTGCAGGTATTGGTTTGATAAGGAATACGAAGGATAAAGCGACGTAAGAGAAATTACAATGGTATACCTACGTTTCTATTTTGCTTATCAAGATAGAATTTACATATAGTTATCAGCTTTATTCGGTAAATTACATTGATTTCACATGTACTTATTTACTCCTCCCGGATAGGCTCATTATATTGATGGCCGCTACCTAACCGCTTTCTGTTTAATAAGATGATACGATTGATGTGTGAATTGTGCAACTATTTTAAATAGTTGTGTAATAATTGCCTTTAAAGCTGTAGAACTTTGCATGTACCTGTTAAAAAATAATCTGATTGAAACTACACATAAAATATATGGTGAGCAACCGCTGCAAAATGGCGGTTAAAGAAGAACTTATAAAACTGGGCCTGCATTTTATTGTGATAGAACTGGGCGAAGTGGAAATCATGGAAAAAATATCTGCTGAGCAGCGGGTGCTTTTGCAGGATGGCCTGGTTAATTCCGGGCTTGAATTAATGGATGACCGCCGCTCGGTGCTGATAGAAAGAATAAAAAATGTGATCATCGAAATGGTTCATCACTCTGATGAAGAGATCAGGGTTAATTTCTCACACTACCTGAGCGAAAAACTAAACCACGATTATACGTACCTGGCTAATTTATTCTCCGAAGTTCAGGGTACCACCATTGAGCAGTTCATCATTGCCCATAAAATTGAGCGCATAAAAGAACTGATCATTTATGGCGAACTGAACATTACAGAAATTGCTCGAAGATGAATTACAGCAGTGTGGCCCATTTAAGCAACCAGTTTAAAAAAATGACCGGCCTCACTCCTTCGCATTTTAAAAAGTTAAAAGATAAAAGACGCAGCCCTATTGAAGAGATAGGAATGATGCCGGGAAGTATGCAACCGGTCATCAAAACAGATGATATATCATAAAGCGTCGGGACCAGCCATTTTTTCTAATCACATTTTAATGAAAGCAAAAAAAGAGATACCAAAGACAGTTACAAAACAGGTGGCATATGAACCACTTGTAAAATCAACAAACCTGTTTCCGGTGGTGGGTATTGGTGCCTCTGCCGGCGGGCTTGACGCATTTAAAAAACTGCTGAAGGCTATTCCCGAAGATTCGGGCATGGCTTATGTGCTGGTGCAGCATTTAGACCCCAAGCACGAAAGCATGTTGCCTGAACTGCTTCAAAAAGTTACCAATATACCCGTACTGGAAATTACGGATGATATAAAAGTGCTGCCCGATCATATTTACGTGATCCCCAGCAATAAAATGATGGTGGCCACCGATGGGGTGCTGGTACTGGCACCACGCCCTCCAAAAAGTAAAACCGAACGTAACCTGCCTATTGACCTGTTTTTTACTTCGCTGGCAGAGGTACACCAGGAGCATGCAATAGGTGTGGTATTATCCGGTACTGCATCGGATGGTACACAGGGACTAAAAGCCATTAAAGAACATGGTGGTATCACTTTTGCACAGGATGAAGCATCGGCAGAATATGAAGGGATGCCGCATAGTGCCGCTGAAGCAGGTGTGGTGGATTTTATACTTCCGCCGGATGAAATACCTAAAAAATTACAGGAAGTAACCAGTAAAACTGTGTTCAGCGATGAGGATCTCCAAAATATTCCCAGGCAGGATGAAGAAATTTTTAAACAAATTCTTTCGCTGCTGCGCATTCGCAAGGGTGTTGATTTTACCTACTACAAACAAACAACCGTACGCCGCAGAATACTACGCAGGATGGTAGTAAATAAAAACGAAGAACCCAAGTGATTATTTAAAATTTTAAGAGGAAGTACCCCGAGCAGGATATGTTGTACCAGATATGCTGATACCGGTAACTTCTTTCTTCAGAGATAAAAAGTATTTGACGATTTATGCAAACAATGTTTTTCCTGCCATTATAAAAAATAAAGTACCGGGCGAAATAACACGCATATGGGTAGCTGGCTGCAGCACCGGCCAGGAGGTTTACTCTTTTGCCATATGTTTTAAAGAATTTTTAGGCGACAATCATGAAAGAATACAGATTTTTGGCACCGACCTCAGCGAACCTGCCATTGCAAAAGCCCGTACAGGCATGTATGAAAAAAACGAAATAGAAAATGTATCGCCCGAACGCCTGAAGGATAATTTTATAAAAATTAACGGCGATTACCAGGTAAGTAAAAGCCTGCGGGATATGTGTGTGTTTGCCCACCACAATTTTTTAAAAGATCCTCCTTTTGGAAAGATGGATTGTATAAGCTGCCGCAATGTGCTGATATATATGGAGCCCTACCTGCAAAAAAAAGCCTTAACCACTTTCATTATGCCTTAAACCCCAAGGGCTTTTTGTTTGTTGGGTAAATCAGAAACTCCCAGCGGCGTACCTGACCTTTTTGCACAGGTTTCCAAAACAGATAAATTATATACACGCAAAGATGTGCCCGGCAGGTTCATACAGGTAACCAGCCAGCGCAGCGAACAGATCTTAAGCCGTGCCATTGAGCATACTAAAAACGAAACCACCCGCAACGATTTTCAAAAAACAGCTGATGATATACTGCTTACGCAAATACACCCCGCAGGTGTAGTGGTAAACGAAAACATGGACATTGTGCACTTTAGAGGCAACACCGCAAACTATTTAGAACAGGCTCCCGGCAAACCCAGCCATAATTTACTGATGATGGCGAAAAGCGGTTTGGGGTTTGAGTTGCGCAATATCCTGCATAAAGCAAAAACAGAGAAGACAGCGGCTATAAAAGAAAATATACCATTGAGTGTGCATGGTAACCTGCGCAATATTTCCATTGAAGCCATTCCATTGCCCAATACTTTGGAACCCTATTACCTGGTACTTTTTCATGACCAGCATTTAAATGAGGCTGATACACCAGGCGCAAAATCTAATAGAAAAAAAGTTTCGGCCAAAACAACAAAAGATGAAAAAGATATACGCATACAACTGATAGAGCAGGAACTGGCACAGGCCCGTGAAGATATGCGGAGCATTACCGAAGACCGTGAAGCAAATAACGAAGAACTGCAAAGCGCCAATGAAGAACTGCTTAGTGGCAGTGAAGAATTGCAGAGCCTGAACGAAGAACTGGAAACCAGCAAAGAAGAATTACAAAGCACCAACGAAGAACTTACGGTTTTAAACCATGAATTAATAAACCTGAATGAACAGGTAACTGATGCCAGAAATTATTCCGAATCGATTGTGGCAACCTTCATCAGCCCTTGCTGGTGCTGGATAAAAACCTGCGTGTAAAAACCGCCAATAAGGCTTTTATAAAACATTTAATGTAACCGAAACCGAAACCGAAGGCGTATGATTTACGACCCGGAACCGGCAATGGAATATACCCGAACTGCGGACCTTGCTGGAAGAAATTTTACCACAAAAACACATCACTGATTTTGAAGTAACCCATCAATTTTCATCTATTGGCAAACGCACCGTTTTACTGAATGCGCTTGAAATTACCAGGGAAAGAAAAGAAGAAAAACTGATACTGCTTTCCATAGAAGATATTACTGAACGAAAAAATGCACTGGAAATAATTAAAAAAACCGGCGAAAGATTCAGTCACCTGGTTAAAGAATTGCCGGCAGCTGTTTATAGCTGCGATGCTCAGGGGCGCCTGCTTTTTTATAACGAAGCTGCAGTAAAACTCTGGGGCCGTAAGCCTGAAATTGGAAAAGATCTTTGGGGTGGTGCTTATAAAATATTAAGCCCGGATGGGACACTTATGCCTGCAGATAAAAGCCCCATGGCTATTGCACTTAAAGAAGGCCGTGCCATAAACGGAGACGAGATCATTATTGAGCGCCCGGATGGTACCCGTTCTGTTGTAAAGGTTTATCCCCAACCCGAATTTGGTTTATCAGGCGAAATAACGGGCGTTATAAGCATGGCTTTTGATGTTACCGAACAGGTAAGGGCAACAAATAAATTAAAACAAAGCGAAAGCGCTTTCGCAACCTGGTAGAAAAAGCAAATTTTCCTATTTGCATTTTAAAAGGAGAAGATATGGTATTGGAACTGGCAAAAGGCAGTATTAGTGCGGCATGTTGACAAGAAGCAATGGGTAAACCATTCCTGCAAATTTTACCCGAAATGAAAGACCAGCCATTTCCTGCATATATGCTGGATGTTTATAAAAACGGGGTTACGCATTATGGCAACGAAGAACCTGCGTATTTCATAACTAAAAATGGCGAAAAAATAACCACTTATTTCAACTTTGTTTACCAGCCTTATCATGAAGAAGATGGTACCATTTCGGGTGTAATGATTATGGCAAGTGATGTAACCGAACAGGTAACTGCCATAAAAAAAATGGAAGAAAGTGAAAACAAATTCAGGGTAATATCAGAACTGATGCCGGAAAAAATATGGACATCGGATGAAAAGGGCAACAAAATTTATTTTAATAAAACAATGCTGGATTACCTGGGGGCAACTGCCGAAGAATTAACGGGCGGCGGTTGGAAAAAGCGCATCCATCCGGAAGACTGGATAAGCAATGAAAGTACCTGGCAGCAATCTGTTACAACAGGAGAAAATTATGAGGCCGAAAACAGGTTACTGCGTAAAGATGGGGTTTACCTGTGGCACCTTACCCGTGCTATAGCATTAAGAGATTATGATGGTAATATTAAAGGTTGGGTAGGTTCAAAAACCGAAATACAGGAACAGAAAAACCAACAGCAGCATTTGGAAAATGCCGTTATAAACAGAACGGCACAATTACTGGAGGTTAACAAAGAACTGGAGCAAAAAAACCAGGAACTGATATCAGCCAGAGAAAAACTGTTGACTGAGTATTCCCGCAGTTTAATTGAAGCCAGCCTCGATCCGCTGGTTACCATCAATATAAAAGGTAAGGTAACCGATATGAACCAGGCAACTGTGGATATAACCGGGGTGGCCCGTGAAAAATTGACCGGTTCCAACTTCTTCGATTATTTTACTGACCCTAAAAAAGCAGCGGAAGTATATAAAGATGTATTTGCAAAAGGGTCGGCAGTAACGCCCGCTTACCCTGCGGCATGTAGAAGGTAAACTGACCGACGTGTTTTTAAAACGGATCGGTTTACAAAGATGGTAAGGGTAAAGTATTGGGTGTAGTGCTGGTTGCAAGGGATGTAACCAAAGAAAAATAATTGCAGCAGAACTTAACCAGGCCATTGTATTTGCCGAGGATGCCGTAAAAGCCAAACAGCAGTTTTTAAGTAATATGAGCCACGAGATACGCACGCCCATGAATGCCATTATTGGCTTTACAAAGGTTGTATTGAAAGACAGATCTTACTGCAAAACAAAGAGAATATTTAACAGCCATAAAACTCAGCGGCAATTCGCTCATTGTTTTAATAAACGATATACTCGACCTGGCCAAAGTTGATGCCGGCAAAATGACCTTTGAAGAAATTCCTTTTAAAATGGCATCGTCCATTGAAGCCATGATCCATTTGTTTGAAACCAAAGTGCAGGAAAAAAACCTGGAGCTGGTTAAAGTATATGACGCTGCAATTCCGGAAGTATTACTGGGCGATCCCGTGCGCCTGCACCAGATCATTTTAAATTTAGTAAGCAATGCAGTAAAGTTTACAACCAATGGAAAAATAACCGTAAGCCTGCATTTGCTTGCAGCAGATGAAGAAAATGTAACTATTGAATTTGCTGTTGCCGATACCGGTACCGGTATTGCTGCCGGTAAAACTGAAAAAATATTTGAAAATTTTCACCAGGCATCCAGCGATACAAGCAGGCTGTATGGCGGCACCGGCCTGGGGTTGGCCATTGTTAAACAGTTGGTAGAATCGCAGGGCGGACAGATCAGCGTACAAAGCAAAGTTAATGAAGGCTCTGTTTTTAGTTTTACATTAAGCTTTAAAAAAACAGATGCAAAAGCTGAAACTGAAAATGAAATGTCCGAACCCGATGCTGAAAATAAAAATATAAAAGTATTGGTAGTAGAAGATATTGCACTGAACCAGTTACTGATGAAAACCCTGCTGGATGATTTTGGATTTGAAAGGGATATTGCCGCCAATGGTAAAATAGCCATTGAAAAACTGCAGGAAAAAAACTACGATATTATTTTGATGGACCTGCAGATGCCTGAAATGAACGGCTTTGAAGCAACGGAATACATCCGCAACAAGATGCATTCAATTATACCCATCATTGCTTTAACGGCCGATGTAACCACGGTTGACCTGGAGAAATGTAAAGCCGTTGGCATGAATGATTATATAGCCAAACCGGTTGACGAAAGAATTTTGTACAGCAAAATTGCAGGGCTGGTAAAAAAGCCTGTTCAGGAAAAGACTGCCCTTTCTGATTTTGATATAACTACAGTATCCAAAAAAATAAAATACACTGATCTTACCTATTTAACCGGTATTACCAAATTTGATACCAAGCTGATGATGGAAATGATTGAAATGTACCTGGCGCAAACCCCGGTTTTAATGAATGCCATTACAAAAAGCCTGCAGCAAAATGACTGGGATGGATTACACGCAGCAGCACATAAAATGCTACCCTCCTTTTCTATCATGGGTATTGGTAAAGATTTTGAACTGATGGCCAAGACCATTCAGGAATACAAGGGCACAAAAAATGAACTGAAAAATATACAGGAACTGGCATTGCAACTACAGCATGTTTGTAACGAAGCCTGTGCCGAACTGAAAGAGGAATACAACACACTTAAAAATACCAGGTTATGACAGCAGAAAATAAAATAAAGATCTTTTTAGTGGATGATGATGCCTTGTTTTTAAAATTACTGGAGATTGAATTTTTAAAGCATGGCGATTTTGTGATTGATACATTTGCAACCGGCGAACTTTGCCTGCAGCATTTGGCAAAGAACCCGATGTGATCATTTTAGATTTTCACCTGGATGGTATTGATAAAAATGCCATGAATGGTATAGCTACACTGGATAAGATAAAAGCTATCGATTCTGACATTCCGGTTATCATGCTCTCATCGCAGGATAAAATTGAAGTAGCCATCGAATGTATGCATCACCGGGCATTTGATTATGTGGTAAAAAGCGAAACCGCTTTTCTGCGGCTGCAAAAAATAATCACTGCTATATTCAGCTATCAAAAAATGGAAAAAGAATTGAACTGGTACATGGAGCGGATGTAGGCATGAGCCGGGCGTCAGGATTCTTAAGTCGGGATTGGTTACTGCTAAATAATGTCTCCCTGCAATTAAAAGACTGATCCTGACTCCTATCTCCCGACTCCTGACTCCTGACTCCCGACTCCCGACTCCTATCTCCCGACTCAACACTCAACTGTGTGAATTATACAACTATTAGCCAAAGTTATGCAACAAGTATAGCCGCATCTGTATACACCTTTGCTTAATACTAATTCAGAAAATTCTTTTAATCACTAAGCTGAGGAAATAATCTGCAGCAGGTTTTTCAGTAATTGCACATGGAAGCAAATCAACAGGTAGCCACGATTAATATATTGCTCGCAGATGATGATATGGACGACCGGTTTTTCTTTGATAAGGCATTAAAGGAAATCCCCATGGCATCGCAACTCATTACCGTTAACAACGGCGAGCAGTTGATGGAACACCTTACAACACATACCGGCCCGCTTCCTGATATACTGTTTTTAGACCTCAGCATGCCACGCAAAACCGGCTTTGAATGTTTATCCGAAATAAAGGAAAATGAAAAACTGAAAGGCATTACCGTAATCATGCTTACCACTTCGTTCACCAGAGGTTTAGACCTGGAGGATAACTCGAGAAAGACCCTGATAAGAATGGGAGCAACTGATTATATACGCAAGCCGGTAGCATTTGATGAGCTGAAACAAATTATTAAACAGGCACTAACAAACCTGGCAGCTAAGTCTGGTATATAACACATGAACATGAATCCGAAAGAACTGAATATACTGCTGGCCGATGATGATATTGATGATTGTCATTTTTTTAAGGAGGCATTGGACTCTTTGCCGCAAAGCAACAGACTTACTATTGTAAACAATGGTGATGAGCTGATGGAATACCTTTTGGAGAATATTGAACGGCTTCCTCATGTACTTTTTTTAGATATTAATATGCCCCGGAAAAACGGCTTTGAATGTTTATCAGAAATTAAAGCCCATGAAAGCCTGAAAGACCTGCCGGTGGTAATGTATTCAACATCGGGTTCAAAAGATAAAATAAATGTGCTGTTTAATACCGGTGCCGATGTGTACATCCGTAAACCCAGCAACTTTGCACAACTGGTACAGGTCATTCACCATGTATTGCCTATGGCTGCCGAAAATATATTTTCGAACGGTAAATTAAAATACATACTAAACGCATGAAAATAACTGAGCTGAATATACTGTTGGCTGATGATGATGCTGACGATTGCCTTTTTTTTAAAGAAGCAATAAACACATTAATTCCAGCCACCAACTTTTCGGCCGTGCACGACGGTGACCAGCTGATGCAGTTGCTCACCAATGAAACAGGCAGGTTGCCTGATGTACTTTTTCTGGACCTGAACATGCCACGCAAAAACGGGTTTGAATGTTTAACTGAAATAAAACAACATAAAAAACTGAAGAACCTGCCGGTAGTTATATTTTCCACATCCAGCGCTTACGACAACATTAATGTATTATTCAAAACCGGTGCCGATGTCTATATCCGTAAGCCTTCGAATTTTGAACAACTGGTACAGGTAATAAAATATGCACTACCCATGACGGCTGAAAATATTCCTTCAAAAGCCAAATTAAAATACGTTTTAAACGCATGACCGTAAAACACCTGGAAATACTGCTGGCAGATGATGACACCGATGCTTGTGCTTTCTTTGAGGAAGCACTGGCTGAATTACCAATATCAACAAGGCTTACAGCCGTTCATGATGGAGAAAAACTGATGCAGTTACTGAACGAAGAAACCGGTAAACTTCCGCATATTCTTTTTCTTGACCTGAATATGCCCCGTAAGAATGGGTTTGAATGTTTGGCCGAAATAAAAGGCAATAAAAAATTAAACCAGCTTCCGGTTATTATATTATCCACTTCCTACGAACAGGAGGTTATTAACCTGCTTTTTCAAAACGGTGCACAATATTTTATAAGAAAGCCGTCTGCATTTGCCCAGTTTAAAAAAATAATACAGTATGCACTTATGCTTATAACTGAACAGGATGTAACACCACCGGCCAAAGATCATTTTGTACTTACAGTAGAAAACAGTCAGCCCGTATAACCAATCATTCAACAACAATGGATAACACAATAGAATCAGCAGAAGATAAATTAAGTATTGCAAACCGGAAGCTTCTTTTTCAAAATGAAGAAAAAGAAAAGCGGGCAGCCGAATTAAGCATTGCCAACAAAGAACTGATCTTTCAGAATGAAGAAAAAGAAAAACGGGCAGCAGAATTAAGCATTGCCAACAAAGAACTGATCTTTCAGAATGAAGAAAAAGAAAAGCGGGCAGCAGAACTGATCATTGCCAATACAGAACTGGCTTTTCAAAACGATGAAAAGGAAAAACGGGCAGCAGAGCTGATCATCGCCAATACAGAACTGGCTTTTCAGAATGAAGAAAAAGAAAAGCGGGCAGCAGAGCTGATCATTGCCAATAAAGAACTGGCTTTTCAAAATGAAGAAAAAGAAAAACGGGCGGCTGAACTCATTATTGCCAATAAAGAACTGGCTTTTCAAAACGAAGAAAAAGAAAAACGGGCAGCTGAACTCATTATTGCCAATAAAGAACTGGCTTTTCAAAACGAAGAAAAAGAAAAACGGGCAGCAGACCTCATCATTGCCAATAAAGAGTTGCTGGCATTCGCTTATATCTCAAGCCACGATCTGCAAGAACCGCTGCGTAAAATACAAACCGTTGTAACGATCATCCTGGAAAATGAAAATAAAAATCTGTCGGAAAAAGGGAAATATAATTTTCAGCGTATGCAACTGGCAGCCGGAAGAATGCAGCAGCTGATTGATGACCTGCTTGCCTTCTCCCGTATCAATACCACCGATCACCAGTTTGAAAAAACTGATCTGAACCTGATTATAGAAGAAGTAAAAAATGAACTGAGAGATACCATGCAGGAAAAACATGCATCTATTGAAGTCACAGAGATATGTCCCGCCAATATCATACCCTTTCAGTTTCGCCAGCTTATGTACAACCTCATCAGCAACGCACTCAAATTTTCAAATCCGGATATACCGGCGCACATTATCGTAACAGCAGCATTGTAAATGGCGGTGACCCTGACAACCAGTATTTTCTCCTGAAAAAAAATATTGCCATATCACTGTAAAGACAACGGCATTGGCTTTGAGCCACATTTTAATGAACGTATTTTTGGTGTGTTTCAAAAGCTGCACAGTAAAGAAGTATATGCCGGCACAGGTATTGACTTGCCATTGTAAAAAAATAGTAGAAAACCACAAAGGAATTATTACGGCAACCAGCGAATTAAATAAAGGTGCCACCTTTGATATTTATATTCCGGCTGACTGAATTACTTCTGACTTTTACAGCCTGTTGCCCTCCCTTTTCAGAAACCGCCCGAAATGAATTATGCAGTAAGAAATCTTTTTTGATTTGTAACTTTTAATTTCCAACACTTCTCCCAACTCCAAACCCACAAGTGTGAATTCTGCAACTCATTTTCAGATTTATACAAGCATTAATTGGCCAAATGGACTCATTTTTGTGTTATCCGTTTACGTGCAAATGACCTGAGACCGATGAAAATCCATTGCCGCCCATTCATGCTAATGAAAATTAATCAATATACAACTACGCCGCTCAATATACTCTATGCAGAAGATGACCTCGACGACCGTATCTTTTTTGAAAAAGTACTAAGTGAAATACCCATACGCATCAATCACACGATTATAAAAAACGGAGAATTGCTGATGAAATACCTGCATACCACAGCAGGACCGCTTCCCGATGTGGTTTTCCTGGATTTGAGTATGCCGCTTAAAACAGGGTTTGAGTGCCTGGCCGAAATAAAAGACAACGATAAATTAAAGACATTAAATGTAGTAATGCTTACTGCATCTTTTACAAGGGGTACTGACCTGGAAGACATCCTTAAAAGCACACTGGCGGGAATGGGAGCAATGGATTACATACGCAAAACGGGCGACTTTAAGCAATTCAAAGCTGTTATACAACAAACACTCTACAAAATATTTAAAAAGGCCAGCTAAGTTTAAACAGCACTAATAAAGGGATTACCCGGAAGACCTGAAGATAGGGCAGCTGAATTTAAACACTTCCCGTCTTACCGCCTTACAGGCAAATATTCCGAATCCATTTTTAAAAACAGGCTTTGTTTTACAACTACCATAGTAAAAGACCCTGTGTGAATAATGCAACTAATTTACCTAATTCTGTAATGCTTTACTGTTAAAGGAAATCTACCTTACTTACTCATTAGCCCCGCTCATCAACTGTTTAAAAAACGAACATGAAATCAATTTTGCTCATTGAAGACAATATTGATATTCTTGAAAACCTGGCCGAATATCTGGAGCTGGAAGGTTACCATGTGTATTCAACAAACAATGGAGAAAAGGGAATTGAGCTAGCATTGGAACACATGCCCGACCTCATCATTTGTGATATGCCCCGGCCCGGCATTGATGGCTATAAAGTTTTGAAAACGCTTATCGACAACCTGAGCATTACCAAAATACCTTTTATCTTCTGTACAACCATGAGTGAAAAAATAAACAGATCAGATGCCCTTGAATCGGGTGCAGATGATTACATAATTAAACCTTTTGAACTGGAAACTATTTTACAGATAGCAAAGCTTTGCATAAAGACAGGTACCAAAAGACAAAAATTATCAGCATGATAGCTTCAGCATTAAAATCAGAAAGTGAACCGGCTTTAAAAAAGCCAGGCCCGTTAAACATACTGCTGGCCGAAGATAACCTGCTGAACGGGAAACTGATGACTGTTTTGTTTGCACAGCTTGGCATTTCAATACAAGTGGCGGTAAATGGCCTGGAAGCTGTTGAAAAAATAGAAACGGATAATTATGATGTGGTGCTGATGGATATGGAAATGCCTGTTATGAACGGATACGAAGCAACCGCAATCATCCAATAAATTAAAAAATACGATTCCCATCATTGCCCTTACAGCCAATGCAAGGCCCGGCGAAAAGAAAAAATGTTTGCAACTGGGTATGAATGGTTATGTATCAAAACCAATTAATACTGCCGATCTTTTTAATACTATTTACAAACTTACCGGTAAAGTTGTTTTCACAAAACCAGCTATTATAAATATACAAACAGTTTCGGTCGCTTCTGATAAAGTATGTAACCTGGATTATCTGATGGGTGCAACCCATGGAAACAAAGAAACCGTAAATAATATTGTTACTGTTTTTTTTAATGAGACGAAGAAAGAATTGAATTATTTGAATAATGCCATCAGAGAAAACAACTATCCGGTCATTGGCGATATATCCCATAAAATAAAATCTGCTTTTTCCATCCTCGGCATATCTGTGCTGGAACCCGTTTTTAAAGAAATGGAGCAACTCAGCAGCAGCACCTCTTCCATCGGTAATATAGAACTGCTCAGCCAGCGGGTGCATGTTGTTTTTAACCCAGGCTAAAAGAAGAAATGATGTTGGAGAATTAAACATCGAATACCAATCACACATTTAATCTATCCTGATAAAAGCTGTCAGGTTGTACTGAGCTTGTCGAAGTGTTGTTGAAACCGGTGCCACTGGGAGAAGAACCTCTCTAATTTGTGAACCCGCCTTCGAGAATCTCAGGCTGACAGTATAATTTGAATGGCTAATCGTTATAAATCCGGTGTAGCGGCGTGCCCAATAAAATATCCCCCTGATTACCCGTTTTAAAAAAAGAACCTCCGGAAAACCGGAGGCTCTTTTTTTAAAACGGGTAATTTTACAATCGATCAATAATTCCTCAATGTCATTTCCACTCTTCTGTTCAGTGCTTTACCCGCTGTAGTATTATTATCTGCTACCGGCCTGCTCTCTCCATATCCTGCAGAAGAAATACGGCTTTCAGCAATACCCTGGCTTATCAGGTAAGCTCTTACCGAAGCAGCTCTTTGTTCTGATAAAGTCTGGTTGTATTCATCTTTACCAACAAAATCGGTATGTCCATCAATCTGTAATTTAAAAGAAGCATTATCTTTTAAGATAGAAACCACATCATTTAATTTTGGAAAAGACCTGGCCAGCAAATTTGATTTGGCTGTTTCGAAGAAAATATTCTGAGCAGCTATTTTAATACGCTTGATGATCTCTTCACTGATAACCGGGCAACCAAAGTTAGAAGCCGGTCCTTTATCGTTGATACATTTGTCCTCTTCATCATTTACACCATCACCATCAGTATCCGGAATCGGACATCCCTGGTAACGGGCAATGCCGGCAACAGTTGGGCATTTATCCAGTTCATCATTGATACCATCATTATCTGTATCCGGTATAGGGCAACCCTGGTAACGGGCCAAACCAAATACATCAGGGCATTTATCATCTATATCAGCAATGCCATCTCCATCTCTGTCGGGGCAGCCTTGTAATGATGCAGAACCGGCAATATCAGGACATCTGTCGGCAGCATCCAAAACACCATCTCCATCTCTGTCAAGCACAACCGGCATTGGTGGTGGTGGAGGTACAGGCAATTTACGGCCTGTTCCTACTTTTAAAGCAATACCGGCTCTGATGGTTGTCAGGTTCCAGGTTTCAACAGTACGTGGGTTTTGACCAAAATAAGGATGGTAAGAAACGAAAGGAGAAACAACAAATTTAGATTTGCTGGTTGATGATCCCATCATAATATCATAGCCCATTCCTACCTGGCCAGAGATACGGGTAATTTGTGTATTGTTTATCTCACCTTCTACATCAGGATTTGGAGCCTGGTTTGGAAAAGCAGGATTAATACCCTGTTTGTATGTGAATGATTTTTCTGTTGTGAAAGCCATACGTGGGCCTGCATAAATATAAAAACCATTTTTAAACGGAGCCAGTAATAAGCTTGGTTCTAAGGTAACATAGCTAAGGTTTGTTGACAGATCTGCCGGGCAATTGCAGGCAGTTGTTTGCTGTTCAAATTTTCCCCTGCGGCTGTCATACCCGCCCTGTAACATAAACCCTAAAACCGATTTGGCCGGGCGATATTGAATTAATCCGCCGGCATAAACTCCAACGCCTCTTCCTTTATGAAAGGTTGCCGGTGAAGTGAATTCGGCATTCAGTTGCCTGGTGCTTCCGTCAAAAAAATTAACGTTGGCAGCACCCACCACACCAAAATACCATGATGGATCTGAATACTGTTGTGTTTGTGCGTTTGTTTGAATACCCGTGATTATAAAAGCACTTACCATCAGTGTTTTTATCAGCAGGCTTTTAATGCTCCCCGCATTGCGTGGTACATTTTTAATTTTATTTCTAAATTTCATAATTGTTTTTTTTAAGGCTTAATGATGATGTTTGTGCTGGTCATAACAATTGCTCCGTTGCGGGCAAGCATACGGCCAACTGCTGTTGCGTGTGAATTCATGGTGATTGATGTTAGTGCCAGTATATTTCCCTGGAATGAAGTATAATCTCCAATGGTAGCAGAGCTACCGGTTTGCCAGTAAATATTTTTTGCCTGTGCACCACCTGTTAGTATGACACTTCCGCCTGCTCCACCTACCGTGGTAAAACCGGATGCGATCTGGAATATCCAGATTGCATTCGAATTACCCTGAGCATCCAGCGTGAGATTGCCGTTTGCTATAGAAAGTGTAGAAGTTGATTTGTAAATTCCGGGAGCTAATGTTAAGCCACCCTGGTCGCCTGATACAGTCTGCGGTGCAGGAGATACTGCAGCTTCTGCAGCAAGATATGCATTGGTAAGATCGGTCTTGGCCTGCAATAGCATAGCCGGTACACCCGGAGGTGCAATATCATCAGATGCATAAATGGCTCCGTTCACAATGGTGGCCGGAGGAAATCCGGTAACTGAAGAACGAACGCCGGGATAGATACCAACATCCAGGTCATTAATTACACTGGGACCAGCCTGGTTGCTGACGCCTACTCCTGATAAAATTCCAAAACGGGCTGCAGTATTAAGAATAACCGGGCCTTGTACCGGTGTTGTACCGGTTGTAAAGCTCCACACATAATTTGCTGCTAGTGGTGTACCTGCAACATTTCTTGCACCGGTAGTTATAGTAGCTGTATAAGTGGTATTGATCAAAAGCGCAACAGCAGGTGTAAAAGATGCTGTTGAACCTGTATAAGTAACAACGCCTGCAACGGGTATTACTCCATTATTTAGACTGAAGGTTGTAAAGTTGATCGTCAGCGGATCCATAGGCATACTGAAAGTAGCCGTGATTATTTTACTGAGCGTTACATTAACAGCATTGCTGGCGGGATCGGTTAAAATAACCGTTGGTGCTACGCTGGTTCCGGTTGTAAAAGTCCACACGTAATTATTTGCCAATGGAGTACCGGCAACATTTTTAGCGCCTGTTGTTATGGTTGCAGTGTAAACAGTGTTTGCAGTAAACGGCAGTGTACTGTTAAAACTTGCAGTTGAACCACTGTAAGTAACTGTACCCAAAACGGTAGTTGCTCCCTGCTTAACTGTAAATGTTGTTGCATTGACCGTTAACGGATCCATTACCATATTAAAAGTTGCAGTAACGGTTTTGTTAAGTGTAACTCCTGTTGCATTGTTTACCGGGTCGGTTGAAATTACTGCCGGAGCAACTGCTGTACCGGTTGTAAATGTCCACACATAATTATTGGCCAGTTGCGTTCCTGCCACATTTCTTGCACCGGTTGTTATGGTAGCAGTATATAGGGTACCAGGCAAAAGACTGATAGTTGGTGTAAAAAACGCTGTGCTGCCGCTGTAAGTAACTGTACCGGGAACAATGATTGTACCCTGCATTAACGTAAAGCTTGTAGCATTAAGCGTTAAAGGATTCATCGGCTCACTAAAAGTTGCGCTGATAACTTTATTAAGTACTACACTTGTTGCATTGTTTACGGGATCGGTTGAAATTACAGTTGGAGCTGTAAGGGTACCGGTTGTAAATGTCCATACATAATTACCGGCTAATGGAGTACCGGCAGTATTTTTTGCACCGGTAGTAATGGTAGCTGTATAAACAGTATTCAATGTTAAAGGAAGTGCCGGTGTAAAGTAGGCAGTAGTACCATTATAAGTAACTACACCTGCTACTGCAGTTGTTCCCTGCCTTACAGTAAATGTTGTTCCGTTAATTGTTAACATATCCATCGGCATGTTAAAAGTTGCTGTAATGGTTTTGTTAAGCGGAACGCCTGTTGCATTGTTTAACGGATCAGTAGCAATTACTACCGGTGCTAATGTTGCACCTGTACTGAATGTCCATACATAATCAGTTTGTAAAGCATTACCGTTTTCATCTTTAACTGCAGTAGTTATCCTGCCTGTATAAGTGGTGTTAACAGTAAGGGGAGTTGAAGGTGTAAAAGTTGCTGTGTTACCGCTGTAAGTAATTGTTCCAACAACCGGCGTTGCACCAGTTATGGTAAAAGTTGCCTGCGTGATGGTGGCAGGATTCATTATTTCGTTAAAGGTCACGGTTATCACTTTGTTGAGTGCTACACTGGTAGCACCAGCAGCAGGATCTGTTGACAGTACCAACGGGCAAACCCCATCGACCTGAACAAAGTCATCTTTTTTACAACTGCCTAAAAAAGCTGTCAGCGATAAGACGGCTATTGCAGTTGTGAATAATAATTTTCGTTTTTTCATAAAAGTTGATTTTAAATTTTAAGAGTTATTTATATTTCGCAAAGGTCATCTGCATCATCAGGTTATCTCTTACACAACCTTTGAAATCATTTACATAATTCACGCCCCTTATAAATCCCCGGGTTTTAGTTTGTCATAAGTGTGAATAATATAAGTTTTAAAAAAAGTTGTATAACAGTAACGGGCACAATCTGACTCACCTTTGTAACTGTCATCACAAAAAAATAATTCTATGTCTTTACTCAGCATTTTACTTGTACTGGTTGTTGTGGGTGTTATCCTCTGGTTGGTGAATACATATATTCCAATGGATCGTAAAATCAAAAACATCCTGAATGTAGTGGTGGTAATAGTTGTTATTATCTGGTTACTGCAGGCGTTTGGGTTACTTGATTCTATAAAAGGTATGCGTGTATAATATCAGCTTTGTTAATGCGATACACACAACCGGATAATTATAAATTATCCGGCTTAAACAAACCACTATGAAAAAATTAAAAAAATTAAGCCTGGTGTATACATTGCAGGTTATGGCCGTAATACTTCTTTTTGGTTATGCTGTTGCTTCACCAGAGAATCCGTCAGAAACTGCACCCGATGGTATCGTTCCTCCGGAATATAATAAGCTACCGCTTATGATAACTGATAAGGATTCGGTATTAACCGGCAATACCAATGCATTCTGGAATCATACAGCTAAAACCCGGTGATTAATTCGGTAGCATGAAAATTCTTTTATCACTTTTTATAATGCTTTTCAGTATTACACATAGTAATGCCCGGGTGTTTCATGCACCGTTACCAGGATTTTTTTTAAACATACAACAGGATAACCTGTTACCCTATGCATTAATTGCAGGCGGCAGCAAAGGAATTGGTTATTCCATTGCAGAAGCATTGGCAAAACGCAATTACAATCTTATTTTAATTGCAAGAAATGAAGACAGCCTGGTAGCAGCCAAAAATAAACTGGAAGCTGCCTACGGCGTGCATGTAGAAATATTGTTTAAAGATCTTGCCTTTGAAAATGCGGCTACCTAAAAAGCAGCCTGGTGTACAGAGAGAAAAATAAATTTAAAAATGCTTTGCAATGTTGCAGGCCTGGGTGGTGAACGTGATTATTTATCTTATCCGTTAGACTCACTCCGGTATATGGTAAGGCTTAACCTGGAGTCGGTGATGGCACTTACATTAACCCTGCTGCCTTTACTGGAAAAAAATACACCTTCTTATATTCTGAATGTTGCCAGCATGGCCGGTTTCGCTCCAATACCTATCAAGAATTTATATGCAGCCACCAAATCGGCTGTTGTATCATTTAGTTATTCGTTGCGCTATCAGTTAAAAGATAAAAATATAAGTGTGAGTTGCCTTTGTCCCGGCCCAGTTTTTACAAAACCTTCCATTGAAAAATACACAAAGGAAAAACTGGGCAACCTGGGCATGAAAATGGCAGTGCCTGTAAAAAAAGTGGGAGAAGTTGCTGTAAAAAAAACACTGCGGGGAAAAATGATCATTGTTCCCGGAGGGCTGGCAAAAACATTATCCGGAGTAGTACGTTTTTTCCCACGGCGTTGGGTAGCCTGGTTTTATTACCGGTTCACAAAATAAAACTGATTTAAAAAATTCAAAATCTTATACAAATTTGTTCATCGCTCTAAAAAATATTTTTATTGATGCAGGTAATGTTACCTTATTTACCGGCCGGTTCTTTAAAGAAGTACTCAGGCCTCCTTTTGAAATAAAAGAATTTCTGAGGCAATGCTATATTATCGGTTATAAATCTTTGCCGCTTGTTGCTATCACCGGTTTCATCATGGGACTGGTACTAACGCTGCAGTCACGCCCTACCCTTGCAGAGTTTGGTGCCGAATCCTGGTTACCCGGTATGGTTGCACTATCCTTAATAAGAGAAATTGCACCGGTTATCACTGCTTTGATCTGTGCAGGAAAAATTGCTTCGGGCATTGGTGCCGAACTGGGCTCGATGAAAGTTACCGAGCAGATTGATGCTATGGAAGTATCTGCCATTAATCCCTACAAATACCTGGTTGTTACAAGAGTGCTGGCTACCACATTAATGATACCGGTATTGGTTGTATTTGCAGATGCTGTTGGTATTTATGGCGGATATGTGGGTGTAAATATTCACAGCGATCTAAACATGTTCCGTTACTTTCAGCAGGTGCTTGATTCGCTTGATTTTTTAGACATTGTGCCTGCAACCATTAAAACTTTTTTCTTTGGATTTTTTATTGGTTTAATCGGCTGTTACAAAGGATATACAGCAGCCAACGGTACAGAAAGTGTTGGTAAAGCTGCGAATGCTGCAGTGGTAGCAGCATCACTTACCATTTTTATTATTGATATGCTGGCTGTGCAGATAACAGATCTTTTTTTCTAAACAACATGATACACGAAGAAACAAATATAAAAGAACCGGTAGCTGTTGATACAAACGAGCCTGTCATTGAAATTAAAGGATTGTACAAATCTTTTGGAAAAGATAATGATGTCTTAAAAGGTGTTGACCTGTCTGTTAACAAAAGCGAAAACCTGGTGGTATTGGGTAAGTCGGGTTCGGGCAAATCAATATTGATAAAATGCCTGGTTGGTTTGGTTGCTGCAGATAAAGGTGAAATAAAAGTATTTGGCACCGATATTAATACACTGGATAATAACCAACTGAATGCGATAAGGGTAAGGATCGGTTTTCTTTTTCAGAATTCGGCATTGTATGATTCGATGACGGTAAGAGAAAATCTTGCATTTCCATTAAAACGTCATTCAAAAAAATTATCGGCTGAAGAAGTTGAAGCAGCCGTTATAGCAGCTTTGGACAATGTTGGTTTGGCAGATGCTGTTGATAAAATGCCTGCAGAGTTATCAGGCGGTATGCGCAAGCGCATTGGGCTTGCCCGTACGCTTATTTAAAACCTGAGATCATTTTGTATGATGAACCAACAACAGGGCTGGATACCATTACCTCCAGGGAAATCAGTGGACTGATACTGGCTATTCAGAAAAAAAATAAAACAACATCTATCATCATTACACATGATATGGCCTGTGCTAAATTAACCGGCGACAGGCTGGTGATTTTAAAAGATGGCGTTATTGATGCAGAAGGTACTTACGAAGCATTGGAAAAAAGTGATGATGAATGGGTTCGCTCATTCTTCATTTAATCATTAATAAAATATTATGAAAAAAGAATCTGGCTTTACCTGGAAACTGGGCATGTTTGTAATAATCGGGCTCGTGCTGTTTATTGGCACCATCTATTTTGTAGGAAAGCAAAAAAATCTGTTTGGAAATACCTTTCATTTAAAAGCGCAGTTTAAAACAGTGAGTGGTTTAAAGGAAGGTAACAATGTCCGCTTTTCAGGTATCAATATCGGCACCGTTCACGGAATAGAATTAATAACAGATACTTCTGTATTGGTTGACCTGGTCATTAAAAAAGATGTACAGAAATTTATTAAAAAGGATGCAGTTGCCAGCATCGGATCTGATGGATTGATGGGCGACAAGGTACTTACCATCACGCCGGGTAATGGCAATGCAGAAACAGTTGGCAACAATGCGCTCATTGCTTCAAAAAACGCTGTTGAAATGGCCGATATAATGAACAGCTTAAAAACAAGTGTTGACAATGCTGGTATCATTACCGGTCAGCTGGCCGAGGTTAGTTATAAGATCAATAATGGAAATGGTGCGCTGTCAAAATTAATATCAGATGATGGATTTTCAAACAGCCTGAAGGGGACACTCACCAACCTGCAAACCAGCACCGATCAATTTGCCAGATTCACAACCAATCTTAACGATGGTGCATTATCAAGCAAGCTCGATTCTACCATGAGTAACCTGCAGTCGGGCACAAAAGGTTTGAGTGATAATATGGATGCAGTTAAAAATAGTTTTTTATTAAGAGGCTATTTTAAAAAACAGAAAGAAGCGGAAGCAAAAAAAAGGCTGACTAAAAGCAGGCAAAAGAAAAATGCACTGAAGAACAAAACCGAAGACAAAAGGTAACAAAGATGTAAACCTGAATGAAAACAGTATAGACCAAGGGCATAAAATTAAATTTTTATGACAGGCAAAATCGATAATTCAAAAACAAAAAGCATTAAGAACCTAAGCGTCACCCTTGCCTATCCACCCGGGAGACAATATACTAAAAGTAAAAGAGGGAAATATAGATCCCGAAAATTTTCAAAACAAGTCTCAAAACAGACACAAAAAGAATTTGATGAAACATCAGGCGAACACTAGAGCGGGGGGAAGGAGAGGAGGAGGAGGGGGGGGGGAGAGGAAAGGGGGAGGGGGGTAGATACAATTAATTAATTCTGCCGTCTTCCATTTCAATGATGCGGTTTGTTTTTTTGGCAAACCCTTCATCATGGGTTACTATCAATAAAGTTTGTTTAAACTCCAGAGCAAGCTGTTTGAAAATATCAAACACAATTTCGCTGTTTTTTTTATCCAGGTTGCCTGTTGGCTCATCCCCCATAATAATAACCGGGTCGTTAATTAAAGCACGGGCAATGGCCACCCGCTGCTTTTCACCACCAGATACCCGGTTTGCATTCTTCAGCGCCAGTTTTTCTATACCCAGCATGGTTAGTTTTTCCATTGCCCTGTGCTCCACTTCCTTTGCTGAATATTTATTTAATTTCAGCCCTGGCAACATTACATTTTGCAAAACAGTAAATTCATTCAGTAAATAATGAAATTGAAAAACAAAACCGATCTTCTGGTTTCTGATGGCTGCCAGCTGGGCTTCCTTTTTATTTTTCATGGGTTCATTGTCAATAAACAATGCTCCTTTGTAGTCTGTATCCATCGTACTCAAAATATACAACAGGGTTGATTTACCACAACCCGATTTACCGGTAACAGCAACAAACTCACTTTTGTTTATAGAAAAGCTGATATCCTGCAATACAGGCACCGTTACCGGGTCGTGAAACTCTTTATAAATGTTAATGGCTTCCAGTATTTTTTCACTCATACTATTTTCCTCTTATAATGATTACAGGATCTATTTTACTGGCTTTTCTTGATGGGAACCAACCTGCCAGGTAAGTAGTTATTAATGAAAAAGCAGCTCCTATCACATAAAATAACGGGTTATAGTGAATGGGATACGTTTTAACCGTAGGTAATGACGCCGTTGTAAATGGTATCTGATCAATAAGAGCCGATAAGCCAAGGCCTGCCAGCAACCCGATCATGCCGCCAAAAAAACCGATGCTTAAAGCGATGAGCAGGAAAATGCGTTTTACATCCCTGCCAGAAAACCCCGTAGCTTTTAATATGGCAATAGAATCCATTTTTTCAAAGATCATCATGTTTAAAATATTGTAAATGCCAAAGCCTGCTACAATCAATAAAGTAATGCCAACTGCGTAAGAAATAAGTGTTCTTATAAAACTACCGGTTTCAAATTGCGAATTGGCAGTTTGTATATCCAGTGCATCCAGTTGAAACAGATCAGCATACACAACAGCCACAGCCGGTGCGGTTTTAACATCTTTCAATTTTACCTGTATATCGGTTATATATGTACCTGCTTTACCTAAAATTTTTTGTACAGAAACAATGGATGCATAAGATTGTGTTTTATCAAAATCCTGGATACCTGTTTGAAATACCCCAACAACTTTTAACGGAAACTGTTCTCCCTGCGAAGTGGTAACCTGCACAATATCGCCCACATCAGCCAGCAGGTTTACAGCCAGGCCCTTACCCAATATGATACTGTTTGACACTTTTTTCAAATCTGCAGCAACGCCTTCAATTATATAATCATTGAAATGAAAATAGTTGCTTTCAGCCTCCACTTCTATCCCGTTTATTACCCCGGCAATACTGATACTGCCATCATTAAAAAATACGGGTGCAAATATTTTAGGAGCATAACCCAATATCCTGGGATCATTTTTTAAAGCCTGTAAAACTGCTGCACTGTTATAAATTTCCTGGCGGCTGCCGCCGGATTTAAGTGAGCGGATAAAATTATAGTGATCTTTAAACGCAGTAGTTGTATTAACCGGCTGGTCTTTATTGGGTTTTATTTCGTTGTACAATCTTATGTGGGGAGTCCGGTTCAGAATCAATCCATCCAGCAGATCATTTAAACCCGTCATAAAACTCAACAGGGTAATAAACATCGAAATGCTGAAAGTAACGCCTATGGCGGCAAACTGGTTTGCTTCCACCTGGCCAGCAAAAGAGATTTAGCTATGCTGATGAGTAATTTGTAGTTCATTGTGCCGGTTTAAGAATAACATCCTGTTCAGTTAACCCTCCTAATATTTCTACTTTTTCATAATCTTTTAAACCAACAATAACTTTTCTAAGTTCTTTATTTTCGAGCATTACCTGATTACCAGCCAGTAAATAATTTCTCGGAATGGTTAAAGCCGTTTCTTTTTGCTGTATAACAATATTCGCTTCGCAGGTTAAGTTAGGATACAAAGCCGGTGGCTGTTTTGTAAAATCAGCTTCTACTGTAAAGGTTTTAGATCGCTCATTCATGATCGGGTTTATTTTTCTGACTGTTGCCTAAAATACCTGCCCTTTATAACTGTCCAGACTTAACAGAATTTTCTGCCCGGGCAGTATCCTGGCAATATCATATTCATCAACCTGTAATTCCAAATAAAAACTGGCAGCATCTCCGATAATAGCAACCGGGCTTTGCACACTAACCATTTCGCCTTTTTCTCTTAACAAACTGTATATTTTTCCGTTGTACTCACTTTTTATGATGTAATCGCCGGCAATCACTTTTGATATTTGCAAACTTTTTTGTGATTGTTTTGCCTGGAAGCTGATTTGCTTTTGCAGTTCGGCATAGCGCAATTTTGCAGCCTGGTAAGCATTTGCAGAACTTTTATAAGCCAGCTCACGCTGGTCCAGTTCATTGCGGGTTCCGATCTGCTCGGCCCAAAGATTTTTTTGCCGCTGCAGTAACAAAGCATCGTTATCCATTTTCTCTTTTGCAAGATTGATCGATATCTGCAGTTCATTTATTTTTTCGGCATTGGCAGCCACCGAAGTATAATCAGCGGAGATGGCTGCATTCTCAGTATTTAATTGTGCAGTTGTATTGGTAAGGCTGATGACGGGATCGCCTTTTTTACTACATCTCCTTCAGCCACATGTATCACAGATACAAGCCCGTTCAAAGATGAAAAGACCTGGTATTGATTTTTGCTTTTAATAATTCCGGAAGCATAAACAGATTCGGTTATCTTTTCTTTAACCGGTTGCAGTTTTTCCTGTTTGCTTTTACAGGAAATGAAAAGTAAAAATAAACTTAAGAAGAAAATTGATTTTGTCATACGGCATAATATACAGGTAAGATACAAATTTATAGTTACGAAGCATAGCAATCCATGATGTTCATCATCCTTTATTAGATGTGTATCATATGCTGTTACCAATAAGATAAAATGTGTGAATGATATAACTAATTCCGATGATTGTGTAACGGTTAAAACTTTAAGAAAACTCACCTTTGTGTAGTAATCTTTCAACAAAATTTAAAATCTCATATTCATGGATAATCTAACAGAATTAAAAGGAAACTGGAAAGAAATTAAAGGAAAACTGAAACAAAAATTTGGTATGCTTACAGACAGTGATCTATTACTTGCAGAAGGCAAGCAGGATGAAATGCTGGGCAGACTGCAAACCAAGCTGGGGAGAACCAAAGCAGAGATGTAAGATAATCTCGGAGCTGTAATCCGATCATCAAACCACAAATCGAATAGATGCAAGGTTAATGAAAAAGTATTCATAAACAATGGCA
>JADKAM010000010.1 GCA_016715365.1 Chitinophagaceae bacterium
CCAATACTTTTTCGCCGAACGGGGATGGTATCAAATGATCAATGGAGGATCGATTTTTTAAATGATTATCCCGATTGCCGTGTACAGGTATTTACCAGAGCCGGTAAACTGGTATTCAGTTCAACTGGATATGACATCAAATGGGATGGCACCCTTAAAGGCAAGCCACTACCCTTTGATACCTATTATTATATCATTGAAATTGGTAGCGGTAGAGACCCTGTTACAGGTTATGTGACGATTATGAAGTAATGGTGATCAGGTGGCAGTTTTTTAGGACGAGTCATTACTGTAAGTGCTACCTTATTATTTCGCCGGAGTAAACTGTGGTTATATACCGCCAGAACTGGAAGACACAAGTGATCCCACAGAGTTTACGTTCGGGTTTAAAGATTGTGGTGGGAACACTTGCGCCAGTGGGGGGCTGCTAATTGTGTAAATGTCTCTTTATTGTTTTGCTATAGTAAACCACGGTTGCCAACCGCCAGAACTGAAAGACACAAGTGATCCCACAGAGTTTACGTTCGAGTTTAAAGATTGAGGTGGGAACACTTGCGCCAGTGGGGAGGTAAACATCCTGAACACGCAGGCCATGCTCGTAAATGCTCCTGCTGCTTTTAAATTTATTTAAGTACCCGCAATTGCCAGGCTTCGGATACTTTAAATTATTCAAGAGACCGCAATTGCCGGGCTTCGGTCGTTGGCGGGGACGCACAACGACGGCGTTAGTTATAGCTACAGTTTGTAAACTCTAGCAGTAACGCCAACAACGGCGAAGATCCTGCACCCACCCTGCTGGTTGCATGATCCGTTTCCGCCGGGTTTAATAATTTATAATGAGCAGCAAAACACCGAATACAGGTTAAAATACTTTAATTTCCGCGAAGGTTTTAACCACCACAAAAATAAAAACGTACATACATATATTCAATGCGAAAAGCCACAGTTAAAGTTTCCATACAGGGTTTTGAAGGTTGTTTTCACCATGAAGCGGCCAATAAGTTTTTGGAGAGCCCGTACATGCTGTTTTTTGTTCCACTTTCAGGGAAGTGGTAAAAATTGCTGAGCAAAAAATGAAAGCGATGCAGGCATCATGGCCATAGAGAATTCCATTGCCGGAGCATTTTACCAAATTATAACCTGTTGCAAAAAAGCAAGCTGAAAATAATAGGCGAAGTGTACCTGCATATCAGGCAAAATTTGTTGGTAAACCCCGGCGTAAAGCTGGAAGACATACGGGAAGTACATTCGCACCCGATGGCGATATTGCAATGCGATACCTTTTTAGATAAACACAACTGGAAACTGGTTGAGACAGAAGACACTGCTTTAAGTGCCAGGCATGTACACCAGCACCGCAGCAAGCATATTGCTGCCATTGCCAGCAGGCTGGCTGCAGAAATTTACCAGCTGGAAATTATTGCGCCCAATATTCATACCTTAAAAAATAATTACACCAGATTTTTAGTTTTACAAAGAGCAGGTGAAGTGCAGGAGATAGAAAATGCAGACAAAGCATCTATCAGTTTTCATACAGACCACTCAAGAGGAAGCCTGGCGAGGGTTTTAAGCAATATTGCCGATGCAGGTATTAACCTCAGCAAACTTCAATCTATGCCCATACCGGGCAGTGATTTTAAATACTCCTTTCATGCCGACCTGGAGTTTGAGAACAGGCAGCAACTTGAAAATGCCCTGGAAAAAATAAAAGATAAAACAGGCAGCCTGCAGATATTAGGAATTTATAAAAACGGAAAATAAATCAACATAAACAGATAACATGCAGCCTGCAAAAAGATTAGATGGTATTAACGAATATTATTTTTCACAAAAACTGAGAGAAATCGATGCATTGAATAAAGCCGGCAAACAGGTGATCAACCTGGGCATTGGCAGTCCGGACCTGCCGCCACACCCTTCAGTAATACAAATACTTTTTGAAGAAGCATCTAAACCAAATACCCATGCCTACCAGGGATATAAAGGCAGTCCATTATTAAGATATGCCATGGCAACCTGGTATTTAAAAAATTATGGTGTTGAGCTGGATGCTGAAACAGAAATACTGCCACTGATCGGCAGCAAAGAAGGTATCATGCATATTTGCATGACTTACTTTGATGAAGGATGCAGTGTATTGGTGCCAAACCCCGGCTATCCAACCTATGCCAGTGCAGTAAAGCTTTCGGGTGCTGCGCCGGTATTCTATGAACTTACAAAAGAAAATAATTATTACCCCGATTTTGATCAGCTGGAAATATTGATAAAGGAAAATACGGACAGGCCGGTTAAAGGGTTGTTTGTAAACTATCCGCACATGCCAACCGGCCAATTACCAACAAAAGAAGTTTTCGAAAACCTGGTGGCTTTTGCAAAAGAGCATGATATTTTACTGGTGCATGATAACCCCTATAGTTTTATCTTAAACGATAAGCCGATGAGTTTGCTCTGTGTTGATGGAGCCAAGGATGTTGCTATTGAATTAAACTCGTTGAGTAAATCGCATAATATGGCAGGCTGGAGAGTGGGTATGCTGTTGGGTGCCAAAGAAAAGATTGCTGAAGTGTTGCGCTTTAAAAGCAATATGGATAGCGGTATGTTTTTACCACTGCAATTAGCCGCCGTAAAAGCTTTGGAGTTAGACAAAGACTGGTTTGATGAACTCAACAAAGTGTACAAAGAAAGAAGGATGAAAGTATTTGAATTATTAACCCTGCTGAACTGCACTTTTGACGAAACACAGGCAGGCATGTTTGTCTGGGCATCTATCCCATCTACATGTAAAGATGGCTTTGAGTTAAGTGATAAAGTACTTTACAACGCAAATGTTTTTATAACACCCGGGGGAATTTTTGGCAGCGCCGGAAACAATTTTGTACGGGTTAGCCTCTGCAGCAAAATTGAAATAATTGAAAAAGCGATAGACAGCATTAAAATATCTTTCTAAAGCTAATTGGTTCTTGCTTTCTTAATTTCATCTGCAAATATTTTTTCCAGATTTTAAAAACTGTAAATGGCATTTGCAGGTAGCCGTTCTCCCTTATCTCAAAAAACAAACATCGCCTGATCCGGTTCAATGGTAATTTTTGATTCATCAATTCTACCCGAATCATTTTGAATGGCCTTGATATTTAAATTTAAATACTTTGCCATGAATACATACAGTGGCATTCGTTTAGTAATGCCAAAGTCATGTTTGTTAGCTGGAAGATGAACATTCTGCACATCATCTTTTTTACCATACCAACTATACATTTTTTGCTGGTTTGTATAAAGACCCGTTGATCCAAAGGCCAGGTAATATTTCGAGCGCAATATTTTCAACCGTATATCCATCAAAATTTCTTTTTGCTGTAGTGATGGGTTTGCTGTCAGGCAATGCCGGCAGGTGTATTAATTGCAAAGCCTATTTCAGGCATGGTTTTAGATCTGCTTTTCTTGCTTCCCATTCGGCAACAGTATTGTACTGTGAAGCTATTCTGTCTAACTCTGCCCAGCCATCTGCAGGCTGCCAGCGATAGTACTCATACACACTAAGTTTATATTTTTTATCCCCTTCCTTTTTTACTTTTAATTCTAATGGTGTTAATAGGCTTTCTAAAGTAACATCCACATCGGGGCGATATTTCCAGTCGGCATAAGTAACTTTTTTATTGGCAACCATGCTATCGGCAAACTTTATTGTGACACCGTATTTTTTTTGAACATCGTTGAGGACCTCTTTTAAAGGCTTGCTGTATTGATTGTCGGTGTTGGGTTGGGCAAAAAGTTGATTACCACACCAAAGTATGAAAACACAAAGTAGTACTGAAATTTTCACGCAAAGGCGCAAAGGAGCAAAGGCACTGTGAGGTGCTGTATCTGAACTTTTCGTTCATAAAAACTTTTCAGCTTTGCGTGAACATAAAGCCGGGTAAAGAAAAAACTGTACAAGTGTGCGACGCCCATGAAGCTTTATAGTTGTACTACTCTCTGGCTCAAAAAAAAACATTTTCGTTATGCATAACCTTTTTAATTATTCCGGTTTGGTTTCCAGGTTCTTTACAATAAATTATCCTGCAGCACTGGCATCTATTCATGGTAACCAGCCACAACTCCTTTTATCCAGTCGATATTTGCCACAACCTCCAACATCCAGTTGGTATCTTCCAGGTTATTGACAGCCTGCACCACTACGCCTTCGGTAACTCCTGCTGCATTTCTTTCCTTTTCTATTTCTTCAATATGATATGTTCTGTTCTGGATGGAAGTGTTAGCATCCAACCATGCATAAGCAGCTTTATCAAAATTCCAAACATGAATATGTTTATCAATTATTTTTTGCACGGCAGGATATGATGTTATTCTGAAATTATTTTTCCTGTTTAAATTGTTTACCAATAGTATGCATATGTTCACTAAGTTGTGGTGCCCCTTTTTACGAAATTAATAATTTTCCCAGCCAGCCTGCTATATGATCGAACACCTGTTGTTTTTCTTTTTCATTATGAATTTCGTGATAAAGACCTTCGCAGAGTTTTAGCTCAATCATCTGAGGATTTTTTTGAGCAAATGCTGTTGTTCCCTGGTACGAAGTAATTCTGTCGGCCAGCCCATGCATGGCCAGGGTTTTAGTTGTTAACTCACCGGCATGTTCAATTGGGTACAAACCTGCCGGATGCACATTAATAAAAAATGTAGCACTGATCTTATCGTGTACCAAAGGATCGTTCTTATAAGCATCTACTACAGATTGATCTCTAGATAAAGCAGCCAGTTCCAGTTCGGTTGGCAGCGTTAATGCAGGTAAAATTTTAGCCATTATTTTAGACATAGTAACTTTCCATGCCGGCGGATCGAAAGCCAGTTTAAAATAAGGAGCTGTAATGATAAGGCCCTTCAAAGCCGGTTTCCTGCGTAGTACATAATTGGCAGCGATATTTCCACCCAGGCTATGGCCGTACATAATAAGCGGCAGGCCATTAAATAATTCATGCGCTTTTTTAACCAGCAGATCTGTATCATCCATCAACTGATTATAAGAAGGTATATGTCCCTGCTTGCCTTGCGAAGTTCCATGCCCACGATAGTCCATACTAATAACTGCATACCCTATGGACATAAAGAAGTCAATAACATGTTTGTACCTTCCAAAATGTTCGCCCATGCCATGAATTAAAACAATGGCTGCTTTCATTTCTGCCGGCGGTGAAAAGCTGGCTCCGTTGAGTTGAAGGCCATCGGATGTGGTAAGTGAGAATTTGTCAGTCAATGTTTGAGGAGTTTTATTGTAAAGTAAGTTATAATCATTGAAGTTTACTGACAAATCAAATGACAAAAGTGTCGCAGGATAAAAACAAAAACGGCACCAGGAATAATCCGGTACCGTCATCTTTAGTATCGGGGAGCAGGGCAATATCTAACCAAATTGTACTGGATTTTATCAGTTTTACTCGTTTATGCACCTACTGAACAATGAATGAGGGAACCCGAAAATGTTTCACTAAAATATTTATTGTTTATGACAGGGAAGTAAAGGAAGTGTCAGGACTTTGGAAATTATTTTCAATAATATCCGCTATTACTTGTTATTTCTTTCCTCAATCGGTCTTATTATAATATCCATTATCTATTTGAAACACTTTATTTAAAGAACCTGGTAATTGAAAACAAAATTAGTTTTTTAATATCCTCTGTAATTGCCTTGCTGATTTAAATCCACATTTAGAAGCTATATACTCAATCGTATACTCCGGATTATTAAGCATGGTACCGGCATATTCTTTTCTTAATAAGGTTAAATATTCCAACACCGTAGAACCTGTTTTTTCCTTAAAGACCCTGCTCAAATTTCGTGGGCTCATACCCACCAGTTAAAGTGAGTTTCATAATGTTTTATTTAAATTACGTTTATAACTGGTTTTTGTTACACAGTGAGATTAAACAGGGGTATATTTTATTCCGAAAATTATACAATTTAATTAATTGTGTTAACCGTTCATTGAGTTTTAAAATGCTTCCATTATCATTTTCTTACTGATCATCATCCCTGCGCTGGTACCCATAGCTATGGCATTGGCTACAGTACGCATTTTTGATGCATTGTCGCCAATGGCAAAAACGCCTTTAATGGTTGTTTCCAGGGAGCTGTCGATCTTGATATATCCTTCTTCAGTCATTTCACATCCTAAAGACTCAGGAATTTTACAATGCTGCTCAAATGGAGCAGGTGCATACAATGCTTTGATGGCTGCGGAAGTACCGTCTTTGAAAATGATATGGCGGAGATGCCCATCGCTTTGTTCCAGCTTTTCAATTTGCCTGTCAATTACTTCAATCCGGTGTTCCAGAAGTTTCTCAATTTGATCACTGTTAAATGTGGCAGTTCCGTTTGTAAACACAGTGAGATCCTTTGCCCAGTTTGAAATGAGTTTTGTAAAATCGAAAGCTGTATCTCCATTACCCAGGATGCCGGTCTTTTCGTTCCGTACTTCATAACCGTGGCAATACGGGCAATGAATAACAGAAATGCCCCAGCATTCAGCCAATCCGCTAATGGGCGCAAGCAGGTCTTTGATGCCTGTTGCAAAAACCAGTTTCTTTGCTGTAAATATTTCTCTACCAGCAAGCAGAACCTTAAAACCAGCTTCTGTTTTTTCAGCAGTAATTGCCCTCCCACTTAAGAATGAAACCGAATCATATCTGCTCACCTGCTGGTTTGCCAACGCCGCAATTTCGGCGGGTGCTTTACCATCATTGGTAAGAAAATTATGTGAATGGGGTGTTTGCCGGTTGCAGGGTTTACCATCGTCAACTACCAATACTTTTTTTAAAGCCCGTCCCAGGGCCATGGCAGCCGCCAGGCCTGCATAACTTCCACCAATTATTATTACATCAAAATGGTTTTTATTTGTCATTGCATTATAATTTAAAAATGTAGCCAACGGAGAGGGCATCAATAGGAATGCCGTAGCTTTAGTACTTATACTTATAAATTCACGTCTGGGTATTGAAGTCATGGGTTATCCCTTATTTAGTTTTTTATTCCGGTTTGATATCTTCCTGATGACAGAATCCAGCAATGGTACCCCTGCAAACATCATCCAGGGAACCAGGCAAATGGTAAGCAGGAATGTGCGTTGATACAAAGGCAAAGTCGCTAACTGTTCGCCAAATAAAATATAGAATAGTGTTATCGAAGGATAGATCACCAGCCATATCTTCAATGAGGCGATCAATTTCATTTTTGGATTCATACAATTTATTTTAGAGTGAAATAATTATTTTACAGGGATCAAAATTAAATTGAGCAGGGAAGTTTATTGTAGGACAATTACACAGTTGTACAGTACAATTGAAAAATGCGGATGTACCGTTCACGGCCCGGTGATCGGACAGGACATTTACTTTATTTAAACTAAAGAAATGTCCGGTTAAAATGCATGATTGTCCTACCCTCGGGCTATATTGGCCAGCTACTTTTGTGATAAACAATTAAACATGAAACTATTCAAAACAAGTGCAGGGCATCTTCGCCAGATCTGGTGGGTAGTTATTTTCTTTTTGGTATTGGCAGCAATTACATTCCCGGTGATCTTTTTATCTCAACAGTATCATTGGGAGATCACTGTCTTGCACCAGGCATTGATCGTACTTGCGGCTACCTTCATCAGTCAGTTGTTGCGTAAAAAACCATTTTCAGAAATTGCCGGCACAATTAATTTTACCTGGGTAAAAAATCTTTTACAGGGAATATTGCTAGGCGCCCTGCTTATGTTTTTGCCCGCCCTTATCTTGTACCTGGGAGGTTGGGTAAGATTTGAAATTCAGCCAATCGATGCAAAGGTATTGCTGAATGCTACTGTTGTATTTATATCTGTTGCTGTAGCGGAAGAATTTCTTTTTCGTGGGTTTATTTTTCAACGACTCACCGGCAGTATTGGAGTATGGCCAGCACAACTGATCATAGCAGCTTATTTTCTGTTGATACATATCAATAACCCCGGTATGGAGGGCACTATCAAACTGCTGGCATCTGCAAATATTTTTACAGCATCGTTGCTTTTTGGTTTTGCTTTTTTAAAAACAAAAAGCCTGGCCATGCCAATCGGCATTCATTTTATGGCTAACTGGATGCAGGGTACTTTGCTTGGGTTTGGTGTGAGTGGAAATGATGAAGCAGGTATTTTAAAACCACTATTTGTACAAGCGCCGGCATGGCTTACAGGCGGAACATTTGGTTTGGAAGCAAGCCTGTTCGGGCTGGTTAGTTTGGTCATAATAACAGCAGCATTTTATACCTGGTACCCATCAAAGCAATTAAACAGTATTAACTAACTATTTTAAAAACATCAGAAAATGAAAGCAGTCATTTATGAAAAATACGGATCGCCTGATGTGCTTGAATTGAAAGACATCAGCAAGCCTGTTCCCAAAGACAATGAAGTATTGATAAAAATACACGCAACAACTGTTTCGGCAGGCGACTGGAGAATGCGCAAAGCAGACCCCTTTCTGGCCCGGATCTTTAACGGGCTGTTTAAACCAGAAAAAAAGTAAAAATTCTGGGATTTGAGCTGGCAGGTGTGATTGAGGCTGTTGGCAAAAATGTTCAGGCATTTAAAGCAGGAGATGCTGTCTTTGCACAATGCGGCCTTCGCTTTGGAGGTTATGCTGAATATACCTGCCTGCCGGTAAATGAACTGATCGCTATCAAGCCTGCGAACATGAGTTTTGAAGAAGCTGCTGCTGTTCCGGTTGGTGGCCTTACCGCATTGCGCTTCTTAAAACAAAGCGGGGTAAAAACAGGGAGCCGTGTTTTAATATACGGAGCATCAGGCAGTGTGGGCAGTTTTGCCGTGCAGATCGCAAAGGCAATGGGTGCAGAAGTAACAGCCGCAAGCAGCCGGTCAAATACACCCCTGGTAACCAAACTGGGCGCTGATAAAACCATTGACTATACCAACCATGATTTTACAAAAACAACAGACAGGTTTGATGTAATTTTTGATGCGGTAGGAAAAACTTCCAAAGCGGCCTGCAGGCATTTACTAAATCCGGGAGGAAAATTTGTAACAGTTAAAAGCAATCCTGAGAAAAATACAGGAGACCTGTTGCAGCTAAAGGAACTGATTGAATCCGGTAAATTAATTTCAGTGATAGACAGACGGTACAGCCTGGAGCAGATCAGGGAAGCGCATGCCTATGTGGAATCATTCAGAAAAAAAGGAAATGTGGTGATCAATGTAATTCCACCGGAAGTTTTATAGCAGCAGCTGAAAGTGCCCATGCTGGTTACGTCATTTCACACTATGTTTTTATGGATTTAAAAATTTTGTACATGGTTGCTAAAACAGATTCATTAAATCCATGTGCCGTTTTTGGTAACAGATAATATTGTTTTGCAGGAGCTTTAATGCTGTTGAAATATTTCCGGGAAGCTTCTTTCGGTGTCAGCAGGTCTTCCATTCCCTGTATAAAATAAACGGGGATCTTAAATGAGGGATTGTCCTCCACCAGGTTTATAGTTGCCCTCATAGCTGTTACTCCCAATCTTTTATCACCAACATAATTAACGAAAGAATAATCATCCCCGTCGCTGCTGTGCCGGTTGTATGCCTCATTATCATAAGCCGCTGACAGAACAAACCAGGAATCCGGCGCCGGTGTTGAATTCAGCCTTTCATATTTTTTTACGATCCTGAATATTTTACCAACATTTTTTGCTTCGGTGTAAGGTGGAAGCCCCAATGATTTCAGTATATCCAGCGAAGTTGTATCCTTATTTTTTTGAGCCAGTTGATACACTTTATGGTAGAGCGTCAGATCATCCGATGGGTCTGTAATTTGGGAATGGCCGATATAAGCGTAAAACAACTGTGGCCTTTTTGCAGCCATTTTAACACCCAATACTGAACCCCAGGAAGTTCCGAACAATATGACCTTTTTTTTATCAAGTTGTTTTAAAAGATGGGCAGTGAGTTCGAGACCATCAGCTACCATTTGATCAACCGTTAATGGATTTGCCTGTAGGAATGCGGGCGTTAATTCCTCCGGGGCAGTGCGCCCATATGTTTTACCCGTTCCTCTCTGGTCCCATTGTACAATTATAAAATCCTTTTCCCAATCGCTGAAAAGGGCGTTTGAATAGGGACTGATGGGGCTACCCGGGCCGCCATGCAGGAATAAAATAACCGGTTTGGTACTTTCTCCATGAATGGTTACCCATTGTTCAATACCATTGATCTTGATAAAACCTTCTTCGTGAATGGTCCTTTTTGGATCAGCACCCATTCTATTGCCGCCAGGTTTTGCAAATATATATACAGGGATACAAAACAAAAGGAAGAGGATAATTTTTTTCTGCATGTGCGAAATAACGCTAAATAAATTGCTTGTGCTCATGGTCTTTGCTTATTGATTGTAAAAAGGCCTGCTTGTTTATAAGTTTTAGAAAACTTCCTTCATGGCATTTTTTACCATGGTTTCAAATTCTTTTATTTCTTTAGCATCCGAAGGCAAACCCAGCAATAAATGTAGCTGCCCAGCAAAACATTTATCCCAAACCTGCACACCTGCCTTTCGAAGTTTATCAGCATACAGCATCCCATCATCTCTCAGCGGATCAAATTCTGCATTGACAATGACCGCTGACGGTAACCCAGAGAGGTCTTTGTTTAAAACAGGAGATACTTCCGGGTTATCATATTGGCTTGGTGCATAATTTTCTACTGCAAAATAACAGGCTGCTTTTGTTTGAAAATAACCGGTTGCATTTTGCTGGTACGACTGGGATGTTTCCATGTGCTGTGGCCGCATATCAGCAGGAAGCCCGTTTAACACCTGCAGCTTTATTTTTTTTGACAGTCCTTCCATTTTAGCTTTATGCGTTAACACTGCAACCAGGTTTGCACCTGCACTGTTACCCATTAAAACAATCCGGCTGGTATCACCGCCAAATTCAGCAGCATGTGCTGCGATCCATTTAAAGGCATTATAGCTATCATTAACTGCGGCAGGAAATTTATTCTCCGGCGCAACCCGGTAGTCAACTGCAAATACAATTGCGCCGTAAGTTCTGGCATCCTGCCAAAGTGCATGTTCCAATCCCTGCACTAAGGGAGAAATAAATCCGCCTCCATGGTAATGTATGATCACCGGAAGATTTGTGGAATGGGATGGATTAAAAACCAAAACCGGAATACTATCACCCGTTATTTTAATACGTTGCACATCTTCTTTTGAATATGGAATCACGGGCATGAACGGGAATTTGATTTTTTCAATGGGCACTTTACGGAGCTGTTCGATAGACATATCCTGGTAGCCGATCATTTTCAGGAATGAGGCAACCCGGGTATCCAATTGTCGGCTACCACAGGATTGTGCAAATATGTTTTGAATGGTTGCTCCAAAAAATAAGCTACAGGCTAAAAATGCTGTTATTTTTTTCATGATGCAGATTGTTTACCTTTTTTGCTGTACTCGTTCCATTCATTCCACTCTCTTTTCTATTTGGTAAATTGGAATTAGCTTCCCCATTTGCCTTTAAAAATAGACTTTTAATAACCCGGCCTTCCTGCCTGAAGCCCACAGTTTTTAACCGGTTTATTAGAGCCAGGTCCGTTAATGCCAAATGCCGGATGTTCAGTTTTTTGGTTCCAATATTCAACAGCTCCTATACAGTGCTATTTATTTATTCAAAAATCAAAATGTCAGTTGTAGTTTTTTTTTCTTCAGCAATTTCGTCTTTTATTATCTGCCTGATATCTGCTTTGGCTCTTTCAAAAACAAAAACGGTAGTCCCAGATTCCCTTGCAAAAGTATTTGTAATAACCGCTGCAGTATAAGACTTCTCAAAAAACGGGCTGGTCTCAGCTAGTTCATCCCCTGCACTTTCCGGATTTTTGACCCGGATCAAATTACGGAATGGTTTATCAAATTTAAACCAGTTAATATAATCTGCATTGAAAGAAACTGCATTGATATTCTTATTTTTTGTGTAGAAATTGATAGCTCCAGCCTGTCCATAATTATCACAAAGAATAAGCGTTTCTTCTGCAGGCGGAAGCAATGCATAAACTGAGTCTATCTTATTGGCCAGTTCTTTCCAACCCAGCATGTCGGCAAAATCCTGGGGCAGGGCGTGGTCTTTACCGTCTTCCCAACGCAATAAACCAAATTTTTTATAGGATGCAGGATGACTCACAATATAATCAGGACTTTTATTGGGAAATGCTACATTCAACATTGGTATGAAAAATAAAACAGGCATCATTACAGCAACCGGCTGCAGATATCTCTTCCAGCCTGTCTTTAAAATACTTTCGAGGTAAACAGCACCAAAGGCAATGTAAACCGGGTACAATCCGATGGCATAATAACTTTTTGCTTTTAACAGGATAAAAACCAAAAGGGTGAAGCATAATGTCCAAAAGAAGAAACGGTATTTTTTAAATGGCGGATAAAACAGCAGCGCATACAATGCAGAAATAATTACAACCAGTGCCCCCATAAAAAAAAGCAGCTGATCCTTCAGAAAATTCCACCTGTTTACATTTACTAATTGTGTTTTTGCCAGTTGTTGCATATGATGATATACAGGAAACCCATTGCTGTACTGCCATGCCAGGTTGGGCGAAATAAGTACCAGGAAAAGCAAAATAGAAATATAAAGATGTTTATCCTTAAACACAGAGTGCCTGGTCAATAAAAGTGCCGGTAAAACTCCGGCTACCAGGAAAACAATATTATACTTATTTAAAAAACCAATAGCTAAAACCAGCATAGCAGTATAAAGCCATTTCGAACCTTCGGTATCGGTATATTTGATCAACAGAAAAAACAAGCTTGTCCAGCAAAGCGTATCCAGCGAATTGGGCTGATACAACATGTTTAGTCTTAACAGGGCAGAAAATAAAATGCAGGTAGCTCCCAATACCAATGCGAACATATTACCTTTCAATGCCCGGGTAGCCTTCCAAACAACCACTAAAGTCAATGCCCCAAATAAAGCCGGGAAAAACCTTATCCAAAACAAAGTATTACCTAAATAGATAATTATTCCGGAGATCCAGGACGTAACGGGTGGTACTGATATATAACCCCAGGCTAAATGATTTGCCTGGTCAAGATGCAAAAATTCATCCCTCTGTAATTCGTATTCGGGGTTCACCAATACATATTGCAGTATGAATTTTGCTATAACAAATCCTGCCAGGACTATGGTTTTCTTTGTCATTAAATTTTTCTGTGTTTGTTAATACTCAGTTTTGGTTCAATGTGATTTAGTTTTACTCATATACAGGCACTACAAGCATAGCTATCAACCCTGCTGCGGATAATTATTGCCCGACGAACCTTAACAAGCGGGCAATGTAACCGGCTAAACAGGCTTATTTCTTTTCCTTCAATAATGCTTCAAGCTTTTGTTTTGTTTCGGGAATTAATTTAAGTGATAAAGTCTTTTCGAAATTTTCTATAGCTTTTGCCTTATCCCCTTTTGCCAGGTACAGGTCTCCCAATCCATCATAACAATTAGCCGATCCGGGGTAGTTTGTAATATTCAGTTTAAACAAAGCTTCTGCTTTAATAAATTGTTTTTGCCTCAACATATAATAAGCAAGGCCATTAACCTGGTTTTCAGCCGGTTTAACGGGATAGCCAATTTGTTCAGAAACATTATTATAATGGGTTACTAATAAACAATCCATTTTAAAATTGGGATCATCTAACTCACTATTATAAATTTTAAGTTTGTAATAGTCAAAAATAAACCGGAGAGCATCATATTCCCCGATCAACCGCACGGAACCGTGATCGTCATTTTCATAGTATGCGTGCCTGAAACGCAATTGGTTTGGTTTATTTTTAGAAATATCTTTAATGAATTCAAGGTTGCTGCGGATAAGTTCAGTGCCTTCAGTAGTATCCTTTTGAACCTGGAGGGTATCCATTCCTTTTTCCATCCGGTTTGCCAATGCCATAAACAAGGTCTTCCCTTTGTATTTTGTATTTGCTAAAGCCAATTTCGCTTCCTTTACAATTTGCTGATCGTTCCACCATAAAGCGCCATCCAGAGAAATATAGGCATTGAATAAATATGGATGATGTATCATGGTGTTCACAACAGTGAGGCCGCCAACCGAGTGGCCGATGAAGATCTTATAAGAAGCTGTTGGATAATTTGATTCGATGAATGGCATCAATTCCTTTTCTACATAAAGCATGAATTTTTGGCCGTTGCCTGTGATACCAGGCATTTCCTTGTCTGTACCAAATGTAAGATCCTTCATGCGGGCCGGGTGCAAAATCCCGACTACGATCATGGGCGGACAAAGGCCTGCGTTACTCATGAATTCGGTCATACTAACCACATCATTAAAATTTGTATCCCCGTCTAATAAATAAATTACCGGGTAACGCCCCTTTCCGGTATTGCCGATTCCTCCATTACTGGTTGGAATATGGATCCAGACTGTACGCTGTTCGTCCAATATTTTCGATGGTAACCTCTTTTCAAATCCTGTTGTAAACGGATTGTTCTCCTGCGCTTTGGCACAAAAGGAAAAAACTAACATGACAACAGAATAAAAAAGTGTTTTCATGGCTTTTTTAAAGAATGATTTAGCATATTGCCTGGAGGCTTCCCTCCGCACAGCAGCATTAATGTTTGATCTTCTTATCATGTACCTGGTTTTTACTATTAAAATGGTAGTTTCTTTTTTACTTATTAGGCAAATGAAACAGAGATCAGGCTAAATGCCTGCTGAGTATCCTGGTATTACTGCTGCGCTGAATATTCCACAGATCAACTACGGTAAATTCTTTGGCAGGAACAAAATGGGTGGCTACAGTTTCCTTTACTGTTGAAGTTAATTCAATTAACTGGTCTTTGCTCATTTTGGCAAAGTTCACATTTGTCTGTTTTTTCATGATGCGTTTGTTTTAATTTTTAATGATCCGCAAAATTATTTAATGCCTGGTACGGGCGATAGGACAATCGGGTAGTTGAACCGGATTCTGTTAAAGTTTTAAACATTATCCTTGGCCTGTAACTTGTCGGATGTAATTGCAGACGGTCTGAATCCTTTTACTACCAGGTAAATGCCCAGTGAAAATTCAAATACCGCTACCAGCAGTGCGGCTAAACCTGCCAGGGGAGATTGCTGCCCGATAAAACCGAACATTATTGCCAGGTAACCTGCAATAAGCGGTGCGGCACCCACTATTCCTATCAGCGCAAGCCCACGTGGCACCAGCCTTGATTTGTATAGCAGGAAACCTAATAACAAATCGTTGATGGCGGGTATGAAGCTTTGTCCCAGCAAAAAGATACGGTTGTACAAAGCTACCAGTGTATGGCTGCTGACCAGTGCACCTGCACCTGCTTCCTGCTGATGTAAGGTTACCACCGACAGCAGGAAGGCAACACCGGTGAAGATTGTAGCTGCTTCCAGTACCCGGGAAGTAACCAGCCCCAGGGCAGTTGCTTCGTTTTGCTTCTTAAGTACCGGGTACAGCACAACGGCTGTGCCAATACCGGCGAGTGCTACAATGATCTCCAGGAGTCCGCCGAAGATTGCATTGTTATTGGAAACGGAACTCATGATAAAGTTGGGTTCACGTATCGAACGATAGAGTGCAAGCGTGGGGATGGAGACAAACGTTAGCAGGTACAGTATACCTGCTAACAAGGAGGTCTTCCTTAGCGGACTCATCGGTACCCGCCTGGTTGATGTATCGCCAATAGCTTTTGTGATTGTGTTCATTTCTTTTAGTTTAAAATATTAACGATGTATTTTAAATAGCATAAGGATTTGCAGTAGTGCTTTCTTAGGGATTTTTATTTTACACCAAGTGGATTCTTTTTCCAGCGCTTTGAAAAATTCACGCTGATCATCACCGCCCTGTTATGCATTTCCTGCCCGTGAGCAATATTGGTTAAGCCATACACGTATCGTATATCCAGTGCAATACGCTTTTGTTTAAACGGAAACTCAACACCTCCCCCCATCTGTATGCCGGCATCAAAACGTTTAAAGCCTCCGGGCGAATTATTGAATGATAGTTTTGTGGATACGTCTTCTGTTTTGCGGGTACCGCTGATCGTATATGTAATAGATGGCCCGGCATTGACATAGAAATTACCAAAATGAAAACGTGCCAGTACCGGTAGTTCCAATGTATTAAAGCGCAGGCTTGATACATTGTTGGTTATAGGATTACCAGCCTTTAATTTACCACCTTTTCTCATAAAATACAACTCGGAAACCACTGAAAATGCAGGGGTGATACCCGCCTGGAATGATGCCCCGGCCTGTATGCCATTGGATGATTTTTTGTAATCGGCAAGGGAACCGTTTGCTCCGCCGTAATTGATGTTGGTGCTTACCACATTCACCATCAGGTCAAGATAGGTTTTTGCCGTTTTTTTCTCTTTGTTAATGGTTGCAGATGCCGGTTTTGTAACCTGGCCAAATGTAGTTGCTGACAGGAAGATCATTCCCAACAGGATTGCTGTTTGTGTTTTTTGCTTCATGATTGTTATTTTTTGGTTTATAAATAATTAACTGAAGCAAAAGTATAAGACGGTTGCCGGGCTGGAAACTCAGCTATGCAAAGCGAGGGAGTATGTCTGCAAAAGGATGATATTGTTCTGCCAAATAATTGGCAGTTTATGGTTTGCTGCTGATAAGTTGAAGAAAAGTCTCTTTGTATGTTTCTGAAACGGGGATGAGTTGATCTGCAATCTTGATCCTGTTGCGTTCAACAGATTCAATCTTATTTATAGCAACCATGTACGATTTGTGAACCCTGCATACCAGGTGGCCGGGTATTAGTTGTTCCAGTTCAGCAAAATTCTGCAGCGTCATGACCTTCTTGGTTGTTGTATGAATACGCAGGTAATCCCGCATGCCTTCAATGTACAGGATATCGTTGATCATGATCTTTTCCAGGCGGTTCTCTGTTTTTATGAAAATGAAATCCGGTTGCTTTTCCGGCAGTCTTTTGTTTATATTTTCCTGCGCCTTGTTCACTGCCTGTAAAAAGCGGTTGAATGTAAATGGCTTCAACAGGTAATCTGTTATCTGTAGTTCGTATCCCTTTAAAGCATATTCCTGGTAGGCGGTTGTAATAATAACCTGGCTACTGATATTTGAACTTTCCAATAGTTCGATGCCTGATAGTTCATCCATATTTATATCCAGGAAAAGCAGGTCTACCTGGTTGCTGTTAAGGTAAGCCAGGCCATCCAATGCATTGTCGAAGGTTGCACTTAAGTTCAGAAAAGGAACTTTGCTTACAAAGTCTTTTGTTTTTTCAAGCGCAAGTGGCTCGTCTTCAATAATGATGCAGGTGTATTTATCCATTGGGGATGCTTAAGTTAATTTTATAGCTTTCGTTCGTTTTGGTTACTTCAAGCCGGTGTGTGCCGGGGTAGATCAGCTTCAACCTTTTTTCGATGAGCATATTCCCTAAACCTCCATCATCCTGCACTGTTTTAATTTTCAGGTCCATTTTGTTTTCACAAAGTAATTGCGTTGTTCCATCGGTAATTACAATATGAATCCTGATGGCATGTTCAAGCTTTTTGTTATTGGTATGTTTAAAGGCATTTTCCATAAAAGGAATTAAAACCATGGGTGCAATGTATTTACCGGCAGGTGATCCGCTTACCCGGAAATCTACGTAGTTTGGATTTGCCGTTCTTATTTTTTGTAAGTCGATATACTTCTCTATATACTCCACTTCCCTGGAAAGGAGGATCTTATCTGTCTTCGTTTCGTACAGGATAAACCGCATAATGTCCGACAGTTTATTCAGGTAATCTGATGCTGTAACTGCATCTCTTAAGATCAATGCATCAATATTGTTGATGGTATTGAATAAAAGATGGGGATCTAGCTGCGATTTTACCAAAGCCATTTCCATTTCATAATTCTTTTCACGCAGCAGTTCTTTCATTTTCATTTCATTGAACCAGGATACAAATCCCCGGATGACAAATGCCACAATACCGCAGATCATACCAATAGCCGTCATGATGATAATGACTCTTACTGCAGTTGACCGGCCATTTTTGCCGCCATTGTCCATGTCGGTTATGCGGCCGGTTTCTATAAAATAACGAAGCAATACATAAGCCGCTATAGCAGCCCCCACAGAGATCAGTAATCCCCAAACCAATGAAAGCAAATACTTTTTTTGCTGCAGGTATTTTGGAAACAGGATAGCATAATACAGCGAATAAGAAATAACAGAAGGGATAAAGGCGAACAATAGAAGAGTCTTCAGTGCATTCATAATACGGGCAACCTGGTTTACTGCGTTTACATTGGTTCTGTAATAAACTGCAAGAACAATGGCCACCAGAATAAAATAGCATAGCCAGAATCCTACATGCAATAAAACCATAAACGATTTCTTCATGATTTAAAATTACACTTAAAAGTATAACCAAGGCATGAACCAGCGGGGATGCAATCTGCTAACAGGCAAAATTGATCTGCAAAGCCAGGAGATATGGCCATTAACCAGGCCCTTATTCTTTATAAATCATAGCTGTTTACTAAGACCACAGGCTGGTGTATTTTGAGCCTGTGGTCTTTTGTTTGCTCTAACCTCAATACGGTTTTATTACCTGCCCCGTATTGGCACCAAACACAGATTTACGAAATCCAAATTCCAGTTGCTGCATCGTTACCGGAATATCGCCCGGGAAGAAAGGAAAATATTGAGGTGAGTTTTCAATAACTGTAGGACTCACTGCATTAATACGTATGCCGTTTTCCAGTTCTATAGCTGCCGCCCTCACAAATCCTTCTACCGCCCCGTTTGCAGCAGATGCATTGGCAAAATTTTTCTGCGGATCATGAGACAATGCACCGGTGATCAAAGTAAATGAACCTTTAGGGTTGATATAGTGTTGGCCGATAATCACCAGGTTAATTTGTCCCATCATTTTTCCATCAACACCTTTTCTAAATTCTTTGTCTGTCAATTTTTTCCAGGGACCAACATAAGTTGGGCCTGCTGTAGAGATCAGTGCATCAAAAGCTCCTGCCTGTTTGTACATATTTTCAATTGATTCCGGGGATGTAATGTCTACCTGAACATCGCATCCTTTGGAGGCTGCTGTAATAACTTCATGTTCTTTTTTAAATGCGCTGGTTAAATGTTTTCCCATAGTGCCTGATGCACCTACGATGATGATTTTCATGTTGTAAATTTTTATTTATACAAAAGTAAATGCACCGGCAGGTGTTATAACAGGACAATGATGCAGTAATGCAGCACTTATGCGGAATTTTGACGGAAAGCTTCCGGCGTATGTCCGGTATGCTTCCTGAAAAAGCGGATAAAATAGGAAGTGTCTTCGTAGCCAAGCAGATCAGCTATCTCTTTTATTTGATTGGGAGTTGCCAACAGGTATCTTTTGGCTTCCAGGATGATTTGTTCATTGATAAGTTCCGAAGCAGTTTTACCAATAGAGGATTTTGTAATTTCATTAAGCTGGTATGGAGACAGGTTCATCAAATCGGTATAATGAGATACCTGTTTATGGGTTGAAATATGCTTATCCAGTAATTCTAAAAATTCCTCAAAGCGTTCCTGTGTATATGGATTGATAATTATTGATTCCTCTTTTGGGTTAGAGCTTTGTCGTACAAATTCAATAAAGAAAATATCAAGGCTTGATTTAATAACATCCTGGTACCCTTCTTCCCGGGCAGCGTTTTCCTCAAACATAAGAGATAATACGGCATGCAGTTTGTTAAACCTGTTTACTTCAAGTTCGCAATAGTTTTTATTACTTGCTTTTCTTAACCTCAGATTTGATGATTTATCTTTCGGGTGATAAAATTCCGTATTGAATTCAACCAGGTAGCCGGTGCATCCTGCTTTCAATTCAAGCTGGTGTACCTGCCCGGGTCGTATAATGAAAAGTGAGTTGTCGAGTATCCTGTATTCAACAAAATCTATTTCATGCCTGCCTGTACCTTTTTTTAAGGCAAGGATAAAGAAGAAATCATGTCTATGAAGATCATGCATTAAATCACTATCACCCAATATATCCTCAACCCTACGAATCTTGAAACGTTCGATGGTCGGTAGTTCCTGCTGAGGGGAAATGAGTTGCCTTATGGGGATTTTTTTCATGTTGAATTCATTTCAAAAACCGCCTCACCTAGATCTGATTAATGCCCATCAAATGTAATAACATTTTGTAAAATAATTTAACAGCATCAAATACCTGCCTGGAATAGAACTGGTAAGTCACCATTGAATCAAAAAAGTCAATTATCTAACCAATAAAAAAGCCCAAACACTTAATGATTAAGTATTTAGGCTTAGTGTATCGGGGAGCAGACTTGAACTGCCGACCTTCGGGTTATGAAACTGCCAAAGCCTCTTAATTGTAGCGTGAAATATGTCAAATTAAATCTCTTTTGAGAAGAAAGTGTTAGCTGTTTTGTTAGCTTTTTAGTTAGATATAATAGCATTAATATCATTGGTTAATTACTGTATCAGGTTAAATTAGCGATATATTCTCACTCCAGAGAGTAAACTGATACCATGAAATGTGTAATCAGGAAAAAAGTTAAATGCCTTCTTGTAGTTGTTCCAGTTCCATCATTTGGCCTTTTTTTTGTTTTTAAAAGCTATAAATAATATCAGCACAATAACCAATGATAATCCAAATATTTACATAGCTGTATTTGGTGCTGTACCTTCCATTTCTATTATCTGCATCCATTTTGATTTTAAAGTAAAATTATTGAAAATAACCTAAAACAGCTTATGAAGTCCTGAGTGCTTTTCCAATCTAAAACAAAGCTGGATATCAAGCTTTCAATCAACATCATCAAACCTTCCAAATGCACAAAGCTTTATTGCATATAATCACCTGAGCTAAAAATTTCAACGTAAAAAGAAAATAGTTGAAACAAGGTAATTTGATGCTCTTCAGTATTTCTTTGTGCTACATCTGCACCATAAGTAAAAACAAGATTAAGTTGGTCAATTTCATCCAGAGTGTTAAAGTATTGTGCTGTCATTTTTTTTACATTTATTGATTATCAATTTTATAAGTAGGTGTATTTCTGTATTGCCACCTACTGCCACGGAGTAAGCTGGGGGAGTTATGAAAGTTGACGAAGGAAACGAAATAACGACCACAACGTGGCTTGTTATGCGTGGCATGTTTACATAAGCGTTGCCTTGTGCCAGCATAACAATAGCATAGGGCTGTGCCAGTGCAGCTACGACACGCAGGTGGCTGAAGAATGGAAGGAGCCACTGTGAACATAAGCTGGTATTGAAGCCATTGGTTTGCGTGCTGGCATACCTGCTTATGGACACATTTAGTGGCGGGTGAAGGCGAGGAAGGAAACGAAAAATGTGTAACAAACTGTGGAGCTTGCGGAACACCCGTAGGGCAATGCAGCTAATACCTTGCATTTTATTTGCTGTTTTGGTTTGGAACATCATTTTGCTTGACGACCGAGACCGAATCCTTTTAACCTAAGATGTTGGATGCGGCAATGAAATGAGAGCATCCAAATACATAACATGGCGAAGCCATACAGCTTACTGCGGAAATTAATAAAACGCACCAAAGAATGGCTCTGGAGTATCAACAACGCAACAGATACCATAGATAGAGCAGTGAATAAATTTACCGGAGGAAGGAATGTAATAAACTGATACCTGTAAATTCCCATACAGGTAACCTGAATGATAGTTGAACATGGTTTATAAAATTTAAGATAAGGAAATAAAATCTTAGCAACCTGCCAAATGGCCAGATTTCAGTAAGCAAAAAGGAAGCTTGTAAATGCGTGTTTGATGAAGTTGAATTAGTTACATAGCTGGTGCAGGATATGCCGTTGATTGGCTTGCAAATGCTTTAAGAAAGACCTCTTTTTGCGACTGAAAGATGGCCGTTAATTTTGCTTTCAGATTTTATTTCTGAAACCATCATCCTTAAGTCTTTCTTACAGTTGATTTTGAAAAACTGTTTATGCAGGCGAGTTTTTTTAATGACCTAATTACCGATACAGGGGGTTACCGGCAGGCTCTTGACACCCAACCACAGAAGTTATCATTGAGAAATTGTAATCGCTAAACTAAATAATACTTTTTTGGACGTTTGGCGTGAAATTGATGAAGGTGAAGACAAAGAAGAAGAAAATTAGTAACTTCAACATCAGTTTTTAAATCAGCAGCGGTTCCGGGCTGACGAGCAATGAATTCAGCCCTGCAGCAAGCCCTGCCCGTTGTACGAAATAATTTAACATGCTTAGAGTTTTCAAATTGGCTTTTATTGGTGTAATATTTTTCAATAATGTTGCAGATGCTCAATGTGTTGACTCAATTATGTCCAAAATATTTTTTTCTGCCAATTTATCCAAAAGAGATACTTCTCTTAATTTTTTTAAAACGTATTCAAAATTCAAGTCGATTGATGATAGCAAGGTTGCAAAATTTTCGTTTCAATATGAATTGGACCCAGCGGAAACATATTATAAATACAAATTCACTTCACTTCCTATCTATAACTATAACTTTCCTAGGGGAGAACTTACTATCGTTGCAACTAAGAATAACCAAAAAGATTCTGTTAAAAGACTTGAATTAAAAATTGGCTTCAGTTCTAAAGAATCCAGAGATTCCTTCTGCAGAGAATTAGCAACATTGTTTAAGAAATGTTCTTTAAATGACTTTGAGCCAATAGGAAATGCTCCATCCGAATTTTATATCGGGGTAAATAGCAAAAAGCATGACCGTTCAATTATTATAGCAGAAACGCCTGAACAATTTTATAATGCAGCTCTAATCCATATTTATTTTGATAGTTGGTAATATCTTCGTACAACATTGGGTTTGCTGCAAACTGGCTGGACATGGGAGCAATTGGGCATTTATCGCTGTGTGCTTCATCGGGCTGGACATACATTGTTGGGCTTTTGTTTGTTAAACTGTACTTTTATATCTTTAATCAGCAGCGGCTACTAATGCCACACCTGCACAAAGCCCTGCCCCTTGGCGGTAATACCTAAAACCCATAACCACTCAATCAAATATTTACTTCTCAAAACAAAAACGACAAGAATGGAAATATTAATAACTGGTAATAATTGGACTGAATATATAATAGACGCAAATAAATATTTATGGAGGTCTAATTTAAGAAAAACTATTCTGTTCCCACTGTTCTGCCTTATTGCAGGTATCGCATCACTCGTTGCTGGTATTAATCAAGGCTACGACCAAGCAACATCGACTACTAAATTTCAAGACATTTCAAATACTGTTATTACAAATACTACACAGACTAATTATCATATCACTTTTGGTTTAGGCATTTCATTTCTTTTACTTTTTTTATATTTTATTTTCCTTCTTTTTGCTCAAAGGCAGCGATTATTTAAAACGCTTGACAAAATTTGCAATAGACATAAATTGACAGATAATAAATACACTTTTCGAATTAATGAACAAGGAGTGTTTTATCAAAATTTCGAATTGACTCGAGAAGAAAAATGGAGTGTTTTTTCAAAATTTAAAATTTCCAAAGAATATCTTTTTGTGATACGTGATGACTATCCAACTCCAATTCCTTTAAAAAATGTATCCAACAACGACCTACGTGAATTGCTAAATTTTCTTAGAAAGAAATCAATTGAAATTATATAACACAATTCCACTTGACGAAAAGAACTACCGACAACATCAGGCTTTGTGCAATTTCAATAAAACTCTAAAAATGATTAACTATCTATTTGCGTGCTATTATAAAATGTTTTTAAGAAAAAAAGATGATACCCCTGTTTATGCATCGGTACTTATGATCTCAATTACTATTTGTGTATGGTTTTATTGATTTTTGGTTTTTTAAAAAATTATGATATCTATAATGCCTTCTCAAATCCAGCAAATAAAGTTTTTTTGGTAGCAATATATTTTGCTCTATTGTTTATTTTGTACCGATATTACAGGAAAGATAGGGCCAGTAAGATTTTGAAAAATTTTGAAGAAAAATCTTTATTCTTTAAATATTTCTGGTCTGTAATTACAATCATTATGCTAATATTACCCATAGTTAGCACTGCATTATTGGTCAACTATCATATCAAATAACTGCCAACAACAAAAGGTTTTGTGCAATTGGAGCATGACCCTGAAGCAATCATCAGCAGTGCATATCCAAGCTTTATATTCGGCGGACGTAATTCTGCCGGGTAGTAGTTCTAAACATCGGCTTTTAGTTATAAATTTAGCTTCAGTATCGGGCGGACAGTTGGTCAATTCCCCAACTGCACAAAGCCCCGCTCGTTGTACGCAAGCGTATTTTGACACTATCTTACTAAGGCATGAAATGTTACTTCATTGTAGGACTTCTGATTTTTTTTGGCTCATGCCATCCAAAACAGAAATTTGATAAAATTAAGTGGGCTAATCAGGAGATTTGACACAGTTTCCTTATCGGAAACATATGATTGATGATCTTTTGAATAGTATACCTCTGAAGGGAAAAACGTATCCCCAAATTATTACAATGCTTGGAAATCCTCAAATGACAGTAGCATCAGACACAGAATTTAGTATATCATATGAGATCGATATTGATTATGGTACCGATATTGATCCAGTTTACATTAAAAATCTGAGAATAAATTTTAGCATGGATTCTACGGTTCGAGATACTGAAGTGAATGAATGGAAGAAATAACTCAAAAGCAACGTAACGCCAGCGTACAACATTGGGTTTGCTGCAAGGCTGGCTGGACATGGGAGCAATTGGGCATTTTATCGCTGTTGTGCTTCATCTGGGCTGGACAAGCAGCTTTGGACTTTAGTTCTTAACTTCAGCATCAGTTTTCCAAAATGGAAAAAGATGGATTACCCAATAATATTTATAACACCAAAAAGTGGATATTAATTTCTGTACCCCTCTAGAGAGAAAGCAATTCTTCGGTGCGTTTATCCATGGTTCCTTTGATAACGCATACCACTTATTTGCTGTATTTTGGATAGAAATCTGCAAAAGTATTTTTACCTTTTTTAATTAGCAAATCACTGTATTCGGCAATCAGAGTTCTTCTAATTGCAAAAGTGTTGCACCCTCCTATCATTGGGTTAAGCATGTATTTCCCGGTGCTAACGTTAACGACTATGTTTCTTTCAACAAGCTCTTTCCGTAAAAGTTGTTGTACTGTTGATGATTTATAAGTTTTATTTGTGGTTATTGCAGAATAGTTATTAAAGGCAGCCAATGTTTGCGGGTTAAAAAGGAAGGTGTTCTTTCGTGGGTTAAGCAGGTGAAAGGCAATAAACATCAATAGTTTTTTTGCAATGCCCTCCACTTCAAAAATATATTCCAAAGATTCCGGGTAAAAAATCACGCCAGTTCTTGAAATCTTTTCATCCATCTCATCCACCATTTTAAAACCTCCTGAATCCCGGATTGAAACGGTTCGGCTAACTTTACCGGCAGTATAGGTTCGTTCCGCATGCTTATTAAATGTAACATCTTTAAGCACGTTACTATGAATAATAAACTGCTTGGTCATTTGCCCTGCAGCTACTGCCTGTTGCCTTCCTTTGATTGCCATTTTAATTAAGTTTATATATTCAGCTACGAACAATTCTTTAAAAATTTGAAAATGCCCCTTTTGTCACAAAATTAGGGGTTTCAGGTCATTAAAATAGTACCCAAAGTTGTATCTTTGTGATATGAATAGTACAACTAAATATGCTTATAAATCATTAAAATTCAATGATTTAGATGGAAATGAGTTAACCTTCAGATTAAAAGCAGTAACGGAGGGTTATTATCTATACTTTAACTGCCAACACCTAATGGTTGAACTTGGGTCGGAAGCCCGGTGCTTTTTTGATTATCTATGTGAAAGAATGAAATCAGATACCAACGAAGTGATAATAGATAGCAAATTTAAACAGGAGTTTATAGTTCAAATTAACAGGATAACAAGTACTAAAGTCAATCCATCAATCAATTCTTTAAATAAGTATGTTAGCCAGTTTAAAGACCTTGGGTTAATCATACCCACTACCAATACCCGAAGAGGTTATTATTCAGTAAATCCAAAATATGCCTACAAGGGAACAAAGAAAGACCGCCTTATTCTTATGGGCAACATGATTAAGGATAGGATAAGAAATAAAGAAAGTTTACGTGCGTTAATTGATAAGCCTGAGCAAGAACTTGGAATTAACTATGATGGAATAGGTATTAAATAAGGTGCCAGAATATTCCAGCACCTTACATATTTATAAACAGCTTAAGCAAATTTGTTATCGAGATTCTTAATTTTATTGTGCTTCCTGCTTCCCTGCTTAACATCATAAATCCCTACTACCATTGCTGTTGAAGTATGCTCGTTATGTTTTGCTGCTTCTTTTTCACCAAGCAAATCAACAACTTCTGTTGTGTGCAGATGTTTTAAAGAATAGAAATCAGCAGCAATACCAATTTTCTTTTTTACCAACCTGTACCAACGTTTTGTTACTTGGTATGGCTGTATTTGTTTTGCACCCGGCTTTAACCCTACGCTAAAAATAAAGTCGCCTTTTACACATTCTTCCATTACACTTAACCAATATGGCATTGCTACATCTTTAATGGTCTTCCATACCTGTGTGTAGTTACGGCCCTTCTGAACGATAACTTTATAACGCTGATTTTTCAAGTCCATATCAGATTCAGTGACCCTTAACAATTCCGATATACGTGCTCCTGAGTGAAAGAAGATATGCAGGAACCGGTGAAAACTTGGGTATTTTTCTTCCAGATATTGATTTACGGTTATCCTTTCCTCAGGACTCAGTACATCCCGTAAATGCTTTGTTACTTTCTTTTTCTTAATATCCCGTAGCGGATTTGCTTCTATGGCTTCTGCCTCACATAACTCAGAAAAAAGTATCATTAAATAGCTCCTGTTTTTATTAAATCGGTCTGGTGTGCTACTAATTTCCTCCAATAACATTTTTACGGTTTTACGTGTCACTTTTGATATATGGTAAGTTTGCAAACCCAATACTTTTACTGCCTTTTCCAAATGAATAAGTAAGTACTTCAGGTCACGTTGTGTTGGAGCAGAGACAGTTACTTTTTGATTGGCAAGCTTAAGGGCTTCAATTATTGGCATTTCACTCCTGAGGTCTACATTTCCAGCTTTAATATTGGAAACACGGTTAAATGGGTTGAGTTCACCTTTAACCAACTTCTCCAACTCTTCTGCCAGAGATTTTTTGGTAGCCTCCTGCCGTTCATCAAGCTCTTTATACCGATTCATTCCTTTCACCATTACCTGCTTTGGTTTAAGGTATCTGGGGTCATAAAACCGGTAAATAATGAACCAATCAGTGCCAATGCTTGCACTTTTGGATTGCCAATTCTTTGGGGAAACTGATAATTTGCTGCAGGTGCAGCCGTTTGGTAATGTAATCATGAGTGTAATTTTGTTAGCTATTTTGTTAGCTGTGAAAAATTACTACACTCAAGAGGGGCATAAAAAAGCCTAAACACTTAATGATTAACTATTTAGGCTTAGTGTATCGGGGAGCAGACTTGAACTGCCGACCTTCGGGTTATGAATCCGATGCTCTAACCAGCTGAGCTACCCCGACATCCATTCCATTAAAAGCAAATATCTTTTAACGGGGTGCAAATATAGGCGATTTTGCTAAAAGTTAAGTTGCAGATGGAAGAGAATTTATTTAACAGGCTGGTCATCCTTACCAATACCCCATTCCTTATTGGGTTCATCGCCCATAACAAATTCTAATATGCCTCCTTTTTCTATATCGCTATGCATTATATATGTCTTTGTGTAGGGCCTGCCATTGAGTTTTACAGATTGTATATAGGTTTTGCCGGCATTGGTTACGTTGATGCTGAATGTTTTGCCATTGGCAAGATTGAGTGTTGTGTGTTTTAACAGCGGCGAACCAAACAGGTACAAGCCGCTGGCAGGGTTTACGGGGTAAAAGCCCATGGCACTGAAAACATACCAGGCAGTCAATTGTCCGCAATCTTCATTGCCCGATAAGCCGGCTGTGGTATTATCGTACAGTTCGGTCATTATTTTATGGGTGTAGTACTGTGTTTTCCAGGGCTGGCTGCTGTAATTATATAAATACGCTACATGGTGGCTGGGCTCGTTACCATGTGCATACTGGCCAATGAAACCGGAAGCATTGCCATCTACATCAGCACCCTTGGCCTGTAAGGTAAACATGCTGTCTAATTTTGTGTTGAAAGCATCTTTGCCGCCTGTGAGTGAAATTAAGCCGGGCATATCCTGCGGTACATACCAGAAATATTGCCAGGCATTGCCTTCAGTAAAAGGATTGCCGCCATTGCCGCCGTATTTTAATGGATTGAAAGGATTTATCCAATCGCCTTTATCATCTTTTGCACGAAAGAACCTGGTTTGCGAATCGTAGAGATTTTTATACCAGGTTGATCTTTCGGTAAAGAAAGTTACGTCTTTTGTTTTGCCCAGTTGCTTTGCCATTTGTTCAACGCACCAATCGTCGTAAGCAATCTCCAGGGTGAGGGATACGGATTGGGATTGCATATTTTCGGGGAAGTAATGATATTTATTCCACACCGTAAATGGTGCGCCTGGATGATCGGTGGTGGATGAAGCAACGCAGGCTTTGTAAGCTTCTTCATAATCAAATCCTTTAATGCCTTTAAGCATGGCATCGGCAATAACGGGGATGGCGTGGTTGCCGATCATGCAATAATTCTCGTCGCCCCAGAGTTGCCAGATGGGCAGGTAGCCATAGGTTTTGTACTGTCGCAACATGCTGTTGATGAATGCTGCATCTTTTTGGGGTGCGGTTAAAGTATATAAGGGATGTGTGGCACGATAGGTATCCCACAAAGAAAAAGTGGAGTAATGTGTGCCGTCGGTTGCTTTATGTGTGGTAAAATCGGTTCCGGAATAAGTACCATCGGCATTGGCTAAATTATTGGGCTGAATAAAATTGCGGTACAACCCGGTGTAAAAAATCTGTTTCTGTTCGGTTGTTCCTTCTGCATCAATAACAGCTAAAGCTTTGTTCCAGGCGAATTTTGCATTGGCAACTGTTTTTTCAAAATTCCAATCGGGCAACTCAGCAGTCATGTTTTTATAAGCATCTTCAATACTGGTGGCGGATAAGGCCACTTTCATTTGCACTGTATTATTTTTATTGGTATTGAAACGAAATGCAGCTTTGGCGGCATTACCATTAATAAGATTGGCACCGGAAAATATTCTTTTACCATTCACAAAAACGGATTGCTGAATGGGCTTATCAAATTTAGCAACAAAATAAACCTTCCGCAGTCTTGCCCAACCGGTTAATATGCGGTAACCTTCAATAGTATATTTATCAACCTGTTTCATATGTGCAGCAACAACCTTGCAAACCCAGTAAGGTCTTTTCTTATCCAATGTATGATCCAGGTCGAACAATACATAAGCACTATCGGTTTTTGGAAAGTTGTATTTATGAAACCCAACATGTTCTGTGGCAGTTAATTCAACCTTTATATTATAATCATCTAACTGTACGGCATAGTAACCGGGCGAAGCCTTTTCTGTTGTATGAGAAAAAACAGAACGGTAACCACTTCGGGGCTTAGCTGCATCGCCTGGTTGCCACAAAACTGTGCCGGCAATGGGTTGCACCAGTACATCGTAGAGGTCGCCAACGCCGGTTCCGTTCAAATGCGTATGACTAAACCCAACTATTGTTTTTTCTTTATAGTTATAGGCAGATGCAGGGTCTTCGGGTGCATCATAATTATCGGGACTAAGCTGCACCATACCAAAGGGCATACAGGCTCCCGGAAAAACACTGCCAGATAAACTATTGGTATCTTTTGATGCAGTGCCAATAAAAGGATTCACAAATTGAGTAAAGTCTTTTCTGTTTATCTGTGAAAATGCATTTACAAATAACAGGGAGAAAAAAAGAGAACTAAATATTTTCATGTATTATGAGTTGAGTAAACTTTCTACCCTGGCAGCAACTTTTTCAGCACCCGGCAGCATGGCTTTTTCTAAAACAACATTCATAGGCACTGCCGGTAAATTGAGTGCACCCAAAACCTCTACCGGTGCATCTAAATATTTAAAACAGTCTTTTGAAATCCGGCCAGCCAATGCTTCGGCAAAAGAATTGTTTTGTTGTTCTTCGGTTAGTATTAAACATTTGCCATGCTTTTTTACAGTTGCAAAAACAAGGGCTTCATCTAAAGGAAATAAAGTACGCAGGTCTACAATTTCTATTTGCCCCGGAAAATTTTTAGCGGCGGCTTTTGCCCAATACACACCCATACCATAAGTGATGATGCAGCAGCTTTCGCCACTGTCCACATAATCATCATCGGCAGCCAAAACCACATTTCCTTTACCCAGCGGAATAATATAATCTCTTGAAGGCTCCGTCATTTTTGCATCTTCAGTTCCCGGCACTTTGCTCCAGTATAAACCCTTATGCTCCAGCATTACCACGGGATTGGGATCAAGGAAAGCTGCTTTCAGTAAGCCTTTCATATCAGCCGCATTGCTTGGATAAACTATTTTAATTCCTTTGATGGTGAGTAAAGTGCTTTCCACACATCCGCTGTGATAAGGGCCGCCGCCGCCATAAGCGCCAATGGGCACCCGTATTAAAGTTTGAATGGGAAATTTACCGCAACTTAAATAACAACTCTTGGAAATTTCTGTTACCAGTTGATTCAACCCCGGATAAATATAATCAGCAAACTGAACTTCTACAATCGGCTTTAAACCTGCTGCACACATACCCACTGTAGAGCCAATAATATATGCTTCCTGAATGGCTGTATTAAAAACACGGTGATCGCCGAACTGCTCGGCCAGTGTGGCAGCTTCCCTGAAAACGCCGCCCAGCCTGCGCCCTACATCCTGTCCATACAAAAGTGATTCAGGATAGTCTTCCATGATTTCCCTGATAGCAAAAAGGCCGGCATCCACCATTAATATTTTTTCTTTGTCTGCTGGTTCTCTTTCACCGGTTTCAGTTGTTATTGGTGTGGGTGCAAAAACATGGTCACTCACTGTTGATGCATCAGGTTCGGGTGCGGCTGTTGCACCCTCGAAATGATGGACAACTTCTGCTGCGCAATCTGTTTCAATTTGTGATAATGTTTCTTCTGCAACACCAATCTCCAGTAATTTAATTCTTAGTTTGGGACCGGGATCATCCAGATAATGTTTTGCCAGGTCTTCTTCTGTTCTGTAAAATTCTTTACGTACACCGCTGGTATGGTGGCCGAGTAAAGGCACTCTTGCATGCACTAAAAACGGGTGCCTTTCATTCCGCACTTCATCAATCACATTTTTCATCACATCATAACTCTGCAAAAAATCGCTGCCATCAATGCTGATGCGTTTGATGCCTTTAAAACCTTTTACCATTTCATTGGCATTCGTTGTACGGGCCTCTTCAGATGTTACGCTGATGCCCCATCCATTATCCTGTACCAGGTAAATAATGGGTAACTGATGTAAAGCTGCAAATTGAAATGCTTCGCTTACTTCACCTTCTGTAACTGATGCGTCGCCTAATGAACAAACAACAACCGGTAATTCTCCCAGGGTTCCTTTTCTAAATTTATCAGACTGGATTGTTTCCAGAAATTTTATCCCCTGTGCAATACCCGTTGTAGGTATGGCCTGCATACCGGTTGCACTGCTCTGGTGAATGATGCCGGGTTTATCATCGCCCTTATAATTTGGATGCGAATAATATTCCCTGCCACCGGTAAAAATATCATTTCCTTTGGCAAGTAATTGCAGCATCAGTTCGTAAGGTGAGAAACCAAGGCCCAGCAACAGACTCTCATCACGGTAATACGGACTTACAAAATCACAGGGCAATAAATGAAAAGCAGTTGCCAGTTGAATGGCTTCGTGGCCGCGGCTTGTAGAGTGTACATATTTGCAGATGGGCCGGTTGTTTTCGTATGTATCAGCCATGGCTTTGGCCGTACACATTAATTTATAGGCTTTTAATAAAATATCGGTGTCAATCATTTAAATAGCAAAGATGTGTATGAAAAATGAGTGTAAAGGTATAAATAAAAAACCGCTGATTCAATTAATGCAGCGGTTACAATATGTACGTTTGAAATGCTGCCTTGCTTACCTTGTCGAAGGCAGATCGTCTGAAGAAAGCATACCGGCTCCGACAAACTCAGCCTGACAGCTGACTAGTTAGAAAGTTGCTATTTTATTTCAACACTAAACAGGCTTTGCTTTTCAATAAACCCTTCCAGCACATCGCCGGTTACGCATTCGCCTACACCTGCGGGGGTTCCTGTAAAAATAAGATCGCCGATATTAAGTGAAAAATAATTGGAGATATTTTCGATGATCCTGTCGATACTAAATATCATTTGAGATGAATTTGCTTCCTGCACTTTTTCCTCATTTTTTAATAAAGAAAAATTAATGCTCTTCCTGTTAAAGTCAGGCGTTAGGGGTATGAATTTGCCTACCACCGCAGAGTTATCAAAAGCTTTTGCTTTCTCCCAGGGCAAGCCTTTCTTTTTTAATTCATCCTGTATATCACGGGCTGTAAAGTCAATACCAACAGTAATGGCATCGTAATAATTAGAAGCATGTTTTTCCTGGATGTATTTACCGTTTTTACTTACCCGTAACACAATTTCACATTCGTAATGCAACTCATTGGTAAATTCGGGATAATAAAACGGCGTGTGACTTTGTAGTAAAGCGCTCTTTGGTTTCATAAAAATCACTGGCTCATCGGGTATATTATTGCCCAGCTCTTTCACATGATCAGTATAATTTCTTCCAACACAAATAATCTTCATTACACGTTTTTTTAGGTATTGCGTTTAGAGCACGAATATAGACAAATAGCTAAAAAAAACCAACTATCCATAAGGTGTGCGTAAATAATTGCTGTTATAGCTTAATAGAAAGATTATTAAAAGCTGTCATAGTTTGTTCAATACCGGCAGTAATAAAACTTTCCATCAGTTCCAGGCATTTTTCAATCTTAAGCAATACCACAGGCTCTTCGGCTTTAAGCCATTTGCTTAAAACAAAATCGGCCTGCATACCTTTTGGATAATTATTACCTATGCCAAACCGTAATTTCGGGTATTGATCTGTACCAAGTAGCTCCTGGATACTTTTTAATCCATTATGCCCACCGGCTGAGCCAGCGGGCCGCAGCCTGAATTTATCAAGCGGCAGCGACAGGTCATCCACAATGGTGAGTGTATGCTCTATAGTGACTTTTGTTTTATCAAGCCAGTATTTAAATGCCTTTCCGCTCAGGTTCATAAATGTGGTCGGACAAATACAAACGACCTGTTTGCCCTTGTATTTTACTTCGGCTACATAAGCCAGCCTGTCTACATTAAAACTGCCTCCATGCTTTAATACAAAAGCATTGATCACATCAAAACCAATATTGTGGCGGGTATTAGCATACTCGGCTCCAATATTTCCCAAACCAATGAATAAAAATTTTGACATGAATTCGTTAGTTGTGAATCGTGAGGCGTGCGTGGTTAGACGTGAGTGATGGAATGCACCAACTCACGACTAACGACTCACTACTCACGAGTATGAATCCAGCATTTGCTGGAGGTCTGCTTCTGTTTTTACCAAAACCTCCCTGGCCTTGCTGCCCTGGTTACCACCCACAACACCGGCTGCTTCAAGCTGGTCCATCAGCCGGCCTGCACGGTTATAACCCAGTTTCATCCGGCGTTGCAATAAAGAGGTACTGCCCACCTGGCTGGCAACAATGAGCCTTGCTGCATCTTCAAACAAAGGGTCTTTATCACCCAGGTCAAAATCTTTTCCCTCCATATCTTTTTCATCAATATACTCAGGCAATAAAAATGGTTGGGGATAGCCACGTTGACCTGAAATAAAATCAACGATCTTGTCTACTTCGGGTGTATCAACAAAAGCACATTGCAAACGTACGATATCACCATTGTAGCTGATAAGCATATCACCCTTACCAATCAGTTGCTCCGCTCCTCCTGCATCTAAAATCGTGCGGCTATCAATTTTACTGCTCACTTTAAATGCAATACGTGCCGGAAAATTTGCTTTGATGGTACCGGTAATAATATTTACAGATGGCCTTTGTGTGGCGATGATCAAATGAATACCCACTGCCCGGGCAAGCTGTGCCAGCCTGGCTATGGGCATTTCTACCTCTTTACCGGCTGTCATAATTAAATCTGCAAATTCATCCACTACCAGAACAATAAATGGTAAGAACTGGTGGCCTTTTTCGGGATTGAGTTTGCGGGATACAAATTTCTCGTTGTACTCCTTAATATTGCGGCAACCGGCTTCTTTCAACAGATCGTAGCGGTTGTCCATTTCAATACAAAGTGCATTTAAGGTATGCACCACTTTTTTGGTATCAGTGATGATTGAATCTTCTTCGCCGGGCAGTTTTGCCAGGAAATGATTTTCTATCGTTTTATAAATGCTCAGCTCCACTTTCTTCGGATCAACCAAAACAAATTTTAATTGTGATGGGTGTTTTTTGTACAGCAATGAAACCAGGATTGCATTCAAACCTACTGATTTACCCTGGCCGGTAGCACCTGCCATTAACAGATGCGGCATGCTGGCAAGGTCAACAATGAAATTTTCGTTATCAATTTTTTTACCAATCGCAATAGGTAATGAAAAACTGTTGTTCTGAAATTTTTCAGAAGAGAGCAATGTTTTCATACTCACAATGCTCTTTTTTGCATTGGGCACTTCAATACCGATGGTTCCTTTGCCGGGTATAGGTGCAATAATGCGGATGCCGAGTGCCGCAAGGCTCAGGGCTATATCATCTTCCAGGTTTTTAATTCTGGATATTCTTACCCCTGCTGCCGGAATGATCTCGTATAACGTAACCGTAGGTCCAACCGTTGCATAAATTTTCTGAATCTCAATGTCGTAATTCCTCAGTGTGTTGATGATCTGGTTTTTATTATTCTCCAGTTCATTGGCATCCTGTACAATTTTATCGCTGCCATGATTGGCCAGCAGATCCAGTGTAGGATATTTATAATCTCTTAAATCAAGGATTGGATCGTAAGGCTTGCTGGCAGCAACTTTTGCCGCAGTCAGCGGTGTTTCTTCTTCTACCTTTTCGGGAACAGATTTAATCTCCAGCGGCAGATCGCTTTCAGGTTTTGAAACAGGAACAACAGGTTCAATAACAGGCGTAAATATTTTTTCTGATGTAACAGGCGGTACTATTACCGGGGCAGTGTCGGGTTCATCTTTTTCTACTATGTTCAGCTCATGATTAAGTTCCGTGTTTTCCACTACAGGAATGTTCAACATAGGCCCTACATCCTTCACCGAATTTCCTTTTGCGGGTTTTGCATCATCGCCCCATTCTACTTTTTCAGATATCTCTTCTTCAACAGGTACAATATCTTCGGTAGCAGCTGTTTTTTTAGAAGGCAATTTAAACACCGGGTTAAAACGCCAGATAACATAAGATAATACCGCTACAGCCAGAACTGCAATGGTTCCAATTTGCCCGATCGTTTGGTACATCCAGTCTCTTATCAGATCGCCCGCTGCGCCGCCCCATGGAAAAGGATTACCCTGGAAAATAGCCGAGCTGGCTACACTTACGATTGGTAAACCGAGAATGAGGTATTTTATATTTCGGGAAACTGAAAAAACTTTCCTGCCAAAAAAAAGATTGATGCCTACAACAAAAAATGTGGTGCAGATAAGATAAGAAGCTACGCCAAAACCATGACGTATAAATATTTCAGAAATAAAAGCCCCAAACGTGCCCAGCAGGTTCTGCACTTTTATATCGTTGGCCAGCAACATGCGGTAACTGAACTTGTCCTGGTCTTCGCCCCAGGTAAATAAATAAGAGGTGAAAGCTATGAAAAAGAGAAAGGCCAGCAGCAGTAAAATACTACCGGCAATTTTATGTGTACGCTCGTCCTTAAGCAATTGCTTAACTTCTACGGTTTCGTCTTTTTCCTGCTTTAGTTGGTCAGGATCCGGTGCTTTGGGTTTTGCCGTTTTCAGTTTGTTTGCCATTAGCAACAAAGATATAGAAAACCATTACTTCAAAGCCATTGGAAAAAAAGGCTGTTGAAATATATGCTTTCACAGAATTTGCGTAGGTTTGAGAAAACGGCTGCAGATTGAAACGTATCAATACCCTGTTACTTTTTTTATTGTTTGGATACTTATGTAAAGGCCAGGCTAATGCCATACCTGATACGGTATTTATGGCTGATGTAAAAAATAAAAGCAACCTGCTTTATAAAACACAGTTTTATTTCGACACCAACAATTCCTTAACCCTTCAGGAAGTGTTAAAAAAATCTTTTGAAGGATTTAAAACTACTTATTCCAGGGTAAGGCTGCAGCCTGAGCAGGTCAATTCTACCTTGTATCTTAAAATATTGATAAAGAATAATACTGAAAAAGAAACATCAGCCTATCTGGATCCGCGTATTTATTTTACCAGGTACCATCTTTATAAAGTGGAGGGAGAAAGTATCAGTATACAGGACAGCAACAATGTTTCTAATTATAAAAAGTTAACACTTGCTGCCGGCACTACCGGTTTGTTTTTACTTGAAATAAAACCCCTGAAAACCGAGCTTGGCAGCATAAGCACGCTGTTGATTAATGCCGATTACTTAACAGAATATAGGCATGTTTTAACAACGCAAAAATCAGATATCCAGATTTTCGGGCTGATACTAAGTGGTGTATTATTTATGATGATACTATTTATGTTGACTAATTTTGTCATCAGCCGTAAACAGGAATTTTTATATAATGCAGCATATTCGCTTTGCATGTTTTTGCTAATTTTATTCAACTCATCTTTAGCAAGAGGCGCTTCAGAATACATCAATTTCTATTATGCTTATTTTGATTTTTTCCTGCTGGTTACAGGTAGTGTTTTTTATATTTCATTTGCCAGGAAATTTCTGGATACAAAAAACAACTACGTCCTGCTTGACCGGATATTGAAGCATGGCATGCGTTTTATTTTACTGCTGCTGTTGATTTTTACTATACTTCATTTTTTTACTAATACCTTTTTACCACAGTATTATGTTGAAAACAGTATGAAAATACTTTTTCTACTCCTTGGTTTTGCATTCATCTACCTTGCCCTGAAACGAAAAGACAGGTTGTTTAATTATATAGCAGCTGGTAATGCCATGCTGGTATTCTTTTCTTTGATCTCATTTATAATAATGTTTTTGAATATAAAACTGACGCATATCTATTTCACTTCCCTGTTTTATTATAACACTGGTATTGTACTGGAGCTCACATTTTTCCTGCTGGGTTTAACCTATAAGAACAGGAATGAACTGATTAAGGAAATTAAAAAACAGGAAGCGCTTAAACTGGTTGCAGAAAAAAAAGAATTTGAAACCCAGATAGCCGTGATCAAAGCGCAACAGGAAGAACGAAACCGCATCAGCGCCGACATGCATGATGATCTGGGCGCAGGTATGACCACCATCAGCCTGTACAGCGAACTGGCAAAAAGCAAACTGGTGAACAATCCAATTCCCGAAATTGAAAAGATATCAACTGCAGCGAATGACCTGTTAAATAAAATGAATGCTATCATCTGGAGTATGAGTAACAGCAATGATTCGCTGGGTAATATGATTGCCTACATCCGGAGTTATGCACTCGAATATTTTGAAGATACCGGCATTAACTGTAAAATAGACATCCCGGAAAGATTGCCTAATATAGAGGTGATTGGTACCATAAGAAGAAATGTTTTTCTGGTTGTAAAAGAAGCATTGAACAATATACTTAAACATGCCAAAGCATCAGAAGTGAGCATAATCCTGGTTAGGGTTGAGGATGGCTTAACCCTGTATATCCAGGATAATGGCACGGGCATTAATATGGATAAATTAAGACAGTTTGGAAACGGCTTAAAAAACATGAAAAAGCGGATGGCAGATATTGATGTTGAATTCAGCATTGAAAATAAGAACGGAACGTTAATTACCCTTCACCGGAAAGTAACTACATTTTAATTCCGTTTTATTACTGCCCAAAAAAGCAATACCCAGCCTGCAACAAAAGCTGCACCACCAAATGGGGTTATGGCACCAACCCAGTTTAAAGGCAGTTGAAGATATTTTACATAACACAGCAAATACAAAGAACCGGAGAAGAGTATTGTGCCGGTAATGAATAATTTTCCTGCCCATGCCATCAGTTTACCCGGAAATGCTGCATACAAAATACCTACTGCCAGTAATGCAAATACATGATAAAACTGGTACCTGACGGCGGTTTCAAATATCTGCAGCTCTTCTGCAGCTAACATTTTCTTTAAACCATGCGCTGCAAAAGCACCCAGTATTACAGATAAGGCCCCCAATAATGCAGCTGTTTTTATAAATCCTTTGTGCATGGTAGTGTTTGGAATTTAGGGTTTAGGGGTTAGGGTTTGAAGGCTGTTTTCATTTAATTCATTTACCGGCAAAATGAATTGTGCCTGCGTGTAAAACGGTTCCCGTTCTTTTAATTTTTGCTCAATAAAAAAGAAAAGTTCGGCTTCGTTGTGTTTATTTATCAATGGCCTTTTTTCCTTATCATCCAAAACCCGGTCAAAAATATATTGCGGTGTAGCCGACAGATAAACTGTTGCCCCATGCTCATTCATCCATTTTATATTATCATTAAAGCAGGCCGATCCACCTCCGCAGGCAATGATGCAGTTTTCAGTTTCTGCAAAAGACCGCAATGCAATGGTTTCCATTTTTCTGAAATGATCTTCGCCGTCTTTTTCAAAAATGGCAGCAATAGATCTACCCTGTTCTTTTTCAATCAATTCATCCAGGTCGTAAAATACAAGGCCGTTTTGCTGAGCCCATATTTTGCCCCAGTATGTTTTACCACTACCCATAAAACCGATGAGGAAGATCTTACCACCTGAACTCCGTTCGTTCCCTTGCAGGGAACCCATAAAGGGAGAATTATCCGAAGTGTTTGTCATATACTAATACCTCTTTGTGACAGCAAAGAAACAAAAACAAAAGAATAGTGGATGCATTTAAGTTCCTCCGACAGTCGGCGGAGGCGGAGGAGGTTTTACTTCTTACTCTTATAATCTCCCCTTTTCCATGCCTTAATAAACTCGGCCCAGGCAAAAGGGTTGAAGATGTTCATGGGAGGTGCCTGCCCGGCATAGTATGCTTTGTTGGCTGTTTGGCGCAGGTAATTACTGCTGTTTTCCCTTCCATCCGTAGGCAGGTTTGCCAATAATATTTTCCGGGTAGCTTCATTATTATTTTTTCGGGCAATGGTAATATAATCGTCGGGTACTTCAGTATTCAGGAAATCACGCTCAAACTGGGCACGGGAAGGTCTTGCTTTAATAATGGTTGCTGGCAGATAAACAGTATCATTAACCATTAATTGTATGATGCTTTGTTGATTACCCTCCAGGTTTGCAGGAATGGATATTGTTTTGGGCTTATAACCGATACTGGAAAATACAACCTCATCGCCTTTTAAAACAACAATACTGAAAACACCTTTGTTATTGGTAATGGTGCCACGGTTTTGCCCTTTTACAACCACACTTACCGACTCAAGACCTTTTAAACTATCAGCTGTCATTACAATACCATACAGCTGTACTACAGAATCTTTAAAAGTTTCAAACTGTGCCCTGGCAGCAACAGGTAAAAATAAAGCAGTAATAAAAAAGTATGGTATCAGTTTTTTCATCAAAAAAGTTCAATAATGATATGCGGTACAAGCGTGTCCTTCGGATTCGCTCAGGATAAACAGCCCATAAAGTTGAATAGTACCACAACCGTCTGGCTCAAAAATACCAACATTCCTTAATTAATAAACAAAGTAAGGGCATCAATGTTTAAATTTGCTGTTTACATTGGTTTTTTAACAAATAATTGAACGATGACGAACGAAGATATTTTAAAGGCATTAAGTAATGTGCAGGAACCCGATCTGGGTAAAGACCTGGTAACCCTGAACATGGTAAAGGACATTGCCATTGATGGCAATAATGTTTCATTTACAGTGGTGCTTACAACCCCTGCCTGTCCGCTGAAAGACCTGATCATGAATGCCTGTATTAATGCAGTAAAATTATTGGTGAATAAAGAAGCTGTGGTCACGGTAAACTTTACCAGCAATACCAGCAGCAACCGTAAGGATGGAAAAACCATTTTAAACGGTGTAAAAAATATTATTGCGGTAGTAAGTGGCAAAGGTGGTGTTGGAAAAAGCACGGTATCTTCAAATTTTGCTTTGGCTCTTGCAGCCGGCGGTGCAAAAGTTGGGTTGATGGATGCTGATATTTACGGACCCAGTCAGCATATTATGTTTGGTGTGCGTGGTGAGAGGCCGCTGATGAGAGAAGAAGATGGCAAAGGATGGATCGTACCCATTGAAAAATTCGGTATCAAAATGATGAGTATTGGTTTGCTGATAGATGAAAAGCAGGCCGTGGTTTGGCGTGGGCCGATGGTAAGCAGTGCCATACGCCAGTTTGTGAGTGAGGTTGATTGGGGCGAACTGGATTACCTGGTTATTGATATGCCGCCGGGCACCGGCGATATACATTTAACCATTGTACAAACCGTACCTGTAACGGGTGTAATTGTGGTTACTACCCCACAAACTGTTGCCCTGGCCGATGCTAAAAAAGGTATTGCCATGTTTGGGCAGGCACAATTAAAAGTGCCGGTAATTGGTTTGGTAGAAAACATGAGTTATTTCACCCCGGCTGAACTGCCCGATAATAAATACTACATTTTTGGAAAAGACGGCGGAAAAAACCTTGCTGAAGAATTTGATATCCCCTTCCTGGGACAGATACCGATTGTTGAAAGCATTCGTGAAGGCGGCGATATTGGTGTACCGGCCCTGGTTGGCGATGATGCCATTACCAAAAAAGCATTTATGGATTTTACAGCCAATGCGGTAAGAGGCATTGCTATGCGTAACGCCAACCTGGAGCCTACGGAGATTGTGGAAATGATTGAGTAATGTATTTCCCGCAAAGCCGCTAAGGTCACAAAGAAAAAATTTAGCTATAATCAACTTGTGTGCTTTGCGGCTTTGTCCGCAGGATCCTGCGGATGGGATTATTGTTTTCTGAGAAATCAAAAAAATCTAAAGACGGCCCCGGGGGAAAGGAGTTTTCAAAAAAATAATTGAGGAGGACCCCCCCTTTTTTTTTTAATTTAATCAGCGATTCATGTCTTTATCACACCAACAATTAAATACCCTTGCAACCGAATTTGGTACACCGCTGTATGTGTACGATGCTGCAGATATTACAGCCCAATACCAAAAGCTTACCAATGCCTTTGCACAGACAGACACTAAATTCTTTTATGCCTGTAAGGCCTTAACCAATATCAACATTTTAAAACACATTAAAAATATTGGTTGCAATGTAGACTGCAGTTCTATCAATGAAGTAAAAATGGCATTCCTTGCCGGTTTTGAAGCTAAAAACATTCTTTATACCAGCAACGGTATTCATTTTACTGAGATAGAAGAGGCACAAAATCTGGGTGTACATATAAATATTGACAGCCTGCGTAATCTTGAAAAATTTGGGCAGAAGTTTGGACACTCCTACCCGGTAGGCATCAGGCTGCGGCCCAATATCATGGGTGGTGGTAACCTGAAGGTTTCTACCGGTCATGATAAAAGCAAGTTTGGAATACCGGTTGATCAGTTAGATAAAATATTGTTGTTGGTATCTGAATACAACCTGCACATACAAAACCTGCATATACATACAGGCAGTGATATAAAAGACGTAGACATTTTTGTAAAAGGAATTGAAGTGTTGTTTGATATCATTCCTTCTTTTAAAGAACTGGAATCAATTGACCTGGGTGGTGGCTTTAAAGTGCCTTACAAAGATGGTGATGGTGAAACGGATATGCCGCTGCTTGCACAAAAAGTAAATGAGGCATTCAGCAATCACCCCAATCCCAATGGTAAACATTTACAGGTTTGGTTTGAGCCGGGCAAATTTCTGGTAAGTGGTGCCGGTTATTTAATAACCGAAGTGAATGTTATCAAAGAAAATCCCACCACAACTTTTGTTGGCATCAATAGCGGATTGAACCATTTGATACGTCCCATGTTTTACGATGCTTATCATAGAATTGAAAATATCAGCAATCCAACCGGTGAAGAGAAAAAATATGCCGTAACCGGTTACATCTGCGAAACAGATACGTTTGCCTGGGACAGGAAACTAAACGAAGTAAGAGAAGGCGACCTGTTGGTGTTTTATAATGCCGGTGCTTATGGCTTTGAAATGAGCAGTAACTTTAACGCACGCCTAAAACCAGCGGAAGTGCTGGTAAAAGATGGTGAAACTATATTAATAAGAAGAAGAGATGAGTTTGATGATTTGTTGAGAAACCAGGTGTTATGAAATCTGAAATAAACCTGCTAAGTTTGAATAACCAAAAATTATGGCAGCACTGCAAATAAAACATTCAGAAAATAAACCCGCACTTTGAATAAGATAATTTTCTTGATACTAATCTTATCTTTCGGCTTAACAGCTTTCAGCCAGGACACTATAAAAGTTAAAAAAGAATTTGACTATGAAGATTTTTTGAAATCTCAGCGTAAAAAATATTTCGGCGTTCAATATCCTGAATTTAAAGTGAGCACATCTGACACAGCTGTATTTTCAAATGCCAACCTTACCAATAAAATCATTTTCATAAACTTTTGGTTTGAAAGCTGTGCCCCCTGCATTGCGGAGATCGATGGTTTTAATGAAATGTTTGCAAAATTAAAGGACAACTCAAATTTTCTTTTTGTCTCTTTTACTTTTGACTCTGACTCAACAATTAGAAAACTTGTTGCGAAATACAATATTAAATACAAAGTCGTACACATTGACAAGCCAGAATGTTACAGACTGAATTTTAAAAATGGATTCCCGTCAAGTTTTATTCTTGACAAAAATGGAATAATAAGATATTTTAAGGCTGGCGGAGAAATTGACAAAGAAAGAGCATCAAAAGCCGTATTGACAGAAATATATCCTCAAATACTAGCTTTGCTTTAAAAATTGAATCCGAAACAGTTATCGTTTATTCGGTACATTGTGGTTACACACTGACTAAAAAAACCAGAAAATAAATTTGAATTTTGAATAAACCCTCTCTCCTTTTATTATTTCTTGGCTTCAGCTTAACCGGTTTCAGCCAAATACCCGACTGCACCAAATTCCGTGAAGGTAAATTCCGCATTGCCGATTCCCGTGCAGGCGTAGTTACCATTGCCGACAGAAACAGCATGTACCAAACCGAAACCAGTGAAGCTTTAAAAGCCGTGGTTCGTTTCAGAATTTCCTGGCAGGACAACTGTTCTTATACCCTCAAACTGGATAAAGTAATCAGGAACGAGAACAAGATCAACTTTCCATATAACCTGGAAATAAAGGTAAAGATCACCCAAACCTCCGATGGCGGCTACACCCAGGAAACAACCTCTTCCCTGACTAACGGCACCTACAACGTTATGGTAACAAAGCTCTGACCAAAAAGTCATTGGTCATTGAGTCATTTGTGAATTACCGGCTTTCAATAACCAATAACTTAATGATCCAATGACTTTACGAATCTTTTAACTAAAATTAATTTCTTCGGCTATTGGAGATATGGATTTTTCTTTCCACATTTACATAGCAAATAAAAAATGCCGATATTGGTGAATCCACCAGTGTTAACCAACTTCACAATCAACTTCAAATTTATGAAACCCGACCAAAGCTGTCGTACCAAAAAGTTCAAAGCAACTTTTTTACACTCCCTGCTATTTGTAACTGTAATCATTAGCCTTTTTTCCTGCGGCAAAAAAGACAAATGGATCGATGTAGATCCGGCTTTCAGCAAATACATTGATGCATACACAACAGGTACTGTTTCCAAAACATCTGCCATACGCATTAAACTGGCTGAAGATGCCAACACCACACACGCCGTTGGCGAAGCAGTGAAGGAAGATCTGTTCGATATCTCCCCTTCTGTAAAAGGAAAAGCATACTGGCTGGATGCCCGAACCATTGAGTTTAAGCCCGACAGCTGGTTAAAACCTGACCAGATGTACCAGGTGGAATTTAAATTAGGTAAGGTTACAAAAACTCCGGGTAAATTCTCTGAATTTAAATTCAGCATGAAAACAGTAAAGCCGTCATTTAAAGTGGGCAATGATGGATTGAGGGCCAGTGGCGTTAAAAATAAAATGACTTTAAGTGGCGAACTGGAAACCGCCGATATTGAAGATGGTAAGCTGGTAGAAAAATTACTCACCGCTTCTCAAAACAGCAGTTCACTTAAAATAATCTGGCAGCATAATGATGCCACAAAAACACACCGCTATACCATTGAAAATATCAGCCGGCTAAAAGCAGTTAGTAATGTTGATCTGCGCTGGGACGGCAAACCGATGAGCATGGATGTCAAGGGCGAAGAATCAGTAGCCGTGCCGGTTGAAGGGGATTTTAAAGTACTGAATGTAATGGCAGTTAATGAGGCCCAGCAGTTTGCTTCGGTGCAGTTCAGCGATATGATTGCAGTTGGGCAGGACTTAACCGGCCTGATAAGCATCAGCGGACAATCGGACATTTCGTTCACCATTAACGGCAGTGAAGTAAAAGTTTTTGGCAACGGAAAACTGGATGGCAATTACACAGTGAATGTAAATCCGGGCATAAAAAATACCTGGGGTGATGTGCTTGATAAAGGCTTTGCTTCCAACATCAATTTCCAGAACAGGATGCCTTCTGTAAAAATTCATGGCAAGGGAAATATTCTGCCCAACAGCGGCAGGTTGGTATTGCCTTTTGAATCGATCAATTTAAATGCAGTTGATATCAGCATCATTAAAATATTTGAAAATAATGTTCCGCAATTCTTACAGGAGAATGACCTGGGAGGCAACAATGAATTAAGAAGAGTGGCAAAACCCATTGTTCAAAAAACACTAAGACTGGATGATGATAAAACGCTGGACCTGCACAAAAAACAACACTTCTCTTTAGATATTGATAAGTATTTAAAAACCGAACAGGGTGCTATTTATAAAGTTACCATCGGCTTCAGGCCGGAGTATTCTTTGTACCAGTCTACCGATACTGCTGCAACTGCAGCCACTGAAGAAAGCGAAGGAGAAGAATATTATGGAGACTATGAAGGGAGTAATAATAATGGCGTTGATGAAGATGATGCCTTCTGGGAAAGATATGACAGCTACTACCCTTTTGGCTATAACTGGGAACGCCGGGATGATCCGGCCAGTAAATCTTATTACAACAAAGACCGCTGGGCAAGCAGGAATATTTTAGCAAGCAATATTGGCCTTACCGCCAAGCGTGGCAATGATAACAGCCTGATGGTTGCCGTTAGTAATATCCTCACCACAGAACCTATGAACGGTGTTGATATAGAAGTGATGGATTACCAGCGAACCATCATCAGCAAAGGCAAAAGCGGCAGCGATGGTTTTGCAAATATTGACCTGAAAAGAAAACCTTTCTTATTGATTGCCCGCAAAGGAGATGAGAGAGGTTATTTAAAACTGGATGACGGAAGTTCGCTGGCGCTTAGCCGCTTTGATGTAAGTGGCGAAGAAGTGAAGAACGGTATTAAAGGATTTATTTTTGGCGAACGTGGCGTATGGCGCCCCGGTGATACCATGTACCTGAATTTTATTGTAGAAGATAAAGAAGGCAAACTGCCCAAAGATCATCCAGTAGAGTTTAGTTTGTTTACACCACAGGGACAATTATATACACACAGCGTTCAAACCGATGCAGAAGATGGGTTCTATCTTTTTAAAACCAATACCGATGCTTCTTCACCAACGGGCAACTGGCTGGCAAAAGTAAAAGTAGGCGGAGCCGTGTTTGAAAAAAGAATTAAGGTGGAAACCATTATGCCAAACAGGCTGAAAATAGACCTGAACTTTGGTAAAGACCCTGTGCTGGGCAAAGGCAATACAGAAACCGGCAACATCAATGCCAAATGGCTCTTTGGGGCATTGGGTAAAAATTTAAAAGCAAAAATTGATGCATCGCTTTCTTCAAGAGGCACTTCATTTCCCAAATTTGCCGGCTTTGAATTTGATAATCCAACAGCTAATTACCAAACACAAAGTAAAACCATTTACGAAGGCACACTGGATGAACAGGGTAATGCAGCATTGAAAACAAATTTTGAGATTGATGAGACTGCACCGGGCATGCTAAGTGCCAATATGATGGTGAAGGTTTTTGAACCGGGCGGTAGTTTCAGCATTGATAATGTAACCATGCCTTACAGTCCTTACGAAAGTTATGCAGGCGTTAAATTACCTGATGGCGAAAAACCATTTGATTATTTAATGGCAGGTAAAAATCATACCGCACAAATTGTAAATGTTAACAGCAAAGGAATTTTAATTGGCGGCAGCGGCGAAGTGGAAGTACAGTTCTACCGGATTCAATGGCGCTGGTGGTGGGATAATAACGGCGACAACCTGAGCAATTTTACGCAGGATAAATACAACAAGTTATTGAAAACTGAAACCGTAAAACTCAATAATGGCCGTGGCAGCTGGACCTTCGGCACATCTGAAAACGAATGGGGACGATATTTGATCTTAGTAAAAGATTTAAAAAGCGGCCACACGACCGGCTCCGCTTTTTATATTGAAGATGCATACTGGCAAACAAGGGCCGGCAGCGAAGATCAGACTGCCGCATCTATGTTATCTTTTGAATCGAACAAAGAAAAATACAATGTTGGCGAAGAAGTTTCTTTAAAAATTCCCAGCAGTAAAGGTGGCCGTGTATTGGTAAGTATTGAAAACGGCAGTAAGGTTTTAAAATCTTTCTGGCAGGAAACCAAACAGGGCCAGACCGATGTGACATTTAAAACCGAAGCCGGTATGGCGCCCAATGTGTATGCCACGGTAAGTTTGCTGCAACCGCATTCGCAAACAATTAATGATCTCCCCATACGTATGTACGGTTCCATCCCCATTTTTGTGGAAGATAAAAACACAGTACTGAAACCAGTGCTCAATATCCCTGCCAGCATCAGGCCCGAAACAAATGTTTCCTTCTCGGTAAGTGAGGAGAATGGAAAAGAAATGACTTATTGCGTGGCCATTGTTGATGAAGGGTTGTTAGACTTAACAAGATTTAAAACGCCCAATCCGCATGAAGCATTTTATGCCAGGGAAGCACTGGGTGTAAAAAGTTTTGATCTGTTTGATTATGTGATTGGCGCCTGGGGCGGCGACCTGGAAAGAATTCTAACCATTGGAGGTGATGATGAAGGCAGCGGTGGTAAACAAAAATCTGCCAACCGTTTTAAGCCGGTTGTAAAATACCTGGGCCCATTTCATTTAAAAAGAGGCCAGACTCAAAAGCAATCCTTCACATTGCCATCTTACATCGGTTCGGTAAGGGCCATGGTTGTTGCGGCTCATGATGGCAGTTATGGAGCCACCGAAAAAGCCGTAGCGGTTAAAAAACCATTGATGATGCTGGCAACCATGCCCCGTGTATTAGGCCCAGGCGAAACCATCAAATTACCGGTTACGGTTTTTGCCATGGAGAATAACATCCGTAAAGTAAATGTATCGCTGCAGGCAAACCCTTACCTGGAAGTGGTGGGAGGAAATACACAACAGGTAAGCTTTACCGAGAACGGCGAGCAGATGGTTTACTTTGATGTACGTGTTAAACCAAATACAGGCATTGGCAAAGTAAAGCTGCTGGCCAGCTCCGGTGGCGAAAAAGCAGATTACGAAGTGGAGCTTGAAATACGCAATCCAAATCCGCCGGTAACACAGGTTACAGAAATGACTTTGTCAGCCGGGCAGCAATGGAAAACAATTGCAGCGCCCATTGGTGTAGCTGCAACCAGCACGGCTGTGTTGGAAATCTCCAGCGTACCATCTATGAATTTGCAAAAACGTTTGAACTACCTGATCGATTATCCACATGGATGTGTGGAGCAAACCACTTCAGCCGTATTCCCTCAATTGGTATTAAATCAATTGACTGATCTGGATGAAGCAAAAAAAGCAAAGGTTGACAGGAATGTAAAAGCGGGTATTGGAAGATTACAGAACTTTCAGCGGCCAGACGGTGGCTTTAGTTACTGGCCCGGTGGTGGCGAAAGTGATGAATGGGGTACCAGCTATGCCGGCCATTTTTTAGTGGAAGCACAAAATAACGGTTACCTGGTGAGTGATTATATGTTGCAGAACTGGAAAAATTTTCAGCGAGGCAAAGCAAACAGTTGGGTACCATCCACTACCAATTTTTATGGTGGTGATCTTACACAGGCATATCGTTTATATGGCCTTGCATTGGCAAAAGCCCCGGAACTGGGAGCCATGAACCGTTTGAAGGAATTCAAATATTTATCTGCCGAAGCAAAATGGCGATTGGCTGCAACGTATGCATTGGCCGGACAGGAGAATACAGCGCTGGATCTTATCAGTGGTCTTGCCACCAGTTTTGACATACGCACAAGCCCGGGCATTACATTTGGATCTGATCTGCGTGACCAGGCCATGGTGCTTGAAACCCTTACATTGCTAAATGGTAATGCAAGGGCCAGGGCTAAAGCAAAAGAATTGGTACCAACCATTGCTGCAAAACTTTCGCAGGATTATTGGTACAGTACACAAACAACGGCATACAGTTTAATAGCCATTGCAAAGTATTGTGGCAAAAATGCATCCGCATCAAAAATTATTGCAAATGGAACTGTTGATGGCAAAAATGTTGATATCAATTCAGCTTCTTACATTAAACAACTACCGATTTTATTTGCAAAAGGAAGCAGCAATGTGGTCATCAACAACAAAGGCAACAATATTTTATATGTACGTTTAATTATACAGGGTCAACCACTTGCCGGCGACAGTATCAAAATAACAAATAACCCGGCCATTTTAAATATGAGTGTGAGTTATGTAACCCAAAACGGCACTGCTATTGATATCAGTAAACTTACGCAGGGCACCGATTTTGTGGCCAAGGTCACCATCACCAATCCAGGTAAACGTGGGTATTATTCACAAATGGCTTTGTCACAGATATTCCCCAGTGGCTGGGAAATTTTAAATGCCCGTATGTTTGATGGCGAAGGTGCTTTCAAATCTTCTTCATCTACTTACCAGGATATACGTGATGACAGGGTGTACACTTATTTCAACATTGGTCCCAATCAAACATATACCTATTACATACAGTTGAATGCTTCGTACCTGGGCCGCTTCTTTTTACCGGGCACATATTGCGAAGCCATGTATGATAACAGTATTACGGCTGGCGTGAATGGAAAATGGGTGGAAGTTGTTAATCAGTAATTATTATTCAATCGTTGTTAAGGGCATTGGTCCTTAACAACGATTTTTTTTACGGGCTTCAGTAATTCTATTAAGCATCGTTGTGTCACTCACTTGTACCACATACTTATATTGAGCTTTAATTGTGTTACAAAAAAAGAAAAACATGGCCAACACATACACACAGATTCATCTTCATTTAATTTTTGCAGTTCAAAACAGAAGGTCACTTATACAGAATTCGTGGAAAGACAGGCTTTACGGATACATCACTGGTATTGTTCAGCAGCATAAACACAAAATGATTATCATAAACGGAATGCCCGACCATTTACATATTGTAATTGGTATGAGGCCAACACAATCTCTATCAGACTTGATGCAGGATATAAAAGGAGGCTCATCAAAATGGATTAATGACAACAAACTTGTGGCAGGAAAATTTCAATGGCAGGAAAGTTATGGTGCTTTTTCATACGGCAAATCTCAATTACCAAAATTGATTGAATATGTGAAAAACCAGGAAGAGCATCATAAGAAAAAAACTTTCGTAGAAGAATATAAAGATTTTTTAAACGCATTTGAAGTGGAATATGATGAGCGATATATTTTTAAAGAGCTGGAAGAATAAGCATCTCTCGTCCCTACGGGACTTGGGTTTCAAGAGATACTGATTTTCTACCAGTCTCAAATGCCTACGGCATTGTATACAGTTCATTCATTCATTAATTTATCCTGTTAGGGATATAATATTGGCAGGAATAAATATACAAGCCATTTCATTCGTGTAATTATCCCGTTAGGGATATAAGATTGGCAGGAATAAATATACAAGCCATTTCATTCGTGTAATTATCCCGTTAGGGATATAAGATTGGCAGGAATAAATATACAAGCCATTTCATTCGTGTAATTATCCCGTTAGGGATATAAGATTAGGGAATAAATATACAAGCCATTTCATTCGTGTAATTATCCCTTTAGGGATATAAGATTGGTAGAAATAATAATGATAATTTCGCTAAGTCCCGTAGGGATGACAGACTACTAAATGAAAAAGATCTTCTCAAACATATCTTCACGAATTCTTGCCTTTCGCACCTCAACAAAAATTAAATTGGTTGTGCTACTTGGTTTATTAATTTGGTTTTGGCTCTCCCTTCCTTCAAAATTATTTCATGCGCCAACCTGTTATGTTATTGAAGACAGGGATGGTAACTTATTAAATGCCACCATTGCAGCCGATGGCCAATGGCGTTTTCCTTATAACAAAAATGTACCACAAAAATTTATTGAGTGCATCACCACTTTTGAAGACAGAAGATTCTTCAAGCATCCCGGCGTTGACCCGGTTGCTATTGGCAGGGCTGTAATTAAGAACATAAAAAACAAAGGTGTGGTACAGGGCGGCAGCACCATCAGTATGCAGGTGATCAGGCTTTCAAACCGTGATGATAAAAGAAGCATCTGGATCAAAATAAAAGAAAGCATACTTGCGGTGCGGCTGGAATTATCTTACTCGAAAAAAAATATCCTGGCACTGTATGCAAGCAATGCGCCTTTCGGAAGCAACATCGTTGGACTTGATGCCGCCGCCTGGCGGTACTATGGCCGCAGTGCCGATAAATTAAGCTGGGGTGAAATGGCAGCCCTTGCAGTATTACCCAATGCACCTGCATTGGTCCATCCTGGTAAGAACAGAAATGTATTGTTGAAAAAACGAAACACACTGCTCGATAATTTACTGCAGGCAGGAAAGATTGATAAAGCCGCGGCTGAACTGGCCAAGCTGGAACCTTTACCAGACGAACCTTACCGGTTGCCACAAAATGCATCTCATTTATTACAACGTTTTATAAAAGACAACAAATCCCGGAAACAGGAAACAAAGATCAAAACAACACTGGATGGTAATCTGCAGAAAAATGTTGGAATTATTTTACAGCAACATCAATCTGTTTTAAAAGGAAATGGTATTAATAATGTTTGTGCGCTGGTGCTTGATGTGGAAACAGGAAATACACTGGCCTATGTTGGAAACATTAAAGATGCGGCTAACAAAGAAATGGAAGCCGATGTGGATGTGATAGCAGCGCCACGTAGTCCGGGTAGTGCATTAAAACCAATTTTGTATGCCGCTACACTAAGCGATGGATTGATACTACCCAACTCCATCATACCCGATATACCAACGCAGATAGGAAGTTATGCTCCTAAAAATTTTGATTTAAGTTATGATGGCGCTGTGCCTGCCGGAAGGGCATTGGCAAGAAGTTTGAATGTGCCGGCAGTAAAAATGTTGCAGCAATACAAGTATCAGCGTTTTTACGAAACACTGCAACAAAGCGGCATTACCACTTTAAATAACAACGCTGATTTTTATGGGCTGAGTCTGATACTCGGTGGTTGTGAAGTAACCATGTGGGACCTTGCAGGTGTGTATGCATCCATGGCCCGAACATTAAATCATCAAACAAAAAACCATGGTAAGCTGGATGAAAATGATTTTCATGCACCAAATTATACCGCTGCCAAAGATCCGGTATCCAGTATCCAGCATCCAGTATCAGGCATTCCTCTTGATGCCACTTCCATCTGGTTTGCCTTCCAGGCCATGCAGGATGTAATGCGGCCCGGTGAGGAAGGTTTGTGGCAGCAATTCTCTTCTTCTCAAAAAATTGCCTGGAAAACCGGCACCAGCTTCGGTTTTAGAGATGGTTGGGCCATTGGATTAACACCAAAAAATGTAGTAGCAGTTTGGGTTGGAAATACAGATGGCGAAGGCCGGCCGGGACTGGTTGGTATACAAACGGCAGCACCTATACTCTTTGATATTTTCAGAATGCTGCCAAACAGCAAATGGTTTGAAAAACCAACATACAATTTTATGTATGTACCGGTGTGCCGACAAAGTGGTTACCGTGCCAATATTGATTGCCCGGATGCAGACACATTATTTATGCCCCCCAATGCAATCAAAGTTCCACTTTGTGCTTACCATAAAATAATTCACCTGGATGCAACAGGAACCTATCGTGTTACAGAAGCCTGCGAATCCCCATCAGCCATGCAACACAAAAGCTGGTTCATCTTATCGCCTGCTATGGAGTTTTATTATAAACAACGAAATATAGATTACAGACCATTACCTCCTTTTAAGCCCGGTTGTACTTTTGCCGAAACCGGAAAGCTTATCGAAATAATTTATCCTCAACCCGACGCAAAAATTTATGTGCCACTGGAGATAAATGGCGAAAGAGGTAAAACAGTTTTTACCGCTGCCCATCGCCGTGCGGGTGCAAAAATTTTTTGGAGCATTGATGACGGATTTGTTGGAACCACGCAGAATTTTCATCAGCTTGGATTGAATCCTTCACCCGGAAAACACATTCTTACATTGGTTGATGAAAACGGAATAAGCGTGAGCAGGGAATTTGAGGTACTGGAAAAAGAGAATCGCTGATTGAAGTGATTAGCATGATTTTGCTGATTTATATTCACAACTAAATAGGTTACCAAAAATCTCCTTACTTTTAAACTCTAAAAAAAATACTATGCCAATACGTATGGAAGATGATCCGCTGGATCAACAGGATTTTGACGACAGTAACACATCGAGTGGAGGAAGAGGCGGAGGCGGCGGTGGCGGTTTACTGGCATTCTTACCCCTGCTGCTCTCTTTATTTAGCGGAGGCAAGGGTGGTAAAGGTGGCGGTGGAATGAAAATTGTGCTGCTGCTGGTGGCTGGTGCTGCAGCTTATTTTTTCTTTTTTAAAAATGGGTCAGGCGGTGGCGTAACTGATGTAGTAAAAAATCTTTTTTCGCAAAGCGGATACAGTTTTAGCCCCGAGCAGTTTAAAAAGGCAAATGTTTACGAAGGCCTTGCCGACGACAATTCAAAAAACCCTTTACCCGAAAGTGTTTCTTTATTAAAATTTGCACCCGACAGGCAAAACCAGGGCCAGCAGGGAAGTTGTGTTGCCTGGAGCAGTGTGTATGCGGCCCGTACCATTGTAGAAGCTGCATCTACCAACCAACCGGGCAACAGCACAGCTTACAGTCCTGCTTTTGTTTATAACCAGATTGGTTTGGAAGGTTGCCAGGGAGCCTACATTCAAAACGCCATGGAATTTATGGCAACCAAGGGCGTGGTTGCTTATAATGATTTCCCATACGATGACCAGGATTGCAGCAGGCAACCAAATTCAGCATTAGAAAATAAAGCAACGCAAAATAAATTACACGGCTTTACAAGATTAACGGATGGTGAAAGCACTCAGGGAATTAATGTACGTGCAGTTAAAGAACATCTTGCTAAAGATGCCCCGGTGGTAATTGGTATGATGGTTGGCGGTAGTTTTATGCAGGGCATGATGGGGAAACAAATGTGGGCACCCACAGATGAAGACCGCAGCCAGGCTGGCTTTGGCGGGCATGCCATGTGTGTAATAGGTTATGATGACCGCAAACAGGCTTTCCAGATAATGAACAGCTGGGGACCTGAATGGGGTGAAAATGGCATTGGCTGGGTTCGCTATGGCGACTTTAAAGAATTTGTACGGGAAGCTTATGGTGTTGATCCAATGCCTAAGCGTGGCGCTGCAACAACCATTGGATTTGAAGCGGCCATTGGTTTGGTAAAAAATGATGACAAGCAATACATTCCTTTAAAATTAAAAACAGGCAATGTTTTTGAAACCGTGAATACAGTTGCACCCGGTACTAAATTTAAAATGGAAATAAAAAATTCAACTGAGTGCAATATTTATATTTTTGGGCAGGAAACAGATGGCAGCAGCTACACTTTATTTCCTTACCCCAGTAAAGAAGATGCAACCAAAACTGCTTTCTCTCCTTATTGCGGTATAACCGGTTACCGCCTATTTCCCCGTGGTAAAAGTTTAGTACCCGATAATGTTGGTAACAAAGATGTGTTTGCAATTGTAGTAACAAAGCAGGCTATTGACTGGTATGCAGTAAATAATGCCATTTCAAAAAGCGCTGGTGCAGATTATGGAACTAAAGTTGCTGATGCACTAAAACAAAATGCAGTTTCGGGTATACAGTTTGCAGCTGGTAGTGGCGGCACGATAAATTTTAAAGCAAATAATGCCGGACAGAATGCTGTACTTGTTGTGGTAGAAGTTAAAAAATAAACTATGAAATGAGCCATTGAATAATGTTGAGAACAAGCGAAGTTTAAAAGCGAATTCCATGTGGCCAAAAACAATAAAAGAAACACATGAAAAAAATAATTGTAATCGGATTTTGCATGTTTAGTTATATATGTAATGCTCAAACAGAAGGAAATAAATTATACGACCCAACTGCTGATGCAGCAAAGGATATAGCGGCGGCTCTTAAAAAAGCGAAGGCCGAAAATAAATATGTACTGTTGCAGGGCGGCGGCAACTGGTGCAGCTGGTGTATTGAATTTGCCAGGTTTTGCAAAGCCGATCCAAAAATTGATTCTGTGATAAATGCCAGCTTTGTCTGGTATCATTTAAACTACAGTAAAGAAAACGAGAACAAACCTGTGTTTGCCAAATATGGTTACGCCCAGCGTTTTGGCTTTCCCACTTTCATTATTTTAAATGAAAAAGGCGAACGCATTCATACCCAAAACAGCGAATACCTGGAAGATGGTAAAAAAAGTTACGACCGGCGTAAAGTGCAGGCCTTTTTAGAAATGTGGTCTCCCAGAGCGCTGAACCCGGAAATGTACGGCAAGTAAAAATTGTAGATTTTAGATTGGCGAATGTAGATTTATGGAGACTCTGTGTATTTAAAGCCAATCTAAAATCGCCAATCTAAAATCTAAAATCAGCCATGAGCAACACCACCCAATTCCTCCAACTCATAAAGCATCCGTTTAAATTTAAACTGTTCATGCTTTCCAAATTACCCAGTGCATTTTTTTGCGGGGTAAGGGTTGTTGATGCCGATGAAAATAAATGCTCCGTTAAAGTCCCTTACAAATGGTTTAGCCAGAACCCATTCAAGAGTACTTATTTTGCCTGTCTGAGTATGGCAGCCGAAATGAGTACCGGCCTGCTATGCCTGATGCACCTGCATAAAAGACAACCGGCAGTAAGTATGCTGGTGGTAAAGATGGAGGGTAACTTTATGAAAAAAGCTACCGGCATAACCGTATTTACCTGCGAGGATGGGAATGCTATAAAAAAAACCATTGAAGATGCCATTTTCAGCAATGAAGGAAAGATCATCACTACAAAATCGCATGGCAGAAATGCAACAGGCGAAATTGTAGCAGAATTTGCCATTACCTGGAGTTTTAAAGTTAAAGCTAATATAAACTGATTTAAAGCTTGCTATCCCCTAATTTGCGTAAATTGCATCTCCAAGTTCATATCATTGATGCTTTACAGAGTACGACGCCAATGAAGCTGAACAGAATTACAAATGCTTGTTACAAAAAACAAAAACATAATCTCCTATTAAATCCATTCCAATTCCTTCTATGTGGAATTGGAATAAATATATTTTATGGCAACAGACTTACGCAAACAGGAAGCTTTAGACTACCATTCAAAAGGCCGCCCGGGTAAAATAGAAGTAGTACCCACCAAAGAGGCCAAAACCCAAAGAGACCTTTCACTTGCCTATTCGCCCGGTGTTGCCGAACCTTGTTTGGAAATTGCGGCCAACCCCGAAGACGTTTATAAATACACTGCCAAGGGAAACCTGGTGGGTGTTATCAGCAATGGAACCGCCGTTTTAGGACTGGGTAATATTGGCCCCGAAGCCGGCAAACCGGTGATGGAAGGGAAAGGAGTACTCTTCAAAATATTTGCTGATATTGATGTGTTTGATATTGAGATCAACGAAACTGATCCTGAAAAATTTGTGCAGATCGTGCAGGCGCTGGAACCAACTTTTGGTGGTATTAATTTAGAAGATATAAAAGCACCCGAGTGTTTTTATATTGAACAGGAATTAAAGAAGCGCTGCAAAATTCCCATCATGCACGATGATCAGCATGGAACGGCCATCATCAGCGCTGCTGCATTGCTGAATGCACTGATTCTGCAAAAAAAGAAAATTGATAAAGTTAGAATTGTGGTTAACGGCGCCGGTGCTGCAGCCATGGCCTGTATGCAATTATATGAATCGCTGGGTGCAAAGCACAGCAATTTTATGGTTTTTGACCGTAAAGGAATTTTGTACAATGGAAGGCCGGATGTGGATGAACAGAAGCTGAAATTTTGTGTAGATGCCAAATATAAAGATTACGATCTGGCCAAAGCTTTTAAAGACGCCGATGTTTTTATTGGTTTAAGTGCCGGTAATACAGTTAGCCCCGAAATGGTTAAGAGTATGGCCAAAAATCCCATCGTTTTTGCCATGGCAAATCCTGATGCGGAGATCAATTATGATGTTGCAGTTGCAGTGCGTAAAGATATCATCATGGCAACCGGTCGCAGTGATTATCCCAACCAGGTAAATAATGTACTGGGCTTCCCGTATATTTTCCGTGGCGCATTGGATGTAAGGGCTACAGCTATTAACGAAGCCATGAAACTGGCAGCAGTAAAGGCTTTGGCTGAACTGGCAAAAGCACCGGTACCGGATATTGTTAATCTTGCTTACAACGAAAAGACCATCACTTTTGGTCCAACTTATATTATTCCAAAACCATTAGATCCCCGTTTGTTATCAACCGTGGCGCCTGCAGTTGCCAAAGCAGCCATTGAAAGCGGCGTTGCAAAATATCCTATTACTGATTGGGATAAATATGTTGATGATTTAAATCACCGGTTAGGTTTGGATAACCAGTTAAGCCGTGTTATCGGCTCCAAAGCACGCAAAGACCCCAAGCGTATTGTATTTGCAGATGCTGAAAATATCAAGATATTAAAAGTGGCGCAACTGGTGATGGAAGAGGGTGTTGCTTATCCGATTCTATTGGGCAAGGAACATAAAATAAGAAAACTGGCTGATGAGAACGGAATAGACCTGGAAGGTATGCCCATCATGAACCCGGCTGATGATCATCATGAAGACGCAAGAAAAAAGTTCGGCGATCTGTTCTTTGAAAAAAGACAACGAAGAGGTGTAAATAAATACGAGAGTTATAAAGCAATGAAAGACCGAAACCATTTTGGTTGTATGCTCGTTGACAGTGGCGAAGCGGATGGTATGATCAGCGGATTAAGCAGAAATTATCCTGATACTATCCGTCCGGCACTGCAGATTATTGGTACAGAGCCCGGCGTTAAAAAGATTGCCGGCATGTACATTATGTTTACCAAACGTGGACCATTGTTTTTGGCCGATACAACAGTAAACTTTAATCCTACTGCCGAGGAACTGGCCGAAATAACTTTATTAGTTGCCAAAGAAGTTAAACTGTTTAATATCAAGCCCAGGATTGCCATGCTCTCCTACTCTAATTTCGGCAGCAGCGATTCGCCCGAAGCAAACCTGGTATGCAGGGCCAGTCAAATTGTAAAAGAAAAGGACCCTGCATTGGTCTGTGATGGTGAAGTACAGGGCATCCTGGCATTTAACAAAGAAATATTAAGAGAGAATTATCCCTTTACTGAATTGTTAAGTGGCGATGTGAACACACTCATTTTCCCTAACCTGGCAGCTGGTAATATTGCTTATAATCTGCTGCAGGAAGTTGGCGGAACAGATTCTATCGGCCCTATTTTACTGGGACTGAATAAACCGGTTCACGTTTTACAATTAGGCAGTTCAATCCGTTCTATATTTAATATGGTATTGATTGCAGTTGTTGATGCACAAACCAAATGCAAAACCGATACTAAGGAAGCGGTGAAGAAAAGTAAATGGTGGAAACGGAAAAGCACCACTGTGAAGGAAGGTTGATGAAAGTTGTACGATGTCAGATGTACGGTGTACTTCAGCATCAGCAAGCTAAATAATCATATATTCGTACAGCTAACATTGTACATCTAACATATTTTTACCCATGCTTTTTTTTAATCACTTTGGCCGCTACCTTTTAATGCTGAAAGGCATGTTTACCCGGCCCGAGAACATGCGCATGTATTGGAAAGAGCTCATGCATCAGTGCGTTGAAATTGGCGTGGGCTCGCTGGGTATCGTAATTATCATCTCCTTTTTTATGGGTGCGGTAAGTGCCGTACAAACATCTTACCAACTGGTTAGTCCGCTGATACCACTTACAACCATTGCACAAATAGTAAGAGATACGGTTATACTTGAATTTGCGCCCACCGTGGTTTGTATTGTACTCGCCGGTGTGGTGGGCAGCAAAATTGCCAGCGAACTGGGCAACATGCGTGTGAGCGAACAGATAGATGCCTTTGAAATTATGGGTATTAACACCAAAGGATATTTAATACTGCCAAAAATTGCAGCCTGTTTAATTACCATTCCTATGCTGGTGGTTTTATCGATGGTACTGGGCATTTTAGGAGGCCGGTTGGCTGGCACCGCAACAGGTATCTTATCAACAGATACGTATGATATGGGATTGATACTGAATTTTGTACCCTACAATGTGTTTTTTGCACTGATAAAAGCATACACATTTGCATTTATCATCAGTACTATTCCTTCTTACTATGGTTACTATGTAAAAGGTGGTGCACTGGAAATCGGGCGAAGCAGCACAAAAAGTGTGGTAGTGAGTTGTGTGATGATATTGTTTGCGGATTATATTTTGGCGGCCTTATTACTCAATAAATAACAAGCTTCAAGGGAAGTAGCCACAAGGGTGTAGTTCAAGCTTTGAAAAATCTTATAATTTTTAACCTTAAAATTATTAAGATGAGAGATTTTAAAAGACTGATCGTTTGGCAAAAAGGCTTTCAATTATTCATTGATTGCCATAAATTTTGCAGAAAGTTGCCGACCGAGGAAAAATACGAATTGAGTTCACAGTTAAGAAGAGCAGCTTTTTCAATACCGGCTAATATTGCAGAGGGAAGCGCTAAAGCCACCAATGCTCATAAAAAGTTGTTTCTTGAAAACTCATTAGGTAGTTCTTATGAAGTTGAAACAGCTTTACTTGGCATAGTTGAATTGTATCCTGTCTTTGAACCAGATTGTGAACAAAAATTAGGCATCTGTATGGAAGTACAAAAAATGTTGATTGCACTGATAAATAAGCTCTCTTGATGTTTGAGGGAATGAGCCACAAGGGTGAGAGCCGCAAGGGAGAAGACTTATGAAATAAGAGAAATTTAGTAATAAAACTTAAAAAAATAAAAAGGAGTTAAACCTGCATACTTGCCCTTTGAAGCTACTCCCCTTGTAGCTTCTCCCTTGCAGCTACTCCCCTTGAAGCCGTTTATGATTGAATTTAAAAACATAAAGAAAAGTTTCGACGACAAGGTGGTACTTGACGATGTAAGCCATGTTATGGAAACCGGCAAGGCAAACCTCATCATCGGCCAGAGCGGCAGCGGTAAAACCGTTTTACAAAAATGCCTGGTTGGATTGTTTGAACCGGATGAAGGTGAAATTATTTATGATGGAGTAAGTTTTACTGAAATGAATGTGGAGGAACGAAAATTATTACGTCAGCAGATCGGTATGCTTTTTCAGGGCTCTGCCTTGTTTGATAGTATGACGGTTGAACAGAACATCATGTTTCCCTTAGACATGTTTACTACAAAGAGTTTTAGTGAAAAACTAAAGCGGGTTAATGAAGTTTTAAACCGGGTTAATTTAGAAGGCGTCAATAAAAAATACCCGGCCGAATTAAGTGGCGGCATGAAAAAAAGGGTGGGTATTGCAAGGGCCATTGTACTTAATCCTAAATTTTTATTTTGCGATGAGCCCAACTCGGGCCTTGATCCGCAAACCTCGATGGTGATTGATAAACTGATACTGGATATTACCCGTGAGTTTAACATGACTACTGTAATTAATACCCACGATATGAACAGCGTAATGGAAATGGGCGAAAACATCCTTTACATGTATGAGGGTAAAACAGAATGGACGGGCAATAAAAAAGACATTATTTTCTCTAAAAATGAACGCCTGAACAATTTCATTTTTGCATCTGAATTTTTACAGGATGCCAAAGACATGCGCATGCTGGAAGCCAAGGGAAAAATAAGTGACGACAGAGATATGGAGAAAATGTTGAAGGGTGATAAGTTGGATTAGAAACTTTTCAATTCTCCGCTTTGATAAAAGCTCAATCACATCCCCACTTTCGAACGGAGTCCTTCGTTCCTCAGGATAAACGCTGCCACCTCAGCCCAATCAGGGCTCAAAAGCCGGTAACCAAAATATCCCTTTCGCCAATACTCCTATCTCCCCTATCTTTGCAGCACATTTTTAATTCCTCATTCTTAATTCCTAATTGAAATGTCTGTTTTAGTTAATAAAGATTCCAAGATTATTGTACAGGGTTTTACCGGTACAGAAGGCACTTTTCATGCTACACAAATGATTGAATACGGCACCAATGTAGTGGGTGGAGTTACGCCGGGTAAAGGCGGCACAGCTCACCTGGACAAACCCGTGTTTAATACAGTGGCCGATGCGGTTAAAGCAACCGGCGCCGATGTGAGCATCATTTTTGTACCGCCTGCTTTTGCAGCCGATGCCATTATGGAAGCTGCTGATGCCGGAATTGGCCTGGTGGTTTGTATTACCGAAGGCATTCCCGTGCAGGATATGGTGAAAGTAAAAAACTACCTGTTTGGCAAACAAACAAGATTGGTTGGGCCAAACTGCCCTGGTGTTATAACTGCCGGGGAATGTAAAGTGGGTATTATGCCCGGCTTTATTTTTAAGAAAGGCAGGATTGGTATTGTTTCAAAATCGGGTACGCTTACGTACGAAGCTGCCGACCAGGTTGCCAAAGCAGGACTGGGAATTTCTACGGCAATTGGAATTGGTGGCGATCCTATTATTGGTACTACCACTAAAGAAGCAGTTGAATTATTTATGAACGACCCGGAAACCGATGCCATTGTAATGATTGGTGAAATTGGTGGTGGTATGGAAGCAGAAGCTGCCAGGTACATTCAATCAACCGGTAACAAAAAACCGGTAGTTGGTTTTATTGCCGGACAAACAGCGCCTCCCGGCCGCCGTATGGGCCACGCAGGTGCTATTGTTGGCGGTGCTGATGATACCGCTGCTGCCAAAATGAAAATTATGGCTGAGTGCGGAATTCATGTAGTAGCCAGCCCGGCTGATATTGGCAAAACGATGGCTGAAGTGATGAAAAAGTAATTACTTAAAATATTTTTTATTGATCCCCTGGTAATCGGGGGATTTTTTTTGCCGGTAAGGCGTTAAGACGGCATAATTCAGAAGCGTTCTTGTTCGCCTTTCCGACTTACCGGCGATAAAAAAACCGGGGCTTTCGCCCCGGTCCGCCTGCGCCACGCAGGCCTAAGTATAGCCATGAAAATTTAATCTTTTTATTGACGGTTCTTTATATAATCCATTAGCGATTCTTTACTGCTGCTGTAAGAGAAAGCTTCATTAACCACAAAATAGTTTCCTTTGTCTACCGTATAATCATAAGCATATTTTGCCAGTTCAAGTTTACTGTCTTCGTAGGAAAAGAGTGCCAGCAATTCCTTTACCTGAGTCGCATTAAAATAATTGACACTTACAAACTGCTTCGAAACTTTAAGTTTTGTACTCTCGTAAGATTCATTGGCAATTGACTTTTTTAGTTGCTGAAACGAATTGTTATCCATCGCTCTTTTGCCGCCCCGGTCATAATACTGATCATTGTTATCAACGCCCCAATCATCATCGTCCTCATTATTGTAACCACCGCTTATCATTTGCTCATCAACAAATGCTTTACCAAAACGGTTGATGGCAATATCAACATGGTACTGTGGTTTTACAAAAAGATTATTGTTGTACACCAGTTGATACCCGTTGCCCCTGTTATTACCGTTGTACCGGTTACGGTCGTTGCCTGCACGGAATATTTTAACCGTATGATTGCCGTTTTTTAAATTGTTGATCACAATATCACGGCCGTTTGCAGTGTACTTTACTCCATCAACCATAACCCGAATATCTGCATTGCCACTGGCCGAGATACTGAGCTTTGACTGTGCAAATAAAATGGCTGAAAAGAATAACGCTGTTACAAGTGTAAATGTTTTTTTCATGCTGTTTAGGTTTTATAATAATGTAAATTCAAATGTTGTGCCGTTCCATAAAAAGACAACCATAATGAAAAGTTAAAGAAAAAAATTAAATCAGAATTGTGCAAACAGCTTTATAATTTCATCTTAGTGCCCGGGGCTGACTTTAGTCATGGTATTAGAACAGCTCCCTAACAAATTGTACCTTGTATTTAAATACCCGATTATGTTTATACAAAAATTGTTGCTGGTTATTTTATTGTTAACCGGTACATCAGTAACCCTTATGGCCCAGACAAAAAATGATTACGATAAAAACTGGAAAAAAGTGGAAGCCTTCGAAAAGAAAGGCCTCACCAAATCAGCGTTGCAGGAAGCACTGCTGATTTATAATATAGCTTTAAAAGAAGGCAATGATGCCCAGCAGATAAAAAGCTGCATATACCAGATCAGGTACCGCAATATGGTGGAGGAAGACAGCCAGGAGAATAATATTTTTTTCACAGATACCCTGATCGCAAAAGCCAAGGCTCCTGCAAAAAATATATTGCAAAGCATGCATGCCGAAATGTTCTGGCAATACCTGCAAAACAACCGCTGGAAGTTTTATAACCGCACCAAACTTGCCGAAGAAAAAAGTAAAGACATTACCACCTGGAGTATTGATAAATTCTATGCTACCATCACCAAATTATACAAAGCCTCTTTACAAAACGATGCTGTTTTAAAGAGCACAAAATTAGATGGGCTTGATGCCATCATCATTAAAGGAGAAAACACCCGTCAACTTCGCCCAACCCTGTACGATTTTTTAACGCACCGGGCACTGGAATTTTTTATGAATGATGAGGATGGTGTTATTAAACCGGCTTACCAGTTTAAGGTTGATGATGCCATTGCATTTGCTAAGGCAGAAGATTTTAGCAGCGCTTCTTTTAAAACTAAAGACACCGCATCCATCCAGCACAGAGCATTGCTGCTGTTGCAGGATCTTATAAAATTTCACCTGGCAGATGCCAATCCTGATGCATTGATTGATGCCGACCTCATAAGATTAAATTTCGTAAACAGCAATGCAGTAATGGAAGGCAAAGAGAAACTCTATGAAGAAGCCTTGCTTGCCATTGAACAGAAATATCCCAATAACCAGGCTATTGCACAGGCAATGTTTTTGCGTGGTACTATTTATTTACAACGTGGGCAACAATATGAAGCTCTTACAAAAACTGAAAACCAGTACGAAATAAAAAGGGCCAGGGAATTATTTGAAACAGTTTATGCCAGGTTTCCAAAATCGGAAGGTGGTATTAACGCAAAAAATGCAGTTGGGCAGCTTAGTCAGCCTTCGTTGAATATTGAAACAGAAAAAGTGAATGTGCCGCTGCAACCTTTCCGCAGCCTGGTTAAATACAAGAACATTAAAACGCTTTACCTGCGTGTAATAAAAACAACCAGGGAGGAAATAAAAAGTATTGACAGAAGGGATTATGAAAAAACATGGGAGTTTTATACAACCATGAAACCGGTAAAAAGCTGGAGCATTACCCTGCCCGATCTGCAGGATTACCAGGAGCACAGCACCGAAATAAAAATTGATGGTCTTGCCAATGGCACCTATTTTATCCTGGCAAGTATTGACCCCAATTTTTCAGTAAAGAAAAATATGCTTGCAAAGCAACAGACTTATATCAGCAACATCAGCTACATACATACCAATGCTAACGATTATTTTGTACTTGACCGGGATAATGGCCAGCCGCTTGCCAATGCAGCGGTGCAGATCTGGGAATCGAAATATAATTACAGCAGCAGTAAATACGATGAAGTAAAGCTGGAAAAATATTTAACAGATAAAAATGGATTTTTTAAACTGAAAGAAAGTAAGGACTACCGTAATTTTTTATTGCAGATCACGCATGGTGCCGATGAGTTGTTTATGGATGAAAATCATTCAAGCTATAATTATAACAGCTATACACCCGAAACTGAAAAACATACATTTTTATTTACCGACCGGTCTATTTACCGCCCCGGGCAAACCTTGTATTTTAAAGGCATTGTTACTTTAAAAGAAAAAGAGGTTTCAAAAAGCGGTGTGGTGCCCGATTTTAAAACCAAGATCCAGTTAAAAGATGCCAACGGACAAAAATCGGCCGAGCTGATTGTTACCACCAACGAATTCGGCAGTTATAAAGGTTCTTTCAAACTACCCGAAGGAGTAATGAACGGCAATTTCACATTGTACGATACAGCAACTAAATCTTACGTAAGTTTTAGTGTAGAGGAATACAAACGCCCCAAATTTTTTACCGAAATACAAAAACCAAAAGGCACGTACCGGGTTAATGACAGTATTGAAGTTACCGGTACTGCAAAAGCATACGCCGGCAATAATGTAGATGGCGCCAAAGTAAGTTACCGTGTGGTACGCAAAGTGCGCTATCCAATCTGGTGGGGCTGGGGAGGTTATTACAAAGGCTTTCCATCGGGCGGTAACGAAGAAATGGAAATAACAAACGGCGAAACCAAAACCGATACAAAAGGTGAATTTAAAATAAAATTTAAGGCGATACCGGATGAGTCGGTTGATAAAAAAAGTCAGCCAACTTTTTACTACGAAGTAAGTGCCGATATCACCGACATCAATGGCGAAACCAGGAGTGGCAATACTTCAGTGGCAGTGGCTTACCAGATGCTGCAACTGAATATTGATATGCCCGAAACAATGCCGGCCGACAGCCTGAAGAATGTAAACATCTCCACCACCAACCTGAACGACATTTTTGAAAAGGCGAATGTGAATATTACCATATCCAAAGTAATATCGCCCATAAAAATTTTCAGGGAAAGATTTTGGGAAATGCCCGACCAGTTTATGATGAGTAAGAATGAATACGAAAGCTATTTTCCTTACGATATTTATAAAGATGAAGACCAGCAGAGCAAATGGCCGTTGGGAGAGAAAGTATTAGATAAGTCTGACAGCACGAAGGAAAGTGGGCAGTGGGCAATTGGCAATGGGCAGTGGGCAGCAGGCTGGTATAAAATAATTGCAACTACAAAAGATAAATATGGCGAAACGGTTAAAGCAGAAAAATATATTCAACTAACCAATAGCGCCGCCAGCGAAAAAATATATGATGCTGTAAAACTTGGTGTAATAAAAGGAAATGCAGAACCCGGCGAGCAGATCAGTTACAATATCGCAACCGGTTTTGATAATATCTGGTTGATACATTCTTTAAGCAAAATGGATAAAACCAATACGCTTACTTATAAAACAATTACCAATGCCCAATCTGCAACATCTGCGATATCTGTGGCAGAAACCGATCGTGGCGGCATGGCCATGAGCTATGCTTTTGTCAAACATAACCGTGTGTACAAAGGCAACCAGGCTTTCAGCATTCCATGGAGTAACAAAGATTTAAACATCAGTTTCGAAACCTTCCGTGATAAATTATTGCCCGGCGCCAATGAAAATGGAAAGTAAAAATAACCGGTAATAAGGGAGAGAAAGTTGCTGCCGAAATGCTGGCCGGCATGTATGATGCAAGTCTTGACCAGTTTAAAACACACAACTGGTACAAGCCAAATATATGGCCGGGATTGTATAACACCATTTACTGGAATATAAATGGATTTGCAAAAGTAAGCTCAGAAGAATTTAACAGAAGGGAGTATGAATATTTAACTGCTCCTAATAAATCTTACGATCAGCTTTTAACCTCTGGTTACTATGGTAGATATGGAGACGTTGACAGCTATGGAGCTGCAAAAGAAATCAGGATCAGAGGAGTTTCTTCTGCACCTCCTCCACCGCCAAGCCCCAGTGGGAATGTAGGTGGTGCTTTAGATGAAGTTGTAACTGTTGGATTTGGAGGAGGAAAGAAATCTAAACCGAAAGCAGATATGGATGGAAATGGTGTTTACGATTCTATTTCTTTCAATATGAAAACAACTATAGGAATAGACAAGCTTAACAATGGTCAGTCGCCTGATGTTCAAGTCCGCAAAAACTTCAACGAAACAGCTTTCTTCTTCCCTGATCTTAAAACAGATGCCGAAGGCAATATTGAATTTTCTTTTACAATACCCGAAGCCTTAACCAAATGGAAGCTGATGACATTGGCTCATAGCAAAGACCTGGCAAGTGCCTACAGTGAAAAAACTACTGTAACGCAAAAGCCATTGATGGTGCAGCCCAATGCGCCAAGGTTTATGAGGGAAGGAGATAATATGGAGTTTAGCGCAAAAATTGTAAACCTGGGCGAAAAAGAAGTAACCGGTATTGCCACTTTGGAATTACTGGATGCTGCCACCAACAAACCGGTTGATGGTTGGTTTAAAAATGTTTTTCCAAACCAGTATTTTACCGTTGCAGCCGGGCAAAGTGCAGCAGTAAAATTCCCGATGGAAATTCCTTTCAATTTTAATTCGGCTATGACGTACAGGATCGTTGCCAAAGCAGGAGAATTTTCTGACGGTGAAGAAATGGCCATTCCCATTTTAACCAACCGTATGCTGGTTACAGAAAGCATGCCGCTGAACCTGCGCAATCAAACTACAAAAACTTTTAAGTTTGATAAACTACTCAACAGCGGCAGCAGCACAACCATTACCAATCATGCGCTCACAGTTGAATACACCAGCAACCCGGCCTGGTATGCTGTACAGGCACTACCCTATCTAATGGAGTATCCTTACGAATGTGCCGAGCAGACTTTCAACCGGTATTATGCAAATACATTAGCCAGCTATATCAGTCGCTCCATGCCAAAAATAAAAGCGGTCTTTGAAAGATGGAAGAATGTTGATACGGCAGCATTGCTTTCTAATCTTCAAAAAAATGAAGAATTAAAATCGGCGCTGTTGCAGGAAACACCCTGGGTATTGGATGCACAGAATGAAAATCAGCAGAAGAAAAATATTGCCCTGCTGTTTGATATGGTGCGTATGAGTGCCGAGCAGAACAAATCATTTAACAAGCTGAAAGAAATGCAAAGCAGCAACGGTGGTTTTGTATGGTTTAAAGGCGGGGCCGATGACCGTTACATGACGCAGTACATTGCAACCGGTATCGGGCATTTAAGAAAACTGAATGCATTAACCGGTGATAATTATCAAACCATCAAAACCATTATTGATAAAGCAGTTCCTTACCTGGATAAAAAAATAAAAGAAGATTACGACGAACTGATCAGGTACAAAGCAAAAATGAGCGAAAATCATTTAAGCAGTCTTCAGATTCAGTATTTGTACATGCGCAGTTTCTTCCCCGAGTATAAAGTTGCTGCTGCATCGCAAACAGCTTTTAATTATTACAACGGACAGGCAAAAAAATACTGGCTAAGCAACAGCAAGTATATGCAGGCCATGATCGCCCTCGCATTACACCGCAGCAATGATGCAACAACACCAAAAGCCATCATCAAATCTTTAAAAGAAAATGCCATCAGTAAAGAAGAGTTAGGCATGTACTGGAAAGAATGGACAACCGGCGGCTACTACTGGCACCAGGCTCCTATCGAAAGCCAGGCCATGATGATTGAGGCTTTTATGGATATTGATAAGAACAATACAACGGTTGATGATTTAAAAACCTGGTTACTAAAACAAAAACAAACCCAAAACTGGAAAACCACCAAAGCCACTGCAGAAGCTTGTTACGCTTTATTGTTGGGTGGTAACAACTGGCTGGCTGAAGAAAAAGAAGTGTCCATCAATTTAGGAAACACCATTGTAAAAAGCACCGATGATGCAACCGAAGCAGGTACAGGTTACTTCAAAAAAAGATTTGAAGCCGAAAAGGTAAAAGCAAACATGGGCAATATCACTGTCAACATCACCAAATCATCAAATCAACAGATCAGCACATCAAGCTGGGGCTCCGTTTACTGGCAATACTTCGAAGACCTCGACAAAATAACTTCTGCCGAAACACCACTGAAACTGGTGAAGAAATTATTCATCGAAAAAAATTCAGACAAAGGACCGGTGCTGATTGCTTTAGCAGATGGTGCACAGCTAAAAGTAGGCGACAAAATAAAAGTGCGTATCGAACTTAAAGTTGACCGTGATATGGAATACGTACACATGAAAGACATGCGTGCTGCCTGTATGGAACCAACCAATGTTTTGAGCGAATATAAATACCAGGGCGGCCTTGGTTATTACGAAAGCACCAAAGATGCCAGTACCAATTTCTTCTTTGGCTGGCTGGCCCGTGGCAGTTATGTTTTTGAGTATCCCATGTTTGTAACCCACGCCGGTAATTTCAGCAATGGCATTACAACCATACAGTGTATGTATGCGCCTGAGTTTACAAGCCATAGTGAGGGAATAAGAGTAACGGTAGAATGATGAATTATGAATTATGAGTTATGAGTTATTTTGCAAGAGGTTTTTGTATTTTTAACTCATCACTCATAATTCATAACTTATAACTGCTTACATGCCAAAGGAACAAACCTACAATATCCCCATCCGCTACCGTAAGATGGAAAACCTGCATATTGTTTTCTGGCTGCTTAAAGATATAAGCTGGTGTATGGGTTGGAAAACACTGGGCATTGTCATGGTTATCCCTACACTTATTATCGCCATTGTTATAAGCTGGCGCACCCGGCAATACATGAGTGAGCTTTGCCACAATGTTGCCATTACAGTTTGGATTGCAGCTAACAGTTACTGGATGATCAGCGAATTCTTTCATTTTGATACAATGATCGTTTATGACAGTATAACGTATAAATATTTATCCATAATTCCCTTTGGTATCGGCATTTTACTGCTGGGATATTATTACCTGGTTTGGAAACCTACACATAAGCATGTTGATGAAAAAATGTAAAAGGCAGATTAACTATTAACTGGTGTTATTACTTACCATTCATAATACATACTCTACCATTTGTAGAAGCAAAAATCCCATCCATATCAGATTTCATTGTGCAGCAATTCCCGCCCATATATCTTTACATCTCAAACATAAACAGAGCCTCGCTCTAATGAAAAATGCACCATTGTATTGCTGCCCTTCTCTTTAACTTTCGCCAGAGAGTAAAGCCACCAGCAGTTTTCCACAATTAATTCTCAGTAAAGATTTATTAACCGGATTTTTAATAATTATTAGTAGCTTGATGATTATTAATACCAACCCTGCAAAGTAAATCAGGCGTAGTGGGCCTATATGGCTGAAGTGTACGCCAGCTGTAACCAAAACAAAACAAACAATTAAAACGCACAACTATGGATCTTTCAAATTTATTTGCCAATTACTGGTGGATACTGGTAATGCTATTATCGCTCGTCATGTACAAATTTATCCTGCGGTTCCTGTTCGGTATGGTCATTGTACCCGAAGACAGGATCGGACTGGTTACAAAAAAATTCGTGCTTTTCGGTGCCAACCGTTCACTACCCGATGGCCGCATCATTGCCACCAAAGGCGAAGCAGGTTTCCAGGGTAAAACACTTGCACCGGGTTTGTACTGGGGTATGTGGCCCTGGCAGTATGGTGTAAACATGCACGCATTTTTGGTGATACCGGAAGGTAATATCGGCCTGGTGCTTTCTAACGACGGTGCCGAAATACCCACCGGTGCAATCTTAGGCCGCAAAGTGGAAAGCGATAACTTTCAGGATGCTGTTGGGTTTTTAAACAACGGCGGACAAAAAGGTCGCCAGACAGCCTACATCACCGCAGGTACTTACCGTATCAATATCTATGCATTTACGGTTACGGTTAGCCCCATGGTTATCATTCACGAAAACATGGTAGGTATTGTTACCAGTTTGGATGGTCACCCGATTGAGGGTAACCAGATAGCTGGTAAGTACATTGAAGGCCACAATAATTTCCAGGACTTCGACAGTTTTCTTAAAAATGATGGTAACCGTGGCTTGCAACCTTCCATCGTACTGGCAGGTAGCTATAACATTAACCCATGGGCTATACAAATTGAAGAAGTGCCTATGACCGACGTACCTATTGGCTATGTTGGTGTGGTGATCAGTTATATTGGCCTCGACGGAAAAGACCTTACCGGCGAAAGTTTTAAACATGGTAATATTGTTGGTAAGGGAAGCCGTGGTGTATGGATGGAACCTTATGGCCCCGGTAAATATCCCATCAACAAATACACCATGAAAGTAGAACTGGTGCCTACCACAAACCTGGTGCTTAACTGGGCCAATGCCCGTAGCGAATCGCATCAGCTGGATAAGAATTTAAGCACCATCACCGTTCGTTCGCAGGATGGTTTCCCTTTTAATCTGGATGTGTCGCAGATCATACACATACCGGCCAACGAAGCACCCAAAGTAATTGCACGTTTCGGCAGCATGAACAACCTGGTTAGCCAGGTGCTGGAACCAACCATTGGTAACTACTTCCGTAACTCGGCGCAGGATAGTGATGTGATCTCTTTCTTAAGTACGCGTAAAGAAAGACAGCTGGCTGCAAAAGAGCATATCAAAAATGTACTTGATGAGTACAACGTAAATGCAGTGGATACTTTGATTGGTGATATCGTTCCTCCTGAATCGTTAATGAAAACATTAACCGACCGTAAAATTGCACAGGAAGAAGAAAAAACTTACACTACCCAGCGACTTGCGCAGGAAAAACGCCAGGGCATGGAAAAAGAAACCGCCATTGCCGATATGCAGAAGGAGATTGTAAAAGCACAGCAAAGTGTAGAGATTGCCCAACGTACTGCCGATGCTACTGTTAAAAAAGCCGAGGGTGATGCCAACAGTTTAAAACTGCAGGTAGATGCTGAAGCCACCGCCACTAAAATGCGTGCAAATGCCGAAGCAGAAGCAACCAAGGCCCGTGCCGGTGCCCAGGCCGAAGCCACCAAACTAAATGCCAGCGCCGATGCAGAAAGGATCAGCAAGACCGGTTTGGCCGAAGCTGAAAAAATTATGGCCATTGGTAAATCAACCGCAGAAGCTTATGAGCTGCAGGTTAAAGCCATGGGCGGTGATAATTTTACCCGCTACAAAATAACCGAAGAAATTGCCAAAGGTAATATCAAGATCATTCCTGATATCCTTATCGGCGGCGGAACCGGTACCGATGGCGGCATCAACGGTTTACTCGGTATGAAGCTGATGGAAATGATGGATACGAAGAAGAATGACAAGCCGGAAACGAATTAACCCTGTGGGCGGTTGCAAACCCCGACAGCGGTTATACATTAATAAAAAGCCCTCCAAAATATCGGGGGGCTTTTACTTTCCCGAACAGGCTTATATTTGCAGTCCGTAAATTTTATGGGACCGGCTTTTGTTTTTCAATTAAACATCGTTGTGTCACTCACTTGTACGGCAACAAAAAATTCAACAAATAAAAATAACAGACCCAATGTACAGAACTCACACCTGTGGCGAATTAAGATTAACCGATATCAATAAAGAAGTATCCCTGGCCGGATGGGTACAAACCGTTCGTAAATTCGGCAGCATCACTTTTGTTGATCTGCGTGACCGCTATGGCATTACCCAGTTATTATTTTCTGAAGCGCTGAATGCTGACCTGGATGCCAATCCGCTGGGCCGTGAATTTGTGTTGCAGGTTACCGGTAAAGTAAACGAACGCAGCAGCAAAAATGCCAACATCCCAACCGGTGAAGTGGAAATTACAGTTAGTAAATTTAAAATTCTGAATAAATCAGCCGTACCACCTTTTACTATCGAAGATAAAACCGATGGCGGTGATGATATACGAATGAAATACCGTTTCCTCGATCTGAGAAGAAATGCGGTAAAGAAAAATTTAGAACTGCGTTACCAGGTAAACCGTTCTGCAAGAAATTACCTGCATGAAAATAATTTCATGGATATTGAAACACCTTTCTTAATTAAAAGCACACCGGAAGGCGCCAGGGATTTTGTGGTGCCATCCAGAATGAATCCTGGACAGTTTTATGCATTACCACAAAGTCCGCAAACATTTAAGCAATTGCTGATGGTGAGCGGTTACGATCGTTACTACCAGATCGTAAAATGTTTCCGTGATGAAGATCTTCGTGCCGACCGCCAGCCCGAGTTTACGCAAATTGACTGTGAAATGTGCTTTGTTGAGCAGGAAGATATTCTGAACATGTTTGAAGGTTTAATAAAAAGAATCTTTAAAGACGTAAAGGGAATTGACTATACAGATACAGTAGAAAGAATGACCTGGGAAGATGCCATGTGGCGTTACGGAAATGATAAACCGGATATTCGTTTTGACATCAGTATACTTAATTTAAAAAAGCCTGCGAGTGTTTTTGTTAATAAACAAGATCGTGCAGATTTAATAAACGGCGTTGATTTTAAAGTTTTTGATGAAGCTGAAACGGTTGTTGCCATTGCCGTACCGGGATGTGCTGAATACACCCGCAAGCAAACGGATGAATTAACTGAATGGGTAAAGCGTCCGCAGATTGGTATGAAAGGTTTGGTATTCATTAAAGTAAATGCCGATGGCACCTACAAAAGCAGTGTAGATAAATTTTATAGCGAAGAAAAACTAAAAGCCATTGGCGAAGCTGCCGGTGCAAAAGCCGGCGATCTTATTTTAATATTGGCCGGTACAGAAGAACGCACCCGTAAAGCCATCAGCGATCTGCGTATGTATATGGCAACCCAGTTGGGTTTACGTAAGGCCGATGAGTTTAAATTATTGTGGGTGCTGGATTTTCCGCTGTTTGAATTTGCCCTGGAAGACCAGGATGGCGGTGGAGCAGGCCGTTGGGTAGCAAGGCATCATCCGTTCACCAGCCCTAAACCTTCTGATATTGATATGATGATCAATAATTCGCCAAAGGTTGAAAACCTGGACAAATACCTGGAGCATCCGTATGCCAACATTAAAGCCAATGCATATGACATGATCCTGAATGGTAATGAACTTGGTGGTGGCAGTATCCGTATCTATCAAAGAGAATTGCAGGAAAAAATGTTTGCTGCTTTGGGTATGGATGCTGAAGAGCAGCAACATAAATTCGGTTTCTTACTCGGTGCTTTTGAGTATGGTGCACCGCCGCATGGTGGCCTCGCTTTTGGCTTCGATCGTTTGTGTTCAATTCTTGGCGGCAGCGAAAGTATCCGTGACTTTATTGCATTCCCTAAAAATAATTCAGGAAGAGATGTAATGCTGGATGCTCCGTCAACCATTGATGAGAAACAGTTTGTGGAGTTGCAGATAAAGCTTGATCTGAAAAATTAAACATGAAATGGTGGTTGTATACAGTTGCCTGTGTTTGTAACGGAGTTACTGCAACTATAATTCTGCTCTTTTTCTTTTATGAAATCATTATAGACAATACTGCTTTTACATTTACTGATGGTTTAGGATCTATTGTTGTCTTGCTTGGATATACTATTTATATTATTTCGGAACCTGGAATAAACTTTATTATAATTATGATATTGGTTTCATTCAATTTTGGCAAAACCAGTTATATTTCCTTGGCTTCTTAAATATTCATGGGCAAGTTCCTTTTGTGATCCGTAGAATAATTGGATTTCCAAATAAATGAAAATAAAGAGGACATTCTCGGTTTTGATGAAATTATTTTCTTTACAGCATTAATAATTTCATTTGGGTATATTTTCTAAAGACAATGAAGAAGAAAAAATTAAAAAACTCTCTTGAATTAGTTAATATTAAGTAATTTGAACTGTGAACAATCTCCCGCCTCTTGCCGAACGCTTACGCCCCACAACCCTTGATGAGCTTGTTGGGCAGCAGCACCTTACAGGCAAGGGAAGCATTTTGCGTACTGCAATAGAGCATGGCAAAATTCCCAGCATGATCTTATGGGGGCCGCCAGGTGTTGGTAAAACAACCATCGCCAATATCATTGCGCAAACATTACAGGTTCCGTTTTATACACTCAGTGCCATTTCATCAGGTGTAAAAGAAGTACGGGAAGTAATTGAGCTGGCAAAAAAACAAAGCAGTGTTATTTTATTCATTGATGAGATACACCGCTTCAACAAAGGCCAGCAGGATGCTTTGCTGGGTGCTGTTGAAAAAGGCATCATCACCTTAATTGGCGCCACAACAGAAAATCCATCTTTTGAAGTAAACAGCGCCTTGCTCAGCAGAACACAGGTGTACATTTTAAAAGCGCTGGATGAAAAAGACCTGGTTGCATTATTACAACACGCCATAAAAAATGATGATGTTTTAAAAACAAAAAAGATAGAGCTGAAAGAAACTGAAGCGCTCATCAATATCTCCGGTGGCGATGCCAGAAAACTATTAAACCTGTTGGAACTGGTAACAGATGCATTAGGCAGCAAAGCTGTAATTACAGATGAAGCCGTAATGGAAATAGCCCAGCAACGAATTGCACTCTACGATAAAAAAGGTGAACAGCATTACGATATCATTTCTGCTTTTATAAAATCCATCCGCGGCAGCGATCCCAATGCTGCTGTTTATTACCTGGCAAGAATGATTGAAGGTGGCGAAGATGTAAAATTCATTGCCAGAAGAATGCTGATACTGGCCAGTGAAGATATTGGCAATGCAAATCCAAATGCCTTATTGCTTGCCAATGCTACTTTTGATGCGGTAAATAAAATTGGTTATCCTGAATCACAGCTGATCTTATCGCAATGCGCCATTTACTTAGCCAGCAGCGCCAAAAGCAATGCCGCAACCGTTGCCATTGGCGCAGCCATGAATGCTGTAAAACAACATGGCGACCTGCCCGTGCCCTTGCACATTCGCAACGCTCCTACAAAACTCATGAAAAAAGAAGGTTATGGAAAAGGTTATGAGTATTCTCACAATTACGATAACAATTTTTCTCCGCAGGAATATTTACCGGACGTTATCAGCGGTACTGCATTTTTTGAGCCTGGCAAAAACTTACGGGAAGAAGAATTGCGGAAGTTTTTAAAAATGTTGTGGAAGGAAAAATACGGCTATTAAGTTTTCTTTTGAATGATCAGCCCGATCGATGTAACCACATATTTATCAACCTGCAATTTTAAATGCACTTTTTGCTGATGTGGTTCTGTATCTACCATAAAATCTTCAGGCAAGCCTCCTAAGGCGAAACTTACTTCTTCCACAAAATGTCCTTCGCTTCTGAGTTCATGCACAATTTGCTCAATATCCCGTTGACGGTAAATCACCGTATTGTTATTTTCCTGTGTTTCGTCATTGCTGGAAATATTGTATTCGGTTGTATGTACCGACCAGCCACCGGGTTTTAATGTCTTCAACTGATTTTTCAGGAATTGAAAACCTTTTTCCAAAGTACCTAAATGTTCAAAGGAACAACTGCTCCAGTTAAAATCAAAATCAACCAGGTCTGCCGGTATATCATTCATATCTACCGCACGGTAATGCACTCTTTGCTTAAATTCATCCGCAGCACAAATACCTCTTGTATTTAAAGATTCCACACCAAAGCAAAGCTGGTTGCCATTATTCCAGCCCATTTCAATCCCTTTCTCCGGCATAATATCGGTAGCCAGAATGTTTACACCGTATTTGGCAAACATGGCTGGCAATGGTTCTGTACCTGCAGCAAACACCAATCCCCTTTTATCTTTAGCAATACAACCACGCTCCCACAATGCCTGCATGATGTAAACAAATTCCCATTGCTTGCGGTGAAAATTGGGTTGTTCATCCAGTTCATTGCACCAGCGCTTAAACCAATCAGCTTTATAATCCATGGCCTTACATAATTCCGATCTTCTTTTTCCAAAGTCATAAATCAAACTGGTATTCCATTGCCTTGCTGTCTTTTCCATACATTTCCTGTTTATAATAATGACCGGTATACTTTTAAATAGTCCTGCGCTTTTTCTTCCCAGCTAAAATCATTTCCCCTGTTGATGATCTTTTGTGCCAATCCATTTTGTTGGTAAAACATCATACCTTCTTTAAAAACCTGCTGCATATGATCGCTGCTGAAATCATTAAAATAAAAAGCTACATCGGCGCCAATTTCAGGCAGTGAAGTTCTGTTTGCCAAAAACAAAGGCTTTCCAAAAGCCATCGCTTCCACCACCGGTGCGCCAAACCCTTCTGCGAGTGATGGCATTAAAAAAGCCTGGCAGTTTTTCAGGTACCATGCTTTGTCTGCTTCCGTAACCGGGCCAAGAATATGCAGCCTGTCTGCTGCGCCTTCCTTTGCAGCCATCAGTTTCATTTTCTGCACATAATCAGCATCATCCAGTTTACCAGCCACAATCAATTCCAGTCCTTCATCTTTTAGTAACGAAATTAAAGTGTGAAAATTTTTTTTCTGATTTACATAACCCATGGTAAATAAAAATGGCCTGGCCGGAAAGTAACCCGTTGGCCTGGCAGGAGGAATATTTACATGGTGTGTTCCATTGTGAATTACATAAACCGGTTTATCCTTTAGATCCATGTTTTCAAGTACATCTTTTTTACAATGATTGGAAATACAAACCAATGCATGGCTACGGTCAATTAACTGCTGTGTTTTTTGTAAGCTTTGCCTTTGTTCATTCACCGACTTTCCTTCGTGCAGGCAATTGAGATCATGAATGGTAAGCAGAATTTTAATTTTTTTATTGGCAGCAGGCACTATCCTGCCTGATTGAAAAGGTGCATGCCAGATATCACAGTCCCACAAAAATGGTTTCATAAATTTCTGATGCCATTTTTTTTCAATGATACAACCTGCTCCAGGGCCGAATGCTCCTTTTTCTGCAGCAGGCACATAAAAGTCAATACTTCCATTATTTTCCTTATCCAGCATGCGCTTAACATAGGTACCCAAATTCAGGCAATAATGATAAAGGCCGGAATCCCGATAGCGCATCAGATCACAATCCAGGATAATTTTATGCATATTCATTTTTAAAAAAAATATTCACAGCTATAATTATACCAACTATAAATATTTTGGGTTTTATTTTGCCCCTAAAATACAAGATATAGCATCTTAAATTCAACAGTTGTATTATAAATCATCCCGGTAAATGATTTTGCATAGTTTTTGCTATATCAAGGCAGCCTATTTTTGTAAATTGAGGTCTTTTACAATTAATATTTACGATTTGATATTTCAGGAAATTAACTCCTTCAACATATGATGAACCGGATAATATTTGATTGTGAACGAATGAAGTATGAAAACACAGGTTTATACCATTACTGTTTAAACCTGGGTAATCATATTGTCAAATTTACCAGGCCCGAAACGGAAGAACTTCGTTTTTACAGTCCCCTCGGTGTTGAATATTTATTTGATAAAGGAATTTACCACCTGACTCAAACCGAACTGCATAAATTCAGGATGCCTTCGCTAAACAAGTTCTCGGTATGGCATGCAACTTACCAGGACAGCTATTATCTTCCATTCAGAAATAAAAAAATTAAAGTGGTGCTATCTGTACACGACCTTAATTTCATGTACGACACTTCAAAGTCTGAATTTAAAAAACAAAGAAATCTCAGGCGTTTACAAATGCTTATTAACAGGGCCGATGTGATCATCTGCATTAGTGAATATGCCCGCAATGACCTGAATTTTTATTGTGATGTACAAAATAAACCAATTCATGTTATTCACAATGGTACTAATACACTTACAGAACCAGAGTTGCTGAAACAATCATACAAACCAGGCAGGCCATTCATATTTACGCTGGGTACTGTGATGCCTAAAAAGAATTTTCACAGTTTATTACCCCTGGTACAGGACCAGGAACAACTGGAACTGGTAATTGCAGGGCGCATTGATGATGTGGGTTATTATCAATCCATATTGGATGCTGCAGAAAAAATGGGTATCTCCAAAAAAGTAAAACTGGTTGGCCCGGTTTCTGAAAATGAAAAATCCTGGTACTTTAATAATTGTTATGCTTTTGCGCTGCCATCAACAGCCGAAGGATTTGGCCTGCCGGTTACCGAAGCCATGTCGGTTGGTAAACCATTATTCTTATCAGACAGAACAGCATTACCCGAGATTGGCGGTGATGTTGCTTTTTATTTCGAGAATTTTTCGGCAGCTCACATGAAAGAAACTTTTGTAGCAGGGATGAAACAATACAAACTTTTTAAGATGCAGGAAAAGATCATTGAGAAAGGAAAAGAATACAACTGGGATATTGCTGCGCAGGAATACTGGAAAATTTATCGTTCATTGTTATAATTATTAAACAAGCAGATGAAGACATACCGCAGGTTATTAAAATTTGCAAAGCCTTACGGAAAATTTGTAGTGCCATTCTTTGGATTTACACTGATCGCTGTATTCTTCAGCATTTTTCAGTTTGCTTTAATTATCCCTTTATTAAATTTTTTGTTTGACAACCAGACAGCCGAAAGCCTGCAGCGTTATGCAGCTGCGCCAGATTTTTCTTTTTCAGCCACTTATTTTAAAGACCTGTTTTACTACCAGGTATATCATTTAAAAACAATAAACCTGGTATACGCTTTGTATTTTATTGCTGCGCTGATCGTTTTATCGGTGGTGCTCACCAATGTGTTCAGGTATTTTGCACAGCGCAGCATGGTAAGCGCCAGAACATTGCTGGTAAAAAGAATACGGGAAGCCATTTTTGAAAAAATAAATTACCTCCACATGGGGTATTTTACCAAAGAAAAAAAAGGCGACCTGCTTTCACGCATGAACTCGGATGTTTTTGAAATTGAAGCCGTAGCTGCCAACTCGCTGGAAGTGTTGTTTAAAGAGCCGTACATTATGATCGGCTATTTTATTGCACTGTTTGCCATTTCGGTAAAGCTCACTTTATTTACGCTGGTCATCATCCCTATCTCTGCCATTGGTATTGCCACGGTCACCAAAAGATTACGCAAAGAAGCAACAGACATGCAATCATCTATTGGCAGGTTACTCACCATTATAGATGAAACTTTGATGGGCATGCGTATCATCCGTTCTTTTAATGCCACCGGTTTTATTGTAAAAAGATTCAGCCGTGAAAATGATTTTTACCGCAAAGCCAGTTTGCAGGGTTTTAAGAGAAGAGAACTGGCTCCCATTTTTTCAGAAGTATCGGGTGTAATTGTAGTAGCCTGCATTTTAATTTATGGCGGCAGTATGATCTTACAAAACAAGACTGGTAATCCTTCGGGATTACAGGCCAGTGAATTCATAGCCTTCATAGCTATTTTTTCGCAGGTAATAAGGCCTGCCAAAGCTATGGTTGTGGCGCTGGCGAATATCCAGCGTGGTGAAGCATCCGGGCAAAGGATCATGGAAATACTGGATACAAAAATTGAAGTAGCCGATCATCCCGATGCGGTAGCGCTGCAATCATTTGATAAGCTGGTTGAATTTAAAAATGTATGTTTTGGTTATTCCGACAGGCCGGTATTAACCGATATCAGTTTCACCATTGAAAAAGGAAAAACCATTGCACTGGTTGGTCCGTCGGGTGTTGGTAAATCAACCATTGCCGATCTGTTGCCCAGGTTTTATGATGTAACCGGCGGCAGCATCAGCATTGATGGAAAAGATTTACGAGTCTATACCATGGAATCTTTAAGAAGCCAGATGAGTTTTGTTACGCAGGATATCATCCTGTTCAATGATACCATCTTCAACAATATTGCACTGGGCAAACCAGATGCAAGCATGGAAGAAGTGATAAGGGCCGCAAAAATTGCCAATGCGCATGAATTTATTGTTGATACCGAAGATGGTTACGAAACCAATATCGGCGACCGGGGCATCCGTTTATCAGGCGGTCAACGCCAGCGCATCAGCATTGCCCGTGCGGTTTTTAAGAATCCGGCCATTTTAATTTTGGATGAAGCTACCTCTGCACTGGACACCGAATCGGAAAAATCGGTACAGGATGCACTGAATAACTTAATGGAAGGCCGAACAACATTGGTGATCGCCCATCGTTTAAGTACCATTAAAGAAGCCGATGAAATTTTAATATTGCAGGATGGCTGTATTGTTGAACGTGGTAATCATGTTGAATTGATTGAGATTGAAGAAAGCATTTATAAACGGCTTACATTGATGCAGAAGATTGCCTGATGTTTTAAAACCGACTTCGTTTACCCTATGTTTAATCCCATTTCAACATTCATATAATAATCCGTATTTTTAATTTTAAAAAAAGCCCGTTATGAAATTGAAAAATCTTTTTCCCGTTGCAATATTATTTTTATTGCTGTCGGTATCTTGTAACAAGAGTGATACGGTTATTACTCCCACCCCAACGCCGGTAGCCGAAACAATAACCATGAATGTTGCCTATGGTACCGATCCCCTGCAAAAAATGGATATTTATTTACCGGCAAACCGCAGCACTGCTACCACCAAAGTTTTGATCATGATACATGGCGGTGGCTGGACAGGAGGAGATAAAGCAGACTTTACCGTTTTTGTGGATACACTTAAAAAGCGGATGCCTGATTATGCCATTCTTAATATCAATTATCGCTTAGCTTCATTGCCTGCTAATAACCCCTTTCCAACTCAGGAGTTAGATGTAAAGGCCGCAGTTGAATTTATCCATGCCAATAGATCTACTTATTTAATTAGTAATAAATTTGTATTGATGGGAGCCAGTGCTGGTGGCCACCTTTCATTATTACATGCCTACAAATATCAAACCCCAACAAAAATAAAAGCAGTTATTGATTTTTTTGGCCCTACAGATATGGTTGCCATGTATAACGACTATGCTATCAACCCTCCATTGCAATTTGGGATTGCAGCACTCATGAGTGGCACTCCTGCCACCAACCCAACTATGTACCAGCAAACAAGCCCTCTAACATTTGCCACTACCGCTGCCGCCTGTCCTACTATCATTTTACAAGGTAGTACCGATCCAACAGTAAATGAAACCACACAATCGTTGGCTTTAAAAAATAAATTGACCACAGCATCAGTAATTAATCAATATGTAGGTTATCCAGGTGGCCATGGTAATTGGGATGCAGCAACCTACACAGATGCGTTTAACAAAATACAGGCATTTTTAACTGCTAATGTGCAGTAGTATATCAAATACCTCTTTAAAAATGCATTCACTGTTTAGATGGAATGCATTTTTTATTTTACATTGTGCCGATGACAAGAGCTAAAGTATTAATTGCATTTATATTGACTTTTTTGTGTTTGGATATAGCCGCACAAAATGATGCAACGCCTTTTGCCAAACAAACAACAAAAGAAAACAGGGCAAAGGAATATCGTAACCTTGTAGATAATATCCACAGCAACTTATTACTGCCCTTAAATGATTCAACCGAAGAAAACTGGCAGGATGCTTTTGCGGCAATGGAATTATTAAATTACCGTACGCCTTTTATTGATGCCAGGGTACGAACAGTAATGGATTCTGCTGAAAAAAGAAGTACCGGTTTTCAGCGGGCCTTGCTGGAAATGGTATACCCTTTATATCCCAAAGATTTTGTACCGCAAATTATATCGCTGGCAAAGCAAACAAATAATGCAAAGTTATTTGCCATGTGCTGCGAATACCTTTTACTTAATAACCGGCAAAGTGAATGCAAGAATTTGGTTATAACCAGGGCGAAAGACAGTTTAATTAACCCCCATGCAGACAATCCTTTCATTACTATTTTACAAAATAAACTGCTTTTTAAAAGCCCTCCAAAGCCACCCCTGGCAGATCTTTTAAGTAAAGCCTTTTTACCAAACGAAACAGTGCTGTTTAGTTTTCAGCGCAGTAACAGAAATTTTCCGGGCCTGGTAATGGTAAGAAGTAAGGATGGAGTATTCATTAAAAACAGTGAAGGAAAATATTTTACTGTACCGCAACTGGCACGCAGCTGCAGTAATATGCCCGGCTATATCACCAACGGGAACACACCGCAGGGTATTTTTAAAGTTTTCGGTTTTGCCGTTTCGCAAAGCAGTTTTATTGGACCTACTACTAATATACAAATGGTATTGCCTTACGAAAATTCTTCGGATGTTGCTGACTCTGTTACCAGGTTACTGGGCGATAATTACCGGTATTTACTTCCGCCAAGATGGAAGAATTATTACCCGGTTTATGAAGCTTATTATGCCGGCAAGGCCGGACGATCAGAAATTATTGCGCATGGCACTACTGTAAATACTGCATATTATAAAAAGCAATTGTATTACCCGTTAACACCCACACAGGGTTGTTTATGTACCAAAGAAATCTGGAGCGCTGTTGATGGAAAAAGAATAGAAAGTGATCAGCAAAGATTAGTGGATGCTGTAAAAAAAGCCGGCGGTGCCAATGGCTATTGTATAGTTATTGAAATTGATGACCAGCAAAAACCGGTTAGTATAAAAGATATTTTACCTTTTTTAAAATAAGAAAATGAAAGTTGATATAAGCAGCAGGGCTGATATTGAAAAAATGGTGCTGCAATTTTACGAAGCAGTAAAAGCAGATAAAACCATTGGTTTTATTTTTACTGATGTAGTACACATGAATTGGGAAAAACATATTCCGGTGATTGTGGATTTTTGGGAAACAATTTTACTTGACAACCCTGTTTACACAAAGAACGCCATGGAAGTACATTATGATTTAAATAAAAAATTGCCGCTGCGAAAAGAACATTTTAGCAGTTGGGTACATTTATTTACCACTACGGTAGATGATTTGTTTGAAGGTAAGATTGCTGCCCTGGCTAAAACAAGGGCGAAATCAATTGCGGCAGTCATGTTGTTTAAGATGGAAAATGCAAAAAAGGGCCTGTAATGCTGAATAAAGATATGTAGTACAAGTCCCGAATAAATTCGGGATGCCGATTTAACACCGGCAAGTACATAACGCCTATGAAGCTAAATAGAAGTACAATTATCTGGTCCCAAAAAAAATAACCATGCAACTAAACTGGATACTTAAAAAATTTAATGAACTGACTCCTGTTGAGCTATACCGCATCCTGCAATTGCGTAACGAAGTTTTTGTACTGGAGCAGAACTGTGTTTACCAGGATGCGGATGACAAAGACCAGCTATCACTGCATTTCTGTGGCTGGGACAATGAAAAACTGGTGGCTTACACACGTATTATTCCACCCGGCATTTCTTATACCGAAGCCAGCATTGGCCGGGTGGTAACATCGCCGGTATACCGAAAAACCGGCGCTGGCAGGATGTTGATGCAGGAGAGCATCAGCCACACATTCAGCCGGTTTAACTGCCCGGTAATAAAGATTGGCGCACAGGTTTATCTTACAAAATTTTACCAATCATTGGGTTTTGTGCAAAGCAGCGAACCATATCTTGAAGACGGAATTCCCCATATTGAAATGATATTACATAAATAATTCACCATTGAGGCAATATCTTTAACAGTTTGCCGTTTTTCCTATGTGGTTTCATTATTTTATCCTGTATTCTTAACAGGTTGGGGTAGTAACCATACCAATTATCCAATAAACTAGAAAGACTAAATCCGATTTCTGATGAAGCCATATTTACACAAATTTGTGGGCAGGCATACACTGCTGCTGCTGTTCAGCTTCACATTCCTGAGCAATTCATATTCACAGGCTTTTATGTTCGGCGAAAAAGTTAAATGGGAAGTAGGTTTAAACTTCGGCCCCAGTTTCTTTTTAGGTGATTTAGGAGGTAACTCCGGTAAAGGAACCAATGACATCAAAGACATTAATCTTGAGTTTACAAAAATGATGAAAGGCGTTTTTGTTACCGCCTATCCAAAAGGCTGGCTTGGTATCAGGCTGGCAGCTGATGTTACTTATCTTGAAGGAAGTGATGATATTATTAATACAACCGGTATCAATGAGTTGTACCGTAAACAACGCAACCTCGATTTTAAATCAAATGTTTGGGAAGCATACCTGGCTCTGGAACTTTTTCCAACCATGATGTTCAGAAGAGACAAGACCTATGAACCAAAGCTAAGACCTTACGCATTATTGGGTATTGGTATTTTTCATTTTAATCCAAAAGGATCGTTAACTGATGCTGCCGGAAATAAAACCTGGTACGAATTGCATCCTTTGCGTTTAGAAGGACAGGGCATGAGCGAATACCCTGATTCAAAGCCATATAAACTTACACAGATAAACATACCCATGGGTGCCGGTTTAAAATACTACGCATCTGAACGCATACACCTGAGTACTGAACTTTTGTACAGAAAAACTTTTACAGACTATATAGATGATGTGAGCAAAAATTACATAGACCCGAATGATTTCAGTAAATATTTATCAGCCGGGGATGCTGCCAATGCTTATAAATTATCAGATAAAGTACAGCCAATTATTTTTCCTGGTATGACAAGGTTCCCTGTGGGTAACCAACGAGGTGATTCTAAAGATGGAGACACGTATCTTTCGCTGGTGCTGAAGTTGGGCATACGCCTTGGATCCATTTATCAAAATTCAGCAATGAAACAAACCAGGTGTCCGGTAGTATATTAATACCACAACTTAAAAATAAAAACATGACTAACAATTACCAGTTAAATCCGGGATCGTACAAGGCAGCATTTTTACTTACTGCCTGTTTGATAATTGTATTTGAAGTTTATAAATAATCAGTAATCGAATAAGTGTATGTGATACAACAGAAGTTTAACCCCCAAGAGGAACTATGAGTATTTTAATATTCAAAGATTACCCCTGAAACCACAATCTTCCAAATTTCGTTGACATCTCTTACACTTTTTAAATTCACAATCCATGTTTATGAGACATGGATTTTTTATTGCTTTAATTCAGGCTTTAAATATAATCCGGTAAAACTTTCTTCAACTTTTACAAGGTCTTCCGGTACCCCTTCAAACAAAACCCTACCGCCCCCATCTCCCCCTTCGGGGCCAATATCAATAATATGATCGGCTACTTTTATTACATCCATATTGTGCTCAATAACCAACACAGTATTGCCCCTGTCAACCAGTTTGTTTACCACTTCCAGTAAAAGTTTTATATCCTGAAAATGCAGGCCGGTAGTGGGTTCATCTAAAATATAAAATGTTTTACCGGTATCTTTTTTACCCAATTCTGTTGAAAGTTTTACACGCTGTGCTTCGCCGCCGCTTAATGTAACAGCACTTTGGCCAAGTGTTATATAGCCAAGGCCAACATCCTGTAATACCTTTATTTTACGGTATATATATGGTACTGCCTGAAAAAATTCAACCGCTTCATCAACCGTCATATCCAGTACATCACTGATGGATTTTCCTTTGTAGCGGATCTCCAGTGTTTCCCGGTTATACCTTCTTCCATTGCATTTTTCGCAATGTACATGTACATCGGGTAAAAAATTCATTTCAATCACACGCATGCCGCCGCCTTCGCAAACATCGCAGCGGCCGCTTTTTACATTAAAAGAAAACCGGCCTGCATTATACCCCCTTATTTTTGCTTCGGGTACCATGGCAAACAAAGTTCTTATATCAGTAAAGAAACCACAGTAGGTTGCCGGGTTACTTCTGGGTGTGCGGCCAATGGGGCTCTGGTCAATCTCTATCACTTTATCCACCTGTTCCAGACCCTTTATTGACTTATACTCCAGCGGATTTGCCTTTGAATTGTAACAGAATTTACTCAGCAACGGGTACAGCGTTTCATTTATTAAAGTTGATTTGCCGCTGCCACTAACACCGGTAACCAATATTAATTTACCCAACGGAAATTTTACATCTACGTTCTGTAAATTGTTTCCCTTCACTCCTTTTAACTCAATGAATTTCCCATTTCCTTTTCTTCTTTCTTTGGGTACGGCAATACTTTTTGTTCCCAATAAATATTGCGCTGTTTCCGATTTGGAATCTAAAATAGTTTGTGGCGTTCCCATGGCAACAATTTCGCCGCCATGCTTGCCGGCCTTGGGGCCAATATCAACGAGGTAATCAGATGCCAGCATGATATCCTTATCATGCTCAACCACCAGCACACTGTTACCAATGTCTCTTAAATTACGCAGGGCTGCAATCAGGCGCTGGTTATCACGCTGATGCAAACCAATGCTGGGCTCATCTAAAATATAAGTGATACCCTGTAGCTGAGAGCCTATTTGCGTTGCCAGCCTTATCCTTTGTGATTCGCCGCCACTAAGGCTTTTGGAGGGCCTGTTCAAAGAAAGATAAGTTAACCCTACATCCAGTAAAAACTGCAACCGCTCTCTTATCTCTTTTAAAACATCTTTGGCAATGGCATTTTGTTTATCGCTCAAACGCAATTCAATTCCATCAAACCAGGCTGCCAGGTTATCTAAATTTAAATTGCTCAGTTCGGCAATATTTCTTTTATCAATTTTAAACCAAAGGCTTTCTTTTTTTAAACGGGCACCATTGCAGGATGTGCAGGTAGCCAGTTGCATATAACCTTCAACCCAGCTACGTAACATCTCCGAGCTTTGCGAAGAACTGAACCATCGCTTCAGCATAGGAATAATCCCTTCATAACTGCCTGTAAAAACTTCCGGAACAGTTTCATCACTCAAATCAAGTTGCAGTTCAGGATTAATGCCCTGGTCGCCATACAAAAGCAGATCAAGCTGTGCCTTGGGTAATTCTTTTACAGGTTTATTTAGATTGATCTTATGTTTTTTTGCAAAAGCAACCACCTGTTGAAAAACACTGGCATCCCTTTCCTCACCCAAAGGAGCGATACCTCCTTCAACAACAGTTTTTGATGTATCAGGCAATACTTCGTTCATATCGATAGTATACACATTGCCCAATCCCCTGCAGGTAGGACATGCACCATAAGGCGAGTTAAATGAAAACGCATTGGGAGAAGGCTCTTCATAACTGATGCCGGTTTCTTCGCACATCAATAGCTTACTGTACTGAACTACTTTATCATCTTCATTAATCAACAGAAACATCAGGTCTTTTCCCAACTGTAAAGTTTTTTGTACGCTCTGACTTAATCTGAAACGCATTTCATCTGTAACAGCCAGCCTGTCAACCACCACTTCAATATCATGAATTTTATAGCGGTCTATCTGCATCCTGGGTGTAAGATCCAGCACTTCGCCATCAACCCTTACTTTTAAATAACCCTTCTTGCGTATGTCTTCAAACAATTCCCGGTAATGCCCTTTTCTTCCCCGTACCAACGGTGCCAGTACACTTATTTTTTTGTTCTCAAATTTTTCAAAGATGTTGGTCACAATTTCTTCCTCACTGAACTTCACCATCTTTCTTCCGGTGTTGTAGCTGTAAGCCTCTCCCACCCTGGCATACAGCAAGCGCAGAAAATCATAAATTTCTGTAACGGTACCAACCGTACTGCGGGGATTTTTGTTGGTCGTTTTTTGCTCGATGGAAATTACCGGAGATAAACCGGTGATCTTATCCACATCCGGCCGTTCCATATCGCCCACAAACTGCCGGGCATAGGCACTAAAACTTTCCATGTAACGGCGCTGCCCTTCATTATACAGAGTATCAAAGGCCAGCGATGATTTACCGCTGCCACTCACCCCTGTAAAAACAACCAGTTTGTTCTTGGGAATTTTAATATCAATATTCTTCAGGTTATGTTCTCTTGCCCCAAATACTTCTATAAAATCCTTGTCTATTCTTTCTTCAGAAGAAGCCTTTTTTACTTTCGCCATGTGTACTTACTTACGCTAAAGATACAAACAAATTAAATGTTGATTTGTTGAAGGGAACATTGTTCCATAAATTTGCGTTTCAATTTTATGTATGCTTTTTAATTTATTTGGAAAGAAGGACGATGGTGCAGACAACCATGTTTTTGTTGACCGGGCTTATATTACCACTACAGCCAAAATGAACGCCTGTGCAGCATTAGCCAGGAAAGAACCCGACCGTTTGTTCATTTGCTGGTTTACAGACACTGCAGTTAAGTTTAAAGAATTTTTCTTGCAACAGGGACTTGATGAAAGCCTCATTACCGAAACCCATCACCTGCATGCATCAAAACTGCTGAATAAAAAGCCTGTTTTTGTTGAGCATTATCCATTACACACAAAGGAACTGGAATTGATCAAAAACTGGGATGCTGAAAAAATAATTGTATTCAGTGCCATGGACGAACCGCTTTTTAAACATTTTGGCAGCGACAAACTGATACCGCTGATGAAAATGATGGGCATGAAGGAAGATGAAGTAATTGAGCATAATATGGTATCTAAATCCATCATTAAGGGACAGGAAAAAATTGGGGAACAGGTCACATTAGAACAATCTGCCGGCTCCCAGGAGGAATGGATGCGGAAAAATATAAAATAATTTTCTCCCTAAAACCCTTTACTGTAAAGGTTTTTAATTTTTTTACAAATTATTGTGCAATTTTTATTTGGTTGTTTGAAAATTCCGCCATTACCTTTGTACCAGTTCTTTAGTTATCACTTATCAAGAAAGGCAGAGGGTAATGGCCCGATGAAGCCTTGACAACCTACTTCGATTTATTTCGGAGAAAGGTGCCAATTCCATCTCGTAATGCTGAGCAAGTCGAAGCACAACGGGAGAGATAAGTCAGATTCAAAGCTTACAAATACCTCAAAATATTAAAAGCTCATCTGATTTATCGGATGAGCTTTTTTAATTCTGAGCGGAGTCGAAGAACTCCGTGGTAGTTCGAGCGAAGTCGAGAACAACAGAATTAAACACCTCCTCCGATAAGGTTGCTCACTGGTAAGTGATTAAACAAAAAAGTTTAACACTATTTAATAAAAATTAAAAATTACCAACAATGAGCAATGCAACACAACTGATCCACAGCATTCCCGTAGACCCTTTAACAGGTGCCATCAGCGTACCCATTTATCAAACCAGTACATACGTGCAGGATGCACCTGGTGTAAACAAAGGTTATGATTATGCCCGCAGCAACAACCCAACACGAGGAACTTTAGAAAACATTATTGCAACTTTAGAAAAAGGAGAAGTTGGTGTAGCTTTTGGCAGTGGACTTGCAGCTATTGATGCTGTTGTTAAACTGCTGAAAAGCGGTGATGAGATTTTAGCTGTTGATGATATTTATGGCGGCGCATTCCGGCTCTTCACTCACATTTATGAAAAATTCGGCATCACTGTAAACTATGTTGATACAACCGATGCTGCCAATGTTTTTAATGCACTTACGCCAAATACAAAATTGATCTGGCTTGAAACACCAACCAATCCAACCTTAAAAGTAAGCGATATACGGGCCATTGCACAGGCTGCAAAGGCCCATGGGTGTTTACTTTGCGTGGATAATACTTTTGCATCGCCAGCCTTACAACAGCCTCTCACGCTGGGAGCTGATCTGGTAATTCATAGCGCCACCAAATACCTGGGCGGCCATAGCGATCTGATTGCCGGCCTTGTTGTTGCCAAAGAAAAAGAACTGGGCGAAAAAATAAAATTCATACAAAATGCAAGCGGTGCCATTTTAGCACCATTCGATAGCTGGCTGGTTATACGTGGTATTGAAACATTACACCTGCGTGTGCAGCAGCATTGCCGCAATGCACAAGTGGTAGCCGAATACCTGGAAACAAATCCGGCAGTTGATAAAGTTTACTACCCCGGTTTAAAAACGCATCTCAATCACGAGATAGCAAAAAAACAAAGCAAAGGTTTTGGCGGTATTGTTTCTTTCACTTTAAAAAATGATACAGAAGCAGCAGCTACTGCATTTGTAACCAATACCAATTACTTTAAGCTGGCCGAAAGTTTGGGCGGTGTAAAAAGTTTGCTTTGCCATCCTGCACAAATGACGCACAAAAGCATTCCAGCTGAAAAGCGCCAGGCTGCCGGTGTTGCTGATAGCCTCATCAGGCTTAGCGTTGGATTGGAAGAAGTGGAAGATCTGATCGCTGATCTGGAACAGGCATTTTCAAAGCTGAAAATTGAAAAGGAAAGTTTTGAGCCAAGCATTAGTGCATAGCCCAACTTCATTGACGTCATGCACTTGCCGATACTAAATCGGCATCCCGAATTAATTTCGGGACTCGTACCGCATCAATTATTTCATTTATCAAAAAAAAGCGCCTTTGCAACTTTGCAACTTGGCGTGAAAAATAAAACAATGGCAAACAAGCAACTCAATATCGGCCTCTTTGGTTTTGGCGTAGTAGGCAAAGGCCTTTACGATGTACTGCATACCACTCCTACCCTGCAGGCATCCATAAAAAAAATAGTCATAAAAAATGCAGATAAAAAAAGAAGCATTGCTGCTGAAATTTTTTCAACCGATGCAGCTGTAATACTGAATGATGAAAGCATAAATGTAGTTGTTGAACTGATCGACGATGCAGATGCAGCTTTTGAAATTGTAAAAACTGCTTTGCAAAAAGGTAAGTCGGTGGTAAGCGCCAACAAAAAAATGATTGCCGAACATTTTGAAGAACTGTTGCAACTGCAGCAGGAAAACAAAACAGCGCTTTTATACGAAGCCGCCTGTTGCGCAAGCATGCCCATCGTTCGCAACCTGGAAGAATATTATGATAATGACCTGTTGAAATCAATCCGGGGAATTATCAACGGTTCAACCAATTTCATACTTACCAAAATACTGGAAGAACAATTGGATTTTAAAGCAGCCTTAACTTTAGCGCAGCAACTCGGATTCGCTGAAAGCAATCCCAAACTGGATATTGGCGGATTTGATGCTTCAAACAAACTCAGTATTTTACTGGCTCACTCTTTTGGTGTAATTGCAAAACCAACCGATTTTATTTTTAATGGCATTGAAAATATTGCCTTACCCGATGCTATTTTAGCCAAAGAAAAAAAGCAAACCATTAAACTGGTTGCTACAGCTAAAAAGTTAGCAAATGGAGAGCTGGCTGCATTTGTATTACCACAGTTTGTAAACCAAAACGACAACCTGTACCATGTACAAAATGAGTTTAATGCCCTCACCACCGAAAGTACATTTGCCGATGAGCATTTTTTTAAAGGGAAGGGTGCCGGTGCTTTTCCAACAGCTTCTGCAGTGCTGAGTGATATATCGGCACTGGGGTACAATTACAAATACGAGTATAAAAAGATCTACCACCAGACTGATACCGTACTCAGCAATGAATATTATTTAAAAGTTTTTATCAGTACAGATGATCTAAGCAAAATAAATAAAGATGAGTTTGAATGGATTGAGGAATGGCACAATGAATTTAAGCATAGCTGGCTTGTGGCAGTCATTCATGCAGAAAAACTATTTAGCTCTGATTGGTGGAAACAGGAAGGCGTATCGTTGATACTTTGTCCTGATGCCATTATTGAGACAGTGGAATACAAAAAGATAAGTAAACGCAGCCTGGAGCTGGCAGGAGTAGTTTAGCAAAATCCCTTTTCGTTATTTTATAACATCCCCATGAACTTGTTATATAATTCTCATAGTTTTTAATCTGAAGATTCATTGGCACAATTTTAGACCGTTGAATAAAAAAACTATTATTATGGAAACAAATGAAAAATTGATCGAAGTCCTGAACGGACTGATAGAAATTAATCACGACAGGGTAAATGGCTATGAAAAAGCGATTGAAGAAACCAAGGACCTGGATGTGGATTTGAGGGCTATTTTTCGCAGCAATGCAGATAATAGTGTTCATTATGCAAGCCAGCTTTCAAATCTGGTAACTGGTTTAGGCGGAACACCTGCTGATGGAACCACTAACAGCGGTAAACTTTACCGTGTATGGATGGATGTAAAAACGACATTTACGGGACATGACCGCCAGTCTGTATTGGAATTATGTGAATATGGTGAAGATGCAGCACAGAAAGCCTATAAAGAAGCACTTGCTTCAGATGCAGAAATAGATGTTAATACCAGGCAGTTAATAACTGAGCAACAGTCTAAATTGAATGCAGCGCATTTCATCATTAAAAATTACAGGGATCTGCACAAAGTAGTAAATGCATAAAGTTGTTAAATCTTATTTCGATTCTACAAATAGCCCGGATAAATTTTATCCGGGCTATTTATGGTATATATTTTTATAAACAAAAAAGCATCAGGTTTTAAATCTTACTTTGTAATTGCTTACTCCATAATACTTACTAACCCGATGCTTTCCGCATGATTTGGTTTCTTTTTTTCCGATCTTCATCTTTTAAGGGACTTCAATCTTTATAAAACTTCTACCGCTCAATTGGACAATAAAGATACTTAATCCAATACCTTTCTTCCAAATATTTGATGCTTTGGTTTTGCACCTGTTCAGCACATAGTTATGCACATCAATGATCGTTCAAGGGCAGCCCTTTTTTCTGGAAATCAATCCAGTTAAGGTATTCAGGAGCAACCCGATGTACTTCCATGGTTATACATTCATGAACCGGACAAACCAGCTGACAGAGATTACAACCTACACATTCGTCTTCTTTAATGGTATAATTGTTATAAGGTTTGCCATACGCTAAATTAATAGACTGATGTGATGCATCTTCACAGGCAATATAGCAAAGCCCGCAGTGTATACATTTATCCTGGTTGATTTTGGCAATATGGTGATAGTTAATATCAAGGTCTTCCCAATGCGTAATTTTTTCAACCGACTTACCAATAAAATCATTCAGTGTTTTAAATCCTTTGTCATCCATCCAGTTGTTTAATCCTTCGCACATATCTTCTATAATTCTAAAACCATGATTCATGGCTGCGGTACAAACCTGCACATTGCTGGCACCGAGTAGCATAAATTCCACCGCATCTTTCCAGGTGCTTACGCCACCAATACCTGATATGGGAACTTTTGATGTAGTTGGATCCTGTGCAATGGTGGTGAGCATTTTTAATGCAATTGGTTTTACAGCCGGGCCGCAGTATCCACCAAAAACTGATTTACCTGCCACGTATGGATTTGGTACCAATGTATCCAGATCAATACCGGTTACAGATTGAATGGTATTAATTAAGGATAATGCATTGGTTCCTGCTTCAACACAGGCCTTACCTGTAGGCACCGGCGAATGTACATTGGGTGTAAGTTTTGTTATTACCGGAATATGAGCAGCTTCCATCACCCACTCTACCACCATTCTTGCAATTACGGGATCCTGTCCAACGGCAGCACCCATGCCTCTTTCGGTCATCCCATGCGGACAACCAAAATTCAGTTCCAATCCATGAGCACCGGTATCTTCTACTTTTTTAATCAGCTCGTGCCAGCTGTTTCTGTCATTATCTGCCATTAAAGAAACGATCATAGCCCTGTCGGGAAAAAGTTTCAGACATTCCGCAATTTCTCTGAGATTCAAATCCAATGGCCTGTCACTGATGAGTTCAATATTATTAAAGCCCATCATTTTTTTTGAACCAAAATTCAATGCCGAATAACGTGAGGAAACATTTTTAACCTGGCTGCCCAGCGTTTTCCAAACCACACCGCCCCAGCCTGCTTCAAAAGCACGCAGTACATTTATTTTTTTATCAGTAGGCGGTGCACTCGCCAGCCAAAAAGGGTTGGGAGATTTTATGCCGAGGAAGTTTGATGATATGTCTGCCATAATTGGTATTTTTCACGCAAAGCCGCAAAGGAGCGAAGATGCAAAGATTTATAGTTTATTTACAATTCGGTGAATGCCATCTTTAATAAGATTTACATTGAAATTGATAAGTAACCCTAGTTTAATGTCTGTCAGCTTTAAGTAAGTTAGTACTTGTTTAAAATGAACCGGAACCAACGCTTCAATAGATTTTAATTCCAGTATGACTTTTTTGTCAATAATAATATCGGCTCTAAAACCAACATCCATTTTTATTTGTTCATGAACCAATGGAACACCTACTTGCCTTGTAAAGGGAATTCCTGTTTTACTAAATTCATAGCAAAATATCTCTTCGTAAACACTTTCAAATAAACCAGGGCCATACTGCCGATGAATTCTAAAACAGATATCCACTGCTATTTTTGAAATCTCGTTTTCAGTCAGCATAACCTATTTTTTGCGTCTTACTAACTTAGCGCCTTTGCGTGAAAACTCTAAGCCAAGCTTAAGTATTTTATTATTGAAGCAGCCCCATCTTTACCCGCCTGCACAGCATCTACAACTTCCTTTCCGCCATTCACACAGTCGCCGCCGGCAAAAACACCGGATATATTTGTTGCTGAATCTTTAATATTTATTTTGCCTTTTGAATGTTGAATTTTCAATGCATTCACCAAATCTTCAAAAGGCATTTGCCCCGCTGCCTTAATAACCATATCAACTGCTAAAGAAAATGTTTCGCCGGTATCAACCGGGCTTCTTCTGCCACTGGCATCTGGCTCATCCAGATTCATAATGCTGCAAACAAGTTCATTCACTTTACCATCGCTTCCTTTTATTTCTTTGGGCGAAGCAAGCCATACAATTTTACATCCATCCAGCATAGCAATATCCAGTTCATGTTGGGTGCAGGGCATTTCTTCCTGTGTGCGGCGATATAGCATCGTAACTTCTTTCGCTCCCAGGCGCTTTGCCTGTGTGGCTGCATCAATGGCTGTCATACCCATACCAATCACAGCAACTTTTTCTCCAACGGCAACATTCTCAAATCCTTTGTCTCTTATGTTGTAAATAAATTTGATCGCATCTTCCACACCTTCCAGTTCTTCACCTGGTATTTCCAATTGCCTGGCCAGGCCAACGCCCATTCCCAAATAAACAGCGTCAAAATCTTTTTGCAGATCTGCTAACGAAATATTTTTACCAAGCTCCTGGTTATATTTTATTTCAATGCCACCAATACCCAAAATATAATTCACTTCATCTTCGCAAAACTGAGGTGTTACTTTATAAGCGGCAATGCCGTAGGTCATCAAACCGCCACCTTTAGTTTCTTTTTCATAGATGGTTACATCAATTCCTTCTCTTGATAAAACATGGGCACAACTTAAACCTGCAGGCCCGGCACCAACAATGGCTACTTTCTTACCCGTTGATTCTTTTCTTTTAAAAAGCTGCCAGTTTGCTACCATTGCTTTCTCAGTAGAATAGCGTTGAAGTTTTGCAATAGCAATTGGTTCTTCTTCCATGAAATTATACACACAGGCGCCTTCACATAATTTTTCAACCGGGCAAACCTTGCTGCAGCCTGCACCCATGATATTGCTTACAAAAATGGTATGCGCCGAACCTTTGATATTTTCTGTTGCGATCTGCTTAATGAATTTTGGCACATCAATTCCTGTGGGGCAGCTTTTCATACAAGGCGCATCATAACAAAACAAACAGCGGTTGGCTTCCACCAACGCTGCATCGGTTGTTTCAAATGGCGGATGGATATCGCTGAAGTTTTCAGCGTATTGTTCCTGAGATAATCTGTTACTGGTTATTCCCATATTTTTATTTTATACCGCATAGACGCTGAGGCGCTGAGTTGATTTCTCTGCGGCTCCCCGTCTCTGCGGTGAATAAACAACATTATAACTCCGTTAACTTCCCATAAGTCTCCGGCCTTCTATCTCTGAAGAATTGCCACACACTTCTCACTTCCTCGATCATATCCAGATCAAATTCAGCAACCAGCAATTCGTCTTTGTCTTCGCTGGCCTGTGCAAAAATTTGTCCACGTGGATCAACAAAATAACTGCTGCCATAAAATTTACCCAGGTTCCAGGGTTTTTCTTCACCCACACGGTTGATGCATCCCATGAAATATCCGTTGGCTGCCGCATGTGCCGGCTGCTCCAGTTTCCATAAGTATTGAGACAAACCTGCAACAGTCGCAGATGGATTGTAAACGATCTCAGCACCATTCAATCCAAGGCATCTTGCACCATCCGGAAAATGACGGTCGTAACAAATGTACACACCCACTTTGGCGTACTTCGTCTGAAACACAGGATAGCCCAGGTTTCCGGGTTTAAAGAAAAACTTTTCCCAAAAGCCACTCGTATGCGGAATATGATTTTTTCTGTACTTACCTAAGTAAGTTCCATCAGCATCTATCACAGCAGCGGTATTGTATAAAACACCCGCCTGTTCTTTTTCATAAATGGGAACGATGATGACCATATGGTATTTCTTGGCGTAGGTTGCCATCAGATCGGTTGTAGGACCGGGAACTGATTCAGCACTTTCATACCATTTCTTATCCTGCCCCGGACAGAAATAAGGTGTATTGAAAATTTCCTGCAGGCAAAGAATTTGTACTCCTTGTCTTCCGGCTTCTTCAATAAGCGGTATATGTTTTTGCACCATGGCATTTACAATTTCCGGTATGGTTCCTTCGCCTTCTGTTTTTGGAAGACTCATTTGTATTAAACCTGACTTAATAATTCGAGGCATATTTTTATTTTTAAGATTTAAGAATTTTTCACGCAAAGAGGCAAAGGAGCAAAGTCGCAAAAAAACATTGCGAACTTATTTACTTAGCGCCTTTGCGTGACAACTAAATTAATTGAGACACTTTATTCCGCTTGATATATTTCCCATTTCCTTTTTCTACCAAACATTTTCCGTCATCAATAACAACCTGTCCTCTTAATAAAACAGTTTTTGTTTTACCGGTCAGCTTCCATCCTTCGTAGGCTGAGTAGTCGGTATTCATGTGATGAGTTGCTGCACTGATGGTATGTTCGTGATTAGGATCAAACAAAACGATATCTGCATCTGAGCCCGGTGCAATGCAACCCTTCTGAGGAAACATCCCGAATATTTTTGCCGGATTTGTTGCTAATACTTCTACAAATTTATTCGCAGTAATTCTTCCTTTGCGAACTCCTTCACTGTATAATAATTCCACCCGATGCTCAATAGCCGGATGCCCGTTTGGTATTTTTGAGAAGTCATCTTTACCCAGTAATTTTTTCTCCCAGGTAAAAGGGCAATGATCTGTTGCCACCACCTGTACCAACCCCTGGTTAATACCCGCCCACAATGCTTCCTGGTCTTTCTTCTCCCGCAGCGGCGGACTCATTACCCATTTGGCTCCTTCAAAATTCTGTTCGTATAAAGAAGCATCCAGTAATAAATATTGAATACAGGTTTCGGCAAATACTTTTTGATTTTCACGGTTGTTATTTCGTACAGCATTCAAAGCGCCTTCGCAGGTCATGTGTACAATATAGCCGGGACAACCGGTGTAGCCTGCAATGGATGCAAAACGTTCTGATGCTTCTGCTTCTGTAATTTCTGGCTGAGATAAATAATGATAGATAGGTGCCAGGTTTCCTTCGGCCCTGTTCTTTGCAATTAAAAAGTCGATCATGTCGCCATTGGTTGCATGAACCGTTACCATGCCGCCACGTTGCTTTACTTCATTCATTAAACCTACCATTTGCTTATCATCGATCATTAACGCTCCTTTGTAAGCCATGAATATTTTGAAAGACGTTATCCCTTCTTTTTCAATCAGGTCAACAATTTCCTTGCAGGTATTTTCATTAAAGTCGGTTACAGCCATATGAAAACTGTAATCGCCCACAGCATTCCCATTTGCACGGTTACTCCACTCATTGTAAGCATCATACAAAGAATTTCCTTGTTTTTGCAAAATGAAATCTATCACCGTTGTAGTACCGCCATGCAAAGCAGCACGGGTTCCGGTTTCGTAATTATCGCTGCTGAAAGTACCCATGAACGGCATTTCCAAATGCACGTGAGGATCAATACAACCCGGAAAAGCAAGCAAGCCTGTTGCATCAATTATTTTATCGGCTTTAATGTCCAGATTTTTTCCAATGGCTGCAATGCTTTCGCCCTGGATATAAATATCCCCGGTAAAATTTTCGGCAGCGCCAATAATATTTGCATTTTTAATAAGAATACTCATATCATTTTTTTTATCGCAGAGAAAAAGAGATAAGGAGTTGCGCAGAGATACGCAGCGTCGTCTCAGCTTCTCCTTTTCTCAGCGATCAGATTTTTTCATCAACAATAAATATACAAAACCACTTACAATAAACCCAACAAACCAGGCATAATGATACAGGTCAGATATCCAAACCGGGAATGCAGTTGCCGAAACCAATTTTACCTGCAATAAAAAACCGGGAATGTTTGGAACGATGCCAACCAATAAAGCAATAATTGCCGCAACATTGAATCCTTTGCTAAATCCATATCGTCCTTTATGCTGGTATAATTCATCTACCTGCAATTGCTGTTTACGTATAAAATAATAATCAGCGATCATAATACCTCCAACCGGGCCAAGCAGACTTGAGTATGCAATAAGCCAGGTAAAAATATATCCATTGGGATCTGCAATTAATTTCCAGGGAAAGATTAAAATACCAATAACACCGGTGATGTATCCGCCGGTTCTGAAATTTATTTTTTTAGGCGAAAGGTTTGCAAAATCATTGGCCGGACTAACAATATTGGCAGCAATATTTGTTGCTAAAGTTGAAATGGCAACAGCGACCATTGCAATACTTACCAATAATTTATTTTCGAATTTACCGGCCAGTACAACCGGGTCCCAGATACTTTCACCATAAATAATAAATGTGGCTGAAGTAACTACTACGCCAATGAATGCAAACAAAGTCATGGATGGAGGTAAGCCAATTATTTGTCCGTTGATTTGCGCTTTTTGATTTTTTGCATAGCGTGTAAAATCCGGTATGTTTAAAGACAGCGTTGCCCAAAAACCGACCATGCCTGTTAATGCAGGAAAGAAGTACGCCCAAAATGCAGGGCCGGATAATTTTGATGGCTGCGATAGTATTGGCCCCAAACCATGACCTGCATTGATTGCCCAGAATAATAATGCCAGTGCAGCCAGTGGTAAAAAAAATGCTTTAAAGACCAGTAATTTTTTGATGCTTTCCACACCTAAATAAACTACCCACATATTCAACAACCAGAAAATAAAAAAACAAATAGCCGGGCCGGTTTGTAAACCAAATAAATCAGGAAATATTTGTGGCAAAGTTGCCAACGATGGTACCCACAATTTCATCATCTGGTAAATGGCAAAGCCACCGATCCAGGTTTGAATACCAAACCAGCCGCATGCAACAATTGCCCTGAGCAACGCAGGAATATTTGCACCCTTGGTTCCAAAACTTGCTCTTGCAAAAACAGGAAATGGAATTCCATATTTAGCGCCTGCGTGGCCATTCAATATCATCGGAATTAATACAACTGTGTTGCCAATAAAAATCGTGAGGATAGATTGCCACCAGTTCATCCCTCCTTCAATTAGTGAACTTGCCAGCATGTATGTAGGAATACAGAGGCTCATGCTTATCCACAACGCTGCATAGTTCCAGGTACCCCAGGTACGCTTGTTTTGCGGGATGGGTGCAAGGTCTTTGTTGTAAAGTGAAGTTTCGTGGTTAGTTTCTGTCATACGTATAATTATGAATTCGGAATTATGAATGGTTTAACCGTCATTCATAATTCATCGATCAAATTCTACATTACATTTTCGTCTGCAATTTTTATCGCTTCACTGATTATTGCCAATCCTTCATCAATCTGTTCTTTGGTTACACAAAGTGGTGGTGCTACAAAAACATAGCTCCATCTAACAAAAGTGTATAACCCAAGCTCTTTTAATTTAGCTGCCACTTTATTCATCACTACCATTTCATCAGGCTTTGCATTAAAGGGTGCCATCGGTTCTTTGGTGGTTCTGTTCTTCACCAATTCAATGCAGCCGAGCAAACCAGTATTTCTAAAATCCCCAATGGAAGGGTGTTTTTGTTTCAACAACTCAACCTGTTCCTCCATATATTTTCCCATGGTTACTGTGTTTTCAATCAGGCCGTCATCTTCATAAATTTTTAAAGTTGCCAAAGCTGCGGCACAACTAACCGGGTGAGCTGAATAAGTTAAGCCCAGCGCCAAAACATTGTCATCGTATTTTGCAGCGATCTTGTCAGATACCATCAAACAACCAAAAGGTAAATACCCACAGGTTAATCCCTTCGCCATGCAGATCATATCCGGCACTATATCATGGTTTTGAAAACCAAACCATTTACCCGTGCGGCCAAAGCCACTCATCACTTCATCCATAATTAATAAGATGCCGTGCTTATCACAGATTTCTCTTACTGCTTTTAGATAACCTTTTGGATATTGCAAACAACCCGATGAACCGGATTCTCCCTCCAGCAAAATAGCTGCAATATTTCCCGGCGCTTCATAAGCGATCATTCTTTCCAATTGTGCAACCGATTCTTTCAGCATATTTTCTTCGCCATATTCCCAGCGGTATAAATAAGGAAGATCGAAATGAATAAAGTTTGGCGCCTGTTGTGTATCCACTGCAATCCTGCGTGGATCGCCACTGGCGCTGATGGCGCCAATAGATGCACCATGATAAGACTGATAACGGCTTAAAATTTTATGTCGGCCTGTATATAACCTTGCCAGCTTAATTGCATTTTCAATAGAGGTGGCACCACATAAAGTAAAGAATGCTTTGTTCAGATCACCGGGACAAATTTCAGCAAGTTTCTTTCCCAACTCACCACGCACTTTGGTAACACAGCTGGGTGTAACATAACTTACTTCCTGCATTTGCTTAACTACCGCTTCGGTAATTCGTTGGTCTCCATGGCCTATGTTTACATTCATCAGTCCTGATGAAAAATCAATGATGCGGTTTTCATCATAATCATAGAGATAAACACCTTCGGCATGTTTAACTGCAATGGGTGTGATGCCTTTTTGTTTGCTCCAGGAAAATAAAGTGTAGTCCAGGTTATTCTGAACTATTTCTGTTGATTCTGAAACTGTTTTAGTATTCATAAGTCATTTCTTTTTTTTAGTCAAATAAATAACAAGAAAGATTATTCCAGCCACTAATAGGACAGTTCCTGCAATATCTTCAAGTACATGTATACTCACTAAGGAAAAATTTATATTGAATAATTATTTTTGGAATGTTTGAATTTAACTCATCCAATTCACCCCAGCCTCTGCATTCCACTTCGTTGTACTCTTCTTCAATTTTGTCCAGAATTCAATTGAGCTTTTGCCTGTAATATCCCCCACACCAAATTTACTTTCATTCCATCCCCCAAAACTAAATGGCTCACGTGGCACAGGTACCCCCACATTAACGCCGATCATTCCGGCACTTGCATGGTCAATGATATAACGGGCCATAGCACCATTTTGCGTAAACACGCTGGCTGCATTGCCATAAGGATTTGCATTTTCAATCGCCAGTGCTTCATCAACCGTTTTGGTACGCATGATGGAAATAACCGGACCAAAAATTTCTTCTGTAGCAACACTCATTTGTGGTGTTACAAAATCAATAACCGTAGGACCAACATAAGTTCCGTTTTCTTTACCGGCAACTTTTGCATTGCGGCCATCCACTAAAATTTTAGCGCCGTCTCTTTCTGCTTCGCCGATATATCGTTCAATTCTTTCTTTGCTTTCTTTATTTATAACTGCACCAAGATTTTCTCCCGGAATAATTTTTCTTGCTTCTTCACAAATTTGATCAATGATGGCATCTACATTGCCCACACCGATCATGGCACTGGCAGCCATACAACGCTGTCCTGCACAGCCGCTCATGCTGGCGGCAACATTTAGCGCCGTCATGCCGGGTATGGCATCAGGCAACACCATTAAATGATTTTTTGCGCCGCCCAAAGCCAGGCATCTTTTATAATTTGATGTGGCACGTTGATAAACAATTTTGGCAACTTTTGTTGAACCTACAAAAGAAACAGCTTCAATTTTTGGATGATCGCAAATGGCATTTACAATGTCAACATCGCCATGTACCACATTAAAAACGCCATCGGGCAGGCCGGCTTCTTTTAATAATTCCGCCAAACGTCCGCAACTCAATGGGACCTTTTCTGAAGGTTTCATGATCATGCAATTGCCCAGTGCTATGGCATTGGGTAATGTCCAGTTGGGAACCATGCTCGGAAAATTAAAAGGAACGATGGAAGCAACCACACCTAATGCAACATGCTCTGTTCTGCACTCTACTCCACGGCTTACTTCCAGTAATTCGCCGGTAACCAGTTGTGGTAAAGATGTTGCGAACTCGGTAAGCTCAATACACTTTTCAATTTCGGCAACTGACTCACCATAAGTTTTTCCATTTTCTTCGCTGCACAATTCAGCCAGTTCTTTTAAATTTTTCTCCAATAATGTTTTATAGCGAAAGAAAACCTGTACTCTTTCCTTAATAGGTGTTTTGCTCCAGGCAGGAAATGCTGCCGCAGCTGCTTTCACTGCATCATCCAGTTCTTTTGCTGATGACATGGGAACTGTTGATAATAATGTACCATCCAGCGGGGATATTACATCCATTGTTATTTGGGTTTGCGGAGCTACAAATTTTCCGTTGATGAAATTTTGTATTGGATTATATTTCATATATGAGTTATTAAGCAATTTTATAAAAGCGCTTTCTTAAAATTAGTGATTTTATCAAGAATCAATAGAATAAAAAAACCTTCGAATAAAACGAAGGTCTAAACATTTTTATCATGCTTATCAAAAATCATTAACACTGTAAAATTATATTTTTCAACCAGGGTCTTCTAGTTAAATCCAACTTTCCCTTTTACCGATTCAAACAATTTTTTTGAATTATATCCTATCCCGTTTTTAAAAACATACTGTACTTTTCGCAGGTCGCTGATATTTTTTGAAGGGTCGCCGTCAATAATCAATAAGTCAGCAGCTTTACCTGCTTCAATCGTTCCAATGGATTTATCAAAACCTAAGGCAATACTGCCATTCATTGTTGCAATTTTTATTGCTTCCAAAGCTGTAAAGCCATCTGCTTCTACCAGTAATTCTATTGCCCGCCAGTTACCATAACCGGCTAATGTGCCGCCATTACCTGTGGGGTCGGTACCAACAGAAAGCAGGCCTCCCATGTCGTAAAACATTTTTTCCATTTTACTGGTATTGGTAAATGCTTTGTCGTATACCGTTGGGCCTTTGGCCGATTTGATAGCAGCAAGTCTTTGTAAATAAAAATCCCTGGTATCGGGCGACATCGCCTGTAGTGCTTCCTGGTTGGGCTGCGGCTGCGTAGTTGTATTTCCTTCAAACACAGCTAAGGATGAAGTGATACTCATTTTTTTATCAATCAAAAACCGGATGAATTGTTTTACACTGTCACTGTTAATATCCAGTTCACTCAATGCTTTATATGAACTACCGGCAGCAGGCGGTTCATTTTCTTTTTTCCCGGCCGCAAAATCGGAGCTGGCCATAAACCCATGTTCCAGGTTATCCATACCTAAAGCAGCGGCTTCTTTGTATGTAACCATATCCAGGTGGCCAGTGATCTTCAACTGCCTTTTATGCGCTGCATCAATAGCTGCTTTTAATGTTGGTTGATCTACCCCCATGTATGCTTTAAAAGAAGTGAAGCCCTGGTCGGCCCAATGGTTTACAAAAGCGGCTGCTTCGGCCGGTGTTTTATTTTCTTTCATTTGCGGAAAACGGGTCGACTTTCCTTCAATGTACGGAGCCGTCAATTCCATATTGGGGCCGGGTAATACACCCAGGTCTATATCTTTTTTTATACGGATATCTGAGTAGGGTTCAACGCTGCCACAGGTTCTGATAGTGGTAGCACCTGCGGCCAGGTAAAGCCGGGGAAAGCTAAATGGCAATTGTTTTAAATGCAGGTAACGGGTAGATATATCAGGGGCAGAAATGTACATGTGTTCATGCAGCATCACCAGGCCGGGCATCAAAGTTTTGCCGTTTAAGTCAATGATGTTGGCACCCTGTGGTGTAACCGCTTTTGCATCATCACCCACCCAGTCAATTTTACCATGGCTGATGATGACAGTTTGATGAGGTTTGGCGGCATTGCCTTTGCCATCTATCAGTAACACATTTTTAAAAACAGTTACCGGCTGGTTGTATTCAATATATTTTTTTGTTTCATCGCTGAATTTTATCTGCGAAAAAGCAGGTGCAGCTAAAAAACAGGTAACGGTTAAAAAGAGCAATGTTTTTTTCATGATTGTTTATTGAATAATTTAGGAAATTATACAGCTGTTGATTTTTAACTTCGTTTGATCAATGTTGAATGCAGGTGTTTTACCTTCCACTGTTTTTTTATTTTAACCAGCACAACTGATTCCAGCCACTGCAGCGTTACGGGTTTGTCATCTTTTGTTATTACCGATTGCAAACGATAATTTACCAATGCCATATTTTTATCTGTTGTAGTATTGATGAAATCAAAACTGTTTGTACGTTTAAAATTGGCTGATTGGCTTAGTGTAATGGCTCTGTGTATCAGTGTATCCATAGTCCATACCTGGCCATACTCGTACAGGGTTATATCCGCTGTGCTATGGGCTTTCAGGCTCACCGAATCCCGGTTGGATAAAGCGTCAAAAAACCTGATGACCGTTTGTTGTACTTCCTGCTGATTGGTTGTTGGTGACTGCTGCGCCATTAACACAGATGAAAACAGAAATGCAATCAGCAATAGCGTTATTTTTTTCATTTGCTTTTTCTTTGATAATAAAACTTTACAAATAACTCAGCCATTTTTTTTCTGGATGACTGCTCTTGTAGATATCATACCATTTACATAGCGGGTACAATGCAATTACTACAGTTATCCAGATGGCATAAGCTACCGCAAGGCTATACCCTTCGCCGGGTGCTACAAATTTCCAGGGCATGCCCGGTGCTCCTTTCAATCCTTCGGCAACCGTATGACCACGGGATAAGAACAACACAATATTGATGGTGGTAAGCACATAAAAGTGAATGATATAATAGAACATGGGCACCCTGCCATAAACAATTAAAATTTTTGAAAACCGGCTTCCGGTTTGTTTTACCAAACCAAGAAAGATCAGTGCAGGGCCAATAGTGGCGCACATATACAATAACGAAGGCGGATATTTTTGCACATTCATAAAAGATAAAAAAGTATAGAGCGCATTTTTTTGCCCAGACCAATGTACTGGATCGCCATAAACATTTGCAAAACGCAGCACTGCAAAAAATGCCAGTAACCCCAAACCTGTCCCTATAAGAATTTTACTTCGTTGGATTGATTCATAACTGGTAAACACTTTACCAAAACAATAGCCCAGCATCATTAACCCGGCCCAGGAAAGAAAAGGATAGAATATAAATAAGCTATGTCCGCCCCACAAACTGATTGCTCCCTGCCTGTGCAGCAGGTTCCACCAAAAAGGAAATGCACCCTGGTGATTGGCTTCTGCAAAATCGAGGGCATTATGTCCCAACACGATCAGCAATCCTGTAATTAAAATAACATAAAATGGCAGCCAGATCATGAGCCCCAGGATAGCCATACTGATACCAATGGCCCAAAGCGTTTGAATAATAAAAACGCTGAAATAAATATCCCCGGTGGTACCTAATGTTATAATCGTAAGATCAACCAATACCAGCCAAAGTCCACGGGTTATTAAAAAGCGACTGAGTTCCTTTGTTGTTTTTCTACCGCTTTGTAACCAGGCAGAAGTACCGGACAGGAATAAAAAAATAGGAGCACAGAAATGGGTGACCCAGCGGGTGCAATAAAGAAACGGAGAAGTAGTAGCAAGATTTAAAGGATCATCTACCAAAGCTGCACTGTGAAAATAATCACGGCTGTGATCCAGCGCCATAATGATCATGATGATGCCCCGAAGGAGATCGATAGATTCTATGCGGCTTTTTTTTAGTGTTGTCATGGTGGTGACTAGTTGTTTTGGTGCATATTCTTATTTATTTTTCAATTTGCTTTCTTCGTCAGCTACATGTTGTAAATAGTAGCAATACAATAATTGTCCTTTGCGCATGCTTGAAAGCCTGAAAAACTCATTGGCAGCATGCTTTCTTTCGTCTGCCAGTTGCAGCCCTAATGAATAGGCATAGATTCCCAGTGTTTCGTTTATATCTATCAATGGGCCAATGCTACCTCCATGTCCAGTTTGTAATGGTTGAGTACCGTATATTGTAAACAAAGCGTCTGATACGTAATGATACGCTTTAGTATCAGCAGGGAATTTCATAGGTCTTGTGTAACCATTACTGAATTTATAAGTTACCCTTGCCCCTACCGGAAGGTTTTTGTTGATGTGTTTCACAATCAGGTCAATAATTTCTTTCCCCGACTGATTGTTTACTAACCTGCAGGTTATTCTTGCCATGGCATTACCGGGAATAATATTTGCATGCCCTTCTGCTGCTGTATAACCGCTTTGCATACCAATTATTTCAAGTGTAGGACGATACCAAATTCTTTCCAATGGCGAAAATATTGTGTCGCCTGTTTCTGCTGTTGTGCCCAACACTTTCATATCTCTTGAAGCATCATAAGGTAGTTTTTTTATCATTTCTTTTTCCTGTAAACTGGCCGGCACTACTTTATCATAAAATCCCTCCACAGCTACATTCCCATCTTTGGTATAAAAGGAAGCAATAACCTGCGATAGTGCCACAGCGGCATTGGGGGTTTTGCCGCCAAACTGTCCTGAATGTGCATCCGTGTTAGCAGTTTGTATAGTAAATTCTAAAATGGCAGCACCCCGTAAACTCATCAAAATAGATGGCGTAGTTTCGCTGTACTGGCTGCCATCGGCATTCAGGGCAAAATCTGCTTTCAATAGATCTTTATTCTTATCAAGAAAACCTTTAAAACTTGGGCTACCTTTTTCTTCTTCGCCATCAAAAATAAATTTTACGTTCACCGGTAATTTACCAGCTGTACGCAACATGGTTTCCACGGCCCAGATCGTTATCAGCACACCACTTTTATCATCACTGGCTCCACGTCCAAATATTTTTCCATCTGAAATCTTTGGTGAAAAAGGTGGAATCGTCCATTCCGGTTCCTTTACAGGTTGCACATCGTAGTGCGCATATATTAAAATGGTGGGTTTGCCGGGTGCTTTATCCCAACAGCCATACACAACAGGGTTTCCTTCAGTTGGTATTGTTTGCGCTGTTGTAATACCAATGGCTTTTAATTTATGTACGATCCATGCAGCAGCTTTGTCAACATCGGGTTTGTTTGCAGGAATAGAAGATATGCTGGGAATTGAAACCAGTTCAATAAATTCTTTTAAGTGGGCATCATTGTTGGCATCAATGTATTTTTCATAAGCTGTTTGCGATGATTTTACCTGTTCCCTTTTTTCTTTTTGTGCAAAAAGCTGCAAAGAAAATACACTTATCAATACAATAGATCCGATACATTTTTTATTCATACCCTTTGTTTTTTATCATTTATAAACCAATATATATTGAACATCAGCAATGGAACCAGCCACACAAATACATCAGAAGCCAGGTATGCCGTTGTTTTATTTGGAAATAACGCATAGAATATATCCATTGTATAAGCGTCAATTACTCTTACCGTAACAAAATAAGCTGCACAGATAAAACTGCAAATCATCATTCGTTTGTGCAGCTTTATTTTTCGTTGCTTAATAAAATAAAATGCAAGTAAAACAAACAGCAGCCATAAACTGGTTACTATTAATTGCGAAGGCCTGCAGGCTATACACCAGGTTCGGGGTATCATAATATACAGCGTGGTAATACAGAGCAGGGAAGAAAAAATATAGAACTTGCCCGTAGCACGATGAAAGGAAATGTATTTGTTGCGTATGGCAGGCGTGAATTGCAATATGGCGGTGCAATAAACTATAATGCCTGCAAAAATATGCAGTGCAAAAACGCTGTTGTCAAATATAGAGTTGCTTCCCCAATGTTTCAACGTATCATTGGTGAGGTACGTGTATTTCGGAATCAGTTTGTACAAAAAAAAGCTGAAGAAGGCGAGCCAAAAAATGGCGATTGAAATTTTCTTTAGCATGTTTGGTTTTTATTTTTTTTATCATCAATAAAACGTGTTCACTATAAATTTTCCAACCGCCTGCCATGCATCCGAATAACGGGCATGAAATACTACATCAGAAAATAAAAAGGTTGAAAGCACGATCAAACCCGGCATTAAATATTTCTTTTTAACAAGATCACTTAAAAACAAAGCAGCAGCCACTGCGGTTTTCACGTATAAAGAAATTAAAAAAATATAAGGTATTGGCACATCAGGAAAATAGCTGACGATAATTCTGTTTATTGGCGGGCCAAGCATGATGATGGCTGTGGCAATCATGAAACGCATGTGATTGTAAGTATTCTTTCTACAATAAATGGCCAATGAATAAAACAATATGAACATCACTATTTGCATCCAGGTTATGGATTGCGTGGCCATTACATCTGCAGCTGATTTTTTAAGAATGCCTGTTTCATAATTATTCCTGGCTATGAATACCATTGACACGATCATACAGGGAGCAATGGCATAACTTAATTTACCCAGAAAACGATGTGCTGCGAACTTTTTCTTATGGATCAGGATCGGTTGTACCAGCAACAGCATAACCCAACTACCCATTAATGCTCCGTGTATATGATGCAGCCAATTGTATTTCTGAAACACCGGAAACTCTTTGATATAAGTAGCATGAAAGCCAATATGTACAATAATAAACATCAGTATCATTCCGAAAATGATGTTTCCTGTTTTGATGGCAGCAGGCTGATTGATTTTATCTTGTTGCATGTTGTTTTTTACTTTTTAAATTTCCCATACACTGCCTGTCCCGGAAAAACATTGCTTACTGTTTTACCATTCTTTAAAATAAAATTACCATTCACTAGTACATATTCAATCCCAGCTGAAAACTCCAGGCCTTTTTCAAATGTTGCTTTATCAATAATGGTATCGGGATTAAAAATGGTAATGTCGGCATCGGCACCTACCTGTATCCTTCCTTTGAAACGCATCATGGGAGCAATATTTTCCAAACGTTTTGCAGGCAGCAAGGTCATTTTTTCAATGGCTGTATTCAAATCAATCACTTTTTCTTCCCGTACATATTTGCCTAGTACTCTTGAAAAAGTGCCTGCAGTTCTTGGATGAGCCAGTTTTGCATAAGTCATTCCGTCTGATGCAATCATAATACCCGGTGCGGCTATTCCTGTTTTGATCCACTCCGGTTTCATTACATGAAGAATCACTACGCCACCTGTTTTACGATAGGCATCAAATGTTTCTTTGGTAAGCCGCTCGCCTGTTGCTACCCATTGCAGATTGCCATAACTAATTCCCAGTCTTTGCTGCCAGCCTTCATCAAACATGGCGCTTTGCAGCGAAGTGGAACCGGCCGTGTACGGGTACAACTCGGTACTGATATCGAAACCTTTTTTGTTTGCAGCATTTACCATCTCCAGCGACAGTCCGATATTTCCCAGCGACATACTGTTGATATGAACAATGTGCAGCGGTGCTCCTGTAAGTACTGCAGCAGCTATTGCTTCCTGTATAGAAATAATATCCGGCTGCCGCACATGCGAAAACACCAGGGCCTGCAACTCGCCAGCCAGTTTATACAGCTGGAACATTTCATTGGGATTTGATTTGGGCAGGTAGCCAATGGGTGCACCAATGCCAATGCCGCCTTCTGCCAGTGAAGCTTTGATGTTTGCCAATGTTTGATTCATGGCATCGGGAGTTATCGTTTCGGTAGCGGCCCGTAAAATACTGTTGGTCATTGTTCCAATGCCTGCTTCTCCCTGTAGCGTAATTTGCAGTAAACTATCTACAGCGTTCTGGTATTTACCAATTGCCTTAAACCTTTCAAAAGGCCAGCATACACTGGCGCCATAATTAATTAACGCCTTGCCTTTTCTTGATTCATACCATTTGCCAATATGTTCAATGCCCCATTCCAGTTCCAAAGCTGTGGTTACACCATCGTGCAACTGGTATTCCTGCTCCACATTGCTGCGGCCGTGTATATGCATATCAATAAAACCGGGGGCAACAACCAGTCCCTTCAGGTTAATTATTTCTTTTCCTTTTAATGGGGCTGAAGAAATTTGTGCAATACGATTGTTGAGGATGCCTACATTTTTGATGGCATCTAATTTTGTTTCGGGGTCAATTACCCGGCCACCCTCCAGTACTACATCATACAGCATATTAGTTTGTGTAAAAGCCGGCAGGCAAATACAAAAGAGCATAACGAGAAAATAAATTCTTTGTATCATGTTGTTTGGTTTTTATTTTTAAATCCTTTCATCACAAAATAGATCAGCATGACCACCACAATAAAAATGAGGGTTGAAAGTATTTCCCATTTGCTCAGGCAGGTAAGCAACCACACAATCGTTGCGATGCCAATTACGGGGAATAACAATCCACCCGGTGCCCTGAAAGTTTTTTCTGATGCCGCCTGTTTTTGCTTTCTTAATTTGATGGTAGCCAGAATAACAGCCAGGTAGATCAGCAGTATTGCTGCACTGGCCAGCACGGCGAGTTGTTTAAACCCACCTGATACCGCAAAAATAAAGATCAGGGATCCGTAGGTTATGATAGCCAGGTGCGGTGTTGCAAACCTGGGATGAACTTTACCAAGAAAGCCCGGGAATATACCGTCGTTTGCCGCGGCAAACAGTGAACGTGGCGTGGCCATCACATCTGCACTGGTACTTCCAAAACAGGATATGGCCGCGGTAAACAATAAGATGGTTGCTCCTGCGGGGCCCACAATTTTTTCGGCTACAGCTGCCAGTGGTGCATCTTTAAATTGGGTCATGGAGGCCCCAAGTACACCCTGTGTTACCGTTTGTAAAAGTATATACACAATAAGCACGGTTACACCTCCCAATAAGATCCCCAGCGGCACTGTTCGTTTCGGATCCTTGAATTCACCACTCACCCCAAGGCATGTTTCAAAGCCGGCAAACGCAAAGAATAAGATAAGCGCAGTATTACCAAATGTGGTAAGAGACGGAACATGCTCCCAATGCAGGTTAGTACCTTTTACCTGGCTGAAGCCAAAGATGATGATACCAAGCAGTGGCAATAATTTGATGATGGTGATGCCTTTTACAAAACCAATACCTTGTTTTGCTCCCCGTACGTTGATGAGCACCATAAAGCCAATCAGTATAAAAAATAAAAATCCACGGGCCAACGCATCGGCAAAAACAGGAAAAACAACCGCCAATGAATCTGCCAGGATATTCATCACGGCCGCACTGCCCAAAATTCCCCATCCAAAAACAAATAACCAGTTAATTACGAAACCGGCGAAATCTCCGAAAGCAGCTTCCACATAGGCATAAGACCCGCCACTGCTGGTGACCTTACTACCAATTTCGGCATAGCAAAGCATGATGGCAGCCAGCATGATGCTGCAAACAATATAACCGAAAACACCAAAGGCACCCATGGCAATACCAACGGTTGCCGGCAGTACAAATATGCCTGAGCCGATCACACCATTTACAATGGAAAGCGCAAGCCCTGAGACACCTACCACCCGTTTTAATCCTTCACCTGTTTTTTCAATGGCCATGTTCAGTTAGTTTTGGTTAAGTATGTTTAAAACAGATTTTTACTTTGCTTCGTTGGCTTTTAAAACCCGCAGCAGATTACCGCCGAGTATTTTATTAATATCTTTTTTAGGGTATCCTTTTTCTACCAATGCTTTTGTAATTAATGGATAGGTAGTAACATCATCTAATTTCTGTGGTGTAAGATTGATGCCATCAAAGTCTGAGCCGAGGCCAGCATAATCTACACCTACCAGTTTTACGATATAATCAATATGATCTATAAGCATAGATAATGGAGGCCTCATAGGTTCTGCTTCTGCTGAATATTTTTTATAAAGCCAATCCATCATGTACCATTCATCCATACCTGCTTTGGTGAGTGAATCAGATTCTGCTGCATGCTTTTTAAAAAAAGCATTTTCTTTTTCACCAAAACTTTTGTCAATAAATCCCGGATTAAAATTCACCTGTATCACGCCGCCGTTTTTAGCGATCGCTTTTATTTGTTCATCTTTCAAATTACGTCTGTGTGGCACCAGGCTGTACACTGAGCTGTGTGAAGCGATGATGGGTTTAGTGGTGATCTTGATTACATCCCAAAAACTCTGGTCGCCTAAGTGACTAACATCTATCATCATACCCAACTCATTCATTTTTTGCACTACCTGCCTGCCAAAATCAGTGAGACCTTTTTTACCCTCGGAGTTTAATCCCTTTCCTATAACAGGGTTAGGGCTGGTTTCATCAGCAGCGCTGGTAGCCCAGGCAGGAGCAACATTATGTGTTAAGGTTAAATACCTTGCACCCCGTTTGTAAAGTGTTTCCAATTTTGCAAGATCGTCTTCAATCATGTGGCCGCCTTCTACCCCAAACATAGCAGCAATTTTATGTTGTTTTACGGCTCTTAACATGTCGGCATAGTTGGATACTTTTATAATTTTATCCGGGTTGCGTAAAGCAACAGCATCCAGGCTATCCATTTGCCTGTTGGCATAAGCATAGGCATTTTTCAGGCCGCCATCGGAGTAGACTGAAAAAATCTGCACATCGAGCCCGCCTTTTTTCCAGCGGGTAAGATCACTATGTGTTTTACCGGTAAGGTCCTGGTCAAATACCGTACCCCTGTCAGCAGCCTGCATCAGGATATCATTGTGTGTATCCACAACAATGGCTTTAGCATGTATTTTTTTATAGGATTGAGCGCTAAGCTGCTGGCCAAATAAAATACCGAGTAATATAATTCTTGTTTTCATAATGTTTTTTTGTAAGCTTTTTTTAAGCCGGCTAATTTTATATTTTTATCAAGATTGGCTGTAATTCAGTTATTTGATCTCAAACAATACTAAATTAGTTTTTTCATTTCCTTTTTCAGAAAAATAAAAAGAGCTGCCGGGTTCCAGGTACAGATATTTTCCTGTTTTAATCGTGTTTGATCTTTTAGTCTTTGTGTTATAACAGATTACTTCACCTGCTACCAGTTCTGCTACCATCGGCCCACGGCCATTAATAAGTTGATTATTGAATGATGTACCGCTTAAACGATACGCAATTGCTTTTTCATTATCAAACAAAACAGTAAATGGTAAAGGCGCAAGCGATGATGCAGGTTTATAAGATGAAAGAATCTCTATATCGGTAACATGAAATGGCACTGTATCACAATTACTCACCCGGTGAACCAGGGTATCGTTAACAAAGGAGTTGTAGGAAGCAGTCCCTGCTATATTTCTATTTTTTGTCCATGCTTTACCTTTTATTAAAACACATACATCTGTGTTGGTAAAATGAAGAAACAGCGATGGAGTGGAATGAATATGCCACATACTCGTATCGCCTGCTTTTATCCATACATCCAGCAGCCGGATGTATTTATTTTCTAAAACCTTTTTATGGCGTGGTTCTTTACTTACCTGCACCTGTGCAGTAAGAACAGCAGTGTGCAGGCATAATATGGTAAGCAGTAATTTGGTTTTACAGTTCATTGCTTATTTTTTAGCAGGGCTTTATTTCATTAGCCATGGCTTGTGACTTCACAAGCCATGGCAATGATCATGATTTGATGCTCAATAATAAAACCTACTTTGAATCCTGGTTATAAATTTCCCTGATGCATAAATATTTACCATCACGTTTTTCAAACACAGCAATATATTTTCCGCCTCCAATTATTTTACCTGTCGCATCTTTATACATTGTTTTTCCAACTTCGGTCACTACATTGCCCTGTGCATAAACATCCATCGTTTCAAAAGCAATGCTGGCAAACTTTGCAGGCTTTGCAAAATCGGCTTCCTGCTTTTTTTGGATAGCGGCTTTACCGTTAAGCATGGGTTCGCCATCGGGCATGCTTACTGCATCATCGGCATACATAGCCATTAATGCATTGATGTCTTTTGCATTTTGTGCAGCTGCCCATGCATTTTCAATAGTTACAATTTCGGCACGTACCTGTGCAGGATCCGGTTTGGCCGGCTCAGCTACAGTGGTTGCTGGCGGGATTTCTTTTTTCTCAGCTTCCTGGCAGGAAGCAAATAGTAATACACAGGAAACATACGTAACAAGCAGGATTGTTTTTTTCATTTTGTTTTATTTTAGATTGTTAATAAAGACCCATTTTACATGTTGGGTTGTAACTATTTTGCTGCAGCTAAACATTTCAATATTTATTTTGCAGCTGTTGCAGGCATGTTGCTGTTCCATATATTGGAATATATTTTCCAGTCACCACCTGTTTTTTTCCATACATTTATATACTTACCGTTTTCACTGGTACTGTCTTTGCCATAACGCATAAAGTAGTTCCCTTCATCAACCAGGTAATCTGCATTACCATAGAGTGCCGTGGTTTCTTCCCTGAATTCCTGTACACCAAATTTTATAAATCCGGCTGTAAGCAGTGCAATGGCAGTGCGGCCAATCACTGCATCGGCATTGGGAGGAAATGACCTTGCATCTTCTGTAAACATGGTATCTATCACCCAATGATCACCGGTAACATGTGCCCTTGTAAACTGCTCATTTTTTTCCCGGATGATCTTTTTCATGGTATTTACATCAAAGCCACCCATGCTGTCTTTTTGGGTTACAGCCGAAACTGTGCTATTGTTATTACAACCCACCATTAATGATCCGGCACATGCAATGGCCATAAAAAAATTAAAATGCTGTTTCATATTTTTTGTTTTTTATCAGTTCTTTACAGGAAAATACCTTTCAATTGTTAATGCTTTTCTACCTGGTAGTGATTCTTCAATACATCTTCCCCATATTCATTTCCTTTTTCCCGCCAGATAGCATGAATATGATTGGCACCATTTCTCGGGCCACCATTATTATCAAACTCAATAATAAAAGTCGGACCGTTTAAAACATAATAGTGCGGCTTCTTTTCATCATATTCTCCGATCCATCCAAAATATATTTTGTCCACACCTGCTTTAATAATTTTATCATATTCAATAACGGCTTTATCATACTCCAGGTTAAAAACAAATTCACGAATAATGTATTGCAACACGGCTCTTTGTTTTTCATTCATCGCTGCACCCAAAATACCCCAATTGCCGACCAACCGTTTGCCACTTTCTGCCGCGGTAATTATATCTTTTGGCACTGCGGTACTCATGGTAGCTTTCTTTTGCTGTGCAGGTGTAAACAGGTTTACGAGTTTAATCCCCAGGTCTTCTTCCTGCCCAAGAACCCGCCATCCTGCATATTCAGAATTTTGATATTCAGCAGGGTCTGTGCCAATAAAGAAAGGCGTTACAGAGAGTTTATCATTAACGAATGTGAAATTGACCGATAAATGATGCCCTTCTAATTTATATCCCCAGATACGGTCTGTTGGCTGGCCAAAAAAAGCGAAGTAGTAATTTTTATGCGACCATAATAAAGATCTTACGAAAGCATAAGTAGTATCATTAATTTCTTTTTTGTAAAACAGGCTATCGTAGTAACGATTGAGCAAGTCGTCTAAATGCATGATACTGGTGGCTTTCAGGTAACCTTGTGAACTCAGCGAAACCGAAAGTATACGATGAACCAATTTTCTTTGCTCATCGGTCATGTTGCCAATACTTGTTCCCACCCTTGCCCTAAGCCCTACAGGAAGATTGTTCCATTTAAGCCGGGAGGTATCATTAAAATCTAACCTGCCCGAAATGTTCTGCATCTTACTAAACGAATTGTAAAGCAAAACGGCAACCTGTTTTATTTCATTGTTATAAGCTGCCTGGCTGCTAGCAGTATATGCAAAGCCTGCCATAAAAATGGTGCAAATGATGAAGCGGATTATTTTGGGCATGATGACTGATTTAAAGTTTTGAAGTTGCTGCATTTTAATCAGAAAATTATTTTGTCTTATGCGCTTCCATATCGATCTCGATCAACTGCCCTTCTACAGCAAGCCCTTTTACTTCCAGCCAGGTACCTGTTGGAAATTGTTTCTTATAGATTGAATTGCGGAAACCCGAAACTTTAATGAAATCTGCCATGTTGGAAGTATAAATATTTTCAGCCACCACATCATCAACAGTATAACCATAATGCTGCAATATTTTTTGCAGGTCAGCATAACAATTCTTCATCTGCTGTTCCATATTGCCGGGCGCAACGATGATTCCTGAATCATTCATGCTTACTGCACCGGAAATCTTAAGATCATCGCCAATTCTTACCGCATGGGTATAACCATATTCTTTTTCAAGCTTTGGGCGCAGGTTAAAATATTCTGGTGTGTCAGACAGGCTTGCTTTTACTTCCATTCCATCTGTTGTTTTGGAACTGCCTGCGTTGTTACAGCTAATTAGCAATGAGAAGCCAAATAAAAGACTCGAAGTAAATATAGAAATCTTTTTCATTGTTATTATTATTTTTTGTTTGTTTACTCTTTTCAATTTTCAGCGTCTCTGTTTTATTTTTTTTAAACGGAGAAGCCGCTTCTAAAAGTTTCTCCGTTCAAAAAAGGTTGTATTTGCTTATTTTGAAGCGTCATTGTAAAATGTAATTGTTGGGGCACCAACTACGCCAGCATCTTCCATCAATTTTTTCAATGCAGGATCAGCTAATCTTGCTTTTGCTTTAGCCATATTAGTTACATCAAAAACAATATGTACCAGGTTAGGGTCATCCACACCTCTTCCAAGTGCCAAATCGTTCATGCCATTTGCGGCTCTTGTGGCAGGGCCTTCGGCATCAAATACTTTTACCCATGCATCAAAATCTTTCACTTTGTGAACGATTTCAAGTCGGGCGCCACCAGTTTTTTGATTATCTGTATTGTATCTTATTATGCTCCAGAAATTTACTACAGGCTTAGAAATAACGCCTAACTTATCCATAACATCTTTTAACCTGGGGTCGGCAATAAATGCTTTTGCTTTTGCCATATCTGTTGGTGCTAAAACTATCTTTACATCATTTGGCTTATCTGCAGATTTTTCAACTGCAACAAATGATAAGCCACTTGCCAGTCTTGCTACTGAATCAGTATCAAAACCCGGACGCCATTGGTTGTAATCTTTTACAGTATGATAAATAGTTATCACATCCATTGGAAGTGTGGGGCCGGTTTTGGCTGGCTCATTAGTAACAGAAGTTGCAGTGTCTTTGGTTTCTGCTGCAGCTGATTTTTCGCTACCATTATTGCATGAAGCTATACCTAATGAAATACCCAACGCAAATAGCAAATTGATTTTTTTCATTTAATTATTTTTAAATTTTATAATGCCTACTCTCTTCAGTTTTCGGCTTACCCGTTTTAAATTATCAGTCAATTTTTATTTTCGATTTTGCGCTGTCTGCGACGAATTTTTTATAAATGATCTGCGATGCATAATAATTTGTTTTTGATAAAGATTTATCGTTGTTATTGGCTTACAAGTAACAGGTCTGTTTTAGCATCTTTATTTTCTAAATCTACCACCCGCTCTACCTGCTTATTAATATTTAAAAACTGCATAATAAACCAGGCTACTGCAATCATAACAGCAAAAGCGAAAATTGAAATTTGCCAATTGAAATTGGCCGTTATAGGTCCAATTAATGCAGCTAAGGCAATACGCCCAAGATTCCCAATCGTCATATATAAAGTAAACTGGCTTGCCGAAACTTTTTTCCAGCAACATTGCATGGCAATGGCAAAAATGCCAATGCAGGCAAATGTGTAAACAATGTTATACAGGATCATAAAAGCATAAATAAAACTACTGTCCTTCCAATAGATCTTAGAAAAAGCCAAAACAGCTGTAAAAAACACCATGCTGAAAAAATAAATATTCATCATGCGCTTTTTACCGAACTTATCAATAAGGATACCTCCAATAAGCATTCCGCCAATGCCACCAATTATTTTTGCTGTTGCAAAAAACTGCGAGTAACTGCCATTGGTCCAGTTCAATGCTTTTACAGTAAAAATGGGTAATAGTGTTTCAATATAATTATACGCCCCCTGTGCAATAAACAGGATCAAAGCAAGTAATAGCGAGTTACGTAAACTGAATACACTGTATAGAGATCTGAAGATAGAAACCCAACTGGTCAATTGCAGTTTCCTGGTTTCGGGTGATGAGGTGCCGGAAGACCAGGGTGCTATTTTTTCCCCTTGCCGTTCTCTTAAAAATAAGGGCACCAGCATAATAATACTTATCATAACCGCAAGCATCAGTATGGAAGTAGTAAAATCGTACTTATTTAACAGCCAGGTTCCTAATGCAAGCGTAGTAGATATGGCAACGATCTTTGAACCCCACATTAAACCATTGGCCCGGGCCTGCTGGTTTACAGGGATAATATCAACAGCCATTCCATCGGTAGCCACATCCTGAAAAGCCCCAAAGAACGATACCACAAAACCTGCTGCCATAAACAGGTTTAAATTATTTAAGGGATCGGGTACATAAGCCATGGCAATACAACTGGCTATTAAACCAATTTGCCCCAAAAGCACCCAAGGCCTTTTGCGGCCCATGGGCAAATAGGTATAGCGATCCATGAGTGGTGCCACTATAAATTTAAAACTCCAGGGCAATCCGCATGCTACGGCAAAGCCCGCTATTTCTCCGGGTGTTTTGCCATTCATGGCCATCCAGGCCGGAATACCATAGAATAACATTCCTTCCGGCACACCTTGTGCAAAATACAAGGCAATAAAATTAAAATACCTTAAAAAGACATTTTCAGAAAGTGCTGGAATTGTGCTGCTTTGCTTTAGCGAAATACTGATGGCTGTTTTCATGTGTTAAAGGTTTTAGAACTTATTTAGCTTGAACAAATCCCCTTTTGACTATTCAATTAGTAATTTTTATTTCTTTAAAAGACCTCAGGAATTTAATCCCTGAGGTCTTTACCACATTATAAATTTTTATTTAGAACTTAAATCAGCACGCATAAAAAGTAATTCACTCCAGCTTTCATCAATATACTCAGCCACATCTTTCAGGTATTGTGCATAAGAGCCTTCACCATGTACAGCTTCGTAGGTTTCCTTAAATGGTTTACGAAAACCTGCAGCTCTTTCTTTTAAGCCTTGCTTATACCTTGTTACCAAAGTATACTGTGCTTTTCCGGAAGAACTGGCTACATAAACTGCGACGGTTACTCCGGCAGCCATCCATGTTTTTTTCAATTTCTTTATAATACTTACTACATTATCACCCTTGCCAACTTTGGGGTAGATATGAGCGATATTGATCTTATCAGAAAAGTCACCCAAAGCCACGGTACTTAAAGAATCCTGGTAAACAGAATAGCCGGTTGATCCCCTTTCTGTTAAATAAATAGCCACATTCTTGTTCCAATCCAGGTTATGATCGGCACCTAAATTACCCCTTACATCTTCCGCTTCCCAGCTTGTTGGCCCTTCAGTAATATGATAGCCACCTGCATCTGGCCCTGATTGTATGTCGAATACACGCCAATGGGCAGTACCCGTATGGTACTTTTGTGCATGGGCAGCCAGTGCTTTTTCAAACTCCAGTACTTTATCCACCTTTGGAAACACCCGGTTGGTAGAAATTAAATTTTTTGTTTGGCTTATGCCGGCAAAAGGGATAAGCATGCAAAGAAGCAAAAACATCTTTGTCTTAAAAAGGAAATTCTTGTTCATGTTAGATTGGTTTATTGGTTAAAAAAGAAGGGTTGTTATAATTCCTAAGTTTGCAGCGGCTACGGGTGATAGTGTAAAATTCTGCAAATCATCAGCTTTTAGTGAGTACATATCAACCATTGTACAATACATTCTGCCCAATTAACCGGACAAATTGTGCAAGAGCAGGATTAATTCGTCATTTTATCCTGTAGCGTATATTTTCTTTTTAAACCATGCATAAAAAATGGGTGTTCCGTTTATCTTTATAAGCAAATGCATAAGACCCTTATCAGAATAAAAGCATTCCTGACTATTACCCTTGTATGGTGGGTATTTTTTTCGGCTGCGCAAAACCCGCCTGCTTACGAAACCATTTCCACCGCACAGGGTTTATCGCAGGGAATGGTTTTTGATCTTTTGCAGGATAAAGAAGGTTTTATATGGGTGGCCACCAAAAACGGATTGAACAGGTATGATGGATACAGTTTTAAAGTATTTACCAACGATCCCTACAATGCCCAAAGTCTTAGCAGCAACACCATCCTTAAACTTTTTGAAGATTCGAAAGGCAGGATATGGGCCGGTACCGAAAACGCGGGTTTAAATATTTATGATAAGCAGAGCGGTAAATTTTATCGCATTACCCATAGTAATACCAATGCGGCCAGCCTTTCGGGTAATGGCATTAAAGCAATAGAAGAAATGCCCGATGGCAGGATACTGGTAGGTACAGATGATGCCGGCTTAAACATTGTTGAACTCAGTAATAGTTTTTTTGTAAAAGGTGCCTTACCTGTTATTACCAGACTAAGCTTACCCAATGCAACACAGGTTTATGGTATGGGAAAAGATAAGCATGGAATTATATGGATTGGCGGGATGGATGGATTGGTGTACCGTTTCGATCCTTTAAAGAACAGTTTCATAAAACTTAACAATGCAATACTGCTTAATGATGGTTACCTGAACAGTGATAGCAGTAAATTGATCAATAGTAAATTATACCTCACAGACGGTAAAGATATTTTTCCATTATTTAATAGTAATAAAACACCGCCAGGCAATATTATTTTTAAACCCAAAGAAAAACCCTGGGAAAATCACCACCGGGAGGAGCATTTTTATGATGTATTTAAAAACGAACCCGGTAAAACTGTAAACTGGAATGAGCCCTTACCCAAAACTAAGATAAGAATATGCTATCCTTTTATAATTGACCGGTCAGGAATATTATGGTCAGGCTCTGTGGGATGGGGTTTGCGCAAATACAATACAATACGCAGTAAATTCGAAACAAAGGCAAGTAGTAAAACTATCCGCCTCATTATGCCTGCTACAGGTAAAGACATCTATTTGGTGAGTTATGATTATAACTGGATGAACCTGAAAGAAGACGGAACGATTACAGATGCTTTTAAAAAAGATCCATCACTAAGCCAGGTAGATAATTTTATCATTGCTTCTACAGGCGATTACTGGTTTAAATGTGATGAGAAAGGATATTTTAAATACAGTCCTGCTTCCAACATATTAACAGCATGGCCGGGTATTAATGCAAACCAGGCATTTGGTAAAAAGCAACCTTTTATAGAAGACCGTAAAGCAAACCTTTGGTTTCCGGGCCAGGACGGAGCTATAACCTTATTGAATACAAAAACCGAAAAGCTGGATAGCTTTACTATAAATAAGGATGGTTCTAAAATTATTTGTACCGCTTTGTTAGAAGATAAACAAGGTGCTTTTTGGATAGGTACGGAAAGAGGTTTTGCGAAAGTCATTTTAAATTATAACCAAATTGCTGCCTCACCTGTTAAATGGTTTTACAATAATAACAACAACCGCAATTCACTCAACTATAATCATGTGTCTTGCTTTTTGGATGACCCATTGGCACCTGATAAATATTTATGGATCTCAACAAAAGGAGGCGGTTTAAACAGGCTTGATAAAACAACCGGTAATTTTTTTCATCTCACTTCAAAAGATGGATTACCCGATGATGTGGTGTATGGTATATTATCTGATGATGCCGGAAATATTTGGGGCAGCACCAACAAGGGTATTTTTTGCCTGAGTGCAGTAAAAAATAAAGACAGCATAAATTTTGTCTTTCACAATTTTACCAAGGCAAATGGTTTGCAGGATGATGAATTTAATACCGGATCCTTTGCTAAATTGCCAAATGGAAACCTTGCCTTTGGTGGTGTTAAAGGCATTAATATTTTTGATCCAAAAGAAATACTGGTACCGGGTTTTATGCCCAACGTTTTTATCACCGATATCCTCATCAATAACCAACCCATTGCACCGGGAGATAATACTTCAGTGTTGCAAAATACCATTGAGCAATCAAAAGAAATTACACTTACCCATTTGCAGGATATTCTTACGCTTGAATTTTCATCCCTTGATCTTACTGCTTCGGCTCAAAATAAATACCGATACCAATTGGTTGGTGTAGATAAGGATTGGGTTGAATCCGGCACCCGCCGCACAGCAACCTATTTACACTTACCAGCAGGAAAATATATTTTTAAAGTGCAGGGCAGCAACAGCCAGGGCATCTGGAGCGATAAGATAGCTGAACTGCAGATCACTGTATTGCCGCCCTGGTGGCGCAGTTGGTGGGCTTACCTGATCTACATTGTACTGCTGGGCTTTGGCATCAGGGCTTATTTTAAATTTTCGGTGAACCGGGCCAAACTTAAATCGCAATTAAATTTTGAACAGCTGGAAGCTAAAAGAGTAAAAGAATTAGACTCGGTTAAAACACAACTCTATACCAATATCACCCACGAATTCAGAACGCCGCTTACGGTAATATTGGGAATGGCGCAACAGGTTAAAAGTAATCCGTCACAGCATCTGGATAACGGCATAGATATGATCATCCGAAACGGCCAAAGCCTGTTGAACCTGGTAAATGAAATGCTCGACCTGTCGAAACTTGAAACCGGTAAAATGACTTTGCAAATGGTGAATGGAGATATCATTAATTTTCTCCGGTACATTGTTGAATCATTTCATTCACTTGCCGAAAGCCAGAAAAAACAATTGCATTTTTTGGCCGGGATGGATTCGCTGTATGTTGCATACGACCCGGAAAAAGTGAGACAGATCATTGCCAATCTTTTATCCAATGCTTTAAAATTCACTCCTCAAAAAGGGAATATTTACATTACCGTAACTGAAGACAACGGGTTGCATGAAGCAGGTAAATCAACCTTGATCATTAAAGTAAAAGATACCGGTATCGGCATTCCTGAAAGCCAGCTGGAACATATTTTTGAAAGGTTTTATCAACTGGATAACAGCCATACCCGTAAAACAGAAGGAACCGGCATAGGACTGGCACTTACCAAAGAACTGGTTAAATTAATGGAAGGCGAAATTACGGTTAAAAGCCCGCCAACAGGTGCCAACAGGGGAACAGAATTTACGGTAACACTTCCCTTAAAAAATATACCGGCAACAGAAAATATAATTTATCCGGATATAAAAGAAGCTGCTTCGAAACAAATAAACACCACCTCTTTCAGCAGCATTAATATAGATGAAGAAAAAAAGACTAAAGAAAAACCGCTGATACTTTTGGTAGAAGACAATGCAGATGTGGTAGCATACACAGCATCCTGCCTGCCCGATTACCGGCTTGCGGTTGGACAGGATGGAAGGGAAGGTTTTGAAATTGCATCTGAAATAATTCCCGACCTGATCATCACCGATGTGATGATGCCCTTTGTAGACGGTTTTGAATTGTGCAGGCAACTACGCAATGATGAACATACCAGTCATATACCCATCATCATGCTTACAGCAAAAGCTGATATGGAAAGTAAGATGGAAGGATTGGAAAAAGGTGCAGATGTATATCTTGAAAAGCCATTTAACCGGGAAGAATTATTGATACGGATAAAGAAGTTGCTGGAGCTCAGAAAAAATCTGCAGCAGTTTTATTTAAAGAAAGCAGGACTTAATAATAATGATGCAACAACAGTAACTATTGTACAGCCTGAAGAACAGATCAGCGAAAATAAAATAGAAGATGAGTTTGTAAAAAGAGTAAGAGAAGCCATTGAAAACCATTTGGCTGACACGGCCTTCACGGTTGAGCAGTTATGTAAAATGGTATTCATGAGTCATTCTCAGTTACACCGCAAGCTGGATGCGTTAACCGGATGCTCACCTAACAAATTCATCCGCATCATCCGTTTAAACAAAGCCAAAGAACTGTTGAAAAATCCTGCAAGCAGTATAGCTTCTATAGCGCTGGATTGCGGCTATAACGACCCTGGTTACTTTGCCAGGGTATTTAAGCAGGAGTATGGCGTTACGCCGCAGGACTGGCGTTTTAATAATTAAACAGAATTGATGATTATACTAAACTGCACAACAAAAATTACTGACAACTATGAGTGATCTTTATATGTGGAAACCATTTCATTTTTTCAAACTTATTTAGATAAAACGGTTGACAATATTTTCCAGATATTCCTGCTTTCCGCTTGTTACAGCAGGTTCTCCGTTTTCAAGTGCATAGTTGCGTAAATCTTCCAGTGATAATTTTCCTTCTTCAAATTCTTTTCCTTTACCGGCATCAAAAGATGCATAGCGATCTGTGCGTATTTTTTTGTAATCGGATTTTTGTAAAATATTATCTGCTACAATTAATGCCCGTGCAAAGGAATCAATGCCGCCAATATGTGCATGAAACAGATCTGCCGGGTCGGTAGAATTTCTGCGGATCTTTGCATCAAAATTTATTCCACCACCTTTAAATCCGCCGGCTTCAAGCAGAACCAGCATAACTTCTGTCAATTCATTAATGTTATTAGGGAACTGGTCTGTATCCCATCCGTTTTGATAATCGCCACGATTGGCATCCATACTGCCCAGCAAACCGGCATCGGCAGCCACCTGCAACTCGTGCTGCATGGTATGGCCGGCAAGGGTTGCATGGTTTACTTCAATGTTCAGACTAAAGTCATTTAAAAGATCGTGTTGGCGTAAAAAACCAATTACGGTCTCACTGTCGTAATCATATTGATGCTTGGATGGTTCACAGGGTTTTGGTTCGATAAAGAATTGTCCTTTAAACCCATTCCTTCTTGCATAATCTTTTGCCGTATGCAAAAATCTGGCAAGATGTGCTTTCTCTCTTTGCATATTTGTATTCAGTAAACTCATATAACCCTCTCTTCCACCCCAAAAAACATAATTGGCTCCACCCAATGCAATCGTTGCATCCAGCGCAGCTTTTACCTGTGCCCCGCCATGGGCCAACACATGAAAATCCGGATTCGTAGCGGCCCCATTCATATATCTCCTGTTTGAAAAAAGATTGGCTGTACCCCATAATAATTTTACACCACTTGCATCCTGCTTTTCTTTTAAATAAGCAGTTATTGCCTGCAGGCGTTTTTCATTATCAGCCACATCATTGGTATAATCAACAGCATCCACATCGTGAAAACAATAGAATGGCAAGCCAAGTTTGGTGATAAATTCAAACGCTGCATCTGCTTTATCTTTTGCTCTTTCAACAGCGTCACTTTTAGTATCCCATGGAAAAATATGGGTAGGTTCACCAAAAGGATCAGCGCCGCTGCCCACAAAAGAATGCCAGTAAGCAACTGCAAAGCGTAAATATTCCTTCATGGTTTTGCCTGCCACTATTTTATTTTCATCATACCAGCGGTATGCCAACGGATTGTCTGTTGCTGTTCCTTCAAATTTTATTTGCGGAATGTCTTTAAAAAATCCGTTTTCCCCGGTTACAATTTTCATGTGTAGTATTTTTTGTTAACTATATTAATGTGTTTGTTCTATGTTTAGTTTTTCATTTAAAAATATTTTCCATTGCCGGTACTGTGCTTCGCAGTTATTATCTTCTTCCGGTTCAATACAATCTACAGATTTTCTGTTACTGAAAGCTTCAGTTGTATTTGCATAAATTCCGGCGCCAATACCTGCACCCAGCGCAGCACCATAACTACCATCGCCCTCATAAAACTCAATGGCCGTTTGTGTGGCATTTACAAATGATTGGATAAATACATCACTTAAAAAAAGATTGGCTCTGCCTGCACGTATTATGGATGGATGCATCCCATTCTCTCTCATAATATCCAATCCGTATCGGAATGCAAATGCCACGCCTTCCTGTGCAGCTCTTACTAAATGTGCATCGGTATGAATATTAAAATCGAGATTCTGAAAATGTGCGCCAACCTGCCGGTTATTCAACATGCGCTCGGCGCCATTACCAAAAGGCAATGCCAGCAAGCCATTGGAGCCTGGGCTTACTTTTGCCGCAGCTTCATTTAACGCTGCATAACTGCGGTTTGCACCAATAAGGTTTTTAACCCAGCGGTTAAATATCCCTGCGCCGTTAATACATAATAAAATACCAATGCGGGCCTCATCCGCTTTATAATTTACATGAGCAAAGCTGTTTATGCGTGACTGCTGATCGTATTCCAATTGGTTGCTCACACCATAAATTACGCCACTGGTACCGGCAGTTGCTGCAACCTCGCCGGGTTGCAGAACATTTAATGAAAGAGCATTGTTAAGCTGGTCGCCGGCTTTGTAAGTAACGGGTATTCCCTTTTTTAATGATAACCTGGTGGCTACGGTTTCCTTTAATAGTCCATGCGGTGCAAATAAAGTTTGTACCTGCGGAAACAATGATTGATGAAAACCAAAGTAGTTATTTACATCCGCTGAAATACTGTTGCTGCGGTAATCCCAGAAAATTCCTTCTGATAAGGCAGACACAGTTGTTGTAATATCACCGGTTAATTTCATGGCAATAAAATCTCCGGGTAACATCACTTTATCAATTTTTTCATAAAGAGCGGGTTCATTTTCCTTAACCCATGCCAGTTTGGACGCAGTAAAATTTCCGGGAGAATTTAATAAATGGTACAAACATTTTTCGCTTCCGATACCTGAAAAAGCTTTATCACCCATTTCAACAGCACGGCTGTCGCACCAGATGATAGAGTTTCTTAAAACATGCTGGTCTTTATCTACCAAAACCAACCCATGCATTTGATAGGCAATGCCAATGGCTGCAATATCATTTGGATTGTAGAGATTTGTTGCATTGCATTTTAGGATTGCCTGTTTTACATTTTCCCACCAAAGATCAGGGCTTTGCTCTGCCCAGCCCGGATGCGGTGAAATAATATCCGCCTCTGTTTCGGGATACTGAACTGATGCCATACGCTGCTGAGTTGCTGCATTCAGCACAGTAACTTTTACAGATGAGGTACCCAAATCAATCCCTAATAACAGCATAATTTATTTTCAGCTTAAATTAATCATTAAAGTTGAACTAAAAAAAAGGAAGGATGAACCAAGCCTCCCCACATTAACGGCTGCATATGTGAGAAAACTAACTGCGCTTAAATTATTTTAATTATCATTTCCTCCGCCCATAATATCCCGGAGTTCAGCCATAAGCAGGCCCTTCGGTAACCTTGTTTATCTGATGCTGAAAAATTGGCCTGAACATGTACTGGCTTTAACATGATTACCTGCTACAACCCGGGTTCAGGTTACAAACATAAAAAAAGCCTCTTTGAAATTAATCAAAAAGGCTTTTGTCGGGATGGCTACCGCCAATTCGAACCTAATTCTGGAAGATCTTGCAGGTATTTTGAGTTTTTAGCAATTTCCATATTCGCTTATTTTAACTAAATAAAGTGATTGATTTTAATGCGAGAATAATGGGATGTCAAGACTCTGCTCATTTCTATACTATCCCTTTAGTATAGCGTCATTTAAGTACATAATCCTTAAGCAAAGTAATAATTAAAAATTGTTGATATCATATACACTAATATGATTTTAATTACCTATATTAGAGAGTCAATCCTACCCTTAAGAAATTTTTCAAATGTAACTGAGGGGCGGCAGCGCCTTGTTTATCGGGTAGGCTAATTCACTACTCAAATATTATTTATGCAAACTGCCATACTTAAACCTTTACTACACCGCAACCAGGAATGCATTGGCATTTATTTTTTTAACAGTTCTGTTTTAAATAAGATCATACAAAAGCAGGTCGGTGCACGCTGGAGTAAAACGCAAAAGTGCTGGTATGTACCCCTGCAAAAGGAAAACTATGATAAGCTTGTACAAGCCCTGAAAGATAAGGCAGTGATTGACCATAAAGCCTTATCGCAATATCTGAAAGCAAAAAAGCGGGCAATTTATATTCAGCG
>JADKAM010000011.1 GCA_016715365.1 Chitinophagaceae bacterium
TAAATCCAGTTTCATCTTTTAACTCTTCTTTTAATTGCCGGATATATTTAATGACAGAATCGGAATATGATCTTACTGCTAAAGCTTTGGGTTGCCATACCATAGCAATTGAGCTGCTTGCAGGGACTGTAAGCCTATCTTCTAATGAACGATATAATATTTCACTGGATCGTGAGGTTGTTTTAATAGATTGTTGCAGCCCTCCTTCCATAGCTCTAAATACATGAAGGCTACTACTGGTGCTTTTTGAATTATCTGAGCAGGAAGAAAAAAATAAAAGAATAGCTAAACTGGTAATGGCGTATTTCATAAAGGTTTCTTTCTGGTAAGATAAAAACATAACCCTTAGGAAAAGGTTAAAGTATTCATGAGTTGCCCCAATGACCAATAGCCGATGACCAATGACTGTTTCTACACCAACTCAATCACCGTTATCTCCGCCAAAACCCCCACCCTGCCTGGATAACCCAAAAAACCATAGCCGGGGTTTACGTATAGTTTTTGTTTACCGTCTTCATACAAACCATGCCATTGCTTGTACATATATTGCACGGGGCTCCATTTAAAACCGGGTATCTCTATCCCAAACTGCATACCATGTGTGTGGCCGCTAAGTGTAAGGTCCACATCAGGATAGTTGGGTTTCACCTGTGCATCCCAATGGCTGGGGTCGTGGCTCATCAATATTTTAAAAGGATATTTATCTGCGCCGGCATGTGCAAGGTCCATACGGCCATGCTTGGGAAAACGGGCTTTGTTGCTCCAGTTTTCTATACCCAGCAATGCAATCTCTGCTCCTCCCTTTTCTAAAACAACATGTTCATTCATCAGCAATTTCCAGCCCATGTCGGCATGTACTTTTTTAAGGCTTTCAAGGTTTTGTTCCTTGGTAATACCATTATAAGGCCATCTTACATAATCGCCATAATCGTGGTTGCCCAACGTACTGTACACACCAAGCGGTGCATTCAGTTTGTTAAACACATCCATGTATTCTTCCATTTCGCTGGTACGGTCATTTACCAGGTCGCCGGTAAATAAAATCAGGTCGGCTTTCTCATTAAGTATTTTCTCCACGCCATGCGCCACCGCTTTTTTATCGGTAAAACTGCCACTGTGTATATCGCTGATGTGAACGATCTTCAATCCTTTAAATGCTGCAGGCAAATTATCATAAGCCAGTTGTATGCGCTTAACATGGTAATTATACTTATTACTGTAACCGTACAACAGGCTGCCAAAAAGGGTTCCGCCGGCAGCAAGGCCGAGCCAGCTTAAAAATGTTGAGCGGCTGATACCATCACCATCTGCCAGTTCTGCCACTTCGGTTTTGGTGGAAGTTATTTTACCAAAAACCCATTGTATCAACCTGCGTATATCGTCTATCAAAAAGAAAACAATGGCAACCAGTTTGGCCATAAAAAGGCCGATGAAAGTGGCAAACAGGTAAGTTCTGAACCGCTTGCCCATAAAACTTTGCTCGGTAAATAAAAACAATAAAAAGCATACGACAGCAACTGCTGAAAGAGTCCAGTAAATTGAATAGATAATAACTTTTACTTTGGGCGATACATGCTGGCTTACCGTTTTAATAGCCTGGAAAATATAAGTATCCATCAAAAGCATAATGGCTACAACGATGAATGCTCCTAATGGTGTGCGCATTGAAAATGGTTTATTGGTTTAGTGGTTTGATGGTTGCGGTTGCAAAGATGCCCATAAAATGAATTCATCCAATTGCTGGTTGATGGCTTTTAACGTGTTATTATCAATAATTTTTCCATCGCTGTTCACTACGCTGTTTACAGCCGAAATGGGAAGTTTATTGGGATGAACTGTGATCTTCACATAATTCAGCACATCTGCCAGGTGATCCATACCCCGCAGGTTTCCGGCCCGGCCGGTGGCAACGCCGGTAAGCAATGCTTTTTTATGAAACCATATTTCGTGGGATCGGCTGGTATCGAAAAGCATTTTCAGTACCCCCGGAAAACTGCCATTGTACTCAGGAGAAATGATGATAAAATGGCTGGTGGGCATTAAAATCTCATTTTCGATGGTTTCAAATGCTGAATTATACTGTAACAGGTCCAGGTCTTCCAATGAAAGTAATCCGGCCTCAATGCCTTTTTCCTGTAATATCAACTGGTATTCCCTGGCTATTTTGGATGTATTGCTGTGTTTTCGGTGTGTGCCCGATATAATGGTGATCATAAAATTGCCCGCTTTTAAAACTTAATTATCCAATATTACAATTAAGATGCTTCTTTGTTGTCCAATTTTATGCCGAATGGTTAAATTTGCCACCCTGACAGTAATTTGTACAGAAATACCAGCTCTTTTTTTACAATGACGGCTGGGACCGGAAAATATTTTATTAAAGAGGAATTATACTGCAGGGTTTCAAAAACGGTTCAAACTAAACGGGTTATTGAACTGTATTACGATACCTTTGGCGCAAATACAAGCTTTTAGCAAGGAGATGTTAGCTTTGAGCCAAGACAAAAGAATTTATCTACTGCAGCATTAGCGAAAGTGGAGAACCAACAACGAACAACAAACAAATGGCTAAAATAATTGGTGTAGCAAATCAAAAAGGCGGTGTAGGCAAAACAACTACTGCTATAAACCTGGCGGCAAGCCTTGCCGTGCTGGAATATAAAACCCTGCTGGTAGATGCCGATCCACAGGCAAACAGTACCACCGGTACCGGCTTCGATCTGCATAATATTACACAAAGCCTGTACGATTGTATGGTGAACGAAGCCCAGGCAAAGGATATTATTTTAAAATCGGATATTCCTTTTTTAGATCTGCTGCCATCGCATATTGACCTGGTAGGTGCCGAAATTGAAATGATAAATTATCCCAACCGGGAAACTGTTTTGAAAAAAATACTGGAGCCCATCCGCGATAATTATGATTTCATCATTATTGATTGTTCTCCATCGTTGGGATTGATAACGGTGAATGCATTAACTGCAGCCGACAGTGTAGTGGTACCTGTACAAACCGAATTTTTTGCCCTGGAAGGCCTGGGTAAATTGTTAAACACCATCAAAATTGTACAAAACAGGTTGAATACCGACCTGAAAATAGAAGGTATATTAATGACTATGTATGATGGCCGCCTGCGCCTATGCAACCAGGTGGTAAGTGAAGTGCGCCGTCATTTTGAAGAGATTGTTTTCAGCAGCATCATACACCGTAATACACGTTTGAGCGAAGCTCCCAGCTTTGGAAAGCCGGTTATATTGTACGATGCCGACAGCAAGGGAGCAGTAAACTATCTTAACCTTGCCAAAGAAATTTTGCAGAAAAACAATATGACCAAAATTAAAGAAGAAGAAAGAATAATGGAATAACGAGCTGTTAGCCATCAGCTTTTAGCCATTAGCCACGTGCTTTTGCTGGAAGCTAAAGGCTAAACGCTAAAAGCTAAAAACTATGTCTCAGCCAAATAAAAAAGACGCTCTAGGAAAAGGAATAAGAAGTTTATTACAGAACATTGATGCCGACCTGAAAAACACCGCCGGAAATTTAAAACCAGAAGTGGTGGAACAGGCTTCTGTATCCATGCGCATTGCATTGGACCAGATTGAAGTAAACCCCAAACAGCCCCGCCATGATTTTGATACCGATGCTTTAAACGAGTTGGCAGCATCCATTAAAATACACGACATTATTCAGCCACTTACAGTTTCAAAACTGCCCAATGGCAAATACAGGCTTATTGCGGGTGAGCGCCGTTTCAGGGCTTCAAAAATTGCCGGCATAAAAGATGTGCCGGTTTATGTACGCCAGGCAAACGATACACAGTTACTGGAGTTATCGCTTTTAGAAAACCTGCAGCGCAAAGATTTGAATGCCATTGAAATTGCATTAAGTTATAAGCGCCTGATGGATGAACTGGAATACACACAGGAACAGGTAGCCGAAAGAATGGGCAAAGAAAGAAGCACTGTAACCAACTACATACGCCTGCTTAAATTACCACCCGATATACAGGTTGCAGTTCGAACCGGCGTTATCACCATGGGCCATGCAAGAGCATTGATAAATGTTGATGTGGTTGATAAACAATTATACATTTTCAATGAGATAAAAAAGAGCGGCCTGTCTGTAAGGCAAACAGAAGAACTGGTAAGAAAGCAATATACACCGGCTGTTAAAGTTGCCGTAAAATCAGCGCTGCCGGAAAATTTTAGAAAGATTGAAGATAATTTAGCATCAAACTTTAATACCCGTGTAAAAATGAAACACGGCAAAAAAGGCAGCGGCAGTATTTTATTTGAGTACTACTCTGTTGAAGAATTAAATGCCTTGCTTGATAAATTTAATATCAACGTATCTTAATGTTTAAAGCTTCTACACTTATCATTTTTATTTGTTTGCTTTTTGTATGCAGTAATCTTTTTGCGCAAAAAGACAGCACCCAAAAACGCAATACCAAAATTTTCTCAAAACCCGACCCTTCAAAAGCCTACAACCCACGCATTGCCACATACCGCTCGGCCATATTACCCGGCTGGGGACAGGCAACCAATAAAAAATACTGGAAAATTCCCGTGGTGTACGCAGCATTGGGTACAACTACCTATATCTTTTTTAGAAATGTCAAGCAGTATAACGAAGCTAAAAATGCCTATTTAAACTCCATTGATGGCAACCCTGCAAATGATTCTGAAATACCCCAACCTTATTTTTCAGTAAAAGATCAGCCGGACAGAATTAAAACTTTTAGAAACCAGGTTCGGCAAAATGTTGATTACACGGTTCTGTTCTTTATTCTTTTCTGGGGCTTGAATGTGGTGGATGCCACGGTTGACGCACACCTGAAAACTTTTGATGTAAGCGATGATCTGAGTCTGCAGATAAAGCCCGGCTACAGTCAATTTGCCAACACCAATGGTATAAGTATTGTGCTCAACATCGGAAAACATCGATCAAAATAATTATCTTCATTTTGTTGAACTGGTATTTTATTATACAATAATTTTTACAATGAAAATTGCATTAGTAGGCTATGGCAAAATGGGTAAGACCATCGAAGGCATTGCATTGCAGCGTGGCCATACAGTTAATCTGAAAATTGACATTGACAGCACTGCAGATTTTACAAAAGAAAATCTGCTGCAATGCGATGTGGCCATAGAATTTACCGGGCCGCACAGTGCCAAAGAAAATATTCTTACCTGTTTGGATGCCGGCATTCCGGTTGTAAGCGGCAGTACCGGCTGGCTGGAAAACTGGAGTGAAGTTGCCAATTTCTGCAAAGAAAAGAATGGCAGTTTTTTATATGCCAGTAATTTCAGCGTGGGTGTAAATATCTTTTTTGAAGTAAATAAAAAACTGGCACAGTTGATGAACGGGCACAATGAATATGCCATCAGCATGCAGGAAATTCATCACACGCAAAAAAAAGATGCACCAAGCGGAACGGCTATTACTTTGGCTGAACAGATTTTGCAGGAGATACCTGCGAAGAAAAAATGGGTGAACGATGAAACTACAGATCCGGAAGCATTATCTATCCTTAGCAAACGGGAAGATCCTGCACCCGGCACACACAGTATAAAATACAGTTCTGCTGTAGATGATATTGAGATCATACACACTGCACACAACCGCAATGGATTTGCACTGGGAGCGGTTTTAGCTGCCGAGTTTATCTGCAACAAAAGGGGTATTTTCAGCATGAAAGATGTACTTGGTTTATCTTAAATGAAAACAGGCATGTATCAATTCAAAAAAACTTTACTGGTCTTTTTCTTCCTTGGCAAAGCATTGGTTATGCCTGCGCAAACTGCCAGTATCGACAGTCTGCGGTTCATCATAAGATTCAATAACGATAATGTAAAAAAGATAAATGCATACAAGGCACTTGCAAATGCTTTAATTTTTAAAGATTTTGATGCATGCCAGGAAACTGCCATTGCCGGAGCTGCCCTGGCTGAAAAAATAAAGGACGATGCCTCATTAAGTGAATTAAAAAATACCTGGGCCTTTCCTGGTATTTTAAAGGTGTTTATGATAGTGCAGCGGTCTATTATTATAAATCGCTCGAAATTGCAAAAAAGGTCAAAAACCTTTCAGTAAAAGCTGGTGTTTTAAATGAATTGGGTAAACTGTACCGTAAAACCAGGGACCTTGACCGTTCCCTGCAAATGTATAATGAGGCTTATGAGATTTACAAAAAGCTGAATAATGAAAGTGAAATGGCAACCATCCTGAACGAGTCGGGTGTGGTGTTTGAATACAAGGAAGATTTTGCTGAAGCGATAAACAGGTATAAAAGCTCGCTTGCCATTCGGGAAAAACTAAAAGATGAAGTGGGCATTGCGTATAGTTATAATTTTTTAGGGGGAGTTTACACCATTCAGAAAAAATTTAAGGAGGCAGAAGATTATTTAATTAAATCTTTGGAGTTGCGTAAAAAATTAAAAGACAGTTTTGCAATTGCATTAAGTTACAGCGACCTTGGTTATATGTACAAAGAGCAGGCGGATTATACCAGGGCTGCCGATCAATACAACCTCAGCAATATCCTTGCTGAAAAAATGCGATATGCCGAACTATTGCAGGCAAACTTCAGAGAGTTGGCTGCCATTGCAGAAAAAACAGGAAACTTCGCCCTTTCATTAGCATATTATAAAAAGCAGGCCTCTCTTAAAGATTCAATTTACTCAGGCGATAAAATGAAACAGATAGAACAGCTGAATGCAAAATATCAAACAGAAAAAAAAGAGCAGCAGTTAAAACTACAGGATGCTGAGATCACTAAAAAAAATTATCTGCTTGGTGGATTAATTGCTGTTACCGTGTTGCTGATATTTGCAGGTTTTAGTTTTTACTACAGAAGGCAGATACAAAACAGGATGCATTTACAGGCCGAAGTGATGAAGCAACAGGATATGGCAACCAAAGCCATTATTACTGCCGAAGAAAATGAACGCAAACGTATTGCTGCCGAACTGCATGATGGCGTGGGCCAGATGATGAGTGCTGCAAAAATGAATTTATCGGCTTTTGAAAACGATATACAATTTAAGGATGAAGCACAGAAAATAACTTTTGAAAAACTGATTGGCCTGGTAGATGAAAGCTGTAAAGAAATAAGAAGTGTGAGTCACCAGATGATGCCCAATGCCCTGCTGAAAAGCGGACTGGCCAGTGCTGTAAAGGAATTCCTGGATAAGATCGACAACCGTATCATTAAAATAAACCTGCACACTGAAGGATTACAGGAGCGGCTTGACAGCAATACCGAAACCGTTTTATACCGGGTGATACAGGAATGTGTGAACAATGTGATAAAACATTCAGGGGCAAATAACCTTGATATATCTTTGATTAAAGATGCAGATGGAATAGCTGCAACTGTTGAAGACAATGGGCGTGGCTTTGATATTAACGATAAACAAAAATTTGAAGGAATCGGTTTAAAGAATATCAGTTCGAGGGTTGCATTTTTAAAAGGTACTGTGGATTTCGACAGTTCGCCGGGCAAAGGAACATTGGTAGCTATTCATGTACCAATTGCGGGCTAAAAAAATTAACTTGCACCCTATACCGGCAGTAACACCACATGAAAGATAAAAAAATAATTTTAGGCATTGTAGATGATCATCAGATTGTAATTGATGGGCTAAAATCTTTGTTGCACGGCCACGACCAGTTTGACGTGGTGATTGAATGTACCCAGCCGCTGGAAATGAACTCTTTAATTGAAAAAAGGCCAATAGATATATTATTAACGGATGTAATGATGCCTGGCCTGAATGGTGCTGAACTTTCAAAACTGGTACACCAGCAATTTCCTGAAATAAAAATACTGGCACTTTCCATGAGCGGCCAGGGTGACCTGGTTAACCAGATGATTGACGATGCCGATATCTCCGGCTATGTGTTGAAAAATATCGGCAAGCAGGAACTGGTAAAAGCCTTGGAGAAAATATCCGCAGGTGGTATTTATTTCAGCGAAGAGGTTTTACATGAAATGAGCCGGGCCAGCGAAATGAAAAAGGAAAATGAAGAAGCACATTTAACCGCCCGGGAAATTGAGATCATTCAGCTTATAGAAAAAGAGCTGAGCAATAAACAGATTGCTGAACAATTATTCCTGAGCGAACGCACCATTGAAACTCACCGTAAAAATATTTTCCGCAAAACAAATACCAGCAGTGTTATCGGATTGGTGAAGTATGCGTATGAGCACAAGTTGATTTAGGAATGTTGAGTTGAAAAAGTTGACAGGGTTAACAAAGGAACTCTTTATCAACTTTATTAACTTTATCAACCTGGTCACCCCTCCCTCAGGTTCTCCAGCATATCCTTCGTCATTCTTTCCAGGTCAAATTCTTCTTTCCAGCCCCAGTCTTTGCGTGCTACTGCATCATCAATACTCTGCGGCCAGCTGTCGGCAATTGCCTGCCGGTAATCAGGTTTGTAACTGATTGAAAAATCAGGAATATGATTTTTTATTTCAGCCCCAATCTCTTTTGGCGAAAAACTCATGCCCGAAATATTGTAAGAGGTACGGATCGAAATTTTTGATGCATCCGCTTCCATCAGTTCGATGGTAGCACGGATAGCATCGGGCATATACATCATGGGCAGGTAGGTATCTTCCCGCAAAAAACATTCGTATTTTTTTTCTTCCAGTGCTTCATGATAAATTTCAACAGCATAATCCGTTGTGCCGCCACCGGGTGCACTTTTATAGCTTATCAAACCGGGATAACGCAAGCTTCTCACATCAACTCCATAACGGCGGTTATAATAATTACACCAGAACTCGCCGGCAAATTTGCTGATGCCGTAAACAGTCACTGGTTCAATAACGGTTTGCTGCGGACAGTTTTGTTTGGGAGATGTTGGGCCGAAAACTGCAATGGAGGAAGGCCAGTATACTTTATGGAGGTTTTCTTCCCTGGCTATGTCAAGCACATTCAGCAGGCTTTGCATATTCAGGCTCCAGGCCAGGTTAGGATTTTTTTCGCCGGTGGCAGAAAGTATGGCGGCTAACAAATATATCTGCGTAATGCCCTGACGTATTACCTGCACATGCAGCATTTCCTTGTTCATTACATCTAAACTCACATAGGGGCCGGTACCTTTCAGCAGGTCGTTTTCTTCACGCAGATCAGAAGCTACCACATTGGCGTTGCCATACATTTTTCTTAAAGCCAGTGTAAGCTCTACTCCTATCTGGCCACTGGCGCCAATCACTAATATTTTCTCTTTTATCATAGCAAGACGTTCTAAAGTGTAAATGTAATATTCAATATCGAATATTGTAACTTTGCCGCATGGAAAAACATTTAAAAGACCTCTTCAGCAATCAAAAATATAACGATAATAATTTCTTCCTCATTGCCGGCCCTTGCGTGGTGGAGAGTGAAGAAATAGTAATGGGTATTGCCGAAAAAGTTTCCGCTATCTGTGCCAGACTGGAAATACCATACCTATTTAAAGCATCTTATCGCAAGGCAAACAGAACTTCTGCTAATTCCTTCACAGGCATTGGTGATCAAAATGCTTTGGAGCTGATAAAAAAAGTTGGAGAACATTTTTCAATCCCAACAACAACCGATATTCACACTGCCGAAGAAGCTGCCATGGCAGCGGAATACGTAGATGTTTTGCAAATACCCGCCTTTCTTTGCCGTCAGACAGATTTACTAATTGCCGCAGCAAAAACCGGCAAGATCGTGAATGTAAAAAAAGGGCAATTTTTAAACGGACCTTCCATGAAGTTTGCTGTTGAAAAAATTAATACCGCCGGCAATGATAAAGTTGGATTGATTGAAAGAGGTAATAGTTTTGGTTATACCGACCTGGTAGTTGATTACCGCAACATCACCTGGATGAAAGAAATAAATGTACCGGTGATTATGGACTGCACACATTCTTTACAACAGCCAAACCAGGCTGGCGGCGTAACCGGCGGTAATCCCGAACTGATTGAAACCATTGCCAAAGCTGCCATTGCTACCGGTGCCGATGGTTTGTTTATTGAAACACACCCCAACCCTGCCGTTGCAAAAAGCGATGGTGCCAATATGCTGAGATTAGATCTGCTGGAAAATTTATTGGAGAAACTCGTCAGGATAAGATCAGCAATAACACCAAATTAAATCGTGTCAAATCAACAACTGTTATTGCAAATAATTTTCTTGATTTTAAATGTTCCAGGTTCCCCCTTCAGGTTCTCTGAAAGAGAACGAACGAAGTTCAGAGGGGGTTAAAGATATCGCAACGGATTCCTCCTGGCATTCAATATATACCGCTTAATATTCATCCAGAAAGCTACAAACAGGTAAACAATAAGTGGCGAACCCAACGTCATAAATGACATATATATAAAATACTTACGGATGGTTGAAGTAGCAATACCCATTTTTTCGCCTATGGCCTGACATACACCAAATACATGCCACTCAATAAAATGTTTGAACTTATTCATACTGCTAAATTAAACACATTTTAAGCTAAAAACAAAGCGCTTTAAAAAATGCTTCAGTTTTCGTAAATTTGCGGCACTTCAGTTTGAAGATGTGCAAATTTGAATATCGGCTTATATTACTGGCTTTTATTTTCAAAAACGCCCCTTTATCTTCAGATTGATCATTTCCAAATCATCAAATTATTCCCATGGCCTTCGACATTGACATGATTAAAAAGTTGTACAGCAACTTTGGCGCCCGTATTGACGCTGCCCGTACAGCAACCGGCAAATCTTTAACCCTGACGGAAAAAATATTGTATGCCCACCTTTGGCAGGGGGTCGCCACGGCGGCCTATGAAAGAGGAAAAGATTATGTGGAATTTGCCCCGGACCGTGTGGCTATGCAGGATGCAACTGCACAAATGGCCTTGCTACAATTCATGCAGGCGGGCCGCAAAACAGTTGCCGTACCCTCAACCGTTCATTGCGATCACCTGATACAGGCTGAAGTTGGTGCTGTTGAAGATTTATCAAAAGCAAAAACACAAAATAAAGAAGTGTACGATTTCCTGGCTTCTGTTTCTAATAAATACGGCATTGGTTTCTGGAAACCCGGTGCAGGTATTATTCACCAGGTGGTTTTAGAGCAATATGCTTTCCCTGGCGGGATGATGATTGGTACGGATAGCCATACTGTAAATGCAGGCGGACTGGGCATTATAGCCATTGGTGTTGGTGGCGCCGATGCCTGTGATGTGATGGCAGGATTACCCTGGGAACTTAAATTTCCTAAACTGATTGGTGTAAAACTTACTGGTAAATTAAGCGGCTGGACTGCTTCAAAAGATATTATTTTAAAAGTTGCCGGCATACTTACCGTAAAAGGCGGTACCGGTGCAATACTTGAATATTTTGGGGATGGTGCAAAATCTTTATCATGCACCGGCAAAGGAACCATTTGTAATATGGGTGCCGAAATTGGTGCCACCACGTCTATTTTTGGTTACGATGCAAAAATGGGAGAATATTTAAGGGGAACCGGCAGGGCCGAAATCGCTGATGGTGCTGATGCTATAGCTGAACACCTGACCGGTGATGATGAAGTGTATGCAAATCCTGAAAGTTATTTTGACCAGGTTATTGAAATTAATTTATCAGAACTGGAACCACATATCAATGGACCGTTTACACCGGATCTTGCATGGCCTATTTCAAAATTTGCTGATGCTGTAAAAGTAAATGGCTGGCCCGATCAGATGGAAGTTGGATTAATTGGCTCCTGTACCAATTCATCTTATGAAGATATTACCCGTGCTGCTTCTATTGCAGAGCAGGCATCGGATAATAATTTTAAAGCAAAAGCGGAATTTATCATAACACCAGGCTCGGAGCAGGTTCGCTATACAGTTGAACGTGATGGCTATTTAGCTACATTTGAAAAAATGGGGGGTGTGGTTTTAGCCAATGCTTGCGGACCTTGTATTGGCCAGTGGGCAAGGCATTCAACCGATCCAACCAGAAAAAATTCGATCGTTACTTCTTATAACAGGAATTTCTCAAAGCGTAATGATGGTAACCCAAATACACATGCATTTGTGGCTTCGCCGGAAATAACAACGGCTTTGGCAATTGCAGGTTCATTGTCTTTTAATCCGCTTACAGATTATTTAACCAACGATAAAGGAGAAAAATTTAAACTGGAAGAACCGCTGGGAATTGAAATGCCGGTTAAGGGTTATGCAGTGGAAGATGCAGGTTTTCAGGCACCGGCCGAAGATGGCAGTGCTGTTCAGGTATTGGTATCTCCAACATCCGACAGGTTGCAGATACTTGCACCTTTTAAAGCATGGGAAGGCACTGATCTGAAAGGATTGAAATTGCTCATCAAGGCAAAAGGAAAATGTACTACCGATCACATCTCTATGGCGGGACCATGGTTAAAATTCCGCGGTCATTTGGATAATATCAGTAACAACATGTTGATTGGTGCATTGAATTTCTTCAACGAAAAAACCGACAACGTAAAAAATCAGCTGACAGGCGAATATGGAACTGTGCCCGGCACACAAAGGGCTTACAAAGCCGCTGGCATTGGTTCAGTAGTGGTGGGTGATGAAAACTACGGTGAAGGATCTTCAAGGGAGCATGCAGCTATGGAACCAAGGTTCCTGGGTGTGCGTGCAGTACTGGTAAAATCATTTGCCCGTATTCACGAAACCAATCTGAAAAAGCAAGGCATGCTGGGTTTAACCTTTGCAGATAAGGAAGATTACAACAAAATACAGGAAGACGACAGCATTGACATCATTGGTCTAACCAGCTTTGCCCCCGGCAAACAGCTGCAAATGGTATTTCACCATGCTGATGGGACTTCCGATACCATCAATGTAAATCATACTTATAACGAACAGCAGATTGAGTGGTTTAAAGCCGGAGCGGCATTAAATATCATCCGCAGAGAATTTGAAGCGACCAAATAGTCATTTTAGGTGTCTTTATAGAATCCCCCGACATGTCGGGGGATTTTTTATTAACATTTTCTTTAAAAAGTAAATTTCAATGTTTAAACATTAATTAATAACTTGCATTCAAAATTAAAAATCATGGCAACCAAAACCTGGGCATTAGACCCCACACACAGCGAAGTTCAGTTCAAGATCAAACACCTGATGATCACCAATGTTACAGGTAGTTTCGACATTTTTACCGTATCGGCTCAAACCGAAGATGAAGACTTTACAAAAGCCAAAGTGAGTTTTACGGCCGATGTAAATTCAATATCTACCAACAATGAGCAGAGAGACGGGCATCTTAAAAGCGCCGACTTCTTTGATGTAGAAAAATTTCCGCAGATCAAATTTGAAGCAACCAAAACTGAAAATATTGACAGTGATGGTTCTTACGATTTGTTCGGTGATCTTACCATACGTGATGTAACTAAAAATGTAAAATTATCGGTTGAGTTCGGCGGTGTTGTAAAAGACCCGTACGGTAATACCAAGGCTGGTTTTACCATTAACGGTAAAATAAACCGTAAAGATTTTGGCCTTACCTGGAGTGCTGTAACTGAAGCCGGTGGCGTGGTTGTAAGTGACGAAGTGAGAATTGCAGTAGAAATACAGTTGATAGAGCAAGCATAAGAAAAGTAAAAAAGTTGATAAGTTGAAAGGTAAATAGGGAAAACTGCTCACTACCTGTCAACTTATCAACTTATTAACTTCTCACCCTCTACCTACTTTACATCAAACCAAACTTTCTTTCCGTCGTTCCAATCGCCGTTGTAATTAATGGTGAGTTCTTCTCCATTTTCAATTACCCGTACCGTTTTAACCATAATGGAACTGTCTTCAAAATCCATAAAATATTCGCAGTTGCTTTTGTAACTGTGGTTATAGATCGGTATCAACCCAAGCGCCATAGCACACTTATCCTTTTCCTTTCCCCATTCAAATATATAATCGTGTAATAAAGTTTTATCAAGGTGTTCCCTGTCTGAAAATTCCATCACAATCACCGGTGCAATTTCAATTACCGTGTTGGCAGGAATGCGCTCGTGGGTAAACACACCTCTACCCTTTTCGCCGGTATCATCAACAAATAAATAAGGTTTCAGCATAAAAGTTGCTTAAAGATAAATGGGTTAAATTGCGTCACATTTGCAAGGGTTGCCAACCTTTATAGAGTTCATCTTTAACTAAAAGACCTTACTAAAGGTTGGCAACCATATAACGCAAAATGTACTGCAATTTAATTACAAAGAACCGATGCAAAGCGAAGTTGACGAAATATCAATACAGCAGCAGTTTGAAGAAGTGATCGCTTCTGAGAATCAACTGGCCATACAGGAATTCCTGAATGACCAGAACATCAGTGATGTGGCCGGTCTTATTTATGAAAATGAGGAGTACGAATGCCAGATCATTTCGTTGCTGTCTATTCATCGTGCAGCCGGCGTTTTTAAGATCATCGAATTAGCTACCCAGAAAAGAATAATCAAGGATCTGCCGGCCATTAAAACCACGGAGCTGCTGAACGAACTGCCTGCCGATGACCGTGTTGCTTTTCTGGAAGAATTACCCAACAGCATTGTACGTGACCTCATAAAAACATTAGACCCCGACGAACGCAGGGATACGCTGGAATTACTTGGTTATCCAGAGAACAGTATGGGCAGGATCATGACGCCCGATTATGTATATGTGTATGAAGAGAATACGGTAGCCGAAGTATTTCAAACTATAAGAAAACATGCCCGTGGCAGCGAAACAATTGATGTTATTTATGTGATCAATGAAGCGGACGAATTGCTGGATGATATCAGGATAAGGGATTTTATTTTAGCCGAACCGCAGACGAAGGTAAAAGAGATAATGGATGGCCGTTTTATAGCATTGCATGTAAACGACGACCAGGAAATGGCCAGCGAAGTTTTTAAAATGAATAACCGGGTGGCTTTGCCCGTAACAGATGACAACAATATTTTACTGGGCATTGTTACCATTGATGATATTCTTTGGGTGGCAGAAGAAGAATATAGCGAAGACATACAAAAGATTGGTGGTACCGAAGCGCTGGATGAACCTTACCTGGATATGCCTTTCTGGAAACTGATTCGCAAACGTGCCCCCTGGCTGGTTATTTTATTTGTGGGCGAATTACTAACTGCCAGTGCCATGAGTTTTTTTGAAGATGAAATTAAAAAAGTGCTGGTGCTTAATATGTTGGTGCCGCTTATTATCTCCAGCGGCGGTAATACCGGAAGCCAGGCATCCACATTAATTATACAAGCCATGGCAAAGGCCGAAATCACCATTGCAGATTGGTTCACCATTTTAAAAAGAGAAATAAAAAGCGGTTTGGTGCTTGGCGGAATCCTTGGACTGGTGGGCTTTTTACGCACTTATATGTGGAGTTATATTGAACCGCACCTGTATGGCACACATACTTTTTTATTGGCCATGGTAACCGGCATTTCTGTTATGGGAGTTGTTTTGTGGGGTACATTGGCAGGCTCTATGTTGCCTATCTTTTTAAAGCGTATGAAATTGGATCCGGCTACTTCTTCTGCACCATTTGTGGCAACGCTGGTTGATGTTACCGGTATTATTATTTATTTTTCGGTGGCGTATTTATTTTTGAGTGGGGTGTTGTTGTAATTACTTCATCGCCGCCGAAGCCCCTGACTTAGCGCCATATTTCATCACCTTCACTTTTGCTTTTTCCTTCTTGTAAGTGATTACAAATAAATTATCAAACTCATTGTCGGGTATATCACCATAAGGGTAATCAGTTACGCCAAGTTTTCGGATAATTTGTGGCAGGGTATTGCTGTGGCCTATTATTAAAATAGTTTTTCCAAAATCGCTGTGCACCATAATGGCATTAATAAGGTTATCGCAAAGGGTATCTGCTGCATATTGCACCGTATCAATTTTTAACTGAAGTCTCAAGCTGTCGCCGGTGTTTTGTGTACGGCGGTACTGGCTTACATATATTTTTTGTATGCCCTCATTTTGCAATGCCCGCATCAGATCGCCGGCACGGGCATTACCGGCAGCCGTTAATAAAGGGTCTTTTCCCGTTTCTTTTTCGGCATGGCGCACAATAAAGATTTTGGTAACGCCTGGATCCTGTTGTGCAATTACGCTATTTTGTAAAGTAACCAGGGCTAAAAAAAAGAATAAATATTTCATAACGCCAATTTTCATACCTCAATTTAAGTTAATAGATTGAAAATACAGGCCAATAAAATTGAGTATTATTACTTGGTGGTATTTTGGTGTAAAGCAGAACCTTAAGTTTTATTTGTAGTTACCCGCCTCCAATTTCACAGATTACCAGAATAATAACAACGTTTTGGGTTAAAACGGTGTCTTCGGGTTATTAATTATCCTTTTGTTTGCAAAATGCTTAAATGGGACATTTTTGTTAAATTGCACGATAGATTTTACCAACCGCTACGATAAAGCTGCATAAAGAATTGCAGTACAAGTGTGCGACGCCAATGAAGCTTAATTGAATTAATAAAGCTTGGATCAAAAATAAAAAAACATCCATGTCCCCCTTTAGGGGATAGGGGCAAAACATTAAAATATGTGCGGAATTGTAGGTTATACAGGCCCAAAAGAAGCTTACCCAATTGTAATTACCGGTTTAAAAAGACTGGAATACCGGGGTTACGACAGTACCGGTGTAGCTCTGCTCAACAGCGGTTTAAAAGTATATAAAAAGAAAGGCCGTGTTGCAGAACTGGAAGAATCTATTTTAGGAAAGGATCTGCATGCACATACCGGCATTGGCCATACCCGTTGGGCCACGCATGGCGAGCCCAGCGACAGGAATGCCCATCCGCATACATCGGCCAGCGGCAAATTAGCCATGATACACAATGGCATTATTGAGAATTATGCCCAGTTAAAAAAAGAGCTGGGTAATAAAGGCTATGTTTTTACCAGCGATACCGATACTGAAGTGTTGCTGAATTTTATTGAAGACATTAAAGAGAATAACCAGTGCGACCTGGAAGAAGCAGTCCGTGTGGCTTTGAAAAGAGTTACCGGCGCTTATGTTATTTTATTACTGGATGCAGATAGTCCGGATACCATTATTGCTGCACGCAAGGGAAGTCCACTGGTGATTGGCGTAGGTAAAGGCGAGCATTTTTTAGGCTCCGATGCATCGCCTATGCTGGAATACACCAAGGAAGTGGTTTATGTAAATGATTATGAACTTGCCATTGTTAGGCCCGATGAACTGATATTAAAAAACCTGGGCAACGAAAAAATTACACCCTTTATTACCAAGCTTGATATGGAACTGGCCGAAATTGAAAAAGGCGGTTACGATCATTTTATGCTGAAGGAAATTTTTGAACAGCCAAGTACTATACATGATTGTTTAAGAGGAAGGCTGGATGCAACTGCCGGTACCATTACCATGAGCGGCATTCAGAATAATATTGAGCATTTTAAAAATGCCCAGCGTATTATTATGGTTGCCTGTGGCACCAGCTGGCATGCTGCTTTGCTGGCCGAATATATCATTGAAGAGCTTTGCCGTATTCCAGTTGAAGTGGAGTATGCATCTGAGTTCAGGTATCGCAATCCAATTGTTAACAAAGGAGATATTATTGTTGCTATTTCGCAAAGCGGCGAAACCGCTGATACTTTAGTGGCCATTGAAAGAGCCAAAGAAAACGGTGCCATTATTTTTGGTGTGGTGAATGTGGTTGGTTCGTCCATTGCCCGAATCAGCGATGGTGGTGCATATACACATGCCGGCCCTGAGATTGGTGTGGCTTCTACAAAAGCATTCACAGGCCAGCTGGCAGTACTGATCATGATGGCACTAAAAATTGCAAAAGAAAAAGGAACCATCAGTGATGAACGCTACAAAAATTTATTACTTGAGCTGGATGCAGTACCTGAAAAAGTAAATGCCATTTTAAAAAATGCAGCTGCATTGAAAACAATCGCCCAGAAATATAAAGGTGCATCCGATGCATTGTACCTGGGCCGTGGATATAATTTCCCCATTGCCTTGGAAGGCGCTTTAAAATTAAAAGAGATCTCTTATATACATGCCGAGGGTTATCCTGCTGCTGAAATGAAACATGGCCCAATTGCATTGGTGGATGAGAATTTACCGGTTGTATTTATTGCTACCAAAGATTCGTACCACGAAAAAATAGTAAGCAATATACAGGAGATAAAAGCCCGCAAGGGAAAAGTGATTGCGGTGATTACCGAAGGCGATGAAATCATTCCGGGCATGGCAGATGATGTATTTTATATACCCGAAGCCGATGAGATTATTGCACCTATGCTGAGCACCATACCCATGCAGCTGTTAAGCTACTATGTGGGTATTGCCAAAGGCGTAGATGTAGATAAACCGAGGAACCTGGCCAAATCTGTTACAGTAGAATAAAACAGAAAATGGATAATTTAATAATGGATAATTGATAATGTTTTTGATGCAGGATTTCTTTTTTCTCTCAGTTAATCTTAACTTGAAGAAATGAAAAATGATCGGCTTGCACATCAACATACAGCAATTACCCGGATGAATTATCCATTATCAATTACCCAATTATCCATTCGTTCATGAACATCATCAAAAAACATCCGGTTAATAATCTTGGCTACAACTTTGTAGATGAAAAATATATTCCGAAAGGCAAGGATGAATACCATTTACGTAACCAGCATAACAAGAACGGGATTGATTACCGCAAATTGACAGCGCTGGATATTGAAACGCTTATCCGCAACCGCAATACATCTGATGATTGGGATAAGATATTTGTTGCAAAACAGTTCAATCCCGAACTGGTGAGGAATTGTAAATTTTATGGCCTGGTACGCATTGGAAAATTAGAACCCTTTTATTTAGAGTTTCATAACCTGCGCATGGCTGTTGGCCTTTACAACAGCACCATCATCAGCAGCGATTTTGGAAATAATGTTTGCATTGATAACGTAAATTATCTCAGTCATTATATTATTGGCAATGAAGTAATGATAGCCAATGTAAATGAGCTGGCTACCACCGATTACTCAAAATTTGGTAATGGTATTTTAAAAGACGGCGAAGATGAAAAAGTAAGAACCTGGATGGAATTGTGCAATGAAGCCGGGGGCCGCAGTGTAATCCCTTTTAACGGTATGCTGGCAGGCGATGCCTGGCTTTGGAGCAAGTACCGGGAAGATGATGAATTGCTGAATAAGTTTAAAGAATTTACAGAAAAGCGCTATGATAAACAACGTGGTTATTATGGCAAGGTTGGCGACAGAACAGTGATTAAAAACTGTAAGATCATCAAAGATGTCTGGGTGGGTACCGATGCTTATTTTAAAGGCGCCAATAAACTAAAAAACATAACCGTTAACAGCGATGAGAACCGCACTTCTCAAATAGGTGAAGGTTGCGAACTGGTAAATGGTATTGTAGGTTATGGCTGCCGTATATTTTATGGAGTTAAGGCTGTAAGGTTTGTAATGGCTTCTCATTCGCAGTTAAAGTATGGTGCAAGGCTTATCAACTCTTACCTTGGTAATAACTCAACCATTTCCTGCTGCGAGGTTTTAAATTCATTGATATTTCCATCGCATGAGCAGCATCATAACAATTCGTTTTTATGTGCTGCACTGGTAATGGGGCAAAGCAATATAGCGGCGGGTGCCACCATTGGCAGTAACCACAACAGCCGGGCGGCAGATGGTGAAATCATTGCCGGTCGTGGATTTTGGCCGGGCCTTTGTGTAAGTTTAAAACACAATTCCAAATTTGCATCGTTCACCATTATTGCCAAAGGCGATTTTCCGGCTGAACTGAATATACAGATACCTTTTAGCCTGGTAAGCAATGATGTTACCCATAATAAGCTTACAATAATTCCAGGCTATTGGTTTATGTACAACATGTATGCGCTTGCACGCAACGAATGGAAGTACAATGCCCGTGACCGGAGGATAGAAAAGATACAGCATATAGAATATAATTACCTGGCGCCGGATACCATCAATGAAATGTTTAATTCTCTTAAAATACTGGAGCAGTTACAGGTTGATGATGCCGGTACAGCCATTATATCCGGCTGGGAAAATTCAAAACGAACAACTGAGCTATGTAAAGTACCACAGGCCATATTGATTTTTAAAGAGCTTATCCGTTATTATGGTGCGATGGAAATTTTACAGCACATCAATAATAATAAATTCGCTGATTTTGCAGCACTCAAGAAAACACTTTCGGCCAAAATACAACGCAGTGAATGGCTGAATGTTGGCGGCCAGTTGATTCAAAAAGCAGAAACAGAAAATGTTAAGCGTAACATCAAATCGGGTAAAGTTAAAAGCTGGGTTGAACTGCATGATTTTTACAGGCAGCAAGGCCTTGCCTATACTGCAGATAAATTGAATCATGCTTATACTTCGCTGTTAGAAATACTGAATATCACTCCACGGCAGTTTACCCCTGCCCTACTTAAACAATTATTACAACAGGCACTCGATACGAAGGAATGGATGTGCAAAGGCATATTTGATTCCCGTGCAAAAGATTACAATAATCCTTTCCGAAAAATGGTTTACGAAACCAATGAAGAGATGAATAAAGTAATTGGCCGTTTGGAAGACAATAGTTTTATACAGCAGCAACTTGCCGATTTTGATGTAATGAAGAAACAGGTAAAAGCTGTTATCAGGAAGTTAAAATAATGGCTTTTCTTCATACTGGCTTTTATAGTTTTTATATTTATTGGAGGTTATGATAAGTTGAGCCCTCAACTTATTCCTTTTAATTCATCCAGCTAAAACTAAAGTCATGAAAAAGATTGCATCATTATTCACCACGCTTTTATTTTTCAATTCCCTTTTTGCCCAGAGCCAGCCTTCAACACAGCCGGGTTGTTTCCCTTTCCCAAAAACAATCTCTGTAAACGGCAGCGCCGAGATGGAAGTAATACCTGATGAAATTTATGTGCAGGTAGATTTAAGGGAATATAAAAAGAAGGGAGAAGAGAAAGTAGATATTGAAAAGATCAAGAACGACTTTATTGGTTATTGCAGATCCGTTGGCATTTCAGAAAGTAATATTTCAGTAGCATCGTTTGATGGTTACAACATGGCAAATATCTGGCGTCGCAGAAAAAAAGATCCGGATCTGCTGGCATCTATCTCTTACCAGGTAAAATTCAGCAATACAAAGCTGATTGACGACCTGGTAAATATGCTTGACGATCAGGCGACCAATAATTTTCGCATCACCAAAGCTACACACAGCAAAATAGCCGATTACAGAAAGCAGCTGAAAATACAGGCTGTAAAAGCAGCAAAAGAAAAGGCCTTGTATTTAACAGAAGCTGTTAATGAACAACTTGGTCAGGCCGTAGAAATATCAGAACCGCTCGAATCGGTAAGTTCAGATGTGCTCTCTTCTTACTACAATAATAAAAGCAAGATGTCAAATGAAGTTTATTACGGTGATGGTAAAGCAGGTTACAGCGTTACAGATGCCGGAGTTGATTTCAGAAAGATAAAACTACGTTTTGAAGTTAAGGCTTTGTATGCTTTAAAGTAATAGAGATATTTAATGCTGAAAAAAAATAGTTACAGATGTCACCGCTTGTTGATACCTACATAGATAATCTTTCTGACACCCAGCAGGCAATTACTGAAAATGTGAGGCGTTTATTATTCAACCTTGTTCCGGGAATTCAGGAAAAACTCAGCTTTAAAATTCCTTTCTATCATTATTTTGGAATGTTCTGCTATATCAATGCCATACCTAATGGCATTGATTTGGGTTTATGCAGGGGCAAAGACCTTACTGAAGAATTCCCATCCCTGGAACTCAAAGGAAGAGCTATTGTAGCTTCTGTTTCACTTTATTCTGTAAAAGATATAAATCAGAAAGAGGTACGGGAAATTATTATAGCTGCGGCACTCTGGAATGAAGAAGCAAAGAAGAAAAAAATTCCAATGGTAAAAAGCCGAAAGCAGTAGCGCTCACCACTTTCTGAAATTTGGTTTCATTATCTTTACCCTCAAAATATTTAGTGTGAAAAAACTTGTTTTTCTTTTTATTTGTACTGGTTTTATATTTTCTGCAAAAAGCCAAACCGTTGCCCAGATAAAAAAGATATTGGACACAACCCAAAACCCCATCGGCTTTGTAAAATATGTACTGAAGAAGAAATATTTTATAGATACGGTAACGGTGGTAAGTACTAAACAATTTATGGGTAAAGCAGACAGCCTGGCTTATCATGGAAAAGTTGGTAAAACATATGGCCCGTTTAAAAAAGAAAATATACTCGTAAAAATATTGGTAAAAGCTCCTAATACCTTTTACCACATTAAACATATCCTGATTGATACTGCGGTTTTTGAAAAGAACTTTGCAGAATCGCTTGCCCTTAACATTATGTGGAAAATAGAAAACAAAACAAGTACATTTTCGGAACAGGCAGGCATTTACAGTGCCGACTACGAATCATCGGCTAAGGGCGGAGACCTCGGTTGGTTTATACAAGGGGTTATGCTACCTGAACTTGATAAAGCGATGGTAAAGCATAAAAAAGGCGACCTGTTTACAGTGTGGTCGGCATCCGGGCTGCATGTGGTTACTGTTGCAGATAATCCCAAAGAAGATACCGGTTACGCTTTATTACTGCGGGTTATTTTGTAGCATAAAAATCTGCAAAAATTAAAACTCTAAGCGTTTAGTTTGTACATTTATTGATACAAAACTATTTTATGCAGGATAAACTCAACGAATTTGCAAATGAAATTGTTTGCCCTACATGTGGCAGCAAAACTGTATCTAAAGTAAAATATACGTGGTGGGGTGGTGTTTTGGGACCTAAATTATTGCACCACACTAAGTGCGATGATTGCAAGTACACTTTTAACAGTAAAACAGGCAAATCGAATACGCCGGGGATCATTATGTATTCTGTGGTGCTTTTCGTAGTAGCTTTTGCAGTGTTCTTTTTTATCAGAACGATGTAATTACAGAAAATATTCCAGCGCCAGTTCATATCCCTTTAATCCCAGTCCACTGATAACACCTTTAGCTTTTCCGGAAACGTGAGATAATTTTCTAAAATCTTCTCTGCCAAAAATATTGGAGATATGCACTTCAATTACCGGAGTGGTAATGGCTGCAATGGCATCGCCCAGTGCAACTGAAGTATGTGTATAGCCACCGGGGTTTAAAATAATACCATCATAGCTAAACCCTACCCGCTGAATTTCGTTGATCAGTTCCCCTTCTACATTAGATTGAAAATAGGAAATTTCGATATTGGCATATTTATCATGAAGCGTTTTCAGGTAAGTATTGAAAGATGCTTCTCCGTAAATATCCACTTCACGTTTGCCAAGCAGGTTTAAATTAGGCCCGTTAATGATTGCGATTTTCATAGACACAAATTACACAAATTGTCACGAATGAACCAAATCTGTGAAAATCGGTTTAATCAGCGTACTGAGCATGTCGAAGTATCCGTGTTTCTATCAATTGCTGCGTACCAGCGATATAAACTCATCAAACAAATACCTGCTGTCGTGTGGGCCAGGTGTAGCTTCAGGATGATACTGCACAGAGAAAGCTTTTTTATCCTTTATGCGGATGCCTTCAATACTGTCATCGTTTAAATTAACATGGGTAATTTCTACATTGTCATTTGCCCTTACTGCTTTTGGATCAACTCCAAAGCCATGATTCTGCGTGGTAATTTCAGATTTACCGCTGATTATATTTTTTACCGGATGGTTTAATCCACGGTGGCCATGATGCATTTTAAAAGTAGGGATATCGTTGGCCAGTGCCAGCAACTGATGCCCGAGACAAATACCAAACAATGGTTTATCTGCAGCCAATATCTGCTTTACTGTCTTAATAGCATAATCCATGGGTGCCGGATCGCCGGGGCCATTGCTTATGAAATAGCCGTGTGGTTGAAATTGTTCCAGCTCTTCAAAGCTTGTTTTGGCGTTATGCACTTTTACATAAGCACCTCTTTCCACCAGGCAGGTTAATATATTTTTCTTGATGCCAAAATCAAGCACAGCAATCCTTAATTCGCTTTTCTCATCACCCAAAAAATAAGGTTCCTTAGTGCTCACGGTTGATGCCAGTTCCAGTCCGTCCATTGAAGGCACTTCGTTTAATAATTTTTTCAGCTCTTCTACATCTGTTATCGCTGAAGATATAATGCAATTCATAGCACCCTGCGTACGTATGTGAGCAACCAAAGCACGTGTATCAATACCATCAATAGCTACCACACCCTGTGCTTCAAAATAATCCTGCAGCGATGCATCAGCCATAAAACGACTGTATTTATCTTCCAGGTTGCGGCCAATTACGGCTTTTACTTTCACGCTGTCACTTTCCACATCTGCAGCTTTTACACCGTAATTACCAATATGTACATTATTCATGATGAGAACCTGGCCGTAATAACTGGGGTCGGTAAACACTTCCTGGTAGCCCGTCATGCCGGTATTAAAACATATTTCGCCTGTTGCAGTTCCGGTTTTGCCAAATGCAGTACCGTTAAAAACAGTTCCGTCGGCTAAAATTAAAATGGCTGGGGTTGTTTGAGAAAGAGACATGAATGTATAAAGGTTTTGCAAAGAAAGTAATTCCGCTTCTAAATGAACAAATAAAATTTTTCACATTTTACTTTTTGTCTGAAAGGGCACTTGGGTGGATTATATGATTAAAAGGATTTGAAGCAGGAATACACTAATCCACAACATCCTTATAATCCACCCAAATCCCCGTTCAGACAATCTCAAAAAAAAGCTCCGATAAAAATATCGGAGCCTTATATAAACTGTTAGTTTCAATTTGTAGTGAGCGCAGTTGAACTATGCTTTTTCTTCAGTTGCTGTATCGGTAGTGAGCGGAGTCGAACTATCTTCAGCAGCAGCTTCGGTTGTTGCTTCTGTATCAGCAGCTTTCTTCTTAGCTCCACCGGCACGACGTGTTTTCTTTGCTGGTTCAGCAGCTGTAGTAACACCTTTACCGTAGATCTCGTTAAAGTCAACCAGTTCGATCATCGCTATTTCAGCGTTATCACCGGTTCTTGCACCCAATTTGATGATACGTGTGTATCCACCCGGACGTGCAGCAACCTTTGGAGCAACTACAGTAAACAATTCTTTAACTGCAGCTTTATCGTTCAGGTAGCTAAACACAATACGGTGATTGTGCATGATCGCTTCTTTACTTGCTGTATTCTTTGTTTTAGTGATCAATGGCTCAATGTAAACACGTAAAGCTTTTGCTTTAGCCAATGTAGTAGTGATCCTTTTGTAAGTGATCAGCTGGCAGCCTAAGTTCATTAACAGGGCTCTTCTGTGAGAAGCCGTTCTGCTTAAATTATTCCCTTTGTTTCCGTGACGCATGACATTTTAGTTTTTAAATTCGTCTGTACCGTGTCAGGAATTACAGACTACTCGTTATAAAAAAAGCCAACCGGCAATAGCCTATTGGCGAATTAATTACTCATCATCTAATTTCAACTTGCTCAGATCCATGCCAAAGCTCAAACCTCTTTCGTGTAACACCTGCTCAATCTCACTTAAAGATTTCTGGCCAAAGTTTCTGAATTTCATCAGGTCTTCCTGCTCGTATTGAACCAGTTCGCTCAATGAATTGATCTTGGCAGCTTTTAAGCAATTGAAAGCACGTACAGAAAGATCCAGGTCTTCCAATGGAGTCTTCAACACTTTACGTAACTGTAAAGTCTGTTCATCAACCAGGTCTTCTTTCTTATCTTCTTTGGTATCAAAAGTAATATTCTCGTCCGTGATGATCATCAGGTGCTGTATTAAGATACGACTGGCCTGCTTTACAGCATCTTCCGGGTGAATAGTACCATCGGTAACCACTTCCATGATCAGTTTTTCAAAATCGGTGCGTTGCTCCACACGGGTATTTTCAATAGCGTATTTTACGTTCTTGATGGGGGTGTAAATAGCATCCACCGGAATATATCCAAAATGAGAATTCTTTTCTTTGTTCTCTTCAGCAGGAACATAACCACGCCCTTTACCAATGGTGATCTCGATATCCAGTTTAGCACTGCTGTCCATGGTACAGATCAGCAATTCAGGATTCATGATCTCAAATGTAGGAGACGCTTCAGCGATCATACCTGCAGTGAATTCAGTTTTGTTCTTGATAGAAAGTGTAACTTTTTCCACGTTTACTTCATGCTCAACTTTCTTCTTGATACGAACCTGTTTCAGGTTTAAGATTATTTCAGTAACGTCTTCAGTAATACCTTTTAAAGTAGCAAACTCATGGTCAGCACCGGCAATATTAATACCGATGATAGCATAACCCTCCAAAGAGTTCAGCAACACCCTTCTCAGCGAGTTACCGATAGTTACACCATAACCTGGTTCCAGCGGACGGAATTCGAAGATGGCTTCAAACTCGGTTGCTTTCTGAAGAACGATTTTATCTGGCTTAACAAAATTTAAAATTCCCATTTGTATTTTGTTGTTTTAATGTTTAAAATTTTTGTACCAAGCTGAAGTTATTTGTTCAGCTTTATTGGCGTCGCACTCTTGTACGGTTGAGCTTTATTCAGCCCCTCCCATTATTACTTAGAGTACAATTCCACGATCAGTTGCTCCTTAATATTTTCAGGAACACTTTCTCTTTCAGGATAAGTAATAAAAGTACCCTGTGATGCAGTTTCGTTCCACTCTAACCAGCTAAACTTGGCATTTTTGCCACGTAAATTACCAGCAATAGAAGCGTTTGCAGCACTTTTATTCTTTAAACCAATAACATCTCCTGCAACACAGCTGTAAGAAGGTATATTAAGAACCTCACCATTTACAGTGATGTGCTTATGAGATACCAACTGGCGTGCGGCCTGGCGGCTTGGTGCAATACCTAAACGAAATACTGTATTATCCAAACGGGCTTCTAATAATTTAATAAGATTTTCACCGGTAACACCTTTACGGCGTGCAGCTTCATCAAATGTTTTGCGGAATTGTTTTTCAAGCAAACCATACGTGTACTTTGCTTTTTGCTTTTCTCTTAATTGCAAAGCATATTCACCTAAAGTTTTACGCTTGCGGTTAGCACCATGCATACCCGGAGGGTTGCTGTTCTTGGTTAACCATTTTCCATTACCTGTAATGGGTTCTCCGAAGATCCTGGAGATTTTTGTTTTGGGGCCTGTGTAACGTGCCATAATTGTTATAGTGGTCTTTTAGTGACGATGCATCATTATAAAGACCTTTTAAAATGAATAATGCACCCGGTTATAAATATTGTAGATTTCGGATTGTAGATTTTAGATTTTTTAAATTTCAGCAGCGTTTGTCTTAGTGAACACCCAAATCTGAAATCGCCAATCTAAAATCCCAAATCGAAATTAAACTCTTCTTTTCTTTGGAGGACGACAACCATTATGTGGTAATGGTGTAACGTCTTTGATCATATTGATCTCAATACCATTTTGAGATAAAGAACGGATAGCACCTTCACGGCCGCTTCCCGGTCCTTTAACAAATACATCAACTCTTTTTAAACCTGCATCCAAAGCGGTTTTAGCTGCATCTGCTGCTGCCATCTGGGCTGCATAAGGCGTGTTCTTTTTAGAACCCCTGAAACCCATTTTACCTGCACTGCTCCAGCTGATTACCTGGCCCTGCTTGTTGGTTAAACTGATAATGATGTTGTTGAAACTTGCAGTAATGTGTGCATCTCCGTAGCTGTCAACTTTACTACTCTTTTTTTAGCGGCTGCTTTTGCGCCTTGTGCTTTTGCCATAATTTGTTCTAGATAGGTAATCTTTTAAAAAATAGATCCTGGTTTTATCCGGGACTGAATCAATCCTCCTGCCGACTTCGGGGCTATCTGGTATTGCTTCAAATTACTGAAGTCTTATAAAAAATTGTTCCCGGCAAAGCGAATTACCGGGACAAATAATTATTTAGTTACTTTCTTTTTACCTGCAACTGTCTTACGCTTACCTTTCCGCTGACGGCTGTTGGTACGTGTACGTTGTCCACGAACCGGTAACCCTTTACGGTGACGTAAACCACGGTAACAAGCGATATCCAGTAAACGTTTGATGTTCATCTGGGTTTCACTACGTAAAGCACCTTCGGTTTTAAACTCGTTATTGATAACGTTACGGATGGCTGTCTGCTCATCATCGTTCCACTCATTCACTTTTTTACTGTGATCAATATTTCCTGCCTTATCTAATATATAACGTGCAGTTGAACGGCCAATTCCGTAAATGTAAGTAAGGCCAACTTCGCCTCTTTTGTTTTTTGGTAAATCTATACCGGCAATACGAGCCATAGTTTATTTTTAATTTAGATTTTAGATTTGCGATTTTAGATTTTTGTAGTTGTAATTGCAATATTTCAAATCTGAAATCTTCAATCTACAATCTACAATCCTCACTATCCTTGCTTTTGCTTAAAACGAGGATTCTTTTTGTTGATCACATACAGTCTGCCTTTTCTTCTAACGATCTTGCAATCTGCACTGCGCTTTTTAATTGAAGCTCTAACCTTCATGGTTCTTGTTTTTTTTATATTACTAAATAATTCTTTTTTACTTGTAGCGGAAAATGATCCTTCCTCTTGTTAAGTCATACGGACTCATTTCCACACCCACTTTATCGCCTGGTAATATACGGATGTAGTGCATCCTCATTTTTCCGGAAATTGTGGCTAAAATCTCGTGATCATTCTCTAATTTAACCTTAAACATAGCATTGCTCAACGCTTCAATTATTACTCCATCTTGTTTAATAAGTGCCTGTTTAGCCATAATTTTTGGAGCGCAAAGATAGGAGTTATTATTTAATTAATGGCAAAAAAGGAATTGAATTACCAACAAATACATAGTTTTTCCACAAAAAAAGGGGCAATGTGGAGTTTTATTGACTTTTAGACCTTCAAAAACGGGAATTTTTGAAAAGGACCATCTAAAATATTAAAAATGTAAAAGCGGCATTTCTAAATCATTTACAACACCTTATATAAAAATGCCTCAAACATCTGTCTGTCTGAGGCATTTTTTGAAACTTTTACTTATTAATCGAAAGATTCATCGTTTAAATGAACCTTGGTCATATCATAAAAATGATTTTGAAGTTGGTGCAAGTGGATTGGCTGCATGATCTTACGATGCTCATCGCGGTACCAGATCTCAAATTTCGAAAAATCATTCTTTGCAGGCAACATCATACGGAAAGCTCCTTTCATATATTTAACTGTTCCATCTTCATTTTCCTGTTTGTGAAATTTTAGTTTGGTCAGTTGGTCATCATCCAGCGGTATAGCGCTCAGTTGATTGGTTTCGTACCAAAATTCCTGGGCTCCGGTATCTACACAAACCTGTTTCTCATTGCCATTCAGGTTGGTAACTTCACCTTGCTTTTTATCGCCGTCGTTATCAGCTATCAGGTAATCGCCTACTTTAATTTCATGGAATTGTATCATATAGCATTTGGTTTTTGTTCTTTAAATATAAGACAGATTTTGTAATAAAAAATAACCAGGCTTAAATAGTACAATTTATTAATGGCATATTATCACCTAAGGTTGAGGTGGTTAAAATAAGCCCCGTGCCTTTTGCATAGTACCACTGGTATTTTGTACCTGCATTAAAAACGCTGCCATTGACTATAAAACTCATAACACCTTCCATTTCCATCACATCGGTATAGGATTTACCTTCTACCTCTTTTGTACCACCGGTTGATTTAATCACCACATTTAAAACGCTGTCGATGGTGTTGGCCTTGTATTTTATTTCCCAGGCATCGCCTGCCGCGGCATCATCTTTTAAAAATGGTTGCATATTGCCTGCTTCGTAACTATCGGTATAAAAAACATTACCTTCTTTCTTTACCTGTGTAAGATTTGCTACGGTTGAATTAGACATGCTGAACACGCCATTATCTTCAGATTCTACCTTATTGGTAAATGTGCTGCCATCGTTTGTTTTGTAAGTCCAGCTGTTACCGGCTTTTAAAGGATAATAAGTTGACATAATTTGATTGTTTTTGATTGGTAAACAAAATAGTTATTTTTTTCAACTATCCAACAACTCAAAATCGAATGCGCAAAAGCGATTCCCTACTCTGCCCAGCTCATTACATAGCCATCATTTTCTATTGACAATCCATCAACAGTTATTTGCAGTGGCCGGAAAGTATCTACCATCACTGCCAGCTCTGCTGTTTCTTTGGCTCCAATACTTTTTTCTACTGCTCCCGGGTGTGGGCCATGCGGTATGCCTGCAGGATGCAGCGTGATCATCCCCTGCGTTACATGCTTGCGGCTCATGAACTCACCGGCAACATAATATAATACCTCATCGCTATCAATATTACTGTGGTTGTATGGAGCAGGAATGGCATCCGGATGATAATCATATAACCTGGGTACAAAAGAGCAAACCACAAAGGCGTTGGTCTCAAAAGTCTGGTGCACCGGTGGTGGTTGGTGTACCCGGCCGGTTATGGGCTCAAAATCGTGAATAGAAAATATATAGGGATAACAGCAGCCATCCCAGCCTATCACATCAAATGGATGCGTGCCATAATGTAACCCGTACAGGACACCTTTCTTTTTTGTTTTGATCAGAAAATCTCCTTTTTCATCAATGGTTTGCAGGTTCTGTGGCGTGCGGATATCCCTTTCACAAAACGGAGCATGCTCCATCAACTGCCCGTATTTACTCAGGTAACGTTTAGGAAACCGCAGCGGCGAAAAAGATTCAACAATAAAAAGGCGGTTCTTATCATCGTTGAATGCTATCTGGTATATGGTACCCCTGGGCAATACAATATAATCGCCATAGCTGAATGGTAATTCACCATATTGTGTTTTAACGGTGCCGGTTCCTTCGTGTACAAATATCATTTCGTCGGCATCGGCATTTTTATAGAAATAATCTGTCATGCTTTTTTGAGGAGCAGCCAGCACAATATGACAATCGCTGTTTACTAAAACGGCTTTACGGCTTTGCAGGTAATCAGCCTCAGGCTTCACTTTAAAACCTTCAAAGCTGCGGTGTTTCAGCATTTTTTCTTCGGCCACCTTTGGTGAAACATCAATTGGATCATCCGTTTTGGTGATCATGGTTGGAGCATAACAATGATACAGTAATGCATAATCATCTGCGAAACCTTCGGTAGAAAATAACTGTTCGGCATACAAACTGCCATCGGGTTTACGAAACTGTGTATGCCGTTTATGTGGAATTTTTCCAAGTGTAAAATAGTGAGACATAATAATGAAGAATTAAAAATGAAGAATTTGATACATCCCGATCATGTCGGGAAAAAATGTAAGCATCTGTGATAAAGCATTCTTAATTGACGCAAAGGGCAAGTGAAGCAAGCAGGAAATAATATTTCCAGCAGCGCTTATCAATATAATAGGTAAAGTTGCGGTGAAAAGGCATTCGTTAAATTTGTATTGTAAATTTACACTTAATAAATATACAAAACTTGACAAGAATTGGATTAATTGCCGATACCCATCATTACCTGGATGAAACCATCTTTACACATTTTAAAGATTGTGATGAAGTTTGGCATATTGGCGATTTTGGAACAATAGAAATTGCAAATAAAATAAGGCAGCAAAAGATATTAAAAGGAGTTTACGGAAATATTGACGGGCAGGATATCAGAAAGGAATTTCAGGAGCAGTTGGTTTTTATGTGCGAAGGTGTAAAAGTGATGATGCGGCATATCGGTGGCTATCCTCCAAGATATAATCCGGAAACAAAAAAAGAAATACTCATTCACCGGCCGCAACTGTTCATCAGCGGCCACTCCCATATTTTAAAGATCATGTACGATGATAAACTGAACTGCCTGCACATGAACCCCGGTGCAGCCGGTAAACAGGGCTGGCATAAAGTAAGAACCATCATCCGCTTTATAATTGATGGCACCGAAATGAAAGATGCCGAAGTGATTGAGCTGGGAAATAAATAAATTGCGAAAAAATACTTCTTCATGTCTGCAACAAAAATTCAATTACTAGGTCACGCAACTTTTAAAGTTACTACCCCCGAAAATAAAATTATTATTGTTGATCCCTGGCTAAGCGCCAATGAATTCATACCTGCGCATCTTAAGAAATTTGATGATACGGATCTTTTCCTCATCACCCATGGCCATGATGATCATTTTGACCTGGAAGTACTGGACATAATAAAAAACGGTAAAACAAAAATCATTGCAAACCCCATGGTACGCTGGTACCTGATAGAAAACAACTGCCCGTTAAGTTGCATTGAACCCATGAACCAGGGAGGCACCATCTTTTTAAAAGACCTGAATGTGCGTGTAACTATGGTGAATGGTTTTCACATTTCGCATATCAATATAACAGAGAGTCAGGCCAGGTTTCCGCACATGAGTGTGGGCTTTATTCTGCATTTATCTGATGGGGTGCGTATTTATTTTGCAGGCGATACCTGTGTTTTTAGCGACATGAAACTTATCGGAGAATTATACAAACCTACCATTGCCGCATTGCCCATTGGCGACCGCTATACCATGGGACCTTTAGAAGCTTCCCATGCAATAAGGCTGTTGAATGTAAAACAGGTGATCCCTTTTCATTATGGCACTTATAGCCAGTTAACCGGCACTCCGGAAGAGTTGATTAACCTGACTACAGACATTAACGGATTACAGATGCATATTCTAAAAGCAGGAGATGTTATTGAAGTCCCCACGGATTAACCGTTTACTCCACCCAATCAGCTATAAAAATATTGGTATCCCTGGTGCCGCCATTATTGCGGTTGCTGCAAAAAATTATTTTCTTTCCATCAGGGCTAAACATGGGGAAAGCATCAAAAGATTTTTCTGCAGATATTTTCTGCAGGTTGCTGCCGTCTTCATTTATTATAAAAAGGTTAAAGGGAAAACCTCTTTTGCTTTGGTGGTTACTTGCAAAAATAATTCTTTTATTATCAGGCATAAAAGCCGGAGCCCAGTTGGCATTGCCAAAACTGGTTACCTGCTTCATATTACTTCCATCCACATTGGCAGTGTACACTTCCATATTGGTTGGTGCTACTAAATTTTCGGCCAACAGATCTTTATACTCTTTTACTTCCGCTTCTGTTTTCGGCCTGCTGGCACGCCAGATAATTTTGGTACCATCCGGGCTAAACCATGCACCACCATCATAACCCAGTGCGCTGGTAATTCTTTTTTCCTTACCTGTTTTCAAATTCATTATATACAGATCAATATCGCCGTCTTTTGTGCTGGTGTACAACATTTGTTTTCCATCAGGAGAAATAGTTGCTTCTGCATCATATCCTTTACTGTTGGTCAGTTGCTTTACAATATTGCCATCCAGGTCGGCCACAAAAATATCGTAACTGCTATACAGGGGCCAAATGTATTTATTGCCATACTTGGCCCTGTCGGGTGTCGGAGGGCAGTTATCTGCATCTAAATGCGTTGATGCAAAAACCACATGCTTACCATCTTTTAAAAACGCACCGCAGGTAGTTCTTCCTTTACCGTTACTTACTCTTTTGTACTCAAATTTTTCGCCTGGGGCTGGTACTTTACCTACAAAAATCTGATCGCATGGAACGCCATCCTTTACAGATGTTTTTTGAAAAACAATATACTTTCCATCAAAACTGAAATATGCTTCTGCATTATCGCCACCAAAAGTCAGTTGTTGCATGTTGGCAAAATGCTTTTCGCCTTCGTACAAAAGAGAGTCATTTTGAGAACTACTGATATTTGGCTGGGCTACGTTCTTTTTAAAGGAAACCAGAGAAACTACAGCTACAAATAAAACACTTACCAGGAATATTTTTTTCATTCGAATATTTTTATGCCCCAAAGGTAAAAGATGTTAAATTTTAGATTGTCAGGAAATTGTCATCAGGTTAATCAATGCGGTGCTTATTTTTGCATTACGATGAAATTAATACTTACATGGCTGTCATTACTGATGATAATCATATCCTGCAATAACCAGGATCATTCAAAAGAAAGCATCAAACCGGGCTCTGAAAATACATTTGCACGTGAAAAAATTTTAAGGGACTCAATTTTAAAATTCCCTGAATTGCCTTTATTGAAAGAAGAACTGATTCAGCTTTACCGCGACAGTGCCGAGTACGATAAAGCCATTGCAACCACAAATGAAGCTTTACAAAAAGACAGTTTAAACCCAAGGCTGTGGGACATAAAGGCAACCCTGTATTTTGAAAATGAAGACACCCTGAATGCCATAACCTCTTTTGAAAAGGCATTAAAATTAAATCCTTCTCCCCGTTATTTAATTTTGCTGGGCTCTTTGTATGCACAAATTAAAAATGTTAGAGCATTGCTGATTGCAGATGCTTTAATAAAAACAAAACAGCCCGAAACAGAAAAGGAAGCCCTCTTTATTAAGGGCCTTTATCATACATACACCGGCGATAAAAAAACCGCCATTGATTTTTTTGATAAATGCCTGAACATGGATAACCGTCATATGTTTGCTTACCGTGAAAAAGGCATTGCCTTATATGATATGGGCAAATACGAAGATGCTGTTACTGTTTTAGATAAAGCCGTAACCCTGCAAAATAATTTTGATGAAGGTTATTACTGGCTGGGCCGCTGCCTGGAGAAACTGAACAAACCAAATGATGCTATAGAAGAATATAAAACGGCATTATTATATGCTCCCGATTATGTTGAAGCCAAAGATGCATTGGCAAGATTGGGTGTAAAATAAATCCTTGCATGGTTTAAGGTTTAAGTTGTTTAAAGTTGGACAACCAAAGTTTTATAGTACATGCTATTATAATTAACTTTGCAACAATCAGAACCATTAAACCATTAAACGACTTAACCTTTTAAACGTTACAAATGCCTATCATCGCCCCATCCTTATTAGCATCCAATTTTTTAAATTTAGAAGCCGAATGTAACATGCTGAACGAAAGCAGTGCCGACTGGTATCACCTGGATATTATGGATGGCCGCTTTGTTCCCAACATCAGCTATGGGCCCATGTTTGTTGAGGTTTTCAGAAAAGCTACCAACAAAATATGTGATGTGCATTTAATGATAGAAGAACCGGGCAATTATGCCGAAGCATTTAAAAAAGCCGGTGCCGATATTTTATCGGTGCATATAGAAGCCTGTCCGCATTTGCACCGCAACATACAGCAAATAAAAAGCCTGGGCATGAAGGCAGGTGTGGCTGTTAACCCACACACACCGGTTGATACTTTAAAAGATATACTGGCAGATATTGACATGGTTTGTTTAATGAGTGTAAACCCCGGCTTTGGCGGACAATCATTCATCCCCCACACATTGCTTAAAATAAAACAACTGCGTGAGATGATCGATGAACGCTCATTACAGGTTAAAATAGAAATTGATGGCGGTGTTACATTGGAAAATGCAGGTTCAATTATTGAAGCAGGTGCAGATGTGCTGGTTGCAGGCAGCACTGTATTTAAAGCTGCTGATCCAATTGCTATGATTTCCGCCTTGAAAAATTTATAAATTTTTAGTTCTGTTGATTGTTGAAAGCAGCTCATCGGGTATTTCCATTGGTTGCAGCGGTGGTACATTTGCCCCTCCGGTATTGCCAACGGGAATTTTCCCTACAAATGATTTTACACCACCCGCCAGTAATCGTGGGATCTGTCCGATAATTTCTTTGCCGTTTTTAATTTTAATTCCAAATTTCAACATTTTCCAATGCACTGCAGTATGTGCTACCGGATATGGCTGGCCCAGGATATGCGCCCTTTCCAAATGCCTCCAGCTTTGCTGGTAATGTTTTTTATCAAATTCAATTTTTGCCTGCAAAAGCTCCTGCCGGTAAAAGGATTTCAAAGCTTCAGGCATGTTGGTATATAGTTTCATTACAGTTTTATTTTTATGCCACCATTCACCACAAACCCTTCTGTATGATTCCATATATCATCAAATGAAGGATTATTGTGCGGTGCATTTGCTACTGTTTTGTAATTACTTTGTCGCTGGTCAGTAAAGTTTTCAAAATTAATAAACACCGATACTTTTCTGAATGTTTTTTGTGCCATAAAACCAAACTCCCAAAATGATGGTGTTCTTGTTCCACTGTTCAAAAACTGGTTATCTGTAAAGTAACCTTCCAGCCCTAATTTAAAATTGTTTTCCTTTTCATACATCAATGTAAGGTTCAGTTTATTTTTAGGCACCAAACGTAAAAACTGGTTGCCGGCCAGGTAACCTGCTTTCGCATGTGTAAAGGTATAGCCCACAAACAATTTCAGATCTTCTTTGTAAATAAATTTCAGGTTTGTTTCAAAACCGCTGCTGGTAACAGCCCTTGCAGCATTGGAAAAAGAATAGTTTCCAAACCCATCAACACTCAGTACAAGCGGTTTGCTGATACCCGTGTAAAAGAAAAGCTGATTAATGCTGAAAGTAAGAGCCCCTGTTATCTTTGTTTTAAAATTGATATCGGCAGTTCCGCCAACACTCCGCTCCGCTTCCACCTTATTCAAAGCCTGCAGCTTTTGATATTGTAACCTTTCAGTTTCTTCCGTAAAAACAGTGGGCGTTTTATAACCCAGGCCGCCGCCAATTCTTGAGCTTATTTTGTTACTGATCTTAAATAATGCCGATACTCTTGGCAATACAAAAGTTTGATTTTTTGCATAGCCCGCATTTTTAAAATTCATATTATCCACTCTTAAACCGCTTTCCAAAATCACCCTGTTGGTTACATCCCAGGTGTCCTGTATATAACCACCCACAGTAAATGTCTGTGCATCCACCACCCTCATATTGCGGTGTTTAAATTTATCATAAACAATATTCAGGCCGCTTATAATCGTGTGTTTTTTCTTTTTTAACAGGTATGATACGTCAGTAAAACTATTGGTATTAAAACCCGAAAAAGCATATGCAGGTAAAGTAATCACCCTGTCAAACAAACCAAGACTTTGTTTCAGTTTTAATATATTGCCGCTCTTAAATTTCTTATCAATTTCCAGTGTAGTGGTATTTCTTACCGTGCTGTTCTCTTCAAAATAGGTATGCAATGCATTTCCATTCCCTTTTATCTGCACCATATCACCACCGGTGTTCCATCCCCAGGTATAGCTATGGCCAAGCATAATACTCCAGGATGCATCAGGATAAAAAAACAACCTTGGATTGATGGTAAAATTCTTGTTACGCGGCAACTCCGAAAAATCATCCTTATCTACATCATACGCTTTTTGAAGATTTCCCAATCCTAAAAAACTAAATCCAAATTTTCCTTTCTTTTGTGAGATAAAGGCACCTGCATTTGTTTGCCCGATATGTGATTGATTAAACAGGAAATCAGCTTCCAGTTTTTCTCCCGGCATTTTTGAAATAAAATTTACAACCCCCGCAATCGCTCCTCCACCGTACAAAGTAGATGCCGGGCCTTTTATTACTTCCACCTGTTTTAAATCCAGTGGCGGAATTTCCAGTATGCTGAGTCCGCTGGCAAAATTGCCATAATTGGGATAGCCATCTTTTAAAAGCTGGGTGTATTTTCCATCAAGCCCCTGTACACGTATGCTGGCATTACCACTGGTGGCCGATGTTTGCTGCACCTGCAAGCCGGTACTCTCATGCAACAGCATAGATACATTGGCAGGCCGCATATTGTTTTTCTCATCCAGTTCTTCACCATCAATCGTTTCAACCCTGGTGGGAGTATTGGCAATGCTCCGGCTTGTACGGGTACTCTGCACAATCACTTCTTCCATATCTTCTTCAACAGCAGATAATAGAATAGTGATGACATTTTTATCTGCCAGTGGAAAAACAAATTCCTGTGTTACGGTTTCGTATCCTGCATAGCTGAAAGAAATACTTTGCTTTCCGTTCGGGATATTATTTAACTCCACTATGCCGGTACTATCAGCATTACTGCCATTACCGGCATTGCTTAAAATTATGCTGGCACCACTTAAAGGATGCAGCGTTTTGCTGTCTTTAATGATTGCCGAAAAACTATTTTGCGCTGTTGCACTATATGCCAGTAAGGTTGCTAAAAGCAACGTTATTATTTTTTGCATTAAAAGTATTTTAAGATAAGATGATCAGTTTCTGTTTAATAAACTAACTCATCTTCGGCGGCTGCCATATATTTCCAAAGTAGTTGGAAGGAAGTGAAATATTATGATAAAAAGAAAGCTGTTTGTTTCTTTGCAAAGGTTTATCGCAAACAATAAAAGCAGATTGGAAATTTACAGAAACAATATGTACACAACAGGAGCAACTGCAAAAGCTGCCACATCCATCTTCTTCATCTTCATGATCAGCATGATTCATTGAGGCGAGCGTATTCTCAGATTCATCGCTGCAGGTGTCAGTTCCGGCACACGCTATGCCCGGCAGCAGCAACAGGTAAATACTGAATATGAGCAGGATTGTTTTCACAAAGCAAAAATAATGGTTTATAAAAAATTATACTGCTTCAATTGTAAGTATTATAACAACAAGGTTGCAATGATTATAAATTATCTCACCTCATCCAGCTTTTTATACATCAGCTCAACAACTGCCAGGTTTAACTTAAGCCAGTTCTGTTCTCCTTTTGGCCAGTTGTATTTCTGGCTTAGTAATTTATCTGCCAGTGCATAAGCCTGCATGGCCTGGTCTTTATTGTAAAAGCAATTTATCCAGTTGTCTTTCAGTTCATCTTTCTTTTTTATAAAGATGGCGCCGCCATACCATTTAAAACAACTGGGTAATCCCCAGAAAGAAACAGCTTTATCTTCCTTGGCCAATGCACTTTTGTAAAACAGTATAAAGAAATAAAGATTCTCTTTCAACCGCTGATGAATGGCCGAATCTGATTCTTTGCTTGTTGGTTTTATGCGCCAGCGGTTATTCTGCAAACTATAAGGCTCATCACTGGCATTTTTATACCGCTTGCCCGGTGCAATAAATTTTAAATTGGTAATACTGCCAATGCCGGTATTTACCAGCGTCATTTCATCGTATGCAATTTTTGCAATTTTATACACATCCTTACCCTTCTCTATACTGTTGTTAATGGTTATAGTTTTTGTTGCATCATCGTACTGCCAGGTACCATAATCAAAGCTGTTGCGGGGATTTTTAAAAAACGTACCATTGGCAGAAAAACACAAACTGCGGTACGGTATTTCCATCTGCGAGCTTTCAGTCATGCCCTCCAGGCTCCCGGCATCATCTTCCATAACCCAGACCTGGCAAAGAATATTGTAAATATTTTCGGCAGTGTCCAGGTAAATCAAATCCTTATTCTTTTCCTGGTTTTCATTTACAATAACCCGGTTTTCTTTCTTTGAATTGGTTTTATCGCCGGCATTGTTGCAGGAAAAAATAAAAGCCGAAACAGTAACTGCAGTAAATATTTTTTTTATCACTTAATAAATTTTAGCATGTAATAAATTGCACCATTTTGAAAAACCCATGAACAATTTTATTCGCAGAATCCTGCGGGCTGTCAGTCTGAGCTTGTCGAAGACGGGTTGGCTTTGTATAGCCCCGGTTTCGACAAGCTCAACCTGACAACTTTAAAAGTGGTTCGCTATCGCAAATTAAAGACATTGCAAAACATACAAAAATATATATCTTCATGCAATGAGATCAGCCCTTTCCTTCCTTTTACTGTTTATTACTGTTACTGCTTTTTCTCAAACTAAATCTGCCTTCATCAGCGGCAGGGTTGTTGATGAAAACGACCACCCCATTTCCGGCGTATCGGTTGTAATTCTGGGCAGGCAATCGGGCACCACCACTAACGATACCGGTTATTTCAGCATAAAAGTTCCGGCCTCAAAATCATTCGGACTTGTATTTTCTTTTACCGGATACAACGAATTACAAAAGAATTTTTACCTCAGCATTGATGAAGAAGAAAAAGTAACCATACAAATGGAACGGGGCAGCCAGACTTTAAAAACCGTGGAGGTCAGCACCGAAAAAGAACGCACAGAAACCGGCCTCGTAAAAATAAATCCAAAGAATGCCATCACTTTACCCAGCACAACCGGCGGTGTAGAAGCACTGATAAAAATACTCGTGGGCAGCAATAATGAACTTACATCGCAGTACAGTGTACGTGGCGGTAACTACGACGAAAACTTAATGTACATCAACGACTTTGAAGTTTTTCGCCCATACCTGGTACGCAGCGGCCAGCAGGAAGGCCTTAGTTTCATTAATCCCGAACTAGCGAAGAATGTAAATTTTTACACCGGAGGTTTCCAGGCAAAATATGGTGACAAAATGAGCAGCGTGCTTGATATTCAATACAAAAATCCAACAGGCTTTGGCGGCTCTGCTTATGTAAGCTTGCTAGAGCAAGGCATGCATGTAGAAGGAGCAGCAAAAAAAGGAAAGATCAGTTACCTGCTTGGCATACGCAACCGCAGCAATAAAAATTTATTAAAAAGCCAGGAAACAGTTGGCGCTTATATTCCATCCTCATCGGATGTGCAGGCTTTCATCACTTATAAGATCAGCAATAAAATACAGCTTGAAATGCTGGGCATTTACTCTGTTTCCAAATTCACTTTATTTCCAGAGTCGGTGCAAAAAACAACTTCGGTCTTCTCTCCTTTCTTTACAGCAAACCTGGGTTTGGATGTTGCATTTGAAGGACAGGAAAGAGATGGTTACAAAACAAACCTCATCGGCTTTAGCCTGGTGCATACACCCGGTAAAAAACTAAAACTAAAGTGGATGGTGAGCCGCTTTCAAAATAAAGAGAACGAAAATTTTGATATTGCCGGCGCCTATTTATTTGGCGACCGCGACTTTGACCAAACCAGCAGTACCTACGGGCAAATTGTAAATCCGCTTGGTGCGGGTTATTACCAAAACTATGGCCGCAACGAGCTTACGATAAATGTGTACAATGCCAATGTAAAAGGAAGTTACACTGCCGGCAAACATGTTATACTGTTTGGCAACAGCATCGAGCAAACCAATATTACCGACAGGCTAAAAGAATGGGAATACCAGGACAGCGCCGGTTATTCACTCCCCTACAATCCGGCGCAACTCAATTTATTTAAGTCAATAAATTCCACTGCCGATCTAAGCATTCAAAAATACAGCGGTTACATCCAGGATAATATTCACTTTGGCAAAAACAACCGCAACATTACCCTGCAGGCCGGCGTTCGTTACAATTACAATTCGCTCAACAAAGAATTTTTAGTTAGCCCACGCATACAGTTCAGCCTTAAACCCAACTGGAAAAAAGATATGGTTGTAAAACTGGCAGCAGGCGCTTACCACCAGCCACCTTTTTACAGAGAGTTACGCAGTTTTAACGGCACAGTAAATACCCAAGTGCTGGCACAAAAAAGTTACCAGGTAGTTGCCGGTGTTGATTATAATTTTAAAGGCTTTGGCAACCGACCTTTCCGTATCAGCACCGAAGCCTATTACAAAAGCATGAGCAGTGTAGATGTGTATGATATCGACAATGTAAAGATCCGCTACGCCGGTAACAACAATGCAAAAGCCTACGCCACCGGGTTTGAAGCCAGGCTTTTTGGCGAACTGGTAAAAGATGCCGAGAGCTGGTTTAGTATCGGCATCATGCAAACCAAAGAAGATTTAGACAACGATTTTTATTACCAGTATAAAAATGCAGCCGGCGAAATCATCAATGCACAAAGCTCCGACCAGGTGGCAGTTGACAGCATTAAAAACAATGTAGGTTTTGTGCGCCGCCCTACCGACCGTTTAATAACCGCCGGTTTGTATTTAGAAGATTATCTTACCACCAACAAAAATTTTAAGTTTCATTTAAACATGCTGTACGGAAGCAACATGAGTTACAATATTCCCAACAGCACCAAATACCGCAATGCACTTGTCATTGAGCCGTATATCCGTGTGGATGCAGGTTTCAGCGCACAACTGCTCAGCGAAAAAAGCAAGCGCCGCAGCCACAGCCCCTTCCGCAGTTTTCAAAACATCTGGGCCAGTTTCGAAGTATTTAATTTGATCGACCGCCGCAATACCATCTCCTTCCAGCTCATTAAAGATTTTGCAAACAATGTGTATGCTTTGCCAAATCGCTTAACACCAAGGCTGGTAAATTTTAAAATTGTGGGGAGGTTCTGAGCGAAGTCGAATTATTGAGAAATGGTAAACCAAAAGAATGTTTTTTATTTTTTGGGGCCCGGCATTTGTAATACTATTTGGCTTCATAGGCGTCGCACTCTTGTACAGTATATCTTTATTGGGCTTTAATTGTGTTTTGCAAAACAAATTTGTTCAGAATTCACTTTCTTTTCAGCCCTTCATTTAAAAATTAACTTGTGTATATTTATACGCCGTCGGCATCTTTAAAATTCGCTAGTCATGACAAAATTTAAAAAAATAAGTAAAAGAATTGCTTTGGTTTTACTTATTGTTATACCAATATCTGCCCTTGCACACTTTATTATTTTTCCGCAGCAAACAAGAAGCATATTGATCAGCTATTCCGGCTTTAATAAAGATGGCAGGTTATATTTCAACAACAACACGCCGCAAAACAAGGTAGACACTGTAAACCAGTTGATAGAACTTGCAGCGAACCGGGTTGCCGGATTTTGGGGACAAAAAACCTGCAATCCGAAATACATTTATTGCGAAAGCGAAGAAGATTTTAAAAAGTATGGCAGTCCCTATTCAGTTCCGGCTCTTACACACATCAAACTGGGCGCTTATATTGTGATCAGCAACGAGGGCATCGACCTGGACATCATAGCTCATGAAATTGCTCATGCCGAATTTTATGAGCGCTTAGGATTTTATAACTGGTCATTTAAAATCCCCAGCTGGTTTGATGAAGGATTGGCCATGCAGAATGACAACAGGGATTATTATTCGGAAGACACACTTAAAGCAAGATCGAATAACTACAAAAATCTGCCCGACATAAAAAAATTAAAATCAGGTAAGCAGTTTAATGAAGAAGGCACACATGAGCAGATCATGCTTAATTTTATGACAGCACGGCTTGAAGTTAAAAACTGGTACACAAAAGAAAAGTTAGACAAACTCATTAAAGATATAAATGCAGGAAAGAGTTTTGACGAAGCATTCGGAAAATAAGGTGCTGTTAATGGAAATTTCATAACCTGCCGCTCTCCCTGTATATAAAGCCTTCCAACCCTGCCATCACAAAAAACAGGTGAAACTACGTATTGCACTTCCCACAGCTATCTTTTATTTTTATCTTTTCAAAAAACATTAAAATATTTATTATGGCAGCTAATGTTCCTCTTACCATTCAATGTTGTATTTACAACAACTACGGAAACACCGTTTCCATAGGATCTAACAACCTGCAGCTCGGTTACAGCATACCCAATCTTTACTGGGCACTGGTTGTAGACAGAACAAGTCTTAAAGTAGTTGAAAACTTTACATTCAGCGACAACAGCGATGTACCTGCACAACTGGTGCCTTACGAAAACAATGCACAGTATATGTTTTTTCTTTCAACGATGCAGTTATCATCTACCAATTTACCCGTAGGAAATTTTTACAATTTCCTGGTAAGCCAGGGAGCCGGTAAGGAACTGCAAAGAATTGAACAGATATATGCTGCTCTTAATTGCGGCACCTGGGGTAATCTGGGTTATGTCTTGGTTACAACACTTGACAGTACGCCCGGATTTGATTATTCCGGTTATATCGACAATGCATTCATCAGCACCCTGCAGTTGATCCCAATCCAGGTTGGTTCAGGTGTATTATACACGCCAGAAGCTTATTGATGAAAACTAATAATGATGCAATTAATAAACCAACTGTATTGGCAGTTGGTTTATTTGTTTCGGGCACCGGTTTTACCCGAGTGTTTGAAACACTGTTTACACAACTGAGCAAACATTTTTCAATTCACTGGATGGGCATTGGATACAAAGGCCCTGTTACTACTCATGAACATTATACCCTTTACCCGGTTAATGCTGCCGGCGGCGATATTTACGGAGCATACGGCGCAGCGGCACTTTCATCTGAATTAAATGTAAAAAGCATTTTACTGCTTACCGATTTTTATTTATTGAAAAATTACCGCCGTCCGCTGCAACCACTCAAAGAAAAAGGCATCAGGCTGGTTGCTTATGTGCCGCTCGATGGATCCTTCATCGACAGCAGTTTAATTGAAGATTGCCTTTTTTTAGATGCCCTGGTTTTGTACAACCAATGGGCTTTGCAGGAAGTAGCAGCAGCTGGTGAAAAATACCAGTTAGAAAAAAATGCAGGTGATAGTAAGATGCCGGAGATGAATTATATCTACCATGGCACAGATACCGCTGTTTTTTCTGCTGCCGCCAGCGGTCATAAAAAGCAGGAACTGAAAAAAGCATTGTTTAATGTACCCGATGCTGCTGACAGTATTTTTATATTAAACGCAAACCGTTTTAACGAAAGAAAGGCTATACCTGCAACCATTACAGCATTTGCCAAAGCAATGCCCCGTTTTAACCAGCCTGCCTATTTGTGTTTGCATACTCCGGGCCTGAACTCAATTACGGGTTCAAATCTTTTAACCGAAATAGAAAACAGTGGTTGCAAAGAAAGAATTTTACTAAACCCGTTGGGTGATGCATATTGTACCAACGAAGAATTAACACAGTTATACAGCGCCTGCGATATTGGGGTAAATACCAGCCTGGGAGAAGGCTGGGGCATGATAAGTTTTGAACATGCAGCCTGCGGCGCTGCACAACTGGTACCAGATCATACAGCGCCGTCCGATTTATGGAAAGATGCAGGCATCCTGATACCAACACTAAAAAGCATTCAGCTAAATACCAATCCCTTTTTAATGTATAACGTTAATACCGATGTGCTCGCCACAGAGCTGGTGCAATTGGTAAATGATAAAGCGTATCTTAACAAAACTGCAGCAGCATGCTTTGTACATGCTAAAAAAGAAATGTTCAGCTGGCAAACTATTGCACAGCAATGGGTGAAAAAATTACGGTAAACATCCATCTTTCAATTGATCCAGGTGTTTTTACACAAACAGGCAAATAAGTTCAGCAATTACATTACAAACAGCCAAAGTTTCTCAATATCTTTATTGAACAAAAATTCATGACTTTGAATATAACAGGTAATACATTCCTGCTTCGGGTGGCAGTTGCAATTATTTTATTAATGCACAGTATTCCCGGCATGTTTAACAATGGCATCAATGATTTTGGCAGGTTTTACTTAAACGAAATCGGGTTTGCACCAATAGGCATTCCAATTGCCTGGGCCATAAAATTATCGCATGTAGCAGCAGCCGTTTGTTTACTGTTTAACAGGTTCGTAAAACCGGCTTCCATCATCACCATATTCATTTTAATCTCAGGCATTATTCTCGTTCACTTTAAAGAGGGCTGGTTTGTTGTGGGTGGCGGCCGTAATGGAGCCGAGTTTAATTTTCTGTTGATATTTGTTTTGATAACATTTATTTTTCCCAACGGCTTAAAAAAGGGATCCGGAAAATAAGTATGTTTTCAACGGCATTATATATCTGGCCGGATGAACTTATTATTTTTAAAATCTCTCCAAACAGAGCTGTCAATTCTGCCTTGCATACAATTCAAAAACATAACAGGGCCAGGTAACGGTATAATATAATCCCCTGGCACGCCAGGGTGCATATGTTTTGGTTTGAGATAAAACCAAGCCGGGGTATTGGGCTGAGTGATAATGATATATAAATCCTGCGCCTTTATTGCTGTAAACCGAATCGGTGAGGAAAAACTTTGCAACAGCAAATTCCTGCAGCAATTGATCGCTCAATGCCTTGGTGTGCACTGTATGAGCCATGCGCCAATCGGCACCGGCATCCACTGTAACATATAAGGTAGACATGGGTATCACCAGGCTGTTACCAGATGTATCAGTAACCGCAGATCGGTATTGACTTGCAAATTCACCTTTTTTTGCATGCACAAAATCACTGCTACGTTCTTTCATAAATAATTGTACGCAGGGTAAATCTTTACAGGCCGACAATTCTATAAGTTCGGTTGCGGTTAATATACTCCTTGACGGACCTGGTGTTGCCTGCTGTTCTGCTGTTGTTACTTTATCCAGGTCTTCCAGGTTTACTGCACGCTTATTGGAATTGCTTTTACAAGCTGTAAAAAAGCACAAAAAGATAAAGCAGATGCCGGGCAAAAAATATTTCATACAGGCAGTTGTTTAGATGGTTATTGTTTAATGCGGTAAAAAGTAAAAGCCAATGTATCAAAAACATTGTTGGGACTGAGCATCATTTTATCAACCTTATCAATCGTCATATCATATTTGGTGAGGTAACGAACATAATAATTGAACAAGGTATCTCCCTTTTGATTAATTGCATATAAGCGTGGAAAATATTTAGGATCGTTACCGCCCTCAGCTCCAACATAAACATATTTGCCAAAGATGGTGGATGTGTCTGTGCCGGGATTGTTTGAAAAGCGGTAAGTAAGTTTTCCATCACGATGGAGGCGAAACATGGTAAAACCGCTATCAGATTTAGATGCCCAGGTGCCGAGGTATTCTTCATTTTCTCTTACCACTTCAGTATCTGTATTTTTTTCCACCCTGCGGTCTATGATTTTACGTATTAACAAATATCCGCCAGCTGATGCAAGCAGGATACCCAGATACATGATGTAACGAAACATAAAATTGTTTTTACTAAGTTAAAATTATTTATTTTCCCTGAGTTTTTTTATATTCTTACAGGTCGTCTCCAGCAATGGCAAAACAAACATCGTTCTAAAAACGTATCTTTGTACAGTGAAAAAATCTTTGCAAATAACCGGATTGATCAGCATTGCATTGCTGTATTGCCTGAGCATAGGCTTATACAGCGGCATGGCTTTTAAAGATAATGCGGCAATTGCAAAGCAGTGTAATGCTGCAGATGAAAGCTATGGCTACAGCATTTCTGCCAAATCTTTTCAACATACAGTACAAACCGAAAACTCCATTACTGTTTGTAACCACAGTAACCCGGTTACAGTAAAAAATACCCACAAGGAATTTTCGGCTGTAAATACGGCAACAGAACAGGTTCTTGTTCATTCTTTTTCGCAATACAGTTTCTATGCTCATAAGCTGTTGATGCGGTTGCAAAATACCGACCTCATTTTCCCTTTCCAGTATTTCTGGTAATTCAACTTCATGTTGCCTTGCCTGGCAAGGCGTATTTTATTCAATGCACCCGGCTTGCCTGGTTGCCATCATTATTCATTTAAAAAATAAAACATGAAAATAGATCAGGGAACAATAATTACCGCACTATTCTTTTTATTAATTTTCTCAATACCATTCATATTATTATACTTAAGCCGGAGGAAAAGAGAAAAACAAAACCTGGTGCTTCTTAACAGGGAAGCGGGCAAAAACAATTTGCGGGTCTCAAAATTCAATACCTGGGGTAATACTTCCATCGGTATGGATGAAACAGCCAACGTGGTTTTCTTTACAAAAAAAACTGCGGTTGGGGATACCGGCCTGCAGATGGCAATTGCTGAAGCTGAAAAATGCCGGATAGACAATATAAAGCGAACCCAAAGCAATGAAGACGGTAACTATACCCTTACCGAAAAACTTGAACTGGTGTTTGAACCCAGGGACAAAAAGAAAGGAGAAATGGCATTTCCATTTTTTAATATGGCTTACGATGGAGCCATGCTGACCGGTGAATTACAACAGGCTGAAAAATGGTGCTGCATCATTAATGAAAGAATTACAGGCTTTGCACAAAATAAGTAGTAACTTAAAACAGGTCCGGGACATAAACCGGGCCCTGTTTTTAAGATCGGTATTCACTAATTAAAATCAGTAATATGAACCCATTCTGGTCGCAGCTTGTTGTACAAACAACATTAAAAAATAAAAAAGCTGCAAATCAAAGCCTGTCGCCATACAGGAAGGCAAAGGGTTACAGGGAATTATTGATAACAATAAAGCGGCACTTTAAAGACCTGTTGCTTATAACCATAGGGATATTTGCTGCTTCGTTTGGTTTCAAAGGGTTCCTGCTCAGCAACCATTTTATTGACGGGGGCGCTACCGGCATTTCTTTGTTGATATCAGCTGTAACAAAAATTCCGCTGTATATTCTGATCATTTGTGTAAACATCCCTTTTATCATACTTGCCTATATAGTAATGGGCAAACAGTTTGCTATTAAAACTTCATTAGCCATTGCAGGGCTGGCACTTTGCCTGGCTACCGTTAGCTTTCCAAATGTAACCAACGATAATTTATTGGTTGCTATATTTGGTGGCTTCTTTTTAGGCTCAGGCATTGGCCTGGCCGTAAGAGGCGGCGCTGTTATTGACGGCACAGAAGTACTTGCCATATTCTTAAGCCGAAAACTGGGCACAACAATCGGAGATATCGTTATTGTGATAAACGTTATCATATTTTCGGCAGCTGCTTATTTTTTATCCATGGAAATTGCACTGTATTCTATGATCACCTACCTCTCTGCATCAAGAACCCTTGACTTTATTGTGGAAGGTATTGATGAATACATTGGCGTAACTATTGTGTCATCGCACAGCGAAGAAATAAGAGAGATGATCATCCATATTATGGGCCGTGGCGTAACTGTTTACAACGGTAAACGTGGCTATGGCAAACGTGGCGAAACAAAAGAAGTGGATATTATTTATACCGTAATTACCAGGCTTGAACTGAATAAACTAAATACCGAAATTAAAAAAATTACGCCCGATGCATTTATTGTAATGAACAGCGTGAGAGATACAAAAGGCGGTATGATAAAGAAAAGGCCGTTGAATCATTAAATAAAAAAAGGTCTGTATCTCTACAAACCTTTTTTTATTGATTTTATATTTTTAATTCGGTACTTCCACCAACGTCCAGTTTTTTGAACGCCGGTTCCAGAGTATGCTGTAATCTTTACCATGCATCAGTTTATAAGTTCTGTAACCATTAAAGTATGGAAGCTTAAGCCATCCGAACTGGTAAATTTCAAATCTAAATAAAAAGGCTTCGCCTGCTTTTATTTCGGCAGGCTGATAGATTTTCCCATCATCACTTAATTGAACTGTTTGTGTTTTTGTACTTTGTATGGTCAAACTTATCCAGCTGGGGTCATCAACAGGTGGCAGGTTTGTATTGCCGGAACCGCCTGGGTTTCCGCCGGAGTTACCCCCCTGGTTTCCTGAAGGATTTCCACCGGAGTTACCTCCCTGGTTAGGATTTGTATTGCCACCAGTGTTACCTGGCCCTTCGGTTTTTGCAGTGTTCCATCCACGGGTAATGGCAGCTAATCTATCTCTTTTTGCAGGATGTGAAGAACTGGCCTGTTCGGTTGCTATGGCATTCATAGCAGCAAGCGATTCATTTAGATTGGCACCAAGCTTATACATTACATATCCCGAAAATGCATCGGCTTCAATTTCTTTTGGCGGTGTACTTCCCTGGTTGCTGACAACATGGTTATAATAGTGATGTCCCATTTCATGCGCCAATACACTGATGGAAGCCCATTTGGTAGCAGCATAAGCATCTATGTCTTCCAGAAAATTATTGTCGTAAATGATCCAGCGGGCATTGCGTATAATAGTTGCATATGCATTACGGATACCATTCTCTTCACGTACGTTGAAATTCTCTTTCCATTTTATACTATCCAGCATGTTCTTTAAAATAGTCTTTGCTTCATAAACCGAAGCAAAATTTGACTTAAGCAAAGAACGTGGAGGCACTTTAAAACCGCATCCGGTTATTTTTTGAGCCTGAGCCGAAATTGAAATTGCAATTAAAAAGAAAATAATCAGTTTTTTCATTGTGTCGTTGTTAATTTGAAAATCTGCAAAGTGGTATCGGGCTAAAAGTACAACATTATTTTTTTGATGCCAGTTTAAGTTCATTGTAGCATCATCGTTGGGAACCTGTTCTGTTAAAACTATATTTCCAGCGGAAATGTAGTTATATTCAATCCTTTCATCTGCAGTACTACTATTGGGCAGCAAGCAATTCCCATTTTTTAAAATATTTTAAATGGCACAATAAAAAAAGTGTCAGTAATATCAATATGTGGAATTAAAAGCTTGAGGAAGGTTGGCTATGTGTATGCAAGTGGAAATAAAAAATGTCCTGCAAATAAATTTGCAGGACATTCAAAAAAAAAATCCTCAATTACTTTACCGGCATTATACTTACAGCACATCCCCCACCAGGTGCCAGTTTCAGATTCAAAACAGATTTACTGTCAACCACCTGTTTGCTGATGATGTAAGCTGCCGGGTTTTTCTGATAATCTGCATCAGCAGCATCGGCATAAATAATAGCCGTGTATTTTTTTCCGGCATCCAAAAAGTCAAGATTCACATCAGCGTTGCGGCTGTTTTCATTGGTGATGGCGCCAACAAACCAGTTATTACTTCCTTTTGCTTTTCGGGCCACTGTAATATATTCACCCGGCTCGGCTTCCAGGTATTTACTGTCGTCCCAGTCAACAGCCACATCTTTTATAAACTGAAAAGCATCCATTTTCTTTTCATAAGATTCCGGCAGATCGGCAGCCATTTGCAGCGGACTGCAAATGGTTACATACAATGCCAGTTGCTTTGCCAGGGTGGTGTGTATAGTTTCCTTTTTATTCTTATCCCAATAACTTAAATCAAGTTGAAAGATACCAGGTGTATAATCCATTGGCCCGCCCATAAAACGGGTAAAGGGTAAGATCACATCATGGTTAGGCCTGTTGCCTTCGCTCCATGCATTAAATTCCATGCCACGTGCAGCTTCGCAGGCAAGCCAGTTTGGATAGGTACGGCTTAAGCCTGTTGGCCTTACTGGTTCATGTGCATCCAGCATAATTTTATATGAGGCTGTTTTTTGTGCCACCCGAACATAATGGTTTACCATCCATTGCCCGTCGTGATGCTCTCCTCTTGGAATGATATGCCCTACATAGCCTGTCTTTACAGCATCATAGCCATTGGCTTTCATAAAGCGGTAGGCAGTATCCATCTGGCGTTCGTAATTGGTTACCGATGCCGATGTTTCGTGATGCATAATAAGTTTTACATTTTTTGATGCTGCGTATTTGTGTAATCCCTTCACATCAAAATCAGGATAGGGTGTTACAAAATCAAAAACATTTTCCTTGTATTGTCCAAACCAGTCTTCCCAACCGGTATTCCAGCCCTCTACTAAAACACCCGCAAACCCGTGTTTTGCAGCAAAGTCAATATAACGTTTAACATTGGCCGTATTTGCTCCATGCTTACCGGTAGGTTTAAGTCCGGCCGCATCAAAACTTGTAGCATTCTGGCTGCCTGCATAATCCCAGGTGGCTTTACCAACATGCATCTCCCACCAAACGCCTACATACTTGGTTGGTTTTATCCAGGATGGATCTTTGATAACTGAAGGATCATTCAAATTCAAAATAGTATGTGAAGCAAGCATATCTGTTGCTTTATCTGATATGATTATAGTACGCCAGGGCGTTTTTGCTGGCGCCTGTAAATAGGCTTTGTTACCCAATGCATCAGGTACCAATACAGATGACAAATTAAAATTCGATTTATCAATGTGCAGGTTCATGGCCGGATAGTTTACCAACGCTGCTTCATGAATATTGATGTACAGGCCATCATTTGTTTTCAGCATTAACGGAGTTTGCACAGCATCCTTATCAAAAAACTGGTGTGCAAAAATATTGGCTGCATACTTAGGATCTTCGCCATTAACTTCACTGAGCTTTGTTACATTTGGATTAAACTCATTGCTGTCAAAATCGCCGGGAATCCAGAAAGCCTTATGATCTCCGGCTAAATGAAATTCTGTTTTTTCTTCAGATACAATAAAATGCGCCAGGTTTTTCTGTTCCGGAAATTCGTACCGGAAACCAACGCCATCATCAAACACCTTGAAAATAATATTAAAACTGATGGCCTTGTCACCCTTTTGTGAAAGACTGACTTTTAGTTGACTGTAATTATCACTTATCTCTTTCACATCGCCCCAAACAGGTTTCCATTTGGTGTTTGAACTTGTTTGAGTTGAACTTGTAACAACAAGGTTATCCTTCAAAGCTGGCAACGCTTCATTACTCATGGTTTGTTTTAATTCAAAACCCATAGCTGAAGGAAGCAACACTTCTCTGCTCTTGTACGAAACTGAATACATGGGCGCTCCCTTATCATTGAGCCAAAAATTCAGCTCAATATTTTTGTTGGGAGATTTTACTGTTGTTTTTGTTTGGGCCAAACTAAATGCAGCAGCAGACAGAAAGATAACAGCAAAAGCAATTTTTTTAAAATACATAGCAATCTTTTTAGATGGTAAATCTACAAATTAATGTGTACAGTTTACACACTTATTTTAACTTTTATTCCTGAAGTCTTAGAAATAGAATTATCTGCTCAAAAATTTGCCTGTTACCCAATTATTTTGCAGGTAAAAAATAAATGCCTAAGTTTATGTAAACGTTTACATAAACTTGAGCTTAAATGTAACCATTGCCGATATTGCTAAAAGCCTGAACACCACGTCAGCAACAGTTTCCCGTGCATTAAATAACCACCCGGGCATCAGCACAAAAACAAAAAAAAGGGTTTTACGCACAGCTGAAAAACTGAATTACCGAAGAAACTCAATTGCATCTGCTCTCAGATCGGGACAAACAGGTATCATTGGTGTCATTATCCCCAGCGCCGAAATAAATTTCTTCGGTTCAGTAGTTCACGGGATTGAAAACATGGCGAACCAGAAGGGATACAATGTTTTGATCTATCAATCCAACGAATCATGGGAACATGAACAAAAGGGAATAGAAACCTTATTAAATGCCAGGGTCGACGGCATCATGGTTTCGATGGCCAAAGAAAAAAATGATTACACACATTTTTTAAATGCCAAACAGGCAAAAATGCCGCTTGTTTTTTTCGACAGGTCGGCTGATGAACTTGAAATTGATTCTGTTTTAATTGATGACCACAGAGGAGGATACCTGGCTACAAAACACCTTATTGAACAGGGTTATAAAAGAATCGCCCACATATCGGGGCCACAACATTTAAAAATATTTAAAGCAAGATTGACAGGATATAAAGCTGCATTGAAAGATAACGGAATATCATTTGACCCCAAACTGGTTTTTAATGGCGATGTAAGCATTGATGCCGGAAGAAATGCAATACAATATTTTTTAAAATTATCCAACCCGCCAGATGCAGTTTTTGCTGTTGAAGATTTTACTGCATTAGGTGCGCTCAAGGAATTAAAGCATAACCATATTGCAATTCCGGAAGATTTCGGCGTCATTGGCTTTGCCAATGAAGCTTTTGGCGAGCACATCACGCCTTCCCTTTCTACCATCGACCAGCAAACAGTAAATATGGGAAAAGAAGCTTTTCAGCTGATGCTAAAACTGATCGAAGAAAAAGATAATACAAAAACATCCATTGTAAATAAAATCTTAGAGCCAATTCCCATTTTCAGGAATTCTTCTTTAAGAAAAAAGAATACATAAAACTCAATTAAAAATTAAATGAAAAAGCTAAAACGATTGCTGATACCTTTTAAATTTATTGCCGCTGCATTTATACTATTTATTGCAGGATTAACCTGTAATAAAAGCGATGCAAATACGCAACTTACACCAACACCTGTTCCAACTTCAAGCCTGATTAAAGGAGCAGATGTTAGTTGGGTTACGGAAATGGAAAATGCCGGTGTAAAATTTTACAACAGTGTTGGCACCCAAACAGAATGTATGCAGTTATTGAAGAATATTGGAATGAATTCAATCAGGTTAAGGGTTTGGGTAAACCCTGCTGCAGGTTGGAACAATACCGCTGATGTAGTAGCCAAGGCCTTACGTGCAAAAGCACTTGGCATGAAGATCATGATTGATTTTCATTACAGCGATACCTGGGCGGATCCTGGCCATCAAACAAAACCGGCAGGCTGGGCAGGACAGGATGTTGCTACTTTGCAAACATCAGTTTATAATCACACAGCTGCCGTAATGAATACATTAAAATCAAGTGGTATTACCCCGGATTGGGTGCAAGTTGGTAATGAAACAAACGATGGCATGCTTTGGCCCGAAGGAAAAGCATCGGTAAACATGGTTAACTATACAAAGTTTTTTATTGCAGGATACAATGCAGTTAAAGCTGCCAGTCCCACTTCAAAAGTAATGGTTCATATATCAAGCGGAAACGACAATCCCCTGTTTAGATGGAATTTGGATGGATTGAAAGCCAATGGTGCTGTATGGGATGTGATAGGAATGTCTTTATATCCAACAACTGCAAACTGGAGTACACTTAACAGCCAATGCTTAGCCAACATGAATGATATGGTTGCCAGGTATGGATCAGAAATTATAGTTTGTGAAGTGGGTATGAGTTGGGACCAGCCAGCAGCCTGTAATGCATTTATTGCAGACATTATCACCAAAGTTAAATCAGTAAGTAACAATAAAGGGATGGGCGTTTTATACTGGGAACCCCAGGCTTACAATAATTGGCAGGGATACTCACTTGGTGCATTTGATAATGCAGGCAAGCCCACCATTGCGCTGAATGCTTTTAATTAATATTTTAACAGGATAAATGCGGACTTATGAACTGTACAAAAATTATCTTTTCGTTTACGCTTTTGTTGGCCTGCAGCATTTTTGTTGCTAAAGCACAGCAAAGAAAAAAAATAAATTTTGATGATGAATGGAAATTTGCTTTCGGCAATGCCAATGAACCGGCAAAGGATTTTAATTATAGCATGGCCACCATTTTTGCCAAGACAGGCGCTGCTCAAAAAACAGCCATCGATCCCAAATTCTATGACAGCAACTGGCGCAAACTTTCGCTGCCACACGATTGGGCTGTAGAATTGCCTTTTGCAAATTCACCCAGCTTTGATGTTCAGTCGCATGGTTATAAGCCCGTGGGTGGCTACTATCCCGAAACAAGCATTGGCTGGTACCGTAAGAAATTTACTGTTGCCCGTTCCGATTCCGGCCAGCGCTTTCAGATTCAGTTTGATGGTGTTTTCAGGGATGCCAGTTTTTGGGTGAATGGATTTTACCTGGGCAACAATAAAAGCGGCTATGTAGGTACATCTTATGATATCAGCAATTATCTTAACTATGGAAATGAAAACACACTGGTTGTAAGGGTTGATGCAACTCAATACGAAGGCTGGTTTTATGAAGGCGCCGGTATCTACCGGCATGTATGGCTCAATCAATATAACACAATTCATCTTGATGAAAATCCGGTATTTGTTTACTCTGATGTTCAAAAAAACATAGCAACAGTTTATGTTGAAACTACCCTACAGAATGAATCGTACAACGTTGCAAATGTTTCTGTTGCTGCCATCATAACGAACAGGGATGGGCTTAAAATAGGAGAAACAATCTCGAAACCGGTTTCATTGGCCATCAATGGAAAAACAACAGTAAAACAATCTGTAAAAATTACCAACCCAAGGCTTTGGTCATTGGAAGATCCATATTTATACCGCGTTGTTCCCATGGTACAATCAGCCGGAAAAATAATTGATACAGATAAAATCCGCTTTGGTATCAGAACAGTCAACATAACAAACAAAGGTGTATTCCTTAACGGAAAATATATAAAACTAAAAGGCACCAACAATCACCAGGACCATGCCGGTGTTGGCAGTGCCTTACCCGATTACCTGCAGTACTACCGTATCTTTTTATTGAAACAGATGGGTTCCAATGCATATCGCACCAGTCACAATCCACCAACAAAAGAATTGCTGGATGCCTGTGACAGTCTTGGTATGCTGGTGATGGATGAGAACAGGTTGCTCAACAGCAGTCAGCAATACATGCAGGATTTTGAATGGTTGTTAAAACGTGACAGAAGCCGTGCTTCTGTTTTCATGTGGTCGATAGGTAATGAAGAAGGTTGGGTACATACAACAAGTACCGGAAAGCTGATTGCACAATCGCTGCTTGCAAAACAAAAAGAACTTGACCCTACACGTGTAAGTACATATGCTGCTGATGTGGCCAATGTGTTCAAAGGAATCAACGAGGTAATTCCTGTTCGCAGTTTTAATTACCGCCAGTTTGCCGTTGCAGATTATCACAAAGATCATCCCAATCAACCCATCATCGGCACCGAGATGGGCAGCACAGTTACCACACGTGGACAATATGTAAAAGACTCTGTTATTGGTTATGTTCCCGACCAGGATATTACTGCGCCCTGGTGGGCAAGCACTGCCGAAACCTGGTGGAAACTTGCCGGGCCAAATGATTATTGGCTGGGTGGTTTTGTGTGGACGGGTCTTGATTACCGTGGCGAACCCACACCGTTTCAATGGCCCAATATCAGTTCGCATTTTGGTATTATGGATGCCTGTGGTTTTCCAAAAAATATCTATTACTACTATCAATCCTGGTGGACGGATAAAGATGTATTGCATATTTCGCCGCATTGGAACTGGGCAGGCAAAGAAGGTGAACCGATTGATGTTTGGGTGAACAGCAATGCTGATAATGTAGAGTTGTTTTTAAATGGAAAAAGTTTAGGCAAAAAAGATATGCCACGTAACGGGCATTTAAACTGGTTAGTAAATTATGAATCCGGTACTTTGAAAGCAATCGCTTATAAGAAAGGGAAAAAACTTGAAGCCAAAGTTGAAACAACCGGTAAGCCTGCGGAAGTTGTCATCAGTCCGTATAAAACAACGATGCTGGCCGATGGTAAAGATGCAACGGTAATAAACATCAGTGTTATTGACAGGCAGGGACGTGAAGTACCTGATGCCAATAATCTTATTCGTTTTTCTTTACGGGGCGATGGAAAGATAATTGGTGTTGGCAACGGTGACCCCAGCAGTCATGAGCAGGATAAATATTTTGATACCATTGCACAGCGGCATTTATTTAATGGTAAATGCCAGGTGATATTACAATCAGGCATTAGCCCTTCCATGATTCACTTTGAAGCAAAAACTGATAGTTTATGGACTGGCTCAACAGATATCATGACCATTAAAAACTCATCGGTAACCGATGTTACATTATCAAACAATACTTTTCCGGTGCTGCCTTTTAAAGCTACACCAGTTGATAAGATGTTGGGGGCCGATATTTCTTTTTTACCCGAACTGGAAAATAAAGGCATGAAATTTTATGACCTGGATGGAAAAGAAAAAGATGCCATCAAAATTTTAAAAGAGCATGGATTGAATTATGTGCGGCTGCGTATTTTTAATGACCCTGCACGTGACAGTGGCTATTCTCCCAAACTTGGTTTTTGCGATCTGCAACACACTTTGCAAATGGCAAAGAGAACCAAAGATGCCGGCATGAAATTATTACTCGATTTTCATTACAGCGATTACTGGGCCGATCCTCAGCAACAATACATGCCCAAAGCATGGCGTGGTAAATCTATCAGCGAATTAAAACAGGCTGTGTATAATTATACCAGGATGGTAATGCAGGCATTAAAAGACCAGGGCACTGTACCTGATATGGTTCAGGTTGGAAACGAGATCAACCACGGTATGATTTGGCCACATGGCAGTGTAAATAATTTCGACAACCTGGCTCAATTATTTTTTGCAGGTATACAGGGCGTAAAATCTGTTTCGCCATCTACAGGTATCATGTTACATATTGCATTGGGCGGACAAAATGATGAAAGTAAATTCTTTATCGACAACATGATCAACCGTGGTGTTCCGTTTGATGTGATCGGCTTATCCTATTATCCCAAATGGCATAATACATTAGCTGACCTGGAATACAATCTCGATGATCTTTCACGCAGGTACAATAAAGATGTAATTGTGGTTGAATACTCTCACGTAAAAAGAGAAGTGAACGAATTATCATTTAATGTTGCCAATGGACGTGGTAAAGGAAGTTGTATCTGGGAACCATTGAGTACCTGGGAACGTTTTTTTGACAAAGATGGTAAAGCAAATGAGTTATTTTTAATTTACGATGAGATCAGTAATAAATATTTAAAGAAATAAAACAGCGCACTTCATTTAAAATCATTTTGATGTTAGAAAAAATAACTTCCGTTTTCACTGAAAAATTTGCCGGGCAGCCAACTGTATTCCGCTCGCCAGGCAGAATAAATATACTGGGCGAACACACAGACTATAATGAAGGATTTGTTTTGCCCGCAGCTATTGATAAAAGTATTTATGTTGCCATCACCAAAAGAGCAGATAACCAGGTAACCCTGTTTGCCGGCGATTTTAATGAAAGCTATACAACAGATACTGAACATATAAAACCTGCAGCTATACAATGGCCCAATTATATTTTAGGTGTGGTTGATCAGTTACAAAAGGAGGGCCATACCATTGGTGGTTTTAACCTGGTGATTGACGGCGATATTCCCATTGGTGCAGGCCTCTCCTCTTCTGCAGCAGTGGAATGTGCGGTTATTTTTGCATTGAATACAATTTTTGAATTGGGAGTAAGCCGGTTGCAGATGGTAAAGCTTGCACAAAAAGCCGAACATGTTTTTGCCGGTGTTCATTGCGGTATCATGGATCAGTTTGCAAGTATGTTTGGCAAAAAAGATCATGCCATCAAACTTGATTGCCGGTCACTGGAATATGAATATGTACCCATTAGCTTTTCCGGGTATAGCATCGTTTTGTTCAATACCAATGTAAAACACAGCCTGGATTCAACCGAATACAATACCAGGCGAAAACAATGCGAAGAAGGCGTTTCCATCATTGCTCAAAATCACCCGGGTGTAAAAAGTTTAAGAGATGTAAGTATGGCAATGCTAAAAGATAATGTAGCAGGCGTTGACTCAATGATCTTTAAACGTTGTAAGTATGTGGTACAGGAAAACCAACGGTTACTGGGCGCCTGCGATGACCTGAAAAAAGGTGATGTAAAAGCGCTTGGCAAAAAAATGTTTGAAACGCATCGTGGGTTGCAATACGATTACGAAGTAAGTTGCAGGGAACTTGATTTTTTGGTAGATTTTGTAAAGAATAATGAAGATGTAGCTGGTGCCAGGATGGTTGGCGGCGGCTTTGGCGGATGTACCATTAATTTGGTTAGAGCAGATGCTGTTGAAAAACTGGTTGAACAGATCAGTACTGCCTATCTAAAAGAAATGAACCTTCCATTATCAGTTTACCCCGTTTCGGTAGAAAACGGAACCTGCAAAATGTAAAAAATAAAATACCTGAAATGAAAAAAAGCATTACTAAAAAACACTTTGGCAATTTTGAAAACAAAGATGTTACTGCATTTACCATCAGCAATGAAACGGGCATGCAGGTTACGGTTATCAATTACGGAGCTACTATCACCCGGATTATTACTCCCGATAAAGAAGAGGTTGATGGTAATGTAATACTTGGGTTTGATACCCTTGATGGTTATATACAAAATGGACATCAATTTCATGGATGCGCCGTTGGCCGGTATGCTAACCGCATTGCCAATGCTGCATTTATATTAGACGGAACAACATATCCGCTGAAAAGCAATCATCAAAATTTCTGTCTGCATGGTGGCATTAAAGGTTTCGACAAAGTTTGGTGGAATATTGAAGAACTGGATGACAGCAGTTTAAAACTTACCTACCTAAGTAAAGATGGTGAAGAAGGTTTTCCCGGCAATGTAAATATTGAATTGATTTACAAACTCAGTTCCGATAATGAGTTAATTATGGATTACACGGCAAACACGGATAAACCAACACCGGTTAATCTAACCAATCATTGTTATTTTAATTTATCGGCAGGAAAAGAACCCACGATTTTGAATCATGAGTTAAGCATCTTCGCAAACCAATACACTGAAGCTGATGAAAATTTAGTACCCACCGGTCAATTGTTATTTTTAGAAAATACACCCATGGATTTTAGACATGCCAAAACGGTAGGAAAAGATATTAAACTGGCAGGAGGCTATGATCATAACATGATATTGAACAGCAACAATGGTAAAGCTGCCGAATTATTTGATCCGGTAAGCGGTCGTTTTATGGAAATGTTTACCACAGAACCTGCAGTACAGTTATATTCTGGCAATGCACTTCACTTTGATAATGAAAGCAACAACATCAGGTCTTCTTTTATTCAATATGCCGGGCTTTGCCTGGAGGCACAGCATTATCCCAACAGTCCCAACGAGCCTTCTTTTCCAAATACCATTTTAAGGCCGGGAAAAGCATACAGGCAAACAACAAGTTATAAGTTTTCAAACAGGTAAATAAAAATCTACTACATAAAAATGCCGCCTGTAAAAGGCGGCATTTTTATTAGATTATAAACAACTGCTTAGTTAATCGTAACTGTTTGCAGGTTTTCATTAAGCGTAATTGTGTAAGTACCTGCTGTGGTTGGCGTTTTAAAATTAGGCCCACCTGCCCATTGAATTTTTTTAGGTGTACCAACAGTCTGGTTTTGTCCGCTGTTATCTTCATAATCAAAAGCACCCCAATCGTTACCGGCAAGAAATTTAATTTCTTCATTGGCATCTAATGGTAATGTAATAGTCCAGATGCCATTTCCGCCATAAACCATTTGAGGTGATGCACCCGGATTCCAATCAGGAACTCCCGTCATACCATTACCAACTACCCTCATTTCGGTACCAGGACTCATTTCATATTTAATGTTATCAACATCACGACCATCCCAGATTAACCTGTAACGGCCGGCTGTAGTAATATCCGGAAAGTTAGGACCATTCACGCCCATTGTACTTCCACTTCCACCATTTGACCCATAGCTTCTGGTTTCAGAAACTGTCTGGCTTCCGTTATCCCATTGATTATTGTCAATTAATTTCCAACCACCGGTTGTAAAAGTAGTTAAACCCACAAAAAGATTTGTTCCGGAATTGCCTAAAGCGTAATTAGGGAAAACACTTGGCGGATCCCAATTTGCACCGGTAGCGCCACCTACAAAGCCCATACGGCCTGTAGTAATATTATACTGCAGTGTACTGATGTTAACAGAAATTCTGTAAAACCCGGCAGTTGGTACTGACAGGTTTGCACCACCGCCTGATAAAACACCGCCAGAACCGCCATAATTTATATTCCAGCTACGGCCAATAGTAATTTTAAACTCGGCATTGGCAGGTAAGAAAAGGTAGATATAATACATTTTATTAAACACACCTGCACGCAAATCCCTGATTAATTCAGGAGCTGTTGGCGGATCCCAGTCATTACCATTACCGGTAGAACTTTGGTAGCCACCAGGCAGATAAACCCTCAGAATAGGAACATAACTTGTAATAGTTACACTTACTGTATTAGAATATGAAATAGCTCCCAAAGCTGTTACAGCTTTAATTCTATATTCAACTTTACCGGTATTACCACCGGGAATGCCTGAATTTAAAGCCGTTAAATTCATAGTATCCTGGTTTAATGCTTTAGTAAAAAAGGCCGAATTAACAGGTAGCTCTTTGATGTTTGCAAAATTTTTGGTTGCAGAATCGTATTGCAAAAAGTAAGTGATAGGTCCTGAGTAATTCTTGAAGGCTGTTGTCCACGAAAAAGTATTGGACAGCAATGCTGCATTGGGCAGTGTAACAGTTACAGCAGCATTGGCCGATACCAAAACTGCAGGATCAGGAAAAGGTGTGGCCATTATTTTTAAAACGTTACTGGTATACCTTTCGTTATTGTTGTTATAAGAAGAAATAAGCCTTACATCAATTGATTGTGAAATCCCCAGTTTAAATCCAAGATTAAGGAGCATACCATTTAACTCTCTTCCTGTAAGAGCAGTATTTAAAGCACCAATAACAGTTTTAGAATTCTTATTGGTAAAATTTTTACCTGTAGAATCTATTTCTAAAATATAACGCGTTGTGGAAGAGTCGTTGGAATATTTAGGATTTGTCCAGGTAAAATTAATAATGGCATTGTTTGAATCTGCAATTGTTGGAGCTACTGTAGCAACCGAGCTGGCTAATACAGGAGACACTCCCAATTGATATACCGGCAATGCATCAACCTTGGTAAGATTATCTGTTTTGTTACAGGCTGAGAAAACTACCATGAACGCCATTGAGGCCAGGATAAGTTTTGAAATTTGTTTCATAAAAATTATTTTAATTAGCATTGTTGCAATCTTGTTTACTTATAATTTAGTCAACTTGTATGTTCCGGTTTGAAAATTAATTTCAACTTTATATAAACCGGCTCCGGGAGTAGGAAACTGTGGATCACTGTCCTTTTTCTCAAAGTCGCCGGAAAGTTTGGCTGTACCATCCATAGCATGGTATTGAGTAGCCCAAACTCCCTGTGTTTGAATTAACTTATAACCACCGGTAGCATTAAAAGTAATGTTAGCCTGGTAATGCAATACATCAGTTATTCCTGCTGCTCTTGAAAATTTCTGAGAATTATCATAAGGTGCAGGCAGAGGATTGCTCCAGCCTGATGCTACTGCATCGCCTACGATCCATAGATTACCATCAGCATACTGAAAAGGAACAGGATTGTCGGTCCCTGGTGGTTCAACCACAAAATCAAGATAATTATTAACGCTTATTTTAAGCACATTGGAATAAAGGGGCACCGTTCCGTTTAACAAAGTTGATTTAATTCTGAACTCCATATTATGGGCTACTCCAGACTGCAGTTCCATTTTAGTCAAAAAGGTATTTAGTTCTTTTACAGTAAGTGTTACACTTAAATCATTACTGATTGAACGCTCCTGTAATTTAGGGTTGGTAAAATTAGCACCGGCAGTATCAACCTGCAAAATATAAGTTACGTCCTGTGAGCTGTTACCGGTATTAAACTGGTAGTTTGGATTGGTCCAGCTAAATGTTATGGCCGGTTTATCCTTATTGTCCTTCAGCAGTACCAATGCAGTTGTAGAAGATGCTGAAAAAACGGGGTTAGTACCACCCTGGAAAAAAACCTGGTTCTCATCTTTTTTGCAGGATAACATGATCGCCGCTGTAAAGACAGTACCCAATATTAATTTTATAAACTTTTTCATATAAAACAGTTTTTATTATTTTTTATTAATACCCTGTGTTTTGAGTTAAGTTAGGATTGGCTACAATATTTGAAGCCGGTATTGGAAACAGATTGTATTTTGAATCCACAGCGGTACCCGATGATACGCCACCTTTCCATGGCCACAGGTAAGTACCCGTTGTTAACAATCCATATCGTATTAAATCGGTCCGGCGATGCCCCTCCCAATATAATTCTCTTCCTCTTTCATCTAAAATGAACTGAAGATTTAATTGACCGGCAGTAATATTCCCAGACGCATTTCCATAAGCTCTGGTACGAATGTTATTAATATAACCCAATGCAGTTGCTGCATCTCCGCCGGTACCGCCACGCAAAACTGCCTCAGCATAAATTAGATACATTTCTGACAAACGAAATGCAGGAAAATCAACATCTGCAAAAGTTTTGGTTCCATCAGATGCCGGAGCACCATCTGAACGAAGATTCACATATTTTTTAACGTGTGGTCCCTGGTCAAAATTACTAATGTCAGTAATCGTTAGCTGCGCAGGACTTGTACCATATTTAGATGTGGTGAACATGGCTCTTTTATCAGTACCCCCAGTAGGATCAGGAAAAAGGCTTACAAAAGCTGAAGTAGACCTGTAACCATACCAACCCCCGCCTACGCCATATTCAGTTCCTTCATCGCCGCAGGCTGCATGCACAAAAAACGTAGTATTACCAAAAGCCTGAGTACGTAAACCATCACAATTAACAGCAAACATAAATTCATCTTTTGCTTTATCGTTATCAGCCATAAATACTTTTGGATATCCAGTATACAATGTATAGGGTGCTCCAATTACTTTCTTTGAATACGTAACAGCATCTGTATACCTGGCAGTTCCTGTATAAGTACCGGCATTCAGGTAAATACGTGCCAGCAAAGCCCAGGCTGCTCCCTGGTCAACTCTTCCATATTCAATTGTTTTTACCGGAGCAAGCAGACCATCAATGGCTTTTAATTCTTTTTCAATGTAAAGAAACAGGTCAGCACGGCTGATTTCTTTTGGTAATGCTGTGCCAATCAGATCATCTTCAGTAATAAAAGTTGATTTTCCAAAAAGGTCCATCATTACCCAATAATTATATGCTCTCAGAAAACGGACTTCAGCAACTGAATTTTTAATATCTGCAGCTTCTGTTCCGCCAATTCCTCTTTCAGCCAGTTTTGCATCTGTACTTTCCCTGATGTACTCATTGATCAGGGTGATATTATAGATAGGCCTTGCATAAATTCCTTTAAGAAAAGGATCTGCACTTGTAAATTTTAAATTGTGAAAATCCTTGATGGTTTGATCGTTCCATGCAACAACTGCCTCATCGGTTGGTAATTCCTGGCAGTTAAACAACATACGGATAAAAGCTACCTGTGAACCTTCATCCAGTCCTCCGCTTATATCCGGGTTACCTGCGGGGCCAGAGTTACCGGTAATTGCCAGTGTACCGTAAATTTTTGCCAGTACACTTTTGTAACCTGCTGCCGTTGAAAAGGTTTTTTCCGGCGTCAGGTCATTAACCGGAAACAGATCCAGTTTTTTTGCACATGAGCTTACAACAATTGTTGCAACCAATATGCCTGCTAAGTATTTTAATGATTTATTTTTCATATCAATCGTTGTTTTTTAAATTAAAAATCTAAATTAAAGCCTAAAGAAAAAGTACGTGGCCTTGGGTAAATATTATTATCTACTCCACTATCATTTGCATTCTCAGGATCCAGACCTTTGTATTTAGTAATGATAAATACATTCTGAACACTGGCTGCAATACGCAGACTGGCTTTCCCTTTCATTATCTTACCCCAGTTATAACCCAGGTTAATATTATCCAGCCTGAAGAAAGAAGCATTCTCTATATAATAATCAGATAAATACTGGTTGTTTGAGAAATTACTTTCCTGGTAATTGGCTGATGCATTACCAATAAAATTGATTGGATTTTTGATTTGCCTTAACACACCGTTGTTGGAATTGAAATTGTTATAAAGGTATGACCGATTGCTGCATGGCCAGCAATACCCAAAGAATACTTTTTATAAGTTACCTGTGTATTAAGACCGATAAAAATATCAGAAGCTGGCTTCTTATAATAGTAACGGTCGCTCTGATCTATTACACCATCCCTGTTCAGATCTTCATACAATCCTTCAACTGGTTTACCTGATGTTGGATCGTAAACCTGTTTGAAAACATAAAATACATTTGGGCTATAACCTACTGCCAGTCTTCCAATATTATTTCCTGTACCTCCAGATATTCCACTAACCTCAATTCCTTTAAAGTTAGGATCCTGTTGTTTTAAGAGGTTGGTGATTTCTCTGGTGTTATATGTAAAATTGAAACCAAAATCCCATTGCAGGTTTTGTTTCTTAACAGGTGTAGTATTCAGTGTAAACTCAACACCTTTATTTTCCATATTACCCACATTGGTATACAGTTCAATATTAAAGTTGGCTCCTGCTGCTATAGGAACAACACTTAAAAGGTCTTTTGTTTTTTTGAAATAATAATCTACTGAGCCGGAAATCCTGTTATTAAGAAACCCAAAATCGAAGCCAAGATTTGTTGTGGTTGTAGTTTCCCATTTCCTGGTACGGTCATAAGCCGAAGGACGTAAGAAACTGTAGAATGTACTACCAAATTGGTATTGAGCAGAACAATTACTTCTGGTGTAATAAGGCAGATAAGAATAATAAGCAATTCCATCCTGATTACCGGTTGACCCCCAGCCAAACCTCAATTTAAGATCACTTATAACATTTACAGTTTTAAAGAAATCATCTTTTAATTTCCATGCTGCTGCTATTGCAGGATAATAACCTATCCTGTTATCCTGTGAAAACCTGGAACTGCCATCTCTGCGAAGCGAAGCTGTTATCAGGTATTTATTTGCAATAGAAATATTTACCCTACCTAAATATGATTCTAAACGCCACTCTGGTTTACCTGTGCCAAGAGCAGAACCCGGAAGCGTATCTTTCATTTGCGGGTTGTTAGGATCGGCAATTGCCCTGTAACTGAATGAAGGAAAACTACTGCTGAATGTGACAAAATCCTGGTAACTGTGTCCAACCAAAACATCAACTTTAGTATTTAATTTTTTAAGCTCTTTAGCGTAAAAAAGCTGTATATCAGTTATTGTACTGGTTTTCTTTTGCTCGTAATATGTTTTGCGGCCACCAGTAAGGTAATTAGTTGCAGAAGCAGAGTCTATATTATCATTACCGCTGCCTTTTGCATTATCTATTCCAAAGTTAAATAAAACATGCAGGTCGGGAAACCAGTGAATTTTATAATCAAGCTGTATGTTACCAATAAAACGGTTAACATTTGATTTGTTGTCACGCTGATTTAGTAACGCTACTGGATTACGAGTTGCAAGTTGCATCAATGTTCCGTTTGGATCAAGCCATTCTGTGTATCCGCCAAATTTGCCGTTAGAAGACCTTACAGATTGTGTAGGGTCAAAGGCGATTGCTGATCCTATTGCTCCCTGGTCTGCAAAATTATTTTTTGTATTACTTACTTTAAGGGCAAGGTTTACACTTAAATGATCATTTAAAAATTTCGGACTAAGGTTTAGTGAACCCGTAAAACGTTTAAAATTATCGGTTCTTAAAATACCATCCTGTGTTAAATAACCCATTGAAGCTCTGAAAGGAATATTCTTGATAGCACCACTGGCACTTATATTATTATCCCAGCCAAAAGCTGCACGGTAAATTTCTTTCTGCCAATCGGTATTTGCAGCTCCCTAACAATGCCTTAAAAAAGTTAGCATTGCCATCTGCATTAATAATTGCTCTTACCTCATCACCTGATAAAACCTTCACTGTTTTTCCAACTATACCTGTAGACAATTGTGTATTAAAGTTGTATCTTATTTTTCCTTTTACTCCTTTTTTAGTTGTAATAATAAGCACACCATTTGATGCCCTTGAACCATACAAAGCAGTGGCAGAAGCATCTTTTAAAACCGAAATAGATTCAATATCATTTGGGTTTATGGTATTTAAAAGATTGGAAGAACCGGAAATTCCGTTTCCTTCAACCGGTACACCATCAATAACAAGCAACGGATCGTTACTTGCATTTAGTGAAGCTCCTCCCCTAATCCTTATCCTGCTTCCACCACCAGGTGAACCACCACCGGTTGTTACTTCCAGGCCGGCTACTTTCCCTTGTAACAATTGTTCAGAAGAGTTTACTACACCCTTTTGAAAATCTTTGGCAGATACAGAGGTAACGGAACCTGTTAAGTCGCCTCTTCGTTTTGTACCGTACGCAACCACAACCAGTTCATTGAGTTGCTGGTTTACCTGCACCAGGCTAACATCAACAACAGATTTACCGGCAAGACTTACTTCCTGCTGGGCAAAGCCTACAGAGGAAATTACCAAAACACCTGTTGGAGTTGCATTGATTTTGAATGAACCATCTGCCGCGGATTGCGTGGCAGTTTTTGTTCCTTTTAAAGTTATGGTTGCCCCGGAAACCGGAGTTCCGTCTTTTGAATCAGTTACTTTTCCGGTAACTGCATTTTGAGAAAATGCTGCCAAAGTCAGAAAGAACATGACGGAGGCCAACATTAGTTTTTTGAAGATCTTTCTCATAAAACAAGCTTTTCGTTTTTAAAAATTTGCAATCGAATTCTAAACATTGTACATAACCAAAAAATGAATATGTACAAAATACACAAATAGAATGTGTATAAAGTACACAATTTAGCACTTTTTTTGAACCTACAATTATTTGTTAAAAAAAATTGGATAAAAAAACTGAAACGCTAAACACCCATTTTGTAAACCCTTGTTAATCAGTTTTTTCCAAACGGGGTTTAAAAATCAATCCCTACCCATTTTTTCTTTTTCTTTTCGTATTTATTATAATTGAAATTATACAGTTTGCCCGGCCTGTGCGGAACATCCTGCTCCATTTCATCTATATCTACCAAAAAGTCCATGGCAAAGAATTTCTTACGGAAATTCCGCCTGTCCATTTTGATATTTAATATCGCTTCATACACATTCTGCAGTTCACGCAGAGAGAATTTTTTGGGCAGCAGGCTGAATGCCAGTGGATGCTCCTGCACACGTCTTTGCAGCTGTTCATAACTGCAATCCAGGATTTGCTTGTGATCAAATGCCAGATCCTCAATTTCAGAAACATCATGCCAGTGAAGCTCGTTATCGAGTATTTTTAGTTTATGATTCTGGATATTGATCAATGAATAATAAACTACGGTTACTACCCTGCCTGCCGGATGCCTGTGTAAACTACCAAAGGTTTTAACCTGCTCCATATAAACATCATCAAGGCCGGTACGTTGTTTTAAAATGCGGCTTGCCGCTTCATCAAGCTCTTCACGAGGATCAACGAGGTCTCCCAATAAGGACCATTTGCCCTGAAATTTTTTCAGATCACTTCTTATTAACAGCACTTTCAGTTTATTCTCATCAAATCCAAAAATTACGCAGTCAACTGATAAAGCAATCCGGTTGATGCTTTCAACTTCTGATTGAATGGCTGATAAGGATTTGATTGTTTGTGCCTGGCTGGTGTGACTGGATTTACTCATATGCATTTCTAAAAAATTACGTTATTAATATTTTACAAATTTCACCACATTGCCTCTGCCATGCTGCTTCAATTCAAGTATATAAACTCCTTTTGCAAGCATGCTTAGCTGACTTGTAACGGATATCTGATATTGACCTCTAATCTGGCTGGTATTTAAAAGTGTTTGTACTCTTTGTCCCTGCGGATTAAATACTTCAATGCTTACTCTTCCATTATCAGCTATGATGTAATCAATCAGCGCATTGCCTGTTACCGGATTTGGAGATATTTTTATTCCGTAACCATTTTTTAAATTCGTTATCTGGTTATTGTGTGCTAACGTACTAAACTGTGCTGTTGCATAATTATTTGCTGGTGTTGCGGCACAGTTTGCATTCACCCTCCAATCATAAAAAGTGGATTGTGTGAGGTTTGATACTGAAACAGAACCGGCAGTAATTGATGCTGCAGCAGTTACCCAGGCTCCGGAACCCGAAACCCTGTAATCGACCGAATAAAAATTTCCGGCAGTAACATTCCAGTTAAGTACCGCTGAATTGGTTGTGATGCCTGTAACATTCAGGCCTGTTGGTGCAGCTGGAGTTGCAGTTACATTTACATTTATTGCTGCTCTTGGCCCTTCGCCACAGTTATTTGTCTGACTAACATAATAACTGGTGCTGCCTGCTGTGGTTGTTATTGGCGTGGGTGCAGTGGCACTGCCAGTACCGCCTGTTGCTGTAGTGTACCATGTAAGATTTGTACCGGTTGCAGTTAATGCTGTGGCAGTAACGTTCTGGCAATAAGTTACCGGAGTGGTTGCGGTTGGCGCTGCAGGTAAACCGGTAATGTTAACAGCAATAACAGCTCTTTGACTTTCGCATCCACTTATTGTTTGTGTTACATAATAATTAGTGCTTCCTGCTGTTGCAGTTGATGGTGTTGGTGCAGTAGCAACACCTGTTCCGCCTGTTGCAGTGGTGTACCATAATAACGCTGTTCCGGTTGCTGTTAAAGGAACAGCAGCTGCATTTTGACAATAAGTAACCGGTGTTGTAACGGTGGGTATACCTGGTGCAGCATTTACATTTACTGTTATTGAAGCACGCGGGCTTTCGCAACCATTATTAGATTGACTTACATACCAGGCAGTGCTGCCCGCTGTTGCTGTGGATGGTATTGGTGGTGTTGCGTTACCCGTACCACCGGTAGCAACTGTATACCATAACAGGTTAGTGCCGGTTGCTGTTAAAGCAGGTGCTGTAACATTCTGACAATAAGTTAATGGACTGGTAACACCAGGCGCAGCAGGAACTGCCGATACATTTACAACAATTACTGCCCTGGGACTTTCGCCACAACTCTGCGTTTGACTTACATAATATGATATACTACCGATTGTTGTTGTTGAGGGTGTTGGTGCTGTTGAACTACCTGTACCACCGGTAGCAGTTGTGTACCACAATAAACTGGTACCCGTTGCAGTAAGTTGAACAGCTGCCCCATTCTGGCAATAATTAACCGGGCTGGTTACGGTTGGCGCAGGTGTATTTGCGGTAACATTTACAACAATTGGCAAACGTGCACTTTCGCAGCTTCCAATAGTTTGCGTTACATAATAAGTTGTACTGCCAATGGTTGTAGTAGATGGTGTTGGTGCCGTAGGACTGCCCGTACCGCCTGTAGCGGTGGTGTACCATAGTAAGTTTGTACCAGTTGCCTGCAAGGGCGATGCTGTTGCATTCTGGCAATAGTTTACCGGGCTTGTTGCAGCAGGCAATGCAGTAGCACATGCAGGTACACTTACATAAATATGATACTCACCTGGCTGAAGTGTTATACTTTGCGATGTTGCAGTTAAATTAAAATTACTTCCGGTAATACCATTTAAAGCGGTGCCTGTACCATTGCTGATATAATTTGTCCAATCGCCGGCTGATTGAAAAGTAACAGTTTTGGTTTGTGCCACCACATCAAAATTGGCAACAACCGTTACTTTTTTGCCAGCAGCATTCGGATCGGCAATTTGAAAAACTTTTACCAATCCGCTGTTAAAATCATACGTAAAACTAGTGTTATTAAAAACAGCCGGATTGCTTAAGCGTAATTGTATAATACTTTTGTAAGTGTTGTATAAATGCACCCTTTCCGGTACCAGCATATACTCCCAATGCGGGGGTTTGTTTGCTACATTCGATCCGCCGAAAGTAAGCGGTATATCATAACCTCTTTCTCCAAACTGCCAGATCATTTTAGGGCCGGGTACTGTAAAGAAAACAGTAGCAGCAGCCTCCACCCTGGCCAGTGCAGTATTCAGATTACGCACATTATAACTGCCGGCAGAATTACCAAATGTTATATTCTTATACATGTTGCGTTCTTCATCATGGCTTTCCATATATCCCATCACCGCAGGATTATTAAATCCACGTTGCGGACTGTTGTATGAAATAGCAGAAATATCTGAAGTAGCCACAAAACCCATGGTACATTGGTTGTAGGTAAAATTGCTGTTACCCCATAACATAAAACCGTGTGCTGCATATTCCTGTTCTTCCTGGCTTGGCAGTGTTCCTAAAAATTCCAAGATCATATAAGTACCCGGGTATGTAGGAAGTGTACCATCATAATATCTCTTTAAATTGGCAACCCTGCTTGCATCATAATTTTCAATGGTAGTGGTATTGCTGGATGTTTGCGTAAATCCTTTGGCAAGATCAAAACGGTATCCGTCTATTTTGTATTCCGACAGCCAGTGATTTAATGAACGCTGAGTCAGGTATTGTGTTGCTGTTGAAGTATGATTAAAGTCGTTAAAGAAAGCATATGCATGCGGGGCAGTAGGATTTAACCATGGATTATTAGGTGCAGGCCTGTTGTTAGCTGCATCCCAATACATTTTTGCCTGTGGTGCGTTACCGGTACAATGATTATAAACAACATCCAGTATCACTGCAATACCGTTCTGGTGGCATTTATCAATAAATTCTTTCAGCTTATTTTTTGTACCATAATATTTATCGGGTGCAAAATAAAAAGATGGATTATAGCCCCAGCTTTCATTTCCGTCAAACTCATTGATGGGCATTAATTCAATGGCATTGATGCCGATATTTTTTAAATAAAGCAAAGAGTCAATCAAAGATTGATAACTGTGTTCTGCTGTAAAATCCCTGATCAGTAATTCGTACACCACCAGGTTTTTCTTATCTGGCTTAACAAAATTATTTACCTGCCAGTTATATTGCGGTTCTGCTGTTTGTATAATACCAACTTGTCCGGTTGTTAAACCTGTAGGATAAGGTTTAAGGCCTGGATAAGTTGTTGCATTGATGAACTGATCATCCGGATCCAATACTTTTTGTGTGTATGGATCTGCAGTTCTGATGGTATTGTCAACTAAATACTGATAGCCATATTCCTGGCCGGGCGTAAGTCCTGTTAATGTTATCCAGAAATAATTTCCATCGGGTGTTTTATTCATCTGGTAAGTACATTGATTGGCCCAGCCTGAAAAATCACCAATGGCAACCACGTTGTTTTTACCAGGTGCAAACAAAACCAATGTGACAGCCGTGTTGTTTGGATTATAGTTTAACCCTTCAATGACACCCGATGGCAATGGCGCCACATTGGTTGCAGGGGCAATATAAAAACTGAATGAATCTTTTACAGTTGTTGAACCATTATTTCCTTCCAGGAATACCTGGTGTGTACAGGCTGTTGCAATGGTTGGATTGGCAGAAATGGTATTGGCATTGGCGGCAGTGTTAATGTTAGTACCATCCAGTTTTAAAGTAAGGTTTGAATTTGCAGATGCAACACCAGTTATGCTGATACTGCCGCCAACAGCTACATTTATCGGTTCAACCCATGGTATGTACCTGGGTTCAAATGGTGGAAGATTTAAGCGTACACCATATTCTGCACTGCCATACACAGGCAGGTACATATCACTAACATCCGAATTAACCTGCTTTAAGGAACCTGTTGCATTTCGGAAAATTACTGTTACTTTTTTTATGATTTCTCCGGCAGGTACACCAAAAAAAGTACGGATATTGTTAATGGTATACTGGTATTTATTTGCACCAAGTGATGTAGCATTTGCCAATGGATCTGTAGAACCCCAGGTGAATTTTACATATTTCCAGTCAGTTGGCCCGGTACTTAAATTGGTAATTACACCAACATGCACATATACATTAGCTGAGTTCCCACCTTCAAAATTCAACAGACCCTGGTTGCCTTTATTGCAATCAACTGTAAAACTTAAAGTGGAATTATCTACCGGAAATTCAGGAGTCCAGCTTAACAACCGTTGGGCATTTACTGAAAAAACAAGGCATAGAATAGCGAGTGAAAGGAGAATTTTTTTCATGTAGCAGGCATTTAATGTGTAAAAATAACACATTATTCCAATTCTCCAAAAAAGATTTACCCAGTCTGATTATCTGATTAGTTCAAACACGTTGCTCCTGTATGAATCAAGGCTAAAATCTTTTATCTCCGTTACTGCTCCGCTATTGATATTTTTCATTTTAGAAAAGCCCTTTGTTCTTTCTTCAAATCTTTTCAACGCAATTGTTTTATTCTCTTTTGCGGTATTCATTACAACCATTACAGTTTGCGTATCATCGTATCTGAAGTAAACGTACACTCCATCCTGCGGTACAAACTGCATCATTTTACCGCTGGTGATAGCAGATGATTTTTTTCGATAATTGGCCAGTGTTGAAATATGATTCCATATCTCATTTTCTTTTGCATTGCGGCCATTGGCAGTAAATTTATCAACCTTGTCCTCTTTCCATCCACCTAAAAAATCCTGCCGTACATAACCATCATTGGGGCTTGTAGTTCCCGTCATTCCTACCTCTCCACCATAATAGAACTGCGGCACTCCCCTGCAGGTAAGCAACCAGTTAACAGCCGTTTTATATTTTTCTACATCTTCATTAACCACTGTATAAAACCTTGCCATATCATGATTATCTAAAAAAATCACATTACGCATCGGGTCTTTGTACACATAATCCTGGGCCAGTACCGTGTATAATTTATTCACGCCATCTGTCCAGCCAAAATCTTTGGTCATGGCATCGCTGATACCCCACAATGTTTGAAAATCGGTAGCAGCCTGCAGGTTGCTTTTAAAAGGAATATTATAATTGTTTTGTACAAAATAACTTTGGTTGGGTACACCGTGTACCCATGTTTCGCCAAACAAAGTAATTTTTGGATACTCATCTTCCAGCGCTTTGTTGCAGCGGTTCATAAAAGGCAGGTCATTGTATGCATACGTGTCAATCCTCCATCCGTCAATACCAAATTCTTCAACCGTCCACAAAGCATGCTGAATTAAAAAATTGGCAACATAAGGATTGCCCTGGTTCAGATCGGGCATCAGCGTTACAAACCAGCCATCTGCCATTACTTTATAATCGGCTTTGCTTGCGTAAGGATCAAAAAGGGTTTGATCTTTATAACTCGTTTGCGTATAAGACGGCCATTGATGCAGCCAGTCTTTCATGGGTGCATCTGTTACCGTGTGGTGATAAATGCCAACATGGTTGTAAACAGCATCCTGGATAACTTTCATTCCTTTTTTATGCGTTGCATCAACCAGTTCATGGTAAGCTTTATCGCCGCCAAGCCGGGGATCTACTTTGTAATGATTGGTAAAAGCATATCCGTGTTCTGTACGGTTATCCATATCATTTTCAATTACCGGGTTAAGCCACAATGCTGTAACACCAAGCGATTGGAGGTAATCCAGTTTATTGGCAATGCCTTTTAAATCGCCACCATGGCGGTTAAAAACGGTATCCCTGTTTAAGGTCTGATCCCGCATTCCGGGCACCCGGTCATTGCTTTCATCGCCGTTGCTGAAACGATCGGGCATGATGAGGTACATAAAATCTTTTGAAGTAACGCCCTGTGCAAATGTTGATCCATTACCGGTACGGCGGGCTTTTAATTCATAAGACAGTTCCATATTTTTTACAAAAGGGAAACTGAATTTTCCGGGTTTTGCATTTGCATCAATAACCAGGTCAAGAAAAATATAATTTGGATTTTCTACCCGGTTAATTTTAGTAAGCCTTACTCCTGTTGCCAGTTTAACACCATCCGGCCCCATTTTTATCATGGGAAAATTACCGGCAACATTTTTCCATGTACCATTATCTGCAGCTTATTCCATTTCATGCCGGCCCACCAATGGGTGGGATAGCAGTTATATTTTTCCTGCGCAAAAGCAGTAACAATAAACAGTACTGCAAAAAATGAAAGCAAAATCTTTTTCATACCTAATCTTTTTCCTTTAATAAAAAATAACAAAGTAATGCAGCAATTATCATCAGTACACCGCCAATTTGTACAGCTGCAAGCCTGTCGTTGTTCAATACGTTTTTCATTACCCAGCCAAAGCCAAGTGAAGCAATGATCTCGGGAAGCACAATGAAAAAATTAAAAATGCCCATATAAACGCCAACCTTATTTTCAGGCAAAACACCACTTAACATGGCATAAGGCATCGACAGGATACTTGCCCAGGCTATACCTACACCCGTCATACAGCCATACAGCATATATTTATTTTCAACAAATGCCACACTTATTAAACCAATCGCTCCGCACAATAAGCAAATGCTATGCGTTAATTTTCTGCCCAGTTTATTGGCGATGGATGGAAGCACAAAAGCAAATGCAAATGTGACAACATTGTAAAAAGCCAGAGTAAGGCCTCCAAAGTTTGTTCCTTCACCATATAAAGGATCCGTTTCGCTGGTTGCATGAAATATATTTCGGGCCACAGCCGTGTTATAATAAAACCACATTAAAAACAAACCAGGCCAGGTAAAGAACTGAACCAATGAAAGTATTTTCATTTTTTTAGGCATGTTTGCGATGGCATGTAATATCTCTTTTATCCCACCGCCAAAACCCCGGTTAGATTCCTGTACTTTGTCTTTAAATCCAAGGTCAGGTGGCGGGTATTCTTTTGACGTAAACACAGTATATAAAACTGCAGCTAAAAAGAAGAATGCTCCAATGTAAAAACTCCATTTTACATTATCGGGAATTACACCACTTGCTGCAGTTGAACTAAAGCCAAGCCAGTTGGTCATCATATAAGGCAGGGCCGATGCAATACTCCCTCCTAAACCTATCATCAGGCTTTGCATAACAAACCCTTGTGTACGTTGTTTCTCATTCAGTTTGTCGGCAACAAATGCCCTGAAAGGCTCCATAGCTACATTACCAAAAACATCCATGATCCAGAGCAAACCCGCTGCCATCCAAAGCACACTGCTGTGTGGCATAAACACAAGAGCGATGGTGCTGAAAATTGCGCCAATCAAAAAATAAGGCCGCCTTCTTCCAAATTTCGGATGCCAGGTGCGGTCACTCATGTATCCGATTATTGGCTGAACCAGCAAACCTGTTAATGGCGCTGCCAGGAAAAGAAAAGGGATTTCATCCGCATTGGCATGAAGATGTTCATAGATAGGCCCCATATTAGCCCTTTGTAAATCCCAGCCAAACTGGATTCCAAAGAAACCAACACTCATATTTATGATCTGTGAAAGACTTAGTTTGGGCTTTTCCCATTGAGCAATTTCAGACATAGCAATCGTTTTTGTAAATGAAGCAATTGTGTAAAAAATACACTTTGCTAAAAATACAATAAATAATTACCCGACAAAAATTATTCTGGTAATTGCTTAAAAGATTGAGCTGCTTTTATTTGTAATCGTAAACAATATAGCCCCACTGTTCAATACTAAACTGATGAGCGGTATCTACTTTTTCTTTTGTACCCAGGAAAAGATTCAGTGGCTCACCGGCAATGGATGCATCTTTAATGCTGAACTTTTGTGGTTGTTTTGACAAGTTAAGAATCACTGCCACTTTGTGGCCGTCTTTCTCCCGCAGATAAGCAAAGATTGAACTATCGGCAGTACTTACTAATTTTTTATATGAAGCATCCGCGGCCAATGCTGCATTGGATTTACGAAGACTAAGCAAGGTCTTATAAAAAGGAGCCATATCCATTTCGCCTTCCCAGGGTATTGTATCTTTTACAAAGAATTTAAGGCGCTTTTTATTCATATCTTCCTGCCCGTTGTAAATAAGCGGCACACTCTGGTACATGGTTTGAGAAAACACAGCAAACGTTTTATACGCATCTCCATACTTTTCAAATTCAGTACCATTCCAGCTGTTCTCATCATGGTTGGTGGTAAAGAACATGCGGTAAGCATTTTTGGGGTAATTCAAATTATCTGCATTGATAAGCGAATCAAACTGCACCACCGTTTTTTTACCGGCATACAATTCTGTCATAGCAACCATAATATCCCACGCATAGGTCTCATCAAAGCCGGCATCATATAATTCCAGTTTCTTTCCTTCGGCCAGCATAAAAACATGTTTGCTTTTTCTCAGCTCAGTAATACATTCCTTCCAGAAATCCATTGGCACATCATCAGCCACATCACAACGAAATCCATCAATACCGGTTTCAGTTACCCAGAATTTCATGGCATCAATCATACTGTCGCGTAATTCTTTATTTGCATAATTCAATTTGCGAACATCGGTCCAGTCGTAAGGCGCAATATATTTTCCCAAAGAATCTTTTGCATAAAAATCAGGATGTGCTTTCATCCAATGATTATCGGGTGCGCTGTGATTGGCAACCCAATCGGTAATCACTTTAAAGCCCATTTCGTGTGCATGCTTTACAAAAGCTTTCCAGTCATCCATGGTACCAAACTCAGAATTGAATCCTTTATAATCCTTTACTGCATAATAACTGCCCAGGTCTTTTTCGGTCATCTTTCTTCCCTCCACACCTATGGGTGTTATGGGCATGAACCACAAAACCTCTACACCCATATCTTTTAATCTTGGCAATGCTTTTTCAAATGCTGTGATGGTTCCTTCCTTAGTAAATTGCCTGAGGTTTATTTCATAAATATTACTTTGTGCACTCCAGGCAGGATGACTGGAAGTTGCTTCTACAACAGGTTCTTTATCCTTTTTTTCATTGCAGCTTATCAGAAGTATTGAAAATAAAAGTACAGGTAAGAATGATGAGAGAATATTTTTTTTCATACAGCTTATTTTTTGAAAGTTAATATTTTTATTCGCATCCCTGCAAATATTTTATAGAAAACATTTCCTTTTGGTCTTTGCGTCAATTTGTACACTAACTCAGTTAAATCCTGCTTCATGTCATCACATCGCATGCCTGCTTTCCAATACTTTGATAATATCATTCAGCTTAAAACCCTTTGCCTGCAACAGTATCAGATAATGAAATAAAAGATCGGCAGCTTCTCCCTTAAACAAATCTACCTGGTCATCCTTTGCTTCTATTATCAGTTCAACCGCTTCCTCACCTACTTTTTGTGCAATTTTATTTATGCCTTTTTCAAATAACGAACTGGTGTAAGATTTTTCGTCCGGATTATTTTTTCTTTCTGCAATTATATTTTCAAGCTTTTCTAAAAAATTATCAGACACATTTTTTTCATTCCAGCAGGTATCTGCACCTGTATGACAAACAGGACCTGCAGGATTTACTTTTATCAATAAGGTATCCTGATCGCAATCAACTTTAATTTCTTTTACAAAAAGATAATTACCGCTTTCTTCTCCCTTTGTCCACAAACGGTTTTTACTGCGGCTGAAAAAAGTAACCTGTTGCAATTCATTTGTTTTATTTAGTGCTGATTCATTCATAAAGCCAAGCATCAATACTTTCTCAGTTTCAGCATCCTGAATAACTGCGGGCACAAGCCCATTGGAATATTTTTTAAAATTTACTTTCATAATCTTACCGGTATTTTTTGCTGAAATAAATATTGTTTTAATGCTGGAATTTCAATTTCCTTATAATGAAAAATGCTGGCTGCCAAAGCTGCATCAGCATGAGCTGTTTCAAATACTTCTTTAAAATGAGCACATGTTCCTGCGCCCCCTGACGCAATGACCGGCACCCTTAAAGAACCGGATAATGCTGCAGTAATATCCAGCGCAAATCCATTCTTTGTACCGTCATTATTCATGCTGGTCAATAATATTTCGCCGGCACCTGCATCAACTGCCTGCTTTGCCCAGTCTGTTGTTTTGGTTGCTGTTTTTGTTCTGCCGCCATGTAAATACACGTACCATTCACCATCTGCTTCTTTCTTTGTATCGATAGCCAAAACCACACATTGACTGCCAAAAACATTTGCCAGGTCTTTTATCAATTCCGGATTTTTATACGCTGCTGTATTTACAGAGATTTTATCGGCTCCGTTTTGCAAAAGAACAGTCACATCATCAACCGAACTGATTCCTCCACCCACCGTAAAAGGTATATTGATGTTGGCCGCAATCCTTTTCACCAGCTCAACCAGTGTTTTCCTTTTTTCAACAGTTGCCGTTATATCCAGAAAAACCAGTTCATCGGCCCCTTGTTGGGAATACAGCATCGCCAGTTCTACCGGATCACCGGCATCACGGATGCTTTCAAAATTTATTCCTTTGACCGTGCGGCCATCTTTAATATCCAGGCAGGGTATGATTCTTTTTGTAAGCAATGTTTTAAAATATGAATTATGAGTTATGAATAATGAGTTGTTCCAATGTTACCAGATTCTCGTAAATAGCTTTACCAATGATTACTCCGGAACAACCTATCTCTTTCAGTTGTTTTACATCATCCATATTACCTACACCACCGCTGGCTGTTAAATTAATTTCAGGATGTGCTGCAATAATTTTTTTGTACAGATCAATTGAAGCACCCTGCATCATTCCGTCTTTGGAAATATCAGTACAGAAAATATTGGTTGCGCCAAGGCCAATCAGCTTTCCCACAAAATCAAAAATATTAACACCGCCATCTTCCAGCCAGCCGCTGATCTTTACATTTTCATTTAACACATCGGCACCAATAAAAAAATGATCTGCGCCAAATTCCATTAACCATTCTTCCAGTGTTTCGGGATCTTTTACCGCCAGGCTGCCAATGGTAACCATGGATGCGCCGGCGCTTAGTATAGCTTCAACATCGTTTATTTGTTTTATACCACCACCAAAATCAATGACCAGATCTGTTGCTGACGCAATACTTTCCAGAACACTCATATTGCAGATCTTTCCTGCCCTGGCTCCATCCAGGTCTACAATATGTAACCGTTCAAAGCCAGCTCCTGCAAATTGTTTGGCAACCTCAACTGGATTTTCATTGTATATTTTTTGCTGTGCATAATCCCCTTTAGTGAGACGAACACATTTGCCGTTAATAATATCAATTGCAGGAATGATGATCATATGTTTTGTATAAAGTTTTTTAAAATTGTTTCCCCTGTTATTCCCGATTTCTCGGGATGAAACTGCACCCCGTAAAAATTATTTTTTTGCAACGCAGCACTGTACGGGAAAATATAATCTGTCTTTGCTACAGTATCCTTGGATAAAGCTGCATAATAGCTATTCACGGTATAAACAAAATCGCCTTCAATCAATCCGGTAAATAAAACAGATTTGAGATCATACATGTTGTTCCATCCAACCTGGGGCACTTTACATACAGGAGATTCAAAAAGTCTTATCTCACTATCAAATATTCCCAGGCAGGAGGTATCTCCTTCGGCTGAATGTGTGCACATTAACTGCATACCCAGGCAAATGCCCAAAACTGGTTGTTTTAGATCAACTATAATTTTTACCAACCCGTTTTGGTGTAAATACTGCATTGCCGGCCCTGCATGCCCCACTCCCGGAAAAATTATTTTATCTGCCTTTTGAATTGTTTCAGCATCATCTGTAACTACTGAAGACACTCCAATTCTCTGCAATGCATATTGCACACTCTGTACATTACCTGCATTATATTTTATAATAGCAACCTTCATTTATAAAACTCCTTTTGTTGATGGAAGTGAATCATTGTTAACATCTCTTTTAACTGCCATTTTTATTGTCCTCGCAAACCCTTTAAAGATGGATTCAATTTTATGATGTTCATTTTCTCCTTCGGCTTTAATATTCAAATTACATTTAGCTGCATCGCTGAAAGATTTAAAGAAATGAAAAAACATTTCTGTCGGCATCTCTCCTATTTTTTCTCTTTTAAATGCAGCTTCCCAAACAATCCAGCTCCTTCCACCAAAATCAATAGCCACCTGTGCCAGGCAATCATCCATGGGCAATAAAAAACCATAACGTTCTATTCCTTTTTTATCACCCAGGGCTTTTGCAAGCGCTTCTCCAAGGGCAATACCGGTATCTTCAATACTATGGTGTTCGTCAATATGCAGATCGCCCTTACAGGTTATTGCCAGATCAATATTTGCATGGCGGGCAATCTGGTCTAGCATATGATCAAAAAATGGCAAGCCGGTTTTATTATTTGCCTTTCCTGTTCCATCCAGGTTTAACTCAACCGTAATTTTAGTCTCGTTGGTATTGCGTTGGAGTGTGACGATACGTGGCGGTAATTTTAAATAATTATAGATATCAGCCCAACCGGTTGTTTCCAGCACAATCACTTTTTTTCGCAGATCATCAATCGTATCATTGATTTCTGTAAGACCCAATGCCGGATCAATATTTAACCATAACCCTTTGCAGTTTAAATTTTTTGCCAGTTGCATATCGGTAATACGGTCGCCAATAACATAAGAATTTGCCAGGTCGTAATCTGAATTATTGATGTAATTAAAAAGCAGTGCTGTACCGGGCTTACGTGTTGGCGCATTATCAGCAGGCAATGTTTTGTCAATGATCACTTCTTCAAAAATCACAGATTCATTGAGCAGGCTTTTCATCAACAGGTTTTGTACCGGCCAGAAATTTTCTTCGGGAAAAGATGCTGTACCCAATCCGTCCTGGTTGGTAACCATTACCAGTTCAAAATTTAGCTCTTTTGCAATCCTGCGCAGGTAATAAAACATATCGGGATAAAATTCCAGCTTGCTGAAATCATCCAGTTGATAAGTGGGTGGTGCTTCTTTAATTAAGGTGCCGTCCCTGTCAATAAACAATACTTTTTTCATGGTATATATTTCTTTAAGGCTGATAATAAATTTTTATTTTCTGCCGGTGTGCCGATGCTGATACGCAAACAGTTTTGGCAGCCGGTTTCCTTGCTGCGGTTGCGCACTACAATTTCATTGGATGCCAGGTATTGATAAAGCAGATTGGCATCATCTACCCGGATTAAGATAAAATTGGCATCGGATGCATAGACCGTTCTTACAAATGAAAGATCACGGAATTCATTTATCAATATTTCTTTTTGCTGCACCACTTCTTTGATCCATTCATTTACCTGCTCCGTATTTTGCAATGCCTCCAGCGCCAGTTGCTGTGAGGCTTCATTGATATTATACGGTGGTTTAACTTTGTTAAACAGGTCAATAATATCCAGCGATGCGTAACATAAGCCCAGCCGTAAAGCCGCCAGGCCCCACGCTTTGGATAAAGTTTGTATCACGATAAGGTTTGGATATTCCGTCAGCTCTTGTATAAAGGTTTTTTGTTTTGAATAGTTGATATAGGCTTCATCAATGATAACTATTCCCGGAAAATTATTCAGCAGCAATTGTACATCTGCCCGGTTCATACTGTTACCAGTTGGATTGTTGGGAGAACAGACGAATAATAATTTTGTATTGTTGTCTGTTGCCTGCAGTATACCTTCCACATCCAATTGAAATGCAGCCGTGAGATTAACCTTTCGTATTTCAACATCATTGATTTCGGCATTAACAGCATACATACCATAAGTTGGCGGACAAATAATTACATTGTCTTTTCCGGGATCACAAAAAATGCGGTAAGCAAGATCAATGATCTCATCGCTGCCATTACCAATGCAGATATTTTCGGCAGGTACTCCTTTAATACCTGCCAGTTGAAATTTTAATTGCCATTGCAAAGGATCGGGATAGCGGTTGAACCTTGCCCCCAGCCCCTCTTCACCAGTAGCGGGGAGCGGAGAACCGTACCCATTTTCATTGGCATCCAAAAACACTGAGGCTTTGCCGGTAAACTCATGCCGTGCAGAAGAATATGGCTTTAGATTTTTGATATTACCCCGTACTAAACTGCTGAGTTCAAATTTCATTTTCAATTATTTATTTCATTTAACCTGATGCTGACTGCATTTTTATGTGCAGTCAACCCTTCTGCAGCAGCCATTGTTTCAACTGCTTTGCCAATATTTTGTATACCTGCTTTACTTATCTGCTGAAAAGTTATTTTTTTAACGAAACTATCTAACGACACGCCGCTATAAGCTTTTGCATTACCATTGGTGGGTAGTGTATGATTGGTTCCTGATGCATAATCACCGGCACTTTCAGGTGAATAATGACCCAGGAAAACACTGCCTGCATTGATAATTTTTTCTGTAAATTCTTCTGCCTTGTCACTTGCAATGATCAAATGCTCAGGTGCGTATTCATTTAGCAGATCAAAAGCATCCGTAACATTTTCCAGTACAATAAACAGGCTGTTTTGCAGTGCCTGTGCAGCAATTGCTTTTCTTGGTAAAGCAGATAATTGTTTTTCAATCTCATCCTGCACCCTTTCCACAATTGAAAGTGACGATGCAACCAACAATACCTGGCTGTCTGCACCATGCTCTGCCTGGCTAAGCAGGTCTGCAGCAACAAAAGACGGAATGCAGGTTTCATCTGCATAAACAGCCAGCTCACTTGGTCCTGCCGGCATATCAATGGCTACGCCTGCTGCATTAACCAATTGCTTGGCGCAGGTTACATATTGGTTTCCGGGGCCAAATATTTTATTCACTTTGGGAACTGATTGTGTACCGTAAGCCATAGCCGCTATCGCCTGCACACCGCCAATCTTATAAATATTTTTTATACCGATCAATTGCGCTACATATAAAATAACCGGATTTATTTCGCCATTTTTATCAGGCGGCGTACAAACAATAATTTCTTTGCAACCGGCCAGCACAGCTGGTATACCCAGCATAAGCATAGTAGAAAACAAAGGAGCTGTGCCCCCGGGAATATATAAACCAACTTTTTCAATGGCAACAGATTTTCGCCAGCAAAGCACACCCGCGGCAGTTTCAATTTTGTTTACCGTTTCTTTTTGTGATTCATGAAATGCAGTAATATTATTCTTTGCAACTTCAATCGCAGTTTTTAAATCTGCATCAACATGTAAAGCCGCTTCTGCTATTTCACTTTCTGTGACAGCAAAATCATTCAGCACTGCGCCATCAAATTGTGCTGTGTACATATTTATGGCAGTATCACCGTTTAATTTTACATCATCAAGTATAGCTGATACTTTAGTTTCAAGCTGCCTGTAATCAAAGACAGGCCGCATCAAAATATTTTGCCATGTACTTTTTTCTGGATTTATATAAGTATTATTCATTGTAGACTTGTTAATCAGTTACACAATCATCTTTTCAATTGGCAATACCAGAATACCCTCAGCATCGTATCCTTTCAATTTTTCTATCACTTCCCAAAAATCATTTTCATTCACCACAGTCTGCACACTACTCCAACCGGCTTCTGCAAGCGGCACCACGGTTGGACTTTTCATTCCTGGCAACAATGAAAAAATATTCTTCAACTGACTATTGGGCGCATTCAACATGATATACTTATTGTTTTTTGCTGTTTTAACTGAGTTGATTCGCAACAATAATTTCTCCAGCAGCCTTGCATTTTCTTCAGAAAGATCTTTGTTGGCGCATAACACCGCTTCTGATCTTACAATAACTTCCACTTCCTTTAAACCGTTGGTGAATAAAGTACTGCCGCTGCTTACCAGGTCGCAGATGGCATCTGCCAAACCAATACCAGGCGCTATTTCAACGGAGCCGCTGATCTCATGAATTTCTGCGTTGATCTTATTTTCCTGTAAATACTTTTGAAGTATGCTGCTATATGAAGTGGCGATCTTTAATCCATGCAGGTCGGCAACTGTTTGGTATGGCATATTTTTAGGCACTGCAATACTTAACCTGCATTTACCAAAACCCAATCTGAAAACCAGGTCTATGTCCTTTGCCTTTTCCAGTAAAACATTTTCTCCCACAATACCTATATCTGCAACACCGTCATATACGTACTGCGGAATATCATCATCCCTTAAAAAATAAACTTCCAAAGGAAAATTTTCAGCTACAGCTTTCAACTGCTTGTGGCCATTGTTTAACTGAATGCCGCATTCTTTTAAGAGTTTAACAGAGTCCTCATACAATCTTCCTGATTTTTGAACAGCGATCTTTAACATGTTTTTTATTTTTTGTGGGTTTGGCGCAATAAAAAAGGGCTTACTTTTCAGTAAGCCCTTTTGAGAATATGCTTCATTGCATACATATCAACATAACTTACCTGGCGGTAATGTATGATGATGATGTATGTTTATAATTTGCTTCATTTGTTGCACAAAGTAAAGGCCGATGCATTGAACTGCCAAATAAAATTCAGAATGACTGAACATTAATGCCCAATCCAGGCAGATCATTGAACAGAATTTTCCCAAAATCAAATTTCACGCCTTCTGCTGTATCTTCTGCCAGCAAAAGAGTCCCATCCATATCCACATAATCCAGCATGGGCGCCAGTTGTGCAATGGCTGCCGTACCAACCGAACTCTCATTCATACAGCCCACCATCACGGTCATTCCCAGTTCTTTTGCTTTGGTTATCATGCGCCTGGCAGGTGTAATGCCGCTGCACTTGGTTAATTTTATATTGATGCCATGAAAATGATGGTGGCATTTTTCCACATCTGCTTCAGCAACACAGGCTTCATCTGCAATTAAAGGCAATGGAGATTTTTCAAATAACACTTTCATACCTTCCCAATCATCTTTTGCCAACGGCTGTTCTACCAGTTCAACACCCAAATCTTTTAAAACAGGAATTTTTTGCAAGGCCTCTTCCAGTGTCCATCCTGCATTGGCATCAACCCGTAAAACAGCAGTTGTATGTTTGCGTAATGCTGCAACCATTTCCATATCTCCTTCTACCCCAACTTTTACTTTATAGATGGGCCATGGTTTATCTTTCATTTTCTCTACCATTTTTTCAATGGTATCAATTCCGATTGTAAAATCTGTTAACGGTGCCGTTGCAATATCAAGCCCCCATAATTCATGCAGTTGTTTTCTTTTCAGTTTGCCGTAAATATCCCAGGCTGCCATATCCAGCGCACAAACCAGAAAAGGATTTCCCGGAAATAAATGATGCAGGTAATGCCAGTATCTTTCAGGATCGGAGAATGCAAATTTTTCTACAAATATCTTTTTCCGCTCGAGGTCTTCTGCCATTTTTTCAACCGTGATGTTGTAATACTTAATGGGTGGCGATTCGCCGTAGCCTTTAATGCCCATAAAATCGAGCTCAACAATAAATGTTGGCTGATGTGTTTTGGTGCCCTTGGAAATGGTGAACGGATGATGAAACGGAAGATTGTATGTTTTGTATTGTACTTTCATTAAGAAGTGTTTTGTCATGCTGAGGAACGAAGCATCTTACAGGACAGCTAAATGAGATGCTTCGTTCCTCAGCATGACAGCAGCCATTAAGTCACTCACCTTCCGCTTTCCTTAATATAATTTTTTAGTTCTTCTGTAAAAGCTTTTTCATTCAACAGGTCTTCCAGGTTGATATGCATGCGGTAATTCCAGTAATGTTCTGCCTCTGCAGGAATATTGATCCTTTCTTCATTCGGGTCTTCTCTTCTTATTTCAGCATTCATACCCATCAGGTCCTGCAGTTGAAAAATACTCCACATAGCAGGCGAATACAGGTGTTGCAGAATAATTTCTTTATTGATCCAGGCTTCGCAATAAAACGGCGGCTCGCCGTTTTGCCCCATCAGGTGATTAAAAAAATGTTTTGTCTTAAAATTATCTTCTTCCCACCAGCCACGTATAGTGCTCATATCATGGGTAGATGGTGATACCACACTCAGGTAAGGTGCATCATTGGGATGAAAGAATTCGCTGCCGGTTTTTTTAGGCATACGTTGTATCTCCAGGCTTAATATACCCAACTGCTCCATCACTTCAGGAACACAATGTGGCACCATGCCCAGGTCTTCGCCGCAAACCAGCATAGCCGTGTTGCTTTTTAAGCCTGGTAATTTTTTCATGGCTTCTTTTTTCCACAGCTCATCCTGGCGGTGAAAAAAGTAATCAACATAAATAGCAGTTAATTCTTTTTGCGAATGCCTGTCGAGGTTCTTAAAAGAATAAGTATCCTGCATGGCAAAACGGAAATGAAATTCCTGTCCGTTTGAATCCGGTACTTCAAAAAAAATCACGTTACTGATGAGATCGTACAAACCCTGCTTTATCTTATTATCAAATGTTTTATCGGTTTTAAAATAAGCTTCTACCTTACGTTGTGTATTGAATTTTTCTTTCAGTTTCAATCCACTGAAAAAAGTTTTTTTCACTTCATCTTTTTTGTCTTCAAAAAGATCTATCAGGATTGAATCGGTTACATAAGGTTCGGTATAACGTGTTCTTTCAAAAGTGATACTCTTTGAAAATATCTCGTTAATAGAAACCGGAATGGCAGGCATGAATCTGCCCATGATGCCTTCCACAGCATGTGCCGGTATACTCCAGATACGGAAGAAGCCGAGTATATGATCGATACGAAAAGCGTCGAAATAATTGCTCATCTGATCGAACCGTTTGCGCCACCAGGTAAAATTGTCTTTTTGCATGGCCTCCCAGTTATACGTAGGAAAACCCCAGTTTTGCCCTTTGGCCGTAAAGGCATCCGGCGGTGCGCCTGCCTGTTCATTCATATGATAGAGGCAGGGTTCTACCCAGGCATCGGCGCTGTTGCGGCAAATGCCAATGGGGATATCTCCTTTTATAATGATGCCATTCTTGTGTGCGTATTCAGTTGCTGCTTTTAACTGCAGGTGCAAATGATACTGTGTAAAATAATGCACGGCAATTTCGTCGTAATGTTTTTGCACAGGACTTACCAGTTGCTGTATTTCACTTTCATCATACACCGCATTTGTTTTCCAGGTGGTAAAATCAGCCGTCTTATATTTATCTCTTAAGTAAGAAAATGCAGCATAGGGTTCCAGCCAGTGACGGTTAAATTCAAAGAAGTTCATAAACTTTAGATCATCTTTGAAATCCGTTTTCTGTAGGTGATACAGTTTACTTATGGCTTCAATTTTAATTTTAATCACTTCCTCATAGTCAAGTTCAGGCAGTTTATTAAGCTGCTCCTGTTTTGATGAAAGCGCTGTAGCCACTTCAGCATTTTCTTTGCCTGCAACCGTTTCAATATTCAATAACAGGGGATGTAATGCAAAGGCTGATATGGCTGAATAAGGATAAGAGTCTTTCCAGCTATAGGTTGCCGTGGTATCGTTAACCGGCAACAACTGTATCATTTTAAGGCCGGTGGTTTTTGCCCAGTCTACAAGCAGGTTAAGGTCGGTAAACTCGCCGGTACCAAAACTTTTTTTACTACGCAAACTAAAAACCGGGATGGCCACACCGGCAGCTTTCCAGTTAACATTATTCAGTTTTGCAAAACCATCATGCAAAATAGTAAATGCATCCGCACCATCCTCATTAAGTAATAACCGGTTATTCCCGTCTTCAAACCTGGTGAATTTTTTATTGGTAATATTATAAATGCCATATTTGTACCCAAGAGGAAAAACTGTTTTAGACAGATCCAGCTCAATCGTCCACCAGTTATCTTTTTTGCTGAGCAGCAGAACTTTTTCTTTGTCCCAGTCATTAAAAACTCCGCCCGATCCGCTGATACAGATCATTTCATCCTCTTTAAGCAGGGGAGCTTTTACTTTAAATTGGTGTGTTGCTTTTACTGGCTTTTTGGATGCAGTTTCTTTTACAGCTTTACGCTTTAGCAATACATCGGTAAATGGTGCCGTAAAAAAAGCATTTTCATATTCTCCGGCATAGTTCCAGGTATCGTATGCTACAATTTTTGAGGCTTTTGTTTTATTCAGTTCTAAGATCCGGTCGTTACCAAACTCTGTATACAATTCTCCATGCTCATCCTTTAATATATACCTGTAACAAACGGGTTCATCCATATCTTTGGTATCAATTTCCACACTGCCATGCCATAACTGGTCATTCAAATAAGTAAGTGCAAAGGGTTTTGCAATATCGTCACTACCCAAAACTGTTATATTGCCCGAAACAAAAACTGCCTCGCCAAATTTGGTTGAATAGCGTAAATAAAAATGTAAGATCATCCTAAAGGGTTAAGAGGCGGCAATATAACACTTTACAGAAAAAATTTAACATCAAATCTGTAAAATGCTTCAGATAAAAAGATCTGCCTTATATTTGCCAAAAATAATTAAAATGGAAACAACCAAAAAAAGAACGGGCCTTTACTGGGTATTATTTTTACTTTCTGTTGTGTTATTCTTTGTAGTATTATACTCGCCGTATGGTTCGTGGGTTTCAATGGTGCTGCCTTTTAACGTTACGTTTTTTGCGCTGGCACTTGATTTGATGTAATCTGTAATAAAAAAAATCTTTATATGCCATTCGTCAACCAGGCGAATGGCTTTTTAATTGGCAATTATGAAGCCGGGACGGCTTATAAAACTGCTCTTGAATTTAAAACGGATATTACTGTTAATCTCTATCTTCCAGGAATTCATTTCACCGTTGGTCCTGGGAAAATAATATGCCCTTAGTTCAACGGTACCAAAAGTGAGGTTCTCATTACGGGTACGTACACCTCCGCCTATGGTTGTAAAAACATCGCTATGCTTTAAATTCATTTTTGATGGTTTAAGCAATATGGCATCGCTGAAAATGAAAGGCGCAAACCTGAAGCCCAGTATTTTGGTGGTATTGTAAAATACCGATTCAAATTTTAAAGTGGCCCTCAAATCCGACTCGAGTGAATCATTACTGAAATATGGTAAACCAAAATTACCGTTAAGGTATAATGGTGCATTTAAATGGGGGTTTGCCTGGGCGGTGATACCGGTGCTTATAAACACCCTGTTATACCATTTAGTACTTAATTTTCGCAGGCGGGTAAAATGCTCCACATTAAAAAGCATATCAACATCTTCAAAATGGTCCCGGTAAAAATAACCGCCCAGTTTTAATGTGTAGTTAACGTATAAACCTTTTCTTCTGAAATTAGCAAGTGACAGATCGATACCTCCATATGGTCTTTTACTGTCTATTATTCCGCTTTCTGTTCTTACATATCCCACAGTGCTAGCTGCACTAAACCCCTCAGGAATATCTTCATTCCTTCCAAATCCGTATATAAAACTGGTTTTGTAGAAAACCTGCCTGAAAAAATTCAGTGAAGTCAATGCTCCGGTAAAGTCTGCATAACCGGGATTGTATTTAATCCGGTATTGTGCCGGTATCAGCTGGAAGAAGGTTCTGAATCCCCTGATGGCAATAAACCGGTGCATGCGTATTTCCTTGTTTTCATAAAGCGAACGCTTACTGTCTAAACTATATCCGAACCAGCCATCAACCGAGTAGTTAATATACTTAAACCTGTCGTGGTAAAGAGCGGAATCTACGTTATATACATTTCTGGTTCTGCGGTAGGTGTATTCCAATGCGCCGGTTGTTGGTATATACGGTGTAACCAGGGGCTTTTCAATCCTGGTATAAAAAACAGTTTCCTGGTTTCGGTCACTGCTAAAGGCTTTACCATAATCCTGATAGCCAGCAACTAAATCAATAAAAGACCCGGCAATATTGCGTTTCATCAACTCGCCGCCGATGCCTGTTTTTGGAAAGCGGTGATTTTCGTAAAAGCCACTTACCAAAACACGGCTGCCGCTTCCCAGAAAATTCTCATCCCGCAATTCTATCCTTCCTTTGTCTTTACTGCTTATATTAAGTCTTGCTCCAATTGAAAATATATCTTTGGTTAACACCACCACATCTACCGAATCAGTATTATTATCTGCAAATTCTACCAGTATCCTGGCATCTTTAATGTAAACCAGTTCTCTTAAATATCTTTCATTATCGGCAAGCAGGTAAGGCGATAAATGGTCACCCTTTTTAAAAAAGAGGTTTTTCTCAATAACATTTTTTGAAGAATTCTTATGAAATGTTTGGGCTACACTTGCTCCAACATCATGTTTTATCCTGCTGGTATCATCTATATCATACTGAAAATCCAGTTGTACACTTTCTATTGACCGGATTATTTTTCCCCTGTATGCCAAAAATGGATTCTCCACTTTTTGAGGAGCTTCGTCTGGCGGTGTACGGGAGATGCTTTTGCCAAACCTGCCTAACAATCCCTTTTTTTTAGCAAGAAAAAAAGTGTCGTTTTTTTGAGGATCATCCTGCGCCAGCATGGGTTTATTAAAAAAGATAAGGGCAGCAAATAAAATCAAAATATAAGGGCCCTGTTTAATCATGGATAGGTTGATAGCCAAGCTTGAAATGAGGGATAAAGGTATTGAAATACGCTGAATATAATGTTAACAGGGCCGTTTGGCAATTCAGGCAACAACTGGATTGTTGCAAAACAGAAACAGGCAAAAGAAAACAGCCGTTTCACTCAATTTTTTTCTCAAAAATAACATATATTGTTTCATGAATTTTACTAACCGGTTACTTTCACTGCTGTGTGGCCTGGGTATCATTATACTGCTGTTTGTTGTTACCAGCTTATTTGATATTTTGATAGCAGTATTCTATTCACGCTTTTACACTACTGCTGCCTTTGTGGTAACATTTGGTGTGGGTGGTATTTTTGCTTCAGTATTCAGTTATTCAAAAGCAGTTGGCTTCGCAATGGTTAAAAATGAAATTACCAGGTGGAGTGTAATTATATTAATATGGGTAACGGCTGCGCTGTTTATTTATCCTTTATCTGTTTTAGAAGGTGGCGAGTACAAGGCTGCCTTTATAGCTTATGGGGTAACACTTGCATTAACCACGCTGCTGTTTATAAAAGGGAAAATAGAATTGTAGAAATATATAAGCTAAACCACAACTGCCTATGTCTTTAACCACACAAGACCCTCCTGCCTCAAAACTGAGTTGGGATAAATTAATACCCGACGTGGTAATCATGTTACTGTATTTTGCTTTGCTTGAACCCCTGATGGCATGGCAATTGCAGCACCTGGCTTTATCCTGTACCATTTTAATGCTGCTGAATATTCTTGCCGTTGGCCTCGGTTGTTATACATTCTTTACGGCTTATGCTGATACAGATGCCATGGTTAAATATAAAAATTCTTTATCCACTTTTGAAAGTGCAGTTATGGGATTATCTGCCTTTATCAGCTGCCTTGCATTTTTCTGGTGGCTTGTTCCGTTTGCTGCAGTAAAAAAAATGGGCGTAACAGATACCGGGTTTATTATAGGTGCCACTGTTTACTTCCTTACATATATGGGAGTAGTGGTAAGTACTATTAATGACAAAAAGGTAAATAACACAACTCAACCTGCTCTGTTAAAAATAAGCAATGCCGCTGTGTTAATAGCTTTCTTCTTTTTTAGTTATGCTTTTTTACTAATGTCTCTACAACATTGGAAACCAGGTTTTATGGCAGCACCTTACCTGGCTATTATCTGCATGTTTGCATTTTATTTACCCCTGCGTTTCTTTCTTTTATTGCGGCCACCATTTAATAAGCTGGAGTATTTCAGTTTTATCCTTTGTTTTGGATTTTTAATGATGCAGCTGTTTACAAGATTATGATGTAATAAAAACAGGGATATAATTAATACCCCTGTTTAAGAAATTATTTAATTGGTCCGGTTTATTTTACCAGGCTGCAATCTATTTTATCGCCGCAGCTGTTACAGCTCCTTGATCCCACGATCAACGGTCCGTATTTTCCGCCACCAACATACTCCTGCCAAAGCCGTGCATAGCCTACATAACAATCGCTGTCAAACTTGTAAGCAATTTTTATATCGGGTGTAACATAGCGACGAAGAATAAGCCCCAGGTCATTTTTTTCTACCTGCCACAAGGGGCCTGTAAAATTACCCACGGCGAATTTAAGCAGCGTCATATTACCCGAAGGCAGGTCTCTTTTTAATACCGCACCTATATTTGCATTGGTGAGCATGGGATCACCTAGAGTATTTGGTTTTGAAAAATGATCAGGAAGTTTAGACAACCGGAATGTATTCTTGCGAACAAGCTCATCTCCTGCCTCTCCGTTTTTCTTCAGGTTTTGAATATCATTGGAACTGAAATTGAATTTGAATTCATTTTTTACAGATGGCCATTTTTCCGGATCCTGCTGCTTGCCCCAGCCATCAAAGGATTCCAAAAACAACTGAACCTTTATGGAATATTCACCATCATCAGGAAATGAAGATTGATTGATGATAAAATAAAGTGGCCCGCCTGCAATATTGCTGGTAAAATCTTCCAGGCCACACATGGCACTGGTTGCCGCTGTAGGGCTTGGTAATATGTCAAAATTGAGATAGTTTTTTTTCACATCTTCCTCATTTTTTATAAGCAGGTATTCCCATGAATTTTTAGAGCCCATCTGTTCTCCATTTTTAAAAGACCCTAACCTGATGTGCAGGTAATAATATTTGGTTTTAATGCTGCTCATCTTAAAAGCATCCAGCAAGGTCTGGTTATCAAGTTCTATACGTCCGTAAATAAAATCGCTCGATTTAAAAGAGGTCTTGCTGCCATCATGATTATTGCCGAAGGGTTTGTCGGAAAAATACATTTTCGCCCCGGGTAGGGCTGTCATGTTATCATCCTGGCTTTGGGCGCTTAATGCAAAGCAGAACAGGCAAAAGGCAATAATGATCTGTTTCATAATTTTTAAATTAGTTTTCTGCCATAAAGCTGGCAGTGGAAAATATTTTATCTGACAAGATAATAAAATATTTTAAATTCTGATATTCCTGATTAATGATTCTTATCGTTGCCGGCTGGTGGCAAAACAAAAATATTATCAGAATTATGTTATATCCGCTGACAGGAAAGTAAAACAAACTACTGTAGAGATGTACAGAAGACGGACTGAATCAAAAATTATTGATGCCCCAATGTTGCCAGAAAAAAATCAAGATGCTTTTTTAAGACCTCGCTGGTATCGGTATCAATAAGTTTTCCTTCCGCATCAAATTTCTTTGGCGCCTGCGATACAAAAACTTCAAACTTATTGATGTGCAGCATTTTCAGCGTATTAAATACCGGAAGAAATGCAAGCTGCATACGTACCGTACCCCACTGCCCGGGTGTGGCTCCCATTAAAGAAACATGTTTACCAATAAGCGGTGAGTCTGTTCCCCTGGATGCCCAGTCAATCGCATTCTTTAAACCACCCGGTATAGAATAATTATATTCAGGTGAAGCAATTACAATGCCATCAGCCATTTCCAATGCTTTTCTGAATTTATTTACCGCCTCGGGCCTGGATGCTCTGTCGGGTATATCCTGGTCGCCGTTGTAAACTGGTATGTCTGCTATGGACAATATTTCTAAACTTACAGACTCAGGCAAAAGTTCTGCTACCGCTTTAAGCAGCATGGTATTAAAAGAGGCTTTTCGCAAACTGCCCGAAATACCTGCCAGGTGTATTATTTTAGTCATGATGGTTGGGTTTTGTTATACATGACAAAAACTGGTCCACGTTTTTTCAGGTTGTTTTTAAAAGGCTTATGCAGAGATGATTAAAATGCTATGAAACAATTATTTTACACAAGGGTTAAATTTATCCTCTGTCGATGAGGTCAGTTTTATTTTATTGCTTCCATCAATATTCATTTTATAGAGTTGACTTGTTCTATTGTTAAATTCATCAGATGAAAAATAAATTGTTTTCCCATCCTTTGAAAAAGTAGCCCCCCAGGAATAATTATCAATAGCTCCGCTATTAGTATAATTGGTTAGTTGTGTCATATTGCTTCCGTCCGCATTTATAATAAATATATCGGCTCCTACGCCAATGAATGCATCAAAAATAATTTTAGTTCCGTCGGGTGAAAACTGCGGGTGCCTTTTTAACGCTGGGCCGGTAGTGGTTAAAGCATGTTTGTTTGTTCCGTTTAAATTCATGGCATACAGCTCCATCCTGCTGCCAACCAAATTAGAATATACAATGGTTGTATTTGCAGGATCAACACAGGGATCAAAACAATTATCCGGGAAAGCGGTAATGGCAATCTCATTATTACCATTTATATCTGCGGTAAATATTTCGCCATGCCTGTTGGCAAAAGAATCCAGCTCATGCGTAAAGACAATTTTTTGACCGTTCTGATAAATAAAAGGACTCTGTATTGAACTTCCTGCAAAGCTGTTGATGATAATTTTTGTTACACCCGAACCATCCAGGTTCATAGAAAATATTTCGCCTCCTAAAAAATCTTTATGAGAGTTGAAAAATATTTTTGTGCCATCGGGAGATAAAACCGGCTCGCCGGTAAATATAGCCAAGGCGCCGCTTTTAGAAAAATTAGTCAGTTGCTTTTGATCAGAACCATCTTCATTCATAGAAAATATTTCTTCCCATCCGTATGCACCTGTGTTGTTACTGCCCTGGAAATATATTTTGGACTGATTAGATGAAGTTGCAACAATGTCAGTTTTATTTTTTCTGCAGGAAATAAACAGGCAGAAAACAATTGATAATAAAAATAATTTTTTCATCTGCGGGGAGTTTGGTTTTGGTTTACAATTAATTCTTTCGGGCTATACCATAATATATAAGGCATGCTGATATATAAAGCATCTTAAAAGAATTTTCCGCTGCGTAGCAAAAAAATAAAGTAGTCTTTCTCTTACTCTATAATAGAAATGACAATACCTTAATATTTTATGCTGCATGAATGCAGATTTTTTTTAAAATTAATAGAAAAATGATTTTGTATCAACAGGCTTACGTAATATCAACGGCTACCTAAGGTGCCTGCAAAGAATAGCAAATTCAAAAATGGAGAGAAATCAAGAAATTAGAATTATTTTCGTACGAAGCCATTCACCCTTAGCTATCTCCTTATGATTACACAAAAATTTTACCTGCAGGTAGTTTTATTTGTATTCTATTTAGGTGGGTGTAAAAAATATTAACTTGCAGTAAAATCAACGCCGTTCTATTTTCTTATCAACTTATGGCTTGTATGAATAAATATATTCTCTTCCTTTTAATTCTCCTGTTATCAACAAAAAGTTTTTGCCAGAAAACTGTTTTTATTGAAAAATATGATCTGCCGGCAGAAATAAAAAAACCTGGACAGGTAATTGTAGAAATGCCCTTTGGTTATTCCAATATCCTGCATGTTTATGGCGACACAGCCGGATTAAAAACCTGCGGCGATATTTTTATTGATGTTGCCTGCACCGACTACCCCATCAATGCATCTCTGGTATCGCTGAATAAAAGCAGGGTAGCCTCTTTCTTAAAACGTTTTCCGTTTGTTGAAGAAGGCCAGTTGTCGCAGGTCAATTTCTTTCAGCAAACAGATGGCGCCCTGAGGGAAAAAGCAATGACCATGTTTCATGGTTTGGTTGTAAAGTTCAGGCCTAAGCAGTCTTCAGCAAATGCAAAAACAGAAGTTGTTAAACTGGAAGAAATTGTAAAAACAGGTACATCCATCCCTGCTGTAAAACCTGCAACAGTAACAAAGAAAAAAGACAGCGCCAACACCGATCTGGAAAGAATATATGCAAACAGGCCACGCAGATTTGTAAATGGAAAATGGTATATCCAGGTAGGCAGGGGTGGCATTGCATCTTTAGATTACGATACACCCAAAAAGTCGCCTTTGGATTCCTTCATCGTTCGTGACCCCAAAGATGCACTGGATGAAGGTTTGATAAACAAATCGGAATATAAAGAATTCAAAGGATCAACTGCCATACGTATCTATTACCCACACTGGGTTAGCGAAGACGTACTCATTCCTAAAAAGACAGTTACCGTTACAGAAAAATCAGTAACAACTACCAAAATAAACAGGATACCCGATACCAGCATTTTAAAAATACTGGATAGAACACAATGGCAAAAAGCCAGTATTGTGGTAGATGTTACCGGCAGCATGTACAAATACACTGCACAGGTTTTGTTATGGATAAAATCAAATCCCATCGGCAGCCTGGCAAAAAACTTTGTGTTTTTTAACGATGGCGATAACAAACCTGATAAGGATAAAATATTAGGCAATACAGGCGGCATTTATTCCAGGCGTTGCAATAGTTATGCTGAAATTGAAGGTTTGATGAAAGCAACCATGCTGAAAGGTGGTGGTGGCGACTTTCCCGAAAATAATATTGAAGCTTTACTGAAGGCAGAAAAAGATTTTCCCGAAATGGAATACCAGGTGATGGTTGCCGATAACTGGGCACCTATAAAAGATAAAGTGCTTTGGCAGCATCTTACAAAACCGGTAAGAATTGTGGTATGCGGCGCCACCGAGTTTAATGTACATATTGATTACCTGAACCTGGCAAGAAAAACCAACGGTTCTGTTCATTTAATGGAAAGTGATTTGTACAACCTGGCCGGGTTAAAGGAAGGAGAGATTTTAAAAGTTGGTAAGAATACTTTTATTGTTAAGAACGGGATGTTTGTAGAGACGGGGTATGAGGATCATAAATAAAGGGGTTATTAATTTTGTTCCATCACCTTCTTCTTCAGTACCTCATATTCTTCTTTAGTTAATGCGCCTTCCTTATACAATCTATAAAGTCTTTCTATTTCATCAATAATTCCTCCTTCTGGTAATTTGTTTCTGAATTCTTCCGGCACAACTATTTCAGCCGGCAAGCCTGCAAAATTGTTGATAGCCCTGTCAAAATTCATATCAATCTCTATCTTGCTTTTTGATCCGTCTCTGTATGTTATTGTACCTGTAATACCAATGTAGCGGTTGCCCAGTCCGGAAATTTTATAACCGTATAATTTTTTAACCAGGATACTGGTATTCTGAAAACGCCCGGCTTCCAGGTTAGGACCGCTGTTATATTTTATAAAACGAAATTTTGAATTTTCGCCTGTGCCCGAAGCCAGTTGTATGATCTGCCCTTTGTAAATTTTATAACCGCTGCTTGTATAAAGTGTATCATTCTCAAATCGGCTGCCGGGTTTTTGTGCCATAGATATTAAGGGGCACAGCAATAATATGGATACGAACTTCTTCATTGCCTGAGTTTAGACAAAATTACCCCGGATTTTTATAGCAACCGCAGATTCTTTCCGCTGCATTATTCATCCAGATTCACAAAAAAAATACTGACTGCTGTAAAAATCCGGGAAAATTCTGTTAAACCCGTTAATTATCCACGCCCAGGTATTTCTTTTCAATGGCATCTGCACGGTTTGCCACTTCATGCACCACATTTAAAAAAGCCTCTTTGTTTTGTTGTGCAAGCTCCACCGGAAAAACACACTGTGCATAAACACCTTCTACCTGTGTACCGTCTGATTTGGTGTAAGGCTTAAGGCATATACAACTCAGGTAACCAAGGTCTGCCTCACGAAGTAATTGCATGGCATTTAGTTTATCACTAAAATCGGCAATAAAGCTGCGGATATACAGATAGTCCTTTTCAAGGATCGTTACTTCTCCAAGATATACAAACTGGAGCCTGCTGCTGCCATCCTTATATAAAAGAGGATAATCCCATGAATACGTGTTTTCATTCAGCAGTTTAATATTGTAGCCTTTGGCAAAACTATCAGATAATAGTGCGGGAATGTGTTTCATTGAAGTTTAGTTTTAGATTTAGTTTTAGAATTTGATTTATGATGAACTGTAAGTTTTAAAGCCGATGGTTGGCCGCTTATTTGTTTCGAACTCGGGCAATTGAGCCAGGTCTTCGAGTGATACCTGCCGCATTCCGTCCGGGGTACGCTGATCCCGTGGCAATGCAGCCATACGCAGGTTTTGTTTGATTACGATCGCATCTGCTGTTTGCCTTACAAAACGGGCATTACCAAAAAACTTATCCCTGTTTTCATAAGCACGTTGCAGGTAACCCGAGAGGTGCTGTGCAGCTTCGGGCAGTAAAACCAGGTCATGCAGGGCCAGCAGTTTTTGAGCAATGGCAAACAATTCTTCAAAGCTGTAATCGGGCAGCGCATAGGTAACGTCAAAACGGGATTGCAACCCGGGATTGGAACGCACAAATTCATTCATATTGTCGGGATAACCGGCCGCAATAACGGCAAACTTTCCCCGCTTATCTTCCATCATTTTCAACAGGGTTTCAATGGCCTCGCTGCCAAAATCATTATCACCATTATCTGCCAGTGCATACGCTTCATCAATAAAAAGCACACCGCCCATCGCCTGGTTAATAGCTTCAGAAGTTTTTATGGCAGTTTGTCCTACAAAGCCAGCCACTAAATGCTGTCGGTCTACTTCTACAATATGGCCACGTTCCAGCAAACCAAGCGCTTTATAAATTTTGCCAAGCAACCTGGCCAATGTAGTTTTTCCCGTTCCGGGATTACCGGTAAGCAAGGCGTGCAGCGAAAATTTATTCAATATTTCTTTACCTGTTTCAATATAATAACGCACCAGGGCAATCTTATCACGAACTTCCTGTTTTACCTGGTGCAGCCCCACCATGCTGTCTAACTCGTGCAATGCCTCATCCAGCTCGGCCTGGTTAATAGTGAGCACCAGTTTATTTTTATGTTCTTCTTCAAATACCTTCAACAAATCCTGCAGCTCAATTTTGCTCAGCTCTTCATGCGAAAGGTTTTCCAGGTTCTGCTGTTTCAGTAAACGTACACCCATGTACCGCTTTGCTTCATCCACAATACCAAACACCAAACGCCCGTTGCCGAAATTTTTGTCGCGGCTGCGGTAAAGGTTGGTGAGCCTTTTGCTGAGTTCAGCTTCTGCCTCAGTACTCAGTGTGGCTTCTTCTTTTTTAAGGGCCATATGGGCTATCTGCATCAGCTCGTCCGGCAGGTAGTCGTCAAAGTGAAACCGTTGACTGAACCTTGATTTTAACCCGGGATTGGAATTCAAAAAGTTATTCACTTCGTTGGGATAGCCTGCGCCAATGATAGCAATATTACCGGGGCCGTCACTCATTTCTTTAATAATAATTTCAATGGCTTCTGCACCAAAATCTTTTGAATCGTCGCCCCGTGCCAATGCATACACTTCATCCAGGAAAAGAATGCCGCCCCTTGCTTTCTCAATCATCGCTTTTACTTTTGGGGCAGTATGGCCAATAAACTCGCCGATCACATCCGCCCTGGTGGCTTCTACTACATGGCCTTTTGTGAGCAGGCCCATTGCTTTGTATATTTTACCAAGCAATCGTACCACAGTAGTTTTTCCGGTGCCGGGGTTGCCGGTAAAAACACTGTGAAGCCCTATACGCCCATCGTCGGCAAATCCTTTGTCAATGCGTAGTTTATTAAACTTCAGGTACTCAATATTTTCTGTTATGCTCTTTTTTACACTGGTCATGCCCACCAGTTTATCCAATTCGGCAAGGGCTGATTCCAGGCTCTCTTCCTGCTGTTCTGCCAGCGTATTTTTTAAAACATTAATGGCAGACTGATCTATCTGCTGCAAAGCACCAGCCTGTTCCGAATCGCCAACTGTAAATTGTGCCGAGGCAATTGTTACATCCATAAAATTTACGTAGAGCATGTACGTTCCGTTCTTCCAGTAACCGGGATCGGCATAACCATAACTGAAACGTACATATTCAATGGGCGGAGAAGGATTGGCTGTAAATGAAGAATCGTATTTTGCACTTGCAGCCACAAAGCCATTGGAAATATCAATAATGTTCAGTTTAAATTCCAGGCTTTTGCTGTCGATGAATTTTCTTTTTAACGATAATTCTGCTCCAAGGTATTGGGTTTCTGCTCCATGTAACTGACTTACATACCGGTAACCTTCTTTGGTTTCACGGTAATCGGCATAGCTCGGAAATATCTTTAGTTCAACCAGGTCAAAATAAGGATTGTCCTGCTGTGTTACAACGCCCAGTTTATCTACAATGATGGTTTTGGAAAGCACCACTATATCGTTGATAAGGATCTCCCAGAGGTATTGGTCGGCTAACCAGTAGTCCTCTGCCCCGGTACCCCAGGAGTTGGAGGCGATGGTTGAAATTTCAGAGGACTTAAAGCTGATGGCCTGTTCTGCCGAATACATTTCCTTGCGGGTGGTGAGGGCAGTACAACGAACTTTCAGGGTAACGTTGTTGTTTTGTTTTTGATACAACAGATTGAACACCTCAATATCCCAGTACAGGTATTTGATCTCTCCTGCTTCAAACCTTGTACGGTATTTATTTATGGATGCTTTGTGCCTTACAAAATCACGCCTGGTATGAAACTGTATGTCTTTTACGAGGCAGGTGGGCTGTATGTTTGCCGCCGTGGATGCTGTGTCTGTTGACATAGTCGTGAATTTTTTTTTAAGCAGGTAGAATAAAAACTGATTAAAGTTTTATTTTTTTAAAATAAAACATCAATATACAAACAAATCCCGATTTATGATTACCTGCACCGGAGTATAGAAAAGGTTTTTTTACGGGATGGAATTAAGAGTCATCAAATCATCCGCCTTGTAGCGGACGACTTGCAGCAGTGAATTATTTTCCAATAACTTTATGCAAATGAAAAAAATCATTACCGCTTTCTTCGGGATATGCGTTTTACTTTCTTTACAAAATTGCAACAGGCATTTAGCAAAAAATACGTTGCCTGCCCACAAGGCCCTGCGGACTGTTTTTACAGAGCTGCCTGAATTGGATGAGCAGTACCAGTACATCAAAAATTATTTTATACTTTCTGAGCAACGAAAGATAGAAGTATGGTACAGTACTTATTTAAATAAATGCAGCTTGTTTTATAAAATTGAAAACCCCACAAAGGATTCTATCCTCAACCTTATAAAAAGTTACTGGGTAACATCCGACGGGCAAAAGCATGATATCCTGTCCATACAATGGCGCCCAATAAAAAACGGTAAAGAAGTGCATGTTACAATGAATTATGCTTACCGCATGATTGCCGAAAACCGGGTGAAACTGATTCCCCAATTAAAATTGCAGCTGATCCTTAACCGGCGCAACAAAATAATAAGTATAAAGGAATTGAGCAGGGGAACTTAGCAGCGTAAGGCGGGTATGCCGGTGCGTTAGGTGTCTTGCGTGTGAATGGGAGGAACACCCGCAACGGCCGAAAAAAATCTATCTTATAGACCTGGTACCTCTGTAATTACGGTTGGCTGCCTGTTGAGTAGTAACAGCCGGGGAACAGGAAATTAAAAAGGAAATGATGACAAAAAAAACAGCGAACTTTTTCATTGAGGTATATTTTGGATTTTAAAACCTACTTTAAAAGTATAACCTGTTTGGCTGATTTTAATTAGTGAAACTGCCCTGTTTTTTCAGTAAATGCCCTTGGGGTTTGTACAGGATACCTATAATGGGTTGTTGGGTTTACTACACTGAATGCCTGATGCCTGCTGTGTTTTTGATACACCATTGAGTTGCCGCCGT
>JADKAM010000012.1 GCA_016715365.1 Chitinophagaceae bacterium
TGCCCAAACAAACATGCCTGCCTGTGTTTCGTCAAAGCTGCAATTCAGCAGGGTTAGTAATTCAAATACTTTCAGTCTTCTTTCTTTGTACACTTTGTTCAGTTCATCAAACCAGTCTTTGCCTAACTCCAAAGCTTTTACTGCGGCTAATTGCATTGGTAAAAACATGCCACTATCCATATTGCTCTTAAAACGCAGTACTTCTGCGATCTTTTCTTTGGCGCCCAACAACATACCCACTCTCCAGCCTGCCATATTATGCGATTTACTCAACGAGTTTAATTCAATAGCCACATCTTTGGCTCCGTCAACACAGAGCAAACTCATCGGCTTGTCATTTAAAATGAAACTATAGGGGTTATCATGCACCAGTAAAATAGCATGCTTTTTTGCAAAAGCCACCAGGTTTTCAAAAACTTCTTTTGTTGGTAATTGCCCGGTTGGCATGTGTGGATAGTTTACAAACAAACCTTTAACCGGCCTGTCCGTATTTTCCTTTATCAATATTTCCAGCTGATCAAAATCGGGGTAATAATTATTTTCTTTTGTAAGTTCATAAAATACCGGCGCAGCACCCGAAAGCTTTACTGCACTGGCATAGGTTGGATAGCCGGGGTTTGGCACCAATACACTGCATCCTTCATCAAAGTAAGTCATGCAAATATCCATGATACCTTCTTTGCTGCCGATCAGCGGCAGAATTTCTGTTTCAGCATCCAGCTCAACATCATAATTTTTTAAATACCAGGTTGCCATGGCATTTCTTAATAATGGACTGCCTTATATCCCTGGTAGGCATGGGTATTTGGTTTAGATGCTTCTTCAAAAGTGTTTGTATTACTGAAGGGGTGTGGTGGCAGGTCCGGACTGCCAATGCCCAGGTTGATCACCTGTTTGCCGGCTTTATTCAATGCATCGATCTCTCTCAGCTTTTGCGAAAAATAATATTCGTTAATGCCATCTAATCTTTTGCAGGCTGCATGTTATCTGTTTATGTTGATTTATTTTCCGTTTTTATAAATGCCTAATATCTGCAGGCTGCCTGTTTTATCTTTTATTTTTTCCAGGGCATTTTCAAGTTGCTGCCTGTTCTCAAACTCCAGGTCGGCATGAAAGGAGTATTTAAAATCGCTACCCGGTATGGGCATCGATTGAAGTTTGCTGAGGTTAATACCTGCATCGGCAATTTTGCTTAAAACCCTCGCCAGGCTTCCTCTTGAGTGGTCTGTATGAAAACTGATAGATGCTTTGTCTGCATTTTCTATCTCCTGCACTTCACCTGCTCTTTGTAAAACTAAAAATCTGGTGTAATTATTTTTTAAGGATTGAATATTGGGCGCAATAATTTCCAGCTGATATATCTCTGCAGCCAGCCTGCTGGCAATGGCAGCAATATGTTTGCTGCGATGCTGGTGTACCTGTTTGGCACTTAAAGCGGTGTCTTCTGTTTCAACCAGTTTCCAGTTGTGTTTATCTAAAAAGTTATCGCATTGCAATAACGCCATCGGGTGCGAATGTACTTCACGTATGTCTTCCAGTTTTACACCGGGGTTTACCATCAGATTTTGCCGGATGTGCAGGTACACTTCGCCTATTATTTTCAGCTTACTTTTTTGTAAGAGGTTATAATTAGGGAGAATACTTCCTGCAATGGAATTCTCGATGGCCATGATACCGGCATCGCTTTCGTTTTTATGCTCTGCAATTTTTACCACTTCCCTGAAAGTGGAACAAAAAATAGCATTTACGGCCTCTCCAAAAAATTTATTGGCCGCTTCCTGGTGAAAACATCCTTCAAAACCCTGTATGGAAACTTTAACTGCGGCTTTTCGCATTGAATATATGTATTGTTTCTATTTTTTAAAATGCATGTAAAATGGTCGCAATGGTTGTCAACCTTTTAAGAGCCTGCTTTAACCGGGCACGCTTTGTAAAGGTTAACAACCCTTTACTAACCTTCACGGAAATTAAGTATTTTCACTTGTATTTCGCTGCTTGCTGTTCATTTTAAATTATTAAAATTAAAAAATGGATCATTCCTCCAACAAGGCGTTGCAGCATTTCCGAAGTGATGTAAGAATCAGGTTTCAGCTCTATAACAGTTTATTTAGTTCTCTGCCGTTTCACCGGATAGAAAAACGGGCATTTTATTTTTATTGCTCTTATCTAATTGCGGGGAAGGGTATTTAAAAAAACAAAGACCGCTTACCATCATTGACAAATTCTTCAAAAAACATACAAGCTATATCTCTGAAAAAAATCAGACATCCTGTTTCGTGTTGTGCAATATCCCGAAAAGCAGGTAGTATTATTTGATGCGCTGGAAGATGCTGCTTTCAGCCGGGTGCATGATATGAACGGCCAGGTACTTTAAAACACCTGGAATCGGAAGTGGTGAAATTTGGAATAATATTTACAATGAATTTGAACGCACCAAAGAAAACCTGTTTTTACTTACCGGTAATAATGAACTGATGCAGGATTACCCGGTTGAAAAGTTATCCATTCACATGCGTGAGCGCATAGTGTTGCCATTGATCACCATTCAGCAGTATGCTATAACAAGGGGTAGGGAAATGGAGGAAAAACTAATTAATAATCCTGAAAGGGATGTTTTTGGAAAGCTGGTAATGCGTTGTTCATTTGGTATTATTAATGCAGGCAGAAACTCAGCATAAAAAAAAGAGCCCTCCGTAGAAACAGAAGGCGTTTTAACGATTGCATGCTTACGGATGCTTTTATGAACCTTGTTCAATAACCGCTCCGGGCCTTGCTATGTAAAAAATTTGATCTGCTGAAACAGCCGGCAGAAAGGTCTTTTTAAGATTTAATGCGTGATTGATTTTTCTTCAATGATACCCAACTGGCCAAAGTGTTCCCTCCCAAAATCATTAATACAAACGTGATGCTTGTGGGATCACTTGGGTCTATTAGTCCTGGCGGTTTGTAACCGCGGTTTACTTTAGCGAAACAATAAAGAGACATTTACACAATTAGCAGCCACACACAGCAATAAATAACAGTGGCAGTAATAGAAAAGAAATTTCCTTTATTTAAGGTAAGTGTATGCCGCAGTTGCAAACCGCTAAAATTACCCGGCAAGGTAACCCGCGCTAACGCAGAACAATTGCGCCAGAGAGGGGCACTTATAAAGTGAGCAACCAAAAACCGGAATGAACAATAGTGAGCGGGATATTATAAACTGCAGAAGCCTGTAAACATAAGAGTTTTCTAGAAACACATATTGTAGACTAAAAACAATACGTTTGCGAAAACATAACTGAGAGACAACGGAGAAGGATTTTAATTACATTGGGCGATAGCTATTCCATCACTATAAAAGCAGGGGTACTTTGCAATGAAAAGTTTAATTTTAAATTAGAACTAATTTTATTATCTTAAGTAAAAATTTCAACGTAAGATTTTGAATACGGCGATTTATATTGACCAACGAATTGAAAACTTAAATTCAAGTATAAGAATTTTTAGAGTTATTTCAATCATTCTCATAATAGTTGGGACAATCTCAATTCTTTTTGCTCTTCTATCTCCAAAGTTTTCTTTTTCAACAGAAATAGGAAAATTTGGATTTGGGATTATTAATATGCTTTTGCCTTTCTATCTTCAAAACGAGTCAGGTAAACGAAAAAATAAAGTCTCCAGTTTATATTTAATAAAGAGCCAAATAGAAACTAACCCTGAAATTGAATCTTTCTTAATTAAAAAAGCACTAGAAGAAATATGAGCATTGAGATAAATAGTATTGAAAAAACTATTGCAATAAAAAGGCAAACAGAAAATAGACTTAAAAAAAGAACTATTATGATTGCTTTGTTTATTTCTATAGTTACATTCATTTATTACATTATTACAATTAAAGAAGTTCGAGAGGCAAAAGTGGAAGCAGAAATTGCAAAGAAAGAAGTAGTGGCAATGATCAAGGAAAAAGAATATTTAAATCTTCAAATTGAATCGCTGCAAAGAAAATTCGACAGTGCACAACTAATTAAAAAATACATAATTCAAGATGAATTTGTTTTTAGGAGTTTAAAAATTTCTTATTCTGAGGGGGAGTCACACAGAATAGGAGACATAATGAATACTATATTGGAGTATAAAAGTCAAGGCGTTTCATTTGCAGTTTTGTCTGATCCTACTAAATCTGTTTTCAATTCTCCAGATTTTTTATGCATGGTGTTCGAAAAAAATCATTACCCTATTTCAGAACCTTATTCAACTCAATTGTTAAAAAGTAGAACTAGGGAGGGAAATCTTAAAGATCCCCAATACGGAAGCATTTTGTTTTATCCTGGAGGTTATGCTATGTTATTCTTAAAACAAACAGCAATGTCTCCTTCAATGGTAATAGGCATGACTCCATATGGGATATTAGCCTTAAGTCCGGATTTTGCAACTCCCATTGAATGTAGAACTTTTTATTAGGTCAAGATATAGACCTCGCCGTTGTTGGCGTTACTGCTCAAGTTTTCAAACTATAGCCATAACTAACATCTTCGTTTCTCTAACGGTTAGTGTCCCCAACAACCGGAACCAATTGCCGATAGAACTATGCTTTTTTTACAACTGAATTGAATAATTATTTCGGTTGGTGTACTTAAGAATACCTTAACCGAAGGCGAGGCATCGCATATAGTATCGACTCGTAAACTGCCACATCATCTCCATTACTTCATAATCGTCACATAACCTGTAACAGGGTCTCTACCGCTACCAATTTCAATGATATAATAATAGGTATCAAAGGGTAGTGGCTTGCCTTTAAGGGTGCCATCCCATTTGATGTCATATCCAGTTGAACTGAATACCAGTTTACCGGCTCTGGTAAATACCTGTACACGGCAATCGGGATAATCATTTAAAAAATCGATCCTCCATTGATCATTGATACCATCCCCGTTCGGCGAAAAAGTATTGGGTATCGGTGGTATTCTTAACAGTTTCACAAATACCTGGTCATTGGTCTGGCAGCCCCCCGGACCGGTAACGGTTAGACGATAAACCATATCCGCTTTGGGATTGGTGACCCTGGGCCTTAGTATAGTATAGCCGGTTAAATATTGAGGTGGTGTCCAGGCATAAGACAGGTCAGTAGCATTGCCCGAAGCTTCTAATTCAACCGAACCGCCTTCCAGTACTTTTTTATCAGGGCCTGCATTTGCCAGCGGGTATGCGTGTACTGTTAGTTTAAAACTGGTACTTGTTGTAACACAATTACTTCCATTGGTAGTTATAAAATAAGTAGTTTCATCAGATACTACAGTTGGCGCTCCTGATATTACCAGTTGCTGATTTTCAACTACCTGGTAGGTGATACCTGGTGGTAAATTGGCAATCAGATCTACCCCGGTTGCTCCTCCACCTAAATTAAAAATGATCGGTTTAATAGGATCATTCACACAAACAAATTGTACAACACTGCCGGGCGAATACGGGTTTAAAGAAATGGTATGATCCGGTTTTACTGTAAGTACAACAGGGGTGATGGCAGGTGTGCAGGTAGTGCCACCTGTTTGTATGGTAAAGTTATACGTATAATCAAAAGGCAATCCCCCTGTTGAGGTAGGTGCGCCGGTTATGGTTACTACATTACCGGTATCGGAATTACCGGCAACCATATAGCTTAAACCAGGTGGCAGCAAGGGTATGCTTACATTGGTAGCACCAATCAATTTATAAGTGATCGGCTCTATCAGCTTGTTTATACAAACTGTCTGGTTGATGGTACTTGCTGCCGATGTTAAAGTAATGGTTGCCTGTTGTATAATATTCACCCTTTCCTTTTGGTTTGTAATGGTACGGGTACACGCAGTACCGGCCGGGCCGGCATTTTGTACGCCCACCAGTTCGTAATCAAACGGTCCCACCACATTGGTTGGTACCGGTATGGTTATAGATGCATTGGTACCTGCCGTAGTTACTGTTTGTGCCGGCAATGCACCATTGATGGTGTAAGAAAAAGTATAGGGCGCTGTACCTCCTGTGCCTGTAAAACTAACCGTGGGGTTGTCGGCAGAGTTTACACATTCAAGTGTATTAGATGCTGCAATGGTAGCATTGGGTATATCCGGCAGGTTGATCGTTTGCACAATGGTATCGCTGAGGCAACCGGTTGTAATAATACTGGCATGCCTTATTCTTTTGATGCCGGGTGTTGTAAATGTATGCATGGCTGTACGCATCGGCACAGCCGGATTTGATGCATTTGAATATACTGTTGTAGTTGGCGGAGTTGTTGCCGGATCATAAAACTCCCACCATTGCCGGTAAGTGGCTTTAGGCGTTTGTGGGGTGGTTTCTGTTACCGTAACCGGGTCAGCATAGCAACCGGGGTTATCATGTGTAAAGCTGGCAGGAGGGGGATCAATTACATCCAGGTCAAAATCTATTAACTGTTCAGATCCGCAACCTGAAGAGTTAGGCGTATAGGCTGTTATACTAACAGGATAAGTACCCACCGTTGGAAACGAATATAATGTTGGTAATGAATACCAGTATACAGGCACGCTGTTCACCAAACGTATGGAATCTGGACCACCAGGCCCCGCTACACAGGTTGTGTAATGTACTGTAACCACATCCGGGTTTGGCGGGCCCGGAAGTGCTGAGAGATCCCAACGGATAGAATCTACACAATATGGGAACGATATCTTAAACCTGAAAGGGGCGTTGGTACAAACCGTTGGGGATGTTTCAATGCCATATTCCGGTTGAATGTTCACCTGCTGATACAGGTCTTTTACATTGGTGCCGGCAGAATAAGCATAGGTTTCTGCATTGGCATACCCATACGCAATGGCATTAAAACCGCTGTCAGACTTTAAAGAATGAGATGTTTCTGAAATATTATCCAGATATAAGTAAGAATAAGCGGGATCCTGGGGATGCGTTACCCAGGCTGATAAAGGAGGTATCGGCCCTCCGTCAAATTGAAAAGAGGAAATGGCAGTGCCTGCATTTTTCATGATCACATGAACATAATGCTCCGGTGTAATGGGCGTATTGGTCAGCTGCCCCGTGCTTATTAAGGTAACATCTGCTATGTTTTGCTCTACCGGATTCAATATCACCATATCCGGGTCATAGGGATTAATATTACCCTGGCAAGACATACTTGTAAAATACTGTGACACACAAATGACAGAATCCGATTCAATTAAATTTGGTGTGGTTGTACTGAATTCATAAAAATTATTCAGAAAAGAACCCGCCGGTATCACTGCACCGTTAACCCTTACAATAGCTGTAGATGCCGGCCTTATGATTCTATAGTAGTTTCTTAGTCTGCCGGAACTGGGTACCGTTAAATACTTCCTGCCCCAGGTTGATGCCGGGTAAAGTTGCTGATACAAATTATCGGCACCATTACCACATCCGCCTATTAAAACCCTGCCGCTGCCTGAAAATACCGCAATTCTTTTACACCCGCCCGACCCGGATGCCACAGAGCGAATAGATGTACCCGTTAGGTCCGATCCTGTATTGCCGGTCAAAGCGCCTAAAACCTGGTATATCTGTCCTTTATTCAGGTTGATGGTGTTTACTGAATTGGGTGCCCATCCACCTGCAGTCAATTGGGTCGGTATTACTTCAATTACGGTATTGTCTTCAACAGCAATGATCGTGATGAAATTATTCGCATTCTGACTTGCAGAGATCTGGGTATAGCTGGCCGCATAGTATTGCTTGCCCAGTACATTGGTAGGTAAACATAAAGTAGCTGCACTGGAAACCGCCTGTGTTGTAAATGAATAAACAACGATAGGTCTTACAGCAGTTATATGTATGGCTTTACCGTTAAATAAACCATTACCTGCACCGGAAGGTCCGCCGGCAACATAGGTGAAATAGGTACTGGGAATATTTACAGTGGTGATCTGGTTTGCGGTTATATTACCGGTTGTAATTACACCTGCCCCATAAGCCTCAATAGAAAAAGTTGTATTTACATCCGAAGTCATGGATAAGGTCATCGTAGGCGGGTTGTTGGCTCCCATTCCGTAATGCCAGCCTGAAGTGATCCAAAAATCCTTGCCCTTGTTACTGAAGTCCTGGGCAGATATAGTTAAAGCTGTAAGTACAGAAAAAATGACAAGAATTATTTTGCGCATGTTGTTTGTTATATGATTGTACACATTTAAATTGATTCAAAAACTAATTCGCTTTAACTGTAAGGGTGTAACCAGGGATTTTGCAAACAAATGTGGACTGAAAATTACTGAAAAAAAAGCACAGTTATGATAAATAAAACAGCACCGGTCGTTTTTAAACCCCCACAAACCAGGGAAAGGAATGAATTGAATTACTGGTTGCGTATCACTAATTTCGTAAAATGATTGTATACCTGTATAAACTATGATGGAAAATATACCTGGTGCCGGAGATCAAATTCGCTGTGTCAGCAATTTTGAAGCACTTGTTTCCACGCCTTTTGTTGGGGCCATGAATGCGCTTTGCTGGAGCCGCACACTAAGCGGTGATTTTGAAGAGATCGTAAATAAGGTAGACCTGAACGAAAATATAACCGTGCTTGATGAGGAGGATCTGCTGGCGCTTAGTTTAAGTGAGGAAGGGAAGCTTGCCCGTGAAATACTGTTACAGGATTTTAAGCTGTTGAAAGCTCATGGTGCATCTCCTGTGCTGAATGTGATCAGGTGTTATGAAAGGGATGATGCTTACCCGTTTTTTCCAACGGATGTGTATTCTTTTCATGTTGACCGATCACCGGTTGCAACGGATACTTTTTTATGCACCTATTATGGCGAACCCAGTGAAATTTTGCCCAATGCGCAAGCCACGCAAAAAGTGCTTGTTCCTGCAATACGCGATGAACTTATAAAATTGTACGGTGGCCCAACAGCCGGTTTTGAAGCATTTTTAAGTGAGCATTTCTTTGATCTGCATTACCAGGCAACAGCCGCCGCCATGCCGGTTAACCTGGGCCTGGGTAATATGTGGAGATTAGCCGTTGACCATCCCGTAAGCCAGGTGCTTCCCTGTGTTCACCGTGCTCCCCGGGAAAAGGCGGGGCAGCCCCGCTTGTTGATGATCTGCTGAACGCCAGATTTATGGAAAGAAAACAGTTTATAAAAACAGTCGCCGCCGGCGCATTGAGTATGACAACACTTGCAGCCTTTAAAAATTTTACTGATAGTTTACCGGAACAGGAGCAACTGATGCCTGTATTATTTGTGGGCCATGGCTCGCCTATGAATGGAATTGAAGACACGGCATTCAGCCGCAGGTGGACAGCAATGGCCAAGGAAATTCCACTACCCAAAGCAGTGCTGGTTGTGTCGGCACACTGGTTTACCAAGGGCACAAAAATCACGGCCATGGATTTTCCAAAAACCATTCATGACTTTGGTGGTTTTCCTAAAGCGCTTTTTGATGTGCAGTACCCGGCACCCGGGAATCCTGCACTGGCAAAGGAAACAGCAGGACTGATCCATACGGCGAAGGTAGAGTTAGATCACGAATGGGGTTTAGATCATGGAACCTGGACGGTGGTAAGGCATATGTATCCCAATGCAAACATTCCGGTGCTGCAGTTGAGTATTGATTATACAAAAGGCGCTCAATACCATTATGAACTGGGCAAAGAATTGTTTGCTTTAAGAAAGAAAGGTGTGCTGATCATTGGAAGCGGTAATATGGTGCATAACCTGGGCATGGTAGCCTGGGATAAACTGAACGAAAAAGAATATGCTTATGACTGGGCAACCAACATGAACAATAAGTTTAAAGAGCTGATACAAAACGGCAACCACCCCGCATTGATCAATTACAGCGCTTTGGGTAAAGAGGCGATGCTGGCAATTCCTACGCCGGAGCATTACCTGCCATTGATGTACACATTGGGATTAAAAGATAAAAAAGATGCGGTATCTTTTTTTAATGATACGGCGGTTGGTGGTTCACTCACCATGACATCTGTAAAACTTGGGTAGATTGATATCAGCCAAGCTACAACCCGAAGATCTTATCCAACTCAATAACATGTTTTTGTGTTGTAAAAACTTTAGGAGCTTTTGCCAGTTTTTCGGCAAGTAATAAAGTAGGTAAAGGGCGAAATTTTTTGAATAAACCCAGGGTATTCACAAAGTTTAACAGGCCGGACATGATGCGTTCACCAAACCTGTCTGTATCTTTTCGTAACAACAACCCCGGCCTGAAAATAATATACTGATCAAAAGCAAGAGCATCGATACTTTCTTCCAGCCTGCCTTTCATTTTAGAATAAAAAACATTGCTGGTAGTGGATGCTCCGTAGGCCGACAATAAAACTGTTGCCGGAATACCGTTTCTTCGGGCGATTGCAGCAAATTTCAAAGGGATCTCATAATCGATATGCCACTGCTTTTCTTTTGAGCCCGCTGCTTTCAGGGTAGTTCCCAGGCAGGAGAACCATACATCTCCTTTGATCTGTTCAGCGACTGCCTCCAGTTTGTCAAAATCAGTTATGATCTCTGATAATTTGGGATGGGTTATTCCACTTGCACGACGTACAAAAATTACAACTGCTGTATAGTCCGGGTCATTCAGCAGTATTTGTACAAGGTCTTTTCCGGTAGCACCGGTAGCTCCTATAATAAGCGCTTTCATAATATCAGTTTTTTACTTCACTATTTAATTAAACTTACCATTCTTTTGCCAATTTCTTTTGATGTCTTTCAGTTTCGTTGGCTTTGTTGCCGAAGTAAATGATCAGTATCTGATTATTTGTCAGCTTTGGCGTTTCAGCAACAGCCAACATTCAGGAAGGGTTTAACTGACAGTTGTCATTATTATTTCCAATGCATGTCATTTTAGTCAGGTAGATTTGTAGATAATTTTACTACGAAGAAGAAAGCATGTGGTAAATGGTTCAGCTTTAAAATAATTTTTATGAAAAAGATTTTGGTAGCTACTGATTTTTCGCTGGCAGCCGGTAATGCAATTACTTATGCTGCAGATATGGCTTTATCTGTTAATGCTCAGCTAACGCTGTTGCATGTAGTGCAAACACCTATTGGCTTCAGCGATATGCCCCTGGTGATGGGCCTGGAAGATATTATGCGTAGTGCTGAAACGGATATGCAGCAACTGAAGGAAGAATTGTTACTTAGAACAGCAGGTAAAATAATTATTGAAACAGAAGTGGGTATGGGCGGCTTTTTTGAGGAACTGAAAACTGTTAGCGAACGGATAAAACCATATGCGGTAGTAATGGGCAGCCAGGGTAAAACTGCAGCAGAGCATATATTGTTTGGTTCCCATGCAGTGTATACGGTGAAGCACCTGGCCTGGCCGGTAATAACGGTGCCACCCAATGCTGCTTTTACTGCGGTTAAAAAGATAGGACTGGCCAGCGATTTAACAAAGGTTGTAAAAACCACACCTTTTGCCGAAATTAAAATGCTGGTACATGATTTTAATGCTGAGTTGCATATTCTGAACATAGGTAAAAAAGAAGTTTTTGATGCGGATATTGTTTTTGAATCGGGCCTGATGCAGGAAATGACCCTGGCATTAAAACCAACCTTTCATTTTATTGATAATGAAAATACGGATGAAGGGATCATGGATTTTGCTGAAAAAAATCAGATCGATCTGTTGATCGTGCTGCCCCATCACCATAATTTACTGACTGGTATTTTTCATAAAAGCCACACGAAGCAATTGGTGCTGCACAGCCATGTTCCGGTTATATCAATACATCAATAGCAAAGAGTGCATTTAAAATTGTCGCAGTGGATTTAAGGGTTGCCAACCTTTATAAGTTAAAAAGAGCTTTTAAAAGGTTGGCAACCCTTGCGACAATTTTAGACACACCCATAGCAAACTATTAAGAAGAAATCTAGTCAATAATTCTTAATTTGGGTTATGTCATCTATCATAACCATTACATTCAGTCCTTGTATTGATAAAAGCACTGCTGTAGCTGCTTTAGTTCCCGAAAAAAAACTGGTATGCGCTACGCCAAAACTGGAACCCGGCGGTGGCGGCATTAATATAGCCAGGGCCATCAAAAAGCTGGGCGGTGCAGCAACTGCTATATTTCCATCCGGAGGTTACACCGGTAAATATTTCAATCATTTACTGGAAAAGGAAAACATTCCTGCAGTAATTATTGAAACCGCAAATGAAACCAGGGAAAATATTATTGTAGTGGATGAAGCCACTAATAATCAATACCGTTTTGGAATGCCGGGAACCGGATTAACAGCAGCTGAATGGAAGAAATGTTTGCTTGCTGTGGAAGAAATGAGCGATGTAGAATTTATTATTGCCAGCGGCAGTTTGCCCCCGGGTGTACCGGATACTATTTATGCCCTGCTGGCTAAAATAGCCAAAAGCAAAAATGCAAAATTTATTGTTGATACATCGGGCGAAGCATTAAAGCATGCTGCAGCAGAAGGCGTGTATATGCTTAAGCCGAACCTGGGTGAATTAAGCAGTCTGGCCGGCAAAAAAGAAATACAGCCGGGTGAAGTAAAAACTATTGCCAGGGAAATTATTGCCAAAGGAAATTGTGAAGTAATAGTGGTATCCATGGGAGCCGACGGGGCCATGCTGGTAACAGCTGAAATTGCCGGAATATTTAAGCCTCCGGCAGTGGAGCGCAAAAGTACGGTTGGCGCCGGCGACAGTATGGTTGCCGGAATTGTTTTTTACTTGGCGCAGGGAAAAGACCTCACGCAGTCCGTGCAGTATGGTGTGGCATGTGGCACTGCAGCCACTTTAAATGCCGGCACCGAATTGTGTAAAAAAGAAGATGCAGACCGGTTGTATTCCCTGATTCAGTCTGCACATTCCTGATGAGCATCAGCATTATCATTGAGGGTTGTCATTCTAAAAAAATCAATAGAGCTTTATATTGCATATCATAAACAACTAAATTATTTTTTATGAGCAAGAGTGGTAAAATATTGGTTGCTGTTGCAGCAGGAATTGCGGCAGGAGCTGTGTTGGGTATTTTATTTGCCCCCGGTAAAGGCTCTGAAACCCGAAAAAAATTAAATAAAAAGGCCCAAAAAATTGCAGATGAGGTAAAAGAAAAATTCAACGGGCTTAAGGAAGAACTGGAAAAGAAAGTGAAGGAAGCCGGTGAAGAATTGGCTTAATAAGCCCGGGGATTTTAGTAATTGATTTGTAAAACGATCAACATGGAAAAAGCATTTGCCAAAGTGGAAGAACTGGCGGATACCATTAAGGAATATGTAAACACCAGGATAGATGCAGTGAAATTAAATGCTGCAGAAAAAAGTTCGGCTGTCATTTCCAATATAATAGCCGGATTGGTAGTGGTATCTTTTTTTATGTTGTTTTTTCTTTTTGCCAGTATTGCCCTGGCATTTGGCCTGGGCGATTGGATTGGGAAGACCTGGGCCGGTTTTTTAATTGTGGCGGGTTTATACCTGGTTATAGGAATTATTGTATGGACAGCCAGGGTAAAGATTATACAACTACCTGTTATGAATGCACTGATAAAGCAATTATTTGGCGAAGACCATGAAGAAGATTAAAAGCATAAAACAATTGCGGGCCGAAAAAAAACTGATGAAGCAACGCCAGGCAGTGCTGGAAGATAAGATGCGTGCAGACTGGAAAGAACTGAAGGAACAATTAAAGCCGGGTAATATTGCCAAAGATGCTGTAGAAAGTATTTTGCGTAAAAAGGCAGCGGCTTTTACAAATGACGGAGGGTTTATTAAAAGCACTTTATCTTATGGTATTACATTCCTTGCCGGTAAACTTGCCGAAACTGCAGGCAATAAATTCAGTAAATTATTAAAACAGACCGGTTCAGAAGAAAAGCCAGATCAAATTCATGAACCTGTTTAACAGTAAATACTTTTTATCGTAAGCTGACCAAAATGCTTCTTTAAATTTTTCCTCATTTTAATTTTAAATACCGGGCCTACCTTATCTTTTTAAGATTAAAGGTTACTGCATACAGCATGAAGCGGATAATTTCATAAGCACACCAGCGAACGAATTGTTTAACAAAGTTGGTGCTTTGTTTGTGCTTCTTTTCAGTAATCGCAACACAATCAGTTTCGATAAATTTTTTCATTATCTGCTCCATTTGTTTTGCAAGACCGGTATTATAAACATCAATATTTAATTCAATACTGGCATGTGCACTCAGGTTGTTGATATTGTATGAGCCGATGGTCATCCACTCACTGTCGCAAACCGAAACCTTGGCATGTAAAACAGTGGGCTGGTATTCGAAGAGTTCTATTTTATTCCGCAGCATCCAGTCGTACATCCAGCGCTCGGCATATTTAGAGAGCATTACATCAGAAGTGCCGGCAGTGATCACCTGTATTTTTACACCACGCCCGGCAGCATTTTTCAATGCACGCCTGATAGCTTTGCCCGGTAAAAAATAACTGCACATGATTGTTATATGCGTTTTTGCATGCCTGAACATTTCTATATACGTTCTGGAAATTTCATTTTTTCTCCTTATCCAGTCATTTCTCCGCATACCGAGTTTGCTCAGTTCAGCATCTTTAAAATTAAATACCGGTTTCAATTCTTCACAGGGCGTTGGTTCCATTTTTACAGGAAAACCATTCCATGCTTTCCAGCATAATACACAAAGGTCTTTTGCTATTTCCCCTTCTGTATACAACGCAAAATCAGTCCAGGCCGGGTGGCCCGGCATATCATTGTAACGGTCGGAAATATTAATGCCGCCTACCAATGCCATTTTTGCATCCACAACAAAAACCTTGTGGTGCATACGCCTGCCAAAATAAAACTGTTTGCTTTTAAAGAAAGGTTCAAAAAACCGGAACTGGATACCGGCATCACAAATGTCTGCAATAAACTTATTTGTTATTGCCTGCGAAGCATAACCATCAACCATTATAAAAACAGCTATTTTTTTTCGGGCAGCTGCTTTTAGCGCTTCAGTTACCAGTGAACCGGTTGTATCATCATCAAAAATATAAGTCTGCAGGTGTATACTTTCAGTTGCCTGGCCGATCAGGTTGATCAGCAGATCAAAATATTCCTTTCCGCCACGTACTATTTTTGCCTTATTAAAGCTGGGAGCGGGCGTTATAGTTTTTTTTTGACGCATCTGTTGTTCATTCATTTCAGTTGCAAATTATCAAATAATAATTCGTAATCACATTTTATTGCCTTAATACAATTTGTTTACACGCTTTTATTAAAAAATTACAGGCATTAATGCAATTTAAGCTATGTTAAAGCGTTACTAAAAAGAACCCTATGAAGGCATTTAATGTGTAAAAATTTTAGCTTTGCACTCAAATCCGGTTCTTATTGTTCAAGCAGTTTATGTAACATACAATTTGATTTTTTTCAACCCAACCACTGTACATTCTGGATTAGACTATTAAATCGGTAAAACGATTTATCAAGGTATATATTCTGTGAAACCCACAGCATATGTCAGGGGTTCGTTTTATGATATTTGGCTGAATAAAAATTAATAAACTAATAAACAAGATACTATGAAAAACATAACAGCTTACTTAAATAACTACATGCACAATGGTAAGAATGGCGGTTTAGGAAAAGGTTCTTTGCTTTTCCTGGTCATCCTTTTTGCTGTATTTCTGCATATGCCTTTTGTTTTTGCTGCAGGTAATGCAAAGATTGATTTAACTCCGATAAGTGCTGTTTCAGAAGCGCCGGTATCTTCAAATACTTTAGCTGCTATTAATAAATTTGATGATAATACCATAGCGCTGGCCTACGATAGTATGGAGCTGGACAAAATGGGATTATCTGAAAAGGCATTTAATTATGCAATGAAGGGATTTAATTACCTGGTGCAGCAAGGTAAGCTTACAAAAGACAATATCATTTCTATAGTCGATTTTTCATTGCCTTCTTCCAAAAAAAGGTTGTTTGTAATTGACCTGGATGATTTCAGGGTTTTGTATAATACCTATGTAGCACATGGTGTAAATTCCGGGAAGGAGTATGCCAACCAGTTTTCAAATACACCATCCAGTTATAAAAGCAGCCTGGGGTTTTATCAGACACTGAGCACGTATATTGGCGAACACGGTTATTCACTCAGGCTTGATGGCCTGGAAAAAGGAATTAATGATAATGCCAACAGCCGTGATATTGTTATACATGCTGCCGATTATGTAAATGAATCATTCATCAGGTCGCAGGGTTACATAGGCCGCAGCTGGGGTTGCCCGGCATTGCCCGAAAAATTGCACAAGCCCATTATTGATAAAATTAAAAACGGGAGCTGTTTGTTTATTTACAGTACAAACAATGAGTACCTGAAAAAATCCAGGATCATTAATGCTTAATTAATAATGCTCTATGCAGCAAAAAAGCTGTCTCCGCCAACTGGCGGAGACAGCTTTTTAATTTTTGTTAACTTAATGACATGGCGTTGGTTCTCCTTTATAACATCTTTTTGATGAGTTTTCCAAGCATCATCAGTCCATAGTCCACATCATCAGTAAAGGGTTTTCCAAAACTGATGCGTATGCAGTTGGAATAATTATTGCCTGCCGAAAATATTTTACCGGGTACAATGGAAATCTGATGCTTCATGGCTTCGGTACGCAGTTTAAAGGCATTTACTTTTTTGTTCAGTTCCAGCCACAGTATAAAACCACCATGCGGCCTTGATACTTTTGTGTCGGGCGGAAAATACCTGATGATTGCCTGCACATAGCGCAAACTCTGTGTGTGTAAGGATTTTCGCAGATTCTTTAAATGAAATTCGTACCGGCCATGTTTTAAATAATGGGCAATGGCAGCCTGTGTAAGTGTAGGACTGCTTATATTCTGTATCCGTTTTAATTGTTTAACAGCATCAAAGAATTTACCGGGCATTACCCAACCAATGCGGTAACCGGGTGAGAGCGATTTTGAAAATGAAGAACAGTGCATTACCAGTCCTTTGGTATCGTAATACTTGCAGTTTCGGGGCCTTGTTTTACCAAAATATAATTCGCCGTAAATATCATCTTCAATTAAAGGGATATTGTGCCGGGTAATCATTTCAACCAGTTTCTTCTTATTTTCATCGGGCATGCAACAGCCTAACGGGTTATTAAAGTTGGGTACAAATACACAGGCTTTTATGGAAAATTTTTTGATCGCTTTTTGTAAATGATCCAGGTCTATGCCGGTAAGCGGGTCTGTTGTGATCTCCACTACTTTCAGATCCATACTTTCAATTGCCTGCGTAATGCCAAAATAGGTTGGACTTTCAACAGCGACGGTATCACCGGGTTTGGTAACGGCTTTTAAACACAGGTTGATGGCTTCCAGGCAACCGGAGGTAATAATGATCTCATCTGCTTTTATATTGGCACCCCAGTTAAAAGCAAGTTTGGATATCTGTTTACGAAGTTCCGGATTACCCAGGGTATGTTCATAATCCAGGCAATTGTGTTTTGTGTTGCGTAAGGCATAGATGGCCGATTTGTTCAGTTTGGCACCGGGTAATAAAGCTGCATCCGGAACAGCCAGTGCAAAATTGGTAATATTGGCTGCAGCAATATCGCTGTAAATAGATGCGATCATTTCTTTAACACTTACATCGTGTGATAAGGTTTCCTGTTTTAGCTGGTTGGGTAGATCCGGAAAGCGCTTGTGGTTAAAACGTACATAGTATCCCGACTTGGGCCTGGATTCGATCAGTCCCCTTCCTTCCAGGTGATAATAGGCCTGGAACGCAGTGCCCATGCTGATTCCGTACTCATCGCTTAACACCCGTACCGAAGGCAGTTTATCACCAATACGCAGCACTTCTTCTGCGATCATTTTTTCAAGGCCATCTGCTACCTGTATGTACAAATGGTCGTCTGAGTTGAATGTTTTTTTCATAACCTGTAAATCTGATATAGTCAAAAATACTAAATCTGAATCTGTTTTATTTCATAAAAATGCACAAATTTTGTCGGGTCAAAAAATCTAAATTTAAAATTTATGGAAATCATTGCAGACATTCCCGTTCGTAAAACAAACCACTCCAGTATCAGTGAAGTGGATTTTAATAAACTTGAATTTGGTAAATACATTGCCGATCATATGCTGGTATGTGATTATGCCGGTGGCGAATGGAAGCAACCACAGATTGTACCTTATGGAAATCTTTCTTTAAGTCCATCTGCACTGGCCCTGCATTACGGGCAAACCGTTTTTGAAGGAATGAAAGCATTCAGGATGCATGATGGCCGCATCAATATTTTCAGGATGGAAAAGCATTACGACCGTTTTGTAAAGTCGCTGCAAAGAATGTGCATGGCAGTGCCCACCAAAGATATTTTTATGGACGGCCTGGTGCAGTTGATAAGTGTGGATGAAGCCTGGGTGCCAACACAACAGGGCCATGCACTTTACCTGCGGCCATTTGTATTTGCCAGTGAAGCCAGGTTTGGTGTAAAAGTATCAGATGAATACCGGTTCATCATTTTTACAGGTCCTGTGCCGGCGCTGTATGCCGATCCTATCAAAGTAAAAGTAGAAACAAACTATATTAGGGCTGCAAGAGGCGGAACAGGTTTTGCAAAATGCGGTGGCAATTACGGTGCTTCTTTTTTGCCCACACAAAATGCAAGGCTTGCCGGTTACGACCAGGTTTTATGGACCGATGCCAAAGAAAATAAATTTATTGAGGAAAGTGGAATGATGAACGTGATGTTTGTAATTAATGATACTTTGGTTACTGCGCCATTGTCAGATTCAATACTGGATGGTGTTACCAGGGATTCTTTATTAACCCTGGCAAATGATATGGGTTATAAAACCGAAGAAAGAGCGATAGCTATAACAGAACTGGAGCAGGCTTTCAAATCGGGAACCATTACAGAAGCTTTTGGTGCAGGTACTGCAGCTGTTGTGGCGCCTATTAAAACCATCAATATTAATGGCATTGATTGTATGCTTCCGGAGTATGACGAAAACAAACTGATGTTTACATTGAAAAATAAACTGGAACAGATACGGCTGGGAATGGAAGCCGATGTTCATGGATGGAATTATATTATTTGATAAATCAAGCCAATGGAATCCGCTGTGACAGCCTGGTGATGGTCTGGGTTTAATTTTCCTTAACAGCTTTCATACATGGTCATAAAAAAATAAAGGGCCTTTTGTAAAATTATATTTTGCAAAAGGCCTTTTGCTGTTTTAAAAATGACCGCTTATTCCAAAGCTGTGAATATTGTAATTTATAAATAATGTTGTGTAATAGTCTTAGTTAATAAAGAAACCACCTTTGCATCCTGGATTGGATGTATAATAACTGTATCCTGCTATAGCGAATGAGGGGAAACAATATAAAGATCAAATTCAGCATTCGGCCGGGAAATCTTTCGGTTATCCATTCAACCAGACTATAAATAGTCTACTGATTAAAAATATTTTTTTTTCAGGCAAAACAAAAAATATGAAAAAAGCTTTACTTTTTCTACTGATGATCACTTCCGGATTTGCAGCACTCGCACAATTTCCTACAACAGTTACAACAGCTACCAATTGCAGTGTTTTTAGAAATTTCAACACAGGTGACGAAGGCTTTAGTTCGGCCAGTATTTACTCCGATAACAATGACGCTGCATTTAACTGGAATGCTGTTGCAGGTGCCGAGATAGAGGGCAGCGGCTTAACTAACAGAAGTGCCAGTCTCATCTCACCATCTTATATACTTTCTCTTAACGGGCAGGTAACTGTAGGTTTCAGATATGTGGCGCCAAGTAATACAGAATTCAGGATCAGGATTATATCCGGTGCCGGCAGTCCACCACTCGAAATTTTGGCAAATACTGCTAATGGGCCTGTTTATACTCCGCTGGCGGGTAATTCGGGTAGTATTTGTTTGTTACTAACTGATGCAGATCTTATAATTGGCAGGCAGGTAAGGTTCGAATTTACTTTTCGTGCCACGCAACCAGGTAATATTTTGTTTGATGACTTTGCATTAACGGGAGGCACAGGAGGTCCCTTACCAGTAGTGTTTGAAGGGTTTGTTGCCAGAAAAAATGGTGACGAAACTGTGAAGCTTTTATGGGATGTAGGCACAGAAATTAATGTAAAAGGTTATTACGTAGAGAGCAGTACCAATGGGGTTAACTTTACAAATGCAGGTTATGTTGTAGCCTCTTCAAAGCGTACATATAGTTTTGACTATGCAGCTAAACTAAAGCAAACTACTTTCTTCAGGGTAAGAAATATTGACTATGATGGCAAAAGCAAATACACGCCTGTTATAAAAGTGTATGCAACCGATCAAACAGATGCGGGTATACAAATTTATCCGGTACCTGCAACTGACCAGGTTACCATCCAGCACAGAAAAGCTTCAGATAAAACGCTGATAACATTAGTTAGCACGGATGGCAAAGTTTTGCAACAGGTGAAAGCACTTCCCAATTCATTGCAAACTCAACTCAATTTAAATTATTTAAAAAAGGGTTTGTATTTTGTAAAGTATGATGACGGGAAAGCAGAAGTTCAGGTTTCAAGAATTATAAAAAACTAAGCATAGGTATTGGTAGACAAAAGGCCCGCTTCTCAGCGGGCCTTTGTATTACTATCAGTTTACAGTTCATTGTTGTGATCAATATGCCCGATGTATTTTTTCCATTTTTCAATAACGGCTTTCATATCGTCCGGCAGTTCGCTTTCAAAATGCACGGGCTTTAATGTGGTTGGATGAATGAAGCCCAGTTCTTTTGCATGCAGCGCCTGGCGCTTGCACAGATCAAAACAATTATCAACAAATTGTTTGTATTTGGTAAACACGGTTCCTTTTACAATCCTGTCGCCGCCATAGAAATCATCGTTAAAAAGCGGATGGCCTATCAGTTGCATATGTACCCGTATCTGGTGTGTACGGCCCGTTTCCAGCCTGCATTCTATCAGTGTTACATAGTTAAACCGTTCCAGCACCTTGTAATGCGTAATGGCATCTTTGCCATGGTCACCATCGGGGTAAGCTGTAAATAATTTGCGAAAGCGCTGGTGCCTGCCTACATGCGCAATTACGGTTCCTTCATCTTTTTCCATATCACCCCAAACCAACGCAATGTACCTGCGGTGTACAGTATGATTAAAAAACTGTTTGGCAAGATCGCTCATGGCTTTTTGCGTTTTTGCCATCACCAGTAAGCCACTGGTATTTTTATCTATCCGATGCACCAGGCCAAACCTGCTGAGTTCGCTTTCATCCAGTTCAGGACTTTGTTGTTGTAAATAATAAGCTACTGCATTTACCAATGTACCGTTGGGATTACCACTGCCGGGATGCACAACCATACCTGCCGGTTTATTGATGATCATTAAACTGTCATCTTCGTATTGAATATTAAGCGGAATATTTTCGGGAAGAATTTCAGAGCTTTCGGGAGAGCGGTTATCAAATACAACGATATTGTCGTACGGCCTTACCTTATAATTGCTTTTTACCGGCTTTTCATTTACCAGCACCATTTCATTATCAATACCCTGCTGAATTTTATTGCGGGTAGCACCTTCAATCCGGGTCATTAAAAACTTATCAATACGAAGCGATTCCTGGCCTTTGGGGATTGTTATTGTCAGTTTTTCATACAACTCCTCAATTTCCGGTTGTTCATCTTCAATTTCTGGTATTTCTTTACTCATAGTTAATGGTTCATAGTTAATGGTTCATAGTTGATGGTTTATAGCTATGAACTATGAACCATTAACCATCAACCTCTTTCATTTATCTTTGCAAATTAAAACATTGCAGTGGATAAGCAGAAAGTGATATTTAAAGACCTGGGGATTATTGAATATAAGGCAGCCTGGGATTACCAGGAAACATTGCTTAATGAGAATGTACAAATCAAATCTGCAATACGAAATGCTGCTTCATCTCACGACTCAAATCTCACGACTACAAACTACTTTCTCTTATGTGAGCATCCTCCGGTATATACGTTAGGTAAAAGCGGCAAGAAGGAAAATGTGTTGATGAATGATGATGAATTAGCAGCCAATGATATTGCTTTTTTTAATACCAACAGGGGAGGAGATATTACTTTTCATGGCCCGCAGCAGATAGTTGGATACCCCATCCTGGACCTTGAAAAATATTACACAGATATTGGTAAATACCTGCGAAACCTGGAGGAAATGGTTATTGTTACTTTGTCTGAATACGGTATAAAAGGGGGAAGAAGCAAGGGCGAAACGGGGGTTTGGATCGATGAAGATATCCCCGGCAGGGAAAGGAAGATTTGTGCTATTGGCGTTCGATGCAGCCGGTGGATAACCATGCATGGCTTTGCACTGAATGTTAATACCGACCTGGGTTATTTTACTCATATCATTCCATGTGGCATACAAAACAAGCAGGTTACCTCCATGGAAAAAGAACTTGGATATACAGTTGATTACAACGAAGTGAAAGAAAAAATAAAAAGAAATTTTGAAAAGATATTTGAATCAGAAATGACCGGGTAATGGTATGGTTATTTCGTTTTCTTTTCATCGCTTGCGATGTAAAACTTATTCTCTTCCAGCAGATTTTCATTCTTATATATTTCAAACTGGTACCATCCGCTACGGGTGAAGTTTACTTTTTCAAGAATAAAATAATCTTCAGGAGGATTTTTTATCTCAAAAAGAAATTTATAGTCTTCGGTTAAAAACCTGATTACATATTTATTGGACTTTACATCATTAAGCATGGTAACAACATTATTATCCTTATCAGTATATATGCGTTTGCTTGGGTATGTAGTTACCTGGCTTACGATATCCTCCGGAACTTCACCCGGCTCAGCTTTTTTTACGATCTTATCATCCTTATCAACTTTGTCATCCTTATCAACTTTTTCAACCTTATCAGCCTTTTCAGATTTAACAGGGGCTTTGTTTTTATTTTTGGCAGCAAGGGCTTCTGCCAGTTGTTTTTGTAAACTTAATTTTTCTTCCAGCAGCTGATTGTTTTTTTTGTGCAGGGTATTTATTTCCTGTATCAGCCTGGCATAATCAATTGATGTACTTACTTCGGGCTTTTTTGAAGAAGTAAATAAATATACACCCGAATCAAAACCGATAAACAAACGGTAATACATTTTATTATACGGCTGCATTGAATCAGTAAAGCCATTTACCGGGTCTTGTGGATTAAGTACCGAAGCGATGCTGAAAAAATTCTTTGTGCTGTCATTAGATCGCTGCACAGTTATGCCTTTTACCGGTTTTTTATAATCATTCAACCAAAAAATACTGACTTTGCCATTGGTGTTTTTTACAGTGAAATCAGGAAGTATAGCCTGGCCAAAAAGACTGCTTACCGTTAACATGCTGCAAAATGTGAATAGAAAATAAAGTCTACGCATAGGTTGAATCAAATTCAAAACAATAATGTGTTTAAAGGTAAAGATTTATTTCCCTGCAACCCTCCGGTATGAAGACATAAAATTTTACTTCCTCTTGTAAATGTATCATTTTTAACAGCATCAAAAGTTCCAAACAGCATTTTGGCGGTATAAACAAAATCAAGCGGCAGTTGGTGTTTTAGCCAGCACTGGTTCATAAACTGAATCAACAGGTCTGTTTTTTTGGCATACCCTCCAAAATGATAATTATTTAATACCAGCAGGTTCTCAAATTCAGCTACTTTTTCTGTTAACTTTATTATGTTGTTTTTAATGTCTGTAATGCCCTTTAAAACCGGAAAACCAACAACCGTCTGTTCAGACCTGGCTGCCATTAGTATGCCGGCCAGTGTTGTTGCTGTACCCGTGGCTGTGCAGATATGTGTATAGCTCTTGTCTTTAACCAGATCCATAATTAAAGCAGCTCCTTTTGCACCCAGTGGATGGTATCCTCCTTCGGGTATGATCACGCATTCGCCATATGTTGCTTTCAGGCTGTTTATAAAAGCAGGATCGTCTTTTTGTATATATTGCTGCCGGGAAATAAACTGCAACTGCATACCATCCTGCAGGCACTGCTGCAGGGTATGGGAAAGTTGTTCAGGCTTTTCTCCTCTTACTATGCCAACACTTTTTAATTGCAAAACCTTGCATGCATAAGCAGTGGCCGAGAGGTGATTGGAATAAGCCCCTCCAAAAGTTAAAACGGTTTTTCCACCGGACCCTGCGGGGTGTGAACTATTAATTGATTCTTCTAAAAAATAGTGAAGTTTAAAAAGTTTGTTGCCAGAAACCAAGGGATGGATTTTATCCAGGCGCAAAACTGATACGCTAACCTGTTTCTCAGCAAACAGTTCATCATGCAGTTCTTCAATATTGGCTTTTGATGTATCAAAAAGCATTTGGATAAAAACTTATCGGTTTATACTATTTTTGCATTGCAAAAGTCAGCAAATAATTTTTCAATTATTAATTTAATTAAGATGCAACCAACCCTTTTAATTTTAGCAGCAGGAATGGCCAGCCGTTACGGAAGTATGAAACAAACAGAAGGCTTTGGCCCCAGCGGCGAAACCCTCATGGATTATTCTATTTACGATGCCATCAGGGCGGGTTTTGGCAAAGTGGTTTTTATTATTCGCAAAGATTTTGCTGAAAGTTTTAAAGCCAGCTTTGAACCCAAATTAAAGGGAAAAATAAAAACTGAATACGTTTACCAGGAAATGGATTCTTATTTAAATGGGTTGGAAAAACCTGCCGACAGAACCAAACCCTGGGGAACCGGCCATGCCGTGCTTTGTGCAAAGGATGTGGTGAAGGAACCTTTTACTGTAATAAATGCTGATGATTATTATGGTGTGGATGCTTTTGTTAAAGCGGCTGACTTTTTAAATAACCAATGCGATGAAAAGCATTATGCCATTATTGGGTATGAACTGGAAAGAACATTGAGTGATCATGGATCGGTAAGCAGGGGCGTTTGCCAGGTAGATGATGATTATAACCTGATCAGCATTAAAGAAAGAACAAAAATTTATAAGGAAGATGGTGTTATAACTTATGAAGATGAAACAGGTAAGCATACTTTACTTTCCGATTCAAGTGTTTCTATGAATTTCTGGTGCTTTCACCAGGGATTGTTTGATACAACAGAACAACTGTTCCATGATTTTGTAAAAGCAAATACCGGAAATATTAAAGCTGAATTCTTTATTCCTCTCATGGCAGAAGATTTTATAAATAACCAGGGAGGACATATCAGCGTAATCCCCACTTCATCGCATTGGTTTGGTGTAACCTATAAAGAAGATGCGCCTGTGGTTAAAGCCAGTGTAGATAAACTGGTAGCTGATGAAGTTTATCCGCCATCACTTTGGGGATAAAAAACTGGTATAGAAGTGTCACCTTTTTTATTACTGCTTTATACTTAAAAGTCTGTAATGAAAGGTGACAGTTTTGCAATAACTATACATAAGCGTATAAAAAAAAGCTGTTGAAGAATCAACAGCTTTTTTTATTTGTTTTCCCGGGTTATTAGTTTCCAACAACCATAAATACAAAGTCTTCCATTTTCTTCACCTGCTGTTCTCTGTCCAGTCCTTTTAATCCTGTATTGTTGGGTAATTTTATGCTTACTGTATCGCCGTTTTCTTTAAGTGCATCCAGTAATTTGTAAATATTTTTTGATTTGGCAGCAAATACAACACCATCTGCTGTTGAATTCTTTGATGTAATGATGCCGATGATTTGGCCGTTCTTATTTAAGACCGGGCCACCACTGTTACCGGGATTAACAGATACTGAAAGCTGGTAAGCAGTAGAATCACCTTCGTTACCTGATTTAGCGCTTAAATATCCTTCGCCATAAACAATTTCATTACGTGGATAGCCCATTGTAAATATTTGTTCGCCCAGGTTGGAATTTGTTTTATTAATTGAATAAGGAAGGTTATACACAGCCTTAAAAGACGTATCATTAATCTTTAAAATAGCCAGGTCAGTATTCTTATCAGCATAAATAGTTTGAGCTGTAAAATATTCGCCTTTGTTGTTTTCAACGTAAATGGTTTTCAAACGATTTACTACGTGGGCGTTGGTAACAATGAAGCCCTTGCCGTCAATTAAAAAACCTGTAGCTCTGTAATTAGGGTTTGGATTTCTTTTGCTGGTTTTCTGATTTAAAGAATCTTTAAACTCAGCAATTTTTTTATCAGTGTCTTTTTTTACCTCGTAAATCAGATCCTTAATATTACTGTTATCAACTTTATTATTATAAGTACTTATAGATGCAGTGGTAACAATTGAAACCAAACCTGCAATAGAAGCTGCAACAGCAATACTGCGTTTGTATTTTTTCCAAAGGAAAACCACTTTGGCTTTTCCGGTTAATTGTTTTTTGCTGATGATACCTTCTTCGGCCAGTTTACTTTCCACTTCATATAAACTGTGTTTAAAAGCCTTGATATTGGCCTGTTTATCCAGTTCATGAAACAGGAAAGTGTGCTCAACCACCAGTTGATCAATATCGGGGTTCTTTTTACGGATCTCTTCGAAAAAAGTTTTTTCCTGCGCCGTCATGTCACCCTTCAGGTAACGCTCCACAGTTTCTATCAATAATAATTCATCCATGTTAATTCCCGTTTTTATATTGTGCAAAAAACAACTTCTTTAACCGCACCAGGCATTTATATTTCTGGGTTTTGGCATTATCTGCATTGGTATACCCAAAATCTGCCGCTATTTCCTGCATATTCTTTTTTTGTAAATAATAGGCATCCAGTAAACTTTTACAGGGCTCGCCTATTTTATTCATGGCCGTTTCCATTAAAATGAAATCGGTATTGTGTTTTTCGTGTATTTCAAGGTCTTCTTCTACTGCTACCGTTTCCTCTATATTTTCAACCAGGCTCCCATATCGTTGCAACTGGTGCAGTCTTTTTAGCCAAAGCCGCCTGCAAACCGAGTATATATAGGTCTTTAAGAGGCAGTTTAACTCAAAATTTCCCGAAACGGCTTTTTCATAAATAACAATCATGGCTTCCTGAAAAATATCCCTTGCCTCGTCACTGTTTCCGTTATTGTTAAGTATAAATGATTGAATAACAGGGTAATTATCACGATATATCGATTCAATCACCGCCCCGTCATTCAGGGCCAGACCATCCAGTAATTGCTTTTCCTGTTCTAAATTACTCACCTGCTATATATTTATTAATACGTTTTAATACAATTTGTAACCCTAAAACAGCGAAAATAAACTTTTTAAAAAAACTTGGGTTACCTTTTCCCGTTCCGGGTATAAATATCAAATTATAATTTTAAAATTTAAACAAAACACAAATGAAAAAAGTAATCTTAGCTTTAGCGATCGTATCTGTATCTTTCGTTGCTTGTAATGATGGTGCAAAAACAGAAGAAAAAACTTCTGACACTACAACTGTAGTTACTACACCTCCAGCTGATACAGTTACTGTAGTTAAAGACACAACTGTTACAACAACTGTTGATACTTTAAAGAAGTAATTCAATACCGGTAGATCGCTTGTTTTAATGCCGGTTCAAAGATTTTTAAATGACAAGCAATCAGATTTTGCCCCGCTTATTTATAAGCGGGGTAATTTTTGTTATATAGATCAGAATCATTACTTTTGAATTACAATGACAAACAAAAGCACAAATACCTGGTTTTATTTTAGCTATTATTTTACAAATAGACCGGGGGCCTTTGTTATAAACTGAACTCAAACAGACTAACATAAAGACATCCCCCGATAAAATCGGGGGATTTTTAATTTATATGACAGTAACAATAATTGGTACGGGGCTTATTGGATGTTCCCTGGCAAACAGGCTGAAGGAAACCGGCTTTGCCAAAAAAATTATCGGGCTTGATAATAAGCCGCAAAATATACAAACGGCGCTGTCGTTGGGGTGGATTGATGAAAGTCTTGACCTGGATGAAGCAATAAAACAAAGTGAATTGATCGTTATTGCCATTCCTGTAGATGCAACGCTGCAATTGCTGCCGGGCCTGTTAAGTAAACTTGATAAACAGGTTTTAATGGATGTGGGCTCCACAAAAGAAATTATCTGCCGTTCTGTAATTAATAATATAAAACGTGGAAGATTTGTAGCTACGCATCCTATGTGGGGAACCGAAAAAAATGGACCCGAAGCGGTTGTTAAAGATGCTTTTGAAGGAAGGGTAGCAGTAATTTGCGATAAAGATAAAACCGATGCAGATGCCTTGCAGCTGATTGAAAAATTATATAAAGCCATTGGCATGCAATTGGTTTATATGGAATCGGGGGTTCATGATGTGCATGCTGCTTATGTAAGTCATATATCTCACATAGCTTCTTATGCTCTTTCTTTAACTGTTTTGGAAAAAGAAAAAGAAGAAGATGCCATTTTTGAACTGGCCAGTGGCGGTTTTGAAAGTACGGTTCGTTTGGCTAAAAGTAACCCGGCTATGTGGGTGCCCATTTTAATGCAAAACAAAGAAAATGTGCTGGATGTTTTAAACGAACATATTGTGCAGTTGAGAAAAATTAAAAGCTGTCTGGAAAAAGATAATTTTACTTACCTGCAGGAACTGATGGAAAATGCAAATAAGATCAAAAGGATTTTAAAATAAAGCAATGATATACCGTGAAGCAGCAATAAGAGATATTGCACAAATTCAGTTTGTCAGAAATGCTGTCAAAGAGAATAGGTTATCTGATCCGGCACTGGTGCCCGATAAAGATGTAGCAGCATACATAACCAATAGAGGCAAAGGATGGGTTTGTGAAGTGGATAAAAGAATAGTTGGTTTTTCAATTGTTGACCTGGTAGAAAATAATGTGTGGGCACTGTTTGTGCATCCGGATTTTGAAGCCTTGGGGATTGGGAAAAAGCTGCACAAGCTGATGATGGATTGGTATTTTGATCAAACCAACAAAAAAATATGGCTGGGTACCGAACCAAAAAGCAGGGCTGAAACCTTTTACAGGATGCAGGGCTGGAAAGAAGTTGGCATTCATGGAAAAGGAGAAATAAAATTTGAAATGGATTTTGAAACCTGGTCTGCCCGGACCTGACTATTTAAAAAAATTAAAAGACAACCGTAGATAAATACTAAATTAAATTTACCATGCAAACTGAAACACAAACGATGAAAGCACTCATGCAGGAGAAATGGAATAAGCGGCCCTTGATCATAAGCGGTCCTTGCAGTGCCGAAACAGAAGATCAAATGGTTGAAACGGCAACACGCCTGGCTAAAACAGGTAAGGTAGATATGCTGCGTGCAGGTATCTGGAAACCCCGTACCAAACCCGGTTTGTTTGAAGGAAACGGTATTGTTGCTTTACCCTGGCTGGCAAAAGCAAAACAAATAACCGGACTGCCCACAACAGTTGAAGTAGCAACAGGCAAGCATGTGGAAGATGCATTGAAATTTAATGTGGATATGCTTTGGATTGGAGCCAGAACCACCGTGAATCCCTTTAGTGTACAAGAGGTAGCAGATGCATTGCGTGGAGTGGAAGTTCCGGTGCTGATAAAAAATCCTATTCATCCCGATCTTGAATTGTGGAGTGGTGCCATTGAACGTTTACAGAAAGTCGGGCTAAACAAATTAGGTATGATTCACCGGGGGTTTTCATCTTACGGTAATACCGAGTTCAGGAATGCACCCATGTGGCACCTGCCTATTGAAATGAAAAGAAGGTATACAGATATGCCGCTCATTTGCGACCCATCGCATATCTGCGGTAACCGCAGTTCCTTACAATCGGTTGCTCAAAAAAGTATTGACCTTGATTTTGACGGCCTGATGTTAGAGAGCCATATTGATCCGGACAATGCCTGGAGCGATGCCAAACAACAGGTAACGCCGGAACGCCTGCTGGAAATGCTGACTGACCTGGTTTGGCGCCACGAGAGTACCACCGAACAGGAATTTATAACAGCCCTTACCACATTACGTGAACAGATTAACCAGGTAGATGATGAATTGCTTACCCTGCTGGGACAGCGTATGAAACTGTCTGATAAAATTGGCGAATACAAGAAGGACAACAACATCACCATTTTACAAACCAACCGTTGGAATGATATTTTAGAAAGGGCTTTTAAAAAAGGAGATGCATTGGGACTTACCAAAGAATTCATCACTAAATATTACGATGCAGTTCACCTGGAAAGTATTCAACACCAGAATAAAATAATGAACTCCTGATCTTCACACAGAAATAAACAACATGCATAAAGCTGAATATACCTTTTTGCAAAAAACAGTAAACTGTTATTTTGATGCTGATTTTGCAGGCATCAAAGATTTGATGCAGGATGCATGGACCGTCATCATTACCGACGAGAATCTGTACAATCTTCATGCAGAAAAATTAGCAGGCTACAGGGTAATACAAATTGCAGCAGGAGAGGAATACAAGAATCAATTCACTGTTGATTCCATTATTGAAGAATTACTGTTAATGGGTGCCAATAAAAACACTTTTTTAATTGGTCTTGGTGGCGGTGTAGTGACCGATATCACCGGTTATGTGGCAGCTGTGTATATGCGGGGAGTAAAATTTGGTTTTGTACCCACATCCATTTTAGCCATGGTGGATGCTGCTATTGGCGGCAAGAATGGTATTGATGTGGGCGTGTATAAAAATATGATCGGCACTATACGTCAGCCTGAATTTATTTTTTACGATTATAGTTTTTTAAAAACACTGCCGGTTAAAGAATGGGTAAATGGTTTTGCAGAAATTATAAAACACGCCTGTATAAAAGATGAATTGCTTTTTAAAGTGCTGGAGAAATATTCGTTGCATGAATACCAGGCAGATAGTACTTTAATTGCCGACCTCATTGAAAGAAATGTTGACATAAAAACAGCTGTTGTTATCAATGATGAATTTGAAACAGGCGATAGAAAGCTGTTAAACTTTGGCCATACCATTGGCCATGCCATTGAAAACCTGCATGGCATCCCACACGGCCATGCCGTAAGTATTGGTATGGTTGCAGCCTGTAATTTATCTGTGCAGCTCAATAATTTTCATGCAGATGATGCAGCAAAAATTGTAAGACTGCTGGCCAGGTATCATTTACCGGTTGATGTGGAAACCGACCATGCAAAAGTATTTGAGGTTTTAAAGATGGATAAAAAAAGAACCGGCGACGGTGTGCAGTTTATCCTTTTAAATACGATTGGCAAAGCCGAAATAAAATACATCAGTTTATTGGACCTTGAAAAGCATTTTAAAGAAATAGTATAGTGATCGTAAAAATTCAGCCTTCAGTAATTTCAGGAACTATAACTGCAGCTGCTTCCAAAAGCAGTATGCAAAGGGCTTTGGCTGCGGCTTTATTAACAAATGGAGAGACAACGATACTGAATCCGGGACATTCCAATGATGATAAAGCGGCAATAGAGATCATAACTGCTCTGGGAGCTGATGTAGTAGTACGGGAAGAGCAGGTTATTGTTAATAGTTTTGGATTGTCTCCAAGGAGCAGCGAGATCAATTGTGGTGAGTCAGGCCTTGCAGTCAGGATGTTCACCCCAATAATTGCATTATGCGATAAAGAAATAACTATAAATGGAGAAGGAAGCTTGTTGTCAAGGCCTATTGATTTTTTTGAGGAGGTTTTACCTCAGTTAGGCGTTAGCATTAAAAGTAATGAGGGTAAATTACCGATGACGATACAGGGCCCTTTACAGCCCAAAAATATAGAAGTGAGCGGATCTCTTAGTTCACAATTCCTGACCGGATTATTATTCGCTTATTCCGCTGCACCTAATCCCATTCTTACCGAGGCGGATGAGATGATGAACAACAATCTTAGTGAGACCGTATGCATAAAGGTTCACGATCTGAAGAGTAAACCTTATATCGATCTTACCCTGGATGTGATGAAAAAATTCGGAATGGATCTCCACCTCACTAATAAAGATCATGAAACATTTTGTTTTTACAGGGAAACGGGAGTGGAAAGGAATAGTGGAGGAATCGTTTATATGGTTGAAGGTGACTGGAGTGGCGCAGCTTTCTTATTAGTTGCAGGTGCTGTTGCAGGTGGAATAACAGTTGCAGGATTAGATGTTTTTTCAACACAGGCAGATAAAGCCATTTTACAGGCGTTGATGGATTGCGGAACAAATATCTCAATTGAAGAAAAACAGATAGTGATCAATACCGCATTAGGAAATCATGGCAAGGCTTTTCACTTTAATGCAACCGATTGTCCCGATCTTTTTCCACCATTGGTTGCCCTGGCAGCGTATTGCAATGGTACTACAGTAATTGAAGGGGTAAGTCGCCTGCAACACAAAGAAAGTAACCGTGCAATAACTTTACAGGAAGAGTTTGCAAAAATGGGAGTGGAAATAATTTTGCAGGACGATCTGATGATGATAAAAGGCGGGGAAGTATTGAAAGGTGCCAACGTATTTTCTCATCACGATCACCGCATTGCCATGGCTTGTGCAGTTGCTGCATTACAGGCCGATGGAGAAACAGTAATAGAAAATGCTGAAGCAGTCAATAAATCTTATCCGCATTTTTATGAAGATTTGAAATTGCTGAAGGCTACAGTATCTTTACATGTAAACGATCTAACGGATTAACCAATTAACGGATTAACTATGAATTCATTCGGCCGCATATTCCGTGTACATATTTTTGGCGAATCGCATGGCGATTGTGTGGGATTAACCATTGATGGTTGTCCTGCAGGCCTGCCATTATCTGTTGAAGATTTTACAGAAGATATTGAAAGAAGAAAACCCGGCGCCAAAGGAACCACACCCAGAAAAGAAGATGATATACCACAAATAAAGACCGGATTGTTCAACAGGAAAACAACCGGTGCACCCATTACCATTTTATTTGAAAACAATAATACCCGTAGTGGTGATTATGAAAAACAGCGTGCAGTGCCCAGGCCGGGCCATGCTGATTTTGTGGCATCGGCCAAGTTTGGCGGTAACGAAGATTACCGTGGCAGCGGGCATTTTAGCGGAAGATTGACAGTTTGTCTGGTGGCAGCAGGTGTTGTAGCTAAAAAAATACTCAACGCAATAAATGTAAATGCATCTATTGTAGAAATAGGAGGAGAAACTGAATTGGAAAAAGGATTGCAAAAAGCCATTGATGCAAAAGACAGTATTGGAGGTATTGTTGAATGTAAAGTTAGCGGATTGCCTGTGGGTTTGGGAGAGCCATTCTTTGATTCTGCGGAATCATTAATAAGTCATGCCGTTTTTGCAATACCGGCAGTAAGAGGTATAGAATTTGGAACCGGCTTTGCAGCAGCAAAAATGTTTGGAAGCCAGCACAACGATGCAATTGAAGACCAAACCGGGAAAACATTTACCAATCATGCGGGAGGGATTGTTGGAGGTATAACCAATGGCAACGAACTGGTTTTTCGCATTGCCGTTAAACCAACTTCATCAACACCCTTTGAGCAGCAGACTTTAAATATTGAAACCAACACCATTGAAAATTTTTCTGTAAAAGGCCGCCACGATCTTTGTATTGCATTACGTGTACCGGTTATTGTAGAAGCGGTAACAGCATTTGTTTTAGCCGATCTGATGCTGCTGGAACAAAAAATTCCACGAATCATCCATTAATCAAGCAGGCGTCTGTGGTAATTGATCTGTCCCAAATGGTAACTTAAATGGGCATACAAATGCAGCAGCATATGCATGTTGCTTACAATTGTCCCATGCTTCTCCAATGGAAAATCTTTTTCCATATCAGCATCAGATAATTTAGAAAAAGTATTTTTTACAACTAATATGCAGTTGTCTATATTAATTACCAGGTCCTGACGGGGAATATTTTTTAAACTGAATTCATCGTCTCTATACCTTACATAGCCCGACTTGCCTAATGTGGCGCCAATAAAATGGTTCAGGTTGCCAACCAGGTGCAGGCACAAATTTCCGGCAGTATTGCTGATGCCTTTTTTTAAAACCCAAAGGTTATCTTCATTCTTGTATAACTCCATTTCTGTTTTCAGCTTTTGCAGGTCTCTTTCAAAAAGCTCACTTAATGCACTGGTTATCATAATTTTTCTGTTTATTTTTTGATGACTTCGAAATCAATATAAAAACTTGTCTACAAATTAACAGCAAATGAAAACGAAGTATTATCTTGTTAATAAGTATCAGCCTTCCGGGCTATCCGTTATGAAAATATAATATCAAGTTACAATTATTTAACCCGATATATGTTATACGCACCAGGCCATTTCCGGTATTTTGCAATCTGTATTATTTTTCTGGCCGTATCATGCACCAATCGCAGCAGTGGTGAAGATAAAAATTTAATAACCAATCCCAATGCCATGAATGAAGAAGTGGCAGACCAGTTAAAAGAAACTATAGACAAGGCTGCTGCAAATGCAGGGAAAATTGATGACAGTACCCGGATCGCTTTATACCAGATTGTTGAGCAGTTTTATAAAAAGGGTGACTATAAACCTGTTTGGAGCAATGCAGAAAAATGGGAACCGTTAGCCGATTCCCTGTACGGGTTTATCATGCATGCTGAGCATGAAGGACTCTTCCCCGATGATTATCATTTTAATCTTTTAAAAGTATTAAAGGATACATTGGACAGCGATTCGATTGCGAGAATGAACGTGCATTTCTGGACAAGAGCCGAACTGTTGCTTACGGATGGTTTCATGCATCTGATTAAAGATCTTAAACAGGGCAGATTGCAGCCGGATAGCTTATCATTAAACAAAGATTCGGTACTGGTAGATAAATTTTTTATTGCCACATTGAATGATGTGCTGGAGAAAAAAAACTTCAGCGAAACACTGATTACACTTCAACCCAAACATAAAAATTACTGGGAACTTAAAAAAGGGATTAAAAAATTTGTAGACAGTATGGACAGGCGTGTCTTTACACATATTGTTTATCCGTTTAAAAGAGGCGATGCAAAAGATTCACTTTATTTTATCAGGCTTTTACAAAAAAGACTGACAGAAAGTAATTGCCTGCCTGCAACCACCAGATCACCCGACTCGGCAACGCTGGCAAATGCTATAAAAAAATACCAGGTACAAAAAGGGCTTACCGCCGACGGTAAATACGGAAAAAATATAGTAGCAGCGCTGAACAGTAACGATGTAGAAAGATTTAAAAGAATAGCCATTACATTAGACAGGTACAAGCAACTGCCTGCAAAAATGCCGGATAAATATATATGGGTTAACCTGCCGGGGTATTACCTGCACCTGGTCAATGCAGATACAGTTGTGTTTGAATCGAAAATTATTTGTGGCAAGCCTGAAACCAGGACACCACTGCTTACTTCTGAAATTTCGGATATCATCACTTACCCAACCTGGACGGTGCCCACCAGTATTATTGTAAAACAATATTTGCCTAAACTTAAAAATAATCCGAATTATATTTCACGCCTGGGGTTAAAATTAATGAATAACAAAGGCGAAGTGATTGATCCCGGTTCGGTTAACTGGAGTAAGTATTCACGGGGCATTCCATACAGGGTGGTGCAGGGCAGCGGCGATAATAATTCTTTGGGTGTTATCAAATTTAATTTCGATAATCCTTATGCAGTTTATCTGCATGATACCAACCAGCGGTATCTTTTTAAAAATGCATCACGTGCATTAAGCCACGGTTGTGTGCGTGTGCAGGAATGGGAAAAACTGGCCTATTATATTGCCGGCAACGACAGTTCATTAAGCATAAGAAAAGATTCATTAAAATATACGGCTGATTCGATCAGAAGCTGGATTGCTCAAAAAGAACGTCATCACATTGATGTTAAAAACCACATCGCTTTGTTCATCCGTTATTTTTCCTGCGAAGGGAAAAAAGGCAAAGTAGTATTTTACGAAGATATATACGGAGAAGACAGGCAACTGATGGAAAAGTATTTTGCAAGGAAGTGAAAACTGCGAACAATAAATTATGTTATCTTTAAAAATGTGCATGAAGCCAATATCTATTAAATACAGATTTTTACTTCACTGTTTTACAGCAATTTTGATTAGTTTTTTTATTCAGCCTTTAGCGCTTAATGCGCAAAAGAATGATGTCATAAAAGAAACTCCCGCCAAAACAACTTCCAAAAAAGCAACCCGTGTTTTTTATGGTCAGGCCAGTTTTTATGCCAATAAATTTAATGGCAGGCGTACTGCAAGCGGCGAAATTTTTGATCAGAAAAAATTTACCTGCGCCTGTAATGTTTTACCGCTTGGTACCTGGGTTAAAGTAACCAATTTAAAAAACAAGCGAACAGTAATTGTAAAGATCAACGATCGTATTCATCCTAAAATGCGGCGGGTTGCAGATTTATCGAAAGCTGCAGCGCAAAAACTCGGTTATATTTCAAGCGGGCTTACCCGTGTTAAAGTTGAGGTGGTGGATAAAAAGTTGATTCCCCGTTAAATTGTATGTTCTATTTTTAATATATGGATTGATTTTGGGGGATAATATAGTTGTAATAATATTTTATCTTTTGAAGTTAAGCAGCTATTTTTGTTGCGATTTAGAAAATTAACTATTATGAAGAAAATCTTATTAGCATTTATAGGCCTTGGCCTGTTTGTTTCATCTTTCGGACAAGGTGAATATAAAAAAAGACCCTCCTTTGGAATTCATTTCATTTTGAATGATTTCAATACTGCTCAAAGTATCAGAAGCAAGGGGTTGGCAAACACTGTAAACTCAAAAGTTTGGCACAGAACCAATGCAATGTCTGCCGGTATGGCAATCAGCTATTTACAGGGTATGAATGATAATCTTGATTTTGCCGGTTCTTTGTCGGGCTCTTTTCTAAAATACCCCAATGCAAAAATAATTGCTCCCGAACCGCTTTTATTGCTGGAAGGAACTGCAACGCTTAACTTAAAATTATTGTCTGATAAATATATTTTGAATCCATTCCTTACAGCAGGTATTGGTGGTTCAAAATTTGGTGGATACTATGCTGCATTTGTGCCATTGGGTATCGGTGCACAGGTAAAAGTTGTTGATGAGGTTTATATGGTACTTAATTCTCAATATCGTGTACCGGTTACAGAAAATGCCTCTTATCATTTTTATCATAGCCTGGGCGTTGTTGCTCCGTTATTTAAAAAGAAAGAACCGGCACCGGTTGTAATTCCAATTCCGGTTGTTGAGCCTCCCAAAGACAGGGATGGTGATGGTATACTGGATTCACTTGACAGATGCCCGGATGTAGCTGGACTGGCTTCTTTACAGGGCTGCCCCGACAGAGACGGCGATGGTATTACCGATGCTGAAGATAAATGCCCTGAAGTTCCGGGTTTGGCCCGCTACCAGGGTTGCCCGATTCCGGATACTGATAAAGATGGCCTGAATGATGAAGTTGATAAATGCCCAACTGTTCCGGGTGTAGCCCGTTACCAGGGTTGTCCGATTCCGGATACGGATGGTGATGGTGTAAATGACGAAGAAGATAAGTGTATTAATGAAAAAGGGCCTGCTTCAAACTATGGTTGTCCTGTTATCAGCGAAGAAATTATTAAGCGTGTTAATTTAGCTGCTAAAAACGTATTCTTCGCAACTGCAAGCGATAAATTATTAAAGCAATCAAACAAGCGGTTAGATGATGTTGTTACTATTTTAAATGAGAACCCAACTTTCAAAGTACAAATAGATGGACATACTGATGCGCAGGGTAAAGATGAATATAACCTGGACCTGTCTAATAGAAGAGCTGCTTCAGTTAAAGCATATTTAGCTGGTAAGGGTATTGCTGAAAGCCGTTTATCATCTACGGGCTATGGCGAAACCAAGCCAGTTGCCGATAACACTAAAGCTGCCGGCCGTGCACAAAACAGAAGAGTTGAAATGACTTTAAGTAACTATTAATATATTTTATTGTCTACGGACACAAAGCCCCCGCAGTTTGCGGGGGCTTTTTATTTTTGAACCTGTATCAAAATTGTAAAATTTTGTTATTAAAAAATACAACTATAACTTACTGCAGATTTTGCATAATTTCATGCAACAAAACTATCTCCCTGTGCAAAAAACTACATTCCGGCTTTACAGCATCTTCTTATTTGCAGCATTTGCTTCACTAACGGTTAAGGCTCAAACGATAGAAAACAGCATCAACCTGTATGGTAATAATTTCCCCCAGGAAAAAATCCATATTCACTTCGATAAGGAAACGTACATGCCGGGCGAAACCATTTGGTTTAAAGCATACCTGCTTGAAGAAAATTTACCATCAGAACGCAGCACCAATTTTTATGCTGCATTGTACGATGAGCAGGGAAAGCTGGTTCAGCAAAAGATAAGCCCGGTATTTAAGGGCAGCAGCGATGGTTTTTTTGTTATACCCGACAGTGTAAGTTCTTCGCAATTAATATGCAGGGCTTATACCGGCTGGATGCTGAATTTTGATACCAGTATGTTGTTTAGCCGTGCTATAAAAATACGCAGCAATAAAAACCAGGGGCCGGTTGCAACAGCCACCAAAACAGTAAGCCTTCAGTTTTTTCCTGAAGGTGGTGATATAATAGAAGGAACGGTAAACACCATTGCATTTAAAACTAATTACAATAACGGCTTACCTTATTTTATTGATGGAGTAATAAAAAAGCAGGAAACAGGAGAAGTGATGATGCCCCTTACTGTGCAACATGATGGAATGGGTAAATTTGATCTTGATTTTCAGGCAGGTGATAAATATTATGCCGAGTGGCTTGATAACAATGCTGTAAAGCAGCAAACCATGCTGCCCGATGCAAAACAACGGGGCGTTTCTTTAAAGCTTACCGTACAAAAAGATAAACTGTATTTTAACCTGGTAAATAAAACTGGCACCGATTCGCTGCATGTACTCATGTACATGTATCAAAAAGTCTTTTACAAAACAAACCTGGCAGTGCTGGCAGCAGAGCCATTTACCGGAATGGTGCCACTAACGGCTTTACCATCGGGCACCATGCAGTTAACCGTTTTTGATGCCAACTGGAAACCCGTAGCAGAAAGGGTTGCATTTATCAACAATAACAATTTTACCATCAATGCTGCCATCAATTCAAAAGAGATCAGCACACAAAAAAGAGGCAAGAATACACTGGAAATTTTAGTGGCCGATACAATACCTGCAAATATGTCGCTGAGTATTTCTGATGCCGATATGAATGGTGACATGACTTCCAATACCATTGTAAGTGATTTTTTATTAAAGGGCGATCTGAAAGGTTATATACACAACCCGGCTTTTTATTTTGCAAACAATTCCGATGCCACATTAAAGACCAAACTGGATCTGGTAATGCTTACCCATGGCTGGCGCAGGTACAACTGGGCAGATATGCTGGTACAAAAAATGCCCGCCATCAATATCCCGGCCGACGATTACCTGGCAGTGTACGGGCAGGTAGCTAAAGAGGCAATGGGCAAACTGGAAAAAGATGAGCCGGTAAACCTGATCGTTAAAACGATTGACAGTGTCAACAGTTTTTATTCTGTGATGCCCGAAAAATCCGGTGTTCTTAAACAGAGCGGCTTGATATTTTATGATTCGGCCAGGGTTTATTTTACTTTCAATAAATCAAAACCGCTGAATAAGCAGATGGCTTTCAGCAAATCAAATTTTACGCTTAACCAGCCCTTATCTATCAATAATTTTAATAACTACCTGTTAGCCGATACAAGCGGAACCAACCTTAACCAGAATGCATCGCTGTTTAATTATTATAAAAAGAATAACGGCATCAGTTTATTTAATAATGAAAAAACAATAGAAGGGGTGGTGGTAAAATCGGGCAGGGGCCGCAACTGGAAAAATGATCCCCTGGTAAAGCTGGATGAAAAATATGCTTCCGGGATGTTTTCTGGTGGTGCCGGTGCATTTTCAGTAGATGTGCTGCATGATGAAAAAGCCTGGACAAAACTGGACTTTTACGGTTATATCCGCAGTATGGTTCCGGGCCTGGTAATTGGTAATTTTAACCTGGCCTCGGGCAGGTCTTTATCATACGGTGGTTTACCTGTGCTGGTTTATATTGATGAGCATGAAATGACAACCAGTGACCTGGAGAACCTGAGCCTTACACAGATATCCTACATAAAAATGATACCCAATTTTGCCGGCAGGGGTGCCGATCCCGGCGGAAGGTCTGTCAATCCCGCTATATCTGTTTATACCCGTAAAGGTGATGACCTGATAGACCGTACTCCAAAAGAAACAGATCTGAACATGGTGAAAATTGCAGGTTATTCTCCTCTCAAGGAATTTTATTCACCCGATTATTCGCAAAGCAATACAAGCGGCGGCACTGATGCCAGAACAACTTTGTTGTGGATGCCGTATATCTTAACTGATAAAACCAACCGCAAAGTGCCCGTTACTTTTTATAATAACGATTTCACAAAAAAGATGCGGATCGTGTTGGAAGGGATCAATGATGATGGAAAAATGATCAGGATAGAAAAGATCGTAGAATAATATTTCCGGTGAGCCATCTTTAAGTAAAGCGGCTCACCGGAATGTTTTAATAATCATTCGCCGTCTTTGGCTTCACCGGTTTCCTGGTCTTATCTTCTGCCGGCTTTTGAAGCGGTTGCGCAGGTTTCTTATCCTCAGGCTTTTTCGATTTTCCGGTATCGGGTAAAGCAGCAGCAGGAATCTGGCTTTCTATTTTAATATTCTCATCCGGTTTATTATCCGGTGGCGGCGGTACATTAAAAAAATCATCGGCATTGCCATTGCCTTCATCAATCGTAGTACTGTCTCCCTCTTTAAAATATTTGTCCATATTGGCATCCGCATAAATCGGGTCATTGGTCAGCTCCAGCGGTTTTTCAAATTTGGTGATCTTACCGTAACCTAATTTTTTATCGGCATACACTTTACTCATAAAAATACCCCAGCCCGGTGCCGACATCTCGGCTCCACCTGCCGTACCCGAATAGATCTGTATAAAAGGGTCATCGCAACCTACCCAGGTACCAGCCAGCAATTCGGGTGTATAGCCAATAAACCAGCCATCAGCATTGTTATTGGTGGTACCGGTTTTGCCGGCTTTTTCAACCGGTATGTTATAGCTGTTTAATCTTCTGCCGGTACCAAATTTTATTACGCCCTGCATTAAAGTTGCCATGGTATAAGCATCCGATTCGGCAATTACCTGTTTTGAAACAGCCGTAAATTCTTCCAGCATATTACCGCTTTTGTCTTCAATACGGTTCATGAGAATGGGCTCGGTATTTAAACCTTTATTGGGGAACATGGTATAACCCTGCAGCATTTCCATCAACGGAATTTCAGCCGCTCCCAATGCAATTGAATAATAGGGTGGAACCTTGGTGGTGATACCGCAGGTTTGAATAAATTCTATGGTTCTTTTTACACCTACCTGGCCTATCAAACGCCAGGCTGCAATATTTTTTGAGTGGGCTAAACAATAAGCAACGGTACCTGCACCACCCGATATGGTTTTGCCACCCAGCGATAATGCACCTCCGGGAATAACTGTTTCGGGAGTGTAACCGGCTTCATCAATGGCTAACGTGTAAACAAAGGGTTTGAAAGTTGATCCTACCTGCCTCATTTGAGTCACGTGGTCGTACTTAAACCACTTAAAATCTATACCACCAACCCAGCATTTAACTTCGCCGGTATGCGGATCCATGGCTGCAAAATTGGTTTGTAATATCTGCTTGTGGTATTTGATGGAGTCGAAAGGAGTCAACACAGTATCTTTTACTCTTTTTGCATTCCAGGCAAATACTTTCATTTTTACCGGGATGTAAAAAGTCTTTTTTATATCTTCTTCCGATACCCCGTCTTCTTTCATGCTCTTCCAACGGTCGGTATATTTAAAGGCTGCTTCAATAATATTATCGTGCCCCTTCCACATCCTTTTACCACTGTTTTTCATGATCCAGTCCAGCTTTTTTTGAATAACCGGCATGTGCTGTACAACTGCTTCTTCGGCATAGCGCTGCATGCGTGAATCGATGGTGGTATATATTTTTAAACCGTCCCTGTACAGGTTGTAAGGTTCGCCGGTTTTGGGATTTTCATGTTTTTTGCACCAGGCTTTTAATTTATCGGCCAGCACGGTACGGAAGTAAGGGGCTATACCAATATTTTCATCAATCTTTTTGTAATTGGTTATTAAAGGTTTTGCTTTAAGTTTTGCTGCATCGGCTTCGGTTAAAAAATGTTGCTTACAAACTGCCATCTGGTTTATTACTGTATTTCTTCTGTCAATAGAAGCTTTGGGATAACCAATAGGATTATAAATAAACCCTTTCAGCATACCGATCAATACAGCAGCCTCTTCAATTTTTAAATCCTTTGGTTCTTTTTGAAAATAGGTGATGGAAGCATTGCGGATGCCCCAGACATTTCCCCAGGGTGCCCTGTTCAGGTAAAGCGTAATGATCTCTTCCTTGGTAAAATTTCTTTCCAGTTTAACCGCCACGATCCATTCTTTTATTTTTTGAACGCCCCTGGTAAGAACATTGCCACGCCCCTGGCCCAACATTAATTTGGCAACCTGTTGCGTAATCGTACTGCCGCCGCCATCCCTGCCCAGTGTAACCACTGCACGAACGAAGGCTTTTGCATCAATACCGGAGTGATCATAAAAACGTTCATCTTCAGTAGCAATTAAAGCATTGATTGCATTGGGCGATATCTCATTATACTTTACTTCGCTTCTGTTCTCTGTATAATATTTTCCCATGAGTATACCATCGCTGGAATATATTTCACTGGCCAGGTCAGCTTCGGGATTTTGTAACTGCTCTACAGAAGGCATTTTACCAAACACGCCAAAATTGGCAAGGGTAAACATGAGTATCACAAAAATAAATCCGCCAATAAATACCCGCCATAAAATTTTAACTGAACGCTTCATGTATAAATGATTTGAAAGTAATTGTGTTAACAGTTGTCAAACATAAAACTGCCTAAAACTAATTAAAGCAATTAAAACAGTTTAACGATTGTTGTTAAAACCTGTTTGGGAACTGTGTATTTAACAGGGCTTTATAACCTGCTATATTTTTATTGGTTTTAAGCAACTGCAGATTTGCTTCTGTAATAATTAAAAAAGAATACTTACTGGCCGGTAGCCAGGAAATTTCTGAAGCGGCATCTTTTTTTATTTTGTTATAGTAAACCATTGCTGCTGCGGCATCCGCAAATGAAGTAATAACCAGTAAATTATTATCTGCATCCAATGCATCTTTGCTGATGTTGATGGTTTGGCCATAAAAATTCTCCCGGTTATACCTGATTAAGGCATTGCGGGCTTCAGTAATGTACACCTGGTCTACTTTATTTAATACCATAAGCACATGGTGCGGTGCATTAACTGCCATAACAAATGGTCCGCTGGTTAATGGAGGAGCCACTTTTGCAACGGTATCTTTAATTACAACCGGTGCCACTGGTTTGTTAACCGGCTTGGGTGTTTCGGGTGCTTTTAACTGGTTCTCTTCAGATCTTGTAACCTCCAGGTTGGTCAGGTATTTTTCTATCTCGGCTCTTCTTTTCAACACATCAATCATGGTTTCAGCCTTTTCTTTAAGCGGAGATGTCGGGTTGTTGCTGATGATCAGCTGCAGGCCTTTTATAGCAGTACTGTCATCCCTGTTTTTTACATGATGCAATGCTTCAATGTACAACAATTGAGGGGTCCAGTAATTTACGCCATACAGGCTGTCGGCCTTTTTCTTTTCAACCATTGCTTTTTCAAAATCACCTTCGATAAACAGGTTGTATATATCCTCGTATAATTTAGTGGCTTCGGGGTTTTTTGTTTTTGGATTTAATGTTGAAGGATTATTCAGCTTTTTACCGGCAACGGTATTTGCATAATTCCCGTTCAGCAGGTCTTTGTAATAAGCCGCTTTATCTTTAAGCCCCAGTTTTGTGTAGCAGAAATAAAGATTAAGGTATACATCGCCTTCCAGCAAACGGCTGGGGAAACGTTTTAAATAATCTTCGTACGTATCAGCAGCCAGTTGATATTCTTCCAGGTCGTTTTGATAAGCCTGCGCCAGGATGATCATGTTCACCGCAATCACGTCATTACTTTCTTTAACCCGCTCTTCGGTTAAAGGAATGTCTTTCATTAATATATCAAAAGTAATTTCTGCGCTGCCGGCTGCATTGGGAGTACCGCCTGCATTTTTTCCACCAGACTTTGTATCCCCATTGTCGCCTGCAGCAACCGGGGTTGTATTGTTAATTAAAGCTTCTGCAGCAGCTTTACGCCGCCAGTTATCAACGTTTATCCTTTTGCCCCATTTGCTTTTAAAATCGCTGAAGCCTCTTGATTTGAGTGAGTTGTTATTGAAGTACCATTCACCTTTGGTATTACCGGCAAAAAGATCAACCGGCTGCTGGTTATTGTTATTAAAAGGAGAGAGGTCTCCACCACCGCCACCGGCATTACCATCATCCTTGTAACCTTTTTCTTTGCGTAGTTTGCGTAATATTTTTTTAAGATATTCATCTCTTTCAGCAGCTGGCATCAGGGCAATGCGTTGTACACTGTCTTCTTTTTCAATTGCAGTGATGGCAGCAGCTATTTTTATTAAGGCCTCTTTTCTTTGCTGCACGGCAGCTATCTGTAAATTCAAAAGAGAATCTGGTCCGTTTTGTAAGCTATCATACATAGCGGCGGCAAGCCTGTATTGTTTGCGGCTGTAAGCTATGTCGCCCAGCTTAAGATAAGCCCTGTTCTTGTAATTGATATTGCTCTCGTTATATTTGAGGCTTTTGTTAAAAAAAACAATGGCAGCATTTGTATCCGGTTTCTGCAGCGATAAATCGCCTGCTGAATAATACACGATATCGCGGTAAGCTTCATACTTATCCCTTCTTCCCATTTTTGCCAGGTTATCAATTGCTTTATCAAGCTCTTTGGGATTGCCATTGGTCCTGAGCATTTTTGCATCATTCAGCCTGGCGTGTATATCCATTAGCGGATCTACCGTATGTTTGGAAGCTTTGTCGTAATAAGACGATGCTTTATCAAAATTGCCATTCTTTTCGTAAAGTTGCGCCAGTAAAAACTCCCAGCGTGACTGGTCCTGTTTATTATCGGCAGTGCTTAAAGCTCTTTCAAGATGCTTTGCAGTACTGTCATAAAAGCCCTGCTTAAAAAACCAGTATGCGTTTACCTCAGCCAGATCATTACGTAATCTTTTTGGTAAATTAGGATCAACCTGTAAAGTATTTATAAGGCCTCCGGATTCTGCAAATTCACCCTGTTCAATTAAAGTACGTGCCAGCCAGAGTATGGCATCATTACGGCTGGGTGGCAGGGCTGTAAGTTTTTGTAAAACATTCCGCTTTTCTTTATTGGCAATTGAAATGGAATTGGTACCAACGATACGGTCATCATCATCATTTTTTCTTTTGCGGGGGAAAAGATTGTAGTTGATGAACTGAAAAGTCATTAAAGCCGAATCAAAATCTTTGCGGAAATAATAGGCTTTGCCTATCAGCATATACATGTTATCAATCCAGTCGTTACGCAGATCGTGCAATAAGATGCCCGCCGTTGATGAAATGATAACCGAGTCGAGTTCTGTTTTTTGCGAAGAGGTACTCTCCAGTGTGTAAGGATAAAAAGCCAGCATGTTTGAATAATCATCTTTCAAACTCAACTTGGCCCGGTCAACAACAGTATTTACCCTGTTGTTGGCATTAAAGTAATAATTGTAGTGGGTGATATTGTTTTGATAAATATTACGGGGGACATTAAATTTTTTGTCCGCCGTTTTTTCTGAGCCCAGTTTTCTGTTCTCAAATTTTTCGGGCTTCTTTTGTTTGCCAAACGGTTCAAAGGTCCAGCTAGGCTGGCATATTGCAGGCATTGAAAATCCAAGCAATATCAAAAAAATAAATAACGGGCTTTTAGTTCTCTTCAGCATGAATCAAAAGGTTGAATAACGGGGCTAAATATCGGTTATTTTTGGTAATTACGGCTTATAGTGGCCCCGTTTTAATTTAGTTTAACTAAATATTTAAGAAGGAGTAACCACAAATTAAATTGTTAGTCACGAATTACACGAATTTGCACGTATTAACAGGCAGATTTCGTGTTAATTAGTGCCATTCGTGGCAAAGAAAAAACGGCAAAGCAGTTTCAAAGTTCAATTAGTTTGTATAAGTGTCATATTATATAGCCTTTCAGCCTTTTTTAGGTTGCTTTTTCACCTGCATTTCTTAATTTTAAGGTTCAACAAAAAAATATGGCAAAACTTGATGCCAACAGCACTTTAAAACGTTTGCAAAACCGATACAGGCTGGTGGTTATGAATGAAGATACCTATGAAGAGGTTGTAAAATTTAAACTTAGCCGTTTGAGTGTTTATATATTTTTAAGCACTGTTTTTGTTGTTTTGGTGGGACTCATCATTGCTTTATTGGTTTTTACGCCTTTAAAATACTATTTACCAGGTACTGGCTACGGAAATGCCAAACAGATGCGGGAATATAAAGAACTAACGATGAGAACCGATTCAATAGAGAAAGATTTGCGGTTTAAGCAGAAATATTATGAAGACCTGCATAAAGTATTAACGGGGAACCTTCCGGTTATGGATACCAACAAACTGGACCTGCCCAAGGTGGAGAATATAAAAGAGTAATTTTTTAATAACTAAAACCTCAGCTATATGTTTAATTCAAAATCCAGGTCATCTTTTGATGCAAACCCAGCCAGTGACAGCACTATGATTGGCGCAGGTACTACCATAAACGGCGATATGGAAAGTAACGGCGATATACGTATTGACGGTATTTTAAAAGGCAACCTGAAAGGAAAAGCAAAGATCATTATTGGTGCGGAGGGCGTAGTAGAAGGTAATATAGAAGGATTGCAGGCTGATATTATGGGCCATGTAACCGGTACCATTAAAGTACAGGAACTTTTATTCCTGCACGGTAAAACCCAGGTGAACGGTGATATTTATGCTGGAAAACTACAGGTTGAACCTACTGCTGTTTTTAACGGCAACTGTCATATGGGTGCCAATGTGGTAGAGCTTAAAAAAGAAGTGGCGAATGCCATCAATCTATAAAAAATATTTGATGAACCTGAGTTTTAAAACAGTACTTCCTTTGGTTATTACTTTTTTGGTTTTAACCGTTATCATTTTTGCAGGCAATATTTTTTATAAAGAAAAGGGGATTGATTACGGGGTGCTGATGGGAGGCAACTGCCTGTTTTTCCTGGTGAGTCTTTTTGTTTTCAGGATGCAGTACGTAGCCATGTACAACAACAATCCCAATGTTTTTATACGCAGTGTAATGGGCGGCATGATCATTAAAGTGTTTGCCTGTGTAATTGCAGTGGTGGCCTATTATTTTATAAGCAAAGGCGCATTTAACAAGCCGGCTGTGTATGCATCTATGGTTATTTACATTGTGTACCTGGTGGTTGAAGTAAGAACCATCATGAATCTGAACAAAACAAAAAATGCCTAAGCAGGAAGCCCCGCTTTTACAGTTACAGGATTACTTGCCCGATGGAAGTTTTGAGAAAGTGCTTTACTACCTGCAGCATCATAAAGTGCATCTTACCATCAGCCGTAAAAGACAAAGCATACTGGGCGATTACCGCCATGCACATTCCGATAAAAATCACCGCATCAGTGTTAATGGCAACTTAAACAAATATGCATTCCTCATTACTTTATTGCACGAACTTGCCCATCTTTTTACGTATGAGAGATACGGCCACCGGGTACAGGCCCATGGCAGGGAATGGAAAGATGAGTTTGGGAAAATACTGGCAGAGTTTTTATTGAAGAAAATATTTCCAGCCGATATAGAAAAGGCTTTGTACAATACCCTGCGTAACCCTGCAGCCAGCAGTTGTGGTGATGAGAAATTGCTAAGGGTTTTGCACAATTACGATGATAAACCAGCCGGTGTGCATTTGGTAGAACAATTACCTGAAGGAACTTTGTTTGTTATTAAAGGCGGCCGCGTTTTTAAAAAGGGCGAAAAAATAAGAAAGCGGTTTAAATGTGTGGAAGTAAAGACCGGGAAATTTTATCTGTTTAGTGCGGTGTATGAAGTGGAGTTGGTGTAATATGATTCTTACAATTCTTTTATCATCCACACATCACAACCCGTATGTCCGCTGCTGCCCTGTGCTGCCGGTAAATAAGTAAAACCCAGTTTTTCATACATGGGTATGGCAATGGTTAATTCGGGCATGGTTTCTAAGTACATTTTTTTATAGCCCATTTCCCGGGCGGCGGCTATACATTGTTGCAGCAATGTTTTTCCCAACCCTTTGCCACGGGCTTTGGATGATAAATACAGTTTCACCAGTTCACAAGTGCCTTCGGGTAAATTAGCAGTTGGGTAAATGCCGCTGCCGCCCAAAATTGCTCCCTGCCCGACTCCGTCATTCAGGCGGGCATCCTGTTCTGCTACAAAATAAATACTGCCGGCTGTTTTAAAAACTTCTGATAAATGATCGGTTGTTTCATCAAAATAAACAGTACCGGGTTTATTGGCCTTAAATTCTGTAAGCGTATCCCTGATGATTGTTGCCAGTGCCTTATCATCGCCCGGCTGTATGGTTCTTATTATAAAGTCATGCATTTTTTAAAAAAATATTGTTTATTCAAACCTATGTAATTTTTTAAAACATTGAACAACATGGATACCTGGTTGTTCATTCAATTGTCATCACAACATAGCATAAATTATTTAGTTAATACCGTTTAGTGAAAATCAATTATTTTCGGTATTCTTATAACAAACAGAAACTTGCCTGATACATTAAAATACAGTGAAGAAGAACTGGTGATGCTGCTGCAAAGCAGGGATCAGCAGGCGTTTTCGTACCTGTATGATAATTATTCGGCTGCTTTAAACGGTATTATTTACCGCATGGTTGAAGACCGTGAGCTGGCCGAGGATATTTTGCAGGAAGCTTTTGTGAAGATCTGGAACAACTTTTCCAGTTATGATACCGGCAAGGGGCGTTTGTTTACCTGGATGCTGAATATTACCCGTAACCTAACGATTGATACATTACGCAGCAAAGGCTATAAAAAACAGGGTAAAATCTCAAGTGATGAGAATTCCGTAAGTAATCTCACCGATGACACACGTATGGCCGAACGCTTTGATGCGATGGGAATCAGAAAACAACTGGTAAATTTAAAGCCCGAACAACGAAGTATAATTGACCTGGCATATTTTAACGGCTACACACAGGATGAAATTTCAAAAGAAATGGGAATACCTTTGGGCACGGTTAAAACCAGGATGAGGGCGGCTATTATTGAATTAAGAAAAATGTTAGAACATAATTAAATTGAACGCACAGGAAATCATATCATCGGGCATATTGGAGCTCTATTGCATGGGGCTTAGTTCGGCAGCAGAAACCGCCGAGGTAGCAGCATGGGCCAAACAATATCCTGAAGTAGCTGCAGAAATTGAAGTGATTCAATCAGGCCTGGAGAGTTATGCCCAAACACATGCGGTTGCTCCGGCTGCATCAGTAAAAGAAAAATTATTTGCAGCCATTAATACAAATGAAGCTGCACCGGTTGTTAATATAAAAACAGCAGAAAAAACAACGGCAAAGGTTTATTCCATTTCTCCGGCCTGGAAATATGCAGCGGCTGCCAGTGTGATATTATTGGTTGGAAGCCTCCTTTTGAATTATACTTTCTACAATAAATATCAATCGGCTAATAAAGAACTGGCATCAACACAGAATGAGTTACAACAGCAAATAACATCTGCTCAGTCCATGGATAGTGCCATAGATATAATGGGCGATATGCATGCAACGCAAGTTGTTGCTAAAAGTGTTGATACTACCGCCGATATGGGAGCCAGAATTTACTGGATGAAAAATACCCATGAGGTTTATGTTGATCCGGCGAATTTACCAAAGGCACCGGAAGGCAAACAATATGAATTTTGGGCAATCGTTGAAGGAGCGCCTGTTAACGGTGGTGTTATTACCACAGAAATAAACGGCAAAAAAGTTCATGTTCAGAAAATGAAGAGCTTTGGTAAAGTACAGGCATTTGCAATCTCTTTAGAAGATGCCGGTCCTGCAAAAGCAAAACCAGATAAAGTGATGGCTGTAGGTAGTAGTATATAACGCTTTCAGATTGTAATAAATATTTTTAACCGGGCTGTTCTCAACAGCCCGGTTTTATTTGCATCATCGGGATAAAAAAAATCTAAAAATAAATCCAACCCTTTTCATCTGCCGTACATGATGTTGAAATCATTTTTTAAAAAAAATAAAATCAACATTATGAAACAGATTAAAAAATTTCTTTTTGTAGCAGCCGCAGTTATGTTTGTAAATGCTTCTTTTGCTCAAAGCGAAAAAACAGTGATGGTTGGCGGAGCAGCCATGTACCCATCAAAAAATATTGTAGAAAATGCCGTTAACAGTAAAGACCATACCACCTTGGTTGCTGCTGTTAAAGCTGCAGGGCTGGTAGAAACTTTACAAAGCGCAGGCCCCTTCACCGTATTTGCCCCAACCAATACCGCATTTGACATGTTACCGGCCGGAACAGTAGATAATTTATTAATGACAGCAAGCAAACCTGCATTAACAACTGTATTAACGTATCATGTTGTTGCCGGTAAATGGAATGCAGCAGACATCGCCAAATTAATAAAAGAGGGTAATGGTACGGCCCAGGTAAAAACAGTGGCCGGTAAAAATTTATGGATCTATATGGAAGGAAAGAAAGTTGCCATTAAAGATGAAAATGGAGGTGTGGCTTATGTAACCATTAAAGATGTTAACCAAAGCAACGGAGTGATACATGTGATAGATCATGTGCTGTTGCCTAAAATGTAATACCATTTTGATTTACGAATAGTCCGAAGGACTAAGAGAAAATCTTAGATGGTAATATGCCGATAGAAAAGCGGCTGGAATCTCTAAGTATATCGCATCGGAATAAGTTAAGAGTTAGATTAAGAGTTAATAATGAAAAAGCCCCGCTGTTTTTACAGTGGGGCTTTGCTTTACTGTAACATTTTATTATTTATTCAGTAAAGAATAAATGGCTGAATCAATAAATTTACCCCTGAAAAAAAAGTCTTCTTTAAAATAGGCTTCTCTTACAAAACCGGTTTTTTCAAGCAGCTTTCCCGAAGCAGTATTATCCGGGTTGATATGCGCTTCAATGCTGTGCAGTTTCATTTGATTGAATCCAAAATCAATGGCAGCTAACAGGGCTTCCTTCATAATGCCCTTACCCCAAAAAGAGGGATGCAGCATATAACCAATCTCCGAACGGTAATGCTTATTGATGATCCTCCAGAAACCAATATTGCCAATTAAAGTATCAGGTTTATCCTGCAAAGCAATGGCCCACATGACACTTTCATTTTTATCGATGTTGGCATTTACTATTTGAATAAATGCAAGTGCTTCTTCCAGCGATTTTGGTTTTTCACGGTCAATGTATTTCATCACCGTTTCATCCGATCTGAGAAACAATAATTCAGGCGCATCTGCATCGGTAATCCTTCTAAGTAATAATCTTTCGGTTTTTATTTCCGGAAAAGGGGAGAAGTTTAGCTCAAGCATATAAAGCGGCAATTTTGTGCAGTAAAATAAGTAATTTATAATCAATAGCATGTTTTGTTATCAAATTCAATAAAAAAATCCCGCAACGAGGCGGGATGCAAAACTGAATTTTTCATATAATTATTTAGTGTCGGATTCTTGGTCGTGGCGGTAGCGGCGGAAGCAATATTGCCGGACCCGGGGGAGCAGGCAAAACCACAACTCTTGGCGCCGGCAAAGGAGCGTAGCGATGCTTAACTGTTTTGTGGTAATACTGTTTTTTGTGATGTTTGTTGTAATGCTTTTTCTTTTGTGCCGATATTGAAAGGGTTAATCCTATCATCATCATGCTCAATAGAAATAAGAATTTTGTTTTCATGCTGTAGATAGTTTTTTATTAAACAATACCTGTACTGCAATACAAAGCCAATAATAATGCCAGTATTAATCAGCATATTTTGACCATACAGGTTTAAGGGAGGATTGAAAAGCCGGGATACGAAAATGTGTGAATTATATAAAAAAAGCATCCGCCAGCTGGCGGATGCTTTTTTTATATCAGTATTAATTTAAAGAGGTCAGGCCACAGCTTTATTTACCAGCTCGGCAGCTTCGCTCAATTGAATGGCACTTTGAACTTTCAATCCGCTTTCATCAATTAATTTTTTAGCTACATCGGCATTGGTACCCTGCAGCCTTACAATGATGGGGATATTGATATTTCCAATTGACTGGTATGCATCAATTACACCCTGTGCAACCCTGTCGCAGCGTACAATACCACCAAAAATATTAATCAGTATTGCTTTTACTTTAGGGTCTTTTAAAATTATTCTGAAACCGGCTTCAACCGTTTGTGCATTGGCTGTACCGCCTACATCCAAAAAGTTGGCAGGTTCGCCACCACTTAATTTGATCATATCCATGGTTGCCATCGCCAGGCCGGCTCCGTTTACCATGCAACCTACATTGCCATCCAGTTTTACAAAATTCAGGTTGTATTGTCCGGCTTCCACTTCGGTGGGGTCTTCTTCGCTCAGGTCTCTCAGTACTGCAATATCCGGGTGACGCATTAAAGCATTGTCATCAATATTCATTTTACAATCAACAGCAATAATTTTATCGTCGCTGGTTTTGAACAAGGGATTTATTTCCAGCATACCACAATCAGACCCTACATATGCTTTGTACAGATCGCTCACAAATTTTACGCAGTTTTTAAATGCCACACCACTCAATCCTAAATTAAAAGCAATTTTTCTTGCCTGGAACGGCTCCAGGTTACCACCCGGGAAAACCCATTCCTTAAATATTTTTTCCGGGGTGTCATGCGCTACATCTTCAATATTCATTCCGCCCTCGGTACTGTACATAATTACATTCTGCCCCCTGGTTCTGTCCAGTAAAATAGACAGATAAAATTCCTTTACCGGGCTTGGCCCTTCATAATACACATCCTGTGCCACTAAAATCTTGCTCACTAATTTACCAGCTTCGCCGGTTTGTATGGTAACCAATGTGCCGCCTAAAATATTTTTAGCAATCTGTAAAACGTCTTCAGCATTTTTAGCTACAGCAACACCGCGTTGTTCGGTTCCTGCAATTTTTCCTTTACCCCGGCCACCGGCATGTATCTGTGCTTTTATAACAGCAAACTTGCTTCCATACTGGGTATGAATTTGCCTGTAAGCCTGCTCAGCTTCGCCGGGTGTACTGCATGGTATACCTTCCTGAACGGGAACATGGTATTTTTTTAAAAGCTCTTTTGCCTGGTATTCGTGAAGATTCATAAAAGAAAAATTTTTGCGAAGATAAGAAAGTGTTTTGAGTTTTGGGTTAGGGGTTTTGAGTTAGGAGTTGGCTGTTGTAAAGTACATATTTAATACGCTTCGATAAAAGCTCAGTAATGGTATGCGGTACAAGTGAGTGACACAACGATGTTGAAATTTGCACAAATGCCGGTAACCCAAAACCAAAAATACTTAACCCAAAACTCTCAACTTTCCTTTAACAATATCTTACCTTACCTTTGGCAATCAAAATTGGTTAGTATATGATGACAAAAATTAACGAAGCTGTTGCGTTTATTAAAAATATTTACAGCGATAAACCGGCAGTGGGCATAGTTTTGGGCAGTGGGCTGGGTAGTTTTACCACCGAAATAAATATTGAAAAAGAAATTCCCTACGGAGATATTCCTCATTTTCCGGTAAGTACGGTTGAAGGCCACAGTGGTAAACTGATATTTGGAACACTGGGTGGTAAAAAGATTGTGGCAATGGCAGGCCGGTTTCATTTGTACGAAGGTTATTCATCTGACCAGACTGTTTTTCCAATAAGGGTTTTAAAATTCCTGGGTATAGACACTTTGCTGGTGAGTAATGCTGCCGGCGGTGTTAATCCTTCTTTTAAGGTGGGCGATTTAATGATCATTACTGACCATATCAGTCAGCTGGCACCCAATCCCCTGATAGGCAAAAATTATAAAGAACTGGGGCCAAGGTTTCCGGATATGAGTGAGCCTTACAAGAAACAACTGATACAGAAAATGAAGGATATTGCAGCACAAAAAAATATTAAGCTGCAGGAAGGAGTTTATGTAGCTGTTACCGGCCCCACTTTTGAAACCCGTGCCGAATATAAAATGATACATACACTGGGCGGCGATGCGGTAGGCATGAGTACGGTACAGGAAGTAATTACAGCTGTACACATGGGGCTGCCCGTTTTTGCGATGAGCGTGATTACAGATGTAGGTATTCGTGAAGAAGAAAATGTAATAACCCATGAAGAGGTATTACAGGCTGCTAAAGAAGCGGAACCCAATTTCAAGGCTTTATTTTGCGAACTGATTGCACAATTATAAATAGATTGATGAAGCAGATTATTGCCCTTATACTATTGGTTTTTTGTTTTCAGTTTGCTCAGGCACAGCAGCCGGATTTTATCAGGGGTGCAGGCGACAGGATAAAAAGTATTGGCGGTTCAACTTCCGGCGGGGGGAAAGACACCATTGGATTTGTGCGCCGGGATGATAAAAAAGATTCTATTTCCATCACGTATAAATATCTCGATTCGATCCGCAGCATACCTTTCGATTCATCCATCAACGATTTTGATAAATATTTTACAGTCCCGTCATCTTATATTTACCTGGGCAATAATGGCGCAGCTGCTTATTCCTTAATTTATAAGCCAAATCCCAAACCCGGATGGGATGCCGGTTTTCATGCATTTGATATTTACCGGTACACACTCGAAGAATCAAAATTTTATAAAACCAACAGGCCTTTTACTCAACTCAGCTATCAGCTTGCATCGGGTAAAGAGCAGGTAATCAGGGCACTTCATACGCAAAATCCCAGGCCAAACCTGGGTTTTGGTTTTGATTACAGGCTGATAAGTGCGCCGGGGTTTTTTACCAATCAAAATACTAACCATAAAAGTTACCGGTTGTTTGGTAATTACCAGGGCAAAAGAAAAAGATATGCTGCATTTGTTATTTTGGTAGGCAACACCAATAAAGCTTCTGAAAACGGTGGGATAAAATATGACAGTTCTTTATCTGATCCCAACCTTAAAAAAAGGTTCTCTATTGATGTAAACCTGGGGAATGGAAGTAACTCGGAGTTCAATCCATTCAGCACAACAATAACTACCGGCAATGTTTATAAGGACTTTACTTTTTTTGCACGCCAAACCTATGATATAGGGAAAAAAGATTCCATTGCCATTAACGACTCCACTACCGAATATTTATTTTATCCCAAACTAAGGGTTCAGCATAGTTTTACATACAGCACTTACAATTATTTATACAGGGATGACCTGGCAGATTCAGCCATTTACAGAAACTGGTACGATACTGCCGTAAAAGTTGGGAAAGACAGTTTTTATGTAAAAGAAAAATGGTCGGTGATGAGTAATGATATTACTTTATTGCAGTTTCCCGATACAAAAAACTCCGGACAGTTTATATCGGCCGGTGTAAAATTTGAAAATATTAAAGGAGAGTCCGTCACCGGAACAAGAAATTTGTACAACTTTATTATTCACGGTGAGTACCGCAATAAAACCCGCAATAAACTATGGGATGTATTGGCCAAAGGAGAATTTTATGTGAACGGTTACAATGCCGGTAACTACAGTGCCTACGCAACCATTGCCCGGCATATTAATAATAAGCTGGGCGACATCCGTTTGTTCTTTAAAAATGTAAACCGGTCACCTTCTTTTATTTTTGATAATGCTTCGGGCTTTAATTTTAATAACCCGGGCCGCACAAAAAAAGAAAATATCATTTCATTTGGTGCCGATGCAGCTAACCGCTTCATCAGCCTTGGTTTTAAAAACCATATTATAACCAACCTGGCTTACTTTACTGATTATTACCACACCACACAAAGCGCTAAAGCCATCAACCTGCTGCAGGTATATGCATCTAAAAAAGTAAAGCTTACCAAAAGGTGGAACCTGTATGCTGATGTTACTTTTCAGCAAACAGATGGCAGTGCGCCAATAAAAGTTCCGCTGCTTTTTACCAGGACCCGCCTTGCTTACGAAGGGGTATTCTTTAAAAACCTCAACTTAAGTACCGGTATAGAAGCCAGGTATTTTACACCGTTTGAATCTTATAATTATTCTCCTGTAATGGGACAATTTACACCACAGGATACATTTAAACTGAAGAACCTGCCGGATATTGCAGCCTTCTTTCATTTTCGGATTAAATCGTTTTCCGCCTTCATAAGAGCCGAGAATTTGAATACGGTTAGTTTTGCCAATGGCTTTGGCTTTACCAACAATAATTTTGCTGCGCCACATTATCCTACACAGGGCTTTATCCTGCGATTTGGAATACGCTGGGGTTTTATTAACTAACAGCCAATAAGCAATGAATAACTGGTAATCAGCCTCTGCAACTAATGATTTTACCCGGTGCTGTTAAATTATTGCCCATTGCAAACTGTCTATTGCTAATTTGTTTAATTTTGTGCTGCAGATGAAAAAGATATATACCGGCATATTGGCGTTTGTTTACCTGGCAGTTTCTTCAGGAATTGCTTTGGAGCTGCACTATTGCATGGGAGATAAAGCCGGTGTTGATCTGTACGGAACTTCATCAGACACCTGCGGTAAATGCGGCATGTCGGAGAAAGATACCGGTTGCTGCCATGATGAGTTTAAGTTTTATAAGATAAGCGATTCGCATAAAACAGTATCAAACGATATTGATCTTACAGCTTCTTCCATAGCCATTATTAATGACTATCCTTTTTACAACTGGCAAATGCCTGATATTACTGCCATCGCTGCAGTAAACAATCACTCCCCGCCAGATTATACAAAACCTGATGTTTGTATAATGAATGGTGTTTTCAGAATTTAGAATCGATATTGAATTTTTACAGCGGTAAACTATTGCCGGTGCATTATGCTATGTGCATATTTTATTTATTCAACATCAAAATTTTAATACAATGAAAACAGTATCATTATTTGCTGCAATTATATTCAGCCTATTTTCTATCAGCACTTCAACAGCACAAACAGCCAAAACCGAAACCATCAAAGTATGGGGTAACTGCGGCATGTGCAAAACCACCATTGAAAAAGCTGCCAAAAAAGCCGGGGCAAAAACAGCCAACTGGAATGAAGACAGCAAGGAACTTAAAGTTTCTTACACAGAAAATAAAACATCTTCTGCGAAGATCCAGGAAGCAATAGCAAAATCGGGTTACGATACACAGGATTTTATAGGCATCAAATCAGCATACGATAATTTACCCGGCTGTTGCAAATACGACAGGAAAGAAGCAACAGCTTCCGCAGCATCATTTGCCTGCCCGATGAAATGCGAAGGAGATAAAATGTATGATAAGGCCGGCAAATGCCCTTCATGCGGAATGAATTTAAAAGAGAAAAAAGAACCAGTGAAAATGGAGGCGATGAATATGTACAGTTGCCCCATGCATGCTGATGTAACCAGTGCCAAACCCGGCAAATGTTCTAGTTGTGGTATGGATCTTAAACAAAAACAATAAGCAATTTTAATTACAAAGCGTACTTAAAATTGCCATCAACAACAGTTGCAGGTAAGTAATGCCTGCAACTGTATTTACTGTTTTGGATTTATACCCGACCCGGAATGATCTGATAAATATTCAGAACAATGTTATTTTAAACACACATTTTATGAAGCCTCTACAATTTGTATTGGTACTCTTCCTGGTTTTTGCAGGGATGGTATCTAATGCTCAAAATAAAAACTTAGCCACAGGCGACACGGCCATATCTTTTAAAGTGCATGGCGTTTGTGAGCAATGCAAAGACCGGATTGAAAATGCATTGAAGGTAAAAGGGGTGAGGTCTGCCGTGTGGGATATGGAATCTCAGCAACTTTCGCTGGTATATAATCCTGCAAAAATATCGCTTGATAAAATTGAGAACAGGATCGTTGCTGTTGGCCATGATATTGAAAATAAAAAAGCAAAAATCGGGGTGTACAGTGCCTTACCTAAATGCTGCCTTTACCGTGATATGGAGACGGCAAAAAATGAAATGATAAAGGATACCGTGTTGGGCCAGTTGCCGGAGATAAATTATACCATTGATTCTTCAGTTAAAACCATGCAGCGTAGCAACGAAGCCGGGGTAATACTGATCAAGGGCATTGTTTTGGAAGATGATAATAAGGGTAAATTTAAACCACTTTCCAATGCAAGTGTTTACTGGCTTGGAAATGCAGCGGGTACAGTAACTGACAGCACAGGCTTGTTCAGCATTGTGCAGGACAGCAGCAACCACAACCTGGTGGTAAGCTATACCGGTTACAAGCCGGATACTTTAAATGTGCATGAAAGCACATCGTTAAAGGTTGTGCTTGCATCAAATAAACAGTTAAAAGAAGTGACTGTGAGTTCAAGGTTGAAAACAACTTATGTAAATAATTACAGCCCCATAAGAACTGAGACCATGTTGGGTACAGAATTATTAAAAGCGGCCTGCTGTAACCTCAGCGAAAGTTTTGAAACCAATCCCTCGGTGGATGTTTCCTATAATGATGCGGTTACAGGCTCAAAACAAATTCAGTTGCTGGGGTTAAGCGGAAATTACACACAGCTTACGGTTGAAAACCTGCCCGGCCCCCGTGGCATTGCAACGCCGCTGGGTTTAAATTCCATTGCAGGTCCGTGGATAGAATCTATACAATTAACCAAGGGCGTAGGCTCTGTTGCCAATGGTTATGAAAGTATTGCTGGACAGATCAACGTAGAATTAAAGAAACCCGAGAACAGCGAAAAGTTATTGGCAAACCTGTATGTGAATGATTTTGGTAAGACTGATCTTAACCTGAATCTTGCAAAAAAGATCAGCAATAAATGGTCGGTTGGTTTATTGCTGCACGATGATTTTTTATACAATAAAAAACTTGATTTTAATAAGGATGGTTTTCGTGACCAGCCAACCGGTAACACGTTGAGCCTGGTTAACCGCTATAAGTTTGATAACAGTAAAGGCGTAATGGTACAGTTTGGCATCAAGGTTTTGCAGGATAGAAAAACAGGCGGTGAAACCCGCTTTGATCCCGAAATGGATAAGAACACTACCAACAGTTACGGACTTGGAATTAATACTGAACGATACGAAGGTTTTGCAAAAATCGGATACGTTTTCCCTGAAAAGAAATATAAGAGTATCGGCTTTCAGGCGGCAGCCATCAGCCATAACCAGGATGCTTATTTTGGATTGACAAAGTACAATGCAAAACAAAAAACGGTGTATGCGAATTTAATTTACCAATCTATCATCAGCACAACAATACATAAATTCCGCACCGGTTTTAGTTTTGTGTATGATAAGTATGATGAGATTTTTAAAGCGAACAATTATGCAAGAACAGAAGTAGTACCCGGTGTTTTTGGCGAGTACACATTTACACCCAATGATAAATTCAGTGCGGTAGTAGGTTTACGGGCCGATCATAACAGTTTGTTCGGGTTCTTTGTAACACCAAGATTAAACCTCAGGTACGAGCCGGTTAAAGGAACAACCATACGTGCAAGTGTGGGACGAGGCCAGCGCACAGCAAATATTTTTGCAGAGAATACAAGTGTTTTTGTAAGTGCAAGGCAGGTTAATATCATAACCGTTGCTGCAGGAAAAGCTTATGGACTTGATCCGGAAGTAGCGTGGAATAAAGGAGTGAGTGTTGATCAGAAATTAAGATTGTTTGGTAATGATGCCTTACTTACTGTTGATTATTTCCGCAATGATTTTACCAACCAGGTGGTGGTGGATGTGGAAGATGCAAGGGCAGTGAAGTTTTATAATTTATCCGGCAAGTCATATTCCAACAGTTTCCAGGCGGCCTTAAACCTGGAACCATTTAAAAAGTTTGAGATACGCCTGGCCTACCGGCTTTTTGATGTAAAGACAACTTACAGTGGTAAACTTACAGAGCGTCCTCTCATTTCAAAGAACAGGGCTTTTGCTAACCTGGCTTATGCCATCAGTGGTTTTAAATTTGATTATACCATTACCTTTAATGGCAGAAAAAGATTGCCCGATACGAAGGCAAATCCTGCCATGTACAGGTTACCTTCATATTCACCCGGCTATGTGCTGATGAATACGCAGGTATCAAAAACACTGGGTAAAAAGCATCCGCTGGATATTTATATGGGCGTAGAAAACCTGGCCAACTTTTTTCAGCAGGATGTTATTGTAGCTGCTGATCAGCCTTTTAATCCTTATTTTGATGCCTCGATGGTTTGGGGGCCGGTAAACGGAAGAATGTTTTATGGAGGTTTGAGGTACACGATCAAATAAGAAAATGAAAAAAATATTGATTTTTATATTGTGCTTATTTAAAAAAAAGAACTGTTGTAAATGAAAAATTTATTTTTATCGCTGATGATCCTGTTGTGTTCATCGGTTGTACATGCACAGCTGAGAATTGGAGAATTGGCCCCGGAAATTGAGTTGATGAGTAAGGAAGACAGCATGGTAAAACTTTCATTATTCAATGGTAAAGTGGTGCTGATTGATTTTTGGGCAAGCTGGTGCGGCCCCTGCAGGGCAGCTAATCCTTATATTCAGAAATTGTACAAGAAATATAAGGATAGTGGTTTTGAAGTATTTGCGGTTTCGCTGGATGTAAATAAGCCGCTTTGGTTAAAGGCCATTAAAAGAGATAAGTTAACCTACATGCAGGTTATTGATAATAGTGGCTGGCTTTCGAAAGTTGCCGAAAAATATTATATCGATGCTTTGCCAACCAATTTTTTATTAGACAAGTCAGGCAAAATAGTTGCCATCAATATTGAAGGAAAGGAACTGTTTGATAAAGTAAAAGAACTGCTGCAATAATTACTTTTCGGTTTTAAAACGAAAAGAGCCACCAACGGCAATGTACCAATCAGGTGCCGCTTTGCTGATGCCAAAGCCGGATGAAAGATCTATTTTAAAATCAGGATTGATATAATAAGCGATACCGCCATCCAGGCTGTGTTCCGGATTATTTTTTTTGCTGATAAAACCAAATGCTTCTATATAACCATACCATTTTTTACTTAAATTTATACCGGGTGCAAAAGTATAAATCCAGGTGGCTTCTTTACTTACACCATCCCATTCTGCACCTACATTATAGCCCAGCCCGATTTTTTTGGTAAGGCTATGCTGCATGGTAAACCTGAAATTGGGAGCCAGGTGATCTACCTGAAAATAACCGGATGCCAGTTTTGGAATTCCAACATGAAATATCAAAGAAGTTTTCGGGAGTAATTTATTCTCTTCCCATAATGCAATTTTAGCCCCCACTTCCACAGGCGATAAACCTGTTTCTTTTACTTTGTCAGTTACATGAAAGTAGGTATTTGTTTGTACGGTTGTAATTAATCTCAGTTCAATTCTTTTGCTGATACCATATTTACTAAGGAGTGTTGGATGTTGAAATTCATTTTCAAGAGCGTTGGTTGTTTGAACGCTAAAGCCCATTTCAAACTGAATCCATTTTTTAGGAACCAAAACGGCACTTTCTGTCTGGTCGGGGCGGTCGGTATCAATTTTTTCAACTTGTGCTAAACTGAAGTTTGTACAGGTAATAAACAGTATGGTGATTGCTATGTTTTTAATCATGATACTAAAATATAAGTTAGTCTTGTCTAAAAATTAAATTAAAGATAAACAAGTTTATCAAACCCGCAAATTGTTTATTAAATAAATATAGGGTGATTATTTCTTAACCGCTGCCACACCAAGTATCAGGCTTTCCAGGTTTTTTTCTTTGCAAAAAGTGTTACTTATTTTTTCAGAGGCATCTAAAAGCTGCTGTATGGTTTTATGACCTGGCCCGGCCAGTTTATATGCCTGAGCCAGGGCATCTTTTTCATTTATTTTAGAGGTCTGCAGCAGTGCTTCTTTTATCACTTCCACCTTCAGGCCGCTGTCTTTTAAATTGCCCAGTTCGGCAATGAGCCAGCTTAAAGCATAAAAGCGGTTTTTATCAAAAAGTAAAAAATGTTTTTGTTCCCCGGCATCAGGTAAAATATTATAGGGCGATGTTTTTACAGCCCTGGTTAAATATTTTGAAAGATATTTTGGCGTTGCCGTTTTAGGACTGCTTAACTGTATGCAGCCTCTTAAGGCCTGTGGGTAAATACTCAGCCATCGTATCATTCTTCTGAATTCATGCAGGTCGTTTTCTACATTGGTGAATTGAAAATTCTTTTCATTGATAAACTCCAGTATTTTATTAATAGCAGTAACATAATATTGATGAATATTTTTTATCTCTTCTTTTTCATCCTGCCAATCAGCTTCTCCAAGTTTTTTTCTGATCTTTTCAATACGGTCAGCATTGTCGCCCAGCCAGTTGTTTTCATGCAGTATTTCATTCAGGCTCTGAATTTTTTCACGGCTTTGAGCCTGCAGGTAATTTTTGATGCCCGCCGGTATTTTTTTATTGGTTACAAATTCTTTGGCAAAAGCATCGTAATAATCTATCTGGCCAATGGCATCTTCCAGCAGTTTAGTATGTTCCTTAATTTTGCTGAATTTCTTTTTATTGTGAATGCCTGCATACATTTTAGCCAAACCTTCCAGCATAAATAACGGTGTACGGGCATTATTCTGGTACAACCATAGCCCCGGATTTTTTTGTTTGGAAGATTTTGCAATCAGTTCCTGTAATTGGTTCAGGTGGTATTCAAATCTTGCTTGTCCGTTTTTCATTTTAATGTTTTTATTTTTTTCACTTAGATGGTTCCCCCATCCTGAGCTTAGCCGAAGGGCAGGGGGTTAGGGGGCTTAAGGCTTTTCAAAAAACGCCACATTTCCACCCACCCATTCTTTGTTTTTATTATAGCGTGTACCAATCATTTTCCCTTTGCTTAATCTTGCCAGGTTATGTACACCAACCGGCCTGTCCCATTCTTTTTTCCAGAAATAAAACAAACGTATCTCCGCTTTGGCAGGCTCTTCGGGGGTTTCAATCACATCAGCGTATTTTACTTTCTTTTGCAGTATCCAGTTTTCGGGGTCTTTTACGGCCTCAATATCTTCGGGTGTGACATCAATTACTACGCCCATGCCGGCAAAAGAGAATAAAGGTTTTAACACATAATTCTCCAGGTCGGCAGGCATTTGTTTTAACTCGTTTAAAAAATAAGTTTGTGGTACGTAAGGGTTTTCTATAAAAGGTAAAGTGAATTTACTGATGCGGTAAAACCAGTTTGGATGCGGTGCCCATTCCACATCATACGGTTTGGTAAGATCAACCACATCGCCCAGGTCTTCCTGCTTTTGCAGGTCATCAAAAATAACGCGGTTATAAATTCTTTTAATGGGTGTTTTCACGCCGTTGTTATCGTAAAATAATTTGTCACCTTCTGCAATTAATTTGGTAAGGCAAACCATTTTAATACCCAGCAATTGTTCGGTGCAATAAAAATCAATACGGGTCTTTTGTTTTTCCGGAAAAATTTCCAGCAGTATTACATTTTCAGGATTAAGGTCGCCAACAATAATATCTTTCAGCAATTGAATGTATGTTTCTTTGGTATAACCATTTAAATAAGGAGAAAAATTATCGGGCAGTTCGGCATACTCGGCAGTTAACTCCGAATGAAATGCCTGGAAAGCATACAGCGTAGGGAATCCCTGCATCTCAATTAACTGAGGCTCCAGTTCTCCTGTTTCGTTTTCACATATACCAAAATCAAAAACCAGGAATTCGGTATGGCTGCTTTCGTTTGGCACTTTTACATTTTCGGGAATGCCACGATCGGTAAGTGCAATAAATTTCGGATCAACAATCACATCAATAATATCTTCGCAGGCATGCAGCATTTTTGCTGTAAAATCTTTGGGAACAAATACCGGTGTTTCTGCATTTCTGAAATCAAGCGAACCGGGGTACAGGTTTTCCATTTTTACCATATAGGCATCATATTTCTCTTTGGTAAAATTGGCGTTGAATTTTTTTCTTAATTCTTTTATCATGTTAAATACGGCTTTGATTTAAAATTACACGAATAATACTAATTACACGAATTAGAGCATGTTAGAATATATATACACTGAAAATTCGTGTAATTAGCGTAATTCGCCAAATTTGTGTAACTGAATTTCTAAACCTCCACCAGTTGCAGGTTATCTACGGCACGAAGTAAAAAATTGGGAAGTATATGGGTGTAGGTCCACATAATTTTTTCCGGATCGTTTAAATGTTCGATCATAGATTGCCATTTTTCCAGGCCATAATTTTCAACCACTGTCTTTTTCTTTTCTTCAGTCTGCAGGTGCAGGCTCATGCCAATAGCATCTGCTTCGGGGTGAAACTGGGTGCCAATCATATTCTCGTTAAACCTGATCGCCATTACGGCTCTTTCAAGCGGAATATGCGGCCTTTCTTTTTCAATGGCTAAAATAGAAGCACCCATTTGGTGCAGTTTATTGTGATTGGGCTCGGTAACCTGGTAATCACGGCTGTCAACAGCGTAAAAAGGATCTTTTAAACCATCAAAGATCAGTTCGTCTTTTCCATCAATTAAAAGATGCATGGGGAATATGCCAAACGCCGTACTTTTTCTTTTGCCCACTTTGGCGATATGATAATGCCTGCATATTAACTGGAAGGAATGGCAGATGAAAAACACCTGCTTTTTTTGAACGTTGCCTTCGTTATTATTCCAGTGTTCTACTTTATCCAGCCAGTTAAAATAAACTTTTTCCCATTCGTTGCCTTCGCTTTCCAACGGGCTGCCGGGGCCGCCGGTAGAGATATAAATATCGTAACTGAGATCGGGAACCTGTTTTTCCAAACGTACTTCAAATTCATCCCAGGTTAAATCAAGGTGATTGGCTTCTCCAAACTGGTTAAGGATCTCACGGATACAACGCATGCCCTGGTTGGCAAAGCCCTCATACATATCCAATATCGCTATACGGATGGATTTCTTTTCTGTCCAGTTCATATACAAACATACCATTTTTTTAAGAGCAGATCTTTTACGCAATCCTCATTATTTATTAACGGTTGTGGATTAAAATAATTTTAATAAGATGGCTATCAGTAATAAAGTGATATTATTCTTTATCCACTATGACCAAACTCATGGATTTCGCCTGATTTAATGACAAACTTGTGTACCGGTAAATAAATTAGAATGGAACAGAACTATAACGAAACAAAGCCTGTTCAAAAATTGTTTAATTATTGCACAGACTGTAAGCCCAAACCTGGCTCGCCGGAAGAACTGGAGGCATTTGCTAACATTCAGTTGGGTTTGTGTAATCAGTTTGAATTATTTTTTCCGGATAACCTGGCTTCTAAAACGATTGTAGTCATTCCAAGCCTGTCGCTCGACCAGGAAGTGCTGGCCAAGGTTAAAGGATCACTGCATTACGAAGAAAGATTACTTTGTTTGCTGATGTTGCTGCGCATGCCCCGGGCCAATGTGATCTATGTCAGCAGTATGCCCATAGATCCGGTTATTATTGATTATTACCTGCACCTGTTGCCGGGTATAACCGGTTATCATGCATGGCAAAGGTTAACGTTAATCTCCTGTTATGATGCTTCGCCCGTTCCACTCACCAAAAAAATTTTACAAAGGCCCCGGCTTATTCAAAGAATTAAGCAGGCTATACCTCCGGGTAATGTGGCACATATTGCCTGTTTTAATACCACACCTTTAGAGCGTACTTTGTCTGTACAACTTGACATTCCAATTTATGGTTGCGATCCTTCACTGGTTTACCTGGGTACCAAAAGCGGCAGCCGCCGAACTTTTATGAAAGCAGGAGTACCTGTTCCAACCGGTGCCGAAAATTTAACGGGGTATGATGATATTTTACATGCCATTGTTGCTTTAAAAGACATGCATCCGGAGATTAAAAAAGCGGTAGTTAAATTAAATGATGGTTTTTCCGGTGAAGGAAATGCTGTAATGCAATATCCCGGGGAGCTTTGCGGCAGGGAACTGGAGGATTGGCTGAAAGATAACCTGATTAAAATACTGAAACCCGTTTCACCGGATATAAGCGTAGATATGTTTCTTGAAAAATTTATTTTGATGGAAGGTATTGTAGAGGCTTATGTAGAAGGGAAAGAAAAAACTTCGCCATCGGTGCAATGCCGTATTAACCCCATGGGTGATATTGATATTATTTCAACGCACGACCAGGTTTTAAGCGGGGAAGACGGACAGGTTTTTGAGGGTGCTCATTTTCCGGCAGATGAAGAATACCGAACCACCATTGCACAGATGACCCGGTGTGTAGCAGAAGTTTTAAAGCAGGAAGGAGTGGTTGGCCGCTTTGGTGTTGATTTTATTTCGGTAAAGGAAAACAACGAATGGACACACCAGGCTATTGAAATTAACCTGCGTAAAGGCGGAACTACACATCCGTTTTTAATGCTGCAGTTTTTAACCAACGGGCATTACAATGAAGCAACGGGTATTTTTGAAACCCCTAACGGGCAACAGTTGTATTATTTTGCATCAGATAATGTGCAGAGCAATGCCTACAAGGGTTTAACACCACAAGACCTGATTGATATTGCCATGTTTCATGGACTGCATTTTGACGGGGCTACACAAAAAGGAGTTATGTTTCACATGATCAGCGCCTTATCACAGTATGGAAAAATGGGCATTGTCTGTATCGGTTCCTCAAGAGCCGAAGCATATGCATACTACCTGAAAACCATAGCCGTGCTGGATGCTGAAACGGAAGAATAGAAAATTAAAAAAGCCAAAATTAAAGAAGTCAAAAAAAACAGTACTTGCCGATGCTGCTTTTGGATTTTTTAATTTTGACTTTGCTTTTATCTTAATAAAATCACTGTTCCTTTCATTTCCACCACGCTTCCGTTCTTATCAATGCCCTTTATCATCCACACATAAGTGCCCGATGAAGCCGGTTTACCTTTTAAGGTTCCATCCCAGCCCTTCATCCATGCTCTAGTCTGGTACATCAATGAACCAAAGCGGTCAAACACCCGAAAATATTCTGTACTGCTGATGCCTACCGGCGTAGGGAAGAATACATCATTCAAACCATCGCCGTTGGGTGTAAAGGCATTGGGTAAATAATAAGTCGGCCCTTCGTAGGCTTTTACAAATATGGTATCTTCATCGGTACAGCCAATGGCATCGGTAATGTGTACGTAAAAATAGGTATCGTTATAAATGATTGCCTGCGGGTTTGCAATAAAAGGATTATTCAAAGGCCCTGCAGGACTCCAGACAAAATCAGTTGCGTTGCGGCCGGTACCCAGTAACTGGTGCTGCCTGCCCAGTATGGCATTGGTATCATTGCCTGCAAATGCCACCAGTTGGGGCTGCATGGTTACAATCACACTGTCGGTTACAGAAAAATTACAGCCGTAATTATCAGTTACTGTTAAGGTAAACTGCCGGGTGGTATCTAACCTTACTCCCGTTACTGCAGTATTGGGGCTGGTTAATGAATCCGGCGGGCTCCAGGCAAAATTTACGGTGCCCGATAAATTGGTTGCGCTGCCAAACAGTGTAGCGTTTGTTTTGTAGCAAACGGTCGTATCCCTGCCGGCATTAGCAATTGGTTTATGTAAAACATTTATTGTTATGGAGTCGTTTCTGGTACAAAGCCCCCATTTGGCAATGAGATAATATTTTGTGGTGTCGGTTGGTGTGGCAATGGGTGTTCTTACGGTATCAAAATTTAAAGTGGCCCGGGGTGTCCATTTAAAAGTATCGGTTAATGCATTGGTTTGTGGAATTAATGTGATGCCGGTTCCAAAACAAATGGTGCTGTCGGCGCCAAGTTCAAGGCGCATGGTATCAATTAAAGCGATGGTTCCAGATAAAGATGCCATACAGCCATAAGCATCCCGAACTATAAGGTTATTATAAGTTCCTACAGATAAGTTCAAAAACTGATTTGCAGGCTGATAAGTAACACCATTATCTTTTGAATATTCATAACCAGGGTTTCCCCCTGCGGCGGCAATTTCAATAATTCCATCGTTGTTTGCACATGACGCATCAGTGATTATTGAAGCTGCTGTAATTGACAAAGATTGATAAACTGTAACTGATGTAAAGCCTCCACACAAAGATGCTACAACCCTTGCATTAACAGTATAATTGCCGGCCAAAACATTAAATACAGGAGATAACTGCCAGGTAGTTCCTCCATCAATTGAATATTCTATGTTAGGAGCTACAGGAGATGTAACCGTTATTTTTCCCAGGCCGCCGTTGCAACGGGCACTGTCAATGGTTGTAAGAATTGGATTGAGTGTTTTACGAACGATCATAGTATCTGACCCTTCTGTTTGTATAGCCGGATTATCACACTGCCGGTAAAAAGCCCTTACCACATAACTCATACTGTCTTCAGATTGACAAACCGGCGAAAAAGTGGCTTCCAGTTCTCCATTACCCAACGCAACAGTAGTACCGGTTGCCATCCATGCCCCGTTTTTATAAAGTGCCACACTATCTAAAAGGGATGTTGTACCGCTCGGTACAAAACGCCAGCCTTCGTTTGAAGCATTCCATACCGCATTGTTTCTGCCGGGTACAGCTCTTGCCAGGTCCTGATTCCAGTTTTGTATGCCCATGATTGCACGCCCGTTATTGGTACTGGTACCGCAGGCAAATGGTTTATCCCTGAGGAACATATCAATGATCCCGGTTCCTTCATACAAAACAATTTGCTGTGTAACCAGTTCGGCAGGGCAGTCATAGTAGGGAACTTTATGAAAATTTAAAACGAATTTTCTGCACGGTGCAGTGCCCACAATAATGTATTCCATTTTCCTGTCGGGCTGTTGCGGAGAAGTGGTAGCCGGATTCGGGTCAATATCGTGAAAGGGCCCCATAATGGTGGCCCTGGGGTAGGTTGCATTTGGTATTGGAACACCGGCATTGATTACATAATCATTAAAACCACCCTGCAGTGATACATCAAAAGAAATAACCCCATTGGTACCTACTACCAGCGAATTATAATTGGCACCGTAATAACAAAAAGTAAAAGGTAAAGTTATAATGGGAGAAAATTGATCATCCTGGTATGAAGGATCAACCAAAATTCCGCCAGGGTTTGTAAAAGGGAATGGCTGATAAGGTATTGATACAACCTGGTAATCATCAGTAGTTCTCACATCCGGTATTCTTGCTTTTAAATCGAGGCAGGTTTGCAGGCATGAAATAGTGGTATCATTTCCGGCTGCCACACTAAAGCAGGACTGGGATTTTGCTGAATGGGTGAAAAGAAAAAATGCGAGTAAGCTAAACAGTAAAATTTTCTTCATTGCAGTATAATTGGCAGTATTTTGTGCTCTCAAGATAATTAAAATCTTTCAAACGCAGACTGCACCTGCAAAGAGGTTACTAACATAACCTGTATATTAAAATTTCCATCTCACAAAAGCCTCCATGGCAGCGTATTGTGTAAGTCCAAGGCGGGCATACAATTTTGCTGTATTTGCATTGCGTTCTTCGGCACGCTGCCAGAACTCACGGTCATCGCTGCCCTGGAAAGGCACACTGTCTTTTTGCGATTGGTGTATAAAAATACCATGGCGTTTTTTTACCACCTGGTCGGGGCTCATGGGTATGGCCATTTCAATTTCGGTAATATCCCATTCCTGCCAGGCACCTTTGTACAGCCAGAGCCAGCAGTCGGAGATCCAGTGAGTCGTGAGTTGTGAGTCGTGCGTGGCTTTAATCCGTTTCAGCGCCTCTATCACCACATCAAAACAAACTTTGTGTGTGCCATGCGGATCGGCAAAATCGCCGGCACAATAAATCTGATGTGGTTTTATTTCATTCAACAGATCAATGGTTTTCTGTACATCCGCTTCACCCATCGGATTTTTTTCAATGGTGCCGGTTTCATAAAAAGGCAGGTTCATAAAATGTATCTGCTCATTTTTCAACCCAACATATTTGCAGGTGGCTTTGGCTTCGCATCTTCTTATCAATCCTTTAATGGCACGTATGGCTTCAGTGTCTTTTTCACTGCTTGTTTTTATTTTTAAAAAAGCGGTGGCTTCATCCAGTATATTTTTACTCTTGGTTTCATCTATGTCAAACATACTTTCGAAACCTACAGCAAAGTCAATAAAGCGGGTTACAAACTCATCGGTAACAGCAATATTGCCACTGGTCTGGTAAGCCACATGTACATCATGTCCCTGGTCGTGCAGGCGCATGAAAGTGCCGCCCATGCTGATGATATCGTCATCGGGGTGAGGGGAGAAGAGTACCACTTTTTTTGGGAACGGTTCATTTCGTTCGGGATGATTGGTGCGGTATTCAGATACTTTTCCGCCCGGCCATCCGGTAATACTGTCTCTTAATAAATAATAAACCTGCAGGTTAATTTCGTAAGCATCGCCTTTTTCTACCAGCAGGTCGCTGAGGCCATTATCGTTGTAATCGATATTAGTTAAACTTAAAACGGGCTTATTCAGTTTCATTGCCAGGTTTACCACGGCACGTTTTATCATCGTGTTGGTCCACTCGCATTCGCCTGTAAGCCAAGGACTCTTAATGCGGGTTAATTCGCTGGCACATGTCTCGTCAATTACAAACATGCAGTCATCATGATTCTGCAAAAGCGAAGCAGGCAGATCTTCGGTATCAATATCTTCTACTGCTTTTTTAATTACCGGGGCCTTCGTTTGGCCCCAGGCCATTAAAATTATTTTTTTAGATTTTAAGATGGTGTTGATGCCCATGGTAATGGCCATACGTGGTACCTGCGTCATATTACCAAACTCGTAGGCATTGGCAATGCGGGTGCTGTTGTCTAAACTGATCAACCTTGTTTTTGAGTTGATACTGCTGCCTGGTTCGTTAAAACCAATGTGGCCATTAACACCAATGCCCAGTATCTGCATGTCAAGTCCGCCTGCATCTTCAATTTGTTTTTCGTAACTGATGCAATGCTCTTTCACTTTGTCTTTTGGTATCATGCCATCGGGCAGGTGATAATTGTTGGGATCAATATCGGTTTGCTCAAATAAATTCTTGCGCATAAAATAATGATAACTCTGCAGCGCATCTTTATTCATGGGGTAATACTGATCAAGGTTGAATGTGATGACGTTTTTAAAACTCAACCCTTCTTCTTTATGCATACGCACCAGCTCGGCATATAATGTTTTGGGCGATGAACCGGTTGCCAGGCCAATGACAGGCTTTTTACCTTCAGCTTCTTTTTCTTTGATGAGTGCTGCAATTTCTTTTGCAACAAAGGCAGAGCCAGAGCCGGAGTCGGGAAATATTTTTACCGGAATTTTTTCTAAAGAATCGGTGAGGTCTATTTTAGTCATAATAGTTGGTTGCGGGTGTCAGGCCACTACGAAAAGTGCCTGCTTAAAATAATATCAGCATAACAAAGAATCTATAACAGCATAACTGATTGTAGTGGCCAGACACCTATTAGAACCACTAAGTTAAAATATTCTCTCAATTATATCGTCGTTTAGTTCGCTTATATAATCTTTTTTAAAATCAATTTCAGATAATTCCAACAACTTTATCGCCAACGATTTATTACAAATTGTTCCTTTTCTCTCATTATAAAAATCTGGATAAGAAGAATAGGGCCATTCCGCCAAATGGTTTACCAACTTTGCTTTTAAAGGATTTTGGTGTAGATAATGAAAACAGGTTAACAAATACTCACAGGTTGATAAATTTTCAATCAGGCTATTGGAGCCTGTTAATAATTTTGCTTTGGTTTTCTTTTGAAAAAGATTGCCGGTTGCTTTGTTTTGGATGTTGACTGCTTTGGTATACGAGCTTAAGGTTTTGCCAATTGTTTTAGAGAGATTTTGCATGTACGTTTCTTTATTGGCTAAAACTATGTTTTTGCAACCTTCCTCATTTGGTACCAGCATAACATGAAAATGATTGGGCATTAGACAATAGCACAGAACATCTGCATATTTTTTCCATTCGGTTTTTATTTTTTGCAGGAAATAAAGATAATTCGCATCATTGAAAAAGATGGGTTGCTTATTATTGCCACGATTGTAAACATGATAGATTTGATTGGGTCCGAAATGCATGGCATTGGCTTTATTATCAAATTTACATTGTATAATTTATTTCAGCAGTGGCAGCTTTAATTTGACGGTGGCTTTTGTGCTTAGGTGTCTGGCCACTGCAAATATTATGCAGGTTCAACATACTTCTGTTTTACAGAAGCTCAAATTGCAGGCTCTTTCTTAGTGGCCTGACACCTACAGCACTTCAATCTCATCCACAAACAGCCACGCAGGGTTTCCCGAACCTGGATTACCAGCGGGAATAATACCATAATTTTTTGCTTTTACTTTTAGGTAGCGGCATTTTTGTTTGTTTTCAACAGTAATAGTTTTAGTTCCCTTATCTTCTAACGGATCAATCTTTCTTATTGTTGAAGGGAAATTTTTCAGGTCAGCTTCAGTAAAATCTACATCCGGGATATAAGTTACTTCAACCTGTGCGGGTAAGTATATCCAGCTTCCATTTTGTTCAAGTACATGAACGGTAACCTGGCTGATATCCATTTCGGTTTTAAGATCAATCATTGCATCCATATCGGTTCCGGCAAATCCTAAGAACTCAGATGTTTTCGACATGCCTTTTTCATTCTGCACGCCGTTAATTAAAGTAAAGGCTCCATCACCGGGGTAAGATTTGCTGGGTTGGGTTGCTAGGGTAATTTTTTTGCCGGTGGCTTTGTTTAAAAAGAAGTTCTGTGTTACGATCACTTCTTTATTTGAAGCTACATTCATTTTAGCAGTATAAGTACCCTGATGTGTTACCGGCATTTCTATATTGCCTTTTCCTTTTTGTTGCAAAAGAATCCTTAATGGCCCGGTATAGGTTGCGGTAATTTCCTGGTCCTTATTTTTGGATTCAAGCTTCCAGGTTATCAAACTGTTTTTATCTGCCGAAGGAGCTACAATGGTTTGCAGATCATAATACGCCTTGCTGTAATTAATTTTCTGTTTATCCAGTCTTTCAAAAATAGTTGGCAATCTTCTTTCAAAACCCTTCCAGTCTCTTTTTGCTGCGGGGCTCCACAAAACCTCGCTCAGTGCTGTTATGCGGGGAAATAACATGTATTCTACTTTGCTTGGGTATTCCATATATTCGGTCCACATATTGGCTTGTGCGCCTAATACAAATTTGCCCTGTTCTGCATTCAGCTCTTTGGGGATGGGTTCGTAAGCATATACTGCTTCTAAAGCGTTATATCCACCAATAGTTACACTGTCTTCGTTCTTACTTTGTGAATGATCAAAATAAACCGGCTTACCGGGTGTCATGATCACGGGGTGTTTTTGTTTGGCTGCCTCAATACCTCCAGATTCGCCACGCCAGCTCATCACCACTGCATTGGGTGCCAGGCCACCTTCCAGTATCTCATCCCATCCAATCATGGTTTTGCCCTTACTGTTCAGATATTTTTCAATGCGCTGCACAAACCAGCTTTGTAATTCATGTTCATCTTTCAGGTTATTATCTTTCATTCTTTTCTGACAGGCCGGGCAAAGTTTCCAGTGGGCTTTAGGGCATTCATCTGCACCCAAATGAAAATACTTTGAAGGGAATAGGGTGTTCACTTCATCAATCACATTTTCTAAAAATGTAAAGGTGGAATCTTTACCGGCACAAAACACGTCATCAAATACGCCCCAGGTTTCCTGTACCAGTTTTATTCTTCCTGCTTTCTGTTCCTCTATACTTTTTTGAGAGATCATCTTTGCCGGTATCTCTGTTGGCTTTGCCGGAAAACAACTGAGCCAGGGATATGCAGCGATAGCAGCACTGCTGTGGCCGGGCATTTCAATTTCCGGTATCACATCAATGTATCTTTCCTTTGCGTATTGTACCACTTCTTTAATTTCGGCCTGGGTATAAAAACCGCCGTAGGACTTATTATCGCTGCCTTTACCGGGGTAGCGGCCAATGATGGTGCCATTTCTCCAGGCGCCAATCTTTGTAAGTTCAGGATATTTTTTTATTTCAATGCGCCAGCCCTGGTCTTCGGTTAAATGCCAGTGAAAAGTGTTGAATTTATATGCAGCTAAGTAATCAATATATTTTTTTACAAAGGAGATGGGGAAGAAGTGGCGGCCAACATCGAGGTGCATGCCCCGGTATTTGAAACGGGGGTAATCTGCGATAGATGCAATTGGCATTAATACATGATCTCCCGATCCTGATTTTTGTACTATTTGCAGAATAGTTTGAATAGCATAGAACAAGCCTTTTGAATTATTTATATTTATATTCATATTGCCAGTAGAGCTCATAATATTGTAATATTCATCCCCCGACTCTCCTGCATATTTCTCCGGTAATAAAGTAATTACAATAGAGTTTGGTTTTATGTTCTGTTCTTTTTTTAAATCAACCGGCTCCATTTTTGATCTCAGTGATAACCCAAAAAGGGAATTTACCTGCGATATAAAATAGCTAACATCTGTTTTTAATAACTCAGAATTATATAAGATCAATGTTGATCTGGTGATACGGAATTTATTCGTTGCATTATAATTAATGTCTGCTTTTACAGGCATCGGCACAATATTCAATTCACTTTGTCCCTTACAAACAACGCTTCCCAAAACAAATAAAAAACAAAATATTTTTTTCATATAGAATTTTAATTCTTTAAAATAGGTAAAATGATCTTACTCGCATTAACAGCATCCTGATAAATCTTTATCGTTGCTTTTTGAAAATCGCTGTCATCGCATTTATAAATGTCAACAAATTTCTGCGGATTTCGGTCGGCCAACGGAAACCAGCTGCTTTGTATCTGTATCATCAGCTTATGGCCTTTTTTAAACGTATGGGCCACATCAGGCAAAGTATATTTTACCTGGGTGATCTTACCCGGAGTAAAAGCTTCCGGCTTTTCAAAACTGTTGCGGTAGCGGCCCCTCATAATCTCTCCACGCACCAGCATCTGGTAGCCCCCCATGGGATATGCCTGTCCATTTCCTTTTCCCATTTCTTTTTCGTCATATTTAAATTCATCCGGAAAAACATCGATCAGTTTTACCACAAAATCAGCATCGGTGGTAGAAATGCTTACCATCAGATCAGCAACTAATGGCCCGGCCAATGTCAGGTCTTCTTTTAATATACCGGTACTAAACGAGAGTACATCCGGCCTTCGGCTTGCAAAACGTTGGTCATCGCTCATGTACTCTCTTGTTCTTCCCAAGCCTACATCTTCGGTATAAGGCACCGGGTGTGCAGGATCGCTGATGTATTCACTATAAACCTGATCATTGTGTCCCACTTTCAGTTGTATTGGCTCAGCAATCGGTTTATCATCACCCATAATGCCAATCATATTATCACGAAGAAGAAACGCATGTCTATAATCAATATTCTTCGAAGGCCACTCATTAAATCTTCTCCACTCATTTTCGCCGGTAAAGAATACGTTTGCTTCAGCAATATCATGTACCGTGCCCCTCAGCTTTAAATAAAAATTAAAGAAAGGGAATTCAATATTTCTTTGGTAGAACTCACTTGTCTTTTTTCCAAAACGTACATTGCCTAAATAACTGCCATCACTCCGGCCACCCCAGCCGCCATGAAACCAGGGGCCCATCACCAGGCGGTTATCGGTGTTTTTACTTTTTCTTCAATGGCTTTATATAAATTCCAGGCACCAAAACAATCTTCGGCATCAAAAGTACCGCCCACAACAAGCACGGCGGGTTTTATATTGGTTACAAAATTCCTTGCATTCCTTGCCTGCCACCAGGCATCATTATCGGGATGATTCATCATGTCTGTCCAGAATGCAACACTGTCGCCCATTATTTTACTGAAGTTTTTTAATGCCCCGGTCTTTAAATAAAAATCATAATTATCCTGCGACGGAATACGAAAACCGGGAGTCCAGTCTTTTGTAGGTTTGGGCCTGGGCAACCCAAATCCGCTGTAAAATCCAAAAGCATCCATCAGCATAAAAACGCCGTTGTGGTGAAAGTCATCGCCCTGGAACCAATCGGTAACCGGCGCCTGCGGACTCACAGCTTTCAATGCCGGGTGCCCGCTGAGTGCAGCCATGGTTGCATAAAAACCCGGGTAAGAAATACCAAAACAACCAACACGCTTGTTGTTGGCAGGTAAATTATTTACCATCCATTCAATGGCATCGTAGGTATCGCTGGCTTCATCAATTTCCTTTCCCTTTTTATTGGGGTTGAATGGGCGTACATCCACAAATTCACCTTCACTCATAAATTTGCCACGTACATCCTGTATGGCAATGATGTACCCTTCTCTTAAATAATTGATCCAGTAAGATTCATAAATCCGTGGATTGAATTTATCTTCTCCATAAGGCGAGCAGGTGTAAGGCGTACGGTTGAGTAAGATGGGATGCTTTACTGTAGTGTCTTTTGGAATATAAAATGCAGTAAATAAACTGATGCCATCACGCATGGGCAGCATCTTCTCCACCTTATAATAATTTTCACGAACCCAAAGTGAATCGCTGTTTTGGGCAGTACTATTTGTTGTAAACTGGATGACGAAAAGCAGCAGGCAGCAATATTTTTTCATTTTATAATAATTTGAGTGCTAAATTTAATGAAACAATACCGTTTATGAGTACAAACAGGGATGAGCTGATCAATAAATTTTATAGTTCTTTTCAAAAGCTGGATTATAACGGTATGAACAGCTGTTATGCCGATGATATTGTTTTTTTTGACCCTGTATTTGGTTTACTAAACGGTAATGAGGCAAGAAGCATGTGGGAAATGCTTTGCAAAAATGCCAAAGATTTTTCACTGACCTATGATAATATTCAGCACCTGGATGATGAATACAGTACCTGTGACTGGGTAGCTACTTATACTTTTTCAAAGACCGGAAAAAGGGTTGTAAATAAAATTAAAGCCAATATGCGTTTTGCTGATGGTAAGATAGCAGAGCACAGCGATGCTTTCAGCTTACATAAATGGAGCAGCCAGGCATTGGGTTTCAGCGGATGGCTGCTGGGCTGGAATTCTTTTTTTCAGCGCAAAATAAAAAATGGAGCTAAAAAGAATTTATTGCGGTTTATGGAAGCAGGAAGGAGTTAGGAGTCGGGAGTCCGGAGTCCGGACTCCCGACTCAACTTCTAACTCCAGGCTACTTTATTCCACTGTAGATATTTTAACCGTATTGGTTGCCAAATGCAATTCAATGGGTGTACTCCCGGTGTTTATTACTACATCTCCTTTTTCTACAAAACCACGTTCCTTTAAAATATTGATCTGGTCAAAAATGATATCATCCAGGCTTTCTTCTTCGCCATAATAAAATGCCCTTACACCCCAGCTTAAACTCAACTGAGCCAATAAAGATTTCTCCTTACTGAAAATATAGAGCGGAGCCTTGGGCCTGTAGCTGCTGAGCATAAAAGCAGTGTATCCACTTTGTGTCATACCTATTAATGCCCGTGCATTGGTATCATTTGCCAGTTTGCAGGCGCTGTAACAGATAGCATCGCTTAAAAAAGAAGGGGAGTGTGGTTGTGGCGAAAGAATATCATCACGGTTATAATCGTACACCGTTTTCTCCACCTGTAAAATAATACGTACCATGGTTTCTACCACCTGCACCGGATATTCGCCCATGGCAGTTTCGCCGCTTAACATTACAGCATCGGCACCTTCCAACACCGCATTGGCCACATCGCTTACTTCACTGCGGTTTGGTTTGGTGCGGTCCATCATGCTTTCCATCATCTGCGTAGCCACAATTACCGGCTTGGCACGGTGCATACTTTTGCGGATGAGTTCTTTTTGAATGATGGGTACCTGCTCCACCGGAAGTTCAACACCCAGGTCGCCACGGGCCACCATTATACCATCGCTTTCAACAATAATGTCCCGGATGTTTTTCAACGCTTCGGGCATTTCTATCTTTGCAATAACTTTTATCTTGCTTTGCTTTTCTGCAATTTTACTTTTCAGTTCTACTATGTCCTGTTTTCTGCGAACGAAAGAAAGTGCTACCCAGTCTAGATTATTTTCAATAATAAATTCCAGGTCGGCATAATCTTTTTCCGTCATCGATGGCATGGTTAATTCCGAATCGGGCAGGTTAACTCCTTTTTTGGGAAGCAGCATACCACCGATGGTAATATTAACCAGTATCTCTTTTTCATTCAGAATAGATTTAACCCTTACTTCCATTTTACCATCATCCAGAAAAATACGTTCGCCAACTTTTGTATCCTTGGTCAGGTTTGGATACGAAACATATACTTTGTCTTTTGTGCCTATTTGTTTTTCAGTGCTGAAAATAATATCGGCACCTTCTGCCAATTCAACCATGCCATTTGTAAGCTCACCCACCCGTAATTTCGGGCCCTGCAGGTCTCCTAAAATAGCAATATTAAAGGGTTGGGATTTGTTGATGGTACGGATATGTTCAATGATCTCTTTTTTATTTTCGTAAGATCCGTGAGAGAAGTTCAGCCTGAAAACATTTACGCCGGCTTTGGCCAGTTCGAGCAGTTTTTCAAGAGTATCACAGGCCGGTCCAACAGTTGCAACAATTTTTGTTTTTTTCTGAGAGTGCGAAATGCCTGCTTCTTTGTCCATATTCTGATGCAGGTATTTGTCAAGATTTTTACTCATTTATTTGTGGGTTGATTTATTAATGCTTTTTTGTAAGAGTTGCAAGTCACGAGCTTCAAGGGGCAGATTTTATATCAAGGTTTTCGCCTGATTTCACTTATTGCCCCTTGTGGCTATTCCTCTTGCAGCTTTCCTCTACGTCGCCAGTATTTTAACGATCTTCAGCCATTCTTCACTGATGCGTTGTTTTTTCTTGATGGCTTCATCAAGCGGTATGTAATTAATTTTATTATTTACAATTCCTATAAATACATTGTTCCTGCCTTCAACCAGCGATTCTACTGCATGGTATCCCATACGGCTTGCGATCAGCCTGTCGAAACAACTGGGTGATCCGCCACGCTGAATATGGCCCAAAATACAGACCCTTACTTCCAGCAACGGCATACGTGATTTTAAAACACGGGCTACTTCATTGCCGCCACCAAATTCATCTCCTTCGGCCACCACAATTAAATTAACCAGTTTATGCCGCCTTTCTTTTTCTTCAAGCTGGGAGATGATCTTTTCTATTTCTGTTTTACGCTCCGGTATCAGGATGTTTTCGGCGCCTGTTGCAATACCACTATGCAATGCAATATAGCCGGCATCACGGCCCATCACTTCAATCACAAATAAACGGTCGTGTGCATCGGCCGTATCACGTATTTTATCTATGGCTTCCACGGCGGTGTTTACAGCCGTATCAAAACCAATGGTAAAATCGGTGCCTGCAATATCCTTATCAATGGTACCGGGTAAACCAATACAGGGTATATCAAATTCATTGCTGAAGATCTGTGCCCCTCGGAAACTGCCATCTCCCCCAATGATCACCAGGCCATCAATGCCATGTTTTTTTAAATTGTCGTAGGCTTTTTTTCTGCCTTCGGGCGTAAAAAACTCTTTGCAGCGTGATGTTTTTAAAATAGTTCCGCCGCGTTGAATGATATTGGCCACGCTCCGGCTTTCCATGCGGATGATATCGTTTTCCACCATTCCGGTATATCCCCGCATGATGCCATAAACTTCCAGGCCATGATGTATTCCGGTACGTACAACTGCCCGTATACAGGCATTCATACCGGGGCTGTCGCCGCCCGATGTAAGTACTCCAATCTTTGTAACCTTCTTTTCCATCCGCCAAAAATAAGGATTATGCCTCTATTTTACGTGTTGAAAGTACACATTAGTATTTCGAAATATTTTATTCATTGAGGTTGAATACATTTTTAATGAACTCAAAGTAGTATTCAGAATTTCCCGGCATCAAATATCCTATCTTAGTAAAAACATTTTTTATGAAATTATTGTTAACTCTTACTGCTTTACTTTCCACAGCAAATATCATGGCACAACTTACCTACCCAACTACAAAAAAAACAGAACAGACCGATACTTACTTTGGTACAAAAGTAAGCGACCCTTACCGCTGGCTGGAGGATGATAAAAGTGAAGAGACCAGGGCGTGGGTTACCGAAGAAAATAAAGTAACTTTTGGGTACCTGGATAAGATCCCTTACCGTAAAAATTTTCAGGAATCAATTGAAAAAGTTTTTAACTACCCCAAATATTCTGCCCCGTTCCGCAATGGCGATTGGTTTTATTTTTATAAAAATAACGGGCTGCAGAACCAGTCGGTGCTCTATCGCCAAAAAGGACTGGATGGTAAAGTGGAAGAAGTGATAGACCCGAATAAGTTAAGCAAAGAGGGAACTACCCGGATGACAGTTTTTAATTTATGTAAAGACGGAGCTTATGCCATAGTGGGTTTAAGTGAAGGTGGCAGCGACTGGCAAACTTTTTACGTACGGGATATGGCAACCGGTAAAAACCTGGAGGATAAAATTGAATGGGTGAAAGTAAGCGGTGCAGCCTGGGAAGCACATGGGTTTTATTACAGCCGTTATCCTGCGCCGGTAGAGGGTGCCAGCGCTTTGAGTGTAAAGAATGAAAATCACCAGGTGTGGTATCATAAAGTGGGTACAGCACAAAGTGCCGATAAACTTATTTATGAAGACAAAAATAATCCCCTGCGTTTTCATACTGCATCCACCAGCGAAGATGAAAAATTCCTTTTTCTTACTTTAAGCGACCGTAGCAAAGGCCTTGATGGCAATGCGATCTACGCAATGGATCTTACAGCTAAGGAAAGAAAATTTTATCCTGTGGTACCGGATATTACGAATGACGATTACGGAATTATAGAAAATACAGCCGATCATTTTTTAATACAAACCAATGCAGCAGCACCCAACAGCAAAGTGATTGCCGTAGATATTAAAAATCCCGATCTGAAAAAAGCGATCACCATCATTGCTGAAACAAAAGAACCGCTGCAGAGCGCCGGCACCGGAGGAGGAAAATTATTTGTTTCTTATTTAAAAGATGTTACTACCAGAACCTATGTGTACGACCTGGCAGGTAAGCAATTGGGAGAAGTTAAATATCCTGCATTGGGCAATGGCAGCGGCATGGGAGGAGACCGGGATGATAAGTTCCTGTTCTATGTTTTCACTTCCTTCACTTTTCCGCCTACTATTTATAAGTATGAAGTGGCCACCGGCAAAAGTTCAGAATTCCGTAAACCGGAAGTTGCTTTTAACCCCGATGATTATGAGACCAAACAGGTTTTTTATACATCGAAAGACGGTACAAAAATTCCGATGTTCATCATCAGCAAAAAAGGGATTAAGAAAGACGGCAACAATGTTACTTTGTTATATGCTTACGGAGGATTCAATATAAACCTGAATCCGGGTTTTAGTGCCACGTTGTTGCCATTTTTAAATGCAGGCGGTGTATATGCACAGGCAAACCTGCGTGGTGGTGGCGAGTATGGCGAGGCCTGGCACAAGGCAGGCATGTTGCTCAACAAACAAAATGTGTTTGATGATTTTATTGCTGCAGGTGAATACTTAATTAAAGAAAAATATACCACCAGTGCCAGGCTGGCCATACGAGGCGGCAGCAACGGTGGTTTGTTGGTAGGTGCGGTGATGAACCAGCGCCCCGACCTGTTTCGGGTGGCTATACCACAAGTGGGTGTTATGGACATGCTGCGTTTTCATAAATTCACCATTGGGTTTAACTGGATAGCTGATTACGGCAGCAGCGAAATGAATGAACAGCATTTTAAAAATCTGTTTGCTTTTTCTCCGTTGCATAATATCAGTGCTGCAGCAAACTATCCATCTACTATGGTAACTACAGCCGATCACGACGACAGGGTAGTACCTGCACATTCGTTTAAATACATTGCAGAGTTACAGGCGAAATACAAAGGAAAGAACCCCGTGCTGATTCGCATTGATACCAACAGTGGCCATGGCGCCAGCAATACCAAAAAGAATATTGAAACTACCGCGGATATTTATTCTTTTATCTTTTACGAGATGGGAGTAACCCCGAAGTTTTAGTAAACACTTTCGGTCAGAAGATATTTTTTAAGAGAATCCACTTTTTTGTGTTTACATAAAAGTGGATTTTTATTTATGGCCGTGGGTCAACCCAAATGGTTGATATGAATATGGCTTCATTCCTGAAATCAGGATGAGTGCCATCACCACTTCCGCTAAATCCTCCGGAAGGAGCAAAAAGATACATGCAGTTTTCATCTTTTAATTCATTGTAAGCATCGCCCCAACCCGGATAATAGAGGTACACATCCTTCCCCTGGTATTTATAGGCATCAATCTTTAAGTACATATGGCCTCTTGGTTTTGCCAATGAACTATCTATCTGTGCCTGCATGCAGGGTGCGATGCCTGATGTGGATTCATCTTTTTTACAACTGATAAAAATCAGCAATGCGGCTGAAAAGGCAAAATATTTAAACATAGTCACGGGCTTTCTAATATAGACAACTTATGTTACCCGGTTGCTGCATGAATGGAATTACATCCTCTCGGGTACATTAATTCCCAGCAACTGCATACCGCTTTTTAAAACATTTGCAGTTAATAAAGATATTTTTAAACGAAGCTGTTTTTTATCTTCTGTTTCTGCATTGGCAACAGAAAGCTCAGAGTAAAATGAGTTGAATGTTTTGGCAAGATTGAAAACATAGTTGGCAATAACAGAAGGATTATGCTCCTGTGCAGCCTGTTCTATTATGGAACCATATTGCTCAGCAACAACAATAACTTCCTTTTCGGCTTTTAGTAAGTGATTGGTCATTGAGTCATTTGTCAATGGCGAGTCTGATTGCTTTCTTAAAATACTTTTTATCCTTGCATAGGTGTACTGCACAAACGGTCCGGTAAATCCATGAAAGTCGATACTCTCAGCAGGATTGAAAACCATTGTTTTTTTAGGGTCAACCCTTAATAAATAAAATTTCATAGCGCCCAGGCCAATGGTGTTATACAATGCAGTAAGTTCTTCTGCAGTAAAATCTTTTACCTTACCCAGTTCCTCGGTATGTTGCTGCGATGTGGTGATCATTTCTTCCACAATATCATCAGCATCCACCACCGTGCCCTCACGGCTTTTCATTTTGCCGCTGGTCAGTTCTACCATACCGTAACTTAAATGATAAATATTATCCGCATTGGGCATGCCCAGCTTTTGACAAATTAACTGCAGCACTTTCATGTGGTAGTTCTGCTCGTTGCCAATTACATAAATGCTTTGATCAATCTTGTACTGCTCGTATTTCTGTAAAGCCAAACCAATATCCTGTGTTATGTATACCGAAGTGCCATCGCTACGCTGTACAATTTTTTCATCTAATCCTTCCGCAGTTAAGTCAATCCAGATGCTGCTGTCATCTTTTTGATAAAACACTTTTTTATCCATACCCTGCTGCACAATATCTTTTCCCAACAGGTAGGTATTGCTTTCGTAATAGGTCTTGTCAAAGTCGGCACCAATGCTGTTGTAGGTAACATCAAAACCTGCATATACCCAGCCGTTCATGGTTTTCCAGAGTTCCATCACTTCGGGTTTGCCGTCTTCCCAATCCAGCAGCATTTGTTGCGTGGCTTTCATGATGGGCGCTTCTTTTTCTGCTTCATCTTTTGTTTTACCTGCGGCAATTAATTCGGCAACCTGCTGCTTATAAACATCATTAAATTTTACATAATACTCCCCAACAAGATGATCGCCTTTTACCCCGGTACTTTCAGGTGTAGCACCGTTGCCAAACATTTGCCAGGCGATCATGCTCTTGCAAATATGTATACCGCGGTCGTTTACAATGCAGCTTTTCACCACTTCATAACCACTGGCTTTTAAAATTTCAGCCACACTCCATCCTAAAAAAATGTTTCTTAAATGCCCAAGGTGTAAAGGCTTGTTGGTATTTGGCGATGCATATTCTACCATCACTTTCTTGCCATTCAACGCTTTTTTTCCGTAGCAGATATCGTTATAATTTTTATGCAGCAGATCCTGCCAGTAAGCATCGGCCACAGTAAGGTTTAAAAAGCCTTTAATAATATTGTAAGCCGAAAAGAATTGCGGATAGTTTTTTACAAGATGTTCGCCCAGCTGGTTGCCAATAGCATCCGGTGACAGTTTCAACGATTTTACCAGTGAAAACATCACTACGGTATAATCTCCTTCAAATTCGGGCTTGGTCTGGTTTATCTGAAAATCCTTATCTGTAAAGGATTGATTGTATAAAGCCGATAAACTTTCGATGGTACTTTGCTGTAAAATTTTCACTATTGACATGCGGCAAAGATAATTGGCAATTGGCAATAAGCAATTGGCAACAGCCTCTTAAAGGGTGCATTGTGCTCTACAAATCTAAAATCGGCAATCTAAAATCCAAAATCGAACCCTATCTTTGCGCTCTTTTTTACAATTATGATAAGTGCAAATAATATAACCCTGGCCTATGGCAAACGGGTTTTGTTCGATGAAGTGAACATCAGTTTTACCAAAGGAAACTGTTATGGTATCATTGGTGCCAACGGAGCCGGTAAATCTACCTTTTTAAAGATCATCAGCGGCGAAATTGAACCCAATAAGGGAACCATTGATATTACCCCCGGCGAACGGATGGCGGTTTTAAACCAAAACCAGTTTGCGTTTGATGACACCACCGTTTTAAACACGGTAATGATGGGCCACAAAAAAATGTGGAAGATCATGCAGGAAAAAGATGCCCTGTATGCCAAAGAAGATTTTAGCGAAGCAGATGGCATTAAAGCCGGCGACCTGGAACATGATTTTGGCGAAATGGGCGGCTATACTGCCGAAAGTGATGCGGCTACTTTATTAAGCGACCTGGGTGTAAAGGATGAACTGCACCAGACCCTGATGAAAGATATTGCGGCCAATATTAAAGTAAGGGTATTGCTTGCGCAGGCCATTTTTGGCAACCCTGATATTTTATTGCTGGATGAGCCTACCAATAACCTGGATGTGGAAACCATCAGCTGGCTGGAGAATTTTTTAGCCGATTATCAGAATATTGTGTTGGTGGTGAGTCATGATCGTCACTTTTTAGATGCGGTTTGTACGCACGTGGCCGATGTGGATCGCAGCAAGATAAAAGTATATACCGGTAACTATTCGTTCTGGTACGAGAGTTCTCAACTGGCAGCCAGGCAACTGGGAGATAAGAACAAAAAGATGGAAGACAAGCGTAAAGACCTGCTTGAATTCATTGCCCGTTTCAGTGCCAATGCATCTAAAAGCAAACAGGCCACTTCCCGTAAAAAAGCATTGGAAAAACTGGTTATTGAAGATATTGAACCCAGCAACAGAAAATACCCCGGCATTATTTTTAAACAGGATAGGGAAGTGGGTAACGAGATATTAAAAGTTGATAATCTTAAATTACAAATTGAAGGCAAGACCATTTTCGACAGGATAAAATTTGATATTCAAAAGGGAGATAAAATTGCGTTCCTGAGTCGTGACCCGATTGCGCTGACCAGTTTTTTTGAAGTGATCAACGGCCGCCTGAAAGCCGATAGCGGAACCTACGAATGGGGTACAACTGTTACCACCGCTTATTTACCCAACGATAACAGCGAATATTTTGAAGGCAGCCAGCTGAATTTAATGGATTGGTTGCGCCAATACGTGCCACCCGGTACCAAGGATGTGGATGAGGATTTCTTACGCGGCTTTTTAGGCAAGATGCTTTTCAGCGGCGATGAGATTTTAAAGAAGACCAATGTATTGAGCGGAGGCGAAAAAGTGCGTTGCATGGTGAGCAAGATGATGCTGCAAAACCCCAATGTGCTGATACTGGATGAACCAACCAACCACCTTGACCTGGAGAGTATCATTTCTTTCAACGATAATATGGTGGCTTACAATAGTGTTATTTTATTAACCACGCATGATCACCAGTTTATGCAAACCGTAGCCACCCGTATTATTGAGCTTACACCAAAGGGTATGATCGATAAGCTGATGACTTACGACGAATACCTGGCTGATGAAAGGGTGAAAGAGGCGAGGGAGGAATTGTATAGTTAATTAAGAATTAAAAATGAAAAATTAAAAATGCCTTATACATCAGGCTTTCAATTCTTCATTGTTCATTCTTCATTTTTAATTGTTTTATTTTTCATATTTGCCTAAAGATAAGATCATAGCGTTCATCGATTTTTTTTACCCGCCGTTCCGTAGGTTTATGCCGGAACAGACTTTTCGTTATGCAGCCTGTGGTGGCGCCAATACTGTATTAGGACTGGCCCTTTTTAAAATATTACTGGTGTATGTTTTTAAACATGAAAATGTTGAACTGGGATTTTATACTTTAAAGCCACACAACGCCGCCCTCTTCGTTTCCTTTTGTGTAAACTTTGCGGTTGGTTTTTTGCTGATGCGGTACGTAGTATTTGTAGATTCTAATTTAAGAGGAAGGATACAGCTTTTCAGGTACGGTTTATCATTTGTGTTTAACCTTGCACTCAACTATTTTATTCTGAAGATATTTGTAGAGATTTTTGGCTGGTGGCCATTCCTAAGCCAGTGTCTCACTACGGTTATTATTGTAACTATCAGTTATCTTAGTCAGAAACATTTTAGTTTCAAAACGAAGGCAAATAATGAACAGGGAAGTAATAACGAACAAGGAACAAGGAATACCGAATAACGAAGTTGTATTCCCCACTCCTGACTCCTAACTCATAACTCCTGACTGTTTATAGTCTTCCCTCACCGGCGTAAACACATCAATCACCTTACAGGCAGTAACAGCTTTAGCACCATGTAATACATTGGAAGCAATAAAGGCGCCCATGCCCGGCAGCAGCATTTGTGTTTCACCATTTAATGTAAATTCCATTTCGCCTTCTAAAACATAGGTCCATTGTTCATGTGGATGGCTGTGTATGGGCGCAATTACACCGGCTTCAAGTGTTACACATCCAAATGTAGATTGCGTTGAATGTTCCATCGCACTTTGTATACCCGGAAATATGGTTGATTTGCTTTTTGTATTGTAGTTGATGAAAGACATGAAAGTTGTTTAGTATTTCAAATGTAATGATTGATAAGCCGACCGATTAAGCAGTATGCAACTAATAATAGCTTTTAGCATAGCATGTGTCCAGCATCCTGAATCCAGCATCAACAATCCAGTATCTGATATATTCCCTTGCTTTTCTTAAATTCGTGTATATTTAAAACAAACCATGCATTTTTATTTGTTATACATCGATCCCGGAAGCGGCAGTTATATTCTGCAGATGATCATTGCTGCGGTGCTGGGCGTTAGTTTTTTCTTTAAAAGCTTCTGGTATAATATAAAAGCATTTTTTACCGGTAAAAAAGCAAAGAAGGAAGACGAAGAAAAAGATAAGGTTGAGTAAATTGTCAACCTTGTTTAATACCTCAATTAATAATGCAAACCAATCCAGCTTCATACAGAGATAACAGCGGTTTTGTTTTTAAGCAGAATGATAAAGTGTACCGCTATATCTATGCCAACTATGAACCGCATTATCTGCAATTGATGAACAGCGGACTGTATGATGAACTGGTAAAAATCAAAAAACTGATTCCCCACGAGGAAATTGCTGATAAAGCAAATTTTGATTTTGCTGATGGAAGAATACTCCTGCCAGTGCAGATTCCCTTTATCAGCTATCCCTACGAATGGAGTTTTGATATGTGGAAGGATGCTGCCCTGCTTACCCTGCAGATAGCCCTGGTATCTTTAAAAAAAGAAATGATATTGAAAGATGCCACACCTTTTAATATTCAGTTCATAAATGGTAAACCGGTTTTTATTGATACACTCTCTTTTGAAAATTACGAAGCCGGCAAACCCTGGATCGCTTACCACCAGTTCAGCGAATGTTTTTTAGCGCCGCTGCTGCTGATGCATTATTGCCACCCCGATACCAATAAATTGTTTACGGTTTATCCCAACGGTATACCCATGGATGTGCTGGTGCGTTTGTTGCCAAAAAGTTCGAAGTGGAACATGGGTACATTCCTGCATGTGCACCTGCAGGCAAAATTTGCCCAAAGGACCCTGCGGGCTGGTAAGCAAAAACAACAAATAAAAACCCAAAACAATTTTTCGAGGCAAAAATTAGAATTGTTGTTAAAAGGGCTCGAAAGTTTTGTGCAAAAATTATCACCCAAAAATGTAAAAACAACCTGGGATGATTATTATACCGATACGATTTTAGGCGATGATTATCTCGCCGCCAAAACAACATTGGTAAAATCCTTCAGCAATTTTGTTGATTATAAAAGCGTGATAGACCTCGGTGCCAACGACGGGCATTTCAGCCTGCTTTTTGTCGACAATAAAAATGTAATTGCTACCGATGCGGATAGTAATTGCATCAACGATCTCTATCTTAAAATAAGAAAGGAAAGCATCTCCAATATATTGCCGCTGGTAAATGATCTTACCACGCCTTCACCAGCTATTGGCTGGGCCAATACAGAACGGGAATCTATCACCACAAGATTAAAAGCCGATATGGTTCTTGCCCTGGCATTGGTACATCACCTGGCCATTGCTAAAAATATTCCTTTACATTTTATTGCTGATTGGTTGCGCCCCATGGGGGAGCACCTTATCATTGAATTTGTACCCAAGGATGATGAAAAAGTAAAACTGCTTTTGCAGAACCGTAAAGATATTTTTGATAATTACAGCCTGGAGAATTTCAGATCCATCTTCGCCGGGAAATATAAAATAGTGAGAGAAGAAAAAGTGGGCAATACCAACCGCATTTTATTTTTAATGACACGCAAATAATGGACCTGCTTAAAAAAATACCTTTCTTTTTATTGTTACTGGCTGTGTTCTTTTGCCTGCACGGCAGTGTAGAGAACTATGGTTACCTCAATGTGTACGAAGTGATGGAAGTGGGCGGCATCATCATTGTATGTTTAGCTGTATCCTTTGGCTTAATATGGCTCATTACTAAAGATCACTTCTTCGCAGCATTACTCACATTTTTTATAGCGCTCTGGTATTTATTCTTTGGTGCCATACACGATCTGATAAAAACAACTTCATTCTTACAGTTCCTGCAATCTTATACGGTGTTGCTGCAGGTATTACTGGTTGTAAACATCCTTGTTGCCTGGTGGTTAAAAAGAAGTAAACAGCTTTATCAAAAACTGTTTCTTTACCTGAATGTGCTTTTCATTATATTTTGTGTGTCGGATATTGTTTTGCTGGTTAGCAAAGCTGCCACTTATAAAGAGATTGCTTATCCCAATCCGGTTGCATTCGATCAGTCTAAAGTAACAGCAAAACCCAATGTTTATTTTTTGCTGTTTGATGAATACGCCGGATACAAAAGCCTGAACGATAGTTTTCATTATAAGAACGACAGCTTTTACAATTTTTTAAAGCAGGAAAAGTTTGAGGTGTTGCCCACATTTTCCAATTACGATTTTACGCCCTTCAGCATGTCGTCTATTTTAAACATGCAGTATGTGCCGGAAAATTATAATCGCAATCAGCTTACACAGCCCGATGTACAGCACCGCTTTGGTGAAATCCGCAATGCACAGGTGCCTGCCATTTTTAAATCGATGGGGTACAGCATTGTAAATAATTCCATCTTCGATATTAAAGGCCACCCGGCACTGTATCAGTCAAACGGATTATTTCCCATTCATGCAGAACTGCTCACCAATAAAATATTTCACAACCGCCTTTTAAAAAATATAGGCTGGTGGCTTGTTACCGGCAGGTTTACCATCAATTTTTTAAAGGAGCATTACATGTACCGCAAAGATGCCTACAATCGCCAGGTAGAAAAAAGACTGCTGGAGGCTGCAGCAACACCTGCAATAAAACCCAGGTTCTGGTATGCTCATTTTTTACTGCCGCACGGGCAGTTTTACCGCGATAGTTCCGGGGCTTTGAATTCTGCAGAAAAAATACTCAACCTTAAATACCTGGCCGATAAATCCCTGTACCTTTCTTATTTAAAATACAGCAACAATATTATTAAGGAGCTGGTAATAAAGATCAACACCAACGATCCGAATGCCATCGTCATCATCATGAGCGACCACGGTTTTTACGATTACGATAATCCCGGCGATTACAACCCGTATAATTGTGATAATATCTGCTTTGTAAAAGCGCCCAATAATAACCCGCTGTTTTATAATACACAGCTCAGCAATGTCAACGTCTTGCGCCACCTGTTTAATAACCAGTTTGGGCAAAACCTGGCTTATGTAAAAGACAGCACGGTATATGTTATTGAAGACCCGGCTGTGCTGCGGTAAACCGCTGCATCTTCAATGTAGGATGGTGGAATGGAAACACGGTTGACGCAGATTTTGACGGATGTACACAGGATTATATTGCTTCGTAGGATATGGGATTGTTTGAGTACCCAGATTTTTCTGCAAAACAGAAAGAATCCGTGTCCATCTGCCCAATCCGCGTAATCCGTGTTCTATCCCTGCCAAAATTGCACAAATCCCCAAATGGCATAATCATTGCCAAATACCTCTTGAACAACAAAAATTTATATCATGGGAAAGATAATAGGAATTGACTTAGGAACCACCAACAGCTGCGTTTCTGTAATGGAAGGCAACGAGCCGGTGGTTATTGCAAACGAAGAAGGACGCCGTACAACCCCGTCGGTAGTGGCTTTTCTTAAAAATGGCGAGCGTAAAGTGGGCGATCCTGCCAAACGCCAGGCCATTACCAACAGCCACAATACCATCAGCAGCGTAAAGCGTTTTATGGGCCGCAGGTTTGATGAAGTAACCGAAGAAATAAGCCATTGGAGCTATAAAGTGGTAAAAGGTGACAATAATACCGTGCGTATTGACATAGATGGCAGACAATATACGCCACAGGAAATCAGTGCCATGGTGCTGCAGAAAATGAAGAAAACGGCCGAAGATTACCTGGGTGCCGAAGTAACCGATGCGGTAATTACCGTGCCTGCTTACTTTAACGATGCCCAGCGCCAGGCAACCAAAGAAGCCGGTGAAATTGCCGGTTTAAACGTTCGCCGTGTGGTAAACGAACCAACCGCAGCCGCTTTGGCTTATGGACTGGATAAGGGCGGCAAAGACCATAAAATTGCTGTGTTTGACCTGGGTGGTGGTACATTCGATATCTCGGTTTTGGAACTGGGCGATGGTGTATTTGAAGTAAAAAGTACCAATGGTGATACCCACCTTGGTGGTGATGATTTTGATAAAGTAATTATGGATTGGCTGGCCGACGAATTTAAAGCCGATGAAGCCATCGACCTGCGTAAGGACCCAATGGCTTTACAGCGTTTAAAAGAAGCAGCAGAAAAGGCAAAGGTGGAACTGTCTTCTTCAACAGAAACAGAAATTAACCTGCCTTATGTAACAGCGGTTGATGGTGTGCCTAAACACTTAGTGAAAAAATTAACCCGTGCAAAATTTGAAGCATTGGCCGATAAATTATTTGAGCGTTGCTTGGTACCTTGCGAAAAAGCATTGAAAGATGCCGGTATGCAAACCTCAGAAATTGAGGAAGTAATTATGGTAGGTGGCAGCAGCCGCATACCTAAAGTGCTTGAACTGGTTGAAAAATTCTTTGGCAAAAAACCAAACCGTGGTGTAAACCCCGATGAGGTGGTAGCCATTGGTGCAGCCATACAGGGTGCGGTCTTAAGCGGCGATATTAAAGATGTATTGTTGCTGGATGTTACACCACTTAGCCTGGGTATTGAAACCATGGGCGGTGTAATGACAAGACTGATCGACAGCAACACCACCATCCCAACAAAAAAATCTGAAGTGTTCTCAACCGCCAGCGATAACCAGCCCGGTGTGCAGATACATGTATTGCAGGGCGAGCGCCCCATGAGCAGCCAGAACAAAAGCCTGGGTACTTTTAATTTAGATGGCATACCGCCTGCACCACGTGGTGTACCGCAGGTAGAAGTGATATTTGATATTGATGCCAACGGGATCTTACACGTTACCGCCAAAGACAAGGGCACCGGTAAAGAACAAAAGATACGCATTGAAAGCGGCAGCGGCTTAAGCAAGGAAGAAATTGAAAAGATGAAGAACGATGCCAAGGCCAATGAAGAAAGTGATAAGGCAGAAAGGGAAAAAGTTGATAAGGTTAACCAGGCCGACAGCCTGATATTTCAGACAGAAAAACAACTGAAGGAATACGGCGACAAGATACCTGCCGATAAAAAAGGCGCTATTGACAGCTCTTTAACCAAATTAAAAGAAGCACACAAAGCACAGGACCTGGCAGCCATTGATACGGCCATGGCCGAAATGAATGCCGCCTGGACCGCAGCCAGTGAAGATATGTATAAAGCTACGCAGGAAGCTGGTGGTGCACAACCTGGCGCTGAAGCCGGTGGTGCTGAACCAGAGCCACAGGGCAGTGAGAGTAAAGTGGAGGATGTGCCTTTTGAGGAAGTGAAGTAAAGAACGGAATGTCATCCTGAGCTTGTCGAAGGATTAGTTAGAATATCTTATTTTATGAAGCCAGACTTACTTAATTGTAGGTGCTGGCTTTTTATTTAAAAAACTATTTGGTAGCAATAAAATTAACCGACATGAAAATATTTATAAGTTGGTCTGGTGAGAGAAGCCACAAAGTTGCAGAACTGTTGAATAATATGGGTCCAGTGTGTTTTGCAAGCAGTAAATCCGTGGCTATCTAGTAAGGATATTGATAAAGGATCTTTATGGTTTTCTGAGATTACTACTCAATTGGCTAATACACATAATGGGATTGTTTGTCTTACAAAAGCGAATGCAAATAATCCATGGGTATTATTTGAAGCAGGGGCTTTAGCAAAAGGCTTATCATCTAATCGAGTTTTTACTTTATTAATTGATTTAGTACCCAACGATGTTAAAGATCCTCTTGCTCAGTTTAATCATACTTCACCCACTAAAAGCGGAATTTATCAGCTTATAAGAACAATTAATAATGGTTTAGAGGAGCAAGCTTTAACCGAAAATATTTTATCAAATGTATTTGAAACTTATGCCACAATTTGAAAAAGAGTTTAAAGAAATACTTAATTCTACACCTTCAGAGGAAGTTACTATAGAAAGACCTAAAGATGAATTACTAGATGAAATATTATATTCTGTAAGAGGGATTGATAAAAGGCTTAGAAAAATTGAAGAACCAGGGTATTTGAATCCTTATCGTATTCAGTTTATGGGAGGAGGGGGAGCACGTCTGGCATCTCACTTGAGGCCAATTGAAGATCTAAATCTTAGTGTCAGGGCTTTTAATGTTTTAAAAATTAATAGAATTAACACTATTGAAGAATTAATGCTTACAGATTTGGAGCTTTTAGAAAATTGTGGAACTAAATCGAAGGAAGAACTTAAGATAATGATTGAAAAAATAAGGAATAATGATTGGTCATAAAATATCAGCTTCGACGCTGGTGCCCCCACTTCGCCGCTGTTGGCATTACGTAAGCTCACTCTCGCCGTTGTTGCGCCTCTGGCTAACAACGATTGGCTTGGTTGTTATTTACTAAAAGTCATTTGACTCCTATTTTTTTGGCAACCGTTTTAAAAAGCTCCCAGCCTTTACTACCGTTGTAATAAATTATCCTTTTATTTTCTTTTGCAGAACGGGTATAGCCAAAATCATCAATTTGTATGAGGCCATAAATTCCTGATATTGTAACAGTATTTCCTTTTATAATTGCTGTTAATCGGCATTGCCCAGGAATATTTGAAAACTCTTCGCCGTTGTTGGCATTACGTAAGCCCACTCTCGCCGTTGTTGTGCCTCCGGCCAACAACGATTGAGCTGTTAGCTATTTACTAAAAGTCATTTGCACTCCTAATCTCTCAGCAACCGTTTTCAAAAGCTCCCAGCCTTTACTACCCTTATAATAAATTATGTTTTGATAATCTTTAGGGGATCTTGTGTAACCAAAATCATCAATCTTTATAAGTCCAAAAATACCAGTAAGTGTAATGCTTTTTCCTTTTATTACGGCTGTTAAACGGCATTGGCCCGGTATTTTCGAAAACTCCCGGGGATAAGTTGTGAGTGTATCTACATTGTAATTATCCTTAACTATAAAATCCAGCTCAACCAGAGCAATTTTTACTTTTTTATAAATATCAACGCTGTCATTGAGTGTTACAATTATTTTTGTATCCTCATTTTTTTGAGCATTAACCAGAAGTGGCAAAAGAAATAATAAAATGAGCAGCAGTTTCATAGTTCAATGTTTAATTAAAAGTACAACATAAATATTTTTCTGCCCCCACTGGCGCAAGTGTTCTCTTCCACAATCAACAAATTCAAACGTAATGTTTGTGGGATCACTTGTGTCTACCAGTCCTGGCGGTCCTGAGCGAAGTCGAAGGGGCACCGCAGTTTACTTTAGCGAAACAATAAAGAGGCATTTATACAATGAGCAACCACAGGCTGCAATAGATAATAGTCCTGCTGCCTTGGGTGTTCTTAAAGGGGTTTGGTAACACTCACAAATTATTATTACCTCATTAATAAAACTGTCCCTTTTTCGTTATTTTGAAATGAATTTAATTTGAAGTTGCATACCCATGTATACGTACCGGTATCGGCCTCTTTACCTTTAAAAGTTCCATCCCAACCCGCTGTAATATCAGTAGTGTTAAATACCACCGAGCCGTATCGGTTTAAAATGATAAAATTGTATTTAGTTACGTTTCCAAAAATCGCTGGTTTAAAAATTTCATTTTTACCATCATGGTTTGGCGTAAATGCGGTGGGAATATAAAATCCTCTGTAACATTCTTTGGGCAGTACCAAAATACTGTCTCTGCCCATACAATTTTTAGCGTCTGTTACCTGTAACCAATACAGGCCCGGTCCGGAGATTGTAATGATGGAAGTGGTGGAGTTGTTATTCCAGGTGTATTGATTATAATTATGCAAAGGAATAATCTGAAGCGTTGCGTTACGGCATATAGCAGTATCGGCAGGTAAAAAATCAGCAGGCCGGGCATTTATATTCCTGATCTCAGTAGTATCTGAGCCCATGCAATTATTTATATCTGTAACTGCTACCCAGTATTTGCCAATGCCCGAAACCTGTATTGTACTGGTAGTAGCTGCTGTATTCCATAAATAATTGCTGTAACCCGGGCCGGCATCCAGCATCTTAATATCGCCAAAACAAATATCCGGGTTCTTATCAAGACGCATAGCCGGTAAAGCATAAACATTTATTACCCGTAGCGTATCTGTGGATGTACAACCGTTTGCAGCAGTGCCAATGGCAATATAATTTCCGGTTGTAAAAACCGATACCTTTTGTGTATTGGCACCTGTGTTCCAGGCATACTGAATAAAGCCAGCTCCTGCATTTAAAATGGCGCTATCGCCGCTGCAAAAACTTTTATCCGCACCTAAATTAATTGGTATCGAATGGTTCACCTTAATATAAATGCTGTCATAAGCAAAACATCCCGGTGTTTTTTCTGCCCTAACAAAGTAAATGGTATCAACCATGGGCTGCACGATCACATTTTGTGCTGTTAGCGAATTTATATTGTATGCCGGTCCCCAGGCATAATTTAAAAAGCCACCCGGTGCATTAATATGTACTGTATCTGCATTGCATTTTATCCTGTCTGCTCCAATATTAAAAATAATCGGCGGGGCTGCAGAAACTATTATGGTATCGCTTGATGCATTACCGCAGCCATCAACCACATCAACATAATATGTTCCGGGTGTTGTTGCCGTGATTGCAGAACCTGTACCACCCGAACTCCACAGGTATGATGCATAGCCGGAACCTGCGTTAAGTACTATGCTATTTCCAGGGCATATAGAAGTGTCTGAACCCAGGTTTACAATGGGCATAGATGCATATACAACAACATGAACCGAGTCTGCAAGGTTTGCACAGGATTGTATGCCGGCATAAATATATCCCTGCCACGCCCCATTAAAAATAACCTGGTAGGTTGAATCATTTATTTGTATAAAAGACTGAACATAAGTAGGGTCGTAATTGAAATTAACATTGCTGCCACATTCCGGGTTTTTATGTGCAGTCAGCAATAACGGAGCAGATCCGCAAATGGTATCTGTGGAAGCAGTAAGTTTCATGGTATCGCAAAAAGAGGTAGATTGACAGCCAGGAACATAGACGGCACCCGTGTTTACTGCCGTGATTGTTTTGTTGCTGCTTTCCACAAAATCGCCAGCCAGTATGGATGCGACACTTAAATTGATGTTGGGAATATAATTAAATGGCTGAATAAGAGATATTGGTTCATCTACCCCTGTACACGTTGACGAAGTATCTGAGATTTGTAATTTTAAAAATTCCATTTTGGAACCGGGAGCAGCACTGTTGCCCAAAAGCCTGGTCAATAGGTCAGCACCAGAGGAATGTTTAACCGCATAGTTTTCAAAATTCACAAATTCATCTACATATTGTCTTTTCCGTTCCTTTAATATAACATCATCATTAAACTGCAGGTAATGGATACCCGGGTTCGTTCCTCCGGGCGACATAGTAAATAATCCCTGTGTTATCCGGGAAAAGAGAGCATTTGATTGTACTCAGGTTGCCCTGAACATTGTTTCTTATACAAAAGGCCTTTACAAAATTCAGGTTTTCATCAAACTCGCATACAGCTTGCTGGTAGTAAAGAGGAGCGGTGCCAAAGAACCCGTAACACCGCCCACTGATGCGGTAATGGCCATTGTTGAGTCTCACCATCGGATCGGTACCTAAAAAACTTAAATTGCATGCCTGGGCATCTGAAATGCTGTAGTATTTTGTTGCAATGGTATCGCCGTTTGTTTTATTGATCCGGTAAATGCCTACCCATGTAAAAGTGCTCACTGGTTATCTTTCCAAAGGAGATAATTTCATTCTGTAAAATGTCAATCCCAAATACATTCTCAACATAATTCCCATTGTTGGGATTATACATTTTACTCCATAAGATATTGCCGTTATTTTGATCCAGTTTGTTTATATTTCTTCCCGTAGCCCAATGCGGCCCGGTTAAATAAATATCGCCTGTACCCGGATCTTCTTTCATTTGCTGAACATAATAATAATCGGCACTTCCTGTACCCCCGGTATCCAAACAATAGATTTGTAGGTTTTACTCCATATGATATTTCCGGTATTGTCAGTTTTGGTTAGTAACAGGTCCTCATTACCACTAACAAGATTATTTGTTTTACCCACCAATATTAAATTGCCGTTTTGTAATTCAAGGGTTTTGTAATAATAGATAGTACTGTATTCAACATGATTTAAACTGTCGTATGTTTTCCCCATATAACATTCCCGCTTTCATCGGTTTTCAAAACATATGCTTTATTCTGAACAAAACCGGTGGTGTAATCAGAATAGGTTCCGGCAATAAGCAGCATGCCATTTGAAGTTTTACTAACTCCGTTTACATAAAAGTGAACAGAATCCTTTCTTAGAAAAAATCTGCCCGATGAGTCATAACAGGTAGTGTTTTGAAGAGAATTTAAATGAGGTACAGATGCTTTTTCAATTTGCAATTTGGTAACCTTATCAACTTTACCTGAAAAGTCCGGCTTATTTAACCGGTTTTGCGGTAACTGGGTCATAAAAACCAAAGAATCAAGCTGTGCAGGGTTTAACTTAAACGAAGCATTATTTTGACATTGTACTGATTGACTGCAACACAAATAAATGCACAGTAAAAAAATGGTACGTGTTATAAATATGTTCATCAGAAAAAATGTCAATTATTACTGCCACAATATTAAATAATTTATGTTATAATATTTTTATTTGTTGCAGGGTTCTTCCAAATGTTAAACCGCTTTAAACATTATGATGGCTCCATTGGCCACTCACTGGCAAGTGTTCCCTCCCACAATCCTCACTGGCGCAAGTGTTTCCTTCCACAATCAACAAATTCAAATGTAATGTACCTGGGATCACTTGTGTCTACAAGTCCTGGCGGTCCTGAGCGTAGTCGAAGGGGCACCGCAGTTTACTTTAGCGAAACAATAAAGATGTTTTTACACAATGGGTAACCACACACTGCAATAGATAATAGTGACAGTAATAGAAATGATATTGCTTTTATTTTAGGTAAGGTTATGCCGCGGTTGCAAACCGCCAGAACTAGTTGGCACAAGTGACCTGCCTTCGGCAGAACACTTGCGCCAGAGAAAGGCTGTTGATCAGTTAAACTCTCTCATTTTTTCGTTTTTTCCATCGGCAGCTTTTCATCACGGCTCCATTCCTGCATGCTGCCATCATACACTTTTATAGTGTAGCCCAGTGAACGGCCTGCCAGGTAATCAACACAGGCAGTTTGTCCAATAAAACAATACAATACGAGCTCTTTAGTTTTATCAGGAGCCACTACGGAAAAATTCTTCTCCAGTATTGCTGCCGGTTTAATGCTATTGGCAGAGTCAACCATATCAGGATAAGGGATATTGAATGCACCGGTAATATGCCCGTCCCTGGGATTGCCGGTAACATCACCATCGTACCAGCGTTTCATTCTTGCATCTACCACCAGCTTTGTAGAAGTGTTTAATGCGCTTAATACATAATCCTTGTTTACGAACACCGGGTTGATGGTGGCCACATAATTTCCTTTTTTATAAACAGAAGCTTTGTTGGTAACAGGGTATCCTGCTTTTTTCCATGCCTCTATACCTCCGTTTAAATAAGAGACTTTTCCCTGCAGTCCAAAATATTCCAGTGAGCAAAACATCCTTGAAGTGATGGTAACATCGCCACCCTTATGGCATAAAACTATTTTTGAATTTTTGTTGATGCCCATTTCCTGTAACCGTTTGGTGGCTGTATTTACATCCACCACATTCATATTGGCTTCGGGGGTATTAGGTGCCAGCCAGTCGGCCCACAAAAAACGGGAGCCTTCAATATGTTCCCTGTCAAAATCACCCTTAATTACAAAGCCTGTGTATAAGATCACCAGCCTGGGGTCACTTAAATTATCATGCAGCCATTGCGGCGATACAATTACAGGCTGCTGCGCCTGTGCAGCAAAAAAAGAAAAAAAGGCAACAATGATGAAGCAAAATCTTTTCATGGCTTATAAATTTACATACAATGTATAGCACACTGCTTACAGTAAAAAGATGTTTATGATAAGCGGTTGCAGTTGCTGGCTCCACTGGCGTAATTGTTCCCTCCCACAATCAACAAATTCAAACGTAATGTTCCTTGGTCACTGTTGTATACCTTCGCCGCTGTTGGCATTATGTAAGCCCACTCTCATTTGTTGGCCCCTGCCAACAAAGGGCGGCAGCTAATTTTACTTATTCAGTATTTGCTTTTTCCTGTTCAGCTGATTTAGTTTTGAATCCGATGCAGGCATGGATACTTTTAGGGAGTTATTTATTTTTTTCAATTAAACCCCCTCTTATGAAAAAGACAATTTTTGCACTGGGCCTGGTAATCATCTCGGCCGGTTTCAATGCAGTTCATGCTTCAACGGTTTTGGCAGCGCCTTTAATTTCAAAAACTGATGTAAAAACTCCGCCACCGGCGGCCGTGCTTGCAGCTTTTGCAACTAATTTTGGTAATACACCTGTACGCCAGTGGAAACTCCGCAGTGGAGGAAACTGGAGAGCGCATTTTACCTGGAATGGCATGGCCTGGGAAGCTACATTTACAGCAGCAGGTGTTTTGGTAAAATCAGAAAGAGCCTGATAGTTTTTTTTAGTAAGTGGCTTTTTCTATTTACCGGAAAAAGCCACTTTTTTTTAGCTGTAGACAGCGTTCCCCATCAACCCGCAAGCCAACCACCACAGCAGCATACACTCCAGATCAAAAGCACTTCAACCTTAATCGCCGTTGGTAAGAGACCAAACGGCGGCAGCTCAATGGTGTATCAAAAACACAGCAAGTTTCAGGTATTCAGTGTAGTAAACCCAACAACCTAATATAAGTATCCTGTACAAACCCCAAGGGTATTTACTGAAAAAACAGGGCGTTTTCACTAATAAAAATCAGCCAA